>NZ_HF570956.1:3129810-3174691 GCF_000367525.1 Phycicoccus elongatus Lp2 | reverse complement strand
CCCCCCCCCCCCCCCCCCCGCCGCTCGACGTGGCCGTCAGGTGGTGAAGACGACCTTGCCGTCGACCTGACCCGCGGCCATCGCCGCGAAGCCTTCGCGGGCCTCGGCCAGCGGCAGCACCCGGTCGATCTTGGGCTGGATGCTTTGGGCAACAACGAATTTCGTCAACCGTTCGAGCTCGTCACGGGTGCCCATGGTGGACCCGATGACCTGCAGCTGCTTGAAGAAGATCTTGGTGAGTTCGGCTTTCGCCGGCGCGTCGCCGCTCGTGGCGCCCGAGATGACGATCCGGCCACCGGGGCGCAGCGAGTTCACCGAGTGCGACCAGGTCGCCGCTCCGACGGTCTCCATGACGGCATCCACCCGCTCGGGCAGGCGCGCGCCGGAGTCGAACGCGTGCAGCGCGCCGAGGGCGACCGCCGCTTCGCCCTTGGCCGCGTCCCGACTGGTCACCCACATCCGCAGCCCCGCCGCGCTGCCGAGTTGCACCAGTGCCGTCGCCACGCCACCGGCCGCCCCTTGCACCAAGACCGTGTCGCCGGG
Organism: Phycicoccus elongatus Lp2; assembly: GCF_000367525.1. Lineage (GTDB taxonomy): Bacteria > Actinomycetota > Actinomycetes > Actinomycetales > Dermatophilaceae > Phycicoccus_A > Phycicoccus_A elongatus. Next base: position 3,174,148 of record NZ_HF570956.1, on the reverse strand, counting down.
TTGCACTCCCGCATTGGTGAAGAGCATCCGGTATGCCGTGAGCCACGCCGTCGGCAGGCACGCCGCTTGCTCCCAGGACAACTCGGCGGGCTTGGGGACCAAGTTGCGGGCGGGCACGCGCACCTGCTCGGCCAAGGTGCCGGGGTGGACCTCTGACAGCAGTGAACGACGCGGGTCGAGGGTCTCGTCTCCGGCCCATCCGGGGGAGGCGATCACCGAGTGGACCAACACCTCGTTGCCCTCGGGGTCGGTGCCGGCCGCGTCACACCCGAGGATCATCGGCAGCAGCCGGTCGGCAGGCAGGCCGACCCCACGCAACGACCAGACATCGTGATGGTTGAGGGCGGCGGCCCGGACATCGACCGTCACCCACCCCTCGGGCGTGGACGGTGCGTCGATCTCACCAACCTCCAGCCCGGACAACGGATCGTCGGCGGACTGGCGGGCGGCATAGGCAGCGAGCATGCATCGACACTACCCACATTTCCCATCCGGTTTCGGCGCATCGGGCGTGCGAGACCGCTTGCACACTTCGCCAACGACGAACTGGGTCGAGAAATGGAGAGATTCCCGGTCTGCGCCTCAGTCGGCCAGGACCGTCGGGGCGGCACGACGCAAGCCGTCACGCCAGTCGGGCAAGGGGGCAATCCCGGCCGCGGCCCACTTGTCGTGGGAAAGGACGGAGTATGCCGGGCGCGCGGCGGCCGCGGGATACATCGCGGCATACTCGGCGCTGGTGATCGGCTGGACCCGCTCGGGGTCGAGGCCGAGCTCCTCGAAGGTCGCCCGGGCGAAGTCGAACCACGAGCACTGGCCCGAGCCGGTGCCGTGCCAGACGCCGAAGGGCGCCCCCTGGTCGACGAGGCGCACGACGGCCTCGGCGAGGTCGCGGGTCCACGTCGGCTGGCCGACCTGGTCGCTGACCACGGTGAGTGAGTCGCGGGCCGCGGCCAGGCGCTTCATCGCCTTGGGGAAGCCGGTCGGGCCTGCGGCACCGTAGAGCCACGCGGTCCGGACGATCCACGACTGCGGGCACTCGGCGCGCACCGCCCACTCGCCCGCGACCTTGGTGCGGCCATAGGCGGAGACGGGAGCGGGCGGTGCGTCCGCGGCATACGGGGAATCGGCGTCGCCGGCAAAGACGTAGTCGGTCGAGATCTGCACCATGGAGGCGCCGGTCGCGGCAGCGGCGCGGGCGAGGTTGGCGGCGCCGACGGCGTTGATCGCGAAGGCGAGGCCCTCCTCCTCCTCGGCCTTGTCGACCGCGGTGTGGGCCGCGCAGTTGGCGACGACGTCGTGCCCGGCGACCTGCTCGAGGCACTGGGCCGCGTCGAGGATGTCGAGTTCGGGCAGGTCGCGGCGGGTCACGTCGTGACCGGCGGCCTCGAGGACCTCGCAGAGGTCCTGGCCGAGCATGCCGTTGGCGCCGGCGACGAACCAGCGCATCAGTGCGACTCGCCTTCAGCCGCGTCGCCGACGGGAGCCTGGACCACCTGCTGCGTGCTGGCGTACTTGGCCTCGGTCTCGGCCTTCATCGGCCGCCACCACGCCTCGTTGTCCTTGTACCAGTCGATCGTCGCCTGCAGCCCGGAGCGGAAGTCACGGTACTGGGGCTCCCAGCCGAGCTCGGTGCGCAACCGCGTCGAGTCGATGGCATAGCGCAGGTCGTGACCCGCACGATCGGTGACATGGTCGAAGTCGCCCGCGGACTTGCCCATCAGCTCGAGGATGTCACGGACGACGGTCACATTGTTGACCTCGCCGTCGGCACCGATGAGGTAGGTCTCCCCGATCTGACCGCGGTCGATGATCGCCCAGACGCCGGTGTTGTGGTCGTCGACGTGGATCCAGTCGCGCACGTTGAGGCCGGCACCGTAGAGCTTGGGCCGCACCCCGTCGATGACGTTGGTGATCTGGCGCGGGATGAACTTCTCCACGTGCTGGCGCGGGCCGTAGTTGTTGGAGCAGTTCGAGATCGTCGCCTGCACGCCGAAGGACCGGACCCAGGCGCGCACGAGCAGGTCCGAACCAGCCTTGGTCGAGGAGTAGGGGGAGGACGGATTGTAAGGAGTGGACTCGCTGAAACGCTCGGGATCGTCGAGCTCAAGGTCGCCATACACCTCGTCGGTGGAGACGTGGTGGTAGCGCACGTTGTGCTTGCGGACCGCCTCCAAGAGCGTGTAGGTGCCGATCAGGTTGGTCTGCACGAAGGGCCACGGGTTGGCCAACGAGTTGTCGTTGTGCGACTCGGCGGCAAAGTGCACGACCAAGTCGGCCTCTCCCACGAGCCGGTCGACGAGCTCGGCGTCGGCAATGTCGCCCTCGACGAAGGTGATCTTGTCCAGCACGCCATCGAGCGAGGCCTTGGTGCCCGCGTAGGTCAGTGCATCCAGGACGGTGATCTGCGCGTCCGGGCGCTGGGCGAGGGTCAGGTGGACGAAGTTGCTACCGATGAACCCGGCGCCGCCGGTGACGAGGATCTGCATGCTGCGCAGCCTACCGACGCGCGCCGGTGGAGCCGCCTCGCTCGCGGTCGATAGGCTCCGGTGCCATGAAGGGAATCATCCTCGCCGGCGGGTCGGGCACGCGCCTGCACCCGATCACCAAGGGCATCAGCAAGCAGCTCATGCCGATCTACGACAAGCCGATGATCTACTACCCGCTCTCGGTCCTGATGATGGCCGACATCAAGGAGATCCTGATCATCACGACCCCGGCGGATCAGGAGCAGTTCCAGCGTCTCCTCGGCGACGGTTCGGAGTGGGGGATCGAGATCACGTATGCCGTGCAGCCCTCCCCCGACGGCCTGGCCCAGGCGTTCATCATCGGCGCCGACTTCATCGGCGACGACTCGGTCGCCCTCGTCCTCGGCGACAACATCTTCTACGGCAGTCACCTGGGGACCTCGCTGCGTGGCCTGGCCAACATCTCCGGAGGCCACGTCTTCGCCTACCACGTGAGCAACCCGACGGCCTATGGCGTCGTCGAGTTCGACGACACCGGGCGCGTGCTGTCGATCGAGGAGAAGCCCAGCGAGCCCAAGTCTGACTTCGCGGTGCCCGGCCTCTACTTCTACGACAACGAGGTCGTCGAGATCGCCCGCAACCTCAAGCCCAGCGCCCGCGGAGAACTCGAGATCACCGGCATCAACGACGCCTACCTCCAGCGCGGGGAACTCACCGTGACCGTCCTTCCCCGCGGCACGGCCTGGTTCGATACCGGGACGTTCGAGGGACTCATGGACGCCAGCCAGTTCGTCCATGTCGTCGAAGCCCGCCAGGGTTACAAGATCGGCTGCGTCGAGGAGATCGCCTGGCGCGCAGGCTGGATTGACGACGATCAATTCCGTTCTCTGGGTGACGCCCTCGCCAAGTCGGGATACGGCGCCTACATCCACGCCCAGCTGGAGCGAGGCAAGCCCTGATGGAGATCACCCCCCTGTCGATCGCCGGTGCCTACGTCATCACCCCGCGCCAGTTCCCGGACGGGCGCGGCGTCTTCCTCGAGTCCTTCCGCGGCGACAAGCTCGCCGAGCAGCTCGGGCACCGACCGGACATCGTCCAGACCAACGTTTCGGTCTCCGCGCGCGGCACCGTACGCGGCATCCATTTCGCCGACGTCCCGCCGAGTCAGGCGAAATACATCACCTGCCTCTCCGGCGCCCTCGTCGACTACATCATCGACATCCGGGTCGGTTCCCCGACCTTCGGCCAGTGGGAGTCGGTGCTCCTCGACACGGTCGACCGCAGGGCCGTTTATCTGCCCGAAGGCATGGGGCATGCCTTCTGCGCGGTCGAGGACGACACAACGGCGATGTACCTCGTGACCGCGACCTACAACCCGACCGGCGAGCACGGCATACATCCGCTGGACCCGACGATCGGACTCACCCTTCCCGAGGGCATCGAACCCCTTCTCTCCGAGAAGGATTCGAAGGCACCCTCACTCGCCGAGGCGCTCGACACCGGCCTCCTCCCGACGTGGGAGCAATGCCAGTCGTATGCCGCGGAGCTCGCCTCGAGCTGACACTCCTCGGACCCAACCAACTTCTGCGTTTCAGGCGAGCCCGGCAACGGCCGCCGCCACGGCAGCGGCCACACCTTCCTGAAACACCGAGGGCACGATCTCGTCCCTGGTCGGCTCGACGACCAAGTCCGCGATCGCCCGTGCCGCAGCGAGTTTCATCGCCTCCGTGATCTGTCGGGCGCCGCTGTCGAGCGCACCCCGGAAGATGCCCGGGAACGCCAGCACGTTGTTGATCTGATTCGGGAAGTCCGAACGCCCGGTGGCGACGATGGCCGCATACCGGTGAGCCAGGTCGGGGTGCACCTCCGGGGTGGGATTCGCCAGCGCGAAGATCATGCCGCCATCGGACATTCGGGCAATGTCTTCTTCCGGGACCTGCCCACCCGAAACACCGACATAGACGTCGGCCCCCTCGAGTGCCTCACCAAGGCCACCGTGCACCCCTCGCGGATTCGTCGACGCGGCGAGCGCACGCTTGTGATCGGTGAGGTCGACGCGCGACGGCACCAGGATGCCCCGACTGTCACACACGACGATGTCCCGGACGCCAGCCCGCTGAAGCAGTTTGGTGACTGCCACACCGGCGGCCCCGGCGCCGGCGACGACGACCCGCTGCTCGGGCAAGGACCGTTCGAGCACGCGACACCCGTTGATTAGTCCCGCGAGGACGACGATGGCCGTGCCGTGTTGGTCGTCGTGGAAGACCGGAATGTCCAGCCGCTCCTTGAGTTGCTCCTCGATCTCGAAGCAACGAGGGGCCGAGATGTCCTCCAGGTTGATCCCACCGAAGGACGGTGCCATGCGCGCGATCGTCTCGACCAGGTCCTCGACCGACCCGCTTTCGAGGACGATCGGGATGGAATCCACACCGCCGAAGTGCTTGAACAGCACAGCCTTGCCCTCCATCACGGGCATGGCGCCCAGTGGGCCGATGTCTCCCAGGCCGAGCACGGCCGTGCCGTCGGAGATGACCGCGACCGTGTTGGCCTTGGCGGTGTAGGTCGTGGAGAGCGACGGATCGGCGGCGATGGCGAGGGAGACCTCGGCGACGCCGGGGGTGTAGAGCAGAGCCAGGTCAGCCCGATCTCTCAATGGCTGTGTCGCGTGTACCCCCAACTTGCCGCCCTCGTGAGCCCGGAAGACAGCACTCTCGGGGTCGAACGGGCGGTCGTGGGGCGCGGCGGACATAGCGGGGCTCTCCTGGGTTCTCACTGGTATGCCGCGGCTCATGGCGGCCCGCGGTGGCGGACCCTCGAGGCGGCGCAGCGGTGGATGTCCGCGCAATCGCGTCATCCTCTCACAGCGCCTCGTGCCTGCCCATGTGATCCCGGTGACGTCGGTGGGAGCATTCGGGGGTGATGGTGCGGTGGGGTCTGGTCCGGGTGACCGGTCGCTCGATGCTGCCAACGTTGCGCGACGGCGACCTCCTGGTCATCGATCGGCGGCGCGCCCCTCGGGCCGGCGACGTGGCCGTGGTGCGACTCCCCCCCGATGGCCACGGTAGGCCGCGGCCACTGTCGGTGAAGCGGTTGGCCCACCGCGAGAGCGATGGAGGCTGGTGGATCGACTCGGACAATCCCGCCGAGGGCGTCACCTCCTTCGACGTCGGCGCCGTGGAGGCCAGCGCAGTCCGGGCCGTCGTGATCGGCCGGCTGCCCCCACTCCGGAGGACCTCAGTGACCCGACGGTGAGGGAGCAGGGGTAGGTTTGGGATTGACCGTTTCCGGACAGTGAGGAGTCCCATGTTCGCCACCGCCCTCCGCTCCCTGCGCATCATCGAGGTCAGCGCCCACTGTGACCTGCCCTGCGGTGTCTACGACCCCGCCCAGGCCCGCATTGAGGCCGAGTCGATCAAGGCCATCGACAAGAAGGTCGCCGACAGCGACGACCCCGACTTCCGCGTCCGCGCCGCCATCATCAAGGAGCAGCGCTCCGAGTTGGTCAAGCACCACCTCTGGGTGCTGTGGACCGACTACTTCAAGCCGCCGCACTTCGAGAAGTTCCCCGAGCTGCACTCCCTCATCAACGAGGCGACCAAGCTCGCCGGTGCGTCCGGCACCAAGGGCAGCTTCGACGAGTCCGTCGCCGACGAGCTGCTCGCCAAGATCGACCGCGTCGCCGAGATCTTCGCCGAGACCAAGAAGGCCTGAGACCGGGCACGAGCGAAGGGCCACCCCGAATTGGGGTGGCCCTTCGCGTGTCCCGCTCCCGAGCGGCGCGCGTGGTCAGTCCGCGGGCGTGGCGACCACGTAGAGTTCGCCGTCGCCAGTGGCCGTGATCGCAGCGGTCGACGCGGGAAGGAAGAGCGACTCGGCGTCGCCGAGCACGGCCACCTCACCGGTCGGTCCCACCAACTCGACTCTGCCGCGCAGGCAAAACGCGATCCTCGGACCCCCGCCCGGAAGGGCGATCGGATCGGCGGACGCGTCCACCCGGAAGAGACGGAAGCGGTCGGAGGCCGAATCGAAGATCTCGACCCCGTCGCTCAGGCGGCGCGGCCGACCGGCCACCCCGTCCGCCGAGGTGTCCACGATGCGGAGCAGCTCCGGCACGTTGACCGGCTTGGCCGTGAGGCCGGCTCGCACGACATTGTCGGAGTTCGCCAGCACCTCGATGCCCAGGCCCCGCACATAGGAGTGCAGCACCCCGGCGGCCACGTCGATGAATTCACCGGGGTGGAGCACCCGGTGGCGCATGAGCAGCAGGACTGCCAGGCCGATGTCATCGGGGTGGTCCTCGGCGATGCCGACGATGGCCGCGGTGGCTTCGCCGAACTCGTCGTCGGTTGCCGAGACGCGCACGCAACTCGCGACGACCCGGCGGGCGAGATCGGCCACCTCGCCGGGCGGGGTCGACAGGATGGCTGTGAGGAGGGCATGGACGGGGTCGCCGGCATGGCGGGCGTCTGCAGCCAGACCGACGAGGTCTGCCAGGGCGAGCCGGTCGATGAGCGCCACCGATTCCTCGAACTCCCGCAGCCCGACGAAGACCTCGAAGGGGGCCAGCGCGAGGAGCAACTCGGGCTTGGCCCAGTCATCGACATAGACCGCATCCCCGGAGAGCTGCCGTTGCTCGACCGCCTGCTCCTGAGTCGGATGCACCTGGATGGAGATCGCCTTGCCCGGCGCGAGGACCTTGAGCAGGAAGGGCAGCCGACCACCGAACTCGTCGGCGAGCTCACCCAGGGTCCCCGACGGATCTGCGGCGACGAGGTCGAGCAAGGTGGCATGGGGGCCATCGACCAGCCCTGCTGGTCCGGCCTCGTGCGCACCCATCCACAGCTCGGACTCCGGTTGTTCCGTGGGTATGCGGCGACCGGTGACACTCGCGATGGAGACGTGAGAACCCCAGTCGTCGTTGAACACCACCGGGATGAGTCTGTGCACGGTTCTCCTCGTCATTGGGCGGCGCCAAGCCTACCTGCAGCCCGGCCGGCTCAATCGGTCGATCGTCTCGACCCGCCCAGCCCCCTGGGGCCACCGTCCGGGAGTGGGATCGGGCCGTGTGCGACGGTCGCCTCGAGGACGGCCACGATCTCGGGGTCGTAGTCATAGCCCAGGCCCAGGTGGATCCGCTCCAGTGCCCTCGAAACCGTGGCTGGCTCCTGGATCCCCCCGGTGAGGTCGTCGAAGGCGTTCGCGACCCGCAGGATTCGAGAGGCCAGCGGCGCTCGCGCCTCGTGCTCGAGGATCGAGCGATACTGCACCGCTTGGGCCTCGACGAGGTCTGCCACCGCGGCGAAGTCCGGTCCGTGCCGAATGATCGTCGCTCCGGTGCTCGCGATCATTCGTTGATCGGCGGGCGCGGCCAGCACGGTGGCCCCTCCCGGGATGGGATCGGCGAGAACGACCTGCCCGAGGTCGTGGAGGAGCGCGGCGTACTCCAAGGCGGTGACCTCGCGCTCCCCAAGGCCCATCCGCTGTGCCATGGCCCGGCCCAACTGTGCGGTCCGGTGGGCGTGGTCCGGTGGGGTGTATCCCCCGGCCTCGGTCAGCCGGGACAAGGTCTGGATCGTCTGGCGCAGAGTCCGCCAGACCTCCGCGTAGCGCCGAACAGAGATCATCGTGATGACCAGGGGAATCAAGGCCAGCGGCAGGGCCAGAACACCCGCCACCGGAGCGATCAGGGTGGCGATCGGGCCTGGGGCGGCCCCTGCAAAGGTGACCGTGGGTGCCTCCTCGAACTCGTCACGCAGGGCCGTCGCCGTGCTGGTCCGGAGGGTGTGCGCCCGGTGCATGGCGGTCAACAATCGCTCGATCACGAGGGCGGTCGACGCGCCGCACACGAGGGCCGCCGCCACGACCCAGCGGGGCGTCGAGCTGACCAGTTGCCACTCCCACAGGGTTCGGCCCGCGACGTCGACCCCCCGGATCAGGTGAACGAGAATCCCCACCGAGAGGAGGCGAGCCGCCGCCCCACCGGTAGTGTCCACCTCCCGACGTAGTACGGCGGCCAGCACCTGCCCGGTGGCGTAGCAGAGGATGACCACACCCGGGCGCACGTCGAACGACGCCGACCCCTGGACCGCGCCCAACGACACCAAGGTGAAACCCACGGCCGAGCTGATGGGTGCCAGAACCCGACCACTGGGCATGTGCACCCTGACCAGTTCGCCGACCAGCACCATGACGACGGCGGACAACACGACCACGGCGTGGTGCGACACCGTCGGGATCAGATCGTTGCGCATCGACCAGACGGCCTCGCCGACCATCAGCGCACACAGGCCGACCATCACGATCGGATGCCGAGCCCGCGTCACGGGTGTCCCCCGGGTCCGCCGGCGGTGCGGGAAATGGCCCACACCAGCGCATCCTCCACCTCTGCCGACACCAGCCCGGCGTTGCGCAGGTCGATGACGACCGCAGCGGCGCTGCGGTCATCGGGCTCCACGACCTGACTTCGGTCGAGGGCGGAGGCACCGCTGACGAGTTGGGCCGATCGGGACCGGCCACCCACCGGTCGGGCCAGTGACCGCAGGACCTCGCAGGCCCCGGCCAGGAACGACAGTCCGCCGACCAGCCGCGCTGCGTCCTCGGCGCGTTGCGCGTGCCGAGGGCCGTCGCCCGACGAGTGGCGCAAATGACCCAGGTCGTGGAGCATTGCGGCCCGCCGGACATCGAGCACCTCCGCCGGGCCCATGCCCAGGTGTTCGGCGGCCCTGGCGGCCAGGTCCGCGACCCGGCTGCTGTGCCCCCGCAGGGCAGGAACCTTGAGTTCGAGTGCACCCACCAGCAGGTCGAGGGACTGCTCGCGTGCTTGTTCCTGTGCTGCGTACTGAACATAGGTCCAGTGGGCCGCCACGAGCGGAAGAAGGATGAGCAGTGAACTCGCCGGGCCGACCCCCGCGGGGAACCACAGGACGATGAGCAGGAAGGCGAGGATGCCGTAGGCGACATAGACCGGGCCGGACTCCAACAGACGCGCTGCCATCAGGCGCAAGGGGACGCCCTGCGACACCCTCATGATCCCGGCGATCAGGACGGCGTTGACGAGGGCCTGGCAGACGTCCGCGGCGAGAAGTGGAAACCCCAACTCGGTGGCCAGGCTCGCCGCGCCGTGCAGCGTCGCCGGCTGTGTGGACCCGCCGGCCGCGAGGTAGGCCAAGCCACCCACCAAGCCGCTGGCGGCACCCAGGGCTCCGTTGAAGACCCGAGCCCACGCCGGCATACCCCCTCGGGTCAGCAGCCCAAAACCCAACCCCAGCAGGCCCGCGCCCAAGGGCCCCAGCACCACGGCCGCACCCAGCAGCAGCACACTGATGAGCGAGATCGTCACTGCCCCGGAGATCCGTGTCTCCCCGATCCACCACACGGGCACCGCGAGCGCCAGAAACGCCGCGAGGGCGGCCGGACCGGGCACGGAACCATCCCTCAGTACCACCGCGAAGAGGGACGCGGTCGCGATCACGGCCCCAGAGATGAACAGGCGCACCGACACCGGAATCGGCGTGGGAGAGGGCTCCTCGTCACTCACCGGGGAAGCACGGAACCGACTTCAGGGTCGGGTTCAGGGCCGCCAGAACCACTGGGTGACGGCCATCGACGGCGCAGTATCCGCGATCGTGGTCTGGAGCCGCGCCACCGCCGTCTGGCCACCACTGTCGGCTTGGGCTGCCTGCCCACCCAAGAGTGAGGCGAAGGCAAGGGCGATCGAGACCACCAAGAACCTGGGCTTGCGCATGATCGGCACCGCTTTCCCGCTGGGGGTTGCACGACGCGTGCACCCGGGTTCTCAGAATCCTCTCATGCAGACCCATGTGCGACAATTGGCAGCACGTGTGTGTGTCACCCAAGGACAAGGACTGTGTCATGAGCAAGCGAGCCCGCAAGCGCCGCTCGCGCAAGGGCAACAAGGCCAACCACGGCCGCAAGCCCAACGCCTGAGCGCTGCGAGACGTGCGAGAGGGGCGGAACCGCATCGGGTTCCGCCCCTCTCGTGCGTGGGGTCAGCCTTGGCGCTCGATCCGAACCGTCGTGATCTGCTGCATGATCGAGAGCCGCAGCGTGGCCGGCGCGGCTTCCTCTGCGCAGGACCGACGCACCACGGCCTTGAGGGTCCGCTCGAGATCGTGTTCAGCCAAACACGGTGCGCAATCCTGAAGGTGGGCCGCCACGCGGGCAACGTCACCCGGGTCGAGTTCGCCGTCAAGGTACTCGAAGATCCGGTGCAGGACCTCGGAACAGTCGGCGTGACCGGGGTGCTGGGTGCTCACGACTCCTCCTCCGTCCGGAAGCCGCGATCCGCGGCATACTCCGCGAGCAACGCACGCAATTGGCGACGACCCCGATGCAGACGCGACATCACCGTGCCGATCGGCGTGCCCATGATCTCGGCGATCTCCTTGTAGGCGAAACCCTCGACGTCGGCGAAGTACACCGCGAGGCGGAACTCCTCGGGCAACTCCTGGAGGGCGCGCTTGACCTCGCTGTCCGGCAGGTGCTCGAGTGCCTCCACCTCGGCCGACTTCAGGCCGGAAGAGGTGTGCGACTCGGCACGCGCAATCTGATAGTCCTCGACCTCGGCCGCGTCCGACTGTTTGGGCTCGCGCTGCTTCTTGCGATAGCTGTTGATGTAGGTGTTCGTGAGGATCCGGTACATCCAGGCCTTGAGGTTGGTTCCCGGACGGTACTGGTGGAACGCGGCATACGCCTTGGCAAAGGTCTCCTGCACAAGGTCCTCGGCATCCGCGGGATTGCGCGTCGTGCGCAACGCGGCCGAGTAGAGCTGGTCGAGCAGAGGGATCGCTTCGCGCTCGAAGCGGGCACGCCGCTCGGGCTCGGTCTCGGTCGAGACATCGACCGAGGCATCGTCGGACACGTCGGCGACATCGGTCTGTTGGTCAATGGGTGCAGTCATCGCGGTCCAGCCTATCCCCGGACGCAGCGTGTCCGTGGGGGCGGGAGTGGGCAGGAGAAGCACGAGTCGACCTTTCGGTGCCGAGGGAACGAGTTGTCCAACACCGCGTGGACGCCTCGTCATTCCCCGGGCAGGGACGCCAGCCACGTGCTGACGACCTCACGGACCCGGGCCGTCGCCGAGATCGAGTGGGTGCCGGGCACCGCCACGACCACCGACGGATCGGTGATCCCTGCCCTGACCTCGTCCGGCCCACCGAAGGGGTCCCGCTCCCCCTGCACGACTCTCACCGGAAGCCCCGCGTCGATGGGCAGCCGCAACTCGTCGATCCGGGACGCCGCCGGCCGCCCCGGCAGGTGGAGCGGGAAGGCCAGGCAGAGCACCGCATCCGCGCCGAGCCGGCTGCTGGTCCGGCAGGCCACCCGTGCCCCTGCACTGCGGCCGGCGACCACGAGGCGTCGCGCGCCGTTCGTGGTCCGCAGCGACTCCACGATGGGCACCCACGCGTCGTCGAGCACCGGCGGCCGGTCGGCCACCTTGCGCCCTGCGACCCGCCACGGCTGGTCGACCAGGGCCACGACCCACCCGCGCTCGAGGGCGGCGTCGCGGCTGGCCAAGATGTCCTTGGACCAGGACTGGCCACCTGCGCCGTGTCCGATGGCAAGGAGTGAATCACCGTCACCGCACACGGTGACGCGCCCGGGTCCCATCGTGGTCTGAATCAGCTCGACGCGTTCACGCATCGGGGCCACCGATGATCTCGCCGGTCATGGGGTCGACCACCCCGACCAGGTCCGCCCGCGACGCAGGGAGGAGAAGGCCTGGGCCATTGGCCCGGTTCGACCCGACGGCCCGACCGATGGGGTATGCCGCGAAGCGTCCAGCGGGGCCGGGCGCCAAGAGGTCGCCGATGGCGGCGGTCGAGGTCAGGTCCGGGTCCAGCCAGCGTTCCCAATCGGCCTTCTCCAGCACGAGCGGCTGACGATCGTGGATCCGGTCCAGGCCTTCCTCCGCAGCGTGGGTCACCACGGCGAAGCTGACCAGCCAGGCCGCGGGATCGTCGGGCTCCGCCACGTTCGGGTCGCGCCAGAACTCGTAGATGCCGCCCATGGCGAGCAGGTCGCCATCGGCTCGGTGGATGAAGAAGGGCTGTTTGCGAGGCTTGCCCTTGGCGTCCACGGCGGTCGGCGAAACCTGCCATTCGTACCAACCCTCCGCCGGCACGAGTGCCCGTCGGCTGGCGACGGCCTTGGCGAAGGCTGGTTTGGTCGCGACGGACTCCGCACGCGCGTTGATCATCCGCGTGGCGCCAGAGGTGTCCTTGGACCAGCTCGGCACCAGGCCCCACGTGAGCAGTCGCAGTTGCCGGGTCGGATCTGCGGAGACCTCACTGCCACCGCGGGCAGGGCGGGTCAGGACGACAGGTGCCTGCTTCGTGGGGGCCATGTTGTGGTCAGGGGTGCCGGCAGGGGGATCCTGGCTCGACACCAGCAGGGTTCGAGTGGGCTCGCCGGTGCGGTCCTCCTCGACATCGAACTCCTCGATGAGCTCACCGACGTTCGCGCTCGCGGCATACCGACCACACATGAGGCCAAGGGTAATGACGCCGAACCGCTCCCGATGGCATCGAGCAACTACGGTAGGAGGGCCACGACAAAGAGGAGACACGATGCTCGTCCGCCGGATCGCCCGACCCATGCTCGCCGCCATGTTCGTGGTCGGGGGCCTGTCGCAACTGCGCCGGCCGGCCGCCAAGGTGGCCACGGCGGCTCCTCTGCTCGATGCCGTCGGCTCGGTCGTGCCGCTGCCGGCAGACCAGGCGACCCTGGTCCGGGCCAATGGCGCGGCGATGCTCGCCGGAGGCGCGCTGCTCGCCACCGGGCGGGTGCCTCGCGTCGCGTCCACCCTGCTGGCCGGCTCGCTCGTCCCGACCACGATCGCCGGGCACCCCTTCTGGTCCGAGACCGACCCTGCGCGGCGCGAGCAGCAGAAGGTGCAGTTCCTCAAGAACGTCGGGCTGCTCGGTGGGCTGCTCCTCGCTGCCGTCGACACCGAGGGCAAGCCGGGTCTCACCTACCGAGCGCGCCTCATGGGGCAGGGCGTGCAGCGTTCCCTCAGGACCACCAGACGTGAGGCCCGCCACCTGACCCACGCCGCGGCCCAGGAAGCTCGGCTCCGAACCGCCCAGGCCCAGAATGCCCTCAGCTGAGTGGGCGGCGCCGGTCGCCGAGGGGCCGATCGACGCCACCGTCGTCCTTCCCGGATCGAAGTCCCTCACCAACCGTTACCTCGTCCTCGCGGCTCTCGGTCGTGACGTCTCCCGACTGCGACGCCCCCTTCGATCACGCGACACGCGCCTGATGGTGGGGGCCCTGCAAGCGCTGGGCGTAGACATCACCGAAGTCGACGGCACCGATTGGCTGATCACCCCCGGTGACCTGACGGGTCCCGCCAGCATCGACTGCGGACTCGCCGGCAATGTCATGCGGTTTGTCCCACCCCTGGCCGGACTGGCTCTCGGCGAGGTGCACTTCGACGGCGATGCCCACGCCCGGCGGCGGCCGATGGCGCCGATCCTGACCGCCCTGCGTGCTGTGGGGGTGAGTGTCGAGGACACCGGGTCCCCCGCCCTCCCCTTCACGATCGCTGGTCGGGGGGCCGTCCCCGGCGGAACGGTCACGATTGACGCCTCGACATCCAGTCAGTTCGTGTCGGGTCTGTTGCTCTCCGCGGCTCGCTACGAGCGCGGCATCACGGTGCGGCACGCGGGCCAGCAGGTCCCGAGCCTGCCGCACATCGAGATGACCGTGGAAGCCCTGCGCGACGCGGGTGTCGACGTCGACGACAGCCAGTCGCTCACCTGGCGGGTGGAGCCCAGCGAGGTGAACGCCCTGGACGTCACCGTGGAACCCGACCTCTCCAATGCCGCTCAATTCCTGGCCGCCGCCGTCGTCACGGGCGGCCGGGTGCACGTACCGGGATGGCCGGTGAGGACCACCCAGGCGGGTGACGCTCTGCGCGACATCCTCGACGAGATGGGCGCCACGGTGCACCTGGACCGCGCGGGCCTGACAGTGAGCGGCTCCGGACGCCCCAGCGGCATTGACGTGGACCTTCACGACGCGAGTGAGTTGACCCCGGTGGTGGCTGCCCTGTGTGCGCTGGCAGACGGCCCCTCACTCATCCGCGGAGTGGCGCACATTCGCGGCCACGAGACGGATCGACTGGCCGCCCTGAGGACGGAGCTGACCGGCCTGGGCGCAGGCGTGGAAGAGCTCTCCGACGGGTTGCGGATCACGCCCCGGCCTTTGCACGGCGGCACGTTCCACACCTACGCCGACCACCGGATGGTCATGGCCGGCGCTCTGGTCGGGCTGGTGACACCAGGAGTCGTCGTCGAAGATCCGGACACGGTGGGCAAGACGATGCCTGATTTCGTGCAGCTCTGGAGTGCCATGGTGGCCGGTGAGCGGCCGGCACCCGCATGACCCCTGGGCGCGACTACGACGAATCGGATGTCAGGATCCGTCCCAATCGGCGCGGCAGCCGGCCCCGGACCAAGGACCGTCCCGCGCACCTGGATGCGGTGAGTGCCTTTGTGGTCGGGGTCGACCGCGGCCGCTACCGCGTGTTGGTCGGTGAGGGTCGTGACGAGCGTCCGGTGACCGCCATGCGGGCCCGGGAACTGACGCGGACGAGCATCGTCGTCGGTGATCGGGTCGACCTGGTCGGCGACACCAGCGGCGCCGAAGGCAGTTTGGCCCGCATAGTGCGCATCCAGGATCGCGCCACTGTCCTGCGCCGGACCGCCGACGACACCGACCCGGTCGAGCGCGTCATCGTCGCCAATGCCGACCAACTCGTGATCGTCACGGCGCTCGCCGACCCCGAGCCCCGACCGCGCATGGTGGACCGTTGCCTCGTGGCGGCCTATGACGCCGGCATGGATCCCCTGTTGCTGCTGACCAAGGCCGACCTGGCCGCGCCCCAGGACTTCCTCGCCACCTACGCACCGCTCGGGGTCCCCCACCTGGTGACGACCACGACAGACTTCGGCCAGGGTCTCGATGATCTGCGCGCGGCCCTGGCGGGTCGGGTCAGCGTGCTGGTCGGGCACTCAGGGGTCGGGAAGTCCACCTTGGTCAATGCCCTTGTGCCAGAGGCTGATCGGGCCACCGGTCAGGTCAACGATGTCACCGGCAGGGGACGACACACCTCGACATCCGCTGTCGCGCTCGAACTGCCAGACCCCGGCGGTTGGGTCATCGACACCCCTGGTGTGCGGTCCTTCGGTCTGGCCCATGTCGACCCCGAGCGCATCATCGTTCACTTCCCCGACCTCGAGGCCGGCACTGATGGATGTCCGCGCGGGTGCTCCCATGATGAGGCGGAGTGCGCGCTCGACGACTTCGTCGCCCGCGGCGGAGCCGGACCGTCCGGCCTCTCGCGCCTGGAGTCCCTGCGTCGCCTGCTCCGGGCACGCAACCCACAGTCCTCGGACTGACCGCTGGCTGCACGAGAAACTCCCGGGGTCGAGGCGTTCGACCGCATGACGCGATGCGGCGGAAGCTCGACCCCGAGAGATCTCGACCGGGACGTCAGATCTCGCGACGGTCTGGGGCGCCCTCGTCGTTCTGGACCATGGTCGTGGCGTCGCCCGGCAGGTTCCGATCCTGCGCAACGTGCTCGTTCACGGACTCGGGCGCGGGCACGTCGGCGGCTGCTTCGGCATCACTCGGGTCGCGCACGTCGGTGCCGGCGAAACGGTCATCGGGCTCGACCTGGGTGACGTCGACGGTCTCGACAATGGTCCGCAACTCGGCGAAGTGACAGGCGGAGCGATGCGCTCCCTGGCCGTCGGGACGGTCGATGAGCTGCGGCTCCTCCACCTTGCACTTCTCCTGGGCCTTCCAGCAGCGGGTGTGGAAGCGGCAGCCCTTGGGTGGGTTCGCCGGCGACGGCACATCCCCGACGAGCACGATCTGCTCGCGCTTGCCACGCAGAGTGGGATCGGGGACGGGCACCGCGGAGAGCAGGGCCTGCGTATAGGGATGGGTCGGGTGTTCGTAGACCTCGTCCTCGGTTCCCAACTCAGCCATCTTGCCGAGGTACATGACCCCGACCCGGTCCGAGATGTGCCTTACGACGGACAGGTCGTGAGCGATGAAGATGTAGGCCAGTCCGAGTTCGTCCTGCAGCTTCTCCATTAGGTTGACCACCTGGGCCTGCACCGACACGTCGAGGGCGGAGACGGGCTCGTCACAGACGAGAACCTTGGGGTTGAGCGCAATGCCTCGGGCGATGCCGATGCGCTGGCGTTGGCCACCGGAGAACTGGTGGGGATAGCGATTGATGTGCTCGGGATTGAGACCGACGAGGTCGAGCAACTCCTGCACCCGCTGCCGACGCCCACCCTTGGGGACGACTTCGCTGTGGATCTCGAAGGGCTCCCCGATGATGTCGCCGACCGTCATCCGCGGGTTGAGCGAGGTGTAGGGGTCCTGGAAGACGATCTGGATGTCGCGGCGCAGCTTGCGCATGTCGCCGGTGGACGCCTTCTGCATCTCCAGCCCCTCGAAGACCACCTCGCCAGCGGTGGGTTCCTCCAGGCGCATGATCAGTCGTCCCAAGGTCGACTTCCCACAACCGGACTCGCCGACGATGCCGAGGGTCTCGCCCTTGTGCAACTCGAACGAGACACCGTCGACGGCCTTCACGTGCCCGGTGGTGCGGCGCATGATGCCCGTCTTGATCGGGTAGTGCTTGACCAAGTCCTTCGCCTCGAGAATGACCTCAGGCATCGATGACCTCCTCGGCGAAGTGGCAGGCGGAGAACCGGCCCGACACGATCTCCCGCAGTTCGGGCCGATCCTGACGACAGATGTCCTGGGCCATCCGGCAGCGGGGGTTGAACGCACAACCCTGCGGGATGCGCATGAGGTTCGGTGGCAGGCCACCGATGGCGGCCAGGGTCTGGCCCTTCTGGTCCAGCCGCGGGATGGACTCGAGCAGGCCCCGCGTGTACGGGTGAGCGGGGCTGGCGTAGAGCGGAAGGATGTCTGCGGTCTCCACCAGCCGCCCGGCATACATCACCGCGATCCGATCCGCGACGTCGGCGACCACGCCGAGGTCGTGCGTGATCAGGATCAGGCCCATCTTGCGCTCCTCCTGGAGTTCCTCCAGGAGCGCCATGATCTGGGCCTGCACCGTGACATCGAGGGCCGTCGTCGGTTCGTCGGCGATGAGCACGGCCGGGTCGAGGGCGATCGCCATAGCGATCATGATGCGCTGACGCATCCCACCGGAGAACTGGTGCGGGTAGGCCTTGACGCGCTCGCGGGCGGCAGGGATCTGCACGCGCTCCATGAGGCGGACCGCTTCGTTCATCGCATCGGACTTGTTCAGCTCGCGGTGCTGGCGGAACATCTCGGCAATCTGCCAACCCACGGGGAAGACCGGGTTCAGCGAGGACAGGGCGTCCTGGAAGATCATCGAGATCTCCGGCCCACGCGTCTTGCGCCGGACCTCCGGGTCCATCGTGAGCAGGTCCTGGCCGCAGTAGCGGATCTTGCCCTCCGGGATGACCGCAGGCGGCATGTCCAGAATGCCCATGATCGCCTGGGCGGTCACCGATTTACCCGAGCCGGACTCGCCCAGGATCGCCAAGGTCTCTCCCTGCCGGAGCTGGAAGGAGACACCGTTGATGGCCTTGGCGATGCCGTCCGCAGTGTGGAACTCGACGTGCAGGTCCTCGACGTCGAGGAGCAGGCCGTCCTCCGGGACATAACGGGATTCAGGGACCGCCTTCTTGGCCGCCCGAGTGGTGGTGGTCGTCATCGTTTCGCTCACCGGTTCTTCGGGTCGAGGGCATCACGCACGACGTCGCCCAGGAGGATGAAGGCCAACACGGCCAGGGACAGGAAGAGCGAGGGGAACAGCAGCATGTGCGGCGTGGTGCGCAGGCCCACGATGGCCGAGCTGATGTCAATACCCCACGAGATGGCCGGCGACTGCAGACCGATGCCGAGGAAGGAGAGGGTCGCCTCGGCCGCGATGTAGCCACCGAGGTTGATGGTCGACACCACGATGACCGGCGCGAGGGCATTGGGCAGGATGTGCGACCGAATGACGCGCCACGGGCTCGCCCCCAGGGCCCGGGCTGCCTGGACATAGTCGTTGGGCTTGACCTGGATCACGCTCGATCGCATCAGCCGCGCGATGCTCGGCCAGCCGAGGACCGTCAGCGCCAGCACGACCTTGAGGATGATGAACCAGTAGTTCGTCGACCGCGGTAGCGAGACCAGGACGATGATCGCCCCGAGCAGCAGCGGGATCGCGAAGAAGACATCACCGATGCGCGAGAGGAGCGAGTCGACCCAGCCGCCCTTGTAGCCGGCGAAGACACCAACCGCACCACCGACGAGGACAACCGAAATCGTGGTCAGCAGTCCGACCAGGATCGAGGCACGCGCACCGTAGATGCAGCGGGCATAGATGTCGTAACCCTGGATGTTGCGCCCGAACCACGCCTCGGACGAGGGCTTCTCCCGGGATCGTTCGAGAATGGCGCGGGCGGGGTCCGTGCTCGTGAAGAGTTGCGGGAAGACAGACATGAGGATGAAGACCGCGATCATCGTCGCCGAGATCCAGAACATCGGGTTGCGCCGCATGGCGCGCCACGCGTCCGACCACAAGGATCGTGCGTCGCCGACGTCGCCTCGAGCATCGAGGGACCCGGTCGACTGCTGCTGGGCAATGGCTTCGGTCGCTGGCTCAGTCATGGCTGATCCTGGGGTCGAGGACACCGTAGAGAAGGTCCACGATGAGGTTGACAACGAGGTAGACGAACACGAGCACGGTCACCGCACCGACGACGGCCATGCCATCGCGATTGAGGATCCCGCGGTAGATGTAGTTGCCGACACCTTGGATGTTGAAGATGCGCTCGGTGACGATCGCGCCGCCGAGCAGTCCGCCGAAGTCATAACCGACGAAGGTCACGACCGGGATCAGGGAGTTTCGCAGGGCGTGGACTCCCACGGCTCGGCGCCGGGTCAGACCCTTGGCAATGGCGGTCCGCACGTAGTCGGCGCGCAGGTTCTCGACCAGGTTGGTGCGAGTCAGTCGGGACACATAGGCGATCGACAGCGAGCCGAGCACCATACCCGGGAGCAGCAACTCGTAGAACGAGGGGTTCGAGCCCACGGTCACCGGGAAGAGTCCTGCTTTGACGCCAAGGAAGTACTGGCCCAGCGCACCGATGACGAAGATCGGGATCGAGATGACCACCAAGGTGCTGACCAGGACCAGGTTGTCGAGGAACCCGCCCTTTCTCACCCCCGTCAGCACACCAGCGGCGATACCGATGACCACCTCGAAGACGATCGCCACCAGCGCGAGCTTGGCGGTCGTGGGGTAGCGCTCCTTGAGGTCGTCGACGACCTTGTAGCCGTTGTAGTTCTTGCCCAGGTTGCCTTGGAGGAGGCCGCCCTGCTCGGTCGGCCAGATTCCCGTGTACTTGGCGTAACGAAGGAAGACGTTGTCGTTGAGGTTGTACTCCTTCTTGAACTCCGCGATGTAGGCGGGGCTGCAGGGTCGCTCACCACACTTGCCGTCCGTGGGATCACCGGGCAGGGCGAACACCATGACGAAGATCAAAAAGGTGGCACCGATGAGCACAGGGATCATCTGGAGGACGCGCCGGATGATGTAGGTCCCCACACGTCACCTCCCTTCGGTCAGCCGGCTCACTTCGCTGGGTGAGCGGCAACGGGTCAGGCGGGTCGGCGGCGTTGCCGAGCCCACGCGCACTTGCAACTTACTCGACGTTCGCCCCCTATTCCACGCGTGGCGAAACCGTGTTTCATGCGCCGGTGTCCGGAATCGAGGCCGGGCACATCATCGGCCTGCCAGCGGGGCTGGCAGGCCGATGATGCGTTGCGTCGGCAGCCCTGTCGGGCTCAGATCACTTCAACGTGAGAGACGGGAGGTCGATGGTGCCGAAGGCGGTGATCTTGACGTTCGTCACCTTGTCGGACCAACCCATGGTCGTCTTGCCGTACCACATCGGGATGGCCGGGAAGTCGGTGGCGAGCATCGCCTCGGCCTCCTGGTACAGCTTGTTCGACTCCGCGGAGTCGGTCGCGGCAGCGGCCTCCTCGAGCTTCTTGTCGAAGGCCGGGTTGCTGTAGTCACCGTCGTTGGACGACGCGCCGGTCTTGAAGATCGGAGCGAGGAAGTTCTCGATCGACGGGTAGTCCATCTGCCAACCGGTGCGGAACATGCCCTTCATCTCGCGACCACGGATCTGGCCACGGAAGGTCTTGAAGTCCACGACACCGACCGCCTGGCAGTCGACACCGAGGGCGTTCTTGATCGAGTTGCAGGTTGCCTCGGTCCAGTCCTTGTGCGACGCGTCAGCGTTGTAGGACAAGGTGATCGGCGGAGTGGAGAAGCCACCAGCAGCCTCGAGCTGAGCCTTGGCCTTGGCAGCGTCGAACGTGCAGTATTCGCCGCACTGGTCGGCCTTGTAGCCGTCCACGACCGGGGAGACCCAACCGGTGGCCGGAACACGCGTGTTGTTGAAGATCTGCTTGATGATCTCCTCACGGTTGATCGCCATCGAGATCGCCTGGCGGACCTTCGGGTCCTTGTAGGCGGGGTCGACTGCCGGCGGGGCGAAGGTGACCGTCTGGATGACGCCGGTCTCCTTCTGCGCGTTGCGGTCCGGGAGGTCCGACTTGTACTTGTCGTCGATCATCGCGGACGTCGGGATCTCGTCGGTGATGTCGAGCTGGTTGGCGATCACGTCGTTGTAGGCCGCGTCACTGTCCTGGTAGATCTTGAAGGTGATCGTGTCCAGGTTGCCGCCGAACTTGCCCGAGTAGTCCGCGAACTTCTTGAGGACGACGGACTGGTTCTTGGTCCAGGACTCGACCTGGTAGGGGCCGGCGCCGATCGGCTTCTCACCGAAGGCCTTCGGGTCCTTGAAGAAGGAGTCCGGGAGCGGCGAGAAGGCGGAGTAGCCCAGACGGACCGGGAGGTTCGAGACCTTCTCGGTGGTCTTGATGGTGAAGGTGTGGTCATCGACGACGGCCAGTCCGGTCATGGTCTCGGACTTGGCCGGCCCGTCGGTGCAGGGGTCCTCGGCAGTGCCGGTGCACTGAGTGTCGCCATAGCCCTCGATCGGCTCCATGAAGTAGCCGGACGCCTGGGCGTTCTTGCCGGCCGCAGCGTAGTTCCATGCGTCGACGAAGTTCTTCGCCTTGACCTCGGTGCCGTCCTGGAACTTGTAGCCCGACTTCAGCTTGACCGTGAAGTTCTGGTTGTCCGTGGTCTCGATCGACTCGGCGATGTCCATCTCGGGCTTCGCGTCCTCGGCGTTGTAGTGCACGAGCTTGGCCGCGAAGGCGTCGATGATGTTGCCACCACAGGTCTCCGTGGTGTTGCTCGGGATCAGCGGGTTCTCCGGGTTGCAACCACGGATCGTGATCTCCCCGCCAGCCTTACCCTCGGAGCTCGTGCCCCCGTCGCTGTCGCCGCTGCCGCAACCGGCCGCGAGCAGGGCAGCAGCCGACATGACGGCCACGGCCACCGTGCGAGTGGTTCCCCGCATGGATGTCCTCCTGTTTGTGGTGCGCCACCCCAGGGAGGTGGCATTTGCATCGTGAAAGCCCGGTCGGACCCACGCCGCTGCTGTCAGTGACGCAGCGCCTACATATAAGTCCACGAAAAGGGCAATTGGGAGTCCACTGCGCGAGACGAGACCCGATTGTGACCGTTCCGTGAGCAATGAGAGCGAGCCGGAACCGTGTCGGAGGGCGCGTGCCGTGATGCTCAGCAGGGCATTCCCTATCGTGTCCCCCGTGACGACCTACGACGATGACCTGCGCCTGGCCCATGTGCTCGCGGACGCGGTGGAGCGGGTGACCATGGCCCGCTTCAGGTCGCAGGATCTCGCGGTCGAGACCAAGCCGGACCTGACCCTCGTGAGCGACGCCGATCGGGCCGCAGAGGAACTCATCCGATCCCAGCTCTCCCGGACTCGACCGCGCGACGCCGTGGTGGGCGAGGAGTTCGAGCCGACGGGTCACGGGCCGCGGCGTTGGATCGTGGACCCCATCGACGGGACGCACAACTTCGTCCGCGGGGTCCCGGTGTGGGCCACCCTGATCGCGCTCGTCGTCGCCGAGGAACCGGTCATGGGCCTTGTTGCGGCACCGGCTCTCGGGCGCCGCTGGTGGGCCGCCAAGGGCAGCGGAGCGTATGCCGGGCGCAGCCTCACGTCGGCAACACGGATCCGCACGTCCGGTGTCCAGCGACTGGCGGACGCGAGCATCTCGCTCTCCAGCGTCACGAGTTGGGATGCGGTCGGGCGCACAGATGCCGTGCTGGATCTCGCCCGCGACTGCTGGCGGCAGCGTGCGTATGGCGACTTCTGGTCCTACATGCTGCTGGCCGAAGGCTCCGTCGACATCGCCTCCGAACCAGAACTCGCGCTCTACGACATGGCGGCCCTGGCACCGATCGTGACCGAGGCCGGCGGGCGGTTCACTTCGCTCGACGGCACCGACGGGGTCTTCGGGGGCAACGCACTCGCCACCAATGGCCACCTCCACGACCACGTCCTGGAGCGCATCGGACTGTGAGCCGGCTCAGCGCCTGCCAACGTCCCGGCGGCAGGCCGAGTTCGGATGATGCCCCGGCCGCCCCACGGAGTTGCTCCTTCCGGTCAATCGGTGACGACGTGGACCTCTCCGATGCCCAGGGCTCGAACGTCGTCGATGATGGCGTCGGCATCCCCCACAATGACCGTCGAGCACACCGAGGACGCCACTGCGGCAGCCGCCTCGGTCACCTGGTCGGGAGCGAGGCGTCGCATGGCCCGGAGGGTGAGCGATGGGAAGTCCATCGGGAGTCGCTCGAGGGTCAGGGCACTCAGTTCGTCCGCGATGACGTCGGCCGTGGCCCAGCGGCCCGGGGTCGCCCGCGTGATGAAGTCGACGCCGGTGGCGAGCTCGGCGCGGCTGAAGCCTTTCACGGTGTCGGCGAGGATGCCCCTCAGGAGGTCGAGAGCTTCCGCGGTCACCTCGGTGCGCACCGATCCGGTGACGGCGAAGGAGCCCCCGAGGGCCCGAGGGCGCATGGCGGCCCGGATGCCATAGGTGTAGCCCTTGTCCTCACGCAACACGGCATCAATGCGGGCCCCCGGACTGCCCCCGAGGAGGTAGGCCATGACCGGGTATGCCGCCCAGCTGGGGTCGGCGCGCCCCGGCGCTGGTGCACCGATCGCCAGTTCGCTCTGGACCGACCCAGGTCGGTCAACGACCACAACGGTGTGTCCATCCAAGCGTGGGAGCGCTGCTGCTGGCTCAGCCGCAGCCGTGCCCGAGCCGGTCCACTCCCCCACGCTCCCCTCGACGGCTTCGCGGACGTCGATGCCCTGCAGATCACCGGCGATGACGAGTGCGCCCCCAGCTGCTGCGAGGGCCGCGTGGCGCTCGACGATCGCCGATCGGGTCAAGGCACCGATCGTGCTCGGCGTCCCTGCCGCAGGACGCGCCGCCCGACTGGCCGGATCCCAGAGGGTGGCGATCAGTTCGCGCCCTGCGCGATGGGGAGCCGACGCCGTCTCATAGTCGATCTCCGCCAGCCTGTTGCGCAGTACCCGACGGACCTCATCCTCCGGGAAGGTGGGCCGACCGACCGCGTCGGCCATGAGGCGTAGGGCCCCGGACAGGTGCCGCACCGGGACGTCGAGGTCGACGCTGAGGCCACCCTCCACGGCGGAAGCGCCGAGGGCAGCCCCATGACGTTCGAGCGCGGCGGCGAAGGCCTCGGCATCGAGGTCACCCGCGCCCTCGTCGAGCAGTCGGGCCATCATGACGCTGACGCCCTCGTGGACACGCTCCTCGTCCGCGAGGGTCACCGGGACCATCAAGCGCGCCGAAATGACCTGTTGTCCGGGCAGATGCATCCTGAGCAGGCGGACTCCATTGGACAAGGTCTCCTCGGTCGGCAGGGGCTGGAGCCAGGGCCCGGGTGGCTCGACGCCGGGTCGATCGCTCATGACTCCTCCTCGGCGCCGTGGGGCGCCCGCAGGTACGCCACGACGGCCCGCTGCTCCGGGCGCAAGAGAGTCGTGGTCGCAGCCTGAATCTGCTCGGGCGTCACGGCCAGTACCTCCTCGAGGTGGGTGTTGACCGCGTGAGGATCGTCGTGGAGCAGGGTGTGGTGGCTGATCAGGTCGGCCCGCTGGTCCTGGTGGGCGAGGGCCTGCAACCAGCCGCGCTCCGATTGGGCGCGCACGGCCTGCATCTCCTCACTGGTCGGTCCGGCGTGGGCGAGGTCCTCCACCTCGGACAGCACAGCCGCCTCGACCCGGTCTGGGTCCTCGCCATTGGCGACGTCGATGGCAAGGAAGCCGATCGACACCCCACCGACCAGGCCCCAGGCCGTGCTGTGCACGCTCAACGCCTGTTGGCTGCCCCGCACCAGTCGTCGGACCACACGCGATGTCGCCAGCCCACCGAGAATGTCGAGGGCCAGTGCGGCCGGCAGGAATCCCGGCGTCCGGTCCGCAGGGAGCCGGAAGGCGATGGTCAGCCGGTCGTGCGGGACGTCAGCACGACGGGTCAACCGCACGGGCTCGGTGAGGGGAGCGAGAGCGACCGGGATCGGGTGGCCCGGGCGAGGTCGGCTCGAAAGCGATCCGAACTGGCGCTCCACCCGCTCGAAGGCATCCTCCGCCTCGACGTCCCCGCACAGGGTCAGCACGGTGTTCCTCGGGCCGTACCACCGCTCGTAGAAGGCATGCACGTCCTCGAGGGTGGCCGCGTCGAGGTCAGCCATCGACCCGATCGTCGGGTGGGCATAGGGGTGCCCCTCGGGAAACAACGCGGCATACAGATCGGGGAGTTCCTGCCCGTAGGGGGGATTGTCGTAGCGTTGGCGCTTCTCCTCCTTCACGACGTCACGCTGGTTGTCCAGGTTGGCCTGGTTCACCGCGTCGAGGAGATGCCCATGGCGATCCGCCTCGAGCCACAGAGCGAGGTCGAGCGCGCCCGTGGGGACGGTCTCGAAGTAGTTCGTCCGGTCGAACCAGGTCGTCGCATTGAGACGCGCACCAACGGCCAACAGAGCCGAGAAGTGCTCTCCCGAGGCGACATTTCTCGAGCCTTGGAACATCAGGTGTTCGAAGAGGTGGGCAAACCCGGTCCTGCCCCGGCTCTCGTGGCGCGACCCCACGTCGACCCACAGGTTGACGGCCACCGTCGGCACCGTGTGATCGGGCGACACGACCACCCGCAGGCCGTTGTCGAGGGTGCGCTCATGGATCGGGTAGTCGAGGCGCATGCCGACACCTTAGGCGGACCGCCACGCCCGGGCGCAGATGATCTGACGCACGGACACGTTCGTGATGTCACGGTGTGCAAGGGTGTCGACATGACGGACACCGTGAGTCAGAACGAGGATCTGACCCGTTTCGAGATCACCTCGGATGGCAGCCTGGCCGGCTTCACGCAGTACGTCGAGGCGGGTCTGCAGCGGATCTTCTTCCACACCGAGATCGATGAGGAGTTCGGCGGTCGTGGCCTCGCCGCCGTGCTCGTGACCGCGGCCCTCGACGCGACGCGCGACGCAGGGCTGCGGGTGGTGCCGGTGTGTCCTTACGTCAAGAAGTTCATCGAGCGCCATGAGCAGTACCAGGATCTCGAGGATCCGGTGACGCCGGCGGCCATGCAGGCCGTGCGCGCGGCCACGCACTCCTGACCGCGGGCGAGCGTCGGGGTTCGCGCCACGTGTCGGGCCCGTCGTCACCTTGGCCCAGCTGCGTGTCACCTCACACGAAGCGGCCCCTGACCTGCGTGTGCAGATCAGCGGCCGATTCCTTGATAGCGGGGGCAGGATTTGAACCTGCGACCTCCGGGAGACTTCAGCGCCTCTTCGGAGACTTACCGTTCGGCTCGGAAACCTAGACCTACCGCGAACGTCAGGGCTGCGAGGGCGAACCAACCGATCTGGTCAACCAGGTCCGTCGTCCCCCGCGCCCACGCGACTGCAAGCAGAGCACCGACAACGGTGGGCTGCCTGGCAGCTGGATTGCGACGAGGGCGCCGATCCACGCCACGTGGGGAGACCGGCGACTCCGCCCTCATGGCCCAGACAGGCCGCCCAGGTGAGTTCCACAGAAGCCGGGCGATCAGCGCCGCATTCCATTCGAGGGACCGGCGGAGGAATGCGGAGAACGGGAGCGGTGCCCACTTGGGTTCACCACGGCGGCGCTCCCATGAGAATGCAGGTGACCGGTATGAACAACCCCAAGGCAGAACCGCGAGCAGGGGAAACAGTAGGCGTCGACGGCTGGCAACGGCATCGACGCCGTGGTCGTTGTTCGGGACCTGAGCGAAGAAGGCACTCTGGCTGAAGACTGCACCGCCGATCCCGCGCGCTGGGGCGAGGCGACCGGCAGACTCGTCGTGCGTAGGGCGCGCGGCTCGAGAATGCGCGCGTGGAAGTCCCGGAACGACTGTCCCGGAACGACCGGTGATCGCATTCCTGTCCCCCGAGTTTCACCCTCGTGGTACTTGGACCACGCCCTTCTTCGCGGCCTGTTTGTGGGAAACCCAGACGCCGAGTTGGACCAGACCGATGCCGATGATGGTGATGATGAGGTTGACGACGCCGTAGCCCCACACGTTCGAGGCCGTGTAGTCCGGGAAGTCGCCGAATGCCTTGGTGTTCTTTCCGCTGGCCCATTCGATGAGCAGGGTGACCGACTGGAACGCGAAGACGAGGGCGCCGCCGGCCAGGTAGAGGGCGCTTGCCACGCCTCGGTTCTTGACGAAATAGCCGATCGCGAAGGCGAGCAACACGGTGTAGATGACGTTCATGGGACCCCTTGAACTCAGGCTCGGGTGAGCAGACGGCTGATGTCTTCCAGCGTCATGTGGCTGCTCGGCAGACACATGGGCGCAGGGCCTGATAGTCGATGGGGATTCGACGTAGGTGCCAGTACGGAGTTCCCGGCGACGCCGCCGGTGCGACGATGGAGGCATGTCTCCCAGGGTCGCCGTCGGCTCACAGCCGTGGCGACCTTGGTCACGGGCGCGGCGGTGGCGTTGAGTCCGTCACAAGACGCGGTGCTGCCCGCTCTGACGTTGCTGGGCGCGGTGGTGCTCGGCTGGTTGATCGTCTTGCGGCGCACCGACTCTCCGGTCGGTCCGGCGCTCGCGTGGTGCGGCGCCGCGGTGGCGGTAAGCATGACGGCCGAGCACGTGGCCGACGGTGCCGCAGGGGCGGGGGCGGCGTCCTTGGTCGGACCGGTCGCGGTCGGGCTGTGGCCGGTGAACCTCGCCGGACTGTTCGCCCTGCTCCTGGTGTTTCCCGAAGGCCACCCGCCCGGACGGATCTGGCGGTGGGTGCCGTGGCTGTTCCCCAACCGCGAGGCCCTCGTCCGGCTCGTCGGTGCCGTCCTCGCCGAGCAGCACGACGACTGGACCGAACAACGCCGCTACCTCGGCCTCGAAGTCCCCAAGGAGTGCCGCCACGCCCTGGAGAAGAAGAACGCCCCCGCCGACCAGGAGGACCCACTGACCATCACCAGCGCCCTCAGCGCCTAACCTCACAACGAGGAATCACCTCGTACACCACCCCAGCGGGCTTGACCCTCCCGCTATCCGTCTTCTCCGAGTCAGCCAGTCGCTCACCCTTGGGTGATACGGACTACCGCGAGCCATGGCCGCTCAGCTTTCGCCCCGAACTTCGCCAGCGACAGCCATCGCGGCCTGCAAGTCAAGAGCGTGCTTTCCGGTGAACCAAAGTCGAACTACCTCGCCGTTCACAAGGACGGAGAGTTCGATCCGTCCCGCACCAGCCTCGATCTCCAGCGCCGAAAGCGCGTTCAGCATCGCTCCGTCGGTGGTCTCGCGCTTGTACCGATACTTCGCCGCGCAGAGCGGGCACAGGGCCAAGGCGTTCTGGCGATGAGTTCGGTTGCGACTGCCGACGAACTGGATCGCCTCGAAGTACCACTCGCCCTTGATCTTGAAGGGCAGGACGAAGTGACAGGCTTGGCAATGCATGTTCCCGTCGGCGTTGGTGTAGAGCCCCCGCAGGTAGGTCTTCGCCTCCTCAGCCGAGGGACCCTGACCGACCACGACGCTGCGATCGCGGATCTCGGTCGTGTGGATCGGCGCCGAATCTGCATCGTGGGCGGCCATCGCAGAACGCCGATCGGGGTCATCCGAGGCCCCATTCGGGTAGGCTTCTAGGCTGCGCCGCTGAGCGATGAACTCCCGCAAGTCATCTGACGTAATGCCAGCGGCGTGTGCCTCCTTTAGGAGTTCGGCGTCCTCGACCTCGATGCCGAGCTGCTCTGCATGGAAGGGCTTGTCTGCCTCGATCTGCTCGAACTGCGCGGCCTCAGCACCGAAACCGAGCTTGAGCACAAGGGAGTTGCTTGGTGGATGTTTCCACCCGTCTCGGAGCTCTGCCAGCGAGATCTGCTGTGGGAGCTTGAGCTCGCCCTCGCGATCAAGGATCCAGGGGATCCTGGTCAGTTGCTGCGCCAATTGCGATTCGAACGGATGACGCCCGGCGCTTCGATTTGCTTGGTAGATCGCCGTCGCAAAAGTCTGGTCGGAGTCGACGATGGTGTCCCAGAGGGTCTGGAGCAGGGTGGGGTCACCGGTTGCGACGATCTCTGACAGCCCGTCGACTTGCCAGTCGCGGGTCACAGTATACGCGCTGTGCCGGTTGTTGACCCAGTACTCCGTCTTGAGCTTCGGGTTTGCGAAGACGTCCGCCGGCGCGATGTCGATCCCGTCACCAGAGCCGACCGCGCGCAGAAAGTCCTCGATGCCCTCAACATTCAGGTAAATGCCTGCGGGGGCATGCTTCTCGGGTTCGTCCCACCACACTTCGTACTCGTCATCGCCGTCCGTGACGAGGTTCCAGGGGTAGAGCGCCGAGAGTCCGGTCGTCACGAACGGCACATCGAGGTAAGTGTCACTCGGCTCAACCCAGCGCAGCGCACCCCAAGGATCCTGCGTGAGCAAGAATGGAACGTTCCCGAAGGTCTCGCGCGCGACGCTCTCGTTTCCAGCGGCGAAGCGCGCGAAGCCACGGATGTCCTCCAGATGCCGTGCCACCTCCGTGTCATTGTCAGGAACGGCGCGAGCACCCGACCCGTACTCTTTGAGCTTCGCTGCAATCCGCGCCTTCTCGTTCCATCGGGCAACGCCGGCCGCGTTGTAGAACGACCTCAGATTGTTCGCGCGCTCATCGTCCTCGTCGTCGAAGTACGCCAGGTCGACCGGGACGCGGGACTGAACGGTGTCGCTGCGGCTGGCGGGCAGAAAGACGTCGCCACTGCCGCCCCGCACGTGCTCTGCCTTCCCCCGCCGTCGGATCCGGATCATGGGGATTGACCCGAGCTTGACGGACCAGGACATCCGATGGGTCATCCGACCCATCCCGAGCAACTGGTACATATCGACCAGCTCCGCGTCGGACTTGGTCGTGATCCACTCGTCAAACACAGCCAGCTGGCCCGGCTGCGGTCCATAGACCAGCCGACCCCCGACGTCGCTGGGGACCGTCCGCTGCTGCATGACTCCGAAGGCGCCCGTGAGCTCGCTCCAGCCGAAATCCATTGGTTCCAGGCTCTCCAGAAACTTGCCGGCGCGGCCGGTGCGATCCGCGATCCATCGCGGCGCGCCCATCGTCACAACGCTGGTAAGAGCAAACAGCACTGCCAGATCGGGCTCGCGAAGGAGTCGCCGGATCTCGCCGGGACTGGAGACCAGCTCTCGCGCGGCACCAAATCCGCCACCGCGCACGGGTGTCAGCTCATGCTCGT
Source organism: Phycicoccus elongatus Lp2 (assembly GCF_000367525.1). Lineage (GTDB taxonomy): Bacteria > Actinomycetota > Actinomycetes > Actinomycetales > Dermatophilaceae > Phycicoccus_A > Phycicoccus_A elongatus. The sequence goes on along the minus strand of NZ_HF570956.1, from coordinate 3,143,901 downwards.
TGAAGGCCGCCAGGATCGCACTTCGCACCTGGCCATACATCGGCTTCAGGTTGTCCTCGGCGTTCGGCAGCGCAGCAAGGAAGCCGTCGTCGATCAGGCCACGGTCGCGGAAACCCTTGAGGTTACGGACAATCAAGTCACCGATGTCAGCGACGAGCTGGACGTTCTCGGAGGTGTCCCGCACCGAGTCTCGTGCAACAGTCGAGGCGAAGGGCGCGTGGATGTGGAACCTGAGATTGGAAGTCTCCTTGTCCGCCGGGAAGTAGATCGAGACGTCACCAACTGGAAGCGGCACGATGGCAAGCGGCGCGCCGGCACGCGTGCCGGCCTTAGTAGCGGAGCGGCCCCGGCCGGGCTCTTTGTGCTCCAGCTTGAACGCAGCAGCGACCGTTAAGGGATGCTGTCCCTTGTGCTCTGTGCTGGCCGGGCCAACTAGCCGGAGCCAGTTCGACTCAACGAAGTCCTCGCCTTGGGATGCCTCTACGCGGATCGTGACATCGTCGACGTCTGTCCGCTTGAAGAATCCGATATCCCCACCCGGCAGCTCGTAGGTGATCTCGCGGATATTGCTGAGGAACAGCAGGGTCTTCTCATCCAGCTCGCGGAGGCCCCGCTCGACCTCGGCACCCGCTGTCTCGGGAGGCTTGTCGCTGCGATCGAACGGGAAGAGAAATGTTGTCCAGCCATCGAGAGCGCGGCCCTCGATACGTTCTGGCACGAAGAGATCGGAGATCGCGAAGGAAAACTCACCCGACCGGATCTCCGGGCGGGTGGTGTAGGAGTACACCGCCTTGAAGCCAACGCCGAACTTGCCGATCTGGGTTTCGTCATCCTTCTTCGTCGAGTAGCCAATGTTGGCAATCGAGTCGATATCCTCCAGCGAGAAGGAACGAGAGCCGTTGTGCCGCGCCTCCAAGCCATCGGCGCGGAGCTCGAACTCAACTACCGATGCCTTTGCATCCTCAGCGTTCTGCAGGAGCTCGTAGATGAAGTGGGCGTTGTCCGGATAAAGCTCCGATAGCAGGCGCCGGATGCCCTCCTCGAATCCCCGCTTCTGCTTGTGCGCCTCCACGATGGCGCGTCCATCGTCCGCGATGCCGTCGAACGTCAGCTCACTGGCCATAGACGACCTCCACGATGCCAGCGCACAGCAGCGTCGTCGTCACGTCGCTCCGAGCGATCGTGGCCTCCAGCCGCTCACTCCGAGTTGAGAAGTCGTCCTCTACCGACCGAAGCTCGGATTCGCGCATCCGACGAATGTTCTCGTGGGACGCACCCGCAATCTGGTCCTCAACGAGTTCCACCCGCGCCTGATGCGTGGTCTTCAACGATGCCAACTGGCTCTCCACATGAGAGCGAGCCCGATCGATGTGGGCCGATCGGGCGTCGGTCCACGACAAGTAGTGGAGGTCCTCCAGATCGCTCGGCGCAGTCAGCTCGGATGAAGTGGCCGAGTCCTGGGCGGCAACCAGAAGTGTGGCGAGGTCCGCCGACAATGCATCCTCAGCTGACGTGACAACGACTTCGAAGTCGTCGCGCGCACCGAGGTACGTCCAGGCATGAATGGCGACCGGGTACAGGCCAGGCGCGACTGCCTTGGACTCGACTCGCAACGCCACAGTCGAGTCTGCAGCGAACGCTGCCTGGCTGGCGGCCGAAGCGCGCACCAAGTCGTGCACCGGCGAGAGCAGTTCGACGTCGTCGCCGTCCGCTTGGCTCGGATCGAACGTGAGGCGACGCGACTGCTCCGCACCGCCAGCCAACCAGCGGCTCCATGGAGAAGTGCTCTCGGGAGCGACCGCCCGGAGATCATCCGCCAACGTGGCTCGGACTTCCTTGCTCGGTCGTAGGAGCGAGATTGGACGATCAAAGAGCGAGTCCGCTCGTTCGTAACCCTGGTCGAGTAGGTAGCGCTTTACGAGGCGGGCCAACTGGTCGGGCGCGAGCCACGGGCTGGCCGCCTGCTCGATACCCTCCTCGTCGAGCTTCTTGAGCGGCAGGCCGAACAGCGCGCTTTCGCGCTCTTCGAGTTCCTCTTGCTCCTGAATGCGGCCGATCTTGTTGTCGGTAATTTGCTGCAGCCGCTGGGCTCGCTCGGCATCGCTGAGAGTAAGGTCCTCGCCGATCTGACGGATCTCGCGAGTGAGTTCACCGAGGATCTCCTCGCTGCCACCGAGTGCTCGACGGAAGACGCCGATACGCGATAGGCAGCGGTCGAAGATGACAGCATCGACGGTACCGCTGACGACGAGGTTCTTGATCGCGATCGTCTCGCTCTTCTGGCCACGCCGGTCGATACGACCGATGCGCTGCTCGATGCGCATCGGGTTCCACGGCAGGTCGTAGTTAACGAGGGCATCGCAGAACTGATAGTCGAGACCCTCGGTGCCGACCTCGGAGGACAGCAGCACGTCGAGCGCATCCGGCTCGCCCTTGTCCTTGGCAAACCGCGCTCGCAGCTCGCGGCGCTCGTCGTCTGGAACCCCGCCGTGCACGAGTCCAACCCGAACACCGGTGGCCTCCAGATTGGAGAGCAGGTAGCGCAACGTATGACGGAAGGTGCTGAACAGCAAGAGTTTGTTGTTGGGCAGTTGCCGCTTCTGGTCGACATAGCTGAGAAGGCGATCCAACTTCGGGTCCTCGGTGAGTGCACCCGCCCGATCCGCGATCTCAGAGATCTCCGCCACGAAAGCTTCGAGAGCGGACGCCTCAAGCGTCTCGACCTCGGCGTCGGCCTCGCTGAGTTCCTCAGCGGTGAGCTTATGCTGCAACAGGTCCTCGACGAACGGAGCCAGACCATTGAGGCTGCTCGCCGCCTGCCGCTGCAAGGTCGAGAGGACAAAGTCGAGGGACTGGCCATGACCTTTGCTTGTCGATATCCGGCCAGCAAGGTCGAGGAGATCGGCGTGAACCGCACCCTGCTCAGGCGTGAAGTCGACCTCGAAGGTCTCCGGCTTGCGGGTCGTGAAGGAGCCGATGTCGCGCCGCCGCGTCCGATTGATGAGGCCCGAGAAAGTGTTCATCGACTGCGCAATGCGGAGGGCCTTGACCCGGTCACGGTCGCTCACTGCGTCCTGGTCGAGAAGGTCGCGGACTTCCTGCGCCCGCGGGTCTGCTCGGAATACTCGGCTCCCCCACGACGTCTCTAGTGCGCCGGCAAGTTCCTTGAGCGCTGCACGCTGCCATCCCTCGCCCGCCAGGCGGATTGCGCTCTCGACGCTCGCCAGGTGGGCGTTGGGCTCCCGCATCAGGTCGAAGGCTTGGTTGTCCACGAAGGTGTCGGGACGCAGCAGGCGTAGCAACGTCCGCAGGTCCTCGCTGCCGGTCTGGATCGGGGTCGCGGAGATCAGGACAGCAGCCTCGGCAGAGTCGAGGAAGTGCTTGACAACTCGGTGGCTCCAGGTGGCGCTGTTGCGGACGTGGTGGGCCTCGTCGATGATCACGAGATCGAACTTGACTGGCGGCATGAGCGAGACCAAGCCCGTCCGAGAACGCCGTCCGGTGTCATCCCCCAGAAGCAGCTTCTCGTCGAGCAGGGAGTACGGGAGAATCGCTTTCCGGTAGCGAGCCGGCCAGCGGCCTTCGGCGCGGGTCTCGTCGATGCAGTGGCGCAGGGTCCCGCTGTCCAGATGGGCGAAGTCTTCGTCGAAGCGCTTGAGTTCGCGGCGCCATTTGTCCTCGACGACCAGCGGCTTGGGACAGATGACGAGGATCGACTCGAGCTTCTGACGAGCCTGGAGCTCCTTGATGATGAGCCCAGCTTCGATCGTCTTGCCGACACCGACGTCATCAGCGATCAGCAGCCGAGGGCGGTCCGCGTTGATGAGCTTCATGACCGGGCGGTACTGGTACGGCTCGTACTCGATCCGTCCGCTGTTCAGTGAGTAGAGGCGGCTGACAGACGGGTGAAGGACGTGCGCCGCAGTGAGGCGCACTTTGAGGTCCTCGGCACTCACGTGCTCGCCCGATCTTGATTCGACCGGCTCCACCTGCGACTCGTAATACGTCTGCGTGAGTTGCCCATGGAAGACCGTCAAGCGGAGCTGTGAACCCGACTCGACGACTTGTGTGACGACGCCCGTGAGTTCGGGGCGAGCCTTCACGCGCACCACCACGCCAGGAGCGAAGTCCGAAACGGGCACTGCTGGGGTCGTCGGCCCCGACTCAGCCGCATCTGCTGCGGGCGCAGCGGCGAGAGCGGCCAGCGCCTCCGCTCGGGCGTCAGCGAGCTGCTTCGCCTCAGCACTACCAGGCAAGAAGGCCTCGGCTAGGAGGGCGAGCGTGTCCAGATCTCGGTAGATCCGGTCTGCGCCCGGCTCTCGTCCAGGAACCTCGTGCGCCCACCGGTTGCGGGCACTGCCCGCCTCCTTGAGCCAGTTGCGAGCTTCCCACTTGACGATGTTTCGCCTCCGCAACAGCTCCCAGTTGCCGTCAACGACGCGCAGGAGCGCAGCAACATCGAGGTCGACCAGGCTCGACCACTCGTTCTCATCGGCCGTCGCGCGCTGTTGGTAGGAGAGCTTCAGAAGGACACCCTCACGCCACCAATCGGGACCAAGGGACGGAAGCTCCCGATCCATAACCTTGCGCAACACGACACCCAGCGTCGCGAGGTGCTCCCTCACGTGTCCCCTCCCTCGCGGCCTGTCTCGGTGCGCGTCCAGGCTAGCGGGAACATCCGACCGCCGACGGAGGTTTGCTACCTCTGGTCCTTGGGACAGCCAGCGTCTCGCCATGCGCTACCCGATTGCCGCCACACGGCTGAGCAATTCAGTGGCTTCCCAGGCGCACCATCGCTTCGCCGTCGCGGGTGACGCGGGCCCGGAAATATCCGATCCGACCGTCGTTGGAGATAGCCCCATCTTGCTCCTGCTGACACAACGTCGGCACCGGTTGAGTCCAACAAACGGTGCGACTCCGTACCCGCTTCGGGGATCAGCTCCGAGACGGGCTCCTGGACAGAGTTTCTGGACCCTAAGTGGACACATGATCAAGTCCCACAAACCTTTCAGGCGCGGAACCCGTAGGTTCCGCGCCTGAAATTCGTAGCGGGGGCAGGATTTGAACCTGCGACCTCCGGGTTATGAGTTCGGCGCGTCTTCGGAGCTGCTTCACCGTTCGGCTCGGAAACCTAGACCTACCGCGAACGTCAGGGCTGCGAGGGCGAACCAACCGATCTGGTCAACCAGGTCCGTCGTCCCCCGCGCCCACGCGACTGCAAGCAGAGCACCGACAACGGTGGGCTGCCTGGCAGCTGGATTGCGACGAGGGCGCCGATCCACGCCACGTGGGGAGACCGGCGACTCCGCCCTCATGGCCCAGACAGGCCGCCCAGGTGAGTTCCACAGAAGCCGGGCGATCAGCGCCGCATTCCATTCGAGGGACCGGCGGAGGAATGCGGAGAACGGGAGCGGTGCCCACTTGGGTTCACCACGGCGGCGCTCCCATGAGAATGCAGGTGACCGGTATGAACAACCCCAAGGCAGAACCGCGAGCAGGGGAAACAGTAGGCGTCGACGGCTGGCAACGGCATCGACGCCGTGGTCGTTGTTCGGGACCTGAGCGAAGAAGGCACTCTGGCTGAAGACTGCACCGCCGATCCCGCGCGCTGGGGCGAGGCGACCGGCAGACTCGTCGTGCGTAGGGCGCGCGGCTCGAGAATGCGCGCGTGGAAGTCCCGGAACGACTGTCCCGGAACGACCGGTGATCGCATTCCTGTCCCCCGAGTTTCACCCTCGTGGTACTTGGACCACGCCCTTCTTCGCGGCCTGTTTGTGGGAAACCCAGACGCCGAGTTGGACCAGACCGATGCCGATGATGGTGATGATGAGGTTGACGACGCCGTAGCCCCACACGTTCGAGGCCGTGTAGTCCGGGAAGTCGCCGAATGCCTTGGTGTTCTTTCCGCTGGCCCATTCGATGAGCAGGGTGACCGACTGGAACGCGAAGACGAGGGCGCCGCCGGCCAGGTAGAGGGCGCTTGCCACGCCTCGGTTCTTGACGAAATAGCCGATCGCGAAGGCGAGCAACACGGTGTAGATGACGTTCATGGGACCCCTTGAACTCAGGCTCGGGTGAGCAGACGGCTGATGTCTTCCAGCGTCATGTGGCTGCTCGGCAGACACATGGGCGCAGGGCCTGATAGTCGATGGGGATTCGACGTAGGTGCCAGTACGGAGTTCCCGGCGACGCCGCCGGTGCGACGATGGAGGCATGTCTCCCAGGGTCGCCGTCGGCTCACAGCCGTGGCGACCTTGGTCACGGGCGCGGCGGTGGCGTTGAGTCCGTCACAAGACGCGGTGCTGCCCGCTCTGACGTTGCTGGGCGCGGTGGTGCTCGGCTGGTTGATCGTCTTGCGGCGCACCGACTCTCCGGTCGGTCCGGCGCTCGCGTGGTGCGGCGCCGCGGTGGCGGTAAGCATGACGGCCGAGCACGTGGCCGACGGTGCCGCAGGGGCGGGGGCGGCGTCCTTGGTCGGACCGGTCGCGGTCGGGCTGTGGCCGGTGAACCTCGCCGGACTGTTCGCCCTGCTCCTGGTGTTTCCCGAAGGCCACCCGCCCGGACGGATCTGGCGGTGGGTGCCGTGGCTGTTCCCCAACCGCGAGGCCCTCGTCCGGCTCGTCGGTGCCGTCCTCGCCGAGCAGCACGACGACTGGACCGAACAACGCCGCTACCTCGGCCTCGAAGTCCCCAAGGAGTGCCGCCACGCCCTGGAGAAGAAGAACGCCCCCGCCGACCAGGAGGACCCACTGACCATCACCAGCGCCCTCAGCGCCTAACCTCACAACGAGGAATCACCTCGTACACCACCCCAGCGGGCTTGACCCTCCCGCTATCCGTCTTCTCCGAGTCAGCCAGTCGCTCACCCTTGGGTGATACGGACTACCGCGAGCCATGGCCGCTCAGCTTTCGCCCCGAACTTCGCCAGCGACAGCCATCGCGGCCTGCAAGTCAAGAGCGTGCTTTCCGGTGAACCAAAGTCGAACTACCTCGCCGTTCACAAGGACGGAGAGTTCGATCCGTCCCGCACCAGCCTCGATCTCCAGCGCCGAAAGCGCGTTCAGCATCGCTCCGTCGGTGGTCTCGCGCTTGTACCGATACTTCGCCGCGCAGAGCGGGCACAGGGCCAAGGCGTTCTGGCGATGAGTTCGGTTGCGACTGCCGACGAACTGGATCGCCTCGAAGTACCACTCGCCCTTGATCTTGAAGGGCAGGACGAAGTGACAGGCTTGGCAATGCATGTTCCCGTCGGCGTTGGTGTAGAGCCCCCGCAGGTAGGTCTTCGCCTCCTCAGCCGAGGGACCCTGACCGACCACGACGCTGCGATCGCGGATCTCGGTCGTGTGGATCGGCGCCGAATCTGCATCGTGGGCGGCCATCGCAGAACGCCGATCGGGGTCATCCGAGGCCCCATTCGGGTAGGCTTCTAGGCTGCGCCGCTGAGCGATGAACTCCCGCAAGTCATCTGACGTAATGCCAGCGGCGTGTGCCTCCTTTAGGAGTTCGGCGTCCTCGACCTCGATGCCGAGCTGCTCTGCATGGAAGGGCTTGTCTGCCTCGATCTGCTCGAACTGCGCGGCCTCAGCACCGAAACCGAGCTTGAGCACAAGGGAGTTGCTTGGTGGATGTTTCCACCCGTCTCGGAGCTCTGCCAGCGAGATCTGCTGTGGGAGCTTGAGCTCGCCCTCGCGATCAAGGATCCAGGGGATCCTGGTCAGTTGCTGCGCCAATTGCGATTCGAACGGATGACGCCCGGCGCTTCGATTTGCTTGGTAGATCGCCGTCGCAAAAGTCTGGTCGGAGTCGACGATGGTGTCCCAGAGGGTCTGGAGCAGGGTGGGGTCACCGGTTGCGACGATCTCTGACAGCCCGTCGACTTGCCAGTCGCGGGTCACAGTATACGCGCTGTGCCGGTTGTTGACCCAGTACTCCGTCTTGAGCTTCGGGTTTGCGAAGACGTCCGCCGGCGCGATGTCGATCCCGTCACCAGAGCCGACCGCGCGCAGAAAGTCCTCGATGCCCTCAACATTCAGGTAAATGCCTGCGGGGGCATGCTTCTCGGGTTCGTCCCACCACACTTCGTACTCGTCATCGCCGTCCGTGACGAGGTTCCAGGGGTAGAGCGCCGAGAGTCCGGTCGTCACGAACGGCACATCGAGGTAAGTGTCACTCGGCTCAACCCAGCGCAGCGCACCCCAAGGATCCTGCGTGAGCAAGAATGGAACGTTCCCGAAGGTCTCGCGCGCGACGCTCTCGTTTCCAGCGGCGAAGCGCGCGAAGCCACGGATGTCCTCCAGATGCCGTGCCACCTCCGTGTCATTGTCAGGAACGGCGCGAGCACCCGACCCGTACTCTTTGAGCTTCGCTGCAATCCGCGCCTTCTCGTTCCATCGGGCAACGCCGGCCGCGTTGTAGAACGACCTCAGATTGTTCGCGCGCTCATCGTCCTCGTCGTCGAAGTACGCCAGGTCGACCGGGACGCGGGACTGAACGGTGTCGCTGCGGCTGGCGGGCAGAAAGACGTCGCCACTGCCGCCCCGCACGTGCTCTGCCTTCCCCCGCCGTCGGATCCGGATCATGGGGATTGACCCGAGCTTGACGGACCAGGACATCCGATGGGTCATCCGACCCATCCCGAGCAACTGGTACATATCGACCAGCTCCGCGTCGGACTTGGTCGTGATCCACTCGTCAAACACAGCCAGCTGGCCCGGCTGCGGTCCATAGACCAGCCGACCCCCGACGTCGCTGGGGACCGTCCGCTGCTGCATGACTCCGAAGGCGCCCGTGAGCTCGCTCCAGCCGAAATCCATTGGTTCCAGGCTCTCCAGAAACTTGCCGGCGCGGCCGGTGCGATCCGCGATCCATCGCGGCGCGCCCATCGTCACAACGCTGGTAAGAGCAAACAGCACTGCCAGATCGGGCTCGCGAAGGAGTCGCCGGATCTCGCCGGGACTGGAGACCAGCTCTCGCGCGGCACCAAATCCGCCACCGCGCACGGGTGTCAGCTCATGCTCGTTGAAGGCCGCCAGGATCGCACTTCGCACCTGGCCATACATCGGCTTCAGGTTGTCCTCGGCGTTCGGCAGCGCAGCAAGGAAGCCGTCGTCGATCAGGCCACGGTCGCGGAAACCCTTGAGGTTACGGACAATCAAGTCACCGATGTCAGCGACGAGCTGGACGTTCTCGGAGGTGTCCCGCACCGAGTCTCGTGCAACAGTCGAGGCGAAGGGCGCGTGGATGTGGAACCTGAGATTGGAAGTCTCCTTGTCCGCCGGGAAGTAGATCGAGACGTCACCAACTGGAAGCGGCACGATGGCAAGCGGCGCGCCGGCACGCGTGCCGGCCTTAGTAGCGGAGCGGCCCCGGCCGGGCTCTTTGTGCTCCAGCTTGAACGCAGCAGCGACCGTTAAGGGATGCTGTCCCTTGTGCTCTGTGCTGGCCGGGCCAACTAGCCGGAGCCAGTTCGACTCAACGAAGTCCTCGCCTTGGGATGCCTCTACGCGGATCGTGACATCGTCGACGTCTGTCCGCTTGAAGAATCCGATATCCCCACCCGGCAGCTCGTAGGTGATCTCGCGGATATTGCTGAGGAACAGCAGGGTCTTCTCATCCAGCTCGCGGAGGCCCCGCTCGACCTCGGCACCCGCTGTCTCGGGAGGCTTGTCGCTGCGATCGAACGGGAAGAGAAATGTTGTCCAGCCATCGAGAGCGCGGCCCTCGATACGTTCTGGCACGAAGAGATCGGAGATCGCGAAGGAAAACTCACCCGACCGGATCTCCGGGCGGGTGGTGTAGGAGTACACCGCCTTGAAGCCAACGCCGAACTTGCCGATCTGGGTTTCGTCATCCTTCTTCGTCGAGTAGCCAATGTTGGCAATCGAGTCGATATCCTCCAGCGAGAAGGAACGAGAGCCGTTGTGCCGCGCCTCCAAGCCATCGGCGCGGAGCTCGAACTCAACTACCGATGCCTTTGCATCCTCAGCGTTCTGCAGGAGCTCGTAGATGAAGTGGGCGTTGTCCGGATAAAGCTCCGATAGCAGGCGCCGGATGCCCTCCTCGAATCCCCGCTTCTGCTTGTGCGCCTCCACGATGGCGCGTCCATCGTCCGCGATGCCGTCGAACGTCAGCTCACTGGCCATAGACGACCTCCACGATGCCAGCGCACAGCAGCGTCGTCGTCACGTCGCTCCGAGCGATCGTGGCCTCCAGCCGCTCACTCCGAGTTGAGAAGTCGTCCTCTACCGACCGAAGCTCGGATTCGCGCATCCGACGAATGTTCTCGTGGGACGCACCCGCAATCTGGTCCTCAACGAGTTCCACCCGCGCCTGATGCGTGGTCTTCAACGATGCCAACTGGCTCTCCACATGAGAGCGAGCCCGATCGATGTGGGCCGATCGGGCGTCGGTCCACGACAAGTAGTGGAGGTCCTCCAGATCGCTCGGCGCAGTCAGCTCGGATGAAGTGGCCGAGTCCTGGGCGGCAACCAGAAGTGTGGCGAGGTCCGCCGACAATGCATCCTCAGCTGACGTGACAACGACTTCGAAGTCGTCGCGCGCACCGAGGTACGTCCAGGCATGAATGGCGACCGGGTACAGGCCAGGCGCGACTGCCTTGGACTCGACTCGCAACGCCACAGTCGAGTCTGCAGCGAACGCTGCCTGGCTGGCGGCCGAAGCGCGCACCAAGTCGTGCACCGGCGAGAGCAGTTCGACGTCGTCGCCGTCCGCTTGGCTCGGATCGAACGTGAGGCGACGCGACTGCTCCGCACCGCCAGCCAACCAGCGGCTCCATGGAGAAGTGCTCTCGGGAGCGACCGCCCGGAGATCATCCGCCAACGTGGCTCGGACTTCCTTGCTCGGTCGTAGGAGCGAGATTGGACGATCAAAGAGCGAGTCCGCTCGTTCGTAACCCTGGTCGAGTAGGTAGCGCTTTACGAGGCGGGCCAACTGGTCGGGCGCGAGCCACGGGCTGGCCGCCTGCTCGATACCCTCCTCGTCGAGCTTCTTGAGCGGCAGGCCGAACAGCGCGCTTTCGCGCTCTTCGAGTTCCTCTTGCTCCTGAATGCGGCCGATCTTGTTGTCGGTAATTTGCTGCAGCCGCTGGGCTCGCTCGGCATCGCTGAGAGTAAGGTCCTCGCCGATCTGACGGATCTCGCGAGTGAGTTCACCGAGGATCTCCTCGCTGCCACCGAGTGCTCGACGGAAGACGCCGATACGCGATAGGCAGCGGTCGAAGATGACAGCATCGACGGTACCGCTGACGACGAGGTTCTTGATCGCGATCGTCTCGCTCTTCTGGCCACGCCGGTCGATACGACCGATGCGCTGCTCGATGCGCATCGGGTTCCACGGCAGGTCGTAGTTAACGAGGGCATCGCAGAACTGATAGTCGAGACCCTCGGTGCCGACCTCGGAGGACAGCAGCACGTCGAGCGCATCCGGCTCGCCCTTGTCCTTGGCAAACCGCGCTCGCAGCTCGCGGCGCTCGTCGTCTGGAACCCCGCCGTGCACGAGTCCAACCCGAACACCGGTGGCCTCCAGATTGGAGAGCAGGTAGCGCAACGTATGACGGAAGGTGCTGAACAGCAAGAGTTTGTTGTTGGGCAGTTGCCGCTTCTGGTCGACATAGCTGAGAAGGCGATCCAACTTCGGGTCCTCGGTGAGTGCACCCGCCCGATCCGCGATCTCAGAGATCTCCGCCACGAAAGCTTCGAGAGCGGACGCCTCAAGCGTCTCGACCTCGGCGTCGGCCTCGCTGAGTTCCTCAGCGGTGAGCTTATGCTGCAACAGGTCCTCGACGAACGGAGCCAGACCATTGAGGCTGCTCGCCGCCTGCCGCTGCAAGGTCGAGAGGACAAAGTCGAGGGACTGGCCATGACCTTTGCTTGTCGATATCCGGCCAGCAAGGTCGAGGAGATCGGCGTGAACCGCACCCTGCTCAGGCGTGAAGTCGACCTCGAAGGTCTCCGGCTTGCGGGTCGTGAAGGAGCCGATGTCGCGCCGCCGCGTCCGATTGATGAGGCCCGAGAAAGTGTTCATCGACTGCGCAATGCGGAGGGCCTTGACCCGGTCACGGTCGCTCACTGCGTCCTGGTCGAGAAGGTCGCGGACTTCCTGCGCCCGCGGGTCTGCTCGGAATACTCGGCTCCCCCACGACGTCTCTAGTGCGCCGGCAAGTTCCTTGAGCGCTGCACGCTGCCATCCCTCGCCCGCCAGGCGGATTGCGCTCTCGACGCTCGCCAGGTGGGCGTTGGGCTCCCGCATCAGGTCGAAGGCTTGGTTGTCCACGAAGGTGTCGGGACGCAGCAGGCGTAGCAACGTCCGCAGGTCCTCGCTGCCGGTCTGGATCGGGGTCGCGGAGATCAGGACAGCAGCCTCGGCAGAGTCGAGGAAGTGCTTGACAACTCGGTGGCTCCAGGTGGCGCTGTTGCGGACGTGGTGGGCCTCGTCGATGATCACGAGATCGAACTTGACTGGCGGCATGAGCGAGACCAAGCCCGTCCGAGAACGCCGTCCGGTGTCATCCCCCAGAAGCAGCTTCTCGTCGAGCAGGGAGTACGGGAGAATCGCTTTCCGGTAGCGAGCCGGCCAGCGGCCTTCGGCGCGGGTCTCGTCGATGCAGTGGCGCAGGGTCCCGCTGTCCAGATGGGCGAAGTCTTCGTCGAAGCGCTTGAGTTCGCGGCGCCATTTGTCCTCGACGACCAGCGGCTTGGGACAGATGACGAGGATCGACTCGAGCTTCTGACGAGCCTGGAGCTCCTTGATGATGAGCCCAGCTTCGATCGTCTTGCCGACACCGACGTCATCAGCGATCAGCAGCCGAGGGCGGTCCGCGTTGATGAGCTTCATGACCGGGCGGTACTGGTACGGCTCGTACTCGATCCGTCCGCTGTTCAGTGAGTAGAGGCGGCTGACAGACGGGTGAAGGACGTGCGCCGCAGTGAGGCGCACTTTGAGGTCCTCGGCACTCACGTGCTCGCCCGATCTTGATTCGACCGGCTCCACCTGCGACTCGTAATACGTCTGCGTGAGTTGCCCATGGAAGACCGTCAAGCGGAGCTGTGAACCCGACTCGACGACTTGTGTGACGACGCCCGTGAGTTCGGGGCGAGCCTTCACGCGCACCACCACGCCAGGAGCGAAGTCCGAAACGGGCACTGCTGGGGTCGTCGGCCCCGACTCAGCCGCATCTGCTGCGGGCGCAGCGGCGAGAGCGGCCAGCGCCTCCGCTCGGGCGTCAGCGAGCTGCTTCGCCTCAGCACTACCAGGCAAGAAGGCCTCGGCTAGGAGGGCGAGCGTGTCCAGATCTCGGTAGATCCGGTCTGCGCCCGGCTCTCGTCCAGGAACCTCGTGCGCCCACCGGTTGCGGGCACTGCCCGCCTCCTTGAGCCAGTTGCGAGCTTCCCACTTGACGATGTTTCGCCTCCGCAACAGCTCCCAGTTGCCGTCAACGACGCGCAGGAGCGCAGCAACATCGAGGTCGACCAGGCTCGACCACTCGTTCTCATCGGCCGTCGCGCGCTGTTGGTAGGAGAGCTTCAGAAGGACACCCTCACGCCACCAATCGGGACCAAGGGACGGAAGCTCCCGATCCATAACCTTGCGCAACACGACACCCAGCGTCGCGAGGTGCTCCCTCACGTGTCCCCTCCCTCGCGGCCTGTCTCGGTGCGCGTCCAGGCTAGCGGGAACATCCGACCGCCGACGGAGGTTTGCTACCTCTGGTCCTTGGGACAGCCAGCGTCTCGCCATGCGCTACCCGATTGCCGCCACACGGCTGAGCAATTCAGTGGCTTCCCAGGCGCACCATCGCTTCGCCGTCGCGGGTGACGCGGGCCCGGAAATATCCGATCCGACCGTCGTTGGAGATAGCCCCATCTTGCTCCTGCTGACACAACGTCGGCACCGGTTGAGTCCAACAAACGGTGCGACTCCGTACCCGCTTCGGGGATCAGCTCCGAGACGGGCTCCTGGACAGAGTTTCTGGACCCTAAGTGGACACATGATCAAGTCCCACAAACCTTTCAGGCGCGGAACCCGTAGGTTCCGCGCCTGAAATTCGTAGCGGGGGCAGGATTTGAACCTGCG
>NZ_HF570956.1:3123335-3129710 GCF_000367525.1 Phycicoccus elongatus Lp2 | reverse complement strand
GGGATCGGCACCCCGAAGAAGCGCTGTCGTGAGACCAGCCAGTCCCCGGAGAGGCCGGCCACCCAGTTCGCGTAACGGGCCTGCATGAAGGGCGGGTGGAAGGCGACGGACTGACCCATCCCGAAGAGCTTGGCGTTGAGGTCGGCCTCCCGCCCACCGTTGCGGATGTACCACTGACGGGTGGTGACGATCTCGAGCGGCTTCTCGCCCCGCTCGTAGAAGTTCGCCATCCGCTTGGTCGGGGTCGGCTCGCCCTCGAGGTCACCCGACTCGCGCAGCGCGGCGACGACGGCCTCACGGGCACCGAACGCGGTCTTGCCGGCCAGCTCCCGGTCGTAGAGGTGTTCGCCGGGCCCACCCAGCAGCCACTCGGGCATCTCGCGTTGGAGCCGGCCCGTGCGGGTGATCACCGACCGCGTGGGGAGGCGCAGCTCGCGCCACCACAGGACGTCGGTGAGGTCACCGAAGGTGCAGCACATCGCGACGCCGGCACCCTTGTCCATCTCGGCGGCCGGGTGGGCGAGCACCGGGACCTCGACGTCGAACAGCGGCGTGCGCACGGTCGTGCCGAACAGCGGCTGGTAGCGCTCGTCGTCGGGGTGCGCGATGAGCGCGACACAGCTCGGGATGAGCTCGGGCCGGGTCGTCTCGACGTGCACCGGACCATCGGCGGCGTGGAACGCGACGCGGTGGTAGTGCCCCGGGTAGTCGCGGGCCTCCAGCTCGGCCTGGGCGACGGCGGTCTGGAAGGTGACGTCCCACAGACCCGGGGCCTCGGCCTGGTACGCCTCGCCGCGGGCGAGGTTGCGCAGGAACGCCTGCTGGGCGGTGGCGCGGGGATAGTCGTCGATGGTGCGGTAGGTGATCGACCAGTCGTAGCTGTGCCCGATCCGTAGGAAGAGGGACTCGAACGCCTCCTCGTCACGCGCGGTCAGCTCGTTGCACAGCTCGATGAAGTTCTGCCGCGAGATGGGCGTCTCGTCGGCGGCCTTGGTGCTCCTGGCGTCACCCCGGAACGGCGGCTCGAAGTCCGGGTCGTAGGGGAGGGTGGCGTCACCGCGCACCCCGTAGTAGTTCTGCACCCGCTTCTCGGTGGGCAGCCCGTTGTCGTCCCAGCCGATCGGGTAGAACACGTTGAAGCCCGCCATCCGCTTGTAGCGCGCGATGCAGTCGGTGTGCGTGTAACTGAACACGTGGCCCATGTGCAGGGAGCCGCTCGCGGTCGGCGGTGGGGTGTCGATCGAGAAGACTGCCTCCCGCGGACCGGCCAGCGCGGCCTCCCTGTCGAAGCGGTAGGTGCCCTGGTCCTGCCATACCGCGGCCCACTTGTCCTCGAGGCCGTCGAGGGACGGCCTCTCCGGAACGGAGGCAGGATGAGAAGCGGAGAGGTGCTTGGTCATGGCGGACATCCTCCCAGACGGCCCAAAGGCCGTTCATTCGGTCGGGTTAAGGACATCACCCGCCTAACCGGCATTGGCAGAGCACTCGGGCCGTGTCTTGGCTGCTCAACCGGTGATGTCCGCGACCCGGACTCCGTCAACGCCTCAGGTCGCTCGTCCAGGTGGTCTCGACCAATATCGACGGCGGCAGCACGCCCACCAGCCCACAATGCCGAGCCCGCTGCCTCAGACCGGAAGAGCACCGCAGTTGCGTCCCTGAGGGCCGTTGCGCCCTAGCCTCATTGCGCAAGCGGATGTACGAGAACCGATTTCATTGGGCTCGCGGAGATTCGGTCAGTGCGTGCCAGTTGCCTCGTGCCAGTTGAGCTGCGGGAGTTGCATGTCGTAGCCTCGCGACCATGGCGAATGGCCCGTCGCGACGCGTGTGCGCGATCCGGTCTGCCCGTCGTCTCACCCTGTCCCTGTCCCTTCTGGTCGTCCCCGCACTGTTGGTGGCGGCTCGGTCAGACTGGTTCTCGTGGTGGTGGTTGCCGCTCCTTTGGGTGGCGCAAACGTTTGGCATAACAGGGATCTCCAGCGCCGCGCATGAGGCGGTGCACAGTCACCTGTTCTACAGGCCCAGCCTGGAACGGTTGTTCGGTCGACTCACGCACGGAATCATGCTGTTGAACCACGATGTGCACCGCCGGTACCACCTCATTCACCACGCAAATACGGGTACCGATAAGGACTCAGAAGGGGTTTTCGACTTTGACGACCTCCAGTCGGTGGGGGCCTACATGCGCTACCTGACCCGCTGGGCTCTTCCGCCCAGCCCGCTACACGTCCTCAACTGGCGGGTGGGGGCGGCGGCCGTTCGCGGTCGGCCAACCGCACTTGGCCCCATCATGCGACGGCAGGCATTGGCCGGCTTCGTCGTGCCGATGCTAATGCTGGGAACCTTGATGGCCTGGGTGATCGCCGATCCAGTCGGGGCGCTGGTGGCAGGCTTCCTACCGTTGTTCTGTATAGCTCCAGTCTACGGTTATGTCACGGCGGTTCCGGAACACTTCGGACTCGCAGATCAGGAGTTTTCCACCCGCAACATTCGCACATGGCCGGTGACGCAGTTCCTCGTATGGAACTTCAACCTGCACGCCGTCCACCACCGTAACCCACATCTACACTTCAGCCTGCTGCCAGGGTCGGTTGGCCGATCCATCGCTCCGAGCGCGAACGGCTATCTGCGGTTCCACCTCGATCTCCTCCGGAACATTCTCGCAGCACGGCGCGGCCAGCCCACGCCCGTGGCCGGGCCCGAGCGGCTTGGGGCGCGGACCTAAGGGCTCCAGCCAGCCGTGTGGAACCGAGGACGAAACGGAGCGAAATGACTGAACAACGCGTGGTTGACTGGGCGGCGCAGTTCGACCGCGACGGGTATGTCATGCTCCCGGGTGTCTTGAACGTGGACGAGGCTACATTCCTACGCCAGGGCGTCGAGGAGGCTCATAGGCACCCCTGTCCCACGGGTAATCCGACGCAGTTCCACAGGCACCAAATGTTTCGCCGCGGCGTAGCATTCGAGAATATGCTCGATCGAGAGCCGGTCGTTGACGTCGCCGAGGCGGTGCTGGGCGCCAATTGCCACGTTATCGCAAACAACACGGTATTTACGCGGCCCAACAGCGGCATCGACCGGTGGCACGTCGACGAAACCGTCATCGTTCCAGTGCCGGAAGGCGTCAGGCTCGACTCGCGCATGAGCATGCCGTGCTACGTGATGACAGCCCTGTATTACCTCAACGATGTCCCACTAGAACTCGGTCCGACACAGATCGTGCCAGGCAGCCACCGCAGCGGCCGCTATCCACCGGACCGAGACGAGGACTTGATATGGGAGGGTCGCGGCTGCGTCAGCATGATCGCCAAGGCTGGTGACTGCTTGCTCCTCAATGGGCAGACTTGGCACCGTGGGGCAACGAACCTCTCCAACAGCTGTCGATATGTGCTACAGGTGACATATGGTCGCCGGTTCATCTCCCAGCGGTTCCACCCATACATGAATGTACAGATCCCGGCCGAGATCATCGAGCGGGCCGGCCCGCGTCGGCGCAGGTTGCTCGGTATGCACCCGCACGGCCCATACGGTTAGTTGCCACCCTCTGTGGCACACAGCCCGGCGGGAACGAGGTCTACGAGCCGGCTATGCCACAGCGATATGAGTTCGGCCTCGACCTCTGGGAGGCTGTCCGAGGTAACGCAGTCGCCAAGTCGGCGGTGTCCGGCTGCCTCGATGATTGCACCGGCCGCCGCGGTGGACAGTCTGGCGGTACGAGCGGAGTCGGTCGGATGTGACCATTCGTGTAGCTCCCACTCCTCCGGCCCCCGCGGCGGGCGGCGGATCCGCATGGCTACGGTCGGCGTCAGCACTGGAACGAGCGTAGAAGCATCGAACACCAGCGCTTTGCGGCTGACCAGGTATGAGCCGATCGCCACTTGGTCGAGACCGGTGGTGAGGAAGCAGCGGACGGCGTCGGCGGCCGAGTCAACGATCGGCTCGGTGTTGCTATTGAACGATGTGTTGAGCAGCACTGGGGTGCCGGTCCGCGCACCGAAGCGGTCGATAAGGCGCCAAAACAAATGGTCGACGTCACGTCTAACAACCTGCACCCGTGCAGAACCGTCGACGTGTGTCACTGCGCCGAGGAGTTCGCGGTGCCTCGCACGCACGGTCAGCGCGAACGTCATGAAGTCCGGCTCCACACCCGCGAGTTGGAAGTAGTCGTTTGCTCGTTCGGCGAGCACGGCCGGCGCGAACGGCCGGAATGACTCACGCTGTTTGATGATGCGATTGATGCGGTCGCGGTTCGCGGCCGGTCGCGGGTCGGCGACGATGCTGCGGTGGCCCAACGCCCGCGGGCCGAACTCGGCCCGGCCCTGAGCCCATCCGACAACTAGACCAGCGGCGAGCTGGCCAGCAACTGCATCGGCGATGTCGTCCTGGAGTTCCGCAGTCACATGATCGCCCCAGGCGTCGAGGAGCCTTCCGATGTCGGCGTCCGACCCGATGTCGGTGCCGAGGTCGGTGCGGCGTCGGCGCCCTCCCTGCCGGCCGGGCGCACGACCAAAGGCCGCGCCGAGCGCGGCCCCCCCATCGTGCGACGCGGGGTGCACGAAGATGTCCGAGAACCGTCCTGAGGACGCTAGGCGGCCATTCATGGTGCAGTTCTGCGCGACGCCGCCGGAAAGACAGAGGTTCCGCTGCCCGGTGCGAGCCATCAGGCCGCCAGCGACATGACCAACAATCGTTTCCAGCGTCTCCTGCAAAGCGGCGGCGAAGTCACGGTGGTCTGCGCCAAGCGGCTCATCCTGTCGACGCGGACGGATGCCCGCGCGCAGGAGGCGTTCATCCATCCCTTCTGCGTCGAACTGGTATGTGGCGTCCGGGCCTAGTTCGTATAGGCCGCTCAGCACCTTTCGGTATCGCGTCGGGTCGCCATACGGAGCCAGACCCATCACTTTGTACTCGTCAAACAGTCTGAAGCCGAGGAACCGTGTACCGCGGAAATACAACTGCCCAAGCGAAGCGGCCGTGGGCACCTGGTGCTCAAGAGCCAGCTCGCCGTCGCCGGCTCGGAACGCCGACACCGACTCGGCTTCGCCGCTGCTGTCCATAACCAGGACAAGCGCTTGGTCGAAGCCGGACTCGCGGTAGGTCGCGGCGGCGTGCGCGACATGGTGGGGCACGAAGTTGATCCGCTCGGGATCGACCTCGCCGTCGAGGAGCGTCCCGATGCGCGCGCGAGCGCCCACCTCGGCCAGGTCGGGGCGCCCCAAACGAAACGTCGACAGCTCGTGGTCAAGGAAGGTCTCGTCAAAGAAGAACGCGACCTCATCGATGTCGCGCAATGACACGGCGCGGTGCCGGAGGCACGCCTGGATCGCCCGCAGCGGGAACGCGTGGGTGTGCTTGACCCTGCTGAGACGCTCCTCCTCAGCGGCGAACAGCACCCGACCGTCTTCGACGATCGCCGCTGCGGAGTCGTGGAAGAAGCCCCGCGGTAGGCCGGTGATCCATTGCTCGTCTTCTGTATTGAAGCTCCCGCTTATCCCCAACACCAACATCGCAGAACCTCTTGTGGTTGACCCCGTTTGACGGACATCGCTTATGCGGCTTGGGCCGCGGTGGTGGTCCGGTGCTCGAAGGCTACCGGGCTGATCATGCCGAGGGCGCTGTGGCGCCGACGGCGGTTGTACACGTTCTCGATCCACGCGCTGACCCCTAGGACGGCAGCGGCGCGGGTGGTGAAGACGTGTCGGTGGTAGTACTCGGTCTTCAGCGTCGACCAGAAACTTTCCTGCTGAGCGTTGTCCCAGCACACCCCGGTCCGGCCGACCGAGAGCCGCACGTCCAGGTCGCGGGCGACCCGGTCGAGTTGTTCGGAGGTGTACTGACCGGATTCAACCAGTGGAAGCAACACCGGTTGGTGGGGACGATCGTAGGTGCTGGTCGAGGGCTTCGGCGGGGGTCTTCCAGTCGAGGACTTTTCGGGGCCTGGTGTTGAGGGCGTGGGCGACGGCGTCGAGGTCTTCTGCGGACCAGCGGGAGAGGTCGGTGCCTTTGGGGAAGTACTGCCGTAGCAGGCCGTTGCCGTTCTCGTTGGTGGCTCGCTGCCAGGGGCTGTGGGGGTCGGCGAAGAAGACCGGGATGCCGGTCTCGACCTTGAACTGTGCGTGGGCGGACATCTCCTTGCCGCGGTCCCAGGTGATCGAGCGGCGCAGCTGCTCGGGCAGGGTCGACATGGTCTCGGCGAGGCGGTTCTTCATCGTGATCGCGCCGTAGCCGGCCAGGGCCGGGCCGTTCTTGACCGCGCCCTTGTGTCGCCACCCTTCCTCACGGGGGAGGTGGACCAGCATCGTGTAGCGCGTCGTGCGCTCGACCAGTGTGCCGATCGCGGAGCGCTCCAGGCCGATGATCAGGTCGCCCTCCCAGTGC
>NZ_HF570956.1:3112776-3123235 GCF_000367525.1 Phycicoccus elongatus Lp2 | reverse complement strand
CTTCCGCGTCACGCAGAAGTTGGGGTGGCAGGTTGGGGTGGCGGCGGGGTGGGTGTCAGCAGCCGCCCTGCGCCTTGCCGTCCTTCACCGCAGCGAGCAGGGCGGCCCAGGACTCGACGTCCGGGCGACTGCGCAGCAGGGCGCGCCGCTCACGCTGGGTCATCCCGCCCCAGACACCGAAGTCTGTGCGGCTGTCGAGCGCGTCGGCCAGGCACTCGGCCACGACCGGGCAGGAGCGGCAGACGAGTTTGGCGCTGCGCTGCGCCTTGCCCTTGACGAACAAGGCGTCCGGATCCTGGTTGGCACAACTGCCTTGTTGTGCCCAGTCCGCCACCCAGGTGCTGAGCACGCGGGGTGCGAGTGGGGCGAGCGTCATACCTTCGTGTCCCTCCATCGGCCGCCATGCGGCATACAGACCTGTGCCGAGTTTCGACGGACGGGGTCGCGAGGTGAATGGCGAGGCCGGGTAGCCCTCCCTGACCCGAAATGACTAGTCATTCCGGCACCGTCCCCCGGATGGGAGGGCCCGATCGATCGTGCGGGACCGTCGCGAGGGGCGGGTCCGGCACAGTCACCCGGGTTACTCTTGCGCTCATGCAAGGTCGTGCCCAGAACCTGTCCGCCGTGCTGCGCCTGCTCGCGGGCTTCGCCGTGCTCAGCGTGATCGCCGGCCTGCTCGCCGCCGGCATCGCCATCCCCGCCGTCGGCGCCATGGGGACAGCGGCCAAGGGCGGGGTCGCGGCCTTCAACGACCTGCCGAGCGACTTCGAGATCAACCCCCTGGCCCAGCAGTCGGTCATCTACGACGCAGCGGGCGGCACCATCGCCAACCCCTACGACGAGAACCGCATCATCGTCCCCCTGGCGAAGATCTCCCCCTGGATGCAGAAGGCTCAGATCGCCATCGAGGACTCGCGCTTCTACCAACACGGCGGGCTCGACCTGCGCGGTTTCACGCGCGCGCTGGTGTCGAACTTCTCCGGAGGCGACGTCCAGGGTGCCTCGACCCTCACGCAGCAGTACGTCAAGATCACCCTCCAGGAAAACGCTCTGCGCAGCGGCGACAAGGAGGCCGCGCAGGCCGCCACCGCGAAGAACTACATGCGCAAGCTCCAAGAGTTGAAGTACGCGATGAACGTCGAGCAGAACTTCACCAAGGACCAGATCCTCGCCGGCTACCTCAACCTCGTCTACTACGGCGACCAGGCCTACGGCGTCGAAGCGGCTTCCCAGAACTACTACGGCATCCCCGCCTCCGACCTCGACCTCGGCCAGGCCGCCCTGCTCGCGGGCATCGTCCAGCAGCCGACCAAGTTCAACCCGGTGCTCAACCCGGAGAACGCCCAGCAACGGCGTGACCTCGTGCTCACCCGGATGGAGGAGCTCAAGGTCGCCACCCCTGAGGAGGTCGCCGCCGCCAAGGCCGTGGACGTCACGTCGATGCTGCACAAGAAGGAGGCCAAGGGCGTCTGCCACCGCTCCTCGGAGCCCTACTTCTGCGCCTACGTGATGGCTTGGCTGGAGAAGTCCCCGCAGATGGCCGTGCTGGGTGCGACCCCGGCCGAGCGACTCAAGAACATCAACCAGGGCGGCCTGAAGATCCGCACCACCCTCAACCCCACCATGCAGTCGATCGCGGTCCAGCGCGTCACCGAGGCGGTGCCGATCGGCAACGACCAGAACCTCGGTGGGGCGGCCACGGTGATCGAGCCCGGCACCGGCAAGGTGCTGGCGATGGCACAGTCCTCGGACTTCAACACCACCCAGGTCGTGTGGAATGCCGACTTCCAGTACGGCGGGGCCCGCTACGGCTGGCAGTTCGGATCCACAGCGAAGGCCTACGCACTCGTGACGGCCCTCGAACGCGGTATGCCGCTCAACAGCGAGATCTACGCGCCGCAGGCCAGCCCCACCAAGCCCTACGCCTTCACCAAGGACCAGGTCATCGACGACTGCGGCATGGACAAGCCGTGGGAGGTCGAGAACGACTACTCGGTCGGCGGCGAGATGTCACTGCAGAAGGCGACCAGCCAGTCGATCAACACCGCCTTCGCCGCGCTCACCCTGAGCCTGGGCGGCTGCTCGGTCCGCGACACCATGACCAAGATGGGACTGCACTCCAGTGACGGGCAGCCCATCGAGGGCGTCATCTCGGCGATCACCCTCGGCGCCGGGACGACGACCCCCATGACCATCGCGTCGTCCTACGCCACCCTCGCTGCGCGCGGCGTCTACTGCGAGCCCTTCCCGATCACCTCGATCACCACCCCGGACGACAAGCCGATCGCGATCCCGCAGCCGCCGTGCAGCCAGGTGATCCCCCCGGAGGTCGCCGACGGCGTCAACCAACTGCTCGAAGGCCCGCTCAAGGACGGCACCGCCGCGGGATCGTGGAACTGGAGCCGACCGGCCGCCGGAAAGACGGGCACGACCAACGATCACAACCAGTCCTGGTTCGTCGGGTACACCCCCCAGTTGTCGACGGCGGTGTGGATCGGCAACGTCATCCCGGCCGACGAGCAGACCCGCAGGGCGTACACCCTCAACGGAAAGTGTTTCGGCATCTACAGGTGCCAGGGCAATGTCTTCGGTGGCACGATCGCCGCACCCGTCTGGGGCAAGATCATGGCCCAAGCCAGTGAGGGTATGCCGGTCGTCGACTTCACCAACCCCAGCCCGACAGTGGTCAACGGCGAACAGGTGACGATCCCCCGAGTCGCGGGCATGACCCAGGCGCAGGCGATCGAGACCCTGCGCGCCGCAGGCTTCACTGGTTACGTCCGCGGTCAGGTGAGCAGTTCGGTCCGTCGTGGCCTGGTGGCCGGCACCAACCCCTCCGGCAAGGCCGTCAAGGGCTCCGCAGTGGGGATCATGATCTCCTCCGGACCGGCGCCGGCGCCGGCACCCGATCCCGAGGCCCCACCGGCAGAACCGCCACCCACCGCGGCCGGGGGTGGCACCGGAAACGGCAACGGCAATTCCAACGGCAACGGCAATGGGAATGGCCATGGGAACGGCAACGGACCCGGGATCCCACCGCCCTCCGGGCTGACCGTGGGCTGAGCCCGCGGCTCACCTACCCGAGCGCACTCCTGACGGCGGCCGCCACGCGGCCGCCGTCGGCGCGTCCGGCAACCTCCCCTTGGGCAACCTTCATGACCGCGCCCATCTGCGGCATACCGCTCGCGCCCGTCGACGCCACCGCGCGCGCCACGATGTCGGCGAGCTCGGCCTCGGAGAGTTGCGCGGGGAGGTAGCCCTCGAGGATCGTCAACTCGGCCTCCTCGGTCGCCGCGAGCTCGGGCCGCTTCGCCTCCAGGTATGCCGCGGCCGCCTCCTTGCGCTTCTTGGCCTCCTTGGCCAGCACCTTGAGAACTTCATCGTCAGAGAGCTCGCGCGCCTCGTCCCCCGCGACCTCGGCGGTGGTCACCGACGTCAGGGCCATGCGCAGCGTGCCGGCGCGCACCTTGTCGCGAGCGCGCATCGCGTCGTGGAGGTCGGCTTGCAGGCGGGCCTTGAGGCGGGTCTGGGTCATGGTGCCAGTGTCCCGCGGATTCCACCCCAGGGCGAAAGTCGCGGACAATGGGTCGATGAACCCGATCATCTCGGGCCTTGGTGGTCTGGCTGCAGTCGGCGCCGCCGGCGCGGCCTATGCCTCCCTCGTCGAGCGCAACCTCTTCACGCTGCGCCGCTTCGACGTCCCCGTCCTGCCGGCCGACGCCCGCCCCCTCCGGGTGCTCCAACTCTCTGACCTGCACCTCGTGCCCCGTCAGCAGCGCAAGATCGAATGGGTCCGCGGTCTGGATGCGCTCGAGCCGGACCTCGTGGTCAACACCGGCGACAACTTCGCGGCGATGGATGCCGCGCCGTCGCTGGTGCGGGCGATGGAGCCGCTGATGGAGCGCCCGGGTGTCTTCGTCATGGGGTCCAACGACTACTACGCGCCGCACTTCAAGAATCCTGCGGTCTACCTGACCGATCGCTACGCCAAGGCCCCGGCTGTCCGCCCGATGCTGCCGACCGACGAGTTGCGCTCTGCGTTCACGGCCTCGGGTTGGGTCGACCTCGACAACGCCCGCACGACGATGGCCGTGGGCGCCGAGGGGATCCCGCTCGACCTCGTCGGCGTCGATGACCCGCACATCGAGCTCGACGACTATGCCTCGGTCTCCGGCCCTGCTCCCGGCGACACAGCCCTCACCGTCGGTGTCCTCCACGCGCCCTACCAGCGCGTCCTCAACGCCATGGTTGCCGACGGCGCGGGCTTGGTCATCGCCGGCCACACGCACGGTGGCCAGCTGGCCCTGCCGGTCATCGGTGCCCTCGTCACCAACTGCGACCTCGACACGTCCCGCGCCAAGGGCCTGTCGCGTTGGTGGCCCGGAGCGGGCCTGGGCGAGGGGCGCGCGCTGCCCTCGAGCGCGGCACCGGGGCACGCGGCATACCTCCACGTCTCGGCCGGCCTGGGCACCTCGCCCTACGCCCCGGTGCGCTTCGCCTGCCGCCCCGAAGCGACCCTGCTCACCCTCACACCCCGCGTCTGAACCGATTTCGGGGTATGCCGCGGGGTCGGCTATCCTCGGGTGTCGCCCTCCCGTCGGGACGGGCGATTGCCACGGGGTGTGGCGCAGCTTGGTAGCGCGCTTCGTTCGGGACGAAGAGGTCGCAGGTTCAAATCCTGTCACCCCGACCAGTTGGCTTTTGGGCTCTGACCTGCGGAAACGCGATCAGAGCCCTTCTGCTTCTCCCGCCCACGGGCACAAGTGGGGCATAAGGGCTCCGGCCGCGAACAGGTAAGACCCCCGCGAGGCGGCAACCTCCGGGGGTCGGACGACAGCAATCTCGAGGTGCTGACGTGACGTCAATGGTAGCCGTGGACGCTCAGCCCGTGAAGGGCGTCGAGCTCCTGGCTGTCGCGCGTCCTGTCCCCTCGCGTCGTCGCGTGTGTCGCTCTGCCCTGGCGTTGGGCAGGCGGTGGTCCATGGCGTAGCCCTCGACGCTCGACGCGGCGCTGGACAGGGCCTCAGCCGCGACACCAAAACGATCGACGCCCCCGGTGACTGATCTTCAAGACCCCCGAACCGGCGCGGGTCGCCTGCAGTGCGGTTGTGGCCACACCTGCTGCGGGTTCGCGGACAGCCTGCTCCTCAGCCGAGGGCAGGCCGGACGGCGTGGGCTGGAATCAACGCGAGGTCGGCTCTTTGGGAGGGATTCCCAGAGGTCTGCCCGGGTTGCTCGGGAGGCCGCGTCACATCGGCTCCAAGGTGCCCGTCTCACCGCTGCAGCGCGCCTCCTGCAGCTCCTGGGGTAGGTCGGGTGCCTCCAGAGATTGCGCATGGCCGCGTCCCGGCGGGGGGTTAGACCAACTTGTGGAGCAGATAGCCGTCAACGACGTGGAGCGTGTGTGGCACGTCTTCTAACATGGAGTTCAGCGTTTCCAGCGGTTCAGACGTCGCGAAGATGACCTGCCGGCTGGACGCGCCCTTGGATGCACGTTTCAGCAACGCGGCGAATGAGATGTCCTTGGCGCTCTGCTGTTTGGGTTCGTCGAAGACGACGAACCCAGGGTGATTGGTGTGAAATTCCTCCCCCACTTCTAGCAGCCCCAGCAGGTAAGCCCAAATAACTCGCACGGAGTCCGAGGCAGATATGTCTGCCTGAAGGTCGAAGTCGTCTCGACGGGGTAGGTAATCGTCGTATCCGATTTGGACCATGTCATTGCTGAAAGATCCAAAGTCGTAGGCCCGGAGTTGCTCGACGAACGAGCGGTGGAGAGCACGCAACTTCTTTCGGTCTTCGTCAGACAGTTCGTCCTTGGGGAGGTCCTTGATTGCGGCCTTTACGGCAGCCGACTCGGCGGCGAGGCCCTCCAGCTTCACCTGCAATTCGTCGAAGCGCTCAACAACGCCTTCGAGCCGCAGCAGCCGATCGCGCAGCTCAACCCGCAGCGCAGCATTCTCAGCGGCGAGACCACCGGTCGGAAGCGATAGATCATCACGTAACGCCTGCACTTGGAGCGTGAGAGCGTCTCCCCGTTGGCGAAGCACTACCCAGCGTTCCCGCTTGGCGCTGGCGGCTTGCTCGGCGTCGTTTCGCATGGCCTCGAAGAGGTCGATCTGCTTCTTGATGTAATCGACGCTCTCCGACGCGGTCATAGTCGGCACCTCGCCGGGAAGCAACGAGGCGGGAAGATGCTGATGGCATACGGGGCAATCGGCCGCGAGTTGCTCGGTCACAGAGGAGCCCAGACCCTGCAACACGACGATGTCCTGATGTTGTCGTAGATCATCGGCAAGCGAGGCGATTCGATGGTCGATGGCCCGCAACTCGGTCTCGTCCCGGAACAATTCCTCACGGAGTGCGAGATCCAGAGCTCTGACCTGGCGCGCAGTATCGAGGGTCTCGATGATGCGTGCCGAGACATTGGAGTCGGCCCTCGGGTTTGTCTCGGGAGCGTCGAGTCGAGCCAGTTCGGTGGACGCAGCAGCCACGTATTCGTCCAGGGGCTGCCATGTGTCGTCCCCAAGTGAAACGGACACCTCTGCAGGGTGATTCTCGTCCGGCCACGTCGTTTGCAGGCGTTCCGGGAGGCCAAGCGCCTTGAGCCCACTGCCGGTCAAGGATTGTCCAAAGGCAGCGACCGACAGGTGCCACGCCTGAGCCAGCTCCGCTTCATGCGCCCTTAGTCGTTGACGCGTCAACTCGTGCTGGCCAACCTCAAGGGCGAGGATGAATTCGACGGCACGTTTTCGGACCTCCGTAACTCCGCTAAAGGCGGGCATCTGCGCCTGGATGCCACCCCAACCGCGACGCTGTTCTACGAAGAGCAGGGGAAAGACCTGTTCCATGTACAACTGTGAGGTGCGGCCCTCACGGGCGGGCAATTCCGGCATCGACCACCCGAGGAACCCAGCCAGCCACACATGGAAGCCGCGCTCTCGCGACGCTCCCCCTTGCCGCCCGACATAGTAGTCGTCGGCCGGCGTTTGCGGCGTTATGTCGTTGATAAGCGCGTGTTGGACACGAACTAGGTTTGGGCCCAGCTTATCGTCGACGACCCACCTTGTCACGGTGGCAACCTCGCCGTTGACCCCTTCGATTGAGACCGAAACTCGCGAAGAGACGACAGCCGTCTCAGCTTTGGTGTCCGGATCATAGATCAGCCGGTCACGCATTGCGGACGTAAGGGCACTCGCCGGTTGGGTCGTAATCATTCGTTCTAAGCCAAGCGCGAAGAGGATGCTCTGCACGGCAGTCGATTTGCCGCGCGAATTCTCCGCGCGGACCACCATGAGGCCATTGCTAAACGGGATGTCAGCACCGAACATGCCTTGCCCGGTCTGGACGCGGAGCCGCAGGTGACGCACCTTGAGATTCATCGCGACCGCCATTCCAGAAGACGCTCCACGTCACGGTTCGACACCTTGCCGGTTACGCCCGCAAGAGCCGCAATCTCTGGTTCAAGCACTCCCGCTGCCCGCACCTCTGCAAGCGCTTCTCTGCCCGCGATGGTGAGTTCGAACGGGCCCGCGCCATCACGCGTCAAGAACCCCAGTCCCAGGGCTAGGTCAAGGGCTCGGTCGAGCGCGGGTTCAAACCGAACCACAGGCACGTCGAGCAGGTTGACCCCATTCTTGAGGTTGGCCAGCATCTGGACACGTTTGGGTGACTGGAGCGCCCAACTGAGCACATGCATTGCCTTCCAGGACGCCTTTCCGGCTCGACTCTTGTCGACAATGAGCAGGCACACCGCTACACGGCGTTCTGGGCGGAAGTCTGGCGAGATGGGGTCGGGGCGCACCGCGAAGTTCATCGGCGCGTCAAGCCAGCCGAGCACGGCGGCATCGCCGATCTCTATGAGCAGCTCACTCATGGCACTGCCTGAAACTCGAGTGGGCAGCGCATCAGCCACTCACCCGTTTGCCCGCGCGAGAGACGCTCGGCGTCTCCTGTCACTAGGCCCGCGACGTTCGCCTCCAGTTGTGTCGCGTAGTCAGCGACGACCTGGAGCACTCGTTCGTGCGGCTGCGTGGCCGCGAATCCGTTCTCGAACTCCAACATCTCTTGGCGCAAGCGGCGTTGCGCCTCGACGGCCTCACGGGTTTGCGGAATCCCCCGCAGGCCCTCCATCATCTCCTCTTTGGCGAGGAACCAGCGTGTCAGGGAGGCACGCATGATCTCTACATCGGCTGCGGGATGGTGGCCCTTCAGGCGTTCCAGCTTCTCTAGCAACGTGACAGCAAGTTCCGGCTCCTGCTCGGCGAAATCGTCTACGGCCACTGGGCTCACATTCGGCTCGGCGAGCTTGACTTGGGCAGCGGCGTCGAGGATTGCTGCCTGATACTGGCCTTGGTAGTCCTGAGGCGTCTTAGGTGCGATTGCGAACACGTCAGAGATAAATGGGAGGCCCCACGATCTGACAACCTCAGCTCGTCTATTGGAATGCTCGATGACTTCAGTCGAGTGGTACTGGGGAACGATGAGGAAGTAATGGTCGAGGACGGTCCCATTCAATAGGGCCATCAGTGCGTCCTTGTTCTTCTTCAGCTTATTCGTGTCGCGAACAAGTTTCGCCTTCTGCTTGTCTGTGCGAGCGCGCAGCGTGAGGGAATCCTTATCCGCATAGCATTGATATCCAATACCGTCGGTGGAGAAGCCTTCGAGCCCCTTGTCGCCCCTCATGGTGGCCGGGAAGTAGCGCAACTTCTCCGGCGGATACCGACGCTGCAATAGGCTCCACACGAAGGCCTCGAAGTCATCCCCCGAAGGCTGTGCTGGAATGCCTTGCAGAGGGTCTGCGGCAGTCATGGGTCTGCATCCTAGTAGGCGCGCCACCTCCACCGTGGCCGCGTGCCGCGCGTGTCAGCCCAAGTGGAACCTGACGCAATCAGGCAGGACGACTTCGTGCTCCTCAGCCCAACGGCACCGGGGAGACCCGCCCAGTGCCACTGCTGCCGCCTAGCCGCGGTTGCCAAGCCCGTCACGACGTCCTGTTCCCATGCTGTTTGCGACTGGGTCGGGTCAAGCCCGGAGCGGTGGTGTACGAGGTGATCGTTCGATGGTGATGTTCAGGCGCTGATGGCGCGGGCGATCAGGTCGGGGTTCACCTCCTCGGTCAGGAGGACTGTCTCGCGGTCGGCGAGGGCTGCGCGGGCTTGTTTGAGGGCCTCGAGTCCGAGGTAGCGGCGTTGTTCGGCCCATTCGTCGTGTTGCTCGGCCAGGACGGCACCGACGAGGCGGATGATCGCTTCGCGGTTGGGGAAGATGCCCACGACATCAGTGCGCCGGCGGATCTCGCGGTTCAACCGTTCGTTGGGGTTGTTGGACCAGATCTGTCGCCACAACACTTTCGGGAAGATCGTGAAGGCGAGGATGTCGGCGCGGGCGTCCTCGAGGTGCTCGGCTACTGCGGGGAGCTTGTCGTGCAGCCCCTCGAGGACGCGGTCGAACTGGGCGTGGACGGCTTGGGCGTCGGGTTGGTCGTACACCGAGTGCAGGAGGGCTTTGACCCAACCCCACTGCGATTTGGGGGTCGCGGCCATGAGGTTCGCGGCGTAGTGGGTGCGGCAGCGTTGCCAGGACGCAGCTGGCAGGGTCGCGCCGATGGCCTCGACCAAGCCGGTGTGGGCGTCACTGGTGACCAGGCCGACCGGGCCTTCTTTGGTCAGGCCGCGGGCGACGAGGTCGCGGAAGAACCCCAGCCAGCCCGCACCGGATTCGGTTGTCGCGCACTGGATACCGAGGATTTCGCGGTAGCCGTCGGCGTTGACGCCGGTGGCGACCATGACCGCGACCTTGACCACCCGCCCGTTCTCACGCACCTTCATCGTGAGCGCGTCGGCGGCCACGAACGTGTACGGCCCCTCGTCCAAGGGTCGGGTCCGGAACGCCTCGACCTGGGCGTCCAGGTCCTTGGCCATCTCGGAGACCTTTGACTTCGACAAGCCGGTGATGCCCAGCGTGCGCACCAGTTTGTCCATCCGGCGGGTGGAGACCCCAAGCAGGTAGCAGGTGGCCACGACGGTGGTCAGGGCGGCTTCAGCGCGGCGGTGCCGTTCCAGCAGCCACTCCGGGAAGAAGCTGCCTTCACGCAGCTTGGGGATCGCGATGTCGAGAGTGCCGGTGCGAGTGTCCAGGTCCCGATGCCGGTACCCGTTGCGCCGGTTCGTCCGCTCGGTTGACCGGGTCCCATAGTCGGCGCCGCACACACTGTCGGCCTGCGCCGACAACAAGGCGTTGACGAAGGTGGAGAGCAGGTCACGCATCAAGTCCGGGCTGGCCTGCGCGAGCTGCTCGTGCAAGAACACGTCAGGGTCGATACTGAGGTTCGCGGTCATCGCGATGCTCCATTCGAGAGTGCTGTGAGAGGTTCACTCGAAGGATCACGCGGTGACCGCACCTGCATCCAGCAGGGACACGCCACCGGTGTCGACGTACACCAACGCTACGGACTCAACTC
>NZ_HF570956.1:3097560-3112676 GCF_000367525.1 Phycicoccus elongatus Lp2 | reverse complement strand
CGCGGCTGGAGCGCTCGACGAGCGTGCCGATCGCTGAGCGGCCTGTCCCGATGATCAGGTCGCCTTCCCAGTGCCCGGGGACGGCGCGGTCCTCAGCCTCTGCGGGACGCTCGCTGAGGACGACATCCGCGGTCACATGACCCTGCGCCTTGTTCCTGGACCGGGCTCGCGGCTCCCGCAGTGCGCGGCCCGTGCGCAGACAGGTCACCAGCTCGCGCTTGAGCCCGCCACGGCCCTGGATGAACAGCGACTGGTAGACCGCCTCGTGGCTGATCCGCATGGACTGATCATCGGGGAAGTCGACCTTCAACCGGTGCGCGATCTGCTCCGGGCTCCATGCCGTCGACCATCGCCGGTCCGCCCGGTGGGGCTTGTTCAGCCCCTCCCACGGCGGCGGTGTCGGACCCGGCACGATCGTGCCGTCGGGACGACGGACGTTCCCTGCGAGCCGGTCCTGCACGTACTCACGCAACCGGTCGTTGGTCACGAGCTTCGCGGTCTTCGGGCGTTTCGCGGCCTGCTGCGCCTTCCACTGCGCTACACCAGCGCGGTAGTCCTGCGTCCCGCTCCTGGTGGCCGCGTTGCGGCGTAGTTCGCGCGACACCGTCCCCGGGTCGCGACCGATCGCCCGGGCGATCTCACGACGCCCTTGTCCTTTGCACGCAGGATCGCGATCCCCTCGCGTTCCTCGAAGGTCAGATAGCGCCCTGTGGGCTCGGCAAGGCTGATCGGCGGCATGCCGCCAGCGTGACGAAACTAACGCATCCCCACCGGGACCGACACCCCGACAGCGATCGATGCCTCCGCCGTCGTAACGCCCGTGGCGATCTGTCGCCAGAACTGCCGCTGCACCACCCGCGAGGGGTCAGGTCGCCCCGGTGAGCGCATCGCCGGCCGCAACGCCCGATCAGCACGCCACTGCCGCCGCAGCCCCTCAGGCGCATCGCTCGTCTTCCTGCTCCAGTCGCTCGTCGCCACCACACACCTCCGTGATCAAGGTGTTGCGACGACCAGTTGAATCCGCCCTGACTCCCCGCGTCCGAGTGATGGATCAATCCGGCTGCGTCCCAACCGGTTTCGCTGACCTTCCTGGTGGTCAGGGCCTGGTGCAGCGCATCGGTGACCAACGGTGTCTGCTTGCCCGTGGCCACCCGCCAGCCCAGGATCCGGCGGGAGAAGACGTCGACGATGAACGCGACGTACACGAACCCGGTCAACGTCCACACGTACGAGAAGTCCGCGACCCACAGCTCGTCCGGGGCTGTCGGGGTGTCCCAGCCTCGCTTGACCAGGTCCGGGTGCCTGGTCGCCGAGCCCTCTGATCGGGTCGTGACGGTGGTGAGCCGGCCGCGTACGACACCGCGGATCCCGGCGATCCGCATGAGCCGGGCGACCTCGTCGCGGCCGACGTCGAGCTTGGCCCGTCGGGCTGCCTTCCACAGCTTTCGCGCCCCGTACACGCCCCAGTTCTCCACCCACAGGGTGTACAGAGCGTTGGCGAGGTAGGCGTCCTCCAGCACCGCCGCAGAGACCGTCGCAGCCTTGTGGGCGTAGTACGTGGACGGCGCGATCGGGACACCGTGCTCGGAGAGCACCGCGCAGATCGGTTCGACGCCGAACCGCTCCCGGTGGGAGTCGATGTAGGCCACGATCACTTGATTCTGCGGTCGAACTCCGCCTTGGCGAAATACGCGGCGCTGGTGGTCAGAATATCGACGGTACGGCGCAGTTCGGCGTTCTCCCGCCGCAGCTCTCGCACCTCCGACGCGTCAACGACCTCACCGGCCGGCGCCGGCCGTGAGGCCCGAGACTCGGCCTCGATCCAGTTCCGCAACGTCGCCGGGTTCACATCCAACAAAGCGCCAACGTGCCTGCGGGCGCCGACCTTGGAGTCGGTCCCTGACGCGAGCCAGTCGCGGTACATCCGCACCGCCCGCTCCACGAACTCGCTGTCGTACTTGCGTGCTGCTCCCATGACGAGAGTCTCCCTTGCTGAATCACCACCCTCCAGGAGATCCAGTGCGGTTCAATGAGAAGCGCCTCGACGACATCCCCAAGCGCCATTGGAACTCCTCGTCGCGAGACTGCCAATGGCCGGGGACTGGGGTGAACAGGCGGCGGTGTGACGCAGACCCAAGTCGACACACGTCATGGCAGAGCAGTCGTCCTCAGTCGGTGAGATTTGCGCTGACCGATTCCGAGAACTCCTGGGCTCTGCGTATGAGGTCGTCCTCGCTAAGGACGCCTTGGGGAGCCCAAGAGTTCATGTGGACGTACCTGCCCTCGGTGGCAGCCACAGTGATCCCGGCAGACCATTGCCCATCACCTAGGTCTAACTGCTCAGCGCCCGGCAGATCGCCGACTGCAACGGGCCGAGGGAGAGTGCCGCCTGCATCGATGTTCACCGAACCCCTCAACTCGGCCAAGGACGCGTAGACCGACACTGCATAGCCACGATTGACGTTCGTCTCCCCCGGCACCTGAAGGTAGTAGCACGAAGTCACTCCCTCATCTTGATGCGGCGCGACTTCGGTCAAGTGCAGTGGTTCCCGCTGACTCTCAGGAACGGCTGCAGCGCATAGGGCTTCGGGATCCAAGTCAGCCAAAGACAGAGCGGCCAAGGGCTTGTCGGCACTCTGGGTCGTCTCGTCACTGCTTGCCGAGCAGCCGACAAGCAGGACAGTCGTTGCAAGACTCATTAGAGGAAACGTGAAGTTCATGATCCCTTTCGAGAGAAGTGGGCACCCGTAGGCGGGAGCAGAAGAGATGAATCTCAAACATGGGGCTGGACCGACTGCTGCCCTTCGAGTGGGCTTTGGGCCGAGAGGCACCCTACCCAGACGCGGCCGTCAACAACGGCCATCGAACCTCACCAGATCGGCCCCATCCCGCCAGACCGAAGGACGAACAGGCGGCGCTACGACGCAACGCGACCCGCGAACGTTTGCGACAGGCCGGCAGTAGTCACGTGTCCAACATCCTGCGCAAGATCGGCGACGCAACCGCATCGAACTTGCGGGCCTGGCACAACGACCCCTGGGTCCAGACGAAGTCTGACGAGCCACCGCCGTCCGGGGACGCGTTGGCCAGGCGACGGAATGACGCGCGCAGACTCCGTCTGCTTCCGCGGAATTGACTACCGACCTGCGTCAGTCAGCCTGCCCGAGCAAGTGGAACCTGGAGCGACGAGGTGTCGGTGTTTCAGCGCATACTTTTAGCGTGCACATTCCTTCAATCCCGGGCTACGAAGTTCACGACGGACCGCGGACGCTAGGACGCCTTTGGGCCCACCCCGACGGCGACCATCCCGCCGGGCTCTGGCCGGAAGCGGAACTGCTGCGCATCTGTCCTGACCCGACGGGGTGGCTGACCATCGAGGAACATTTCCATCGCTCGGACGACATGTACGGAGGCACTCACTGCGTCCTCATCGACGATGGAGCCCGAGATCCCGTATTGCACTCGGGTACCCCTTGGGCGGGGCGAAGTGACATCGGCAAGGTCGAGGTCTGGAGCGACGGTAAGTTCTCCGACGGACTGACCGCCAGCCGCAACGGCGACGGCGGACTGGTCTTCTTCTCTGCTGTTCGTGAACACCACGGGTTCGTGATTCCCACCTTCGAGATCACGCCCACTTTCCTCTGGTACTGGGACGCGTTCCCAAGCGACCGCGGCTGGTCGTACTTCGACTCGGCAGGGCGCAGCGTCGAACTGATCCGGATCGCCATCTCCATGGAGGAATGGAAGGTCGAGGTCTCGGCTCTGGAGATGCGCACTTTCCTGGCCGCGTCGGGTCGTGAACTGCTTGTCCAGAAGGACTACACGCTCCTCACAACCGACGAGATCGACCCGTTCGCACGAGTCGACGCCAACCACCGCACGGCCTGGTCGAACTTCGACTGGTTCGCGATGGAGGACGACGGCCTCACGGATGTAACCGCGTTCTCAAACGTGATGGGTAAGTACGTCGTTTCGGGCGCGGTCACCGCACGCGTGCGCCGGCTCGATGCGCGGAACGCTGATAAGAACTACGTCGAGTACATCTTCGGGGTCGACCCTCGTACGGGCGACATGAGACGTCACACGTGCAACCCAAGGATGCTGGGCGACTACGCCGACAGTTCGCGCCTGCATTCTATGACTCCCGTCTACTTCAGCCGCGAAGTCCTCAACCGGTACGCGAGTGAGCCCAGCCGCTATAGGGTGACGGCCGGTCGAATCTGGTGCCTGGACCTCTGGGGCCTTGACATCAGCACCAACACGGCTGGACTGATTGAGGTCTACCTAGGCGAACTTGGGGCGCTGCCTGAAGGTGAACAGACGCATTGGCTCGCTCACAACGTCCCTCCCGAGGGAACGATGGACGAAGGGCGATTCCGCCGAGACTTCTTGAACCAGTCCGTTGGGTCACCCGACCCCGTCGGCGACCTTCGGCGAGCTCGACGCAGAGCCGCCGAGGCGACTAAGGCGCTGCTTGGTTCAGCGGCCTGGCGCGAACTTGATCCTCAGGCGGCTACCGAGTTCGAGGCGCTACTGGGCCCGACGAGCAACGATCCGTCTGCATTGACCGCTCCGACGATCACTCTCACCAAGTCCCTGGTCGATGGGATCGATCCCGCGCCGTTGAAGGAGTTCCTCGGTGGAAGCGAGCCCGGTGAGAAGTCGATTTCGCTCCTGCGCCGTCTACTTTCGTCGTTGGGTGACACCGAAGACGCTGCGGAGATCTTTGCTGCCCTCCAGGCGTTCCGTTCCGCAGGAGGGGTCGCTCACCTTGGCGGGTCGAAAGCCGGCGCCGCGAGCGCCAGGCTCGGCATCGACGGAATGGCGCCGCTGGAAGCATTCGCCCACATGACGGTGAACGTGACCAGTGCGCTGAACCACGTGGCTGACCTTGTCGAGGCGACCCCGAGAAGGCCGCAGGTCGAATCGAGCTGAGGCTTACGGCTGATCCGGAGGCTCCTCCAGCGTCTCGATTAGGTCAGCGAGGGGCGTGAACGGGAACGGTGCGCCAACGAACTGTGCTGGAGTTGGCTCGCGGGTTACGAACATGGCACGCACTTGGTACGGAGTTGCCGGGTCAGCGGTGGGTAGTTCAAGGGCCGTGGCGACCGAGTCCGCGTGCGGAGCGAGATCAGCAATTTTCCGAGACAACTGCGTTGCGTACGAAGGCTTCTTGTCATCTAGGAAGAAGCGATCCAGCATCCGACGAATATCCGCCAGCGCGAAGACATCAGTAGGGTCTTTGACCTCGAGGATCCAGATGTTCGGGTCCCCTGCACGCCCCGCGACGACGTCGATCTCAGTCTGCAGCGACGGGACCGCCAGCCTCTCCGGCTTTGTCTCCTTGATGTTCGAAACTACCCTCCAGCCTGCGTCGGCCAGGACCTTGCTGACTTGACGCTCGAGAGCCTGGTTCCGGGCATCGCGAGTCGCTTCCAACACCGTGTTCAACGCCGCCGGCGGCGCAGGCTGGCTCCAAGGTAACTGACCTTGTTTCAGGTACTGCAGGTAGATGTTCGCCGTAGCGAGGCAGAGGCGAGGAGACACCACGAGAAGGCCGTCAGAGCGCTGAGCGAGCGGCTGAATCATCAGCCTGCGCTTCCTGCTACGGACCTGCCAAGGCTTCCAGTCCGTGGCCGACAGCTCAGCTGAAGTGCTGGTGACGTGCTTGATCGCCTCGAGGACGCGCTTCTGGGCGACCTCAGTCTTCACGCCTTCGGGGTGGATCGAGTGCTCCATCACCCGATCTGCCAGCGCGTCTGGAGCGATCACAACAGCATCGGGGTCTGCAGGTGCGAGGGGCCAGCTTCCGGCGGTGGTAAGCACGCCGAAAACGTCCGTCGCGGATGCTCCGAAAGCATTGAGCATGGCCTCGTTGATGCCCGCCGGGATGGGTTCTGCGTCGGTGCCGTCCGACTCCTCAGGCGGGTCATTCTTCTCTTCGTCTTTGGGAGCGCTGCTTTCCTTCCGCTTCGGCGCGAGTCGGGCGCGGGCATAGGCCTGATTGTCGAAGTTGTAACCGGATCCGTTGCCCGAGATTGTCCCACCGCGATCGCTCGAGGCGGCCGGCTTCGTCGAGAGTTCAAACGACGTGCTGATCTCCAGAACCGTTTCGCCGACTTGGTGGTGAATCGCTTCGCTGCGCGTCGTCGCCGCGAGGTACACGCGCGCAGCGGCGAGGATCTCACTCCAGGTGAGGTCGTCGACAGGAGCCGACCCGGACGGTGCGCTCCGGAGCGCTGCTTCCATCGCCAGCTCGATACAGCGCCTCAGCGTGCTGAGTTCACTCTCGGAAGCATGGAGTCGCTCCAGCGGGTCCCAGCCGACCCGCAAGACGTCGGTCGCGTGCTGGGCAGTGATCTGCGCCCGGGACTTGTGTGCGAGGCACCGTTCGATCTGCTCCATCCCGAACTGCAGGAGTTCGTCCATAGAGTGGCTCGCCAGAGCAGCATCAAGAATGGCGAGTGCGGTAGGTGCGAGCACGTCCCGGTCAATCGCCTTGGCAGGAGTGCCGCGGTACTCGCCGGGTTCAATGCCGGCAGCGCTCACGGCTTCGGCGACCTTGCGGTCGACGACCGACACGAGAGCTTCGTTAAGGGGAACCGGGTTGCTGAAGTGGTTCCTCGACGTCAGCGGACGGAGTGTCTCTACGGCGAAGGTCGGGGGACCGCTCATGATCGCCGCCTTGATGGCGTCGCTCGCGACTCGGGAAACGCCAGCCGCACAGGCCGCGTCAGCGATCACCGCTGCCATCGACCCTTGGAACGCCGCAGTCACGTCGAAGTTGTCATCCAGGGTCGGATCCAGGTCGACCTCGACTTCAACGGTGATAACACCGTCTGGCTTGTCGGGTGACTTATACGCACCTGTGGGTGACGTACGTAGAAGGCGGAACTCGCCGCCGCCCGAAGAGGCGGTGGTCAGGTTGAAGACGTATCCGCGAACATCGGTGTCTCGGTGAGCCTCAACCCAGACATGGGTGATCTGCTCGAAAGCGTAGGAGAGCCCGATGGCCAGGTCAGACAGGAACGCGAACTGCTCCTCCGGCCAACCCGTCCGCAGTGCCTCGACGGCAACAGGAACCTCACTGACATGGACCGACCAACCGATCGGGTCCGGCGCCTTGTGGCGCCCCCTCCAGGCCTCTACCGGCGTGGAGTCTCGGACGCGTCCGGCGAGGAGTCGGGGGCCGACGTTATCGTCTTCGGGGTCGGCTTCCAGATCTCGCAGGGGGGGCAAGCCCAAGCGAGCAAGCGCTACCTCGACGGGAGTGCGCTTCGCGCCAAGCACCCACTCCGCGGTTCCCCAGTGAGGCGTGATCATCATCAGACTTGGCGCCTGGCCGCCGGAGAAGAAGCTCTGGCCGTTGGACCGCCACCACTCCCAGATATTGATCGCTTCCCATCCCATGAACTGTGGAAGGTCGGGTCTGGACATGTCGCGGCAGTAGTTGAAGAGGTCCAACTCGGAGTCCGCCGTTTTCGACATCCAACGCAGGTCGTCCAACGACACCGCGGGAAGACCGGGCCGCACGAACGCGGCGATGTGGCTTGGACTCGCGACGACGAGAAGAGGGACGACCTCGGCTCCCGGTCGCAATGTCATCTCGCCGTACGTCATGGAGACCTTGCGGGGGTTGGCTGGGTCGGACGCTGCCGACTTTGTTGCGCGCAGCGTTTCCGGTTCCTCCGGCATCTCGAACAGCTCGACGCTCAGTTCACTCATAACTTGCACCAGAACGAAGTGCCTCCCAGTGGGCGACGAGGCCCACTGGACTACGTTGCGCGGCGACGCCATCGGTGCGCCCTCATAGTCGGGCGGCCCGAAGACGTCACCAAACCTCCACAGGGCGTAGCGGGCCTCAGCCGCGCTGACTTCTGCGAAGCGTCGGCGTGCAACAGGATCAGTTGCCACCTGAGCGGCCAACTCGCCGACTGCTTGAGCCAGGGCGCCAGGAACGAAGTGGAGCGGCAACCAGCGCGGCTCCACCCAGGACGGGTCCTCAACTCGAAGGAAGCGTCCGACCGGACTCTGCCGCGACCCGGGGTCATAGGACAAGGCTGCGGAAGTGCACGTGATCCAGTTCAGCGCGAGGCGGTGCCGATCAGTAGGGAGCAGATCCTCAGGCGTGCCGAGGGCGAGAAGTCGCTCGGCGGACTCGACTTCCTCAGTCGTCACGACCGTGTCCCCGTTGAGATCGATGTCGCCCTCCGGCCACGACTCCGCGACGGTAGCGATGGCCGTGTCCTGGTAACCAAGAACGACGTCAAGCAAGTCTCGGACCCCGAAGCCGATGCGGTCAATCAGGAGCGGATCGATCGCCTTCGAAACCAGCAGCGCGCGGTCGATGTCGGCGACCGGGCGCTCGATGTCGCCTGGGCCGATGCGCAGCGTGTAGTCCGAGATCCGAACCCGGACGTTGTCGCGAGGGTCTTCGGGGAGGTAGTCCTCGTACATGTAGATGTTGCCGATCGACTCGGCAGCTCGCTCGAGGAGGTCGTGCAGAACGCCGGGTTCGGCGTGCCTGCCGGATAGGCCCGTCGTCTTGGACGCGAGTTCTACCAGGTGGCCGACGCGGACCCACTTGTGCCTGACGGCCGGGGACGCGCCAGCTGCAGCAAGCAGGAGCCAGAGGCTCTCCGAGTCGAATTGGCCGATGTGGCGGCGCAGAGCCTTCCGCCTGCGGTTCGGTCGTGCTTTGCCCATGAACTGCCACCTTCGAGCCAGTGTCTGATCCCGGTCCTCCCTACGAGCTGGACCGCACGATAGCCGTAAGGACCGACACCCTGGGTCGTCCCACACACTGTCCCGACAACACCGGAACGAAGGGCAGCTCTCGCAGACCGGGGCAGGACTTCCACAGTGTGGCGTTGGGACCCCCTTCGCGGTCTCTTGCCGCGTCACTCGGGTCGGTCAGTTGTTCCTCTAAGTGGGCGGTGTGACGCGAGCCCGACGTCCCGATTGGTCGCGATGCCGCGCGGTGCTTGGCCGACATCGCCGCCTGTGCCAGCGGTGAGCTTGGTCGCGAGGTCGCCGCAGGTCATGGACTTTCGGGAACTACCCACTCTGTGATGTCTCAAGGCATCGGCAACACCCGGACCCTCAAGGTCCGGGTGTTGTCGTTTGTTGGGGCTGGTACGTCCGGCTGGGGTCGAGGGCGAGTTCTCGCCCTACGAGGGCACCGCGGCCAGGTACTGCGGCTGGAACCTGGGCGAACGCCTGCACAGGGTCGTTGTGGGCCGGGTCGGCCTTGCTGACGAGGCGGCCGCTGACGCTTGGCACGGCGACCTCGCCGACCCACCGCATCAGGCAACCAGCTCGGGTGGTGCAGGGCTGCGGCGACGTGCCTCGTGGCGCTCCCTGACCATCCGGCGAGGGTCGACGGCCGAGACATAGGTGCAGAAGCCCACCGAGGAGTCCTCGGTCGTCAGGGTCCCCCGCAGCTCGAGGGCCGGATGGAAGACGTCCTGAACCTCGGTCGGCGGAAGCGCGAAGAGGCCGGCCTCGGCGGACGTGATCTCGACCTTCACGAGGTCGTCGGTCAGCCGCCCGAAGGTCGGGGAGGCACCGAACGCCTGGGCGATCTCGTCGGCACTTCGAGCGGGGACGCTGCCGCGCTCCTCCACATCGCGCCAGAACCGTTATGCCGCAGCCACATTCCCGTCGGGCCGCACCGACACGCGGGCCTTGGCCCCCGGACCGACGAAGCCGATGTCGCCACGGCTGAAGCCGAAGGACACCTCGGTGGCGGTGACGAATCGGCGGGGGTCCGCCTTCGGTGACTCGCTGACCAAGACGATCGCGTCCGAGATGTCGCGGAGCGTCAGGTCGCCACCGTCCGGGCGGAAGGGGGCCAGGAAGTCCTCGGCGATGGCGCGAGCCTTGTCCGGCTCGACGCCGACATCGGCGGCTCCGTCGAGCTCGTCACTGGCGAGGAGCTCGAAGCGGAAGGAGCGGCTCGCGGCATACACCTCGACGAGGTGAAGAGCGCTGCGACCGGTGTGCCACAGGCCTTCTCGTTCGAGGCGCACGCCTCCGAGGCGCTCGCCCAATTCGGCGAGCTCGTGCTCGTCCCAGGGCTTGGTCACGGTGGTGAGCAGTGGGTAGGCATCCGGGAGCCGGAGCTTCGGGAGGTTGATGGTGACGGGCATGACGGTCTCCTTGCTGAAACGTTGGGGTGGTGGTCAGCACGCGCCGCGCGCGTACCAGAGGGTGGTCGGGTTGGTCGGGTCGTTGCCCACGGATCCCTTGCCCCACCAGTGGTCGTTGTAGGTGTCGCTGCGGTTGCCGTCGGCGCGCAGATAGGCCCACTGAGTGGCCGATCCCTCGGTGTCCTGCGCGGCGCGGATCCACGCCTGACGGACCGTGCGGCCGGCGTTGAGGTACTGCGCGAAGAGCCGACCTCGGTTGGACTCGTCCGCGGTCACGGTGTGAAAGCCGCACAACAGGTGGAGACCGCGGAAGACCGGCCAACCCCAGCGGTCGAAGACGCCCTTCTCCTCGAGCACGAGGCAGGCATCGAGCGCCACGAACTCGAGGTCCCGATCCCCCCAGATGATCTCGGTGTTGCTCGCGACGGAGTTGTCGACCTTCCGGCCGAAGTGGAATCCCCCCTGGCTGCCGTGGCCCGAGAAGAAGACTGCGTCGACGTTGTCCGCCCAGGTCGTGTCGGTACCGGCGCTCGGCGTGCCCCGACCCTGCTGCTCGAAGTCCACGTCCCAGGCCGCGTCATCGCCCCAGTTGAAGCGCCGCACGGCTGAGAGCGTGTTGTAGAAGCCCTCCGCCTGCGTCTTGGTGTTAGTCAGATTGCCCGAGAGTCCGTTGTACTTCTTGACCCATTCGATGCCGATCCATCCCATGGCCATCCCCCTTGAATCATGGTGTCCCGTACCCGCAGATCGGGCGCGGCACTGGTGAGGAGGCGGGGGAGTTGCCCCTGATACGTGCATCAGGCGGCGGGGTGGTCGATCCCTGAGCATGGACCTCGACCGGGCTCCAGGAGCTCTGGCATGCCGACGCGATGCGCCGCCACTGACGCGAATCTATGTCTCGCACTGGAAGTCCAAGCTCCCGACCGGGTTGTCGCGGGAGCCGTGGTACCTCGCCGACCGAGGCCTCCTCTGGTTAGCGTGAGGCATGACCTCCGAGCCCGCCGCCCTCCTCGCCACGCTGGCAACCCTCTCGACGACCAGCCTGATCGATGCCGCGCCTGCGCTCCGCGTGCTGCCGCACGAGATCCGGCCGATCGTGCCGGGGCGCCGGTTCGCCGGGCGGGTGGTCACCGCTCGCGCCGATCGTGACCTCCGGCCGGTCATCGCCGCGCTGCGCACCACGGAGGCCGGCGATGTGCTCGTCGTCGATGCGAGCGACGGGGAGCGAGCCGTGGCGGGTGAACTCTTCGCCTCCGAGGCGCAGCGTCGTGGGCTCGCGGCCCTCGTCGTGAGCGGTCGAACCCGGGACACGGCGACGGTCGCGAAGTTGGCGATTCCGGTGTGGTCCAGCGGTTTTGCACCCAATGCGTATGCCGCGACGGCCGAGCCGGTCGCCAACCCGGTGCTCGACATGGGCGGCGTCCGCGTGGCGCCCGGCGACCTGATCGTCGGCGACGACGACGGGTTGGTTGTGGGGACCGCCCAGGAGTTCGAGGCGGCGCTTCCGCGGGCGCGCGAGATCGAGGACCGCGAGTCCGCGCTGCAGCAGACGATCCTGGGTGGCTCCTCCCTTTTCGACCACTTCTCATGACCCGCTTCGCGCGCCGCGCCGAGCGGGTGCAGCCCTCGGCCATCCGTGAGTTCCTCGCCCTGGCCGGTCAGCCGGGGATCACGTCCTTCGCCGGCGGCTACCCCGATCCCACGCTCTTCCCCATCGAGCAGTTGCACAAGATCTACGACGACCTGCTCACGCCGGCGAATGCGTCGGCGCTGCAGTACACCGCCTCGGACGGCACGCCCGAGTTGCGAGCCCTCGTTGCGGGGCGGCTCACCGCGGACGGTATGCCGTGCGCCCCCGACGACGTGCTCATCACCCAAGGTGGTCAGCAGGGTCTCGACCTGGTGGCCAAACTCTTCATCGATGCCGGCGACGTGATCGTCTGCGAACGCCCCACCTTCCTGGGTGCGCTCATCGCCTTCAATCCGTGCGAACCGGCCTACGCGTCGGTGCCGATGGACGACGAGGGTCTGGACACCGACGCGCTCGAGCAGGTGTTGCGGACCACGCAGCGGGTCAAGCTGATCTACACCGTCCCCGACTTCCAGAACCCGACCGGTCGCACGATGAGCCTGGCGCGGCGCCGCCGACTGGTGGAGTTGGCGGACGAGTTCGACGTCATGGTCCTCGAGGACACGCCATACCGCGAGCTGCGTTACGACGGGGAGCGGCTGCCCAGCATCAAGAGCCTCGACACCAGTGGGCGGGTCATCCATCTTGGGAGCTTCTCCAAGATTCTCGCGCCCGGCCTGCGCCTGGGATGGGTGCTCGCCGAGCCCGAGATCCGCGAGAATCTCAGTCTGCTCAAGCTCGCCGCCGACACCCAGAACGGGACGCTCAACATGCGGGCGGCCGCGGCATACCTCTCCGGATTCGACATCGAAGCCCACATCGCCGGGATGCTCCCGACCTATCGGCACCAGCGCGACCTCAT
This sequence comes from Phycicoccus elongatus Lp2, assembly GCF_000367525.1. Lineage (GTDB taxonomy): Bacteria > Actinomycetota > Actinomycetes > Actinomycetales > Dermatophilaceae > Phycicoccus_A > Phycicoccus_A elongatus. The sequence goes on along the minus strand of NZ_HF570956.1, from coordinate 3,100,033 downwards.
GCTCGCCAGCATCGAGGAGCACTTCCCCGCCGGAGTGCGGTGGACCAGGCCCGATGGTGGGCTCTTCACCTGGGTGACCTTCCCCGAGGGCCTCGACACGGCTGCCTTCCAGCGCGATCACCTCATCCCGCGCGCGGGCGTGATCCTCGTGCCCAGCGCCCCCTTCTTCGCGACCGAGCCCGAGGTCAACCATGCCCGGATGAGCTTCTCCGGAGTGCCGGATGATCGCCTGGTCGCAGGTGTCACGGCCATGGGTGGCCTGCTGCGCGAGGTGCTCGCCTAACCGGTCATGGCGTCCAGAAATGCCTGGGGCGGAACGAAATACATCGCACCGGTCGTTGCGGTCACGAAGTCGAGCAAGTGGTCGTAGTTGCCGTCGGCGTCAGCTGTGATCATCTGGCGCAAGGAGGTGGTGAGCGTCGACGCCTCGGCAGCGAACCCGACGAACATCGTGCCGTGCTCCTTGGCGGTGCCGATGGCGCGATTTTGACGGAACATCTTGATCTCGGTGCCGTCGATCTCGACCTTGCTCTTCACGTTGTGCGCAAAGGGCTTCTTCTCGGCGTCGGGGATCTCGATGTCGTCGAACTTGGTGCGGCCGATGACGCCCTCCTGGTCCTCGATGGTCAGGGCATTCCACTCGGCCTGGCGGTCGAGGTAGGTCTGGATGAGGAGATGGGTTCCCCCGGCATACGTGCCGCTCGGGACGAGCACTGCCGCCACCCGCTCGGTGCCGCGCGGGTTCTCCGTGCCGTCGACGAAGTTGATGAGGTCGCGGTCGTCGAGGTACTTGAAGCCACGCTGGTCCTCGACGCAGTCCGCGATCGGGGCGAACAACCGGGCAATGGGCACCGCAGTCGCAAGGAGGGAGACCGTGCACGCGACGAGCGCTGCGAGGGCACAGGCGAGCACCGTCGCCCCGCCCGGCCGACCCGAAGAGTTGCAGGCACACGGCATCCCCCGTGAGGGCGCCGATGGCGCCCGTGATGGTGCCCCGGGCGGGGTCACCCTCGAGCACCGTGGCCGTCGAAGGGGCTCAGGCTGCGGTGAGCAGTTCGGTGAGGTGACGTTCCATGGGGCTGAGGTCTCGGAGGTCGCGGAGGTCGGGCTGGTCGGGCTCGTGGCGATGTCCCGCTTCAGACTTTCTGGCAGGCCGGTTATGAGGGCATGATCGGCGCCTGAGTCAGGGAGGTGTGCCATGGGGCGACCACCGGTGATTCCGCCGGAGAAGAAGTCCCGGATCGTGTTGAGCATCCTTGCCGGGGAGGTCTCGATCGCCGAGGCCGCCCGCAAGGAGAAGGTGTCCGAGCAGTCGATTGGGCGGTGGAAGGCCGAGTTCATCGAGGCCGGCAAGTCCGCCTTGGCTGCTGGGAAGACCGGTCCGTCGACTCGGGAGGCCCAGCTGGAGGCCGAGGTTGATGACCTGACCCGGGCGCTGGGTGAGGCCGCGGTCGAGATCCGGGTGTGGAAGAAGAGCGCGGAGGGCCGTTTGGGCCCTTCACGGACCTCGAGGTAGTCCGCGTCAGCGAGGGGATGCCGACCGCGAGGTTCACCCAGCTGGTCGGCATCCCGGAACGGACGTACCGGCGGTGGCAGGCCAAGGCCAGGGCTGGGCATCCGCCGAAAGGACCGTGGCCGGCGCCGGCCCGCGACGCGCACCGGGAGGTCGTGACGTCGCTGGCTGGGCAGCATCCGGCATGGGGACATCGGAAGGTGTGGGCCATGGCCCGCCACGCCGGACACCGGCTCTCCCAGTCGACCGTTCTTCGGGTGCTCGCCGAGGAAGGCCTGCTCCTGTCCGCGTCCTACCAGCGGGAACGACGTCAACTCGCCGCAGCCCGCAAGGCCGCGTTCGCGGCGCCTCCGACCGGGCCGAACATGGTGTGGCAGTTCGACTTCAGCGAGTACGAGACCACCACCGGCGGAACCTGGCGAGTCGCCGGCGTCGCGGACTACTGGTCGAAGTACGAGTTCGGGTGGCACTGGTCGCCGACGGCGAACAAGCACGACGCGATCGAGGCCGTCGAGCTGGCGCTGGCCGAGGCCGAGCGGCTGCTCCCGGACGGGCAGTCGCTCATCGAGTACCTGACCGACCCCGACACCGGCGAGATCGTCCCGATCACCCTGGTCACCGACAACGGCGGCCCGTTCCGTTCGTTCGTTTTCGAGTCCTTCATCACCAAGCGACCCGAGCTGCGTCACGTCCGCACCCGCGTGAGGTCGCCGGGCCAAAACGGCGTGCGAGAGCGCGCGTTCCAGTCGCTGAAGTACGAGCGGCTGTACCGCGAGCAGATCGACGACGCCCTCGACCTGGTCCGAGAAGCCGAGACGTTCCGCATCGAGTTCAACACCCACCGGCCGCACGAGGCGCTGGCCTGGAACAGGCCCCGAGAGGTCCACTTGGGCCTCGCTGACCCGGCGACACCCAACTTTCCCGAGCCCGAAAACCTGCCAACTTCTTGACGCGGGACAG
>NZ_HF570956.1:3093820-3097460 GCF_000367525.1 Phycicoccus elongatus Lp2 | reverse complement strand
GTGGCGTCGGGTGCGAGATGAGTTCCGGGGGTCCTGGGTTGCCGGGAAGTGGTCTGCCGCGATCATCGCGGGCGTTCTCGTCGCCCTCGGCCTGCTCGCCTGGGTGACCACACCTCGCTCGCAGGGAGTCCGCGCCCAGTGGGAAGCACCCGCGTTCGCCGGCCGTGCGGTGGCCGACCGCGCCCTTGTCGCCGACGCGGAGAACAAGGTGCTCGACCTGGTCTCGGGTCGGACCATCACCCTCGGGTCGGTCGCCGGAGGCGAGCGTCAGATCGGTGGTGAGCGCCTGCTCATCACCCACGGGAGCCAGATCGACGCCGCCCGCCTCGACGCCACTCAGCGTTGGACCTGGAACGATCCACAAGGGAACAACACCCTCTGGGTGCTGGCCACGACTCGGGCGGCGACGATCGCGCTCTCCTGTCACAGTCAGACCGAGCCCTCCTCGTGCACGCTCTACGGCATCGGGGCCGACGGCACCACCTCCTGGACGATGCCGTACCCGTCCACCACAGACGTGAACCCCACGGCCGCACACCTGGCAGGCCTCCCCGAATTCGCGGTCCTCCCGCTGGACGCCGGGACCGTCATGCTCATCGACCCCGCGACGAGCCGCACCATCCTGCGGACCGCTCAGGAGACCTGGACCGCACCCGACGGGCAGGTGTTCCTGCAGGACATCCTCCAGAACGGCCGGTGCCGGGTGACCAGCGGCCGGAGTATCGACGCCCTCACCACGAGCGCATCAGCCCCGTGCCGGTCGCGCAGCGAGCAGGCCGGTCTGCGCCCCGGCGAGGTCCTGCGCCGCGAGACCGCGCGCGTGCTCTGGTTCCCCGTCTCTCGCCGACACGTCGTCGAGATCACCGGAGGTCGCCACATCCGCGTCGCCAGCTGGCACGAGCTGACCGTGCTGCGCACCGACGACGACGGCATGACCGTCCGAGACGGCGACAGCGTCGTCCGTTACACCTTCACCTCCTGACCTCGCGCCCGGCAGGATGGGGCTATGAGCCCCAACCCCGCGGCATACGACATCGGCAAGGTCCGCAGCCACTTCCCCGCGCTCAAGGAGGGCGCCGCCCACTTCGACGGGCCGGGCGGCACCCAGACTCCCGATGTCGTCGCCCACGCCGTGGCCGACACCCTGATGGCGGCGGTCGCCAACCGCGGCGTCGTCACGGCAGCCGAACGCCGGGCCGAGGAGGTCGTCGCTGCGTGCCGCACCGCCCTGGGCGATCTGCTCGGCAGTGACCCGGGCGGCATCATCGTCGGGCGCAGCGCCACCCAGATCACCTATGACCTCTCCCGGGCGCTCGCCAAGCAGTGGGGGCCCGGCGATGAGGTCGTCGTCTCGCGGCTCGACCACGACAGCAATGTGCGTCCGTGGGTGCAGGCGGCCGAGGCGGTCGGGGCGACCGTGCGATGGGCCGGTTTCGACCCGGAGACCGGAGAGCAGACGACGGCGGACTTCGAGGCGGTCATCGGGGACCGCACCCGGCTGGTGGCGATGACAGCAGCCTCCAACCTCATCGGCACGCGACCGCCGGTCTGCTCGGTGGGGCGCAAGGTCCATGCGGTCGGCGGCCTGCTCTGGGTCGATGGAGTCCACGCAACCGCCCACAAGAGCGTGGATCGCGAGGCGCTCGGGGCCGACTTCTGGTCGTGCTCGCCCTACAAGTTCCTCGGCCCGCACTGCGGCGTGGTCGCGGCGGATCCCGCAGTCCTCGAGGACCTGCGTATCGACAAGCTCGTGCCGGCCACCGACGACGTGCCGGAGCGCTTCGAGTTCGGCACCCTGCCCTACGAACTGATGGCCGGCACGACCGCCGCGATCGACTTCCTCGCCTCGCTCTCCGGGGAGCGCGACGAGACCTCGCACCGGCGGGAGCGGGTCGTCGCGGGTTTCGAGGCGCTCCACGCGCACGAGCAGCGACTGCAGGAGCGGCTGGAGGCCGGGATCCGGGCTCTGCCCGGCGTGCGCGTCTTCTCCAACGCGCAGAAGCGCACTCCCACACTGCTTTTCACACTGGCAGGTCATGACGACCAGGACGTCCGGCGTGCGCTGGCCGAGCGCAAGGTCAATGCCCCCGCCGGCAGTTTTTATGCCCTCGAGTGCAGCCGCCACCTCGGCCTCGGTGACACCGGCGCGATCCGGGTCGGCCTGGCGCCCTACACCAACGACGAGGACGTCGACCGGCTGCTCACCGGCCTCGGCGCAATCGCGGGCTGATGGTCCACCTCATCGCTCCCGTCGAGGAGCCGCTCGACCCGATCGACGCGCTGCGCCGGGTCGCCTTCCTCATGGAACGCACCCGCGCCGGCAGCTATCGCGTCGAGGCCTTCCGCAAGGCGGTCAAGACCCTCAAGGCCCTGGCGCCGGGCGAGCTCGACCGCCAGGTCGACGCGGGGACTCTGCAGCAGATCCCCGGGATCGGGAAGTCCACGGCCGGCGTCATCGAGGCGGCCGCACGAGGTGAGACCGCGGCATACCTCTCGGGGTTGGAGGAGAAGTCCGGCGGTCCGCTGGCCGAGGGCGGCGAGGAGTTGTATGCCGCGTTGCAGGGCGACTGCCACCTCCACTCGGACTGGTCCGACGGTGGGTCGCCGATCGACGAGATGGTGCTCACCGGCCTCGAGACGGGCCACTCATGGATGGTGTTGACGGACCATTCGCCACAGTTGCGCGTCGCCAATGGGCTCACCGCTGAGCGACTGGCTCAACAGATCGCGATCGTTGAGGCAATCGATCGCGGTGTGGGAGAGGGCTTCTCGTTCTTCAAGGGGATCGAGGTCGACATCCTCGACGACGGCTCGCTCGACCAGAGTCCCGAGATGCTCTCGCGCCTGGACCTCGTGACGGCCTCGGTGCACAGCAAGTTGCGGATGAACGCCTCCCCGATGACCAAGCGGATGGTCGCGGCGGTGCGCAACCCGCGGGTCAACGTCCTGGGGCACTGCACCGGTCGGCTCGTCGAGGGCTCGCGAGGAACGCGGCCACAGTCGGACTTCGACGCCAAGGCGGTCTTCGAAGCCTGCGCCGAGAGCGACACGGCGGTGGAGATCAACAGTCGTCCCGAGCGGTGCGACCCCCCGGACGAGCTCATCGGCCTCGCGCTCGACGCGGGGTGCCTGTTCGCGATTGACTCCGACGCCCACGCGCCCGGCCAACTCGACATGAAGGCCTACGGCGCCGCGCGCGCGACCCGCCTGGGCGTCCCGCCCGACCGGATCATCACGACCTGGGACGCCGATCGCCTCCGCGCCTGGGCCCGCCCCGCGTGACGGCGACACACTCGGGACCGGATCGGACATAGACACCATGACGCCGCGCGAGGACCGTTTCCGGTCCCTCTTCGCCGCCCACCATGGCGCCGTCCTGGCGTTCGCCCGACGACGAAGCAACCCTGCCCACGCCGATGACATCGCGGCAGAGACCTTCCTCGTCGCCTGGCGACGGCTCGACGACGTCCCGACCCGCCCCGGAGAGGCCTTGCCCTGGCTGTATGCCGTGGCGCGCCACACGCTGCTCAACGCCGCCCGCTCGGACCGACGCCGCGAGGCGCTCGCCGTCCGGATCGGCGAACGGCAGCCGACGACCGACTCCCTCGACACCGACCGCGAGCTGCGCACAATGGACGCC
>NZ_HF570956.1:3089914-3093720 GCF_000367525.1 Phycicoccus elongatus Lp2 | reverse complement strand
GCGGTCAGCGCCGAAGGGGAAGACCTGGTTGACCCAACCGAGGGGGGAGATCCAGCGCAGTGATCGGCCGGCGTCGCTCGTCGCCGTGTCGCCGACGGCCCGCAGGACGAAGAGCACGCCCAGGGTGCCGAGGGCCCAGCCGGCCGCGCCGCGGGCGCTACTGGTCAGCTGGCAGGCCACGGCCGTGACGCCGGTCATGACCAGGCCGGTGATCGCCCAGGCGGCGCCGAAGCCCAAGGACCCGGTTGCCGGGAAACCGAGTCCGATCATCCCCGCCGCGGACAGGCCACCGACGAGGAGCGTGGTCGCGACGGCGAGCAGCACAGCCGCGGTGAGCGGGGCCTGCCGGCCGACAACGCCGGCGCCGATGAGCTCGAGGCGTCCCTCCTCCTCCTCGACCCGGGTGTGGCGACGGACGATGGTGAAGGCGAGCAGGCCGACGAAGACGGATCCCATGAGCAGAGTCTTGAAGATGGACAGTCCCTGGAGACTGGTCGTCGTCGCCGGGCCGTAGAGGGTGAGGGTCGAGGGGGAGTTCAGAACGCTGCCGAGGTCCTTCATCGCGCTGGCAGCATCGGAGTAGAGCGCGACCGTCGCCTTGGCCGAACCGACCGAGTAGGCGGTGAGGGCCAGCGCCGACAGGGGGATGAGGACCCGGTCCCGTCGCAGGGCGAGGGCGAGCAACGGGCCGGTGCCCGACACGGCGCTCATCGGGTCGGCGCCCCACTCTCGTAGCGGGCGAGGAAGAGTTCTTCCAGTGTGGGCGGCGTCGCGGTGAGGGAGGCCAGCCCCGGTCGCGCGGCGACCCAGCCGGCGACCTCGCTCGGTTCCAGGTCGGCGGTTTCGGTGTGCCCGTCGGGATAGGTCGCGACGACGTGCGTGTGGCCCAGGTGTCGCAGAGCGGTGAGCGATCCGGAGTCGACGATCGTGCCGGCCCGCACAATGCTGACGACCGAGCAGGCCTTCTCGACTTCGCTGAGGATGTGGCTGGAGAGCAGCACCGTGCGCCCCTCGTCACGCACGCGCACGATCTCCTCCTGGAAGACGCGCTCCATGAGTGGGTCGAGGCCGGAGGTCGGCTCGTCGAGGAGCAGCAGGGGGGCGTCCGAGGCGAGCGCCGCGACGAGGGCGACCTTCTGCCGGTTGCCCTTGGAGTAGGACCGGCCCTTCTTCGTCGGGTCGAGGTCGAAGCGCTCGAGCAGGTCGGCGCGACGCCCTGGGTCATGGCGGCCATGCAGTCGGGTGAGCAGGTCGATCGCCTCACCGCCGGTGAGGTTCGGCCACAGCGTGACGTCGCCGGGCACGTAGGCGAGTTGGCGGTGCAGGTCGACGGCGTCGCGCCACGGGTCCTGCCCGAAGAGGCGCGCTCGGCCGCCGGTCGCCCGCAGCAGGCCGAGGAGGATGCGGATCGTCGTCGACTTGCCGGCGCCGTTGGGGCCGAGGAAGCCGTGGACGGTGCCCTCCTCGACGGTGAGGTCGAGACCGTCGAGGGCGACGGTGGTGCCGAAGTGCTTGGTGAGACCCCGGGTCTGGATGACTGCAGTCATGCTCCGGAGACTACGCCGGTTTTCAGGAAATCATGAATGTTGTAGATTTTCCGGTATGCCGTCCGCCCCCCGCCCACAGCCCCCCCGGGCGACCGCGGGGCGAGAGGCCGGCCGAGAGGCCGTCGAGCACCTGGCGTCGGCCCTGTCCGAAGCGGGACTGCCCCCCCTTCCCGCGCGCGTCTGGGCCGCCCTGCTCTCAGACAGTGACGGCCGGATGACGGCCGTCGAGCTGACCGAGGCACTGCAGGTGAGTGCGGCCGGAGTGTCGGGAGCGGTGAAGTACCTGGTCCAGGTCGGCTGGGTGCGCCGCGAGCGGGAGCCCGGGGGTCGCAAGGACGTCTATGTCGCCATGGACGATGTGTGGCACAGCCTCCTGCTGCGATCGGACCAGGTCTACGGCCCGATCATCCGGGCGCTCGACGAGGGCGTCACGGCCGCACCCGACGCACAGGCACGCGAACGGCTGGCCGAGTCGCGCGAGTTCCTCGTCTTCGTCGGTGAGGAAATGGCCGGGATGGCGCGGCGTTGGGAGGCGCGCAAGCGTGAGCGAGCCCCGCGGCATACCGAAGGCGGCCGGAGGAGCCGCTGAGTCGGCGTACGCTTGTCGGGCGATGACTGACGACGACTTCTGCGCGGCCCTGACCGCGACCATCTCCTCGTCGGCCCCCGAGTTGCACGCCTTCCGCCGCGACCTGCACGCCCACCCGGAACTCTCCCGGCAGGAGACGCGCACGACGAAGCGGATCATCGAGCGACTCTCCGGGGCCGGGCTTGCCGTGCGACCGTTCCCGGGGACCGGGCTGGTGGTCGACATCGGTCCGGAGCAGGCGAGTTATCGCGTCGCCCTGCGCGCTGACATCGACGCGCTGCCGGTCCGGGAGCGCACCGGCCTCGACTTCGCGTCGACGAACCCGGGTGTCTGTCACGCCTGCGGCCACGACGTCCACACGGCGGCGCTGCTCGGTGCCGTGCTCGCCCTGGCCACCCACGAGGACGAACTGCGCGAGCGCGGGATCGCCGTGCGGGCGATCTTCCAAGCAGCCGAGGAGATCATCCCCGGCGGCGCCCACGACGCCATCGCCCACCGGGCCATGGAGGGCGTCGACTCGGTCTTCGCCCTGCACTGCGACCCGAGCCTGGACGTCGGCCAGGTCGGTCTGCGAGAGGGACCCCTGACCGCTGCCTGTGACCACGTGCGCGTGCTCCTCCACGGCCGTGGCGGCCACACCTCGCGTCCGCAACTCACCGAGGACCTCATCTTCGCGCTCGGCAAGGTCGTCACCGACGTCCCTGCCGCGCTCGGCCGCCGCCTCGACCCCCGGGCCGGCGCGGCGCTCGTCTGGGGCACGGTCCAGGCCGGCAAGGCGAGCAATGTGATCCCGAGTTCGGGGGAGTGCAGCGGCACCTTGCGCATGCTGGACGCCAATGCCTGGCTCTCGGTCGGGCCGCTCCTCGAGGAGATCGTCCAGGCCGTCGTCGCGCCCTACGGTGTCGAGGCCAAGCTGGAGCGCGTCAAGGGCGTCCCGCCGGTCGTCAACCAGGTCGATGCCGTCGAAGCGCTGCGCCTGGCCACCCGCGCGGCCGGCATGCAGGCCGCCCCGACCATGCAGTCGCTGGGCGGGGAGGACTTCTCCTGGTACCTCGCGCACGCCCCCGGCGCGATGGCGCGTCTCGGCACGCGCACGCCCGGCCGCCCGACCTATGACCTGCACCAGGGCGACCTCGTCGTCGACGAGGACGCCGTGCTCGGGGGGGCGCGCCTGCTGGCCCTGTCGGCCGTGGTCACCCGCGTGAAGGCGTCGGCGTGAGCGCTCCTGACATCGACTGGGACGCCCTGCATGCGAGGGCGGTCGAGATGACGACTCACTCCTATGCGCCCTACTCGGGTTATCGCGTGGGGGTCGCCGGGCTGGTCGACGACGGCCGGATCGTGGCCGGTTGCAATGTCGAGAACGCGGGTTACGGCGTCACCCTGTGTGCCGAGTGCGGCATGGTTTCCGAGCTTCACGCCACCGGCGGTGGGCGCCTCGTCGCGGCATACTGCGTCGACGGTCGCGGTGAGCCGCTCATGCCGTGCGGCCGGTGTCGTCAACTGCTGTGGGAGAACGGCGGCGCCGACTGCCTGCTGATGACGCCAGAGGGTGTCCTGCCCATGAGCGAGGTCCTGCCGCAGGCCTTTGGGCCGGAGAATCTCGCCCAGCGCTGACGGCCAACGGGTCGCCGCCGTGCCCATCCCCGTCGAGAGGGAGCAAATCGCGG
>NZ_HF570956.1:3086654-3089814 GCF_000367525.1 Phycicoccus elongatus Lp2 | reverse complement strand
CCCCCCCCCCCCGCCGCGCCGCCTGGTCCGGTCTTGGCCTGGCGCTGGCCGCCGGTGCCGTCCAGTGGGGCACCGCCGGGACCGAGCACGGCCTGGGTTGGCCCGCGGTCCTCTCGGTCGCCGGGGTCCTCGGCGTGGCCCTCACCGCCCCGCGGTTGGTGCCGGCCGGCACCTGGCTGATGCGCCGCGGCATACCGTCCGTCATGCTCTCGCGCGCCCTGCTCTCTGCAGCCTTCGGCGCCGGAATCGCCTATGTCCCACTGCTCGTCGTCACCGAGTACCACCAGACCCTCCTCGTCGCCGGTGGCCTCGTCGCGGTCGGTTCACTCGGCTGGGCGACGGGAGCTTGGTGGCAGGGACACACCCGCACCACAGTGTCGCGCGACCGCTTCGTGCTCGCCGGCGGAGCCCTGCTCATGACAGGCAATGCCGGGATCGGAGGCATCACGCTCCTGCACCTGCCGTGGCCGACCCTCGCGCTGCCCATGGTCCTCCTCGGCCTCGCAATGGGCGTGGGGACGACGACCACCAGCCTGCTCGCGCTGGGCATGGTGACCGAGGGTGAGCACGGGGAGGCGTCGTCGGCGATCCAGCTCGCCGACGTCCTCGGTGGTGTGCTCGGCATTGCCGCGGCCACGGCCGCCTTCTCGACCTGGCACGTCGAAGGCGGCGACCGCCTGCTCTTCGCGCTGCTCTTCCTCGCGATCGGCGCGCTATCCTCGCTCGTGCTCGTCGCCGCTCAGCGGATCAGGACGTAACCACCGGGGCAGGCCAGCCGCCGCCACGGGCCGCTGCGGTGCACGGGCACGATCGCGTCCGGAGTCAGGAATCCCAGCCCGTATGCCGCAAAGCCGACCCCGGCGCTCACCGCGGGGACCGCGTCCAGCGGCCGGCCCCAGACCCGGGAGCGAAGGTCAGCGACGGCCAGGGCACCGGAGCCCGGCCCGGCACCGACACCGATTTCGCGGATGCCAGCCGTGGCGGCCTCGATCAGTGTGGCCGCGGCCAACGTCCCGACCGGCTCCCACCCGGACCTCGGCGGCGTGAGAGCCCCCCACTGCGGGAAGGCGCGCGTCGGTGGAATCGGAAGGACGTGGGTCCCTCGCGCGGTGCGATCCGTGATGGCCTGCACGGGCACGGTCACGTCGTGATCGGCTGCCGTCGCGAGCGCAAAGGTCCGCAGCCCCAGGACCGTGCCATCACCCATGAGGCCGTGGCCTGGCAGCACACCCACCCAAGCAGCCAGCACTTGGCCGACAGCCTGGAGTCGCACGGCGGCGTCCGGGTCCAGCGAGCGGGCGCGCGCGGCATACCGCCCGAGGTCGGCGAGGGACTCCTCGTCGACGAGCACGAAGGGTTCGGTCACTTGCCCACCCAACGGAACGCCACGGGTTTGCCCACGCGAGAACGCAATTCGGCCATGGCAGCATCTCCCAGGCGGCGCGGCCGGCCGGCCTCGAGGTCGAAGGCGGCCAGGCCGGTCTGCGCGACGGCATACACGTCGGTGCCGACCGAGAGGGGGTCGAGGATGCGATAGCCCAGGCTGAAGGCCGCCGCCGAGACCGCCGTCACCCACATCTCGATCTCGATGGGGGCGGCACGATAAACGAGCGGTCGGAGGTACTCGATCTCGTGGTGGGTCACGACGAGTCCGGACGCCACGACATCGCGCCCGGGAAACCACTCGCGGAAGCCGATGACCCGGGCGTCCTCCAGGAGCCGGAGGTACTGCACGTTGTTGACATGGCCGTAGGCGTCCATGTCGGACCAGCGCAGGGGAACCTCGACGCGGTAGGGGCGGGCCATGGCAGCCATCCTTGCAGTGCTCAGCTCGGCTGGCGAAGGCGCACCCACGCGGTCCCAATGTGCTCCTCGACGAGCCGCTCCGCGCGGTCGGCGTCGCGCTCCTCGACGACGGTGAGGATGGCGCGGTGCTCGGCCCGCAGCTGGGCGGATGGCGATCGTGAGGTCGCTGGCGAGGCGATTGGCCGAGACGTCGGCGAGCGCGACGTGGAAGGCCGTGTCGGCGTCGTTGAAGCGCTCCTCGTCGACGTCCGGCTGCTCCATGACCTCCACGGCGGCGCGCAGGGCGCGCCGCGGCGTGATCGGCGGCGTCGAACTCTCCCCAGGACTTGACGACTCAATGGGCTGACCATACTTTCGTGAAGCCAAGTATTGGTCTGAACAGTTGCGCCAGACCGCCGACAACGACGTCACACGAGGTTTCGATGACCCTTGCCTCCCCCGCGGGGCTCCCGCTCGCGGTCGACCCCTACCAACCGACCCTCACCCCGGTGGGTGGCAGCCTCACGCTGAGCGCGCTGGTCGCGACCATCCCGCTGCTCACCGTCTTCTTCACCCTGGGAGTGCTGCGTTGGAAGGCGCACTGGGCCGGCCTGTGCTCGGTCCTCGTCGCCCTCGTCATCGCCGTCGCCGTGTGGGGCATGCCGGCAGGTCGCGCCGTCATGGCGGCCACCCAGGGCGCCACCTTCGGCCTCTTCCCCATCATGTGGATCGTCTTCACCGCGATCCTGCTCTACCAGGTGACCGTCGTCTCGGGCCGGTTCGAGGACCTGCGAGCCACCTTCCACCTCATCTCCGACGACCCCCGGATCCAGGCGATCATCATCGCCTTCTGCTTCGGCGGCCTGCTCGAGGCGCTCGCCGGCTTCGGCGCCCCCGTGGCGATCACGGGCGTGATGCTCATGGCGGTGGGCTTCTCACCGCTGCGTGCCGCGGCCGTCGTCCTGCTCGCCAACACCGCCCCGGTCGCCTTCGGCGCCATCGGGACGCCGATCATCACCGCGGGGACACTGACCAAGATCGACTACCGCGAGATCGGCGCCTACGTCGGTCACCAGACCCCCGTCGTGGCCCTCTTCGTCCCCCTCATGCTCGTGCTCATGGCCGACGGCCGACGCGGCGTGCGCCAGACCTGGCCCGTCGCCGTGGTCGTCGGCGTCACCTTCGCCCTCGCCCAGTGGGTCTCGGCCACCTGGTTCTCGGTCGAACTGACCGACATCGTCGCCTCGCTCGCGGGCCTGCTGGCCGCCGTCGCCTTCCTGCGCGTCTGGCAGCCCAAGGGGCGCGACGCCGCCCTCGAGACGCTCGCCGAGGAGCGGCAGCGCGAGCTGGTCGCGGCGGGCGGCCCGAGCGCCCC
>NZ_HF570956.1:3084780-3086554 GCF_000367525.1 Phycicoccus elongatus Lp2 | reverse complement strand
TTCGCCCCGATGGCCGAGCGCCGCGCCCACCTGGTGGCCGCCGCAGCGGCGGAGCCCGGGTCCGCTGTTGCCACCCTGATCGGCCGGGGGAACGGTCTGACACCGGCCGGGGACGACGCCCTCGCAGGTGCGCTCCTCGCCGCGTGCGCCCTCGGCGGGCACCAGGCGCTGGCCACCGCGGTCTTGGCCAACACCCACCGGACGACCTCGCTCTCGGCGACCCTGCTGCGTGCTGCCGCGGAGGGGTATGCCGCGCCGCCGGTCGTCGCGTACGTCACCGCCGTCATGCGTGGGGACCGGGGCGCTGCCGCGCGCTGGCGTCCACGCGTCGAGGCGATCGGGCACGGTTCCGGTCGCGACCTCATCGCCGGCATGGCCGGCCTCCTCTCCACCATCGAATCCCAACCAGCCCTCGGGAGAGTCTCGTGAACGAGCAGGTCGACGTGCGCCGCGGCGCCTACCACGACTCGGTGACCTTGATGCAGGTCTCCAAGGCGGTCGCCGCCACCCCCGGCGTGAGCGCGGTCCAAGTGGCGATGGCCACCGAGCTCAACGTCGAGGTGCTCACCGGTATGGGGTTCACCGTGCCTGGCGACGCCGGAGCCAACGACCTGCTCATCGCCGTACGGGGCCAAGGCCCTGAAGGGGTGAGCGCCGGACTCGCCGCCGTGGACGCGGCCCTCTCCGACCTGCGTCGCCGGACGTCAGCGCCCCAGGGCATGGGGGCGCCGCCTGAACCCCGCACGCTGGGCTCGGCGATCGAGCGAGGCGAGGCCAACCTCGTGGTCATCTCCGTCCCCGGAGGCCATGCGGTGATCGAGACCTACGACGCCATCGACCGAGGGGCATCGGTGATGTTGTTCTCCGACAACGTCCCCGTCGAGGACGAGGTCGCGCTCAAGCGGGCCGCGGACGCCGCCGACGTCCTGGTCATGGGCCCGGACTGCGGCACCGCCGTCGTCAGCGGTGTCGCTCTGGGCTTCGCCAATGTCGTGCGGCGCGGGCCGGTCGGCATCGTTGCCGCCTCGGGCACCGGGGCCCAGCAGGTCATGTGTCTCCTCGACGCTGCCGACGTGGGGGTGAGCCACTGCCTCGGGGTCGGCGGTCGCGACCTCAAGGCTGCGGTCGGTGGGCTCGCCGCCAAGGCGGCCCTGCGTGCGCTCGCCGCCGAGGAGGCCACCCAGGACGTCATCGTCGTCTCCAAGCCCCCCGCCCAGGAGGTGCTGGACGAGTTGGCGGCCCTGGCCGCCGAGCTCGAGCTCACCGTCCGGTGGGCGATCCTCGGAGCGGGACGGCCCGACCTGACCACGAGCACCGAGAGGGCGCTCGCCGAGGCCGGCCGCGGCATACCGACCTGGCCGTCGCGCGTCGCCGAGGACGGTGACCCGGGCACCCGTGGTGCGGCCCTGCGCGGCCTGTTCTGCGGAGGCACGCTCGCCGAGGAGAGCATGCTCATCGCCGCTCCCGTGCTGGGCCGGGTGATGTCCAACATCGCGCACGACGAGGACCTGCTCCTCACCGGCGCGATGACCGGTCCCGGGCACCTGGTCATCGACTTCGGTGACGACGGGCTCACCAGGGGCCGTGCCCACCCGATGATCGACCCGACCCTGCGAATGGAGCGGATCGCGTCCGAGGCCCGCGACGCCGAGTGCGGCGTGCTGCTCCTGGACCTGGTGCTCGGCCACGGCGCCCACCCGGACCCCGCCGGTGACCTCGCGGAGGCCATCCGCGCCGCAAAGGCCGCGGCCGGGCGCGACCTGCCGGTCGTCGT
>NZ_HF570956.1:3080463-3084680 GCF_000367525.1 Phycicoccus elongatus Lp2 | reverse complement strand
CGCGGCATACGAACTGGGACGAGAAATGGGAGGGCGCACGACCCGAGATACGTCGCGGCATACGAACTGGGATGAGAAATGGGAGGGTGCCGACCGAGATTCGTCGCGTCAGCGCAGCAGGGTGCCGATCTTGAACTCCGGCAACTTCTCCTGGGCCTCCTTGGTCGCCGCATGGCGCGAGTTGAACCCTGCCGAGCCGTCGGTGCCACAGATCGACCGGACCGCGTTCGCGCCCCCCGGGTGCTGGGGGATCCAGGTCGTCAGGTCATAGACGTCGCCGTTGATCGCCGACCAGCAGGAGGCGGCGGTGGCGTGCTCGGCGACCTGGGCCATCGTGTACTGACCCTCGCGCGACGTGATGCTCGGGGAGGGTGCGGCGCCGCTGGTCGCGGCGGTGCGGCCAGCCCACGAGGCGGTGGCTCCCGAGTGGCCGGTCATGAAGGTCATCCACAGCACGGTGATCGCTGCAACGGCCGCCAGGACCGCCGGGAGCATGCTGACCAGTGACGAGGAGGCGGGCCGGTCTGCCACGTCATGAGCCCCGTCCGGTCCGATCGCCGACCGACGGCGCCGCTCCAGGACCAGCCAGCCACCGCCCAAGAGAAGCAGCGCCAGGGCAGCCCACGGCAGCCGCTCCCCCCAGACCTCGTGCTTCGCTGGGGAGCCGACCTGCTCGGCCAGAGACTCCCCGGACAGTTTCGCGACGAACGCCGACGCGGTGGCGAGGACGAGGACCAGACCCAGCAGACCGGCATACCTCTCCCGCCAGCGGCGCACCGAGACCAGCGCCAGCACGCCGAGCGCGCCGAGCGGGAGCAGAACGACGACGGCGTGGACGACGAGTGGGTGCAGTGGGAGGCCGTCGAAGGTCACTGCGCGAGGTTACCCGCGGCGGGCCAGCGCGCTCGGCCACCAGGTGCGGTCGCCGAGATCGACGACGGCCGCCGGCACGAGGAGCGAGCGGACGACGAGCGCGTCCAGGAGCACACCGAAGGCGACGATGAAGGCGACCTGCGCGAGGAACAGCAGCGGGATGACCGCGAGCGCTCCGAAGGTGGCGGCAAGCACGATCCCGGCGCTGGTGATGACGCCTCCGGTGACGGCCAGCGCGACGAGCATGCCGCGTTGGGTGCCGCGCTTGGGCGTCTCCTCACGGGCGCGGGTCATCAGGAAGATCGAGTAGTCGACGCCGAGAGCGACGAGGAAGACGAAGCCGATGAGGATCGTCGTGGGGTCCGCGCCACCGAATCGGAAGACGTGGTTGAAGGCGATCGCGCTGACGCCGAGGGTTGCGCCGAAGGACAGCAGGTTGGCGACCAGCAGGAGCAAGGGGGCGACGACGGCGCGCAGCAGCAGCATCAGGACGAGGAAGACGAGGACGGTGATGGTCGGGGCGATGAGCAGCAGGTCGCGGTTGCTCGTCGTGTTGACATCGGTCGCCTCGGCGGCGCGGCCACCGACGAGGGCCTGATCGGTGACGGTGTCGAGGTCGGCGCGCAGGGCCCTGACCAGGCGCTCGGCCTCCGGGGAGTCGGGTTGGCTGTCCAGGGTCGCCTGCAGCATGACCTGCCCGTCCACGACCTTGGGTTGGACGGTGGGCGCGCCGGGCACGCCGGCCGGCGGTCCCGCCACCCCCGTGTATGCCGCTGCACCGGTCAGTCCGTCCGTGCGGTCCAGGAGGGCGAGGGCCTGGGCGGACTTGTCCTGGGGGACGATCACAGTCAGGGGGGAGCCGGAGCCCGCGTCGAAGTGCTCCTCGAGGACGCGCTGACCGCTGACCGAGGCGACATCGATGAGGAAGACCTCGGACTGCTGGATCCCCTTGGCGGTGAAGGTGGGCGCGAAGGCCGCACACGCCAGGAGGATGACGGCGGTGGTGACCCACGTGGCGCGAGGGCGGCGACCGACGAAACCGGCCAGTCGAGCCCAGCCCGTCGCGCGTCGGGCGGGGGCGCTCGCGCCCTCCGGCGTGGTCGTGGGGCTCGCTGTGCCGATCTCGTCGAGGTGACGGGTGACCCCGTCGTGGTCCGGGCGCGGAATGGCCGGCCAGAAGATCCAGCGCCGTCCGAGCACGAGCAGCGCGGGCAGCAGTGTGAGGGAGGCGAGCAGCGCGCCGACGATGCCGATCGCCCCGACGGGCCCCAGGCCGCGGGTGCTGCCGAGGTCGGCAAGCAGGAGGCAGAGCAGGCCGAGGATGACGGTGGCGGCGCTGGCCAGGATCGGCTCGACGGTGGCCCGCCAGGCAACCTTCATCGCCTGCCAGGGCGATTCATGCTCGTGGAGTTCCTCCTTGTAGCGGGCGACGAGGAGGAGTGCATAGTCGGTGGCCGCGCCGACGACGAGGATGAACATGATCCCCTGGCTCTGCCCGGAGAGGTCGATGTGACCGGCTTTGGCCAGCGGGTAGACGATGGCGCCGGCCAGGCTGAGGCCGAAGATCGCGGACAGCAGGACGGCAAAGGGGAGCACCGGGCTGCGATAGACGACGAGCAGGATGAGCAGCACGACGCCGAGTGTCACGCCGAGCAGGAGGCCGTCGATGCCGGCAAAGGCCTTGACGATGTCCGCGACATAGCCCGCCGGCCCCGTGACGTATGCCGTGAGGCCAGTTTGCGATGCCGCCTCGTCGGCCGCGTCCCCCACCACGGTCGCGATCGGTCCCAGGGCGCGCTCCCCGGCGCTGTCGGGCGTCGAGGACTTGGTCTGGTCCAGCGAGAGCACCAGCATGGCGGCCTTGCCGTCCTCGCTCGGGATCATCGGCACCGAGGGGGCGGTGAGGTAGTCGGCGACGGTGGCGGAGCCGCCCTCGACGGCCAGCCCCGGCAGGTCGGTGGCGAGGCGGCCCAGGGCGGCCAGTGCGTCGGGGGTGAGGGTCGAGCCATCCTCGGCGGTGGCGACGACGATGAGCGGGAGAGCCTGACTGCCGGTGAACTTCTTGGCGGTCTGCTGCACCTCACGGCTCTCGGCCGATAGGGGCAGGAACTCGCTGGAGTCGTTCTTCTGCACCTGGGAGAGCTTGCCGACCGACTGGCCGCCGAGCCCGCCGATCCCGAGCCAGGCGAGGACGATGAGGAGGGCGACGACGACCACGGCGCGAGGATTCTTCACCCGACCACCGTGCCGGTGATCGGTCTCGTGGCGCCCGGTCACCGCATCAATCCAATGGTTGATTGCCCGCCGTGTGCGGGCTGCGCAGCGCACCGACGGCGTGGTAGACGTCGGGGCGTCCGGGCCAGACCGACCCTGCCTCGTGGAGGTTGGCGTCGACCTCGTTGCGCCAGGCGCCGTTCTCGTCGATCCACACGGCGGCGGCGTGGTCCCAGAGCCTGCTGTACCACTGCTCCCAATGCTCGTCCCCGGTCGTGCGGATCAACTCGGCCGACGCCTGGATAGCCTCGCAGACCGGCCAGTGCAGCCGGACCGAGGCGACGGGAGTGCCGTCCCAGTCGACGGTGTAGGGGATGCCCTCGACGCCGTCGATGCCCCAGCCGCCGTCGAGTGCGCGCCGCGTCAGCGCCTCGGCCGACTCCGGCAACCACGACGGCCCGCCCACCCACGGACTGCGATGCAGCTGGAGCAGGAATCGGGCCCACTCGAGGGAGTGCCCGAAGGTCGCGCCGTAGGGCCGGAAGGGGTCCTCCGGCTGGTCGCGGTTGTAGCCCAGGTCCGGGACCCACTCGGCGGTGAAGTGCTCGGGCAGCAGCCACTGCTGGTCCCGGGCGGCGTGGTTGATCAGCCGGTCGGCGACGGCGAGCGCACGGTCGTGCCAGCGGCGATCCCCGGTGGCGTGGCCCAGGAGGATCATCGCTTCGGTGCCGTGCATGTTGGCGTTGGCCCCGCGGTAGTCCTCCTCGTCGCTCCAGTCGTCGGCAAAGGACTCCCGCAAGGTCAAGGTTTCCTCGTTCCACAGCCGCGTGTCGACGACGTCGACGACCCGGTCGAGGAGCTCGTGGGCGCGTGGGTGGCCCGCGGCCAGGGCCCCCGAGGCGGCCATTCCGCAGTGCATGTGGTCATAGGTCGCCTTGCGCGTCGGCGTGCCCGGCTGCGTGAGCCACCCGCGGTTCTCGGAGTCCCAGTGGAAGCCGAGCAGCGAGTCCATGGCGTGGTCGAGCAAGCGCTCACTGCCGGGTATGCCGTCGCGCACACCAGCGCTGCTCACCCAGGCCATGCGGGCGGTGAGGAAGAGGGCGGGTGGGCGGTCCGGCAGCGGCCGCCGA
>NZ_HF570956.1:3077783-3080363 GCF_000367525.1 Phycicoccus elongatus Lp2 | reverse complement strand
GGCCGATTCACCGCCGAGCAGCTCGAGGCCTACGTCCCCCAGACCCGCGCCGAGGCCCGTGCGCTGATGGCCGCCAAGGCCGCCGTCGAGAACCCGACCCGCCGTTCCCGCGCCGCCCAGCGCCAGGCGGCACGTCACGGGTCCACCCGCGGGGCAGCCCGTCGGGAGGTCGCCGGCCGATCCTTCACCCGCCCGCGCCAGGCCGTGGCCCTGCTGGCCCTCACCGGTGTCATGGGTGCCGCGCAGGCGACCGCCAGCGCGGGATCGAGCCCCGGTGCGGATGTGATCGCCGCCCAGGCCACCGGCCTGCTCTCCTTCGTCACACCGTCGGCACAGCCCGAGGCCGCCTCGCGGGACAATGTCCGTCCCGCAATCGAGCAGAGCATCGAGTCCGAGCCCCTCGATGATGTGACTGTCTCCGCCGCCGAGACCGACGCCCGTCGTGCCGAGGCCGTCGCCGCCAAGGTTGCCGTCCTCGCCGAGCAGGAGGCCGCCGCCAAGGCCGCCGAGGAAGCCGCAGCCGCAGCCGCCGCGCAAGCAGCCCAGGACGCGGCTCGCGCCGCCGAGGAGCAGGCGCGGGCAACGGCCAGCTGGCCGCTCGTTGCTCCCCTCGTCGCCCCGGTCATCTCGGGCTTCGGTGGCCGGATCCACCCGGTCTACGGCACTTACCGCATGCACACCGGTGACGACTTCTCCATTGGCTGCGGGGCCAACGTCGCCGCGGCCGCGGCCGGCAAGGTCGTCGAGTCCGGCTGGGGTGGCGGCTACGGCAACCGCATCGTGATCGATCACGGCACCGTCGACGGCGTCGCCTACCGCACGACCTACAACCACCTGTCGAGCCGCACCGTCAACGTCGGCCAGACGGTCACGACGGGCCAGAGCATCGGCTTGGTCGGCACGACCGGCACCTCCACCGGCTGCCACCTCCACTTCGAGGTCGAGCGCAACGGCACCCTCGTCGACCCGGCCAACTACCTCTGAGGTCCGCGCCGCACACCGCATACGCGAAAGGGCCGGTCACCCACACGGGGTGACCGGCCCTTTCGCGGATTGCCGGGTGGCTCAGCCCTTCGCCTCGTCGGCCTTGTCCTCGGCCCAGTCCTTGGCGTTGGTCCAGGCGTCGCCGGCCGCGTCGGTGCTCTCGTCGACCGCGTCCTCGACGGCATCGGTCGCGTCCGCGGCCTTGTCCAGGGCGGTGTCCGCCGCGTCGTCCGCGGCGTTCTTGAGGTCCTCCACCTTGTCCTTGGCCGCGCTCGCCGCCGCGGCGGCTTTCTCCTTGGCGGCGTCGGCAAGGTTGGCCACCTTGGCCCCCGCGCCCGGGGCCGTGCTCGGCGGGGCGTAGGGCGTCGCCGTGGCCCACGGGTCCGGCTTCGCCGTGCTCTTCCGGTATGCCGCGACCGCCGCTCCCGCGGCGAGCGCACCGAGGAGGAGCACCCACTTGCCGCGGCCCTTCTTCTTGGCCGCGGACTCGCCCTTGAGGACCGAGTAGGCATCCGGCGCATTGTGCGCGGCCTCGGTGGCGGCACTCTTGGCGGCGACGGCGCCAGCGGCCACCGTCGCGATGGCCTGGGCCACCTTGGGGAGCACCTCGTCGACGAAGGTGTCCTTGGCGGACTCGACCTTGGGCGCCGCATACTCCGCGAAGTCGTGCGCCTTTTCGCGGGCCGTCGCGGCAGCGTCCTGGGCCTGGACCCGGGCCTCCTGGGCACGCCCCCGGGCAACGTCGGCCGCGTCCTGTGCGCGACCCTGGAACTCGGTGGCCTTGTCGGCGGCGGTCGCGGCGTGGTCCTGGGCCTTCTCGAGGCCCTCGGCGAATGCGGCTCGCGCCTGCTCGGTCTTGCTCTGGGACTTGAACACGTGGTGCTCCTTCGGTCGCGATCGTTCGAGATCTCCGGACCCAATCCAGGGTCGGTCCGAACTCCATCCTGCCAAATCGCCCTGCGTGCGTGCGCTTTGGGTGTGCGGCGTCTGGGTCCGATCGTCGCGGGCTCGACACGGCGGGCGTGGAAGAATGGACCGCATGAAGGCAACCATCACCACCAACCACGGCCCGATCGTCATCGACCTCTTCGAGCACCAGGCGCCCAAGACCGTCAAGAACTTCGTCGGTCTGGCCAAGGGCGAGCTCGACTACAAGGATGACGCGGGTCGCACCAACCCCACTCCGTACTTCGACGGCCTGATCTTCCACCGGATCATCCCCAACTTCATGATCCAGGGCGGCTGCCCGCTCGGTCAGGGTTTCGGCGGCCCGGGCTACACCTTCGACGACGAGATCCACCCCGAACTCGCCTTCGACAAGCCCTACCTGCTCGCCATGGCCAACGCTGGCAAGCGGATGGGCAAGGGCACCAACGGCTCGCAGTTCTACATCACCACCGTGCCGACGCCGTGGCTCAACGGCAAGCACACCATCTTCGGCGAGGTCTCCGACGCGGCCTCGCGCGCCGTCGTTGACGCCATCTCGGCGGTGCGCACAGGTGCGAACGACAAGCCGGTCGAGGACGTTGTCATCGAGAAGGTCGAGATCGAGGACTGACACCCCCAAGCCCCCTTGCGTCCGCGGGATCCGTCGCT
>NZ_HF570956.1:3072491-3077683 GCF_000367525.1 Phycicoccus elongatus Lp2 | reverse complement strand
CGGATCGCGCCGCCGGGGGCTGGCCTTGGGCCGGCCGGCCAGCGGGCAGAGCGGGATCAGGCGCCCGGCGGGCGCTCGCGCACCAGGCAGGTGATCCGGGAGGTGCAGACGCGCTTGCCCTCCTCGTCGGAGATGACGATCTCCCACACGCTGAGCGTGCGCCCCACCGAGAGGGGGGTGGCCACGCCGGTGACCAGGCCGGCGCGCGCGGCCCGGTGGTGCGTCGCGTTGATGTCGACGCCGACGACCACTTTGTCCGGGCCGGCGTGCAGGGCCGACCCGATCGAACCCAGCGACTCGGCCAGCACGACCGAGGCGCCTCCGTGGAGCAGGCCGTAGGGCTGGGTGTTGCCCTCGACCGGCATCGTGGCGACCAGCCGCTCGGCACTGGCCTCGATGACCTCGATGCCCATCCGGGCGTTCAGGGAGCGCGGGTTGAGCGCCTCCATCTCGCGGACGGCGGCCAGCACCTCGTCCGGGGTACTGGTGGTGATGTCGACGGTCATTGGGGCACCTCTCGTGCTCGGGGTGTCAGCGGTTGCGCCTAGGCTGCCACACGTGCCGACACTGCTCCTCCTCGATGGACACTCGCTCGCCTACCGCGCGTTCTACGCGCTGCCGGCGGAGAACTTCTCGACGAGCACGGGCCAGAACACCAACGCCGTCTACGGCTTCACCTCGATGCTCATCAACATGCTGCGTGACGAGCAGCCGACCCACATCGCGGTGGCCTTCGACAAGTCGCGACAGACCTTCCGCAGCGAGGAGTACGCCGAGTACAAGGCGGGCCGGTCGGCGACGCCGACCGAGTTCTCGGGCCAGATCCCGTTGGTGCACGAGGTGCTCCAGGCGCTGCGGATCCCGTTCGTGGAGTCGGAGGGCTACGAGGCCGACGACCTCATCGCGACCCTGACGACCCAGGCCGAGGCGGCCGGCATGGACGTGCTCATCTGCTCGGGGGACCGGGACGCCTTCCAGCTCGTCAGCGACAAGGTGACCCTGCTCTATCCCGTCCGGGGTGTCTCCGAGGTCTGGCGGATGACCCCGGACAAGGTGGAGGAGAAGTACGGCGTGCGCCCCGAGCGCTACAGCGACCTCGCCGCGCTCGTCGGCGAGTCCAGCGACAACCTGCCCGGCGTCCCCGGTGTCGGGCCCAAGACTGCCGCGAAGTGGCTGGGGCAGTACGGCGACCTCACCGGCCTGGTCGCGCACGTCGACGAGATCAAGGGCAAGGCGGGTGACGCGCTGCGCGAGCACCTCGACGGCGTGCTGCGCAACCGCCGCCTCAACCAGCTCGTCCGCGACGTGGAGATCGGGGTCGATGTCGAGGACCTCGCCCGCACCAACTGGGACCGCGAGGAGGTGCACCGCGTCTTCGACGGACTGGAGTTCCGAGTGCTGCGCGACCGGCTCTTCGAGTACCTCGAGCCGGTGGAGGCCGAGTCGCAGGGCGGCTTCGACCTCGACACCAATGTGCTGGGCAGCGAGGACGTCAGCGGCTGGTTGGAGCACCATGCGCCCAAGGGGTCGCGGGTCGGGGTCCACGTCGTCGGCACGTGGGGGCGGGGCACCGGCGATGCCAGCGCTGTGGCCGTGGCCACCCCTGACGGTGTCGCGGGGTTCATCCCGCTGATCGATCTCGACGAGGAGGCCGAGGCGGCAGTGGCGTCGTGGGCGGGGGATCCGGAGCGACACAAGGTCCTGCACGACGCGAAAGGGCCGATGCACGCCCTGGCCGCGCTCGGCATACCCCTCAAGGGAGTCTCCACGGACACAGCACTGGCGGCCTACCTCGTGCGCCCCGACCAGCGTTCCTACGACCTGGCCGACCTCGTGCTCCGGCACGTGGGGCGTGACCTCAAGCCCGAGGCGGCGGCGCAACCCCAGGGGATGCTCGACTTCGCGGCCGACGACGATGCCGCCGCCGACGAGGCGATGGTGCGCGCCAGGGCAGTACTCGACCTTGCCGAAGCGCTGTCCCAGCAGCTCGACGACACCGGGGGTACGGCCTTGATGGCCGATATCGAGCTCCCGCTGGTCGACGTGTTGGTGGACATGGAGCGCACCGGGATCGCGGCCGACCTGGCCGGATTGACCTCACTCGAGGCCGATTTCGCAGGCAAGATGGCAGCAGCGCAGGCCGATGCGTATGCCGCGATCGACGGTGAGCAGATCAACCTCGGCTCCCCGAAGCAGTTGCAAGTGGTGCTCTTCGACACGCTGGGCATGCCGAAGACCAAGCGGACCAAGACCGGTTACACCACCGATGCTGACGCCCTCAACGACCTCTTCGCCAAGACCGAGCACCCCTTCCTCGAGGCCCTGCTGCGGCACCGCGACACCGCGCGCCTGCGCGTGACCGTCGAGGGGCTGATCAAGTCGGTCGCCGACGACGCGCGCATCCACACGACCTACATCCAGACGATCGCGGCCACCGGGCGGCTCTCCTCGACCGACCCCAACCTGCAGAACGTCCCGATCCGCACCGAGGAGGGGCGGCGGATCCGTGAGGCCTTCGTCGTCGGGGACGGGTTCGAGTCGCTCATGTCCGCGGACTACAGCCAGATCGAGATGCGGATCATGGCGCACCTGTCCGGGGACGCGGGCCTGATCGAGGCCTTCCGAACGGGGGAGGACCTGCACCGCTTCGTCGGGTCGCGGGTGTTCGGCGTCGAGCCGGCCGACGTGACCGCGGAGATGCGCAGCAAGGTCAAGGCGATGAGTTACGGGCTGGCCTACGGCCTGTCGGCCTTCGGCCTGTCCAAGCAATTGGGTATCTCGACCGGTGAGGCGCAGGGCCTCATGGACGAGTACTTTGCCCGCTTCGGCGGGGTCCGCGACTACCTGCGCGATGTCGTCGTCGAGGCAGGGAAGCAGGGGTACACCGAGACGATGTTCGGGCGCCGCCGCTACCTGCCCGACCTGACGAGCGACAACCGGCAGCGCCGCGAGATGGCCGAGCGGATGGCCCTCAACGCCCCGATCCAGGGCTCGGCCGCAGACATCATGAAGGTCGCCATGCTGGGCGTCGGCCGCGCCCTGGCCGCGTCGGGCGCGAGGTCGCGGATGCTGCTGCAGGTGCACGACGAACTGGTCCTCGAGGTCGCGCCGGGGGAGCGCGACGACCTCGAGGCACTGGTGCGTGAGCAGATGGCCGCGGCCGCGGTGATGGACGTCCCGCTAGACGTCAGCGTCGGGGTCGGGCGATCCTGGCACGAGGCCGCCCACTAGGACCTCCCCCGCACGGTGGCGGCGCATCGCCACCGCCAGGAGGGTCGCGCCGACGAGCACGACGGCGCACCCGCCGCCGAAGAGGGTCCACGCCAGTTGGGCCGCAGAGTCGTGCCGGGCGACAGCCACGGTGACGATGACCGCGATCGCGACGACCCAGAGCAGCAGGCCGAAGCGATGGTCCGCCCGCGCGAGCCGCCAGTACACGAAGACCTGGGCCAGGGCCCACATGCCACCGATGGCGGTGAAGAGCGGCACGAGGCCGGCCAGGTGGGCGTAGGAGGACCCACCGACGAGCAGCGCCAAGGGTTGACGCAGCAGCATGGTCAGCAGGATCCCGAGGGCGACGATCGCTGCGGTCGCGGTGACGGCCAGCCCCACATGGCGCGAGCCGCGGCGGGTCGCCATCCGTGAATAGACGACGGTGACGACGAAGGCCGGCGCCCACAGGGCGGCCTTGCTGAAGATGGTGAGGACGGCGAACTCCCCGGCGGCGACCGGGTCGAGGAAGTGGCGCGCCAGGGGCGCGTCGAGGCTGGAGACGACGAGAAGTGCCGAGGTCGCGGTCATGCCGTGAAGCACGGGACGGTGCCAGCTCGGCCCGCGGCGCAGCGCCTCCCGGGCAGCGGGAGCGCCGACGACGAGCATGGCAACCAGCGCCGCGACGATGGCAGCGGCAGCGATGGCGGCCATCACGCCCGTGACGCCCCACCCGGCGAGACCGGCCAGGACGCCGGCCAGCAGGCGACTGAGCCCCACGGTGACATAGAGGCCGGCCAGGGCGAGGAAGCGATCGGTCCCCTGGAGGTCACCGAGGACCGCATAGGTGAGGCAGGTCGGTCCGACCACCAGAGCCAGGAGCAAGGCCGGGGTGGGTCCGTCGAGATGCAGTCCCCAGATGACGATCGGGGCGAGCACGCACGTCAGCAGGATCATGGCGCCCCCGACGACGGTGCCGGTCCGCAGCGCGGTGCCCCCGGCCGACGCCTGGTCGCCGTCTGCCGCGCGCGCCCGTGCGACCCGACGGGCGACGACGAGCTGGAGGGCCAAGGCCGGCACGGCTCCGATCACGGCCAGGTTCGTGAGGGCGACCAGGGCTCCGAGGTTCTCCGACGTCTGGGTCCGGTTGAGGACGAGGAAGAAGCCGTAGCCCAGCAGGTTCGCGGTCATCGTCCCGACCGAGATGAGCAGCGCAGGGACGGTGCCGGTGCGCAGCATGCGGACCATCCCGCCTGCTGCGCGTGAGCCGCCCTGCGGGCCGTCCTGCGCCGACACGGTGACCAACGATGCCACGCGGAGCGCTGGCGTTCCGCAACTAGCATTGCTGACCGTGGCGCCGACGACCGATAGACGCTCCCCGGCGGTCGCCGGCGTCGTGGCGGGAGCCGTCGTGTCGGTGGGGGTGGCGCTCCTGCTGTGGTGGCGCTCCCTGGGACGGGGGGAGTTCCTCTATCGCGACTTCGTGACCGCGCCGGTGCCGGCCCGCCCGGCCTCCTGGTTCCCCGGAGACTATGCCTCCCTCAGGGCCTGGCCATTGGATGCGCTCACCTGGCTGCTCGCGCCGGTCGTCCCCGCCGGAGTGCAGCAGCTCGCTGTGCTCCTGGCAGTCCCGGTGCTCGCGGGCACCGGCGTCGCTGTGCTGGTGTCGCGATGGGGGCCGCTGCCGGCGGCCGTCTCGGCCGCGGTCGCCGTCTGGAACCCCTACGTCGCCGAGCGGCTGCTCATGGGGCAGGCGCCGACCCTGCTCGCGTATGCCGCGGCACCCTGGGTGGCGCTCGCGGCCCGGTCCCGGGCCCCGCTGCCCCGACGGGTCCTCCTCGTCCTGCTCGCGGCGCTGCCCGCGGCGCTCACCCCGTGGGGCGGCCTGGTGGCCCTGGCCACGGCCCTCGGTGCCGGCGTCACCCGCCACGATCGGCGTGGTCGAGAACTCGCCGCGCTGGCCGTCCTCGGGATCGGCTGGG
>NZ_HF570956.1:3064028-3072391 GCF_000367525.1 Phycicoccus elongatus Lp2 | reverse complement strand
CCCCCCCCCCCCCGCCGATGAACCGCTCACCCAACTCGCCGAGGCGCATGCCGCTTCCACCACTTGGCCGAAGTGGCCCTCCTTCGCGACCTGTGGGTCCATTTCTTCTCCGCTGACGCCCCGCCGGCGAATGCAGAGGTGCCGGGTGCCCGCGGACTGCGGACACCCGGCACGTGACGGGAGGCAGCGGCGCGCCGACCCCTGTTCCGGCGCGCCGCCTCGCTCACCGTCCGGCGGTCACTTCACCTCGCGGGTGAGGACGCGCCAGGTCCCGATGGCCAATGGCAGCACGACCCAGAAGCCGACACCGGTCGCCAGGTGCGCCCAGTCCGCGCCGTTCATCTTGCCGTCGACGAGGGGGCCGGTCACCTGGTTGAGGTCGAGCCAGACGGCGGCCTTGGCCACGGTGGGGAAGGCCGAGGACAGGATCGTCCACACCGTGGGGAGCACCAGGGCACCGACGATGGCGAGCGGAGTGTTGAGCAGCGCCAGTCCGAAGGCCACACCCTGCAGGACGAAGATCGTCAGCATCAGGATCACGCCCGGCACGGAGATGGCCCCGAAGTTGAGTTCGCCGCCGGTGGTCAGCGCGAGAAGGGTCGAGGTCGCGAAGACGACCGCGATGACGATCAGGCCGAGCAGGGCGGCGGCGACCACCTTGGCGGTGACCACGCGGCCACGTCGCGGCTCGAGGGTGAAGGTCGTCAGGCCGGTCCGCTGGCTCCACTCCTGGGTTGCGGACATGATCCCGAGCACCGGCAGCAGGATCGCCATGGGCATCACGCTCAGGCCCAGGTAGGACGTCACCGTGCGCTCGCCCTCCCCGCCCCAGATGGCCAAGGCGCCACAGGCGAGGACGACGACGACGCAGAGCACGATGAGCAGCCAACGCCCGGCGCGGGTGTCGACCGCCTTGCGCAGCTCGATGCGGACCAGTTGGGCCAGCGATGCCGCGGGCGCCGGGTCGAGGGATCGCCGGCTGCCCGGGCGGGGCGACGATGCCGTTTCGGTCGAGTCGTCGGTCGTCGGGCCGGCCGTCGATCGGTCGGAGAGTCCGGTGGTCCAGACGGTGGTCATGCTGCTGCTCCTTCGCGCGAAGTGGCGGCGGTCAACTCGAGGAACATCTCCTCGAGCGATCCGGCGCCGCCGGCTGACAGTTCGGTGAGGACGACTCGCTCCTCGAGGGCCACCCGGCCGATGACCTCCGGTGCGGCGTTGACGAGCAGGACGCCCGCGGAGGACGTGACGTCGAGGTCTCGGGCGCGCAGGGCGGTGGCCAGGGCGTCGAGCGCGGCGGCGTCCACGGCACCCACTCTCGTGCCGCGTGCCCCGACCAGATCGGTCGTCGTGCCCTGCGCAACGATCCGGCCGCGACCGATCATGACGATCTCGTCGGCGATGACCTGCACCTCGGTGAGCAGGTGCGAGGACAGCAGCACGGTGCCGCCGCCGTCGGCGAAGTCGCGCAGCAGGCCGCGCATCCAGTGGATCCCCTGTGGATCCAGGCCGTTGGCCGGCTCGTCGAGGATGAGCACCTGCGGGTCGCCGAGGAGTGCCGCGGCCAGACCGAGTCGCTGACGCATCCCCAGGGAATAGTTGCCCACCCGTCGGCCGGCCTCGTCGTCGGTGAGACCGACCCGCTCCAGAGCGGTCACGACCTGGCCCTTGTCCAGGCCCATGTGCAGGGCGGCGATGGTGAGCACCTCGCGGCCGGTGCGACCGGAGTGTTGAGCGGAAGCGTCGAGCATGACGCCGACGTGCCGACCGGGGTTGGGCAGGTCACGGTAGGCGTGGCCCATGACGGTGGCCCGACCACTCGTCGGGGGCGTGAGCCCGGTGACCATGCGCAGGGCGGTGGATTTGCCGGCCCCATTGGGACCGAGGAAGCCGACGACGGTCCCGGGCTGGACCGTGAAGGTGATGTCGTCGACGGCGGTGAACTGGCCGTATCGCTTGGTGAGGTGCTCGATCTGGATCATGGCTCCACTCTCCCCAGCGCAGGTGCCCACCGGCATCGGCCGAGGGTCGGCAGCGTCTCCACCTTTGGTCGCAGATCCATGCCCCACCCACGACCAAGGTCGGATGCCGGGCCGGAGGTCGCCTCCCTACAGTGGCCCAGTGAGCACCAGGCCTGACAACGAGTGGTCCCCCGATCGGGTGAGCCGCTTCGGGCTGCTCTGGCGGATCGCGGTCGCCGGACTCACCGGCTATCTGCTCTGGTTCTCCGTCGTCGCCCTCTTCGTCGCGCAGCAGGCGCCGGTCACGGCCGCAACTGCGCGGCTGGTCATGATCGACCCGCTCCTGGGACTGGTCTCCTTGGGGGTCGTCGCGCGCTGGCGCCGCACCCACCCCATGGCGACGGCCATCGGGGTCGCCCTGATCTCGCTCTTCTCGATCAGCTCGAGCGGCGCGAGCATCTGGGCGGCCGTCTCGGTGGCGACCCGTCGCCGTCCCCGCGAGCTCGCGATCCTCTCCGTGGTCATCGTCGCGGTCAGCCTGCTCGCACTCAGGACGTTACCCATGCCGGAGGTCTTTGCCCCCGGGCCGTGGTGGTTCGAGGCGGTCTTCGCCGTGCTCGGCACGGCGGTGAATCTCGCCGTCGGGTATGCCGTGGGCTCCCGGCGCGCGGTCACCCGCGCCTGGATCGATCGGGCCAGGACGGCCGAGGCAGAGCAGCGTGCCCGGGTGGCCGCAGCGCAGTCCGGTGAGCGCACCCGCATCGCCCGAGAGATGCATGACGTTCTCGCGCACCGGATTTCGCTCGTGGCGCTGCACTCGGGAGCACTGCGCTATCGGTCCGACCTGCCCGAGGGCGAGCGCGAGCAGGCGCTGGACATCATCCATTCCAACGCCGAGCAGGCGCTCGCCGACCTGCGCGAGGTGCTCGGGGTGCTCCGCGACCCCACCGCGTCCGGTGACGGTCAGGGCGTCGAACCACCGCAGCCCGAGTTACCCGATGTCGTCAGGCTCGTCGACGAGGCTCGAGCGGCCGGCGAGCGGATCGACCTCGACGACCACCTCGACGACGTGCCGTCCACGCCGACGGGGCGCACGGCATACCGGATCGTGCAGGAGGGCCTGACCAACGCTCGCAAGCACGCGCCGGGAGCGCGAGTCACGGTGCGGCTCACCGGGAATCCGCGTGAGGGCCTGACCCTCACCCTCACCAACGCCCGCCCGGTCGCCGCACCGGCGACCCTGCCGACGTCTGGGCTCGGCCTGCTCGGCCTGACCGAGCGTGTGGCCCTCGCCGGCGGCCGGCTGGAGCAGGGCGTCACACCCGAGGGCGGCTATCGGCTCGCGGTCTGGCTACCGTGGGCTCCGTGAGTGGGGGCCCAGGGGGATGACATGACGAAGGTGCTGGTCGTGGACGACGACCCGATGGTGCGCACGGGGCTGTCGATGATCCTGGGCGGCGCGCCGGATCTCGAGCTCGTCGGGGAGGCGACCAACGGCCAGGAGGCGATCGACGGTGTCCGCCGGTTCTCACCGGACGTCGTGCTCATGGACATCCGGATGCCAGTGCGCGACGGGCTCTCAGCCGCCACCGAGATCCTCGCCGCCGCTGTGCGACCGCGGGTGATCATGCTGACGACCTTCGATGCCGACGAGATGGTGCATCGCGCCCTGCGTGCCGGCGCGGACGGGTTCCTGCTCAAGGACACCCCGCCGGAGCGGATCGTCGAGTCGATCCGTGCGGTGAGCCGTGGTGAACCGACATTGTCGCCCACGGTGACGGCCCGACTCATCGCCGCCGTCACCGAGGCCCCGGACCCTGGTGGCTCGGCTGCCCGGGCGACGGCCCGCCGCCGCTTGGAGGCCCTCACGGCCCGCGAGCGTGAGGTCGCCTTGGCCATCGGTGGTGGGGCGTCGAATGCCGACATCGCGGGCACGCTCTTCATGTCGGTCGCCACCGTGAAGTCGCACGTCACGAGCATCCTGGCCAAGACCGGCGCGGAGTCGCGGCTGCAGGTGGCCGTGCTGGTGCGCGACGCCGAGCTCTGACCCCTGCTCAGAGCAGGTCGGCGAGCAGGCGGCCGCCCTCGTCGATGCCGCCGGGGCCGAGCCGGTCGAGCATGTCCTCGAGCATGACCTGCTCGACGGCACTCCGATCCGCGGCACCGGCCTCGACCTCGGCCCAGGTGCGCGGGGCCGCGACACAGGGCAGGTCCCGTCCGCGCAACGAATAGGGGCTGATCGTCGTCTTGGCCGCGACGTTCTGCGACCAGTCGAGGAAGATCTTGCCCGGCCGCAAGGACTTGGTCATCTTCCACAGCACGAGATCGGGGTGCTTGGCGGTCATCTCCTGGGCGAGCTGTTGCGCCAGGTCGCGCACCTGGTCGCTCGTCAGGTCCCCGCCCAAGGAGGCATAGAGCTGCATGCCCTTCGAGCCACTGGTCACCGGGAAGAGCTCCAGACCCAGACCCCCGAGACGCTCCCTCAGGTGCAGCGCCACCTGGCAGCACTCGTGCAGATCGGCCGGCTTGCCCGGGTCGAGGTCGATGACGAGACGGTTGGGATTCTGCCGCTCCCCGTCGTCATCGACCGTCCATTGGGGCACGTGGAACTCGAGGCTGTTGAGGTTGACCAGATAGGTCAACGTCGGCAGGTCCGGCACGAGCGGATAGGTCACCGCGTCGATCGTCACCCGCTCGATCCAACTCGGCACCCCGGACGGGACGTTCTTCTCGAAGAAGGAGTCGCCGATCACGCCGTGCGGCCACCGCACGCGGGTCACCGGCCGAGATGCCATGTGCGGCAGCAGGATCGGCGCCACCGTCGCGTAGTAGTTGAGCACCTCCCCCTTGGTCGTCTCGGTCGACGGGTAGAGCAGCTTCTCCAGGCTCGTGAGCTTGAGCGTGCGCCCCCCGACCTCCACTCGGGTCACCGACCCCTGCGGCTCAACCATCGCTGGTCTCCTGCAGGTCCTCGGGGGTCAGGTCCGCCCGCACGCCGAGGTAGGCCGGTTGCCGCAGTCGCGATCCCCCCGCACCTCCGCCCCAGCCCAGGCTCTTCACCTCGACCACGATCCGCGGACGCACCCACGTGGTGCCGACCAAGTCCTCACGCGGCACCTCATCGGCAAAAGGAGAAGCGTTGGCTCGCAGGGGTTCCAGGATCTCGGACAGCCGTTTCCCGGCACCGCCGACGAGTCCGGAACCCACGCGACCGGCATACCGCCAGCCACCGTCGCCGTCGGGGATGCCGACGAGCACCGATCCCAACCGTGAGGTCGATCCGGTCTCCGGCCGCCACCCGCCGACGACGACCGACAGGGACGTGCGATGTGCCTTCTTGCGCCAGTCGGGCGAGCGGCGCCCCGCGGCATACGTGGCGGTGCGGCGTTTGGAGACGATGCCCTCCAACCCCTGGTCCGCGGTAGCCGCGAGCAACTGCGCGCCGTCGTCGAAGACGGGGGGCACCTGCCAGTGCCGCGAGTCGAGGTCGAGTTTCTCGAGCAGCGCGCGGCGCGCGGTCCACGGCTGGCCGGTGACGTCCTGGCCGAAGAGGCGCAGCAGGTCGAAGACCATGAAGGTCACCGGGCGCACCGTCGCCAGTCGCGCGGCCTTGCGGGAGTCCTTGACGTGCATGCGATCCGCGAGCGCGGCAAAACTCGGCCGTCCACCATCGAGGGCCACCACCTCGCCGTCGAGAAGCATGTCGTCGTAGTCCTCACCCAGCCCACTGAGCTCGGGATAACTCGCCGTCACGTCGTTGCCGCTGCGGGCGTACAGAGTCACCCGACCGGCACGCACGTCGGCGAGGACGCGCATCCCGTCCCACTTGACTTCGTGGACCCACTCGGGCCCGGTGGGGACCCGCTCGGCGAGCGTCGCGAGCATGGGCTTCATGCGCACATCCTGCCCCGAGCGGGCGGCGATGTGCCCCGCGCCCTCGCCTCTCCCCCACGGCCTGCGCCGGATGGTCGGCCCATGCGCTGGCGACCGGCCACCTCAAGGTGGGTTTGATCGGGTTCCGACCGTCAACGCGCACACCGAGGTGGCCAAGACCGCTGACCGCCGGACCCGAGGAGGCCGCCGACACGGTCGCAGTGTGGCAGCAGGTATGCCGCGATGCCCCGTTTTGGGGAACACTGACGGCATGCGTGCGATCTGGAAGGGCGCGGTCTCCTTCGGGTTGGTCAATGTGCCGATCCGTCTCTACTCGGCGACCGAGAACCACGACGTGCAGTTCCGGCAGGTGCATCGGGAGGACGGCGGCCGGATCAAGTACCAAAGGGTCTGCAACGAATGCGGCAAACAGGTCGCCTTCGACGACATCGCCAAGGGCTATGAGACCGAGGACGGCGGCATGGTCGTCCTCGACGACTCCGACTTCGCCGACCTGCCGAGCAAGACCTCCAAGGAGATCGGCGTCGTCAAGTTCGTGCCTGCCGACGAGATCGACCCGATGTGGCTCGACAAGAGTTACTACCTCGAGCCGGACAAGTCGGCCGCCAAGCCGTATGTCCTGCTGCGCGATGCCCTGGAATCCGAGAAGCGGATGGCGATCGTCACGGTGTCGATCCGCACCCGGATGACGATGGCCGTGCTGCGGGTGCGTGATGGCGTCATCGTCATGCAGACGATGATCTGGCCCGACGAGATCCGCAAACCCGACTTCACGGTCCTCGACGAGGAGCAGCACGCAACCAAGGCCGAGCTCGACATGGCCAAGCTCCTCATCGACCAACTCGCCGGCGACTTCGAACCCGATGAGTACGAGGACGACTACGCCATCGCGCTCAAGGCCCTCGTGACGGCCAAGGTCGAAGGCGGGGAGGTCCAGGCACCGGTCACCGCAGCCGAGGAGTCCGGCGAGGTCGTCGACCTGTTGGCGGCGCTGGCCAAGTCGGTCGAGAAGGCCAAAGCGGCCCGGGGCGAAAAGGCCAGTTGACCGTCAGGCCATGTGACAAGTCCGCGACGGCGAGCGCCTCATCGAGGATCGCAAAGCCCTCGTCGAGTTCGGCCTCGGTGGTCGTGCAGGGCGGCACCACATGGGTGCGGCACTCCAGGAATGGAAGACGTATGCCGCGTCGTCGGCTCGCGTACGGTCGCAGTCATGGGCTCACGGTATGCCGCCGCGCTCGCCTGCGCACTGCTTCTCGCCGGGTGCGCGGCATCGACACCGAGCCCACCGACCGGGCCGGTCCCCACCTCTGCTTCGCCATCGTCGTCAGGATCACCTGTGGCACGACCGGCCATCACGCGGACCCCGGGCATGGCCTTCGACCTGCAGGCCCACCGCGGGGGGATGGGGTTGACCACGGAGGAGCAGCCCGCGGCATACCGCAAGGCCTTGGCGCTCGGGGTGAGCACGCTGGAACTCGACACCCAGGTGACGGCTGACAAGAAGGTCGTGGTCAGTCACGACCGGGTCATCGATGGCACGAAGTGTCGGGACACGGGGTCGAACCACGTCGTCGGGCGGGCGATCTTCACCCTGACGCTCGCGCAGGTGCAGACTCTCGACTGTGGCTTCCAGCAATATCCCGGGTTCGAGGAGCAAGAGGTCGTGACCGGGGCCCGGCTGGCCGAACTGCGCGACATCGTCGCCGTGTGGCGCGAGGCCGGCGACCCCGACGTGTGGTTCGACATCGAGATCAAGTTCGACCCGGCGAAGGCGGCGGAGTCGGTCGGGCGCGAGGAGTTCGTCCGAGTCGTCGTCGACGAGATCAACGCGCTGGGGATCGCGGACCGGACGATGATCCAATCCTTCGACTGGCTCACCCTGACCGAGGTGCACCTGCTCGAACCGACCTGGCCGCTGGTGGCCCTGGCCGGGAGCGACGCCTTCCCGCCCGAGTTGGCGGCGGGGGTCGCCGGGGTGACGACCTATTCGCCGCGGGAGACGATCGTGACGCGCGCGATGATCGAGCAGGCCCATGCGCTGGGGCTCAAGGTGGTGCCGTGGACGGTCGATGACCCGCAACGGATCTCGGTGCTGATCGCGCTCGGCGTCGACGGGCTGATCACGAACTATCCGGACCGGGCACGCGGCATGCTCGGCGCCTCCGCACCGGGGCTGCCGCCACCGATCCGCTGACGGCGAGGGATCGCCGGAAATCGGGAGGCGGACTGTCGGTGCCGCGGCATACCGTGAAGCCCATGTCCCCGATCCCGGTCGATCCCGACGGCCCCGAGGAGCTGACCGCTCCCCCCGAGCCGCTCGGCGCCCCGCACCACGAGGCGCACCTGCCACCGGGCGTCGAGCGGGGGCCGGCGACGGTCCGCGCCTTCCGGATGTTGCTCGGCAACACCCTCATCGCGAACGTCACGACGAGTTTCCTGTGGTTCGCGCTGACCTTCTGGGCCTACCTGGAGACGCGGTCGGTGATGGCCACCGCCATCATCGGCGGCTCC
>NZ_HF570956.1:3062853-3063928 GCF_000367525.1 Phycicoccus elongatus Lp2 | reverse complement strand
CGACGTCGGCGGCTCGGCGATCCTCCGCGGCGGTGTTGGCCGTGCGAGAGGCTCGGTCGAGGTCCTGCCGGCGAGTGGCGCCGATCGCCTCGAGCGCCGCCGCACGATCCGCAAGTTGCTGAGGGCCACTGACCTCGAGATACGCGCCCAGCGAGTCCAGGCCGCCTTGCGACTGATACATCTGCGCGGCATACGCACGGACGACCTTCGCGCTGGTTGCCGCCTCAGCGGCCGACCCGGACGCCCGGCGCTCGCTTTCCGCCGCCTTCGCGGTGGCGTCCTCGAGAGCGAGCCGGGCCGAGTTGTAGGCCTCGGCCGCCACTGCGGCCGCCTTGTCGAGATCGGCCAGGCGAACGTTGGCCGCGGCATAGGCCGACTCGATGGCCGCCACGGAGGCGGCTGCCGCACCGGCCGCGGCCTTGGCTGCGTCGACCTGCTGTTGAGTGGGTGTCCCGGGATCCAGGGGCACCGCAACGGCAGGTGTCGCGAGAGCCAGGGCGAGCGCTCCCACGGCCAGCGGGCGGACGACCTTGAGGCTGGATCGGGTCGTCATGGGTTCACGCTGAGGTGGACGTGGTCATAGTGGTTCTCGGTGATGGAGCCACGGTCGGCCATCCAACGCCACTGGTCGGGACCGTTGCCCGGGAACCAGATCCGCTGCTTCCAGATGATGTATTTGATGTTGAACTGCCGTGCATTCGCCTGAGCGAAGGCGGCAACCGCATCACCCTCGGCGAAGGACTTGGTCATGACGTCGACCGCGTTACCCGCGCCGTGATCGCCCCAGTCGCCGGCCCGGTAGCCGCCGATGTTGGTGATGCCGAACCGGGTGCGGACCGCGGAGTAGATCGCATTGGCATTGGTTCCCAGGCGCGCTTGTCGGTATGCCGTGGTGCTGTATCCGCCGCCGCTGGCCGGGGTCGTGGCGACTGGCTTTGGAGCCGTGGCCGCAGGGGCTGCGGAGGTTGCCGGCGTGGTCGGGGTGGCCGGCTTGGTGACCGGCTGGGGTGCCTGGCTGGCAGCGGATGCGGCCGCCTTGGCGGCCTGGGCTGCATCGGCAGCCCGCTTGGCCGCC
>NZ_HF570956.1:3047280-3062753 GCF_000367525.1 Phycicoccus elongatus Lp2 | reverse complement strand
CGAGGCCGACCCCTGGGACGAGCCGGCAGCGACCCCTGCCGACGCGTCTGCAGTTGCGCCACAGAATGGCGCAAGTTACATGCCTCCCTCTGTGGCGCAACTGCAGACGTCCGAAGACCCCTCCGCCGGGGGCGAGCCCTCAGGAACGGCCGAGGCAGCTGGGGGTGCCACGGCAGGCGTCCTGGACAGCCGCGATCCTTGGGACGAGCCTGATACCACCGCGGTGAGCGCGAAGCCTTTCACCGAGGATGCGGTCACCACCGCGACGCCAGAGGACTTGGACGCCGGCGGTGCGGCTCAGGCCAACGCGATCGAGGAGGAGTCCGTCGCGTCGTCGCAGGCAACGGAAGCTCCGTCCGCTCCGCCGACGGACAGCGAGGACGTGACCAACGCCCCCGACCCCTGGGACGAGCCTGACACCACCGCGGCGAATGCAGAGTCTGTTGCCGTGGAGTCGGTCACCGAGGATGCGGTCACCACCGCGACGCCCGAGGACCTTGACGCCGAAGGCGCGGCTCAGGCGAATGCGATCGAGGAGGAGTCCGTCGAGAGGGAATCCGTCGAGGACAACGAGTCCGCCGACGCTGCCGAGGACCCGCAGACAGAGCAGAGCCGGCCGAGCTCACCACCCCCGGCCAACGCCGACGATCTGCTCAGCGCTCCTGACCCGTGGGACTGAGCTTGCGGCATACCGAAAGCCACGGCATACCGACAAAGGAGTCCGCATGAGCCTGGCCGACGAGCAGTTCATCGCCCTGACGACCTACCGCCGCACGGGCGCTCCCGTGCCCACGCCCGTCTGGGTGGTCCCCGTCATGCGGCACGGCACGAATGGTCCAGTCCGGTCCCGACTTCGAGGCGGTGCACGCGGCCGTCAAGGCGAAGTACGGGCTCGAGTATCAGCTCATGACCAAGCTCATCGGGCCGCTGGTGGCGCGTCGAAAGGGCCTGCACTACGGCGACACCGTCGTGCTGATCACGCCCGAGCAATGAGCCCGATCAGCCCAGCCCCTGCGCCTTGAGCCACTCAGCCGCCACGGCTTTCGGATCCTGCTTGTCGACGTCGGTGGCCTTGAGCAGGTTCGTCAGCTCCTGCGTCGTCAACTTGGCCGACACGGCATCGAGCGCCGCCGTGACCTCACCGGCCCGATCGGCAGCAACGAGAGGCACGACGTTCTGTGAGCCGAAGAGCTTCTTGTCGTCCTCGATCGTCACGAAGCCGTTCACCGCGATGGCGGGATCCGTCGAGAAGATGTTGGCCGCCTGGACCTGACCGTTCTTGAGCGCCTGCACGAGCGCCTGGCCCTTG
The DNA here is from genome assembly GCF_000367525.1 of Phycicoccus elongatus Lp2. GTDB lineage: Bacteria > Actinomycetota > Actinomycetes > Actinomycetales > Dermatophilaceae > Phycicoccus_A > Phycicoccus_A elongatus. Next base: position 3,061,444 of record NZ_HF570956.1, on the reverse strand, counting down.
AGCGGCACGTAGTCCTTGAAGACCACGCCATAGGCCTTCTCCAGCCCGGGGATGCCCTGCGGGCGGGTCTGGAACTCAGGCGGTGCCCCGAGAGTCAGCGTGCCCGCCTTGTCCTTGAGACCCGACAGCGTCGTGACTCCACCGAGCATGGCGGCGGTCTCCTTGGTCACCACGATCGAGTCGTTGTCCTCGGCGGCTGACTTCGCCAGGACGGTGAGGTTCTTGGGCAGGGCAGCCTTGAGTGCGTCATAGACCTCGTTGGGATCGGTCTTGTCGAAGCTCTTGTCGTAGAAGAGCGCGAGGGCGCCGGTGTACTCCGGCACGACCTGCACCGAGCCGTCCTCGAGCGCCTTGAGGTAGATCTCGCGCGAGCCGATGTTGGTCTTGGTCGACGCGTCGACACCCTTGGCCTTGAGCGCCCCGGCATAGATCTCGGCGAGCAGCACCGACTCCGAGAAGTCCGCCGAGCCGACAACGACCGCGCCGCCCCCAGCACTCGCCGAACCCCCGGACCCGGTGGACGCCGAGGACGAGGACAACGGATCTGAACCACCGCTGCCACAGGCGGAGGCGGTCAGCGCCAGGAGCGCCACCCCCGCGAGGGCGATGGCCGTGGTCGTGCGCTTCATGCTCGTACCTTTCGTTGACGCCACGCGAGGTCACGCGCGGGTGGTGTGGGCAACATTGCCGTGGCCCATATCCTTCCCCGGAGCGAGGATGATTCCTCGCCGACGGCGGCGCCGCCCGCTGACACCGGGCGACACGACGACTCGTTGGACCAGCGCCAGCACCCCGTCGGCGACGAGCGCGAGCAGGCACACGAGGATCGCTCCCCCCGCCGTCTGGGCGTAGTCCGCCTGCGCCAGGCCGTCGATGAGGAACCTCCCCAACCCGCCCAACCCGATGTATGCCGCGATGGTCGCCGTAGCGATCACCTGCAGCACAGCCGAGCGCAGACCGGACCACAGCAGCGGCAGGGCACAGGGCAATTCGACTCGCGCGAGCACCTGGCGCGGCGTCATCCCGAGCCCCTTCGCCGCGTCGCGGGCGGCGGGATCAACGGCTTCCACCCCGGCATACGTGCCCGCGAGGATCGGCGGGATCGCGAGCAGGACGAGGGCGATGACGGACGGTACGACGAAGGCCGCCCGTCCGGGGATGTGCGGCCCGACCCACAGGGCCAGCGCGAAGAGCAGACCCAGGGTCGGCACCGCGCGAGCCGCATTGGTGGCCGACACCACCCAGCGGCCGCGCCCCGTGTGCCCGACCCACAAGCCGAGGGGGATGGCGATCACTGCCGCGATGGCGACGACGAGCAGGCTGTAGCCGACGTGCTGGGCGAGTCGGTTGCCGATGCCAAAGCTCCCGACCCAGTTCTGCGCGGAGGTCAGCCAGGTCCAGATCGTGGGGATCATGCGCGCGTCCAAGGAGTCAGGGCGCGCCCGATGCCGCGAATGATCCAGTCGAACGCCAGGGCGAGGAGGAGGCAGGCGACGATGCCGGTGATGAGTTCGCCGTTGATGGCCCGGTTGTAGCCGTCCGTCAACAGGTTGCCCAGTTGGGCCACGCCGATGAGCGAGGCGACCGACACGATCGACACATTGGAGACCGCCGCGACGCGCAACCCGGCTGTCAGGACGGGTACGGCGAGCGGAAGGTCAACGGCCAGCAGGCGCCGAAAACCCCTGTAGCCCATGGCTGTTGCGGCCGCCCGCACGTCCTCGGGCACGGCGCCCAGACCGTCGGCCACCGACCGGACGAGAAGAGCGACGGTGTAGACGGTCATCGCCGCGACGACGTTGATCGGGTCGAGGATTCGGGTGCCGAGGATGAGGGGCATGAGGATGAAGAGGGCCAGGCTCGGCACGGTGTAGAGCAGGCCGGACGTCGTCACGAGGATGGGGTATGCCGCGCGCCACCGTCGCGCTGCCCACCCCAGGGGGAGCGCGACGAGGAGCCCGATGACGAGCGGGACCGCAGCGAGCCAGACATGCTGCAGCAGCAGAGTCCAGACATCGCCCCCATGGGTCGACAGCCAGCCCATCAGGCCTGCCCGGCCTCGAGGAGGGTGGCAAGTTCACTGGCCCGCACCGTGCCCACGAACTCGCCGGCGTCGTCGACCAGGACGCCTCGCCTGGCCGGCGAGGACAGTGCTGCGTCGAGCACCTCGCGGGGGGACGCCGTCAGCGAGGCGACCGTACCGCTTCGGTTCAGGTCGGACGTGTCCACTGCGCCCTGCACTCCTGCCGTGCGCACCCACCCGAGGGGATGTCCCCCCTCGACGACGAGCATCCAGTCGGGCGCGTCTGCCGGGGGCACTTCACCCAACGCCAGGGTGAGCTCGGGGTGGAGGGGAAGGCGCGGCATACCGACGAAGGAGAGGGCGCGGATGCCGCGGTCATGACCGAGGAAGTCGGCAACGAAGTCATCAGCCGGCGCCGCGAGCAGATCAGCCGGGCGCGCGACCTGCGCGAGGATGCCTCCGACCCGCAGGACAGCCACCTGATTGCCGAGCAGGAGGGCCTCGTCGATGTCGTGGGTGACGAAGACGATCGTCTTGTGGAGTTCGGCCTGCAACCGCAGCAACTCGGACTGAAGTTGCTGTCGCACCACCGGATCGACGGCGCTGAAGGGCTCGTCCATGAGCAGGATCGGTGGGTCCGCGGCGAGCGCCCGGGCGACGCCGACGCGTTGCTGCTGACCACCGGAGAGCTGGGACGGATACCGGTCGGCCAGGTCCGCGCTCAGACCCACTCGCTCCATCCAGTCCTGGGCTGCCGCGCGCGACTTCGCACGGTCCCAGCCGAGCAGCCGGGGCACGGTCGCGACGTTGTCGAGGACCGTGCGGTGAGGGAAGAGCCCGGCATGCTGGATGACATAGCCGATGCCGCGGCGCAGAGTCGCGGCATCCAGGTCCGCGACACCCTTGCCGTCGATGGAGATCAGGCCGCGTGTGGGCTCGATCATCCGATTGATCATCCGCAGCGAGGTCGTCTTGCCGCACCCGGACGGTCCGACGAGCGCGGTGATCTGACCGGTGGGGATGGTCAGGGACAGGCCGTTGACCGCGACCGTGCCCCCTGGGTACTCCTTGGTGACGTCGTCGAATCGGATCATCGCTCCCCTTGGGTCGATCGGGTACGGCCCAACCTACCCGTCAGCAGGGGCAGCGGTGTGGGCCTGACTCACTCGGCATACATCTGCAGTTCGCGGGCAAAACGGTCGCTGAGCCGCAGCGTCTCCCCGAGATCCATGTGCCGATAGATGATCATCCCGTCGGAGAGCAGGGTGGCCCGCCAGTCGCGGCGTTGCGCACCGACCGGCAGGAGGTCGACGACGCAGACGTGCTCGCCCTCCTCACGCAGGAGCCGCTCCAGACCCTCGACGTGCGTGATCCGGCCGCGACCTTCGGCCCGCTTGAACATGCTGGCGCAGTTGAACTTGTGTGTCACCGGGGGCGCCGTTCCGGCCGTCACTGCTTGCGCCCAGGTCGCGAAGAGATCGCCATCGGTGGCGTAGTTCATGATGTCGACGGTGCGCGCACCCGGCGGGCGGGCACCGATCTCACCGAAGACGACCTCGCCGTCGGACTTGCGATACCACTCCATGTGAGTGAAGCCGTGGGTGAAGTCCAGTGCCTCGATGACGGCTCGGCCCATCGCGATGCCGTCGGCCAGGCGTGGATCGGACAGGTCCGAGAGGACCAGTGTCACCGGGCTGATCCACTCGTGGCTGCGCTGTTGCAGCGGGCGCGGGATGTACCAACTCACGTTCTCGAAGAGGATGTCTCCGTTGCCGCACACCGTGTCGTAGGTGAACTCCTCACCGTCGATGAACTCCTCGACGCTCATCTGCCCGACGTGGCCGATCATCGTCTGGACGGTTGCGAGTTCCTCGGCGTTGTCGACGCGATAGGTGTCGGCGGAGCCGGCACCGGCGATCGGCTTGATGATGAGCGGATAGCCGATCTGCTCCGCCGCTTCCCAGATCTCGGCCGCGTTGCCCGCCGATGCGTGCCGTGGCGTCCGGATCCCGGCCCGGTCGAGCACGAGTTTCATCTGCTCCTTGTCGCGGAACCAATTCGCCTGCTCGACACTCATTCCGGCGATGCCCAGGTGCTCACGGATGCGCGCCGCGAGCACGACGTAGGGCTCCCACAGACACTCGACCTGGTCGATCCGGGCATGCTCGGCGACCCCGGACAGCGCCCGCAGGACGGTGCCCTCATCGGCGAGGGCGACATGCTCGTAGTGCGCCAGGTTCTCGCGGGCCTCGGGTGGCAAGGCCTCGAGGGGTTGGTCGCCGACGCCGATGACCTGGGCACCGGTCTGCGCCAGGGCGCGCGTGAAATAGGCCTGCTCGAGCGGGAAGCCGGGCGAGATCATGACGATGTTCACGGCATACCTCCAGGGGTCAGTCGGATTCGACGAACTCGACGCGGGCGAGGCTGACGATGCGCTCGAGCGCCACGCGGACGACATCGGTGTCCTCGTGGCGAACGGTCACGAACCCCTCACCCTCGTAGGAGGTCGCGGCGGGCTGCCCCGGCTGCGGGAGCTGCGCGCGAACGACGAGGTGACCCAGCTCGCGTTGGAGTTGGTCGATCCCGTGGACGGCGCGGACCCTTCCGCGCCCCATGCCACGCAGGTATGCCGTGCCGCAGGCGTAGACCCGGTCGGGGCGGTCGAACCGGTCCGTCACCACGAGCCGGGCCCACAGGTCGTAGAAGTCGATGTCGTGAGCGAAACCGATCATCGGGCTGATCTGGGCCCCGGGTGGGCGCGCGCCGATCTCCGAGATGGCGACCGTGCCGTCGGGCCGCGCGAACCACTCCATGTGGCTGAAGGCGTCCGTCACCCCGAGGGCGTCGATCGCCTGCGGGCCGACGCGGAGGATCTCGGCATATTCCGGACCACCGATGTCGGCGGGCAGGACGACCGTCCACTGCATCCACGGGTTGCGCACGACCTCGAGCGGCGGCGGCACGTAGTCGCTGATCGAGGACCACAGGGTGCGACCGTGCAGCGTCGCGGAGTCAAAGGAGTGCTCCCGACCGGTGAGGAACTCCTCGAGCAGCCACGCCTCCCCCGGGTCGGCGGTCGCCATGGCGAGCCAGCCGTCGAAGTCGGCCGGCGTGTCGAGACGGAAGGTGGCCTTGGCGCCGGCGCCGTCCGGAGGCTTGGCGACGATCGGAAAGCCGACGAGGTCCCGGAAGGCGGTCGCTTCCCCCACACGGTGCACGAGTTGGTGTCTGGCACAGGGCAATCCGGCCCGGCGTAGGACGTCCTTCATGCGCGCCTTGTCGCGGACGTTGAGCGCCACGGCTTCGCCCATCCCGGGGATGCCGAGGCCATCGCGGACCTGACCGAGGGGGACCTGCAACTGCTCCAGGATCGCCACCAGACGCTCGACCTCGCCGACCTGCCCGGCCAGGCCGCGCACGCCGTCGGCGATCTGCTGGGGGTCGAGCCCGTCCTGCACCTGGTAATGACCGGCGAGCGCGTGCCGGATCTCGGCGGGGACCTGGTCGAGGGAGGCCGTCGTGACCAACCCGAGGCGGACACCGGGCAGGCGCGCAGCGGCGAGCAGGAAACTGTTCGTCGTGTCCGCGAGGAACGGCGCGACAAAGGCGGCGCTGACCATGCCCGCACCCTAGCCCTGCGACCCGGCCCCGGTCGCCCCCACAATGGGAGCGTGAGTGAGCCCGCGGCATACCTCAGGCGCAGTGAGCGCTCGGGGCGCCTGACCCTCTTCGCCCTCACCCTCGGATCCGGCATCGCGATCCTCGACGGCTCGGTGGTCAACGTCGCGCTGCGCACGATCGGCGCGGACCTCGGGGCGTCCTTGGAGCAGTTGCAATGGGTCGTCAACGGCTACATGCTCGCGCTCGCCGGCCTCGTCCTGGTGGGTGGATCACTGTCAGATCGGTTGGGACGCAGGCGAATCTACGTCGTCGGGGTGGCCTGGTTCCTCATCGGATCGCTGCTCTGCGCCGTCGCACAGACGCCGGGTCAGCTCATCGGGACGCGGGTGCTCCAGGGCATCGGCGCCGCCCTGCTCACCCCCGGCGCGCTCGCGATCATCCAGGCGAGTTTCGCGCCCGGCGATCGCGCGCCCGCGATCGGGACGTGGGCCGGGATGTCCGGGATCGCTGCGGCTCTCGGTCCCTTCGTGGGTGGATGGCTGGTCGACCATGCCTCGTGGCGGTGGATCTTCGGGATCAACGTGCCGCTCTGCCTGGTCGTGCTCGCGCTCGTCGTCTGGGTGACGCCGGAGAGCCGCTCGCCGCGCACGGGGCGCTTCGACATCGTCGGCGCGTTCCTGACGGTGGTGGCCCTCGCGGGACTCACCTTCGCGCTCACCTCGCCGGCCGCCGGCCCGATCTCGTATGCCGCGGGGCTGGTCGCCGTCGTGGCCGCGGTCGCGTTCATGTGGGTCGAGCGCCGGGCGGTCGCGCCGCTGGTGCCGTTGTCGCTCTTCGGATCTCGCGTGTTCTCGGCCGCCAACGCGATGACCTTCGTGGTCTACGGCGCGCTCGGGGTGGTCTTCTTCGTGCTCGTGCTCCAGTTGCAGGTCAGTGCCGGATGGTCGGCGCTCGCGGCCGGCCTGAGCGGCCTGCCGGTGACGGTGGCCCTGATGCTGCTGTCGTCTCGGGCGGCGGCCCTGTCGGCGCGCATCGGGCCGCGTTTCCCGATGTCGCTGGGGCCCATCGTGTGCGCAGCCGGGTGCCTGCTGTTGGTGCCCGTGGGTGCCGGTGCGGGCTGGCTCACCGTGCTGCCGGGCATGGTGGTCTTCGCCCTCGGGCTCGCCCTGCTCGTCTCGCCCCTCACCGCGACCGTGCTGGCCGCCGCGCCCGACTCGCACTCCGGTGTCGCCAGCGGCATCAACAATGCGGTGGCACGGGCCGGCTCTCTGCTCGCCGTGGCAGCCCTGCCGGCGCTCGTCGGGCTGAGTGGGAGTGACTACGAGCAGGCCGGGCCGATGACCTCGGGATACCGCCTGGCGATGCTCATCTGCGCCGGCCTGCTGGCCCTCGGCGGGATCATCAGTTGGGTCGGTCTGCGGAGTTCGCGTCCCTGATCGCGGCCGCCGCGAATCGCGCGACGGCCCGGTGCCAGCGTCCCGGCCGCAGGAGCATGGCGTGCAGGTCGCGCACCAGCCGGAGGTCGACGTGGGCTCCGCGGGCGGTGAGCTCGGCGGCATACCGCTGGGTCTGACGGGGATCGGTGATCCGGTCCTTGCGACTGTGGACGAGCAGGAAGCGTTCGCCCGGGTGGCCGACCACGGGGTCGTCGGTCTCGATCCAGGGACCGAGCGCAGCGACGGCGACGACGTCGGGCTCGTCGGCGAGGTGGAGCAAGACCCGGCCGCCGAGGGAGTGCCCGACGAGGACGATCGGCACCCCGGGATGGGCATCGCGGATGACGTCGAGCGCCCAGCGCGCGTCGGCCAGGGGCGCCTGGCCGTCACCGTTCCAGCCAAGGAAGCGGTTCTTGAGTCGGACGACGGAGGCATCACCGCCGGTCGCGAGGATGAGATCGGGCGCGAAGAAGGCCATCCGCAGCACCGGACTCATCGTCCACCGCATTCGCAAGGATCCGCGCGCGGCGCCCCCGTGGACGATCAGGACGGCCCCGGTGGCGCGGTCGGCCTTGTGGCCCTTGAGTTCCGGCCTGGCGATCGGGACCACGCGCTCAGACGTCGCTACGGTGGAAGTTTTGGAAACTGCGACTCGCCGTCGGGCCGCGCTGGCCCTGATAGTGGGAGCCGTATGCCGCTGAGCCATAGGGGTTTTCGGCAGGGCTCGACAGGCGAATGAAGCAGAGCTGACCGATCTTCATGCCCGGCCACAGCATGATCGGGAGGGTCGCGACGTTCGAGAGCTCGAGCGTCACGTGGCCGCTGAAGCCCGGGTCGACGAAGCCGGCGGTCGCGTGGGTCAGCAGGCCGAGGCGACCGAGCGAGGACTTGCCCTCGACGCGGGCGGCAAGATCATCCGGGAGCGTGACCGTTTCGAGCGTGGAGCCCAAGACGAACTCACCGGGGTGCAGGACGAAGCCCTCGGCCGCATCCACCTCGACGAGCCGGGTCAGTTCGGGCTGGTCCTGCGCCGGGTCGATGACGGGGTACTTGTGGTTGTCGAAGAGCCGGAAGAACTTGTCGAGCCGCACGTCCACGCTGCTCGGCTGGACCATCGCCGGGTCCCAGGGGTCGAGGACGACGCGGTTTGCGGCGATTTCGGCGCGGATGTCACGGTCGGAGAGGAGCACGCCGTCAGGCTAGTCGGTGAGGCTGCGTTGCGGCCGAGACGCTGGGTTAGACTTCCGATCGCTGGCTTGCGGGCCAGCATGCCGGTGTAGCTCAATGGTAGAGCGCCAGCTTCCCAAGCTGGACACGCGGGTTCGATTCCCGTCACCGGCTCCACACCATTTGCGCAGGTCAGAGAACGTTTGGGCATCTCGACCACACACCTGAAATCGCCCGATCGTATGCCGCGAGCAACAACCGAGCAATAGGGGCGCCTCAGCACCGTGGTCATGACGTCCCCCGCTGCTCACGAATGAGGGCGTCCAGCCGGTCCGCGAGATGACGAGACCGAGCGTCGGTGGCGTGCTGATAGACCATCGCCGCGCGCACCGTCGAATGCCCCATCCGTTGCATCAACTCCCTCGTCGAGGCACCCGTCTGTGCGGCTAAGTGGTTCCCTGTATGCCGCAAGTCGTGGAAGTGGAGACCGACCGGCAGCCCAGCTTTGGCTACGGACTCTGGCCAGCGAGCGACGTTCCGCCAATTTCCCCGCCTGGGGGTGCCGCCCCCGTTCCCCCACGAAAACGTGACTCTCAGGTTCCGAAGCCACGCGGCCAGACAGGTGCTCGCGCAACTCGTCGACGAGGAGGCCTGGAAGACGACGATCCTCGTCTTGTCGTTCTTCGGAAGTGACAGTTCCAAGTTTCCACCTCGCTCGATGAGTGCCCGGCGAACATGGATCAGACCGGCATCGAGATCCACATCGCGCCGCTGGAGACCACACTACTCCCCCACCGGGGTGTGGCCAGATATCCTGTCCGACAGGCAGATTCAGTCCGCCAGCATGGCCAAGGTCGTCGAGGTCTACCCCAACCGCGGGGTCTTGCCGCCGAGTCTGTGGCTCTCACTCCTGGCCGAGTCAGTCGAGTCCGTCGACGTGCTTGCCTTCGCCGCCACGTTCATGCACGACACCCTCGCCGACTTCTCCGAGATCATCACGGATCGGGCAGCTCGAGGGGTGCGCGTGCGCTTCCTGCTCGGGGATCCGGCGTCCGAGGCCGTGAAACTGCGGGGCGCCGAGGAGGGCATCGGTGACCTGTTGGCGCAGCGGTGTCGGCTCACGTGGATCTACCTGCGCCCGCTGCTCGACCTACCCGGCGTCGAGGCTCGGCAGCACGGGTCAACTCTCTACGCCTCCCTCTTCCGCTTCGATCGAGAGGTCTTCGTCAACCACCATCTTTTTGGCTCGCCGGCGAACCACTCATCGGTGACCCGGATAGGACGCGTCGAGGGAGGCCGGCTCTTCGATCACGCGATGGCGTCCTACGAGCGGGTGTGGGGCCGGCGCGCGACCGGTGCAGGCGAGCGATCTTCCGTCGCCTTGGCCAATGGGACGGATCGACTATATCGACGACCCCAATGCACCGAGAGCGAATTCCGTGGCGCCATCGGTCGTCGCGATCGTGCAGGACGAGCACGGCCGAATCCTGTTGATCCACAGGACGGATAACAATCTCTGGGACCTCCCAGGGGGGGCCATGAGATCCGTGAGTCGATCGTGGACACGGTCGTGCGCGAGGTGAAGGAGGAGACGGGCTATGACGTTGAAGTCGAAGCACTAACCGGCACGTACACCAACCCGCGGCGCGTCATAGCCTATGACGACGGAGAGGTCCGGCAGCAGATTTCCCTGGCGTTCCGTGCGAAACTCGTCGGCGGGGAGGCGCGCTCAAGTTGAGAAAGTCGCGAGGTCGTCTGGTGGGAACCTGATCGACTGGACGAACTCGACATGCACCCCTCGATGAGGCAGCCAATCGATCAGGCTCTACAGGGCCGCCAGTCCCCAACCCTCGGATAGTCCAGGACGGGTGATCGCGCGCCGACAGGAGAGCACCAGTTCCCCCTGACACCGGGTGACTGCCCGATGCACGGGATGCTCAGCCGAGTACCGCCGAAGGATCTCCTCGATCCGTTCCGGCAAAGTGACCCCCTCACCCGTCGGCGACGTCGCGAGGTCACACAGATTAAGTGCGGCCAGACGCTCCTCCGAAGGAGGATCGAACTCCTCGAGTTCGGCAAGGAGACCCCGCTCGTCTGCCTCGAACCAGGCCCCGGTGTACCACGCGAACAAGCCGACGACCTCAGTGTCGAATCCACGCAGTTGGCACCACCGCGCTCCACTCGCCGCATGCATGTCCACGTCAGGAGCCTCCCCCTGGTAGCCGATGTCATGGAGCCAAGCGGCCTGCCTGAGAAGGACGTCTTTTGGGTACACCAAGGCCGCTTGGCCAGCCACACCCTCTGTGTGCGCCAAGCGGCCTCGTTGCTCGCGGAGAGCAACCCTCACGATCGACTCCGCCGAAAGCTCCACTCGCCTATTGAACTAGCAAGCGGTGCGCCGTTCGACTCCCGTCAAGCACGGGCAACACCCCAGCGCCTTCTGGATCTCCCGCCGCTTCAACTGTGCCGTGGTTCCACTCATCGTCAGACCAGATCTGATCAGGCAGCCACAGGGCATCCACCACCTGACGTGGTTGCTCCGGCTGATCTCGACGACGCCACCCGCCTTCCGGACCCGACGCGCCAACGGCTCTAAGTCTTTGTTAATCCCAAGGCTCATGACGCAAACTCCAGAACCATCGGCCAGCGGCAACTTGAACAGCGGTCCAGGCTGTCGCTCAAGTCGCCCTCGAGGTACTCAGCAAAACCTCGCCCTCGGGCGAACCCACAGGGCCTCTCTGCAAAGTGATACACGCGCCTGGGGGCGCCCACGGACTGCCTCATCAACACGAGCAGATCGGCTCTGCGCTCACGATCCAGCGTCTCCTCGCGATCCAAGATGGCAAGCCTCTTAGACAGCGATTCCTGGGCCGACCTTCCCCGGCGCAGGAATGCCTCCACAGCCGACTCCCGCCCCTCACGCCGGGCCTGAGCGCGCTGGTCGAGGAGGGCCTGCTTCCGGGATTCCACGTTCTTGTACATATCCGTTTCCATTTCAGTAGGAGCCAAGACTGACTGCCCTGACCGCCCCTCAAGGATGCACCCTCCACGACCACCACCGCAAGGCCCCAGGACGATGGGTCCTGTTGCGCTGCAATAGTTTTCGAGCGGCGGATAAGCTCCGAATCTAATGTCCAGATCTATTGCTCTACATGTTGTTGCCGCCCCAAGATAGTCTCGTGAGGCCAATAGATCTGGGCATTAGATTCGCGCTTCAGACGCGCCCAACTCCGATCAACTCGGTCATCCAGTAGCCGTCACGGACGCTTGGAACGATCTCAACGAAGGCGCCCGTTCTCGGGGCGTGGATCATGCCGCCTTGGCCGTCTGCGATGCCGACGTGGTGGTACACACCTGGCGGATCGGCGGAGTTGTGGAAGAAGAGCAGGTCTCCTGCTCGGATCTGGTCCAAGGGCACGGGCGTCAGAGCGGCCGCTTGGTCCGTCGCCACTCGGGGGATGACCCGGCCGGTGGCCTGGTGTATGGCATATCTGGCCAGCCCTGAGCAGTCGAAGCCAACCGTGTTGGCCCCGGACTCAATGCCCAAGGTCGGACCATCGAGGTCGCCGCCTCCCCACGAGTAGGGAGTGCCGATCCACTTCATCGCCGCGGCAACGATCGCCGAGCCCGCGGCGCTTGTCCCCGCGGCACACGTAGCCGCTTCCACCGCTGGAAGCCCAAGCAATCGCGTCGCAAGCCTCTCCCACTGAGCGTACGCATCAGGGAAGCCGCTGCGCTGCACGGCCTGAGCTGCTTGGGTCACGGACATCGTCATACACCCGGCGATCGACAACAGGCCCGGCTGACCGCCCCGACCACCGTTGAAGAACATCTCCGCGGCGGTCGCTGGTCCAGACGCTCAGCACGATTCCCCCATGGGTCGCGCTGCTGGAAGAGCCCCAACGAGTCTCGATCGCCGTAGGGAACTTTGTGCAGGCTGGATTCCTGCATCGCAGTCGCCACTGCAATCACTAGAGCCTTCGGCGGCGCGCCCAGCCGCCGCCTGACCGCCGCGATAGTCTGGACGTTGGCGAGCTGCTCGGCATCCATGGATGCGTCAGCCACGACCGCAGGGTTCGCGAGGCCCGCGCAGGAACCGCCAACCGAGCCGGACTGAATAGTCGAGGCCAACCACGAGCACGGCGGCGTACACGACGGCAGTGAGCGCGGCTCCGAGGATCAGCGGCATCGACCAGGCAAGCAACTTCACGAGACGCCTGAGGAGAAGTCTCCGCGTTGCCTGCAACGCTGCGAGAGAGATCGGATCGGCCATGGCAGCTACTCGGCAGGAGCAATCGCGTCGACGAGCCAAGCCCCTTCGACCCGCTTCAACTGGACCAGCACTGGCCCGTTGTCCGTCGCGACCCGGACCTTGGCCTCAGCCGCCTGAGCGGATACCACTCGCCCCTCGTCCATGACCGAGGTCGCCGGGACTCGTGCGGGGTCAGTCAGTCCGAGTTGCTGCCCGAAGGGCTCGGTGGCCATCGACCGCACTCGAGACAGCCAGTTCTCTGGCCTGTCGTAAGGGCGGGCCCACGCCGCGACGAATGCGCGGGCCACGGACCGAGCGTCACCGGGTGCAACAGACGGCTCAGCGCTTGCCGGCGGAGACTGCGCCGGCGTCAGCGTCGCCGGAGTCGAGATCTTCGGCAGGCTCGAGTGCGCCGAAGGACTCGGCGACGAAGCTGGCGCCGTGGACGTCGGCTCGGCATTGCTCCAGGCTTCGACCTGGCCGACGACGAACAGCAGCACGGCCAAGGCCATCGCTGTCGCACCCAATCGCGGCCACGACCACAGCGGCCAGCGCCACCACACTTCGCGAGCCGGCGTCATGACGCTGCCCTGTCCGTGAGGTCGCCCGGGTCGAAGATGTCGTGTCCGACGCCGCCGTCATCGCGGACCTCGAGGTTGCCGTCATGCGGACGCACCAGTCGTAGATGGGACTCCTCAGATGACGAGCTCGAGACCACTTGGCCGACGAGGACCTCCCCAGCACCCCGCCGCGGTACTCGCGCCTCGGGATCCCAGACGAAAGCCGGTGCAGGTGGCCACCCACCCTCCCTCTTCGCAGCCCTAGATGTACCCGGCCAGGAGGTTGGTAGCAGTGTGGGTGCTTGAACGCGGGAGAACCTCCGGGTGGGATGTGGCTTGTCTAAGGCCCACTCCAACCCGGAGGTTCTCGTGTCCCACGCTAATGCCCGTTTAACTGTTCATGGCCGCCGCTTGATCGTCCAGCGTCATCAGCAGGGATGGAAACAGGCGCACATCGCGGCGGCGATGGGGGTCTCGCGCAAGTGCGTCGCGACGTGGATCAGTCGTCACGCCGCTGAAGGGGAAGGCGGGTTGGCGAACCGATCCTCACGCCCACGCACCAGCCCCCGCAGGACGGCTCCCGAGGTCGAGGAAGCCGTCCTGAGAGCGCGGGTCACGGACCGTGAAGGCCCTGACGTCCTGGGACCGAAGGTGGGCGTGCCGGCGCGGACGGTCTCACGGATCCTGCGCCGTCACCAGATGCCGTACCTGCGCGAGTTGGACCCGATGACCGGGGAGGTGATCAGGTCCTCGAAACAGAGCGCGGAACGCTACGAACGCGACTATCCGGGCGAACTGGTGCACATGGACGTCAAGAAGCTCGGCAAGATCCCTGACGGGGGCGGGTGGCGCGCTCACGGGTTGGCTGCCACCCAGGCCGCCAAGGGCAAGCGGGACAAGATCGGGTACGACTACGTCCACTCGCTGATCGATGACTACTCCCGGCTGGGCTACTCCGAAGTCCTGCCCGACGAGAAAGGACCCACCTGCGCGGACTTCCTGGAGCGGGCTGCGGCGTACTTCGCCGCCCAAGGCATCACCGTCATCGAACGCGTCATGACCGACAACGCCTTCGCCTACCGCCACAGCGCCGACATGAAGCGAG
>NZ_HF570956.1:3004073-3047180 GCF_000367525.1 Phycicoccus elongatus Lp2 | reverse complement strand
CGGTCGACCGGCTCGGGGTGACCGCCATCGACCTCAGCGGACGGGCGGTCAACCAGCGCGTCGTGGAGCGCGACCTGCGCGGCAGCGACCCGCAGCGCACCCTCGCCCGGCTCTCCGCCATGGTGCGTGAGGTGGTGGGCGAGGTGACCGGCAGCGGTATGACGCCGGCAGGCGCCTGCCTGGCCCTGCCCGGCATCGTCGACGCCTCCGGGATGACCCGCTTCGCCCCCAACCTGGGCTGGCAGGAGGTGCCCGCGCTCGACCTGGTGCGGACCGGGAGCGGCCTGGTCGACCTCTCCTGGTCGGTCGGCAATGACGCCGACCTCGCCGCCCGTGCCGAGTGCCAGGCCCGCGCCCGCGCCGCGGAGCACGCGGTCGCCGACGAGGACTTCGTCTATGTCGCGGGCAATGTCGGGCTCGGGGGCGCGGTCATCCGTCATGGGTTCCTGGCCGGCGGCGTCCACGGTTGGGTCGGCGAGATCGGCCACTCCCCCATGGACCCGCTCGGCCCGGACTGCGCGTGCGGCGCCAACGGCTGCCTCGAGCAGTACGCCGGGCGCCACATCGTGATGACCCAGGCCGGCCTGGCCCCCACGGCTCGCATCGAGTCGCTGCTGGAGGCATTGGGCGAGGTGCCGGAGGGCGCCGACGAGCCCGCGCGGGAGCGCCATACCAAGGCTGTGACCGCAGTCGACGTCGCGGCCCGCGCCATCGGCCTGGGCGCGGCGACGATGGTCAACATCGTCGACGTCGAGGTCGTGGTCCTGGGCAGCATGTATGCCGACCTCTTCGCCTGGGTGGCGCCCACCGTGCAGCGCGAGGTCGACCGGCGCGTGATGGCGGCCCGCTGGGCCCCGGTCCGGGTCGAGCGCGCCCTGGTGACGGAGCTGGCGAGCCTGCGGGGCGCGGCCCTGAGCGTGCTTGAGGCGGTCGCCGCGGCGCCCAGCAGCTGGACGGAGAGATCGTGACCATTCCGTAGCGCGAGACGGAGCGTGTTCGTCTTGCGCACACGCGGACTTCGGAATAAGTTCACCCCCGCAACAATTCCTCGACGGGGAGGTACGCCGGTGGCGGCTTCGGAGCAAATGGGGAGAACCGTGCCCGCAGGGCAGGTCATCCTGGAGATGCGGAACATCACCAAGGAGTTCCCCGGCGTCAAGGCGCTCAGCAACGTCAACATGCTCGTCCGCCGCGGTGAGATCCACGCAATCTGCGGCGAGAACGGCGCGGGGAAGTCGACCTTGATGAAGGTCCTGTCGGGGGTCTGGCCGGTCGGCAGCTATGACGGCGAGATCCTGTTCGAGGGCCACCCGGTGACCTTCCAGAACATCAACGACTCCGAGAAGGCCGGGATCGTCATCATTCACCAGGAGCTGGCGCTCATCCCCGAGCTCTCCATTGCCGAGAACATCTTCCTGGGCAACGAGCAGCGCAAGCGCGGCGTCATCGACTGGGTCCTCACCCAGCAGCGCGCCACCGAGCTTCTCGCCCGGGTGGGCCTGAGCGAAGACCCCAACACCAAGATCAAGGACATCGGGGTCGGCAAGCAGCAGCTCGTCGAGATCGCCAAGGCGCTGTCCAAGGACGTCAAGCTCCTCATCCTCGACGAGCCCACCTCGGCGCTCAACGAGAGCGACTCCCAGCACCTGCTCTCGATCATGGACGGCCTGCGCAGCAAGGGCGTCACCTGCATCATGATCAGCCACAAGCTCAACGAGATCGAGCAGATCTCGGACTCCATCACCATCATCCGCGACGGCAAGTCGGTCGAGACCCTCGACGTGCGTGAAGACGGGGTCGACGAGAACCGCATCATCCGGGGCATGGTCGGCCGCGACCTGGAGTCGCGCTTCCCCGACCACACCCCGCAGATCGGGGACGTGCTCTTCGAGATCAAGAACTGGAACGTCCAGCACGCCACCCGCACCGACAGGCTGGTGGCCAAGAACAGCGCCTTCACCGTGCGGCGGGGCGAGATCGTCGGCTTCGCCGGCCTCATGGGCGCGGGCCGCACCGAGCTCATGCGCTCGATCTTCGGCCGCTCCTATGGCACCTTCCTCGGCGGCACCCTCACGCTCAACGGCAAGGAACGCCAGCTCAAGTCGGTCTCCGACGCGATCGACGCCGGCATCGCCTATGTCACCGAGGACCGCAAGACCCTGGGGCTGAACCTCCTCGACGACATCAAGACCACGACGGTGGCCGCCAAGCTCAAGCGGATCACCCACAACCTGGTCGTCAGCGAGACCGAGGAGTTCCGCTTCGCCGAGGAGTACCGCAAGGAGATGCGCACCAAGACGCCGAGCGTCGAGGAAGGCGTGGCCAAGCTCTCCGGTGGCAACCAGCAGAAGGTCGTCCTGGCCAAGTGGCTCTTCACCGAGCCCGAGCTGCTCATCCTCGACGAGCCCACCCGCGGCATCGACGTGGGGGCCAAGTACGAGATCTACGGGATCATCCAGCGCCTGGCCGACCAGGGGAAGGGTGTCATTGTCGTCTCGTCCGAGCTCCCGGAGCTGCTGGGTCTCTCGGACCGCATCTACACGATCTGTGAGGGAGCCATCACCGGCTGCCTGACCAAGGAGGAAGCCGACCAGGAGTCGCTCATGCGGCTGATGACCAAGACCTCCGGAGCCGGGGGCGTCGCCCTCGACGAGGAACCCGCCCACGACCCCGGCCTGTCGGCCTGACCACGACGAAGGACCTGACATGACTGCCATCAAGAAGATCTTCGGCGGCGACACCCGCCAGCTCGGCATGATCTTCGCGCTCATCGCGCTCATCGTGTTCTTCCAGATCAAGACCGGTCTGACCCTGGACCCGAACAACGTCAACAACATCATCCAGGGCAACGCCTACATCCTGGTGCTGGCCATCGGCATGGTGCTCGTCATCATCGCCGGCCACATCGACCTCTCCGTCGGGTCGATCGCCGCCTTCGTCGGCATCGTCGTCGCCATGGGGATCCGCGACTGGGGCATCCCCTGGTGGCTCGGCATCCTGCTCGGCCTGGTCATCGGCGGCCTCGTCGGCGCCTGGCAGGGTTTCTGGGTCTCCTACCTCGGCATCCCGGCCTTCATCGTCACCCTCGCCGGAATGCTCATCTTCCGGGGAGCCAACCAGTGGGTCGGCAAGTCCCTCACCGTGCCCGTGCCCGAGGCCTTCCAGGTCATCGGCGCCGGCTCCCTCCCCGAGGTCGGCCCCAACACCGGCTACAACAACCTGACCATCCTGCTCGGCATCCTGGGGTGTGCCGCCATCGTGTTCGGCGCGATCCGCAGCCGGGCGCGACTGGTCAAGATCAACGCCGAGGTCGAGGAGGCCTGGGTCATGTGGACCCGGCTGGCCCTCATCTGCCTGGTCATCATGGGCACGATGCTGCTCATCGCCTCGGGTCGAAAGGGCTTCCCCGTCTCGGGCCTGATCCTCGTCGCGCTCGTCCTCATCTACGGCTTCATCTCGAGCAAGACCGTCCTCGGCCGCCACATCTACGCCGTCGGCGGCAACCGCCACGCCGCGGAGCTTTCGGGTGTGAAGAGCAAGAAGATCAACTTCTTCGTCATGTGCAACATGGCGGTTCTCTCGGCCCTTGCCGGCATGATGTTCGTTGCGCGGTCCACCGCCTCCGGCCCCTTCGACGGTGTCGGCTGGGAGCTCGACGCGATCGCCGCCGTCTTCATCGGTGGCGCGGCCGTCACCGGTGGCGTGGGCACGGTCATCGGGTCGATCGTGGGTGGTCTGGTCATGGCCGTCCTCAACAACGGCCTGCAGATCCTCGGCGTGGGCGCCGACGCGACGTCGGTCATCAAGGGCTTGGTCCTGCTCGCCGCCGTCCTCTTCGACGTCTACAACAAGAGCCAGGGCAAGCCGTCGATCACCGGCCTGCTGATGCGCAATCGCAAGGGCTCGGACTCCGCCGCGCCGGCTGCCACCAACAACCCGGCCGCGGATGCGACGTCGTCGCTGTCCGAGACCACCCGCACCGAGGGCTGAGTCCCTCCCCCACCAACGCCCGTACCGGGACCCCGGCACGGCACAGGAAAGAGAGAAGGAAAGCATGCGTGCACTGACCAAGGTCCTCGCCGTCACGGCGGTCGCGGGTCTGGCGCTCACGGGCTGCGGTCGTAGCGACAGCGGTTCAACCGGGGACAGCACCTCGGGCTCTGGCTCGGGCTCGGCCGCCGCCAGCGGCTTCGCCAAGGACGCCGTCATCGGTATCTCGCTCCCCCAGAAGACCTCGGAGAACTGGGTCCTCGCGGAGAAACTCTTCAACGACGGCCTGACCTCGGCCGGCTTCAAGGGCGACGTGCAGTTCGCCAACGGCGGCGTCTCGGAGCAGCAGAACCAGATCCAGGCCATGGTCACCAAGGGCGCCAAGGTCATCGTTGTCGGCGCCATCGACGGCTCGCAGCTGGGCACCCAGCTCAAGGCCGCCAAGGAGTCCGGCGCGACGATCATCGCCTACGACCGCCTCCTCACCAACACGGCGGACGTCGACTACTACATCGCCTACGACAACTTCAAGGTCGGTCAGCTCCAGGGCCAGGCCCTCCTCGACGGCATGATGGCCAAGAAGCCGAACGGCCCCTACAACATCGAGCTCTTCGCCGGTTCCCCGGACGACAACAACGCCAAGGTCTTCTTCGACGGCGCCATGGACGTCCTCAAGCCGAAGATCGCCGATGGCACGCTCAAGGTCGTCTCCGGCCAGACCGACTTCAACCAAGCGGTCACCCAGGGCTGGAAGGCCGAGAACGCGCAGAAGCGCATGGACACCCTGCTCGCCGCGTCCTACCCCGGCGACACCGCCCTCGACGGCGTTCTCTCCCCCAACGACACGTTGGCCCGCGCGATCATCACCTCGGTGAAGGCCGCCGGCAAGCCGATCCCCGTCGTCACCGGTCAGGACTCCGAGGTCGAGTCGGTCAAGTCGATCATGGCCGGTGAACAGTACTCCACGATCAACAAGGACACCCGCACCCTGGTTGCCGACACCATCAAGATGGTCGAGGCGCTCCAGAAGGGCGAGAAGCCGAACGTCAACGACGAGAAGTCGTACAACAACGGTGTCAAGGTCGTTCCGGCCAACCTGCTCGCCCCGGTCATCGTGACCAAGGCGAACGCGGCCGAGGCCTACGCCAACGACCCGACGCTGTCGCCGCTCACCAAGTGAGCTGACACGTCACCTGCACGACAGATTGGCCCCGGAGTCTTCGGCTCCGGGGCCAATCGCTTTCCCTTGCCGGCGTTGTTTCCAGTTGCCGCGGTTGTCCCCACCCGGGCCGCTCGATCAGTCGGCCGCCACCGTCGCGTCGACATAGCGCGCCCGGACGCCGACATCCACGAATCCCAGCGAGCCGTAGAGCCGGTGAGCGTCGGCATTCTCCTCGGCGACGGCCAACCACACCTCCTGCCGCCCCAGTTTGCGCAGGGCCGTCAAGGACCGGGCCATCAGATGGCCGCCCAGGCCATGGCCCCGGCGACTCGGCACGACACCCAACTGCTCGATCCAGTCTCGGGAAACCGTCACGAAAGCCACGGCGTCACCCCCGTCGAGCAGGAGGCGGGAGTCAGCAGGGAGAAACTCCGGGTCGGACTCGACGAAAGCGACCCACGCATCCAGGTCGCGGTCCGTGAAACCAGGCCGCTCGCCGAAGGACTGCCGCCAGACATGATGGAAGGCCGCCCGTGTGTCCGTGCCCCAAGGGACGGCGATCAGGGCCGGGTCGCGCGGCACGACCGGGATGTCGCCCAGGTCATGGCGCATGATGTCCTCCGCGAACACCCGCACGAGTCCGGTCCGGTGGGCGAACTCGCGCGAGGCCTCGCTGTCGTTCTCGACCGTCAAATGCAAGGGCACCAGCGGATTGCGGGCTCGCCCCCAGGCGAGCAACTCTTCTCCCACCCCGGCGCCGCGAATGGACGGATCGACCAATCCGGTCACCGTCAGGTGCGTGCCGTGATCGCGAACCAGTGCACCGACGGCCACGATGTCCCCGGTCGCGTCGCGACCGACCAGTCCGTTCGTGTGGTCATAGAACCGCCGGACGCTCGGGTCCGCGGCCATGGTCGGAAGCCCGCCGTCCGCGGCCAGGCAGACGCGGGCCAACTCCCGGATCCCGTCAAGGTCGTCCGGCGAGAGTTCACTCCACACAAGGTTGACCATGCTCCGATATTACCAGCCGGTAACTTCTAGAGGAGGACTGTGGCGAAAGTCCCCACCGTGGTGAAACCGATCCGCTCGTAGAGGGCGAGTGCCGCCACGTTGAAATCGTTGACGTAGAGGCTGACTTCGGTCACCGGACCCACCCGCCCGTCGAGCACCTGGTCGACAACCGCCGCGAGCAGCGGCCCGGAGAGCCCCAGGCCCCGCAACCTCGGGGTGAGCCACACCCCCTGCAACTGGGCACACCCGAGGGCGAGCGACCCGATGTCGGTCTTGAACACCACCTCCCCCTGCTCGACGAGCACGAAGGTGTGCCGGCGGGCGATCAGTCCAGCCACGGCCGCACGGTAGGCCCGCGACGACCCGACATAGGGCGGATAGCCGATCTCATGGGTGAACATGTGCGTCGCGGCCGGAAGCACGGCATCGACTTCGGAATCCCAGGCCGGCCGAACCCGATGGTCGATCTCCAGACCCCGTGCCGAGGGCCTGGTCCTTGTGGTCATCAACGGTTGGTCGGCCCGAATGGCGCGCGGTGGCCCCCAGTGCCGCGCCAGTCGGTCCCAGAGGTCGAGCACCTCCTCCCGTGGGCCCAGCACCGACGCGGTACTCGGACGCCAACTCCGCATCCTCTCGGCGAGCGCCGCTCGCGCCGAGTCATCGGTCTCGACCGGAACGATGTTGGCATTGGCCCAACAGATCGCATCGAGTTCACCGTCCACCCGATGGCCCAGCACGGACGAGAGCGAGCCAGTGCGCGCCGACTCCTCGATCCGGGCGGCGACGAAGAGGTGACGTGCCGGATCACGGCCGCAGAGGGCCAGCGCGGCATCGCGGTCGGCGGGCGTCAGAGGCCTGACGGCGGGGCGTGTGCGGAGCACGCCCCCACTCTAGGGCGACGATTCGCAGCGAACGCGCTGATCGCGCAGTTGGGTTGCCCCTCTCCACACGGTATGCCGCGTGCTGGACACCCACGGTCCGCGAGCGTTGAGCGGAGCCCGGCCCCGCGGCATACCGCCGGAAGGTTCAGGAGACCGAGACGGTGGGTGCGCCTGCGGACTCCTCGTCCAGTGGCTCACCCATCTCCTCGGCGATGCGCATGGCCTCCTCGATGAGCGTCTCCACGATCTGTGATTCGGGGACGGTCTTGATGACCTCACCCTTGACGAAGATCTGGCCCTTGCCGTTGCCGGAGGCGACGCCGAGGTCGGCCTCGCGGGCTTCGCCGGGACCGTTGACGACGCATCCCATGACGGCGACCCGCAGCGGGACGGTCATGCCCTCGAGGCCGGCGGTGACCTCGTTGGCGAGCTTGTAGACATCGACCTGGGCACGGCCGCAGCTCGGGCAGGAGACGATCTCGAGCTTGCGCGGGCGCAGGTTCAGGCTCTGCAGGATCTGGATGCCGACCTTCACCTCTTCGACGGGAGGTGCCGAGAGGGAAACACGGATGGTGTCGCCGATCCCCCGGGAGAGCAGGGCGCCGAAGGCGGTGGCCGACTTGATGGTGCCCTGGAAGGCGGGGCCCGCCTCGGTGACGCCCAGGTGCAGCGGCCAGTCGCCGCGCTCGGCGAGCAACTCGTAGGCCTTGACCATGACGACCGGGTCATTGTGCTTGACCGAGATCTTGAAGTCGTGGAAGTCGTGCTCCTCGAAGAGGCTGGCCTCCCAGACGGCCGACTCGACGAGCGCCTCGGGCGTCGCCTTGCCGTACTTCTCGAGCAGCCGCTTGTCGAGGCTGCCGGCGTTGACGCCGATCCGGATGCTCGTCCCGGCGGCCTTGGCGCGCTTGGCGATCTCGGCGACCTGATCGTCGAACTGGCGGATGTTGCCCGGGTTGACCCGGACGGCCGCGCAGCCGGCGTCGATCGCGGCATACACATATTTGGGCTGGAAGTGGATGTCGGCGATGACCGGGATGTTGGAGTGCTGGGCGATCTCGGCGAGGGCGTCGGCGTCGTCCTGGCTCGGGCAGGCGACGCGCACGATGTCGCAGCCGGCAGCGGTGAGCTCGGCGATCTGCTGAAGCGTGGAGTTGACATCGCTGGTGAGCGTCGTGGTCATCGACTGGACGCTGACGGGGCTGTCGCTGCCCACCCCAACGGTGCCGACCTGGATTTGGCGCGTCTTGCGGCGGGGGGCCAACACGGGGGGCGGCAGGGACGGCATACCAAGTCCAACACTCATGTCCCCAGTATCCCGCATGTCGCGCCCCCCATCTGTCGGCGTGGAGGTCAGCCGCCGAGCTTGATCGGGTTGACGACGTCGGCGTAGATGAGCAGGACTGACATCGCGATCAGGACGAGCGAGACGGCGTAGGCGATCGGGAGTCCCTTGGCGACATCGACGTGGGCGGGCTCGGCGGCGCCGCGCACGCGCGCGACGGTGCGCTTCAGGCCCTCCCACAGCGCGCCAGCGATGTGGCCGCCGTCGAAGGGCAGGAGCGGGATGAGGTTGAAGACGAAGAGCATGAGGTTGAGCGAGGCCAGCAGCCCGACGAGGAACCAGAACTTGTCCGCCGTGTGCTCACCGATCATCACGTCGAGCTTTCCCGCGCTCACCTCGCCGGCGACCCGGCCGACGCCGACCACCGACATCGGTGAGTCGATGGCCCGCTCCTCACCGCTGAAGGCGGCTTGCCAGACGCCGACCATCTTCTGCGGGATCCGGATGACGGCACCTGCGGTCTGCCACAGGCCCTCCCCGACGATTCCGGGGACGGTGGTGATCGACTGCGGGACATAGACGATCGGCGTCGCCGAGGAGATGCCGATGAAGCCGGCGGTCTGCGTCACCGGCTGCCCGTTGCCGTCCAGAACCGGGTTTCCCTGGGCGTCATACGTCGCCACCTGGTTGGCGATCGGGGTGACCGTGAGGCTCACCTGCTCGCCCTGGCGTTCGACGACGATGGCCGTCGGCTGGTCCAGACGGGGACGGATCAGCTTGCTGACATCGGCGCTCGAGGTCACCGGGCTGCCGTCGATGGAGATGACCTTGTCCATCGGCTTCAGCCCGGCCGCAGCAGCGGGCGTGCCCGGACGCCCTTCGCAGGTCGTCGCCGTCGCGGCCTCGGTCACCGGGACGACGCACTGGGCGACGGAGGCCACCAGGGAGCCCTGCCCGGTCTCGGCGGTGCCATGGATGGTCACCATGCCGGTGAGCAGGATGACCGCGATCAGCAAGTTCATGAGTGGTCCGCCGAGCATGACCGCGACCTTCTTGGGCGTGCTCAGCCGGTAGAAGACGCGGTTCTCGTCACCGGGGAGCAGTTCCTCGTGGGCCGCGGCGCGGGCCTCGTCGGCCAACTGGCTGAACCGACCCGTGCTCGTCGCCCGGATGGTTCCCGGAGCGTCCCCGGGCTTGGGCGGGAACATCCCGATCATCCGAATGTAGCCACCGAGCGGGATGGCCTTGAGTCCGTACTCGGTTTCCCCGCGCCGTCGCGACCAGACCGTCGGCCCGAAGCCGACCATGTACTGAGTCACCCGCACTCCGAAGCGCTTGGCCGGCACCAGGTGCCCCACTTCATGCAGCGCGATCGACAACGCCACACCCAGCGCGGCGATGAGCACCCCCGCCGCGTAGGCCAACCAGCTCATCGGTTCCCCTTCTCCACGATCGCCGTGGCACGCTCCCGCGCCCAGGTGTCAGCGCGCAGCACCCCCTCAACGCTCGAGGAGTCGTGATCACTCCCATCATGCGCCTCGACCACGCGAGCCACCGTGTCGACGATGTCGAGGAAGCTGATCCGGCCGCCATGGAAGGCCTCGACACACACCTCGTTGGCGGCGTTGTAGACCGCCGGGGCCGTGCCGCCGGCCTCCCCCACCTGCCGCGCCAGCCGGACGGCGGGGAAGGCGTCGTCGTCGAGCGGATGGAACTCCCAGGCCTGTGCGCGCGACCAGTCGCACGGCTCGTCGATGTCGTCGAGGCGATCCGGCCAGGACAGGCCGAGCGCGATCGGCACGAGCATCCGTGGCGGTCCCATCTGGGCGATGGTCGAGCCGTCGCGGAACTCGACCATCGAGTGAATCCACTGCTGCGGGTGCACGACGACGTCGATGGCAGAGAAGGGCACGTCGAAGAGCAGGTGCGCCTCGATGACCTCCAGGCCCTTGTTGACCAGGGTTGCCGAGTTCGTGGTGATGACCTTGCCCATCGCATAGTTCGGGTGCGCGAGCGCCTGCTCGGGCGTCACCTCGCGCAATTGCTCGCGAGACCAGCCGCGGAAGGGTCCCCCACTGGCGGTGACGACCAGTCGCCGGACTTCCTCGCGACGGCCGCCGCGCAGCGACTGCGCGATCGCCGAGTGCTCCGAGTCGACGGGCACGATCTGATCGGGTCGCGCCGCGGCCCGCACGAGGTCGCCACCGATGATGAGGGACTCCTTGTTCGCCAGGGCAAGGGTCGCGCCGGACGCCAGGGCGGCGAGGGTCGGGCGCAGGCCGATCGCTCCGGTGATCCCGTTGAGGACGACGTGGGCACCGATGGCAGCCACGGTCGTGGCGGCGTCCGCCCCGACCACCACCTCGGGTGCGTATGCCGCGCGGCCGGCGCCCGCGGCATACCAGGCGAGCGCGGAGCGCAGGTCCTGGACGCTGCCGGCCGCCGCGGCGACGAAGGGCACCTCGAACTCGACGGCCTGGCGAGCCAAGAGGTCGATATTGCCGCCGGCGGCGAGTGCTCGAACCGTGAAGCGGTCACGGTTGCGCCCGATGACGTCGAGGGCCTGGGTGCCGATCGACCCGGTCGAGCCGAGGATGCTGACGGTGCGGGAGATCACCGGGGCATTCTCCCCCACCGACCTCACCGCGCGAGCAGGGTCACGTGGATCGAGGGGTGCCTGAGGGTGAGGTCGGCGAGCACCAGGTGCAAACCCGTGTATGCCGGGTCGTCGGCTGCCCGAAGTGCCGCCACGTGGTCGACGATGAGTTCCCAGGGCTGGGTCGCGTGCTCGGCAAGATGGTCGAGGCAGTCGGCAAGGGCATCGAGGTTGTGCCCGAACCAGCCGGGGAAGTCGAGTGCCTCGGCAAAAGCCTCGAGCGTGCCCTGCTTGGTCTCGGTCGCCTCGACGACATGCACTTCTCGTCCCTCCTCGATCGCATCGGCGATGAGGCCGGCAAGGTCGACCTTCGGCCCGATCGTGCGGATCATCGGCCCTCCTTGATCTGTCGGAACGACGCGTAGTGATCGGCAGTCCAGTAGCGATCTCCGTCGGCGCCGGAGATGATTCGGCGAGGTCCTCGATCATCGGAACCCGGTGTGACGACGGTGTATTCGCGGTAGTAGCCGCTCGGCTGCCGCGGGAGCAGACCCTCGCGATTGCCGAAGACGCCGTCATCCTGTCGATAGGGATAGGGTCCGCCGGCGCGGATCAGGGCCAGGGTGTCCTTGGCCTGGGATGGCAACCGGGACTCCTCGATGGTGGCCAGCCCACTGTCGGGCGTTGCCGCCCCACTGTCGGGCGTTGCCACGATGCTCGTCGGCCGGGGCAGGGATTCTGTCGATCGATGACCGGTCCACCACCACAGGCCGACGACCAGTGCCGCCACGACGAGGAGCGGAACCCACACGGTCCACGCCGAGCGTTGACCGGTGCGGGCGTTCACGCAGGCCATTGTGCGCGACCGGGCCATCGATCGGCGCGCACGAGCCCCTACTCGCGGAAGACGCGCTCCTCGATGAGGCGTTCCTCGACGGGGCGACCTTCGGGGTGGAATCGCCCATGGGCGAAGTCCTTCCCGAACTCCAGCACCACGTTGTCGTTGCCGTGTCGGTTCTACTCCACGGACACGACGACCCACTCCCGATAGCGATCCATCCGGGTCAGGTCATAGACCAGATGCTCTCGGGCCACGATGTCGGCCCGGCCGGTCGACCAATCGTGGCGACCTGGCGCAGCATCTGGAGCCCGAACGTCGTCTTGCCCTGCCCCTGTGACCCGGCGATGAGCGCGAGTTCCCCCGAGCGCACGCCGCCCCCGAGAACGCCGTCGAGGCGGCCGAAACTGGTGGGCCACACCGTTGCTCCCGGGGCCCGACCCTCCCGCAACATGGCGTCGGTGCGGGTGAGCAGGGTGGCCACCGTGTGCCGGACCCCTCCCGACGCGGCGCGCCACCAGAGCCACTGTCCGGCATGCTGGAAGTCCATCACGCAGGCCCCACCGTTGTCCGCGAAATGATCCAGCCCGAGAGATCTACGATGCGGACCATGCGGCGGCCTCACCATCGGAGTCTGGAGATCCACGACGCGGCCACCTTGCGGGCACACCTGACCGCAGGGCTTTCGCTCCGCGGCGTGCGCCTGCAGGGCATGGATCTGCGCGGCTTCCGGCACGAGTTTCTCGCCCGCACGGACCTGCGCGGCCTGGCCGTGCTGGGGGGCGCACTTCAGGCCAAGGTCGCGCGTCACCTGACCGCGCATGGGGCGATTGTCTTCCCGGACGTCCCGGACGCGCCGGTCCACCCCTATCGCGCGGAGCTCTACCAACCGGCCGACCTCTACAAGGGGCTCGACGAGGGGTATGCCACGACGCCCGACGCCCGCGCCTACGACTGGGCCCAGAACGCCGATCTGGCCAGCGACGCCCTCGTCACCGCGGTGCGGGCACTGCACGACGACGCGATGAGCGATGCGCTCGGGGAGGCCCTCGACGGACGCGCAGCAGTCGGGGTCATGGGTGGGCACGGGGTCCGCCGTGGCACGAAGGACTTCACGACGGCCGCGCGGCTGGGCCAGGCTCTCGCCGCGGCGGGGCGTGTCGTCCTCACCGGGGGTGGCCCGGGTGCCATGGAGGCGGCCAATCTCGGGGCGTATGCCGGGACGGGGCGAGACCTCACCGCGGCTCTCGACGCGCTGGGCGCGGTGCCGACCTTCACGGACATCACCGCGTGGGCCGACGTGGCTTTCCAGGTGCGCGCGGCCCTCGGCTCCGGCACGACACCGCCGGCCGCCCCCCGCAGCATCGGCATCCCCACGTGGTTCTACGGCCATGAGCCGCCCAATGTCTTCTGTGACGGCATCGCCAAGTACTTCTCCAACGCCCTGCGAGAGGACGGCCTGCTCGCGCTGTCCACCGGTGGTGTGGTCGTCCTCCCGGGAGCCGCCGGGACAGTGCAGGAGGTCTTTCAGGCGGTGACTCCGCGCTACTACGACACCGGCATGTCGCCCGTCGCCGCCCTGGTGCTCGTCGGCGTCGAGCACTGGACCCGCACGGTGCCGGTGTGGCCGCTGCTCACCACCTTGGCGCAGGGCCGGGCCTTCTCCTCACGGCTGCACCTCACCGATGACCTCGAGGAGGTTGTGGGCCTGCTCGACTCCTGACGGTGGGCGCACAAGGAGATCAGGGGGCGTGCCAGAGGACGATGCCCAAGCACATCTCGTCGGTGGTTCCTTCACCCCAGACGACATAACGTTCGGGAGTTCCCTGAAAGGCGGGGAGTTGGTCCCGCAACGACTGGTCGTGGGTGCAGGTGACCGTCAGGGTCTGCCCCTTCTGCAGGGTCACGGGCTCACTCAACGCGCGCGAGCCCTGGTCGTCGAAGTCGTAGACCGGGACGTCGAGGATCCGCTTGGCCTGCGGGGTGCCCTTGTCGACATCGATGGTGATCGACCGGCCGAGCAGGTGCATGTGGCCGGCGGCCGCACGGATGACCATCGGCTCACGCACGGAGCGGGTGCACTGTTGGGTGTCGCCGATCGGGTCGCCTCCGCACAGGACGTGGAGGAGGTCGGCCGTCGCGACCGTCTCCCCGAATCTGGTCTTGACGTCGTCGATGGCCGCCGCTCGGTCGCACAGCGGGCTCTCGGTGTGCCCCAGCCGACAGGGCAACTCCACCGGCGCGGGCAGCAGCATGGTGTTGAGGGCCTTCTTGGCCGACCCGGCCGCCGGGGACAGTCGCAGCCGCACCAGTGAGGTGTCGGCGCCCCCACCCGTGAGGGTGTTGAAGTGCATCTGGACGACGACCTGGGTGCCGGCCTCAAGCGGGATCCCGACGTCCTCGGACATCACGCGCTCGCCACCGCCCGGGGCCCAGGCGCCGACCCAATCCGACTTGTCGAGATTGCGACCTCCGACGCCTCCGATCCCGGTGCCCCCAAAGCAGGTCCACCCGTCGCCGGCATCCGCGGCATCGAGTGCCTGGGCTCTGGCCACCTGGGATGCCGGCACCTGGGAGACGATCACGTGATGCACGATGTTCGGGTTGCCGGGGATGATGTTGACTCCGCTGACCAGCTCTGGCTCGGTGAGTCCCGGGTCGAGTAGGAAGCATCGGTAGTCGTCGGTGCTCCCGGCCTTGGGGGTGGGACGGTAGTCCGCCGGTGTCTTCAACTCCACGAAGTGCTCCCCGGCGCGCAGCGGTGTCTGGGGCAGGCTCTCCGACGCCGAGGGACTTGCGGAACTCGCGTGCTCGACCTGGTGCCCCTCCTTGGCCGCGAGGTTGCTCGGCAGCGGCCCGGAACCGCAGGCCGTGAGCAGCAGGCCGACAGTGACCGCCGCCACCATCGGACCCAGCCTCACGGAGCGCATGGAGGAAGGGTAGGTCACCTCACCCGGAGGCGGCAGCCAGCTGACCACAGGCCCCGTCGATGTCGGAGCCTCTGGTGTCGCGCACGGTGGTCGGTATGCCGTGGGCGCGCAGCCGCTCGACGAACTGCTGCTCGACGCCGGGGCGACTGGCAGTCCACTTCGAACCAGGTGTCGGATTCAGCGGGATCGGGTTGACGTGAACCCAGCCACGCCCCCGGGCGGCCAGCTTCTTCCCGAGGAGGTCGGCCCGCCAGGCCTGGTCGTTGATGTCCCGGATGAGGGCGTACTCGATGCTCACCCGCCGCTTGGTCACCTCGAAATAGCGGCGGGCGGCATCGAGGGCTTGGTCCACCTTGAATCGGGTGTTGATCGGCACGAGGGTGTCACGCAGTTCGTCATCGGGTGCGTGGAGGGACAGGGCGAGCGTGACCGGGATGCCCTCCGTGGCCAGTCGGTCGATCCCGGGCACGAGACCCACGGTGCTCATCGTCAGGCCCCGAGCGCTCATTCCCAACCCGGCCGGCGACGGGTCGACCAGGCGCCGGATCGCCCCGATGGCGGCCTTGTAGTTGGCCAGGGCCTCGCCCATCCCCATGAAGACGACATTGGAGACCCGCAGCGGGCCGGTCTGCGGGGCGTCCTTGATCTCGGACTCGTCACCGAGTTCGGCGTGGCCGTCGTCGGCGACCGTCGCCCGATCCATCAAGCCCTCCCGAAGGCGCCGGTTGGCGTCGACGACCTGCTCGACGATCTCCGCGGTGGACATGTTGCGGGTCAGGCCGGCCTGGCCGGTGGCACAAAACGGGCAGTTCATGCCACAACCAGCCTGCGAGGAGATGCAGAGGGTGACTCGGCGCGGATAGCGCATGAGCACCGACTCGACGAGGGCACCGTCGTGGAGGCGCCAGACGGATTTGAGGGTGGCACCGTCGTCCGCGGAGAGGGTGCGAACGGGGGTGAGCAGGGTCGGCAGGAGTGCGTCGACAAGGTCGGAGCGCACGGCCGCCGGGAGGTCGGTCATGTCGCCCGGGTCGATGGTCATCCGCTCGAAGTAGTGCGTCGACAGTTGGTTGGCACGGAAGGCCTTGTGGCCCAACTCCTCGACGGCAGCCCGTCGCTCGGCCACGGTGAGGTCGGCCAGATGACGCGGTGGCTTGCCGCGGCGCGGCGCGACCATCGTCAACTGACCGGGAACGGGGCGGTTGCCTGCTGGGATGTCCATGTCAGGGCTCATCCAGCCGCCGGGGCCAGCCACCAGAGCAGGCCCCAGATGACCGGCAGGGTGAGGACGAGGGAGTCGAGGCGGTCCATGATGCCGCCATGGCCGGGCAGCAGGTTGCCCATGTCCTTGACCCCGAGATCGCGCTTCAGGCTCGACTCGATGAGGTCACCGATCGTTGCGACGGCGGCCGCGACGGCGCCGATCACAGCCCCGACCCACCACCGACCCCCGAGCATGTAATGCATCGACGTGGCCCCGACGATCGTGCAGACGACGACCGCCCCGGCAAAGCCCTCCCACGACTTCTTCGGACTCACCGAGGGCGCCATGGGGTGTTTCCCGAAGAGCACCCCCACGGCATACCCCCCGATGTCGGAGAAGACCGTGACGAGGACGAAGAAGACAATCCGCAGGTGCCCGTCGGGCTCGGCCAGCAGGAGCGAGGCGAAGCCCGCGATCAGGCACGGGTAGAAGGCGACGAAGAGTCCGCCGCCGATGTCGCGCAAGGCGCCGCGAGCCCCCTCGGCCGCGCGCCAGACGATGATGCCGGTGGCGGTCAGGCCGAAGGTGATGGCCAACGCCTCGGCCCCGCGCACGTAGGCAGCCATGAGCATGCTGACCGCCCCGAGGAGGATCGGCACGATCGGTGCGTTGATCCGGGCAGACTGCAGCGCTCGACGCATCTCCCAGGCACCCAGGCAGATCGCCACGACGAGCAGCGGGAGGAAGAACTCCTTGCGAATGAGCAGTGAGGCGAGCACGAGCGCGCCCAGGCCGACGCCCACCCCGATCGCCGCCGGTAGGTCCCGTCCGGCCCGGGACTTCCTGGGGGCGGCGACCTCGGGAGTCGAGGGGGCGTCGTCAGCCGGACCCGTGGGGTCGACGACGACGTCGGACGGCTGGTCCGACGTCGTCGTCTCCGGGCCCTGGCTCAACGCTCAGACCTCGAGGAGCTCGGCTTCCTTGTGCTTGACCAGGTCGTCGACCTGGTCGACGAACTTCTTGGTCAACTGCTCGAGGTCCTTCTCACCCCGAGTGCCATCGTCCTCGCCGACCTCGCCGTCCTTGACGAACTTCTCGATCGCTTCCTTGGCGTGGCGGCGGATGTTGCGGACCGAGACACGAGCCTCCTCGGCCTCGTGCTTGGCCATCTTGATGTACTCCTTGCGCCGCTCCTCGGTGAGCGCAGGCATGACACACCGGATGATGTTGCCGTCATTGGAGGGGTTCACGCCGAGGTCGGCCTGCTGGATCGCCTTCTCGATGGCGTGCATCGAGGACTTGTCGAAGGGGCTGATGATGATGGTGCGGGCCTCGGGCGTCTGGAAGGACGCGAGCTGCTGCAGCGGGGTCGGCGCGCCGTAGTAATCGACGAGGAGCTTCTGGAACATTCCCGGATGAGCGCGACCCGTGCGGATGCCGGCAAAGCGCTCCTTGGCGACCTCGACGGCCTTCTCCATCTTCTCCTCGGCCTCGAACAGGCTCTCGTCGATCATCGCGCTCAGGTCTCCTTCGTCGCGCCGGTGCGGTCACCGGTCACCTCTGCTTTGTCTCTTGTCAGGTGCCAGTCTCTCAAACCGGCGGGTGCTCGCGGGTCAGCTCGGCGAGACCAGCGTGCCGATCCGGTCCCCACGCAGGGCGCGGGTGATGTCGCCCTCGCCATCCATGCCGAAGACCACCATCGGCAGCTTGTTCTCCATGCACAGGCTGAAGGCGGCAGCATCGACGACCTTGAGGCCGGAGCGGAGCGCCTCGGTGAAACTGAGCCGGTCGTAACGCTTGGCGTCGGGATTGGTCCGAGGATCGGAGTCGTAGACGCCATCGACACCGTGCTTGCTCATGAGGACCTCGTCGCACTGACACTCCAGGGCCCGCTGGGCACTCACCGTGTCGGTCGAGAAGTACGGCATACCGGCGCCGGCCCCGAAGATGACGACCCGGCCCTTCTCGAGGTGGCGAATGGCGCGCCGCGGAATGTAGGGTTCGGCGACCTGACCCATCGTGATGGCCGTCTGGACCCGGGTGTCGATGCCCTCCTTCTCGAGGAAGTCCTGGAGGGCCAAGCAGTTCATGACGGTGCCCAGCATGCCCATGTAGTCGGCGCGCGAGCGCTCCATCCCCTTCTGCTGCAACTCGGCCCCGCGGAAGAAGTTGCCGCCGCCGACGACGACTGCGACCTCAACTCCCTCGCGGACGCCGGCCGCGATCTGCCGGGCAATTCCCCGCACCACGTCCGGGTCGACTCCGACGGCTCCCCCTCCGAACGCTTCACCGGACAGTTTGAGCAGAACCCGACGGGGACGACTGGCGCCGAGGGCGGTGGACTCCGGGGTAACCGTGGTCACGGACGTTCTCCTTGATCGGGGGCGTCAGCGATCCTTCCACACGCCACCGGGCCTAGCATCACGGCCATGTGGCCGACCTCCGCCTCCCGCACCGCTTATGCGAATCGATGGATCGAAGTGAGTGAGGATGTGGTCCAGATGCCCGACGGATCGGAAGGGGTCTACGGAGTCGTCACGGTCCGTCATGCCTCGGTCTTCGTCGTGGCGATCACCGACGCCGACGAGGTGGTGCTCGTCCAGCTGGATCGACACACGACCGGCCCCGGGCTGGAGGTGCCAGCTGGTGGCACCGATGGCGAACAGCCTCTGGTCGCGGCCCAGCGCGAACTCGAGGAGGAGAGCGGGTATCGGGCACGGCAGTGGCGCGAGATCGGGCGGATGAACGCCCTCAACGGCATCTGTCGCGCGCCGGAAGTGGTCTTCCTCGCCACCGGCCTGAGCAGGGCCGAGGCACATGGCGCCCAGGAGGAAGGAATCAGCGCGGTGCGCACCGTGCCCTGGCCCGGGGTGATGGAGATGGTCCGGACCGGTGAGATCTGCGATGGCGAGACCGTTGCCGCCCTGATGTACGCCGCCCTCGCCCTCGGTCGCCTCTGACGACACATGGGTATGCCGCCCGCTCGAGGTGAGCGGGCGGCATACCAGGTGCCGTGGGGCGGGAGCCGTCAGGCGCCGACGCGGAAGCGGGCGAAGCCCCTCGCGGTGGCCCCGGCCTCGTCGAGGACCTTCTGGACGGACTTCTTGGCGTCCTTGGCGAAGGCCTGCTCGAGCAGCACGGCCTCCTTGAAGAAGCCGTTGACGCGACCCTCGATGATCTTGGGGAGGGCGGCCTCTGGCTTGCCCTCCTCCTTGGCGGTCTCCTCGGCAACCTTGCGCTCGTGCTCGACCGTCGCGGGGTCGATCTCGTCGCGGGTCAGCACCGACGGGGCGAAAGCCGCGATGTGCATCGCGACATCGCGACCGATCGCGTCGTCGCCACCCTCGGAACCGAAGAGGACACCGATCTGCGCGGGCAGGTCGGGGCTCGTCTTGTGCAGGTAGGCCACGACGTGCGGGGCCTCGATGCGCGCAACGCGCTTGATCTCGATCTTCTCGCCGATCGTCGCGTTGGCTGCGTCGACGAGCTCCTGGACGGTCTGGCCGTCCGGGAGCGTGCTCGACAGCAGGTCCTGCGCGTCCGCGGCCTTGGTGGCCACGGCCTGGTCGAGGACCTGCTGTGCGAGCTCGCCGAAACGCTCGCCCTTGGCGACGAAGTCGGTCTCGCAGAGGACCTCCACGAGGGTGCCGACGCCGTCACCGGCCTCGGCGATGACCAGGCCGTTGGAGGCCGTGCGGCCCTCGCGCTTGGTGACGCCCTTGAGGCCCTTGACGCGCAGGATGTCCTCGGCCTTGGCCAGGTCGCCGTCGGCCTCGTCGAGGGCCTTCTTGACGTCCATCATGCCGGCCGCAGTCTTCTCGCGGAGCGCCTTGATGTCAGCGGTGGTGTAGTTCGCCATGAGTGTGGTTTCGCTCTTTCGTGCGTGAGAAGGGGTGTTCTGCGAAGGTCAGCTCTCGGCCGGGACCTCGGCCTCGGCGACCTCGGCGACCGGCTCCTCGAGCGGAGCGGCCTCGGCCTCGGCCGGGGCGGCAACGGCCGGCGCGGCGTCGTCGGCACCGAGAAGCTCGCGCTCCCACTCGGCCAGCGGCTCCTCGGCGGTCTGCGCGTCACCCTCGGTCTTGGCGCCGCTGCGCGAGACCAGGCCGTCGGCGACGGCGTCGGCGATCACGCGGGTCAGCAGGGTGACCGAGCGGATGGCGTCGTCGTTGCCGGGGATCTTGTAGTCGACCTCGTCGGGGTCGCAGTTGGTGTCGAGGATCGCGATGACCGGCAGGCCGAGCTTCTTGGCCTCGTCGACCGCCAGGTGCTCCTTCTTGGTGTCGACGATCCAGACGGCCGAGGGGACCTTGGCCATCGTGCGGATGCCGCCCAGAGTCTTCTCGAGCTTGTCGCGCTCGCGCTTGAAGATGAGGAGTTCCTTCTTGGTGTAGCCGCTGGCGGCCACGTCGTCGTAGTTCAGCTCCTCGAGCTCCTTGAGGCGCGTGAGGCGCTTGGAGATCGTCTGGAAGTTGGTGAGCATGCCACCGAGCCAACGGTGGTTGACATAGGGCATCCCCACGCGGGTCGCCTGCTCGGCGATCGGCTCCTGGGCCTGCTTCTTGGTGCCGACGAACAGGATGGTGCCGCCGTGGGCGACGGTCTCCTTGACGAACTCGTAGGCGCTGTTGATGTAGCTGACCGACTGCTGCAGGTCGATGATGTAGATGCCATTGCGCTCGGTCATGATGAAGCGCTTCATCTTGGGGTTCCAGCGACGGGTCTGGTGCCCGAAGTGGACGCCGCTCTCGAGGAGCTGGCGCATGGTGACGACGGCCATGCCGTGTTCTCCTTGCTCACAGTTGCGACGGCAGCCACGGGGTTGTGGTCGCCTGCCTGGTGTCCCGACGAGAGTCCGGACGTATGCCGCGGGGCCAGGCGGGCGCCCGACACACGGCCTACGCACTGTCGGCTCTGGTCCCGATTCGGAGGAGTTCCTCGTCACCGGTCAGGGACACGCGAAGTCACCCGACACAGCCGGGTGCACCGACCAGTCTACGGGAGCCCGGCGGGTGCTCAGGACCGCGCGAGCGCTCCGGCGCCCTCGAGCTCGGCAGCCAGGCGCAAGAGGAGATCCTCACGACCGCGGCGCGCAACGATCTGGGCGCCGATCGGCACACCGTGCTCGTCGAACCCGGCGGGCACCGAGATCGCCGGGTGACCGCTCACGTTGAAGATCGCCAGGTTCGCGACATGCGGGACGGTGGCGAGTTGGGCGCGGATCGTGTCGAGGTCGTCGAGCAGGCCCACGCGCGGGGCGATACCGGGCATGACCGGCAGGACCAGCACGTCGGCGGCCCCGAGCACTCGGGCGTCGAGGGCATCAGCGATCGCCTCGCCGCGACGCATCGCCCGGTCCACCACGCGCGGCGTCGCCCACCGTGAGAGGGCCACCGTCTGGCGGGTGCGTGGCTCGAGCCGGTCCGGGTGCTCCACCGACTCCGCTTCCTCCCGCATCCCCGCATAGAACTGCGGCACGAAGGCATCGGTCGGTGACGGCCATCGTGGCCACACGTGCTCGACCCGGTGTCCGAGCGCGCCGATCCGTCGCGCCATGTCCTCGACCGCCGCAGCGACCGGCGCCTGCGTGCTGATCCCCGGCATCACCGGCTTGGTCGTCCACGCCACGCGAAGGCGAGGGAGGGGCTCACCGAGCCCCGCGGCATACGACATCGTGGGTGGGTCGAGCCGGAAGCGGTCGACCTCGGTGGCGCCGGCCAGGACGTCGAGGAGAACTGCCGAGTCGTGGACGGTGCGGGTCAGGCCGCCGAGGACGACGAGCGCGTACCAGTGCATGGCGTTGGGGGCCAACGAGATCCGGCCGCGGGAGGGTTTCAGTCCGATCAGTCCCGTGCAGGCGGCCGGGATCCGGATCGACCCTCCGCCGTCGGCTCCCAGCGCGATCGGCACGATCCCCGCCGCGACGGCCGCGGCCGAGCCCCCACTGGAGCCGCCGACGGTTCGACCGGGGTTGAAGGGGTTGCGGGTGATGCCCGTGACCATCGACTCGGTGAACGGGAACTGACCGAACTCGGGCATCGTCGTCTTGCCGATGATGATGGCGCCGGCCGCTCGCAGGCGGCGAATGGCCTCACTGTCCCGGATCTTGGGTGTCGAGTTGCCACACCCACCCAGGGTGGTGACGGTGCCGGTGACGTCGTACTCCTCCTTGACCGCGACCGGCACTCCGGCCAGGGGGCCGTCATGCCCCACTCCCCAGGCGTCGAGGGCGTCGGCCTCGGCCATCGCCTCGTCGCGGCGGATCGTCGTGAAGGCGTTGACCTCGAGGTTGCGCTCCTCGAGCCGAGCCAGCGCCGCCTCCACCTGCGTTCGGGCGGTGGTCGCGCCGGAACGCACGGCGGTCGCGATGTCGACGGCGGACTGCTCGGACTCGGCCATGTGCACCCTGCGAGGCTATGGCACGGTCGGACCGCGGTCCGACGACGTTCTCGGCCACGGGCACGGGGCGCGCCCATCCTGAGCGTGTCCCCGTTTCTGGCGACTTGATCCTCCCGTGGATTCGCCCTTGGCTGGCACTCGTGTGCGCCTCCGGCGCTGGTTTGGGAGGCGCGGGTCGTGTTCTGCGGTTGGTGTGGCCAGTCGAACGACGACGACGCCGAACTCTGCGTCCAGTGCGGTCTCTTGCTGCACAGTGGCATCCTCCCCATGCCCGAGAGCGAGCCACCGGCAGCGACCCTGCCTCGGACCCACCTGCCCGTCTTCGTCGAGCCCATCCCCGAGAGCGAGCCGCAGACACCAACCCAGCAGCGCTCCGACCTCCCCGTCGCCGAATCGGTCCTCGAGGTGGGAGTTGGCTCCCAGATCGCAGCACCCACGACGACTGAAGGACCACCTTCGAGGTCCAAGGTGTGGTTGGCGTCGGCCCTGGCGACGGCACTCATCGCGGTCATCGGCCTGGCCGCGTGGTTTGTCCTCGGGCGCGGCCCCGCAGATCCGCGTCCGAAGGACGCCATCCCGTCAGCGGCGCGTCCTGCGTCTCCCGTGGCATCCCCGGCAGCGACGGCTTCGCCCTGCCAGGTCCACCCGCCGAGTCAGGTGGTCGCCGGGACTGGCCAACCCCTCGGACCGCCCGCGGGCACATCGGGTTCGAGCGATGCAGCCGGACGGACAGTGACCGTCGGGCTCATCGGACCCCTCACCGGCGATCGCTCAGGACTGGGACAACAGGTCATCCAGGGGGCTCAGGCAGCGATCGCTGATGCCAACACCAACGACATCGTCCCAGGCGTGAGGTTCACTCTCGATGCCCACGATGACCAGGGCAACCCGAGTATGGGCGGACAGGCCGCGTCCGAGGTGTCCGCCACGAAGGCAGTCGGAATCATCGGGCCCATGAACTCCGACGTCGCGGAGCAGGTGTTGCCTCTCGTCGGGGATCTGGCCGTGATCTCCCCCGGCTCGACCGCGCCGGGGATGACACATGGCAACGACGCAGCGGCACCCAAGCGTCCGTGGCCGGGCTTCTTCCGGGTCACCACCCCCGACCAGGTCCAAGGCTCGATCCTGGCCCAGTTCGTCTGCGCCGGGCTGGGCATTTCCCGTGTCGCGACCCTGTCCGAAACCGATTGGTACGGCACCACCGTCGTGAGCACGTTTGCGGAGCGCTTCGTGGCCCTGGGGGGGCAGGTGACCACCACGTTGACCCTCCCGAAGGTCACGACCGACTACTCCGATGCCGTCGCGAGGATCAAGGACAGCCGGGCACAAGCCGTGGTGTTCGGGGGGCTGTCACCGCAGGGCAAGCAACTGCGGTCGGCGCTGACCGCTGCCGGTTTCACCGGCCCCATGGTCGGCGGGGATGAGATCTTCTCCGGACCCTTTGTCGAAGCCGCTCGGGACGGTGACGTCACCATCACGCCT
This sequence comes from Phycicoccus elongatus Lp2, assembly GCF_000367525.1. Taxonomy (GTDB): domain Bacteria; phylum Actinomycetota; class Actinomycetes; order Actinomycetales; family Dermatophilaceae; genus Phycicoccus_A; species Phycicoccus_A elongatus. The sequence goes on along the minus strand of NZ_HF570956.1, from coordinate 3,023,405 downwards.
GCCGTGTCCGGCCGCCTGCTGGCTGGCGGGAGGCCACCCCGCTTGGAGGGCGCTACTGCGGTCCAGGCCTACGACGCCACCGCTGCCCTGATTCTTGCGATACGTTCCGCGGGCCCTGATGCGTCCAGGGCGGCGGTGCGGGACGCGCTGCAGGCGGTTTCCTTTGCTGGCCTGACCGGTCCTGTCTCCTTCGATACGTTCGGGGACCGAGCCGTCGTCGATGCCACCGTCCACACCTTCCGTGGCGGGACGTGGGATGTGAGCGGCTTCGTTCGGGAGCCCAGCACCACCTGAGGAGTGCGGGGTGACGGGACGCACTGCGCAGTTAGTGTCTGCGCGTGTCTCCTGTTCGCCGGATCATCGATCTCATCGCTCCCCCGCGGATGGGGGTGCCCTTCCGGTGGAACCTCGCATCGACCTGGGTCGGCAACATCGGCGATGGGATCGCGCTGGCCGCCGGCCCACTGCTGGTCGCCTCGCAAACCCGCAACCCGACCCTCATCGCGGCGGCGGCCATCGTGCAACGCCTCCCGAACCTCGTCATCGGCTTGTATGCCGGCGCGCTGGCCGATCGGGTCGACCGTCGTCGCCTCGTGGTCATCGCGAACGTGCTGCGGGCGCTGGTCATCGCCGGGCTCGCGGCCACCATCGTCACTGGTCGGGTATCGATCTGGGCGGTGTTGACGGCGCTCCTGCTCGTCGGCGTGGCTGAGCAGTTCGCCGACTCGGGCACTCGGGCGGTCATCCCGATGATCGTGCCCAAGGCGGATCTCGGGATCGCGAGTGCTCGGTCGATGGCCGGCTACCTCGTCGCCAACGAACTCCTGGGCCCCCCGATCGGGGCTTTCCTCTTCGCGGTGGGGATGGTGCTCCCCTTCGGCGCTCAGGCGGCCGCAGTGCTCCTGGGCGCCTGGCTCTTCACCCGGATCGAGTTGCCGGCGCGCCTTGAGGCGCCGACTCAGCAGCACATCGGACACGACATCGTCGAGGGGTTGCGGTGGATCCGGCACAACCGAGCCATCCGGACGCTCTCCCTGGTCATCTTCGTCTTCAACCTCACGTGGGGGGCACCCTGGGGAATCCTCGTCCTCTGGGCGCAGGACCGCCTCGGCGTCGATGCCGTCGGCTTCGGACTGCTCTCGACCGCGGTTGGCATCGGCGGGGTCCTCGCCGTCCTCGGCTACGACCGCCTCGAGCGGCGCGTGTCGTTGGCGACCCTGATGAAGGCCTGCCTCACCCTCGAGGTGTTGCTCCACCTGGCGCTCGCCTTCACCACGCACCTGGTGGTCGCACTCAGCCTCATGTTCGTCTTCGGCTGCTACGCCTTCGTGTGGGGCTCGGTCTCCAATGCCGTGCGGATGCGCGCCACCCCGGACGCCTTCCAGGGACGCGTCGGGTCGGTCTACTTCTTCGGCATGACGACCGGGTTACTGGTCGGCCAGTTCCTCGGCGGCCTCATCGCCACGAAGTGGGGTGTCGCGGCACCCTTCTGGTTCGCCTTCGTCGGGGCCGGGGTGACGTTGGCCCTGGTCTGGCGCCAGCTCGACCACATCGCGCACACCGAGGCGTGAGGCGGGGACGGTCCCAGCCCACCGGCATACCGAAGGCTCACGATTGGTGAGAATCGGTCAGGCCAGGCGCAGATATCCCTCGATGATTCGGGCATGGCTGCCGAGGGGAACGGCAAGATTGACCCGCGCGTGCCCGATCCGAGCTCCAGCCCACACGGGCACACCCAGCGGGAGCAAGCGATCGCGCAGCACCGCCTCGACGGCGGCCGGATCGTCGTCCATCGAGAAGTCACCGAGCACGATCCCGGCGGCCCGACGCAGCCACCCTGCCCGGACGAGCTGGGTCAGGCCGCGATCGAGCACCCACGCCGACTGACCGACGTCCTCGAGCAGGACGATGGCCCCCTCGGCGCTGGGAAGGTCGCCGGTCCCGATAGACGCTGCCAGCAGCGCGACGTTGCCACCGAGCAGGGTGCCTTCAGGGCGGCCTTCGCGCCAAGGTCGCAGGCCGTAGAGGAGGGTCCGGGGTCGGAAGGGCTCGGTGAGCAAGGTGTGCAGATGGTCCAGCGTCTCGTCCCCGGCCTCGCCGAGGTTCACGATCGCGGGGCCGTGCACCATCTGCGTGCCCGACCCCTGCAGGGCCCGGTGCAGCAGGGGCGTCACGTCGGAGAAACCGATGATCGGCTTCGGTCCACCTTGGGCGAACAGTCGCGCAGGCAGCAGGTCGAGAAGCCGCTGGGCGCCATACCCTCCGCGCGCACACCAGATCGCGCGCACCCTGTCGTCCCGCCAGGCGGTCACGAGGTCGCGGGCGCGGGCCGTGTCGCTCCCGGCCAGATGGCCCAGGGCGGGGCGGGCGGTCACGCTAGGCAGGACGACCGGCACAAGGTCCCATCGGCGCAGAATGTCGAGACCGCAACTGACCCGCTGCGCCTCGGGGGCGCTGGCCGGTGCAACGACCGCCACCCGGTCACCCGGCACCAGTGGCGGGAAGGACGCGTACGAGGTCACCGGCACAGTGTGTCAGCGAGACTCGGCCTTGTCCCCCTTACGCTCGGAGCATGACGCGACCTCCCGGGCATCCCGCGCTGGCTCCCTTCGGCACCACGATCTTCGCCGAGATGTCGGCACTCGCGGTGGAGCACGGCGCCATCAACCTCGGCCAGGGTTTCCCGGACACCGACGGCCCGCAGGCTGTTCTCGACGCGGCCAAGGAGGCCATCGACGCCGGCCGCAATCAGTACCCACCCGGCCCTGGCGTCCCCGAACTGCTCGACGCGATTGCGCTGCACCAGAAACGCTTCTACGGGCTGGACGTGGACGCTCGGTCCGAGGTCCTCGTCACCGTGGGAGCGACCGAGGCGATCCTCGCGACGATCCTCGCGCTGGTGCAGCCCGGTGACGAGGTGGTCACCTTCGAGCCCTACTACGACTCGTATGCCGCGTCGATCGCGCTCGCGGGAGGCGTCCGGCGCACGGTGCCGCTGCGCTTCCCGGACTGGTCCTTCGACGAAGGATCCCTGCGCACGGCCTTCAGTGACCGCACGCGCATGGTGTTGCTCAACACCCCCCACAACCCGACGGGAAAGGTGTTCTCCCGCAGCGAGATTGACCTCATCTGCCGCTCAGCCCGCGAGCGCGGCGCGTGGGTGGTGACCGATGAGGTCTACGAGCATCTGACCTTCGACGGCGCCGACCACATCTGCGTCGCGTCGCTGCCCGGAATGTGGGACCACACTCTGACCATCTCGTCGGCCGGCAAGACCTTCTCGACAACCGGGTGGAAGGTCGGGTGGGTCAGTGGCCCGGCGGAGGCGGTGGCCGCCGTGCGCGCGGTCAAGCAGTTCGTCACCTTCGTCGGTTCCGGACCCTTCCAGCCTGCTGTCGCCGTTGGCCTCGGACTCGGCGACGACGTGTATGCCGGTCTCGCGACGTCGCTGGAGCGCAAGCGCGACCTCCTCGTTGCCGGGTTGCGGACCGCCGACCTTCCGGTGTCGGTGCCGGCGGGGACCTACTTCGTCGTTGCGGACGCAGCCGCCCTCGGGGCGACCGACGCGCTCACCTTCTGCCGCGAACTCCCCGCCCGCGCAGGCGTCGTCGGCGTGCCCGTATCTGTCTTCTGCGACGACAAGAAGGCGACGGCGAGCCTGGTCCGTTTCGCCTTCTGCAAGCGGGACGACATCCTCCTCGAGGCGGTCGAGCGACTGGCGGCCCTGCGGGGTTGATCCCCGAGGGGCCGGCCGACGAGCCGCCGTCCACAGGCTGACGCCCGGGGGGTGTGTCGTCCACAATTCGCAGGCCTCGAGGTGGCTGCGGACGCCGGAGCCGTCCACGCTGACGACATGTCCACCAGGAGAGCACCCGGTCTTCCGGGGCGGTTTGGGCGCCGACTGGCGATCGCCTCCGCATGTGTCACCGTCCTCTGGTGCGTTCCGCTGCCACCGGCCGGGGCAAGCATGACGACCCAGGGTGTCGGTGAGCCGCGCTGGAACTGGCCGCTGGCGCCGCGGCCGCGCGTGGAGCGGCCGTTTGACCGTCCGGACACAGCGTGGGCCCCGGGCCATCGCGGCATCGACCTGGCTGCTCCTCAAGGTGCCACGGTCTTTGCGGTCGACGACGGCCTGGTCACTCATGTCGGGGTCATCGCCGGGCGTGGCACCGTGAGCATCCGGCATGTGTCCGGGATCCACAGCACCTACGAGCCCATCGACGCCACGGTGCGCGTCGGAGAGTCGGTCACGCGAGGTCAGGCTCTCGGCCTGATGGCATCGGCCCGGAGTCACTGTCCGAGCGGGTGCCTCCATCTCGGCGCCAAGCGCGGCGACACCTACCTCGATCCCCTGTTGTTGCTGACGGTTCCGCGAATCGTGCTGATGACCCCGGTGCCCGACTGAGGCGCCACGGAGTTGGGCCTGTCGGTCACGCCCGCGGGTGTGCCTGCGCGTAACTGGACTTGAGCCGCTCGACCGACACGTGGGTGTAGAGCTGGGTCGTGGCGAGCGAACTGTGGCCCAGGAGCTCTTGGACCATGCGCAGGTCGGCACCCCCCTCGACGAGATGGGTCGCCGCGCTGTGCCGCAGTCCGTGCGGCCCCATGTCGGGAGCGCCGGCAACCTCACCGAGCAGGCCATGCACGATCGTGCGTACCTGACGAGGATCCAGTCGCCGTCCCCGACGGCCCAGGAAAAGCGCCGGGCCGCTCAGCGCACCGACGAGCCGAGGCCGCGCGCCGGTGAGCCAGCGCTCGATGGCCTTGGCCGCGGGCGCACCGAATGGCACGGTCCGCTCCTTGTCACCCTTGCCGATGACCCGAACGACGTTGCTCGCCAGGTCCACGTCGTCGACGTCGAGCCCGGTCAACTCCCCCACCCGGATGCCCGTGGCGTAGAGCAACTCGAGGACGGCCGCGTCGCGGACGGCGACCGGCTCGTCGTCGTCGGACGCCACCGCCGCGACGTCGAGCAGGGCCGAGGCGTCGCCGCGGGCCAGCACAGCGGGCAGGACGCGATGTTTCTTCGGGGCGGCCAGCCGCAAGGAGGGATCGTGGCGGACCAGATCGGTCCGCAGTGCCCAACGGAAGAAGGTGCGAAGGGTTGCCGACCGCCGAGCGATCGTGGTGCGTGCTGCGCCACCGGCCGCGAGCACGCCGAGCCAGTCCCGCAGATCGCGCAAGGTGACCTCCTCCAGGGCCGTCACCCCATGATCGGCCAGGTGCGCGTCGAAGGCCCGAAGATCCCCCAGGTAGGCCCGCACAGTGTGGTCGCTTCGACCCTTCACGGCCCGCAGGTGAGCCGTGAAGTCTTCGAGCATCGCCTCCGTGATGGCCACGAGGACACCGTGACAAACCCCCGGGCCGTGAGCAACCTCCCCCTCCGTCCGCGGGGAAAACCGCTCAGTCCTGCGCCGGTCTCACCGGACCTCACGTCAGGGCCGCTTTGCGCCACCTGCCCGCACAGTGCTCCACCACACCGAGGGCCTGCAGCCGCCCGAGACCTTTGGTCGTGTCTTGGGCGCTCAGCCCACTGGCGCGTTGCAGGGCGGTCACGTCCGCTCCGTCCCGGACCGGGACGGCCGAGTAGAGGGCCTCATCGTCGTCGGTGATGAGGTCGAGCACGGTGCTGCGCAGCCGACGAGGATCCATGGCGTCCACACCCAGCTGGCCCATCAGGTCGAGCACGTCGCGCCCGTCGGTGACCAGCGAAACCGGCTTGGTCCGCAGCCACTCATGGCAGCCGGCCGACGCGGCTGACGTCACGGGCCCGGGCACCATTGCGACATGTCGGCCGAGCTCGAAGGCCCGCCCGGCGGTGCTGAGCGAGCCCGATCGCAGGCTTGCCTCGACCACCACGGTCCCGACGCCCAGGGCCGCAATGAGCCGATTGCGGGCCAGGAATCGTTGGCGATAGGGAGCACATCCGGGCGGCAGTTCGCTGACGAGTGCACCGTCGTCGAGAATGCGTCGGAAGAGGCCGGCATTGGCCTGGGGGTAGAAGCGGTCGAGGCCGCAGGCCAGCACCGCGACCGTGGGCCCCTCCGCCGAGAGCGCCCCCTCGTGAGCGGCGGCATCGATCCCGAAGGCGCCGCCGGAAATGACCACCCGGCCACGGTCGGTGAGGTGCGCCGCCATGTTGCGCGCGACCTGACTGCCATACGGGGTGCACGCGCGGGCACCCACGACCGCCAGGCCGTCTTCGTGCAGGGCCGACTGGTGGAATGGGCCCCTGACATAGAGACAGTGCGGTGGCGTGGGCAGGTCGTCCAACCCGAGGGGCCACTCCTCGTCGCCGGGGATCAGAACGCGGATGCCGAGACGGTCGAGGGCACGCAGGTGCGCGGCAAGATCCAGTCCGGCGAGCCGGGCCTGCGCACCGGCCAGCGTCAGCGAACCAGATGCCAGCCCTTCCAGTGGCCTCAGCGCTCCGTCACGGGCGATCAGGCCCGTCACCGTAAGGCCCGGTGTTGACCTGGAGGGGTCGACAACCGGCTCGACCAGATGTGACCAGACGACCCTGGCTCGGCGCTCATCCCCACCGACAACGGCCAGGGAGGTGCCGGTCATGCTGCGAGCTCCGGGGACCGCAGATCCATTGCCCGGGTGACCTCGGCCGGGCCGGGTGTCGATCGGCCCTCCCTGTCCGCCAACGACCAGGCGACGCGCAGCACCCGGTCATACCCACGCAGGCTCAGCTCCCCATGATCGAGGGCGCGATCGAGGCGGGCGGTTGCTGCCCGCGCCAGTCGAAACGGCCGACGACGCAACAGGTGACCGGGCACGTGACCATTGAGGGTGACTCCGACGTCGGCCCAGCGCTGCGCCTGTGCGCAGCGCGCCTGCGCGACCCGTTGCGCCACGGTCTGCGAGCTCTCGGCCCCTATCTCGGCGACCGCACCGGCGGCCACTTGCGGCACGTTCACGCGCAGGTCGATCCGGTCGAGCAGCGGCCCCTGGAGACGGGAGGCATACCGACGCAGGTCCATCGGTGAGCACCTGCAGGACTGGCCGCGGGCAAAGGAGTGCCCGCACGGACACGGGTTGGCCGCCATCACGAGGAGGAAGCCCGCCGGATAGGTGACCGATTCGCGGGCGCGTGCGATGGTGACCACCCCGGACTCCAACGGTTGCCGCAGGCACTGCAGGACCGAGGACTTGAACTCAGGGGCCTCGTCCAGGAACAGCACACCGCGATGAGCCCGCGACACCGCGCCGGGGATCACCGCCGCGCTGCCGCCGCCGACGATCGCCGCCGTGCTCGCCGTGTGATGAGGTGCCTCGAAGGGCGGCGTCAGGTCGAGGCCACGCGCCTGGCCGACACCGGCCAAGGAGCGGATCGCCTGCGATTCCAACGCTTCGGCTCGGGTGAGCTCGGGCAGGACGCCGACGAGCCGCTCGGCGAGCATCGTCTTGCCGACGCCGGGCGGGCCCGTGAGGAGCAGGTGGTGCCCGCCGATCGCCGCGAGCTCGACAACTTCACGGGCCTCCTTCTGGCCGACGACGTCGGCAAGGTCCCCCACCTGGCGATCGGGTGTGCAGATGCCGGGGAGTGCCGACGCGACCGGCAGGGTGCCTCCCCTCCGTGCGCTCACGGCATACGCCTCGACGAGTGCGCCCAGGGTGGCGGCGGCATGAACGGTCACCCCTTCGACAAGGCGTGCCTCGGCGACACTCGCGGCCGGCACGACGACATGGCGCACACCCGCGGCTGCGGCTGCCATCACCACGGGAAGGACCCCAGGAACCGGCCGGATCGAGCCGTCCAGACCCAGCTCCCCCAAATGCACCGATCGCGCCGCCACGGACGCCTCGATCACGTCGGCGGCCGCGAGCACGGCGACCGCGATGGCCAGGTCATAGCCCGACCCGTGCTTCGGGATGGAGGCGGGCGAGAGGTTGACGACGATCCGGCTGGGAGGAATGGACAGACCGGCACTGGCCACCGCCGATCGCAGCCGATCAGGTGCCTGGGCACAGGCCTTGTCCGGCAGGCCGGAGATCATCAAGGTGGGCAGGCCGTTCCCGATGTGGGCCTCAACATCGACCAGAGTTCCCCTGACGCCGCTGAGGGCGACCGCGAGCGTGCGCCCGAACCTCATGAGAGGTCACCGACGACGTGTCGCAGCAGGGGCCGCTCATGCTCCGGCCACACGATGCCCACCGAATCGACCCGTAGGACATCCGCCCCACCACCGTGCTCGGTGGCCCAGGTGGCCAGCAGCCGTCGAAGCCGTGCCTGCTTGGCGGGGGTGATGGCATCGAGGGGATCACCGAAGCCGGTGCCTGAGCGGGTCTTGACCTCGCAGGCGATGAGCGTCGAGCCCTGGCGCAGGACGAGATCGAGTTCGCCGCCCGGGCAGCGCCAGTTGCGGGCGAGCACCTGCATGCCCAGGGACGTGAGGTGGCGAGCCGCCAGGGTCTCGCCGCGCCGCCCGAGATCGGTGCGGACATCGGTGTGAGGTTGGGTGGTCATGCCCCGACCCTGACGGGCCGCACGATGGTCCGCGAGGCGCGCACCCTCTGCCTGTGGACGACACACCCTCGGCACGGCCACCTGTGGATGACCCGGGCGGCCAGGCGCGCCGAGGCTCAGCTCAGAAGGCGTCCTTGGGCAACTCGAGGTCGGCCTTGGCCAACTCCTCGACGTTGACGTCCTTGAAGGTCACCACGCGGACCTTCTTCGCGAACCGCGCCGGGCGGTAGATGTCCCAAACCCATGCGTCGGTCATGGTGACGTCGAAATAGACCTCACCGCCGTCGCTGCGGACCTTCACGTCGACGCTGTTGCACAGGTAGAAGCGTCGCTCGGTCTCGACGACGTGGCTGAAAAGGCCCACGACGTCGCGATACTCGCGATAGAGCGACAGCTCCATCTCGCTCTCGTACTTCTCGAGGTCCTCGGCACTCATGCGCGACGTCCTTCCTCAGCGCTCATGCCAGCATCTTGCGTCATGACCCCCGGCAGGCGCCACGAGCGCCGGTGCAGCGCACACGGGCCGTGCGCGGCCAGGGCCGCGAGGTGCTCCGGTGCGGAATATCCCTTGTTGTCCCCCCAGCCGTAGCGCGCATACGTGTCCTCGGCGTCGGCGAGGGTGATCATGAGCTCGTCGCGCTCGACCTTGGCGAGCACGCTGGCGGACGCCACGGAGGAGCACTTGAGGTCGGCCTTGATCATCGTCGTGACCGGCGGGGTGGTCGGGTGCTCGGCCGCGAAGGACAGCAGGCCGACCTCCTCCGGGGCCGTCAGCCAGTCGTGGTTGCCGTCGAGGATGACCAGGTCCGGAGTCCGCGGCAGCGCGGCAAGAGCACGCAGACCGGCCGAACGCAGCGCGGCCATGATGCCGACCTGGTCGATCTCGGCCGCACTGGCGTGCCCCACGGCATACCCGATGGACCAGCGCTGGATCCGGGGGACGAGAGCGCGCCGTGCCGCGGGCGCCAGCAGTTTCGAGTCACGCACCCCGGTGGGTGCCGAGCGGACCGACTCGTCGATCAGGACGACCCCGACGGTGACGGGCCCGGCGAGTGCCCCGCGCCCCACCTCGTCCATGCCGGCCAGCAGTCGGTAGCCATCGCGTTGGAGGGCGCGCTCGACCCGCAGGCTGGGCCGGCGGGATCCGCGGGCGATCACGGCGCGGTGGTGGGCTGGGGTACGCCACTGAAGGTGTCGACGGCGCGGCCGAGCCACTCGGCGTGGCCGAACGGCCACACGATGACAAAGGCCCTCCCCGTGACATCCGCGACCGGGACCGAGCCACCTCGGCCGTTGCCGTCGGGATCGTGGAAGCGGGAGTCCTCGGAGTTGCTTCGGTGATCGCCCATGACCCAGATCCGGCCGGCCGGCACCGTGATGTCGAAACTCATCGAGCTCGGCACGTCACCGGGCTTGACGTAGGGCTCCTCGATCGCCACGCCGTTGACCTGCAGTTTCCCGTCGGTGGTGCAGCACTTCACGTGATCGCCCGGAAGCCCGATGACACGCTTGATCAGGTGGTCCTCCGCCGAGCTCGGCATCAGCCCCACGAACTCGAGGCCACGCTCGAGCGCGTTGAGGAGCGGGCCGTGATCGGCCGGAGTGGTGGGTGGCAGCCAGTTTCCCGGGTCCTCGAAGACGACGATGTCGCCGCGTTGCAAGGGCACGGCGCCGGGGACGAGTTTGTTGACGATGACGCGGTCACCGACCGAGAGGGTGTCCTCCATCGACCCCGAGGGGATGTAGAACGCCTGGGCGAGCCAGGTCTTGACGACCAGCGACAGCGCAATCGCGAGGACGGCAACGATGGCGATCTCGCGGACGGCGAGATAGGTGCGCCGGAGCGACCCGGTGGATTCGTGGCGTGCGGGTGCCTCGGTCACCGATCCTCCTCCGTCCCATGGCTCGCCCTGATCATCCTGGGTGGCCACACCGTGGCGATGACCCGCCCCACGATGTCATCCTCCCCGATGAGGCCACGGCCCGACTCGTTCGTCCGCGACAGCGAGTCCCAGCCCCGCAGCGGCCCGGTCGACAGCACCCAGACGTGCCCGCTCGGCACCACCAGGGCGACCGTCGGGGCATCGGCAGGCGCGGGCGCGACCGGAGCACCGTTGACGGTGACCGACCCGTCGGAACAACACTCGACGTGGTCACCGCCGAGACCGACGACGACCCCGGCCACCGACCGTGCACCGCTGCGCACGCCGAGGGCGTCGGCCGCCGCGTGCAGGATCCGGCCGATGAGCCCGTCATCTCGATGCGTGGCCCGGCTCGGGCCCTCGAAGGCGTCACTGACGTCCGCGACGACGACATCGCCGCGGTCGATCTCGCCGACCTTGAGCACCAGGGCTCGCTGTCCGGGGTCAAGGGTCGGCGCCATCGCGTCATTGGGCACGAACCAGGTCTCCAGGACCAGACCCTTGACGCTCACGCCGAGCGCGAGTGCCATCGCGACAGCGACGACGGTGCGTAACGCACGCGACCCGGCCGACACAGTCGTGTCGGCCGGGTCGAGAGTCGAAGGCTCGGTCATGCGCTCAGGTCGTGACCGGCTCGAGGGCTGGAGGGCGCTCAGCGGGCCGCCGGCGTGTCGCGCTTCTCCTTGATCTTGGCGGCCTTGCCGCGCAGGTCGCGCAGGTAGTAGAGCTTGGCGCGACGGACGTCACCGCGGGTGACGACCTCGATCTGGTCGATGATCGGGGTGTGGAGCGGGAAGGTCCGCTCGACGCCGACACCGAAGGAGACCTTGCGGACCGTGAAGGTCTCGGTCACACCGGCGCCGTGGCGACGGATGACGACACCCTGGAAGACCTGGATACGGGAGCGCGTGCCTTCCACGACCTTGACGTGGACCTTGACCGTGTCACCGGCGCGGAACGCGGGGACGTCGGCCTTCATCGACGCCTTGTCGAGTTCGTCGAAACGCTGCATGGTGCTTCGCTTTCTTCGCCGGTGCCACAGGTCATCGACGGATCGGTGGTGCTCTTGTCTGATGGTGCGTGTCGCCGGGCCGCGTGCGGGTGACCGCGCTCCCCCTGTGGCAGGGGCCGTGTGAACGGCGATGGACGCAAGGATCAATGGTGCCAGAGGGGGGCCGTCCCCACGAAATCGACCCCGCGGCATACGGTGGGCCGGTGGCGATCAATCCTGGCTGGCCCGTCGCGATCGCCTGCCTCCTGCTGTTGGCCCTCACCCTGACCACGTATGCCGTGGGGAGACTCCCGAATGCGCCGGGCACCGCGGTGGCCGCCGGTCGGGCGGTCCTCCAACTCGGCGTGGCCGCCCTCGTCATCACCAGCGTGGTGCGCTCCCTGTGGTTGTCGATCATGTTGTTGTGCCTGATGTTCACGATCGCCGTCGCGACGACCGTCCGGCGGATCGAGGCCCGCAGTGCGTGGCCTTGGGCGACGCTGGCGATGCTCGCGGGGCTCGTGCCTGTCGTCGCGATCATCCTGCTCACCCGCACCGTGCCACCGACGGGGATCGCCCTCATCCCGGTCGTGGGGATCCTCGCCGGGAACACGATGAACGGACACACCCTCACCTGTCGGCGGACCTTCGCGGCTCTACGGGAGGAGCACGGTCAGTACGAAGCAGCACTGTCTCTGGGCATGACGCGTGCGCAGGCAATCGCCGAGATCATCCACCGTCGGGTGCCCGAGGCGCTGATCCCGGGGCTCGACCAGGTCCGCACCGCGGGCGTGGTGACCCTTCCCGGTGCCTTCATCGGCGTGCTCCTTGGGGGCGGGACACCGGCCCAGGCGGCGGCCGCCCAGGTGCTCGTGCTGCTCGGGATCATGGCCGCCCAGACGGTGACGGCGGTCGTCGCCGAGCACCTGGTGATGCGGGCGCGGCTGCTGCCGGCGGACCTGCAGGCAACGCTGCGGCCCTAGCTCGTCCGGCGCCGCTTCTTGGTGAGTTCCACCGTGCCCTGATGTCGGGCGGGTGCCGCAGACAGCCGGTAGCCGGCCTTCTTGTACATCCGGATCAGCCGCTCACTGCGGTGTCCGGTGTTGAGCCAAAAGGTCGTCACGTCGGCAGGGGCCCGGGTCTCGACGAACTCCATGATCGCTCGCCCCAGGCCTGTGCCCTGCAGGTCAGGAGCCACCATGAGCCGCGCGACCTCCCAGGTCGTCGGGTCGTCAGGAGCGCGTCGACCCCGACCGCTGGCGACCAATCGCCCGCCGCTGTGCCACACCCAGGTCGTGTATGCCGTGAGCCCGGCGCGCACGTCATCGAGGGTTTCGACGAGTGGCGGGATGTCCCAGGTGTCGTTGGCGCGACCCTGGTCGACCCAACAGGCGCGTTGGAGGGTGAGCAGTTCGGGGGCATCGGCAGCGGTGGCCACGCGGCCGTCCAGGGCGGCCAAGGCGCCGCCCGTGGCCGAGGGGTGGAGCAGGTCGGGTCGGCGGGCGGCGGTGCGCTCCAGCCGCTGTTGGTGTCGCCACTGCGCGATCGCGCAATGGTTGCCGGACAACAGGATCGGCGGCACGGGACGCTCGGTGCCGCGGTCGTCCCAGACGGCTGGTTTGGTGTAGACGGGATACTCGAGCAGGCCGTCCTCGTGCGACTCCTCGACGAGCGACTCGGCATTGCCGACCACACCCGGGACGAGTCGGACGATTGCCTCGACCATCGCCAGGACGGCGACCTCACCGCCGTTGAGGACGTAGTCGCCGAGCGAGACCACCGTCACCGGCATACGCTCGGCCGCGTGCTCGTAGACGCGCTCGTCGAGCCCTTCGTAGCGCCCGCAGGCGAAGGCCAACCACGCCTCCGCCGCCAACTCGTGGGCCAGTGCCTGACTGAAGGGCACCCCACCGGGACCGGGCACGATGAGGCGCGGCACGGCGTGCCCCACACCCTCTTGCGTCCGGCGAGTGGACGCCATATCAACCACATTGCCGGACACAAGGGGTTGGGCCAGGACGTGGTCGAGCGCTTCGGCCCACGGCTGGGGTTTCATGACCATCCCCGCACCCCCGCCGAAGGGGGTGTCGTCGACGGTGCGGTGCCGGTCGTGGGTGAAGTCCCGCAGATCGTGGACGTGCAGGTCGACCAGCCCCTCGCGTCGGGCCTTGCCGATGAGAGAGAGGTCGAGCGGCGCGAGGTAGTCGGGGAAGATCGTGACGACGTCGAGGCGGATGCTCACGGCCTCACTCCGCGAGGTCGAGCAAGCCGTGCGGAGGATCGACGACGACGCGACCGGCGTCGAGATCCACCGTCGGCACAAGAGCCTCGACGAAGGGGATCAGCGCCTCGCGGCCGTCGGTGAGTCGGATGTGGAGCAGGTCCTGGGCAGTCCCGATGGTCAGGCCGCTCACCTCACCGATCCGTTCCCCGACGACGGTGTATGCCGCGAGGCCGACGAGGTCGTCCTCGTACCAGCCCTCCTCGTCGTCCAACTCGTCCGCAGCGGCGTCGTCGTCGAGCACCAGGCGCGTACCGCGCAACCCCTCGGCCCCGGTCCGATCAGGCACCTCCTCGAAGGCGAGCAACCAGGTGTCCCGGTGCAGACGGGCGGCCGAGATCGTGAGCACCCGCGGAACGCCGCTGCCGGGAGGAGCCTCGGTCGCGAAGGTCGCGCCCGGCACGAAGCGGGCGGCCGGGTCATCGGTGTGGGCCTGCACGGTGACCTCGCCACGGATGCCGTGCGGCTTGCCGATGCGGGCCAGGACTCGATCGCTCATGCGGCCCTCCCCAGGATCGCGACGACGAAGTCGTCGTCGTCGGTGGACGGGTGGAGTTCCCAGGTGGAGTGCAGGCTGTGCACGGCCAGGCCCGCGACGGCGGCGTCGGCGAGGAAGTCGGCCAGCGGGTAGTCACGGTCCAGGCCGAAGCCGACGACCAGCCGCCCTCGTGCGGCCAGATGGAGCCCCATCCGGCGCAGCACCTCGATCCGAGTGCTGGGCGCGACGAAGGTGACGACGTTGCCGGCGCAGAGGATGACGTCGAAGGGCTCGGTGACTCCGACCGACGGGAGGTCGAGTTCACTGAGGTCCTGGACCAGCCAGGTCGCCCCCGGCCGGAGGGCTCGGGCGTCGGCGATCAGTTCGTCGTCACCGTCGACCCCGACGACGGCGTGCCCCTGGGCATGGAGCCACGCCGCATGGCGCCCGAAGCCACACCCTGCGTCCAGGATGCGCCCCTCGCGCGGCGCCATCGCGTCGATGAGGCGCGCCTCCCCCACCAGGTCCTGACCGGCCTCCTCGAGGGCACGGAAGCGCTCGATGTACCACTTGCTGTGACCTGGGTTCTCGGCACGCTGGAGGTCCCACAGGCTGGGTTCGCGGGTCATGGGGTCAATCCTTCCTCAACGACGAGGCGGGGTATGCCGCGGGAGTGACTCCGCGGCATACCCCGCCTGACGTGGTGCTCGGGTCTCAGCGGACCCGATCGGTGTCGACGATGTCGATCCGGACCTGCGTGCCGCCGGCCAGTGCGGTCATGACCGTGCGCAGCGCACTTGCGGTGCGCCCGCTGCGACCGATGACGCGCCCGAGGTCGTCGGGGTGCACACGCACCTCGAGGACCTCACCGCGGCGCAGCTCCTTGCGTCGCACGGCGACGTCGTCCTTGTGGTCGACGATGCCGGTGACGAGGTGCTCCAAGGCCTCCTCGAGCATGGATCAGGCCTCGTCCTTGGCGGCGTCGTCCGCGTCGGAGCTCACGCTCTCGCTCGCGGCGCCACTGCTGTCGGTGTCGGCGGCCGGGGCGACCTCGGCGTCGGCCGGAGCCTCAGCGCTGGCCTCGGCCGGAGCCTCGGCGACGGCCTCCTCCTTCTTGGGGGCGGCCTTCTTGCGCGGGGTGGTCGCGCCGGAGGCGTCGTCAGCGGACTTGCCCGCGGCGGCGACGGCTGCCTCGTAGAGGTCCTTCTTGGACGGCTTCGGCTCCTTGACGCGGACCGTGCCCTCCTCGTACTTCTTCAGCAGGGCGGCGACGGCCTCGGTCGGCTGGGCACCGTTGGACAGCCAGTAGTTGGCGCGGTCCAGGTCGATGTCGATGAGCGAGGGCTCCTCGGTGGGGTGGTACTTCCCGATCTCCTCGATGGCCCGGCCATCGCGCTTGGTGCGCGAGTCCATGACGACGACGCGGTAGAAGGGGGCGCGGATCTTGCCCATCCGCTTGAGGCGAATCTTGACGGCCACTGGGGGTCGCTCCATCTCGTGTTGTGGGCACGGCCAGACCGGCGGAGACTCACGCGCGGGGTACCGATGCCCGGGGTAGGCATCCGGCGCGGGGTCGCGCCGAAAGGTGTACGTCGGGACATTCTGCCAGAGCGGCGCGCGGGGTCCGAATCGGCGTGCCCATCCCTCCGGCCGGGAGGACGCTGGGTGGATGAGCGTGCGCCTGGGTGGCCGCGGGGCCGTGGCTGGTGATCGCCGCGGCCCTGACCGTCGCGGTCGCGGCGTGTTCGGGTGGGAGGTCCGTCGCGCCAGAGTCAGGCGCTCCTGGTCACCAGGGGTGCGGGCGATAGTCCTTGAGGAAGACCCCGAACTGATCCACGCCGGCTTCCCCCATGACGATCGGGTCGTAGACACGCGCCGCGCCGTCGACGAGGTCGAGGGGCGCTCGCCAGCCCTCGTCGGCGATCCGCAGTTTCTCGTGGTGAGGGCGCTCGTCAGTGATCCAGCCGGTGTCGACGGCGGTCATGAGGATCTGGTCGGTCTCGAACATCTCCCCCGCGCTGGTGCGCGTGAGCATGTTCAGGGCGGCCTTGGCCATGTTCGTGTGGGGGTGGCCGGAGCCCTTGTAGCGCCGCGAGAACTGCCCTTCCATCGCACTGACGTTGACGACATAGGCGCGCCGGGCTCCGGCCGCGACCGCCGCTCGCATCGAGGCGCGCAGGCGTGACACGAGCAGGAAGGGTGCCGTCGAGTTGCAGAGCTGGACCTCGAGGAGTTCGAGGGGATCGACCTCGTCGACCTGCTTGGTCCACGAGTTGGTTCTTGCGACGTCGGGGAGGAGCCCGCCGGCATCGATGGCGGTGCCCTCCCGGTGGGCCAGGGCGGACGCATGCCCGGCCACGAGCGCGCGGTCGGTGAGTGCCTGCGCGGACCGCTCGGCCAGGGCGCGGGCCGCAACAGCCTCGCTCTCCCCCTCGTGGTGGGCAACCCGGTGTGCCGCAAGAGTTCCCACGAGATTGGCGGGGTGGGCATCACTGATGTGGTCGAAGGTCACCAGCTCAGGCAGTGGTATGCCGCGGGGCAGCGGTGCGCTCTCGCCGTCCACGAGATGGGTGTAGGCGCCGGGGCTGCGCCGCACCGTCTGGCAGGCATTGTTGATGAGGATGTCGAGGGGGCCGGCGGCGGCGACCTCGTCGGCCAGCGCGACGACCTGGGTGGGATCGCGCAGGTCGATGCCGACGATCTTCAGCCGGTCGATCCACTGCGCGTTGTCCTCCTGGGCGGTGAAGCGGCGCACGGCATCGCGCGGGAAGCGGGTCGTGATGGTCAGGTGGGCACCGTCGCGCAGGAGCATGAGCGCGATGTACATCCCGATCTTGGCGCGGCCGCCGGTGAGCAGGGCACGTTTGCCGGTCAGGTCGGTGCGCTGGTTGCGCTTGGCGTGACTGGTTGCGGCGCAGTCCGGGCAGAGCCAGTGGTAGAAGGCATCGACCACCCGGTAGTCCGCCTTGCAGATGTAGCAGCCGCGAGGCGTGACCAACTCCCCGACGGTGGTGCCGACGGGCGGGACCGTGAGCAGGATGCCCTTGGTCTCGTCGTCGATCCGCAGCGGCGAACCGGTCGCCGTCAGGGCGATGATCGCCTCGTCGTGCTCGATGTCGGGGCGGCGCGCGTCGCGGCGACGGGCCTTGCGGATGTGCTTGTACATCCGGCTCGAGGCTCGCTTGACCGCCTGGATGGCCGGGTCGTCGGGGTCGAGGTCGGGGAGGGTGGCGAGGACCCGCAAGGTGGTCTCGAGGTCGGCCTTGTCGAGGGCGCTCCCGCTCGTGTCGATCCCGGCCTCCTCGGAGGGTGGGGAATGGGGGCGCTGGCGCCCCTGCATACCGCCCTCGTTCGTCACCGCGGCATCGTATGCCGCGAGCGGTCGTTCCTCGGGCCGACCCCCGCTGCCGCGCGACCCAGTCTTCCAGAATCGATTGACGCGGATGGACACGGCGAGACATTGCTTCTCGGTGCCGGACCGGGCCTTAGCCTCGATCCACCGATGGGCAGGGTGGTAGTGGGCTGAGGAGGCGTGTCGGGACATGAGAATGCCCCTGTGTGGCAACAGAATTGGAGTTCTTCACGCTTCAGTTCGTCACACACGCAAGGGGCATCTCGTAGGTGAAACTCTCTCACACCCTCCCAGCGACCTCGGCGGTCTTCGACGACCCGAATCTTGTGTCGGCCGCCGGGTTGGTTCCGGTCTTGGCCCTGGCTGATCGGGCGGGGCTGCGACGCCTTGCGGATGAGCATCTGAGCGTGCCGGGTGACAAGGGCGCCAACGCCGGGTTGAAGGTCGCCTCGCTGGTCGCGGGGATGGTCGCTGGCGCCGACAGCATCGACGACATGGCGCTGCTGCGGCACGGTGGGATGGGCCGGGTCTTCGCCCGGGCGTACGCGCCGTCGACGTTGGGGTCGTTCCTGCGCTCGTTCACGTTCGGTCACGTCCGCCAGCTCGACGCGCTCGCCTCGAGGTTCCTCACACGCCTGGCAGCTCAAGGCGAGCGAGCCGCGCAGGTCGTCGGCGACGGCACCGGTGGCCGGGTGTTGGTCGATATCGACGACACGATCATTCAGGTGCACGGCCACGCCAAACAGGGAGCCGGGTTCGGCTACTCCGGGGTCCGCGGGCTGAACGCGTTGCTGGCCACGGTCACCACCACTGGGTCGGCACCGGTGGTCGTGGCGCAGCGGCTACGGAAAGGCTCGTGCGGGTCCCCGCGCGGAGCCAAACGGTTGGTCGCCGACGCGCTCAAGACCGTGCGCACGCTGCACCCCGGTCAGGGCAAGCCGTTGCTGCGGGCGGACTCGGCGTTCTACGGGGCGCCCACCGTCGGTGCCGCGGTCCGCGCCGGGGCGCAGGTGTCGGTCACCGTACGCCTGGACCCCAAGGTCAAGGCCGCGATCACCACCATCAGCGAACACGCGTGGACCCCGATCGAGTACACCGACGCCATCTACGACGAGGCCAGCGGCACCTGGGTGTCGCGGGCTGAGGTCGCCGAGGTGCCCTTCACCGCGTTCTCCTCCAAGAAGGCGGCCGATCAGGTTCCCGGGCGCCTGGTGGTGCGCCGCATCCCCGACGTCAACGCTGACAAGAAGAACGCAACCGGGCAGGGCACCCTGTTCGACACCTGGCGCTTCCACGCCTTCTTCACCACCACCGACCCCACCGACCTGGACACCGTCGCCGCGGATAAGACCCACCGCGGACACGCGATCATCGAGCAGGTCCACGCCGACCTCAAGAACTCCGCCCTGGCGCACCTGCCCTCAGGCAAATTCACCGCCAACGCCGCCTGGCTCGTGCTGGCCGTCATCGCGTTCAACCTCACCCGCACCGCAGCCACCATCGCCAGCGCCGACCTCGCCAGAGCCACCACCGCCACCATCCGCCGCAAGCTGATCACCGTCCCCGCCCGGGTGGCGTCCTCGGCCCGACGGGTCACCCTGCACCTACCGACCGCCTGGCCCTGGCAGGAAGCGTGGACCCGCCTGTTCACCCAGAACTGCGGCCCACCAGAACCGGTCAATCCCTGACCACCCAGCCGCCCCGGCCCGACCGAACAACCGACGTGGAACACCCTGACAGCCAGGTCAGGACAACAGCCACGCCCTCAAGCCGGAGCCGCGGCCCAGAGCGAAATCAGCTCACCCCACCCAGGACGTCGGTGGATCGAGGCT
>NZ_HF570956.1:3002543-3003973 GCF_000367525.1 Phycicoccus elongatus Lp2 | reverse complement strand
GGACACAGGTATGGGTGTGGTCGGGTGCGGGATCTGTTCCGGGGGTGCTGGTGACCGTGACCACAGTGCGGACCCGACATGACCAGCGGAGGAGGCCCGCGGCATACTGTCGGAATCATGCGTGAGTTGCTCCTCCTTCTCCGCCGCGGCGAGGCCTGAATTCGGCCGCCCTCGTCGCGGAGTTCGCTGTGCCCGGCTGAGCACCCCGCAGACGAGAGAGTGAAGTAGAGGAACACCATGATCGGCATCCAGAAACCCTCGGGCATGCCCGCCCAGAAGTACGTCCCCTTCCAGGACCAGATCCGCGTCGAACTGCCGGACCGCACCTGGCCGGACCGCGTGATGACCCAGGCGCCGCGCTGGTGCGCGGTCGACCTGCGCGACGGCAACCAGGCCCTCATCGACCCGATGGATGCCGAGCGCAAGCTGCGGATGTTCAAGCTGCTGGTGAAGATGGGCTACAAGGAGATCGAGGTCGGCTTCCCCAGCGCGAGCCAGACCGACTTCGACTTCTGCCGCCAACTCATCGACGAGGGGCACATCCCCGACGACGTGACGATCCAGGTGCTGACCCAGTGTCGCGACCACCTCATCGAGCGCACCTTCGACGCGATCAAGGGTGCGACGTCGGCGATCGTGCACTTCTACAACTCGACCTCGGTGCTCCAGCGTCGCGTCGTCTTCGGCCTGCCCAAGGAGGGCATCATCGACATCGCCCTCCAGGGTGCGAGGCTGTGCCGCAAGCTCGAGGAGACGGTCCCGGAGACGCAGGTCTTCTACGAGTACTCCCCGGAGTCCTACACCGGCACCGAGCTCGAGTTCGCGGTCGAGATCTGCAACGCCGTCATCGAGGTCATCGACCCGACCCCCGACCGCAAGATGATCATCAACCTGCCGGCGACCGTCGAGATGGCCACCCCCAATGTGTATGCCGACTCGATCGAGTGGATGGTCCGTCACCTCGACCGTCGCGAATCCGTTGTCGTCAGCCTCCACCCGCACAACGACCGCGGTGAGGGCGTCGCGGCCGCTGAACTGGGCTACCTGGCGGGCGCGGACCGGATCGAGGGCTGCCTCTTCGGCAACGGTGAGCGCACCGGCAACGTCTGCCTGGTCACCCTGGGCATGAACCTCTTCTCCCAGGGCATCGATCCGCAGATCGACTTCTCCGACATGGCCGAGATCCGGCGCACGGTGGAGTACTGCAACCAGCTGCCCGTCCACGAGCGACACCCGTGGGGCGGCGACCTCGTCTACACGGCCTTCTCCGGCTCCCACCAGGACGCCATCAAGAAGGGCTTCGAGGACATGGACAAGCGTTCCAAGGCGGGCGGCAAGGCCATCGACGACCTCGACTGGGGCGTGCCCTACCTGCCGATCGACCCGCACGACATCGGCCGGTCCTACGAGGCGGTCGTGCGCGTCAACAG
>NZ_HF570956.1:2998191-3002443 GCF_000367525.1 Phycicoccus elongatus Lp2 | reverse complement strand
GGTGCGGCCGGCCGGACCCGGATGACATCGGTGACGTCGCCGCCGTGTGCATAGACCTCCAGGGCGCGCACGACCTCGTCGCGGTGTGGGCGCTCGCCGGCCCGCGGCGACAGCGCGGCATGAAGCAGCGGAGCCAGGCGCGGGTCGACACCGTCGAGGTCCGGATCGCCGCGCGAGACGCGCGCCAGGACGGCATCCATGGCGCCGCGGCCGAAGGGCGGGCGGCCGCTCGCGGCATACGCCAAGGAGGCGGCCCACCCCCACCAGTCGGTCGCCGGCGTGACCTGGCCGCCCTCGATGATCTCCGGCGCGAGATAGCCGGGCGTGCCCATGACCAACCCGACGCTGGTCAGTCGCACGTCGTCGGTGAGGTGGGCGATGCCGAAGTCGATGAGGACCGGATCGCCGTCCAGGAGAAGCACATTGGCCGGTTTGACGTCGCGGTGGACCACGGCGGCGGCATGGATCGCGTCGATGGCGGACGCCAGACCGACCGCGACCCGGTGCAGGTCCTTGGGCGCGAGTGGGCCGTGGCCGTCGACGACGTCATCGAGCGCCGGCCCGGGCACCCAGCGGGTGACGACATAGGGGATCGGGCCGTCGATGTCGGCATCGATGATGGTCGCGACGTGCGCGCTGGTGATCCGTCGAAGGGCATCGACCTCGCGCCGCAACCGGGCGCGCGCGGCGGTGTCGTGATGGTCCAGCGAGCGCAGCACCTTGAGGGCGACAGCCCGGCCCTGCCGGTCGAGCGCCAGGTGCACGACGCCCATGCCGCCTTCGCCGAGGCGCTGGACCACGCGGTAGCGACCGATGACCGAGTGCTCGGCGAGGTCATCCACGCCGAGGTCCTGGGTCACCGAGTCCTCCATCGCCACGACTCAACGGTATGCCGCGGCGCCAGGTTCCCCGGCCAGGCTCACCCCTGGATGTAGTCCCGGAGCTGGGCGGCCTCGGCCTGCAGGGTGTCGATGCGCGACTTGACGACGTCGCCGATGCTCACGATGGCGGCGAGCTTGCCGTCGTTGACGACGGGGACGTGCCGGATCCGGCGCTCGGTCATCTGGCCGGCAAGGTCGGTGAGGTCGTCGTCGGTGGTGCAGGTGTGGACGTCCCTGGTCATGATCCGACCGACGGTCCCGTCGAGGACCTGCGCGCCGCCGCTGTGCAGGTGCCGGACGACGTCACGCTCGCTGACGATCCCGTCGACCGATCCGTCGCTGTCGGAGACGACGATGGCACCGATCTTGTGCTCGGCAAGGAGGGCCAGCAGATCCTTGACGGTGGCGTCCGAGCGGACCGTCACCACGGAGTCACCCTTGTGTCGCACGATGTCCGAGATCTTCATGCCCCGACCGTAGTGGGCCGACCGGCGCCGCGCCAGAGATGTCCGCGCGGCCCGAGGCCGAGCCCACCTGTGAGGAGCCGGAAAAGTAGTTCACCGTTCCACTTCCCTCCGGGTGGGTGGACCCGGCATACTGGTATGTAACCGCTTCCACCGAAGCGGCCACCATCCCTTTACAACGGATCGTCCGGCACGTTCCTGCCGGTGAAGGAGCAGAACACCCATGGCAACCGTCAAGTTCGACAACGCCACCCGGATCTACCCGGGCAACGACAAGCCCAGCGTCGACAAGCTCAACATCGACATCGAGGACGGCGAGTTCCTCGTCCTCGTCGGCCCCTCCGGCTGTGGCAAGTCCACCAGCCTGCGCATGCTCGCCGGCCTCGAGGAGGTCAACGGCGGCAAGATCTGGATCGGCGACCGCGACGTCACCGACCTCTCACCCAAGGACCGCGACGTGGCGATGGTCTTCCAGAACTACGCGCTCTACCCGCACATGTCCGTCGCCGACAACATGGGCTTCGCGCTCAAGATCGCCGGGACCGACAAGGCCGAGATCCGCAAGCGCGTCGAGGAGGCCGCCAAGATCCTCGACCTCACCCAGTACCTCGACCGCAAGCCGAAGGCCCTCTCCGGTGGCCAGCGCCAGCGCGTCGCCATGGGTCGGGCGATCGTCCGCTCCCCGCAGGTCTTCCTCATGGACGAGCCGCTGTCGAACCTCGACGCCAAGCTCCGCGTCCAGACCCGCACCCAGATCGCCTCGCTGCAGCGTCGCCTCGGCGTCACCACCGTCTACGTCACCCACGACCAGGTCGAGGCCATGACGATGGGCGACCGTATCGCCCTGCTCAAGGACGGCCTGCTCCAGCAGTGCGCGACCCCGCGCGAGATGTACGACCGCCCGGCGAACCTCTTCGTCGCCGGCTTCATCGGCTCCCCGGCCATGAACCTCCTGAGCGTCCCGGTGACCGAGTCCGGCGTGAAGTTCGGCAACCACACCCTCGATGTCGCCCGCGGTGACGTCGCCGGTGCGGGCAGCCAGGTCATCGTCGGCGTCCGTCCCGAGGACGTCGAGGTCACCTCGAACCCCGACGGTCTCGAGCTCGTCGTCGACGTCGTCGAGGAACTCGGCGCGGACGCCTACATCTATGGCACGCCGACCGACAAGAGCATCGCCATCGAGGGCAGCGGCGACGACGCGCTCGCCAAGCCCTTCATCGCCCGCGTCGACGGCCGTCAGGTCCCGGAGAAGGGCTCCAAGGTCTTCGTCCACCCGAAGGCCGCGCACCTGCACGTCTTCAACAAGGAGACCGGCGAGCGCCTCACCCGCTGAGGTCGACACCGACTCCTTTGCACCACCCCTGAACGCCCTGGGGCCCGGGATGCCACCTCCCCGGGCCCCAGCGGCTTGTCCCGACCCTGAGGACGGCCCCGATGGCCCTGCAGATCACCTCGGCCGGCGCGGATCCCGCGCTGCTCGACCTGCCCTGGCGGCTGCCGCTCGAGGAGTGGCCCGAGGAGATCCTCGCCGCCCTCCCCCGCGGCATCTCACGTCACGTCGTGCGCTTCGTGCGGCTGTCCGGGCGAGTGGTCGCGATCAAGGAGATCAAGGCCGAGATCGCGTCCCGCGAGTACCACATGCTCCGCAACCTCCAGCGGCTCGAGCTCCCCACCGTGGTGCCGTATGCCGTGGTCGCGGGTCGCGAGGACGCCGACGGGGACCCCTTGGACGCGTGCCTGATCACCGAGCACCTGCAGTTCTCGCTGCCCTATCGGGCGCTCTACAGCCAGAGCCTGCGCAAGGGCACCGCCGTCCGGCTCATCGACGCCCTCGCCGTGCTCCTCGTGCGGCTCCATCTCGCCGGCTTCTGGTGGGGTGACGTCTCGCTGTCGAACACGCTCTTCCGTCGCGATGCCGGCGCCTTCGCGGCATACCTCGTCGACGCGGAGACCGGAGAGCTCCACGAGAGTCTCTCCGCGGGCCAACGCGAACACGACCTCGACATCGCTCGGGTCAACATCGCCGGCGAGCTCATGGACCTCGAGGCGGGGGGCCTGCTCCAGGAGGACCGTGACCCGGTGGCCGTGAGCGAGCGGATCATGGTCCGCTACCACGAGCTCTGGAGCATCCTCACCAGTACCGAGGAGATCACTTTCGACGAGCGCTGGCGGGTGGAGGACCGGCTCCGGCGGCTCAACAAGTTGGGCTTCGACGTCGACGAGTTCGCGATGACGACCGACATCGGCGGCACGACTCTGACCATCCAGCCGAAGGTCGTCGATGCCGGGCACCACTCGCGGCGGCTGCTGCGCCTGACCGGCCTCGACGTCCGCGAGAATCAGGCCCGGCGTCTGCTCAACGACCTCGACGCCTACCGGGCCGCGCACGATCGCCAGGGCGACGACGAGGAGATCGTGGCCCACGACTGGCTGGAGCGGGTCTATCAGCCGCTCGTGCGGCGGATCCCGTCGTCGTTGCGCGCCAAGCTCGAGCCGGCGGAGGTCTTCCACGAGGTGCTCGAGCATCGGTGGTACATGGCCGAGCGAGCCAAGCATGACTTCACCATTCAGGAAGCGCTCGACGACTACCTGGCGCAGATCCTGCCGGGCAAGCCTGATGAGCAGTCGGTTGTCGGCATCGACACGGTCGAGATGCCGGTCACGGTGCTCGACGACTGACCTTCTACCATCGTCCATGACGTCACCACTCTCGTCACCACACCAGCAAGGGGGACCCATGTCCGACACCTCATCCTCGTCGAGCGACTCCTCGTCGTTCGACCCGACCGCTCCGGCCGCTCCGGCCAGCGAGCCGGTCGTCTCGGCGCTTCGATGCACCCGCGCCACCGGCGGCTGACGCCCCTCCGGCGCCCACCTACGGCGCCCCTGCGCCACCGGCGCCGCCCG
>NZ_HF570956.1:2995556-2998091 GCF_000367525.1 Phycicoccus elongatus Lp2 | reverse complement strand
ACCACAGGTATACCTGTGGTCCGCTGCGAGTTGTGTTCCGGGATCGGACAGATCTCGCGCCCGACGATAGGTATGGGTGGGGTCGGCTGCGAGATCTGTGGTTGTGGATAACGCGCCGGACGCCCTCGGCTGAACGGGCATGCTCAGGTGATGGACACGCCAAGGCAATCGACCCCGCCGGAGCCTTTCGACCCGTCGGTGCTGCGAGTCGCCGGCGACCTCCGGCTGCGCGGCATCGAGCCCACCCGGACCACCCATGTCGCCGTTCGCCACGGCGTTTGGATCGAGGCCGCGGACTGGCAGCGGCTTTCGATCGACCAGAGGTATGCCGCATTCGTGCACGCGACCGTGCTCCGGTGTGATCCGGAGAAGCCACCGTTGTTGTCCCACGAGTCCGCAGCAGTGTTGTGGGGACTGCCGCGCATTGGTGCGTGGCCGCGGAGATGTCATGTGACCAAAGTCGATGGCGTCGCCAGGTCGACCGGATTGATCGTGCGACACAGCACGCCACCGGTTGCGGAAGCCCAGCATCAGGGGCTCCGGCTGACGTCCGTTGCGGACACCGTTGTTGCGCTGGCGAAGACCGGCGACCTGGGGGCGGGTTTGGCTGCCGCTGATCACGCCCTGCGGCATGACATGTGCACGCGCGAGGACCTGGCGAATGCGCTCGCCGCGCTGGCCCCGGGTGTTACCGGCAGTGTGCAGGCGCGACTGGTCGGCGAACTCGCCGATCCCGGCTCGATGTCGGCCGGTGAGAGCCTCTCGCGGGCACAGATGTTCCTGGCCAACCTGCCCAAGCCGGAACTCCAAGTGGCGCACGAGGACTCCGCAGGCTTGATCGGTTACGTCGACTTCGACTGGGGCGGCGTCGTCGGTGAGTTCGACGGGAAGCTGAAGTACAAGGTGCCCGAGGGGGCCACGCCTGAGGAGGCTGCGGAAATTCTCTGGCAAGAGAAGCAACGCGAGGATCGGCTTCGGCGACGTGACAATCGCGTCGCCCGATGGGTTTGGGCCGACGCCATGCGACCCAAATCCATGTTGACCATCCTCGGCGAGCAGGGGATCCGCCCTCGCCCGCGGTCCGTGTGGTTCATGGCTTCGTGAGCCCCCGGCATACCCAAGAGACAGATCTCGCCGGGGGACACATGTATGGCTGTGGTCGGGTGCGAGGTGTGGTCGTGGGTGGGACTGTCCCGCTTCAGACTTTCTGGCAGGCCGGTTATGAGGGCATGATCGGCGCCTGAGTCAGGGAGGTGTGCCATGGGGCGACCACCGGTGATTCCGCCGGAGAAGAAGTCCCGGATCGTGTTGAGCATCCTTGCCGGGGAGGTCTCGATCGCCGAGGCCGCCCGCAAGGAGAAGGTGTCCGAGCAGTCGATTGGGCGGTGGAAGGCCGAGTTCATCGAGGCCGGCAAGTCCGCCTTGGCTGCTGGGAAGACCGGTCCGTCGACTCGGGAGGCCCAGCTGGAGGCCGAGGTTGATGACCTGACCCGGGCGCTGGGTGAGGCCGCGGTCGAGATCCGGGTGTGGAAGAAGAGCGCGGAGGGCCGTTTGGGCCCTTCACGGACCTCGAGGTAGTCCGCGTCAGCGAGGGGATGCCGACCGCGAGGTTCACCCAGCTGGTCGGCATCCCGGAACGGACGTACCGGCGGTGGCAGGCCAAGGCCAGGGCTGGGCATCCGCCGAAAGGACCGTGGCCGGCGCCGGCCCGCGACGCGCACCGGGAGGTCGTGACGTCGCTGGCTGGGCAGCATCCGGCATGGGGACATCGGAAGGTGTGGGCCATGGCCCGCCACGCCGGACACCGGCTCTCCCAGTCGACCGTTCTTCGGGTGCTCGCCGAGGAAGGCCTGCTCCTGTCCGCGTCCTACCAGCGGGAACGACGTCAACTCGCCGCAGCCCGCAAGGCCGCGTTCGCGGCGCCTCCGACCGGGCCGAACATGGTGTGGCAGTTCGACTTCAGCGAGTACGAGACCACCACCGGCGGAACCTGGCGAGTCGCCGGCGTCGCGGACTACTGGTCGAAGTACGAGTTCGGGTGGCACTGGTCGCCGACGGCGAACAAGCACGACGCGATCGAGGCCGTCGAGCTGGCGCTGGCCGAGGCCGAGCGGCTGCTCCCGGACGGGCAGTCGCTCATCGAGTACCTGACCGACCCCGACACCGGCGAGATCGTCCCGATCACCCTGGTCACCGACAACGGCGGCCCGTTCCGTTCGTTCGTTTTCGAGTCCTTCATCACCAAGCGACCCGAGCTGCGTCACGTCCGCACCCGCGTGAGGTCGCCGGGCCAAAACGGCGTGCGAGAGCGCGCGTTCCAGTCGCTGAAGTACGAGCGGCTGTACCGCGAGCAGATCGACGACGCCCTCGACCTGGTCCGAGAAGCCGAGACGTTCCGCATCGAGTTCAACACCCACCGGCCGCACGAGGCGCTGGCCTGGAACAGGCCCCGAGAGGTCCACTTGGGCCTCGCTGACCCGGCGACACCCAACTTTCCCGAGCCCGAAAACCTGCCAACTTCTTGACGCGGGACAG
>NZ_HF570956.1:2991306-2995456 GCF_000367525.1 Phycicoccus elongatus Lp2 | reverse complement strand
GTGGTTGGTATGCCGTCCACTCGCCGGACGTAGCGAGAGGGCCGGTGACTGCGTGTGCAGCCACCGGCCCTCGGTGGTGGTCGGATGAGCCCCTGTTCTCAGCCTGACCGGTCGCGACCTTTCAGTCGACCTTGTTCTTCAGATCGCGCAACTTGTCGCCCATCGCGTCGAGGGTGGAGTTCTCGCCGCCATCCTTGGCGTCCTCCCACGTGTCCGCGGCTTCGTCGCGCGCATTCTGCAAGGCGTCGGCTGCGTCGTCACCGACCTGGTCCGCCTTGGCCTTGACCTGCTCCGCCTTGCCCTCAGCCTCCAGGCGCGTGTTGTCGGTCGCGTCGCCCCACTCTTCCTTGATCTTGCCCTTGGCTTCCTCAGCCTTGTTGCCGAGCGTGTCTCCGAGACCCATGTCAGTTCTCCTGTTCAGTGATCCTGCACTGGCGGTTCAATCTGTCGACTGGTCCGGCTCCCCTCGGGAACCCGATGCTTCGACGTTAGGCCAACCCTCGACCGCGTCGGGGTTTAGGGTCAGTCAATCGCACCAAGTTCCTGAGAATCCTTTCAGGAGAACGCTTTTCTCACCCCTAGGGGTGAATCACGAGGATGAGGTCACCGCCCTCGACCTGCTGGTGCTGACCGATGGCCAGTCGCCCGATGGTCCCAGCGACCGGCGTGGTGATGTTGGCCTCCATCTTCATCGCCTCGATCGTCGCGACGACGGAACCCACCTCGACGACATCCCCTTCTGCGACCACTGGGGTCACGACCCCCGCGAAAGGCGCCGGGATCTGCCCGTGATCCGAGCGGTCGGCCTTCTCAGCCGCCTTGACCTCCACCTTGGCCTTGGTGTCGCGCACTTGGATCGGCCGGAACTGGCCGTTGAGCGTGCACATGACCGTGCGCATGCCCTTGCCGTCGACCTCACCGATGCTCTGCACTCCGAGCAGCAGCCGCTTGCCGGCCTCGATCTCCACTTCGTACTCGGTGCCCGGCTCGATGCCGTGGAGGAACTCGATGGTCCCGAGCACCGAGAGGTTGCCGAACTTTTCCCGTGACGTCTCGAAGTCGCTCGTCGGCCCGGGGAAGAGCAACTGGTTGAGCGCGCGCTGGGGCGTCGTGCGCAGCGCCTCCTCCTGCTCGTCGGTCAGCTCGGTCACCCGCGCCTTGGCGTGCCGACCCTCCAGCGCCTTGGTGCGGAAGGGTTCCGGCCAGCCGCCGGGCGGGTCCCCGAGTTCGCCCTCGAGGAAGCCGATCACCGAGTCCGGGATGTCGTATGCCGTGGGGTTGGCCTCGAAGTCCTTGGGGTCGGCTCCCGCTCCCACCAGGGCCAGGGCCAGGTCGCCCACGACCTTGCTCGAGGGCGTGACCTTGACGAGATTGCCGAGGATGGCGTTCGCCGCGGCATACATGTTCTCGACATCCTCGAAGCGGTCGCCGAGGCCGAGGGCGATGGCCTGCTGTCTGAGGTTGGAGAGCTGGCCGCCGGGGATCTCGTGGAAGTAGACCCGGCCGGTGGGGGAGGCCAGGCCGGACTCGAAGGGCTTGTAGATCTGGCGGACGGCCTCCCAGTAGGGCTCCAGCGCGAAGACGGCCTCGATGTCGAGCCCGGTCTCACGCTCGGTGCCGTCGGTCGCGGCGACGAGGGCCGACAGGCTCGGCTGGCTCGTCGTGCCGGCCATTGAGGAGCACGCGGCGTCGACGGCGTCGACGCCCGCGTCGATGGCGGCCAGGAGGGTGCCGATCTGCCCGCCGGCGGTGTCATGCGTGTGCAGGTGCACGGGCAGGTCGAAGCGCTCTCGCAGGGCGGTGACCAAGGTGCGCGCCGCGGGTGCTCGGAGCAGGCCGGCCATGTCCTTGATGGCCAGGATGTGGGCTCCGGTGTCGACGATCTGCTCGGCCAGACGCAGGTAGTAGTCGAGGGTGTAGAGCTTCTCACCGGGGTCCGTGAGATTGCCGGTGTAGCACAGGGCGACCTCGGCGACTGCCGTCCCGGTCTCGAGGACGGCCTCGACGGCGGGCCGCATCTGGCTGACGTCATTGAGCGAGTCGAAGATCCGGAAGATGTCCAGGCCCGTGCGTGCCGCCTCGTGGACGAAGGCGTCGGTCACCTGCGTGGGGTAGGGCGTGTAGCCGACGGTGTTGCGGCCGCGGAGGAGCATCTGGAGGGGGACGTTCGGCATCGCCTCGCGCAGCAGGGCGAGGCGCTCCCACGGATCCTCGGACAGGAAACGCAGGGCGACGTCGTAGGTCGCGCCACCCCAGGCCTCCATCGAGAACAGTTGCGGAGTCAATCGCGAGACATGCCCGGCGACGTGCATGAGGTCGCGCGTGCGCATCCGGGTGGCGAGCAGGCTCTGGTGAGCGTCGCGGAAGGTCGTGTCGGTGACCGGGATGTCCGTGCGCTCACGCAGTTGCTTGGCAAAGGCCGAGGGCCCCAGGCGCAGGAGCAGGTCGCGCGTTCCGGGGGGCGTCGTCGCCTGGGGGTCGAGCGTCGGCAGCTTGAGTCGCGGTTTGAGCTTGGTGGTGGCCGGCCCGTGCGGCTGGTTGACCGTCACGTCCGCGAGGTAGGCGAGCAGTTTGGTGCCTCGGTCGGCGGGCATCCGTGCCTTGAGCAGCTCGGGGCGCTCGTCGATGAAGCTCGTCGTCGCCTTGCCGGCCTGGAAGACCGGGTCGGCAAGGACCGATTCGAGGAAGGGGATGTTTGTGGAGACGCCGCGAATCCGGAACTCCGCCAACGCCCGTCGCGCCCGCCGCACTGCCATCGGGAAGGTCCGGCCACGGCAGGTGAGCTTGACCAGCATGGAGTCGAAGTGGGCACTGACCTCGGCACCGACGAAGACGGTGCCGCCGTCCAGGCGGACACCGGAGCCGCCGGCCGAGCGATAGACGGTGATCTGGCCGGCGTCCGGCCGGAAGCCGTTGGACGGGTCCTCGGTGGTGATCCGGCACTGCAGGGCGGCGCCGTTGACGTGGATGTCATCCTGGGTGAGGGCCAGATCCGTGAAGGTGTCCCCGGAGGCGATGCGCATCTGGGCAACGACGAGATCCACATCGGTGACCTCCTCGGTCACCGTGTGCTCGACCTGGATGCGTGGGTTCATCTCGATGAAGACGTACTGTCCGTCCTCCCCGAGGAGGAACTCGACCGTGCCCGCGTTCCGATAGCCGATTGACTCGGCGAAGGCCACGGCATCCGCGCACATCCGCGCCCGGATGTCTGGGTCGAGGTTGGGCGCGGGGGCGATCTCGATGACCTTCTGGTGGCGACGCTGCAGGGAACAGTCGCGTTCGTAGAGGTGGAAGACGGTGCCCGCGGCGTCGGCGAGCACCTGCACCTCGATGTGCCGCGGGTTGATGACGGCCTGCTCCAGGTAGAGCGTCGGGTCGCCGAAGGCCGCGTCGGCCTCGCGTTGCGCGGCCTCGAGGGAATCGCGCAGGGTCGCCGGGTTGTCCACCCGGCGCATGCCACGCCCGCCGCCTCCACTCACGGCCTTGACGAAGACCGGGAACCCGATGTCCGCGGCGGCCGCCTCCAGAAGGTCGAGGTCGGTGGTCGCCGGCGCACTCTTGAGGGTGGGCAGCCCGGCCGCTCGGGCAGCGGCGATCGCCTTGGCCTTGTTGCCGGTCAGGTGCAGCACCTCGGCCGGCGGCCCGATGAAGGTGATGCCGTTGGCAGCGCAGGCCTCGGCGAGCAGCGGGTTCTCCGACAGGAAGCCGTAGCCCGGGTAGATCGCGTCCGCACCGCACTCCACCGCGACCCGCACGATGTTGTCGTGGTCCAGGTAGGCGCGGACCGGGTGGCCCTCCTCGCCGATCTGGTAGGACTCGTCCGCCTTGAGCCGATGTTCGGACTTGCGGTCCTCATGAGGGAAGACCGCCACCGTTTTGGCACCCAACTCGGTGGCGGCGCGGAAGGCTCGGACGGCGATCTCGCCGCGATTGGCGACCAGGATCTTCGAGAACACGAGAGGTGACCTCCGGGTGGGCTGACGGGTCCGCGATCCACCCTAGTGACGCAGGGCACACCGGGCTCGGGAACGTCCACCCACAGGACCAGATCTCGCGCGCGGACACAGGTATGGGTGTGGTCGGCTGCGAGATGAGTTCGGCTGGGACCAGATCTCGCACGCAAGCGCAGGTATGGGTGTGGTCGGCT
>NZ_HF570956.1:2986645-2991206 GCF_000367525.1 Phycicoccus elongatus Lp2 | reverse complement strand
GGCGGAGGCGTTGCAGGCGGGTGACGCTGTGCAAGCGCGAGCGTTGGTTGCGATGAACTTGAGAACGGGGCCCCTTGGGCCGAGACTGCTCTCCGCCACCCTTAGGAACGCGGTGAAGAAGCAATTCTATCGAGAATTCTGGGGCAGTTTGAGCCCCGATGAATTTTCGCACCCTGAAGACTTGGAAAGACTTCCCCTGCTCAGTCGCTCGGAATACTCTCGGAACTACATGAACAGTGAGCCACATCCCGAAGGATTGCTTATCTCCCATTCCAGTGGGTCCTCAGGTAGGGACTTAGTCTGGAGGTACAGGACCAAAGAAGAACAGCGTCTTATCGCGCTCCTATTCGCGTACGGGGTGCCGAGCGCCTTAACTATTGCTATAGCATTGCGATATGGCCAGCACGGTATGGAAATGCAGATCCCAACGCGGGGGCTCGTCATTCCTGGCAGTTCTTGGACAAAGAATGGACGTGACCAATGTGTTGAGCTGCTGCGAACTGGGCACAATATCGGAGGGAATGTTATCTTCCCAACCTCGTTGTCCGGCCAGGCGGACGACGTCACGAGATTGGCAGAGTCTGTTATGGAGTTCGGAATATCCGAAGATCTTAAGATTGCCGATGTGTATGTGGCTGGTGATTTACGAGCGGCGGACTGGACTGCCATACATGAGGCTTTTCCTAGGGCGGCAGTGACGCAAAAATACTCGCTATCCGAGGTATTTGGCGGGGCGCAACGCGGATCCCCAAGCCAGCCCTACCGACTTGACCCGTTTGTGATCGGCGAAGTCGTGGGGCCGGATGGACGAAGTGTTGGCCAAGGTGAAGCGGGGGAACTTGTATTGACAGAGTTGTTCCCATTTGTCCAGCATCAGCCGCTCATCAGGTATCGAACCGGAGACGTCGTTGTTCGAGAGTCGGAGGACGGCTCAGAAAATCTCCTATTCTCCAATGTTTCAAGAGTTCGGGGAGGCGGCTAGGGTCAGTCTTAGCGCAGGCGACGCGCGATGGGCCGCACGCATGTTGCTGTGGCGTTGGCGCATTCTTGGCGTTAATCATTCCAAACGCGTTGTAGCTGGGCCCCCGGCGAAGCCGTCACGCAGCCCTGGGCGGCAGCGAGAGGTCCGGGGCATTAGGGGCTCTTCGCCGTTGAGTGTGGGGTCATAGGTTGAGGCCGCCGCCGATGAGGAGCATCCGGAGGCGGTAGTTCTCGAGGTTACGGAAGCCGCGGGCGATGCGTCGGTGGAGTTCGATGAGTCCGTTGACGGCTTCGGTGCCGCCGTTGTTGGCGCCGTCGGTGTCGAAGTAGCCGAGGAACTCGGTCCGCCACTGGGTCAGGGTCTTGCCGAGTCGCTTCACTTCGGGGATCGGGCACGAGGTGAACGAGTCGAGGATCTTCTCGGCGACGGCGCGGCCCTCGGCGTGGGTGGGCTGGTGATACACCGACCGGACCTGCTGGCTGCACAGGTAGGCGACCTCGACCTCGACGTGCCGGTCGTCGGCGGCCCAGGCGTCGGCGAGCCGGGCGCGTTGCCGGTCGGTGAGGTTCTCGGCGCCGGCGCGCAGGATGTTCCGGACCCGGTACAGCGGGTCGTTCTTGCGGCCGCGGTGGCCGTGGATCTCCTGCTGCACCCGGCGCCGGACGTCGTCGACCATCTTCGTGCCGAGTCGGACGACGTGGAAGGCGTCCAGGACCGAGCGGGCATCCTCGAGCTGGTCATCGATCGCGTTCTTGTACCCGTGGAACGGGTCCAACGTGGCGACCTCCACGCGGGCCCGGAAGGCCTCGCCGCGGTCGGTCAGCCAGGTCTTGTAGGTGTCGCCGGAGCGGCCCGGGACGAGGTCGAGCAGCCGCGCCCGGACGACGAGTTCGCCTGTCTCGTTGGGGTGCAGCGTGAGGTCGACCATCCCGGTCAGCTCCTTCGGGCCGCGGCCGCCGTCCTCGCTGGGCTTGGTCGAGACGTGATGCCAGATGTGCTCGTCGACGCCGAGCCGGGTGACGCCCTCGAACCGGGCCGGGTCGTCCGCTGCGGCCTGCAGGATCGGCTTGATCGTCTCCCACACCGTCCGCCAGCCGCAGCCGAGCTGGCGGCGGATCCCGTTGACCGAGGCGTGTTCGCGGCGGATCTGCTCGACCGCCCAGCGCGCCGCCCGCGCGGTCAACTTCGACCTGGGCGCCGTGATGCTCTCGTCCTGCTCCAGGAACGACCCGACCGGGCACCCCGCCTCGGGGCACACCCAACGCCGTTTGCGCCACACGATCCGCACCGGGCGACCGAACGCCGGCGCGTCGACCAGGCGAACCTCGACCCGGCCGTGCGCGTGCGCGACCACCCCGCACGACCAGCACCCCGTCACCGACGACTCTGACTCCACCGTCACCGTGAGAGCGTCACCATCGTCCCTGGCCACGCTGGTCACGCGGAGGCCGTCCAGGCCGACCAGCAGGTCACAACGGTCGCAGTAGCCGCCCACCGGGCAGCACAACGTAGGCTCGCTCATCGTCGAGGTCCTCGATGTCAGAAGAGGTAGAAGTCCTCTGATCCTCGGGGACCTCGACCCCCCAGCCGGTCAGTCCGCCCACCGGCGCGCCGACCTCACCCCACACTCAACGGCGAAGAGCCGGAATAGGTGCGTCCAACCGCCGCCCGTCGACCACACTCACGGTTGCGGGCGTGCCTGGGGTGATCCCTTGGGTGCGCAGGCTGCACATGGCTAACAGTCGAAGCGGAGATCATCCTCGGCTGGTGCAACATCGGCGTTCCAGACGCGGGCGTAGGCGTGCTCGACGAGGGGCCAGAGCTGCGTGGTCCCGTCATCGACGGACGTGATCTTCGCGGCGAGATCGCCGAAGGCGACGAACTCGTGGGGGATGACGCGGCCCGAGGCGTCGCGGCGTCCTTGTGGATCCGGGAACCGGACAGCGACGACCTTGCCCATCTGGTGCCAAACAGCAGGGTGGTCGAGGGCTCCGGCGAAGGCTCGCTCGTAGTCCGGTAAGGGATCCTCCCGGCCGGCGTCGAGCAGGAACCGAAAGCCCCACGTGTGCCCGCGCGTAGCCCAGATCAACTGAGTCGGGCGCTTTGGGTGGGGACTCACTTCTGTGTCCGGAGCACCTTGTCGCGAACGCCTTGGTCGAGGTCGAGCTTGAACTGGGTCAGCATCGCTCGCAGGTGGTCGTTGTGGGCGCGGGCGTCCTCGTTCATCTTCTTGAGTGTGGGTCCAGCCACGGCCACGGCGGCGGCGAGCTTCGGCAGCACCTTGGCAACGAAGTCGGCTCGTTTGTCGGTCTTGGCGAACTTCTTGATGAGCTCGTCAAGTTTCACGTACTTCGCCCCGGTCAGCGCGGCGGCGATCACCTCGGCGCCGTCGGCGAGCGAGTCCACGACCTTCCGCGGAATCGTCATCCGCTGCTCCCACAGGACCCGGCGCTCCAGTGGCAGGAGTGACGCGATGGGGAGGATCAGGTCGAGCCCGATGCGCTGCTTGACGTCGATGTCAACTGGCTGCGGGTCACCTGGCTTGAGCTGGAACTTCGCGGACGACAGGAGGATGAAGTCCTCCCCGATCGAGAGTGCCTCCGGAGTCTCGATGAGCTCGGCGACAGCACTGCGGAGCCGTTCGATGTCCTCGGAGGCCTTCAGTATGACGAGGTCGCGGAAGGTGCTGACGTCCCAGTCGGGGAACAAGTCCGCCTTGGACAGAGCCAGAATCCAGATTCTTGGGAACTCGACCAATGGCCCGTTCTCCGCGAGGAGGTCGTCCTTGAGTCGCATGAGGTTCTGACGGAAGTTGCCCAGGAGTGACTTCAGGTAGCGCTCCTCTTCGTCCGCGTAGTCGAGCAACTTCTGACCGTCGACAAGGAGGAGCGCGACGTCAGAGCGGAGCAGTGAGAGGAACGTGTCGGAACGTCGGTTTCGCTCTTCGGGGCTGCTCGGGTCGTCCGTGAACCACTCGCCGGGGTAGTCGTGCCAGGCGAGGCGCAACTCATCGAACGGTCGCTTCTTGCCTTCGGGTTCATCGCCGGCCTTGAGCTTGACGGAGAACTCGTAGGTGGTGTTGGCGAACCGCGTCTGAATCGGGACGGTCGCGCTGTCGCGCATGCCGAGGTAGTTCTGGTAGAGCCGATGTCCCTGGCCGGTCTGACGAGCGACCAGGTCCCACAGGTCGTTGACGTAGGACCCTTCCTGCGTTGGGCCGTAGAACGAGGAGACCAACACCGTCTTGCCCGATCCGGCTTCACCGAAGACTGCGATGTTCTGTTCTCGAACGCGGGGGTATTTCGCCATGCACCGAACCTATCCCGGACCTCCAACGGTTCGACGGCGTACCCGTCGAATCAACGGGGAGAACTCGACGAACCCATACCTGTCAACAATCGGTGGTGCAGGGGGCAGTAGCCACTTCCCCGCCAACTGACGGAATGCGGGAGTTCCGCCCAAGGGCGCCGGGATGAGTCCCCGGGCGGGGTTGAGTGCAGCCAGACCACGTCCCAGCGCGCGTCGCTTCTCGCTCCCAGCACCGCCGCGGCATACGAACTGGGACGAGAAATGGGAGGG
>NZ_HF570956.1:2983878-2986545 GCF_000367525.1 Phycicoccus elongatus Lp2 | reverse complement strand
AGCAGCGAGAGCACGGCCGTCTTGACCTCGGCCATCCGCGAGCGCGCGGCCATGGAGCCGGAGGCGTCGACGACGAGGAGGACGAGATTGGACTCCTTGCCCTGGGTGATCGCCGAGCGCAGATCGCTCCCGCGGATCTCGAGCCGGCCCGGCCCGGTCGATCCGGTGGCGCGCGCGCCACGCTCGCGGGCGGCGGCCGTGATGGTGGCGGTCAGGTGGACGCGCCCCGTGCGCTCCCGGCTGGCGCCGACGGTGCGACCCCAGCTCGTGATGGCCCGACTGCGCTTGCCCGCCGCCCCGGAGCCCGTGCCCCGCACGCTCAGCCGACGGATCCGGTAGGGGTCGTGGGCCTGCGCCACGCCCTGCACGGGTGCCGGCACGTCGGTCTCCGGTGCGTCCTTGCCCGACTCGGTGTCCGAGGGATCCGGTGCCGGGGGGTCGGGCCGCGCGTCGTCCTTGCCCTCCGCGGAGTCCTGCGGGCCGGGCGGCGCGGGATCGGTCGCGTCGCCCTCTTCGTCAGCGCCCACCTGACTCTCCGGGTCCTCCGACCCCTGTGGGTCCTGGGGGTCTTGTGGGTCTTGGGGGTCCTCGGGCGGCGGCTCGTCGTCGCCGAGCAGGCGGTCGAGGAGGTCCTCGTCCAGCCCGGGTGCATCGAAGGGCGCGCGCCGGCGGCGGTGGGGAAGAGCGAGTTTGGCGGCCGTGCGGATGTCCTCACGAGTGACCTCGGCGCGGCCCTCCCACGCCGCGTGGGCCACGGCGGCGCGCGCGGTGACGATGTCCGCGCGCATCCCGTCGACCTCGAAGCCCGCACACACGGTCGCGATCTTGTCGAGCGCCCAGTCGCTGAGGCGAACCCGCCCCAAGCCCTCCTGCGCCACGGCGATCCGGGCGGCCAAGTCGACCTGCGCCGCGGCATACGACGCGTGGAAACCGGCGGGGTCGGCGTCGAAGGCCAACCGGCGGCGGACGACGTCTGCGCGCTGCGCGGGATCGCGACTGGCCCGGACCTCGACGGTCAGGCCGAAGCGGTCGAGCAACTGGGGACGCAGCTCGCCCTCCTCGGGGTTCATGGTGCCGATCAGGACGATGCGCGCCGGGTGCGAGACCGAGACGCCGTCCCGCTCGACCGTGTTGCGGCCCATGGCGGCGGCATCGAGGAGCAGGTCGACGAGGTGGTCGTGGAGGAGGTTGACCTCGTCGACATAGAGCAGTCCGCGGTGGGCCTGGGCCAGCAGGCCCGGCTCGAAGGCCGTCTCGCCGCGGCCCAGGGCCTTGCTGAGGTCGAGGGAGCCGATGACGCGATCCTCGGTGGCCCCGACGGGCAGCTCGACGAGGCGGGCCGGTCGGCTGGTCGAGGCGGGGTCGACGTGCGGGCCGTCCGGGCAGTCCGGGTCCGGGGAACGGGGGTCGCAGGCGAACCGGCAGTCGGGCACGACCGCCTGGCGCGGCAGGATCTCGGCGAGGGCGCGCACCATCGTCGACTTGGCGGTGCCCTTCTCGCCGCGCACGAGCACCCCACCGACCTCCGGCGAGACCGTCGTGAGGACGAGCGCGAGGGCCATCTCGTCGGCGCCGACGATGGCGGCGAACGGGTAGCTGGACACGACGCTCCTCCTGGTGAGTGACCACGCTCACCGGCCGATTCGGCCGCCGCGGGGCCCCGGGGCGGCGTGACGCAGGAGGACGTCCTGGCTTCCGGGCCCCTCGTCGGGAGACCGGTCACAGTGGCGGGACCGCTCCGGATTCGCACCGGTATTCCTCGCCCTGCGTCGCCCGCATCCTCCCACACCGGCGCGCCCCGGGCCGGTGAGCCCGGTGCCTCGACGGACGTAGGCTGTCGCGCGTGATCGAGGTCGTGGGCATCGGGGACGACGGTTGGGCCGCCGTGCCGCGGCACCACCAAGACCTCGTGCTCCGTGCCCCGGTCGTCCTCGGCGGGGTCCGCCACTTGGCGCAACTGCCACCCATCGAGGGTCAGCGGCGCGAATCGTGGCCCACGCCGCTTCGGACCCAGTTGCCCGCGCTGCTCGCCGACGTCGGCTCCGGGGGCGTGGTCGTGCTGGCCAGCGGTGATCCGCTGACGTCAGGCGTCGGCACGACCCTCATCGAGTTGCTCGGTCGTGACCGGGTGCGGATCCACCCGAGCATCTCCTCCGAGACGCTGGCCCGCGCCCGGATGGGTTGGCCGGCCGAGGAGACCACGGTCGTGAGTGTCGTCGGCCGTTCCCCGGAGCGGCTCCGCCGCCACCTGGATCCGGGGGCTCGCCTGGTCGTGCTCTGTGCCGACGGCTCGACGCCGGCCGCCGTCGCGGAGCTCCTCACCGGTGAGGGATGTGGCGGGTCGACGATGACCGCCTGGTGGCATCTTGGGGGACCGAGCGAGGGCAGCCGATCGGGCACCGCTCGCGGCTGGGACTCCACACCAACCCCCGACCTGGTCATCCTCGCGCTCGAGGTCGACGTCCTCGCCACGATGCGCCCAGCCGTGGGCCCCGCGCCCGGCCGCCCCGAGGACGCCTTCGACCACGACGGCCAGATCACCAAGCGTGACGTGCGCGCGAGCGCCCTGGCCCACCTCCGGCCGACGCCGGGCGCGCTGCTCTGGGACCTCGGGGCCGGGTCGGGGGCCGTCTCGATCGAGTGGGCACTCGCGGCGCCGCGCGCACG
>NZ_HF570956.1:2983150-2983778 GCF_000367525.1 Phycicoccus elongatus Lp2 | reverse complement strand
ACCACAGGTATACCTGTGGTCCGCTGCGAGTTGTGTTCCCCGGGGGGAGGGGGAGGTGGGTCAGGCCTTCGGGACCTTGATCACCGTCGACTTGGCGACCATGTCGCCGAGGGTCTGGCGGTTGGAGTCCCACAGCATCCAGAGGTAGGACAGGTAGACGACCTGGTTGGCCAGGCCGTGGATGACCTCACGGACGAAGGACTGGCCGGCGCCGATCGGCTGGCCGCTCGTGGTGTTGATGAGCTTCTGACCGGCGATCTTCTTGCCCACGCTCTGGCCGGTGCGGCCCAACTTGAAGACGCGGTTCCAGAGCCAGATGCCGAAGAAGACGGCGAACGACCCGAACAGGAGCACCAGACCGACGGCCATGCCCGCACCGGAGCCCCCGTCGTACTGGTAGTTCCCATAGCTGTCGTAGCTCCCGCCCCCGGCGGAGGTGGCCATGACGATGATGCCGATGATCATCGGGATCAGACCGATGAGGTTCAGAGCGGCGTCGATGAGGCCGGGCACGATGCGGTCGGCGAACGTCGTGACCGGGCCGAAGTGGTGCTCGACGTAGCGCAACGAGCCGACCGCGACCTGTCCGCCGTACTGTGCCGAGGCAGGCGGAGCGGCGGTGTAACCG
>NZ_HF570956.1:2981497-2983050 GCF_000367525.1 Phycicoccus elongatus Lp2 | reverse complement strand
AGCTGCTCGGCGGTGAATCGGCCGGCCTCGAGGTCACCGACAGTGAGGGTGCTCGAAACGGGCGCAGGCCCATCGAGGCGCGGACTCACCGCAGTCATGGAGCATCCTTTTGTTGCGTTGCCGATCGCCTGACAGGGGCAAGCACACGGAAGCGCAACGTGCCACGGCGAATCTCAGGGGACTTTCAACGTATCCGATTCGTGATCATTTGTCAGATCCGTCAACGGACTGTGGACGACGCCTATGGCGTGGCCGTGCGGGCTGTCGAACCTTCGTCGAATCCTGTGGAACCCGGCGTGTGGCACGGCTCACATCGGCGTATGCCGGTCGGCCCAGGGTGAGCGCATCATCTCGGCACCTGTCGAGTTGATGTCGTGGCCTTCACGAGCGGACGACATCAGGTCGTCACAACGCGAGGTTGTGTCGTGGTTTCGGGCGCGCGGACTCGCGCAGCGAGTCGCGCGGATGGTGGAGCCTAGGGGACTCGAACCCCTAACCCCCTGCTTGCAAAGCAGGTGCGCTACCAATTGCGCCAAGGCCCCGTGCCGGAGGACGCATGTCGACCGGGCTGGATGGAACTGGGTGGATCAGTTGCTGGTGCCGCCGTGCGGGAACGTCGTCGCGGCGTTGTCCCGGTCCGACGGCTTGGTCGCCTCGGCCCAGAGTTGGTTGTCGGCCTTGCCCTGCTGCATCTTGTTGCGGACGAAGACGGCGCCGGCTGCGGCGGCGACGAGCATGAGCAACTTCTTCATGGGGCCCTCCCTGGCGTTGGCGTCTCCACGGTATCAGCGCCGTTGCCGGCGCCTCTTGGCGTGGATGGTCGGATGGTGGGCCTAACAGGACTTGAACCTGTGGCCTCTTCCTTATCAGGGAAGCGCTCTAACCGTCTGAGCTATAGGCCCGTCACCGATCCGGTGGCGCCCCACCGGCAAGCGGTGGACGCGACGTCCGAGGTTACCCCACGCTCGCTCACCCCACCAAAACGGTATGCCGTGTGCTCGCGGCGAGCACACGGCATACCGTCGGGAGGGTGGTCAGTCGTCGGTCAGGGTCAACCCGAGGCCGCCCACGAGCGAGGCCGACACGTTGTAGATGAAGGCGCCCAGGGTGGCGATCGCCGTGAAGATGACGACGTCGATGACGGCGAAGACGATCGACAGTGAGACCACGCGGCCGAAGCCGACGAAGTCCATGATGTCGAACTTCTTGTCACCGTCCTGGATGATCGAGCCGACCAGGTTGTTGACCTGGTCGAAGACGCCCATGCCCTTGAGCAGGAGCCAGAGGGCGGCAACTGCCACGACCATCGCGATGCCCAGGGCCACCGAGAGCAGGAAGCTCATCTTGAGCGCCGACCACGGGTCGACGCGCGACAGGGTGAGCCGGACCCGTCGGCCTCCGGCTGCCGGGCGCGCTGCCTGTGGCTCAGCCGGTCGCGGCCCGGTGGGACGCTGCTCGGCCGGGTGAGCCGCGGAGGCGGGCCGGGCTGCCGGCGCAGAGGCAGTGCCAGAGGCGGACGCCTTCACAGCCGCAGCGGCGGGGGGGGGGGGGGG
>NZ_HF570956.1:2978379-2981397 GCF_000367525.1 Phycicoccus elongatus Lp2 | reverse complement strand
GTCCGGCGAGTGGACGGCATACCAACCACCCTGCCGGACACAAGGGATCACCAGGAGCCGCCGCCGCCCCCGACACCGCCGCCACCGGAGAAACCGCCGCCACCACTGAAGCCGCTCGACCCGGACGAGCCCGGGGTGGAGACGAAGGTGCCGGCCGCCTGGGTGGAGAAGGAGTCCATGTCGGCCGCGATGTTGTCGAAGGTCGTCATGCTCCACGGCCCGATGTACCAGGACGGCATGATGACCGAGTGACCGGCCGCCTGCGCCGCCTGGGCGACCTCCTCGAAGACCTTGGCCCAGCGCTCGGTGAGCCCGAAGACGATCGCATACGGCAAGAACCTGCTGAAGACATCCTGGGCCTCCTCCCAGCGAACCTGGTTGGCCTCGGCGGTCGCGATGTACTGCCGGAAGCCGAGCGACTGGTCGAGGACCGCGCTGCCGACAGCGGTGCGTGAGGCCATCCGGCGACCGAGGAGGAACAAGATGCCGCCGGCGAGCGCACCGCCACCGCCCAGGATCACCAGCGGGCTGATCGGCAGGCCCCACTCGGAGAGCGACCCGAACACGCTGCCGGCGAAGAAGGCGCCCATGACCGAGACCAGCGCGATCACGAAGCCGAGCGCCATCCAGCTCGAGCGTTGGCTCTCGGGGCTGCGGCGGAACCAGCCACGGTCGACGACCTCGTCGTACATCATCGACTGGACGCGCTTGAGGGTCGGCGCGAAGGTGTTCTTCAGTTCGTCGAGATGCACGACGTCGCGGCCGGCGAACACAGCGTCGAGCAGGTGCTGCTCGTAAGCCGCCAGCGGGGTGCGGTCTCGCACCTGCGCTGAGGCAGTCAGCACCCAGTCTCCGCGATGCCAGACGCTGGTCTTCTCCGGCGCGGTGAGGGTCAGGTGTCCGCGCACGGCGAGGTCGATGAGAGTTGCCGTGACGTCGACGACGTTGGCTTCCTCGTCGAGGATCGTCCCCATCATCCCGGGCTGAACCCCGGACGGCGGGTTGAATTGGACCGCGATCGTCCCCGGTCCGGAGCGGCGGGCGATCGGGACGTCTGGTTGGTCGGCACCAGGTGTCAGCCCGGGGGTGAGGCCTGCGAAATGCTCGTCGCGACCCCGCGTCCAGACCAGGACCCCCATCAGACCTGCGGCCAGGACGGGCAGGAGTGCTCCGAGACCACCGAGCAGCCAGCCGAGCGTGCGTCCCACCCGCGGCGACACCTTCGTCTCGGAGGTGTCCGTCGCCGAGCCATCGCGCAGGTCGGGCTGGAGGTCCCCGAAGGCCGTGCGGGGATAGGACGCCAGGATGCTCACGCCTTCGCCCGGGCCGATGTCCGGGGTGGTGAAGGTCGACGTCTCGCCCGCCTGCGCAGTGCACTCGGTCGTCGAACCACGAGTTCCGTAGAAACACGCCGCACGAGTGGCCGCCGCAGGTGCCTTTACGGTCGCCCGGGGGGCCTTGTACACGTACTCGTTCGACGTCGACACGTGATCGAAGTAGAACTCGGCCGTGCCATCGCCGATGTCGTTGACGACGTTCTCGAGGTGGAAGGACACCACGTAGGTCTGGGTACCGGACACCGTCCGGGAGGGCCAGCCGATGCGGATCCGCTTCTCGGCGCCGAAGTCGCTGATCGAGACATCCGTCGGCGCACCGGTCGGTGACGTCACGCGCACGTCGCTCAGCGAGTAGTAGCGATACTGCGTCTGCGAATCCCGGTATCCGGCGCGGACCTGCACCGTGCGATAGATGCCGTGCCGCTCCTCGTCGGAGGGGAAGGTCCAGTCAATCGTCTGCTCGACGTCGACCGACCCGTCCTCGTTGACCGCGTAGACGACGTCGTAGCGATCGGCCTGGTCGAGGCTGACCGGGGCGAAACCCTGCAGCGCTTGGGTGTCCGCCCCGAGACCCGAGGCCGTCGCCGGTGCGGCGCCCCACGTCAGGAACGAGAGCAGGGCCACGACGAGGGCGACCCACGGCATCCGACGACGGGCGAGGTATGCCGCGCCCGCGGCATACCTCATCGATCGCCTCGGCCGTGGAGCGCACGCTGGACGTCACGCTGGTCCTGGCGCTCGCGCAGCGCGTGCCGCTTGTCGTAGTCCTTCTTGCCCTTTGCGACCGCGATCTCCACCTTGGCGCGCCCGTCCTTGAAGTAGAGCTGGAGCGGCACCAGCGTGTGCCCGCTCTCGCGCGTCTTGATCATGAGCTTGTCGAGCTCTCGACGGTGCAGGAGCAGCTTGCGCTTGCGTCGCGGAGTGTGGTTGTTCCAGGTGCCGTTGTGGTACTCGGGGATGTGGACGCCTTCGAGCCAGAGTTCGTCACCACTGAACGCGGCCCACCCGTCAACGAGCGAGGCCCGGCCCATGCGCAACGCCTTGACCTCGGTGCCGAGCAGGCTGATGCCTGCTTCGTAGGTGTCCTCGA
Organism: Phycicoccus elongatus Lp2; assembly: GCF_000367525.1. Lineage (GTDB taxonomy): Bacteria > Actinomycetota > Actinomycetes > Actinomycetales > Dermatophilaceae > Phycicoccus_A > Phycicoccus_A elongatus. The sequence continues at coordinate 2,978,970 of NZ_HF570956.1, read as the reverse complement.
TGTGATAGTCGTGGCGCGCCTTGCGGTTGCTCGCGACCACCTTGTGACCGGTTTCCTTGGCCATCGGGTTCGCCCCCCTCTCGTCGAGAGGCAACGCTACCCGGCAGGGGCAAACCGATTGGGCAAAGGGAGGCGTCAGAGCCAGCCACGCGGATTGACGGGATCGCCGTTGACATAGGTCTCGAAGTGCAGGTGACAGCCCGTGCTGAAGCCGGTCGTCCCCTCGTAGCCGATGACCTGGCCGCGCGTGACGCGGCCACCGCTCACGGCAATCCGCTGCATGTGGTTGTAACTGGTCGCGACCGGCACACCACGCTGGATGCCGTGGTCGATGACCACGCGATTGCCGTAGCCGCCCCCCCAACCGGCGGAGATGATCTCGCCGTCGAGGGCGGCCACGATCGGCTGACCGCACGGGGTGGCGATGTCGATGCCCGCGTGCAAGCGGCGAGTGCCGGTGATCGGGTGGATGCGGTAGCCGAACTCGGAGGTGACCACGCCGCCTGGAAGCGGCCACCCGAAGAGCCCTCCGGTGGATTGGGACCGTGGGGCCGGCGCTGCTGCGGCCCGGCCCGCCGCGGCCGCCGCAGC
>NZ_HF570956.1:2969927-2978279 GCF_000367525.1 Phycicoccus elongatus Lp2 | reverse complement strand
AACTCAACTCGCAGCCGACCACATCCATAGGTGTGGTGGGGTGCGAGATCTGTCCGAGGGTCAGTATTGGCTCGTGTCCGTCGCGACGCCGATCACGATGAAGGCGATGACCGCGAGGATCGCCAGGGCGAAGAGGGAGCCCAGCACGATCCAGCCGATTCTGGCCAGCCGGCGCGAGCCCTCCCAGTCAGTGTTCTGCTTGGTCATCGCGATGATGCCGATGATGAAGGACGGCAGCCCGATCAGCGTGAAGTAGCACGAGAAGACCAGCAGGCCCGAAATGATCGTGAGCACCAGGCCCGAGACGTTGGTCTGCTGCGGCGCGGCATACCCGACCGGCGGGACGCCGTACTGCGGGTACGCGGACGGCGGCGGGGGCGGGTAGGCCTGCGGGCCGGGCGCCGGGTGCTGAGCCGGTTGGTAGGTCGGCGTCTGGTAGGCCGCCGGGGGGTATGCCGCGGGCGGCGCCTGGGGTGGTGGCGGCACCGAATCCGGTGGACCGGCAGGGGTGGGGTGGGGGGGGGGGCAGTGGGGTAGGGCGGTGTCCACTGAGGGAGAGCCTCGGTCGGCGGGGTCGTCTGGGCCAGCGACTGGGTTGCATCCGCTGGGCTCGAGGTCGGCTCGGGAGCCGGTGCCGTCGGGTCGCTCGGCTGCTCGATCGGTCGGTCGTCGCTCATTTGCTGTCCTGCTTCGTGCACGGGGCGCCCCCTGCGCCGTTCGCGCATATCCAATCACGACTGTTCGGCTCACTCGACGTGCAGTGGGTCACGTGTGAGGATCGAGTGGTGACGATGCGCCGGCCCGACGTCGTGCCCGATCCGACCCTGCCCGCACGGGTCACGATCTATGAGGTCGGGGCACGCGACGGCCTGCAGAACGAAAAGGTTGCCATCCCGACCGAGATCAAGGCGGAGTTCATCCGCCGGCTCGCTGCCACCGGCCTGGAGACGATCGAGGTCACCTCTTTCGTCAACCCGACCTGGGTTCCCCAACTGGCGGATGCCGCGGAGCTCCTTGCTGAGTTGGGCCAGGACGGTGTCGGTCCCCGTCGTCCGGTGCTCGTCCCCAATGAGCGCGGCCTTGACCGGGCCCTGGCGGCGAAGGTGGAGGCGATCGCCATCTTCGGCAGCGCCACCGAGACCTTCGCCCAGAAGAACCTCGGGCGCAGTGTCGCCGAGTCGGTCGAGATGTTTCGACCCGTCGTCACACGGGCCAGGGACCACGGCCTGTGGGTGCGGGCCTATGTGTCCATGTGTTTCGGCGACCCCTGGGAAGGGCCGGTGCCGATCGCCCAGGTCGTCGATGCCTGCGCCTCACTCATGGACCTGGGGGCCGACGAACTCTCCTTGGGCGACACGATCGGCGTGGCGACCCCCGGACAGGTTGTCGCCCTCCTCGACGCACTCGCCGAGCGCGGCCTGGCTCGCGAGCGGACGGCGGTGCACTTCCACGACACCTACGGGCAGGCACTCTCCAACACCATGACCGCCCTGCGCCACGGCATCACGACCGTCGACTCGTCGGCCGGGGGACTGGGCGGCTGCCCCTACGCCAAGAGCGCAACGGGCAACCTGGCGACCGAGGACCTCATCTGGGCGCTCGAGGGCGCCGGCATCGACACCGGGGTGGACCTGGAGGCACTGGTCGCCACGTCGGCCTGGATGGCCGAGCAACTCGGCAGGCCCGCCCCTTCTGCCGTCGTCCGGGCGCTCGCGGGGGCCTGAACCGGCCGTCCTGAACCGGCCGGCCCTGACCGGCCGGCCCCAACGCCTCACTCGCCGGTCTTTTCTGGGAGCAACCTGTGCCTTGGGCCGATCTTCCTGTGAATCGGGTCGCGGGGCTGTGAATCCTGCCCTCGCCGCCTGTGGCACGCATGTGACGGACTGATCATTGGGCCATGAGTGAGCACCGACCCACGACTCCCGGCGACCCCAAACCGCAGGTTGACCCCAACCCCCAGGGCGCCCCCAACCCCCAGGGCTCCCCCGACCCGACCGAGGCCTTGCCTCCGGTCGATGCCACCACCGAGATCCCCTCGGCCGACGCCGCGCCCGCGTGGACCGCTATTGACGAGAGCGAGCACGAGTTGCGCACCGCGCACGTCCCCACGACCGACGAGGGCGCGGGGATTCCGCCGGTGCCTCCGTCAGCACCGGCGGCAGCGGGACCGTCGGTTGCCGGATTCGGCGCCTCTGGCCCCGGTGGTGGGAGCCGGATCGCGTCCGCCTGGCGTTCGGTGTGGGGCAACGGCTGGGGCAAGGCCGCCATCATCGGTGTTGCCGCCCTGGCCACGCTGGCGATCGTCGCTGCCATCGGGCTGAGCGCCTTTGCCTTCGGCCACCATGGCGACCGCGACGGACGCAATGGTGGCCGCAACCAGTCCATGCAGCGCGGCGGCTGGGGTGACGATGAGCAGGGCCAGGATGGTCAGGGCCAGTCCGGGCGCCAGAAGGGTCAGGGCCAGAGGGGCACGAACCAGATGCCCAACCAGATGGGCCCCAACCAGATGCCCAACCAGCCGGGCGCCCTCCCCGATGGCAGCACCCTCCCCGGCGCCGGCCGGTCCGGCGCGCTCGCCGGCCTCGGCAACGTCCTCCACGGCGAAGTCGTCGTGGGTGGCACGAACACCCGGACCGTGCTCTACCAGGTTGGCGAGGTCACCGAGTTCACCGCGGGCCAGTCACTGGCAGTCAAGAGCGCGGACGGCTTCACGGCGACCTACGCCGTGACCGCCGACACCGCCGGCGCGACGGGCGCCCTTACCGTCGGAGCCACGGTGCGGGTCATCGCCGACAAGGACGGCGCCAAGGCCACCCGCGTCCAGGTCCTCCAGGCGGGCGCCACCAACTGATCCCGCTAGGTTGGCTGCCATGACGGCCCGACCCTGCGGCACCCAGTGGACCCTCACCACCGACCTCGACGAACTCTGCGTCGTCGAGGTCGGTGGCACCCTGCGTTCCTGGCGGCACGCTGGCGAGGAGGTCCTCGCCGGCTTCGCTGCCGACGCACCGATCGACGCCGGGCGTGGCCAGCAGCTCATCCCGTGGCCCAACCGGATCCGCGACGGCCGCTACACCTTCGACGGGACCGCTCGCCAACTCCCGATCACCGAGGTCGCCCTCGGCAACGCCAGCCACGGGCTGCTCCGATGGGCGCCGTGGCACCTTGTCGACCAGGGAGAGAACCACCTCACGGTCGGCGTCACCCTCCACCCGCAACCGGGCTGGTCGTGGACGCTCACCGTCACCACCAGGTATGCCGTGGGGCCCGATGGCCTGTCAGTCACCTCCCGCGTGATCAACGAGTCCGACACGGTTGCGCCCTTCGGGGCGGGCTGGCACCCCTACGTGCGCACCGAGTCGCAGCCCGTCGAGAAGGTCGTGCTGGAGATCCCGGCTGCGGAGTACGTCTCGGTCGACGATCGGCTGCTGCCAACCGGACTCGAACTCGTCGACGGCACTCCCTACGACTTCCGCGAAGCCCGCGAGGTCGGCAGGAGCGTGCGTCTCGACACGGCATACCGGGGATTGCGCGCGGACGAAGACGGGAAGTGGCGCGTGCACGTCGACCTGCCCAACGGGACGCGCCACACGGTATGGGGAGAGGTCGAGGCCTTCCCATGGCTGCAGGTCTTCACCGGCAAGGCCGAGGCGGAGCACGCACCGCCGCACGGCGTCGCGGTCGAGCCGATGACGTGCCCACCCGATGCATTCAACTCGGGGGAGTCGCTGATCCGGCTGGAGCCCGGTCAGTCGTGGACCGGCACCTGGGGGATCTCGACCTCGTCCTGACCCGCGGCCCGGTCGCGAACGCCGTTGACCGCCGGCGGGACGATCCGCTCGATGCCGAGCGCTGACGCGGCGACCACACCGCATCCGACGATGAGAATCGCGATGAAGGCGACCCACCGGTCGTCGTGGAGGACGAAGCCGGCCATCATCGGGCCCGTGATCGCGCCGAGTTGGAAGGCGCCGGAGTTGACCGAGTTCGCGCGGCCCCGGGTGTGATCGTCGGCGAGGTCGTTGACCAGGGCGGGGATCGTCGACTGCATCATGGTCTCGCCGAACCCGAAGAGGGCCATGAAGCCGACGACGGCGATCACGGCGCTGGTGGTGCCGGGGGCCAGGCCCGTCGCGCCGAGCACCACCCAGGACAGTGCCCAGATCGCCGACATGACCATCAGGACGCGGGTGCGACGCAGGCCCTCGATGCGTTGAAGGACGGCGAACTGGAGCGTGACGATGACGAGCGTGTTGGCCGCGAAGGCGAGGCCGAGGGTGCGGGTCGAGACCTCGCTCACCTGACGGGCGAAGGCAGGGAAGCCGCTCTCCATCTGGCCGTAGCCGACGAAGGTCGTGATGAAACTCAGGCCTGCCAGCCAGAGGACGGCCGGGGTCCTGAGCAGGGCGCGATAGCTGCCGGAACCGTCGTCGTGCTCCGGGGCCGGGACCGGGGCGCCGTCGTGGCGCAGGGGCCCGATGAAGAGGGCGAGGGGGATGAGCATGCACACGGCGTCGAGGACGAAGATCGTCGTGAACGTGGCTGGTCGGTCGACCGCGACGAAGAATCCGCTGATCACTCCGCCCAGGCCGATCCCCAGGTTGACCAGGGCGAAGTTGACCCCGAAGAACTGCTGCCTGGCCGGTCCGCTGACGACCGTGGCGATGAGGGTGTTCCAAGCGCCCCAGTGCATACCCCAGCCGACGCCCATGACGAGGACCGCGGCGAGAAACCAGGGCAGGGACGTGCCGAAGCCCATGAGCAGGGGCGCCGCGATGGCCAGGGTGGTCGCGGCGATGACGACCCTGCGACTGCCGATCCGGTCGGTCAGGGCACCGCTCGGGCCGGTGATGACGAAGGCAGCGACGGCGATCAGGCCCATGAGCACGCCGGCCGTGTCGAGGCTGACGTGCCGGACCTCGGTGAGGTAGACGATCGTGAAGGGCAGGACCATGCCCCGACCCAAGGTGGTGATGGCGGTCGTCGACAGCAGCCAACGACCCGACGGTGAGAGGGCACGCCAGAGGCCGGCCAGGGAGACCTTCGGCTCGGTGTCGCTCACGATCGGCCAGCCTGCCATCGGAGACCGACAGCGTGCCTCCCGTTTTCCGGGTACGGGGGCGAGAACGGGAAACAGGGCGCGCGGCATACCCCCGAGCAGTTAACCTTGATGTCGGTCGCCCGATCGGGCGACCACTTCGACATGCGACCAAGAGGTGTTCCGTGCCCACTGGCAAGGTGAAGTTCTTCGATGCCGACAAGGGCTTCGGCTTCGTCGCCACCGACGACCCCAGCGAGGGCGGTGACGTCTTCGTGCCCGCGAGCGCGGTGCCGGCCGACGCGGTCCTCAAGGGCGGCACGAAGATCGAGTTCAGCATCGTCGAGGGCCGCCGCGGCAAGCAGGCGATGGCCGTGCGTGTGCTCGACCCGGCCCCGTCGGTCGCCGTGAACCGCAAGGTCCGCGACCGGAAGGACCCCGAGCAGATGGTCGTCATCGTCGAGGACGTCATCAAGTTGCTCGACTCCGTCTCGGAGTCGCTGCGGCGTGGGCACTACCCGGACAAGGGCCACGGCAACAAGGTCGCGCAGGTGCTGCGAGCTGTCGCCGCGGACCTCGAGCTGTGAGCGCTGCCGTCAAGACCGACACCACCCTCGCCGCGGCTGCCGATCAGGCGCGGGCGTCGCTCGAGGGCATCGCCGAGCCCGGCGTCGTGGGCGACCACCTCGGACTGACGATGGTCGACGAGCGGCTGGGGACGCACCACTTCACCTGCACCTCGGCGGCATACCCGGGGTGGCTGTGGGCGGTGACCGTGACCCGCGTGCCGCGCGGCAAGGTCGCCACCGTCTGCGAGACCAATCTCGTGCCCGGTGACGGTGCGCTGCTCTCTCCGTCGTGGGTCCCGTATGCCGAGCGGCTGGCTCCCGGTGACATCGGACCCGGCGACGTGACGCCGTTGATCGTCGACGACCCGCTGCTGGAAGCGGGTTTCGAGGCGACCGGCGACGAGGACGTCGACCAGTTGGCCGTGTGGGAACTGGGTCTCGGCCGACCGCGGGTGCTCTCCGCCGAAGGTCGGGAGGCGGCCGCGTCGAGGTGGTATGCCGGTGGGCCCGGTCCGTCGGCGCCCATGGCCACCAAGGCGCCGGCTCCGTGTGCGACCTGTGGCTTCTTCCTCCCCATGGCGGGGGCGTTGCGCGCGGTCTTCGGGGTGTGCGCCAACGAGTGGTCGCCCTCGGACGGGTCCGTCGTCAGCCTCGACCACGGCTGCGGGGCGCACAGCGAGGTCGATGTCGACAAGCCCGAGCCGGAGCGCGTCGCGCCGCCGCTCGTCGACGACTATCGGCTCGACGTCACGCCCTGAGTGGCGCAGCCCTGCGGTCGCGACCTACTCGGCGTCCGAGGCGTTGCCCCGACCCCGGGCGACATAGGCATAGCCCAGACTGCCCAGCACCAGGCCGCTGACGCAGGCCCAGGGCCACCACGCGCGGTCACCGGAGTGCAGAGGCGGGATGGCCACGGTGGCGATCAGGGCGATCAGCCAGGCGGCCAGGCCCCAGATGACGATGCGCCGGGTCGGCACGTGGAGCGGCTGGAGCTCCTGGGGAGTTGCCATGGTCGGCCGACGCTCGCTCACGCCGCCACCTTAGTCATGCCGCTGGGCATGTCCCGGACGCCGGTCGGCGACAGTTTCACGGACGCCCGTGAGAAGTCGGCCTGACCTGCCACTATCCTCTGCGCCATGTCCCAGACCGCGGTCGAACGACCGTCAACCCCGCAGCCGTCGAGCGGCGTCGACCGCTTCTTCAAGATCACCGAGAGGGGGTCGAGCGTCAGCCGGGAGATCCGCGGTGGCGTCGTCACCTTCTTCACGATGGCGTACATCGTCGTCCTCAACCCCCTGATCCTCAGTTTCGCGAAGGACGTCAACGGTGACTTCCTCGGCGGCGGGTCCGGCGATGGGTCCAATCTGTCGGCCATCGCCGCGGGCACCGCCCTGGTGGCCGGCCTGCTGACGATCTTCATGGGCCTGTTCGCCAACTACCCTCTCGCCCTGGCCACCGGTCTGGGTCTCAACGCCTTCGTTGCCTTGGCCATCGCCTCCCAGATGACCTGGGCCGATGCGATGGGCCTGGTCGTGCTCGAAGGCATCCTCATCCTCATCCTCGTGCTCACCGGCTTCCGGACGGCCGTGTTCCACGCCGTGCCGACCCAACTCAAGGTTGCGATCTCGGTCGGCATCGGCCTGTTCATCGCCCTCATCGGCTTCGTCGACGCCGGCTTCGTGCGGCGCACGGCGACCGGGCCGGTGCCGGTGCAACTCGGCACCGACGGCTTCATCAACGGGTGGCCGACCTTCGTCTTCGTGCTCGGCCTGGTGCTCGTCGTCATCCTGTGGGTGCGCAAGGTCAAGGGAGCGATCCTCATCGCCATCGTGGCCACGACGATCCTCGCGATCATCGTCGAGGCCATCGGCAAGATCGGCCCGATGGTCGCCGGCGACAAGGTCAACCCGACCGGCTGGAACCTCGTCGTCCCGGGGATGCCCAAGGACATCATCTCGACGCCCCAGTTGGACACGGTTGGTCACTTCTCGCTCTTCGGCTCCTTCGAGCGGGTCGGCATCGTCGCGGCCATCCTGTTGATCTTCACCCTGATGCTCGCCGACTTCTTCGACACCATGGGGACGATGACGGCCATCGGCGCCGAGGCCGGGTTGCTCGACGAGGAGGGACTGCCGCCGAACACGACGAAGATCCTGGTCGTCGACTCCATCGCTGCGGCCGCTGGTGGCGCCGCCGGTGTGTCGTCGAACACGTCCTACATCGAGTCGGCCTCGGGCGTCGGTGAGGGTGCGCGCACCGGGCTCGCCTCGGTCGTGACCGGTGCGCTCTTCCTGCTCTCGATGGTCTTCGCGCCGCTGGTCGAGATCATCCCCTCCGAGGCCGCGGTGCCGGCCCTGGTGCTCGTGGGCTTCCTCATGATGCAGCAGGTCAAGGAGATCGACTGGAACGACCTGGAGATCGCCATTCCGGCGTTCCTCACGATCGTGCTCATGCCCTTCACCTACTCGATCACGGCGGGTATCGGCGCCGGCTTCGTCGCCTATGTGTTGATCAAGGCGGTCCGGGGCAAGGCGGCGTCGGTGCATCCGCTGATGTGGCTGATCGCCTTCCTCTTCGTCCTCTACTTCGCGATCGACCCGATCAAGACCCTGCTCGGGGTCTGAGACACGTTCCCGGAACGACGTTCCCGGGCCCACGTTCCCGGAGCACCCACCCCCGGAACCCGTTCCCGGAGCAACCACCCCGGGAACACAACTCGCAGCGGACCACAGGTATACCTGTGGT
>NZ_HF570956.1:2968047-2969827 GCF_000367525.1 Phycicoccus elongatus Lp2 | reverse complement strand
CCCGCGGGTCGTTGGCGACCGTCTTGACCGCGAACGAGCGCAGGCTGAGGGTGGTCGCGGTCTTGGCCGCGAGGCCGGGGCGGGTGGTCGCGTTGTAGACGTTCACCACGACCTGCTGCGGCCGCAGCGGGGCCTTGGCGGACGGGCACGGCGGCAGGGCCTGGACGTCGACCGCACCGTCGTCGCCGATCGCGCCGGAGTACACCGCGTAGCCCACGCCGCCGGCGACGATCAGCACGACCAGGACGACGACCAGCGTCACGCGCTGGCGGTGGCGCTTGCGGGCGCGCCAGGTGGACGCCTGCTCGATGTAGGCCACGGCGGGTCGTCAGCCGTCGATCACCAGGACGCGGGCGTGCAGCACGGGTCGTTGCTGCAGCGCGGCCCGCAGCGCTCGGTGCAGGCCGTCCTCCAGGTACAGCACGCCGCCGTACTCCACGACGTGCGCGAAGAGGTCGCCGTAGAAGGTGGAGTCCTCGGACAGCAGGGCGTCCAGGTCGAGGACGCGCTTGGTGGTGACCAGCTCGTCGAGCCGGACCTGGCGCGGCGGGACGTCCGCCCAGTCCTTGGGCGTGGTCAGCCCGTGGTCCGGGTAGGGGCGCGAGTCGCCGACGCCTTTGAAAATCACGGCACGATCCTACGGCCAACGGCCCGGCATGCCGCGGGTTGCGCGGCCGGTGACCGCGCACGGGCCGCGGACGGTGAAGGGCCCGGACGACGTCCGGGCCCTTCACCAGCTGGCGGAGGATAGGGGATTTGAACCCCTGAGGGTGATTAACCCAACACGATTTCCAATCGTGCGCACTAGGCCACTATGCGAATCCTCCGCGAAGGAGGATACCGGAGCCGACGGGCCCGCCGGACCACGGCCGGTGCCCCTGTAGAGTGGTCGCCGACCCCTCGTGCGGCGTCATCTCGCTGAACTCCCCCAGGGCCGGAAGGCAGCAAGGGCAGGCGAGCTCTGTCGGGTGCGCGAGGGGTCGCTCACGTCCGGGGCCGGCGTCCCGGGCGTCAGGTGAACAGCGACAGGACGAGCACGATGATGATGCCGGTCACCGAGATGACGGTCTCCATGATCGACCAGCTCTTGATCGTCTGGCCGACGGTGAGGCCGAAGTACTCCTTGACCAGCCAGAACCCGGCGTCGTTGACGTGGCTGAAGAACAGCGACCCGGCGCCGATGGCGAGCACCAGCAGGGACGTCTCGCCGGTCGACATCGACTCCGCGACCGGCGCCATGATCCCGGAGGCCGTGATGGTGGCGACCGTGGCCGAACCGGTGGCCAGCCGGATCAGCACCGCGACCAGCCAGGCCAGCAGCAGCGGCGAGATGCTGCTACCGGCGATCGCGTCGCCCAGCACCTTGCCGATCCCGGTGTCGACCAGCACCTGCTTGAAGCCGCCACCGGCGCCGACGATGAGCAGGATGCCGGCGATCGGGCCGAGCGAGGAGCCCAGCGACGCCGAGATCTGCTCGCGGTCCATGCCGGAGCCGCGGCCGAAGGTGAACATCGCGACGATCACGGCGAGCAGCAGCGCGATCAGCGGGGTGCCGATGAAGTCGAGCGCGATCTGGCCCGGGTTCTGCTCGTCGTCCACCACGATGTCGAGCAACGACTTGCCGAGCATGAGCACGACGGGCAGCAGCACCGTGGCCAGCGTGACGGCGAAGCTCGGACGCCGGACCGGTCGGGCCACGGCGGTGCCGTCGCCGTCCGCGTCCCGGCTGTCCGTGGCGGTGCCGGTGGTCCCCGCGGTGGTCCCCGCGGTGGTGCCCGCG
>NZ_HF570956.1:2963361-2967947 GCF_000367525.1 Phycicoccus elongatus Lp2 | reverse complement strand
CCCCCCCCCCCCGCCGCAGCACCGGCCAGGCAGCCCGCGACATCGGCAGCCAAGCCCGCACCTGCCGCACCCGCCGCTGCGCCGGTGACCAAGGAGGGGCCCACCCCGAAGGCCAAGGCCGCGCCCGTGACGACCCCGACTCCCAACCCGACAAAGGAGCCGGGCACGCCGTCCAATCCGTCGGCGCCGATGCCCCGCGACATGGACAAGCCCAAGACACAGGCCGCCCAGAGCGAGGGCGAGAACCTGCCGATCCGTGGCGCCAGCGCCCGCGTCGTCATGAACATGGAGGCCTCACTCGAGGTGCCGACGGCCACGTCGGTGCGGGCCATCCCGGCCAAGCTGCTCATCGACAACCGGATCGTCATCAACAACCACCTCGCACGCAGCCGCGGCGGCAAGGTGAGTTTCACCCACATCATCGGCTTCGCCCTGGTCAAGGCCCTCAAGGCGATGCCCGAGATGAACTACGGCTTCGGCCACGACGACTCGGGCAAGCCGGTTCTCCACAAGCCGGCCCACGTCAACCTCGGTCTGGCCATCGACCTTGCCAAGCCGGACGGCACTCGCCAACTCCTCGTGCCCTCGATCAAGGGCGCCGAAGGCATGGATTTCGCCCACTTCTGGACGGCCTACGAGGAGATCGTCAAGAAAGCGCGTGGCGGCAAGCTCGAGGTGGCTGACTTCCAGGGCACCACGATCTCGCTGACGAACCCGGGCACCATCGGCACCGTCCACTCGGTGCCGCGGCTCATGCAGGGCCAGGGCGCGATCATTGGCGTCGGGGCGCTCGAGTACCCCGCCGAGTGGCAGGGCGCGAGCAACGAGACGCTCAACCGCAATGCCGTGTCCAAGATCCTCACGATCACGTCGACCTATGACCACCGGATCATCCAGGGCGCGCAGTCCGGTGACTTCCTCCGGGTGGTGCACCAGTTGCTGCTCGGTGCCGAGGGGTTCTACGACGAGATCTTCGAGAGCCTGCGCATCCCCTATGAGCCGGTGCGCTGGGTGCAGGACATCTCGGCGACGCACGACGACGACATCAACAAGGTCGCCCGGGTCCAGGAACTCATCCACGCCTACCGGGTGCGCGGTCACCTGATGGCCGACACCGACCCGCTGGAGTACAAACAGCGTCGTCACCACGATCTCGACATCACCAGCCATGGTCTGACCCTGTGGGACCTGGACCGCTTCTTCGCCACCGGCGGCTTCGGCGGCGAGCCCTTCCTCAAGCTGCGCAAGATCCTGGGCATCCTGCGCGACTCCTACTGCCGCACCATCGGCGTCGAGTACATGCACATCCAGGACCCCGAGCAGCGCCAGTGGATCCAGAAGCGCATCGAAGTCCCCCACGAGAAGATGACTCGCGACGAGCAGCTGCGGATCCTGCGCCGCCTCAACGCGGCGGAAGCCTTCGAGACCTTCCTGCAGACCAAGTTCGTCGGGCAGAAGCGCTTCTCGCTCGAGGGCGGCGAGTCCGTCATCGCACTCTTGGACCGGGTGCTCTCCGCGGCGGCCGAGGACGGGCTCGAGGAGGTCTGCATCGGGATGCCGCACCGCGGGCGCCTCAACGTACTCGCCAACATTGCGGGCAAGTCCTATGGCCAGATCTTCCGTGAGTTCGAGGGCAAGCAGGACCCGCGGTCGGTCCAGGGCTCGGGCGACGTGAAGTACCACTTGGGCACTGAGGGCGAGTTCACCGCCGAGGACGGCTCGACGACCAAGGTCTACCTCGCTGCCAACCCCTCCCACCTCGAGGCCGTCAACCCGGTGCTCGAGGGCATCGTGCGCGCCAAGCAGGACCGGCTCAACCTCGCCGGTGAGGACTTCACCGTCCTGCCGGTGCTCCTCCACGGTGACGCGGCCTTCGCCGGTCAGGGCGTGGTGGCCGAGACCCTCAACCTCTCCCAACTGCGTGGGTACCGCACCGGCGGGACGATCCACGTCGTCATCAACAACCAGGTCGGCTTCACGACTGCGCCCTCGTCGTCGAGGTCCTCGCAGTACTCCACCGACGTGGCCCGGATGATCCAGGCCCCGATCTTCCACGTGAACGGAGACGACCCCGAGGCCTGCGTGCGGGTCGCCGAACTCGCCTACGAATTCCGCAAGGACTTCCACAAGGACGTCGTCATCGACATGGTGTGCTACCGCCGTCGGGGCCACAACGAGGGCGACGACCCGTCGATGACCCAGCCGCTCATGTACAACCTCATCGAGGCCAAGCGCTCGGTCCGCAAGCTCTACACCGAAGCCCTTGTCGGTCGTGGGGACATCGGTCGCGAGGATGCCGAGGCGGCACTGCGCGACTACCAGCAGCAGTTGGAGCGGGTCTTCATCGAGACCAAGGAGGCGCTCAGGGCCGCCGACACTCCCGCCGAGCCCACCGACGCGACCTTCGCAGGCACCGACGTCGAGGGCCACCAAGGCCTCGAGCCGCCAACTGCGCAGACCTCCAATGCGGACGCCACCACCCACAGCTCCACCCAGACGGCCATTTCCACCGAGTTGCTCGAGCGGCTGGGCGACCTCTGGACCGACATCCCCGAGGGCTTCACCGTTCACCCCAAGCTCATGACGATGCTGGAGAAGCGAGCGGCGAGCACCCGTGACGGCGGCATCGACTGGGCCACCGGCGAGCTGCTGGCCTTCGGCTCACTGCTGCGTGAGGGCACTCCCGTGCGGCTGGCCGGTCAGGACAGCCGTCGCGGCACCTTCGTGCAGCGGCACGCGGTGCTCATCGACAAGAACACCGCCGAGGAGTGGACCCCCCTGCTCTACCTCGGTGAGGGCCAGGCCCGCTTCTGGGTCTACGACTCGCTGCTCTCTGAGTATGCCGCGATGGGCTTCGAGTACGGCTATTCGGTCGAGCGACCGGACGCACTGGTGCTCTGGGAGGCCCAGTTCGGCGACTTCCTCAATGGTGCCCAGACCATCGTCGACGAGTTCGTCAGCAGCTCGGAGCAGAAATGGGGTCAGCGCTCCTCGGTCGTCCTTCTTCTGCCGCACGGGTACGAAGGCCAGGGGCCGGATCACTCGTCGGCACGCATCGAACGCTTCCTCCAGCTGTGCGCCGAGGACAACATGACCGTGGCCTATCCGTCGACGCCGGCGTCCTATTTCCACCTCCTCCGTCGTCAGGCCTATGCACGGCCACGTCGCCCACTCATCGTCTTCACCCCGAAGTCGATGCTGCGCCTAAAGGCGGCAGCCAGCGCTCCGGCGGACTTCACCGTCGGCGGCTTCCGTCCGGTCCTCCCGGACCGCAAGGACGCCACCTCAGGCGAGGTGACACGCGTGCTCATCGCGGCCGGAAAGGTCGTCTACGACCTCGAGGCCGAGCGGGAGAAGCGCGGCGACCAGCAGACCGCGATCCTGCGTCTGGAGCAGTACTACCCGCTGCCCGCCGCGGACCTTGCGGCCGAACTGGCCAAGTACCCGGGAGCCGAGGTCGTCGTCGTCCAGGACGAGCCCCAGAACCAAGGCGGCTGGCCCTTCCTGGCCCTCAACCTGCCCGGCGAACTCGCAGCTCTCGGGGAGACCCGACCGCTGCACGTCGTCGCTCGCAAGGCGGCGGCATCGCCCTCGACCGGGTCGAGCAAGAAGCACGCGGTCGAACAGGCCGCCCTGATGGCGCGCGCCTTCGACCGCTGACCGGTGGCCTCAACCAAGCGACCCGATCGTGGGGCGCCTCACCGGCCCGACCCGCAGCGCCGAGTAGCCTGACGTCGTGTACTTCACCGACCGCGGAATCGAGGAGCTCGAGGCGCGTCGCGGCGAGGACGAGGTGTCCTTGGCGTGGCTGGCCGAGCAGTTGCGGGTCTTCGTCGACCTCAACCCGGAGTTCGAGACCCCGGTCGAACGGCTGGCCACGTGGCTTGCTCGGTTGGACGACGAGGACGAATGAGCGTGAGTGACAACGTGATCGAGTTCCGACCCAGCGCCGACTTCACGGTGGCCGATGACGGTGTGCGCGATGTGGCCCTCGTCTTCCTTGGCGCCTCCCTCGTCGTGGGTGTCGGCGACCCCAAGGGTCAGGGCTGGGTGACTCGCGTGGTCGGGCGCACCCAACACCCTGACCTGGCGCTCACGGCATACAACCTGGGACTGCGTGGCGACACCTCCGCCGGCGCCCTTGCCCGGTGGCAGACCGAGGTACCCCTGCGTTGGCAGGGTCGCACAGAACGTCGACTGGTGATCTCCGTCGGTGGCAACGACGTCGCCACCGGCGTATCCCTCGCGCGGCATCGGCTCAACCTCGCCAACATCCTCGATGACGCGGCCAGCACCGGGGTGGCGACGTTCGTCGTCAGCCCGCCACCGACCGATGACCAAACCATCAACGACAAGCTGGGCGTTCTCGTCGAGGCGCAGGCCGACGTCTGCGCTCGTCGCAGCGTGCCCTTCGTCGACTGCTACTCGCCGCTGCTCGGCCACGACCAGTGGCAGTCGGATCTCGCCGCATCGGCCGTGCCCCACCATCCCGGCCAGGCCGGCTATGGCCTGATCGCGTGGCTGGTGCTGCACAACGGCTGGAACGAGTGGCTCGGCCTCTGACACCGCCGCTCGACGTGGCCGTC
>NZ_HF570956.1:2946271-2963261 GCF_000367525.1 Phycicoccus elongatus Lp2 | reverse complement strand
GGCGCGGCGGCTCGCAACGCCCGCGCGGAGGCAGACCGCACGACGCGTGCGATTTCCGAAGCACGCCGAGCCCTGGAGACGGATCAGGCCGAGCTCACCGCGCTCGCCGCCCGGCTCGAAGAGGCCTCGGCGCAGCCCGACGAGGTCGAAGAGCCCTCCACGGATGAGCGCGACCGGCTCGAACTCGAGGCGAGCAAGGCCCGCACTCACGAGACCGAGTTGCGGCTCACGCTACGCACGAAGGAGGAGCGGGCCCGCGCCGTCAAGGGCCGCGCCGAATCCCTCGAGGGCGCCGCCCGCAACGAACTCGCCGCGCGCGAGCGGTTGCGTCAGCGGCAGGAGCGTCGCCGGCGGGAGGCGGGCATCGCCGAAGCGGTCGCCGTCGCCGCGGCATACGCCCACGAGCGAATCGCGACCGCCCTCGGAACCGCCGCCCAGGCCCGTGACCGGGCCGAGACCGGGCGCGCCGAGCGCGACCAGGCCATCCATGTCCTCCGGCAGCAGATGAGTGTCCACCAGGACGAGCTGCGTGAACTCACCGACACCGCCCACCGCGACGAGGTCGCCCGCGCGCGCCAGGTGGCCCGGATCGAGCAACTCCAGGCGAAAGCGATCGAAGAACTCGGCATCGACCCCGAAGTTCTCATGGAGGATTTCGGTCCACAGCAACCGATTCCGTTCATTGCCGGGCCCGATCACGAGGGTGAGCTGCCCGAGCCCGGCAGTTTCGTCCGCGAGGATCAGGAGAAGCGGCTGCGCCGCGCGGAGCGTGGTCTGTCCGCCCTTGGTCGCGTCAACCCACTCGCGCTCGAGGAGTTCGCCGCGCTCGAGGAGCGCCACAAGTTCCTCGTCGAGCAGTTGGAGGACCTCAAGAAGTCCAAGCGCGACCTGCTCGACATCGTCAAAGAGGTCGACGAGCGCGTCGAGGAGGTCTTCACCGAGGCCTACCACGACACGGCGGCCCACTTCGAGCGCGTCTTCGATCGGCTCTTCCCCGGCGGTCAGGGCCGGCTCGTGCTCACCGATCCCTCGGACATGCTGACGACGGGCATCGAGGTCGAGGCCCGCCCTCCGGGCAAGAAGGTCAAGCGGCTTTCGCTGCTCTCCGGTGGTGAGCGCTCCCTGGTCGCCGTCGCCCTGCTGGTGTCGATCTTCAAGGCCCGGCCGAGCCCGTTCTACATCATGGACGAGGTCGAGGCAGCCCTCGACGACACCAACCTGGGCCGCCTCATCACCCTCTTCGAGGAGTTGCGGGACAGCAGCCAACTCATCGTCATCACCCACCAGAAGAAGACGATGGAGATCGCCGACGCGCTCTACGGCGTGACGATGCGTGGCGACGGCATCACGACGGTGGTGTCCCAGCGATTGCGCGACGTGGCGACGGCCAGCGCCTGACCCGGATCGGCCTCTCGGTCTCGGCCCGGGGGAGGTCAGGCGACCGGTCAATCGATGGTGCCGAAACTCCCCAGTGGCCACAGTCGGAAGACCACCGGCCCCACTATTCGGTCCTCGTCGACAAACTTCGCGCACCCTGACGCCGACGTCGAGGATCGGCAGGCGATCACGCTGTCCGCCGACTGGGAGCGATGGTCACCCAGGACGAGATAACTGTGGGCCGGGACGGTGATCGTGCCGAAGCAGCGAGGTGAGGCGTTGGCGGAGTCTTCGCACGAGCCCGCCACGAAGGGGAGGTCCTCGTAGACATAGGGCTCGGTGCGGGGGAGTCCGTTGACCAGCACCTTGCCGTCGGGTGAGCAGCAGGACACCTTGTCCCCCGGGAGGCCGATGACCCGCTTGACCGTGTAGTTGGTGTTGCTCGGCCCCATCCCCGTGATGTCCCCGAAGGTGCGCACGATTCGCTTGACCAGGTTGCTGTCCGGGGCGCGCTTCGAGGTCTGCCAGGTGTCGCCGTGGCCGAAGACGATGATGTCGCCGCGATTCACCGTGTCGTCGAGCCGATTGACGACGATGCGATCGCCGATCTTGAGGGTCTGCTCCATCGACTGCGACGGCACCCCGAAGGGCTTGACGAGGAAGGTCTGGACCAAGGCGACAGCGGCCAGCGCCAAGAGGATTTCGACGATGAGCGGCAGCCGGCGGCGTTTGCGAGGTCGAGGGGGGTGGTGTCCATCGCCGGCCGCTGGGTCGACCTCGGTGTCCGTCGTCACGATCGGCAAGCCTAGCCCTCGGTCGGTCGGACGCGTCCCGCCCCTGACCGGGCTTGTCCCGTGTGTCGATTTGGGTATGCCGCGCCGCGTGCGTCACCCTAGATGACATGACCGCTCTTGTCCTCGCCACCCT
The DNA here is from genome assembly GCF_000367525.1 of Phycicoccus elongatus Lp2. Taxonomy (GTDB): domain Bacteria; phylum Actinomycetota; class Actinomycetes; order Actinomycetales; family Dermatophilaceae; genus Phycicoccus_A; species Phycicoccus_A elongatus. Next base: position 2,960,957 of record NZ_HF570956.1, on the reverse strand, counting down.
GCTGTGCATGGGCCTTGCCCTCGCGGTCGTCGCCCTTGTCGCTGTCCCCGCACGGCGCGAGGGGCGCGACCTGCTCACGGCCCGCGGCGAAGAGGTCGTCGGCGCGCTGCGCGAGCGCAGCGACCAGGTCCGGCCGCGCCGTGCTCGCGAGGCGGCACACGGCTGACTCCTCCGGGGGCGCACTGTCGGGTCGGTGTGATCTGATGGGAACGACGACTCGCCCCTGACCGCCGGCTCTGCCCGGCAGAGGAGACCACCCGTGCGCTCCGGCCTCGACACCGCCTCGATCGACCCCACCATCCGGCCCCAGGACGACCTCTTCCGGCACACCAACGGACGATGGCTCGACCGGACCGAGATCCCGGCTGATCGCGGTCGCTATGGCACCTTCGATGTGCTCCGGGAGCAGGCCGAGGAGCAGGTGCGCGACATCATCACCGAGGTGGCCGCCTCGTCACCCGAGGCGGGCTCGGTGGCAGCCAAGGTCGGCGACCTCTACTCCAGTTTCATGGACACCGAGCGGATCGATGCCCTCGGGCTGGGTCCGATCACGGACGACCTGGCCATCGCCGCGGCCGCACGGACTCCGCAGGACGTCGTCGCCGCATTGGGCCGATTTGCCCGCGACGGTTTCGGCGGGCTCGTCCACGCCTTCGTCAACACCGATGACCGCGACTCGAGCCGGTATGTCGTCTATCTCGAGCAAGGCGGCATCGGCCTGCCCGATGAGTCCTACTACCGCGAGGAGCGCCACGAAGGGGTGCGCGCGGCATACCGAGACCACATCGCGCGCATGCTCACGCTCGCCGCTCAACCCGACCCCCAGGCGGCCGCGGACCGCATCCTGGCGCTGGAGACGAGGCTGGCGAGCGCGCACTGGGACAAGGTGACCAACCGTGACCCGGTCAAGACCTACACCCTGGTCGATCCCGCAGGACTGGCCGAACTGACGCCGGGACTGGACTGGTCCACCTACCTGGCAGCGATGGAGGCGCCGTCGCACACTCTCGACGCGGTGATCGCCCGGCAGCCGAGCTATCTCACGGCGATGGCGGCGACCGCCCTGACCGAGGTGGGCATGGCCGACTGGCGCGACTGGCTGCGCTGGCAGGTCGTCCATGGTTGGGCGCCCTACCTGCCGCAGGCCTTCGTCGAAGAGAACTTCGACCTCTACGGACGCACCCTGTCCGGCGTGCCCCAGATCCGCGACCGCTGGAAGCGGGGCGTCACGCTCGTGGAGGGCGCCCTCGGGGAGGCGGTCGGCCAGCTCTATGTCGAGCGGCACTTCCCCCCGCACGCCAAGACGGCAATGACCGACCTGGTCGCCAACCTCGTGACGGCCTTCGGTCAGGCCTTTGACTCCTTGGCGTGGATGGGGCCGGATACCCGAGCCCAGGCTCACGCGAAGCTGGCGGCCTTCACCCCGAAGGTGGGCTACCCGGACACGTGGAAGGACTACTCGGCCCTGACCATCGAGGCCGAGGACCTGGTGGGGAACGTCCGGCGGTCCGCGAGGGTTGAGGGCGACCGCAACCTGGCGAAGTTGGGCTCGCCGGTCGACCGCAGCGAGTGGTTCATGACACCCCAGACGGTCAATGCCTACTACAACCCCGGACTGAACGAGATCGTCTTCCCGGCGGCCATCCTGCAGCCGCCCTTCTTCGACGTCGACGCCGACGACGCGGTCAACTACGGCGGCATCGGGGCAGTCATCGGCCACGAGATCGGGCATGGCTTCGACGACCAGGGGTCACAGTTCGACGGCACCGGCAACCTGCGCAACTGGTGGACGGACGAGGACCGAGCCCGATTCACCGAGCGGGCCTCCGCCCTCATCGCCCAGTTCGACCAGCTCGAGCCCGACGATGCGCCGGGGCAGAAGGTCAACGGTGCCCTGACGGTCGGCGAGAACATCGGCGACCTGTGCGGCCTGGCGATCGGCCTGGCGGCCTATCGGATCGCGCGCGAAGGCGCGGGCGCGACGGATCTCGACGGCTACACCCCGGACCAGCGGTTCTTCCTCGGATGGGCGCAGGTGTGGCGCGGGAAGGCACGCGAGGCCGAGGCCAAGCGGTTGGTGCAGGTCGACCCGCATGCCCCCATGGACCTGCGCGCCCGGGTGGCCCGCAACCTTGACGCTTTCCACGAGGCCTTCGCCACCACCGCCGAGGACGGCATGTGGCTCGAGCCCTCCCAGCGGGTCGCGATCTTCTGACGGGTTTGGGTGACGACCGCCGGGCTGGGAGGATGAAGCGGTGAGTGCGATCGACACCCTGTGGGAGTACCTTGCCGTCGCGGTCGGCATCCTCGTCATCCTCGGCGGCCTGACCTTCGGCCTGCTCCGTGGCAGGGCTGGGCGCACCAAGGACCTCCCTGCGCCGCCCAGCGGACAGCCGTCGACGACATCGCCGACATCGCAGGAGGCGAATGACTCGCCCACCACTGCGCCGAGTCGGGCACCGGTCGACACGCTGCCTCCGCCCGCCGAGTCGACCGAGGTCACCGAGGAAACCCTCCCACCGCCTCCCAGCCGGCCCACGGTCGAGACCCCCGACGCACCTGCTGGTCGCCTCCAGCGCCTGCGCGCGCGGCTGGCCCGTTCGAACTCCGCGCTCGGCAAGGGCCTGCTCGCGCTCCTCTCCCGGGGCCAACTCGACGAGGAGGCCTGGGAGGAGGTCGAGGACACCCTGCTCGCCGCGGACCTCGGCGTCCAGGCCACGACCGAACTGGTCGACAAGCTGCGCACCCGGGTCAAGATCGAGAACACCACGGACGAGGCCAGCGTGCGCCGCTGGCTCCACGAAGACCTGCTCGCCCTCGTCGACCCGTCGATGGACCGGTCGGTCGCCAACTCGCGCATCGAGGGGCGCCCTGCCGTCGTGCTGGTGGTCGGTGTCAACGGCACCGGCAAGACGACCACGGTCGGGAAGTTGGCCCGCGTGCTGGTCGCCGAGGACAAGGACGTCGTGCTCGGCGCCGCCGACACCTTCCGCGCGGCCGCGGCCGACCAGTTGCAGACCTGGGGGGAGCGCGTCGGCGTGCCGACGATCCGCTCGGACCGAGAAGGTGCCGACCCGGCGGCAGTGGCTTTCGACGCCGTGAAGGCCGGCGCAGAACTCGAGGCCGATGTGGTCGTCATCGACACGGCCGGCCGCCTCCACAACAAGGTCGGCCTGATGGACGAACTCGGCAAGGTCAAGCGGGTCATCGAGAAGCAGTCCCCGGTCGACGAGGTGCTCCTCGTCCTCGACGCAACCACCGGACAGAACGGCCTGCGTCAGGCCGAGGTCTTCGGCCAGGTCGTCGACGTCACCGGCATCGTGCTCACCAAGCTCGACGGCACCGCCAAGGGTGGCATCGTCGTCGCCGTCCAGCGCCAACTCGGCGTGCCGGTGAAACTGGTCGGCCTCGGAGAGGGCCCGGACGACCTGGCACCCTTCGACCCTGAGGCCTTCGTCTCCGCAATCCTCGACTGATCGTCCGTGTCCCACACAGTGGGACGGGGCCCGGGATGAAACGCAAAGGCAACCGCGCGCGCCCGACCGCAACACGGGCGTAACACGACCTGAGACCGGCCTTAACGCGAGACGCGCAGAGTCCTCGCCATGAGCATCGCAACCTTGCCCATGGCCGAGGCGCCCACGATCGACTACGCCGCGACGGCGTTCCTCATCGTCTGCGCCTCCCTCGTCCTGTTCATGACCGTCCCCGGACTGGCTCTCTTCTACGGAGGCATGTCCCGGGCCAAATCGGTCCTCAACATGATGATGATGAGTTTCGGCGCCTTCGGGGTCGTCGGGCTGATCTACGTCATCTACGGCTACTCGATGGCCTTCGGCAGCGAAGACATCGGTGGCATCATCGCCAACCCCTTCGAGAAGCTCGGCCTGGCCGGGACCGACGGGCTCGTCAACCCGTTCGGTTACGAGGGTTACGGCAACATCCCCGAGTTGATCTTCGTCGGCTTCCAGTTGACCTTCGCCGTCATCACGGTGGCCCTGATCAGCGGCGCCATCGCGGACCGGGTCAAGTTCTCCACCTGGCTGGTGTTCTCCGGCCTCTGGGTCACCTTGGCCTATTTCCCGATCGCGCACATGGTGTGGGGTGGTGGTCTGCTGTCCGGCAGTGAGTCCGGCCTGTCCTCACTGATCTTCGGGTCGACCGACGGGGCCGCCAACGTCGCGCCGATCGACTTCGCCGGTGGCACCGTCGTCCACATCAACGCCGGTATGGCCGGCCTGGTCCTCGCCCTGGTCGTCGGCAAGCGCCTCGGCTTCGGCAAGGTCGCCATGCGACCCCACAACGTGCCGCTGACCATGATCGGCGCCGGCATGCTGTGGTTCGGCTGGTTCGGCTTCAACGCCGGATCCGAGCTTGCCGCTGACGAGACCGCCGCGCTGGTGTGGGTCAACACGACCGTCGCCACCTGCGCCGCCATGGTTGGCTGGTTGCTCATCGAGAAGCTGCGTGACGGTCACGCCACCTCGATCGGCGCCGCCTCCGGCGTCGTGGCGGGTCTGGTCGCCATCACCCCGGCGTGTGGTGCGCTCTCGCCGATGGGGTCGATCATCCTGGGCCTGGTCGCCGGTGTCCTCGCCGCGTATGCCGTGGGGCTGAAGTTCCGCTTCGGTTACGACGACAGCCTCGACGTCGTCGGTGTCCACCTGGTCGCCGGCCTCTGGGGCACCGTCGGTGCCGGCCTGCTCTCCACCTCGACCGGCCTCTTCTACGGCAAGGGCCTCGACCAGACGATCATCCAGATCGTCATCGCCCTCGCCTCCCTCGTCATCACCGGCGTGGTCACCACGGTCATCGCCCTCGCCCTGAAGGCCACCATGGGCTGGCGGATCCCGGCCGATGCCGAGACCGCCGGCATCGACACTGCGGAGCACGCCGAGACCGCCTACGACCTGGTCTCCCGCGGTGGCCGGGTGGGAGTCTCAGGATCGGGTCCGATCCACGACGCCCGCCACCACACCGAGAGCCTCTCCCCGGAAGGAGCCAAGTGATGAAGCTCGTCACCGCCATCATCAAGCCGCACCAACTCGACGAGGTCAAGAACGCCCTGGAGGCGTTCGGGATCACCGGCATGACGGTCAGCGAGGCCTCCGGCTACGGACGGCAGCGCGGGCACGCCGAGGTCTACCGCGGCGCCGAGTACCAGATCGACTTCGTGCCCAAGGTCCGACTGGAGATCCTCGTCGAGGACTTCGACGCCTCATCCGTCGCCGACATCATCCTCAAGGCCGCCCAGACCGGTCGCATCGGCGACGGGAAGATCTGGGTCGTGCCGGTCGAGGAGGTCGTCCGGGTCCGCACCGGCGAGCGCGGCGCCGAAGCCCTCTGATCAGCCGATCACCATCCATCCCTGAGCCAGTCGAGTGCTGGTGTCGGAGCGCAGGCACCGGCACCAGCACTCGACGCTTGACAAGGAGAGTCATGACGACGACCGAGGAGCAGGCCGCTCGGCTCGCGATCGCGGACGTGCGTTCATTCGACGACACGACGGCGGGGCCTCGGCGCCGCGCCGCGCTCGCCAACCACACCCGGGCCTGGTTGGCCGGGCTGTGGCGTGGGGCCACGGCGGGCATGCGCACGGACGGTGTCGCACTCGCAGCGGTGGGCAGTTTGGGGCGGGACGACCCGGGGCCGCTCAGTGACGTCGACCTCGTGCTGCTCCACAGCGGGCGGGTCTTGTCCGAGTCGGCGATCAACGCACTCGCCGACCGGATCTGGTACCCGATCTGGGACGCCGGGGTGAAGCTCGACCACAGTGTCCGCACCGTCGCCCAGTGCCGTTCGGTGGCCCAGGCCGACCTGACGGCGACCATAGGGTTGCTCGATCTGTCCTGGGTCGCCGGCGACCGCGAACTGGTGACGGCGGCTCGTGCCACGGTCGCCCACGATTGGCGGGGGGCGGCACGACGGCGCCTGCCCGAGATGCTGGAGTCGTTGGCCGCCCGCCACACCCGGCACGGTGACCTTGCCCAGAGCCTTGAACCGGAGATCAAGGAGGCCAAGGGTGGCCTGCGAGACCTCACCATTCTCGCCGCCCTGGCCGAGGCGTGGCTCGCCCAGCGACCCCGTGGCGAGGTCGTCACCGCGACCGGGCTGTTGCTCGACGTGCGTGACGCGATCCATGTCGTCACCGGACGTGGCCGTGACCGGCTGCTGCGCCAGGACCATGACGCAGTGGCGGCACTCCTCGGACACGACGACGCCGACGACCTGCTCACCGAGATCTCCGACGCCGGGCGGGTGATTGCTCATTCGCTCGATGCAGCGATGCGTCGCGCGAGTCAGGCCCAGCGGGCACGCCTGCTCAGGGTGGGCCCACGCCGCCCGCAGATGACTCCGCTCGGCTACGGACTCTTCGTCAGCGACGGTGAACTCGTCCTCGGGCACGATCGGCTGCTCACCGACCCGGTTCTGCCTCTCCGAGCGGCCGCCCTGGCGGCCACCCATGGAGTACCGATCGCTCCCGCGACCCTGACCAACCTGGCCAAGGTTTCGCCCCTTCCTGTGCCCTGGCCCGACGAGGCACGTGAGCAGTTGGGCAATTTGCTCGCGTCGGGGCCGGGCCTCGTGCCCGTCTGGGAGGGCCTCGACCAAGCCGGCATCATCGGCAGCTGGTTCCCGGAGTGGAGTGCCGTCCGCTCGCGGCCGCAGCGCAGCCCCGTGCATCGACACACGGTGGATCGTCACCTCGTCGAGACGGTGGTGCACGCCGGCGGGATGGTTCGCGAGGTCTCCCGGCCCGACCTGCTGCTCATCGCGGCACTTCTGCACGACATCGGCAAGGTGAAGGGTGCCCGCGACCACAGCCTCGAGGGCGCCCCGCTCGCCCGTGCCATCGTCGAGCGGATGGGCCATCCAGAGGCCGATGTGGCGCTCGTCGAACGATTGGTGCGGGAGCACCTGACCCTCGTCGAGCTGGCCACTCGACGCGACCATGCCGACCCCGGGACCGTCGAGGCAGCGATCAGCGCCTCGGGTGGCACCCTGGCTGGCTTCGACCTGCTGCGGGCCCTCACCGAGGCCGACGCAGCGGCCGCCGGACCGGCGGCCTGGACGGACTGGAGGTCCTCCCTCGTGGCTCAACTCACCACCGCCGTGCGTGCCCGGCTCGACCCCGACGCGCCCGAACCGGACGACCCTGCTCCCCGGGCGCAACCGGCCGATGTCGAACGTGCCGTGCGCGCTGGGCGGGTGCACGTCGAGGCCCGGTCGTCGGGGTCGGCGTGGCGGCTCGACATCATCTCGACCGACCGCTTGGGCCTGTTCGCCGACACGGCGGGCGTGCTGGCCGTCGAGGGCCTCATCGTCCGGACCGCCATCGTGCGCACCCTCGATGGGCTGGCGGTCAACGAGTGGCATGTCGAGTCCCCTCGTGTGGAGAACCCGGACCCGGCGCGGATTGGGCGTCTGATCGAGCGGCTGGCCACGGGCGACCTGAGCCCGTTGGTCGCCCTGGAGAAACGGCGCAACCGGCCGACGCGGCCCAGTGCGACGGCGGACACGGCCTCACCGGGCCAGGCCCGCGCGATGATCGTGCCGGGCGCGAGCCCGGACGCCACCGTGCTCGAAGTACGCGCCCAGGATCGGCCCGCACTGCTCCACGATCTGGGCCGCACGTTCACTCGTGCCGGGATCTCGGTGCGCTCGGCCCACGTGGCGACCTATGCAGGTCAGACCCTCGACACCTTCTACCTGACCGATGTGGCCGATCGCCCGCTTGCCCCGGCCCAGGTCGCGCAGGTCGTCGGGCTGGTCATCGACACCTGCGAGTCCTGAGGGCCGATGGAGGAACCGGCCCGCTGGACGCGATCAGTGGCCGCAATGGCCAGCCAAGAGCTGACTGAACGGGGTCACGCTGGTGTGCAGCTGAATGCCCGCGTCACGCCGACGAGGTTCAGCGCCGGGGGTGAACCCCGCGACCGCGCCTGACTCGGCGACGACCAGGGCCGCCAGTTCACCCGCCGCGCGGGTCACGCGGGCCGACAGTGGAGGTATGCCGCCGGCTGCTGCCCCCTTCTCGGTCCTGGGGGGAAGGGGGCCTCGGTTAGCCTTGTGCGGTGTTCAACAGTCTCTCTGATCGCCTGACCGCGACCTTCAAGAACCTCCGCACCAAGGGGCGGCTCTCGGAGTCCGACGTCAACAAGACGGTTCGTGACATCCGGCTCGCCCTCCTCGATGCCGATGTCGCCCTCCCGGTGGTCAAGGAGTTCACGAGCGCCGTGCGCGAGCGCGCTCTCGGCGCTGAGGTCTCGGGAGCGCTGAACCCGGCGCAGCAGGTCGTCAAGATCGTCAACGACGAACTCGTCTCGATCCTCGGTGGCGAGACCCGCAAGCTCCGGCTGGCCAAGAACCCACCGACCGTCATCATGCTTGCCGGCCTCCAGGGCTCGGGCAAGACGACCTTGGCCGGCAAGCTCGGCAAGTTCCTCAAGGACCAGGGGCAGACGCCACTGCTCGTCGCCGCCGACCTCCAGCGCCCCAATGCCGTCACCCAGTTGGAGGTCGTGGGCCAGCGCGCCGGCGTTCCGGTTTTCGCGCCGGAGCGCGGCAACATCGCCGGGCACGACGCGGTCACCGGTGCCATCGAGGGGACCCGATCCTTCGGCGACCCCGTCGCGGTCGCCGAGGCGGGTATCCAGGAAGCCTGCAACAAGCTCTACTCCGTCGTCATCGTCGACACGGCCGGCCGCCTGGCGGTCGACGAGAACCTCATGCAGCAGGCCGCGGACATTCGCGCCGCGATCCAGCCCGACGAGGTCCTGTTCGTCATCGACGCCATGATCGGCCAGGCCGCGGTCGACACCGCCGAGGCCTTCCTCCACGGCGTCGACTTCACCGGTGTCGTCCTGTCCAAGCTCGACGGTGACGCCCGCGGTGGCGCGGCACTGTCGGTGGCCTCGGTGACCGGGCGGCCGATCATGTTCGCCTCGACCGGTGAGGGCGTCAAGGACTTCGAGGTCTTCCACCCCGATCGGATGGCCTCGCGCATCCTCGACATGGGTGACGTCCTCACTCTCATCGAGCAGGCCGAAAAGGCCTTCGACCAGCGCCACGCGCAGGAGATGGAGCGCAAGTTCCTCGCCCAGGAGGACTTCACCTTCGACGACTTCCTCCAGCAGATGGCGGCCATCAAGAAGATGGGCTCGCTGAAGTCGATGCTCGGGATGATGCCGGGCATGGGCCAGATGCGCGCCCAACTCGACGCCCTCGACGAGCGTGAGTTCGACCGGGTGGAGGCGATGGTCCAGTCGATGACACCCTTCGAGCGGACCCACCCCAAGCAGATCAACGGCTCGCGCCGCGCCCGTATCGCCAAGGGGTCGGGGGTCACGGCCTCTGAGGTCAATGCCCTCCTCGAGCGATTCGGCGAGGCGCAGAAGATGATGAAGTCGCTCGCGCGCGGTGGCGGCATTCCCGGTATGCCGGGCCTGGGTGGTGGTGCCGGCAAGAAGGGTCGCCAGCCGGCGCCGCAGCGCAAGAAGTCGAAGTCGGGCAATCCGGCGAAGCGGGCCGCCGAGGCGCGCGCGTCCGCGGCGAAGGGGTCCGGGGGGAGCGCCTTCGGCACCCCGTCGGGCACGTCACGACTGGACGCCAGCGCCCTTGACACCTCTCAACTGCCTCCCGGTTTCGAGAAGTTCTTGGGCAAGTGAGCCTGCACACCCTGTCTGTCGGCACGGCAGGACCGCGAATCGCCTTCTGCCACGGCCTTTTCGGGCAAGGCCGGAACTGGATGCAGATCGCGAAGGCGGTCAGCGGCCCCTCAGGCACGCAGGCGCGGGCTCTGCTCGTCGACCTTCCGGACCACGGGCGCTCACCGTGGTCCGGCGCCTTCTCCTTCGAGGGGTATGCCGCGCAACTCGCCGACACCCTCAGCGCGGCGGCCCCCGGGGAGCGGTGGACCCTCGTCGGTCACTCCCTCGGCGGCAAGACCGCCATGGTCGCCGCCCTCCAGCACGCCGAGCTCATCGAGCGCCTGTGCATCGTCGACATCGCTCCCAAGTCCTACGGCGACCTGCATCGCTTCCGCGGCTACATCGAGGGCATGCAACGGATGCCCTTGTCGCAGTTGGCCTCTCGCGCCGACGCGGACGAATGGTATGCGCATGAGGTTGAGCCCGACCCCGGTGTGCGCGCGTTCCTCCTGCAGAATCTCCGCCGCGAGGGCGACCATTGGCGCTGGCAGGCGAACGTCGAGCTCTTTGCCGCCGATGCCGCCCAGGGCACCGCCTCGGTCATCGCGGACTGGCCGACTGCAGCGGTCGCCGGCTGCGCGGCATACCCGGGGCCGGTGGTGTGGTTGCGCGGTGGAGAGTCGGAGTACATCACCGACGCCGACGTCGAGACGATGCGGACCTACTTTCCTCGGGTCCGGCAGGTGACGGTCAAGGGCGCCGGCCATTGGGTCCACGCCGACAGCCCCGGCGTCGTCGTCGAGACGATCACGCGCCTGCTGCGCGCCCCGCTCAGCTCGTGACGACGGGGCGCACCGACAGCGTCTCCAGTTGTGCCTCCGGCGAGGTCTCGAGTGCCGTGCGCACCAGTGCCGCAACGGTTTCGGGTCGGACGAAGTCCTCGGCGCGGTAGTCCCGGCCGCTCGTCGCCTGAAGCTGCCGCTGCATGTCGGAGTCGGTCCGACCGGGGTGGATCGAGGTGACGCGCACCCGCCCGCGCTCCTCCTCGCGCAGGGCATCGGTGAGCACCCGGAGCGCATGCTTGCTCCCGTTGTATGCCGTGGAGCCGGGTTGGCCGCTCGCGAAGCCGGAGCCGCTGTTGAGAGCGACGACATGTCCGTCGCCCGAGGCGCGGAGCAGCGGGAGGAGCAGCCGGGTGAGGTCGGCGACCGCAATGACGTTCACCTCGAAGATGTGGCGCAGCTGGTCGCGCGTGAGGTCCGCGACGTGCCCTCCGAGCGCGATCCCGGCGGAGTGGACGAGGGCGTCGAGGTGGGAGATCCGCCGTGCGGCGAGGGCGGTCGCCTCCTCGTCGGCGAGGTCGCAGACGAAGGGCTCGGCGGAGGGGAGGGAGGCGACGACCGGTGCGACCGCCGCTGACGTGCGGCCCCCGACAAGGACGTGCCAGTCACGCCCGAGGTCCTGGGCGATCGCGCGACCGATGCCGCGGCTGCCGCCGGTGACCAGGGCCACGCGTCGCTGGCTCATAGGAAGCGGTGACCCCACTTGAGCAGTTCGAGGACGATGATCAACGCGAACCAGGCGATGACGCTGACCGTGAACCAGCCCTTGTCGACGAAGGCGAAGGCCTTGGCCTGGAGCCCCTCGGGAAGGAAGAGGTTGTTCTCCCGGATGTTCCACTGGGTCATCGAGGTGAAGACGAAGGTCGTGGAGACCGTGACGAGCAGGCACCAGGGGCAGAGGGCGCCGATGACATAGGTGGACTGCCAGAGCAGCCAATAGGCAAAGATGACGCCGAGCAGGTAGCAGACATTCGCGGTGAACATGAACCACCGCGGGAAGCGCACCCCGGCCAGCGAGGCGACGGCGATCGTCATGACGACCGGCTCGGACACCAGGCCGAGAAAGGCGTTGGGGAAGCCGAGGACGTTCGCCTGCCAGGTCGAGCCGACCTTGGCGCAGTCGATCCACGTGTTGAACGAGCAACTCAGGACGGCATCGGGGTTCTTGGCGAGAGTGATCGCCTCGATCGAGAGCACGGCGGCCGCAATGAGGCTGAGGATGGCGAACACGAGCATCTCGCCGAAGAGGATCTTGCGCTTGCGCGGGGGGACCTCCCACTGGGCCGTGGTCACGCGTCCTCCTCATCGCCCCGCGGCGATCGACTAATCAGCGCGGCGACGACCGTCGACGCGTGGTCCAAGGTACCTCGGGCCATCGCGAGCAACGGCAACGGTCCCGTGAGGGCTAGGCTCTCGACATGGCGACGGTGCTGCACCTGACCGGCCCGATCCTCGTCGGCCCCGACGAGGTGAGGGACCAGGCGTGGGTCATCGGTGATCGGCTGACCTTCGAGCGGCCCACCGGCGCGCACGAGGTGACGACCCTGGCCGGCCACGTCGTGCCGGGGCTGGTCGACGCCCACTGCCATGTCGGCCTCGGCCCTCCCGGTGAGGTGCCGCGGGAGGTCGCCGAGCAGCAGGCGCTGACCGATCGGGACCACGGCACACTGCTCATCCGCGATGCCGGTCAACCGGGCGACACGCGCTGGGTGGACGACCGGGAGGACCTCCCGCGGATCATCCGCGCCGGGCGCCACATCGCACGCCCTCGCCGCTACATCCGCAACTACGCGTGGGAGGTCGAGCCCGAGGACCTGGTCGCGCAGGTCCGGGTCGAGGCCCGGGCCGGCGACGGGTGGGTCAAACTCGTGGGGGACTGGATCGATCGCGAGGTCGGCGACCTCGCGCCGTGCTGGCCGGTCGATGTCCTCACCGAGGCGATCGCGGCGGCCCACGAGGAGGGGGCGCGAGTGACCGCGCACTGCTTCGAGGAGGAGTCGCTCCACGACTTCGCGGAAGCCGGCACCGACTGCATCGAGCACGCGACCGGGCTGACCGAGGCGACGATCGCCACCTTTGCGGCGCAGCAGATCAGCATCGTGCCGACGCTCGTCAACATCGACACCTTTCCCTCGATCGCCGCCAGCGCCGGGCGTTTCCCCACGTATGCCGCGCACATGCTCGACCTGCACGCCCGGCGGCACGCAACGATCGCGGCTGCCCGCGAGGCCGGCATACCGATCTACGTCGGCACGGACGGCGGGGGCCGCATCGCGCACGGCTTGGTGGTCGACGAGATGCACGAACTGCTCGCCTGCGGCTTCAGCAATGCCGAGGCGCTCGACGCCGGCTCGTGGGCGGCCCGGCGTTGGCTCGGGCGCCCGGCGTTGGAGGAGGGCGCCGACGCGGACCTCCTGGTCCTGGCCGGTGATCCCAGGGACGACCTGGGGGTGCTGCGCATCCCGATCGCGATCGTGCTGCGCGGGCGCACCATCTAAGCCTCGATCCACCGACGTCCTGGGTGGGGTGAGCTGATTTCGCTCTGGGCCGCGGCTCCGGCTTGAGGGCGTGGCTGTTGTCCTGACCTGGCTGTCAGGGTGTTCCACGTCGGTTGTTCGGTCGGGCCGGGGCGGCTGGGTGGTCAGGGATTGACCGGTTCTGGTGGGCCGCAGTTCTGGGTGAACAGGCGGGTCCACGCTTCCTGCCAGGGCCAGGCGGTCGGTAGGTGCAGGGTGACCCGTCGGGCCGAGGACGCCACCCGGGCGGGGACGGTGATCAGCTTGCGGCGGATGGTGGCGGTGGTGGCTCTGGCGAGGTCGGCGCTGGCGATGGTGGCTGCGGTGCGGGTGAGGTTGAACGCGATGACGGCCAGCACGAGCCAGGCGGCGTTGGCGGTGAATTTGCCTGAGGGCAGGTGCGCCAGGGCGGAGTTCTTGAGGTCGGCGTGGACCTGCTCGATGATCGCGTGTCCGCGGTGGGTCTTATCCGCGGCGACGGTGTCCAGGTCGGTGGGGTCGGTGGTGGTGAAGAAGGCGTGGAAGCGCCAGGTGTCGAACAGGGTGCCCTGCCCGGTTGCGTTCTTCTTGTCAGCGTTGACGTCGGGGATGCGGCGCACCACCAGGCGCCCGGGAACCTGATCGGCCGCCTTCTTGGAGGAGAACGCGGTGAAGGGCACCTCGGCGACCTCAGCCCGCGACACCCAGGTGCCGCTGGCCTCGTCGTAGATGGCGTCGGTGTACTCGATCGGGGTCCACGCGTGTTCGCTGATGGTGGTGATCGCGGCCTTGACCTTGGGGTCCAGGCGTACGGTGACCGACACCTGCGCCCCGGCGCGGACCGCGGCACCGACGGTGGGCGCCCCGTAGAACGCCGAGTCCGCCCGCAGCAACGGCTTGCCCTGACCGGGGTGCAGCGTGCGCACGGTCTTGAGCGCGTCGGCGACCAACCGTTTGGCTCCGCGCGGGGACCCGCACGAGCCTTTCCGTAGCCGCTGCGCCACGACCACCGGTGCCGACCCAGTGGTGGTGACCGTGGCCAGCAACGCGTTCAGCCCGCGGACCCCGGAGTAGCCGAACCCGGCTCCCTGTTTGGCGTGGCCGTGCACCTGAATGATCGTGTCGTCGATATCGACCAACACCCGGCCACCGGTGCCGTCGCCGACGACCTGCGCGGCTCGCTCGCCTTGAGCTGCCAGGCGTGTGAGGAACCTCGAGGCGAGCGCGTCGAGCTGGCGGACGTGACCGAACGTGAACGAGCGCAGGAACGACCCCAACGTCGACGGCGCGTACGCCCGGGCGAAGACCCGGCCCATCCCACCGTGCCGCAGCAGCGCCATGTCGTCGATGCTGTCGGCGCCAGCGACCATCCCCGCGACCAGCGAGGCGACCTTCAACCCGGCGTTGGCGCCCTTGTCACCCGGCACGCTCAGATGCTCATCCGCAAGGCGTCGCAGCCCCGCCCGATCAGCCAGGGCCAAGACCGGAACCAACCCGGCGGCCGACACAAGATTCGGGTCGTCGAAGACCGCCGAGGTCGCTGGGAGGGTGTGAGAGAGTTTCACCTACGAGATGCCCCTTGCGTGTGTGACGAACTGAAGCGTGAAGAACTCCAATTCTGTTGCCACACAGGGGCATTCTCATGTCCCGACACGCCTCCTCAGCCCACTACCACCCTGCCCATCGGTGGATCGAGGCT
>NZ_HF570956.1:2945201-2946171 GCF_000367525.1 Phycicoccus elongatus Lp2 | reverse complement strand
AAGCCGGCGCGGCGGGCGGAGTCCTCGTCGTAGAACCACACATCGGGCTCGCAGGAGTCGTAGCCCGGGGCGTCCTGGGTGCGGTAGGTCATCGTGTCGCGGTAGGCCTGCACGGTGTGGCCGAGCGGCTGGGCGCCGTCGGCGATCGGGGCCGCTGATCCGACGCCGAAGCCACCGTCGGAGACTTCGTCGAGGTCCGAGATGCGGCGGCCCCAGGCGGCTTCCACCTCGTGCTCGGCGTGGTCATCGGCCGAGCCCTGGCCCTCACGGGCTTCGTCGTACTGCCAGTCACCCGAGTCCCCTGCGCCATGGGAGGAATCGCCGGCGATGTGGGCCGCGGCCGGCGACGCGGCTGCAGCCTCGTCGGCCTCGGTCCACGTGTCCTCGAGGGATGCCTCGCCGACCTGCTGGTCGACCTGCGCATTCGACACGGGCTCGCTGCCGCCGGTGTTGTCAGCCTCGGGGACCGTGGCGGTGACCTCGTCACCGGTCACATCGCTCTCGACCTCGACCGATTCGACCGGCTCCACGTCGCCATCGAATACGGCATCCTCGGTGACCGGTTCGTCACCCATGAGACCGTCGCCCCAGGTGGGGACTTCACTTTCGGCGCCGACTTCGTCGGCTGAGCCGTCGTTCACCGACACCTCGTCGACGGAAACCTCGTCGCCGTAGCCCTGACCGGTGGCCAGAGCGTGAGCGCGCTCGTCCTCAGGGGTGAACGCCGCCGGCGTCAGGGCCGCCGGGCTCAGATCCCCCGCCCCCACCGCCGGGCTCAGATCCGCCGCGCTTCCCGTCGGGCTCGCCGGGCCGGACTCCTCGGTGACGTCGGTGTCCGGGTCGAGCACGTCGGCGCGGTGGGGGTCCGCGGCATACGCGGTCTTCTCCTCGGCCACCCGAGCGTGCGCGTCGCGCACCTCGTGACCGGCATCGGTGACAGCGGCCGACGCCGTCGCGGCAGCCGAGGCCG
>NZ_HF570956.1:2944539-2945101 GCF_000367525.1 Phycicoccus elongatus Lp2 | reverse complement strand
GCCACCGGGGCCACCGGGGCCACCGGGGCCACCGGGGCCGCCGGGGCCACCAGGGCCGCCGTGGCCGCCATGCTCGTGACCGTGCTGGTCGCGCGGTCCGCGACCGCGCTTGGGAAACTCGAATTCGTTCATGCCTCGCATGATCGTCTCCTTTCGTCGATGTGTTCCGATATATCGTAACAGATCGTTTGGAGAGACCATTCCCGGGTCTCTTGCCCCCGCGTGATCGGTCGCCATGGCGACGGATCACGCGGACGCAAGGAGCCGGGCGGGCGCGTCAGTTGCTGGGCAGCGTCGGCGTCGCCGTGCCCGCGGTGCCATTGGCGGCGGCACCGGACCCACCGGTGGTCGAGCCACCGGTGGCCTGCCCGCGCGGACCGCCCTGGTCGCCCTGACCCCCCTGGCCCTGGGTGATCGTGGCCAGGTCCGCGCTGACCTCGAACATCACCTTGGCGCCATCGGACGTCGTCCCGAGCGCGTCATAGGAGCCATCGGGGTCCTTGCGGACTGTGTCGATCGTGGCGCTCGAGTCCTTGGCCTTGACGGCGTCGATGACCTTCTG
>NZ_HF570956.1:2943171-2944439 GCF_000367525.1 Phycicoccus elongatus Lp2 | reverse complement strand
CGGACGCGATCACGGCGGGGGAGCGGGACCGGCGCATCCCCGACGCGCCCGAGGGCAGCGAGGCCGCCCACCTCGGCGACGCTCTCAACGCCATGCTCGACGCGACGCGTGACTCCGAGGACCGGATGCGCCAGTTCGTCGCGGACGCCTCGCACGAGCTGCGCACCCCACTGACCACCCTGCGTGGCTATGCCGAGCTCCACGCCGGCCGAGTCGAGGACCCCGACACCGCCGATGCGCTGCGACGGATTCGCGCCGAGGCAACCCGGATGCACCGGCTCGTCGAGGACCTGCTCACCCTCACCTCCCTCGACCGGGCCACCCTCCACCTCGGGCCCGTCGACGTGCGCCGGCTGCTCGACGACGTCGCCTCCGACCTGCAGGTGGCCCAACCCGAGCGGCTGGTGACCGTGGAGACCGCGCCCGGTGTGCGCCTCGTCGCCGACGAGGAACGGCTCACCCAGGCCGTCATGGCGCTCGGCACGAACGCCCTGCGGCACACCCCGGTCACGGCCGCGGTGCGGCTCACGGCATACGCCACCGGAGGCGAGGTGGTGGTCGAGGTGAGCGACGACGGCCCCGGCATCCCGCCGGAGGAGCTGGCGCGGGTCTGGGACCGGTTCGCGCGGGTCTCGCAAGGGCGGGCCGGCGGCGGCACCGGCCTCGGGCTGGCCATCGTCGCGGGCATCGTCACCGCGCACGGCGGGCGGTATGCCGCGCTGTCGCCTCCCCAGGGCGGCGTCACCTTCCGCCTCGTCCTGCCGGCCGGGAGCCAAGCAGAAGGGCCCTGACCGCCAGGTCAGAGCCCTCAAGAGCCAACTGGTCGGGGTGACAGGATTTGAACTGTTCACGCGCCTACTTGGCTGTAGTGCTTCGACCTGCACCGTAGGCATCTGACCTGCGGTGATCTAGAATCTAGCGCGTGAGAGGACAGGGCACAAGCGGACACGAAATGTCCCCAGTTATGCCCCAGTTGTGTCCACTCGTGTCCGCTGGTGGCACGCGATGACGAGGGCGAAGCGGGACTTCGGGACCATCCGCAAGCGAGCCAATGGTCGCTGGCAGGCCTACTACATGGGTCCGGACCAAGCCTTCCACCGTGCTCCGTCGACCTTCGACGCCAAGGTCGACGCAGAGGCGTGGCTTGCGGCCGAGCGCCGGCTCATGCAGAACGACGAGTGGTCGCCGAGCAAGTCGCGGCGGGCGAAGGTCGTGCGGTCGACGGAGATGTTCGGGCCGTATGCCGAGGCGTGGCTCGAGCAGCGGGA
>NZ_HF570956.1:2940385-2943071 GCF_000367525.1 Phycicoccus elongatus Lp2 | reverse complement strand
GGCGGTGACGATCGCCCCTCCCTGCGCGCGATAGGCAGCGAGCAATCCGACGATGGCGGCCCAGGTGTGTCGGTCCTGCCCGACGGTGGGCTCGTCCGCGAGCACGATGTCGGGGCCGTGGAGGATCGCCGAGGCGATCGCCAGCCGTCGCATCTCGCCCCCGGAGAGGTGGCGTGGGTCGGCATCCGCCAACCGCCCCAGCCCGAGGGTCTCGAGCAGGCCCCGGGCGCGATCCTCGAGACCGGGCGTGTCGTCGCCGAGTTGCCGCGAGGTGAGGAGCACCTCGTCGAGGACCCGACCAGTGACGATCGTCGAGCTCGCCCATTGCGGGATCCACGCGAGGCGACGCGCCAACTCCACTGGCTCGAGTCTCGCGGGATCCTCGTCATCGCCCACCCGGAGCGTCCCCTTGGCGGGCACGAGGAAGCCGGCCAGCGCATGCAGGATCGTCGACTTCCCCGATCCGCTGCGACCGACGAGTGCGGCAAGCTCCCCGGGTGCCAGCCGCAGGGGCTCCTCCAGTCGGGCCGCGACCCGCTCGGTGACGATGCCGTCGACAGTGGCCGTCCGTCGCGTCACGGTCAGCGGCGTCGCCTCCAGACAGTCGAGTGAGGAGAACATGCGGCGTGGCCGCACCGCAGACCGCGTGTTCTCCTCACTCGACTGTCTGGGGTGCGCGGGTCCCAGGTGGGGGGCTCCCACCAGGGCAGGGTCGACGGGGAGCGGATCGGGGGCGCCGGCACCGGGCACCCAGACACCCATCCCCACCAATTCCGTATGCCGCGTGGCCAAGGTCTCGCGCACCGGCCCGTCCGCGACGATCACCCCCGAGGCATCGAGCACGATGAGCCGGTCGACGAGGTCGATCCACGGACCCAGCACGTGTTCGACGACCACGAGCGTCAAGCCCTGCTCGCGCACCGCGGCGTCGACCGAGGCCCGCACGACGGCCGCATCGGCCGCGGCCAGCATCGCGGTCGGTTCGTCGAGCAGCAGCACCGTCGGCTCCAGCGCAAGGGCGCCGGCGAGGGCCAACCGTTGCGTCTGGCCGCCGGAGAGCGCATCGGTCGGAGTCGACAGGGGCAGGTCGAGCCCGACCTGCGCGAGCGCGGAGGTGACGAGTTCGGGCATGGCGGCGCGCGGCATACCGACGTTCTCGGGGCCGAAGGCGATGTCGCGCTCGACGGTGGAGGCGACCACGCCGGCACCCGGCTCCTGGAGGACCAGTCCGACCGCGCCTGGCCGTTCGCCGGCGACGGCTCCGTCGATGGTCACCGACCCGGTGCGCTCTCCGGCGTCCGCGGTCTCGAGCAGCCCGGCGAGCGCGCGCAGCAGGGTGGACTTGCCTGACCCCGACGGCCCGACGAGCAGGACCCGCTCACCGGCCTCGATGGCCAGGTCGAGGTCGCGCAGCACCGGCTCGCGGCGACCGTAGGGCCGCCACGTCAGTCCGCGGACCTCGACCCGACCGCCGCGCGGCTCAGACAGAGCGGGACTCCCGCAGCTCCTGACCGGGCGGGAAGGCGTTGAGCGCCCCCGCCGCTGCCAGAGCCCGCGTGATCAGCCAGCCGAGGGTGCCGGCGATGAAGGCGCCGGCCGCGGTGAGGATGAAGAGGTAGGCGATCTTGTAACCCCAACCCCAGTCCGTCCAGTAGACGAACCACTCGTAGACCGCCTCCAACGGTGCCGCCATGGCCCCGGCGAAGATGGCGGCACCCAGGCCGTAGACGCTGTACCCGAGCAGCAGGAAGGCGAACTCGGCGCCGAGTCCCTGGAGGATGCCGCTGATCAGCGTCGTGAACCCCCACTGGGTGCCCGGGATCATCGAGACCAGAGCCGCGACGACCTCGCAGAGCAGGGCCGCACCCGGGCGGCGCACGACGAGTCCGCCGACGACGCCCGCGACGAGCCAAGGCGCGGCGGTGATGCCGGTGAGCGGCGGGAAGATCGTCGTCAGCGCGGTCGACGGCGCCTGGTAGGCCAGTCCCCACCCCCAATAGGCGATGCCGAAGGCCGCGCCGAGGAAGGCGATGGTGAGGATGTCGACCGTCCGCCAGGCGGCCAGTGGCGCGGTGGCGCGGATGCTGCGCGTGCGCTCGATGGTGGTGCTCATGTGTTCTTCCTTCTCCCGTGGAATCCGATGGATACCTCGGGGAGGCCGCACCACGGCATACGAGGTAGGCCGCGGCAGGACCTGAGAATCCCGACTCCCTACGCCGGTGCGAACCGGATCAGGTGCGAGGGTCTGCGGTTGCCCGCACTCTCAGCGCCGGAGCGCTCCCCTGTCGTTGACACCGGCCAGCATAGCCCCGGCGACCCTCCTCCCGGAGCCGCGCGTGTGCGAGAGTTGGCGCATGGGAAGCATCGTCTGGAAGGCCCTCGCCGCGAGTTCGGCCGTCGTGGCGACACTGGTGGCCACCAAGGTGGCCGACCAGATCTGGAAGACCACGGGTCAGGATGACATCGACCCGGCCGACCCCGAGAGCCCGATCCTCCAGGCGGTCGCGTATGCCGCGTTGACCGGCCTGATCGCGGCAGCCATCAAGACCTACACGACCCGCAAGGCCGCCCAGTACTACGAAAACTCCGCCGGCCACCTGCCCAAGGGCCTCGAGACCTCTCACTGAGGCACCGGCTGGCCCTGGTCGGCTGCCGCTGAGGACATCAACTCGACACCTCGCGACCT
>NZ_HF570956.1:2929318-2940285 GCF_000367525.1 Phycicoccus elongatus Lp2 | reverse complement strand
GGCGTGGCTCGAGCAGCGGGAGCTCAAGCCCCGGACCAGGGCGCTGTATAGGCGACTCCTGGATCGGTTCATCCTGCCCGCCTTCGGGGAGGTGTCCCTTCGGGATATCACGCCGCAGGTGGTGAGGACGTGGCACTGCGGCTTGGATTCGAGTCGGCCTACCCAGCGGGCGCACACCTACAGCCTGTTGCGCTCGATTCTGTCGACAGCGGTCACCGACGAGATCCTCGCCTCGAACCCCTGTCGAGTGCGCGGCGCTGGTTCGGCCAAGCGCGTGCGGTCGATCGAGCCGGCCACGCTTGCGGAGCTCGAGGTGCTGCTGGAAAGGATCCCTGCGCCGTATCGCGCCCTGGTGCTCATCGGCGCATGGTGTGGCCTCAGGTTCGGTGAGGTCTCAGAACTTCGTCGCAAGGACGTTGATCTCAAGGCGGGGACCATCCACGTCATGCGCGGAGTCGTCCGCATCGGCAAGGAGGTCACCGTCGGCAAACCGAAGACCGCAGCCGGGATGCGGGACGTCGCGATCCCACCGCACCTGCTGCCGATCCTGAAGGAACATCTCAAGGAGCATGTCGGGGCCGGTGGGGAAGCGTTGCTCTTTCCGTCCGTCGGCGACCCGGACGTCCAGGTCCACTCGAACACTTTCCGACGGCACTGGCTCAAGGCTCGGGTGGCGGCGAGCCGCACCGATCTGCGGGTGCACGACCTGCGGCATACGGGAGCGGTGTTGGCGGCTCAGTCGGGTGCCACGCTCGCGGAACTCATGGCGAGGATCGGGCACTCCACTCCGCAGATGGCGCTGCGCTACCAACACGTTGCACGGGGGAGGGACGCCGAGATCGCCGCGCGGATGTCCAAGGAGGCCAAGAAGTGGTCCAAGCGTCGTGTCGTGCCCACCGAGTAGGCTCACGACCCTCCGGGGGCTGCGCGTGGCCTGCCACCGTGAGCCTACTCGGTGGGCAGATGACGAAACCCCGGCGATGTGGCTTTCACCAGGGATCGTTCCGGGGTCTTCGTGCATGACTATAGCTGAGGGGTGAGCGTGGAGCCAAGACCGGTGGACTACGAACGCTTGCGTGACCTGCTGTCCGCAGAGCGTCTCGGGTCGTATCTGTCGGCGTCTGACGGTGATCTCGAGGAGGCCTTCGCGCTCTACGAATGGAACATCGAAGCCTCGGCCGCGGCGTTGTCCTTGTCCGCGATGGTCGAGGTAGTCGTTCGAAACTCACTCGACGCCCAGATGCGCAACTGGGCTGCGAGTCGCCAGAACTCGGACTGGCTGAGGACTGCGCCACTCGACGGTCGTGGGCGCGCTGACATCATGAAGGCCAAGGACCGCGCTGCCAGAGGTGGGCGACAGGTCACTCACGGCCACGTCGTGGCCGAACTGAACCTTGGCTTCTGGCGCTACTTGGTAAGCCGGCGGTATTACGCGTCCCTTTGGGTGCCAAATCTTCGTCACGCCTTCCCCCGGACGGATGCCCCCGCCGACCAGCATCGCCGCCGAATCGAGAGCGACCTGGAGCAGTTGCTCTACCTGCGGAATCGTGCGGCGCACCATGAGCCGATCCACCGTCGCGACCTCATGGCCGACCTCGAACGTGCGATCGCGCTGCTAGCGTGCATCGATCCCGAAGCGGCGCGGTGGTGTCGGCAACGGGAGCGCCTGTCCGACGTGGTATCGAGTCGTACGGGAACAACCTCCAAGGCCTGAGACTCGGTAACTGGCGTTCGCCGCAGACGGGATCGATCACAGCCCTCCGAAGTGGTCCCGAATCACGTCGATGAGTTCAACGAGGACCGCGCTTGCACCGGGAGGGAACTCCTCGATGGGGTGCGCTCGGGTCAGTTCCTCGCCGCGGAGCAGCAGATCGCGAGGGTCGCCGACGGCCTGGGGCAGAACCTTGTACGCGTCGCGGAGGTCAACATGGGGCATGGGCGTCATGAGGAGCGCTTCGGAGCCGAGCCGCCAGATCCGGTGGACGAGCGGGTCATCGTGTTCCCGTGAGTCGCAAAGGGAGGCACAGGCGTCGTCGATCAGGGCCGCGACCTTGACCCAGTCGTAGGTGGCATCGGAGTACGTCATGGCGTTACTGGACCATCGCTGACGGTGGCAGAGGCAGTGGTCGGAATGCCCTGTGCACGACGCTCACGAATGCGTGCACCTGTGGATGGAGGCTGTGCTCGTCACCCGACCGTGGGTATACGGACCATCAGACGGTCGACGTCATCCGGATCGAGGCGGATGACGCGCGGACCATTCCGGTAGGCGACAAGGTCGCCGGCAGCGATGCGACGGCGCAAGGTCCTGGTGCTGAGCCCCGTTCGCTCGGCGGCGCGAGCGAGGGTTTCGAACTGACGACGGGTCTTGAGTGTCATGGCAAGTCCTCCTTCGTCATCCGAAAGCGGCGGAAGACTCACCGAGGTTCATCCCTCGACTGTCCCCTTTGCCGGGCCGATGCGTGCCGTTGCACGGCTCCCGCCCGAGACAGAGGATGAGCCCATGGACCTGAGGCTCGAGCACGTCACGAAGTCCTTCGGTGCCCAAGGGTCCGCGGTCGAGGCGCTCCGTGGAGTTTCCCTCGACGTGTCATCGGCAGCCCTGGTGGCGCTGATGGGTGCCTCAGGGTCGGGGAAGTCGACGTTGCTGCATCTGGTGGGCGGGTTGGACTCTCCGACGAGCGGTTCGATCTGGGTGGGTGAGGTCGATGTGGCGGGGTTGCGGGGTCGGCGTCTGGTGCAGCATCGGCGCCGCGTGGGTTTCGTCTTTCAGGCGTTCAACCTGATTCCGGGGTTGACGGCGGAGGAGAACGTGGGAGTGCCCCTAATCCCGTACACCTCGGCGTCCACAGCCAAAGCGCGATCTCGGGAGCTGTTGGCGGAGGTGGGATTGTCGGAACGCCTGGACGCCTTGCCTGGGCAGTTGTCGGGGGGTCAGCAGCAGCGGGTCGCGATCGCGCGGGCGTTGGTGGCGGATCCGGCGTTGATCTTGGCGGATGAGCCGACCGGGAATCTGGACAGCGAGAACGCGGACACCGTGATGGAAGTGATCGCGACGGTGGCTGCAGCGCGCGGGGCCACTGTCCTGTTGGCCACGCATGACCCCGAGGTCGCGGGGCGTTGTGGTCGCGTGGTGACGATGCGTGATGGTCGCATTGTCGGGGACCGTTCGACGGACGACGTGGGCGCGTGATGGGCTTCCGTCTGGGGAGTCGGCGCTTGCTGCTGGCGGGCAACTTGACCACGATCTTGGTGACGTTGACGTTGGCCACCGGTGCCTATGGCGTGTTGACCGGGGCGACTGAACGGACCCGGTTGGACGTGCGAGGCACCGTGGATGCCTCTGCGGTCTCGGCGGGCTACGACATCCTGGTGCGCCCCAAGGGGTCACGTTCGGCGGCCGAGCAGTCCACCGGGTTGGTCCAGCCCGGGTTTCTCTCGGCGGTCCAGGGTGGGATCTCGCCCGAGCAGTGGCATCAGATCGAGGGCCAGCCCGGGGTGAAGGTCGCAGCGCCGGTGGCGATCATCGGCTGGGTGGTGGCCTACGCGACGGTCCAGGTGGACTTGGGCGCGTTGGCGAGCACCGACCATCCGGTCGTGGTGCGCACAAAGACGACGTGGTCGTACGACAACGGCGCGAGCGTGGTCAAGGCCGCACCCGCCTTGTTGTACATCACCCCGAACCCGATCCGGTTCCAGCCTCCCTCGCTGGAACCGGGCGGTTCGCAGTACTCGGTCGTGGTCGAGACCCGCCCGGATGGTTCCGAGGTGGGTTTCCGTGCCCCGGCTCCGGTGACCGAGAAGGTCGACGAGCAGGAGCCGACCTTCCTCGCGCTCTCGACGTCCAACGTGACAGCGAAGAACGGTGCACGATCCTCGACGATCGTCGACGTGCCCTACCCGTTCCCGTTCCTGATCGCGGCCGTGGACCCGACCAAGGAAGATCAGCTCACGGGTGTACAGGAGGCCATGGTGAGCGGGTCGTGGCTGACTCCGGGCGAGCCCAAGATGAGGACCTTCGGCCTAGGCAGTGGGGGTGACACCCAGCCGGGGCGTCCGGTGCCGGTGGCCGTGGCTAACCAGCCCTACCTGCAACTGGATGTGTCGGCGACAGTGGACCTCTTCGACGGTCCCGAGGTGACCGCGTTGTCGCGAGAGGGGTATGCCGGGGAGCTGCCCGCAGCGTTCAAGGGGCCGGCAGATCGGACGTTGCCGACACTGACCGCGAACGCGTCCGCGGCATACCGACGACTGCTGGACTCCCTCCCCACCGCCACGAGCGATGGCGACGCCCAAACCCGCACCATCCTGCGAGTCACCCGCACCAGCCCGCTGCAACTCAGCACGGCCTCGGATGGATCGTTGACCGCCAAGGGATTCCCCGGGTTCGCGGTCGGCTGGGGCTACGGCACGGGCCTGCCGGGTGCCCAAGGATCCGCGATCCCACCCGGTGGGGACGACACCGCGTTCCGCACCATGGACGGCTACTTCGCCGCCCCCGACCAAGCACCACCCACCCTCGTGAAGACGGGCGTCTTCGACCCCGCCCGCCTGCCCAATGCCCGATCCCTCGCTTCCCTCCCGTTGGGGACCTTCTCCTACTCAGCACCCATCGGTGGGGATCCCGCCAGCGCTCGGGCCTTGGGTGACAAGCCATGGTTGCCGTCGGCGAACGTGTGGGGTTACACCCAGCCGCCGCCGATGATGCTGACCACGTTGGACGCGTTGCCTGCCTTCGCCGACCGCCAACTCTGGAGCAAGGCTGCCCCCGCCGGCCAAGTCCTCAGCGGCACCCCACCCATCCAGGACAACCCAATCTCCGCGGTACGCGTCAAAGTCGCCGGCGTCACCGGGGTGAGCGATCTCGACCGGGAACGGGTCAGGTCCACCGCCGAAGCCATCGCCGCCGCAACCGGACTCGATGTCGACATCACCATGGGTGCCTCCGCCGGACAACAACACGTGAGCATCCCAGCTGGTACCCATGGCCGGCCAGCACTGACCATCGACGAACCATGGGTGGTCAAGGGTGTCGCGACCCGCCTCGTGACCGGCATCGACAAGGCCTCGGCCGCGTTGGCGTTGGCCGTCCTGATCGCCAGCGGGCTCGTCGTCTTCGACGCCACCTTCGCCACCACGCGCGCCCGCCGCCGCGACATCGGGATCGTCTCGGCCCTCGGCTGGCGCGCCCGCGACATCGCCCTCGGCCTGCTGGCCCCGGTGCTGGCCGCGGCCCTGGCAGCGGGGACTCTTGGCGCCCTGATCGCCTACCTCACCCATCAAGCCTTGGGACTGCCAAGCCAGCCCGTCACCGTCCTGGTCGCCATCCCCGCCGCCGTCGTCGTGGCCCTCGTGGCGGCGATCGGCCCAGCCATCGCGGCCACCCGTACCCCGCCGACGATGTCGATGAAACCCCTTGCCTCCACCAGAGGGGCGCGCTGGAGTCCACGCGCCACCGGCGTCGCATCTCTCGCCCTGCGCTCGGTGACCAGCGCCCCCGGCCGGGCCGTCGCCGCCCTGCTCGGCGCGGCCACCGCCACCGCGGTCATCGCGCTCATCCGCACCGTGCAGACCCAGTTCCACAACCGAGCCGTCGGCACCGTCCTCGGAGACGCCATCACCGTCCAAGTCCAAGGTCCTGACATCGCCGCCGCCGTGCTGACAGCGATCCTGGCCGCGATCGGCATCCACCATGTCGCGGCCACCGAAGCCCAAGAACGCCGGCGCGAGATCGGCACCCTCCTGGCGACCGGTTGGTCCCCCGGCACACTCAGCCGGCTCCTGATCACCCAAGCTCTGCTCATCTCCGTCTTCGGAGCCGCCCTCGGCGCAGCAGTCGTCACCGGCATCACCCGCTGGGTCTTCCACGCCGACTCCGGCGGGATCCTGACCGCCTGCGCTTGGGGAGCCACCCTCACCGTGATTCTGTCGATCCTCGCGGCCACCCCCTCCGCCATCATGGCCGGGCGGGCGGAGCCGATTTCTCTCCTCAGGGTTGACTAGCAATTCGAGGTGGTTCCCTCGCTCTCTCGGCTCCCAGGGGTGCAACCGCCGTGGCGTTGGCGAGGGCTGTCACACCCTTCGGGCAGGATGAGCCCATGGCGCTGCACCCCCACGACTCTCCGGACCTCCGGAAGGCGCGCGGGGCCTTCTTCACTCCCGAGGCTGTGGCCCGATATGTCACAGAGTGGGCGATACGCAAGCCCTCTGATCGGGTCTTGGAACCCTCCTGCGGCGAGGCCGTCTTCCTGCTCGAGGCTGGCGCCCGCTTGGCCGAACTAGGGGCGCCTACGGGCCTCCGGGGTCACCTGCACGGTGCCGAGCTCCACGCGCACTCAGCTGATATGGCCCGCCATCTGCTTCATGCCGCAGGGCACGAAGCCAAAATCGCTGTGGGCGACTTCCTCCGAAGCGAGCCCGAGGCGGCATATGACGCCGTGATTGGTAACCCGCCTTATGTCCGCTACCAGGCCTTCGCAGGAGAGACGCGAGCCGCGGCTCAGCGCGCCGCGCTCCGGGCGGGCGTAACACTTACAAGTCTTGCGAGCAGCTGGGCCGCCTTCACTGTGCACTCGGCGCTGCACGTGCGCGAGGGGGGACGACTCGGGCTTGTCCTCCCAGCCGAGATCCTGACGGTCAATTACGCGGCGCCTGTGCGTGAGTTCCTCATGAAGGCCTTCGGGCGGGTGCGACTGGTGCTGTTCACCGAGCGAGTCTTCCCAGGCGTGATGGAGGACGTAGTTCTGCTCCTGGCCGAAGGTCGCGGAGAGGGGCCGACTGACCACTGCGAACTCCTCCAGACCCGCAACGGGGAGACCCTGAGCGTCTTGGCCGAGTCGGACGTCCGCCGCTGGTCCCCCGGCGGTGAAGATCGTTGGTCCGGCGCCCTCCTGCCCGCCGCCGCGGCCCATGCGTATGCCGCCGCTGTCCAGTCCCAGGACATCGTCCCCCTCTCTGCATGGGGCGACACGACCTTGGGCATGGTGACGGGCAACAACAAGTACTTCACTCTCCGGGGGGACGACGTCCGAAGGCTCGGCCTTGAGGAGGGGGACGTCGTTCGCCTGTCACCCCCCGGCAGTCGGCATCTGCGGGGCTTGTCCATCACGGCCACCGCTCTTGAGGCCCTTGATGACGCTGGTTCTGCCACGTGGCTCTTCCGGCCGGCGGGGGAGCCGTCCAAAGCGGCTAAGCGGTACATCTCGGCCGGCGAGCAGGTCGGCGTCGAGACGGCATACAAATGCCGTGTGCGAAGCCCTTGGTGGCGTGTTCCCTACCTGCGTCCAGCCGATCTGTTGCTGACGTACATGAACGCGGATACGGCCAGGTTGTGCACGAACATTGCTGGCGTCCACCATCTGAACTCTGTGCACGGTGTGTATTTGTTGCCGGAACTCCGCTCGTTGGGACGGGACCTCCTCTCCCTGGCATCCCTGAACAGCGTGACCCTTCTCGGCGCCGAACTCGTCGGGCGCTCCTATGGCGGCGGCATCCTCAAACTTGAACCGCGTGAGGCAGACCGCTGGCCCATGCCTTCTCCGATCCTGATTGAGGGGCGCACCAGTCAGCTCCGCGGCGTCCGCCGGCGGGTCCGAGACCTATTGGCAGCAGGACGCGTCTTTGAGGCCTCTGAGCACGTCGACGCCGCCCTTTGGGGGGGACATGACCACGACCTCCTCACCATCCGGCAAAGTCGTGCTCAGCTTCATCAACGCCGAGTGGAGCGTTCTCGGTCTAAGTAGTCGGTGATCGGCGCTTTGCGCGCGCCTCCGTGTGGAAGTTGACGGGGGAGTTGTCGAGGATGCGCGCGATCATCACCGCGAAGAAGCGACCGGGATCCAGCTCGTCCGGCACGGCCTCGCGGTAAAGGGAGACGGGGACGACGTCCTCGATGTCAATGGTGGGCTCTCCCGCCTCCACCTCGACGAGAGCGACTTCCTCCTGTGCTCCAGCCTCGATCGGGCCGGAGTCCTCCTCCGGCTCTGGATCTGCGGGCTCCTGCGACTTGGTCAGGTCAGGCAGGACCAGGGCAACTGCGTCATAGGCGTCATCCTCCCGGCCCAACTTGATGAGCAAGTCGATGAGCCACTCGGCTGTGTCCGCCTCGGTCTCGAGTGCCAACGCGCTGAGCGAGTAGAAGAAGCCGAGTGCAGCCTGCGGGTGGCGCAGGCGGAGATTCTTGGCGTCGCCGTAGCTCTCCTCGACGCGATTTGCTGCGTTCTTGCCGAAGGAGGAATCCATCCGCTTCGTGGAGACCATGAGCTCCGGTCCTGTGGCCCATCGGCTCATCACAACGTCAACCTGCTTGACGTAGTTCTTGCCTAGGAGGTTGGCAGAGCTCAGGCCGCCGACGCCTCGCTCGATCCGCTGCCACAGTGCGGGCCGATCCTTCTTCGGGAGCTTCTCGACGAAGTCCTTGATCTCAGACGGCAACACGCGCGGCGTGCTGGCACGGGGCCACACGCGGTCGGCGTCGAAGCCAGCCCGTCGGAACTCGTAGGCGACCCACACGTCGAGGGCGAGTGCGGGGACGCCAGACTGGGAGGTGGCCTTGAGCAGGACTGGGACGCCGAGGAGACGCTCGAGGGTGTCGTAATCGGGTTCGTATGCCGTCTGGTCGCCCCGGTGGACCCACGGGTTGTCATCGCGGAGAGGCGCCGCCGCCACAATGGCGTCGAAATAGGCCCAGCCCTTGTCGCGGAGAGTCGCCATGCTGTGACCGTACTCGAGTGCAGTTCTGCCCAGCCGACTGCGCCACAACGCGCTAATCCGGGGCCTCCATGTCGTCGCGCTCCAGTTGTTCCATGATGGCGGCGAGAGTTGTCTCGTCGATCTCCAACGCTGGGGCCGCGGGGCTGTCGAAATGCCGGTAGGGGAGCCAGGTGTTGGCGAGACGAGCCAGGCCGCTGCGTGCGCTGTGCCACGGGCTACGCGGAGAGTCGGTGTACCAGGACCGGTTGGCGGCAACATCCTGGGCGATTGCCTCGAAGAGTTGGCGCTGCAGTCGCGGCGACCGCCGGATCCGGCGGATGGCTGCAGCATCTCGGCGCTCCTTGCCCCTGGCTGTCGCTCGGCTGGGGCGCGCGGGACGTTGCAGAACCACGTGAACCACCTCGACGACGGGCGCCCCGTCGCGAACCGCGGCGCGGACGTTCGCCGCCCTGTTCTTGCAGCGTGTCGAGCAGTAGACAGGCCGCCGCCCTGTCCCTGAGTAGCTAACCGCCGCTCCGCACATCGGGCACTCAGAGGCCACCGGAGTCTGCTCGCTATTACGCATGATCGAAAGTTACCCTGTCCGTCAGTGCATGAGGTGTGTGGGGCAGGAATTCCTCGGGGGAAAGGGTCGGGCGAGTTCGCCGCGCCCCAGGCGAGGGTTCGATCACGATCACCGAGGCCCGCCGTCAGCGGCGTGAGCCCTACTTGGAGGAGCAAGTCGCCGCGTGAATGAGGGCTCGTGAGCGCCTGACCCAGGCGACGGATCTTGTCGTGAAGGAGACCGCGAGGGCAGTAGGGATTCGGTCGACCCAGAGTTGAGTCCGTAGCGTTGGTGTACGTCGACACCGGTGGCGTGTCCCTGCTGGATGCAGGTGCGGTCACCGCGTGATCCTTCGAGTGAACCTCTCACAGCACTCTCGAATGGAGCATCGCGATGACCGCGAACCTCAGTATCGACCCTGACGTGTTCTTGCACGAGCAGCTCGCGCAGGCCAGCCCGGACTTGATGCGTGACCTGCTCTCCACCTTCGTCAACGCCTTGTTGTCGGCGCAGGCCGACAGTGTGTGCGGCGCCGACTATGGGACCCGGTCAACCGAGCGGACGAACCGGCGCAACGGGTACCGGCATCGGGACCTGGACACTCGCACCGGCACTCTCGACATCGCGATCCCCAAGCTGCGTGAAGGCAGCTTCTTCCCGGAGTGGCTGCTGGAACGGCACCGCCGCGCTGAAGCCGCCCTGACCACCGTCGTGGCCACCTGCTACCTGCTTGGGGTCTCCACCCGCCGGATGGACAAACTGGTGCGCACGC
Source organism: Phycicoccus elongatus Lp2 (assembly GCF_000367525.1). Lineage (GTDB taxonomy): Bacteria > Actinomycetota > Actinomycetes > Actinomycetales > Dermatophilaceae > Phycicoccus_A > Phycicoccus_A elongatus. Next base: position 2,930,257 of record NZ_HF570956.1, on the reverse strand, counting down.
TGGGCATCACCGGCTTGTCGAAGTCAAAGGTCTCCGAGATGGCCAAGGACCTGGACGCCCAGGTCGAGGCGTTCCGGACCCGACCCTTGGACGAGGGGCCGTACACGTTCGTGGCCGCCGACGCGCTCACGATGAAGGTGCGTGAGAACGGGCGGGTGGTCAAGGTCGCGGTCATGGTCGCCACCGGCGTCAACGCCGACGGCTACCGCGAAATCCTCGGTATCCAGTGCGCGACAACCGAATCCGGTGCGGGCTGGCTGGGGTTCTTCCGCGACCTCGTCGCCCGCGGCCTGACCAAAGAAGGCCCGGTCGGCCTGGTCACCAGTGACGCCCACACCGGCTTGGTCGAGGCCATCGGCGCGACCCTGCCAGCTGCGTCCTGGCAACGCTGCCGCACCCACTACGCCGCGAACCTCATGGCCGCGACCCCCAAATCGCAGTGGGGTTGGGTCAAAGCCCTCCTGCACTCGGTGTACGACCAACCCGACGCCCAAGCCGTCCACGCCCAGTTCGACCGCGTCCTCGAGGGGCTGCACGACAAGCTCCCCGCAGTAGCCGAGCACCTCGAGGACGCCCGCGCCGACATCCTCGCCTTCACGATCTTCCCGAAAGTGTTGTGGCGACAGATCTGGTCCAACAACCCCAACGAACGGTTGAACCGCGAGATCCGCCGGCGCACTGATGTCGTGGGCATCTTCCCCAACCGCGAAGCGATCATCCGCCTCGTCGGTGCCGTCCTGGCCGAGCAACACGACGAATGGGCCGAACAACGCCGCTACCTCGGACTCGAGGCCCTCAAACAAGCCCGCGCAGCCCTCGCCGACCGCGAGACAGTCCTCCTGACCGAGGAGGTGAACCCCGACCTGATCGCCCGCGCCATCAGCGCCTGAACATCACCATCGAACGATCACCTCGTACACCACCGCTCCGGGCTTGACC
>NZ_HF570956.1:2922797-2929218 GCF_000367525.1 Phycicoccus elongatus Lp2 | reverse complement strand
CCCCCCCCCCCCGCCGCGGCCCTCGTCGGTCTGATCCGCATGCTCAGCAGCCGTATCGGCCTCTCCCGTTTCGGCTTCCGTCGCCCGGCAGCCGGCAGCGCTCGCCCGCTGATCTGGTTCGCCCCGCTCGCCCTCGGCCCGGTCCTCGTCGCGGCCACCACGGGCATCGCCGTCGACCGCGCCCTCATCCCCGGCTTCCTCTGGCTGGCCGCCGCAGCCGCCTTCTCCGAGGAGATCTGGTACCGCGGGATCGTCATGGCCACCCTCCGCCAGCGCTCACGCCGCACCGCCATCGTCGGCTCCGCGGTCATCTTCGGTGTCCTCCACCTCGCCAACCTCTTCGGCGGCGCCTCACCCCTCTACGCGGGGCTCCAACTGGCCTTCGCCGCCCTCTTCGGCCTTGTCGCCGCCCTCGTCGTCGAGCACACCGGCAGCCTTTGGCCGGTCATCGCCTGGCACTTCGCCCACGACGCGATCACCTACGTCGGCGGGGATGCCCTCAACGCGACCACCCTGGCGGTCCTCGCGGTCGAGGTCGTCGTGCTCGCGGCATACGCGGGCGTGCTGTGGCGTCGGCTGCCCGCCTAAGGTGACCACCGTGGAGCTCACCGACCGCCAGCGCGAACTCGCCGAGGTCGCCCTCGGGATCGTCGCTGCCGAGGGGATGGCCGCCGTGACCTTTCGCTCGGTCGCGGCGGCCTCGGGCTGGTCCCTGGGCGCCGTCCAGAAGGCCTTTGCCGCCAAGGACGAGATGTATGCCGCGATGTTCGCGACGCTTCGCGCGACCGAAGGCGTCGGTCCCCGCAACCCGCCGGGGCAGCCGACCGTGCAGGCGTGGCTGACCGAACTCGTCCTCACGATCCTTCCCCTCGATGACCGGACCCGGGCCCTGACCGTCCAGGGGGCGGCGTTCGCCGAGCGAGCGGCGCAGGACTCAGCCGTCGGCGCCGCCATCGCCACCAGCGATCACGAGACGCGCGGCCTGCTCGCCGCCCTCATCGCCAAGGGTCAGGCCGACGGCGAGATCCCCGACTCCGTGAATCCCGCCACGGCCGCCTGGGGCCTGCTCGCGCTCGCCCAGGGAGCGGCCTCCCAACTGCTCTATGACCGCGTCGACGAGCAGGCCGTCACTGCCCTGGTTCGAGCCTCGGTCGCCGCCCTACTGCACCGGCCGACTCCCTAGGCTGTCCGAATGGCCCTGCTCATCGACCCGCCCGCGTGGGGAGCGCATGGCCGCCTGTGGTCGCATCTGATCAGCGACACGAGCCTGGCTGAACTCCACGACTTCGCGAGGGCGCTCGGCATCCCGCGTCGGGCGTTCGAGGGCGACCATTACGACATCCCCGAGGAGCGGTATGCCGCGGTGCTGGCCGCCGGGGCCGCTCCCGTCCCCGGGCGGGACCTGCTCGCTGCCCTCTCCCGCTCTGGACTGAGGTTCCCTAAACGCAAGGGGGACAAGGGGATCGAGCGGTTGATCGGGTTGACTCTCCCGTCCGGGACAGTCGCCGACGTCGACCTTGTGGCCTCGCCGCGCGAGATGGACGAGCGCCGGGTCTTCGCCGCCATGGTCTTCCTCAGCGATGCCGGCGGCGATCTCGTGGCGGTTCACTCGGTGCGCCGTGACCAGTGGGGCTCGCCCGGCGGCTGGCGCGAAGCGGGGGAGTCAGTGCGGGAGAACGCGATTCGCGAAGTGAGCGAGGAGACGGGTCTCTCCGTCACGACTGACGAGCTGTCGCCCTGCGGCTATGAGCGGTGGCGCCACGTCTCCGGGCCGTGGCCCAACAGGCCCGGGCAGGACGTGCTCCAGACGTTCCGGGCGACCGTGGCGTCCGTCCGTCCGACCCTGGCCCCGTCGCTCGATGACACCGACGATCGCCGATGGGTGACGTTGCGGGAGTTCGAAACTCTGTGCTCAGCGGAGTTCTGGTGGCCCCTGGCCGACCGAGTGCTCCGTGGCTGACGGCGGCACTGGCGGTGGCGCCGGGTCCGCCGACTTGCGGGCCCGGTCGAGCGCCTTGGCATACCCGGCCCCGGTCGCCAGGAGCAAGAGGCCCACGACGATGAAGGCGACCACCCGCCAGATCCCGGCGAGGACCGCGAGGTCATAGACGAAGAGCTTGGCCACGGCTGTCGCTGCCAACCCGAGGCCGAGCCAGACGGCGAGGTCGGAGTCCTTGGCGCGACGCAGACCGAGGATGAGCAGCCAGGCGGCCGCGACCATCCACAAGATGGTCGCGAGCGCATGTCCGGCGCGGAACCCCGCGGGTGCGGCATCCATCGCCCGACCGACGAGCACTCCCGCCGCCACGACACCCGTCGTCGCAACGACGAGCCCGAAGACCCAACTCGCTGCCCCGACCACACGGCGACCGGCGAAGGACATGGCGCGCATCCGATGGGCCAGCCAGGCGAGTGCGACGACCAGTCCGACGGCGACGACCGAGTCGACGATCGTCACGCCAAGATCACTGTCGAGGGCCGAGCGCTCGACCAGGACGGTGAACGGATGCCGCAGGTAGGTGAGCAGGGCGATCACGGTGACAAGCAAGGCCCACCCGGTGACATTGCGTGAGCGCGTCAAGGCCGCGACGACCGTGTAGATGAGCGCGAGCACCAGCAGTCCGGTGCCGATCCGCGAGCCGTCCGAGCGGGCGACGACGGCCAGCAGAAGGGCGAGCGTGCCCACGCCGGTCGCGGGCACGGTGAGGCCCACGGGGAGCCAACGCTGGGACTCGCCGAGTGCGGCATACCCGAGGAAGGCGACGCCCGCGAGCAGGAACAGGACCGTGCGCCACGGCATCGGCGTGAGGGCGAGCGACACCAGGAGCGGGGTGGCGGTTGCGGCCACCTCGGCGATGGCCGTGGCCGGCACGGCGTGGCCGCGACCGAGGGTGGCCAGGAGCAGACCACCGAGGGCGAGCACGGTGGTCACGCCAACATGCGCCCAGGGCTCAGCCGGGTGGAACTGGTTGGCCAGCGCCCCGACGACGACGACCAGAGCCGCCGGGAGCACGCGAGCGAGGGTCGCCCACGGCCAGGTGCGACCGAGCTGGACCGGCCACGATCCGAGGGCGAGGACCACCATGAACGCCGAGAGCACCCAGGAGGAGTGATCGACGAGCGAGGGGACCATGAGCCCGGCGCCGAGGAGCAGCAGGACGGCGAGGAACTGGCTGTCCCAACGACGCGCGATGACCAGACCCGAGCCGACGACGAGTAGGGCCAGAGCCAGCCCGGCGACGGGCGGTAGCCAGCCATAGGTCGCGGTGACGGCGACGACGACCAGGTATGCCGCGGCATACCCCGTCGCGGCGAGGGCCAGTGCCGCGTGGCCGGACCTCCCGGCGGCGCGCTCGCGGTGGCGCAGGCGCAGCGAGAGCCCGATGAGGGAGAGTGCGAGCAATGCGCCGAGCACGACTCGGGGCACCGGGCCGAACCACTGCTGCTGGACGGCCAGGACGAGGAGCATGACGAGGCCGGCGAGGGTGACGATGGCCCCCGCGACACCGAGGACGCGCGTGATCACGGACTCGTTGCGCCACCATCGGGACAGGGCGTTGGTCGGCTCCCGCGGGGGCCATGCCGCGGGGTGCTCCCACGGTGCCGCCGGCGGCATCATCGGGGTCGATGTCATCGGGGGCATCGGTTGGCCGAGCCCGGGCACGGGTGGCATCTGAGGGATCGGTGGCACGGGCGCGGCAGGGGGAGGGGTGACGGCGACAGGTGGCTGCGTCACCGGCTGCGGTGGGGCTGTGGGGCTCGTGGCCTCCTCGACGTCGTGGCGCAGCCGGGCCAGGCCATTGCCCACGGCATACAACTGCTCCATCGCGGTCGCGAAATCGCGCTCGAGGCGTTTGAGGTCGTCGAGTCTGGGGTCCCCTGTCATGCCGTCATTGTCACCCACTCGGTGATCGGTCGCCGGGGCCTGTGCACAAGTGGCGGGCCGTGGCCGGCGGGGGAATTCGTCGTCGCGGAGGGGGAGGCGACGAACTCGACCCCGCCGGGCCACGGCCCGGTGGGACGGCCGCGCTGACTCTCCGGGGGCCAGCGCGGAGGAGGTCGCTGGTCCGGACACGGCCGGGTCCTGCTGTCGTTCCCGAGGCTGTTCCCTGTCCCGCGGGCCCGACAACGACAACACTGGCGGTCGTCTCTCAACGCCCCATCGGTGCAGGCTGGGAAATTCCTGTGGGGATTCGGACGATGAACGTGGCTCCGCCGCCGGGGGTCTCGCCGATGCCGACGCGTCCCCGATGGGCCGCGACGATGGCCGAGACGATCGACAGGCCCAGCCCGCTGCCCCCGCCCGTGCCGCGGCTGCGGGACGGATCGAAGCGCACGAAACGCTCGAAGACCCGACGGCGCTCGGATTCGGGGATGCCGGGCCCGTGGTCGATGACCTCGACGACCGCCGCGCCGCCGTCGCCGTCCTCGACCTGGCCGAGGCGCACCTCCACCGGTGAGCCCTCGGGCGTGTGGGCCAGTGCGTTGGCCAGGACATTCGTGAGCACCTGACGCAGGCGGGAGTCCGATCCGTGCACGACCGTCGGGACGAGTGGGCCGTCGCGCCCGATGAGACGAATTGTGCGCTCTGGCGCCCGAGCTCGTGCATCGGCCACCGCGTCGGCAGCGAGCACCGTGAGGTCGACCTCGCCCCGCATGTCCACGGGTTCGTCGTCGAGCCGGGCGAGGACGAGCAGGTCTTCGACGAGTCCGGTCATCCGCTTGGACTCACCCTCGATCCGCTCCATGGCGGCGTCCGCCTGCTCGGTGGTCGCGAGGGCACCCTGACGGTGCAACTCGGCATACCCCTGAACCGTGGCCAGGGGGGTCCGCAGCTCGTGGGACGCGTCGGCGACGAACTGCCGCATCCGCGCCTCGGAGGCCTCCCGCACGGCGAAGGACTCCTCGATCCGACCGAGCATGGAGTTCAGACTCTGGGAGAGAGAGGTCACCTCGTCGTCGGCCTGGCGAACCGGAATCCGCTGTGTCAGATCGCCTTTGGCGATGGCAGCAGCGGTGTCCTCGATCTGGCGCAGCGGGCGGAAGGCTCGCGTCACGGCATACGAACCGATGAGTGCGCACAGCGCGAGGACGAGCGCGCTGATCACCCCCGAGGTGAGCAGCAGTCGCGCCACCGTCTTGTTCATCGAGCGCAGGGGGACCCCGACGGCGAAGGTGCCGTCGTTGCCGACTCGCCCGGCGATGAACCGCCACTTCATGTCGCCATCGGTGGAGGTCACCGTGAACGGAGTAGCGTTGCGAATTCGACTGTCCCCCAGGGGGATACGTGGCACCTCGGGGTGAAGGGACTCGCCGGTCGGATTGGCCTCGTGGACATGAGTGCCGTCGGGTTGCATCAGGACGAAGGCGTATCCGGTGGGGAGGCCGACGCGTACGTTGTCGAGGTCGTCGAGCGCCTGGTTTGCCACGGGCGCGGCCACCGAGGCGAGCTCGGCGTCGATCCGGCCGAGCAGGTCGCGCTTGGTGAGGTATGCCGTCGCGCTGGAGAGCGCGACGAGGGACACCGTCAGCAGGACGAGCAGGATGGCGACGAGTCTGAAGCGCAGGGGCATCGCCTCGAGCCGACGGACAGCCGGATGGGTGAACGACGGGGCAACCATGGGTGCGATCAGCCCTGGGGTGGCAGCTTGAGGACGTAGCCGACGCCTCGCTTGGTGTGGATCAGTGGCTGGAGGCCCTCGGTGTCGATCTTGCGCCGGAGGTAGGAGATGTAGGACTCGACGATGCCGGACTCGCCGCGGAAGTCGTAGTCCCACACGTGGTCGAGGATCTGGGCCTTGGACAGAACGCGGTTGGGGTTGAGCATGAGGTAGCGCAACAGGTTGAACTCGGTCGGGCTGGTCTCGATGATCCGGTGGCCGCGGCGGACCTCGTGCGCGTCCTCGTCGAGCTCGAGGTCCTCGAAGCGCAGCACGGTTTGGTCGTCGGTCTCACCTCGCGTGCGACGCAGGACGGCGCGGATGCGGGCCACGACCTCGTCGAGGCTGAACGGCTTGGTGACGTAGTCGTCGCCGCCCACGGTCAGGCCCTTGATCTTGTCGTCGAGGGAGTCGCGGGCAGTGACGAAGACGATCGGGATGTGCTTGCCGCTCTCCCGGATCCGCCGTGTCACGGCGAAGCCGTCGAGGTCGGGGAGCATGACGTCGAGGACGACGAGATCGGGTTCGAGCGAGCCGGCCAGCCGGATCGCCTCGGTGCCATTGGAGGCGGTGTGGACCTCGAATCCCGCAAACCTCAGGCTGGTCGCCAGCAGCTCTCGGATGTTCGGTTCGTCCTCGACGACGAGGAGGCGTGCCTCAGAGTCTGTGCCCATGGTGGGCAGTCTGCGGGAGTTCGCTGAATGTTTGCTGGATACCCCTGGAACTCAACTCGCAGCCGACCACATCCATAGGTGTGGTGG
>NZ_HF570956.1:2908852-2922697 GCF_000367525.1 Phycicoccus elongatus Lp2 | reverse complement strand
GTCCGGCGGTGACGGTTCCGGTCTTGTCGAGGACGATCGTGTCGACGCGTCGGGTGTCCTCGAGCACTTGCGGGCCCTTGATGAGGATGCCGAGCTGTGCCCCCCGTCCGGTGCCGACGAGCAGGGCCGTCGGGGTGGCCCGGCCGAGGGCGCAGGGGCAGGCAATGACGAGAACGGCGATGGCGATACCGAGGGCGCGGGCCGGGTCGCCGGTGCCGATCCACCAGCCGAGGAAGGTGAGGGTGGCGATCGCGAGGACGACGGGCACGAAGACGGCGCTCACCCGGTCGGCGAGGCGCTGCGCGGGCGCCTTGCCGGTCTGGGCGCGTTCGACGAGGCGCCCGATGCCGGCCAGGGTCGTCTCGCTGCCGACGCGGGTGGCCTCGACGGTGAGCAGGCCCTCGCCGTTGACGGTGCCGCCGGTCACGTCGTCCCCGGAGGCGACGTCGACGGGCACGGACTCGCCGGTGACGAGTGAGGTGTCGATGCTCGAGCGGCCGAGGATGACTCGGCCGTCGGTCGCGACCTTCTCGCCCGGACACACGACGAACCTCTCGCCCACGGCGAGGTCGGCCACCGGGATGCGGTGCTCGGTGAGCGCTCCGGTCGCGGGGTCGGCACGCCGGAGGGCCACGTCCTTGGCCCCGAGGGTGAGCAGGCTCGTGAGGGCGGAGCGGCCCTGGCCCGGTGTGGACTGTGGGCGCGGGAGGCTCGTGGGTTGCTCACTCTGAGTGAGCAACCCACGAGGGCCGTGCTCACGGCCTTCTCGAGGGGCGGTGCACCCTCGGGCATGGTTCACCCCAGGTGACTGCCTCGCCTCGGGTGACGCTGCCGCCGCCAGGTGCCGTGGCTCGCCCCGGATGCCCGGCTCACCCCAGGTGCTGCTTGACCAGCTTCTTCGGGGCGCGACAGGCCCAGGCGTCGGTGACGACCTCGGCGAGCTCGAGGTAGTCGAGCTCGTGCAGGTCACGCTCGCGCACGAGCACCGCGTTGTGACCGTTGAAGTGGTCGATGGTGAACCACGGCCCTTCGCCCGTGACGAGCGCCTCCTTCTCCCCGTCGTCGCTCACGGTGACGACGATGACGTCGTCCATCGGCTCGCCGGTCGCCGGGTCGAGGCAGTCCTTGCGCGGCTCGCGAAAACGGACGAAGGCCTTGCCGTTCACGAGGTAGGCGGGCTGGTGCCACGACTCACCCAAGGTGACCTCGGGCAGGGCCTCACAGATCCCCTCGAGATCGGCGCGGGAGACGGGTGCGGGGCGCTCAGCGGGCGGCATACGACCCAGTGTGGCGGCTTGAGTGTCGGGTTGTCGGGGTCCTGACCCCCACAACCCGACACTCAAGCGAAATCCAAGCCGTCAGCCCCGGTGGTCGACCACGCGAGGCGCCACCCGACACGGTTGGAGCAGACCGCGCATGCGCTGTCGTCCATGTCCTGCGTGGGAACAAGTACCGGGTCGGGGTCGGACGGCAGACGGACGATCGTGACCTCAGACGGTGGCCGAGCGGTTGGCGCCATAGCTCGCCGCTGCCATCAGGGCCGCTGTGACGAGTCCGAGAGCCACGAAGAACCACGCTTCCCAACCCACCACCTGGGGTGCGATGACGTCCCACTTCCAGAGGAAGGCGGCGCCGGCGCACAGCGCGAGGACCCCCAGCCCGACGGCGGCGACCGAGGTCCACACGGTGCCGAGGGCGCGGTAGATCGTGCCGAAGAAGGCTCCGGTGTAGAGCGAGAGCATCGACAGCACGAACATCGTGGCGAACGCCTGAACAGGATCGCCACTGCCGAGCGCCACGACGTCGAAGGCGCGCGCGTTGATGAACCAGTGGTCGGTGAGGATCTCCAGGCCGAGGAGGAGGACCGTGCCGACGCCCACCGCGAGTGAGGTGAGGATGAACCCGATCGACGTCCCGAGCCAGAAGTTGCGGCGCGTGCTGCCGAAGGCGAGGGCCATCGAGAAGTTGCGGTTCATCGCGAGCACGCCCACGGAGAGAAGGAACCCGGGCACGCAATAGAGGGCGCCACCGTTGTAGCGCATCCGCACCACGGTGCCCTCGGGCAGCGGGAACCCGGTCGCAATACCGATGAAGCCGGCGACGATGAGGGAGAGGCCGAGCATGATCGTGAGGATGACGACCGGCGTCAACAGCACACCGGTGCGGTTCGCCAGGTAGAGGCGCAGGTTGGGTCGGACGTGGGTCATGACGCCACCTCGGTCTTGCGCGCGACCTCGTCGAGGGCGTGCAACCCGAGGGCGGCCACGAACTCCTGCAGCGAGGCGGCCTCGATCGTGAGGTGGGTGCGCTCGGCGAGGGTGCGGTCGTCAGGTGTGACGGCGCCGCGGACCGTGGCCGAGAGGATCGTCCCGAGATGGCGCTCGGTGAGGATCTCGCGATCCCCGACGAGGGTGCGCACCTCGGCCTCGCGGCCACGGACGATGAAGCAGGCGGCTCGGGCCTCGTCGACGTCGGTCTGGACGGCGACCACGCCGTCCTCGAGCACGACGACCTCCTCCATCAGGTCGGCGACCTCGTCGATCAGGTGTGTCGAGATGATGAAAGTGCGGGGGTGCGCGGCGTACTCGGCGAGCAACTCGTCGTAGAGGATGGAACGCGAGCTGGCGTCGAGCCCGAGATAGGGCTCGTCCAAGAAGGTGTAGGCGGCGCGGCTGGCGAGCGAGAGCGTGATCGCCAGGGCGGATCGCTGGCCACGTGAGAGCTTCTTGGACTTGGTGTCCAGCGGGAGGCGGAACCGGGTGACGAGGCGATCAGCCGTCTCGGCCGACCAGGTGGGGTAGAAGGCGGGGATCACGGCGAGGATGTCCCGGACCGAGAAGGAGTCGTTGTAGAGCTGGTCCTCGTGCACAAAGCACGTGCGCTGCAGGACCATCGGGTTCTCGACCGGGTCGATACCGTCGATGAGGATGCGCCCACCGGTGCGGAACTGGTGGCCGCAGATGAGGGACATGAGGGTTGTCTTGCCGACGCCGTTGGATCCGAGCAGGCCGTAGATCCTGCCCGACGGGAGCTCGGCGGTCACGTCGGTGAGGACCTGCTTGCGGCCGAAGTTCTTGGTCACGTGGTTCAGGGAGATGCCGCTCGGGTGGGCGCTGGGCGGGCTTGGTGTCATCGGTCTTCCTTGTGGATGAGGTCGGTGATCTCGTCGAGGGAGAGGCCGAGTCGGCGTCCCTCGGCGAGGAAGGGGCGGACGTATTCGTCCGCGAATGCCGCTCGTCGGCGGGCCCGCAGCGCTTCGGGCGCACCCTCAGCGACGAACATTCCCAACCCCCGGCGCTTGTAGAGCACGCCGTCGTCGACGAGTCGGTTCAGGGCCTTGCCCGCCGTCGCGGGGTTGACCCGGTAGTGCACCGAGAGCTCGTTGGTGGAGGGGACCTGGGCCTGCTCCGGGTAGGCGCCGACGAGGATGTCCGCTGCGATCTGGTCGGCGATCTCGAGAAAGATCGGTCGACCGTCAGGCGAGGGGGTCACGTCAACTCCTCCCTTGGTTCATTACTTGACTAATGAACCATGCAACATGGCGGGGTGTCAACACGTCCCCTGTCGATGCGTGACGAGGCGAGGCTCAGCCCAGGTGGTCGACCAGGCGAGGAGCCAACCCCACGTATGCCGCGGGGGTGAGTGACGCGAGCCGCTCCTCGACCTCGGACGGCAGCCCGAGCCCCCGGACGAACTCGACCAGCTCCACCTGCCCGATGCGCCGCCCACGCGTCAGCTCCTTGAGCCGCTCGTAGGGCTCCTCCATCCCCGGAACTCCCTGTGCCCCGAGAGCTCTCATCGCTGACTGGATCGGCTCACCGAGCACCTCCCAGTTGGCGTCGAGGTCGGCGAGCATGGCCGCGGGGACGGCGTCGAGACCGTCGAGGCCCCGAGTCGCGTTGTCGATGGCGAGCAGGCTGTGTCCGAAGGCGACGCCGATATTGCGCTGCATCGAGCTGTCGGTGAGATCGCGCTGGAGGCGGGATTGCACGAGGGTCGCGGCGAGCACGTCGAAGAGGGCGTTGCTGACCTCGAGGTTGGCCTCGGCGTTCTCGAAGCGGATCGGATTGACCTTGTGTGGCATCGTGCTCGACCCGACGGTGCCCTGGCCGCGCACCTGGGCGAAATAGCCCATCGAGATGTAGGTCCAGACGTCGGTGCACATGTTGTGCAGCACCCGGTTGAAGCGGGCGATGTCGGCATAGAGCTCGGCCTGCCAGTCGTGGCTCTCGATCTGGGTGGTCAGGGGGTTCCAGGTCAGGCCCAGGCCCTCGACGAAGGATTCGCTGATGTCCTCCCAGTCGGCCCCCGGCACGGCGGCCAGGTGGGCTCCATAGGTGCCGGTCGCGCCGTTGAGCTTGCCGAGGAACTCGGCATCCTCGACCCGCCGCAACTGTCGCTGCAGCCGCCAGGTGAGCACCGCGAGTTCCTTGCCCATCGTCGTCGGCGTCGCCGGCTGGCCGTGGGTGTGGGCGAGCAGGGCCACGTCGCGCAGGTCGCTGGCCATCGTTGCGAGCTTCTCGACCAGCGCGGTCGCTCGTGGGAGCCACACGTCCTCGACGGCGCCTTGCACCATGAGGGCGTAGGACAGGTTGTTGATGTCCTCGCTGGTGCAGCAGAAGTGGATCAGCTCGGCCAGGCCACGGTCCTCGTCAGCCGGGGCGATCGTCGAGAGCCGCTCCTTGAGGAAATACTCGACCGCCTTGACGTCGTGCTGGGTGACTCGCTCGGTGCGGGCCATCTCCTCGATCTCCTCGGCGCCGAACTCGTCGACAATGGCGCGCAACCGCGCCTTCTCGTCGCCGGTGAGGCGGCGCACACCGGGCACGACCTGCCGGTCGGTGAGGTGGATGAGCCACTCGACCTCGACCTTGACCCGGGCCCGGTTGAGGGCCGGCTCCGACAGGTGATCCACGAGGGGGGCCACGACCCCGCGGTAGCGTCCATCGAGCGCACCGAGCGCGATCGGCGGGTCGAGGTCAGCGAGGGATCCCATGGCCCTCATTCTCCCAGAGCGTCGAGTTCGCTCCTGACGTGGGCGACGATGCCCGGCAGCGCCGCCGCGATCTCCCCATAGGTGACGTCGAAGTCGTCGTCATCGCCGTACCACGGGTCCTCCATGCCGAGGGTTCCCGCCGCGGCGGCAACGGGGTCGAAGGAGCGCAGCAGGCGGACCTTGGCGACGTCATCCTCGTCGCGGGCGCGCCGGCGCAGGATCTCGTCGTGCACGTGGTCGGCCGCGAGCACCAGTTCGGAGTCGTCGAAGGAGTCGGCCCGGAACTGCCGCGCCCGCTTGGCCGCGAACCCGGTGTCCGTGACGCCGTGGCGTCGCAACGTGGCCGTCGTGCGCCGGTCCATCGGCCGGCCCAACTCGTCGGTCGACGTGCCGGCGCTGTCGACGACGACCCGATCGCCGAGGTCGGCCTCGTCGAAGGCCTCACGGAGCATGAATTCACCCATGGGAGAACGACAGATGTTCCCCCAACACACCACCGTCACCCGGTATGCCGCGTGCTCGCCCCTCATGCGAAGTCCAACCACGAGGGGGCTGAGGCGACGAACTCCTGCGTCGCCAGGGCTCCTGCACCCATCGGGATCCGCCCCAGGAGCCGCGAACCCGTGACGCGCGGGAGGTCCTCGACGTTGCACTGCTCGGCCAGCCCGGGGTCGGCCGGCCAGTCGCCGATGATCACGCCGATGAGCGGCAACCCTCGTGCCTTGAGCGCCTCGGCGGTGAGGGCGGCAGAGTTGAGCGTGCCCAGCCCGGCGCTCGCGACGAGCAGGACGCCGGCGCTCACACCCTTGTAGCGCAGGGCGGTGCCGAGGTCGGCCAGCGTCCCGCCGCGCTCGTCGAGTCGCACGAGCAGCCCGCCGGATCCTTCGACGAGGACGATCGGGTGGTCCTCCGCCAACTCCCCGATTCGCCTCGCGTGCACCGCAATCGGCGGGATGGACACCCCGGCACGACGGGCTGCGGTGTCGGGAGCGAGGGGGTCCGAAAGGCGGACGAACTCAGCAGTGGGCACCTCCCCGGCCAACCGGCATACGGTCTGCAGGTCGCCGTCCTCGTCGGCGGCGACGCCGGTCTGCGCGACCTTGACGACACACGGCTCGGTCCCGCGGGCGCGGATCACGGCCACGAGGGCGGCCGTGGTGATCGTCTTTCCGACCTCGGTGCCGGTGCCGGTGACGAGGACGACCGAGGGCAGTGACAGGGGGTCGCTCACGCCAGGTCCTCGAGAATGGCGCTGGCGCGGTCGAGGTCCGTGTCGCTCAGGCCGGCGTTCGCCGTGAGGCGGAGGCGGGAGCTGCCGTCGGGTGTCGACGGGGGGCGGAAGCAACCGATCCGGACTCCCTGCTCGGCGGCGCGGGCGACAGCGGCGAGGGCTTCCTCGGGGCCGGGCATCGGGACCGACATCACCCCACCGGCGGGGGTGTCGATGCCGAGGGCGGCGGCAAGGCGAGCGGCATTGTCGTGCAACCGTTTCGGCCGATCAGGCTCGCTCGCCAAGGCATCGAGGGCGCCCAGGGCTGCCCCGGCCGCAGCCGGCGCCAAGCCGGTGTCATAGATGAAGGGCCTCGCCGTGTTGACCAGGTGCTCGCGGACGGAGGGGTGTGACATGACGAAACCCCCCTGCGCCGCAAGGGATTTCGACAGGGTGCCGGTGACCACGACATGCTCGAGCCCCGGCGCGCCAGCCCCGAAACCCGTCACCTCGGCCACGAGGCCGCGGCCACCCACGCCACAGACGCCGACCGCATGCGCTTCGTCGATGACGAGCACCGCGCCCTGCGCGCGGGTCAGATCGACGAGCTCGGCGACCGGCGCAGCATCCCCGAGGACCGAGTAGATCGACTCCGCGACGACAACAGCCCTGCCTTCGGCTCGGCCCGAGAGGAGTTCGGCGATGTGGTCGAGGTCGTTGTGTCGGGAGACCGCCACCCGCCCCGCTCGCGAGAGCCGGCAGCCGTCGATCAGGCTGGCGTGGGCGTGGGCGTCACTGACGACCAGGGTGTCGGCGTCGGTGAGGGTGGTGAGGGCGGCGAGGTTCGCGGCATACCCGGTGGAGAGAACGAGCGCGGCGGGCGAGCCGAGGAGCCCCGCGAGCGTGGCCTCCAGGTCGTCGTGGACCGGCAGGGTGCCGGTGACCAGACGGCTCGCGCCGGACCCGCCGCCGTGACTCTCCACGGCCGCAACGGCCGCCGCGATCACGCGCGGGTCGGTGCGCAGACCGAGGTAGTCGTTGCCCGCGAGGTCGAGCAGGTCGCCCGGTTTCGTCGTGTGCAGGCGACGCGTGAGGCCGCGCGCGGCACGGCGGTCGGCAGCATCGGCCAGCCAGTCGAGGAACTCGGTCACGCCACGATCCTAAGGAGTGCGCAACGGCGCCCTCGCGCGTAGGCTCCCGCCATGGAGGGGTATGCCGCGATGCCGGCCTTGGGCAGCCGACCGGTTTCCGCCGTGGTCGTGGCGGATCCGGATGAAGTCCGCGAGGCACGTGCGCTCCGGGGGCAGGTGCGGTCGACGACGCCAGCGCGTCGGCTGGCCGCGCAACTGCTCGACGTGCTCCCCGTGGGGCTCATGGCCCTGTGGGGATGGCGACTGCCGGACCGGGCTGCGTCAGGGCTGATCTTCGTGGCGGTCGCCATCGTGCTCACTCGCTCGCTGGTGGTGCAGCGCCTCGGGGTCCACCCGTCGAACCGCTCGACGGTCGGGGCGATCGCCGCCGTGGCCGCCGGCTTGATCGCGGCCCTGGTCGACCTCAGCGGGGTCGGTGCGCCCGGCGATCGCTGGGGACGCGCGCTGGCCGTCGCTGCCGCCGTGGTGGTGGTGTCGATGATGTGGACCTTTGCTGCCAGCCAGGTGCGCGGCAGCGCGGGTTCGAAGGCGTCCGCGCGGGGTGTGCTCCGCAGTTCACCGGGACTCGCGGTGTTGCTGGTGCTCGACAGCAGCAGCGATGCTCTTTCGGTCGCGGCGTTGGTGCGCGCCTTGGGAATGCCTGCGCCGGTGGCCCAGCAGTGGCTCGGCACGCTGACCTCGCTCGGCCTGGTGCGGGTGGACCGCGACCTGGCGATGTGGGCGATCACCCCCACGGGTCGGCGTGTTCTCGATGAGCATCTCGGGGGTTTTGTTGCAAGCGCTTGACACAAGGGTCGACGTCGGCTGATCATCAACTTGTCACAGCTACCTGTCACAAGTTGGAGGGCGTCATGATCGGGCCACTCGCCGGAATCGTCGCGATGATCCCCATGCTGCTCGTCTTCTGTGTGGGGCTGGTGATCGTGGTGGCTCGCCGCCCTGTCGTCCGGATCGGCCACCACAATCACGCGCGCCTCGTCGCCATCCACCGTCAAACGGTCCGGTGGCGCGGCCTCGGCCTGGCGGCTGGTCTGCTCGCCGCCCTCGCCTGCGCCATGCTCGCTGGCACCGCCCTCGGGCGATTCGTCGGGCTGGCACCCGCCGCCCTGGGCGCTGGATTGATCATCGGGACGATCGTCGGTGAACGCACGGCTCGCGCTCCGCTGGGCACGACCCGCGAAGCCGGCCTCGGTGAGCGCCGGATCGGGGACCTCTTGCGCGGCCAGTCGCTCTGGCCCATGGTCGCGAGCACTGGCCTGCTCGTGGCGATCCTCGCCCTGGGCACGGTCCTGGGGTCGCCCGACGATCTCGGCCGGGCGGGCCGGGCGCTCGCCCGGACCTGTCAGCTGGTGAGCGATGGTGTCCCGACGACGGCGGGCGAACGCAGTGGTCCGTGGCCCGGGTCCTTCTACACCCTGCCGCTCGGTGGAGCATTCATCGTCCTGGGTGTCCTGGCCTTCGTTGCGCTGAAGAGCATCGCGGCTCGGCGTGCGGCGGGCTCGGAGTCCGAGGACCTCGACCGCCTCACGCGCTCCTGGTCGACGGGTAACGTGCTTCGGGCCAGCACTGTCTCGGCGCTCCTCATCGCCGGTCCATTGGCTACCGTCATGGGGGCCACTCTCTCGGCCATGGACTGCCGCGCGTCCACGGACACCTTCGTGCAGTGGATGGCTCTGGCCGCCGGGGTCGTGGCCACGGGCCTGGGCCTGGCCCTGTTGGCCTCCCTCTTCATGGCGCCGCGCCTCGTCGTTGACGACCTGCCGGGAGCGCTCCCCCCGCCCGCCGGCGCCGGGGTGCGGGTCCGATGACTGCTGGTGTCACGGTCGACCTGCTCGACCCCACCCCGCCCTACGAGCAGCTCCGGCGTCAGTTCGCGACCCTGATCGAGACCGGGCAATTGCGCCCGGAGGACCGCCTCCCCTCGATCCGCCAACTTGCCCGCGACCTCGACCTGGCCACCGGCACGGTCGGTCGGGCCTATCAGGAACTGGAGTCCGCCGGCCTCATCCGCAGCCGTCGTGGTGGCGGCACCCGCGTCGCGGTCCCTCCGCTCGACACCGACACCGTGCAGCGGCAACGCCTGACCGCTGCTGCCCGGACGTATGCCGCGCACGCGGCGGCCCTCGGGGTGAGTCTCCCCGACGCGCAGCGTGCACTCGAGCGGGCTTGGTCGCCGTGATCCTCGACGGCAGACAGCTCGGTGCTGATGACCGACCTCAGTCGTGCGCTCCCGGCATCACTGCTTCGAGGCCGAGCCCCCGGGCTGCGTCGAGGAGACGCTGGTCGTAGGACACCACGGTCACCCGGTCGGGCAGCAACGAGGTCGCCGAGGCCAGGTGGATCGCGTCGAGACTGCGCAGGGTGGTCGGCGAAGCGGTGGCGGCGCCCTCCAGCACGAGGTCATCAAGGGGGACAATGGCCAGCTGAGCAAGGATGGCGCGGGCCGCAGGAACGGTGTCCGGCGATCGGCGGCTCGCTGCCCGAAGGAGCTCCACCCGCGTCAGCGCGCTGGTGCAGAGCACGTCATCGGATCGGTCGTCCACCCACTGCGCCAGCGCCGAGGACTCCGCCTCTTCCACGACCAGCTTGGCCACGGCTGACGTGTCGAGATAGATCACGCGCCCAACACCCTGCGCTCCTCACGGTCGGCCTCGACCAACTCGCTCAGGCCCGGGCCGCCGAGTCGTTGGATGGACGCAAAGGAGCGTCGTGGGCGTGCGGGCGCCCGCAGCCCGTGATCGGAGATCTGCTGCGACAAGTGGCCCTCGAGCGGGGAGATCGGGATGAGTCGCGCGACCGGTCGGCCCCGATCGGTGATCGTGAACTCGGCCCCGTCGGCCACGGCGCGCAGATGGACACTCGCCTCCTGATGCAGTTCACGGATCCCGATCTCATCACTCATGGCAGCGAAGTAGCACATGAAGTGCTACATCCGGTCAGGTCAGTCGCCGTGCACCGAGGCCACCGCCTGGACCATGGCGCTGGTCACGGCCTCCACGTCCTCGTCACCGCTCACATAGGGCGGCATCGTGTAGACGAGGTTGCGGAACGGCCGCACCCACACCCCGCGCTCGATCGCCGCGGCCGTCACCTCGGGCACCCGGACCGGCTCGCGCAACGCGATGACGCCGACTGCTCCCAGCGTGCGCACCTCCGCCACGGCTGGTATGCCGCGCGCCGCCTCCAGCCCCGCCTCCAGACCCGCGTGGATCCGGGCGACCTGGGCGCCGGCATTGCTGTCCCGCAACAGATCCAGGGAGGCGACGGCGACGGCGCAGGCCAGCGGGTTGGCCATGAAGGTCGGCCCGTGCATGAGCCCACCGGCCTCACCGCGGGAGACCCCGAGGGCGGCCTCGCGCGTGCAGAGCACGGCGGCCAGGGTGAGGTAGCCGCCGGTCAGGGCCTTGCCGACGCACAGCACGTCGGGTGTGAGATCGGCCCCGACGACCGCCCCGTGGTCGGCGGCCCACATCGGCCCGGTCCGGTGGAAGCCGGTCGCGATCTCGTCGTGGATGACCAGCGCACCGTGCTCGCGGGCGAGCGCGTGGAGCACCGACACGGCATACGGACTCCAGATGTGCATGCCTCCGGCGCCCTGGAGCACCGGCTCGACGATGACGGCCGCGATCTCGCCCGCGTGCGCGGCATACAACTCGCGGGTCGCCCGCTCCCAGGTGACCATGGCGGGATCGTCTGGGGCACAGTCGAATCCGGCCGGCGGGCGGGGCGCGAAGACATGCTCGGGCAGGACGCCGGCGAAGAGTGAGTGCATGCCGCCGACCGGGTCGGTCACCGACATCGGTGAGAAGGTGTCGCCGTGGTAGCCGCCGCGCACGGTGAAGAAGCGCGTCCGCCGCTCGCCTGCCGCGAGGTGGAACTGCAGCGCCATCTTCATCGCGACCTCGACCGAGACCGAGCCCGAGTCGGCGAAGAAGACGTGTTGGAGCGGTTCGGGCGTGAGGTCGACGAGTCGACGACCCAACTCCACGGCCGGTCCGTGCGTGAGCCCGCCGAACATCACATGGCTCATCTCGGCGAGTTGGGCGCGCGCGGCCGCGTCGAGTTGCGGCACGGCATACCCGTGGATGGCGCACCACCACGACGACATGGCGTCGATCACCTCGCGAGGCCGACCATCCCTGTCCCGCAGCCGAATTCGTATGCCGCGGGCAGACTCCACGAAGAAGGGGTCGCCCGGCGTGAGGGCCGACGAGTAGGGATGCCAGAGATGCTCGCGGTCGAAGGCGAGCGCGGCGGCCACGGTGTCGGTCATCGATGCCATTGTGGTCGCATGACGACTCACACGGCGCACGGCACCTTCGAGGTGAGACTGACCCCTGGCGACGAACTGGTCGAACGCACCGGTCGCTTCGATCTCGGCAAGACCTGGACCGGTGACCTCTGCGGGGTCGGTCATGGGGTGATGCTCTCGGCCGGCAACCCGGAGGCCGGGGCGGCGGCCTATGTCGCCGTGGAGACGGTCGAGGGAATGCTCGACGGGCGGGCCGGGGGCTTCGCCTTCGTCCAGTTGGGGACGATGGACGGGGGCGCCATCGAGCAGACCTACGTCGTCGCCCCGGGATCGGGGCACGGGGAACTCGCCGGGATTAGCGGAGTGCTCGCCCTCGACGTCGTCGAGGGCGAGCACCGCCACACGATCAGTTACCGGCTGCCGGGCTGATCAGCGCACCGGCACCGTGAAGAGCCCCCTTGTGTCCGCGTGAAGCGTTCCCATGGCGACGGATCTCGCGGACGCAAGGAGTTCGGCGGCGTCGTCAGGACCAGGTGGAGTGCTCGACCGTGCCGTGTTGGACGCACGTCGCCGTCCATGTGCCGGGGGCGACCTGCACCTTCATCCGACGCCGGCACTGCCCGCAGTAGCGCGGGGGTTCGAGGGCGAGCAGGCGCTCGCAGCGCTCGTGGTCACCGCCGGCGAGTGCGTCCCCGCACCGGCCGCAGTATGCCGCGGAGCCGGCCTCGTCGGGGAGGGGGAGGTCTTCGTCGGGGCGAGTCAGCGGCATACGAGATCGGTTGGGGGAGAAGCGATTAGAAGGTCTCGTTGAGGGCGCGGATCGGCATCTCGAGGTCGTCGAGGAGGGCGAGATCCTCCTTGGGGTCCCGTCCCAGGGTCGTCAGGTAGTTGCCGACGATGACCGCGTTGATGCCGCCGAGCAGGCCGTCGCGGGTGCCGAGATCGCCGAGCGTGAGTTCGCGGCCACCGGCATACCGCAGGATCGTGCGGGGGAGCGCCAGCCGGAAGGCCGCGATCGTGCGCAGCGCGTCGTTGGTCTCCATCGGCTCGAGGTCACCGAAGGGGGTGCCCGGACGCGGGTTGAGGAAGTTGAGCGGCACCTCGTGCGGCTCGAGCCGGCCGAGGTCGGCGGCGAGTTCGGCGCGCTGCTCGATGGTCTCGCCCATGCCGACGAGGCCGCCGCAGCAGAGCTCCATGCCGGATTCCTTGACCATCTCGCAGGTCTCCCAGCGCTCCTCCCAGGAGTGGGTCGTCACGACGTTCGGGAAGAAGGACCGACCGGCCTCGAGGTTGTGGTTGTAGCGGTGCACACCCATGTCGACGAGATCATCGACCTGCCCCTGGCTGAGCATGCCGAGCGACGCGGCGACGTTGATGTCGACGGCCGCGCGGATCGCGGCGACGCCCTCGCGCATCTGCTCCATGAGCTTGTCGTCAGGGCCGCGGACGGCGGCGACGATGCAGAACTCACTCGCGCCGGTCGCGGCGGTCTGCTTGGCGGCGCGCACGAGCTCGGGGATGTTGAGCCACACGGAGCGCACCGGCGAGGTGAACTGGCCCGACTGCGAGCAGAAGTGGCAGTCCTCCGGGCAGCCACCGGTCTTGAGCGAGACGATCCCCTCGACCTCGACGCTCGGCCCCTGGTACTTCATCCGCACCTCGTGCGCCAGCGCCAGCAGGTCCGCGAGCCGGTCGTCCCCGGTGCGCAGGACCTCGACGATCTGCGCCTGCGTCAACGCCTCACCGCGCTCGAGCACCTGTGCCCGGGCGACGTCGAGGATGTCGGTCGTGGTTTCCGCCGTCGTGGTCATGCCCCGATTCTCGCCCATGCGGTGGGGTCGGCTCGCGCTGGTCCAGCCCTTGCGTCCGGCAAGGTGGTTGGTATGCCGTCCACGTGCCGGACGCAAGGGGTTGGTCAGGTGCAGCCAAGTGTCGCTGGGGCGGGGTCAGTCGTCGCGCAGGAGCGCCAGGACCGCCTTTTCGAGAGCGGCCTGACGTCGCTCGGGCAGGCGGGCCTTGGGCAGGTCGATGACGGTGCCGGCTTCATAACGGTCGAGGACGCGAGGATCGATGTAGGAGTTCTTGGCGATCGTCGGGGTGTTGCCCAGATAGCCCGCGACCTCCTCGACGGCGGCCTTGACCGCGCGCTTGCGCGATGCCGCCGTGTCGCCCGGTTCGGCGCTCGCCGCCAGCGCGGCCGCGGCCAGCACCGTGGCGTGCCAGGTGCGGAAGTCCT
>NZ_HF570956.1:2882818-2908752 GCF_000367525.1 Phycicoccus elongatus Lp2 | reverse complement strand
CGGCTGGTGCCTGCCCTGGCTGCTTCCCTCGCTCGTGGCCGCCTCGGGAGGCCACGCCGACCCGGACGGGGGCGCGGCGTTCGCGCTGCGCGACGACACCGGTCTCGGCACCTGGTGGTCCGCCCTCGCGGGTGGGGGGATCTGGTCTGAGTCGGCCGCTCTGGCCTCCCGGCGGGACCTGACGTCCTCGTTGGCCTCCGCGCTCGTGCTTGCCCTGGCGTGTGCTGGGGCCCTGACGCTCAGGGGCCGGCGACGCCTCCTGGCGCTGACCGCGCTGGTCCTGCCGGCGAGCCTCGCCGCCCTGCTCAGCGGGCCCCTCGTCGGCGTGGTCACCGCACTCCAGGCCGTGCCCGGCCTGGCCCTCGTCCGTGACCAGCACCGGCTGCTCGGCCTCGCCGTCCTCGCGCAGGCAGGGTTGGCCGGCCTCGCCGTCGGCCGCACCAAGAGGTCTGCACCCTTTGGCCGACCGACAGCAGCGGCCGTGGCCGTCGCGGTGACGGCGGCCCTCGTCGGGATGCAGCCGGACCTGACCGGGCGACTGGCGCAGGCGTACCGACCCATCACGTACCCCGCCGGATGGCAAGAGGTCGTGGGGGCCGTGGAGCAGGCCGGTTCCCACGGGCGGCGCCCGGTGGTCCTCTCCATGCCATGGCAACCGCTGCGCCGGACCGTGTGGGCCGGGGAGTCCTCGTTCCTCGACCCGTCACCGCGAGGACTGCCTGCCACGGTGGTGACGAGCTCGGCGCTGCGCGTGACCCGCGACGGAAGGCTGCGGGTGGTTGACGACCACCCGGTGCCCCACGAGCAGGCCTGGTCCGAGGGCCGGCTCTCGGCGCAGGCGCTGCGGTCCCAGGGCGTGACGCTCGTGCTCGCCTGGGTCACGTCACCGGGCACCCAGCCCGTGGTGCGGCCCGGCTGGCGCGAGCTGGCGAGGACGCCGGACTGGGTGCTCTGGGACGTCACCCGCGCCGAGTGACACCATGGGCCGACGCTGTGCCGTGGCGGGCTGTGGGCGGCCTGAACGGTCACGACACGTCGGTCGTGGCGGATTATGTACTTGGGGTCAAAGGCCGTTACCATTCGGTAGGTTTCCCATCTGCCGAAGGATCGCCACGCCCATGAGTGCCACCTACGCCGACGACAACACCAACCGCCGCCGTGGCCTGCTGTTCCTCCTCGTCAGCCTGCTGGCCGGCGGGCTGATGTCCTGGGCAGCCGCCGCGGCGATCGTCTCGTCGAACGCCCCCTCCGAGAGCGCCGCCGTGGACAACGGCCAGCAGACCCTCATCGAGCCCGGAGCGAAGCTCGGCTACTGACCTCCCGCATTGAGCCCCACCGACCGAGGTCGGTGGGGCTCAGTGCTGGTTGACCAAGGGTGGCGTCGGAAGAGAGCCGAGTGGCTCAGCGCGGGGCGGGGCCGTGGTCGAAGTCGTCCGTCATGCCGGTGTGCTCCTCGCCGCGCACGACTCTGGCCAGCAGGGCCTCCCACGCCTCGACCGTCCGATCCCAGCTGAAGAGGGCGGCATGGTCCCGGGCCGCAGCACCCATCCGGGCGCGCTCGCCGGGGTCCCGCAGCAGGGTGTCGATCGTGGAGACCATTGCGTCGAGGCCGTCGACCAGGACCCCGCTCCACCCGTCGACGATCGACTCCGACAGGCCCCCCGACCCGGAGTAGGCCACTGTGGGCGTCCCGTGGCTGGCCGCCTCCACGACGCACAGTCCCCACCCCTCCTTGACGCTGGGGGCCAGGGCCACCCACGCCTCGGCGAGCTCTCGGTTCTTGGTGACCTCGTCGACGTGCCCCAGCAGCCGGACCTGGTCCTCCACGCCGCGCTCGCTCGCCGCCCGACGGATCTCGTCGGCCCACCAGCCGTCCCCGACGATGTGCAGGCTCAGCCGAGGATGCCGCGGAAGGAGGCGTGCCAGGACCTCGACGGCGTGCTCGACCCGCTTGTGCGGGACGAGGCGCCCGAGGACGACGAGCCGCGGGTCGCCGGCGCGGGGCGTACCGGTCTCGATCGGCGCGTCGGTGCCGTTGTGGATGACGGCGATGTCGCGGGCACGCACCCCCAGCTCGACCAGTTCGGCCTTGGTCTCCTGGGAGACGGCGACGTACTGCCGGCCTCTGTAGAAGCGTGGGGCGACCCTCGACTCCAGGACCCAGCCGACGCGCGCCGCGGCCGGGCCGAAGACGATCGGCCACTGCTCGCGGTGGACGTGGTGGACGAGAACGACGACCGGCGAGCGCGTCGCCAGGGGCGCCGCGAAGGGGACGCCGTTCTGGGTGTCGACCACGACGTCGAACGCGCCCTCGGCCCGTTCGACGGCGCGCAGTCGGCGCAGCGACGCGGCATACACGCCAACGCGTCCGCCCTGGCGCGCGTAGCGGACGCCGTCCTTGAGCTCGAGGGCAGCCGACGCCGCGTGGCGGGCGCAGAACAGCGTGACCTCGTGGCCCCTGGCAGCCAGTCCTGTGCAGACCGTCTCGGCGTACTTCTCGGCTCCGCCGCCTTCGGGGTGTGTAGAGTCACGCCAGTTCAAGAAGGCAATACGCACGACATGATTCTTTCCTCAGGACCGGAGACGGATGCTACAGCAGGGCCACTCCCGGTCCGGGGTGCCAGCGTTCACGGCCGACCTGGCTCGCTCGCGCCGGCTGTTCGCCGCTTTCCGCCGGGAGCAGGCCGACCCCGATGCCTTCTACGGAGCGTTGGCCCGGGACTCGGTCGACATGGTCGGCCAGTGGGCCGACCTTGCCGGAGCGACGGTCATCGACATCGGCGGTGGCCCGGGATATTTCAGCGATGCCTTCCAGACGGCCGGGGCGCGCTACGCCGGGGTCGAGCCCGATGCCGGGGAGTTGAGCGCCCACGGTGCGCCCGGCGGGATCGGCGTGCGCGGCTCGGGCTTGTCGCTGCCGTTCGCGGACGGTTGTGCCGACGTGGCCTTCTCCAGCAATGTGCTCGAGCACGTGCCCGACCCGTTGGCGATGGCCGAGGAGATGCTGCGGGTCACACGCCCCGGCGGACTGGTCTTCCTGTCGTGGACGCCCTGGCTCTCACCGCACGGCGGTCACGAGACGGGGATGTGGCACTACCTGGGCGGTCGGTATGCCGCCGACCGGTATGCCGCGCGCCACGGCAGGCGGCCGAAGAACGACTACGGGTCGAGCCTGTTCAACTGCCCGGTCGGGCCGATGGTGCGCTGGGCGCGCGCCACCGCCGCTGACGGTCGCGCCACGGTCGTCGACATCTTCCCGCGCTACCACCCCCGCTGGGCGCACTGGGTGGCCGCCGTGCCCGGACTGCGTGAGGTGGTGTCGTGGAACGCCGTCATCGTGCTGCGGGTCCCGAGCGGGTGACCACCGCGGCCGTCGCCGAACGCGCGGCGGGATCGTGGGTGTGGCGGACACGCCTGCTCGCAGCATGGGTCTTCCTTGCCGCCCTGGCCTTCCGCCAAGCAGGCGGCCTCATCGTGCCGGACACCAAGGTGGACCTCACCGAGGACCCGGGTGCGTTCATGTCCCGGGCCCTGCACCTGTGGGACCCGAACGGAGCCATGGGGCAGCTGCAGAACCAGGCCTACGGGTACCTCTTCCCGGTCGGCCCCATCCACTGGCTCCTCATCGAGGGCGGGATCCCGCCGTGGATCGTTCAGCGGCTGTGGTGGACGATCGTGCTGGGCGTCGCGTTCTCGGGAGTGTGGCTGCTCAGTGGCGCGATACGGTTGGGGACCCCGTGGGGCCGCTACCTCGCGGCCCTGCTGTTCGCGCTGAGTCCGCGGTTCCTCAGTGAGGTCGCCGTCACGTCCGTCGAGGTGTGGCCGTTGGCCATGGCGCCCTGGGTCCTGCTTCCCCTGACGACGCGGCGGCCGTGGGGGTGGCCGCTTCGCCTCAGCATGTCGGCGCTGGCCGTCGCCGCGGTGGGTGGCGTGAACGCGGTCGCCACGGGGGCGACGCTCGTCCTGCCGACGCTGTGGTTCCTCACCCGCGAGTCCCTGCGCGAGTCCATTCCCCGCCTCGCGGCGTGGCTGGGGTGCGTGATCGTCGCGATCTTCTGGTGGTTCGGCCCGCTTCTCGTGCTGGGCCGGTACAGCCCCCCCTTCCTGAACTGGATCGAGAACGCAGACGTGACGACCGCGTTCGCGAGCGTCTTCAACGCCGTGTCTGGGACGACCCCGTGGCTAAACTTCCTCGCCGGCCCTGGCGGGCCGTCCTGGCCTGGCGGCTGGGCCATCGTGACGAATGCGGTGCTGGTGGTCGCCGCGATGGCCGTCCCGGTCGTCGGACTGCTGGGCATCTGGGCGGCACCGCCGCGACACCGGTTGTTCTTGGTCTCCGGATTTCTCACGGGACTGGTCCTCGTGACTCTCGGTCATGTCGGACCGGCCGCCTCGCCCGGCGCGGAGGCCGTCAACTCGTTCCTCGACGCCGACGGTGCGGCCCTTCGCAACACGCACAAGTTCGAGCTCGTCATCCGGCTACCGCTGGCCTTGGGTGCGGCGTGGTTCCTCAGCCTGGTCCGGGCCTGGATGGTGGCCAACCGGTTGGCTCCGCTGCTGCGCAAGGTCATGGCGGCGTCGCTGGTCCTCATGGTGGCGGCTCCGGGCGTCAACGGGCTCCTCGCCCGTGGCGAGGGCTACCCGAGGATCCCGGAGTACTGGCGCCAGGCCGCCGCCTGGCTGGACCGCCAGGAGGGTGCGGGGACGACGATGACGGTGCCGGCCACCAGCTTCGGGGACTTCATCTGGGGGTCGACGAAGGACGACCCGCTGCAGGCGATCGGCCGCCGCGCGTTCGTCACGCGCGACGCGGTTCCCTTGGGCAGCGCCGGGACGACCCGGTGGCTCGATGAGCTCGAGTCCCTCATGTCCTCGGGCCAGGGCGGGCGTGACCTGCGTGCTGGGCTCGACCTCGCCGGCGTCCGGTTCGTGGTGGTCCGCAATGACCTGCGGCCAGACGCTGCGGACTCACCCAGTGGACGGATGCTCCGGGTGCACGACGCCCTGCTGTCCGCCGGCCTGACGAAGGTGGCCGGCTTCGGCCCCGGCCTCGGGGCTCCCGTGGGGCTGCCCGCCGAGTCCGAGAACGTCACTGTGGACCAGAGGAGCCGGCTGCCCTACCAAGTGCTCGAGGTCTACGCCACCGGTGATCCGGTCGGGGCCCGCGTCGTGGCGGGGGAGGACCTCGCCGTCGTGTCGGGTGGCGCGGAGGACGTGCCACATGTCCTTGGAACCGCCGCGGCCGGGACCGTCGCGGTCGTGGGTGAGGACGCGGCCGCCCTCCCGGTGGATCTCGAGGCGCGAGCGCTCCACGTGACGACTGACGGCAACCAGCGTCGGGAGGTGTTCTTCGGGCGCGCCACGGAGAACCGCTCGTCTGTCCTGGCCGAGGGTGCGCCGCTGCTCAGGGACTACACGGCCGATGCGACCTCCCCGAAGACGGTCCGCACCTTCACCGGCTCGCTGCGGCGGGTCACGGCGTCCTCGTCGGCCGCGGACGCCGACGCGTCGCTGCGGCTGGGTGCCGGATACTCGCCCACTGCGGCACTCGATGGCGACGGGGCGACGGCGTGGGTGAGCGGGCGCTACGGGTCCGGAGCGGGGGAGTGGCTCGACGTCGAGCTCGCCGCTCCCGTCGAGGCCGATGAGCTGTTCGTGAGCCTGCCGCGCACCGACAAGGTCGCACTCCCTCGCGAGGTGGAGGTCCGCACGGACGCCGGGACGACGCGAACCGAGCTCAACGCCGACTACGCCCCGCAACGGGTGCCGCTGCCCCCCGGGCGCACGACGGGGCTGCGGGTGACCGTCACCCGTGTGGACGACAGCGGGCGGATGGGCACGGGCCTGGCCGAGGTCTCCGTGCCGGGAGTCAGCATGGGGACGGCCCTGCGGGTGCCAGCGTCAGCCGCAGCGACCGGCGCCGTCGTCCTCCGCGACCGCGTGCCCCGTCGTGACTGTGCCTGGGTCGTCGACCGACCGCTGTGCCTCCCTGGCACGGGCCGCCAGTGGGAGGACGGGGACCACCTCGCGCGAGAGCTCACCATGGCCGGTCCACTGGTCAGCCGCCTGGACGGACATGTTGTCGCCGCATCGGGCGGAGGCGCCGACCACCTGCTCGACGACGTCTCACCGATCCGGGCGACCGCCTCGAGCCGCGGCACCGACGAGGTCGCCGGCCGTCCGGGCACCGTCATCGACGGCTCCCTCGGCACGGGTTGGACGGCTGCGGGGACCGATGTCACCCCGACCCTCAGCCTGACGCTGCCCTCGCCGGCACTCGTGCACGAGATCCAGTTCCTCAGGGACCGGTTCCTCGCCGCGTCCAAGCCCGACCGGATCTCGGTGACCTTCGACGACGGCACCTCCGTGACCGGCAGAGTGGATGCGCAGGGCAGGTTTACCTGGCCGGCGCGAACGACCACCTCCCTCACGGTCCGCTTCCTGTCCGTCACCGAGCTCATCTCCCTGGAGTCGACCGGGCGCCTGTCGCGACCGCTCCCGGTCGGGGTGTCCGAGGTGCTCCTGCCCGGACTCAACGAGGTGCGTCCGATGAGCCTGGGCGCCCCGACCGGGATCCCGTGCGGTTTCGGGCCGCCCCTCGTGGTCAACGGCCAGTCCTATCCGACGGAGGTCACCGGGACGATCGGGGACGTCCTCGCCGGGAGACCCCTGGAGTGGCGATCCTGCGGGGACAGCGACGTCCGGCTCCCGCAGGGACAGGTGTCGATCTCGGCGACTGCGACCGGCGAGTTCCGGCCAGTCGACGCCCTGCTCGGAACGAGCTCCTCCCACGCCCCGTCCCGGAGCACGGTGACTGGCACGCAGCGGTCCGCTGCCGCCTTCGATCTCGACGTCACGAGTGCGCGGGCCGACGCAAGCGTCCTCGTCGTCCCAATGAACTTCAGCGCCGGATGGTCGGCGACGAGCCAGTCCGGGACGCCGCTCGCCCCTCTTCGGGTGAACGGCTGGCAGCAGGGCTGGGTGCTGCCTGCGGGGGAGAGCGGTCGGGTCGAGGTCCGTTTCGTTCCGGACACCGTCTACCGGTGGGCCTTGGTCGGTGGGCTTCTCGCGCTCGCGTCGATGGCACTCGTGGTCGGGTGGCTGCTGCGTCGCGAGCCCCGGACGGCCGGGCGGGTGGCGCAGGGCCGGGTCTGGTCGGGCCGGTGGGCGGCCTTGCTCTTCCTGCTGCTGCTGTCGGCCGTGGCTGGCCTCCTCGGCGCCTCCGTCGCCGTGGGCTGCCTGTTGCTGGCCCTTGTCGCGCGGAGGCCTTGGGTGCAGTCGTCGGTGATCTGTGTGCTGGTCCTCGGGGCGGCGCTGGTCGTCGCCGGGAGGCCGTGGCCTGCAGCCAACCGTGCCGTGGACCTGCTCGTGGTTCAGTGGCTGGTGCTGCTGGCCGTCGCGCTCGCCGCGTGCCCGGTGGCGTCGTCCTCGGCGGGACGGCGTCGGCTGCCGCGGCCGCGGCGCATGACCGGACGCTCCACGGCGTAGAAGCTGACGGCGGCGACGAGCACCGTGCCTGCCACGGTGAGTGGCCACAACGTCAGGAACCCACCGCCGAACACCTGGTGGCCGGTCGCGCGCTCCACGAGGCCGAGGACGATCAGGTGATAGCAGAAGATTCCGTACGAGATGTCCCCCAAGAACGACGCCACACGGCCCATCACCGCACCCGTCCCGGCGACGGCCGGTCGCGGCAGGAGCTCGATGGCTGACGGGAGCACGACGAGCAGCCCGAACGCGGCATACAGCAGCGACTTCGTCGCCGCCTCACCCGGCGTGGGTGCCTTGAGGCTGTAGGGCCCCGCGACCACCGAGGTCGCCACGAGGTAGACGGCACCGGCGAGAGCCCACACCGTGCGGCGGTGGCGCACGATGGCGGCGGATGGCCGCGCATCGACCAGGCCCGCGGAGGCTCCCGCACTCCAGAGCGCCAGCATCATCCCCAGGCCGAACCAGCCGAGGAACCCCGGCAGCCAGAGTGCGCTAAGGGGGTGGGCCACCGCTGCCGACCATGCCATCCACGCCGCGCCGGCCAGTGGCGTCACAGCGAGGATCGCCAGCCGGACACCTAGGCCACGCCGGGTCGCTGGACCCCGGGAGAGCACCCAGCCGAGGACCGGCAGGAGGAGATAGAAGGCGACCTCCACGGACAGGCTCCACATCTGGGTCAGGCCGGTCGTCCCGTTGCCGCGACTGTAGATCTGGACCAGGGCGGCGTGTCGGGCGTAGGGCACCCAGGACGCATCCTCACGCCTGAGCAGGACCCACGCTGCGATGACTGTGATCCAGAGAGCGGGAAGGATCCTCAGGACCCGGTGCCACAGGTAGGTCCTCGACGCCGGAGGTGCTGACCCGGACACCCAGGCCACGAAGTGTGGCCGGGCCAGGAGAAAGCCCGAGATGACGAAGAAGATCGCGACCCCGGAGTCCATGCGCGAGAGAACCCCGTTGAAGGGGCCGTTCAGGGCGGCTCCGGACTGAAACCCGACATGGGTGGTCAGGACGAGCAGGGCGCCGAGGGCCCTGGTGCCGTCCAGGCCGGGAAATCGCAGCGCTCCGGCGTTGCCCGCCGGTGACGACGTCACTGCTTGAGGGCCGGTTTCCCGACCTGGACATCGCCGATGCAGACACTCGCCCCGGGGGCGACACCCGTGATCGCCACGGTCCTGCCCCCACCGGTCAGGGGGACGAACACCTCGCCCAGTCCCTTGTCCAGCTGGACCTCACGACTACCCGTGCCTAAGGTGATGCGAGCGGGTGTTGCCCGATCGCTGAGATAGCCGACCCGCACCGCCCAGCCCCACGGGAAGGCCTCCGACTGCAGTGGAACGACGGCCTGGCCCTCCTCCACGAGCCACCCGCACACCCCGGGGAACTTGGCCACGTTGGACGTTCCCTCCACCCGCATCGATTGGAAGCGTCCGGTGGTGTCGAGAAAGTAGGGCTTCGAGTACTGCGTGAGGTGCCCCACCGAGGCACGCTGCTCCGTGGTCAGCGCCGGGGCGACGAAACGGCTGACCAGGTCGTACTCCTCGAAGATCGGGCCGACGATCGGGACCGGAAGGTTGGTGTCGTAGATCTGGGCGTCGGCCGGCAAGGAGTGCAGCGAGGCCCGCACCTGCTCGACGAAGGGACGGTAGGGGTTAGCAGTGCTGAACGTCGCATACCCGTTGGTCGCGTGGATGGACAGCATCCCCACAGCCGCAGCAACGGCCCCGACCGCCAGATGCAGCGACCGCCCCGGCAGCGACTTGCCGAGCGACGTGCCCAGTGGCAGCCACGGAGCAGCCTCGTCGCGATAGGGCATGAGCGCAGCGCCAAGGGCGATGGCGATCGGCACGACGGCGTCGGCCAGGTAGCGGGCCTCGAGCGCGAGGATCGAGCCCCCGAATGCGACCCTGCCGATGGCCAGCATCGCGAGCGAGCATCCGACATAGGTGGCCACTGCGACGAGCTGTCGTCCGAGCCCGCGACGTACGACCAGGCCGAGGACGGTCAGGATGACGAGAGCCATGAGGGTGAGCCAGTCGAACCAGCGAGGAGAGTCCACCATCGCCCCGCCGTAGCCGACGCCCTGCCACGTCCACGGACCGCCGAGCAGCGCGGGGATGAGCGTCCGGAAGAGGCTGAGGTAGGTGAAGTCCCACACCTGCGACACGGTGGGGCGCCCGAGCGAGGGGGACGCTCCATCCCGCGCGCTCGAGGCCAGGTAGACGATCACGTAGACGACCGCTGTGCCTGCGAACCCGGCCCAGAGCCGCCAGCGCGCGCGGACGACGTGACGCAGCCCGGTGAGTGCCGGCTCACGAGCCGGCCGCAGCGCGACGCCGAGAAGGAGCAGCCACGGGAGGGCGATGAGGATCTTCTCGAAGGTCAGCAGGCCGACGACGAGCCAGGCCAGGGCGCCCACGAGCGAACGGGCGGACCCCGTGCGCAGGTGCTGGACCGTGCTCGTCGTCAGCCCCGCGAGGACGGCGAGCGTGGGTGTCCACAGGATCGCCGCCGACAACCACGTCGTGGCCGACAGGGTCAGCGGGGTCAGCGCCAGCCAGGTGAACGGCACCAGCGTGAGCCATCGACGACCGAAGAGCTCGACGAGCATTCGCCAGGCGAGCAGGTAGGCGATGGCCATGCCCGTGATCAGGAGGGCGACGGCCACTCCCCAGTTCCAAGGGGCCAGGTGCGCCAGGAGCCACATGACGGTGAAACCGAGGGGCTCGAAGTGGCCCGTGTGGACGCGACTGACGTGCGACCAGGTCAACGGGGACTCCATGGCCCGGGACTGGAGCATGAAGTCGTCGGTGATGAAGTACCCGTCTCGCATGACGTTGAACCGCACGGCGAGAGAAAGGAGCAGAACGAGCAGCATCGCCGTTCGGAGGGGGTTCCTCACCAGCCAGTGGTCCCGGTCCGCGGCCTCGGTGGGACGTCCGTCCCGCACCAGCTCCCGGCGGCCCCGCCTCGGAGGTGCCTCCGTGTCCGGGCCGATCGCGACGAGCGCGGGAGAGGGCGTCAGCGCCGGGGGTGACTCGCTCATTACCTGCTCTCTCCGACGCTCTGTCCGGGCGCCTCTGGTGGCCGCTGAGATTGTAGGACGGAGCGACCACGAACCTCGCACACAGTGGCGCTACCCACTGGTAGGCTGCACCGACTTCACCGTGGAAGGAACGCACATGCGTCGTATTGTCGGGGCTATCCTCGTCGTGCTCGGGGCGCTGCTCCTCGGGCTGGGCCTGCTTGCCAAGCCCTATCTGTACCCCCGTCTCGCGACGGTCCCGCTGGACCAGGACAGCACCTCCATCTCCGAGGGCAAGAACATGTCGGTCCTCTACCCGCACGTCAAGAACGGCGCCGCCGCCATCGACGCCCTCAAGGGCGTCGACGTCAAGAGCACCCGGACCGTCATCGGCATCCCCGGCAAGGTGGCCGAGCAGGATCTGCAGTCCAGCACGGCCTTCTGGCAGACCCAGGTGAAGTCGGAAGCGAACGTCGGGGGCAAGTGGGTTCCCCTCAGCTACAGCGACGAGGGTGTGTCCTTCGACCGCGTGAGCGCTGAGGTGACCAACTGCTGCGGTGACTACAAGTCCGTCGGCGACCTGGACAACCCGAAGAAGACCGAGCAGGTCACCCGCACCGGCCACTACTTCAAGTTCCCCTTCGACACCCAGCAGCAGGACTACGACTGGTGGGACGGCGACCTGGGCAAGGCTGTGCCGATCAAGTTCAAGGAGGTGGCGGACCTCTATGGCACCGACACCTATGTCTTCGAGCAGGTCATCCCGAAGACGCAGACCGCGTCGCGTGAGGTGCCGGCCAGCCTGTTCTCACCGACCGGCACCGGCAACGTCACCGCGAAGGTGATGTACGGCAACACGCGCACCTTGTGGGTCGAGCCCAACACCGGCGTCATCATCAAGGGTCAGGAGAAGGTCGACAAGACCCTCGAGTCCAGTGCCGGAACGGTCGCGATGACGGTGGGCACGATCGGCTACAACGAGGCGACCATTGAGGACAACGCCAAGACCTGGGGCTCCAAGGGTTCCCTCCTCGGACTGATCCGCGGTCCGCTCGGCTGGATCCTCGGCCTGCTCGGTGTGGCCCTGCTGGGTCTGGGCGCCTTCTTGCTCCTCGCCGGACGTCGCAACGCCGAGCAGCAGGCGCAGCACTCGACGCGCTCGGGTGACGCCGCCGTCGACGACACCGACCGCTTCTTCACCGAGGCGGAGCAGACGACGCGTCGTCGCAGCGACGTGGATCGCGGCTGAGTCCCCGACCCATCACAGGGCCCCGAGCACCTCATGGTGCCCGGGGCCCTGTGACATCAGCGGGCCGGCCGCAAACACACGAAGATCGCCGTCCCGGGCAGCACCCGTCCACGGGTGGGGGACCAGCCACCCCACTCCTGAAGATTGCGTTCGGGCCACTCCGGCTCCACGAGGTCGACGAGCGCCAACCCGGCGGCGGTGATCTCCCGGACCCGGTCACCGAGCGTCCGGTGGTGCTCGGCATAGGTCACCGAGCCGTCATCGAAGCCTTCGACATAGGGGGTTCGGTCGAAGTAGGAGCCATGGGCGGTGAGTCCGTCCTCACCGGGCACATCCGGGAAGGCCCAGCGGATCGGGTGGGTGGTGGAGAAGACGAAGGTTCCGCCGGGGCGCAGGACGCGATGGGCCTCGGTCATGACGGCGGCGGAGTCGGCGACGAAGGGGACTGCGCCATAGGACGTGACGACATGGTCGAAGCTCTCGTCGGCAAAAGGAAGGACCGCCGCGTCGCACTGCGCCATGGCGAGGGGTATGCCGCGGCGCCGGTCGATCTCGGCGCCCACGTCGAGCATCCCGCGGGACAGGTCGGTCGACACCACCTGGACCCCTCGCTCGGCCTGCAGCCAGCGGGCGCACTGACCGGCACCGCCGCCGATCTCCAGCACCCGATCACCGGCACGGGTCCCCAGGAGATTGAGTTCCGCCTCGGTCCAACCTTCGGGCCCCCAGACGAAGCCGGCGTCCCCCAGGAAGGAGCCGTGGTCGGCGTGATACTCGCGCGCCTCCAGGTCCCACCACCCTCGCTGGGCGCGGACGGTCGTGGCCTGGTCGACCTCGCGCCGGCTGGCCACGGGACCGGGCTCACCGGCATACCCCTGGCTCATGGCGACCTCACTTTGCGGTTGCTCTGCACGGCTCGGTACCATGGATTCGTACACGTGTGCCCATTCACGCCCTGGCGTGCATGGTGGCGTGTGCGCACCCAACTGTCCGCACGATTCCACCTGTCCACATCGGAGTTCCTACTACATGAGCACCAGCACGGTCGACACGACCGCCCCTCAGATCGCCATCAACGACATCGGCACTGAGGAAGACCTTCTGGCCGCGATCGACGCGACCATCAAGCACTTCAACGATGGCGACATCGTCGAGGGCCACATCGTCAAGGTCGACCGGGACGAGGTCCTGCTCGACATCGGCTACAAGACCGAGGGTGTCATCCCCTCGCGTGAGCTCTCCATCAAGCACGACGTCGACCCCAACGAGGTCGTCGCCGTCGGTGACGCCGTCGAGGCCCTGGTCCTCCAGAAGGAGGACAAGGACGGTCGCCTGATCCTGTCCAAGAAGCGCGCGCAGTACGAGCGGGCCTGGGGCACCATCGAGAAGATCAAGGAAGAGGACGGCGTCGTCACCGGCACCGTCATCGAGGTCGTCAAGGGTGGTCTCATCCTCGACATCGGCCTGCGCGGCTTCCTGCCCGCCTCCCTCGTCGAGATGCGTCGCGTGCGCGACCTCCAGCCGTACGTCGGCAAGGAGATCGAGGCCAAGATCATCGAGCTCGACAAGAACCGCAACAACGTGGTCCTGTCGCGTCGTGCTTGGCTCGAGCAGACCCAGTCCGAGGTCCGCACGACCTTCCTCAAGGAGCTCGCCAAGGGCCAGGTCCGCCCGGGTGTCGTCAGCAGCATCGTCAACTTCGGTGCCTTCGTCGACCTCGGTGGGGTCGACGGTCTCGTCCACGTCTCCGAGCTGTCCTGGAAGCACATCGACCACCCGTCCGAGGTCGTCGAGGTCGGCGACGAGGTCACCGTCGAGGTCCTGGACGTCGACATGGACCGCGAGCGTGTCTCCCTGTCGCTCAAGGCGACGCAGGAGGACCCGTGGCAGCACTTCGCTCGGACCCACGCGATCGGTCAGGTCGTCCCGGGCAAGGTCACCAAGCTCGTCCCCTTCGGTGCCTTCGTGCGTGTCGAGGACGGTATCGAGGGCCTGGTCCACATCTCCGAGCTGGCCGAGCGCCACGTGGAGCTGCCGGAGCAGGTCGTCACCGTCGGGTCCGACATCTTCGTCAAGGTCATCGACATCGACCTCGAGCGTCGCCGCATCAGCCTCAGCCTCAAGCAGGCCAATGAGGATGGCGCCGGTCAGGTCGAGTTCGACCCGACCCTCTACGGCATGGCCGCGGAGTACGACGAGCAGGGCAACTACAAGTACCCCGAGGGCTTCGACCCCGAGACCAACATGTGGCTCGAGGGGTACGAGAAGCAGCGGGAGACCTGGGAGAAGCAGTACGCCGACGCCCACGCCCGTTGGGAGGCGCACCGCGCCCAGGTCGAGGCGGCCCAGACCGCCGACGCCGAGGCTGCGGCCAACGCCGAGGTCCCCACGAGCTACAGCAGCGACTCGTCCGCCTCGAGCAGCGAGTCCGCGCGCCCCGCGGCTCCGGCCTCGGAGGGCACCTTGGCCTCGGATGAGGCTCTGGCTGCGCTGCGCGAGAAGCTCACCGGCAACTGAGCCACCTGGCATACCTCTTGGTATGCCGTGTGCTCACCGAGACGGCCCGCCCCCTGTCAGGGGGGCGGGCCGTTTCGCTGTCCCCGGGTGATCCGTGCCACAGTGGTCCCCGTGCCGAGCGCTGATTACGACCAGGACACCACCGACCAGAATTCACCGCTGCGCATCAAGGCCCGTGGCCGCGCCGTCCTGGCCAATCCGACGACGAACCGGGGCACGGCCTTCACCTTGGCCGAGCGAGCCGTGCTCGGCCTCAAGGGGCTGATGCCGACCGGCGTGACGACGCTGGAGAACCAGACGGTGCGGACCTACGAGCAGTTCCGACGCGGGTCGACCCCCTTGGCCAAATACCTTCACCTGGCACAGCTGCGTGACCGCAACGAGGTGCTCTTCTACAACCTGCTCACCTCCCATCTCGAGGAGATGCTCCCGATCGTCTACACGCCGACCATCGGTGAGGCCATCGAGCGTTTCAGCCACGAGTACAACCGCCCCCGCGGCGTCTTCCTCTCCATCGACGACCCCGAGGGAATCGAGCAGTCCCTGCTCAACTATGGCCTCGGGGAGGACGAGGTCGACCTCATCGTCGTCACCGACTCCGAGGGCATCCTGGGCATCGGTGACCAAGGCATCGGGGGCATCCAGATCGCCATCGGCAAGGCATCGGTCTACACGGCGGCAGCCGGCATCCATCCGCGCCGGATCATCCCGGTCGTGCTCGACGTCGGCACCGACAACCTGGGCCTGCTCAACAACGAGCTCTACATCGGGGTGCAGCACGCGCGCGTGCGCGGCGAGCGCTACGACGACTTCGTCGACCGCTTCGTGTCGACGGCGAGCCGGCTGTTCCCGAAGGCGATGATCCACTGGGAGGACTTCGGGGCAGGCAACGCCCACCGCCTGCTCACTCGCTACCGCGACGACTACTGCACGTTCAATGACGACATCCAGGGCACCGCGGCGGTCGTGCTCGCGGCCATCCTCGCGGCCGTCAACGTCACGGGCATCGATCTCCACGACCACAGAATCGTCGTCTTCGGAGCCGGCAGTGCCGGCATCGGCATCGCGAACCTCATCAAGGACACGATGCTCCGCACCGGCCGCGAGGAGACCGAGGAGGAAGCCCGCTCCCGCTTCTGGGCAATCGGCATCAACGGCCTCTATGTCGACGACCAGGACGAGTTGTTGTCCTTCCAGCGCGATTGGGCCCGCCACCGTGACGAGATCGCCGACTGGACCGTTGACGACCCGTCGCAGATCGACCTGCTCGAGGTGGTCCGTGAGGTCAAGCCCACGATGCTCCTCGGCACGTCGACCAAGGGCGGTGCCTTCACGGAGGAGGTCGTGCGGGAGATGGCCAGGCATACGCCACGGCCGATCATCTTCCCGCTGTCGAACCCGACATCGCACGCCGAGGCGACCCCGGCCGACGTCCTCGAGTGGACCGACGGACAGGCGCTCATCGCCACAGGCAGCCCCTTTGCGTCGGTGGACCACAAGGGAATTCGCCACCGCATTGCGCAATCCAACAACGCCTTGATCTTCCCGGGGCTCGGTCTGGGCGTCGCCGCGTGTGGCGCCACCCACGTCACCGAGGGCATGATCGCGGCGGCCGCCAACGCGCTCGCCGGCCTGGTCAACGCCTATCGCCCGGGTGCCCCACTGTTGCCGATGATGAACGACCTGCGCATGGTGTCGGCGACGGTCGCCCTGGCCGTGGCGAAGGCCGCCGTCGAGGAAGGGGTGGCATCGGTGTCCTTCGACGACCCCATCCAGCAGGTCTACAGCCGGATGTGGCGTCCGAAATATCCCGTCATCGAGGCGATCTGAGACGCGAGAAGGTCCCCTTCAGGCCGGAGTAGACCTTCGGGAGTTCGCGCGCCAGCGCGTCATAGACCGGCGTCACCTGCGGGTCCGGCACGAAGGCCCGGTCGACCGGGACCAGGGCTGGCACGTCGTCGAAACCGATGATGCCGAGCGCGAGGGCTGCGATCAGGGCGGCGCCGCGCGACTGTGCCGCCATCGGCTCCCTGACCCGCTCGACCCGCCGGCCCAGGGCGTCGGCGTGGATCTGGCACCAGAGGTCGGACTCGGCGCCGCCGCCGAGGATGCGGAGGGCATCGAAACGGGTCCCGGCGAACTTCTCGACCGGGCCGAGCAGCCAACGGCTCTGCAGCGCAACACCTTCGAGCACGGAGCGGATCAGGTCGGCTCGAGTGGTCTGCAGACTCATCCCGGTCCAGCCGCCCCGGGCGGAGCGGTCGTCGACGGGGGAGCGCATGCCGGCCAGCCAGGGCTGGAAGAGGACGCCGTTGCTGCCGGCAGGAGAGTGGATCGCTTCATCGCACAGTTCTTCGTAGCTGCCGTCGACGACCTGACTGCGCAGCCAGGTGAGGGAGGCGCCAGCCGCCTCGTGGTTGTCCGCGACGAGATGGCCCTCAGGGGTCAGCCCGGGGACCGTCGCGATCGAGTGCAGGGCGTCGGTCTTCTTCGCGGCGACCGCGCAGGAGATCCACGACGTCGTCGAGATGGCCAGGTGGGCCTGTCCGATCCCCAGGGCGCCGGACCCCACCCATGCGGCATGCAGATCCGGTGTGCCGGCAACGACGGCGACGTCGTCGGCCAATCCCAGGACCGCGGCGACAGCCGGTGCCAGGCTGCCGACGACGCCGCCGGAGGCACTCAGGGGCGGCAGCTTCCCCGGGTCAATTCCGGTGCGTGACACCAGTTCCGAAGCGTATGCCGTCCGGTCGTCGCGGATGTCGACGAGCCACGTCCCGCACATCGAGGCAGCCGAGGCATGGACCCGACCGGCGAAGCGCGAGGTGAGATGGTCCACCGGCTCGAGATAGTGGGCGGTGCCGGCAGCGATGCCGGGCTCATCGTGCTGGAAGCCGAGCATGTGGCTGACCGGGTCCCCGCCGCGAGGTGACGGGACGCCCGCCGTGCGGCGCAGCCAGGCCGTGAGCCACCGCGGGTCGTAGCCGAGGACCGGTCCGCCGACGATCCGTTGGGAGTGGCGTGAGGCGCTGGTGTCGAGCCACATCCGGCAGGGCCCCGCTGGGCTGAGGTCGGCGCGAGTCGGCACGACAGAGCTCCACTGCCCGGTGACGGCGACCGCCCGCACGCTCTCGCGGCGCACGGCCCCGCCGTCGAGGCCGCGCCGGGCACTGGCCAGGATCTGACGCCACCATTCCTCGGCGTCCTGGAGAGCGCGCCCCGGGCTGGGACGTTCGGTCTCGACGGCCGTGAACTCGCTGAAGTGGATCGTGCCGTCGAGGGTCACCAGCGAAGTCTTCGGCCCGCCGGTGCCGAGATCGACGGTCAGCACGGCCCACCGCGCGGGGTCGACCGTCATCGCGGGGCGGGCACCGACTGGTGGGCGTCCATGATCTGCTCCATCACGGACTCGATGAAGGTCGACACGTCGGCGGTGAGGCCTCCGGGGATCCCACCGTAGATGGCCGTCGACTCGGCCGAGCCGGTCTGCTCCTGGGCGTAGGCGACGGCATCGGCGAGATCGGTCCGGAAGCGGTCGACGACACCGTCCCGGGTCTGGGGGCGGGTGACGGCCAGGTGCAGGCCGTCGGGATACTGCAGGCCGTTGAAGCGCCAGCCACGGGTCTTCATCCGATCGGCGACGTGGTAGATGTCGAAGTCATCCGAGGTGAAGGCGAAGACGAAGGTCGGGCTGCCCACCAGCCGCAACTGCGGATGCTCGCGCACGACGTCGACCATGGCCGCGCAGGTCGCGAAGATCTCCTGGGCATGGGCGCGATACCCGGCGCGACCGGTGGCGACCAGGGAGGCCCAGGCGGACGCGAGCAGGCCGTCACTGCGGGACCCCTCCATGCCGGGGGAGAAGTACTTCCCACCGCTCCAGTCGAGCACGTAGAAGTAGGCCGCGTTGCGCAGGGCCTTGTCGCGGAAGAGCAGCGACGAGGTGCCCTTCAGGCCGTAGCCGTACTTGTGCGTGTCCGCCGAAATCGACGTCACGCCCGGCAGCCGGAAATCGAAGGGCGGCACGGCATACCCGAGTTCCTCACCGAAGGGGAGGATGAAGCCGCCGAGGCAGCCGTCGACGTGCAACCCCACACCGCGGGCGAGGGCGAGGTCCGAGAGGTCGGCGATCGGGTCGATCGTCCCGTAGGGATAGTTGCCGGCGGAGCCGATGATCGCGATGGTGTTCTCGTCGATCCGGGCCGCCATCGCGGCCGGGTCGACGAGGGTCGTCGCGGGATCGACCGGCACGACCCGCAACTCGAGGCCGAAGAGATGCGCGGCCTTGACGAAGGCCGGGTGGGCGGTCTCGGGCTTGACGATGTTGGGCATCGTGATGCCCCTCGTCGCGCGGGCATGGTCGCGATAGGAGAGCATCGCCTGCAGGATCGAACCGGTGCCACCGCTCGTGACCAGCCCGGCCGGCTCCGTGCCCTCGATCGCGTTCGCATGCATGAGGTCGAGCGCCATGGCGATGATCTCGCCCTCGAAGCGGGTCGCGCTGGGACACATGTCTCGCTGCAGGGCGTTCTGGTGGGCGAAGAGTCCGAAGGCCTCGGTGAGGAACGCGTAGTGGTCGAGGTCACCGCAGTACATCGTCCCCGAGCACTGACCCGTCTCCCACGCCTGGTTCTCGAGCGCCGCCATCTCGCGCAACTCGGCGAGGATCTCGGCCTTGGGACGGCCCTGCTCGGGCAGCCCGCGCTGGACCGGGTAACGGTCCTGGTAGGGGTGGGCGTCGAAGAGGTCGCTCATGCCGGCCATGTTACCTACGGGTACGTAGGTTCGGGCTCAGCTGATCCGTTCACACGGGCGTCGCGGGACAGCCCGGTGAGGACCTCCCGCAGGGTGGGGTACTCGACGTCACCTCCGGTCGCCCAGTAGGCCGGACGGAGATGCGCCGTGGTCGGGTTCTCGTCGGTCACGCCGGCGCGCAGCCCGAGGTAGCGACCGCCACCGGCGCGCACCATGAGCGCACCCGCGGCGACGTCCCAGGCGTTGGTGTGCAGGTCGAAGGTGGCGTCCGCCCAGCCGGCCGCAACATGCGCGAGACCGAGCGCTCCGCTGCCGAGCGTGCGCACCGAGCCGAAGGCGCGGGTGAGTCGCCCCGAGGCGTGGAGGGCAGCCTCCCCATTGCTCTCCAGGTCCACATGGCGTGGGAAGGTCGAGATGACGAAGGCATCGACCTCCCGCTCCACTCGCCGCGGCTGAGCCGAGGCGCCGTTGACGGTGAAGCCGTCGAGATCCACGGCGAAGACCTGCGCCAGGGCCGGGGCGGCGATCACCCCGGCGACCAACACGTCGTCCACGGCAGCGGCGATCGACACGCACCAGTAGGCCAGTCCGTGGCTGAAGTTCACCGTCCCGTCGATCGGGTCGACGAACCAGGTGACCCGTCCCTGTCCGCTGCGGCCACCCTCCTCACCGACGAAGGCACTGTCGGGCACAGCTGAGGTGAGGTCCGCGCGCAGGATCGCCTCGGACGCCAGGTCGTGCTCGGTCACCAGGTCGTGCGGCCCACCCTTGTGGTCGACCGTCATCGGTGTCCGAAAGGCGTCGATCAGGTATGCCGCGCTGCGGGCTGCCGCGGCCTCGGCCACCTCCCGGAGGTGAGCCGACTCCTGAGGGGAGCACCCGGCATACGGTTCGGTCACAGGGACGACCCTAGGCCTCGGCCCGCAATGACCTCGCCCGGGTGTCACGGTGGGCACCGGTAGCGTGCAGCCATGCTGCGCGTGGGATTGACCGGCGGGATCGGGTCGGGGAAGTCCAGTGTCGCGGCACGGTTGGCCGGTCTGGGCGCTGTCGTCATCGACGCCGACCGGATCGCCAGAGAAGTCGTCGAGCCCGGTATGCCGTCCCTCACCGCGATCCGCGAACGATTCGGTCCCAGCGTGGTCTCGGACGACGGGATTCTGGACCGAGCCGGATTGGGGCGAATCGTCTTCGGGGACAGGGCTGCTCTGCGCGATCTGGAAGCCATCACCCACCCCGCGATCTGGGCGCGGACCGCCGAACTCTTCGCTGCGGCACCCGACGACGCGATCGTCGTGCACGACATGCCCCTCCTCGTCGAGGCCGGAATGACGGGGGAGTACCACCTCGTCCTCGCCGTTCTCACCGACACCGAGACGCGCGTCCAGCGCCTCGTAGAGCACCGGGGCATCCCCGAAGACGACGCGCGTCAGCGGATCGCGGCGCAGGCCGACGACGACGCCCGCCGTGCGGCTGCCGATGTGCTGCTCGACAACAACGGCTCGCCCGAGGACCTCGCCACTGCCGTGGATGCGTTGTGGCAGAGCAGGATCGTGCCCTTTGGGGAGGCACTACGGTCGGGGACGCGTTCCCGGGCGGCGACGTCCGCACAGTCACCTCCTGACCCGACCTGGCCGGCCCAGGCCGCTCGCCTGCTCGCTCGCATCGGGCATGCCCTGGGTGACCGAGTCGTCGCCCTCGAGCACATCGGGTCCACCGCGGTGCCCGACCTGCCCGCCAAGGACGTCATCGACCTGCAGGTCGGGGTGAGGCATCTGACCGAGGCCGATGGTGCCGCCTTCGTCGCCGACCTCGCCTCTGCCGGTTTCGTCCGCGTGCCCGGCGTCGACCACGACAACGCGAAGGACGGCGGCACCTGGCCCAAGCGGCTGCACGGCAGCGTCGACCCCGGCCGCGTCGCCCACGTCCACGTGCGTGCGGTGGGCAGCCCGGGTTGGGACTGGGCAATCGACGTCCGGGACTGGTTGCGTGCCGACCCGGAGGCCAGGGATGCGTATGCCGCCGCAAAGGCGGCGCTTGCGGCACGGCATACGGACTCCGGGGACTATGCCGACGCCAAGGAGGCCTGGTTCGGAGTCGCTGACGACCGATTGAGAACATGGCGGGCGGCCCGACAGTCCTGACCGCTCCGCGGGACGGATTAGTGTTGGCCACGGCAGCTGCGGTCTCGAGCCGCGGCCCAGATCAGCGAAAGGGTCACCTTTCATGAAGCCTGTCAGTCTCATCGGCGCGCCCACCGACATCGGCGCGAGTGTCATCGGGGCACGTCTCGGGCCGGGCGCCTTGCGGGTCGCCGGTATCCAGCGGGCCCTGGAGAACTTCGGCAACAACGTCGTCGACCGGGGCGACCTCACCGGCCCTGACAACCCGATGCTTCCGCCGGTCGACGGCTACCGTCACCTGCCCGAGGTCATCGCGTGGAACCAGACCCTTCACGACGCCGTGTTCGCCGAGTTGGAGGGGGATCGCCTGCCGATCACGCTCGGCGGTGACCACTGTCTGGCCGTCGGGTCGATCTCGGCGGTGCGTCACTGCCGTGCCGCCGGGAAGAAGGTCCTCGTCCTCTGGTTCGATGCCCATGCCGACTTCAACACCGCCTCGATCACGCCGAGCGGCAACCTGCACGGGATGCCGGTGGCCTGCCTGCTCGGGCACGGCCCGGACGGGCTGACTTCGATGGCCGGGGCGACGCCCGCGATGAGGCACGACGAGGTCCGCCAGGTCGGACTGCGCTCGGTGGACCAAGGGGAGAAGGAACTGCTCCATGAGGTCGGGGTGGAGTGCTACGACATGCGCTACATCGACGAGAAGTCGATGCGGAAGGTCATGCAGAAGGCCCTCGCCGGGGTGGACGAGGACACGCACGTCCACGTCAGCCTCGACCTCGACTTCATCGACCCGGTCGTCGCGCCCGGGGTCGGCACACCCGTCGTCGGGGGTCCGACCTACCGCGAGGCGCAACTCTGCATGGAGATGATCGCGGACACCGGTCAGCTGGGATCGATCGACATCGTCGAACTGAACCCGGCGTTGGACCAGCGCAACGCGACCGCGGAACTTGCCGTGGACCTCCTGGAGAGCCTGTTCGGCAAGTCGACCCTCGTGCGGATGCAGCGCTGACCGTCACTCGCGGGGGTAGGTCACCCCGAGTTGACGGCGAACCTCGTCGAGGATCCTCATGATCGACACGGTCTCGTCGAGCGGGAGCAGTGGGCTCTCGAGCAGGCCGTTGCTGATGCAGCGAGCGGCCTCGCACGCCTCGTAGTGCAGGCCGACATGGTGCGGATCGGTGGTGTCGAGGTCCGGTGACCATTGCGCCGGCTCGTGCTCGGCCCGACCCTGGTGGCGGATCACCGTCGGGCCGTAGAAACCACCGAGCCACTGGGTGCGCTCGCCGACGTCGAGCCGTCCCTTGGGGCCGACGATGCTGGCCGTCGTCTCGGTGCGCGACGTCATCGTGGCGTGCAGGACGCCCGTCCCGCCGTGGGCCCCGGTCACGATCATCGCCTCGCGGGCGTCGACACCGGAGTCGACGAGGTCACCGGCCGCGGTGACGCTGGTGAGCCCGCCCAGCGCGAAACTGGCGAAGGACACCGGGTAGATGCCCAGGTCGAGGAGCGCTCCGCCGGCGAGTTCGGGGTCCCAGAGTCGGCGGGGACCGTCGGGGTAGAGGGGCTGCCCGTGGTCGGCGAAGACGACCTCGACCGGACCGAGGAGGCCTTGCTCGAGGCACTGGCGAATGACGTCGGTGCCCGGGAGGAAACGCGTCCACATCGCCTCCATGCAGAAGAGGCCGCGGCTGCGAGCGGAGGCCACGATCTCGTGGGCCTCGGCCGCATTGCGGGCGAAGGCCTTCTCGATGAGGACATGCTTGCCCGCCTCGAGGGCCAGCAGGGCGTGTTCGCGGTGACCGCTGTGCGGTGAGGCGACATAGACGATGTCGACGAGAGGATCGGCGACGAGTTCCTCGTAACTGCCGTGCGCCCGCGCGATGCCGTGCCGGTCCGCAAAATCCTGCGCGCGGCATACCTCCCGGGAGCCGACGGCGACGACCTGCTGACGGGTGTTGGCGCGCAGGGAACCGACCATCTGATCGGCGATCCACCCGGGGCCCAGGACGCCCCAACGCAGGGGAGGGGCGTCCATCGGGTCGGGGGTGCGGGGCTCGGGAAGTTGCATGACCCCATTGTCGGGGAATGCCGTTGTCGGTGGCGGCGCTTACCGTTGCACCATGCGTCCAGTGACCGAGTTGCAGCGCCGCGTCGCGGCTTTCGACGTCGTGTCCGAGTTTCAGCCCTCGGGTGATCAACCGACC
Source organism: Phycicoccus elongatus Lp2 (assembly GCF_000367525.1). GTDB lineage: Bacteria > Actinomycetota > Actinomycetes > Actinomycetales > Dermatophilaceae > Phycicoccus_A > Phycicoccus_A elongatus. The sequence goes on along the minus strand of NZ_HF570956.1, from coordinate 2,885,379 downwards.
GCCATTGCCGACCTCGCCCAGCGCGTGAACGCCGGCGAAACCGACGTCGTCCTGCTCGGTGCCACCGGGACGGGCAAGTCGGCCACGACGGCCTGGTTGATCGAGCAGGTCCAACGCCCCACGCTCGTCCTCGCCCCGAACAAGACCCTGGCGGCCCAACTCGCGAATGAGTTCCGCGAGTTGTTTCCCAACAATGCCGTTGAGTACTTCGTGAGCTACTACGACTACTACCAACCCGAGGCGTACATCCCCCAGACCGACACCTACATCGAGAAGGACAGCTCGATCAACGACGAGGTCGAGCGGTTGCGCCACTCGGCGACGAACTCGCTGTTGACCCGGCGCGACGTCATCGTCGTGGCGTCCGTCTCGTGCATCTACGGCCTGGGCACCCCACAGGAGTATGTCGACCGCATGGTGCCGCTGCGTGTCGGCGACACGATGGATCGTGACGACCTGCTGCGGCGGTTCGTGCAGATGCAGTACACCCGCAACGACCTGGCCTTCACCCGCGGCACCTTCCGGGTTCGAGGGGACACCGTCGAGATCATCCCGATGTATGAAGAGTTGGCGGTGCGGATCGAGTTCTTCGGTGACGAGATCGACAAGCTCTACACCCTGCACCCGGTCACGGGTGAGGTGGTGCGCGAGGAGCAGGAGATGTATGTCTTCCCCGCGTCCCACTACATCGCCGGCCCCGAGAGGATGGAGCGCGCCATCTCCGGGATCGAGCGGGAACTCGCGGACCAGCTCTCGACCTTCGAGAAGCAGGGGAAGCTGCTGGAGGCCCAGCGACTGCGGATGCGCACCACCTACGACATCGAGATGATGCGTCAGGTTGGCTCCTGCTCGGGAATCGAGAACTACTCGATGCACCTCGACGGGCGCACGCGCGGAAGTGCACCGAACTGCCTTCTCGACTACTTCCCCGAGGACTTCCTACTCGTCATCGACGAGTCCCACGTCACGGTGCCCCAGATCGGTGCGATGTACGAAGGCGACATGTCGCGCAAGCGGATGCTCGTCGAGCATGGCTTCCGGCTGCCCTCGGCGATGGACAACCGACCTCTGAAGTGGGAGGAGTTCCTCGAACGGATCGGGCAGACGGTCTATCTCTCGGCCACGCCTGGCAACTACGAGCTGGCCAAGGCCGACGGCATCGTCGAGCAGATCATCCGCCCGACCGGCCTGATCGACCCGGAAATCATCCTCAAGCCGACCAAGGGTCAGATCGACGACCTGTTGCACGAGATCCGGACCCGCGCGGCCAAGAATGAGCGGGTTCTCGTGACGACCCTGACCAAGAAGATGGCGGAGGACCTCACCGACTATCTCCTCGACAAGGGTGTGCGCGTCCGCTACTTGCACAGCGACATCGACACCCTTCGCCGGGTCGAGTTGCTGCGCGAGCTCCGACTGGGTGAGTTCGACGTCCTGGTCGGGATCAACCTGTTGCGTGAGGGCCTCGACCTGCCCGAGGTGTCCCTGGTGTCGATCCTGGACGCCGACAAGGAGGGCTTCCTGCGGTCCACTCGCTCGCTCATCCAGACGATCGGCCGCGCCGCCCGCAATGTGTCCGGGCAGGTGCACATGTATGCCGACAACCTCACCCCCTCGATGCAGGAGGCCGTCGAGGAGACTGCGCGGCGTCGGGAGAAGCAGGTCGCGTACAACCTGGCCAACGGCATCGATCCGCAGCCGTTGCGCAAGAAGATCGCGGACATCACCGACATGCTCCAGCGCGAGGACGCCGACACCGAGCAGTTGCTCGGCTCCGGTCGGGCCCGCTCACGCGGCAAGGCCGACGGTGGGCGAGGCGGCCGGGGTGCGATGGCCGCCGATGTGGCAACCGTCGGCACCGACCGGATCGGCGACCTCCCGGCAGCCGAGCTCGCGAACCTCATCCAGGAACTGACCACCCAGATGCATCAGGCCGCCGCCGACCTGCACTTCGAACTCGCTGCCAGACTGAGGGACGAGATCGGTGACCTGAAGAAGGAGCTGCGGCAGATGTCGGAGGCGACGCGGTGAGCATCAAGGCGGCAACCGGCCACGAGGTGAAGGGTTACTGCCTGCACAAGCCGGGCGCGTGGCAGGACGAGCCGTGGGAGGGTGACGTGGTCGCCAAGGTCGGCTCGAAGATCTTTGCCTTCCTCGGGGAGGACACCGTCGGCGTCAAGTGTGGGAAGGGCCGCGCCGAGGCCGACGAGTGGATCGAGGAGTTCTCGGACGAGGTGACCGTCTCGCCCTACATCGGCCGCCACGGTTGGAATGTGCTCCGGATCGGTGGCGCCATCCCGGTCGAGGCACTCGTCGAGGCGATCGACACCTCCTACGACCTCGTGGTGGCCACGCTCCCGAAGTCCCAGCGCCCCTGACCTCGACCTCGCCGGATAACCGCCTCAGGGAGTTGCCCGCCGATGGCCTCGTGCTCTGCCCCTCCCGCCACCCCTTCGAACAGATCTCGCACGGTGACACAGGTATACCTGTGGTCGGCTGCGAGTTGTGTTCAAGGGGGAGTGTGTTTCCTCGGAAGGTGGGCCCACTCCGTCCGGCAGGCG
>NZ_HF570956.1:2876465-2882718 GCF_000367525.1 Phycicoccus elongatus Lp2 | reverse complement strand
CCCCCCCCGACGGCCAGTCGGTGAGGTGCACCGACCGCCCGCCGGTGAGACCACGCCAGATCTCCTCCGTCACGAGCGGCAGCAGCGGTGCGGCCACCCGGGTGAGCACCTCCAGCGCCGTGTAGAGGGTGTCGAACGCCTCGTATGCCGTGCCGCCCGTCGCGCTCTCGGCGTCGGACGGCGTGCGCCCGGAACCGGTGTCCCAGAAGCGTTCCCGGCTCCGCCGGATGTACCAGTTGGTGAGCACGTCGACGAACTGGCGCACGCTCTCGCAGGCGCCGGGAATGTCATAGACATCGAGCTGGGCGGTGGTGCGTTCGACCAACTGGTGGAGCTTGGCGAGCAGGTAGCGGTCGAGCGGGTCGGTCGACGCGGTCGACCAGCGCGCGGCATACCCCTGCCCACCATTCATGGCGTTGGCGTAGAGGGAGAAGAAGTACCACGAGTTCCACAGCGGCATGAGCACCTGGCGGACGCCCTCGCGGATGCCCTCCTCGGTGACGATCAGGTTGCTGCCCCGCAGGATGCTCGAGTTCATGAGGAACCAGCGCATCGCATCGGCCCCGTCGCGGTCGAACACCTCGTTGACGTCGGGGTAGTTGCGCAGCGACTTGCTCATCTTCTGGCCGTCGTTGCCGAGGATGATGCCGTGGCTGACCACCGACTTGAACGCCGGCCGGTCGAACAGGGCCGTCGCGAGGACGTGCAGGGTGTAGAACCAGCCGCGCGTCTGGCCGATGTACTCGACGATGAAGTCGCCGGGGAAGTGGTGCTCGAACCAGTCGGCGTTCTCGAAGGGGTAGTGGACCTGCGCGAACGACATCGAGCCGGAGTCGAACCACACGTCGAGCACGTCCTCCACGCGGCGCATCGTGGACGTCCCGCTCGGGTCATCGGGGTTGGGACGGGTCAGCTCGTCGATGAACGGTCGGTGCAGATCCGGCTCGCCCGCAGCGTTCAGCGGCAGCCGGCCGAAGTCGGCCTCGAGCTCGGCGAAGGAGCCGTAGACATCGATCCGCGGGAACTGCGGGTTGTCCGACTTCCACACCGGCACCGGGCTCCCCCAGAACCGGTTGCGGGTGATCGACCAGTCGCGGGCGTTCTCCAGCCACTTGCCGAACTGGCCGTCCTTGACGTGCTCGGGCACCCAGGTGATCTCCTGGTTGAGCTCGACCATGCGGTCCTTGAACGCCGTGACCTCGACGAACCAGCTCGACACACCCTTGTAGATCAGCGGCTGCCGGCAGCGCCAGCAGTGGGGGTAGGAGTGGTCATAGGTCTCGCGGCGCAACAGCACCGTCCCCGGGGTGACTGAGCCGACCTGCTCACCATGCGTGGCCTTCTTGAGGTCGTCGATGATCAAGGAGTTGGCGTCGAAGACGAGCATCCCGGCGTACTCCCGCACCGGGAAGGTGAAGGTCCCGTCGGCACCGACCGGCATGACCGGCTCGATGCCCTCGCGGTCGGTCACGACCTTGTCGTCCTCACCGAAGGCGCCGGCCGAGTGGACCAGCCCGGTGCCATCGGTCGTCGTGACGAAGTCGGCCTCGACGACCCGGAAGGCGTTCGCCTGGCCCTCGTAGTACGAGAACGGCGGGGTGTAGGAGCGCCCGAGCAGGTCGGCACCCGTGAGCCGCTCGACGATGAGCGCCTCGACGTCACCCTTGGGGTCGCCCGTGAACTCGCGGGCGAAGGACTGGGCGCGGGCCGCGGCGATGACATAGCGCTCGGGCGAGCCGGTCGGCACCGAGGACTCGACGACGACGTAGTCGATGTCGGTCCCGACCATGATGAGCAGGTTGCTCGGCAGCGTCCACGGCGTCGTCGTCCAGACGAGCGCCAATTCGCCTGTCGACAGGCGCAATCCGACGGTGACGGCCGGGTCCTGACGCATCTTGTAGACGTCGTCGTCCATCCGCAGCTCGTGGTTGGACAGCGGCGTCTCGTCGTTCCAGCAGTAAGGCAGGACGCGGAAACCCTCATAGACCAGGCCCTTGTCATAGAGCGTCTTGAACGCCCACTGCACCGACTCCATGAACTCTGGGTTCAGGGTCTTGTAGTCGTTGTCGAAGTCGACCCAGCGCGCCTGCCGCGTGACGTACTCGCGCCAGTCGCTCGTGTACTTCATGACCGACTCACGGCACTTGGCGTTGAAGGCGTCGATGCCGAGCTCGAGGATCTCGTCCTTGGTCTTGATGCCGAGCTGGCTCATCGCCTCGAGCTCGGCGGGCAGGCCGTGGGTGTCCCACCCGAAGCGCCGCTCGACATGCCTGCCGCGCATGGTCTCGTAGCGCGGCACGATGTCCTTGACGTAGCCCGTGATCAGGTGGCCGTAGTGCGGCAGCCCGTTGGCAAAAGGCGGCCCGTCGTAGAAGACGAACTCGTTCGACCCGTCGACCCCGGCCGGTCGCTGGTCGATCGAGGCCTGGAAGGTCCCGTCCTCTGCCCAGTAGGCCAGCACGGACTCCTCGATCTGGGGGAAGCGCGGGCTCGGCGGGACGCCGAAGGCGGCTCCGGTGTGGTCGCCGGTCGTCGAGACCTTGGGATAGGTCATGGCTTGATTTCGCTCCTGCGGATCGTCAACTCGTCATCTCTGGGACGAGGACGAAGGAGTCCCGCACACGATGCCGTATGCCGGGTGCTCACCTCCGCGGTGCCACCTCGCTTGCCGTATGCCGCCCGCTCACCCACCGCAGCGGGCTGCGGGAGGCGGGCACACGGCATACGACCGCTCTTGCCGAAGGCTGTGACGAAGCCCGACTCGTCCGGGTCTAGTGGGCGGTGCTGGGTGAGTCCAGACCCGCTGTTCTTCCGGAAGCTCGCCGCTGATGACGGCTCAGACGCTGTTGGTGCAGAAGTCTAGCGGGATCGACCTCCAGGGTCGTCACGCTGCCGTTGGGGGCCGGGTCCCAGTCCACCTCGCGGTGGGAGCGACCGAGCAGCCAGGCGATGGCGACGCGCAGGGTGTCGCCGTGGGTGACGAGCACGAGGTCGCCTCCCGCGCTGGCCAGCACCCGGTCAAAGAGGCGGCCCAGACGGTCGTGGACATCCTCGATCGATTCGCCACCGCCCCACCGGACCTCCGTCACGTCCACGCCCTCGGGGGTCGGCTCGCCGGTGAGCTCACGCGTGAGGCGACCTTCGAGTCGGCCCAGGCCCTGCTCACGCAGGGCGGGCTCGAGCTCGACGGGCACGGCGAGGCGCTGCGCGATGACGTCGGCGGTCTGGGCCGCCCGCACGAGGTCACTCGAGAGCAGGCGGACCGCGGGGCCGCGGCGGGCGCACCGCTTGCGCACGACGGCGGCGGCCGCGCCGGCCTGAGCACGTCCGAGGGGCGTCAACTCGGGGTGGGCGATCTGCCCCTGCAAGCGACCCTCGACGTTCCACGTCGACTGCCCGTGGCGGACGAGGTGGATGCTCACGGGGTCGCTCACGAGGCCACTGTAAGGTCGCCGCGTGGCTGGACTGCTGGTGACCGGGACGAGCTCGGATGCGGGCAAGTCGCTCGTCGTCACCGGCCTGTGCCGCGCCTTCGCCCGCAGGGGGTTGAGCGTTGCTCCCTTCAAGAGCCAGAACATGTCGAACAACTCGATGGTCTGCCGCGACGGCTCCGAGATCGGGCGGGCGCAGTACCTCCAGGCCGAGGCGGCTGGTGTCGAGGCGAGCTCCTTGCACAACCCCGTCCTGCTCAAGCCCGGCAGCGACCGCCGGGCGTTCGTCGTGCTGCGGGGGCAGCCCGCCGGCGAGCTCCGGGCCGGTGAGTACGCCACCGGCCGGGCCCATCTGGCCACGGCCGCCTTCGCGGCCTACGAGGAGTTGGCCGCCAGGCACGCCCTCGTCGTCGCCGAGGGTGCCGGCTCCCCCGCCGAGATCAACCTGCGGCGCGGTGACTACGTCAACATGGGGCTCGCGCGCCGCTTCGACCTCCCGGTGATGGTCGTCGGTGACATCGATCGCGGTGGCATCCTCGCGGCTCTCTACGGCACGTGGGCCCTGCTCGACGAGGACGACCGGGCACTGCTGAAGGCGTTCTGCATCAACAAGTTTCGCGGTGACGAGTCCGTGCTGACACCGGGTCTTGAGGAGATCACCCGCCGCACCGGCGTGCCCTTCGTCGGGGTGCTCCCCTGGCTCGAGGACGTCTGGCTGGACTCCGAGGACGCCCTCTCGATCGGACGCTGGCGCCCATCGCAGGACGGGATCGTCGACCGCCTGTCAGTCGCCGTCGTCCGCTTCCCGCGGACGTCGAATGCCACGGATGTGGACGCCTTGGCCGCCGAGCCCGGCGTCGACGTGCGGGTGACCACCGATGCCGACGTATGCCGTGAGGCCGACCTGCTCGTCCTGCCGGGCTCGCGAGCCACGGTCAGTGACCTGGCGTGGCTGCGGGAGCAAGGGCTGGCCGATGTCGTCCTCGAACGCGCAGCCGTCGGCCGTCCGGTGCTGGGGATCTGTGGTGGCTACGAGATGTTGGCCGCCACGATCGATGACTCCATCGAGAGCGGGGCTGGTGTCGTGCCCGGTCTGGGCCTGCTGCCGGCGACGGTCACCTTTGCGCGCGAGAAGGTGCTGGGCCGGCCGACCGGCACCTGGCGCGGACACCGGGTCGAGGGCTACGAGATCCACCACGGTGTCGTCGACGACGACGGCTCCTTCCCCGGCGGCATGCGCCGCGAGGCGGTCTTCGGGTCGATCTGGCACGGGACCCTGGAGGGGGACGACTTCCGGCGCGCCTTCCTCGCCGACGTGGCGGCCCTGTCCGGCTCGCTGTGGCAATCACGGCCCGGGACAGCCGGATTCGCGCAGCGGCGCTCGGCCATGATCGATGCCCTCGCCGACGCGGTGGAGGAGCACCTCGACCTCGACGCCCTGCTCGCCCTCACGGCGCGGAGTGACTCATGAGCCCCCACGTCGCACCGCGCCAGGTCAAGGTCATCGGGATCGGCGCCGGCTCCCCCGGGCACCTCACCCAGGAGGCGATCGCGGCCCTGCGCAGCGTCGATGTCTTCCTCGTCGCCGACAAGGGTGCGGCCAAGGACGAGTTGGTCTCGGTGCGTCGGGCCCTCTGCGCGCAATTCATCGACGGGATCGAGGGCGAGGACTACCGCTTCCTCACGGTGACCGACCCGGTGAGGGGGCCGGACGCCGAACGCGACGACGCGGCATACCAATCCGGCGTCGCCGACTGGCATGCGGCGCGGGCCGACCGCTATGCGGACGTGATCGCCGACCTACCGGACGACGCCGTCGTGGGCTTCCTCGTGTGGGGTGACCCCGCGTTCTACGACAGCACGATTCGCGTCGTCGACGCCATCGGTGAGCGGCTTCCCATCGACATGCACGTCGTGCCCGGGATCTCGGCCTTCCAAGCCCTCGCCGCCGCGCACGGGATCGTGCTGCACGCCGTCGGCCAGCCCGTGCACATCACGACGGGTCGTCGGTTGGCGGCGGAGTGGAGCCCCGCCTTGGGCAGTGTTGTCGTCATGCTCGACGGCCACCTGGCCTGCCAGGCCCTGGTGGAGCGGGCGCCGGACCTGGTCATTCACTGGGGCGCCTATCTCGGGCTTCCCCAGCAGACCTTGCGGTCGGGTCGGCTGGCGGACGTCATCGACGACCTCATCGCTCTGCGCGCCGAGTTGCGGGCCGAGCACGGCTGGATCATGGACGTCTACCTGCTGAGCCCGTCGTAGGCGGACGCTCCCGGAGCTGGTCGTCGGAACGAGGTCCCGACGTCGGTGTCGGGAGCGTTGGTCGAATCGAGGCCGAGGTGTCTGCTCACTCCACCGTGCGGGCGGCGAGACGACGCATGCGGAGGCCCTGGAGGAGCATCGACGCCGCGAGACACGCGCCCACGCCCTCACCGGCGCGCAGCCGCAGGGTGAGCAGCGGCTCCAGGCCGAGGGCGCGCAGGACGGCAGCGTGGGCGCGCTCGCGTGAGCGTTGCCCGGCGATGAGGTGGGCCTGAACGGCCGGCTCGATCCGCGTCGCGAGCAGGCCCGGGAGGGAGCCGGCCAGTCCGTCCAGGATGACCGGCGCACCGCCCTCGACCGCACCGAGCACGACCCCGGTGAGCAGGGCGAGATCTGGGCCGCCGAGCGCGGCGAGGATCGCCTTGGCCCGACCGGCCGGTGACCCGGCGGTGGTCAGGGAGGGGGCGCTGCGAGCCAGGGCCGCCTCGACGATGGCGCGCTTGCGCTCAAGGATGGCGGCATCGGCGCCCGCCCCCAGACCGACGGCATCGACGGCGTCCAGG
>NZ_HF570956.1:2868819-2876365 GCF_000367525.1 Phycicoccus elongatus Lp2 | reverse complement strand
CGCGCGCTGGCCGCCGGTCACGACGTCGCGAGCGCCAGTCGCCGCACGGGGGTCGATCTGCGGACCGGTGCCGGCGTGACCCAGGCGCTGGCCGGCGTCGACGCGGTCGTGCTGTGCGCGATGAACCCGACTCGTGCCTCGGCGGTCGAGTTGGAGGGCGCCCGCCGGATCCTCACCGCCCTGGATGCTGGCAGCGGATCGCCCGCCCACGTCGTCTACATCTCGATCGTCGGGTGTGACGTGCCCGGCTATCCGTACTACGGCGTGAAGCACCGCACCGAGCAGGTGCTGGAGGCGTGGGGAGGGCCGACGACGGTGGTGCGCGCCACGCAGTTCCATGCGCTGGCCGCGTTCTTCGCCGGGTTCCGGGTCGGCCGGCTCGGCGCGCGGGTCGGCGACATGGCCATCCAACCGGTCGACATCGAGTTCGTCGCCCAGCGCCTTGCCGAGGTCGCGAGCGGCCCTGCGCCACAGAGGTTCTCACGCACGACCGACCTCGCCGGACCCGACCTCTTGGGTCCGCAGGAGATCGCTGCGATGGTGGCCGCGCACGATGGTCGTCGGCCGCCGCACCTGGTGCGGATCCCACCGGTGGGCGCGGCCATGCGTTCCTTCTCCGATCGCAGCAACGTGCCGATCGGGGCGGCGGACATCGGCGGCGCGCGCTTCGTCGATTGGCTCGCCGGCCAGCCCCGGCCACTGCCCCGCGGGATGCACCACGCCAGGTGACGGCGTTCTGAGGCCTCGCCCCGCGGCATACACCATGGGCGGAGCGGGCTACGGCGCAGTAAGTGCTGCGACAACAGCACCTACTGCGCCGTAGCGCGCGACGACAGTCAGGGTCAGCGGGCGGCCGACCCCTCGACGTAGTCGCTGTCGCGGTCGGTGTCGACCCACGCCATGAGCTTGCGCAGCTCGCGGCCGGTCGCCTCGATCGGGTGGGCGGCACCCTTGGCACGCAGTTCCTTGAACTCAGGAGCGCCTGCGTCCTGGTCGTCGATGAAGCGCTTGGCGAAGGCACCGTTCTTGATGTCGGCCAGGACGGCCTGCATGTTCTCCTTGACCGACGGATCGATGACGCGCGGCCCGGAGACGTAGTCGCCGTACTCCGCGGTGTCGGAGACCGACCAGCGCTGCTTGGCGATGCCGCCCTCGACCATGAGGTCGACGATGAGCTTGAGCTCGTGGAGGCACTCGAAGTAGGCGACCTCGGGCTGGTACCCGGCCTCGACGAGGGTCTCGAAGCCGTACATCACCAGCTGCGACGCGCCGCCGCACAGGACCGCCTGCTCACCGAAGAGGTCGGTCTCGCACTCCTCGGTGAAGGTCGTCTTGATGCCGCCGGCCCGCAGGCCACCGATCGCCTTGGCGTAGGACTTGGCCAGCGCCCAGGCCTGCCCGCTCGCGTCCTGCTCGACCGCGACGAGCACGGGCACACCCCGGCCGTCGACGAACTCACGCCGCACGAGGTGACCCGGGCCCTTGGGGGCGACCATGATGACGTCACTGCCGGCCTCGGGCCGGATGTAGTCGAAGCGGATGTTGAAGCCGTGGCCGAAGAGCAGCGCCGCACCCTCGCGCAGGTTGGGCTGGATCTCGTTCGCGTAGACGGTCCGCTGGACCTGGTCGGGGGTGAGGATGACGACGAGGTCGGCCTCCTTGACCGCGTCGGCGACCGAGAGGACACGCAGGCCCTCGGCCTCGGCCTTGGCCTTGGACTTTGAGCCCTCGGCCAGGCCCACGCGGACGTCGACCCCGCTGTCACGCAGGTTGAGCGAGTGGGCGTGGCCCTGGCTGCCGTAGCCGATGACGGCGACCTTGCGCCCCTGGATGATCGACAGGTCGGCGTCGTCGTCGTAGAACATCTCGGCCATGGTTCGGCCTCTCCTTTTGGTTGGGTGGTGCGTTCGTCGGTTTCGAGGGTATGCCGCGGGGCTCCCTCCCCGCTGTTGCGTCCGGCGAAGGTGTTGCTCCCACGAGGGACCCCGCCGGACGCAAGGAGGTCAACTGACCTTGGTCAGGGCTCGGTCGGTGATCGAGCGGGGGCCCCGACCGATCGCGACCATGCCGGACTGGACGAGTTCCTTGACCCCATAGGGCTCGAGGACGTCGAGCAGGGCGCGCAACTTGTCGCTGTTGCCCGTGGCCTCGATGGTCAACGACTCGGTGGCGACGTCAACGACCTTGGCGCGGAACATCTGGACCATCTCGAGGACCTGGCTGCGGGTGCCGGCATCGGCCTTGACCTTGATGAGCATGACCTGGCGCTGCACCGAGGACGAGGGTTCGAGCTCAACGACCTTGAGCACTTCGACGAGCTTGTTGAGCTGCTTGGTCACCTGCTCCAACGGCAGGTCCTCGACGTCGACGACGACCGTCATCCGCGAAATCTCGGGCCGCTCGGTCTCACCGACGGCGAGGCTGGAGATGTTGAAGCCGCGCCGGGAGAACAGGCTGGCGATCCGGGCCAGGACACCGGGCTTGTTCTCGACGAGGACGGACAGGGTGTGGGTGGACATGGTGTAGTTCCTCTCCGTTCTCAGCGACCGTCGTGGTCGGCGTCGGGGTCCTGCTCGATCGCCTCGGACTCCTCGCGATCCCACCGGGGCGCTTCGTCCTTGGCGACCTGGATGAGGTCGTTGCTGACACCGGCAGGCACCATCGGCCACACCATCGCGTCGCGGTGGACGACGAAGTCGATGACGACCGGGCGGTCGTTGATGGCCATCGCCTGGGCGATGACGTCGTCGACGTCCTCGGGCCGCTCGCACCGCAGGCCGACGCAGCCGTAGGCGTCGGCGAGCTTGACGAAGTCCGGCACCCGCTCCCCCGCGTGCGAGGTGTGCAGGTCGGTGTTGGAGTAGCGCTCGTTGTAGAAGAGCGTCTGCCACTGGCGCACCATGCCCAGGCTGCTGTTGTTGATGACGGCGACCTTGATCGGGATGTCGTTGATCGTGCAGGTCGCGAGCTCCTGGTTGGTCATCTGGAAGCAGCCGTCGCCGTCGACCGCCCACACCGTGCGGTCCGGCTGGGAGACCTTGGCACCCATGGCGGCCGGCACGGCATACCCCATGGTCCCGAGCCCACCGGAGTTGAGCCAGGCGTTCGGCCGCTCGTAGGTGACGAACTGCGCCGCCCACATCTGGTGCTGGCCCACGCCGGCGACGTAGACCGCCTCCGGTCCGGCGATCTCGCCCAGACGTTGGAGCACGAACTGAGGCGACAGCGGTGAGTCATCTTCGGCCAGGTCCGGCTCGGTCCAGCCGAGCGGGAACATCTGCTTCCATCCCTGGACCCGCTCACGCCACGCGGCATAGTCGCCCCCGTTGCCCGCCTCGAGATCGTTGTCGACGGCCTCGATGAGGTCGGCGAGGACCGCCTTGGCGTCCCCGACGATCGGGACGTCGGCCTTGCGGTTCTTGGAGATCTCCGCCGGGTCGATGTCGGCGTGGATGACCAGCGCCTCAGGGGCGAAGGTCGAGAGTTGCCCGGTCACCCGGTCGTCGAAGCGGGCGCCGATGGTGATCAGCAGGTCAGCCTTCTGCAGCCCGGTCACCGCGGGCACCGAGCCGTGCATGCCGGGCATGCCCAGGTGCAGCGGGTGGCTGTCCGGCAGGGCGCCACGGGCCATGAGGGTCGTCACGACGGGGATCTGGGTGAGCTCGACGAATCGCCGCAGTTCCTCAGCGGCCCGCGACCGGATCACGCCGCCGCCGATGTAGAGGATCGGGCGCTGCGCCGCCGCGATGAGCTTGGCGGCCTCGCGGATCTGCTTGCTGTGCGGACGCAACACCGGCCGGTAGCCGGGCAGGTCGATTCGCGGCGGCCAGGAGAAGGTCGTCCGCGCCTGCAGGGCATCTTTCGAGATGTCGACGAGCACCGGCCCCGGGCGCCCGGTCGAGGCGATGTGGAAGGCCTCGGCGATGACGCGCGGGATCTCGGCCGGGTCGGTGACGAGGTAGTTGTGCTTGGTGATCGGCATCGTGATGCCGCGGATGTCGGCCTCCTGGAAGGCATCACTGCCGATCGCCGAGGAGTTGACCTGGCCAGTGATGGCAACGATCGGCACCGAGTCCATGTAGGCGTCGGCGATCGGGGTCACCAGGTTGGTCGCACCCGGCCCCGACGTGGCCATGCAGACGCCCACCTTGCCGGACGCCGCGGCATACCCCTGGGCGGCGTGGCCGGCGCCCTGCTCGTGGCGGACGAGGATGTGGCGCACCTTGACCGAGTCGAGCAACGGGTCATAGGCCGGCAGGATGGCGCCCCCCGGGATCCCGAAGACGGTGTCGACGTCCATGGCCTCGAGGGAGAGCACGAGCGACTGGGCGCCGGTCACCTCCACGGGTGTGCGAGGGGTCCGCTGGGCCATATGGGCCGGGGACGGTGTCTGCGCCGGTGCCGTGGCCGTGGGCGCGCCGGTGTCGCTCATGTCGATCAGTCCTTGCCTCGTCCTGCCTTCACACGGAACGGGTCGGCCGTGTGTCCATGTCCCTACCGCCACTGATCACACAAAAAAACCTCCGGTCCCGTGGCGGGGGACAGCGGAGGAGCGCGCCTGAGGTGCTGCCGGGTTCAGGCGCGCGGGGGAAGTACGAGAAGCAGGGCCACGCGGCAACTCTCCCGTCGCGGGCGGCGTGTGTCAATGGGCGAGAGGCCGATCCCACATGCCGGACGTATGCCGTGTGTCACGTCGGCGTTTTTCCCCAATGCCGCGGTTGTTCCCGGGGCGGAAAAACCGCGGCACACGGGAACAACGCCGGCAAGGGACAATGGTGGTATGCCGCGCGCGGGTCGGGTCGTGATGTTCGCCGACGAGGACTGCGGCTTCTGCATGCGCACGGCCGCCCAGGTGCCGCGCTTGGGCGTCGATGTCGACGTGCGCACCCTGCAGGCAGTCGATCTTTCGACTCTACCGATTGATGCCGATCGCGCGCTCATCGAGATGCCGGCGATCGACGCAGACGGGACGGTCCACTATGGCCACCGCGCTTGGGCGGCCATCCTGCGCACCGGGGCTCTGCCCTGGCGGGTCCTGGCAACGGCCATGACCCACGGACCCAGCGAGCGTGTCGCCCGCAGTGTCTATCGCTGGGTCAGCCAGAACCGCACGCGCCTGCCCGGCGGCACCCCCGCGTGCGCGCTACCTCCGACCCCGGACGACCCCCCGACTCCTCCCGTCGAGCGGGAGCAAATCGCGGGCAACTGAGGGCCGAGCCCGCGATTTGCTCCCGCTCGACTGGGGAGGTGGCCGGTGGCGAGGGGGACGACCTCGCGGCAGGACAGGCAGGCAGGCAGGCGGGCAGGCGGTCAGGCGGTCAGGCGGTCAGGGAACCCGCCGCACCGCACCGTCCGACGCCGAGGTCGCCATCAACGCATAGGCCCGCAGTGCCGCGGAGATCGGCCGGTCGCGGTCCACCGGCGTCCACGGCCGCTCGCGAGCCTGCTGCTTGGCCAGCCGCTCCGCGAGCACGTCCTCGGGCACATCGAGATGCAGTGTGCGAGAAGGAATGTCGATGATGATCGGGTCTCCGGTCTCGATCAACCCGATCGGCCCTTCCGACGCCGCCTCGGGCGAGACGTGACCGATCGACAGCCCGCTCGTGCCGCCCGAGAATCGCCCGTCCGTGATCAGGGCGCACTTCTGGCCCAGGCCGCGGCCCTTGAGGAAGGAAGTGGGGTAGAGCATCTCCTGCATTCCGGGCCCACCCTTTGGCCCTTCGTAGCGAATGACGACGACATCCCCCGCGACGACCTCCTTGGCCAGGATCCCGGACACGGCGTCGTCCTGTGACTCGTAGACACGAGCCGTCCCCTCGAAGTGCCACACCTCCTCAGGCACACCGGCGGTCTTGACGACGCAGCCATCCGGGGCGATGTTGCCGTGGAGCACGGCCAACCCGCCATCGGCCGTATAGGCGTGCTCCCGGTCGCGGATGCACCCCTCAGCCGAGTCGGTGTCGAGCGAGACCCAGCGATTGGTCGTCGAGAAGGGCTCGGTGGTTCGCACGCCACCCGGGGCCGCGTGGAAGAGTTCGTATGCCGCGTCGCTCGCCGACCCCCCGCGAATGTCCCACTCCCCCAGCCATTCCGTAAGAGATGGACTGTGCACAGCGTGAACGGAACGCTCCAGCAGGCCGGCTCGATCGAGTTCGCCGAGCAGCGCTGGGATCCCTCCGGCGCGGTGAACGTCCTCCATGTGGAAGAGCTGGCTGTTCGGGGCCACCTTGGACAGGCACGGCACCTGACGTGAAATGGCGTCGATCTCGGCGATCGAGAAGTCGAGGTCCGCCTCGCGGGCCGCAGCCAGCAGGTGGAGCACGGTGTTGGTCGAGCCACCCATGGCGACATCGAGCGCGACCGCATTGCGGAAGGCCGCCTTGGTCGCGATGTTGCGCGGCAGGACCGATTCGTCGTCCCCGTCGTAGTAGCGCTTGGCCAACTCGACGGCCAGGGCTCCAGCGCGCAAGAAGAGGTCCTCCCGAGCGGCATGAGTCGCCAGCGTCGAGCCGTTCCCCGGAAGGGACAGCCCGATCGCCTCGGTGAGGCAGTTCATCGAGTTGGCGGTGAACATGCCCGAGCACGAGCCGCAGGTCGGACAGGCCGAACGTTCGATGGTGTCGAGTTGCTCGTCGGTGACATCGTCGTTGGACGCGGCGATCATCGCGTCGATGAGGTCGAGCTTGGAGTGGACCACGCCTTCGATGGCCGTCGTCTTCCCGGCCTCCATCGGCCCACCACTGACGAAGACTGCCGGGATGTTGAGGCGCAGCGCAGCCATGAGCATGCCGGGGGTGATCTTGTCGCAGTTGCTGATGCACACGAGCACGTCTGCGCAGTGGGCGTTGACCATGTACTCGACCGCATCGGCGATGAGCTCTCGCGACGGCAGCGAATAGAGCATCCCCGCATGCCCCATCGCGATGCCGTCATCGACGGCGATGGTGTTGAACTCCCGCCCGACCCCACCCGCTTCGGCGACGGCGCCGGCGACGAGTTGGCCCAGGTCCTTGAGGTGGACGTGTCCGGGGACGAACTGCGTGAAGCTGTTGGCGATCGCCACGATCGGCTTGCCGAAATCGTCGTCGGTCATTCCGGTCGCCCGCCAGAGCGCGCGAGCTCCGGCCATGGTGCGTCCGTGGGTCGAGGTGCGGGACCGCAGTGCTGGCATGGCTACAGTGTCCCACTGCGCCCACCATGTGGACAGTCCGGCTCAACCCGTGGTCAGGCCCGAGCGACGTGGAAGCGGTCCAGCACCGCTCCGCCCGCCTCGAGATCTGCCCAATGACCCGAGAAGCGCAGCATCGCGATCCCACAGGTCGGGAAGCCGGCGGCCAGTGCCTCGTGGGCTTCGTCGCTGCCCTGCCCGTCCGCAAGGAGGGAGGTCAGGGCCGGCACTCCCGGCGCATGGCCGATGACCATCACGACGTTCGCGTCCTGGTCGGCGCCGCGGACGACGTCCAGAATCGAGTCTGCCGATGCGTTGTAGAGGGCACGTTCGATGTGCACGTCCGCCTCCGCGCAACCACCACTCCACATCGCCTCG
>NZ_HF570956.1:2864854-2868719 GCF_000367525.1 Phycicoccus elongatus Lp2 | reverse complement strand
CGGCCGTGGTGCCACCGTTTGGAGACCCGGCGGCGTGGTTTTGCAGACGCGGACAGCGCGTTGCGCGACACTGCTCCGGTGACCCGACCTCCCGGCCCGCCCGGTCCGCCCAGCCCCCGCAGACCCGGGGACGGACCGCCACGCCGCGTCCCGCAGCAGCGGATTCCGGCACAGCGCGGGCCTGGGCAACGGATTCCGCAGCAGCGGATTCCGCAGCAGCGGGTCCAGTCGTCGGGGTCTTCTTCCGGTGAGCGCCGACCCGGCTCGCCGCCGCCTCGCCGGTCTCGTGGACGCCGGTTGGCGCGCACCGTCATCGGTGCCGTGGTCGCCGTGGTCCTCGTCATTGCCGGGTATGCCGTGTGGCAGGTCGCGCGTCTTGGCTTCGGCATCCAGCGCTCGGACATCCTCGAGGGCAAGGCCACCGGAGAGGAGATGAACATCCTGCTCATGGGTCTGGACAGCCGCCTCGACATGAACGGCAAGCCCCTGTCGCCGGAGCTCTACGAAGCACTGCAGGCCGGAGACGCCACCGACGGCGGACTCAACGCGAACGTGCTCATGTATGTCCACATCCCCGCCGATGGCTCGCGCGCGGTCGCCTTCTCCATCCCCCGTGACGACTATGTCGACCTGGCCGGGTGCCCGGACGGGGTGTGCAAGGGAAAGATCAAGACCGCCTACGGCCTGGCCTTCGACCAGGAGAACAGACGGCTGGTCAACCAGGCCGGTTTGTCGGCGGAGGATCGTCACAAGCAATCGCGCGATGCGGCGCGCAAGGCCCAGATCGCGACGGTCGAGAAGTTCCTTGACGTCTCCATCGACCACTTCGTCGAGGTCACCATGGTGGCCTTCTTCGAGATCGCCCAGGTCGTCCAGCCGATCACGGTGTGCGTCAAGGAGGACACGGTCGACACCTACTCGGGGGCCGACTTCAAGGCGGGGGAGCAGCAGATCAACGCCCAACAGGCGGTGTCCTTCGTCCGCCAGCGGCGCGACACCTCCAACTCCAAGCTGCTCTTCACCGACCTCGATCGCTCCCGCCGCCAGCAGGCCTTCATCGTCTCGCTGCTCACCCAGCTCAAGCAGAGCTCGACCCTCACGAACCCGGTGAAGATCAACGGGATCGTCGACGTTGCCCAGCGCAACACGGCGATCGACAGCGGCCTCGACCCGATCACGCTGGCCAAGACCGCGAACACCCTCCAGGGTGGCAACCTCAGCTTCTTCACCCTGCCGGTGGCCAGTTTCGACAACGTCGACGGCCAGGACGTCAACGTCGTCGATCTCGCAGCGATCCGCGCGACGGTCAAGGAGCAGCTCAACCCGCCCACACCGACCTCGGCCGCGCCGGCCTCACCGACCCCGACACCGTCCATCAACGGTGCCGGCATCACCCTCGACGTCGTCAACGCCTCCGGACGAGATGGGGCGGCAAAGGCCGTGCTCGACGGCCTCGCCGCCAAGGGTTTCACCCGCGGCAAGGCATCGACCGGGACCGCAACCGAGGCGTCGTCGCTGGCGTATGCCGCCGGCGACGCCGACCGCGCCAAGGCGCTCGCGACCTATCTGGGCGGGGTGACGCCCCGCGAGGACACCTCCTTGAGCGCCGGCACGATGGTGCTGACCATCGGGTCGGGCTGGACCGCACCGAGCGGGCTGGGGCCGACGGCCGCACCGGCATCATCCCCGGCACCCTCTGGTTCGGCGGCTGCTCCGGTCGACGCGACCGGTGGAGGCGTCTCGGGTCCGCCGCCCACCGCGCTCACCGAGCTGCAGGGCTCGGGGATCCCCTGCGTGAAGTAGCCGGTCGTCCCGCTCCGGCCGAAAGCGGGAGACCCAGTTGATCCGCACCCGTGTCGAGCAGAGTCTGTTCGTACCCGGGCTGGGCCATCCAGTGCACAAGGATGGCGACCCACGTACTCCGGTGCTGTCCAGAATCGCCGCGGAGGCGGGTGTGCTCGGAAACAGCCTGCGGCTCCTCGAGGCCATCGACCGGATACATCGGAAGTTCCTGGGTCGGCGACTGCCAGTCAACGGAGCCGGAGTCTGCGGAGCAGCGCTTGCGGACATCGGCATCCCTCCACACCTGACCCGAGGCGTCTCCCTGGTTGCACGCTCTGCCGGCCTACAGGGACACATCGCCGAGGAACTGCGATCACCGATCGGCCAACAGGTGTACGACGCAGTCGACCGAAATGCCGAATACTCACCCCCCCGTGAGTGACCAACCAGAGGGGTCACCAAACGGCGGTCTCGGCAGCATCATCCCCGGCGACCCTTGGATCAAGGTCCCGCCTACACCCTGGATTGTGATGAGCCAGTTTGGGGGCTCTTCGACTTTGAGCGGGGTGCCCTGACCTGAGAGGGCTCGTGGCCCCAGTCATGCTGTTGGTCTCTACTCCGTCAGCAGCAACGAGGCCACGAGCATGATCGACAGTACGTCAGTGCTGTTCGGGCTGGAAGACGATTTCGTCGTCATCAGTCTCGAGCGGTTGCTCAGCACCTGCTGGGCGGCGAGCGCGAGCGAGTGGGCGGCGAGGTCGCGGTGCATGACGCGCTGCCACATCGCGCCGGCGTAGCGGTCCCGGAGCAGGCCGATCCGTCGCTCGAGGCGCCCGCGCAGGGAGGGGTCCACGGGGTGCATCGTGACACGCGGCGGGCCCGCCTTGGGGCCCGCCGCCCGGCGTTGTCGCCACGGTCAGGAGCCGCTGCCCCCGGAGGCCTTGGCGCCGGTCTTCGGCAGCGTCGGCAGCGTGACGTGGCAGGACGTGGCGGCGGCGGTCACCTTCTCGCGCACGGCCTTGCGCTCAGCCGCCGTCAGCGGGCCGAGCGGGCGGGTCACGTCGGCGTCCTTGAGGCAGGTGCGCTGGTCGTCGGTCAGTCCCTCCCACCACGTCTTCATCGCTGCCGCGCGCTCACCCGTGGGCAGGGTGATGCCGCAGCCTTGGGCGACGTCGCGGACCGCGGTCTGGACGGCAGCCTTCTCGGCATCGGTGAGCGGGAAGGCCGGGCGGGTCAGGCCGGCCTTGGCCAGGCACTGCTGCTGGTCGCTGCTCAGCCCGGCCCACCAGCGCCAGCCGAGCGTCGGCGCGGCCGTGTCGGTCGTCGTCGCGGCCGCCGCGGAGACGACGCCGAGGGCGGAGGACGCCTGGGGTGTGGCCGCGGTGGCGGAGCCGCCGACGGCGATGGCGAGCCCGGTGAAGGAGACGGCGACGAGGGCGCCGGCGGCGAGGGCGGAACGAGCGGACATGGGGGTGGCCTTTCATTCAGTGGGTGCCGGGCCCTTCGCTGGGCCCGGTGTGGACAGCACCGACTCTCCGGTGGCCACCTCGCGAGCGGTCCAAGGGCGCCTGGCGATCTCCTGCAGATGGCCTCTCCGACCCACAGGGACTCTCCAGCAAACCCCGAGCCTTCCCTCGTGCCGCCGTGCCAGAGTGGGGCGTATGCCGCCCGCCGCCCCTCCCAGCGCGGCCCGCGTCCTCGTCGTCGACGACGAGGAGAACATCTCCTACCTGGTCGCCTCGGCCCTTCGCCTGGCCGGCCTTGAGGTGCGCACGGCCGGAACGGCCATGGAGGCGCTCGCCGACGCCGCGGCATACCCGCCCGATGCGGTGGTGCTCGATGTGATGTTGCCCGACCTCGACGGCTTCGAGACGCTGAAGCGGTTGCGGGGCAGGGGGATAGACGCGCCGGTGCTCTTCCTCAGCGCGCGCTCGGAGACGGCCGACCGGGTGCGCGGGCTGACGAGCGGGGGCGACGACTACATCGTCAAGCCGTTCGCCCTGGAGGAGGTGACGGCCCGGGTGCAGCTCGCGCTGGCCCGGCGCGGCGCGGCCCGGCCGGAGTCGCACCGGCTGGCCGTCGC
>NZ_HF570956.1:2861814-2864754 GCF_000367525.1 Phycicoccus elongatus Lp2 | reverse complement strand
GCGGTCGACACCGTCGTCATCGACTGCGAGTCGGGCCGCTTCCGGATGGGGCTGGCCAAGGACCTCGCCGGGCGCATGGGGGCCGAGCACCTGCCCCTCGAGGACATCGCCGCGGACCATCTCGTGGCACTCATCAACGACAGGAGGGCCGCCTGATGGCCAAGGGAGTGACCCCCGTGCAGGCCGCGGACGGCCTCACCACGCGCCAACGCCGCAACAGCCCGCTCGTCATCGTCCACGGCGGCGCCGGCAAGGGGAAGTCGACGGCGGCCTTCGGACTGGCCCTGCGCGGCTGGAACCAGGGCTGGTCGATCGGGGTCTTCCAGTTCGTCAAGTCCGCCAAGTGGCGGATCGGCGAGCAGGCGGCCCTGGCCGCGTTGGACGACGTGCACCGCACGACCGGCCAGGGCGGCCCCATCGAGTGGCACAAGATGGGCTCGGGCTGGTCGTGGTCGCGCAAGGCCGGCACCGAGGAGGACCACGCCGAGGCCGCCCGGGAGGGCTGGGCGGAGATCAAGCGCCGCCTCGCCGACGAGACGCACACGCTCTATGTCCTCGACGAGTTCACCTATCTCCTCAAGTGGGGGTGGCTCGACATCGACGACGTCGTCGCCACCCTGACCAACCGCCCCGGCTACCAACACGTCGTCATCACCGGCCGCGACCCGCATCCTCGCCTCCTCGAGATCGCCGACGTCGCCACCGAGATGACCAAGATCGCGCACCCCTTCGACAAGGGCCAGAAGGGCCAGAAGGGCATCGAGTGGTGAGACCGACCCGGCTGCCCCGGGTCGTCATCGCGGCACCGGCATCGGGACAGGGCAAGACGACCATCGCCGTCGGCATCATGGCCGCCCTGACCCGGGCCGGTCACGTCGTGTCCCCGGCCAAGGTCGGCCCGGACTACATCGACCCCGGCTATCACGCGCTCGCCACCGGGCGTCCCGGTCGCAACCTCGACCCCTGGCTGACCTCCGAGGAACTCATCGTCCCGCTCCTCCTCCACGGGGCCCGGACCCCCGCGCCCGCCGACGTGGCAGTCATAGAAGGGGTGATGGGCCTCTTCGACGGACGGATCGGCACCGGCGGCTTCGCGTCGACCGCCCACCTGGCCACCCTCACGCGCACCCCGGTCGTCCTCGTCGCCGACATCTCGTCGGCTGCCCGCACGATCGCGGCCACCCTGCACGGGCTGCGGACCTTCGATCCGGCCGTCGACGTCGTCGGCGTCATCCTCAACAAGTCGGGGTCGGCGCGCCACGCCCATGAGGTGCGCTCGAGTGTCGAGGCCACCGGCCTGCCGGTGCTCGGTGTCCTTCCGCGCGACGCCGGGGTCAGCGCCCCGTCGCGCCACCTCGGGCTGATCCCGGCCGCCGAGCGCACCGACGCCGTCAGCGCCCTCGACCGCCTCGCCGAGCAGACCGCCCAACTGATCGACCTCGACCTGCTCCTTGAGCTCGCCGGCCGGGCCCCCGACCTGGCGGCCACACCGTGGTCCCCCACGGCCGAGCTCGATGCCCCACACCCGCACCCGGACCCGTCGGCATCCCGGCCGGTCGTGGCTGTCGCCGGTGGCCGCTCCTTCACCTTCCGCTACGCCGAGACCGACGAGCTTCTGCGGGCCCATGGCTGCGAGCCGGTCCTCTTCGACCCCGCCCTCGACACCTCACTCCCAGCGGGCACCAGCGGTCTCTATCTCGGCGGTGGCTTCCCCGAGGCCCACGCCCCGGCACTGTCCCGAAACACCGCGCTCACCGCATCGGTGCGCGACGCCATCGCCTCCGGCATGCCCACGGTCGCCGAGTGTGCGGGCCTGCTCTACCTCTGCCGAACCCTCGAGGGTCACGACTTCGTCGGCGCCGTCCCCGCTGACGCCGCGATGCACCCCCGCCTGACGCTGCAGTACCGCTCGGCCCGCACCACGGTCGACAGCATCCTCGGGCCGGCGGGCACGACGTCGCGCGGTCACGAGTTCCACCGGACGCGCACCGCACCGGGGGCGGGCCCCACCGCGGCGTGGGCGCACGAGGACGGGGTTGATGGCTTTGCGCTCGACCCGGCCGGCACCGGACACGCCACCGTGCACGCCTCCTATCTGCACACCCACTGGGCCGGGAACCCGTCCGTGCCGGCCGCCTTCGCCGCCTCCGTGCACGCGTATGCCGCGCAGCCGCCGGTCCTCCTCGGCGCACCTCCAACAGCTCACCCGACGGCGCCTGCACCGGTCGCGTTCCCGTCCGCACCCGAGCCGGCAGCCTCGGTCGGCTTGGACCACCACGGCGACGCCGAGGTCGGGCCCGGACTGGTCGACTTCGCCGTCAACGTCCGAGTGCCCGCACCGCCGGCCTGGCTCGCGACCGCGCTGCGCGAAGGCATCGGCGACCTCGCGGCATACCCGGTCGTCGGCGAGGCCCGAGCGGCACTGGCCCGACGCCATGGCGTCCCCGAGGAGATGGTCCTGCCCACGAGCGGGGGCGCCGAGGCCTTCACGCTCATCGCGCGCGCCATCGCGGGCCGGCGACCCCTCGTCGTGCACCCGCAGTTCACCGAGCCGGAGTCGGCCCTGCGCCGGGCCGGCCGCGTGCCCGACCAGCACGTGCTCAGCGCGCCGGACGGCTTCCTCCTGCACCCCGAGCGCGTGCCCGCCGACGCCGACCTGGTCTTCGTCGGCAACCCGACCAACCCGACCGGAGTCCTCCATCCACGCTCGTCCCTGGAGTCACTGCGTGCCCCCGGACGTGTCCTGGTGGTCGACGAAGCCTTCATGGATGCCATTGTGGGAGAGCCTGATTCGCTGATCTCGTCCGATCTCGAAGGCGTCCTCGTCATCCGCTCGCTGACCAAGACGTGGGGCCTGGCCGGCCTGCGCGCCGGCTATGTCGTCGGAGACCCTGCCCTCCTCGCCCTGCTCGCCGAGCAGCAGCCACACTGGTCGGTGTC
>NZ_HF570956.1:2859138-2861714 GCF_000367525.1 Phycicoccus elongatus Lp2 | reverse complement strand
GGGCCGCGGCCGCCGCCGGCATCGCCGCGGTGTCCGTCGCCGGCCTTGCCCTGTCGACCGCGGGGGCGCCCGCGGCATACGCGACCTGGACGGCGACGCCCGCCCAGGTGGCGGCGGCCGACAACGCCGTCTTCGAGACGGCCTGCCGTGCGCAGGTCGGGCACCTCGAGTGGTTGAACGGTGCGCCACTCACGGTCCGACTCGCCGAACGCCGCGGCGACTACGTCGCCATGCTCCTCACCGGGACGAGCTCCGATGGTCCGACGTCCGTCGAGGCCAGTGTCAGTTGTGTCGGGTTGCTCCCGACCGGCGGCACCGAGGTGGAGGACCTCAGCTCCGGAGCCAGCGGCGGGGGCGGCTTGGCGTTGCCTGAGGCCGGAGGTTTCACCGAGGGCGCGATGAGCCAGTTCACGATGGGCGGCGGGCTCTTCGGCAAGGGTGACCCGGCCTCCTTCGTGGACGGCAAGGTCGGGCCCGACGTCGCCGCGCTGACCATCCACGCCTTCGGGCAGACGGTGGAGACGTCGATCAAGGACGGCACGTATGCCGCGTGGTGGCCCGGCCAGGCCTTCGACCTCTCCGAGCCGCTCCCGCCGAGTGGTGAAGGCGGACCCGAGCCGCAACTCACCTATGACGTCACCCTCACGGACGGCACGGTGCTGACGGACGTGGCGCCGAGCCGCCCCAGCGACGGGGTCTCGGAGACCATCGTCTGCCCGCCGACCTGCGCACCCGGGTCCGGGAGCTGACGTCGGCGATCTCGGCCTCGGGGCGCTTCGGGGGGCGCCCCGAGGCCGAGTCCCGTGCCAGGGACCAGGGCTCGTTTTGGCGATCTCAGAACCCTCCCCTATGCTTTCGGAGTCCTCGACGGATCCGAGCCTGGCTCGCCAGCGCGAGGGGGAAATCCGCCGAGCGGGTCCCCATCGTCTAGCGGCCCAGGACCCCGCCCTTTCACGGCGGTAGCACGGGTTCGAATCCCGTTGGGGATACACGGTCTTGGACCTTCCAAGGCCCCGTAGCGCAGTTGGTTAGCGCGCCGCCCTGTCACGGCGGAGGTCGCGGGTTCGAGTCCCGTCGGGGTCGCCACACCAAAGGGCACTCGCTGGCGCGAGTGCCCTTTCCCTTGGACGACCCTTTCCGGGGCCCACCGTCGGGGTCCGCGATCACATCGCGGTCTCCCCGGCCTCCTGGGCCCGCAGCCGATCGTCGAGGCGGTAGCCGCGCAGCACCCACAGGCTCACCGCGACCAGCAGGGCAGGCAGCACGGACACACCGAGAGCGATCGCCACCTTCGCCGAGTCGGGCTGACCGATGTCGCAACCGCCGCATGAGACATACCCCCCAGCGGCGAGCACACCGGCGAAGATGGCCGGACCGACCGCGAACCCGAGCAGTTCGGTGCCCGCCCACACCCCCGTGTAGAGCCCGATCCGGTTCTCCCCACTGCGTCGTGCGTCCTCGGCCGCCACGTCGGGGAGCATCGCGAGGGGGAAGAGTTGGCACCCGGCATACCCGATGCCGATGGCAGCGCACGCGAGCAAGGCCGCCCAGAGCTGACCGGTGCGGGCCGAGAAGAGCGCCACCATCCCGACGCCGAAGATCACCGAGGCCGCGAGGTAGCCGACCTTCTTGCCGCGGGCCAGGCCGAAGCGCTCCCACAACGGCGACACGAGGAGCGCCGGCGCAATCGTCGCGACGAAAAGCAGGGTCGAGGCGAGCGAGCCACCGATGAGGTGGTTGGCGACGTAGACGACACCGGCCAGGACCATGCTGGTGGCGATCGCCTGCAGGAGGAAGGTGCCGATGAGATGACGGGCCTGGCGATCGGTCGCGACCACCCGAAGCTGCTGGCGGAGCCCCGGCGCGGAGAGTTCCGGGCGGGCCAGCGGGGCGTGGCGGGTGCCCCACCAGCAGACCACCGCGCCGAGCGCGATGACGGCGGCCATCGCGACACCCATGAGGCGATAGCCGGCCGCGCCGTCCACCAGGTTGACGATCAACGGGGCCGTGGCGCCGGTCAGCAGGATCGCGACGCTGAGGATGATGACACGCCAGGTCATCAGGCGGGTGCGCTCGGCGTAGGTCGTGGTCATCTCGGCGGCCATCGCGATGAAGGGCACCTGGAAGAAGGAGTATGCCGTCGCGCCGGCGATGAAGGTGACGAGGACCCAGGCGACCGCCAGGCCCTGTGGCGTCGTCGGTCCGGCGAAGATCGCGGCGAAGGCGACCGCGAGGGCCAGTCCTCCCCAGAGCACGAAGGGACGCCGCCTCCCCTTCGGCGAGGTCGAGCGATCGCTGATCCGTCCCGCGATGGGGTTCATGAAGAAGTCCCACGCCTTGGGCAGGAAGACGATCAGGCCCGCAATCCCGGCGGCCAGACCGAGACGGTCGGTGAGATACGGCAGGAGCAGCAGGCCCGGGACGGTCCCGAAGGTGCCCGACGACAGCCCGCCCATGGCGTAGGTGCGTCGGATGCCCGGGCTGAGCGAGTCGGTCCCGGCCGCCGTCGTGGTGTCCGCCATGCCCGGACTCTAGGTGTACCCGGCCATCACGTTGGTGACAGTCGACTGGTGGGG
>NZ_HF570956.1:2828178-2859038 GCF_000367525.1 Phycicoccus elongatus Lp2 | reverse complement strand
CTGGCCCGAACGTCGAGACCCCCCGCCTGCAAGGCGATGAGCGCACCAACTGCGGCGACGAGCACACCGGTCGCCACGAGGGCGCCCTGACGGGAGCGCTGCAGGCCGGCCAGCGCACGCCCGACGACCGGCGCGGGGGCGCCGCTCGCCGGGTCGAGCGCCGTCACGGTGCGGCTCTCCGGTGTCACCGCCCAGAGGAAGAGGTATGCCGGCAGTCCCCCACCGAGGACCACGAGGATGACGAACGCCCACCGGATCCCCTTGACCGGCATCCCGAGGTGCTCGGCGATTCCCACGCACACCCCACCGAGCCAACGCCCGGCGAGCGGCCGCTCGAGGCGTGGCCGGGCACCGGGGGCAGCTGGAGGCGCCTCGGTGCGGGTGTACGGCGTGGGCATGCCCCCATCCTGACGCACGATCACCTCGTGGACCGACTCCCTGAGGGTTCGGTCAGGGCCCGCTCAGGGTCGATCCTCATCGCGGGGACCGTGACCCAAGGGCCACGATCGAGTCATGACCGAGCAGACCCACACACCGCCCCCCGACCCACAGCCGTCCCCGACCGTTCAGGCGTCGCCGATGTCGGCGCCGACGACCACCCTGCCGCCCGCTGGCGCGGGCAGCCCGTCGGACGCCGGGCCCGGCGGCCCCGGCACCACGGCATACGCGACGTCGAACACCTCGTTCTGGGAGAGCCTGGGTGGCCTCGGGGTCCGCCGCGACCGCACCCGCGGGTGGGTCGGCGGCGTCTGCGTCGGGATCGCCGACCGGCTGCGCGTCGACCCGCTGCTCATCCGGGCGCTGGCCGTCGTGCTCCTCTTCACCGGCGGGGTCGGCCTGATCATCTACCTCGTCGCTTGGCTGCTGCTCCCCGACACCGAGGGCCGGGTGATGTTGCGCGAGGCCGGCAACGGCAACGTCGGCGCGATCGCCCTCATCGTCATCCTCGCCGTGGTCATGTTCTCGGGCCTGTCCTTCAGCGACGGACCGTTCTGGATGGGCGGCTGGCTCTTCCCCGCCGTGCTCATCGCCCTCGTCGCGATCTGGCTCGCCAACCGCGGCGGCACGGACCACGGCGCTCGCTCGACTGTCGCCGGCCACGAACCCATGGCGTATGCCGCGCCCGCCGGCCCGGCGGACCTCTCTGCCCAAGGAGGCACCATGTCCACGACCTACGCGCCGTCACCGACGATCCCGCCGGTTCCCGGTCCCTCGGGGAACGTCCCGCCCGACGGAGGCTTCGTCCCGCCCGTGCCCCGACCCATCGGCCCACCGCCGCCCCCTCGCCCGCAGCGTCGTCGCGCCCCCAGAGGTTTCGGGGCGGTCGTGCTCGGCCTGGCCGTCCTCGGCTACGGCCTGGGCCTGGTGCTCGACGGGCCCACCGAGTTCAACGGTTCCGGCCCCTTCCTCGGGCTGCTCATCGCCCTCGGCATCTCCTCGCTGGCGGCTCTGGGGCTCGGCCTCACCGGCCGGCGCGGCGGTTTCGCCTCCGTCCTGACCCTGCTGCTCATCGTGCCGGTCGGCCTCACCGCCATCGCGCACAAGGTCGACTTCGAACCGGATTCGGCCCGGGTCGTCACCTGGAGTCCGACCGCCGCTGGTGGCTACAACATCGGTGCCGGCGACGCCACCCTCGACCTGGCCGAACTCCCCCCGGGTGAGGGCATCGATCTCACGGCCTCCGTCGGGGTCGGCACCCTCACCGTGTTGGTGCCCCACGACACCGAGGTCACCCTCAATGCCAGCGTCGGCGCCGGCGATCTCGATCTCACCGGTGTCGGCGAGGACGCATCCGGCGGCCTGGGCTCCAACCTGTCGACCGTCATCGACCGCAACGGCGATGCCCCGTCCCCGACCACCGTCAACCTCCAGGCCAACGTCGGCCTGGGCGACCTCATCGTCAAGGAGAAGTGATGACCACCTCGCACGAGCACCCCGACCGCGATCTGGCCGACGAGGTCTTCACGGACCGGAGCGCGCCGACCACCGTCCTTCCCACCTACGAGATGCCGGCGGTGTCGGCGGACCCGGCGATCGGCGAACCGACCGACCTCGGCGCCCCGGCCAGCCGACCGGTGACGTCCGAACCGGCCTGGCTCACCGGGCCCGCGCCCACGCCGGTGATCATCGGTCTCATCGGCCTGCTCACCCTGGTCTTCACCGCGGTGTGGTCGCTGACCGAGGCGAGCGTCAATTGGTCCGTCGCCGCACCGGCCGCCATCATCGGGATCGGATTGGTCATCGTCGTCCTCGGCCTCACCGGGCTGCGCAAGCGGGCATGACCACCACGTTGCGTCCGCGAGTTTCGTTGCTGCAGGCACGGAATCCGCGGACGCAACGGGCGTCAGTCGACGCGCTCGATCATCGGACCGTGGCCTGCTGCTGGGCGCGGCGATACTCCGCCACCGTCGACTTCACGACGATGGGCCAGTCCTCGGCCGGGGGGACGCGACGGTTGTGCTGTTGCAGTTTGGCCAGCAGGGTCGGTCGGGTGGCGAGCCGGGCGACCGCCTCGGCCAATCCGTCGTCGGTGTCGGCGAGCAGCCCGGACAGACCCATGGACACGAAGTCGCGCGCCCCCGTGCCCTCGCGCACCACGAGCGCGAGACCGGCAGTACGTGCTTCGAGCGCGGCGATGCCGAAGGCCTCGAGCCGGGCAGCAGAGACGAAGACATGGCTGCGCCAGTGCAGGTCGCGCAACTGCTTGCGGGTGACCCGGCCGGGCAGCGAGATCCAGTCGACCCCGTCGACCTCGAGTCGACGCACCAGACCCTCTCGGGCTGGGCCATCCCCCACGACCTCGGCCTGGAGGGCGATGCCGCTCGGCACGAGCTCACGCGCGCGCAGCAGCAGGTCGATGAGGGCGTCAGGTCGCTTGCGGCGTACCATGCGTTGGGCTGCGACGATCCGCAGCGGGGGCACCGGGACGTCGGCCAGACCTTCCGGTCTACGCCAGCGTGCCACATCAATCCCATTGGGCAGCACCGAGACTCGCGTTTGTGGGGGCACGATGCGATGGACCCGATCGGCCGCCATGGCCGACACCGCGGAGAGGGCCGCGCCCCGCTCGGCCCAGCGGGCGGCATACCCGAGGGCGCGGTGGACGGGGGCCGATCCATCGATGACGCAATGCCAGGTCACTGCGGTGGGCAGACCCAGGCCGAGGGCCGTGCGCGCGGCGTCGACAGCGAACGGACTGACGACCCCCATGTGGACGTGTGCCACGTCGAACCCGCCGCCCTGCAGGCGGCGACGCACCTCGGGCACGGCGAGTGGATTGATGGGTATGCCGCCGGGCAGGCCCAGGTCGAAGCGGTGGACAATGATCCCCTGCTCATCGCGAGGAGTGGTGGAACGGTCGGCCCCGTTGCCGGTCGCCGTGAAGACCTCGACCTCGTGGCCGGCCCGCTGCAGGTGGTGGGCGAGGTCGGCAACCTGCACCTCGATGCCCCCCAACCGGGGCAGGAAGCAGTCCGACAGGAGGGCGACCTTCACGCCCTCAAGGGTGCCATGGGGAAGGATGGACACCGATGAAGCCGAAGACGATCGTGGCCTTCCACGCGCACCCCGACGACGAGGCGCTGCTCACCTCCGGCACCATGGCCAAGGCCGCGGCAGCAGGCCATCGGGTGGTGCTCGTGTTGGCGACCGATGGCGGCATGGGCCTGGCCGCGGCGGCGTACACCCATGACCCACGCGGACTGGGATCCCTGCGCCTCGCGGAGGCCCAGGCCAGCGCAGACGCCCTCGGCGTGGCGAAGATCGAGTGGCTGGGGTATGCCGACAGCGGGAGCGGGCCGGTCCTCGAACCCAACCCCGTCGGACAGGTGCGTTTCGCCCGGGCTCGCCTCGAGGAGGCCGCCGAGCGACTCGCGGCCATCCTGCGGACCGAGCAGGCTGATGTCCTGCTCACCTACGACCGCAACGGTGGCTATGGTCACCGCGACCACGTGCGGGTCCACGAGGTGGGGCGGAGGGCGGCCGAGATCGCCCGCACGCCGCGGGTGCTGGAGGCGACGGTCCCTCGTGACCTGCTGGTACAGGCGCTGCGTTGGGTGTCGAAGGTCTATCGCTTCCCGCCGGACTTCGACATCGCCTCGTTCGAGCAGGCCTATTCGGCCACGGACGAGATCACCCATCGGATCGACGTGAGCAAGCAGCTGAAGGCCAAGCGGGCGTCGATGCGCGCCCACGCCTCACAGTCCTCGGGCGACGGTGGGGATCGCACACTCGCCGCCTTCTTGCGTCTGCCCGGGCCGCTCTACACGCTCGCCTTCAGGCGCGAGTGGTTCCGCGACCCGATGCATCCGGCGGGTGCGCCGATCGCCACCGATATCCTCGAGGGCCTGCCGTGAGCCAACCGGGGGGAATCGTGCTCGATCCGCAGCAACCGCAGCCAACCGCCTGGACGTGGCGTCGGATCCTTCAGGCCGTCCTGGGGATCGGGCTCGCGGTGGTGCTCATCGTCTGGGGGCTTCCGCACTTCGCCAAGACATCCTGGGCCGACATCTGGTCCTCGATCCAGGTGGTGCCCTGGTGGCATGTCCTCGCCTTCCAAGGGCTGATGCTTGCGGGCCTGTACTCCTACACCTTCACCCTGACCGGGGCGATGCCCGGGCTGTCACACTGGCGCGCCCTGATCCTCAACCTGTGTGGCTCCTCGGTCTCCAACCTGCTCCCGGGCGGCGGTGCCGTTGGGCTGGCCGCGACCTACGCGATGTGCCGTTCGTGGGGGTTCACCAACCGCGCCACCTCGACGATGGCGATCGTCACGGGTGTCTGGAACGTCCTCTCCCGGATCGCCCTGCCGGTCGTCGCGATCGTCGCCCTCTGGTGGGGCAACGACGAGTTGCCGGCCCCCCTGCGTGATGCCGCCGTGGGCGGCATGATCACGGGCGCGATCATCATCGGCTTTCTCGTGGCGGTGATCGCCAGCGAGCGCCAGGCCCAACGCGTGGGGCGCTTCTTCGACCGGCTGCTCCGACCGCTCTTCCGGCGGTCGAAGCGCACGGCGACCATGAGCGTCGACCAGTTGGTCCGCGAGTTGCGGGCCCGGATCACCGACACGGTCCGCACCGGTTGGCTGCAGATGACCTTCGGGATGGTCGGCTTCTTCGGCCTCTACTACGCCCTGTTCGTCCTGATCATGCGCGACGTGGGAGTGGCGCTGCCGCTGGGAATGCTCTTCGCGGCATACGCCATCGGTCGGTTGCTCACCGCCGTCGGCATCACGCCCGGCGGCCTGGGCGTCACCGAGTCGGCGACGGTCATTGCCCTCGTCGGCTGGGGCGCCCCACCGGCCCAGGCGACGGCCGGGGTGGTGCTCTTCTCCGTCGTCACGCACCTCATGGAGGTGCCGCTCGGCGGTCTGGGGTGGCTGGCCTGGAGCGCCACCGCTCAGTGCCAGACAACTTCTGTGTGACGCAGACGTTGCGTTTTGCGTGCAGGGTCTGATCAGGGGCGCTTGCGGCAGAGCATGATCGGCGTCATCTCGTCGTCCTGGCCCATCGGGTTGTCCAGCAGGATGCGGCGCGCCTTGGCGCGGTCGACCGGCAGTCCCTTGCTCGCGCCGAGGACCTCGACGTTGATGTTGTTGCCGTCGATGATGACCGTGGGGATCCCGAAGGTGTCCTCGATGCGCTGCGCGTAACCGTCCGGGTCGCCCGGGCCGATCATCGCGAACTTGTCGAAGGGCGCCATCGCGTCGGGGTTGAAGCCATCGATCTCGCTGATCCGGTTTCCGGCGATCCGGTAGAAGTCACCGTGTCGCCCGAAGAGCCGCGTGGCCGTGCCACCGATCAGCGCGGCAATCATCCGGAAGTAGCCGGCCTGGTAGATCGCGACCTGCATCTTCTCAGGCAGGGAGTAACCGATGTCGTTGTCGTACTTCTTGACGCCCTTGACGATGAACTTCGCCAGCGGGCTCGCCTTGACGACATCGATGTGCACGACGCGGCCCTGGCTGATCGTCACGACCTTCTCGGAGATGGTGATGAAGTCGCCGGGCTGGAACTGCGGCTTGACCTGCTCCTCGATGATCGGGTCGAGCGGCTCGAGGATCGTGATGAGGTGGGTCTTGATCCCGATTCGGTCCCACTGCTCGCCGTCGATGTCGATGGTGAGTTCATGTTGCTTGGCCATGGGCCCCAGCCTAGGTGAGGTATGCCGCGGGGTCGGGTCGGCGCCCGGCTCAGGCCACGCCGTCGAGGCCGAAGCGCTCGATCCAGAGCTGGCTGACCAGGATCCGCCAGTAGACCAAGGAGTCGATGCGCTCCTTGCCGATGAGGAAGCGGTCGAAGGACTCGAGCAGTTGCTGCTGGTTGAACAGGCCGTGGTCGGCGAGCGCCGAGGAGGCGAAGACCTTCCGGATGTGTGGCGCGTTGTGCTTCAGCCACGGAGTCTCGGGGTTGGTGAAGCCGATCTTGGAGCGTCGCAAGCGGTTGAGTTCGGGCATCCGCCCCTTCATCGCGTTGCGGTAGACGTAGCGGGTCCAGCCGTTCTTGATCTTCTGGTCGATCGGCAGGTTGAAGGTGAACTCGACGAGTTCGGAATCCAGGAAGGGCACGCGTGACTCGAGCCCGAAGGCCATCGAGTTCTTGTCCTCGTAGCGCAGCAGGTTGGGCGTGGAGTACATCGTCACGTCCTGACTGAGCCGCTCGTTGAGGTTGGGGCTGTAGCCGAAGGTGATGTCGCGGAAGCCCTTGAGCGACTCGCCCAAGAAGGGCGTCATCGTCACGCCCTGGCCCTTGACGACCTGCTCGAGCCGCTGCGCGTACTGCTTGTAGAACACCGGCACGCCACGCACGCCCTCGGCGATCATCCGGCCGTAGGCCTTGGTGCCGGCCGCGCTCTGCAAGTAGGTGCGGAAGTAGGGCAGGTAGCCGGCGAGCGTCTCGTCGCCGCCGTTGCCCGAGAGACTGACCTTGACGTGCTTGGCGGCCTCGCGGAAGACCGAGTAGTAGGCATAGGGCGCCGAGGAGATGGTCGGCTCCTCCTGGGTGTACACCCAAGGCATGATCTCGGCCCAGAACTCGTCCGGGTTGGGGTAGGAGTAGACCGGTGTCGACCGGGCAAAGCGCTCCACCTCGGTGATGTAGCGGGTCTCGTCGATCGTCTCTCCGGGGAAGAGCGCGGAGAAGGTGAAGAACTTCCCGCCGGTATGGGTGTCCTCGCCGCCGTGGACGAGCTGGGAGGCGACGCCGACGACACCTGAGGAGTCGAGCCCGCCGGAGAGGTTGAAGCCGAGCGGCACATCGGCGATGAGGTGGCGGCGCATGACCTTCTCGAAGACGGCGCCGTACTCCTCGGCATACTCGGCGTCGCTCTTGCTCGGGCCGAACTCGGGGTTGAACTCCAGCGTCCACCACTTGGTGACCGAGCGGGTGCCGTCACGGCGGATCGTCATCGAGTGCCCAGGCATGAGCCGCTTGACCCCGGCGAAGAAGGTCTGCTCGTCGCTGTCGTGGACCCGGAACTTGAGGAAGCGGGCCAGCGCCTCGGCGTTGACCTGCTTCTGGACGCCCGGGATGACCATGAGCGACTTGATCTCGCTCGCGAAGGCGAAGAAGGGAGCGTCGACGTAGTAGAACGGCTTGATCCCGAGCCGGTCGCGGCCGATGAAGAGCTCACCGGTGGTCGTGTCGTAGAGCGCGAAGGCAAACATCCCCAGGAGGTGCCGGAGCACGTCCTGGCCCCACTCGGCATACCCCGCGAGGATCACCTCGGTGTCGGACTGGAAGCGGAACTGGTGCCCCTTGGCCACCAGCTCGGCCTTGAGCTCGCGGAAGTTGTAGATCTCGCCGTTGAAGATGATCACGAACCGCCCGCCGGTCGGCGCTCCACATCGGTTGGTCGGCCTCGTGCGAGGTGTCGATGATCGTCAGCCGCCGGTGCCCTAGGCCGACCGTGCCGTCGAGGAAGATGCCGTCGCCGTCCGGGCCGCGGTGGACCAACTGGTCGTTCATGGCCTGCAGGAGGTCACGGTCGTCATGACCGTGGAAACCGACGATCCCGCACACAGGCAACTCCTCGTTCTTCGTTCGGGCGGTCGGGCAGGGGCACGCCGCCGGTGACCAAGCGTGCCATGTTTCCCGCGCCGGGCCGATGTGCTCCACTATGGTGGCGCCCATGAATCAGCCAACGGGGATCATCCGATTGACCATCCAGGGCAGCGTCATGACATCGAACATGATCACGCCGACCTGCCGGATCAATGGGCACCCGGTGCCGACCCGCTATGGGGCGCAGGACCTGACCGTGTGGGCGGGACCCAACCACCTCGATCTGGAGGCGCAGTGGATGCGCACCTATGGACAGGCCGCGATCGATGTCGACGTCGCGCCCGGCCAGGTCGTCGAGGTCTTCTATGCCGCGCCACTGCATCAGTTCGCGCGGGGCAACATCGGGCTGGTCAAGCAGTCGCGCCCGGGGTTGATGCCCCTGCTCGGCTGCCTCGGGGTCTTCGTGGTCGTCCTGGTGTTGCTGATCGTCGCGGGGATCCTCGCGAGCTGACGAGAGTTCAGTGGTCCTTTGTGGCCGCCTGGCCCGATGGCGGGGCGGCCGGAAGTGGCCACTCGATTCGGCCGGGCCTGTGGACAACGCGTCGGCAGTTAGCGCGAGGCATCAGGCTGGGGTCCGTGAAGCCCGCCCCACTTCCCTCCGGTATGCCGCGGGGCCCGGTCTCCGTTCGGGAGGCCCGGGCGCTCGGCGTGGGTCGAGGGCGGCTGCGCCGCGGCGACATCAGGCATCCGGTGCGAGGTGTCGTGAGCCTCGACGAGCCGGACACGACGCTGGCCGGACGGGCGGCCGCGCTCAGCGCCGCCCTCACACGACCGCACGCGTTCAGTCACCGGACGGCGCTGGACCTCCTCGCGTTGCCGGTGCCCGAGATCCTGGGATCGGCCGACTCGCTCGACGTGATGACCGAGACCGCGGCGGGCCGCGTTCGGCGCCGTGGTTGCGTCCATCACCGGGGGCTCGAGTCCCGGTCGGTCACCACGGTGGCCGGGTTGAGCGTCGTTGACCCCATGCACACCTGGTGTGACCTGGGTGATCTCGTCGGCAGCACACGACTGGGCCTCGGCGACCTCGTGATGGTGGGGGATGCCGTACTCGCACGGGCGGCACGAGGCACGCGGAAAGGGGCGTCGGACCGGGCAGAGGCCAGCCGGGCGGCGTTGGCCGCCGTCCTCTCCTCGCGGGTGAGGCCGCGCGGGAAGCGTGGACTCGAGGCTGCCCTTCCGTTGCTGGACTACCGGTCGAAGTCACCGATGGAGTCCTGGGCCCGGGTGATCTTCCATGAGGCGGGCCTGCCACGACCGGAGATCAACGTGGAGGTCTTTGCCGATGACGGCTCCGGCTTCCTCGGCGAGTTCGACTTCGTGTGGCGAGCTGCGCGGGTGGCCGCGGAGTATCAGGGTGGTCATCACGCGGACCGTCGCCAACGGGCTCAGGACTCCGCCAAGCTCCAATGCGCACGCGACGAGGGGTGGACGGTCCTCGAGATCTGGGTCGAGGACCTGCGTCACCTCGGCCGACGGGTGACCCTGCTCACCAGGCTCGCCCACCTGCTCCGGGGCACGACCTGAGTGTTTCTCTGGCTCGCGATCCGGTCGGTCGAGTGGTCACTTCCGGCCACTCCGGACGCGGCCAAAGCGGCGGAAAGTGTCCACTCGACTGCGGACCCGCCGGAGGCCCGTCTCCCCGAACCGACGGCAACCGCCCTCCCCGGTATGCCGCGGGCGTCAGCTCGCGGTGGCGTGCCGGTCCGCGGCGTTGGCCTCGGCAGCGGTCACGGCCTGCTCGAAGGCGGCCACCGCGCGCCCGTAGTCGGTGCCGATGACGTCGCGGGTGCCACGCGGCGGCACCGGGGTGCGCACCCGATCGCACTCGACGAGGGCCTCCATGGCACGCACGGTGACCGGATCGGACCAGTCACGCAAGGCCGCCTGGTGCGCCGTCTCCTCGAAGTGGTTCCCCTGGCCGAGCAGTCGGTGCGCCAGGGCGCGGTCGTGCTCGATCAGCGCGGCCCACTCGCGCGGGAAGTCGCCATAGCCGGCCTGCCGACGCAGGCGGGCGTGCGCGAGGTCGTCGCGCCGCGGGACGGCGGCGATGACGCCGGTCACCCCGCCGTGGATCGGACGCACGACTCGCTCGCTGGTCAGCGCCAGGATGATCGCGCCGATCCCCCAGCCCAGAACGACGGCGGCCCGCCAGAGCAGCCAGGCCAAGCTCCCCAGCACGGCGGTGACATCGGAGGATGTCGAGCCGGCCGCCACGACGACCCCGGCCAACACGTCCGGGAGGAGCAGGAGGAGGCCCCCCGCGGCATACAGGGCCCAGCCGGAGCGGCGGCCGAGGCGCGAGAACCCGGGGCGGCGCGCACGATAGCGGTGGCGCAGCGTGCGGCCGAAGCCCCACAGGGCCAGGCCGGCGCCGGTCAGGCCGAGCAGTGCGGTCAACAGCGCATGCATGTCAGTCCTCCTCCGGATTCACCGTGCCCAACGCACGACCTGAGGTCAAGGTGCCCGACCCACGAATCAGGGACCGATCAGGGCCCTCACTCCCACTCGATGGTGCCCGGCGGCTTGGAGGTGACGTCGAGGACGACCCGGTTGATCTCGCGCACCTCGTTGGTGATCCGCGTCGAGATCTTGGCGAGCACCTCATAGGGCACCCGGGCCCAGTCCGCGGTCATCGCGTCCTCGGAGGCGACGGGTCGCAGCACGACCGGGTGACCGTAGGTGCGGCCGTCGCCCTGGACCCCCACCGAGCGGACGTCGGCCAGCAGCACGACCGGGCACTGCCAGATGTCGCGGTCGAGTCCGGCAAGGGTGAGTTCCTCGCGAGCGATCGCATCGGCCGCCCGCAGGATGTCGAGCCGCTCCCGGTCGACGGCCCCGACGATCCGGATGCCCAGCCCCGGCCCCGGGAAGGGCTGGCGCCAAACGATGCCTTCGGGGACGCCGAGTTCGAGGCCGACCTGGCGCACCTCGTCCTTGAAGAGCAGCCTCAGCGGCTCGACCAGCTTGAACTGCAGATCGTCGGGCAGTCCGCCGACATTGTGGTGCGACTTGATGTTCGCGGTCCCGGTGCCGCCACCGGACTCGACCACGTCGGGATAGAGGGTGCCCTGGACGAGGAACTCGACGGGGTGATCGTCCGCGCCCGAGTGCGCGCCGACGATGTCGCGGGCTGCCTGCTCGAAGACACGGATGAACTCTCGCCCGATGATCTTGCGCTTCTCTTCCGGGTCACTGACCCCGGCGAGCGCGGACAGGAAGCGGTCCTGGGCATCGACGACCACCAGGTCGACCCCGGTCGCGTCGACGAAGTCCTTCTCGACCTGCTCGGCCTCGCCGGCGCGCAGCAACCCGTGGTCGACGAAGACGCAGGTCAGTTGGTCACCGACCGCGCGCTGGACGAGCGCAGCCGCCACCGAGGAGTCCACGCCACCGGAGAGGCCACAGATGACCCGCGCCTCACCGACCGTGCTGCGCACCTGCTCGACGAGTTCTTCGACGACATTGGCCGCGGTCCAGTCGCCGGCGAGCCCGGCGCCTCGCCTCAGGAAGTTCTCGAGGACCTGCTGGCCGAAGGTCGAGTGCATGACCTCGGGGTGCCACTGAACGCCATAGAGCCGACGGGCATCGTCCTCGAACGCAGCCACCGGCGCCCCAGCAGTCGTGGCCGTCACGCGCATGCCCTCAGGGGCCACGGCCACCGAGTCGCCGTGCGACATCCACACCGACTGCTCGTCCGGCTGCCCGTTGAAGAGAGTGGAGGTGGTGTCGGACACCATCGCCTGCGTCGCCCCGAACTCCGAGAGCCCGGTCTTCTCGACCGACCCCCCGAGCGCCTGAGCCATCGACTGGAAGCCGTAACACATGCCGAAGACCGGCACCCCGGCCTCGAGCAGCGCCGGATCCAGACTCGGCGCTCCCTCCTCGTAGACCGACGACGGACCGCCGGAGAGGATGATCGCCGCCGGATCCTTGGCGAGCAGCTCGCCAACTGGCATCGTCGACGGGACGACCTCGCTGAAGCAGTTGGCCTCGCGCACGCGGCGGGCGATGAGTTGGGCGTACTGCGCGCCGAAGTCGACGACGACGACGGGCCGGGCCTGGAGGTTGTCCTGCGTCACGCGCTCACGCTACCCGTGGTCGCCATCTGCGCCTCGACCTCACGCGCCACCTTGCGCTCCACCCAGAAGGACAGGAAGGGAACGCATCCGGCGAGCATCACCCCGACCATCTTGGGCAGCGACCAGCCCACCTTGAACCCGAGCAACGCGGTCGCCACGAGATAGACCATGTAGATGAAGCCGTGGGGCTGCGGCCACCAGTGCAGCGGGTTGTCGTCACCCTTCATCCCGAAGCCGTAGGACAGGACCATCTCGACGACGAGGACGAGCAGGCCCACGCCGACGATGAAGGCCATGACCTTGAAGAACGTCAGACGCGAGCGCGCCCCGGGCACATCGGAGATCTGGGGTGAGTTGTCAGGCACTCACCCATTGTCGCCGCTCACGCGTCGTCGGTATGCCGCGGGGCCGGGTCGCCCTCCCCCGCCGCCGGTGCCGGGTGGTCCTGGCGGTGGGCATCACGCACCATCCGCCACCAGAGCCAGAGCGCGAAGAGGGCGAAGACCCACCACTGCGCGGCATACGAGGCATTGCGCCAGTTGATGCCCGGAGTCGGCCTCGGGGTGGGCACGGTCGTGAGATCCGACGCAGGCGTCTGCTGCTCGAGGAAGACGAAGGCGTTGTAGAGGTCGCCTGACCACTGGTTGACCAGGACGGAGAGATCGACGGAGCGCAGTTGTCCCTGCGGCAGGCCGGCGCTCGACACGGGCGACTCCGCCGGGGCGAGGCCGCCCCGGACCGTCACGGGGCCTGCCGGAGGTGCCGGCACAGCGTCCGGTGAGGTCACGAAGCCGCGCAGCACCGGCAGGGTCGGGCCGGCGTCGGTGTGCAGCGCGGTCACAACCCACCAGCCGGTCTGCCCGTCGAGCCGGCGGTCGGTGACGAGGACCTGCTCGTCCGCGGCATACGTCCCCATGGCGCGAACCGGTCGCCCGGACAACTCGCCCGGAAACGGCGAATGTGGTTGCAGAACGGTGCTCAACTCGACGACGCCGACCTTCTTGGCTGCCTCCAACTGCTCCTTGAGCGCCTTGTCCTCGGCGACGCCGAGCTGCCAGCGACCGAGCTGGACGAAGGCGACGACGAAGAGCAGGGCCACGGCCAGCAGACCCAACCATCGGGGTCTGAGGGCGGTTCGCAGCACGCACCAAGATTAGGCGCCGGGCGAAAACCGGTCGCCCGCACCCCACCCCGGCGCCTACCGTTGAGCGGCCATGTTCCGCGTGCCCCGCTTCCGCTACGAGCTGACCGATGCCGAACTGGAGGCCGCGCCGACCTCCGGTGATGCGCTGCTGCTCTGGCTGGCGCGGCGGCAGTGGCTCACGCTGCTCGGCGGCATGCTCTTCGGCGTCCCGTGGATGGTGGCGATCGCCCTCCAACCGGCCGCGATCGGACGGGCGATCGATGCGGGCATCGTCGCCCGGGACCGCGACGGGCTGGTGCTCTGGTCACTGGTCATCGCCGGCCTCGGGGTGGCCATCAGCCTGCTCGCCGCGGCGCGTCACCTCTTCGCGGTGCGCAACTGGTTCCACGCCGCCTTCCGGTCCAGCCTGATCGCCGACCACGGCGCTCGCCGCGCAGGCCCGGCGTTGACCCGCGCGCTCCCCGAGGGGGAAGTGCTGACGACCTTCACGACCGACTTCGGCCGGATGGGGTCGACCTTCGACGTCAGCGCGCGCTTCTCGGGCGCGCTCGTCGCCTTCGTCGTCGTCGCGACGATCCTGCTGCGCACGTCGACCACCCTGGGCTTGGTGCTCCTGCTCGGCGGGCCGGTGCTCATCTCGTCACTGGCCCTGGTCATGAAGGCTCTGGGCCGCCGACAGGAGGAGCAGCGGGCCGAGTTCGGCGCGCTGTCGGC
The DNA here is from genome assembly GCF_000367525.1 of Phycicoccus elongatus Lp2. GTDB lineage: Bacteria > Actinomycetota > Actinomycetes > Actinomycetales > Dermatophilaceae > Phycicoccus_A > Phycicoccus_A elongatus. The sequence goes on along the minus strand of NZ_HF570956.1, from coordinate 2,845,038 downwards.
GTTGGGGGCCGACACGGTTGCCGGTTTGCGCGTCCTGCGCGGCATCGGGGGCGAGGAGGAGTTCGTCCGGCGGTATGCCGCGCAGTCCGGTCGCGTCCGCTCCGCGGGGGTTCGGCTGGCCGGCATCCAGGCTCTGCTCGAGTCGGCGCAGGTCCTGCTGCCGGGCATCTTCGTGCTCGTCGTCGTGGGCGTCGGTGCGCACCTGGCGATTCGGGGTGACATCAGTCCGGGGCAACTCGTCGCCTTCTTCGGCTACACGACGTTCCTCACCATCCCGCTGCGGACAGCGGTCGAGTTCGTCGACAAGCTCACCTCGACCCGCGTCGCCGCGCGCCGCCTGGCACGGATCCCGGCCATCGCCCCCGACCATCCGGCAACCCCCCCACCCCTCGCTTCCCGACAGTCGAGTGAGGAGAACACGCGGCATGCTCTTGAGCTGTCACCGCATGTTCTCCTCACTCGACTGTCTGGGGCCGCACTCCACGACCCGGTGTCCGGGGTCGAGATCCGCTGCGGTGGGCTCACGGCCCTGGTCAGTGCGCGTCCCGAGGAGACCGCCGAGATCCTTGCGCGACTGGGTCGCACGTCCCCGGGTCAGCACGATGTGACCTGGGGAGAGCTGCGGGTCGACGACCTCCCCATCAGTGTCGTGCGCGCGAAAGCGGTTGTTGCACAGGCTCACCCGCAATTGTTCTCCGGTCGACTCCGCGATGAGTTGACCCCGGATCCGGCGCACCCGATCACCGACGAGGCGCTCCTCCAGGCGATCCACCTGGTCGCCGGCGAGGACATCCTCGAGGCCCTCCCCGACGGCCTCGACAGCGAGATCGAGGAACGCGGCCGGTCCCTCTCCGGTGGCCAACGCCAGCGCCTCGTCCTGGCTCGCGCCCTGCTGCTGGATCCCGAGATTCTGCTGCTCGTCGAGCCGACGAGCGCCGTCGACGCGCACACCGAGGCGCGCATCATCACCCGCCTCGCCTCGGCCCGCGCCGGCCGCACCACGGTCATCACGTCCGCCAGCCCACTCGTACTCGCCGCCGCCGACGAGGTCGTCCTCGTCGAGCACGGCCGGGCGACCACCGGTGGATCGCACGCCGCGCTGGTGGGTGCGCACCCGGCATACCGGGCGATCGTCACGCGCGGGGAGGACCAGTGAAGCCGCCGCCCGGACTGCACACCGACCACACCCGTCGACGCCTGCCGGTTGCCTCCTCGGCGACGGTGCGGCGCAACGTGATCGAGGTGGTCAGGCATCACCGTCGAGCCCTTGTTGGCGTCCTGCTCTGGCACGTGGCGGCGGCACTGACCGCACTGATCGCTCCATGGGTGGTCGGTCACCTCGTCGATGAGATCACCGGTGCGCGACGCATCGAGCGAGTCAACCAACTGCTCCTCGTCCTCGTCGTCGGTCTGCTGGCTCAGACGCTCCTCACGTGGTTCGCGCGTCGTGCGGCCTTCGTCCTTGCCGAAACGATCTTCGCCAAGGTGCGCGAGGACTTCGTGGCGAGCACCGTGCGCCTGCCGCTCTCGGTCGTCGAGCGCGCCGGCACCGGTGACCTCGTGGCGCGGACGACCGGGGATGTCGACGCCCTGGCCCACGTCGTGCGGATGGCCGTGCCCAGCCTGCTCGTCGCCGGGACGAGCATCGTGGCCATCGTCGTGGCCTCCCTGTTCACGGCACCCCTCGCCGTGGTGGCCTTCGTCATCGCGCCAGTGCTGCTCTGGCACCCGGTCCGGGTCTACCTGCGGCGGGCCCTCCCGGGCTACCAGTGGGAGCGCGCGAGCTACGCGACGCTTGCCGGTGTCGCCTCGGAGACCGTGCAGGGGCTGACCACGATGGACGCCCTCTCGCGGTCCGGTCGACGACGCGCGGCCTTCGAGGCTGCCCTGGGCGAGTCCGAGGCGGCCGAGCACTGGACTCTGCGCTTCCGTGTGCGCTTCTTCCCGTGGGTGGACATCGCCTTCGGGGCTCTCGTGGCGGCCACCGTGCTCTGGGCCGGATGGCTCTCCCTCCACGGCGTCCTCACCATTGGCGCGGCCGTGTCGGTGGCGCTCTACAGCGAGCGGCTCGTCGACCCGATCGGCGACGTTGTGGGCTGGCTCGACGAGATCCAGGTCGCCGCGACCGGCTACTCACGCCTGCTCGGGGTGGGCGAGGTGCCGGCCGATCGCACGCCGACAGGGGACCGTCCGGTCAACGCTGCCCTCGACGTCGAGGGAGTCACTTACGCCTATCGCGACGGTCACGACGTCCTCCACGACGTGAGCCTCGCGCTGCGCCCGGGCGAGCGGCTGGCCATCGTCGGCCCCTCGGGGGCGGGCAAGTCCACCCTCGGTCGCCTGATGGCCGGGATCGATGCACCCGGCCGCGGGCGGATCGCCGTCGGCGGCGTGCCGCTGGTCGACCTCGACCTGCCCACCCTGCGGGGGGAAGTCGCCCTGGTCACCCAGGAGCATCACGTCTTCGTCGGCACGCTCGCCGACAACCTACGCCTGCCGCGGCCCGAGGCGAACGACGCAGAGCTCTGGAAGGCGCTGAGCGCCGTCGACGCCGACGGCTGGGCCGCGGCGCTGCCCGACGGGCTCGCCACTGCCGTCGGCTCCGGCGGTCACCCCCTCACCGAGGCCCAGGCCCAGCAGCTCTCCCTCGCCCGACTGGTCCTCGCCGACCCCCACACCCTCGTCCTCGACGAAGCCACCTCCCTGCTCGACCCGCGCGCGGCACGCCACCTCGAGCGATCATTGGCCGCCGTCGTCGCCGGTCGCACGGTGGTGGCCATTGCCCACCGGCTGCACACCGCCCACGACGCCGATCGGGTCTGCGTCATGGAGGAGGGCCGGATCTCCGAGCTCGGCACCCATGACGAGTTGCTCGCCGCCGATGGGTCGTATGCCGCGCTCTGGCGGACCTGGCACGGCTGACCCGTCCGTTCCCAAGCCCCGACCCAACCAACTTCTGCGTCACGCAGAAGATCGCATCGCACGCAGCAATAACCGCTCGCCAAGCAAACATCCGCGTCACGCAGAAGTTGGGTTTCAGGCAGAGGCAGAGGCAGAGGCAGAGGCAGTCAGAAGCAGGGCGGTGGGGGTGGATCCATCGAAGGGTTGACCCGAGGGTCGAGCGTGCGGTGGGCCCGCGGCATACCGTCGAAGACATGAATCTTCTCCTCACTCGCCTGGCCGCCCTCTGGACCGCCCTGGGCCTGATCGGTGGCCTGGGTTACCGCGAGCTCACCCGCTCGCAAGGTTTCGAGGGCTCCACCCAACTGGCCGTGGTCCACACCCACGCGCTCGTCCTGGGCACCCTGATGATGCTCGTCCTGCTCGTCCTCAACCAGCTGTTCGGCCTGGCCGCCGACCGGCGTTTCCGCTGGGGTGTGTGGACCTGGACCGTGGGCGCCGCGATCACCATCGGCATGCAGACCGTCAAGGGCAGCCTGCAGGTCCTGGACAGTGGCGCCGCGACGAGCAAGGCGCTCGCCGGCATCTCCGGCCTGGGTCACATCACGCTGACCGCCGCCTTCGTTCTGCTCTTCCTCGCCCTGCTCACCCGCGTCGCGGCGACACCCGAGACCGCGCGGGCATGAGCACCGGTCCCCGGGGCGAGGCTGCGACCGACACGGACAGCACGACCGCGCGTGACACCTCGCAGCCAACGGCGCGCACCAAGTGGTTCTCACTCGGCGCCCTCGCCCTCGGCCTGTCGATGATCGTGCTCGACGGCACGATCGTGGGCGTCGCCCTCCCGCGGATCATCTCCGACCTGCACCTCGACCTGGCCGACGCCCAATGGGTCAACGCGATCTACGCGATGATCTTCGCCGCGCTGCTCCTCACCGTCGGGCGGATCGGCGACCGTTGGGGACGCCGCCGGACCTTCGTCGCCGGGGTCGTTCTCTTCGTCACCTCGAGCATCCTCGCCGCTCGTGCCGACTCCGCCACCGCCCTCATCGCCTCGCGCGCCCTCCAAGGAGTCGGAGGCGCGCTCGTCCTTCCGTCCACCCTGTCGACGGTCAACGCGACCTTCCGCGGCAGGGACCGCGCCACCGCCTTCGGCATCTGGGGTGCGGTCATGGCCGGGATGGCCGCCGTCGGTCCACTCCTCGGCGGCTGGCTCACCTCGAGTTTCGACTGGCGCTGGATCTTCTACGTCAACGTCCCCATCGGGGCGCTGGTCCTGCTCGGCACCATCCTCTGGGTGCCCGAGACGCGCGGAGCACCGGGCCGCCGGGGTGTCGACGTCGACGGCCTCCTCACCAGCGGAATCGGTCTGTCGCTCATCGTCTTCGGATTCATCGAGGGCTCGACCTACGGGTGGTTCCGGCCGGTCGCCGACCTCCACGTCGGCAACTGGACGTGGCCGACGTCAGCTCCCCTCTCACCGGCTCTCGTCGCCCTCCTCGTCGGGGCCATCTTCGTCGGGCTCTTCGTCGTCTGGGAGCGTCACCGGGCACGCAATCGCCGCGACGCCATCCTCGATCTCAGCCTCTTCTCCGTGCGCACCTTCACGTGGGGCAACCTCACGGCCGCCGCCGTCGCCGCGGGCGAGTTCGCGCTGGTCTTCGTGCTGCCGCTCTTCCTCGTCAACGTTCTCGGCCTGGGCATCATGGCCGCCGGCTGGGTCCTGGCCGCGATGGCGATCGGCGCCTTCGTCAGTGGCGCGCAGGCGCGTCATCTCGCGGCTCGACTGTCCCCGACCAAGGTCGTCCTCCTCGGCCTGGCCCTCGAGGTCGCCGGCGTCGCCGCACTCGCGCTGCTCCTCTCCTCGACGATGCCCGCCTGGGCGGTCGCCGTGCCGCTCGTCGTCTACGGCGTCGGGCTCGGCCTGGCCTCGGCCCAGCTGACCTCCACCGTCCTGGCCGACGTTCCGCCCGCGCAGTCGGGGTCCGGTTCGGCGACCCAGAGCACGGCCCGACAGGTCGGGTCGGCGCTCGGCACCGCCCTCGTCGGCTCGACCCTCGCGGCCGCCCTCGGGCACACCGTCGCCACCCGCCTGGCCGACATCGCCGGCTTTCCCGCCGCCCTCGCGGCCAAACTCACCGATGCGACCGCGGCCTCCGCCGGCGGCCTCATCGAGACGGTCCGGGCCCAGGGGACGACCGGACAGTACGGCGCCCTCGGCCCGCAGATCGCGGACGCGCTGGCCGAGGGCTTCGCCGACGCGACTCGGATCGGCCTGGGCGTCGCCCTCGCCATGCTGCTTCTCGGGTTGGCCGGAGCGGTCGTCGTTGATCGAGTCCGCCTATCGTGACCGTCATGGCCCACGACGGCGGCGAGCGCGGCGCAGGATCGCTGCTCTCCCGGATGCAGCACGGGCTCTTCGTCCTCCTCACGGGGATCGGCCTCGCCCGGGCCCTCACGACGGGCGCAGCTCTGGCGCCCGTCCTCCTCGGCGTCACCCTCCTCCTCGGTTGGTATGCCGCGGGGCTGGCTCTCGCTCGACGCACCGACACGAATCTGGCGATCTGGTGGCTGCTCGGGCTCACGGCCGTCTGGCTGGGGCTGGTGCTCGTGTCGAGCGAGTTCGTCTGGGTCGCGGTGTCGCTGTGGCTGCTCGCCGGCCACTTCCTGCGCGTTCCGTGGGCGATCGCGTACACGATCGCCGTGCTCGTCATTGTCATCGCCTCCCAGCAGCACGGTCGACCCTGGACCTCGGCGATGATCATGGGGCCGGCCGTCGGCGCACTCTTCTCACTCGCCCTCTCGCTGGGCCAGCACCGCCTCGTGCGCGATGGCATCGAACGACAGCGTCTCGTCGACGCGCTCATGGCGGCCCAAGCCGAATCGGAGACTCTGCATGCCGAACTGGCTTCTGCCCAGCGTGAATCCGGTGCTCTGGCCGAGCGCACACGGCTCAGCCGCGACATCCACGACGGGCTCGCCCAATCCTTCTCGTCGATCCTGTTGACGGCGCGCGGCGCCCGCGAGGCGACGCCCGAGACCCTCGCCAGGGCCCTGCGGCAGGTCGAGACCTCGGCCCAGGAGGGATTGGACGAGTCCCGCAGGGTCGTGTCGGCCCTGGCACCGCGTGACCTGACCGACACCGGGCTCACCGCGGCACTGCACCGCACCCTCGACAGCCTGTCGCAGAGCACCGGCATCGACGCCACCCTCCACGTCGACGGCGACGTCACCTCACTGCCCACCACCGTCGAGGTGGCTCTGCTCCGCGTCGCCCAGGGCGCCCTGGCCAATGTCCGGCAGCACGCCCGGGCCGGCCGGGTCGTGGTGACCCTCACGGGCGCCGATGACTCGGTACGCCTCGACATCGTGGACGACGGCCGCGGCTTCGACCCCTCGCACGCGCCGGAGGCCACCCCTGACCTCACGCTCGGCGGCTACGGGCTGCGTGCCTCCCGCGAGCGCCTGCGCGACCTGGGTGGGGGTCTCGACGTCGAGAGCCGACCCGGCGACGGGACCGCTCTCACGGCATACCTGCCCTTGGGGGGTGTGCGGTCGTGACCGTTCGTGTCCTCGTCGTCGACGACCACCCGATCGTGCGCGGCGGGCTCGTCGCGCTTCTTCAGGGTCAGCCCGATGTCGAGGTCGTCGGCGAAGCGAGCAACGCCGCGGAGGCGATCAGCAGGGCCGACGACACCATGCCCGATGTCGTCCTCACCGACCTGAGGCTGGGCCCGGGCGGCGACGGCGTCGACATCACGAAAGCCCTGCGGCACAACGCATCCGGCCCGGCTGTCGTCATCCTCACCACCTATGACCACGATGTCGACATCGTGCGCGCGGTCGAGGCCGGCGCGGCGGGTTACCTGCTCAAGGACGCCGACCCGCAGGCCATCATCGCGGCGATCCGCACGGCAGCCGCCGGTGGCATCGTCCTCGACGAGTCGCAGGAGCGACGGGTCGTGGAGTCGATGAGGGTGCGCCGCGTCGACCTGTCCGGGCGCGAGCGCGAGGTGCTGGCTCTCGTCGCCGACGGCCTCTCCAACCGCGAGATCGCCAAGGCGCTCTTCCTCAGCGAGGCGACGGTCAAGACCCACCTCGTGCACGCCTTCGACAAACTCGGCGTCGACTCCCGCACCGCCGCCGTGGCCGCTGCCCGCACCGCCGGCGTCATCGACTGAGCCTCGTCCGGCTCAGGGGGCCTGCTGCGCCAGCCCGGAGCAGGTGTCGGCAGCCTTCTTGGCGGCCATCAGCCGGTCAGCGCTCTGGGTCGCGGCCACCGGTATGCCGTCGCGCTGGATGAGCATGGGGGTCCACGTCTCGGCCACGACGGGAGAGCCCGTGGTCTCTCCGGCAGCCCTCTTGGCCAGGACGTCCGGCTCAACCGTGATGGTCAGGACGCCGGTGTCCGCGCTGCTGCCGCGGTTGTTGTACCAGATGAAGTTGCCCAGCCCGTAGCCGACAAAGGTGGTGCCTGACCAGCCGGAGCCCTGGACGCGGTGGGCGTGCCCACCGACGACGATGTCCGCGCCCGCGGCGGCAAGGGCCTTGGCGTTGCGTCGCTGAGAGTCGTTCGGGCAGGTCTGGGTCTCGGTCCCCCAGTGCGGGAAGACGATGACCAACTCATGGTCGGCCTTGGCCCTGGTGACCGCGGCAGCCAAGGCGGCGGCGCCAGCGGTGCCATTGGTCGACACGATGCCCGGTCGTGTGGCGGTCGCGGAGAACTGAGAACTCGTCTCGTCATTGAGGTCCGAGGTCGCAAAGATCGCCGTCCGGACACCGCCGATGTCGACCGTCAGCGGCGTGAGGGCATCCTCGATGTTGGTGCCCAGCCCCACGATGGGCAGGACACCGGACGCCTTGGCCGCCAAGGTGTCCTGCAGGCCGACCGACCCGAAGTCGGCGGCATGGTTGTTCGCCATGCTGACGGCGTCGACCCCCAGGTCCTTGAGGAAGGTCAGGGCGGACGGAGCGGCACGGAACGTATAGGTCTTGCCGGCGATCGGAGTGCCACGCTCGGTGAGGGCGGTCTCCAGATTGGCCATGGTGAAGGTCGAGGCGGAGAGCATGTCGCGCAGAGCCGGCAGGTTCGCGCTCGGGTTGGTGAGGTTGGCACGCACCTGATCCTCGAAGTGCACGTCGCCGGCGAAGGTGATCGTGATCGGTTCCCGATGTGCGGGCGTCGGGCTCGCGGTCGGCGACGCCGCGGTGGGGGTCGGGGTTGCCTGCTCCGTCGGCGGCGCCGTCTCACCGGGGGTCGCGGTCACGGGCAGAGTGGCCGTGACAGACGACGCCGCGGTGCGGGCTGATGTGGAGGCGGATCGCCACGCGGCCACGATCGAGGCCAGCAAGGCGACGACGAGGGCGGCCGACAGCAGCCCGGCCACCAGTCGACGGCGACGATAGACGGGGTCCTGGTTCAGCCTGATCCGGCGGGAACGCTGAGGAGTCACGGATCAAGGGTAGGTGGGGCGGGGCGTGGATCCCGGGAACCCTTGCGTGGCCAGAGTGCCATCGCCCGCTCCGCCTGCGCCGTGATCGTCAGGCTCGGGTTGACGCCGAGGTTGGCCGAGATGGTCGAACCATCGGTGATGCTGATGCCGGGGTGGCCGAAGACGCGGTGCCACTGGTCGACGACTCCCGTGCTCGGGTCCCCTCCGATCGCCGCACCGCCCAGGAAATGCGCCGTCAGTGGCACGTCGAAGACCTCGCCCCACGTGCCGCCCGCCATCGTGTACTCCCCGGTCGCCTCGGCGAGGCGCGAGGCGACCGCCTCCATGGCGCGATGCCCAGCGGCGATGTAGGTCGGGTTCGGCTCGCCGTGGCCCTGCTCTGACGTGAGCCGTCCATGGCGCCGGAAGACGCGCAGCGAGTTGTCGCGTGACTGCATGACCAGGCCGATGACGATGCGCTCGCTCCACGCCCGCACCATCGGGAACATTCGGGTCAGGGCCTGGGGATGACGCCGCACCGTGCGGAGGAACTCGACGGGTCTCGGGTTGTCGGAGTCGCCAGGAACCAGAAGGGTCGAGAGCAGGCCCATCGCATTGCTGCCCCGGCCATAACGGACGTTTTCGACGTGGGTGTCCTCGTCGGGATGGAAACTCGACGTGATCGCGATGCCGTGCGTGAGGTCGACCTCGGCAGGCGGGTCCTCGGTGAGCGCGCCCAGCAGTGCCTCGGAGTTGGTCCGCGTGAGGTGGCCGAGCCGGTCCGACAGATGCGGCAGGTCGCCGGACTCCTTCATCGCGTGGAGAAGGGACTGCGTGCCCCAGGTGCCGCCCGCGACGACGACGAACCGTGCCCGGGTCACCCGGGCATTCCGCTCTCCTCGCGCGTCGGTCGCCTCGTGCCGGATTCGGTATGCCGCGCGCCCGTCGGACCCGCGGGAGCCCGGGATCTCCCCCAGGTGGGTGACGGTGCGCATCGGCTCGATGTGCACGCCGAGGCCCTCCGCCAGGGCGAGATAGTTCTTGACGAGGGTGTTCTTGGCCCCGACGCGGCAACCGACCATGCAGTTGCCGCACATGGTGCAGCCGGTGCGTGCCGGGCCCGCGCCGCCGAAGTAGGGGTCGGGCACGGTGACACCGGGGGTGCCGAAGAAGACCCCGACAGGAGTCTTGCGATAGGTCCCGCCGACGCCCAGGTCCTCGGCCGCCCGCTTCATGACCTGCTCAACCGGACCATCACACGGGTTTTCGTCGACGACGCCGAGCATCCGGGACGCCGTGTCGTAGTGCGGGGCGAGCTCGGCCTCCCAGTCGGCGAGGTCGCGCCATTGCGGGTCGTCGTAGAACGCGCGCGGCGGTCGGTAGAGGGTGTTCGCGTAGTTGAGGCTACCGCCGCCCACACCCGCCCCGGCGAGGATCATGACGTCGGGCAGTTTGTGGATGCGCTGGACGCCATAGCAGCCGAGCCCTGGCGCCCACAGGTAGTTCTTGACGTCCCAAGAGGTCTTGGCGAAGTCCGCGTCGGCGAAGCGTCGCCCGGCCTCGAGGACGAGGACCGACCAGCCCTTCTCGGCCAAGCGGAGCGCGGCCACCGAGCCGCCGAAACCGGAGCCGATGACCAGGACATCGACATCGACCGCGGCGCGGTCGGCGGGGTGATCCGGTGACAACACCCCTGGCGCGGCGGGCGCCGAACCGGCACCCGCGGCATACCCACCCGTCATCGAAGGCCGACCCCCTTGAGAGCGCGCAGGCCGAGCGAGAGGCCCTTGGCGAAGGCCTCATCGGAGACTCCGGGGATCCCGCCGAAGCCGATGACGTGTTGCGCGGCGATGGTCTGCGCCTCGGTGAACTTGAGGATCCCGTCGCGCCCGTGGCGGCGGCCGATGCCGGACTGCTTCATGCCCCCCATCGGCGAGGACGCCGAGCCGTAGGCGGAGGCGTAGCCCTCGTTGATGTTGACGGTGCCGCACCGGATGCGGGAGGCAAGATCACGGCCTCGACGGACATCACGGGTCCACACCGATGCGTTGAGGCCGTAGTCGGTGTCGTTGGCCAGGTCGATGGCCTGCTCGTCGGAGTCGACGACATAGATCGCGACCACGGGCCCGAAGGTCTCCCCGTCGCGGCACTCCATCGAGGCGGTGACGTCGGCGAGCACGGTCGGCTCGTAGACATAGGGGCCGAGGTCGGGGCGAGCTCGACCGCCGGTGAGGACCCGGGCACCCTTGGCGACGGCATCGTCGACGTGACGAGTGACGGTGTCGAGTTGTCGCTGTCCTGCAAGGGATCCCATGTCGATTCCCCACGTGAGCCCGGTGCCGATCCGCAGTGATCGCACGGCGTCGACGAAGGCAGGGACGAAGGAGTCGGCGATGTCGCGGTGCACGATGATGCGCTCGGTCGAGATGCAGAGTTGACCTGCCGAGGAGAAGGACGCGCGCACCGCACCCTCGACCGACCGTCGCAGGTCGGCGTCCGCCGCGACGTAGAGCGAATTCTTGCCCCCGAGTTCGAGGCTCGCGCCGACGAGGCGCCCGGCTGCCATGACGGCGACGGCGCGGCCGGTGGCCGTGGATCCGGTGTAGGAGATGTAGTCGGCCTGCTCGACCACGGCCTGACCGGTCGTCGGTCCGTCGCCGACGACGATCTCGAGCACCCCGTCGGGAAGGCCGGCCCGACGGAGCAACTCGGCGCCACGAAGGGCCGTCAGGGTGGCCTGCAGGTCGGGCCGCAGGACGACCGCATTGCCGGCCATGAGCGCGGGGAGGGCGTCGGAGATGGACAGCGAGAGCGGGTAGTTCCACGGCGACACCAGGCCGACGACGCCCTTGGGGCGGTGGTGCTCGACCGGCTGGGTCAGCAGCGGGAGGGCACCCAAGCGCCTCTTGGGTCGCAGATAGGACTCCCCGGCACGCGCGTAGTGCCGTGCGGTCGTCGCCGTCTCGGCGATCTCCTCGAAGGCATGCCGGCGTGCTTTGCCGGACTCGAGCTGGATGGCGTCCATGAGCCAGTTCTGGTGTTCCAGCAGAAGGTCGTGGAAGCCAAGGAGTACCCCGGCCCGCGCAGCGATCGGCACGCGCGCCCACGCCCGCTGGGCTCGGCGGGCCGAGCCGATGGCGGCGGCCACATCGCTCGGCGAGGAGGTCGGCCAGCTGGCCAGTGGCGCACCGCTCATCGGCGAGTACGTGACGACGTGGGGAGCGGACGCCGAAGCGACCACTGTCCTGGCGAGGCGACGGACCTCGCTGACGTCCACGGCATACGTGGCGGTGGGGTCGAGCCCGGGATCGGCAACGGTGTCGGTCACTACTCCAGAGTAAGGACCGGTCCCGGTCCACGGGAAGGGGCCATGCGTCGACCCGGGTCCCGCCCGGGCCCACCACCGGACTCGGACATGGTGGAATGGCGTCATGGCCACCACTGCATTCAAGGGTTCCCCCGTCCACACCACCGGCGACCTGCCCGCCGAAGGCTCGGCCGCTCCGGCCGTCGAGCTGGTCGGCATCGACCTCGCTCCCGTCGAGCGCCCCGAGGGGCGTCGCGTCGTCCTCAACATCTTCCCGAGCGTCGACACCGGCGTCTGCGCGACGAGCGTGCGCAAGTTCAACGAGCTCGCTGCCGGGCTCGACAACACCTCGGTCATCTGCGTGAGCAAGGACCTGCCCTTCGCGCTCGGTCGCTTCTGTGGTGCCGAGGGCATCGAGAACGTCACGGCCGCGTCGGCCTTCCGCAGCGACTTCGGCACCGACTACGGCGTGACGATGACCGACGGTCCGCTCGCCGGGCTGCTGGCTCGCTCCGTGGTCGTCCTCGACGAGACCGGCACGGTCATCCACAGCCAACTCGTCCCCGAGATCACCACCGAGCCCGACTACGACGCGGCGGTCGCGGCGCTGGGCTGAGTCCCCTTCGTGGCGTCCGGCAACGTGGTCGGTATGCCGTCCACTCGCCGGACGTTGTGGTTTGGCCCCCCAGGGGTCAGGAACGCTGGTGCGGCGCGACGATGACCTCGACGCGCTGGAATTCCTTGGGGTCGGTGTACCCCGTCGTTGCCATCGCCCGACGCAGCGCCCCGACCAGGTTGGTCGTGCCATCGGCGGTGCGGCTCGGACCGAAGAGGATCTGCTCCAGGGTGCCCACAGAACCGACCGCGACGCGCTCGCCGCGCGGCAGGTCGCCGTGGTGCGCCTCGGGGCCCCAGTGGAAACCCTGACCAGGTGCCTCAGTGGATCGTGCGAGCGCAGCACCGAGCATGACGGCGTCGGCACCGCACGCGATGGCCTTGACGATGTCGCCGCTGGTGCCGACACCCCCGTCGGCGATGACGTGGACATAGCGGCCACCGGACTCATCGAGGTAGTCCCGTCGTGCCGCCGCGACATCGGCGATCGCGGAGGCGATCGGTGCGTGAATGCCGAGGGTGCGCCTGGTCGTGTGCGCTGCTCCCCCGCCGAAGCCGACGAGCACCCCAGCGGCGCCGGTGCGCATCAGGTGAAGTGCGGGGGTGTAACTCGCGACGCCTCCCACGATGACGGGCACATCGAGCTCGTAGATGAAACGCTTGAGGTTGAGCGGCTCGGCGCGACCTGAGACGTGCTCGGCCGACACCGTCGTGCCACGGATGACGAACATGTCGACCCCGGCATCGACGACCGTCCGCCAGAACTGCTGGGTCCGCTGCGGCGACAGGGCACCGGCGACGGTGACGCCGGCGTCCCGCACCTGGCGCAGCCGTTCGACGATCAGCTCGGGCTGGATCTCCTCGCGATAGATCTCCTGCATCCGCGCCGTCGCGCGCTCCGGCGCCAACGCGGCGATCTCGTCGAGCAGGGGCTGCGGGTCCGGGTAGCGCGTCCACAGCCCCTCGAGGTCGAGCACCGGCAGGCCACCATGCTGACCGAAGGCAATCGCCGACTGGGGCGACATGACCGAATCCATCGGGGCTGCGATCACCGGCAGATCGAAGTGATACGCGTCGATCTGCCACCCGACCGAGACCTCCTCGGGGTCGCGCGTGCGACGCGAGGGCACCACGGCGATGTCGTCGAAGGAGTAGGCACGCCGCCCGCGCTTGCCTCGGCCGATCTCGATCTCGTTCACGCGGGTCAGCCTAGTTGCGGAGGGGTGCGGGACTTCGCTCCATCCCCCGGTGGAGACCAAACCCGTCGTGCTGCGGATCCGCGTGACCCCGATTCGGGGAAGAGTCAGGGCATCAGGAGTTACCACGACACGAGCAGGGAGGCATCACGATGAGCGCAGCACAAATCGAGAAGAGGGACCTGGCGAAGGGCTCGACGAAGGGCCAGAGCGAGAAGACCGGCAAGATCTTCGCCCTCACGGGCGGAATCCTGTTCGTCATCAACGGGATCATGGCCCTGGCGCTGGGCAACGCCAAGGTCCTCATGACCGCCATGCCCGTGTCCGTCGTCTTCATGGCCGTCGGCGCCGGCCTGTGGGCCCAGGGTCGCAAGGACTCGCAGAAGGCCTCCGTTGACGCTCCGAAAGCACGCGCCTCACACGACGTCGACTGAGTGCTTCGAGGCCGCCGGGACGCGGGTGCGTAAACGATTTGATTGCGTGGCGGGAGCGGGCGCATACTTTCTTCTTGCATCAACTGCAAGATCCATCGGACCCGAGGTGCGGCGACGCGGCTCGACACCTCCAACCCGGCCGCGACATCTCGCCCCCGGGCCGCACCCTCTCACCACCACTGGAGACCCCTGTGTCCGCACCCGTGTCCGCACCCGCGGCCATCGAGTACCCCGAGAAGATCGATGGCGCCGTCCTCAAGGTCGCCGGCGTCGTCGTCCTCGGCGCGATCATGTCGATCCTCGACATCACCGTCGTCAACGTCGCCCTGCCCACCTTCCAGAAGGTCTTCGCCCCTGAGGGCGGCGAACCGCTGGCCTACTCCACCGTCGCGTGGACGGTCACGGCATACACCCTCGCCCTGGCGACCGTCATCCCGCTGACCGGCTGGGCCGCGGACCGCTTCGGCACCAAGCGCCTCTACATGCTGGCGCTCGTCCTCTTCACGCTCGGCTCAACGCTGTGCGCGATGGCCAACTCGATCGAGCTCCTCATCGCCTTCCGCGCCCTGCAGGGCCTCGGTGGCGGCATGCTCATGCCGCTCGGCATGACGATCATGACCAAGGCGGCCGGCCCGCAGCGGATGGGACGCCTCATGGCCATCCTCGGCGTGCCGATGCTCCTCGGCCCGATCGGCGGCCCAATCCTGGGTGGTTACCTCATCGAGCACCACTCCTGGCACTGGATCTTCCTCATCAACCTGCCGATTGGCATCCTTGCGCTGGCGTATGCCGCGTGGGCCCTCAAGGCCGACAAGCCGCACCCCTCGGAGTCCTTCGACTGGGTCGGCATGCTCATGCTCTCCCCCGGCCTGGCGCTCTTCCTCTACGGCATCTCCTCGATCCCCGGTGAGGGCACCTTCTTCTCCAGCAAGGTCATCATCCCGGGCACCATCGGCCTGCTCCTGGTCATCGGCTTCGTCTTCTACAGCTTCAAGCCGAAGCACCCGCTGCTCGACTTGCGCCTGTTCAAGAACCGCAACCTCACCGTCGCAGCCCTGACGATGTTCCTCTTCGCGCTGGCCTTCTTCGGTGGCCTGCTCATCGTGCCGACCTACTTCCAAGAGGTCCGCGGCGAGTCGACGACCGACGCCGGCCTGCTCATGGCCGCGCAGGGCCTGGGGGCCATGGTCACCATGCCGATCGCCGGCGCACTGGTCGACAAGTTCCCGGTCGGCCGCATCGTGCCCTTCGGCCTCGTCGCCATCGTCACCGGCATGTTCCTGCTGACCCAGATCGACGCGCACACGTCCTACTGGGGCTACATCCTCCCCGTCCTCTTCCTCATGGGCCTGGGCATGGGCGGCACGATGATGCCGATCATGACCTCGGCGCTGAAGTCCCTGCGGGCGCACGACGTGGCGCGCGGTTCGACGCTGCTCAACATCACCCAGCAGATCGGCTCCTCGATGGGTGTCGCGATCATCTCGGTCTTCCTCACCACCGGCATCAAGAACCAGGCGATCATCAGCCAGGCGCAGGCCTTCGGGGATGCCGCCAAGAAGGTCACCAACCCCGCCGAGATGCCGGCGCTCCTCGCGAAGTTCCCCGAGGTCGCCAAGGTCTTCGCCAAGTTCGGCACCGACCAGGCAGCCGCGCAGGCAGGCCTGCTCGAGGCGGTCCGCGATGGTCTGGCGGTCGCCTTCTCGCACACCTTCTGGGTGGCGGCCTTCCTCGTGCTCCTCACGCTCGTCCCCGCGGCCTTCCTGCCGCGCAAGAGCGAGGAGAGCCACTTCCTCGACGACGGTGTCGACGAGGACGACGCGCAGGTGCCCGTGCTCATGCACTGAGGTCGCCCCGCGGCATCCGTCAAACGCCGGTCTCCCACACGGGAGGCCGGCGTTCGGCATGCTGGGGTCATGCGTCCTGGCCCCCACAACGCGATCACCGACGTCCCGGGGGTGCGCGTCGGTCAGGTGACCCGCGACGAGCCGGGCTGGCTCACCGGGTGCAGCGTGATCGTGCCGCCGCCGGGGACGGTCGGCGGTGTCGACGTGCGTGGCGGTGGCCCGGGCACCCGCGAGACCGACCTGCTCGACCCGGTGAACCTCGTCGATCGCGTGGATGCGGTCGTCCTCTCCGGCGGCTCGGCCTTCGGCCTCGGCGTCGCCGACGGCGTGATGCAGGAGGTGTATGCCGCGGGGCTGGGCTGGCCGGTCTCCCCCACCGACCCCGCGGCGAGGGTTCCGATCGTGCCGACCGCGATCCTCTTCGACCTCGGCCGCGGAGGTGCCTGGTTGCACCATCCAACGCCCGCGGACGGCGCGGCGGCGTATCGAGCGGCCACGGATGGGCCGGTGGTGCAGGGCAGTGTCGGGGCCGGCACAGGTGCTGTCGCGGGCGGCCTCAAGGGTGGGATCGGTTCTGCCAGTTGCGTTCTCGACGGTGGCATCACGGTTGGAGCCATCGTCGCGGTCAACGCCATGGGGTCCGCCCTGGACCGGCTCACCGGCGACCTGCTCGGACGCAGCCGGGGCCTCGTGGACGAGTTCGCCCAGGCGCCGTCACCCGATCCCGAGGCTGCTCGGGCCTACTGGGCGCAGCGGGACGCCGTTGCGGTCGCAACGCGCGGGACGGCGACGACGGGGACGGCGACGACGATCGGGGTCGTCGCGACCGATGCGACCCTCACCAAGACGCAGTGTCGCAAGCTCGCGCAGGTGAGCCACGACGGACTCGCGCGGGCCCTCGCGCCGGTGCACACGGCATACGACGGGGACACGGTCTTCACTCTCGCGACCGGCAGGCGATCGCTCGACCATCCCCTCGACGAGGTCGATCTCCAGTCGGCGGCCGCCGACTGCCTCAGTCGGGCGATCGTCCACGCCATGCTGGCCGCGACGTCGATTGATCGCACGGCCGACGGCGGCTTGCTCGCACCGGCGTGGTCAGACAGATCCCGCACCGGCACCCACCCA
>NZ_HF570956.1:2824556-2828078 GCF_000367525.1 Phycicoccus elongatus Lp2 | reverse complement strand
CCAGCCGCTCGCCGTCGTAGTCGAGGACCTGGGCGTTCTGGCTGACGAAGGTCCAGGTCCCGCGGGAGGTCTCGAAGATCTTGGCGAGCACGTCGGGCCACGCGCGGCGGATCGCGGCGGCGTCGAGGCCGCCCGGGCCCTTGGAGGGTGAGGGGGCCGACGCGGCTCCACCGCTTGCGTCCGCGTCGGGCGCGCCCATGGCGACGGATCCCGCGGACGCAACGGGGTCAGGGGCGCGTGCGTCCGCGTGGGGCGCGCCCATGGCGACGGAACTCGCGGACGCAACGGGTGCGGTGGCCCGCGAGGCCACGGGAGCCTCGGTGGTCAGGGGGGTCAGGGGGGCGGCGGAGGTGGGAACGCCGCCGACGTCGAGGCGACGCTCGAGCCGGTCGAGGCGCGCGGCATACCCCCCCTCGCCGGCGGCGCCGGGGAGCAGCACACGGGCGGCGATGAGCTCGAGTTGCAACCGGGGCGCAGTGGCGCCGGTCATCTCGGACAGCCCGGCAAAGACCACATCGGCCGCCCTGGACAGCGCACCGGCACCGAAGGCCGCGGCCTGGGCTCGCATCCGCTCCAACTGATCGGCGGGCACGGCGCGCAGCACGGCCGCTGCCCCATCGGGCACGGCCTGGACGACGATGAGGTCGCGCAGCCGCTCGAGGAGGTCCTCGCAGAAGCGCCGCGGATCCAGGCCGCTCTCGATGACCCGGTCGATGGCCCGGAAGAGCCCGGCCGCGTCCCCGGCACCCATCGCCTCGACCGTCGCGTCGAGTAGCTCGGCATCGGTGAAGCCGAGCAGCGCCGCCGCCGACTCATAGGTCAGGCCGGCGTCGCTCGACCCCGCGATCAGTTGGTCGAGAACCGAGAGCGAGTCACGCACCGACCCACCGCCGGCCCGCACGACGAAGGACAGCACGCCCGGCTCGACGCTCACCCCTTCCTGGGCGCACAAGCGCTCCATGTAGTCGGTCAGTTGCCCCGGCGGCACCAACCGGAAGGGGTAGTGGTGGGTCCGGCTGCGGATCGTGCCGATGACCTTCTCGGGCTCGGTCGTCGCGAAGACGAACTTCACGTGCTCCGGTGGCTCCTCGACGATCTTGAGCAGCGCGTTGAAGCCTGCCGAGGTCACCATGTGTGCCTCGTCGATGATGTAGATCTTGTAGCGACTCTGCGCCGGCCCGTAGGACGCTCGCTCTCGCAGGTCGCGCGCATCGTCGACGCCACCTTGGCTGGCCGCGTCGATCTCGATGACGTCGACCGTGCCGGGGCCCCCACGGGCCAGCGCCACGCACGAGTCACACGTCCCACACGGGGTTGGCGTCGGCCCCTGCTCGCAGTTCAGGCAGCGAGCCAGGATGCGGGCGCTCGTGGTCTTGCCACAGCCGCGCGGACCACTGAAGAGATAGGCGTGATTCACCCGCCCGGTCCGCAGCGCCTGCATGAGCGGCTCGGTCACGTGCTCCTGCCCGATGACGTCCGCGAAGGTCTCCGGACGGTAGCGGCGATACAGGGCGACGGACACGCTGTCACCCTAGTCGCGCCCCCCGTCACCCGGTGTGCCGTCCACAGCCGGCCCGCTCCCCCGTCACCCCTGTCGACGGGTCGGGTCCGATGGGTACCGTCACCTCATGGCCTCCGACCTCGTCCTCGTTGCCAATGCCGCCGATGCCACGGTCTCGACCTTCGCGCTCGACGCCGCCGGTCAACGCCTCGAGCCGCTGGCCACCTCCGCGGTCGGCAGGGGCTGCTCGACCTTCGTTGTCGACGAGGACCGCGACCTCGTGTATGCCGCGACCAAGGGGGACGCGGACGGCCACGGCCAGGGCGTCGACTCCTTCCGCCTCGACCGCACGACCGGCGCCCTCACCCCGCTCGGACACGTCGACGGGACCGGCTACCACTACCTGGCACTCGCGCACGGCGGGCGTGTCCTCGCCGGCGCGGCATACCACTCCGGCGAGGCGACCACCTGGGTCCTCGACGGGGAGGGCGGGATCAGCGACCCGGTCGCCGAGGTCGCCTGGCGCAACGCCCACGCCGTCGCGACCCGCGCAGCCCATCTCTATGTCGTCTCGCTCGGCGAGGACCTCCTCGCGCAATACCTCCTCGGCGACGACGGACGACTCACGCCCCTCGACCCGCCCACCGTCCCCGCCCCGCCCGGCAGCGGCCCTCGCCATCTGGTCATCGACGAGGCCGGCACCCATGTCTACGTCGTCACCGAGTTCTCCGGCGAGGTCCTCACCTACACCCGGGACACGGCCACCGGGACCCTCGCGGCGGCTGGCGCGACAGGCGCCTACGCGACCGACCGGGGCTTGCGGCACAGCCGTTTCGGCGCGGATCCCACGGCCGAGCACCTCATCTGGGGCGCCGACATCGCGCTCGCCCGCGGCGGGCGTCTCGTCTTGGCGAGCGAACGGTGCGAGAGCACCCTGGCGTCGCTGCGGATCGCCGACGACGGCGTCGCCGGCCCCATGCTCGACCTCGCCGACACCGAGCCGCAACCGCGCGGTTTCGCCGTCACCACCGACGGACGGTATGCCGTGGTCGCCGGCGAGCGGGCGACCACCGTCGAGCTCGTGGCGGTCGGCGCCGACGGGTCGCTGCGCTCCTTGGCCCGGGCCCACACCGGTCATGGCGCCAACTGGGTGCGCACCATTGCGCGTCGCGACTGACCCGACGCCGCGACGCGCGTGCTCGGGAGGCCGACCCGACGGCATACCCTTGGGGAGTGCGCATCGACGTCTGGTCCGACTTCCTCTGCCCCTTCTGCCACCTCGGGCGGCGCCAGTTGGCGCTCGCGCTCGAGGAGTTCGAACACGCCGACGACGTCGAGGTGATCTGGCACAGCTTCCAGCTCGACCCGAACGCCCCGGCCGTCGGCGAGGGCAGCAACGTCCAACGGGTCGCGGACAAGTACGGCGTCTCCCTCGAGCAGATGGAGGAGCAGCACCGCTCCATGGCCGAGCAGGCCGCCGCAGTCGGCCTCGACTTCCAGTGGGACAAGATCGTCCCCGGCAATTCGTATGCCGCGCACCGGCTCCACCACTACGCCCGCTCCGTCGGGTGCGAGGCCGAGTTCATGGACCGCCTGATGACGGGGTGGTATTCCGAGGGAGCCGCCATCGGCGACGACGAGACGCTCGTGCGCCTGGCGACCGAGGCCGGCCTCGAGGAGGCGGAGGTGCGGGCGGTCCTCGACTCCGATGACTTCGGCCACGAGGTCCGCACCGATCTCGCCCTCGCCAACCAGATCGGCATCACCTCGGTGCCGACGTTCGTCCTCGACCAGAAGTACGGCGTCTCCGGCGCCCAGGGCGTCGACTCTCTCCTCGGCGCCGTGAAGTACGCCTGGGATGACCAGGGGAACCGTCCCGAGGCCGCGGGTGGCGGATGTGGTGGAGGTTGCTGCGGCGGTGCGTGCGAATCGGGCGCTGCCGACGACGTGGACCAGGCCGGTGCGCTGGCCGCTGCCGGCTGCGGCGCGGACGGGTGCGGCGACGGCGGCTGCGGTGGCGG
>NZ_HF570956.1:2808851-2824456 GCF_000367525.1 Phycicoccus elongatus Lp2 | reverse complement strand
CCCCCCCAGCCACTCTGGCAGGTGGGGTCGCAGGAGGGGCCACCACGCGGACTCCTTGCGCAGGCCGGTCTCGGCGTCGGCGTCGCGGGGGAGGCGCAGGACGAGGTCCGCGCCGATGCGCCACACGTCGTGCTCGGTGCCGGAGGTGGTGAGCCGGCGCAGCGGCTGGTCGGCAGCGCCGGGCAGCGCCCCGGACAGCAGTCGGCGCACCAGGGCCGTCCGGCCGTCGGCATCGAGTCCCTGGGGCATCCGCCCATCCCAGCGCCCGGCCGGTGCGGAGGCAAACGGTTTGGGCGTGGCAGGCTGTGACCGCCACCCGACCCGGGGTGGGGAGCAGGCGGCATACCCGGCACGGACGGGGCCGACGGACGAGAACGGAAGCGACGAGCGTGAGCGACATCCTCGACGAGCTGCAGTGGCGCGGAGCGGTGGCCCAGACCACCGACGAGGCCGCGCTGCGGGAGGCCCTCGCGGCGGGACCGATCACGCTCTACTGCGGCTTCGACCCCACGGCGCCCTCGTTGCACTTCGGGAACTTCGTCCAGCTCGTGGCGCTGCGACGCTTCCAGCGGGCCGGGCACAAGGTGATCTGCCTGGTCGGTGGGTCGACCGGTCTCATCGGCGACCCCAAGCCGACGAGTGAGCGGCTCATGAAGACCAAGGAGCAGACGGCGGCCAATGTCGCCCGGATCAAGGAGCTGGTGCGGCCCTTCCTCGACTTCGAGGGCACCGACCCCGCCTGCGCGCATCCGGCCGTCATGGTCGACAACCTCGACTGGACCGCACCCTTGTCGGCGCTCGACTTCCTGCGCGACGTCGGAAAGCACTTCCGGGTCAACCAGATGGTCAAGAAGGACGCCATCGCCGCGCGTCTGGAGAGCCAGGAGGGGATCTCCTTCACCGAGTTCAGCTACCAGCTCCTGCAGGCGCTCGACTTCCTGGAGCTCTACAGGCACCACGGCTGCACGATGCAGATCGGCGGCTCGGACCAGTGGGGCAACCTCACCGCCGGCGTCGACCTCATCCACAAGGTCGAGGGGGCCGACGTCCACCTGATGACCTCGCCGCTGCTCACCGACGCGTCGGGCGTCAAGTTTGGCAAGTCGGAAGGCAACGCGATCTGGCTCTCGGCGGACATGACGAGCCCCTACGCCTTCTACCAGTACTTCCTCAACATCGAGGACGCCTCGGTCATCACCCTGCTCAAGGTGTTCAGCGACCGGGGACAGGAGGACATCGCCGAGCTCGAGCGACAGGTGGCCGAGGAGCCCTTCCGGCGCGCGGCGCAGAAGGCGTTGGCCGGCGACATGGTCACCCTCGTGCACGGCTCCGAGGCGTATGCCGCGGTGCTCGCTGCGTCGGAGGCACTCTTCGGCAGGGGCGACCTGCGCTCCCTCGACGCCGACACCCTGCGCGACGCCGTGGCCGAGCTGCCCACGGGGCCCGTGGCCGTGGGGATGCCCATCACCGAGGCCCTCGTCGCCGTCGGCCTCGTGGAGTCCCGCAACGCGGCCCGGCGGGCGATCGCCGATGGCGGGGCGTCGGTCAACGGCACGAAGGTGAGCGACGCCGAGTCCGTGCTGACCGAGGAGGACTTCCTCCACGGCGAGGTCGCCATCCTGCGCCGGGGTCGCAAGGCGATGGCCGCCGGCCGCCGCGAGCGGTCCTGACGCCCGACCCGAACCTCGCCGCATGACACGAGAGGCCGGATTACTTTGTGGCAGAGGCCAACTCGCGCCAGCGGCATCGGCAGGGGAGGGTCGTCGGGAGGGCCGATTTGGAGTTTGCCGAGAACGTCATCTAATGTTCTCGACGTCAGCCCGACAGGGAGGAACGGACGCCAAGCGGCGGAGCACGAGCTGGTCTCGAGCACCGCACCAAGCAGGCCGGTCCCAGGACTGACACCCACCCACCGAGGAGGCTCGCAGAGCCGATTTGGAGCGTCGCCAACTGGACGCTAAAGTAGTGGGACCGCAGAGATCCAAGCGCGATCTGATCCGCGAAGCTCCTCGAGAGCCGCGGATTTGACGCCCAAGCATGGACGCGGGTAAGTTGGAATGGTTGCCCCAAAACGAGATTCACCGAATCGAGTGATGGTGCGCGTCCGAACCTTGAGAACTCAACAGCGTGTCAAAAATCGATGCCAATTAACCTCGTCACGAGGTGACGGCAAGCGGGCCAAACGGCCTGTGCGACGTCGTCCTCGTACGAAAATCCTTTGGTTGGACAACGAACAACAGCGAAAGCTAGTTGTTTGTGCTCAGCCTGGAAACAACCCTTCGATGGGTAACGATTTCTCCACCTCCGGGTGAGAGAGTCAAACATCAACGGAGAGTTTGATCCTGGCTCAGGACGAACGCTGGCGGCGTGCTTAACACATGCAAGTCGAACGGTGACGAGGAGCTTGCTCCTCCGATCAGTGGCGAACGGGTGAGTAACACGTGAGTAACCTGCCCCAGACTCTGGAATAACAGTTGGAAACAGCTGCTAATACCGGATACGAGACGGAGAGGCATCTCTACCGTCTGGAAAGTTTTTCGGTCTGGGATGGACTCGCGGCCTATCAGCTTGTTGGTGAGGTAATGGCTCACCAAGGCGACGACGGGTAGCCGGCCTGAGAGGGCGACCGGCCACACTGGGACTGAGACACGGCCCAGACTCCTACGGGAGGCAGCAGTGGGGAATATTGCACAATGGGCGCAAGCCTGATGCAGCAACGCCGCGTGAGGGATGACGGCCTTCGGGTTGTAAACCTCTTTCAGTAGGGAAGAAGCGAAAGTGACGGTACCTACAGAAGAAGCACCGGCTAACTACGTGCCAGCAGCCGCGGTAATACGTAGGGTGCGAGCGTTGTCCGGAATTATTGGGCGTAAAGAGCTTGTAGGCGGTTTGTCGCGTCTGCTGTGAAAATCCGGGGCTCAACCCCGGACTTGCAGTGGGTACGGGCAGACTAGAGTGTGGTAGGGGAGACTGGAATTCCTGGTGTAGCGGTGAAATGCGCAGATATCAGGAGGAACACCGATGGCGAAGGCAGGTCTCTGGGCCACTACTGACGCTGAGAAGCGAAAGCGTGGGGAGCGAACAGGATTAGATACCCTGGTAGTCCACGCCGTAAACGTTGGGAACTAGGTGTGGGTCTCATTCCACGAGATCCGTGCCGCAGCTAACGCATTAAGTTCCCCGCCTGGGGAGTACGGCCGCAAGGCTAAAACTCAAAGGAATTGACGGGGGCCCGCACAAGCGGCGGAGCATGTGGATTAATTCGATGCAACGCGAAGAACCTTACCAAGGCTTGACATATACCGGAAACACCCAGAGATGGGTGCCCCGCAAGGTCGGTATACAGGTGGTGCATGGTTGTCGTCAGCTCGTGTCGTGAGATGTTGGGTTAAGTCCCGCAACGAGCGCAACCCTCGTTCTATGTTGCCAGCGCGTAAAGGCGGGGACTCATAGGAGACTGCCGGGGTCAACTCGGAGGAAGGTGGGGATGACGTCAAATCATCATGCCCCTTATGTCTTGGGCTTCACACATGCTACAATGGCCGGTACAAAGGGCTGCGAAATCGCGAGATGGAGCGAATCCCAAAAAACCGGTCTCAGTTCGGATTGGGGTCTGCAACTCGACCCCATGAAGTCGGAGTCGCTAGTAATCGCAGATCAGCAATGCTGCGGTGAATACGTTCCCGGGCCTTGTACACACCGCCCGTCAAGTCACGAAAGTCGGTAACACCCGAAGCCGGTGGCCCAACCCTTGTGGGGGGAGCCGTCGAAGGTGGGACTGGCGATTGGGACTAAGTCGTAACAAGGTAGCCGTACCGGAAGGTGCGGCTGGATCACCTCCTTTCTAAGGAGCACTGGTCGCGACAGCGATCCAGAGCCTGGTCTGACTGCGAATGTCGGTCAGCAGGTGCTCAAGGGTGGAACATCGATTATTTGGCGCTGGACTCGAGCCGGCGCTGCAAGTACAAGTCGAAAGACAGTGGAACGCAGCCGGCAAGGGAACAGCGCCTGACACGTTGTTGGGTCCTGAGGGCTCGGGAGCGCAAGCTTCTACCTCAGGCCGGAAACGGCCCAGGACCTTCACCACGGACGAACCGCCGAGTCTTCGGTAGGCGCCGATACACGTGAAGGGACCGCCCGTATGTTGAGAACTACACAGTGGACGCGAGCATCTTAAAATCTTTGTGCATCAAGTTTTTAAGGGCAAACGGTGGATGCCTTGGCACCAGGAACCGAAGAAGGACGTAGGAATCTGCGATAAGCCTCGGGGAGTCGATAACCAGACTGTGATCCGAGGATTTCCGAATGGGGAAACCCGGCTGGAGGCAAGTCCAGTCACTCCCGCCTGAACACATAGGGCGGGTAGAGGGAACGTGGGGAAGTGAAACATCTCAGTACCCACAGGAAGAGAAAGCAACCGCGATTCCGTGAGTAGTGGCGAGCGAAAGCGGAAGAGGCTAAACCGAGCATGTGTGATAGCTGTCAGGCGTTGCATGTTCGGGGTCGTGGGACCTCTTGGTCAGTTCTGACAGACTGACATGGAGTCAAAAATTCGCGCCATAGTCGAAGGACATTGAAAGGTCCAGCACAGAGGGTGCCACTCCCGTAGACGAAATGACGCGAACTCCAGAGAGTCATCCCAAGTAGCACGGGGCCCGAGAAATCCCGTGTGAATCTGGCGGGACCACCCGCTAAGCCTAAATATTCCCTGGTGACCGATAGCGGACAAGTACCGTGAGGGAAAGGTGAAAAGTACCCCGGGAGGGGAGTGAAATAGATCCTGAAACCGTTTGCCTACAATCCGTTGGAGCCTCCTTGTGGGGTGACAGCGTGCCTTTTGAAGAATGAGCCTGCGAGTTAGTGCTCAGTGGCGAGGTTAACCCGTGTGGGGAAGCCGTAGCGAAAGCGAGTCCGAATAGGGCGCCATAGTCGCTGGGTCTAGACCCGAAGCGGAGTGATCTACCCATGGCCAGGCTGAAGCGACGGTAAGACGTCGTGGAGGGCCGAACCCACTTAGGTTGAAAACTGAGGGGATGAGCTGTGGGTAGGGGTGAAAGGCCAATCAAACTCCGTGATAGCTGGTTCTCCCCGAAATGCATTTAGGTGCAGCGTCACGTGTTTCTTACCGGAGGTAGAGCTACTGGATAGCCGATGGGCCCCACCAGGTTACTGACGTTAGCCAAACTCCGAATGCCGGTAAGTGAGAGCGTGGCAGTGAGACTGCGGGGGATAAGCTCCGTAGTCGAGAGGGAAACAGCCCAGACCACCAGCTAAGGTCCCCAAGCGTGTGCTAAGTGGGAAAGGATGTGGAGTTGCATTGACAACCAGGAGGTTGGCTTAGAAGCAGCCACCCTTTAAAGAGTGCGTAATAGCTCACTGGTCAAGTGATTCCGCGCCGACAATGTAGCGGGGCTCAAGCACACCACCGAAGCTGTGGCATTGACACTTTGCCCGGATATGACACCTGCGGGTTCATGTTCCAAGCGTGTTGATGGGTAGGGGAGCGTCGTGTGGCCAGGGAAGCGGCGGAGTGATCCAGCCGTGGAGGCCACACGAGTGAGAATGCAGGCATGAGTAGCGAATGACGGGTGAGAAACCCGTCCGCCGAATAACCAAGGGTTCCAGGGTCAAGCTAATCTGCCCTGGGTAAGTCGGGACCTAAGGCGAGGCCGACAGGCGTAGTCGATGGACATCCGGTTGATATTCCGGAACCGGCGAAGAACCGCCCATGACGAACCTTTTGATGCTAAGCGCCTGAAGCTGATCGTGAAGTCTTCGGATGAATCTTTCAGTGGAGCGCGCGACCCTATTGAGTAGTAGTCAAGCAATGGAGAGACGCAGGAAGGTAGCCTCCGCGTGGCGATGGTAGTCCACGTCCAAGGGTGTAGGGAGTGAGATAGGCAAATCCGTCTCACACATATCCTGAGACCTGATAGTGACCGCGAATGCGGGAAGCAGGGTGATCCTATGCTGCCAAGAAAATCTTCTAGCGAGGTTCGAGCCGCCCGTACCCCAAACCGACTCAGGTGGTTAGGTAGAGAATACCAAGGCGATCGAGTGAATCGTGGTTAAGGAATTCGGCAAAATGCCCCCGTAACTTCGGGAGAAGGGGGGCCCAGACTCTGAAGTCACTTGCTGACTAGGGGAAAGGGCCGCAGAGACCAGGGAGAAGCGACTGTTTACTAAAAACACAGGTCCGTGCGAAGTCGCAAGACGATGTATACGGACTGACGCCTGCCCGGTGCTGGAAGGTTAAGAGGACGGGTTAGATCTTCGGGTCGAAGCTCAGAATTTAAGCCCCAGTAAACGGCGGTGGTAACTATAACCATCCTAAGGTAGCGAAATTCCTTGTCGGGTAAGTTCCGACCTGCACGAATGGCGTAACGACTTCTCCACTGTCTCAACCGCGAACTCGGCGAAATTGCACTACGAGTAAAGATGCTCGTTACGCGCAGCAGGACGGAAAGACCCCGGGACCTTCACTATAGCTTGGTATTGGTGTTCGGGACGGCTTGTGTAGGATAGGTGGGAGACTTTGAAGCCGGCACGCCAGTGTCGGTGGAGTCAACGTTGAAATACCACTCTGGTCGTTCTGGATGTCTAACCTCGGTCCGTGATCCGGATCAGGGACAGTGCCTGGTGGGTAGTTTAACTGGGGCGGTTGCCTCCTAAAAGGTAACGGAGGCGCTCAAAGGTTCCCTCAGCCTGGTTGGCAATCAGGTGTCGAGTGTAAGTGCACAAGGGAGCTTGACTGCGAGAGAGACATCTCGAGCAGGGACGAAAGTCGGAACTAGTGACCCGGCGGTGGCTTGTGGAAGCGCCGTCGCTCAACGGATAAAAGGTACCCCGGGGATAACAGGCTGATCTTGCCCAAGAGTCCATATCGACGGCATGGTTTGGCACCTCGATGTCGGCTCGTCGCATCCTGGGGGTGGAGTCGCTCCCAAGGGTTGGGCTGTTCGCCCATTAAAGCGGTACGCGAGCTGGGTTTAGAACGTCGTGAGACAGTTCGGTCCCTATCCGCTGTGCGCGTAGGAAACTTGAGAAAGGCTGACCCTAGTACGAGAGGACCGGGTTGGACGAACCTCTGGTGTGTCAGTTGTTCTGCCAAGAGCACCGCTGATTAGCTACGTTCGGAAGTGATAACCGCTGAAAGCATCTAAGCGGGAAGCACGTTTCAAGATGAGGTTTCCATGGGGCTTGCCCCGAGAGGCTCCCGGCTAGACTACCGGGTTGATAGGCCAGACGTGGAAGTGCAGTAATGCATGTAGCTGACTGGTACTAATAAGCCGATAACTTGATACACATCAAAAGTTTTGTTGTTCGCGTCCACTGTGCAGTTCCCGAGATACGGTCGGGAACGATTGACATCTCCATAGAGTTTCGGCTGTCATAGCGAAGGGGAAACGCCCGGCTCCATTCCGAACCCGGAAGCTAAGCCCTTCAGCGCCGATGGTACTGCACTGGGGACGGTGTGGGAGAGTAGGACGCAGCCGGACAATCATTCCAAATGGCCCGCCGATTTATCGGCGGGCCATTTCGGTTTCGACAGCGAGTCACGGCCCTGGGTCGCGCGCCAATGGTCTCGGCGGGTACCGCCGCGATGACCGGGGCGAGAGTCGCGGGGAGGGCCGCGGCGGTCCACGAGGTGGTGACCGACGCGGCGGCGGCGGTCGACGGGATGATCGCCGCTCCACTGGGGGAAGTCGGGAAGCTGGCCGCAGCCGTGGCGACGGCCCGGCGGCCGACCGGCGCGGCACGGGCCCTGGTGCCGAGCTTCGTCCGGACCAGAATCCCAATCGCCCGCCCCGGAAGCCACGCGTTCCCGAGCCGCCGCTACCTGACGACGTGACGGGTCAGGAACTCGATCGCTCCGTGCACCACCAGTTGCGAACCCTCACCAAGGAGAACGCCGAGGGCGTCGCCCGCCACCTGGTCATGGTGGCGGCCACCCTGGCGGCTGACGAGACGCAGTTGGCCCTCGCGCATGCGGAGACGGCTGTTCGGCGCGCTGGTCGCGTGCCGGCGGCTCGCGAGGCACTGGGGATGGTGGCCTACCGGATGGGCGACTACAACCGTGCCCTTGGTGAGTTCCGGACCGTGCGCCGCCTCAGCGGATCAAGTCACCTGCTTGCCTTGATGGTCGACTGCGAGCGGGGACTGGGACGCTTTGACCGTGCCCTGGAGCTGGCCAGTTCGCCCGAGGCACGAACGCTCACGGCCGCCGAACGTGAAGAACTCACCATCGTCGTCTCGGGAGTTCGACGCGACATGGGGCAGGATGCCGCGGCGCTGGTGGCACTTCAGGGTCCCGGGCTCAGGCGCAAGGGTGCCTTCCGGCTGCAGTACGCCTATGCCGACACCCTTGCTGCTCTCGGGCGCGCCGACGAAGCCCTCGACTGGTTCACGCGGGCCGCACTCGGCGATGTCGAAGGGGAAACCGACGCTGTGGAAAGAGTCGAGGAGTTGCAAGGGACCGTTCAGACGGATCTGCTCGAAGGCGACGACTCGGAGGAGTCCGGGGCCGAGGACTCACTGGGCACGGAGGACCCTGACGTCCGATGACGGCACCGTTCGAAGCGTATGCCGCGCTCATCTGCGATCTTGACGGGGTGGTCTACCGCGGTCAGGCCGCCGTTCCCCATGCCGTGGAAGCGCTGTCGACCCAGCGACGCCCCGTGCTCTACGCCACGAACAACGCTGCTCGAACCCCTGACGTCGTCGCGGCCCACCTGCGCGAACTCGGTCTGGCGGTCGAGGCCTCGGACGTCGTGAACTCATCGCAGGCTGCCGCGTGGTTGCTCGCGCGACACCAACCGCCTGGAGCCGCGGTGCTCGCCGTGGGTGGCCCCGGTGTCGGGGTTGCGCTGCGTGAGGCCGGATTCCAGGTCGTGGAACGCATAGGTACCGAGCGCGTCGACGCCGTCGTCCAGGGCTACGGGCCCACGGTGACTGCCTCGGACCTCGCCGAAGCGGCATACGGGGTGCAAGGCGGAGCCCTGTGGGTCGCGACAAACCTCGATTCCACGCTTCCCACGGACCGAGGCGTGGCACCCGGCGGGGGCTCCTTGGTGGATGCGGTCGTCAACGCCGTGGGGCGGCGACCCGACCTCGTGGCGGGGAAGCCCGAGACGCCGATCTACGAATTGTGCGCGGACCGGCTCGCGCTGCCACCCCAACAGGTGCTGGCCATCGGTGACCGGCTGGAGACCGACATCGCCGGTGCCAACAGCCTGGGCATGGACTCCCTCGTCGTGCTCACCGGAGTGGACGACCTGTCCGCCATCATCGGAGCGCCCGCCGCCTTGCGCCCCACCCACGTGGCGCGAGACCTCTCCTGTCTCATGCTGCCCGAGGCCGCGGCGGAGTGCGTGAGGCTGACCGACGAGGTCAAAAGGCAATGGGCGGCGGTCGACCGTGCGTCCGATCCGGAGGCACACCTGCGCCGGCTCGATGTCGACGGCCTCCTGCGAACAGTCACGTCCGCCGAGTAGCGTGGGCGAATCATCGCTTCAGCCATCCACGACAGGAGAACTCTCATGGCCAAGTCCTCGATCCAGGGATTCGTCGAACTCGCCTCCGGTTTGGGCGAGATGACCCGTGCTCGGGCAGCGGAAGCGGTCGGGGAAATCCTCGAACTGACGGCGAACGCCCCGTCGTCGAGCAAGAAGGTGGCCAAGCAGGCCAACAAGTTGGCCGAGGAGTTCGTCAGCGCGGCCGAGACCAATCGCCAGCAGATCACCCGACTCATCCGTCGCGAACTCGAGAATGCCATGTCGGCACTGGACCTCGGCACCGTGTCGGCTGAAGTCGAGAGCCTTCGACGCCGCGTCCAGGACCTGGCCGGCCAGGTCGAGGCGCTGGCCACGACTGCCCTTAAGCAGGGCGAGGACGCCGTCGCCGCGGGCTTGGCGGCACTGCCCGGCGCTGTGTCTCCCGGCGAATCCGCGCCGGAGCCCGCGCCAGCCGCGTCCAAGCCCGCATCGACGGCCACCCAACGGCTGGCCAAGCAGGCGTCTGCGAAGAAGGCACCCGCCAGGACAACGGCTGCCAAGAAGACTTCGGCCAAGAAGGCACCCGTCAAGACGACGGCTGCCAAGAAGGCGACCCCAAGGCCGGCTACGGCGGCGACGACGGCTGCCAAGAAGGCACCCGCGAAGGCGACGGCTGCCAGGAAGGCTCCCGCGAAGAAGGCTCCGGCGAAGAAGGCTCCGGCCACAAAGGCCACCACGTGAGTGATCATTTCGATCAGTCGGCTGCGCAGCCGCGGGATAGCGACGACGCCGAGCCATCCCGCAGCATCGACGCACCTCGCACCGGCGACATCGTCATCGATGCGGCCCTGACGGATCTGGCTGTCGCGGATGCGGGCGACCTCGATGCCATCCTCGATCGGGGCGAGGCCGTGCACCGCACGCTGCAGGGACGCCTGGCCGACCTGGGGGGATGAGATCGCCCGTCTTGACCTCGAACTGGTGC
Source organism: Phycicoccus elongatus Lp2 (assembly GCF_000367525.1). GTDB lineage: Bacteria > Actinomycetota > Actinomycetes > Actinomycetales > Dermatophilaceae > Phycicoccus_A > Phycicoccus_A elongatus. The sequence goes on along the minus strand of NZ_HF570956.1, from coordinate 2,813,977 downwards.
GCCGCGGGATGGCCCGATCCAGGGGGCACGCCAAGGAACTGATCGAGGCCGGCGACGTTGAGATCCCGGGCGGCCCGGCGACTCCCAAGCCGTCGACCGAAGTGGCAGCGGACGACGAGTTGGTGGTCACCGGCCCACCATGCCGATGGGTCAATCGCGGAGCCGAGAAACTCCACCACGCCCTCACCAGTTGGCGCATCGACGTTGGGGGTCGTCGTGCGCTCGATGTCGGGGCGTCCACCGGAGGTTTCACCCAGGTCCTGCTCGCCCACGGTGCGCGGCACGTCGTTGCCCTCGACGTCGGTCACGGTCAACTCCACCCATCGGTGGCCGCGGACCCACGTGTCTCCGACGTGGAGGGCGTGTCCGTCCGTGACCTGGACTCCCTGTCGCTCGATCCCTTCGACATTCTGGTCGCCGACCTGTCCTTCATCTCCTTGACGGTCGCGATGCCCGCCATGGCGAGGGCGGTCACGCCGGAGGGTGAGGTGGTTCTCCTGGTCAAGCCTCAGTTCGAAGTGGGGCGGGAGCGGCTCGGCAAGAACGGCATCGTCTCGCGCTCGCGGGATCGAGCCCTGGCCATCGGGCGGGTGGTGGACTCCGCGGCCGAGCACGGCCTGGGCGTGCAGGGCCTGCTGCCCAGTCCGATCTCGGGCACGCATGGCAACCGGGAGTTCCTGCTCTGGCTTCACCCGGCAGACGGGGCGGACATGGATCCGTCCGTGCTCACCCGTACGATCGAGGTGGTGTCCTCAGCGCCTCGTTGAGGAGACGCACTGGCCAGGACCGCCGAAGGAGATCGATGGACCAGCGACGGATCCTGCTCCTCGTGCATCCCACCCGGCGTGATGCCCAGGAACTCGCCGACGTGGTCGCCAAGCGGCTCCTCGCGGCCGGTGTCCAACCAGTGGCGTTGGCTGCGGACGTGCACGGTACGCCGATGGGGGACTGTGATGCCCTCCTGATGGCGGACCCGGCCAACCCGGCAGCAGGCTGCGAACTCGTGCTCATCCTGGGCGGCGACGGCAGCATCCTGCGCGGAGCCGAGTTGTCTCGCGGCACGGGGGTGCCGATCCTGGGAATCAACCTCGGACACGTGGGCTTTCTGGCCGAGGCCGACCCCGAGGAGATCGGCACCACGGTGGATCGGATCGTGGCCGGGGACTACCTCGTCGAGGAGCGAATGGCGCTCCAGGTGCGCGCCCTGCGTGGCGGCGAGCAGTTCTTCTCCTCCTGGGCCCTCAACGAGGTGACCGTCGAGAAGGCCTCGCGCGAGCGCATGATCGAGATGACCGTCGAGATCGACGGTCGTCCCCTCTCCACCTGGGGCTGCGACGGCCTCGTCATGGCGACGCCCACCGGCTCCACGGCATACGCGTTCTCGGCCGGTGGGCCCATCGTGTGGCCGGACGTCGAAGCCCTTCTGCTCGTGCCGATCAGCGCCCACGCGTTGTTCGCGCGACCGGTGGTCGTCGGACCGGCGTCCCGGTTGGCGGTCGAGATCCTCCCGCATGTCGACGCACAAGGCGTGGTGTGGTGTGACGGCCGCCGCGCCGTCGACCTCCCCAGTGGCGCGCGGATCGAAGTCGAGAGGGCGGTCGAGCCGGTCCGCCTGGCTCGGCTTCGGCAGGCTCCCTTCATCGACCGACTGGTCGACAAGTTTCATCTGGACGTCCACGGTTGGCGTGGTACTGGGCACCGATCCTGATGCTGAGCGACATCGCCATCACCGACCTCGGGGTCATCGACCACGCACGTCTGGACCTCGATCGTGGCCTCACCGTCCTGACCGGTGAAACGGGTGCGGGCAAGACCATGGTGGTCACCGGCTTGGGGCTGCTGTTGGGATCCCGCGCCGACAGCGCTCTGGTTCGCGAAGGCTCGTCACGTGCGGTCGTCGAGGGGGTGGCCTCCCTCCCTGACGGCCATCAGGCCCGCACAGTGGCCACCGAGGCAGGAGCGCCGGACGAGGCCGATCTGGTCCTGGTTCGCACGGTCAGTGCGGAGGGACGCTCACGCGCTCATGTCGGGGGCCGCATGGCGCCGATCGGTGTCCTGGCCGAGATCGGCGAGCACCTCGTGGCTGTGCACGGGCAGGCCGACCAATGGCGGCTGCGCCACCTCGACCAGCACCGTGACCTGCTCGACCGCTTCGGTGGTCCCGAATTGGAGCACGCGTTCACGGCATACCGGATGGCGTATGAGGACCATGCCAACGCACAGCAAGAACTCACCGAACTCCGCGCCCACGCCCGCGAACGGGCCCAGGAGGCGGCCGCACTCACGGTGGGTCTGGAGCGGATCGACGGCGCCGACCCACAGCCCGGCGAGGACCATGCCCTCGCGGTCGAGGCCGAGCGACTGGGTCACGTGGAAGACCTCCGGGCCGCCGCTTCGGAGGCCACGCTCCTGCTGTCCGGGGCTGACGAGGCCTCGGGGGTCGACGACGCCGGAGTGTTGGGTCGCATGGCGCGGGCGCGGTCCGCCTTGCAGCAGGCAGGGGACATGGACCCCGCACTGGCCGAGCTCGGGTCGAGGGCAGCTGAGCTGGGGCACCTCCTGACCGACCTGGCGGCGGACGTCGCGTCCTACGCGGCCGGCCTCGACGTCGAGGACGGACGCCTGGACGCGGTCAATGAACGCCGCGCCCTCCTGAGCGAGCTGACCCGTATCTACGGCGCGGACATCGACGAGGTGATCGCCTGGGGTCGCTCCGCGGCGGCCAGGCTGGGTGGGCTGCTCGACGACGACGGTCGCGTGGACCAACTCGATGCAGCCGTCGCGGACCTCGCGGCCGCCAGGGAAGTGGCCGCTCAAGATCTCACGAGGCAGCGACAGCGGGCGGCGGCAGAACTCTCGGCCGGGATCACGGCTGAACTGGCCCAGCTCGCGATGCCCCACACGGTCGTGGCGGTCGAGGTGCGCCCCGCGGCACGTCCGGGCCCGTCGGGTGCCGATGACGTGGAGATCGGTCTGCGATCACACGCCGGCGGCGTGCTGCGCTCCATTGCCCGATCGGCCTCCGGCGGTGAACTCTCCCGGATCATGCTCGCCATCGAGGTGGCCATCGCGCAGGCGGTCCCAGGGCCTCCGACCTTCGTCTTCGACGAGATCGACGCGGGTATCGGTGGCCGCGCCGCCCTCGCCGTCGGGGCTCGCCTGGCGCAGCTCGCCAGGCACAGCCAAGTCATCGTCGTCACCCACCTGGCCCAGGTCGCTGCCCATGCCGACCGACACCTGGTCGTGCGCAAGTCCGACGACGGTCACGTCATCCGCACCGAGGTCCATCGGGTCGAGGGGGCGGCACGACTCGAGGAACTGGCGCGCATGCTCGGCGGGACCGACTCAGCGGCCGCGCTCGAACACGCACGTGACCTCGTGGACCGGGTGGGCGGTCAGGTCGTCCGTGCGTGGGAGAATGGGCAGGATGTCCCCACGCCTGCGACCACTGAGAAACCGTGACTCCGACTATGCGGGGGTCAGCGGTGCGGTCCGGGTCGACAAACGCACGAAGAACCTGACCAAGCGGCTTCGACCCGGGGAGATCGCGGTCATCGACCACATCGACCTCGACAAGGTCAGCGCCGAGGCCTTGGTTGCCTGTCGACCGGCAGCCGTCATCAACGTCGCTCCGTCGATCAGTGGTCGCTATCCCAATCTCGGGCCGGAAATCCTCGTCGCTGCGGGCATCCCGCTGCTCGACAATGTGGGCAAGGGTGTCATGGAGCGCCTCGATGAGGGGGACTCGGTCCACCTCGAGGGCAACGTGCTCCTCAGCGGCGTGGAGCGGATCTGCGACGGGGACCTCCAGGATGAGGTGAGTGTCCGCGAGGCCATGGCTGCCGCCCGCGAAGGCCTCAACGACCAATTGGAGTCCTTCGCCGAGAACACGATGACCTACCTGCTGCGCGAGCGAGAACTGCTGCTCGACGGAATCGGTGTTCCCGACGTGCGCACCGAGTTCGAAGGGCGACACGCCCTCATCGTCGTCCGGGGATATCACTACAAGGAGGACATCCAGATCCTGCGCCACTACATCCGCGAATACCGTCCGATCCTCATCGGGGTCGACGGTGGTGCGGACGCCCTCATCGAGGCCAGGCTCCAACCCGACATGATCGTCGGCGACATGGACTCTGTGTCGGACAGCGCCCTCACCAGTGGCGCCGAGATCGTCGTCCACGCCTACCGTGACGGGCGCGCCCCCGGGCTCGAACGCGTCGAGTCCCTCGGGGTGACCGACGCGGTGGTCTTCCCGGCCACCGGCACCAGCGAGGACGTCGCCATGCTGCTGGCCGATGACAAGGGGGCCAGTCTCATCGTCGCCGTCGGCACGCATGCCACGCTCGTGGAGTTCCTGGACAAGGGCCGGGCCGGAATGGCCAGCACCTTCCTCACGCGGCTACGCGTCGGGAGCAAATTGATCGATGCCAAGGGCGTCAGCCGCCTCTATCGGTCACGAATCAGCGGGTGGTGGCTCATCGCCATGCTCCTCGTCGGGATGCTCGCTCTCGGGGCCGCGCTGAGCGCCACCGAAGGCGGGCGTGCCATGTTGCAACTCATCGGAGCCAGGCTCGATGACTTCTGGTCCACCATCGTGGGGGTATTCACGTGATCGATTTCCGCTACCACCTGGTCTCGATTGTCTCGATCTTCCTCGCGCTCGCCGTCGGCATCGTGCTCGGGGCGGGGCCGCTCCAGGGACAGATCGGTGACACCCTGACCGCCGAGATCACCCAATTGCGCAGTGACAAGGCCAGCCTGCGCACACAGGTGACCGGCCTGGAGCAGACAACCGCTGACCAGTCAGCGTTCGAGCAAGCCACGTTGCGTCGGGTTGTCGCCGGCGTCGCCTCGGGCCGGGGTGTGGCGATCGTGTCACTGCCCGGTGCGGAAGCCGACGTGGCCACTGCCATCGCAGACACGGTGGTCGCGGCGGGTGGCACAGTCGCCTCTCGGACCACCCTCGACGCGTCGTGGGTGGCGCTGGACGAGGCCACCGTGACCAAGCGGGACGACCTCGCCAAGGAGTTGGCCACCATGACCCGGGTGGCCACCGTGACGACGAACGACACCGCCCTACCGTTGTTCGATCGTGTGCTGGCGGGGGGGGGGGGGGGGGGGGG
>NZ_HF570956.1:2806548-2808751 GCF_000367525.1 Phycicoccus elongatus Lp2 | reverse complement strand
GGCCGACCGCCGACGGGCGGCCGCGAACGCCGAGGCGCTGGCCCGGATGACGGCCGCCGAGGCCACGCTCGTCGACGTCGTCACAGCCGCCGACGCGCTCGGACTCGAGCGGGGAACCTTCCTGCACGCCGGCCCGCCCATCGAGTGGGAGCGCGCGTCCGGCCCGCTCAAGGGCGCGCTCATCGGTGCGGTCCTCTTCGAGGGGCTGGCCGAGACGCCTGAGGACGCGGAAAGGGCGCTCGCGAGAGGCGATTTCGCGTGGGAGCCGTGCCACCACCGGGATGCCGTCGGGCCGATGGCCGGCGTCGTCTCACCCTCGATGTGGATGTACGAGCTCGCGGACGACGTGCACGGCAACCGGTCCTGGTGCTCCCTCAACGAGGGGCTGGGCAAGGTGCTGCGCTACGGCGCCTACGGCCAGGAGGTCATCGACCGGCTGCACTGGATGAACTCGGTCCTCGGCCCCATCCTCCAGCGGTCGGTGCGGGCGAGCGGCCCGTTCGACATCAAGGCGATCCTCACCCAGATGCTCCAGATGGGGGACGAGGGCCACAACCGCAACCGCGCCGGCTCCCTCATGCTCCTGCGCGAGCTCCTCCCCGGCATGATCACGGCCGATGCACCGTCGAATGACATCGCCGAGGCGGTGCGCTTCTCCGGCGCCAACGAGCACTTCTTCCTCAATCTCGGTATGCCGGCCTGCAAGCTCGCGACCCTGGCGGCCCACGGCATACCGGGGTCGAGCGTCGTCACCACGATGGCCCGCAACGGCACCGACTTCGGGATCCGCGTCTCCGGGACCGGCGAGCAGTGGTTCACCGGCCCGGCGAACACTCCCGAGGGGCTCTTCCTCGGCAGCTACGGGCCCGAGGACGCCAACCCCGACATCGGCGACTCGGCCATCACCGAGACCGGCGGCATCGGGGGCTTCGCGATGGCCGCCGCCCCCGCGATCGTCAAGTTCGTCGGCGGCGACGTGCCCTTCGCCCTCACCGCCACCCAGACGATGTACGAGATCACCCAGGGCGAGCACCCGACCTTCCAGGTCCCCATCCTCGACTTCCGCGGCACACCCACCGGCATCGACGTCACCAAGGTGATCCGGACCGGCATCCTCCCGCAGATCAACACCGGGATGGCCGGCCGGGTCGCGGGCACCGGCCAGGTCGGTGCCGGACTGGTCACGCCACCGATGGACTGCTTCACCGGTGCGATCGACGGCCTCGCCGCGGCGGTGCGGGAGGCCACCTGACCGGTGCGGCAGGATGGACCCGTGACTGCACAGATCCTCGACGGCAAGGCCATCCTCGCGACGATCAAGTCCGAGCTCAAGGAGCGCGTGGCCGCGCTGGCCGAGCGGGGCGTCACGCCCGGCCTCGGCACGGTCCTCGTCGGTGACGACCCCGGCAGTCACTGGTACGTCGGGGCCAAGCACAAGGACTGCGCCGAGATCGGGATCGCGAGCATCCGCCGCGACCTGCCCGCCACCGCCACCCTCGACGAGGTGCTGGCCGTCGTCCACGAGCTCAACGAGGACCCGGGCTGCACCGGCTTCATCGTCCAGCAACCCACCGGCCTGGACGAGAACGCCATCCTCTCGGCCGTCGACCCGGCCAAGGACGTCGACGGCCTCCACCCGACCAACCTCGGCTGGCTGGTGCTCGGCAAGGAGGCCCCCCTGCCGTGCACCCCGGTCGGCTGCATCGAGCTGCTCCGCCGGCACGGCGTCGAGATCAAGGGCGCCAAGGTCGTCGTCGTCGGGCGCGGCATCACCGTCGGGCGACCGCTCGGCCTGATCCTCACCCGCAAGTCCGAGAACGCCACGGTCACCCTGTGCCACACCGGGACCCGCGACCTGGCCGCCGAGGTGCGGCAGGCCGACATCGTCGTGGCCGCAGCGGGGGTGCCGGGCATCGTCACCGCCAACATGGTCAAGCCGGGCGCCGCCGTCCTGGACGTGGGCGTCTCGCGGATCATCGCCGAGGACGGCCACAGCGTCGTCGCCGGCGATGTCGCACCCGAGGTCGCCGAGGTCGCCGGCTGGGTCTCCCCGAACCCGGGCGGCGTGGGCCCGATGACGCGGGCGATGCTGCTCTCCAACGTCGTCCTGGCCGCCGAGCGCGCCGCCGGTGTCAGCGCCCCGGTCGGTGACTGATCGGTGCCGGCGAGCGGTGACCTCCCTCGGCTCCCGCCCAGCGGGAAG
>NZ_HF570956.1:2799426-2806448 GCF_000367525.1 Phycicoccus elongatus Lp2 | reverse complement strand
GGGGGCGCGAGGGCGGCGCGGACCGCCTCGGCCATCCGCTCGCGGGCGGCGACGCGGTTGCGGTGCTGCGAGCGGTGCTCTCGGGCCGCGACGACGATGCGGTCGCCGAGAGCCGCGGTGACCCGTCGGCGTTGGGTCGGGGTGAACCCGTCATATGCCGCGAGCTCGAGCTCCAGCTCCACCCGACTGTCCGTGGTGTTGACCGACTGGCCACCGGGGCCGGGAGAGCGGGAGAAGCGCTCGACAAGGACCCCGGCGGGCACGACGAGGCCGTGGGGCACACCGGGTCCGGGAGCGATGACGAGGTCCACGCACCCATCATCGCCTCGCGGAGCGCGCTGGTCTGTGTTGCGTCCGACGGGCTCCTGCGTGGAGGCAACCACTTTGTCGGACGCAAGGCGATGCATGGACAGATGTGGGACGCTCACGTCATGACCCGCCTCGGCTACCAGGTCCCGAACTTCACCTATCCCGGAGTGGGCAGCGACGGCCTCTTCGAGGCGGTGGCCGCGCAGGCGGTCGAGGCGGAGGAGAGCGGCTTCGACACGGTCCTCGTGATGGACCACTTCTACCAGCTGCCCATGCTCGGCGCGCCGGACAACGCGATGATCGAGTGCTACACGCTGCTCGCCGCGCTCTCCCAGCGCACCTCGCGGGTGGGGAGCGACCCAGCCTCGAGGGCACGTGGTACTCCGTGCACGATGCGATCAACTCCCCGGCACCCGTTGGTCGCATCCCCGTCATGATCGGCGGGGGTGGCGAGAAGAAGACGCTGCGGATGGTGGCGCAGTATGCCGACGAGTCGAACATCATCTGCGCCCCCGACGAGATCCCCCGCAAGCTCGCGGCCCTCGACGAGCACTGTGAGCGGCTCGGGCGGGACCGCTCGCAGATCACCGTGACCTACCAGACCAGTGCGGTCATCGCCCCGACGAAGGAGCAGGCGCAGGCGGAGCTCGACGCGGCTGTCGCGGCGATCCCCGAGCTCGCGGCGCGTGCCGGAGGGGTCATCCTCGGCTCACCGGACGAGGTGCGCCCGATCTACGAACGCATCCTGGCCAGCGGCGTCGACGGCGTGACCGTCAACCTCCCCGCCAACGGGCACGTCCCCGGCCGCGTCGCCCTCCTCGGCGAGACGCTCGCCCCGGTGGTGAACCGCTCATGAGCGAGGCGATCTACGACATCGAGGAGCAGTGGCAGGCCGTCGAGGCCGGTCTGCTCGAGGGCGAGCAGCTCGTCGCCGTCTACGACGCCAAGGATGCGGGCACCGGGTTCATCGGCCTGACCGACCTGCGCGTCGTCCTGCAGGACGAGTCCTACGTCGGCGGCCGGGTGGCCCTGACCTCGATCCCCTACGGAGGCGTCCACGCGGTCTCGCTCGTCGCGAACAAGTCCTTCCTCGGCGGCTACGTCGAGGCCGCGACGGTGTCGATCGGCATCTCGGGGCACACCTACGAGGTCGAGCTGCGCGGCCACGACAAGGCGCGCCACGTGCACGACGTCATCCTCCACTACGCGGCCCGCGCTCACTGACCGTCGGGTCGTCCGGCGGCTCCTCGTCGCCGGCGGCCTCGTCGCGGTCGGCCCACTCGAGCAGGGGCGTGATGTCGAAGACGTGGTCGTCGATGTCGGTCATGAGGTCCCCGAGCTCGGCAAAGCGCGCCGGCATCGTCGCGATCGTGAAGTCACCCGGCTCGGCCGTGTCGATCTCGTCCCAGCGCAGCGGCGCCGACACGCGACCCTCGGGCGTCCCGCGCACCGAGTAGGCCGCCGCGATCGTGTGATCGCGCGCGTTCTGGTTGTAGTCGACGAACACCGCGTCGGGGCGGCGGTCCTTGCGCCACCAGGTCGTCGTCACGTCGTCGGGCAGTCGCCGCTCCACCTCGCGCGCGAACGCCAGTGCGGCCCGGCGCACCTCCTTGAAGCCGTGCTCCTGCCGGATCCGCACGTAGACGTGCATCCCCTTCCCGCCGCTCGTCTTCGGGAAGCCGACCGCGCCGAGTTCGTCGAGCACCTCGTGGGCGACGTGCGCGGAGCGCCGCACCGCGGCATACGAGGCGTCCGGCATCGGATCGAGGTCGATGCGCCACTCGTCCGGCATCTCGAGCTCGGGGCGACGGCAGTTCCACGGGTGGAACTCGACCGTGCTCATCTGCACCGCCCAGACAACATCGGCCAGGCGCGTCACGCACAGCTCGTCGGCGTGCAGCCCCCACCGCGGGAAGAACAGGCGCACGGTCTCCACCCACGGCGGCGCACCGCGGGGCAGCCGCTTCTGGTGGACCTTCTCGCCGTCGACCCCGTCGGGGAAGCGGTGCAGCATGCAGGGCCGCTCCCGCAGCGCATTGACGATGCCCGGGCCGACGGCCTCGTAGTAGCGGGCGAGGTCGAGCTTGGTCTCGCCGCGCGCCGAGAAGTAGACCCGCTCCGGGTTGGAGATCCGCACGTCGAAGCCGTCGACATCGAGGATGACCGGCTCCCCGAACTCACCCTTGCGCGCCATCACCGCAGCGTATGCCGTGCGGCCGGCCGGGTGGCTGCCCGCGGCATACGCTGGCGATTCAGCTCGTGCCGGAGGCGCCCCAGCGCTCGCCCATGAGACGCGGGACGAGCAGGAGCACGAGGAAGAGCAGGCCGACGACGACGGCGCCCCACATCAGCCAGGTGCCCGTCGAGTCCTCGCCCCACAGGGTCGACCCGAAGGCGACCCCCACCCCGTAGACGACGGCCACGATGGCGACGATGGCCTGGCGGGTGCGCAGTGGAAGTCCGAATGTCATGGCGTGCCCCAATCCCCGTGGGGTGCCCCCGACGAGAGCCCCCGCTGTCGCTGACAGCGCGAGTCAAGCGCACGGACGTGGCCCGTGTCACGCACGCCGGTGCGTCGTGACCGGACCGTTAGGGTTGCCCCATGACCGAGCAAGTGACCGTCCAGCGGCTCATTCCCGCCCCCGCCGAGGCCATCTTCGACCTCCTGGCCGACCCCGGGCGCCACCACGAGATCGATGGCTCCGGCACCATCGTCGGGGCCCGGTCCGCCGGGGAGCGCCGGCTCGCGCTCGGGGACAGCTTCGGCATGGACATGGACTGGGGCGTGAACTACGCGACGAAGAACGTCGTCGTCGAGTTCGAGGAGAACCGGCGGATCGCCTGGCAGACCCTGGCCCCCAAGCCGCTGTCCTACGTCCTCACCGGCCGGATCTGGCGCTACGAGCTCGAGCCCGTCGAAGGCGGCACGATCGTGCGCGAGACCTGGGACACCCGCCAGGAGGCGTTGCCGAGCCGCTACGTCGTGCGCGCGACGTTGACCGACCTCACGCGACGCAATATGGAGAAGACCCTCCAGCGCATCCAAGACGTCGTCACCGCCTGAGCGGACGGCCCCAGGGCTACGAGGGCGACACGTCCTCGGGCACCTCGAGCTCGTCCACCGGGTCGACCGGACGCACGATCAGCACGTCGCAGGTGGCCTTCTTCGTGACCTCCTCGGCCGTCGTGCCCAGCAGGCGTCCGGCGAGGGAGCGGTCGTGCACCGCCCCCATGACGATGAGGTCGGCCGACCGGTCCTGGGCCGCCTTGACCAAGGCCTGGGCGGGCTCGCCGTCGATGAGCAGGGCCGCCGACACCGTTGCGCCCTGGGCTCGGGCCACCTCACCTGCCCGCGCGAGGGCCAGGTCTGCGGCCGCCCCACTGCATGACGAGCGCGGCGATCCCCAGGAAGACGCCAGCGAACATGATGGCGTTGTTGGGGTTGTCGCCGAGCAGACCGGAATAGACGAAGCCGAAGGTCAGCAACTGTGTTGCTCGCGTCGAGCAGCCACAGCAGGAGGACGGCCATCCAGACCGCCGCGCAGCACGAACTTGCTGTCGTGCTGCCACCCGTTGTTGGCGTTCGTCGTGCTGGTGTCGGGGAGTAGCCGTCGATCTGGATGCCGGGCACACCGGTCGGGTTGGTCGTCGCGGGCGCGTTGGGGCCGTTCCAGTCGGCGCGGTTGGTGTGGCCGCTGACGAGCGTGCCGGCCGTCGTCAGGTCGTCGAGGCAGGCCACCTTGATGGTCTCCGCACCCTTGCCCTTCACCTTGTCGACGCGGGCGCAATGGCCGGCTGCAGGCTTGTCGGCGGCCGCCGGGGAGGCCGTCGCGAGGGCCAGCCCGAGGGCGAGGTCGGTGGTGGCGGTGGCGGCGAGAAGTCGGTGGGACGACCGTGGCTGGCGCATGGATCCGTTCAGCCGGGTTCTGGCCGGTGAGGTTGTGTGTGCAGCCCACAGAGTTTGGGGTATGCCGTGGTGCCACGTCGCGGTCGGTGGTGGGACGTAGGGTTGAACGCGACATGAGCACCTTGTTCGACGGCCTGCACTTCGGCGATGACCCCCACGTGGACGACGCGACGCGCACGAGCGCGCACGCGGCGATGGTCAATGCGGCGGGGGTCCCTGACTGGGCCCTCCACGGCTCCGGCGAGGGGCCCGCGGAGGGTGCTGCGCGGCATACCGCAGCATGGGGGGCGACCAACCCCGACGCCCTCCTCGAAGGCCTCAACCCCGAGCAACGTGAGGCCGTCCTCCACGAGGGGAGCCCGCTGCTCATCGTCGCCGGCGCCGGGTCGGGCAAGACGCGGGTGCTGACGCACCGGATCGCGCACCTGCTCGCGGCGCGTGGGGTCCAGCCCGGCCAGGTGCTCGCGATCACCTTCACCAACAAGGCCGCCGCCGAGATGCGCGAGCGGGTCGAGCAACTCGTCGGTCCGCGGGCGCGCGCGATGTGGGTGATGACCTTCCACAGCGCGTGCGTGCGGATCCTGCGCCGCGAGGCCGCCAAGGTCGGCATGAAGTCGACCTTCTCGATCTATGACGCCGCCGACAGCCAGCGCCTGATGGCCATGGTCATGCGTGACCTCGACCTCGACCCCAAGCGCTACAACCCGCGGTCCTTCACCCACCAGGTCTCCAATCTCAAGAACGAGTTGGTCGACGAGGAGTCGTATGCCGCGGGGCTGGGGGAGAGCGCCACCCACCAGGAGCAGGTGCTCGCCGAGGCCTACTCCGCCTACCAGCGGCGGCTCCGGTCGGCCAACGCGCTGGACTTCGACGACATCATCATGACGACTGTGCACATCCTGCAGGCCTTCCCTGATGTCGCCGAGCACTATCGGCGGCGCTTCCGGCATGTCATGGTGGATGAGTACCAAGACACCAATCACGCCCAGTACCAACTGATTCGCGAGCTCGTCGGCGGCGCCGCGGGGGAGGCGCGGGACCCTCACGCGGTCGCGCCGAGCGAGCTGGTCGTCGTCGGTGACGCGGACCAGTCGATCTATGCCTTCCGCGGGGCGAGCATCCGCAACATCGTCGAGTTCGAGCAGGATTATCCGGATGCGCGCACGATCCTGCTCGAGCGCAACTACCGATCGACGCAGACCATCCTGTCGGCGGCCAACGCGGTCATCGCTCGCAACGAGGGGCGTCGCCCCAAGCGGCTGTGGACCGAGTCGGGCGACGGCGCGCCGATCGTGGGCTACGTCGGCGACAACGAGCACGACGAGGCGAGTTTCGTCGCGCGCACGATCGACCGGCTCGGTGACGAGCACGGCGTCAAACCCGGTGATGTCGCCGTCTTCTACCGCACCAACGCGCAGAGCCGCGCGTTGGAGGAGGTCTTCGTCCGGGTGGGGCTGCCCTACAAGGTCGTCGGCGGCACCCGCTTCTACGAGCGGCGCGAGGTCAAGGACGCCCTGGCCTACCTGCGGGTCCTGTCCAACCCGGCCGACACGGTCAACCTGCGGCGGATCATCAACGTGCCCAAGCGCGGCATCGGCGACCGCGCCGAGGCCTGCATCGCAGCGCTCGCCGACCGCGAACGCATCACCTTCGTCGAGGCGCTGGGTCGGCCCGAGGACGCCCCGGGGATCGCGACGCGGTCGGTCACCTGCATCAAGGGATTCACTGCGCTCCTCGAGGAGCTCGGAGCCATCCGCGACAACGACGAGCTCGGGGTGGCGGACCTGCTGGAGGCAGTCATCGAGCGCTCCGGCTATCTCGCGGAGTTGCGCGCCAGTCATGACCCGCAGGACGAGACCCGGGTCGAGAACCTTGCCGAACTCGTCGCTGTCGCAAGGGAATTCGACGACGCCCGCGCCGAGACCGGCGAGGTCGCCCCGCTGGAGGACTTCCTCGAGCAGGTCTCGCTCGTCGCCGACGCGGACGAGATCCCGGATGCCCCGGATGCCGAGGGTGCGGAGATCGCCGATCGGGGGGTCGTGACGATGATGACCCTGCACACGGCCAAAGGCCTGGAGTTCCCGGTGGTCTTCCTCACCGGCCTCGAGGACGGCACTTTCCCGCACCTTCGCTCCCTCGGGGACCCCAAGGAACTGCAGGAGGAGCGCCGCCTGGCCTATGTCGGCATCACGCGGGCGCGGGAGCGTCTGCACCTGTCACGGGCGGCGGTGCGGTCGGCCTGGGGCGCACCCCAGTACAACCCTCCCAGCCGCTTCCTCGACGAGATCCCCTCGACCCTGGTGGCCTGGGAGCGAGAACTCAGCGGCGCCGCCGCCATCGGGCGACGTGACCAACGGCCCGCGGTCGCCACGCTCGGCTCGCGGCCGGGGGTGCGCTCGCCCGGCAATCGCCCACCGATCCATCTGGTCAAGGGTGACAAGGTCACCCATGACTCCTTTGGGCTCGGCACGGTCATCGACACCCGTGGCGACGGCGACAAGGCCCAGGCCCAGGTCGATTTCGGCGGCGAGACCGGCGTCAAGTGGCTGCTCTTGCGCTTTGCGCCGCTCGAGAAACTCTGACCGCGCCGTCCACGGTTGCAGGGTCCGGGTCCGGGTCCGCGCGGCGGGGCTCATCCCCATTTCTCAACCCGATTCGTCGGTCGGTCGGGAGCCGGGGGCTTCGGGTCCCCATTTCTCAACCCGGTTCGTCGGTCGGGCGGGAGCCGGCCACCCGGACTCGGTGCGCCAGCATCACGGCGGGCGCCCGCGGCATACGAACTGGGTTGGGAAATGGGCAGGTGAGG
>NZ_HF570956.1:2789031-2799326 GCF_000367525.1 Phycicoccus elongatus Lp2 | reverse complement strand
CGAACAGACTTCGCACCGCCCCACACGTATACCTGTGGTCGGCTGCGAGATCTGTTGGGGTGGCACGGGGGGCGGTGCGCGCGACGGGGGCTCAGCCCGCCTTCACGCAGGCGCCGGTTGCGACGCCCCGCGTCTCCCCGACGGCCATCGCCACGCCGCGCGACACCTCGGCGAGTGTCAACGCATAGCCCGTGTCCGGGTCGTCCAGCGAACGCGCGAAGACGACACCGACGACCCTGCCCTGCTCGTCGAGGACCGGCCCTCCGGAGTTTCCCGGCTGGACCGGGGCACGCAAGGAGTAGACATCACGCGTCACTTCCTCACGGCCGGTGATGTCGAGACCACGGGCGACCAGGCGGTCACGAACGCGGGCCGGCTCCACGGCATACGGGCCGGCCAAGGGGTAGCCCGCGACGGCGACCGAGTCCCCTCGCTCGACGTCCTCCCCCAAGGTGAGCGGGCGGGCCGAGAGGCCCGGCACATGCAGGATCGCGAGGTCGGTGCGGGGGTCGAAGTGAACCACGACCGCGTCAGCCGGACGACGGGTACCGGGCGACGTCACGGCCACCCGATCGGTGCCGGCGACGACGTGGGCGTTGGTGACGACATAGTCGTCGGCGACGACCCAACCGGTGCCCTCGAGGGCGGTGCGGCACGTGCTGGCCTGCCCGTCGATCCGGACGATCGAGGCCCCGGCCGCCTGCACGCCCGGAGCGAGCGCGGCCGTGTCGTCAGGGGTCTGGACCGAGGTGATCGGTTCACGCGCGACCCCGCCGAAGACCTGGGGGAAGCCCTGCCCGGTCATGACGGTGTTGAGGCCGGCGAGCACCGTGCCGACCGGGACGGGGATGGTGCGGTCCACGGCGGCCAGGATCGCCGAGCGACCGACGACCGCGGACAGGGTCGATGAGCCGGTCAGCCGGGCGGCCCCACCGAGGAACCAGAGCACCATCGCTGTCGTGAGCACGACGAGCAGGCCGCCGCCGAGGGCATCAAAGGTGACCCCGGCCGAACTGCGCACACCGCGGCGGAGCCGGTGCCCCAGCCGCAGTCCGAGGAACTGGCCGAGGGCGGCCGAGCCGAGGAGGACCACGAGCAGCCCGATCCACTGCAGGAGCGGCGGGACGTCGGCCCAGCCGGCCCAGTGCGCGAGCGCCCGCGGGAGCACCCACAGCGCCAAGGCGCCACCGGCGAGAAAGCCGGCCAGGGAGGATGCCGAGACGAGAATGCCGGCCCGGAAGCCGGACACGGCATACGCGAGAAGGACAAGGACGATGAGCACGTCCACCCACGCGACCCCGGTGCTGCCGATCACCTCCGGCTCCAGGGGCGCCCGAGCCGCTCGGGAAGTTCCCGCTCGACCGATTCGTCCCACGGTGGAGCCAGACCGGCGACATCCAGCAGGGTGGAGAGCACCATCGCGGTGAAGCCCCAGACGAAGAGGCCCTCGACCTCGAAGCCTGGCCCCCGGTAGCCGCTCGGATGGGTGACGGTGAACCGCCGATCGGGATCGACCAACTCGGCGACGCGGACCTTCGCGGCGCGGGCAACCTCGATCGGGTCAGCAGCCCGGACCTCGCCGGGGATCGGCCACCAGGCAAGCACCGGCGTGACGGCGTGCTGGCTCGGAGAGAGGAAGATGTCGGGCAGTTGGAGGGCGACATCCACTCCGGCGGGGTCGATGCCTACTTCCTCGTGGGCCTCGCGCAGGGCCCCGTCGGCAGCGGTGACGTCCCCCCGCTCGAGCGAGCCGCCCGGAAAGGACACCTGCCCGGGGTGGGACCGCAGGTGAGCCGATCGTTCGGTGAGCACGACCTCCTCGCCGTCCGCACCGGGACCGAAGAGCATGAGGACGGCCGAGCGGCGATGCGGCCCCTTGGGTGGGGCGAAGGTCCGGAAGTAGTCGGGATGACCCTGCTCGAGCTCGCCGGCCACCCGTGCCATCCACGCCGGGCGAGGAACAGGCGCCGCGAGGTGGTCAGCGGACACGGTCGACATCGTCGGACAGGGGTCCCGGTGGCGGGTCGGGCAGTTCCGCGCCGGGGGCCAACTCATAGGCGAGCAGTGTGCGGGCCTTGACCGGGTCGGTCTCCCCCATCCCGTAGGAGGGACACAGTCGCGCCACCGGGCAGGCACCGCAGGCCGGCCGCTTGGCGTGACAGGTGCGTCGCCCGTGGAAGATCAGGACGTGCGAGGCCTGAGTCCAGTCCTTGCGCGGCAGCAGGGCGGCGACCGCTGCCTCGACCTTGACGGGGTCGGTCTCCTGCGTCCATCCGAAGCGTCGCACCAGCCGCCCGAAGTGCGTGTCGACGGTCAGGCCGGGCACCCCGAATGCGTTGCCGAGCACCACATTGGCGGTCTTCCTCCCCACCCCGTGGAGGGTGACGAGGTCCTTGAGGCGGCCGGGCACGACGCCGTCGAAGCGCTCGACGAGGTCAGCCGACAGGCGCAACACCGACTCCGTCTTGGCGCGGAAGAAGCCGGTCGGCTTGAGCACGACCTCCATCTCCTCGCGGTTTGCGCCGGCCAGCGCGGTGGCGTCGGGCCAGCGGGCGAAGAGGGTCGGGGTGACCTTGTTGACCATCACGTCGGTGGTCTGGGCGGAGAGCACGGTGGCGACGAGCAACTGCAGCGGGGACTGGAAGTCGAGCTCGCAGTGGGCGTAGGGATAGCGCTCCTCGAGAAGACGCAGCATCCGTCGAGCCCGTCGCGTGCGCGCGATGGGGCTCTCCTCGGCAGGGTCGGGGAGGCGCGCAGGCACGGGGTCAGACTACGTGCTGGGTCCCTGGCTGCATGGCACACTGTCGGCGTGGATCACGAGACCGTGCGCAGGGCGCCATTGTTTGCCGGCCTGGACGAGGAAGCCGCCGAGTCGCTCATCAAGCAGATGTCGGCCAAGCACATGGAGCGCGGCGACGTGCTCTTCCACGAGGGCGACCAGGGTGACCGGCTCTACGTGATCGGAGAGGGCAAGGTGAAGCTCGGCCGCTCCAGTGTCGACGGCCGCGAGAACCTGCTGGCCATCCTCGGCCCGGGCGAGATGTTCGGCGAACTCTCCCTCTTCGACCCCGGCCCCCGCACGGCCACCGCGACCGCCGTCGCCGAGACCCAGGTGCTCGCCCTCTCGACCGAGCAGCTGCGTGAGTACCTCCAGGGCCGCCCGCAGGTCGCGCTCACCCTGCTCGCAGCGCTCGCCCGGCGGCTCCGCCGCACCAATGAATCGCTGGCCGACCTCGTCTTCACCGACGTCCCCGGCCGCGTCGCCAAGGCCCTGCTCGACCTGGCGCGCCGCTTCGGCCGGCCGGTCGACGAAGGCATCATGGTCAGCCATGACCTGACCCAGGAGGAGCTGGCCCAACTCGTCGGCGCCTCTCGCGAGACGGTCAACAAGGCGCTGGCCGACTTCGCCGGTCGTGGCTGGCTGAAACTCGAGGCCCGCGCCGTACTCCTCATGGACGTCGAGCGCCTCAAGCGCCGCGCCCGCTGACCCCCAGATAGGTCAACTGCGCCCGAATCGACATCCGGGCCGCGGGCCACACCTCGCGCGGCACGTCTGCATAGGCCCGCTCGAGGACCCCTTCGACCGGATCACCGTCCAGCGCAGCACCATCAGCGAGCGCCTGCCGCACCTGCTCGAGTCGCTCAGCACGATGAGTCCGGTAGTAGGCCACCATCGCCCCGGCGTCCGGCACGGTCGGGCCGTGGCCGGGCAGGATCGTCGTCACCGACCCGTTCCCGGTGAGTGCGGCGATCCGCTCCAGCGATTCCAGGTATGCCGCGAGCTCACCATCGGGGTGCGCCACCACCGTCGTCCCCCGCCCCAGGACGGTGTCCCCGGTGAGCAGCGCATGGTCGGCCCCGAGCACGAAGGACATCGAGTCCCCGGTGTGGCCGGGGGTGGCGACGACCCGAAGGTCGAGACCGCCCGTGGTGATCGTGTCGCCGTCGCGCAGGTCGTCATGACCCCGACCGACCGCGCGGACGCGCGATCCGGTCAGCTCGGCGAACCGGGGGGCGGCCTCGGCATGGTCATGGTGGCCATGCGTGAGGATGGTGTCGGTGACCCGTGCGCCGCGGTCGGCGACCACGCGGCATACACGCTGGAGGTGGTCGTCGTCGAGGGGCCCGGGGTCGATGACCACCGCCTCGGTGGCACCCGGTTCGAGCAGGACCCAGGTGTTGGTGCCGTCGAGGGTCATCGGCCCGGGGTTGGGGGCCAGCACACAAAATGCTCGCTCGGTGACCTGCCCGCCGCTCCACAGCATGGCCCCACCCTGCCACGGGGGAGGATGGGCGTCCCGGCCGGGCGGCAAACACCCCGACCAGGCGATGGGTCGAGCACCAAGAAGACGAGCGGAGTCGCCCTTTGCCGCCCGGCCGGCCCCTGTGGATGACGACATCGTCGGCCGTCCGCTCCGCCAAGCTGGATTCGTGTCCGATGTCGCCAGCACCCTCGCCCAGTTGGGAGGATTCGCCCGTACCCGGGCGCTTCGGCGCCGACACACCAAGCGAGCACTGCGGGCTGCCGTGGCGAACGGTCAGGTCGTCCGACTGCGCCACGGCAGGTATGCCGTGCCCGGCTTCGAGCGGGACCCGGGACTCGCGCTCGCCTGCCACGGAACCCTCTCTCACCTGAGTGCCGCGCTGCAGCACGGCTGGAAGATCAAGGCTGTGCCCGAGAAGGCCTGGGTGACGATCCCGCGGGTTCGCGGCCAAAGGTCGTCGGTCCCGGAACAGGTCCACCTGCACCGCGCGGATCTGGCGGACGACGACGTTGTCTTTCGTCGCGGGGCACGCGTGACCATCCCGTTGCGGACCGTCATGGATTGTGCCCGCATCCTCCCCTTCGACGATGCACTGGCGGTCGCGGATTCGGCCCTGCGATCAGGGAAGGTCACGGCTGCCCAAGTGCGGTCGGCGGCTGCCACTGCCAAGGGGCCGGGGTCGGCACAGGTGCGCCGGATCGCCGAGTTCGCCGATGGTCGCGCGGCCAACCCCTTCGAGTCGGTGCTCCGCGCCCTGGCCCTCGAGGAGGGCTTGGTCCTGCAACCGCAGGTGATGATCGCCGAGCCCGGGATGTTCGCCGTGGTGGATCTGGCCGAGCCGGACGGTCCACTCGTCGTCGAGGCCGAAGGCTTTGCCACGCACGGCACCCGCACCGGGCTGCGCCGAGACTGCCGACGTCACACCGAGTTCACGATCCATGGCCGGGCGTCGCTGCGGTATGCCTATGAGGACGTGATGTTCGACCAGGCGTGGGTGCGCTGGACCTTCCGGACCCTCATCGCCACGCGGGAGGGTCGCCCGGTTGAGGCGCCACCGACTGGAGTGTGGGCTGTTGCCTGATCCGTTGTCCCGCGCGGGCGACAAAGGCCACATCCCACCGGTGAAT
Organism: Phycicoccus elongatus Lp2; assembly: GCF_000367525.1. GTDB lineage: Bacteria > Actinomycetota > Actinomycetes > Actinomycetales > Dermatophilaceae > Phycicoccus_A > Phycicoccus_A elongatus. The sequence goes on along the minus strand of NZ_HF570956.1, from coordinate 2,793,934 downwards.
CCAGCACCAAACGCCCCTCCGGACTGGGCTTTGCCGCCCGCGCGGCACTGGAGCCCCGCGGCACACCCCAGTGGTATGCCGCAGGGGTATGCCGCGACGTGGGGGTCAGACCAGCGCGCGCAGGTCGTCGTGGACGACCCCTTGGACTGCCTGCATCGCCTCGCGGGCCGTGCGGGCCGCCAGTGCGGTGGCCGCGACGCCCTGGCACTCGGCGAGCGAGTGCAGCGACAGTGCGAAGCGGACCATCGGCACCTTGCTCGGCGCCATCGACAGCGACTGCACGCCGAGACCGACGAGCACGAGCGCCAGGAGCGGGTCACCGCCGGCCTCGCCGCAGACACCCATCGGCTTGCCGATCTTGTCGGCCGAGGAGGTCCAGGCCGTCCTCGGCGACGTGGAGGCCTGACAACCCCTGAAGCAGCCTGCTTCACCTGGTACCACCCCTGCACCACCCCTGCCCGAGGGGCACCCGGAAACCTCCGCCGGGTGCCCCTCGACCCTTTCCCCTTGCGTCCGCCACGTTGGTTGGTATGCCGTCGAGTCGCCGGACGTTGCAAAGGAGGGTTTAGGGCAGGGGCTCAGGGCAGCGTGGTCTCCAGGGCATAGCCGTCCGGACCCTCGACGAGGATCGGCTCGACGAGCGCGACACTCGGTCGATCGGCGAGGTAGGCCTCCACCGCGTCAAAGCGCGCCAAGGCCTCCAGCATGAACATCGTGGGCGGCATCAGGCGCAGTTCCCCGGACTCGCCGAGCCGCAGCAACTCGACCGGGTGACCCCACCGCTCGGCCGTCGTCTCGGAGGTCGTGCCCTTGGCCACCTGGTCGTCGGGCATCCGCGCGGCGAAGAACCAGGTGTCGTAGCGTCGCGGCTCCAGTTTGGGGGTCAGCCAGCGCCCTCGCGGCACCAAGACGCCCGGAGCCAGCCGCACGCCACATTCCTCCTCAACCTCGCGAACCGCTGCGGCCACAAGTGGCCAGGCCCGCTCGGCCTCGACACCCATGAGGTCAGCGACCTCGCGCACCTCCGCCTCCGGGAGCCCGGCGGCGGCGTCCGTGGGGTCGACCCGACCGCCGGGAAAGACGACCATGCTCGGCGCGAAGGCCATCGTGGCCGCGCGCTGCTGCACGAACACCTCGGGGCCTGCAGCACCATCGCGCACGAGCAGCACGGTGGCAGCCAGCCGAGGCTCCGCAGCCACCGATCCGCCCTCGACCCAGGCCGCTGCGGCCCGGTGGAAGGCCTCGCCGCGGTCGAACCCGAAGTGACGGATGACCGGCATACAGTCAGTCGGCGACGTGAACGATGACCTCGACCTCGACCGGGGCATCGAGCGGGAGAGCAGCCACGCCGACAGCCGATCGCGCGTGAATTCCCCTGTCGCCGAAGGCCTTTCCGAAGAGCTCGCTGGCACCGTTGATGACGCCGGGCTGACCGGTGAAGGCCGGGTCGGAGGCCACGAAGCCGACGACCTTCACGACCCGCTCGACCTTGTCGAGATCCCCGATCAGTGCCTTGATCGCCGCGATCGCGTTGAGCGCGCACTGCTGGGCGAGTTCCTTGGCCTGCTCCGGCGAGACCAAGCCGTCGCCCTCACCCACCTTGCCGGTGGCAGCCATCGCACCGCCGGCCATGGGGAGCTGTCCCGAGGTGTAGACCCGCGAGCCGTCGAGCACGGCCGGCACATAGGCTGCCACCGGGGGGACGACGTCAGGGACGGTCAGGCCGAGTTCGGCGAGGCGGTCTTCGACAGTGCTCATGTCACTTCTCCTTGGGTCGCTTGAAGTAGGCGACGAGACCGCCGCCGGGGCCCTCGACGACCTGGACGAGCTCCCAGCCGTCAGCGCCGAAGTTGTCGAGGATCGCCTTGGTGTTGTGGACGATCAGGGGGGCGGTGAGGTACTCCCACGTCTGCATGCCCGCCACCTTAGCCCCGTGGTGGGATGGGGTGATGAGCACCGACGAACCTGACGTCCTGACCCGCTCGGCACGCCCACCGGACCGCACCGTGGTGACCGGCCCGGAGCAGACCGACGTCTATGACGTGTGGGAACCGCCGGCTGATCGCGCACCCCGGGGGCTGACCGTTGCCCTCGTGCACGGAGGTTTCTGGCGCGAGCAGTACGACCGCCACCACCTGCCGCCGTTGGCAGCCGCGCTCGCCGCCGACGGCTTCCACGTCGCCAACCTCGAATACCCCCGCATCGGTATGCCGGGGGGCGGATGGCCGGGCACCGGGACCTCCGTGTCTGACCGGGTCGAGTCCGCCCTCGCCGACGACCAGCTGCCCCACCGGCTGCTCGTCGTCGGTCACTCCGCCGGCGGCCACCTCGCCCTCTGGCTGGCATCGGCGGAGCAACCACCGGCGGGTCTGGCCGGCGTGGTCGCGTTGGCGCCGGTGGCCTCCCTGGCCGAGGCGCATCGGCTTCACCTGAGCCATGACGCAGCCGTCGAGCTCCTGGGCGGGACGCCCGACCAGGAGCCTGCTGCGTGGGCTGCGGCCGATCCCGCCCGACTGGGGCTGACGCTCCCGGCGGTGGTCCTGACCGGAGCGAACGACGACGAGGTGCCCGGATCGGTGATCGCGGCATACCAAGAGGGCCGGGAGGTGGACGAGCCGGTGACCTTCTCCGAGGTGGTCGGCGCCGGCCACTACGACCTCATCGACCCCGACCACGCGGCATACCTCACCCTGCTCGCCCACCTCGAGCAGCTGGCCATCGGCCTAGGCTGACCCCATGACCTCCCCCGCCCTACAGCGCTCCTTCGTGGATGCGCGCCTGCACGTCGTCACCGGCAAGGGCGGCACCGGCAAGACGACCGTCGCGGCCGCCCTCGCCCTCGCCCTTGCCGCCCAGGGACGTCGAGTGCTGATCGCCGAGGTCGAGGGGCGGCAGGGCATCTCGCAGACCTTTGACGTGCCTCCTCTCGGGGATGACGAGGTCCGCCTCATCACGGACCCGAGCGGTGGCGAACTCTGGGGGCTGAGCGTCGACGCCAAGGCGGCCCTCCTCGAGTATCTGCAGACCTTCTACAAGCTCGGGCGGGCGGGGTCTGCGCTGGAGAAGGTCGGCGCCATCGACTTCGCGACAACGATCGCGCCCGGGGTCCGTGATGTGCTGCTCATCGGCAAGGTCTACGAGGCGGCGGGGCGCACGACGGGCAATCGGCGTGGTCAGGGCCAGCTCGCCTTTGACTCGGTCGTCCTCGACGCTCCCCCGACCGGGCGGGCGGTGCGCTTCCTCAATGTCAACAAGGAGGTGGCCGACATCGCCAAGGTCGGCCCGATCCGGGGCCAGGCCGACTCGATCACCCGGATGCTTCGCGCTCGGTCGACGCTGGTCCACATCGTCACCCTCCTCGAGGAGATGCCGGTGCAGGAGACGGTCGACGCATTGCGCGAGATCGGGGATGCCGGCTTCGGTCTGGGCGCCCTCGTGGTCAACCTTGAGCGGGAGCCGATGCTCGACGAGGCAGCGCGCAAAGAGGTGCAGACCAGTGCTGATGCCGCCCTCGAGGACCGAGTGCGCGGCGAACTGGTCGAGGCCGGCATCCGCCCGACCGGACCCATGGTCCGCGGCCTGCTGAGTGAGGCCCGCGACCACGCGGCGCGCCTCGACCTCGAGGACGAACTTCGGGCGGAGATCGCTGCCCAGGACCTGCCCGTGCTGCACCTGCCCCGCGTGGCGGCGGGCGTCGAGGCTGGCGGCCTGCGCGTGCTCGCCCGCAGCCTTACCGAGCAGGGGGTGGCGTGATGGCGGGGCGAGGGCGTGACCCGGAGCTGCCGGCCTTCGACATCGACGCCCTGGTGGGCGACGCGAGCATCGGGATCATCGTCTGCTGTGGGGCTGGCGGCGTCGGCAAGACGACGCGCCGCGTGGTCGTCCTCACGATCGACCCGGCGCGCCGCCTCGCGCAGTCGCTCGGCCTGACCGAGCTCGACAACACTCCTCGACCTGTCGTGGGGGTCGACGAGTCCACGGGTGGTTCCCTCGACGCCATGATGCTCGACATGAAGCGGACCTTCGACGACGTCGTCGAAGCCCACGCCGCGCCTGACAAGGCGGCCCAGATCCTGGCCAACCCCTTCTACCAGGCGGTGTCGAGTTCCTTCGCCGGCACGCAGGAGTACATGGCGATGGAGAAGCTCGGCCAGTTGCGGGCCGAGGCCGATCGCACCGGCATCTGGGACCTCATCGTGGTGGACACCCCTCCGTCTCGCTCCGCGCTCGACTTCCTCGACGCGCCCAAGCGGTTGGGGTCCTTCCTCGATGGCCGTTTCATCCGGCTGCTGAGCGCCCCCGCGAAGGCCCTACCTCAAGGTCTTCACGGTCGGGGTGTCGCTCGCGACCAACACGATCGGCAAGATCCTGGGCGGGCAGATGCTCGCCGACGTGCAGACCTTTGTCGCGGCCCTCGACACCATGTTCGGGGGTTTCCGGGAGCGGGCCGATGTCACCTATGCCTTGCTCAAGGAGGACTCGACAGCCTTCGTCGTCGTCGCGGCTCCCGAGCGGGACGCCTTGCGCGAGGCGGCATACTTCGTCGACCGGCTGGCCCGGGAGGGTATGCCGCTCGCGGGCCTCGTCGTCAACCGCGTGCAGCGATTGGCGGCCGTCACCCTCGGCGGCGGCAAGGCGATCGATGCGGCCGAGCAGCTCGAGGCGGTCTCGCCCGAGGCGCGCCTGACGATCGGGATGCTGCAGTTGCACGGGGAACTCGCCGAGACCGCGGAACGCCAGGAAGCTCGCGTGCAACGTTTCGCGACCGGGCATCCGGGCACGCCGATCCGCGAGGTCCCGGCGGAGGCGACCGACATCCATGACCTCGACGGCCTGCGAGCCATCGGCGCCGCCCTCGGCGGCTGAGCTTCACCAGGCTTCCGCGTCACGCAGAAGTTGGGTT
>NZ_HF570956.1:2769372-2788931 GCF_000367525.1 Phycicoccus elongatus Lp2 | reverse complement strand
TCCGTGGCGGTCGACGAGACGCTCCAGGGCCCAGAGATGGCCGACCTCGAAGACCTCGAACTCCGGCACGATCTCGCGCTCCTGGGCCGCAACGTAGAGCTCGGACATGAAGGGCATCGGGTTGTTGAAGATGTCGTCACCGAAATTGACGGTGCCGCACGTCAGTGAGCACGAGTCCGGGGCGGCGTCGAGGACGGCCAGGCGCGCGGCATACCCGTCGTGGACCGAGCCCCCCGTCGAGAGTTGGACGACGAGGTCGGTGGCCTCCCGCACGCCCGCGACGGCCTCACGGAGCAGGCCGAGATCGAGGGTGGGTCGGTGCTCGGCGTCGCGGCGGTGAATGTGGATGAGCGCGGCGCCTGCTGCCTCGCACCGGACGGCGGTCTCGACGAGTTCCTCGGTGGTGGTCGGCAACTGCGGCAGGTCGCCCTTGAGGTGCTCGGCCCCGGTGGGGGCAACGGTGATGAGGGTGCCGGTCGACGGGCGGAGGGTCATGACTCCATGGTGCCAGACAAGGCAGACCGTGCGTGAAGATCCTTCGGTGCTCAGGCGCTCACGACGACGGTCTGTGCCGCAGCAACCCCGCCCGCGACAAGATCGACGTCTATCGGGGTGTTGCGCTTGATGACCGCCAGCCCGATCGGACCGTCCTCCCAGTGTCGCGCCACCGACGTCAGGCGCCCCACCTCACGGTCACCGGCCACGACCGGGGACCCGGCCTCCGGCAGCGCGTGCCCCGAGCCGTCGAGGTGTAGCAGGACGAGCCGACGTGGCGGTCGTCCGAGGTTGTGCACCCGAGCGATCGTCTCCTGACCGCGATAGCAGCCCTTGTGCAGGTGCACGGCCGAGCGCAACCAGTCCACCTCGTGCGCGATCGTGCGGTGATCGGTTTCGAACCCCAACCGCGGCTCCCACGCGTGGATGCGCAACGCCTCGGCGGCCCAGGTGCCGGCGAGCGGCCGGTCCCCGACCGTGGCGGCCAACTCACCGCGCGCGACGATGAGCTCGCGCCAGGCACGGTCGCCGCCCGGATGCTCTTCGATCGGGCCATAGGCCGCATACGGTTCCCGCCCGCGGGCGGGGGCAGGAACCAGGCCCTCCCCCGGCCACGGGTCGACCCAAGCCAGCGGCTCCGCGGGGACGGACTCGGCGCGAATCGGCTCGCCGAGCACGGCATACCGATCGCTGACATCCTCCACCGTCACGCGCAGCATGAACTGCATGGAGCGCAGCCACCCGATGAGCGTTGGCGCCGTGCCCGGCTCGACGGTGATCCACGTCGTCTCCCCGTCGTCGACGATGTGCAGGTCGTGCTCCACGTGACCCTTGGGCGTCAGCACCAGGCTCTGGCGGCTGGTCCGGGGCGGCAGGCCGGCCAGGTCCTGCGTCGTCATCGAGTGCAGCCAGGTCAGGCGGTCCGGCCCCGTGATCGTGACGACACCGCGGTGGGAGAGATCCACGCAGGCCAGGCCCTCGGCGAGCAGGCGCTGCTCACGCATCGGGTCGCCATAGTGCGCCGGGACACCGGCATCCACGCCGGAGCCGTCGACGGCTCCGGGGCGGGTGAGGTCGGTCATCCGTCCACTCTAGGCCGGGGCCGGTTGAGGCAGTCGGCAGGTGAGGCAGTGGGCAGGTGAGGCAGTGGGCATGCTCAGGTCGCCCCCAGAAATCCTGCCTACACTGCTGGGGTGTCCGACCTGATGCACGAATTGGCCGCTGACGCCGACGCCGAGACTCCCCCCGCCCGGGCCTCGCGTCGCCGCAGCGAGCGTTCGCGTGGCCGCCGGTGGGGGCTGCGCATCCTCGCAGTCTTCCTCGGGCTCGTCTTCCTCGTCGTTGCCCTGCTCGGCGGCTTCGCGCTCTTCCTGAACCACAAGGTCGACAGCAACGTCAAGCGCGAGGCACTCCTGCCCTCCCAGGCCGGCGCGGCATCGCCGTCGACGCCCGAGGAACTCAGCGCCCAGGCCCTGATCGCGCAGAGCAAGGGCACGAACGTGCTGCTCGTCGGTTCGGACGCCCGCCCTGGGGACACCTTCAGCCGCTCCGACGTCATGGTTCTGGTCCACATCCCCGAGGACAAGTCCAAGGTCTATCTGATCCACTTCCCCCGAGACCTGTGGGTGAGCATCCCGGGTCACGGCCAGGCCAAGCTCAACGCCTCCTACGCCTTCGGGGGCGCGCCGCTGCTGGTGCAGTCGATGCAGAACCTCATCGGTGTCCGCATCGACCACGTGGTCAAGACCGACTTCAACGGTTTCGAGGCCATGACCGATGCGGTAGGTGGTGTCACCGTCTATGCGGAGGAGGCCAGCGGCGCCACGGGCAACGGGGGTGTCGACATCAAGCAGGGCTGGAACACCCTCAACGGCAAGCAGGCACTGGTCTTCGTGCGCGAGCGTTACCAGCTCAGCGAGGGTGACATCTCCCGTGGAAAGCGCCAGATGGCCTTCGTCAAGGCCCTGCTCATGAAGACCATCTCCCCCGAGGTCATCACCAACCCGGGCAAGATCGCCCAGTTCACCGATGCCGCGACGAAGAACCTCATCGTCGACGAGACGATGACCACGGACTACATGCGCAGCGAGGCCTTCGCCCTGCGCAACGTCCGCGGCGGCGACGTCGTCTTCATCACCGCGCCCTTCACCGGTTTCGGGTGGTCCAGTGACGGACAGTCGATCGATGTCGTCGACCAACCGGGCATGCAGGCCCTCGGGGATGCGATCCGCCAGGACCGACTGGGCGATTACAACCGCACGTCCGTCATCCCCTGAGTGACCCTCGCGGCGCGTGGGTCATTCGACGCGCTTGAGCTCCGCGGAGACGTGCGACTGCAGCGGCTGGCCCATCGCCGCCATGTCCATGACCCACATCAGGTTGGAGTTGACCAGCCCGTAGAGCCGGTGGGCGGCGGTGTACTCCTTGGCCGCAGGGGACCGCATGACCCCGTCGGTGCGCACCTCGACCTTCGCGGGCTCGGCCTTCCCGGCATACATCTCGACGAACCCCGTCGGGTGGGCGAGCAGGAATTCGACGTTCGTGCCGTCCGGCTGAGCCTCCAGGGGGCGCCAGAAGCCGAGTTCGGTCGCCAGCGGCCGCACCTTCTGCCCGTCCTCGTCGAGCAGCCAGGTGTGACTGTGCCACTCCAAGAAGGGCCGGCCGTCGTGGGAACAGACGATCTCCTGCCCGAACTGCTTGGACTCGATCGTCGGATAGCCGACGACGCCGGCTCCCTCCCAACGGCCGATCAACCAGGCGAGGGGCGCGAGGGCGGGGGGCAGGTCGGTGTCAAGGGTGAAGACCACACCCCGATCGTATGCCGCGCGCTCACCTATGGTGGCTGCCATGGCTTCTCGACTGGTCGTCAAGGTCACCCACGGGCCCGAGGCCCTCGAGCGCCTCAACCAGGCCATCACCGTGGCGGCCACAGCGGTCGCGTCCGGTGTCGAGGTCTCGCTCTGGCTCACCGGGGATGCAGTGTGGCTGGCCGTGCCCGGCCGGGCCGAACAGTTGACCCTGCCGCACGCCGCCGCGCTGGCCGACCTGCGTGACGGCCTCCTCAAAGGCGCCTCGGTCACCGTGTGCGGTCAGTGCGCCGCGCGGCGTGAGCTGGCCCCCGAGGACCTCTTCGGGCAGGTGACCATCCGTGGTGCCGCAGCGTTCGTCGAGGAGGTCATGGCCGAGGGCACCCGGTCGTTGGTCTACTGACGGCAACTCCGCAGGATCAGTGCGGAGCGCGCGAGCAGACGCGCCCGGCCTCAGCGGGACAGTCCGCCTCAGCGGGACAGGACGAGGGTGGCGACCTGGGTGAGGGCACCCACGGACAGCACGCTCGCGCAGGCCGCCGCGAACACACCCGCGAGCGTGTGCGACGCGGGCTCGCCCGCGACAACCGTGCGCACGGCATACGACAGGGCACCGACGAACATGCCGAGCAGGAGCGCCACGCCCCACGTGAGACCGCCGAGGGCGGACGCTGCCCCGAGCGCCGCCAGGGCGCCCAGCACCATGGCGACCGGCACCAGCCAACTACGGTCGCGCAGACGGGTCGCGAGCGGGTCGGCGAGGGCGGCGGCGCCCACGGCAGCCATCGAGATGGTGATGAGTTCGGTGCCGTGGCGATGCAGCGCCGTGCCGACCAGTCCGGCCCCGATGCCGATGACGGCGACGGCCGTCGCCGTGGCGATGACCTCGAGGGTCAGGTCGGTCCGCCCGTCGCTGCGCAGCAATTGCAGGAGGAAGGTCACGACGATGCCGATCGCCAGGGCGACCGGCACCAGACGCAGGCGGGGATCGTCCTCGACCGTGACCACCGCTGCCGCCACGAGAAGGCCGGTGAGGACCACGACGAAGGAGAGCCGCCAACCGGAGGAGAGTGCGGCCACCTGTGGCCAGCCCCAGGCGATACCCGCGGCGGCCCAGACGAGCAGCCCCGCCACGAAGAGCGGTCCGGCGTGGACGGCAAGGACGGCGAGACCCGCGATCGCGAGGACGGCCAGGGCTCGCACGAGGACGAGGGGGCCGGACAGGTCCTCACGGGTGGTCGTGTCGCGATCGCGTCGTCGCTGGGCGCGGGTCAGCGACGGCTGCTCCACATCGGTCATCGTCGCATCATCCCCCGGCGAAGGGAGGAAGGACCTCCAGGGTGCTGCCGGCGTCGAGTTCGGCGTCGTCGCCGACCACAAGACCGTCCGCGAGCAGGCTGGACACCTCCAGGACGGGGGCGAGGTCGGGTTGCCAGGCGAGGAGCTCGGCACGGACGCACTTGACCGTGCCGACCGGCATCGAGACCCGGTCGGTGCCTGCCGCGGCGCGCGCTCCCGCCCAGAAGCGCACGGTCAGGGTTCCCGGGTCTCCCGGTCTCACCCCTACTCGCATCGCCTCGCTCATCGATGCCACCACCTATCCTTGAGGGCCATGGCCCGCGTCCTGCTCCTGACGAACTCCCTGGCGCCCAGCGCCGAGGTGCTTCCGGCGCTGGGACTGCTCGCGCACCATGTTCGCATCCTCCCGGCCGAGGCGAGCGCACTCGTCGATGCACCCGACGTCGACCTCATCATTGTCGACGCCCGTCGCGAGCTCGCGGTCGCCAAGTCCTTGTGCCGCGTCATCGATGCGACCGGGCGCATCTCACCCCTGCTCGCCGTCGTCACCGAGGGCGGCCTGACCGCGTTGAGCGCCGACTGGGGCATCGACGACGTGCTCGTCGACTCGGCCGGACCCGCGGAGGTCGAGGCCCGCTTCCGTCTGGCCGTCGGGCGCCACACCCAGGTCGACGAGATCGACGGCAGTGGCGCGATCACGGCCGGAGCGCTCACCATCGACGAGGGCACCTACACCGTGCGCCTGCGCGGCAAGGCACTCGACCTCACCTACAAGGAGTTCGAGCTGCTGAAGTACCTCGCGCAGCACCCCGGTCGGGTCTTCACCCGGGCCCAACTCCTCCAGGAGGTCTGGGGCTACGACTACTTCGGCGGGACGCGGACGGTGGATGTCCATGTGCGTCGGCTGCGTGCCAAGCTCGGGACCGAACACGAGACCCTCATCGGCACGGTCCGCAACGTCGGGTACCGCTTCGTGCCCGAGGACGAGGAAGCGGAGGTTGGCGCCTCATGACCGACATCGACGTCGCAGCCGTGCTCGCCCTCGCGCAGGCCGCGCGACGCAACGACGGGGTCGCACCCCTCTCCGAGGCCTTCCTGCTCGACCTGCGCTCGCCGCATCCGCGCAGCACGCACCTGACCGCGCAGATCGACGGGGAACTCGTCGGCTACGGCCAGGTCGATCCGGCCGGCGCCACCGAACTCGTCGTCCACCCCGACCACCGGCATGCCGGCGTCGCCCGAGACCTGTGGAAGCGGGCCCTGGCCGCCGGTGCCACCTCCCTCTGGGCCCATGGTGGCCTGCCCGCGTCGGCCGCCTTTGCGAGCGGGCTGGGCCTGACCGCCGTGCGAGAACTGCATCGGATGGAGCGCCCGCTCGGCGAGGCAGACCTGACCGAGCCCGAGTTCCCGTCCGGCTTCACTCACCGAATCTTCGCGCCCGGGGTCGACGACCAGGCGTGGGTGGCCCTCAACGCCGCTGCCTTCGCCGGGCATCCAGAGCAGGGCCGGCTGACCCTGTCGGACCTCCACGAGCGGATGGCCGAGCCGTGGTTCGACGCCGAAGGGTTCTTCCTCGTCGAGGACGCCACCGACGCGGCCGCCGGCCCGATTGCCTTCCACTGGACCAAGGTGCCGCGCGACGGCTCGGGGAAGGGCGAGGTCTACGTCGTCGGGGTGCACCCGGCATACCAGGGACGGGGGTTGGCCCGCCCGCTCACCCGCCTCGGGACCCACCACCTGGCGAGCCTCGGTCTGCGCACCGTGGAGCTCTACGTCGACGGCGCCAACAGTTCGGCTCTGGCGACCTACCGGGGTGAGGGCTTCACCAGCGCCGCCGTCGACGTCATGTATGCCGCGGCGCCACCGCACGAGTGACCAAGGGCCCCACGCCTGCAACACTGGCGACCATGTCCAGCCAGCACGCCACCGAGGCACCTCTCGACGGGACGACCGGGGCGACCGATCGAGCCGCCGAGGCCGCCGCCGCCGCGATCGTCCCCGAGATCTCGCTCGTCAGCGCCTCCGCCGCCCCGACGCGAGCGGCCCGAGGTGCTGACGGCCGCTTCATGCGCGTCGTGGGCGCCGCCCCGGAGACCGAGGAGGACGGGCTCCCGAGCGACCGCTTCCTCGACCGCGAGATCTCGTGGCTGCAGTTCAACGAGCGCGTCCTGCAGTTGGCTGCCGACCCCACCATGCCGCTGCTGGAGCGGGCGCGATACCTGGCGATCTTCACCAGCAATCTCGACGAGTTCTTCATGGTCCGCGTCGCTGGTCTCAAGCGTCGGATCGCGACCGGCATCGCCGTGCGGAGCGCCTCTGGCCTGGAGCCACGCGAGGTGCTCGACCAGATCAGCTTCGTCGCGCACGAGCTCCTCGACATGCAGGCCAGGGTCTTCCACGAGCAGGTCCGCCCGGCGCTCGCCGAGGAAGGGATCACGGTCGTGCGGTGGGACGAGCTCGCCGACGAGGAGCAGGAGCGACTCGGGGAGATCTTCGGGCGTCAGATCTTCCCGGTGCTGACCCCTCTGGCCGTCGACCCGGCCCATCCCTTCCCCTACATCTCGGGCCTGTCGCTCAACCTCGCCGTCATCCTCGTCAACCCCAAGACCGGCAAAGAGCACTTCGCCCGGGTCAAGGTGCCACCACTGCTCCCCCGCTTGCTGCGCGTGGACGCGGGCACGGATGCGGCGGCCGAGATCTGGAATGCGCGCTTCGTGCCCCTCGAGGACGTGATCGCGGCCCACCTGGGTGAGCTCTTCCCGGGGATGGAGGTGCGGGAGCACTTCACCTTCCGGGTCACCCGCAACGAGGACGTCGAGGTCGAGGAGGACGACGCCGAGAACCTCCTCACCGCACTCGAGAAGGAGCTCACGAGAAGGCGATTCGGGCCGCCCGTGCGGTTGGAGGTCGATGACCAGATCGACGACCACGTCCTCGACCTGCTGGTCCGTGAACTCGGGGTCAGCACCAGCGAGGTCTATCGGCTCGACGCCCCTCTGGACCTGCGCGCCCTCAACCTCATCGCGGATCTCGAGCGCTCGGACCTGCACTTCCCCGCCTTCGTGGCCCGGACCAATGCCGATCTCGCCCCCACCGAGAGCGCCAAGGCGCGCGACCTCTTCGCCAGCATCCGCAAGCAGGACGTTCTGCTCCAGCACCCCTATGACTCGTTCTCGACGTCCGTCCAGGCCTTCATCGAGCAAGCGGCCGCAGATCCGCGCGTGCTCGCGATCAAGCAGACCCTCTATCGCACGAGCGGCGACAGCCCGATCATCGACGCCCTCATCGATGCCGCCGAGGCCGGCAAGCAGGTGTTGGCCGTCGTCGAGATCAAGGCGCGCTTCGATGAGCAGAACAACATCTCTTGGGCGCGCAAACTGGAACGCGCCGGCGTGCACGTCGTCTACGGCATCGTCGGCCTGAAGACCCACTGCAAGCTGGCACTCGTCGTGCGTCAGGAGGAGGAGGGCCTGCGGCGCTATTGCCACGTCGGCACTGGCAACTACAACCCCAAGACGGCCCGCCTCTATGAGGACTTCGGCCTGCTCACCGACGACGAGCAGGTGGGCGCGGACCTCTCCCGCTTGTTCAACCAGCTGTCCGGTCTGGCGCCGCGCAGCAAGTTCAAGCGGCTGCTCGTCGCCCCGCGCTCCGTGCGGCAGGGTCTGATCGATCGGATCGAGGCGCAGGTCGAGGCCGAGCGCCGGTCGCCCGGCGCGGGATACGTCGGGATGAAGGTGAACTCGATCGTCGACGAGGCCATGATCGACGCCCTCTACCGGGCCTCCCAGGCCGGAGTGCAGGTCGATCTGTGGGTGCGCGGCACCTGCGCCCTGCGGCCGGGGGTGCCGGGCCTGTCCGACCACATCACGGTGCACTCGGTGCTGGGCCGCTTCCTCGAGCACTCGCGCATCTTCCTCTTCGGGCGCGGCGAGGACACCGAAGCCTGGATCGGCAGCGCCGACATGATGCACCGTAACCTCGATCGACGGGTCGAGGCGTTGGTGCGCCTCGAGGACGCGGGCCAGATCGAGCAATTGGCGGCCACCATGGCGATGGGCATGAGCGGCACCTACTCGCACTTCGTCCTCGGTGGTGACGGGCGCTGGTCACGGCGCCACGTCGACGACGAGGGCAGCCCGCTGCCGGACCTGCAGAGCGCTCTCATCGAGTTCCACGCCAAGCGTCGGCGCAAGGCGCGCCGTCGGTGATCGGGGCGAACTGATGCCCTCCGCCATTCCCGCGGCCGGCACGATCCCGTGGCGCCTGCGCGACGGGCGGCTCGAAGTTGCCCTCGTCCACCGACCGCGCTACGGCGACTGGTCATGGCCCAAGGGCAAGGTGGATCCCGGTGAGGAGTGGCCGGTGGCCGCGGTGCGCGAGACGCGGGAGGAGACCGGTCTGACCGCACATCTGGGCATCCCGCTGCCGGACGCCACCTACATGGTCATGTCGCGCACCGGCACACCGGACGAGAAGCGGGTCCGCTATTGGGCAGCGACCGTCACGGGCTCCGCTGCTCGGCTGGCGCACGAGGTCGACGAAGTGGCCTGGCTCGGTGTCGACGAGGCGCACCACCGCCTCGACTACGCCCGCGACCGGGAGCAGTTGCTCGCGGTGACGCAGTCCCACGAGCACGGTGTGCTGCGGACCTGGCCACTGATCGTCGTGCGACATGCCAAGGCCGTCGCCCGTGCGGACTACGAGGGCGCCGATGACCAGCGACGACCGTTGGACGAGCGCGGTCGGGCCCGGGCCCGGGCCCTGATCCCGGTGCTCGCGGCATACGGCATCCGGCGGTTGGTGAGTTCGCCCTCGGTGCGTTGCGCCGACACCTTGGCCCCGTATGCCGCGGCCGCTCGGCTGCGGCTCCGGCCCAAGGAGGGCCTGTCGGAGGAGGGGTTCGCGACTCGACCGGAGGCTGCCTCCAGGCAGGTGGCCCGCTTGCTCGAGCGGGGGAACCCCGCCGCCATCTGCTCCCACGGGCCGGTACTGCCCGGGATCCTCACCACCTTGGCGACGCGGGTCACTCCTGACCTGACCGGTCGCGACGAGGTGGTGGCACTGCTCGAGGAGGCCGCCGCGGACAAAATGGTCAAGGGCGAGGCCCTCGTCTGCCATGTCGTGGGCACCGGGGCGCAGGCCGGCATCGTGGCCGCGGAGCGGCACCTGCCCTGACCTGAGCGGCACCGCACCCACCCAACGTCCGGCGCGTGGACGGCATACCAACCATCGCGGCGGACGCAAGGGTTGGACGCTGCCCTTGACCACCCGGACAGCCAAAATCCGGGCAGCGTTCATGCCACGTTCACCCGGCGCGGACCGATGCGTCACTCACCATCCCTAGCGTCAACGCAGTCGGACGACGCAGTCCGTCGCCTTCGGACACACCGTCCGTCCCTGACCCTTCCGTCTCCAACCCTTGAGGTAGCACTGTGAAGACCACCCGTCTGGCCCAGCTGGCCAGCCTTGCCGTCGTCGGTTCGATGGCCCTGGCCGCGTGCGGCTCCGACAACACCACCGGCAGCACCAGCGCGGAGGGCTCGAGCTCGTCCGCCTCTGCCAGCGAGAGCGCCGCCACCGAGTGCTTCAGCGGCACCCTCAACGCCGAGGGCTCCTCCGCCCAGAAGAACGCCATCGAGGAGGCCATCGCGTCCTACGGCGAGGCCTGCAAGGACGCCAAGCTCAACTACAACCCGACCGGTTCCGGCGCGGGCATCAAGCAGTTCATCGCGGGCCAGGTCGACTTCGCAGGCTCCGACTCGGCGCTCAAGACCGAGGGCAAGGATGGCGCCCAGTCCGAGGCAGTCGCGGCCGAGGCCTTCTGTGGCTCCCCCGCCTGGAACCTTCCGATGGTCACCGGCCCGATCGCGATCGCCTTCAACGTCAAGGGCGTCGACAAGCTGACGATCACCCCCGCCGTGGCTGCCGACATCTTCTCCGGCAAGATCACGACCTGGAACGACGCCAAGATCGCCGAGATCAACAAGGGCGTCACGCTGCCCGCGACCGCCATCAAGGTCTTCTTCCGCTCCGACGAGTCGGGCACGACCGAGAACTTCACCAAGTACCTCAAGGCCGCAGCCCCCGAGGGCTGGACCGCCGACGCCTCCAAGAAGTGGACCGGTGCCGGCGAGGGCAAGGAGAAGTCGGCCGGTGTCGCCGAGGGCGTGAAGTCCACCGACGGTGGCGTCACCTACGTCGAGTGGAGCTACGCCAAGGACAACAAGCTCGGGATCGCCTCGGTCGACAACGGCGCCGGCGCCGTCGAGCTGACCGGTGAGTCGGTCGGCAAGGCCGTTGCCGTCGCCGAGCAGGCCGGCACGGGCAACGACCTCGCGCTCAAGCTCGACTACGCCACCAAGGAGGCCGGGGCCTACCCGATCATCCTGGTGACCTACGAGATCGTCTGCAGCAAGAACAAGGACGCCGAGAAGGGCAAGAACATCAAGGCCTTCCTCAAGCACTTCGCCTCCACCGATGTGCAGAAGGGCCTCGAGGAGATCGGCTACGCGCCGCTCCCCAAGGAGGTCGAGGACAAGGTCCTGACCGCGATCGACGCGCTGTCCTGATCACCGCTTGACGAACCACGAGGGGGTGGGGCCGCGACCCGGCCCCACCCCCTCTCCCTTCGAGAGAAACGAAGCACCGCGTGTCGACGTCCATCACCGGTCACTCAGCGATCGACGACCTCCCGGACCCCGAGGGGCATGGCCCCCACGAGGGTGACCGCGCGAGCACGAGCCGCTGGGGCGATCGCCTCTTCGGTGGGGCGGCCAAGGCCTCGGGCTTGTTCGTCGTCCTGCTCGTCACCCTGGTCGGGCTCTTCCTGATCGTCCAGGCCGTGCCCTCGCTGCTCAACAACGAGGCGAACTTCCTGACCTCGACCGAGTGGGTCCCTTCCGGGGCCGAGCCGCGCTTCGGCATTGCCGCCCTGCTCTGGGCGACCGTGATCACCTCGGTCATCGCCATGCTGATCGCGGTCCCACTCGGGGTCGCTGTGGCACTCTTCATCACTGAGTACGCACCCTCGTGGCTGTCCAAGCCGGCCGCCGTGATCATCGACCTCCTCGCCGCCGTGCCGTCGATCGTCTTCGGCTTCTGGGGCCTGACCATCGCCGGCCAGTATTTCCAACCGGTCCAGGACTTCCTCGCCGGCACCTTCGGGTTCATCCCGTTCTTCAAGGACAGCGGCTTCAGCGCCAAGTCCACTCTGGCCTTCGCAGGAATCATCCTGGCCTTCATGATCCTGCCGATCATCACCGCCATCTCCCGCGAGGTCTTCAACCAGGTGCCCACCCCGCACAAGGAGGGCGCCCTGGCGCTGGGCGCCACCAAGTGGGAGATGATCCGCACTGCGGTCCTGCCCTTCGGCAAGCCCGGCGTCATCAGCGGCGCCATGCTCGGCCTGGGCCGCGCGCTCGGCGAGACCCTCGCCGTCATGATCCTGCTCTCGACGCTCAACCCGTCGGCACCGTGGTCCTTCTCGATCTTCAACGGTGGCGAGACCTTCGCCTCCAAGATCGCCCTCAACGCCGGTGAGTTCGACAGCCCGCAGAAGACCGGCGCCTACATCGCCGCCGGCCTCGTGCTCTTCATCCTCACCTTCATCGTCAACTCGATCGCCCGCGTGGTCATCAACCGCAGGAAGGCCTTCTCGGAATGAGCACCGTGACCCACGTGGGCGAGGAGTCCACCCGCGCCAAGGCCGTCACCCTCCCGGACATGGGTGGCAAGTCCAGCGGTCGGGCGATCAAGGACCAGGCCGCCCGGATCGTCATGTGGTCCGCCTTCGTCATCGCCTGTGTCCCGCTCGTCTGGATCCTCGTCAGCACCCTCCTCAAGGGCGGCCACATGCTCGCCTCGGTGGACTGGTGGACGCTGTCCCAGAACGGCATCACCGCCCGACGCGAGGGTGGCGGCGCCGCGCACGCCATCCAGGGGACGTTGATCCAGGGCGCCGTCACGGCCCTCATGTCGGTGCCGATCGGTGTCCTGACCGCGATCTATCTCGTCGAGTACGGTCGTGGCCGCTTCGCCAAGGCGGTCTCGTTCATGGTCGACATCCTCACCGGTGTCCCCTCGATCGTCGCCGCCCTCTTCATCTATGCCCTGTGGGTGACCACCTTCGGCTTCCAGCGCGTGCCCTTCGCGGTGACTCTGGCTCTCGTGCTGCTCATGATCCCGACGATCGTGCGTTCCACCGAGGAGATGCTCAAGCTCGTGCCGAACGAGCTGCGTGAGGCGTCCTACGCCCTGGGTGTGCCCAAGTGGAAGACCATCGTCAGCATCGTGCTGCCGACAGCCTTCTCCGGAATTGTCACCGGCGTCCTGCTCGGTCTCGCCCGCGTCATGGGTGAGACCGCACCGCTGATCATCCTTGGCCCCTACACCAAGTCCATGGCGAGCAACCTGTTCGACGGCCTCATGGGAACCCTGCCCACGATGATCAACCAGGACCGCACCGAAGCCCTGCAGCCGGCGGTCGACCGGGTCTGGGGCGCCGCCCTCACCCTCATCCTCATCGTCTTCGTCCTCAACCTGCTGGGCCGCTTCCTCGGCCGCTTCAGCAAGGTGAGCTGACTCCCTTCCCGCGACCCCACGGCATACGAAAGAAACGACAGACACATGGCCAAGCGCATTGACGTCAAGGACCTCGACATCTTCTACGGCGACTTCAAGGCCGTCGAGGGCGTCTCGATGACCGTGGAGCCCCGCTCGGTGACGGCCTTCATCGGCCCGTCCGGGTGTGGCAAGTCCACGGTGCTACGGACGCTCAACCGGATGCATGAGGTGATCCCCGGCGGACGGGTGGACGGCAAGGTTCTCCTCGACGACCAGGACCTCTACGCGAGGACCATGGACCCGGTCGACGTGCGCCGCACCGTCGGCATGGTCTTCCAGCGGCCCAACCCGTTCCCGACGATGTCGATCAAGGACAACGTCGCCGCGGGCCTGAAGCTCAACGGCGTCAAGAACAAGAAGCGCCTCGACGAGGTCGTGGAGAAGTCGCTCAAGGGTGCCAACCTCTGGAACGAGGTCAAGGACCGCCTCGACAAGCCCGGCGCCGGCCTCTCCGGTGGCCAGCAGCAGCGCCTGTGCATCGCCCGCGCCATCGCGGTCGAGCCGCAGGTGCTGCTCATGGATGAGCCGTGCTCTGCGCTCGACCCGATCTCGACGCTGGCCATCGAGGACCTGATCAACGAGCTGAAGAGCCAGTTCACGATCGTCATCGTCACGCACAACATGCAGCAGGCGGCTCGCGTCTCGGACCAGACCGCCTTCTTCAACCTCAAGGCCACCGGCCAGCCGGGCCGCCTGGTCGAGGTCGGGGACACGCAGAAGATCTTCAGCAACCCCGACGAGCAGGCGACCGAGGACTACATCAGCGGTCGCTTCGGCTGATCGGTTCTCGTTGGTCCTGGTTGGAACTGGACGGACCTGGCCCGGACCCGTCAGGCGAGGGCGAAGAGCCACGCCGAGGCGGCGGCCGCCAGGGCCGCGCCGGGGAGGGTGAGCAGCCACGCCGTGAGAATGTCCCGACCGACGTCCCAGCGCACCGCGCGTGAGTTGGTCGCCGTCCCGACTCCGATGATCCCCGACGTGATCGTGTAGGTCGTCGAGATCGGGGCCCGCAGAGCGGTGGCGATCGCGAGCGTGATGGCGGCAGCCGTCTCCGCGGCGAACCCCTGCGGCGGGGTGAGAGGGACGATCCGGGAGCCGAGGGTGCGCATGATCCGCCACCCACCGGCATACGTGCCGATCGACATGGCCAGCCCACTGAGCCCGACCACCCAGAGCGGGATGTCGGTGCCCTGGGAGGGGCGGTTGCCGGAGGCCATCAGAGCCAGGACGACCACGCCGGAGACCTTGGCCGCATCCTGCATGCCGTGCCCGAAGGCCATGGCGGCCGCCGAGACCGTCTGCGCCGAGCGGAAGCCGCGAGCGGACGAGGGCCGATCGCGATGACGGAAGATCCACGCGATCGCCGTCATCAGGGTCCAGCCGAGAGCAAGCCCGAGCAACGGGGACAGCAGCATCGGCGCGATGACGAGCTCGACGACCGGGGTCCAGCGCACATCGGCACCGGTGGCGACAGCAGCGCCGACGAGGCCACCGATCAGGGCATGCGACGAGGAGGACGGCAGGCCGCGCCACCAGGTGACCAAATTCCATCCGATGGCACCGACGAGGGCTCCGGCGACCGGGGCGAGACCCAGTCCCTCCGGCTCGAGGATCCCCTCCCCAACGGTCTCTGCCACCCGGGTGCCGAAGAAGGCGCCGACGAGGTTGGCGGCAGCGCCGAGGGCGAGCGCGATGCGTGGCGTCAGGGCACGCGTCGAGACGGAGGTGGCGATCGCGTTCGCCGCGTCGTGGAACCCGTTGGTGTAACCGAAGATCAGCGCCAGTGCCACGACGAGCACGAGGGGGAGGTCCACCGCTCAGGACTCCTTGACCGCGATGCCCTCGATCGTGTCGGCCACCGTCTCGAAGGCGTTGATGGCTGCCTCCAGGGCCTCGACGACGAGCAGCAGGCGCAGGGCCGTGATCGGGTCGGTGGCGTACTCCTCGAGGATCTCGACGGTGAGTTTGCGATGGGCCTTGTCGCCCATGTTCTCGAGGCGGTTGATCTCGATCCAGAAGTCTGCGAGGGACTCAGGAGAGCGCAGCCGGGGCATCGCCTCGACCGTCAGTTCGCTCATCCTCAGGATCGTGTCGACCTGGCGGCCGACGCGCGGCGGGAAGGTGGAGAGACGGTGCAGGCGGACCAGGTCGGCGGCGAGCTCGATCTGGTCGAGGCAGTTGTCCAGAGCGCGTGCGAGGGTGATCAGATCGGCCCGGTCGAAGGGCGTGAGGAAGGCAGCGGTGGCAGATCGGATGACCTCGTGAGTGGCCGCGTCACCAGCACCTTCGAGGTCGGCGATGGCCTTGGCGACCGCTTTGCGTTCGGCGTCGGAGGTGGCTCCGAGGAGGGCAGGGAGTTCACGGGCGGCCGCGAGCGTGTGCGCGGCCGTGCGACCGAGCAGGCCGTAGAAGGCCTCGTCACGTGGCACACGACGGAACACGAGGTGAACTCTTTCGCACGAGGACAGAACGCGACCAAGGCTACGGCCTGTGTGGCGTCCGTCGTCACGTCGGGTGAGGACGGGGCTCGTCTGCAGAATCCGGCGCATCCGCGTCCGGATCACCGGTGAGCCCGAGGGCGGCATCGAGCGCTTGGGCATCGAGCGGCTCGTGCGATTGCGCCGCGGCCGCCACCACGGCCCCGACCAGGTCGATCTCCATGGCCCGCTCGGGATCGTCGAGGTCGTGAGTGCCCATGAGTCACCGTAGGTGCACGCGTGTCCGGGATGGTGCCGAACGTGGATACGGCGTGGAAAATGGTCAGTGTGGGCCATCGCGACGTGGCCCACGAGGGACCAGACGTGGCCCACGAGGGACCAGCAGAAGGCGGGTGCCGGACCGGGAGCGCCTCACGGCGCGTGGCCGCTCGTAGCGGCTGATTTTGGGACCCGGGGCTGCCGCGGCCCGGCACCCACGCACGAGGCTAACCCGGAACCGTGCCTCTAGTCCAAGGCACCGGCGCGCCACAGGGCCGCAGCGGCGAGCAGATCCGACCCGGTGGTCTGGATAGCGGCGGCGTGCGCGGTGAGTTTGGAGGCCTGTGCTTCGTCCGCCTGATCGGTGTCATTGGCCACCTCGGCGCGACCTGCGGCCAGGACCATGCAGAAGGCGGCCGCTCGTTCGAGTGCGACCGCGAGGTCTCCGTCGAAGACGCCGGAGAGGATGCTGTCGATGGTGCGCACGAGCTCATCGGGAGTGGGCGGCTCGGCAATGCCTGCCACGGCGTGGGCGACGTCGGTGAAACGGATGCCCGCGGCATACTCCATCGAGGACTGAACCGGGTTGCGCCGCACCATCTCTCGCAACGCATAGAGGCGCCAGAGGGCACCGGGCAGGCTGCGTCCCGGCCGACCCGACCAGAGTTCGGCGACCGTGTCGAGGCCGAGGTCGTCGACGAGGGTGACGAGGCGGGCCGTGACCTCGGGGTCATGCGCGGCCCGACCGGCGCCCAGGAGCACCGCGGCGCTCTGGTGGGCGACCTCGGTGAGTTCGGCGGGTCCGGGGCTCGTGCCCCCGTGCGCCTCCAGGTCCTCGGGCCCGAAGGACAAGGGGCGCCTGGGCACATTGCGTCCTTCCTGAGTCATCGGGCCAGTTTCGCAGGTGATCGCCATCGACAGCACGCAGGTCGGACAGGCAATCGCCCGCGCCCGGCTGGCGCTCGACACCTGGCCACCCGCTGGTGTGCCTCGGGTATGCCGCCGCTGGGCCGCTGCCGGTCCGGACGCCCGGGCCGTTAACCTTGGGGCCGCGACTGGCGCCGCTCACGGCGCGGCTGCCGGTCCGGGGCCTCTAGCTCAATGGCAGAGCTGCGGACTTTTAATCCGTAGGTTGTCGGTTCGAGTCCGACGGGGCCCACTGCGCATCACTGCAGGTCAGACGGTGTTTCAGTCGAGAACAGAGGTGTCTCGTGAAGCCCAGAATGGCCAAAGTGGTGCAATTGGCGGTGCAATTGAGCGACTCAGAGGGTCGCAGGGAGTCGCACGGCCTCCCCTCGTCTCAGGACGTCTCATCGACCCGAGACGCGTGCAGCGGTGATCCCCGACGGGTGCCGTGTTCGCTTCCGGATGGTGTGTCCGAGATGAGCGGTTCCGACATCCGCGCGATAGCGGAGCGGATCGACCAGCGCCTTGCTGCCATGGCTGAGCACGAAGCCGCCATTCGCGCTGACGTCGACACGTTGGCTTCGTTGACCCTCGCCGGCGAGGGCGGCCACCTCCTCGATATCTCCGCCGCCGCGACTGGCTCGGCGTATCTCGCGCGACCATGTTCCGTCTGATCCGCAACGACCCAGCGCTCAGACGGGTCAAGCTGGGCAAGCGGACCCCTGGCTACTTCGACACCAATGTCGCCTCCAACGGCGGGACCGAATCAGTGAACGGGCTCATCGAGCTCCACCGCCGCGTCGACCGCGGCTTCCGCAACCGCGAGAACTACCGCCTGCGGATGCTCCTCATCGGCGGCGGACTCGACCCATCACCCCACACTCATCGGTGAAGAGCCGCCAATCCGAGGAGCGATCAGCCAGCAAGTCAACGCGGTCACCCAGGCGTCCCGCGCCCTCGGTGCGGCAATTGGAGCCGTCGCAACGACGGGCCGGCCTCCACGCGCAGAGGCTGATCGTAGTGCGGTGCCCGAGGGGGGCCGGCCGCCTGGCGGTGAGAGTCGCGCGCGCACCATGGAGCGCGCGGCGCCCGTCCGCTGCCGTGCCGCTGACCCCCAACTGGTTCATCAGCCGAATCGCTTTCCTAGATCCTGGCACCACAGCGCTGCCTTAAGCCCGGAGTTCTCGGTATCGCCTACTCAACTGAGCGACCGGGTCGGCATCCCCGCTTATCGCACACTCGACCAGCATCTGGGGGGACATTCCTCGGCGGGCGCTTAGGCGACCCCGGACAGGTCAGTTGGAGCGACACGACTCCAACGTGCGCCCTGGGGTATCCGGTCAGAGCGCATCAGGAGACGAGCTCGACGTCGCGGGCGGCGACTTCGTCGCCCGCCGCGAAATCGAGGCTGCCGGTCAGCTTGCCCGCGGCGCGCAGGTCGGTCTCCGCCGCCCGCACGTGCGCGAGCGCGGCATCCGGCCCGACGAGGGTCATCGAGGGCACCTCGGCGCGCATGCCGACCTTGGCCTCGGACTTGGCCTTGCGCACGGCGGCCAGTGCCGACCCGACGGCGGTGAGCAGGGCGGCGTCACCACCGGCGGGCACCTCGTCGACGGTCGGCCACGCGGCGCGGTGCACTGAGCCCTCGTGGGTCCAGGACCAGACCTCCTCAGTGACGTAGGGGAGGATCGGCGCGAGCAGCCGCAACACGACGTCGAGCGAGATCCGAAGCGTCGCACGGGCACTCGCGGCCGCGGCGTCTCCCTGGGCGCCGTACGCGCGGTCCTTGACCAGCTCGAGGTAGTCGTCGCAGAACGCCCAGAACCACTGCTCAGTGACTTCGAGGGCGCGGCTGAAGTCCCACCCCTCGAAGCCGGCGGTGGCCTTGACGACGACGTCGCGCAGCCCGGCCAGGAGCGACAGGTCGAGCGGCTGGGTCACCAGGGACGCGGGCTCGCCGTCGACGTCGCCGAACGACAGGGCGAACTTGCTCGCGTTGAGCACCTTGATGGCCAGGCGCCGGCCGACCTTGATCTGGCCGGTGTCGTACGCGGCGTCGGTGCCCAGTCGACCGCTCGCGGCCCAGTAGCGCACGGCATCCGCGCTGTGCTCCTTGAGCAGGTCCTCCGGGGTCACGACGTTGCCGCGCGACTTGCTCATCTTCTTGCGGTCGGGGTCGAGGATCCAGCCGCTGATCGCGGCGTGGGTCCACGGCACCGTGCCGAACTCGAAGTGCGAGCGCACCACGGTCGAGAACAGCCAGGTTCGGATGATGTCGTGGCCCTGGGGACGGACGTCCATCGGAAAGACCTTCTCGAACAGCGGGTCGGTGCCCGTGCCCGCGGCGTCGCGCCAGCCGCCCGCGATCTGTGGCGAGAGCGAGGACGTGGCCCAGGTGTCGAAGATGTCGGCGTCGCCGACGAAGCCGCCGGGCTCGCCGCGCTGGCTCTCGGTGAAGCCGGCCGGCGGGTTGGCGGCCGGGTCGACGGGCAGGTCGGCCTCGGCCGGCACCAGCGGGTTCGCGTAGTCGGGCTCGCCGTCGGCATCGACCGGGTACCAGACCGGGATCGGCACCCCGAAGAAGCGCTGGCGCGAGACCAGCCAGTCGCCGTTGAGGCCGCCGACCCAGTTGGCGTAGCGCGAGCGCATGAACGAGGGGTGGAAGTCGATCTCCTCGCCGCGGGCGATGAGCGCGGCGTTCAGGTCGGCGTCGCGGCCACCGTTGCGGATG
>NZ_HF570956.1:2750466-2769272 GCF_000367525.1 Phycicoccus elongatus Lp2 | reverse complement strand
AGCCGTGCGTCTTGGCGCGGCGGCGGTTGTTCGGCTGGAAGGTGCGCTTGCTCACGGTGGTGTCTCTTTCAGGTGCCGGGTCAGGGAAGGACCCGTGGGTCTATGGGCACATCGGTCGCCCTCGTCCGGCCGTGCACGGCCATCACGCGGCAGTGGAGGTCACGGGCAGGCGAAAACGCCCGATGCAACAGGCTTGTCAACGGTACGCGAGTGGTCCGGTGAGGGTCAAACCAGCCGCCAAACCCTCGACGCCCACACCCAACCCCCTAGACTCGCACGCTGGGACCCCATCCCGCGGCACGACACGCCGACCCGACGCGCCGATGTCCTGATGACATTCGTGCGGGGATCGGTCGACTGGGTTGCGAGGGTGTCGACCGGCGGTTAGCGTCGAGCCTTCGCCCGGGGTACAGGGGACTACCCACAGAGTGTGGACAACTCTGTGGACGATCCATCCGACCGGACGGATCGGGTGCACGGCGAAGGGGAGATGCGGTGGCGGATGCCTCGATGACGTCCGTCTGGGTGCGCATCCTGCGGGCCCTGGACAGGGAAGGCGTCTCGCACCAGGAGCGTGCTTTCCTCAGCATCACCCGGCTGGCGGGAGTCCTCGACGAGACCGCGCTGATCGCGGTCCCCAATGACTTCAGCAAGGACATCGTCGAGACCCGGCTGCGGGGGCGGATCAGCGGTCACCTGACGGCCGAACTGGATCGACCGTTGCGCCTGGCGGTCACCGTGGACCCCTCCTTGGCCGAGGCCGAGCCCCTCGACCTCGATGCCCACGATTCCCAGGACCACAGTCTCGCCACGGATCCGCAGCGGGCAACCCAGGACGACCCCGCCCTCGTCAATGGGGTGGCCGATCTCGCCGTGGTGGATCTCGACGATCCTGAGGTCCGCCGTGCTCAGCGCCGCCTCGAGCTCGACGGCCTCGACGCTGACGAGACGCCGATGCCCCGCGCGGCCGAGCCCACCGGCATACCGGCAAACCTGCGTCGTGGGAGCAACCCCGAGAATGTCGAGCTGACCCGCCTCAACCCGAAGTACACCTTCGAGACCTTCGTCATCGGGGCGAGCAACCGCTTCGCCCATGCGGCAGCGACCGCAGTCGGTGAGACGCCCGCCAAGGCGTACAACCCACTGTTCATCTATGGCGGCTCCGGACTGGGCAAGACCCACCTGCTGCATGCCATCGGCCACTACGCCCGCAGCCTCTACCCCAATGTGAAGGTGCGTTATGTGAACTCCGAGGAGTTCACCAACGACTTCATCAACAGCGTGCGCGACGGCAAGGCGGCCGAGTTCCAACGCCGCTACCGCTATGTCGACGTGTTGCTCATCGACGACATCCAGTTCCTCCAGGGCAAGGAGCAGACGCAGGAGGAGTTCTTCCACACCTTCAACGCGCTGCACAACGCCAACAAGCAGGTCGTCGTCACCAGTGACGTCGCGCCCAAGCAACTCGCCGGCATGGAGGAGCGGCTGCGCAGCCGACTCGAGTGGGGTCTTCTCACCGACGTCCAGCCACCCGACCTCGAGACACGGATCGCCATCCTGCGCAAGAAGGCGATCCACGAACGCCTCTCGGTGCCGGACGACGTCATGGAGTTCATCGCGAGCCGGATCTCCACCAACATCCGTGAACTCGAGGGCGCCCTCATCCGGGTGACGGCCTTCGCCAACCTCAACCGCCAGCCGGTCGACCTCGCCCTGGCCGAGATCGTCCTGCGTGACCTGATCCCCACCGAAGGCGGGGAAATCACGAGCGCGACGATCATGGCGCAGACGGCGGCCTACTTCGGGCTCACCCTCGAAGACCTGCGCGGCTCGTCCCGTTCACGGGTCCTGGTCAACGCGCGTCAGATCGCGATGTACCTGTGCCGCGAGCTCACCTCGATGTCCCTGCCCGAGATCGGCAAGGAATTCAACAAGGACCACACGACGGTCATGCACGCCAACAAGAAGATCGGCCAGTTGATGGCCGAGCGGCGCGCGATCTACAACAACGTCACCGAACTCACCGGGCGGATCAAGCAGCAGTCTCGCTGAGCCGTGCTCCCCTCCCCACAAGGTCGTTGTCCCCACAGGCAGGTGGCGGTTGTCCACCGCTTTCTCCACGTTTGCTGTGCGGACCGTCCACTGAGTGTGCGCAAACCTGTGGAAAAACCACGCCCACCGCTGCCCCGGAGGCGCGGTGACGGCATTTCGCGGATTTTTTCCACAATTGCCTGTGGATGGCTGTGGACAACTCGGTGGATCCGGTGGACAACCGGAGACCTCGCCATGGACGCGATGTGAACACCGCGAGGCCGTCAACAACCCAGGGGTCGCCGCCCACACCTGAACCACCGGGTTGTCCACGCTGCGCCACGCGTGCTGACCTGCAGCGACACCTCGTTGTCCACAGGATCCACAACACCGATGACAACGACTAAACCTCCCACTTGGACTCGCCACCCGATGACGAGGTGTGCACGACAACGGCCCCGGGACCGCCTCGCAAGAGTCCTGACCTTCGGGTTCCGTGGGTTGCGGACGTGCACTAATGTCATTGCTCCCCGGTTCGTCAGCCGCCCATCGGCATGCCCCGGGACACGTTCTCCCGCCGAGGCCCAGCCTCGGCTTCGCCTGAACTGGGCGCCGCTGGCGCCGGATTGGTCGGTATGCCGTGAAGTTCCGTGTCGAGCGCGACGTCCTCGCCGAGGCGGTCACCTGGGTGGCTCGCGGGGTGCCCGCCCGACCGTCGGTCCCCGTGCTCGCCGGCATCCTCATCAACGCCGATGCCGAGGGCTCGATCACGCTGTCGGCCTTCGACTACGAGGTCTCCGCCCGCATCACCGTCCCGGCCGACGTGCAGGACGCCGGCACCGTCCTGGTCCTGGGGCGCCTGCTGAGCGACATCTCACGCAACCTGCCGGCCAAGCCGGTCGAGTTCTCGACGTCCGGCAACAAGGTCGACGTGACCTGTGGGTCCTCCCGCTTCTCGCTCATGCAGATGCCCGAGGGTGACTTCCCGACGCTGCCCACGGCGCCCGAGGCGAGCGGCACGATCGACGGCGGCGCCTTCACCCAAGCCGTCGCCCAGGTGGCCATCGCCGCCGATCGGGGCGACACCCTCCCGATCCTCACCGGCGTGCGGGTCGAGATCGACGGCGACAAGATGACCCTGCTCGCCACGGACCGCTACCGCCTCGCCATGCGGGAACTGCACTGGAACCCGGCCGCCACCGACGCCAACCAGGTGCTCCTCGTCCCCGGCCGGACCCTGCTCGACACCGCCAAGTCGCTCGGCACGACCGGCTCGATCGACCTGGCCTTCGGGGGCGCAGCCGGCGGCGACGGGCTCGTCGGTTTCGAGGCCGGCCAGCGCCGGTCCACCACACGGCTGCTCGACGGGGAGTACCCCAAGGTGTCCTCCATCTTCCCGACCTCCTCCGAGACCGAGGTCGTCCTGGCGACGGCCGAGCTCGTCGAGGCGGTCAAGCGCGTGGCCCTCGTCGCCGAACGCAACACGCCGGTGCGGCTGAAGTTCGGCGAGGGCCAAGTGACCATCGAGGCCGGCACCGGTGACGACGCGCAGGCCTCCGAGGCCGTCGAGGCGACGCTGACCGGTCCGGACCTGGAGATCGCCTTCAACCCCCACTTCCTCCTCGATGGGCTGGGAGCCGTGGGCACGGCATACACCCGGATCTCCTTCACCCAGCCGAGCCGGCCCGCCGTCCTGTCCGGCCAGGACGAGGCCGACGGGGACGCCGACACGTCCTACCGCTACGTGCTGATGCCGGTCCGCTTCGCCTCCTGACCGAAACTCACCAATAGTGCACATTGGGTATGCCGTGTGCGCACCTCGCAACCACGCGTAGCCTGACCTTCGAAGCCAACCCTCACCACCTCTGGAGTCTGCAATGCAGTTGGGTCTGATCGGTCTGGGCAAGATGGGTGGCAACATGCGCGAGCGTCTGCGCCTGGCCGGCCACGAAGTCATCGGCTACGACATCAACCCTGCGGTTTCGGACGTCAAGTCCCTCGCCGAGTTGGTCAAGAAGCTCGAGGGGCCGCGGATCGTGTGGACGATGGTGGCGGCCGGGCAGATCACCCGCGACACCGTGGCCAAGCTCGCCGACCTGCTCGAGCCCGGCGACCTGGTCATCGACGGCGGCAACTCGCGCTTCACCGACGACTTCGAGAACGAGAAACTGCTCAAGGCCAAGGGCATCGGATACGTCGACTGTGGTGTCTCCGGCGGGATCTGGGGCCTGAAGAACGGCTACGGCCTGATGGTCGGCGGCACCAAGGCCAATGTGAAGCGCGCCATGCCGATCTTCGACGCGCTGCGTCCCGAGGGTCCGCGCGACGAAGGTTTCGTGCACGCCGGCAAGGTCGGCGCGGGGCACTACACGAAGATGGTGCACAACGGCATCGAGTACGGCCTGATGGCCGCGTATGCCGAGGGCTACGAGTTGCTCGCCCGGAAGGACATCGTCGAGGACGTCCCCGGCGCCTTCAAGGCCTGGACCCGTGGCACCGTCGTCCGGTCCTGGCTGCTCGACCTGCTCGTCGAGGCGCTGGAGAAGAACCCCACCCTGGCGGACGTGAGCGACTACACCGTCGACTCCGGTGAGGGGAAGTGGACCGTCGAGGAGGCGATCGCCCTCGACGTGCCGATGCCGGTCATCTCGGCCTCACTCTTCGCCCGCTTCGCCTCGCGCCAGCAGATCAGCCCGACGATGCAGGCAGTCGCGGCGCTGCGTGGTGGCTTCGGCGGCCACCAGGTCATGACGATCGCCGAGGGAATGGCCCTGCGGGTCGGGAAGGCCGAGAAGCCGGCCTCGCGCGCGGCGGCGAAGAAATCGGCATCGGTCAGCACCGCGAAGAAGGCTGCGGCGCCGGGGACGAAGAAGCGGGCCGCCGCCAAGAAGGCTGCACAGAAGAAGACCGACGGCTGAGGGTCTGGTCGCGCCGCCCCACGTACGGAAGAGGGCGGCGCCATGGACCAGCCCGGACCAGCCCACCCACGGAACAGATCTCGCGCGGGGACACAGGTATACCTGTGTCCCCGCGCGAGATCTGTTTCCGTCGGCGGCGCGAGCCACCGCGGCATACGCTTCGGCCGTGCACGTGCGACACCTGACCCTCGCAGACTTCCGGAGTTATCCGCGTGCCGACCTGCCTCTGGAGCCGGGCATCACGACGCTCGTGGGGCTCAACGGTCAGGGCAAGACCAATCTGGTCGAGGCCATCGGTTATGTCGCGACGCTGAGCAGCCACCGGGTGGCGACCGATGCTCCGCTGGTGAGGTTCGGCGCGGGGCAGTCGATCGTGCGCGCCGCGGTGGTTCGGGACGGTCGCGAGTCCGTGGTCGAGCTCGAACTGAACCCGGGGCGGGCCAATCGCGCGCGGCTCAACAAATCACCCCTGACCCGTCCACGCGACGTGCTCGGCACGCTGCGGACCGTGCTCTTCGCGCCCGAGGACCTGGCCCTGGTCAAGGGCGACCCCGGGGAGCGCCGACGCTTCCTCGATGACCTGCTCGTGGCGCGCCAGCCTCGCTGGGCCGGGGTGCGGGCAGACCACGACAAATTGCTCAAGCAGCGAGGGGCGCTGCTGAAGTCCGCACAGCCCGTGCTGCGCAAGGGACGCTCACGGCGTCGAGTGCCCGACGGCCTGGACGAGGTCAGCGAACGGGAGTCGGCCCTGCACACCCTTGAGGTGTGGAATGCCCAACTCGCCCAGGTCGCCGCACCGCTCATCTATGCCCGGCTGCGCCTGGTGCGCGACCTCGGGCCCCACCTGGCGAGCACCTATGACGAGGTCAGTGCCGGCCAGAGTGATGCCCGGATCACGTATCGCGCTTCGCTTCGGGACGAGTTCGCTGCTCGGCTGGCTGCCGGCGAGGTGCCCGAGATCGAGGAGATCCACGCCGAACTGTTGGCGTCCTACGACGCGATGCGCGCACAGGAGATCGAGCGCGGTCAGAACCTCGTCGGCCCCCATCGCGATGACCTCCTCCTCACGCTGGGCGAGTTGCCCGCGAAGGGCTATGCCAGCCACGGTGAGTCCTGGTCGTTTGCGCTGGGATTGAAGCTCGCGGCATACCACCTGCTCCGCACCGACCTGCGGGACGACCCGGTCCTCATCCTCGACGACGTATTCGCCGAACTCGACTCCGGGAGGCGTGAGCGGCTGGCGGCGCTGGTCGCCGACTGTGAACAGGTGCTCATCACCGCTGCCGTGCCCGAAGATGTCCCCGAGAGTCTGAGGGGTCGGTCCGTGCGGATCCGCCTCGGGGAGATCGAGGAGGTGGGCAGTGATGAGTGACCGCGGCGGCCTGTCTCCTGACAACGCCGACACCGCGGGCGCCGCGGGCGCCGCGGGCGCTGCGGGCGCCGAGGGTGCCAAGGGTGTCGGAGGGGACCCGGACACGTCGGATGCTGCCGTCGACGCCCTCGCCCGCGCTCGCGCGGCGGCGCGCGCGAAAGGACTACGGCCCGGCCGCCCCGTGATCCGCCGGGCCAAGGACCTGCCCGGAGCGCCTCGCAGCCGTCCCGGCGACAATGGCCGGGACCCGCGCCTGCTCGGGGACCAGATCGACTCATTCGTCGCTGACCGGGGGTGGAAGGCGGATCTATCGGTCGGCGCCGTGATCGGCCGCTGGCCCCACATCGTCGGGGACGACGTGGCGGCCCACAGCCACCCGGTGGAGTTCGTCGACGGAGTGCTCACGGTGCGCGCGGACTCGACGGCCTGGGCAACCCAGTTGCGGTTGCTCGCCTCGACCCTCCACGCGCGTCTCACAGGTGAGGTCGGCGAGGGGGTCGTCAGCGAGATCCGCATCGTCGGCCCTTCGGCGCCATCATGGAGCCGCGGCGCCCTGCGGGCACCCAAGGGTCGCGGACCACGGGACACCTACGGCTGAGGAGGCTGCTCATGGCGATGCCGAAGTTCGAGTCGGTGGCGGAGTACGACGCCCACTGTTCGGTCGAGGGACGCGCTGCGCTGGGTGTGATCCGCTCTCTCACAGCACAATTGGTGAAGGATCCCGAGGAGCGCCTCTCATATGGCATCCCGACCCTCTTCGTCGGTGGCAAGCGGATCGTCCACATGGCGGCCTGGGCTGAGCACCTCGCGCTCTATCCCGTGCCGCCGAGTCCGCCGGACGATCCGGGCTTGGCGTCGAACCTCGAGCCCTATGTGAAGGGCAAGGGCACGCTCTACTTCCCGTATGCCGCGGGCCTACCCACCGCTGTGCTCGAGCGGGTGCTGCGCGCACACCTGATCCGCGCGGGACAATGGCCGGCATGAGTGAGCAGCCGGTGCTGGTGACCCGTCACGAGGACGACGGTGTCGCCGTCATCACCCTGGACTCACCACACAACCGCAACGCGCTCTCGACGGCGCTCCTCACCCAGTTGCGCGACGCCGTGAACGAGGCCGCGGCCGACGAGTCGCTCGTCGCGATCCTGCTCACCTCGTCCCAACCGGTGTTCTGTGCCGGTGCTGACCTCAAGGAGGCTGCCCGCGTTGACATGATCGAGCAGGCCCGGCGGATCATCGCCGTGCAGCGAGCGATCGTCGTTGCGCCGGTGCCGGTGGTGGTCCGCCTCGACGGCCCGGTCCGGGCGGGTGGGCTGGGTCTGGTCGCGAGCGCCGACCTCGTCGTCTGCTCCGAGGCCGTGACCTTCGCGATGACCGAGGTCCGCCTCGGTCTGGCGGCGGCAACGATCTCGATCCCGCTGCGGGCGCGGTTGGCGCCACGTGTTGCGGCCGACTGGTTCCTCACCGGGCGGACCTTCGATGCTCACGAAGCCCTCGCGGGCGGGCTCGTCACGCGGGTCGCGGCGCCGGGCGCGATGGACCAGGTCGTCGCGGAGGTCCTCACCGACCTGCGAAAGGGCCACCGCCAGGGCCTCACGAGTACCAAGGCGCTGCTCACCCCGGACCTGTTGGCTGACTTCGATGCCCGGGGCGAGGAGATGGCACGCCTGTCCGGGCTCCTCTTCCACTCCGCAGTCGCCCAGGAACTGATGGCCGCAGCTCTGCGCCGCTGACCACGCACGGGGCCCCGCTCCTCGGCGGGCCGGACGGGGGGCGCCAGCCGTCTGCAGTTGCGCCACCATCCGGGGCATGTCACATGCGCCAAATGGTGGCGCATGTAAGTTGCGCCATCATTTGGCGCAACTGCAGACGCTTGGAAGGCCCTGGGTCAGGGAACGAGCGAGGGGCTGGAGGCCTCGGCGGCGAGGGCGGACGGCACGTCGGAGGTGGTGGTCGCCCTCACAGCGCTCGCTCACTGGCCATCGCCGCGCCAGTGTCGGCGATGGCTTCGGCAGCAGGTGAGGCGTTCTGTGCTCGTTCCGGGTTGAGGAACGTCTGTGGTTGTGCCCCCGGGAGCAGGGAAAGGTGCGGGCAACGGCATACGCCGTCTGCAACTGCACGCAAAGGAGCGACGCAAGAAAGACCGAGAGCTATGCCGTGCACACCCGTCCCGGCCTCGCCCTCACCTTGGAGGGTGCGCAGGTCGCGCTCGCCGCGGGCCTGGCACGTGCCGAGGAATTGCAGGGCCGATTCAACGTCGCGGTGACCGATGCGGCCGGTGACCTGCTCGCCTTCGCCCGGATGGACGATGCCTTTGCGGAGTCAGGCCTGATCGCGATCGACAAGTGTCGCACCGTCGTTCGCTTCGGCGGCGCCCCGACTGACGGGCTCTATGAAGCGCTCGCCGGTGAGGACGCGGTCGTCCGCGGCATCGCCAACCGGCCCGGGATCGCTGCTTTCGGTGGCGGTGTCGCAATCGTCGTCGACGGCCACGTCGTCGGAGCCGTCGGGGCCTCGGGTGGTTCGGCCGCCGCCCTGGGCGCCTTCGCCGAGCAGCTGATCTGCGAGAACAACGCCGTCCTCGACGCCTGACCCCGCACGTCCACACAAACCCGCCAATAGTGCACTTTCGGTATGCCGTGTGGCTGGATCCGCAGGAGACTCCGGACCCAGCCCCGCGGCATACCTCTGGTCAGATGACGCCCTGGGCGACCATCGCGTCGGCGACCCTGAGATAACCCGCGAGGTTGGCGCCCTGGACGTAGTCGCCGGGGGCGCCATACTCCTCGGCCGTCTCCACGCAAGTGGCGTGGATGGAGCGCATGATCTCCTCGAGCTTGGCCTCGGTCTCGTCGAAGCCCCACGAACTGCGGCTGGCGTTCTGCTGCATCTCGAGCGCGGACGTCGCGACACCGCCGGCGTTGGAGGCCTTGCCCGGCGCGAAGAGCACCTTGGCGTCCTGGAAGATCTTGACCGCCTCGGGGGTGCAGGGCATGTTCGCGCCCTCGGCGACGAGCTGGACACCGTTGTCCACCAACGCCTTCGCGCCCTCCTCGGGGAGTTCGTTCTGGGTGGCGCAGGGCAGCGCGACGTCGCAGGCCACCTCCCAGATCGAGCCACGAGTGGTGTGCGAGACCGCCCCGCCGCGCTCCTCGGCGTAGACACTGAGCCGCTCGCGGCGTCGCTCCTTGACGTCCTTGAGCAACTCGACGTCGATGCCGTCCTCGTCGACGACATAGCCGCCCGAGTCCGACACCGCGACGACCCGGCCGCCGAGCTGGTGGACCTTCTCCACGGCATACGTCGCGACATTGCCCGACCCGGAGACGACGACCCGCTTGCCCTGGAAGTCCTCGCCGCGCTCCTGGAGCATGTTCTGGGCGAAGAAGACCGTGCCATAACCGGTGGCCTCCGTGCGCACCTGCGAGCCACCCCACGACAGGCCCTTGCCGGTGAGGACGCCGGCCTCCCAGCGGTTGGTGATCCGCTTGTACTGGCCGAAGAGGTAGCCGAGCTCACGCCCGCCGACGCCGATGTCACCGGCGGGGACGTCGGTGTACTCGCCGATGTGTCGGTAGAGCTCGGTCATGAACGACTGGCAGAAGCGCATGATCTCGGCGTCGCTGCGGCCCTTGGGGTCGAAGTCCGAGCCGCCCTTGCCGCCGCCGATCGGCATGCCGGTCAGGGCGTTCTTGAAGGTCTGCTCGAAGCCGAGGAACTTGATGATCGAGAGGTTGACGCTCGGGTGGAAGCGCAGACCGCCCTTGTAGGGACCGAGGGCGGAGTTGAACTCGACCCGGAAGCCACGGTTGATCTGCACCTCGCCGTCGTCGGTCACCCACGGCACGCGGAAGATGATCTGCCGCTCGGGCTCGCAGATGCGCTTGAGGATCGACCACTGCGCGTACTGGTCGTCGCGCCCGGCGATCGGCTCCAGGCTGCTCATGACCTCATAGACGGCCTGATGGAATTCGGTCTCGCCCGCATTGCGCGCCAGGACGGCGTCGAACATCGGCTGCATGCTGGGGTGAAGGGCGTCAGGCATGGGCCTCACGTTAACCACACTCTGCGATGGGTCGGGTCGCGGGCGCACCTGACGCTTGCACCGCCGAGGTGGCTCCCAAGGAGTCGATCCGCCTCATCGTCCGCGAGGTGCCGCGCAC
This sequence comes from Phycicoccus elongatus Lp2, assembly GCF_000367525.1. Classification (GTDB taxonomy): domain Bacteria; phylum Actinomycetota; class Actinomycetes; order Actinomycetales; family Dermatophilaceae; genus Phycicoccus_A; species Phycicoccus_A elongatus. The sequence goes on along the minus strand of NZ_HF570956.1, from coordinate 2,758,791 downwards.
CCACTTCGCCGCCGGCGGTGTCACCCTCGCCGAACGCGCCGGCGAGCCCGACCCGAGAGGCTGACTCCGCGGCATACCGATTCCGTGGCTCATGCTCGAGTGACGCACGCAGGAGGGACGCAGCACGCTACGTCGCAGTAGATGTCGGGCGCCGTGCTTGGTGTCGCCTGCTACGTCGCAGTAAGTGCTGCGAATGCGACATCTACTGCGACGTAGCAGGCGAGGCGCACCTACTGCGACGTAGCCGGCTTGCTGCGGCCGGCATACCCCCTCAGCGCCGAAGCGGTATTCCGTGTCGCGGACTCCCGGCCCCACCCCGTCCGCCGCTCGCGTTCCGCACCGGGAACATCGGTCGCCGCCGGAGCGAGCTCGGGGCGACAGTGGGCACCATGAGCGAGAAGCAGTTCTTCGGCCACATCACCGAGAACCTCTCCCGCGCCCACCGCGTCTCCAGTGCCCTCAAGGCCGGCACCGTCTGGGTCAACTGCTTCTTCATCCGCGACCTGCGCACTCCCTTCGGTGGCGTCGGGGACTCAGGTGTCGGGCGCGAGGGTGGCAACTTCAGCCGCGAGTTCTTCACCGAGCCCAGGGCCGTCGTCATGCAGATCGATCGGACGCTCGCCGACCACTGACGGCGGCCGCCCGGCGCAAGAGGTTCCCCGGCGTGCGGTTGTCGGTGGGCTTCGGCACAGTGGTCGTATGCCGCGCAGCTCGCTCCCGCTCCCCGCTCACCACCCGTGGTGCGCCATCATCCCGCCCTACGTCCTGGAGGCCCTGTCCCAGTCCGGCGACCCCGAGGTCGAGCGGCGAGCCAGGGCAACCCTGCAGCACGACGAGGCGATGCGGGCCGATCGGCGCACCGATCCGAGCGTCCGGATCGGCGAGCCGACCCTCACCGCCGTCGAGCAGCACGCCGCGGCGCCACGCAGCACGGAGGCGCCGAGCCGGGCCATCCACGACTGCGCGACCAGCCGCACCCTGCCGGGGACGCTCGTGCGCGCCGAGGGCGAGAAGCCCACCAAGGACGCCGCGGCCAACGAGGCCTACGACGGCCTCGGGGACACGTGGACCCTCTTCAAGGAGGCCTTCGACCGCAACAGCCTCGACGACCGCGGCCTGGCGATGGTGGCGAGCGTGCACTACGGCACCGGCTATGACAACGCCTTCTGGAATGGCTCGCAGATGGTCTTCGGCGACGGGGACGGCGAGATCTTCCTGGGTTTCACGCGCAGCATCGATGTCATCGGCCACGAGTTGGCCCATGGGGTTACGCAGTACACCGCAGGACTGAACTATGAGGGCCAGTCCGGTGCCCTCAACGAGTCGATCTCCGACGTCTTCGGCTCCCTGGTCAAGCAGCACGCGGCCGACCAGTCGGCCGCGGCGGCCGACTGGTTGATCGGCGCCGATCTGCTCGCCCCCGGCGTCAAGGGCCGGGCGCTCCGCGACATGCACCACCCCGGCACGGCCTACGACGACCCGCGGCTGGGCAAGGACCCCCAGCCGGCGCACATGGACGACTTCGTCGAGACCACGGCCGACAACGGTGGCGTCCACATCAACTCCGGGATCCCCAACCGTGCCTTCGTGCTGGCTGCGCTCGAGTTGGGCGGCAACGCCTGGGAGTCGGTCGGCCAGGTCTGGTACGACGTGTTGACCGGCGACATCAAGGCCGACTGCGACTTCGCGACCTTCGCCGCGCTCACCATCGCCGCCGCCAAGGCCGTCGACGCCGAGACGCACACGGCGGTCAGCAACGCGTGGCAGGGCGTCGGGGTGGACCCGGCGAAGGCGCGCACCCCACGGGCCCGCAAGCGCCCCACCCGCACCGGCGCGCCCAACAAGAATGCCAAGGTCGTCGTGCGCCGCACCGGCGGCCTGGCCGGCCAGGTGCTCCAGCGAGAGGTGCTCCTGCGGGAACTGCCCACGGATGACTGCGAGCAGTGGCAGGCCCTGGTGGCGACCAGGGCCCTGGAGCGGGCGTCGCTGGAGCAGACCCGGACCCACCCGGATGCCTTCACCTATGAGGTCGACGTGCCGTCCCGTGGCGTGCAGGTCGCGATCCCGGAGGTGGGGCTCTCGGACGACCAGCGCACGCTGATGGACCGCACTCTGCTGCCTCCCCGGGAGTGATCGGGGGCTGTTCGGAAATCGCCACGAGGGCCCCCGCCAGGCCCGGGCGACGTATCGGGACACACGACGCCTCGCGTTGAGCCAGAAAATGGCCCTCACGGCCCGTCAGAGGGCACGTCTGGTCCGCGCCGACCGTTAGAATATTGAGCAGTTGAACCTTCACGCCCGCGCAGCGGACCCCCGCTGACGGGCGTGATCCGTGAGTGACGAAGGAGCATCGTGGCCGACCAGCCCGAGACGCAGTCCGACCCGACGACCCCCGGCACCGCACCGACCCCCCCGCCTGACTCCCCGGCATACGACGCCAGCGCGATCACCGTGCTCGAGGGACTCGAGGCGGTCCGCAAGCGCCCGGGGATGTACATCGGGTCCACCGGTGAGCGGGGCCTGCACCACCTGGTCTGGGAGATCGTCGACAACAGCGTCGACGAGGCGCTCGCCGGGCATGCCGACACCATCGACGTGACCCTGCGTGACGACGGCAGCGTGCGGGTCAAGGACAACGGTCGTGGCATCCCCACCGACATCCACCCGACCGAGAAGGTGAGCGCGGTCGAGCTCGTCCTCACCCAATTGCACGCCGGCGGCAAGTTCGGTGGCGGCGGCTACAAGGTCAGTGGTGGCCTGCACGGTGTCGGCTCCAGCGTGGTCAACGCGCTGTCCACCCGCCTCGACGTGTGTGTGCGGCAGAAGGGCTACGCCCACCGCATGACCTTCGACCACGGCGTGCCGACCGGCCCGCTGCAGCGGCAGGAGGAGACCGACAAGACCGGCACGACGATCACCTTCTGGGCGAACCCGGACATCTTCGAGACCGTCGAATACGACTACGAGACGATCCGCGCGCGCTTCCAACAGATGGCCTTCCTCAACAAGGGCCTGAGGATCAACCTCGTCGACGAGCGCGTGGCGGCCGCAGAGGTCGAGGCCGCCGAGCAGGAGGTCGACCTCGACGGGGTCGCCGCCGACATCACCGAGGTCGCCAAGTCCGACGACGACAACGGCGGCTCCGGCTTGGTGACCAAGGCGCGCAAGGCCTCCTATCGCTACGAGGACGGGCTCGTCGACTACGTCAAGCACCTCGTCGGCTCCAAGAAGTCCGACCCGGTCCATCCCGAGATCATCGACATCGAGGTCGAGGACGAAGCCCGCTCGCTCAGCCTCGAGATCGCGATGCAGTGGACCAGCGCCTACAGCGAGTCGGTCCACACCTATGCGAACACGATCAACACCCACGAGGGCGGCACCCACGAAGAGGGCTTCCGTGCGGCGCTGACCAAGCTCATCAACGACTTCGCGCGCAAGCAGAACCTGCTCAAGGACAAGGACGACAACCTCACCGGGGACGACGTCCGCGAGGGTCTGACCGCGGTCATCTCGGTCAAACTTGCCGAGCCGCAGTTCGAGGGTCAGACCAAGACCAAGCTCGGCAACTCCGAGGTCAAGGGCTTCGTCCAGCGCGCGATGACCGACTCCTTCGGCGACTGGCTGGAACGTCACCCCAATGAGGGCAAGGAGGTCGTCCGCAAGGCGGTCCAGGCCGCGACTGCGCGCCTGGCCGCCCGCAAGGCCCGGGAGGCCACCCGCAAGCGGGTGCTCGAATCCGGCGGCCTGCCCGGCAAGTTGCGCGACTGCCAGTCCAAGGATCCGGCCGTCTCGGAGGTCTTCATCGTCGAGGGTGACAGCGCCGGCGGCTCCGCCGTGCGCGGGCGCAACCCGCACACCCAGGCGATCCTCCCGATCCGCGGCAAGATCCTCAATGTCGAGCGCGCCCGCCTCGACAAGGCGCTGGCCAATCAAGAGGTGCAGGCGCTGATCAGCGCCTTCGGCACCGGCATCGGTGAGGACTTCGACCTCGACAAGGCGCGCTACCACAAGATCGTGCTGATGGCCGATGCCGACGTCGACGGCATGCACATCCGCACCCTGCTGCTCACGCTGCTCTTCCGCTTCATGAAGCCGCTCATCGAGGCCGGCTACGTCTATCTGGCCCAGCCGCCGCTCTACCGGCTCAAGTGGAGCAACGCGGCCCACGAGTTCGCCTTCACCGACCGCGAGCGCGACGCCCTCATCAAGGAGGGCCAGGGCAAGGGTCGCCGCCTCCCCAAGGAGAACGGCATCCAGCGCTACAAGGGTCTGGGCGAGATGGACTACTCCGAGTTGTGGGAGACCACGATGGACCCCGACCACCGGGTGCTCCTCCAGGTGACCCTGGACGACGCGGCCGCGGCCGACGAGATCTTCTCGGTCCTCATGGGTGAGGACGTCGAGTCGCGCCGCTCGTTCATCCAGCGCAACGCCCGCGACGTCCGTTTCCTGGACATCTGAGCTCGCCCGGTATGCCGCGCACCTCGCCTCCCGCTGGGAGCCGGCCCCGCGGCATACCACCCCAAAAACCTTGTGTCCGGCAACTGGACGGTATGGCAACCACAGTGCCGGACGCACCACGAAAGGTAAGGACCACGCATGAGTGACGACGACACGACCGGCACGATGCCGCCGGAGACGGATCGGGTCGAGCCGCGCGATCTCAACACCGAGATGCAGCAGAGCTACATCGAGTACGCGATGTCGGTCATCGTGTCGCGCGCGCTGCCCGATGTGCGCGATGGCCTCAAGCCCGTGCACCGGCGAGTGCTCTATGCCATGTGGGACGGCGGCTACCGGCCCGATCGTGGCTTCAACAAGTGCAGCCGCGTCGTCGGCGACGTCATGGGTCAATACCACCCGCACGGTGACTCGGCCATCTACGACGCCCTCGTGCGCCTCGTGCAGGACTGGTCGATGCGTTACCCGCTCGTCGACGGGCAGGGCAACTTCGGCTCCCCCGGTGACGACCCGGCCGCTGCCCCGCGATACACCGAGTGCAAGATGGCCCAGCTCTCGGTCGAGATGGTCCGCGACATCGACCAGAACACCGTCGACTTCAAGCCGAACTACGACGGCAAGACCCTCGAGCCCGAGGTCCTCCCGAGCCGCTTCCCCAACCTGCTCGTCAACGGCTCCAGTGGCATCGCCGTCGGCATGGCGACCCAGATCCCCCCGCACAACCTCGTCGAGGTGAGCAATGCCGCCCAGTGGGTGCTCGAGCACCCCGATGCCAGCCGCGAGGAGACCTTCGAGGCCGTCAGGCGCGAGATCAAGGGGCCGGACTTCCCGACCGGCGCCCTGATCATGGGTCAGCGTGGCATCGACGATGCCTACCGCACCGGACGCGGATCGATCATCATGCGGGCGGTCGTCCAGGTCGAGGAGATCCAGGGCCGGCAGTGCCTCGTCGTCACCGAGTTGCCCTACCAGGTCAACCCGGACAGCCTCGCCCAGAAGATCGCGGAACAGGTCAGGGACGGTCGCCTCTCCGGCATCGCCGACATCCGCGACGAGACCTCGGGCCGCACCGGTCAGCGCCTCGTCATCGTGCTCAAGAAGGACGCCGTCGCCAAGGTCGTCCTCAACAATCTCTACAAGCACACCCAACTCCAGACCAATTTCGGCGCCAACATGCTCGCCCTGGTCGACGGCGTGCCGCGCACCCTGCCGATCGACGCCTTCATCCGGCACTGGGTGGAGCACCAGATCCAGGTCATCCAGCGGCGCACGGCATACCGCCTCGACAAGGCCGAGAAGGACATCCACATCCTGCGCGGCCTGCTCAAGGCGCTCGACATGCTCGACGAGGTCATCGCCCTCATCCGGCGCAGCCGCACGGTCGAGGCAGCGCGTGACGGACTGATCGAGCTGCTCGACATCGACGAGGTGCAGGCGCGCGCCATCCTCGAGATGCAGTTGCGCAAGCTTGCCGCGCTCGAGCGGGAGAAGACGATCGCCGAGCATGACGAGCTGCAGCGCCTGATCGACGACTACCAGGACATCTTGGCCAAGCCGGGCCGGCAGCGCTCGATCGTGTCCGACGAGCTCGCCGAGATCGTCAAGAAGTTCGGCGACGAGCGCCGCACCCAGATCGTGCCCTTCGACGGTGACATGTCCATGGAGGACCTCATCCCCGAGGAGGACGTCGTCGTCACCATCACGCGTGGCGGCTATGCCAAGCGCACCCGGGTGGACCAGTACCGACTCCAGGGCCGCGGCGGCAAGGGTGTGCGCGGCGCGAGCCTTCGCGGTGAGGACCTGGTCGAGCACTTCTTCGCGACGACCTCGCACCACTGGCTGCTCTTCTTCACCAACCTGGGCCGGGTCTACCGGGCCAAGGCGTATGAGCTGCCGGATGCCGGCCGTGACGCCAAGGGCATGCACGTCGCCAACATCATGGCCTTCCAGCCCGGTGAGCAGATCGCCCAGGTGCTGGCGCTCAAGGACTATGCCGCGGCGCCCTATCTCGTGCTCGCCACCAAGTCCGGCGTGGTCAAGAAGACCCGTCTGACCGAGTACGACAGCCCCCGCTCCGGTGGCCTCATCGCGGTCAACCTGAGGGACGGCGACGAACTCGTCGGTGTCGACCTCGTCTCCGCCGCCGATGACCTGTTGCTCATCTCCCGCAAGGGAATGTCGGTGCGCTTCCACGCCACCGATGCCCAGCTCCGGCCGATGGGGCGCTCGACCACCGGCGTGACGGGCATGAAGTTCAAGAGCGCGGACGACGAGCTGCTCTCCATGTCGGTGATCCGCGAGGGCGAGGACCCGGACGTCTTCGTCGTCTTCGAGAACGGCATGGCCAAGCGCACCGCGTCCTCGGAGTGGGATGCCAAGGGGCGTGCCACGCTCGGCGTGAAGGTCGCCAACCTGACCGACAAGAACGGCGACCTCGTCGGCGGGCTCACCGTCGACGAGAACGACCAGGTGCTCGTCGTCTTCGCCAAGGGCAATGTCGTGCGGATGGCGGTGCAGCCGGTGACCCGCCGAGGCCGCAATACCCAGGGAATGGGCTTCGCCAAGCCGGGCAAGGGTGACTCGGTCGTCGCCGTCGCCCGCAACGTCGAGCGGTCGGCCGAGGATGACCTCGATGACGTGAGTACCGTAACGTCGGACACCGAAAGTCCTACCCCCGGGACTGACGACGATGGAGGTAAGGCGTGACCCCCGGTGACTCCACCGAGCCGATGACCAGCACTGGGTCGGCGGGCTCATCCCTCCCCAAGTTCCCCACGCGACCCGAGGACGTCCGGGCGCACCGCGCGGCAGTCAAGGCCGAAAGGGCAGCCCACGAGTCGACCGCCCGCGGCTCACCCGGCCGAGCAGCGTCCCACCGGGCCGCGACCGGCTGAGCCACAGGCAGCGCGCCCGGCAGCCGGAGGCCGACGGGTCCGGCTCACCCTGTCGCGCGTCGACCCGTGGTCGGCGCTCAAGATGAGCTTCCTGCTCTCGGTGGCCCTGGGCATCGCGATGGTCGTGGCAGTTGCCGCCCTCTGGCTCCTGCTCAAGGGCATGGGCGTCTTCGACCAGGTCAACAACCTGGTCGGCTCGATCATCCAGGACGGTGACAAGAAGTTCGACATCATGGACTTCGTCGGCTTCGGCCGCGTGGTCTCACTGTCGATCGTCTTCGCCGTCATCGACGTCGTCATCTTCACGGCGATCGCCACCCTGGGCGCCTTCATCTACAACGTGTCGGCCTCGCTCGTGGGCGGCCTCGGGTTGACCCTGACCGACGACTGACCACCCTCCCGACGGTATGCCGTGTGCTCGCCGCGAGCACACGGCATACCGTTTTGGTGGGGTGAGCGAGCGTGGGGTAACCTCGGACGTCGCGTCCACCGCTTGCCGGTGGGGCGCCACCGGATCGGTGACGGGCCTATAGCTCAGACGGTTAGAGCGCTTCCCTGATAAGGAAGAGGCCACAGGTTCAAGTCCTGTTAGGCCCACCATCCGACCATCCACGCCAAGAGGCGCCGGCAACGGCGCTGATACCGTGGAGACGCCAACGCCAGGGAGGGCCCCATGAAGAAGTTGCTCATGCTCGTCGCCGCCGCAGCCGGCGCCGTCTTCGTCCGCAACAAGATGCAGCAGGGCAAGGCCGACAACCAACTCTGGGCCGAGGCGACCAAGCCGTCGGACCGGGACAACGCCGCGACGACGTTCCCGCACGGCGGCACCAGCAACTGATCCACCCAGTTCCATCCAGCCCGGTCGACATGCGTCCTCCGGCACGGGGCCTTGGCGCAATTGGTAGCGCACCTGCTTTGCAAGCAGGGGGTTAGGGGTTCGAGTCCCCTAGGCTCCACCATCCGCGCGACT
>NZ_HF570956.1:2736505-2750366 GCF_000367525.1 Phycicoccus elongatus Lp2 | reverse complement strand
ACCACCGGCTCCCCCGGCACCACCGGCTCCCCCGGCACCACCGGCTCCCCCGGCACCGAGGTCGTCGTCGGCAAGGCGGACCTCTTCGCCACCGTCCCTGCCGAACTGGTGGCCCCCCGTGACGCGACCGGCACGACGATCTGGGTCGGCTGGGAGGACACCGCGCGCGCCGTGTTCACCGTCGCCGACGAGGCCCGTCCCACCTCTCGCGCCGCCATCGCCGACCTCGTCACCGCCGGCCTCACGCCCACCTGCTTACCGGCGCCCGCCGGGAGACCGCCGAGGCGATCGCCCGCGAGGTCGGCATCGACCCGTTGAACGTCATCGCCGAGGTCGCGATCATCGTCCCCATGCGCTCCGAGCTGCCAGCCGTCGTCGACGCGATCGGCCTCTCCCGCCAGACCCTGCGCATCATCAAGCAGAACCTCGCGTGGGCCTTCGGCTACAACGTCGCCGCCATCCCGCTCGCGGTCGCGGGCCTGCTCAACCCGCTGATCGCGGGCGCCGCCATGGCGATGAGCAGCGTCCTCGTCGTGACCAACAGCCTGAGGCTGCGCCGTTACGGACGGTGAGCACGCGGACTCAGATGGTGACCTCGCCCTGCGGGGTGCGGAAGGAGACCGCGAGCAGGCCCGGGGTGCCGTGCGGCGCAACGAAGTTCAGACCGATCGAGGGGCTGACCTTCTCGCCCTCCTTGAGGCCGATCCAGTCGCGCACGCGCGAGGGGTCGCCGGCGATCATGAGCGAGGCGAGCACGACGTCCTCGGAGACCTGGGTCGAGGGGTGGGGGCTGTCGGCCTCCCACTTGATGAAGAAGGGGAGCTGCGGGTCGGCCTGCAGGCCCTTGACGCCGAGCTGGCGCCAGCGCAGCTCGACCCCGTCGGGACGGTGGCGGTTGCCGGCGACGGCCTCACGACCGAGCCGCTCCTCGTGGGCACCCATGTCCTTGACCTCGATGACCCAGCCGAGCCAGCCACCGCCGGCCTCGGAGCGGGCCCGCACGACCTGGCCGAAGGGGGCCTTGTCGGACGCCGGGTGGTCGAGAACCTCGACGACCTCGACGTAACGCTCGTCGGCGAGCGGGAGGATGACATTGCGAGTGCCGAAGCGCGGGTGGACTCCCCCGTCGACCGGCTCGACACCCAGTGTTCCGGCGAGGCGCTCGGCCGTGGCCCGCGCACCGTCCTGCTCGGCCGCATAGACGACGTGATCAACTCGCATGTCGACAATCTTTACACGCGCGAGAGGGTGCTCCTGACCACGGACGGTGGCTCCTCGTGGGTAAGCCTTTTCGAAAATCTGCAGGTCACAGGCTCCGCTGGCGGACCGCTTCGAAGAGCACGATCGCTGCTGCGACCCCGGCATTGAGCGAGTTGATCTCGCCGGCCATCGGAATACGGACCCGTTCGTCGGCGGCGGCGAGGGCCTGGTCGGTCAGTCCGTACTTCTCGGTCCCGACAGCGATCGCGACCCCTCCGGTGAGGTCCGTGGCGGTGTGGAGGGCTGACGCGTCGGGCGTCGTCGCCACCAGTCGTATGCCGCGGGCAGCCAACCACGGGCCGAGCTCGGCCCACGTCGTGGTCGCGACGGGCACGGCATACACCGCTCCCTTGCTTCCCCGGATGACGTTGGGGTTGCCCCAGTCGGTCACCGGATCGACGGCGATGACCGCGTGCACCCCGGCGGACTCGGCCGAACGCAGCATCGAGCCGAGGTTGCCGGGCTTCTCGATGCCCTCCGCGACGAGCACGAAGGCGTCGGCGGGCACGTCGAGCGCGTCGAGGGTGGACCCGAGTGCCGGCAGGACGGCCAGGAAGCCGTCCGGTCCCTCCCGGTAGGCGACCTTCTCGAAGGCGGCCCGCGAGAGGGCGATCGTCTCGACCCCCCGCGCCCGCAGGTCGTTGACGAGGCGTTCCTGACGCTGTGGGTCGAGCATGAGGTCGCGGCAATGGAAGACCGTGCGTGGCACGACACCGGCCGCCACGGCCAACTCGAGTTCCTCGAAACCCTCGACCAGGGTCACCCCAGACTCGTCCCTCGCCCGGCGACGCCGCAGACGCACCAGGGCCTTGAGCCGAGGATTGGCTGAGGAGGTGATGAGGAGGTCGTCCATGGCGACCCAAGCATGACAGTCCGGAAGGTCCGTGCGCCGCTGCGACTCCTTATGCTGTGCGCTGTGGGGAGCGGTGAGGGGCGGTCCGGCAACGCGCGGGGGTCGATCGGTCGTGCCGTGGTCTGGGTGCGCGACCGCCCCCTCAAGCAGTTGGCCGCCTGGCTCGGCGCCCTCGCCCTGGCCCTCACTGCCCCCTTCGGCGGTTGGGCCGACGCCAGCCATCCGCCGATGACGGTCGTCACGGCGGACCAGGTCGTCAAGACCGGGCCGATCGACGTGACCATCACCCGGATCAGGGCGAACACCCGACCCGGCGAGACCTTCGCGGCGATGGAGGACGGGCAGTACCTTCTCGTCTTCGGCACGGCCCGCGGCACGGCCAAGACCACCTTGACCAACGGCGAGTTGGCCGATGCCATCCGCCTCGACGGCGTCCCGGGCCTGGAGAAGTCCTTCTACACCAACGACTACCTGCCGGTCACGAAGGCGATGTCGGCCAAGCCCACGGTCTATGCGGTCGAGGACTCGACGTTGATGACGGCGCTGGTCCCCGACCTGACCTACGAGGTCGCCTGGGTGTGGCGGCAGCAGGCAGCGGCCCCGCCGAGCAGCATCGACGTGCAGGTCCAGGGCTTCACGTGGCGGCAACGCTCACTCGACGACTACACGGGCTGGCTCGACCCCACGCCGACGGCACACCTGCGTCTGCCCGTCGAGGTCAGGCCCCCGTGGGTCAAGCCGGGCGCCACACCGAGCCCCGCGGCATCCCCCACGCCGGCGGCGACGTCATGAGCGCCGCGGATGTCTGGCGCCGCTGGCTCGGTGGACGGGGCCGCAGCCTGGGGGCCGGAGTCCTCATCCTGGCCAGCCTGGCCGTGGGACGCGTCATCACCGATCGTCTCCCCGACGCCGAGTCGGTCATCGAGAAACCGATCGAGCGGCGCGGAGTCATCGGCACACCGATCGCTCTGCGCATCGGCGACGTGACCGTCACCGAGGTGACGGGGGCCACGAGTTGGGCGAGCGTGAGCGAGGGCAAACGCACCCAGGGCGTCTGGTTGGCGGCATCCATCGACCTGCTTCCCAGTCGGCGCGAGTCGGGCCTTTCGTATGCCGCAGTCCGGGACTCCAGTGGACACGTCTGGGAGTTGGGGCGAGGTGAATCGACCTGCAAGGCACCGATCGCCGGGGTGCCGATGCACTGTCAGGTGCTCATCGAACTGCCGCGCCGACCCATCAGCAATGCCGAACTCGTGCTGCGGTGGACCAACTTCGACGACCGGTTCGACGACCAGGCGGTGCTGCCCCTCACCCTGGATCAGGCGACCATCGACACGTGGGCTGGCACCGAGGGCCCGATCAAGGTCCCGCTCGCAACCCTGGGGGACTCGTGACCTGGCTGCGCCGCAACCGGCTCGGCCTGATCCTGCTCCCGGTCGCCCTCGCCCTCGCCCTCGCCGCGTCGAGCAGTCGGCTCGTGCACTTCTGGCTGCCCTATGTCGCCAGTGACGTCCAGAAGGGCACGGTCGGGGCGCCGGTCCATCTGGAGCAGGAATGGATCGACCACGCGGGGACGCACACGCGCTCGGTCGAGGTGACGATCCACGGCATCGACAAGACCTCCGTCGTGCGGGATTTCGACGGAGAGGACGTCGAGTCGCACGGTCCGACGGGCACTGCGGTCTGGCGCGTGTCCTTGTCACTGGCCGCCGACGCGGACCAGGTCCTGCGCGGGTGCCAGCTCGAGGTCGAGGACACCGAGGGGCGTCGCTACCTCTTCGGCTCGGCGAGCACCACACCCACCGACGTCAAGGCCAGCCCGTGCCTCAACCCGCACGAGGAAGGCCCCGAAGGTGACTTCTTCGGGACCGGCCCGTCGACGCCGGATCCCGAGGACAGGCCGCGGCCGGCCCAGTGGGACACCGTCGCCGACGTGATCCTCGCCGGTGACGCCGTGCCGGCGAAGGTGCGCCTCTGGTGGGAGATGCCGGTCGTCATCATCGTCCCGGTCACGCCCACCTCCTGAGGCTCCGCCCCGCCGCCGGTATGCCGCGCGGTCAGGTCGCCGGAGCGGGCTCGGCTTCCACCTCGGTCGCCTCCTGGGGCGTCGGCCGCAGGATCCAGTCGACCGCGGCAGCCAGGAGGGACACCATGAGGATCGTGTAGGCACCCTTGATGGCCAGGTCGAGGTAGGGGGTGATGATCTCCATGAAGTTGGGCTCGCGCGGGCCGATCAGCCAGCGCAGCAGCCACGCGACGGCGGTCTCGACCTGCTTGGCCAGGACGAAGACCAGGCAGAAGAGGAGCATCGGGGCCAACCCGGCCCGGCTGAAGGTCTTGAGCGCACCGGCCAAGCCCTTGAAGCGGTCGATCGGCCCGGAGAACATCTCGCCACTGATCCGACGAACCGGCCCCGGCACCTTGTCCATCCGGGCCGCCCACATCTTGGCTCGCTCGCTCGGCTCCTCGGCCTTGAGCTGCGACAGCGAACGGCCATAGACGATGGCGCCGACGGTGAGCCAGGCCATCGGCACGATGATTACGGCGTCGGCCTGTCCGATGATCGTGGCAAAGAAGCCGACGATCTTGTCGCTGAGCGCACCCACCCCACCCAGCGACGAGGTGGCGTTCTCGTAGGCATCCCTGGTGACCACGGCGGCCTGCCGATCCTTGAGCCAGTCGGTCCAGTCGGTGAACTTGTTCATCGCCGCCTTGGCGAAGAGCGCCACCCAGGCCACCTCGACATAGGCGGCGAGCCAGCCCCAGCCCAGGTGCTTCTTCGGCAACTCGAAGCGGTCGATGAGCCACCGCAGGCCGAGAGCCACAGCGACGGTCCCCCAGAACCACCACCCCTCGGGGAAGGCCAACCGATCGACCCGCAACTCGCTGCCGCCCTGCCAGAAGTCCGCGCTGAACTGGAAGGTGTCGGCGGCGGTCTCGTTGAGGAACTGGCGGGTGTCCTGCCGGAGGTAGCCCTGCGCGGCATACACGGCGAAGAAGGGGATGAGGGTCGCTGACAGGAGCGCGAGCCGGTCCTCGATGAGGTTGGGGCGCTGCGCGACCTTCCCCTCGGCGGAGTCCTCGGCGCCGTCACCCTGGAAGTGCACCCAGCGCAGCGAGGGTGCGACGACCCGCAGGGCGAGGATGAGGGCGGCGACGGTCGCGAGCGGAGCCAGCGGCAGGAGCGCCTGACCAGCCCACGCGTGCCAGAGAGTCGCCTTCATCGCCCCCCAGAGGACGGCGGCGCGGATCGCGGACCCGAAGAGGAAGATCGTCAGCAGGACCGGCCAGTGGTCCCACAACAGCCGCAGCCCGGCGCGGACGACCGATGTCGCCTCGACCACTGCCCCCCTGAGCGTGCTCACGGAACCAAGGATCGCAGGATCGGCACCAATCCGTCATCGGTGACGCTCAGCGTCACCTCATCCGCGACGGCCTTGACCTCGTCCGGGGCGTTGCCCATGGCGACACCGCGCGCGGCCCACTGGAGCATCTCGAGATCGTTGCGCTGGTCCCCGACGGCGACGGTGTCGCCCGGCTCGACCCGCAGCCGCCGCCGGACCTGCTCCAGCGCTGAGGCCTTCGACACGCCCTCGGGGTTGATGTCGAGCCACGCGGTGTAACCGACGCCGTAGTTGAAGCCGTGCAGCCCGATGGTCTCGGCGAGGTGGACGAAGTCGTCGGTCGACGCCGAAGGGCTGCGAAAGGTCAGGCGGGTGACCGGTCGGGCGGCGAGCTCTTCCCAGGGCACCACGACCACCTCTCCCTCCAGTTCGCCGTCGGGGAAGGGCGCGCTGACCTTGAAGCCGACCCCGAGTTCCTCGACGGCGACGACGGCGTCCGGCCACGACCCCTTCAGCAGGTCGAGCGCCGGCGTCGGGTCGAAGGTGACCGCTTCGAGGAGGTCGTAGCCCGGGACCCGGCCGGGATCGAGGGCAATGGTGACCGCGCCGTTGCAGCACACGGCATACCCCCGGGGCAGGGCGAGCGCCTCGATGATCGGCAGGGTGCCCACGATCGTGCGGCCGGTCGCGATGACGACATGGTGACCGGCCTCGACGACGGCTTGTACGGCCTCGCGCACCGCGTCCGAGAGGTGTCCGTCGTGGTCGATGGTCGTGCCGTCGATGTCGAGGGCGATCAGGTGGGGCACGCTCACGACGGCAACGCTAGACGGTGGGATCGGACGGGCGGGGACTCGGGTCGACCGATCCGGAAGACGGACAGGGCGCGGCGGTCGGGGCCGAGATGGGACTGCAGGGCGGCCGCGGTCGCCGGGGCGTCGATGAGTTGGCTGAGCGGATGGACGTGGAGACCATGGCGCGCGGCTGCCAGCCAGGTGCGCAGGAGGGCGCGGCCGGCGTCGGCCACCTCGGTCGGCGTCTGTGCGCGGTCGGCGGATGTGTGGAAGGCGACGACGGTTCCGAGCCCGGACCGGGTGGACGCCTTGGCCAAGAGCGTCGGCCCGCCGAGGTGACGGAGTGCAGCCCAGGAGCGGGGGTGAAGCGCGGTCTCGAGGGCGCGAGCCTCGCTGCGCGAGAGGGCAAGCGCCGTGTCGGTCAACCCATCGCTTCGGTATGCCGGGTGGCTGGGTGCGAGTCGTAGCCAGGACCGGAGTTCGTCAACCTGCGGCGTCGATCCGAAGGACCACGCATCCGCCTGTGGCAGAAGGGTTTTCACGAGGTCAATCGGGAGGATGTCAAGTCTCTGCTCGGCCGGGAGGTCCGCAGCCGCCGTCACGGCGGCGACCTCCCGCCCGGTGACTCGGGGCTCGACATAGGCACCGCGGGCCGTGCGACGGGCCCGCAGGTCCTCGGCGGTGAAGGGGGCCTCGACCGTCACCGCCGAGGACCTGCGGGTCAGTCGGGCCGCGCGGTGGCGGCGGGCATCGACCTGCCAGTCGACCCCGAGGGTGTGTCCGAGGTCGCCGGCCGCAATGACGAGGCACTCGGCGAGCGCCCCGAGGGAGAGCCAGAGGTCGCGGCGCGTCGGATCCGCGACGACGAGTTCGCGTGCGGGGTCCCAGTCGATGACGACCGAGTCCCCGTCCGGGCGGACGATGCCGGGCTGGGTGTTGTGGGCGCTCGGCGCGCGACCCCAGGTCTCGTGTGCAGCGTGGAGGTCCTCGATCCACGACCGGTCCGGTGGCGAGGTCACCGCACGGCCCGTCGGTAGAAGGTCGTGCCCTGCAGAGGCCTCCCACCCATCCGCTCATAGGTGCGCGACGATCCGGCATTGGCGGTCTCGACGAAGGTGCTGCGCAAGGTGCGGTAGCCGCCCGCGCGCAGGCCGCGCTCCACCTGGCGGGCCAGCAGGGTCTGGAGGCCGCGTCCCTGGGCGCTGGGGTCGGTGCCCTTGATGATGAGGATCGCGTCGGTGGTGCCCTTCAGGCGACGCCACAGCAGGCCCGGATAGTCCTTCACGGCGAGCCGGCCGTCGCGCGCCATCGCAAACTCGGAGAGGTCGGGCACGACGAGGACGAAGGCGGCCGGCTCGCCGTCGATGTAGGCCAAGAGGAAGAGGTCGGGGTCGAGAAGGAACTCCAACCCGGCAGTCTGGTGCGCGAGGTCCGCGGCCGAGATCTCGGTGTAGTAGGGCAACGCCGCGAAGGACGCGTTGAGCACCTGCCGCATCGCCTCCAGGTCGCGCCGCAGGCGCAGCCGCGACGCCTTCCGCACGACCACACCGCCCGACGGTTCACCGATCGGCGGCTCATCTGCAGGCGGCTCACTCGCGGCGCCATCTCCTCCACCGAGCGGGACGATCCAGGTCGCCCCCTCGAAGATCCGCGCGAAACCGAGCGCCTCATAGGCCTCGGGATACGACGCCGGGTTCCAGGGCGAGTCCATGAAGCCGCGCTCGTCGAAGCCGGACGTGATGACGCCACCGGTCTGGTTGGGCAGCAACGCGACCGGACCCACGAGTTGGGTGCGTGCGGTCACGCGGGCCGAGCCCGCGGCATACGTCATGAGGGTGTCGAGGACGGAGACGTCGGCGAACTCGGTCAACCCGAAGAGTTGGGTCTCAGCGCCCACCTTGTCATCGAAGGAGGGGTTGTGGTGCAGGCACATTCGGCCGACGGCCGCCCCGGAATTCGACCGCGCGAGCAGGAAGGTGACGGGTCCGAAACGACCCTGCGGATGCTCGCCGGTCCACCACGACCTCAGCGTCGGCTGGAGCAGCGGCACGTGCCTTCCCCGCCCGTGCAGGGTGAAAGGCAGGGCCGCGAATTCCTCGAACTGTTCCTCGGTGAGGACCTGCTCGACCCTGACGCTCACACGATCTCGCTCGTCGCGTCGTCCACGCGTTGTGGGCCCTGATCGCCACGGATCGGGCTGTAGGTCTCGATGTGCGCCATGACGTTGCCTTCGGCGCGCCAGATGCCGTTGGTGTAGCCGTCCGGTTCGGCGACCCAGAGGCGGATGTAGCCGCCCTTGGCGTTCTTCGTGCCATCGGTGATCCACTGCATGAGTTTGCGGTGCTCCGGCGAGCGCGCGATCCTCAGCAGGTCATCGCGGGTGTCGAAGTAGGCGATGGTGCCGAGGGTGAAAGGCGGCTCGTAGTAGACGGTGTGCCAGCAGTAGCCGGGCATCGCCTTCATCCGCTTGACGAGTTTGCGCCAGGTCCACGAGAGGGTGATCCACGCAGGAATGCCGTTGTAGCGGGTGGCGCCGGTGAACATCGCACCCGCCTGGGCGATGCGTGGCGCCTTGGAGAAGTCGGCAGATCTCATGAGGTCGCCTCTGGTGCAGCGGTTTCGGTGGCCGGCTTGCGGAAGTAGACCTTCTTGATCTTGGACTGACCGCCCTCGAAGGGTCCGGTGCCGAAGTCATGGACGCGCACGTCGATCCGGGCAGCGGAGGGGTCCTCCTCCAACGACTGCTTGAAGTCTCGTGAGACCGCGGTGAGGTGGGCGACGATGCCCTGCTCGCAGGCTGACGCAAGGGCCCCGCGACCGGCGTCATCGAGGTGCACGCCCTCGCGGGCGCAGATGTTGACGACCGGTCGGCTGTCGAGCTCGGCGTCCTCCTCGAGGGTGAGCATGAAGGCCTCGATGTCTCCGGCTCGTGGATTGTCCTCGTAGAGGCCGTATTCGATGTCCTGTGGGTAGATGTTGGCGCCCATGAAGGAGACCGTCGAGTCCGCGCGACCGTAGAGGAAGAGCAGGGGCAGCTTCATCCGGTCGACGGCCTGCGCGGCGCGGAAGCCGGCCTCGTGGCGCGGGTGGCGGGCGATGAGCTTCTCGAGGTCGGGGAAGTCGAGCAGTTTGGCCTCGTCGCCGATGTTGTAGCGCAGTTTGGGTGAGAGCACGATCGAGGAGTTGAGCGTGCACAACAACTCGCCCTCGTCGGTGACCTCGAGGTAGGTCTCGAGCGGGTTGTACTGGAAGACCATCGGGATGCGCGGGTCGTCGGGGCCGAGCAGGTCGGCCTTGAGGGCCTCATCGGCGACGATCTGGTCACGCAGCCAGACCGTCAGCCGGGACTCGGCGCCCATGCCGATCGTCAGGTCGGAGGCGCCATAGCCGGAGAGGACGCGACGGAAGCGCTGCTCGCAGTAATCACGCAGGGCCTCGGTCATCCCCTCGCCGCCGACGAGGCCATACATCGCGTGCGCGTCCCAGTCGAACCCCTGGGCGTCGAGCCGGTCGCGCAGGTCCTTGAGGAAGGGTGGGTAGGCGGTGACGAGATAGTTGTAGTGCGGCCCGAAGTGCTCGATCGTGTCGATGATCTTGTCGAGGTCGGGGCCGGTGTTCTTGACCATCGCGATCTTGGCCATCGCAATACCGGTGTTCGTGCCGGTCGCCCAGGCGCCCATCGAGTAGGCATTGATGACGAAGAGTCGCTGACGGGGAAAGACCTGGGTGGCGAAGCCGGCGACATTGCGGTGGATGACGTTGAGCTCGCGCTTGCCGCGCACCCAGTTGAAGGGCGTCCCCGAGGAGCCGGAGGACTCGTCGACGACAGTGCCGACGCGGTCGAGGTGCCCGTCCCAGCAGCGCTGCTCCTCACTGAACTTCTTGACGTAGGAGTCCTTGCTCGTGGGCGGGTAGGAGGTCAGGTCGAACCATCGGAAGGAGAACTCGTTGGCCGCCAGATGGCTCTTGTAGGCCGGAACGTCGAGGCCCGCGAACTGACACGTCATCCAGGCGTGCAGCCGCGCGAACCTGCCCATGGCGGGGTGGTAGTGCCGAGCCGTGAACCGCCAGAGCGCCGGATGGACCTTGTAGAGCCCATAGATCTCGGTGAGGCCGATCGCCGAGCCGCGCAGGATCCCGCGCCGCGCCATGCCCAGCGGCTTGGACTTCCACACCCTCATGGCCGGGCCCAGACGTTGCTCCGCGCGATCCGGTGACGGCTCCCCCATGTGCCTCTCCATGACGGTCACCCTAGTGATCGTCCGACAGGATGGGACCCATGACGACCTACGAGTGGGGACGGGCTGACCGGATCGAGCGCGCTGCCTTCCGGGCGCTGCTGCGTGTGCCCGAGGCCATCCGCCGACGCATCGACCTGCGCCCACGCGTCATCGACGGTCATCGCCTCGACCCGGACACCAACGTCGGCCTGCAGATCCTCACCCGCCTGCCCAACAAGGAGTTCGACGAGCTTCTCGTGCCCGAGGCCCGCCGGGAGATGGCCCTGCGGTCGTGGATGTTCGCAGGCGACCCGACCCCCGTCGGCGCGACCCGTGACCTGACGATCCCCGGCCCGGCGGGCGGCATACCGGCCCGGCTGTATCGCCCGCTCGGTGTCGAGCGCGAGCGGCCGCTGCCCCTGCTCGTCTACTTCCACGGCGGTGGCTGGGTGCTCGGCGACATCGACACGCATGACCCGAGCTGTCGCTTCCTGTGCGCTGAGGCGGGCATCGCGGTCCTCAATGTCGACTACCGACTGGCGCCGGAGCACCGCTTTCCGGCGGCGGTCGACGACGCTGTCGCGGCCTTCCGCTGGGCGCATGCACACGCCGCCGACCTCGGTGTCGACGCCGGCCGGATCGCGGTCGGGGGCGACAGCGCGGGGGGCAACCTCGCGGCGGTCGTCGCCCAGGAGACCAAGCGGAGCGGAGGCCCGATGCCGGCCCTGCAGTTCCTCGGAGTGCCGGTCACGCACCTCGGGGCGACGACACCTTCGCGCGAACTCTTCGCCCGGGGCTACTTCCTCACCAAGGCCAACATGGACTGGTACGAAGCCCACTACCTCGGCGACGCCGACCCCTCCGACGTGCGCGCCTCGCCCCTGCTCGCCGACGACCTCGAGGGCCTGCCACCGGCCTACGTGGCCGTCGCCGGCTTCGACGTGCTGCGCGACGAGGGCATCGCGTATGCCGAGAAGCTCACAGCTGCAGGCGTTCCCACGACCCTGCGCGTCCACACCGATGCCGTCCACCCGATGCTGACGATGCTGGGCGCTCCCTTGGGGCAGCGCGTCCTCGCCGAGACAGCCGCCGCCCTGAAGGCCGCGCTGGCCTGAGCCGGCGCGGCCTTCGCGGTGCTCACTCGGGGGCGGACCAGGCCTGCTTGATGCTGAGCTTGCCGGAGGTCTGGAGCAGTGAGCGTCGGTAGAGCCGCTCGGCGCCGCGGACGATGACGCCGGCCAGGGCGATGAGCAGCAGCAGAGCGACGACCGGCTCCCACCAGGCTGCGCTGCCGTCGAGAATCCGGATCGGCATGAGGATCGCCGAGAACGGCGGCACGAAGGACAGCACCGTGAGCACGGCTCCCTTGGCGAGGAAGACCGCGAACCACATCGCCATCATGAGCATCGTGAGCGGCATCGCCGTCTGCTGCAGGTCCTCCGTGCGGGAGGCGAGTGCACCGGCGACCGCCCAGGCGCAGGCGATGACGAGGAAGCCGAGGAGGAAGAAGACGAGGAACCACACGATGCCGGCGCTGACCGAGGGGAGATAGGACTTGTACTGCGTGAACGACAACCCGATCAGCCCGATGCCGGTATAGACGACCATCTGCCCGACGGCGAGCGCGGTGTTGCCGAGGATCTTGCCGATCAGCAACTGCCGCACCGGGATCTTGGTCGCGATGATCTCCACGATCCGGCTCGCCTTCTCCTCGACGACACTGCCCGCGAGCTGCATGCCGAAAGTGAGTGAGGCCATGTAGAAGAGGAAGGCGAGGACGAAACCCATCACCTTGGCGAAGCCCTGTTTGTCCGCATTGCCCTTGAGGATGCTCGCCTTCAGCGTGGCGCCCTTCTCGATGGCGGCCACCGAGGTGCCGGCGCTCTGGGCGTTGGTGGCGATCGTCGACTGCCGCACCACGGTCGATGCGGCGGCCTGGAGACCGTCGGGCACCTCCGTCGCGGCCGTGAGCGTCCAGTCGTCGCCGACCTTGTGCAGCCAGACGTCCGCGTCGTCATCCAGCACGAGGGCACGGGCGGCCTGCGCGCTGTCCGCGCTCCTGACGTCGACGATGACCTTGTCGTCAACCGCGGTGACCTCGGAGGCGAGGGTCCTGGCAAAGCTGACATCCGCACCGGAAGCGACCAGGTCGTAGGTCTTGGTGCGGTCCTCCATGAAGGCCGAGACGACCATGAACCCGGCGATGACCGCCACGGTGAGGACGGTCCCGACGAGGAAGGATTTGTCGAAGATCTTGGCGAGGATCTCTCGCTTGGCGACGATGGCCCAGGCGGTGCGCATCGCCCCGGAGGGGGCCCGGCCCCCAGTGGGCGCTGGGGTGGTGCGAACGGGGTTCTGCTCGATGGTGCTCATGCCGTCACCTCACGGTAGATCTCGGACAGGGGTGCAATGATGCGGGCGAATTCCTTGACCTCGCCGCGGGAGAGGGCATCGCGCAGGAGTATCTGGTCGGCTCCGGGGGTTTCGCCGGTGAGTTCGAGGACCGCGGTCGCGCCGTCGACATCGACCGTGTGGACACCGGGCACGTCCCTCACCCAGCCCGCGTCGGAGCCGAGGACGAGGCGATACCGCTGCGGCCCGCGGTTGCGGAGTTGGGCAACGGTGCCGTCGGCGACGACTCGACCCTTGGCCAGCACGACGAGGTGGTCGCAGAGTCGCTCGACGAGGTCGAGTTGGTGACTGGAGAAGAGCACAGGTATGCCGCGGGAGGTGTGCTCGCGCAGCAGGTCGGCCATCGAGTCGACGGCGGTCGGGTCCAGGCCGGAGAAGGGCTCGTCGAGGATCAGTGCCTCGGGACGGGTCATCAACGCCGCGATGATCTGGACACGCTGCTGGTTGCCCAGGCTCAACTTCTCGACCCGGTCGTTGGCCCGGTCCGCGAGCCCGAAGCGCTCGAGGTGGTCCATGATCGCGGCCTTGGCGTCGCTCGCCGACATGCCTGACAGTTCGCCGAGGTAGACGAGCTGGTCGACGATCTTCTGCTTCGGATAGAGCCCCCGCTCCTCGGGCATGTACCCGGTGCGCTGACGGTTCGCGGCCGTGATCGGCGCGCCGTTCCAGAGCACCCGTCCGGCGTCGACGCCCAGCAGGCCCATCGTCATCCGCATCGTGGTCGTCTTGCCCGCACCGTTGCCCCCGACGAAGCCGGTCATGTGGCCGTCGTGGACGGCGAACGACACATCGTCGACGGCAGTGAGGTCACCGAACCGCCTGGTCAATCCCTGGATCTCGATCATGACCACGACGTTAGGTGGGCCGTGCGGCATACGGATCACTCGTGGGACTGAACCAAAGCGGTGGGCAACTCCCCCTCAAGGTGGACGACCCCTCACATTTCCCAACCCAGTTCGTATGCCGCGGCCCTCTCCG
>NZ_HF570956.1:2723230-2736405 GCF_000367525.1 Phycicoccus elongatus Lp2 | reverse complement strand
GCCGACTACAGGTATGGGTGTGTCGCGGTGCGAGATCTGGGTGCCGCTGACGACCGCGTCGTGGGTGGTCAGGCAGCAGGTGTTGGCTCGGCGGGTTCGTCGGCGGAGGGCAGGGCGATCTGGATCTCACTGGTCCGTCCGCGGCGAAGGAAGACGCCGCGGCCCGGTGTCAGGGTGGCGGCCGGCTCGATGCGTGACCCAAAGGGGTCGCCGTCGTGTGGGCTCGCCGGTTGGAGGAGCACGGCACATCCGCGGGCAATAAGCCCCGGGAGCGCGCCGCGATACGCAGAGGCCACGGTATGCCGCAGGGCCGACACGACCACGACGACATCGGCTCCCGCCTGGAGGCATTTGACCAGCGCTGCCTCACCGTCAATCCCCAGCCCTTCGACGTCGTCGATCGAGACCAGCCAGGATCCTCGCTCCAGATCCAGTGCCGCCGCGGCGTGCAGGTCATCGGGAAGGTGCAGGATGCGACGTCCGGCGCATGCCGCTTGACGCTCCACGACCTGCACCGTGGACGTCCGACCTGATCCCGCTGGTCCTGTCACGACGAGCACTCTTCCGTCGCGCATCGGATCCCACGAGAGGATCTCGACCGACGGGTCTCCGACCCCCAGTCGGACTTCCCACGATTGCCGGGAGGACGGCCGCCCCGGCCCAGATGCATCGACGGCCAGGAGTGCCGCCAGGTCGACCAGCGAGGGTAGGTCTTCCAACGCACGGACTCGTCTCCGTCGCCGTCGTGGGATGGCTCGGCAACCGTCGGCGACCGCGAACTGGACCAGAGCTCCGTCCTCGACGCGGAGACCACGTCCGGGCCCGGTGAGTGTCTGGGCCACCGAAGGCCGGATGCCGAGGAGCAAGAGGTCGCCGCTGTCCAGCCCAGGCAGACAGATCGTGGGGCCGCCGTCGACCAAGCGTGTCGTCGCGAGGGACCGGGCGCCGGCCAGGACGAGACTCACCCGGCCGGTGGAGGGGTCCGTGGCCATCCGCACCAAATCCTTGAGGGCACCCGCAGCGGGAGTGTCCGGGCCGGCGCCCAGCGCGACGTCGTCGATGAGGAGCAGAAGGTGGTCATCCGGAGCGGAATCACCCTCGAAACCCCGCACGAGTTCCACCAAGCGGCGCAGTCGCCCGATCTGGTCAGGCATGATCACCGCACCGACGGTCGAGAGCGCATCGAGGGGTGAAACCGCCGGTGACGCCGAGACGGCATACACGTGCAGTCGGTCGCCCAGAGCAAGCGAGGCCGCGGTGGCGATGGTGGCCAAGGCAGTCGACCGGCCGGACCGCGGCCCGCCAATGATCCGCCAGGGCGGGTCATCCGGAGCCCAGGTGAGCCCGAGCTGGAGTTGTTCGTCGGGGAGATCGACCAGCCCGACGGGCCACGTGTCAGGCACGGGTGACTCGAGGTCGTCGATCGAGATGAGCGCCCGCAAGGGTGGCAGCCATGGGGTGCGGGGGAGGCCGATGCCCCGACGGGCATGTGCTGCCTCGACCAGTGCGACGAGGGCGTCCTCCACGGTCTCGTCGGACTCACCCGGACCTGCGCTTTCGGTGGGCATGGGTGAAGGCAGGTCGTCGGGAGGGACGGGATCGAAGCGTGTGGGCTCCTCGACCGGAGTCGGAAGGATGCGCGTGATGTGACATGCACGCACGGGGGCGAGATCGCCGTCCGTCGATCGGGTGAAGCCAGCGCCGGGAGAGCTCCGCGGCACCTGAGAAGCCCTGGAGTCACCGATCACCTGCACTGACTCCTGATCGTCCCGCACGCGCAGAGCAATCCGGGTGCCGATGTTGGCCTGGATGTCGGGAGTGATGGCTCCCGCCGGGCGCTGGGTGGCGAGAACGAGGTGAATGCCCAACGACCTCCCGACGGCGGCCAGACGCACGAGGCCGTCGAGGAACGAGGGGATCTCCTGGGCGAGGACGCGGAACTCGTCGACGACGACAACCAATCGGGGAAACGGGTCGTGGGAGGTGGCGGCGTTGTGGGCGTGGATGGTGTCCGAACCCGTCGCCTCGAGAGCTGACTCGCGCCGTTTGACCTCGGCGCGCAGGGATCGCAGTGCGCGTTCTGCAAGTGCGGGATCGAGATCCGACACCACGCCGACACAGTGGGGCAGGCGTCTGGCCAGGGTGAACGTGGACCCGCCCTTGTAGTCGATGAGGAGGAAGGTGAGTGACTCCGGTGGCAGCCTGAGAGCCAGGCCTGAGACGAGCGAGCGCAAGGCCTCTGACTTGCCTGATCCGGTCGTGCCCGCGATCAAGAGGTGAGGACCATCGGTGTCCAGGTCGATCGTCCACGGACCCTCGCCGCTTTGACCGACCACGGCTGCCGCGCGTGGACCGGTGCGGGGACCGAAGTGTTCCCACTGGGTGAGCAAGGCCTTCACGGACGCGGGCTCGAGCGAACGGATGGCCAGCACCTCACAACGTAGATGAGCCCACGGGGCATGCTCGTGAGTTGCGGTCGACGCAAGCAATGGTGCCTGCCCGGCCATCGCCCGCGCCAAGCGCTCTGCCCACCACGGGCCGACTCCGTCGGTGACCAACGACGTGTCCCCATCGGGGTGCCGCAACACGTCGTCATCAGAACCCAGCAGGAGGTCAGCGAATGAGCCCTGGTTGCCGACCCGGCGCAGGGTCACCGCAGGCCCCCCGGGACCAGTCTGTGCCCGGACGTCATTCGCGAAGGTGATCGACAGGACCACCCTCCCGGATTCGACGGTGCGCGCGGCAGCGTCGGAATCAGGGCCGATCCATGCCGTGTGCGGCAGCCAGCGAAGCCAGGCCGCCTCGCTCTCACCTGTCGCGCCGAGGTCCACGACGAGGGCGAGTTGGGAGGGTGGATGCCGAGAAACCAGACCCCCGACAACCTGTCGAAGGGCGGCGTGCGCGCGTGAGCGATCGCCGAAGAAGCGGAGTCCGCCGACAGTCTGGAGGTCGATGACGACCGGTGCATCGGCGAGCGTCGGCGACGTCGCCTGACCATCAGCGCCCGTGATGCGCACGGTGCGGCTCGCCGGCGATCCCAAGCCCAGGCGCACGGGCAGACCCCGAGGCCAATTCACGTTGGTGACCCCGGCGCATGATTCGCCACCTGGATCGGTGGCCCACCACGGCGGGCGGCAGGCATGGACGGATTGGAGGACACGGTCGGTGTCCCCCGCCAGATGGTTCAGAGCAGTGACTTCGCGGTCCGTCGCCTCGACGATCGCCTGCATTGCCCGATGCTGCTCCGCGCCGAACAACTCGGTGCGGGCGATTTCCTCCCGGTGTCTACGGCGACGGTCCTGCCACCACGACGCCCCGGACGTCACCGGTCCCAGCAACGCGAAGAGAAGGAACTGCGGTCCGAAGGCGACGGCGAGAACCGCGGCGATGGGCAGGGGCACGAGCATCGTGATCCAAGGAAAGGCGGCCGCGCTCACAGGTTCGGGCGGCCGTGGCTGCGTCACCGTGACCACGGGAGGAGGGTCGGGTGGGCACGCACCAACTGGCAGCAGTCGTCGCCCGTTGGCGACCTCGACCGGCGCAGGAGGAGGCCCAGCAGCAATTCGCGGACGAAGCTCAATCACGCTGTGGCCCAACTTGATTCGATCATCAACAGTAATGCCGGTCGAGTCGGTGCCCGGATCGTTGCTGATCGTGGATCCGTTCGTCGAGCCCAGGTCGACCAGTTTGAGATGGCCGGACTCGACGCTGATCCGGGCGTGTCGCCTGCTCAGCGTGTCGTCGTGGAGGGATAGGTCGACGTCACCCCGTCCGACCGTGATACCGCTGCGAGACAGGGTGATTCGCCGGCCACAGTCCGGTCCGGCGGTGGCCACGACGTCGAAGGGCGTGGAAGGTCTGACCGGAACACGGGCCGGTGCCAGCGCCACTTCGGGGTGTGCGACGACACTGGCTCCGTGCACGAGCGGCCACCGACCGACGAGCTCGGATTCACCCACGGCGATCCCGGACACGTGAAGGTGGGCCCGCGGCATACCGAAAAGGGTTGCGGCACAGGCGGCCAACTCACCGGCAGTGACAAGCTCACCACGCACTCGTAGGTCGATCGCCGGAGGTGCCCCGGCCACGTCGGTCGGCAGCCTTCGCACACTCAGCACCAGGTCCATGCGACCCGACGGTAGGTCTTGTGCCAACCCTCGCGGCGGCTGTCCACAGGGTCTGCGTGCATTGGGTGCTCTTGGTCAAGAAATGGTCAGGGCCTGTGGACAAGGTGCGAGTGGGCCGCTTCGTTTGATTTGATGGCAGGAGAGTTGGGGGTTTCCGCCAGGGGGAGGTGGCTGCATGGACGCGTTGGCGACGGTGCGTTCCGAGGTTGAGGAGTTGATCCGGCGTTCGGGCCTTGATCCGATGCGGGACGAAGCCGCGACCCGAAAACTGGTCCGCGACGCGGTGGCGGACTACGACGCGCGCTCCCTTCACGGGGGTATGCCGTTTCTCGACGACGTCGACTCGGTCGCCCGAGAGGTGTGGGACAGCGTCGCCGGTTTCGGACCCCTCCAGAAGTATCTTGACGACCCAGAGATCGAGGAGATCTGGATCAATCAACCCACTCGTGTTTTCGTCGCCAGGGGTGGGGTGTCGGAGTTGACGAGCACGGTGCTGACTCGTGACGAGGTTCGCGACCTGGTCGAGCGCATGCTCAAGTCCTCGGGACGTCGGGTCGACCTCTCGTCGCCGTTCGTCGATGCCACATTGCCGGACGGATCTCGCCTCCACGTCGTGATTCCCGACATCACGCGGGAGGACTGGTTCGTCAATGTCCGAAAGTTCGTCGTGCGGGCGGACCGACTCGAAGACCTGGTGCGCATTGGCACCCTCACGCCAGCGGCCAGCGCGTTCCTCGAGGCCTGCGTCGCGGCGGGGCTCAACATCCTGGTCGCCGGTGGGACGCAAGCAGGAAAGACGACCCTGCTCAACTGTCTCGGCGCGGCCATTCCCCCACGCGAACGGGTGGTGACGGTCGAAGAGGTCTTCGAACTGAAGATCCCGCTCAGAGATGTCGCAGCCATGCAGTGTCGGCAGCCTTCGCTCGAGGGGACCGGGGAGGTGCCCTTGCGTCGTCTGGTCAAGGAGGCGTTGCGGATGAGGCCTTCGCGCATCGTCGTCGGGGAGGTTCGGCAGGCCGAGAGCCTCGACCTGCTCCTTGCCCTCAACAGCGGCCTGCCCGGCATGGCGAGCATCCATGCCAACAGCGCGCGCGAAGCGATCGTGAAGATGTGCACCCTTCCGCTGCTCGCTGGGGAGAACGTCGGGAGCAGGTTTGTGGTCCCCACTGTCGCAGCGTCAGTCGATGTCGTCGTCCACGCAGCCCTGGAGCGGGACGGGCGACGAGTGGTCCGCGAGATTGTCGCGGTGCCCGGGCGGGTCGAAGGCGACGTCATCGAGACCTCTGAGATCTTCCACAGTCGGGGTGGGACCCTGGTGCGGGGCGACGGCTTTCCTCCTCACCAGGAGCGCTTCGACCGCGCCGGTATCGACGTGCACCGAATCCTCACGCAGGACCATCGATGACAGGGTTGGCGCTGGGGCTCATGTTGGGTGCTGGCCTCTTCCTCGTCTGGTCCTCCTTCTGGGTCCCGCCGGCCGAACGGCGGGTCACTCGAAACCGACTGCGCGATCGCTTGGCGGACGAGATTGTCCAATCGGGGATTCCTGGACTGGGAGTCGGAACACTGATCGCCTTCGCGATGGGCACCTTCGTCATCGTCTTCGTGATCTTCCAACTCGTCGTGGGCGCCGCGCCCTTGGCGCTGTGCTTTGCGCTGATGGCCGGCTGGTCGCCGATCGTCTTCGTCCGGGTGCGAGCGCGCCGGCGACGCGCACGGCTGCGTGAGCTCTGGCCCGATGCCATCGACAACGTGGCCTCTGGTGTGCGCGCCGGTCTCGCCCTGCCGGAGGCGCTCGGGCAGTTGAGTGTTCGTGGACCCGAGGAGCTGAGGACGGCATTCCGGGCCTTCGCGGAGGACTACCGTCTGACCGGCCGCTTTCACGACTGCCTCGACCGCCTCAAGGAGGGGCTCAGCGATCCGGTCGGTGATCGACTCATCGAGTCGCTGCGCATGGCGCGCGAGGTGGGCGGCAGCGACCTCGGCCGACTGTTGCGGACGTTGTCGCTCTTCCTGCGTGAAGACGCCCGCACGCGCGCCGAGCTCGAGACCCGTCAGTCGTGGACGGTCAACGCAGCTCGCCTGGCAGTTGCCGCGCCGTGGTTGGTCCTCCTCATCCTCAGCGGTCGCCGCGAGTCCGTCGCCGCCTACTCCAGCCTCACGGGTGTTGGTGTGCTGGCCGGTGGCGCGGCCGTGTCGGCCATCGCCTACTGGGCGATGCTGCGCATCGCGCGCCTGCCAGAGGAAGGTCGGGTGCTGCGTTGACGCTCACCATGGCGGGCCTCCTCCTCGGTGCCGCACTCGGACTGGGCCTGAACCTGATCTGGCGGAGGCTACCCACCAACCGACGGCATGGTCTGGCCGATCGAGTGCTGCCCTACTTGGTGGATCAGGCACGCCCCAGTGGCCTGCTCGTCAACCGCCGACCTCTGAGCCATGTCCCGTCAGTTTTCGTGCCGCTCCTCGCCAGCGGCGGGGCAGTCATCGATCGTGTCATCGGCGACGGACCCACAGTTCGACGAAGGCTGCTCAGAGCGGGGCAGGCGCCGGACGTCGACCGATTTCGTGCGCAGCAAGTCCTGTGCGGGACCGGTGGCGCCATCTTGGGGATCGCCATGTCCGTGCTGGCCACGATCCACGGCGCCAGCGCGTTCCTCGCCATCCTGCTACCAGTCATCGGCGCCGCCCTCGGAGTCGTCGTCTGGGATCACGTCCTGTCGCGACGTGCTGCTGCGCGCGAGCAACGAATGTTGGCCGAGTTCCCGACGATCGCCGAGTTCCTGGCCCTTGCGGTCGGCGCCGGAGAGGGTGCCGTCGGCGCGCTCGACCGGGTCTGTCGACTGAGTGGTGGAGAACTGGCAGGAGAGTTGCGGCACTGTCTGGCCGATGCCCGTGCGGGAGCCACGTTGCCGGCTGCGCTGTCCGGCCTCGCTGACCGCACAGGACTCCCTGCCCTGGCGCGGTTCGTCGACGGCTTGGTCGTCGCCATCGACCGAGGGACCCCCCTTGCCGAGGTCCTGCGCGCTCAGGCACAGGACGTTCGCGAAGGCGGACGGCGGGCCGTCATGGAGACCGCCGGCAAGAAGGAGATCGCGATGATGGTGCCGGTCGTGTTCCTTGTCTTGCCGGTGACCATCGTCTTCGCGGTCTTCCCAGGCCTGAACTTCCTCGATTTCACCTTCTGACCCATCAGACCTGACACCCGACCCAAAGGAGAACAACCATGAACCGGAGAAGCATCTCGACCAGTCGCGCGCTACGCGGCTGGCAACGGACCGACAAGGAACGGGGGGATGTCCCGGGGTGGGTGCTGATCACCTTGATGACGGCCATGCTGGTGTCGGCCTTGCTCATCGTGGCCCGGCCTCGACTGGTGGCCCTGTTCGAACAGGCCATGGACTCGCTCACCTGAGCCATGCGGGCAGCGTCAGGGGGGATTGCCCCGGGGGACAAGGGGCCACAAGGGGGGTCGAGGACTGCGCAGCCAGACCATGAGAGCGGTGCTGCAGTCGCTGACTTCGTCATGGTCTCGATGCTCGTGTCCTTCATCTTCGTCGGCCTCATGCAATTGGGCCTGTTCCTCCACACCCGCAACACCCTCATTGCCTCGGCCGCCGAGGGCGCACGGATGGGTGCTCGGGCCGACGCTTCGCCTGCCGATGGTCAGGCTCGCGCCCGGGAGCTCATCTCCGAACAGTTGTCCAGCAGGTATGCCGAGTCCGTCGACGTCGGATCCGAGATCCAAGGGGGAGTGCGCGTGATCGTCGTTCGTGTCTCGGCGCCGGCGCCGATCATCGGCCCGTTCGGTCCGAGCCGTGGTCTGTCGGTCACGGCCCGAGCGTTCGCCGAGGCGCAATGACCAGGTTGCGCGCGGCATACCTCTGGGTGCGAAGGCGGGCCGCCGGTGAGGAGGGGAGTGCCGCCGTGGAGTTCGTCTACTTGGCCGTGCTGCTGATGATTCCGCTCATCTACCTGATTCTCATGCTCGGTCGCCTCCAGGCGGGGTCGTATGCCGTGAGCGCGGCGGTACGTGAGTCCGGACGGGCTTTCGTGACCGCACCTGATGACTCCGCCGCGTACGCGCGCGCCCACGCGGCAAGCAACGTGGCGCTCGCCAACCTCGGTTTCACCGAGGGCACCGCTCTCTACGTGGCCTGCGAGGCATCACCCTGCCTGACTCCGGGGGCCGCCGTGGTCAGTGAGGCGGAGGTGCGCGTGCCGCTGCCGTTGGTCCCGACCTTCGCGCGCGGCGTCATCCCCCTCGAGGTGCCGTTGCGGGCCCAGGGTGTGAGCCGGGTCGACCGGTTCCGGAGTGCGCCGTGAGGGGCGATGTGCGCAAGGGGCCGGGCGCGCGAGCACTCGCTCAACGATGGGAGGGGTTGCGGGGCCGGGACGAGGGGCAGATCGGCTTGCTCGTGCTCGGGATGACCATCATCGCGATCCTCCTGATCCTCACCACTGCGGCCATCACCGCTGTGAGTCTGGCCAGGATGCGATTGCTCGACGCCGCCGACAGCGCGGCGCTCGTCGCCGCCAACGCCTTCGAGGACGCCACCTACGCGACGACGGGTGTTGGATCAGCCGTCCCGGTGTCGGACGATTCTGTCCAACGGGCGGCGGCCGATCACCTGGCCACCCTGTCGCCACCGAACGGCATTACCCAGTGGGGTCTGTCTCCGGGGACCGGCACACCAGATGGCCAAACGGCCGTCGTGGTCCTGACCGGTCACGTCCCGATTCCCTTCGCCTCAGCGATCACGACGCGCGCCGCCCTCGATGTCACGGTCGTTTCGCGGGCTCGCGCCGCCGTGCGCTGAGTCTCGCCCCCTCACGTAGGCTTGACCCTCGTGGCTGTCGACTTCACTCAGGCGATCAAGGACCTCCGCTCGACCATGGCGTCGGTGCGTGAGGTGACCGACCTGACCGCGCTCCAGGCGCAGATCACCGAGTTGGAGTCCAAGGCGGCCGAGCCAACTCTGTGGGACGACCCCGAGAAGGCGCAGGTTGTCACCTCGTCTCTGTCGCGCGCCAAGGCCGAGCACGACCGGGTCACCGGCATGGACGCCCGCATCGACGACCTCGAGGCCCTCGTCGAGATGGGGGAGGAGGAGAACGACGCCGAGACGCTCGCCGAGGCCGAGCGTGAACTCGTCGCCGTCACCAAGGCCGTCGGCGAACTCGAGGTGCGCACCCTGCTGTCGGGGGAGTACGACGAGCGCGAGGCGGTCGTCACGATCCGCGCCGGCGCGGGTGGCGTCGACGCCGCCGACTTCGCCGAGATGTTGTTGCGCATGTATCTCCGGTGGGCGGAGCGGCATGGGTATGCCGTGAAGGTCATGGACACCTCGTATGCCGAGGAGGCGGGGCTCAAGTCGGTGACCTTCGAGGTCAACGTGCCCTATGCCTACGGGAACCTCTCCGTCGAGGGCGGCACCCACCGCCTGGTGCGGATCAGCCCCTTCGACAACCAGGGCCGCCGCCAGACGAGCTTCGCCGCCGTCGAGGTCATCCCGCTCATCGAGGGCACCGACTCCATCGACATCCCCGAGAACGAGCTCAAGATCGACGTCTTCCGCTCCTCCGGCCCGGGCGGGCAATCGGTCAACACCACCGACTCGGCCGTTCGCATGACGCACCTCCCCACCGGGACCGTCGTGTCGATGCAGAACGAGAAGTCCCAGATCCAGAACCGCGCGGCCGCCCTGCGGGTCATGCAGTCGCGACTGCTCCTGCTCAAGAAGGCCGAGGAGGCTGCGGAGCGCAAGGAGCTCGCCGGCGACATCAAGGCCAGCTGGGGCGACCAGATGCGCTCCTATGTGCTCAACCCCTACCAAATGGTCAAGGACCTGCGGACCGAGCACGAGACCGGCAACCCGGACAAGGTCTTCGACGGCGACATCGACGATTTCATCGAGGCCGGCATCCGCTGGCAGATCGCCCA
This sequence comes from Phycicoccus elongatus Lp2, assembly GCF_000367525.1. Taxonomy (GTDB): domain Bacteria; phylum Actinomycetota; class Actinomycetes; order Actinomycetales; family Dermatophilaceae; genus Phycicoccus_A; species Phycicoccus_A elongatus. The sequence goes on along the minus strand of NZ_HF570956.1, from coordinate 2,726,337 downwards.
GCGCAAGGCCGAAGGCTGACCCGGTGTCGATCCCGCCCGGCTACTCCTCGTCGTGGGCGCTGGTCCATGACCACCTGACCCAGGCCGTCATGGCACTGGCTGACGGCCATCGGTTGACGATCGAGGCTCCAGAGGAGTTCGCGCGCCCCGGCCGGATCTCGGGCCTGCGGCGTGTGCTCGGGCAGAAGCACCCCACCCTCACGCCCTGGGTCACCCTCGAGCGCTCGGAGGATCACCTCATCGCGCGCTGTGTCAGTGACGACAAGGAGATCGGCTTCCCGCTGACCTCCACGGAGAAGGAACACCTCGAAGCACTGGGCTGGCACCGACCGGGCCCGACCGACGGGCCGGCCTACGTGCGGTGGATCCCCGACGACGTGCCCAGCGCGGCATACCTGCCCGAGGGTGACGCCCAGCGCGCGGCGAGCCTCGCCGGGGAGACCCTGCGAACCGTTTTCGGCGTCGACGACGCGCGTTCGGTGGTCATCCGCACCTGACCGCGGGCAGTCACAGACGTCACACAGGGCACACGCCGAACACGGTAATCCCCGGATTCGGCCCCTACCCGACCTATCCTCGAACCGGCCGGGCCTGTCCGGGCCCCTGCCTTGTCCCCGAGCCGTGAGGCCGACTGCACCACCATGATCCGCTTCGACCACGTGACCAAGAGATACGCCCCCGGGGCCGCTCCGGCACTCGACGACGTCTCCTTGGAGATCGCCCGGGGCGAATTCGCGTTCGTCGTCGGCAAATCCGGCTCCGGCAAGTCCACCCTCATGCGCATCGCCCTGCGCGAGCAGATGCCGACCGACGGTGAGGTGATGGTCGCGGGTCACGAACTGCGGCAGATGTCCTCCCGCCAGGTGCCGCGTCTGCGTCGCGAGATGGGGGCGGTCTTCCAGGACTTCCGTCTGCTGCCCGGCAAGACGGTCACGCAGAACGTCGCCTTCGCCCTCCAGGTGATCGGCAAGCCGCGGCACGCGATCCGCACCCTGGTGCCGGAGACCCTCGAGATGGTGGGCCTGGCCGACAAGGGCAAGCGCCTCCCGCACGAGTTGAGCGGTGGTGAGCAGCAGCGCGTTGCGATCGCCCGCGCCGTCGTCAACAAGCCGCAGATCCTGCTGGCCGACGAGCCCACCGGCAACCTCGACCCGGCCACGAGCCTCGGCATCGTGCGGTTGCTCGACCGGATCAACCGGACGGGCACGACGATCGTGATGGCGACGCACGACGGTGCGATCGTGGATGAGATGCGCACGCCGGGTCGTCGAGCTCGAGGACGGTCGCGTGGTCCGCGATGTCGCGGAAGGCACCTACGCCCCCGAGCGTACTACTGCCGAGCTCGCGAGCCAGGACTAGCCCGAGGCACCGGTCAGTTGGGAACCCGATCCCGAAGAGGACTTCGATGCCTCCGCCTGCTACGAGTGTGGTGCCTGATGCGCTTGGGTTTCATTCTCGGCGAGATCTGGACCGGTTTGCGCCGCAACCTGTCGATGGCGGTCTCGGTCGTGCTGGTGACCATGGTGTCGGTGTTGTTCTTCGGTTTGGGCCTGCTGGCCTCGCTGCAGGTCGACGACGATGAAGGGCTTCTGGTACGGCCGGGTCGAGGTCTGGATCTCGCTGTGCACCGAGGGCGCTCGCTCGAGCCGACCTGCGACGTGCAGGCGAGGTGACCGAGGCCCAGAAGGCCGAGCTGATCGAGCAGCTGGACTCGCTGCGATGCCGGTGGTGGAGCGGGTCTTCTTTGAGTCCGCGCAGGAGGCCTTCGACCGGTTCCGTCGAGCAGTTCCGGGACTGGGCGATCGCGGAGTCGGTGCAGGTCGGACGAGATGCCGGAGTGGTTCCGGGTCAAGCTGTCGGACCCGACGAAGTTCGCCGTGGTGTCCAGCGCGTTCGAGGGTGCTCCCGGTGTGGCGAGGGTGCTGGACCAGGGGAAGGTGCTCGGGAAGTTGTTCACCGCTCATCAACCGGCTGTCCTGGTCTTTGCGCTCGTGTTCGCCATCTCTCATGGCGGTGTGTGCCGTGCTGCTGGTGGCGACGACGGTGCGGCTGTCGGCCTTCGTCCGACGCCGCGAGATCGGCATCATGCGGCTGGTCGGGGCGTCCAGCAGTTGGTCGATCCGGCTGCCGTTCCTGCTCGAGGTGGTGATCGTGGCCACGCTGATCGGCGTCGCGCTGGCGGTCGGGGTGCTGTGGGGCTTCCTCGAGTTCGTCTTGCAGGGCTCGGCTGTCCGTGAAGTTGCCGTTCATCCCGTTCGTGACGATCGGCGACCTGCTCAGCATCGTGCCGCTCGTGGTCGGGGTCGGCCTGGCTCATCTCGGTGGTGTGGTCCGTGGTGACGCTGCTGCGCTACGTCCTCGTCTGACTCACCCTGACGCCGCTACGCCTGACGCGTCTGCAGCGGATCTCCTTGGTCCGGTGGTACGCATGTGCCGTCTGCTCCGTCAGCGGAGTGTGCCGGGTGCGCCCTTCGCTCGCGGAGATCCCTGCTCATGCGGTCGGTCCGCTCGTGGTGCCGACCGGCTTTGTTCTTCTTGGTCGGGATGGTGCTGGTGCTCGCCGGTGCCGACGATCCCGATGCCCAGAAACGGTCGGTCGACTCGGCGCTGAGCCAGTTGCGTGAAGACCTGCACGACACCGAGGCCGGCCTGGCCGCGGCATACCTGGCCCTGAAGGAAACCGAGGCCAAGATCCCCGGCGCCCAAGCGGCCCTGACCGCCGCCGAGGGGCAACTCGCGGCAGCCCGCCGATGCCCAGGCCGCAGCCGACCTCAAACTTGCCCAGGCGAACGAGAAGAAGGCCGAGGACCAACTGGCCGCCACCAGTGACCAGATCGTCGCTGGCCGGGGGCGGGTGGCAGCCTTCGCCGGGCAGGTCTACATGGAACAGGGACTGGGCTCGCTCAATGCCGCGGTCGATGCCGACTCCCCGCAGCAACTCGCGGACCGGCTCGCCCTCGTCGGCGCGGTGATGGACACGCAGCACAGCACGCTGTCCAAGTTGGCCACCGCCAAGGCGAGTCAGGTTGCCCAGGAGGCGCACCTCACCGCCCTGCGGGGCGACAGCGAGGATGCCAAGGCCAAGGCCGAGGACGCGGTGAAGGCAA
>NZ_HF570956.1:2719703-2723130 GCF_000367525.1 Phycicoccus elongatus Lp2 | reverse complement strand
GCGGAGCCTCGTGTCGCGGAGCCTCGCGCCGCGGAGCCTGCCGTTGCGTCCGCGTCGACGCCGGATCCGGCCACCGTGCCCGCGGACGCAAAGGCGACCGCCGAGGTGACCCCGGCCAGCGACGAGGCCGCCGCCGACAAGCTGGAGCCCGCTGCGGAGCCGGCGAAGACGGCCGAGGAGGGCACCAAGGCCTCCGATACCGAGGGCAACCTTCCCGCCGACGCCACGGCAGGATCCGAGGCGCACGCTGCGTCCGCCTCAACGCAGGCTCCGGCCAGCGCTCCCGCGGACGTTGCGAAGAGTGCCTCTCCCGCAACCCTTTTCGACTCCCCGGCGCCCGCTGAGAGCCGCGCGGAGACTCGTGGCGACTTCGCCGACGGCGGCTTCGGCGAGTTCTCCGCCAAGCCGGGCCCGGGCGGAACTGGCCCGGCCGGCTGGGACATCAAGGGCAACGCCAACTCGATGCTCTTCCACACCACGGCCAGCCCGTGGTACGCCCGGACCAAGGCCGAGGTGTGGTTCCGCGACGAGGAGTCGGCCCGAGCCGCCGGTTTCACCGATGCGCGAGAGCGCCGCCAGAAGGGGCAGGAGCAGTCATGACGACCTTGACGCCGATCCTCACCAAGTTCTGGGACGACCCGCAGTCCTGGACGCTGGCGACCTACGAGAAGAACGAGGGCTACCAGGCCCTCAAGAAGGCGCTCACCATGGCGCCGGCCGACCTGGTGGCGATGACCAAGGAGTCCGGCCTGCGCGGTCGCGGCGGCGCTGGCTTCCCGACCGGCATGAAGTGGGGATTCCTGCCCCCGCCGGACGGTGGCCCCCGCTACCTCGTCGTCAACGCCGACGAGTCCGAGCCGGGCACCTGCAAGGACATCCCGCTCATGATGGCGGCCCCGCAGTTCCTCATCGAGGGCGTGGCGATCACGTCCTTCGCGATCGGCTGCAACCACGCGTTCATCTACCTTCGCGGTGAGGTCGTCCACGTCTACCGTCGCTTGTTGCGCGCCGTCGAAGAGGCGTATGCCGCGGGCCACCTCGGCAAGAACATCCACGGCTCGGGCTTCGACCTCGACGTGACCGTGCATGCCGGTGCCGGCGCCTACATCTGCGGCGAGGAGACCGCGCTCCTCGACAGCCTCGAAGGCCGCCGTGGTCAACCGCGCTCCAAGCCACCGTTCCCCGCGGTCGCCGGGCTCTACGCCCGCCCAACCGTCGTCAACAACGTCGAGTCGATCGCCTCGGTGCCGCCGCTGCTGCTGCACGGTGCGGATTGGTTCAAAGGCATGGGCACCCAGGACTCGACCGGCTTCGGCATCTTCAGCCTCTCGGGTCACGTCAAGAACCCCGGCCAGTACGAAGCCCCGATGGGCATCACCATGCGTGAGCTCCTCGACCTCGCCGGCGGCATGCGTCACCCCGAGCGCCCGATCAAGTTCTGGACCCCGGGTGGATCGTCCACGCCGCTCTTCACCGACGAGCACCTCGATGTGCCACTGGAGTTCGGGGCCGTCGCCAAGGCCGGCTCGATGCTCGGCACGCGCGCCCTGCAGGTCTTCGACTCCAGCGTGTGTGTCGTGCGCGCCGTCGACCGGTGGACCGACTTCTACAAGCACGAGTCCTGTGGCAAGTGCACCCCGTGCCGCGAGGGCACCTGGTGGCTCAAGCAGATCCTCGGCCGGCTCGAGCACGGGCAGGGCAGCGAGGCCGACCTCGACAAGCTCCTCGACATCTGCGACAACATCCTCGGCCGCAGCTTCTGCGCCCTCGGTGACGGGGCGACCAGCCCCATCACCAGCTCGATCCAGTACTTCCGTGACGAGTACATCGCGCACCTGACGATGGGCCGCTGCCCGTTCGACCCGAACGACGCGGTCCTGTTCACGACCAAGGAGACCGTGTCGGCATGACGACCACTCCCGAGAAGGCCCCCGCGCCGGCCGCCGCCGACCTGGTCAACCTGACCATCGACGGTGTCGAGGTCGCGGTCCCCAAGGGCACCCTCATCATCCGTGCCGCGGAGACGGCGGGAATCGAGATCCCGCGCTTCTGCGACCACCCCGGACTGGACCCGGTCGGCGCCTGCCGCCAGTGCCTGGTCGAGGTGTGGATGCCCGGCCCGCCCGGACCGGACGGCAAGCCGTCCGAGGCCCGTCAGATGCAGGGCCCTCCCGGCCGGATGAAGCCGCAGGCGTCCTGCACGATGACCGTCGCCCCGGGCATGGTCGTCAAGACCCAGTACACCTCCGAGGCCATCGACAAGGCCCAGCACGGTGTCATGGAGCTGCTCCTCATCAATCACCCGCTCGACTGCCCGGTCTGCGACAAGGGCGGCGAGTGCCCCCTGCAGAACCAGGCGATGAGCAACGGTCGCGCGACCTCCCGCTTCGAGGACATCAAGCGGACCTACCCCAAGCCGATCAACATCTCCTCCCAGGTGCTGCTCGACCGGGAGCGGTGCGTGCTCTGCGCCCGCTGCACGCGCTTCTCGGACCAGGTTGCAGGTGACCCCTTCATCGCCCTCGTCGAGCGCGGCGCCCTCCAGCAGGTGGGCATCTACGAGGAGCACCCGTTCGAGTCCTACTTCTCGGGCAACACCGTGCAGATCTGCCCGGTCGGGGCCCTCACCGGCTCGGCCTACCGCTTCCGCAGCCGCCCCTTCGACCTCGTGTCGACGCCGAGCGCCTGTGAGCACTGCGCCAGCGGCTGCTCGCTGCGGACCGACCACCGTCGCGGCACGGTGCTGCGCCGGATGGCCCAGAACGACCCGGCGGTCAACGAGGAGTGGAACTGCGACAAGGGCCGCTGGGCCTTCCAGTCCGCCAACGTCGGGGACCGCCTCCAGTTCCCCATGGTCCGCAAGGGCGGTGAGCTCGTCGTCGCCTCCTGGCCCGAGGCCCTCGACGCCGCCGCTGCCGGGCTCAAGGCGGCCAAGGCCCCGGCCGTCCTCACCGGTGGCCGCGTGACCGCCGAGGACGCCTACGCCTACGGCAAGTTCGCCCGCGCCATCCTCGGCACCAACGACGTGGACTTCCGGGCCCGCCCGCACTCGGCCGAGGAGACCGCCTTCCTCGCCTCGCACGTCGTCGCGACCGGCCCCGACGGCGGCGCCGTCACCTACGCCGACCTCGAGAAGGCGAAGGCCGTCGTCCTCGTCGGGTTCGAGCCCGAGGACGAGAGCCCGATCGTTTTCCTGCGCCTGCGCAAGGCCTTCCGCAAGACCAAGACGGCCGTGTATGCCGTGGCGCCCGTCGCCACCCGCGGCCTGGCCAAGGTCGGTGGGCGCCTCATCGCCACTGCGCCCGGCACCGAACCCGAGGTCCTGGGGGCCCTGGCCACCGGGCGTGGCGACTCGCAGGCCCTGTCCGCCGCAGCGGAGGCGCTCAAGGGCGAGGGGGCGATCATCCTCGTCGGGGAGCGGCTGGCC
>NZ_HF570956.1:2692183-2719603 GCF_000367525.1 Phycicoccus elongatus Lp2 | reverse complement strand
GGCCGGCGGCATACCGTCCCTGCGGGCGCCCGAACCGCTGCGTGCGCCCGCCGTGGCCGCCCCGCCGCCTCGTGAACCGGGCCCCTCCGAGGGGACCATCGGGCGCTTCCTCAGCCCGTCGAAGGTGCCGGGACGGATCGGAAACCTGCTCTACCTCGCCGCGCTGGCCAACATTGCCGCCGCCATCGTCCGCCCCTGGCGCAACCGGATGCCGGAAGTCGCCACCTACCTGCCCGGTGCCGTCGAGGGCTATGTGGTCGCCTTCGCCATCCTCTCCGGCCTCTTCCTGCTGCTCGTGGCCCGCGCCGTCAAGCGGGGCAAGGCCCGTGGCTGGTGGGCGGCCATCATCCTGCTCTCCCTCCTCCTGGTCTTCGACGTGGCCGAGGGGGAACTCCCACGACGACCCATCGCCACGACGTTGACCGTGCTGGCGCTCGCCCTGCTCCTGGTCTTCCGTCGGCAGTTTGCGGCGGCCTCGGACCCGACGACGCGGTGGCGAGCCCTCTGGGTCTTCCTCGGGCTGCTCGTCAGTTCGTTGCTCGCCGGGGCAGCGTTCGTGCGCGTCGAGTCGCGCCATCTCTTCGAGGTCCGCAATCTCGGGTGGACCGATGCCCTCATCGCCGCGGCCACCGGCATGCTCGGCCAGGACCTCAACGACCTCGCCGTCACCCCGACGCCGCGCCTGCAGGTCATCTCCAATGTGCTCATCGTGCTCGGCTTGGTGACCGTGCTCGTGCCCGTCTGGCTCTTCCTGCGGTCGCCGCGTCAAGTGGGCACGATCGACGCCGACGACGATCGCCGGATGCGCCTGCTCCTGGCGGCCCACCCGGACTCCTTGGGCTACTTCAACACGCGCCAGGACAAGGACTTCGTCTGCTCCGAATCCGGCAAGAGCGGCATCGGCTACCGAGTCGTGAGCGGTGTGATCCTCGCGTCCGGTGATCCACTCGGTGATCCGGAGGCCTGGCCCGGCGCGATCGCGGCCTTCCTCGAGCTCGCCGATTCGCACGGATGGACCCCGGGAGTGCTGGGCTGTTCCGAGCTCGGCGGCACGATCTGGGTGCGGGAGACCGGCTTCCAGGCGCTCGAGATCGGCGACGAGGCAATCGTCGACTCCACCGAGTTCTCCCTCGATGGCCGTGAGATGCGCAACGTGCGCCAGATGGTCAACCGGATCCGGCGGCAGGGCTACGAGACCGAGATGTTGCGGGTGCGTGACACGCCGGTCGAGTGGCGGGCCAAGGCCCTGGCGGATGCCTCGGCCTGGCGGGTCGGTGGCACCGAGCGCGGGTTCTCGATGGCGACCTCGCGCGTCTTCGATGCCGAGCGCGACCCCGACGCGATCGTCATCGTCGCGACGCGCGAGGGGATCGTCGAGGGAATGCTCCAGTTCGCGCCCTGGGGCCATGACGGGATGTCCCTCGATCTCATGCGCCGCAACCCGGCGGCGGACCCGGGCATCAACGAGTTGCTCATCGTCGACGCCCTGTCCAAGGCTCCGGGTCTGGGGGTGCGGCGCGTCTCGCTGAACTTCGCGATGTTCCGGAGCACCTTCGAGCGCGGCGAGAAGCTCGGCGCCGGGCCGATCCTCAAGGCCTGGCGACGACTGCTGCAGGTGGGCAATCGGTGGTTCCAACTGGAGAGCCTCTACCGATTCAACGCGAAGTTCCGGCCGGTGTGGTACCCACGGTTCGTGATCTATCCACGGGCGGTCGACATCGTGCGAGTCGGCCTGGCAGCCGGGCGGGCCGAGGCCTTCATCGTCTTCCCCCGGCTCACCCTGCCGTTCCGAGGTGGGCGATGAGCGGACGTCCTCTCCCCGTCGGCTCGGCCCCTTCGGCTCGTCCGGTGATCATGGGCGTCGTCAACGTCACGCCGGACTCCTTCTCCGATGGCGGCGAGTGGTTCGACCCGGACGACGCGATCGCACACGGCCTCGCGCTGTGGCGGCAGGGCGCGCAGATCCTCGACGTCGGGGGCGAGTCGACGCGCCCCGGTGCCGAGCGACCCAGTGTCAGTGAAGAGTTGCGGAGGGTCGTGCCCGTCGTCGCGGCGCTCAGCGAGGCCGGCTGCGTGGTGTCCGTCGACACGATGCGAGCGGGGGTGGCGGAGGCAGCGATCGGTGCGGGCGCGGCATACCTCAACGACGTGAGCGGGGGGTTGGCGGACCCGGCGATGGTCCCCCTCGCCGTCGAGAGCCGGCTGCCCTTCATCGCCATGCACTGGCGCGGCCACAGCGCCGACATGCAGTCGCGCGCGGTCTATGACGATGTCGTGGTCGACGTGGCCCGCGAACTGGCGGAGCGCCGAGAGACGTTGCTGGAGGCCGGGATTCGCGCCGATCGCCTGATCCTCGACCCCGGGCTCGGTTTCGCGAAGACCGGTGACCACAACTGGCAGTTGCTCCGCGGTCTCGACACGATCGTGGGCCTGGGGCAGCCGGTGCTGCTGGGCGCCTCCCGCAAGGGCTTCCTCGCGCGGGTCGGGCGCGCCGCGGGGGCCGAGCGGACACCCAAGGAACGCGACGTGGCCACCGCCGTGACCAGCCTGTATGCCGCGCAGCACGGCGCGTGGGGGGTCCGGGTGCACGACGTGGTCGGCACGATCGACGCCTTCGACGTCGCCGACGAACTGGCCGAGGAAGGGTAGTCATGACCGACCGGATCGTGCTGAGTGGGGTGTCGGGCACCGGCTTCCATGGGGTCTTCGACCACGAGAAGCGAAATGGGCAGATCTTCGTCGTCGACGTGGCCATTGATGCGGACCTGGCGGCTGCCGGCCGGAGTGACGACCTGTCCAAGACCGTCAACTACGGCGAGATCGGGGCCGTGGTGCACGAGCGCATCGAGGGTGAGCCCTTCGACCTCATCGAGCGCCTCGCCTCGGTGATCGCGCAGGACGTCCTCGCCGGGCATCGCCTGGTCGACGAGGTGACCGTCACGGTCCACAAGCCGCAAGCGCCGGTGGGTGTGCCCTTCGCCGATGTCACCGTGTCGGTGGCGCGGCGACGAGACCCGGTGCCGGTCGTCATTGCCCTGGGGGCGAATCTCGGCGATGCCCAGGGCGCCCTGATGAGTGCGGTTGCGTCGATCATGGACCTCGCGGGCGTGGCAGCGGTGCAGGTGTCCGATGTCGTCGAGACGGACCCTGTGGGAGGTCCGGACCAGCCGGTCTACCTCAACCAAGTGGTCACGGCGACGACCTGGTGGAGCGCGCCGCGGCTGCTTGCCTCCTTGCACAGAATCGAGGCCGAGCACGGCCGAGTGCGGGAGATCCGTTGGGGCGCGAGGACTCTGGACCTCGACCTGATCCAGTACGGCACGCCCGGAATGGAATCCGAGTGGCGGAGTGAGAGCGAGGACCTGATGCTGCCGCATCCGAGGGCACACGAGCGCGGCTTCGTGCTCGTGCCGTGGCTCGACGTCGACCCCGACGCGCGGCTGAGGGTGGGCGAGCAGGTGGTGGCTGTGGCCGATCGACTCGACGCGGTGGAGACATCGGGCGTTCGGCCCCTCGCGGAGGAGCGCACGGACTGTGGCTGTGGTGCCGGGGGGTGTGGATCGTGAGGCGTCAGGGACTCTCCGCCGGGCGCGTGCTCTCCGTCTTCCTCGTCGTCGGGGGGCTCTCGACGATCCTCTGGATGCTGTGGGAGCGGACCGGTCGGCTGATCCCCGAGCCGCCTCTTCTCGCGGGCCTGCTCTTCCTGCTGCTCATCGCCTTCCTGCTCGGAATCGCCTGGCCGGTCCGAGCGTTCGTGCGCGGCACGAGTGACAAGGCGCTTGAGCCGTTGCGGGCTGCACGCGCCCTGGTGTTCGCCCAGGCCGGCGCCCTCACCGGTGCCGCTCTCGCCGGGTGGTATGCCGCGCAACTGGTGATGGTCCTGCTGGGACTCGAGCTCGCGGCATACCACGGGCGCGCGTGGCGGCTGGCCCTGCTCACCCTCGGCGCGATGCTGCTCGCCGGTGCGGGATTGCTGGCTCAACACTGGTGTCGCGTGCCGCCGCGCGACGAGCCCAAGGGTCGCGAGCGGGGCGAGCGCGACTCCTGAGCTCTGACCTACTTGTCGACGTCGCCGACGACGAAGAACATCGAGCCGAGGATCGCGACCATGTCGGCGACCAACTGACCGGGCAGCATGCGGGAGAGCACCTGCACGTTGTTGAAGGATGCCGAGCGGAGTTTGAGCCGCCACGGTGTCTTCTCGCCGGCCGAGACGAGGTAGTAGCCGTTGAATCCGAGGGGATTCTCGGTCGCCACGTAGTGCTCGCCCTCGGGGACCTTGAGCACTTTGGGCAGGCGCTGGTTGACCGGTCCCGAGGGGAGTGTGGCGAGCCGGTCGAGACAGGCGTCGGCGAGATCGAGCGCGACATGCACCTGCTCGAGGAGCACCTCGAGCCGCGCGAGGCAGTCGCCCTCGGTGCGGGTGACCACCCGGCCCGGGCCGCCGGGGGCGAAGAGCTCGGCGTAGGCCAGGTAGGGCGCGTCGCGCCGGAGATCGACGTCCACCCCGGACGCTCGCCCAATGGGGCCGCTCACCCCGAACTGCTGGATCGTCGAGGCCCCGAGGACACCGACGCCCTTGGTCCGCGCCATGAGGATCTCGTTGCCGACGAGGAGCGACTCCAGCTCGGGGAGCCGCCGGCGGACGCCGGTCACCGCGTCGCGCACGCGGCCGGTCCAGCCGGCCGGCACGTCCTCCTTGAGGCCACCAACCCGGTTGAACATGTAATGCATCCGCCCTCCGGAGGCCTCCTCCATGACCGCCTGGAGCTCCTCGCGCTCGCGGAAGGCGTAGAACACCGGTGTGATGGCCCCGAGCTCCAGAGGATAGGAGCCGAGGAACATCAGGTGTGAGAGAACGCGATTCAGTTCGGCGAGGAGGGTGCGGAGCCAGACCGCGCGGGTTGGGACCTCCATGCCCAGCAGGTGCTCGACGGCGAGCACGACGCCGAGTTCGTTGCCGAATGCGCTCAACCAGTCGTGCCGATTGGCGAGCACGGTGATCTGGCGGTAATCGCGGACCTCGAAGAGTTTCTCCGCGCCGCGATGCATGTAGCCGATGATGGGGTCGGCGCTCACGATCCGTTCGCCGTCGAGGACGATCTTGAGACGGAGCACGCCGTGCGTGGCGGGGTGTTGGGGGCCGATGTTGAGCACCATGTCGTGTGAGGTGAGGCCGGCTCCCGTGGCCAACGTCGTCTCGGTGGGGGTGCTCACGCCCGCCATCCTGCCGTATGCCGCGGGGTCGAGCACCGCCCCGCGCGCGGGGCCGCCGCCTGGCTGTGGTCTGCCGGTCGTCTGCCTGCGGTGCCGCTGCTCGGCCCGGGGTAGGTCACTTGGGGGAGGACCAGCCGGAGCGCTGCAGGCGCTCGGCGGCATCGAGGATGGTCGCCAGGGCGAAGTCGAACTCGCCGTCTTCGTCGCAACTGGTGGCCGTCGGTCGCCGCGTGCGGGAGTCCGCGGCGACGGCCAGGATGCCCGGATAGTCGGTGGGGTCCGGCGTGGGCGCTGTGCTGCGCCTGGTCGGCGGACCGCCCGCCTCGTTGAAGAGTTCGGGGCTGAAGCCCCAGATCCGGTTGCCCAGCAAGTGCATGACGTGGTGGGTCAGGTCCGGGGTGAAGCCGGCCGCGAGGAACGCGCTGGTCAGTCGTTCCATGTGTGCCAAGACGGCCGGGGTGCGCAACTGGCGGGTTTCCAGGACGCGCCGGAACCACGGGTGGGTCCTGTGGAGCGCGCGGACGCCATGGATCGGGCCGGTCACGGCCTCGCGCCACGGCAGGGGCTTCGATGTGTGATCGGCCGTGCGGTCGGCCTGGTGACCGGTCGTCCCACCGACGCCGAGGCCGGTGAGCAGGTGCTCGACCATGCCGTCGAGCAGGTCCTCCTTGTCGCCGACGTGCTTGTAGAGCGCCATCGGCACCACTCCCAGCGCGTCGGCCAGATGCCTCATGCTCACGCCCTCCAGACCCCGCTCATCGGCGAGGGCCACGGCGGCGGTCAGGACCACATCGCGGCTGAGGGGAGCCCTGGCGGCGATGGCGCGCGGCATACGAAACTCCTGCGGTTGACGTGGTGTACATCGTACACCTACTCTACGTCTCGCCCAGTGTACGCCGTACACCACCACCGAAACGGACGGCAACGAATGACCACCCGCACCGACCTCACGACCCGAGCCGATCGCCGCACCGCACGCTTGGCCGCCGTGCTCTTCCTCGTCACCTGGGTGACCTCCGTCGGCGCCCTGCCGCTCTATGGCGGATCGAGCTACGACCCCGCCACGAGGCTCGCCGGGCGTGACAGTGTGCTGACCGCCTCGCTGCTCGAGGTCGTCCTCGCGGTCGCGGTGGTCGGCACCTCGCTGGCCCTGTACCCGTTGTTGCGAGCCCATGGTCGAGGCGCGGCCTTGGGTTACGTCGCCCTGCGCGGCCTCGAGGCCTCGGTCATCCTCGTCGGTGTCGTGGCTGTCCTGCCGGCCGTGGCCCGGCCCGCCACGACCGCGGCACCGGGCCTGTCGGTCGACGTCGTGGACGGCCTTCGCCTCGTCCATGACTGGACCTTTCTCGTCGGGCCCGGCCTCATCAACCCGGTGAATGCCACCGTGCTGGCGGTCCTGCTCTGGCGCCGCCGCCTGGTGCCCCGCTTCATCCCGCTTCTCGGGCTCGTCGGCTCGGTGCTGGTGCTGGGTCAGAACCTCGCCGTCATGTTCGGCCTCACCGGCACCATCGCGATACTGGTCGTTCCGCTGTTCGCGTGGGAGATCAGCCTCGCGGCATACCTGCTGCCGCGCGGGATCCGGCCGGCGCAGCCCACGCCTCGATGAGCTCGCGACGATTCGTCCTGCAGTGGGCCGCGGCGGGCTGGCTCAGTTGTGTCGCCTTCGTCGTCCTGCCTCCGGTCCTGCGGCCGATGGCGGGCTCAGCTCCTGACCTGCCGACGCGGGCGCGGGACGCGCTGATCGAGCAGTGGGAGTCGGGTGTGGTTGCTCCGGTGCCGTCGATGGCTGATCTCGTCGCGCAATGGGCGGACTACCACCTGCTCAAGTCTGCGTTCGCGTTCCTTGTGGTCGTGGCGCTGGCCCGTGTGCTGGGTCTGCTCGGGCGGGAGCATCCGCTCCTCGTCGGCGTGATCGCCGTGGCGGCCACGGTTGCCTGGCTGGTGGTGTTCGCGAACGTGCAGGGCGCGCTGGCGCCGCTTGCCTCCGTGGTGTCGCTCCTGCCTCCGGTGTCCACCGATGCTCGGTATGCAGCGGCGCTCTCCGGACTGCGCGCTGACCTGGCGAGCGGGGTCGCCAACCCGGTCACCTCGGCCCTCGTCGAGGATTTCCGCTTCTTCCACGTCGTCATGGTCGCGCTCGCCATCGCCTCCGCCGTTGCGTTGGGCTTGGCCGCCCGGCGCGCGGCGAGGACTGGCCACCTGCGATCGACTGCACACACCGGGGCAGCAGTCCTGCTCGTGGTCGTGCTGCTGGTCATCGGCGCCGCCAACCTCTCCACCGCCCTCGATCCCATCCCCGGCCTCCTCGGAGCGCTCCCATCCCCAACGCCCTGACGCTCACGGTCGGGCTGGGGGTATGCCCGCGAGCGTCTGCAGTTGCGCCACAGTTCCGGCCATGTCACATGCGCCACCATTTGGCGCATGTGACATGGCCCGGTGGGTGGCGCAACTGCAGACGCCCCGCCACCCCCTTCTGGGGGGCCGGCTGGCGGGTCAACCGATTCGGATCTGGGCCCAGCGGAAGGCGCCCAGGCCGGTGGGGTCGGTGAGTTGGGCAACGGCACCCCGTCGACTCAGGTCGGCGAGATAGCGAGCAGGATCGGAGTGGGCGAGCTCGACGGGCGGGTGCTCCACCGCCAGCCCGAGGGACAGCAGGGCTTCGTGCTGGCTCTGCAGGGTCGCCCCCGGGAGCGAGTCCATCGCCACGTGAGCGGTCAGGTCGCACGAAGCGTCCGGGACGGTGGGCACGGGAACACCGAGCCGGTATGCCGCGAGGGTCCCCTCCGTCGGCCGGTCACCGGCCTTATGCCCGTAGTCGATGGCCACGACCGTCCCGGTGCCCACAGCCTCCACCAGCCCCGCCCAGGCTCGATCTCGTGAGATGCCGACCTCCACCCGGTCTCCGGGCGCCTCAGTCCGCCACCACCGATCGGCCCACTCGCGGGCCTCTCGATCAACCTCAGCGCCGAGCGACTCCCTGCCACTGCGTGGGTCCACCAGCACCACCCGCAGCACCCCGGCGTCATCCACCTGAGCGATCTGGCACGGCACGACGTCGAGCCATTCGTTGGCGAGCACCAGCACGTCGGCCAGACCAGCCAGTGCGTCCGGCACGGCCGATCCACCCGCCGCCCTGATCCACTCGATCCCAGACGGCAGGTCTTTCGGTCGGTCGACGACATCGACCCCCACGAGCTCGAGGTCTGGCCGCACTACATGCAGTGCGCGGAGCAATTCGCCACGGCCACAGGCGAAGTCGACGACCATGCCGGTGTCCTCACGATCCGCCAGAGCGGCGATCGCGCGGGCGAACACTGCACCGAGCGGAGGATGCGTCGACGTCGTGAAGTGACCAGCGGGACCTTCGGGGGAGCGATAGAACCCCGCCGGACCATAGAGCGCGTCCTGCCAGGCCTGCTGCCATGGAATCACCGGGTTGACGCTAGCCGCCGACCCTCGGCTGCGTCCTCGACTTCGCGTGAACCCCCGCCGCGGGTCTGCGTGGGTAAGGTCGCTCCCCGTGGAGAGCAACGGGCATCCGGCCAGTCTGCGGGTCGGTGTGATCGGCGCCGGTCGGGTGGGTGCTGTCCTCGGTGCCGCCCTCGCCCGGGCCGGTCACCGGGTCACGGGTGTGTATGCCGTGAGCGAGGACTCTCGCGCCCGCGCCACCGACCTGCTCCCCGACGCGCCGGTCGCTGACATCCCCACCGTCATTGCCGGCACCGACCTCGTCCTGCTCGCCGTGCCTGACGACGCACTCGCCCATCTGGTCGCAGGCCTTGCCGCGACCGGCACGTGGGAGGCCGGCCAGATCGTCGCGCACACCAGCGGCCGGCACGGGGCGAGCGTCCTCGATCCGGTGCTTGACGCCCATGCGCTGCCGATGGCCCTGCACCCGGCCATGACCTTCACGGGGACCCTCATGGATGTGGACCGTCTGCGCGACTGCGCTTTCGGCGTCACCGCGCCGGACCCCTTGCGCGAAATGGCCATGGCGCTCGTCCTCGACATGGGCGGCACCCCGGTGTGGATCGCCGAGGCCGACCGGGTCACCTATCACGCCGCGCTCGCCCACGGCGCCAACCACCTGGTCACCCTCATCGCCGAAGCGGCACAGGTCCTGCGCGCCGCCGGGGTCGCGCAGACCGCCGACGTCCTCGGTCCGCTGGTGCGTGCCGCCCTGGACAATGCGCTGCGCCTCGGTGACGCAGCCCTCACGGGCCCTGTCGCGCGGGCGGATGTGGGTACGGTTGAGCAGCATCTGTCCGCCCTCGAGGAGATCTCCCCCGAGATCCGGCGCACCTATGTCGCCCTCGCCCGGGCCACGGCCGTGCGCGCCCTCGACTCCGGGCGGCTGCGCCCGGCACAAGCCGAATCCCTGCTGGACACCCTCGCGACCAGGAGACCTGAGTGAGCAGCACGATCGACGACCACCCGGCGGGCCCCGCATCCGGCCCGGTCGTGGCCAGCACCCGCGACGAGCTGCGGGCCGCGCGGGAGTCCCTCACCAGCCGAGATGTCGCCGTCGTCATGACCATGGGCGCCCTGCACGACGGGCACGCCCAGCTCGTGCGCCGGGCTCGGGCCGAGCACGACCACGTCATCGTCACGATCTTCCTCAATCCGCTCCAGTTCGGACCCAAGGAAGACCTCTCCCGCTATCCGCGGACCTTCGACGCCGACATGGCCATCTGCACCGATGCCGGCGTCGACATCGTGTTCGCGCCGACCCCTGACGTCATCTACCCCGACGGCGACCCCGGCGTGCGCGTCTCGGCCGGCCCGCTCGGCACCGTTCTGGAGGGCCAATCCCGGCCCGGCCACTTCGACGGGATGCTCACCGTCGTCGGCAAGTTGCTCCACCTGTCCGCCGCCCGCACTGCCTACTTCGGCCAGAAGGACGCCCAACAACTGCTCCTCATCCGGCGCATGGTGCGCGACCTGGACTTCCTCGTCGACGTCGTTGCCGTTCCGACCGTCCGCGAGGAGGACGGCCTGGCGATGAGCAGCCGCAACACCTACCTCACCGAGTCCGACCGTGAGGTCGCGCTCTGCCTGAGCCGCGCGCTCCAAGCGGGGGCGGACGCCGCGGCATACGGTCCCTCGGCGATCCGGCGTGCCGCCCGCGAAGTGCTCGTCGAAGAGCCGCTGGCCCTGGTCGACTACCTGGTGCTCGTGCACCCGACAACGCTCTCCGACGTGCCCGAGTGGTATCGCGGGGAGGCCCTGCTTGCCGTCGCTGCACGCGTCGGCACGACCCGACTCATCGACAACACCCCGGTGCTCGTCGGCCCCGGAGGTGGGCGTCTCGACGTCTTCTCGCCGGAGACGACGGCCGCCTCGGCACCCATCCGCTGACCTCGACCCAAGGACCTCCTCGTGCTCCTCACGATGCTGCACAGCAAGATCCATCGCGCGACCGTCACCCAGGCCGACTTGCACTATGTGGGCTCCCTGACGATCGACCGCGACCTCATGGACGCCGCCGGGCTGCGCCCGGGGCAGGAGGTCGACGTCGTCGATGTCGACAACGGCAACCGGCTCACCACCTATGCGATCGAGGGCGAGCGGGGCACCGGCATCCTGTGCATCAACGGCGCTGCTGCTCGCCTCATCAGCCCGGGAGACCTCGTCATCGTCATCGCCTATGCGCAGATGACACCCGAGGAGGCCGACGAGTTCGAGCCGCAAGTGGTCTTCGTCGACCGCTCCAACAAGGTCATCGAGGTCGGGCACGACGCCGGTGATGTCCCGGATGGGTACGGCTTGAAGACGTCGGCCGTCACGCACCGTCGCCACGACCACTGAGGGCCCGTATGCCGTCTGCTCCCGTTCGCGTCCCACGCTGTCTCTCCGCGCCGACCCCCGGCTGGACGACGACCGCCGCCGACGTCATCGTCGTCGGATCGGGCATCGCCGGCCTCACCTGCGCCCTGCAACTGCGCCAGCACGTCGGGCGGGTCCTGCTCGTGACCAAGACGGTTCTCAACGAGGGGTCCACCGCGTGGGCCCAGGGTGGTATCGCCGCTGCACTCGATCCCGAGGACTCTCCGCAGGAGCACCTCGAGGACACCCTGGTCGCCGGGGTCGGCCTGTGTGATGTCGAGGCTGTGCGGGTCCTCGTGACCGAAGGTCCCCAGCGGGTGCGCGAATTGGTCGCCCTCGGTGCGGAGTTCGATCGCACCGACGATGGCGAGATCAAACTGACCCGCGAGGGCGGGCACCACCGCGACCGGATCGCGCACGCCGGAGGTGACGCGACCGGCAAGGAGATCTCGCGCGCCCTCATCGAGGCGCTGCGGCGGGTCGTCGACGACCCGGGGATCGAGGTCATCGAGCATGCGCTCGTCGTCGACCTCCTCACCGACGAGGAGGACCGGGTCGCCGGGACCACCCTCCACGTCATCGGTGAGGGACAGATCGACGGCGTGGGCGCGGCCTACGCTTCGGCTGTGGTGTTGGCGACCGGGGGTCTGGGCCAGATCTACACCTCGACGACGAACCCGCCCGTCTCGACCGGCGACGGAATGGCGGCGGCGCTGCGGGCCGGTGCGCGGATCACCGATCTCGAGTTCATCCAGTTCCATCCGACGGTCCTGTGGCTCGGTGAGGGATCGACCGGGCAGCAGCCACTCATCTCCGAAGCCGTCCGCGGTGAGGGCGCATTCCTCGTCGACCGCGATGGTGTGCGCTTCATGCAGGGCCAGCACGAACTCGCCGACCTCGCGCCTCGCGATGTGGTCGCCCGGGCGATCCTCGCGCGCATGCGGGAAACCGGCACCGATCACGTCTTCCTCGACGCCCGCCACCTCGGAGCGGAATTCCTCGAGGAACGCTTCCCCTCGATCGTCGCCTCGTGCCGATCCCTCGGCTTCGACCCGGCGACCGACCTGCTGCCGGTCGCGCCTGCGCAGCACTACGCGAGCGGCGGCATCGAGACCGACCTGCACGGACGCTCCTCCCTCGTCGGTCTCTACGCCTGTGGCGAGTGCTCCTGCACGGGAGTCCACGGTGCCAACCGACTGGCCTCGAACTCCCTGCTCGAAGGCCTGGTCTTCGCCCACCGCATCGCGGCCGACATCCCGGCCAGGATCGCGTCTGGCCACCTGCCGGCGGCACGCGAAGTGGTCGGGCAGCGCGGCGAGAGCCATGAACTCCTCGACAGCCGCCACCGGTTGGACCTCCAGCGCGCCATGACGGCAGGGTCGGGTCCGGTGCGCTCGGCCGACTCAACCGCCGAAGGGTTGGAGCGTCTGGCCGAACTCTGCGCGCTCCCGGTCCTCGAGTCAGCCGGCCCGAAGTCCTGGGAGACCACCAACCTGCTCCATTTGGGGCGTGTGCTCTCGGTGCTCGCCGGTCGCCGCGAGGAGACCCGCGGCGGGCACGTGCGCTCGGACTTCCCGGAGCGCGACGACGTGCGTTGGCTGCGCCACCAGAGCGTCACCGTGACCCCGGACCGGTTCGCCACCATCAGCGAGTCCACCCCCGCCGCACCACATCTGACCAATAGTGAACATTCGGTGGGCCCCAGTGGGGGACTTTCCGTCGGAGGGTCCGACTTTCCCGTCGGAGAGTTCGACTTTCCCGTCGATGAGGCCGAGCGGGTCATCGAGGCCGCCCTGGACGAGGACCTCGGTGCCGATCCGGGCCGTGACGTGACGACGCTCGCGACGATCCCGGCCGAGCAACTGCGCGAGGCAGTTGTCGTCGCGCGGGCCGACGGCGTGGTCGCGGGTGTGCCCGCCATCGCCCGCGTGGTCGATGCCGTGAGTGAGCGCCTGGGCACCGGCTGCGTCGATGTCGTGGTCGAGATCCCCGACGGCGCGGCCGTGCAGCGCGGGGACGTGATCGCCCGGTTGAGCGGCGCGACCCAGACGATCCTCATCGCCGAGCGCACCCTGCTCAACATCCTCTCTCGACTGTCCGGTGTCGCGACGCACACCCGACGCTGGGCGGACGAATTGGGCGGTTCAGGGGCGATGGTCCTGGACACGCGCAAGACGACGCCGGGACTACGGGCCCTGGAGAAGTACGCCGTGCGTTGCGGGGGCGGCACCAACAAGCGCATGGGTCTGTATGACGTCGCGATGATCAAGGACAACCACAAGCTCGCCGCCGGGGGAGTGGCGGCGGCCTACGACGCCGTGCGCGCGGCATACCCCGGCGTCGATGTGCAGGTGGAGGTGACGACGTCCGCGGAGGCGCTGGAAGCGATCGATGTGGGCGCGAGGTTCATCATGTGCGACAACATGTCGGTCGAGCTGCTGCGCGCGACGGTCGACGCGATCCGCGCAACGGGGGAGAGCGTCGAGGTCGAGGCGACCGGCGGACTCACCCTGGAGGTGGCGGCCGCGTATGCCGCGACCGGCGTCGACTACCTCTCGGTCGGTGGGCTGACCCACTCCAGCCCGATCCTCGACATCGCCCTCGACCTCGAGGAGTAGGCCCGTCAGAGGCGGGCCAGCAGGATCGAGGTCTCGGTGTTGGTGACGCCACGGACCCCGCGCAGGCCGGCCAGGGCCTGGTCGAGCTCGGCGAGGCTGCCGCAGTGGAGCTCGGCGACCATGTCCCACTTGCCGTTCGTGGAGTGCAGGGCGCGAACCTCGGGTATGCCGCGCACCGCCTTCGCCACGGCGCGGGCGGTCGCTCCGCTCACCTGGACGAGCGTGATCGCGCGCACCGCCTGCTCGTCCACGGTGGGGTCGAGCTCGACGGTGAACCGTCGGATCACGCCGCCGTCGAGGAGTCGGGCGATCCGGGTCTGGACCGTGCCGCGGGCCACGCCGAGGGTGGTCGCGAGGGCCGAGACGGGCGTGCGGGCGTCACTGCCGAGGCGCGCGAGAAGGGCGCGGTCCAAGTCGTCGAGAAGGGGTGGCACCGACATAACGTAGCGTGTTCTGAGCAAACTGCGCGATCAATGGACAAATCTTTGTCAGGAATGACGTTGTGCTCACCATCGCGGGTCAGGACGATTGCCCCATGACGATCTTGAGTGCCCGACCCACGAGCCCGGCCAGTGTCGATGCTGGCCTGGTGAGTCAGGCCCTGGTGCGTCAGGCCCTGGTGAGTCAAGCCGTGGTGAGCCAGGCTCCCGCCGCCGTCCTCATGGTCCGCCCGCACCATTTCCGCCCCAATGTCGAGGAGTGCGCGGACAACCACTTCATGTCCCTGCCGACGCTGACGCCGACCGAGCACGCGCGCCGTGCCTTCGACGAGGTCACCGCGATGGCCGAGGGTCTGCGCGCGCTCGGTGTCGAGGTCGAGCTCGTCGACGACATCGGCACCGCCACCCCCGATTCGGTCTTCCCGAACAACTGGTTCACCACGCATGCCGACGGCACGGTGGTCACCTATCCGATGATGGCGCCGAGTCGCCGCCTCGAGCGTCGCGTGGACGTGCTCGACCTGCTCCACGATCGGTATGCCGTGCGCCGGGTCCTTGACCTCAGTGAGGCCGAACGGACCGGTCGGCACCTCGAGGGCACCGGCGTGCTCGTCCTGGACCATGTGCACCGTGTTGCCTATGTTGGGCGCAGTGATCGCACCGATGAGACGGTCCTGCAGCGCTTTTCCGAGGAGTTCGGGTATGCCGTGGTGCTCTTCGACACCGCTGACCGGACGGGATCGCCGATCTATCACACCAATGTGCTGATGAATGTGGGCACCGATCTCGCCCTCGTCGGCACCTCGGTGATCGCGCCCGCCGATCGTCCGCGAGTGCTCGACTCCCTGCGCGACACCGGGCACGAGGTGGTCGAGTTGACCATGGAGCAGCTCGAGGACTTCGCCGGCAATGCGCTGGAGGTCCAGGGCTCCCAGTCCCGGCATCTGGTCATGTCGGCGCGGGGCGTGGGCTCCCTGACTGCGGCCCAGCGGGCGACGATCGAGCGTCGCGTGCCCCTCCACGCCGTCGACATCCCCACGATCGAGCACGCCGGCGGGTCCGCCCGCTGCATGCTCGCCGGCATCCATCTCCCGCGCCGCTGAAAGACATCTTCTGCGTCACGCGGACGTTGGGGGAGCGCCCGGTTATTGCCGTTCGGGAAGCGATTTTCTGCGTCACGCAGAAGTTGGGTTCTGGTGGCGCCAGCGGAGGGCGATGGCGTAATCGACGGTGTGTCCGGCCCGGTCGGCGCGGTCGGTGCACTCGTCGACGAAGCGGGCAGCCGCTTCGGGCGGGAACTCGATGCCGATGACCGCCGCGAGATGCTCCCGCCGCTCGAAGGTCCACTCGATGACGAGCCGCTGGGTCTCGAAACCCTGCCGCCGCCAGAAGCGCTCGACTCCCTCCGGGTCATAGGCCGGGTATGCCGCGGCGAACCACCGCGAGAACGTCGACTCGGCGCTCACGTCGTTGTCGACAAAGACCGCCAGTCCGCCGGGGCGAAGCACCCGGTCCACCTCGGCGAGCCCTCGCTCGCACCCCGGCCCGAAGAAGTAGGCCCACCGCGCATGGGCGATGTCCATCGACGCATCCGCCAGTGGAAGGGCCTCCGCCGATCCCGCGATCACACCAATACCGCTGCCCCGCAGGCGATCTCGCGCCGCCACCGCGAGCGGGAGGTGGGGTTCCACGCCGAGGGGAGCCGCGGCATACGAGGCGAATTGCGGGAGGTGGAAGCCGCTCCCGCACCCGACATCGAGGACTCGCGCACCCGCCCACGGATGCAGGGCCCCGATGGCAGCGTCGATGACACCTGCCCGGTCGGAGGCGAGGTTCTCCAGCTCATAGACCTCCGGCGAGCGCCACAGGTTGGGACTCGGGATCGTCCCGCGACCCAACGGCTCAGGGCCGCTTGCCACCGATGGACTTCGCCGCCACCGTCGCCGGGTGGACCAGCAGCGGCAGCAGTTTGCGCGCTTCGACGGACCGAAAGGTGCGGATCGACGTCAGGTGGGCCTGACAGCGAATCTCCAGCTCGGCATACGCCTCCTCGCCCATGAGCGCGATGAGCTCGCCCCGGTTGCTGCGGAAGACCGGCTCCTTGCCGATGTGGGCCTGCGGGTCCGCGGAGCAGTACCAGTCGAGGTCGTGACCCCCCGCACCCCACCCGCGGCGGTCGAACTCGGTGATCGTGATCTCCAGGTAGGACGTGCCGTCGGGACGCTTGACGTTGCGATAGGAGCGACGGATCGGCAACTGCCAGCACACATCGGGCTTCATCGTGTGTGGTGCACGACCGGTGCGCACCCCCTTGTTGTGCAGCGCACAGCCGCCTCCACCGGCAAAGCCAGGGGAGTTGAGGAAGATGCAGGCGCCCTTCTTGACCTTGGTCTTGCGGGCGTCCTCGTCCATCTCGGTCCACCGCTCCAGCGGCAGCGTGTCCTCACCAGGTCGCGCCTTGGGCCGCTTCTCCCACTCCTTCGGTGTCAACTCGTCGACGACGGCCTGGACCCGCGCGACGTCCTCGTCGTCCGTGAAGTGGGCGCCGAGGGTGCAGCAGCCATCGTGCGGGCGGTCGGCATAGATGCCCCTGCACCCCGAGCCGAAGATGCAGGTCCATGAGGAGCACAGCCACGACAGGTCGACCCGGAAGCGCTGGTCAGGATCTGCGGGATCGGCGAATTCGGCCCAGGTGCGGGGCGCGTCGAGGGGGGTCTCCGGCACGGGGCCACCCTACGGGCGATCGGGGTCCGACTACGGTTGACCCATGCGCTTGGGTGTCATCGACGTCGGCTCGAACACCGTCCACCTCCTCGTCGTCGACGCTCACAGTGGCGGCGCGCAGCCGCTGCCCACGTCCTCGCACAAGATCGCGCTGCGCCTGTCGGAGCACGTCGAGGACGACGGTCGCATCGCCGACGCCGGTCGCGAGCGGCTCGCGGAGTTCGTCGACGAGTGCCTCCACGTCGGTGAGGACCAGGGTGTCGAGGAGCTGATGGGCTTTGCTACCAGCGCGATCCGGGAGGCGCCCAACGGCGACGAGGTGCTCGCCTTTGTCAAGGAGCGCACCGGTGTCGGCCTGGACGTCCTCTCCGGCCCGGACGAGGCCAAGCTGACCTTCTTGGCGATCCGGCGTTGGTTCGGGTGGTCGGCTGGGACGCTGCTCATGGTCGACATCGGCGGTGGCTCGCTCGAGCTCGCCCAGGGCCTGGACGAGGACCCCGATGTCGCCGTCTCGCTCTGCCACTCGGCGCCGGCCGCGTCACCCGCGACCTGCTGGCCGGCGATCCGCCCAGCTCGGCGACCGTGCGCGAAGCGCGCAGACGAGTGCGCGCGCTGCTGGCCAAGGAGATGCGCCCGTTCACCAAGGCGACCAACCCCGACCGCGCCGTCGGCACGTCCAAGACGATGCGGTCGCTGGCGCGCATCTGCGGTGCCGCTCCGAGCTCGGAGGGGATGTATGCCGCGCGTCATCTCGACCGGGAGGTGCTGTCCGCGATGCTGCCCAAGCTGGCCGCGATGACGACGGCCGAGCGCCAGCAGCTCTCCGGGGTCTCCACCGCGCGCGCTCCCCAGATCCTCGCCGGCGCGATCGTGGCCGAGGCCGCGATGGACCTGCTGGGTGTCGAGCGTCTCGAGATCTGCCCGTGGGCGCTGCGCGAGGGAGTCATCCTGCGCCGCCTCGACCGGATGCTGTGACGATGGCGGCGCTGCGATGAGTGCGGTGACCGTCCCGGACATCCCGGTCGCGCTCTCGACGAGCTCGGCCTATCCCGAGAACAGCGCTGCCGCCTTCTCCCTGGCCCAGCGCCTCGACTATGACGCCGTCGAGGTCATGGTCTGGTCCGACCCCGTCACCCAGGAGGCCGGTGCGCTGCGATCGCTCTCGGAGCACCACGAGCTGCCGATCGTCTCGATCCACGCTCCGACCCTGCTCATCTCCCAACGCGTCTGGGGCACCGATCCGTGGGACAAGGTCGACCGCAGTCTGGAGCTGGCCCACGAGGTCGGCGCCGACGTCGTCGTCGTCCACCCGCCCTTCCGCTGGCAGAGGGAGTACGCCGCGGGGTTCGTCGACGGGGTTGCCGTGCGTGAGAACGACTCCGGGATCAAGATCGCTGTCGAGAACATGTATCCGTGGCGGGCCCGCCGCAATCGGCGCTCGCGCGAGCTGGAGGCCTATCTCCCGCACTGGGACCCGGTGGCCCAACCCTTCGACCACGTCACGCTCGACCTGTCGCACACCGCCACCGCTCGCTCGGACGCGCTCGAGATGCTCGACGGCCTGGGCTCCCGGATGACCCACCTGCACCTCGCCGATGGCTCGGGTGGCGTCCTCGACGAGCATCTCGTGCCGGGCCGGGGGAGTCAGCCCTGCGGCGAAGTGCTGGAGCGACTGGCGGCCAGCGACTATTCCGGTGCCGTCGTCGTCGAGGTCGCCACCCGCAAGCTCTCACCCGAGGACCGTGAGTTCGACCTCGCCGAGGCGCTGGCCTTTGCTCGGCTGCACCTGGCCACGGCCGGGGCGTCGGAGGAAGCGTGAGCCCGCGCGGGCGGCGCCCGGCCGGCGAGAACGCCCGCGGGGCCATCCTCGAGGCCGCCCGGGAGCAGTTCGCCGAGCACGGCTATGACCGCACCTCCCTGCGCGGCATCGCGCGTGGAGCCGAGGTCGACCCGCGTCTGGTGCATCACTACTTCGAGGGTGGCAAGGCCGAGCTCTTCGCCGAGGTGATGCACGCCCCGGTCAACCCGGCGGCCTTCATCGCCGACGTCGTGGCGGGCCCGCCGGAGGACATCGGCCGCCAGCTCGTCCGCACCTTTCTCGGCGTCTGGGACGACCCGGACAACCAGAGCGCCCTGCTGGCCCTCGTGCGCTCCGGTCTGACGAATGAGGGGATCACCGACCAGCTGCGGGGGTTCGTCGAGCAGGGCCTGCTCGGCCAGATCATGCAGGCCCACCCGGTCACGGCGGGCCTGCCCTTGCGTGAGCGCCGACGCCGGGCCGGCGTCATCGGGGTGCAGATGCTCGGACTGATCATTTCCCGGTATGTCGTCGAACTGCCCGGTGTCGCCGACGCCCCGGCCGCCACCCTCGTCGAACGGATCGGCCCGATCATCCAGGCTCAGCTCGACTCCTGACCTGCGATCGCGCCCCACGAACGTGGGGTTACGAACGAGGGCGCGGGGAGGGCGGAACTCTTGCGCGGACGCCGCCACGCGGCATATATTTCATCATGTGATGAATAAAGCAGCGGGCCGGCACGCGGTCGGCGGTCCGACCAGCACGGACGAGGCGATCGTCGTCGAGCACCTGCGCGTCCAGCGCGGGAAGCGACTCGTCCTGCCCGACCTGTCGGTGCGCTGCCCGACCGGTCAACTCATCGGCCTGCTCGGGCCGAGCGGCGGGGGCAAGTCGACCTTCATGCGCTCCCTCGTCGGCGTCCAGGTGGTCGCCGGCGGCACCATCACGATCCTGGGGGAGCCGGCCGGGTCGGCCGGGTTGCGCCGTCGGGTCGGCTACCTCACGCAGGCGCCCAGCCTCTATGAGGACCTCACCGTCCGCGAGAACGTCGCCTACTTCGCTCGGGTGCTGGGCTCCACCGAGGCGGATGTGACTCGCTCCATCGCCGATGTCGACCTCACCGACCACGCGGAGGCGCTCATCGTCAACCTCTCAGGCGGCCAGAAGACCCGGGCCAATCTGGCCTGCACCCTGGTCGGCAATCCCGAGGTGCTCATCCTCGACGAGCCGACCGTCGGCCTGGACCCGGTGCTGCGCCGCGACCTCTGGAACCTCTTCCGACGGCTCTCCCAGGAGGGTCGCACGGTGCTCGTCTCGAGCCACGTCATGGACGAGGCAACTCGTTGCGACCGGCTCCTGCTCATCCGGTCCGGTCAGATCCTCAGCGACTCCACGCTGCCCGAGCTGCTCGCGCGCACCGGCACCGAGGACGCCGAGTCGGCCTTCCTTGCGCTCATCGACGGGAGTGCGGCATGAACCCCCGCATCACGCTCGCGACCGCGGGCCGGATCCTGTCCCAGCTCAGGCACGACCACCGCACCGTCGCGCTCATGCTCCTCGTGCCGTGCGTCCTGCTCGGCCTGCTCGCGTGGATCTTCGCCGACTCCCCGACGCCGGTCTTCGATTCGATCGGGGCCTCCCTGCTCGGGGTCTTCCCCTTCGTCATCATGTTCATCGTCACCTCGGTGTCGACCCTGCGCGAACGCACCGGCGGCACCCTCGAACGCCTCATGACGACGCCGCTCGGCAAGGGCGACCTCATGGTCGGCTATGCGCTTGCCTTCGGCCTGGTCGCGATCGTCCAGTCGATCGTCGCCACTGCGTTCGCGATCTATGTGTGCGGGCTCGACATCTCGGGCCCGGTCTGGATCCTCACCGCCATCGCCCTCCTCGACGCCCTGCTCGGCACCGCCCTCGGTCTGCTGGCCAGTGGGTTCGCGCGCACCGAGTTCCAGGCAGTGCAGTTCATGCCGGCCTTCGTCCTGCCCCAGTTCCTCCTGTGCGGACTGCTCGTCGCGCGCGACCAGATGCCGTCGGTCCTCTCGACCATCTCGGACTGGCTGCCGTTGTCGTATGCCGTGGACGCGATGAAGGAGGTCACGGTCAACGCCAGCCCCGAGGTGACCAAGGACTTCCTCGTCATGGTCGCCTGGATCATCGTCTCGCTCGTCCTGGGCTCGCTCACCCTGCGCCGACGCACCGCCTGACGGGAGGCGGGGCGCGGGCCCCTGCCCCGCGGCATACGGGAAAGAAGTCGGCGGCGGTACCGTGTCGCTCGTGGAAGCCAGTGACCTGCTCCGGGGTGCCCTCCTCGGACTCTCGAAGTCAGACCTCGTCCGCACCACCATCGAGAAGGCGCCGGTCAGCCGGGACGTCGTGGCTCGTTACGTGCCGGGCACGACGGTGGCCGATGCGGTCCAGGCGACCGCCGAACTGCGCGCCACCAACCGGCTCGCCACGCTCGACTACCTCGGCGAGGACACCACCGAGCGGGCGCAGGCCGAGCACACCCGCGACACCTACGTCGCGCTCCTCGACGCCCTCGCACGCGCCGACCTGAGCCAGTACGCCGCGGCGGAGGTCAGTCTCAAGCTCTCAGCCCTGGGGCAGTACCTCCCGAAGGACGGCGACGCCATCGCCCTCGGCCTGGCGAGGGAGATCTGCACGGCTGCCGAGCGCGCTGGCACGACGGTCACCCTCGACATGGAGGACCACACGACGACCGATCGGACGCTCGCGGTGCTCCATGAGCTGCGGGCCGACTTCCCCTGGGTGGGCGCCGTCGTGCAGTCCTACCTCAAGCGCACCCTCGGGGATTGTCGCGATCTCGCCGTCGCCGGCAGCCGGGTGCGGTTGTGCAAGGGCGCCTACAAGGAGCCGGCCAGCGTGGCCTATCAGGACAAGGCCGACGTCGACCTGTCCTATGTCCGCTGCCTCAAGGTGTTGATGGCCGGAGAGGGCCACCCGATGGTCGCCAGCCACGACCCACGCCTCATCGAGATCGCGCAGGCGCTCGCGGCCCACCACGAGCGGACGCCGGAGACCTATGAGTTCCAGATGCTCTACGGCATCCGCCCGGACGAACAGAAGCGGATCGCCGACCGGGGCGCCCAGATGCGGGTCTACATCCCCTTCGGCGACGAGTGGTACGGCTACCTCATGCGACGGATGGCCGAGCGCCCCGCCAACACGATGTTCTTCATGCGCTCGCTGATCACCAAGGGGTGACCCAGCCGCGGACCCAACCCTTGCGTCCGCGCGACACGAGCCTGTGACGACGCTCCTCGCGGACGCAAGCGCCGCTGCCGCGCTGCCGCGGCATACTTGCCGCCCATGGGAACCGTTGCGATCTTCGGCGCCGGCGTCATGGGGGAGACCCTGCTCTCGGGCCTGCTGCGAGGGGGCCGTAGCGCCGATGACCTCGTCATCACCGAGCGTCGGGCCGAGCGCGCTGCCGAACTGACCGAGAAGTACGGCGTGCGCGCCCTGGAGAACGTCGAGGCCGCAAAGGTCGCCGACACCCTCGTGCTCGTCGTCAAGCCACAGGACATCCGGGGCCTGCTCGCCGAGATCCGCGACCACGTTGCCCAGGACAATCTCGTCGTCTGCATCGCGGCCGGCATCACGACGGGCACCGTCGAGACCGCGCTCGCCGACGGCCGTGCCGTCGTGCGCGTCATGCCCAACACGCCGGCCCTCGTCGACCAGGGTATGGCCGCGGTCTCCGCCGGGCGGCACGTCAGCCCCGCCCAGCTCGAGGAGGCCAAGGCACTGCTCGCGGCAACCGGCAAGGTCGCTGAGGTCCCCGAGTACCTCCAGGACGCCGTCACCGCGATCTCCGGGTCGGGCCCGGCCTACATCTTCTACGTCGTCGAGGCGATGATCGAGGCGGGAGTGGTCCTCGGTATGCCGCGGACGATGGCCACCGAGCTCGTGGTCCAGACCCTCTACGGCGCGGCCACCATGATGCGCGAGACCGGCCAGCACCCGACGGTGCTGCGGGAGCAGGTCACCAGCCCCGGCGGTACGACGGCCGCCGCGCTGCGCGAACTCGACGACCACAAGGTCCGCGCCGCCTTCATCACGGCGATGGAGGCTGCCGCCAAGCGCTCTGCCGAGCTCTCGGGAGCCTGAGCCCTCGCAGCCTCAGGTCCGGCCCGGCCAGGTGAACAAGCGATGGCCAACCCTGACACCGGCAGCCCGGCATGGCAGGGTATGGCCATGTCCGAGATTTCCGTGCGTGCGTTGGGTGAGGGTGACTGGGAGCTCTACCGGTCCGTTCGACTGCGAGCGCTCGAGGAATCTCCCGACGCCTTCGTTGCCTCCCATGACACCGAGGCCGACCAATCCGAGCAGTTCTGGACCGAGCGGATGAAGCGGTCCCAGCGCCTGCTGGCCGAGGTGGACGGCGAAGCCGCCGGCATTGCCAGCGTGGGTGCCGTCGCGGACCGCGACGATGCTGCCCAGATCTTCGGTCTGTGGGTCGACCCGGCCCTGCGCGGCAGCGGTGTCGCGACCGCCCTCGTCAAGGCGGGCGTCAAGGCGGCGGCCGGACAGGGCAAGTCGCACGTGGTCTACTGGGTCGGCACCGACAACGGTCGTGCGGTCGCCTTCGCGTCCGGGTTCGGTTTCCGCCCGACCTCCGATCGGCGTCCGATGCGCGTGGTCAGCGAGGACGACGGCGAGGAAGAGATCGCGATGGACCTCCCGATCTCCGACCGGATCGGCAATGCCCCGCGCTGACTCCAAACCCAACTTCTGCGTGACGCAGAAGATGTCTGTCAGGGGCGGGCGGCCAAGCGCTCGAGCAACGAGGTGGCGCCACTCACGATGAGCGTGTCGTGCGCCGACACCTTGGTCGAGGGCACGGCATACGTGAAGTCCTGACCCGGCGCCTTCACCCCGACAACCGTCACGCCGTACTTGCTGCGGATCTGGCTCTGCTCCAAGGTGAAGCCGATTGCCTCCTGCGGTGGCCTCATCTTCACGATGGCGAAGCCGTCGTCGAACTCGATGTAGTCCTGGAGCTTGCCTCCGACCAGATGGGCGACGCGCCGGCCGGTGTCGGACTCGGGTCGAACGATGTGGTGCACGCCGATCCGGTCGAGGATCCGCGCATGCTCCACGGACATGGCCTTGGCCCAGATGTCCTGGACCCCGGCGTCGACCAGGTTGGCGGCCGCCAGAACCGACCCCTCGATCGACGAACCGATCGCCACGATGGCGATCTTGTACTTGGCCACCTTCATGTCGCGGATCGTCTTGGGGTCACTGCCGTCACCGTGGACGATCGTCGTCAGGCTGCCGATGTATCGCTCCGCGAGGACGGCGTCCCGCTCGAGCCCGGTCACCTTGTGGCCCAGCCGGCGCAACTCCATCGCGGCGGCGGCACCGAATCGCCCGAGACCGATGACGAGGACTTCGCTGTCGGCGTTGCTGCGTGACATCGTCTGCTGCTCCTCGAGGGTGGTCGGCGCATTCACGTCACTCACGTGGCGCGCGACGGCGGTGGACTGCTCCGGATCAGGCTAGTGGTGCGGAGTAGCGTGAGGGTATGGCCTCAAGGACGCGCGCCATCTGGGACGACGCCTTCACGGCATACAACTTCGGTCGTGACCACCCGATGGCACCAGTGCGCCTCGACCTCACGACGCGCCTGGCGCGCGCGCTCGGTGTCCTCGACGACGTCGAGGTCGTGGCGCCGGACCCGGCGACCGACGACGAACTGTTGTTGGCCCACGACGCGGACTACATCGCGGCGGTCAAGCGGGCGTCGGAGAACCCCGCCCTGGCTGACCCGCGACGTGGCCTGGGCACCGACGACGATCCGGCCTTCGCCGGCATGCACGAGGCCTCCGCCCGAATCGCCGGCGGCACCCTGGCCCTGGCCCGCGCCCTCCACGCCGGTGAGATCGACCATGGGGTCAACTACTGCGGGGGCATGCACCATGCGATGCGCACGCACGCGGCCGGCTTCTGCATCTACAACGACGCGGCGATCGCCATCCAATGGCTTCTTGACCAAGGCGTCGAGCGGGTCGCCTATGTCGACATCGACGTTCACCACGGCGACGGTGTCGAGCGGATCTTCTGGAACGAGCCGCGGGTCATGACGATTTCGGTGCACGAGACCGGCCGCGCACTGTTCCCCGGCACGGGTTGGCCGGCTGACATCGGCGGGCGCGATGCCCGGGGCAGCAAGGTCAACGTCGCCCTCCCGCCGACGACCAATGATGCGCATTGGCTGCGGGCCATCGATGCGATCGTGCCGCCGCTCGTCCACGCCTTCCGCCCCCAGGTCCTTGTGACCCAGCACGGGTGCGACACCCACATCGACGACCCGCTCGCCCACTTCTCGATCTCGTTGGACGCCCAGCGGCGCGCCCACGAGTCGATGCACCACCTGGCGCACGAGGTCACCGGCGGCAAGTGGCTCGCCCTGGGTGGAGGCGGCTATGAGGTGGTCGATGTCGTGCCCCGGTCGTGGACGCACCTCACCGCCATCGCGGCCCACCGGCCCGTCCCGGTCGAGACCGAGGTGCCCGCCGAGTGGAGAGGCCACGTCGAGGCACTCTTCGGCCGTCCCGGGCCGAAGCGGATGGGTGACCTGCCCGCCGAGAACCTGCCCATCTGGGTGCGACCCTGGGCGATGGGGCACAACCCCGACAACGCCCACGATCGCGCGGTGATGACGACCCGGGAGGCGGTCTTCCCGCACCATGGACTCGACCCCTGGTTCGACTGAATCGAGGCTCGTCTGCGGCGTGTCGACTGGACAGCGCGGAGGAATGTTCTCGCCTGACTTCCCCAATCGTCACATCTGCCCCTATGGTTGCGCACAGCATCGCGCGGACCTCGGTCGATGGGGAAGTCGACCCCGCGTGACTGCCAGAAATCGAGGTATCGATGTCGGAGCGTCAGCTCGGTGAGGTGCAGTTCCTCACGGTGGCCGAGGTTGCCTCGATCATGCGCGTGTCCAAGATGACCGTCTATCGGATGGTGCATGCCGGGGAACTCCCGGCCATCCGCGTCGGCCGGTCGTTCCGGGTGCCGGAGGACGAGGTCCACAAGTACCTCCGCTCCTCCTTCATTGACACCGCCTGAGCGAGCAGCCACGAAGGGGGCGGGCCGAGCGCATCGGCCCGCCCCTTCGTTGTCCCCCCGATTCACAGGTATGCCGCGGGGTCGGCTGGCGTCCGCGTCGTCACCGCTGGTTTGGGTGGCGGTCGCGCAGTCGCTAGGCTGGGCAGTCGACGTCGTCCGCTCACCTGCGCGCGGCGGACGATCCACTGTCACCAGCAAGGAATGCCACATGGGTTCAGTCATCAAGAAGCGCCGCAAGCGGATGGCCAAGAAGAAGCACCGCAAGTTGCTGCGCAAGACGCGTCACCAGCGTCGCAACAAGAAGTGAGTCGGCGGCACTCAGCCGCGCTCACGACCAGCCCCCACGAGCCGCTGCCGTCGGGGGCTTCGTCGTCCGTGACCTGCGTCGCCGCCGGTGATCGACGCCCGACCCTCGCGGGTAGGGTCGATCAGGCCAGGACGCGCCCCACCCGATCCCAGGAGGCCCAGTGAAACGCACCGTGCTCGTCACGGGTGTCTCACGACACCTCGGAGGCCTGGTGGCCCGCCGCCTGACCCAGGACCTCGCCGTCGAGCGCGTCATCGGCGTCGACGTCATCCCCCCGCCGCACTCCATCGGCTCGGCGGAGTTCGTGCGTGCCGACATCCGCAACCCGATGATCGGCCGGATCCTCGAGGATGCCGAGGTCGACACGGTCGTGCACATGAACGTCATCGCGACACCCGTGCTCGCCGGTGGCCGCACGCCGCAGAAGGAAATCAACGTCATCGGGACGATGCAGTTGCTCGGGGCCTGCCAGAAGTCCGCCTCGGTGAAGCGGTTGGTCGTCAAGAGCACGAGCGCGGTCTACGGCGCGAGCCCGCGCGACCCGGCGATGTTCACCGAGGACATGGGTGCCAAGCGCATCCCCACGTCGGGCTTCGGCAAGGACTCGATCGAGGTCGAGGGTTATGTGCGCGGCTTCGCCCGTCGGCGCCCGGACGTCGACATCCTCACCATGCGCTTCGCCAATGTCGTCGGTCCACGCATCCGCACCGCGATCACCGACTATTTCGGGCTCCCGATCGTGCCGATCCCCATGGGCTACGACGCACGGCTCCAATTCATCCACGAGCAGGACGCGGTGGCCGCTCTCGTGCGTGCTGCCGTCACCGACACGACGGGCGTGATCAACCTCGCCGGGGACGGTGTCATCACCGTCCTGCAGGCCATTGCCCTGACCGGCCGTCCCTTCCTACCCGTGCCTCGGGCCGCCGCCGGTCCGGTCGGCGGCTTTGCCAAGCGGCTCGGGCTGGCGGACTTCTCGCCGGACCAGCTCGACCTCCTCGCCTTCGGTCGAGGCCTGGACACCACCGCGATGCGGCAGGTCTTCGGCTTCGAACCCGAGTTCACGACGCGCGAGGCGTTCGCCGACTTCGCCCGTTCCCTGCCGGCGCTGTTGCCCGGCACCGAAGCCCTGGATGCCGCCGTCAGCGGCGCGGCCGAGAGTGTCGGAGCTGCCGTCGGCGGACTCATCGACGTGACGACCCGACAGGTCGACCAGGTCTCTGCGTGGACCAGGAGGGATCACTGATGGCCACCGCCAAGCGCCAGAGCGCGCTCGCGGCCGGAGCGGCCCGCGCCGGGGGGGAGCGCGCCAAACGCCGCAGCACCCCGCTGCTCTCCGCCCAGGTCGAGGCCGATGCCGCCGCACCGGCTCGCACCGTCAAGCCG
>NZ_HF570956.1:2681036-2692083 GCF_000367525.1 Phycicoccus elongatus Lp2 | reverse complement strand
AGCGCTCCAGCCGCGCCACGCTCCTGGTGCACCTGCCGCGGATGCAGGGCTGGGGTGAGCAGCCGCACGTGAAGAACGGGCCAGCGCTCGGCGGCTACGGTGCCGTGGCCATGAACGTCGCGCTCACCGCGCCGATGACGAAACTGCCACAGCAGCTGCGCAAGACACTGACCTGGGACCGCGCAAGGAACTCTCGGGCCACTCCCTGTTCGCGCTCGAGACTGGGACGCGGGTGTTCTTCGCCGACCCCCACTCGCCGTGGCAGCGCCCGACGAATGAGAACACCAACGGTCTGCTGCGGCAGTACTTCCCCAAGGGGACCGACCTGTCGCGCTGGTCCGCCGAGGACCTCGAGGCCGTCGCTCACGCCCTGAACAACCGGCCCCGCAAGATCCTTGGCTGGCGAACCCCCGCCGAGGTCTTCGAAGAGCAACTACGCTCGCTCCCACAGGCCGGTGTTGCAACGACCCCTTGAACTCGCCCAGTACACATCGGTGGCGTTCACCACCGAGCTCCTCGAGCATGGCATGGCCGGATCAATCGGCACTGTCGGCGACGCGCTCGACAACGCCCTCTGCGAGAGCACCAATCGGCTTGTTCAAGACCGAGGCCATCAACGACGGCGGAGCCGTATGGGCCGACCGTCGCGCCGTCTATCATCTCCCGGATCGTCAGCACAGCCGACGACCTCACCCCGAGCGAGCGACACATGATCGGCATCCCGAAAGGGGTCGCCCTCAACGACAAGAGAATCCGCAGTGGCGTGACCGCACTCATCGGTCGCTCGGCCGCCGGTCTGCAGATCTCGCACGACCACCCCGAAGCCGATCACGTCACCGGCGAGGTCATCGACTGCGGTCCTAGCTGTCCCCATGTGGACATCGGGCTGGACGAGATCCTCACCGACACCGTCCTGGCCAGCCTGCCGACGGAGTACCTGTCCTCACTGCCGACGACCGTCGCCGTCGACGGCACTGACATCGAGTCGCACTACCGGAGCCGTCGTCCCGGCCCAACCACGCCAGCCGGCCAGAAGTGGGACTGCGTCGACACCGAAGTCGCTTTGGGCAAACGCACACCCACCGACCGACGCCGCAACGAGTTCTACCTCGGATACGGAGCCCACATCGCCACAATCGTCCCGACCGGCACCGACCAAGAGATCCCGCTCCTGGCAGTGGGCCTTGCGCTGCGACACGGGGTCCGAGACAGGTGCCCAGCAGCACTGGCGATCATCCGCCGCCTCGGCACCGTCACCGAAGTCCTCGCTGACCGCGCCTACACCACCGTCAAGCCCGAGCACTGGGCACGGCCCCTCCGGACCATGGGTATAACCGACACGAAGGATCTGCACGAGACCCAACGAGGCGTCCGACCCGGCCACGTGCCCGACACCTTCTGGCTCGACGGTCGCCTCCACAGTGCCGCCATCCCCACCGATCTACGGGAGCTCGACCCGCCACGACCCGCCGACCCCGCCGCCACCAAAGCCCGCCGTCGCGAGGAGTTCGACCGACGCCGCAAGTACGAGTTCGTCGCGCACAAGGCACCGGACCCGGTGACCGGCGCCCAACGCTTCAAAGGCCCAGCCCTGGCGGGAAAGTGGCACACCACCCGCGAGCTCGACGACCCCTGGCGGCTGGTCCTCGACGAGGAGCCAGATGAAAGGCCGCTCGACCACTACTACCGCACGGATCGGCGAGCCCGCAGCCCCGGCACCCGTACGTAGCCGCGCTTCCTTCCACCCCTTGACCCGCTTGTGCAGCAACCTGCTGCACGATTGCCCGGCTCGGACTCTCCGACACCTCGCACGCGCTCTCGCACGAGTTCACTCACGCCTCGCAAACGCGCGAGGACCACCACGGCCGACCGCGAACAGCCCGGTCCACCCGTCCCGCGTCCCTTAAGCTGCCAACGACGACGAAGCCCCCGGCCAGATCGCTCTGACCCGGGACTTTCGGGAAGAGATGACCCCGACATTCGGGAACATTCCCAGAGTGCGCAAGGGGGGATTTGAACCCCCACGCCCGTAAGGACACTGCCACCTGAAGACAGCGCGTCTGCCGTTCCGCCACTTGCGCGTGGTCACTTCGGGACGTCACCGCACCGAAGCCGTCCAATCATGACGTATGCCGCGTGCGAACTCCAATCCGCTTCCCGCCACCAACTTGGTCGGGGCTCATCGGTCCCGCCCGTCGTGAAGCCGGGCGCGCGGCATACCTCTCGCGCAAGCGTCTGCAGTTGCGCCACCCACCCGGCCATGTCACATGCGCCAACATGTGGCGCATGTAAGTTGCCTCCCCCTGTGGCGCAACTGCAGACGCTGCGACAGGGGTTCCTGGCTGGGTCGGAAGGGCGAGTGTCCCGCGCAAGCTCATTGGGTCGGGGCGCTCGGCGTCGACTCGGGACGGATCGCGGGGGGCGTCGCCGGATCGTTGCCCGGGGTGTCGGGAAGTGGGGAGGCAGGCGGATCCGCTGGCACGGGCGGCTCGCTGCTCACAGCAGGCTCGGTGATCACGGGCTCGCTGGTCACCGGCGGCGACGGAGTCTCAGGTTCAGGAGTCGGCGTCGGGTCCGAGGCTGGCGCACCGCTGGCGCACTGCTCGGTCACGGCGGCCGAGACGAGCGCGGCAAGGTCGGTGCCGTCGACGCGCACGATGCGCCGCGTGTAGCCCGAACTGTCGGTGGTCCCCTCGCCGATCCGTTCCAGAGCGACCCTCCGACCGACAAGATCCTTCAGCACACCGTGGGCCGCGTCGAGGCGGCAGCCCTCCGAGAAGTCCGCGATGCCGATCGGGGAGATGTTGACGACGGCGCCGTCGACGAGCTTGACGTGGAGCACCAGCCGCCCACCGAGCACCGAGAGCACCTGAGCGGGCTCACTGATGACCGTCGGCTCAGGAGTCGGCGTGGGCGTGGGCGTAGGCGTGGGCGTCGGCGTAAGTGTGGGAGTGGGGGTGGGTGTCGGGACCGGCGGCACGACGACCGGAGAAGAGGCAACCGGCGGGAGGGAGGGCCGGGTCGGCACGACCGTTCGTGCGGGGGGCTGCGGCACACGCGACACCGTGGGCACGCTCGAGGAGAAGGGTTGCGGCAGCGCCGACGGACTGACGGTCGGCGTGGGAGCAGGGGTGGGCGTCGGCGACGGCTTCACCGGCGATGCAGGGGGGCTCGGCACCGCCGGGCCTTCGGCATTCGGGATCGTCTCCGGCGTCTGCATCCGATCGGTCATCACCGTGCCGAAGATCACCGCGCCGGTGACGATCACCCCGGACAACCCGAGTGTGATCGGCAGACTCTTGGCCCCGAGAGCGCTGTGCAGGGTGCCGTGCAACGCGCCGGGGCCCTGCCCCGACAACTTGCCCCACACACTCTTCACCGGCCCATGCTAGAAGGAGCCTGCCAACAGCCCCCAGCCGAAGTGGAGAGCCCAGCCGGCCGCCGTTGGGCGTCCTCTCAGGTAACGGCCCGCCCCAGCCGCCCTCGCGGCCGCAGCCGCACACCGGGCAGGTCCGGTGCCGGGATCCACCAGTGCTCGTCGCTGCGCGGCACGTAGCCCGCGACATACCCGAAGCGCCCGCCATGGGCGTTCCACTCCTCCTGCGCGGCCACAACCTCGTCATGGCTGCGGCCCACGAAGTTCCACCACATCACGACCTCCTCCTCGAAGGGCGGACCACCGAGCACGACCACGCGCGCGCCCGACTCGCCGGCCACCACCTCCAGGGGCGTATGCCGCGTGCCCACCTCCACGACGGCGAGGTCACCGACGGCGAGTTCGCGGCCGGCATACGTCACCGTGCCGGTGTCGAGAAGCACGGCGACCTCGAAGTCCTCGGGAGAATCCAGGGTCACCGAGGCGCCGGGATCGAGCACGACCTCGGCCCCCAGCAGCGGTGTGGCGGTCGCGACCGGCGAGTGCGACCCGAAGAGCGAGCCGACGAAGACCGCCGCCCGCACCCCAGCCGCCGGGGAGACCACCGGCGGCACGTGATGCTCGAAGGCTGGCGCAGCGTCGCGCGCCGCGTCCGGCAGCGCCACCCAGAGCTGCACCCCATGAAGCACCGACGTGGAGTCCGTCGACTGCTCGGAGTGGGCGATGCCGCGCCCCGCCGTCATCAGGTTGACCTCACCGGGCCGGACCACCGCCTGGGTACCGAGGGAGTCCCGGTGCTCGATCTCCCCCATGAACAGCCACGACACGGTCGCCAGGCCGCAGTGCGGATGCGGCGCGACGTCCATCCCCCCGGTCGTGGCCACCTCGTCGGGGCCGTAGTGGTCGACGAAGCACCACGCCCCGACAAAGCTGCGTTCCCGGGCCGGCAGGGTTCGCCGAACTGTCATGGCCCGCAGCCCACCCAAGGGCACCTCGCGCGGCGTCAACACCTGCACACCGGTCATGGACCAACCGTAGAACGGGGACCGCCGACATCCCACGGATCCCCGATCGGCAAAGACCCATTAAGTAGGCTGGGCCGGACCGTGGCCACCGGCACGACGCGGGCACCGACCACGGCACGACCGAAGACGAGGAGGCGAGGACCAGATGGGCTTGTTCGACCGCGTCGAGGGGAAGCTCGAGCGTGCCTACAACGGCATCTTTGCCCGCGCCTTCCGCGCCGAGGTGCAGCCGGTCGAGATCGCGAGCGCGATCCGCCGCGCCATGGACGACCGCGCCTCGCATGCCGGCCGCGGCCGCGCGATCGTCCCCAATGTCTTCACCATCGAACTCTCCGACACCGACCACGACCGCCTCACCGACGACCCCGAGGTCGCCGAGGAACTCGTCGTGGCGGCCGAGGAGCACGTCGCCTCGCAGCACTACACGGCCGGCGGCCCGATCCGCATCTCGCTGACGAACGGGGGCGACCTCGAGACCGGTGTCTTCCGGGTCCGGCCCTCGACCGCCCGCCACCCGAAGGCCGAGTCCGCACCCTCCCCCGTCCACGACCGGTATGCCGCGGCACCGGGCGACCTGGACGAGGACGACGACGACGGCCTCGAGGCACCGCCCGCGTCCGTTCCTGCGGCACGCGTCGCCGAGCCCGAGCACCGACCGGCCCCCAAGCCGGCCAAGGTGCGCGCCAGCGACCGCCCCTGCCTCATCGTCGATGGCCACCGCTACCTGCTCATGGGCGCCATCAACGTCCTGGGCCGCGACGACGACGCCGACATCATCCTCGACGACCCCGGCGTCAGCCGTCGGCACAGCGAGATCCGGGTCAGCATCGACGGGCCACACTTCGTCGCCCTGATCCGCGACCTCGGCTCGACCAATGGCACCTTCGTCAACGGCGAACGCGTCGATTCCGAGCACCTGCGTGACGGTGACCAGGTCACCATCGGCCGCACCTCGATGACCTACCGGGCCAAGCGTCCATGAGCGAACTCACCCTGACGATCCTGCGCCTCGGGCTGCTCGTGGCCCTCTGGCTCTTCGTGTTCGCGATCGTCGGGGTCCTGCGCGGCGACCTCTACGGCACCCGGGTCACCCAACGAGTCCGCCGGGGCACCGAGCCGAGCGGCCCCATCCCGGGCGCCTCACCGGCCCGCCCAGCCGCCCTCAAAGCGGGGATGCTCAGCGGGCGTCGGGGCAGCCACCCGCGCAAACTCGTCGTCACCGAGGGCCCCCTGTCCGGCACCTCCCTGCCGCTGCGGTCCCAGGGCACGCTCATCGGTCGCTCGCCGGAATGCGCGCTCGTCCTCGACGACGACTACGCCTCGGGGCGGCACGCCCGCATCTTCGAACAGGAAGGGCGCTGGCTGGTCGAGGACCTCGGCTCCACCAATGGCACCTTCGTCGACAACCGCCGGATCACCGCTCCCACCCCCCTCGAGTTGGGGACGACGCTGCGCATCGGGCGGACCGTGGTCGAGCTGGCCAGGTAGCCGATGCCGATCGCCTTCAACTATGCGGCCCGCTCCGACGTGGGCATGGTCCGGACCAACAACGAGGACAGCGGGTATGCCGGCCCGCATCTGCTCGCGATGGCCGACGGCATGGGGGGGCACGCCGGCGGCGATGTCGCCTCCTCGACGATCATCGGCGCGCTGGCCGATTTGGACGACCAGGCCTTCTCCGGCGCCGAAGCCACCGATGCCCTGCTCGCCCGAATCGCCCTGGCGAACGCCCAACTGGGGGACCGCGTCAAGGAGGATCCTTCCCTTCGCGGTATGGGCACCACGCTCATCGCCCTGCTCCGCTCCCGCGACAAGCTGGTCCTCACCCACATCGGTGACTCGCGCGCCTTTCTCGTCCGCGACGGAGTGGTCACCCAGATCACCAAGGACCACTCCTTCGTCCAGAACCTCGTCGACGAGGGCCGGATCACCGCCGAGGAGGCGCAGACCCATCCGCAGCGCTCCCTCGTCACCAAGGTCCTGACCGGCCAGCCCGACGACGAGCCCGATGTCGTTGTCCGACAGGCGATCCCGGGTGATCGCTATCTCATCGCGAGCGACGGCCTCACCGACTATGTCGCCCGCGACACCATCGACGAGGTCCTGCTCGGTGAGCGCAAACCCGTTGATGCCTGCGAGCGCCTCGTCGCGCTCGCCCTTCGCGCCGGCGCCCCCGACAACGTCACGGTGGTCATCGGCGACGTCGTCGATCTGCGGGTCGGCCCCGTCCCCACCGATGTCCCGACCGTCGTGGGGGCGGCCGCCGCCACCCGCAAGGGCACCCGACCGATCCCGGTGACCCCGGCCGAGAAGGCCGCCGCCCTCACCAAGGAGGCCACCGGCTCGGATGCGGGGAGCGAGGACGTCGAGCTCGCCGAGGAGGGCCCACCGACCCGCCGCGGCCGCACTCTGCGCATCCTCGGGGCCCTCGCGGTCGCCGTGATCGTCCTCGCCGGTGGTCTGTATGCCGGGTGGTTGTGGACCCAGTCGCAGTACTGGGTGGGCGTGGACCAGAACCGGGTCGTCCTCAACCGCGGCATCGACCAGCACCTGGGGCCGGTGTCGCTCTCACGCATCGAGCGCCGCACCGACATCGCGGCCACCGCCCTGCCCGACATCTATCGGGTGCGGCTCGCCGGTGGCGTGGAGTTCGACAACCGCGCGGACGCCGACGCCCTCCTGCGCAGCCTCGCGGTGCAGGCGCGGGCCTGCGAATGGTTCAGGGACCAGCTCCAGACCTGCAGATCGGTCACCGACGACTGGACCCAGCCGACCCCGAGCCCCTCGCCGAGCCCCTCACCCAACGACTCGGCATCCCCCGGCCCGTCGCCCTCGGCCAGCCCCACGACGAGCCCGACCACGGCCCCGATCCCGTCGACGTGACCCGATGACCGTCGTCTCCCGCTTCGCCCCACGCCGCGGCCGCAACGTCGAGTTGCTGCTCGTCGTCGCGGCGACCGCCATCGTGCTCCTCGCCTACGTCAATGTCGGGGTCAACACCCACGGCGAGGTGCCCAGCAGCCTGCTCGTCCTCGGCGGCGGCTTCCTCGGGATCGCGCTCGCCTTCCACCTGGTCCTGCGCTGGCGGGCCGCCTACGCCGACCCGATCCTGCTGCCCGTCGCCACCCTCCTCAACGGCCTCGGCCTGGTGATGATCCACCGGCTCGACATCGCCCACGGCCGATCCATCGGCGAGGGCATGGCACTGCGCCAGCTCATGTGGAGCGCGCTGGCGGTCGGGTGCGCCATCGCCGCCATCATCATCATGCGCGACCACCGGGTGCTGCGCCGCTACACCTTCACCGCCGGTCTGCTCGGATTCGTGTTGCTCCTGCTGCCCATCCTGCCGGTCATCGGCTCGGACAAGAACGGCTCCAAGATCTGGATCTCCTTGGGGCCCTTCAGTTTCCAGCCCGGCGAGATCGCCAAGATCATCCTGGCGATCTTCTTCGCCGGCTACTTCGTCCAGACCCGCGACGCCCTGTCCGTCGCGGGACGTCGCGTCCTCGGCCTCACCCTCCCGCGCGCCCGCGACCTCGGCCCGATCCTCGTCGCCTGGGTGCTCGCCATCGGAGTCCTCGTCGTCGAGCGCGACCTCGGCTCCTCGCTGCTCTTCTTCGGTCTCTTCGTCGCCCTGCTCTACATCGCGACCGAGCGGATCAGCTGGATCATCATCGGCCTGACCCTCTTCGCGGCCGGCGCCTACGCGGCATACCTGATGTTCGGGCACGTCCAGACGCGGGTGCTGCTCTGGCTCGACACCTTCAGCCAGGAGGCACTGGCCACCTCCGACCAACTCGCCAAGGGCCTCATGGGCATGGGTGCGGGCGGGATGGTCGGCACCGGCCTGGGTCGGGGCCGACCCGACATCACCTACTTCGCCGAGAGCGACTTCATCATCCCGAGCTTCGGCGAGGAACTCGGGATGGTCGGCCTCTTCGCGATCCTCGTCCTCTACGCGCTGCTCGTCGAGCGCGGTCTGCGCACCGCGATCGGTGCCCGCGACGGCTTCGGCAAGTTGCTCGCCGCCGGGCTGGCCTTCTCGGTGGCGCTGCAGTGCTTCGTCGTCGTCGGGGGCGTCACCCGGGTCATCCCGCTGACCGGCCTGACCATGCCCTTCCTCTCCCAGGGTGGCTCCTCCCTGCTCGCCAACTGGGTGATCGTCGCGATCCTGCTGCGGATCAGCGACCACGCCCGCCGACCGGTCCCCGAGAGCGGGCCCACCCCCATCGGCGAGGCGCCCACGCAGGTGGTGAAGCTGTGAACGCGCCGATCCGTCGCCTGTCGACCTTCGTCGCGTTGCTCTTCGCGACCCTGCTCGTGTCGACGACGATCATCCAGGTCTTCCTCGCCAAGGGGCTCAATGCGCGCGAGGACAACCGGCGCACCCTGCTCTCGACCTACGCCCGCGAGCGCGGGCAGATCCTCGTCGGCGACACCCCGATCGCGGTCTCGACGCCGGTGAGCGGCGAGTTCAAGTTCCTCCGCACCTACCCCGCCGGGCCGATGTATGCCGATCTCACCGGTTACTACTCCTTCTACGGCGCCGCAGGGGGACTGGAGTCGACCGAGAACGCGCTGCTCTCCGGTTCCAGCGACAAGCTCTTCTACCGCCGGGTCTCCGACCTCTTCACCGGTCGCAAGGCCAAGGGCGCCAACCTCGTGCTCACGATCAACGCCAAGGCCCAGGAAGCGGCATACGACGCCCTGGGTGACCAACGGGGCGCGGCTGTCGCGCTCAATCCCAAGACCGGCGAGATCCTGGCCATGGTCAGCAAGCCGAGCTACGACCCGAACGCGCTCGCCTCGCATGACCTGGCGGCGCTCGACACGGCATACAAGGCGCTCAACGGCGACCCGGCGCGCCCTCTTGTCAACCGCGCCATCGCCGGCAACCTCTATCCGCCCGGCTCGACCTTCAAGGTCGTGACGGCCGCGGCCGCCCTCTCCAGCGGGAGGTTCCAACCCGACAGCGTCCTGCCGGGCCCGGCCAATCTCGACCTGCCGCAGACGACCGTCGGTCTCCCGAACTCCGGTGGGCGCGCATGCGGGGCCGACGACAAGGTGTCACTGACCGATGCCCTG
The DNA here is from genome assembly GCF_000367525.1 of Phycicoccus elongatus Lp2. GTDB lineage: Bacteria > Actinomycetota > Actinomycetes > Actinomycetales > Dermatophilaceae > Phycicoccus_A > Phycicoccus_A elongatus. The sequence goes on along the minus strand of NZ_HF570956.1, from coordinate 2,682,597 downwards.
CGGATCTCGTGCAACACCGCCTTCGGCTGGCTCGGCATGGAGCTCGGCGGGGACGCCCTGCGTCAGCAGGCGGCGAAGTTCGGCTTCGGCGACCAGCTCGCCGTGCCGATGCGGGTCACTGCGAGCTCGGTCCCGGCCGAGCTCAACAAGCCGCAAGAGGCCCAGTCCGCCGTCGGCCAGTACGACGTGCGCGTCACGCCGCTGCAGATGGCCATGGTCGCGGCAGGCATCGCCAACAAGGGGGTCGTCATGAAGCCCTACCTCGTGCAGTCGGTGCTGGCCTCCGATCTGACGACGATCGAGTCCGGCGAGCCGAGCACCCTCTCGGAAGCGATCAGCCCCGATGTCGCCGCCGAACTCACGACGATGATGACGAGCGTCGTGGCGAGCGGCACCGGCACGGCCGCCCAGATGGACGGCATCACCGTGGCCGGCAAGACCGGCACCGCCCAGCACGCACCCGGCGCGGCGCCCCACGCCTGGTTCATCTCCTTCGCGCCGGCGGAGAACCCGACCGTCGCGGTGGCTGTCGTCGTCGAGGAGGGCGGCACGGCCGGCAACGAGGCATCCGGGGGTCGCACGGCCGCCCCGGTCGCCAAGGCCATCATGGAAGCGGTGCTCAGATGATCCTGATGATCGGAAGGCAACAATGAGCGAGCAAGCCCGTCTGCTCGGCGGACGGTACGAAGTGGGTGAGCTGGTCGGCCGCGGCGGCATGGCCGAGGTCCACCGGGGGGTCGACCTGCGCCTGAAGCGCCCGGTCGCCATCAAGATGTTGCGCAGCGACCTCGCGCGCGATGCCTCGTTCCTCACCCGCTTCCGCCGAGAGGCCCAGTCCAGCGCCGGCCTCAACCACGCCTCGATCGTCGCGGTCTACGACTCCGGCGAGGACAAGGGCGTGGACTCGCACGGCCGGCCGCACAATGTCCCCTTCATCGTCATGGAGTACGTCGAGGGCAAGACGCTGCGCGAGGTCCTCAACCAGCGGGGCAAGCTGACCAGCAACGAGGCCGCCCGGATCACCGAGGGCGTCCTGGACGCCCTGGCCTACTCGCACCGGATGGGCATCGTCCACCGCGACATCAAGCCGGCGAACGTGATGATCGGCGCGGACAATTCGGTCAAGGTGATGGACTTCGGCATCGCCCGCGCCATCGCCGACACCAACGCGACGATGACCCAGACGCAAGCCGTGATCGGCACCGCGCAATACCTCTCGCCCGAGCAGGCGCAGGGCCAGAACGTCGACGCCCGCAGCGACCTCTACTCGACCGGCTGCATGCTCTATGAGCTCCTCACCGGCCGGCCGCCCTTCCAGGGGGACAGCCCGGTCGCGATCGCCTACCAGCACGTCGGGCAACCGCCGGCGCCGCCGTCAACCGTCGAGGAGTCGGTCGGCCCCGACCTGGATGCGGTCGTCCTGCACGCGCTCAACAAGGACCGGGCCGCCCGCTACCAGAGCGCCGCCGACTTCCGTGCCGACCTGCAGGCGGTGCGGCTGGGTCGGCCGATCAGCGACGCCGCGCGCGGCACGGCTGCCGGGGCTGCGGCTGCGGGGGCG
>NZ_HF570956.1:2668978-2680936 GCF_000367525.1 Phycicoccus elongatus Lp2 | reverse complement strand
GGGCGGGCGGGCCGCGCTCATGCCACGAACCCTCCCCACCCCCGTGCTGGCGTATGCCGTGCGCGCCCTCGGCGCGGACGCGGGGGTCATGGTCACGGCGAGTCACAACCCGCCGCAGGACAACGGGTACAAGGTCTACGTCGGTGATGGCTCGCAGATCGTGCCTCCCGTCGACAGCATGATCGCGGACCAGATCGGTCGGATAGAGCGCGTCGCCGAGGTGCCGCTGGCCGACGGCGGCTGGGAGGTCGTCGAGGAGAGCGTCATCACCGATTACGTCCGTGACGCCGCCTCCGTGGTCGCGCCGACTGCGCCCCGTGACCTGACGGTGGTCCACACCGCGATGCACGGTGTCGGGACCGAGACGATCCGCGCCGCCTTTGCCGCCGCGGGCTTCGCGGAACCGATATCAGTTGTCGCACAGGCCGAGCCGGACCCGATGTTCCCCACTGTGTCCTTCCCCAACCCCGAGGAACCCGGGGCGATGGACCTGGCCCTGGAGTTGGCCGAGCAGACCGGCCCGGACCTGGTCATCGCCAACGATCCCGACGCCGATCGGTGCGCCGCCGCTGTGGCTGGTCCCGGGGGCTGGCGCATGCTCCGCGGGGACGAGGTCGGCGCACTGCTCGGCTCGCACGTCATCGCGCGCGGGGTCCGCGAGGGGGGCGTCCTCGCCAACTCGATCGTCTCCTCGCGGATGCTCGCCACGATGGCGCGGGCGGCCGGGGTGTCGCACGAGGAGACCCTCACCGGATTCAAGTGGATCGGGCGGGTTCCGGGGTTGGCCTATGGCTACGAGGAGGCGCTGGGCTACTGCGTCGACCCTGACCACGTGAAGGACAAGGATGGGGTCACGGCAGCCCTCATGCTGGCCGAGCTCGCGGCGACCGAGAAGGCTGCGGGGCGTGACCTGACCGTCCGCCTCGACGACCTGGCCCGAGAGCACGGTGTGCACGCCACCGACGCGTTCTCGATCCGAGTCGAGGACCTGTCGATCATCGGTCGGATCATGGAGCGACTGCGCGCCGACCCGCCGGCTTCCGTTGCGGGAGTGGAGGTTTCGCGTCTCGATGATCTCGCCCTCGGCGATGGTGGACTGCCCCCGACGGAGGGACTTCGGTGGTACCTCACCGACGCTTCGCGCATTATCGTCCGCCCGAGCGGGACCGAGCCGAAGCTCAAGGTCTACCTCGAGGTGATCGAGCCGGTGACCGGCGATGACCTGCGCGGCGCCCGGGAGCGGGCGGCGAGCCGGCTCGCGGCTCTGCGCGCGGCATACGAGGGATTCACCTCGATCTGAGGCGGACGTCTGGATGCACAGGTTGGCCATAGGCAGCCTCCAGCGAGCATCCAGACCCCGGGCGTTGAGTGGCGCCCATGAACACGAGCCACCGCCTCCTCATTGCTGCCGCTGGCGTCGGTGCCGCCGCCAGCACGTTCGCCGCGACTGCCTTGGGCGGCGTCGTCGCCCTCGACCTCGTCCAGTCGCGGACCTCGTCCGTTGCCGCCGTCCAGCAGGCGCCGACGAGTGGGACCACGACGACGCCGCAGTTCGGCAACGGCAACACCGGGGGCGGGTGGAGCACCCCCGTCTCGCCGGGTGGCTCCGGCACCACCGGCGGGCTCGGAGACCTTGGCGGCTCGTCCGGCACCTCCGGCGGCACGACCGGGACGGCGAGCAGCGAGCAGGTCCGAGGTGTCGTCGACATCGTCGCCACGGAGAATTTTGGGCAGGGCGAGGCGGCCGGTACCGGGATCATCCTGACGAGCAACGGCCGAGTCCTCACCAACAACCACGTCGTCGAGGGTTCCACCAGCCTCGAGGTCACCGACCTGTCGACGGGGAAGACTTATGAGGCAACGGTCGTCGGCACCAGCCCGACGAACGACGTGGCCGTCATCCAGCTCAAGGACGCGTCAGGCCTGGCGACCGCCACTCTCGGCGACTCCGACACCGTCAGTGTCGGCGATGCGGTCACCGGGGTCGGGAACGCCGGCAACGAACCCGGCACCTCGGCCTCGACCGGCGTCGTCACTGCTCTGGGACAGTCGATCACCGCGAGCGACCAAGGGGGCGGAAACGCCGAGGACCTGACGGGTCTGATCCAGACCAACGCGGGCATTCGGGCCGGCGACTCGGGTGGGCCCCTCTATGACGCCTCCGGCAAGGTGGTGGGTGTCGACACCGCGGCCCAGACCTCGGCGCGCAGCGGCCAGACGGTCGCCGGGTATGCGGTTCCGATCAACCACGCCCTCGACATCGCCGAGCAGATCGTCGCCGGCGTCGACAACGAGACGATCCACCAAGGCGTGCCGGCCTTCCTCGGGGTGCGGTTGAGCCAGCAGTTCTCGAACACGGTCGGGGCCGCCGTGGCCGGGGTCATCGACGGGTCCGGGGCGGCCTCCACAGGTCTGAGCGCGGGCGACATCGTCACCGCCCTCGACGGCAAGGCCGTCAACAGTGCCGACGCGCTGCGGGCCCTGGTCGATGCGCACGAGCCGGGCGACTCGGTGTCGATCACCTGGACCGACGGCGCCGGCGCGGTCCACTCGCAGACGGTGACGCTCGGGGCCGGTCCCGCAGACTGATCGGGCCCCGGCCCCCCGAACGAATCGGTGGGTCGCCAAGGTCGCCCTAGACTCCTCGGGTGAGCACCACTGACACCGCCGTCGACGCCACGGCCCGGGCCCGCGACCTGCTCGGCGTCTCGCGACTGACCAACCAGGCCCTGACCAGTTGGCTTCACGGGCTGCGGGGTGTCGACCAGGTCGGCTGTGAGGCCCGCGCCGCCGGGCTCGGCACGCGGAGTATCAAGAACGACTCCAAGCGCTGGGCGATCGATCTGGCCATCTCGATGATCGACCTGACCACGCTCGAGGGGGCCGACACCCACGGCCGAGTGCGCGGCCTGGCCGCCAAGGCCCTCTCCCCCGACCCGAGCGACCTCACCACCCCCCGCCCGGCCGCGGTCTGCGTCTACGGCGACATGGTCGCAACCGCCAAGGAGGTCCTGGGCGACTCGGGGGTCAAGGTCGCCGCCGTCGCCACCGCCTTCCCCAGTGGCCGCGCCTCGATGCCGGTCAAACTGCTCGACACCAAGGACGCTGTGACGGCCGGTGCCGACGAGATCGACATGGTCATCGACCGTGGGGCCTTCCTCTCCGGCGACTACCTGACCGTCTTCCACCAGATCGCCCAGACCAAGGCCGCCTGCGGCGATGCCCGACTCAAGGTGATCATGGAGACTGGCGAACTCGTCACCTACGACAACGTCCGCCGCGCCTCGTGGCTCTCGATGCTCGCCGGTGGCGACTTCATCAAGACCAGCACGGGCAAGATCCAGCCTGCCGCAACACTCCCCGTCACCCTTATCATGCTCGAAGCGGTGCGCGACTGGCGTGAACTCACCGGTGAGATGGTCGGCGTCAAGCCTGCCGGTGGCATCAAGACCAGCAAGGACGCGATCAAGTTCCTCGTCGCGGTCAACGAGGTCGCCGGTGAGGACTGGCTCGACAACCAGTGGTTCCGCTTCGGCGCCTCCTCTCTCCTGAACGACCTGCTGCTCCAGCGCCAGAAGATGAAGGACGGGGTCTACTCCAGCGCCACCTACATCGCCGACGACTCCCCGAGCACGGCCTACTGAGCCGGCGAAAGAGGACATCATGCCCACCTTCGAGTACGCCCCGGCACCCGAGTCCCGAGCCGTCGTCGACGTGGACTCCACCTACGGCCTGTTCATCAACGGCGACTGGGTGGACGGCCGCGGCACCGCGTTCAAGACCGTCAATCCGGCCACCGAGGAGGTGCTCGCCGACATCCACGAGGCGAGCCCCGACGATGTCGACCTTGCGGTGAAGGCCGCACGCACGGCATACACCCGGGTGTGGTCGCGGATGAGTGGTGCCGACCGCGGGAAGTACCTCTTCCGGATCGCGCGGATCCTGCAGGAGCGGGCGCGCGAGTTCGCCGTCCTGGAGACCCTCGACAACGGCAAGCCGATCAAGGAGACCCGCGACGTCGACATCCCGCTCGCGGCGGCGCACTTCTTCTACCACGCCGGCTGGGCGGACAAGCTCTCGTATGCCGGGTACGGGCCCGATCCGAGGCCGCACGGTGTGGTCGGGCAGATCATCCCGTGGAACTTCCCGCTCCTGATGCTCGCGTGGAAGGTCGCGCCCGCCCTCGCCACCGGCAACACCGTCGTCCTCAAGCCGGCCGAGACCACGCCCCTGACGGCGCTGCTCTTCGCCCAGGTCTGCCAGCAGGCGGAGCTGCCGCCCGGGGTCGTCAACATCGTCACCGGCGCGGGTGACACCGGGCAGGCCATCGTCGACCACCCCGGCATCGACAAGATCGCCTTCACGGGCTCGACCGGGGTCGGCAAGATGATCGCCCGCTCGATCGCGGGGACCCGCAAGAAGGCCACCCTCGAGCTCGGCGGCAAGGGCGCCAATATCGTCTTCGACGACGCCCCCATCGACCAGACCGTCGAGGGCATCGTGCGCGGGATCTTCTTCAACCAGGGCCATGTCTGTTGTGCCGGAAGCCGATTGCTCGTGCAGGAGACCGTCGCCGACGAGGTCGTTCGGCGTCTGCAGCGTCGGCTGTCGACCCTGCGCGTGGGCGATCCGCTCGACAAGAACACCGACGTCGGGGCCATCAACTCCCGTGCCCAGCTCGACCGGATCACCTCGCTCGTCGACGCCGGAGAAGCCGAGGGTGCGGAGCGCTGGGACAACGGCTGCGCGTTGCCGCAGAAGGGATTCTGGTTCCGGCCGACCCTCTTCTCGGGGGTCACGCAGACGCACCGGATCGCCCAGGAGGAGATCTTCGGTCCGGTCCTGTCGGTGCTGACCTTCCGCACCCCGCAGGAGGCGGTGGCCAAGGCGAACAACACGCCCTACGGCCTGTCGGCGGGCATCTGGACCGACAAGGGTTCTCGCATCCTGTGGATGGCGGATCAGCTCAAGGCCGGCGTGGTGTGGGCCAACACCTTCAACCAGTTCGACCCGACGTCGCCCTTCGGTGGCTACAAGGAGTCCGGTTACGGCCGCGAAGGTGGCCGACACGGCCTCGAGGCCTACCTGAAGGGGAGCATCTGATGGCTGAGCGTGTCGACGTCCGCAAGACCTACAAGCTCTACATCGGCGGGAAGTTCCCCCGCTCGGAGTCGGGCCGTTCCTACGAGGTGTATGCCGCACCCACCCGCGCGGGCGCCTCACCGAAGTTCTTGGCCAACGCCTCTCAGGGCTCGCGCAAGGACGCGCGTGATGCGGTGACCGCAGCGCGCGGTGCGCAGGCCGGCTGGGCCGGCGCCACGGCATACAACCGGGGGCAGGTGCTCTACCGCGTCGCCGAGGTCATGGAGGGCCGCCGCGCCCAGTTCGTCGAGGAGGTCCGGGCCAGCGAGGGAGTCTCGCCGAGCAAGGCGGATTCCCTTGTCTCGCAGGCGATCGACCGCTGGGTTTGGTATGCCGGCTGGTCCGACAAGCTGCCCCAGGTGCTCGGCGGGCTCAACCCGGTGGCCGGACCCTTCTTCAACATCTCGGCGCCTGAGCCGAGCGGCGTCGTCGCTGTCCTCGCCCCGCAGGAGTCGAGCCTGCTCGGCCTGGTCAGCGTGATCGCCCCGGCGATCGTCACCGGCAACTCGGTCGTCGTCGTCTCCTCCAAGGAGCGTCCGCTGCCGGCCATCACCCTCTCGGAGTGCCTGGCGACTTCGGACGTGCCAGGCGGCGTCGTCAACATCGTCACCGGCGACGCCGTCGAGATCGCGCCCTGGTTGGCCTCGCACCGCGATGTCAACGGGATCGACCTCACCGGTGCCGCCGGTCTTCAGGGCGAGGCCTGGGGTGAGTGGGAGCGAGCCGCTGCCGACACCCTCAAGCGCGTCATTCGTCCGGGGGGCGCCGGGGCGGCCGCGATCGAGCCGGACTGGAGCGTCGAGCCTGGCCTGCAGCGGATGAGCACCTTCCTGGAGACCAAGACCGTCTGGCACCCGAAGGGCCGCTGACCGCACCACCATGCGCACCCGCGTTGTCATCCTGGCCGGACCGTCCGGCTCGGGGAAGTCCCGTCTGGCCGCCCGCCTGGCCGCGAACCACCACTGGCCGATCGTTCGCCTCGACGACTTCTATCGCGACCAGGACGATCCCGACCTGCCGATGAGTGCCGGCCTCGGGATCCCCGACTGGGACGACCCGCGCAGTTGGAACGGCGAGGCGGCCCTGGCCGCCCTCCGCACCCTGGTCGACACGGGCTCATGCGAGCTGCCCGTCTACGACCTCCCGACGTCACGAGCCGTCGGCACGACAACGCTCACGGCCGGTCCGGGCGACCTCATCCTCACCGAGGGCATCTTCGCCGCCGAGCTGATCGGGCCCCTGCGGGCCGAAGGCCTGCTCCACTCCGGCTGGTGCATCATCCACCGCCACCCAGGGGTGAACTTCCTCCGTCGGCTGGCTCGCGACCTGCGTGAGCGGCGCAAGCCGCCCCACATCCTCGTCCGTCGGGGGTGGGCCCTGATGCGGTCCGAGCCATCGGTCATCGAGCGCCAACGCAAACTCGGAGCCACCTGCGCGCGGGCCACCGCGGTCGAGGACACGCTCGCGGCACACCGGCCGGGTGCCGGATAGTGTGCTGCCTGTGTTGACTGGGGGAAACAGATGACCGAATCACCGTGGACCGCGCCGGGCAGCGCGTCGCCGCCACCCGTCACCCCTCCCCCTCCGTATGCCGCGGGGCCGGGGCCATCGTGGCAAACCACCCCCCAGCCACCCCAGGCTTCCCCGCCACCCCCACCGCCGTCCGCATGGCGCCCGGCCGTGGACTTCCGCCCCGGCATCATCCCGCTGCGCCCGTTGCAACTCGGGGACCTCTTCGGCGCCGTCTTCAAGGCGATCCGGGGCAATGTCGCGGCCACCGTCGGGCTCGCCGCTCTCACCTCGGCCGTTGCCCTGGTCCCCTTCACAGCCCTGGGAACCTGGATCGCCTCCCTCGACACGACCACGCTCGATGAGTCCTTCGGCGCTGAGGCCCCGCTGGGCCCGGGGGCGTTCGCGAGTTACCTCCCCTCGCTGGCCAGCGCGATCAGCAGCATCATGCTCGCCGGCTTCCTCGCCTACGTCATCGGCCAGGCGGTGCTCGGGCGCAAGGTCACCATGGGCGAGACCTGGCGCGGGACCAAGGGTCGCCTGCTCGCCCTCATCGGGGCCACAGTCCTGGTGAGCCTGGCGATGGGACTCGTGCTGACCATCGGCTTCGGCCTGCCCGTCGGCATCGGCGTCTACGCCGCAGCCAGCGGCGCCGACCTCGGAGGTGGAGCCGTCGCGGTGCTCGTGGTGCTCGCCCTGCTCTGGCTCCTCGTCCTCATTGCGGCCCTGATCGTCGTCATGACCCGTCTGTCCTTCGCGACATCAGCCATCGTGCTCGAGCGCCTGCCCGTCCTGGCCTCGCTGCGTCGCTCCTGGACCTTGGTGGGGACGCCCACCAGGAAGCCCTTCTGGCGGATCTTCGGCCTCCGGCTGCTCACGGCGATGCTCGTCGGGGCGGCATCGAGTGTCGTCATGGTCCCGCTGATGATCGTGATGATGATCGTGATGTTCGCCCTTCTCGACAACGGCGGCACCCTCGGTGACGTCTACATGCTGCAGACCGTGCTCACGGGGGTCGTCGGGATCATCGCGGGCGCTCTGACCACGCCGTTCACAGCCGGGCTCGACGCACTCCTCTACGTCGATGCCCGCATGCGCACCGAGGGGTTGGACGTCACGCTCATGCGTGCCGCCGAGGGCACGATCACGCCCCCATGGCAGGCGGCAGAGCAGGCGTGATCGGAACGCTGGTCGACCCCGGCACCGACGAGGCCCGCGACTGGCTGCGTCGCGAGTTGGCGACGGGCGGTTACACCGTCGAACGCCCCTTGCTCGAGCGATTCCGAGACTGGATCTTCGGCCTGTTCTCCCGCCTCGGTGGCGACGGTTCGGCACCCAGTTGGCTGGTGCCGCTGGTCGTGCTGCTCGTCCTGGGCGTGGCCGCCCTGGTCCTCTGGCGAGTCCTGCGCCGGAACGTCCGAGCCCCCGCATCTCCCACGGCACCCGGCGTGCTCGAGGACGTCGACGCCACCGCCGACGAACTGCGGGCGCTGGCCCAGCAGGCCTTGGACCGCGGCGAGGCGGGTGAAGCGTTGATCGCGGCCTACCGCGCCGTCGTCGCCTCGGCCATCGAACGCACCTGGCTCGCCGATCGCCCCGGTCGCACCGCCCACGAGGCGGCCCGGGAACTCTCCACCCTCGTCCCGACCGAGCGCCAAGCAGTGGCCGATGCCGCCGCGGCCTTCGACGCCGTGCGCTTCGGCCGGGCCGCCGCGAGCGCCGACCAGGTCCGCGGCGTCATGGAGCTCGACAGCCGCCTGCGCTCCGCCCGACCCGACCAGCTCGCCCTCGCTGCGCCGTGGTGACCGCGACCGCCCGCGCGAAGGCACGCTCGGGGCGCAACGTGCTCCTGTGGTGCGCCTCCATCGTCGGGATCTCGATCGTGCTCGCAGTGCTCGCCCCGAGGAACACCGACAATTATCTCGACCCGGCCGGTCACGGCCCGAACGGTGTGGCCGCTCTCGTCGAGGTGCTGCGCGATCACGGCGTGCAGGTCGAGCTCGTCGACACCGTGGCCGGGCTCTCCGCAGCCCTCGCCGGGAGTGCTGGCCCTGCCCAGACCACGGTGGCCATCGGCGACAGTCGACTCCTCACAGCACGCGGCGCCGAGGCCGTCACCCGCGCGATCAACGGCGCCGGTCGGTTGGTGCTGCTCGACGGCGCACCGGCAGTGCTCGATGTCATCGATCCGGACGTGCAGGTTTTCGCCGCAGGAGGCCGCGGGTCGGACGAGTTCGCCGCCGAATGCAGCGACTCGGTGGTCCGTGACGACGCGACCGTCGGCCGCTTCGATCTGCGCCTGATCGCCGATGGTGGGGCCACATCGTGTTTCCCGCTCCCCCGGACCGCCGGGATCGACCACGGCGCGTTGCTCGTGACCGTCCCCGTCCACGAGGGAATTCCCCAGACGTATGCCGTGGGGTTCGGCGGGGCACTCACCAACCGCTACGTCACCGACGCCGGGCACGCTGCCCTCGGGCTGCGTGTGCTCGGGGCTCACCCACGGCTGATCTTCTACACCCCGTCGATCACCGACCAGCGGGCCGTCGACGGCGCCCAGGAGGAGGGTCCGGCCCTCCCCGCCTGGCTGATGCCGGGCCTGGTCCTCATCGGACTCGCTGTGCTCACCCTGGCCGTGGTGTCGGGACGACGATTGGGACGGCTCGTGCCCGAGCCGCTGCCCGTCGTCGTCAAAGCGAGCGAGACGACACACAGCCGGGCCGAGCTCTATCGCGCCGCCCAGGACCGCGCCCGCACCGCGGACGTCCTGCGTCAGGGAACACTGGGGCGGCTGCGCAGCCGCCTCCGGCTGGACACCTCAGCCGCCCCGGACGCCGTGGTGGCCGCGGTCGCGGCACACGGCATACCTCTGGAGGCGGCGCGCGCCGCGCTCGACGGACCACCCCCCGACACCGATGCCGCCCTCGTGCGGCTGGCAACCGACCTGGCAACCCTCGAGGAGAAGGTGACCCCACGATGACCGAAACCCCCACCCGGGCGGATGCACCGGAGGCGCGAGAGGCCCTGACGCGCGTGCGCGCCGAAGTGGCCAAGGCCGTCGTCGGTCAGGACGCTGCCGTCGCCGGGCTGCTCGTCGGCCTGCTGGCCCGCGGCCACGTGCTGCTCGAAGGCGTGCCCGGCGTCGCGAAGACGCTGCTCGTGCGGTCGCTGGCTGCGGCGCTGGCCATCGAGACCAAGCGGGTGCAGTTCACGCCCGACCTCATGCCGGGCGACATCACCGGCTCCCTCGTGCACGACGCGCGGATCAGCGATTTCACCTTCCGGCCGGGTCCGGTGTTCACCAACCTTCTGCTCGCCGACGAGATCAACCGGACGCCGCCCAAGACCCAGTCGGCGCTGCTGGAGGCGATGGAAGAGCGCCAGGTCAGCGTCGACGGCGTCGCACATCCGCTTCCCTCTCCCTTCCTCGTTGCCGCGACGCAGAACCCGGTGGAGTACGAAGGCACCTATCCGCTGCCCGAGGCGCAACTCGACCGCTTCCTGCTCAAGGTCGTCATGCCGGTGCCGCCCCGCGAGCAGGAAATCGAGGTGCTGGCCCGTCACGCCGGCGGCTTCGACCCGCGCGACCTGACCACTGCGCAGATCGCACCGGTGGCGGGCGCCGCCGACCTCGAGGCGGGTGCTGCGGCGGTGCGGCGCGTGGAGATCTCGCCAGAGGTCATCGGTTATGTCGTCGACCTCGCCCGCGCGACGCGCAACTCCCCCTCCCTGTCGCTGGGGGTCAGCCCACGTGGGGCGACCGCGCTGATGGCGACGGCGCGTGCCTGGGCGTGGCTCAACGGACGCGGCTTCGTCACCCCCGACGACGTCAAGGCCCTCGCCAAGGCGACGCTCGCGCATCGCCTCACCCTGCGCCCGGAGGCCGAACTCGAGGGTGTGGGAATCGACTCCGTCCTCGACAGCGCGCTGAACTCGGTGCCCGTCCCGCGCTGACCCGATGGCACTGTCCCCTCGCGCGGTCGCGCTCGTCCTCCTCGGTCTGGTGCCGGTCGTCATCTGGCCCAGTGGCTGGACCGTGCGCCTGTGGATCCTGGGCTGCCTTCTCGTCGTCGCTGTCGACCTGCTGCTCGCCGCGTCCCCCGCGGGGATCGGCCTGGCGCGGCGGCCCTTGGGGCAGGTGCGGGTCGGGGAGCGGAGTCATACGGAGGTGTTGGTGACCAACGCGGGTCGGCGACCCCTGCGCGGCTGGATCCGGGACGCCTGGCAGCCCTCTGCCGGTGCCAGCCCGGACCGGCTCGCCCTCACCGTGCCGGCTGGTGAACGGACCCTCCTGCGGACGGAGCTGGCCCCGAAGCGACGCGGCGACCGGTTGGCCGACCGGGTGACGATCCGCGCCTTCGGCCCACTGGGGATCGCCGCCCGACAGGCCTCTGTGCCGTTGGGCGGGACGCTGCGCGCGCTTCATCCCTTCCCGTCGCGGCGCCACATCCCGAGCCGGCTGGCCCAGTTGCGGCAGATCGACGGCCGCGCCGCCGTGCGGGTGCGCGGGCAGGGCACCGAGTTCGACAGCCTGCGCGATTGGGTCGACGGCGACGACGTGCGCTCCATCGACTGGCGGGCGACAGCGCGACGCCAGCACCTCGTCGTGCGCACCTGGCAACCGGAGCAGCACAAGCGGATCGTCCTCGTGCTCGACACCTCACGCACGAGCGCAGGTCGGATCGGTGACACCCCGCGCCTCGACGCGGCCATGGACGCGGCGCTGCTGCTCACCGCACTCGCCGGTCATGCGCGCGACCGCGTGCAGGTGTTGGCCGGTGATGCCCGGGTCCGGGCGCGGGTGCTCAACCGGGGTGACGCCGCCGGGGTGTTGCACGACGTGATCAGCACGCTGGCGCCGATCGATGCCCAGATCGTCGAAGCAGACTGGGACCTGCTCGCCTCGGAGGTCTCCCGATTGGGCCGTCAGCGGGGCCTGGTCGTGCTGTTCACAGCCATGGAGCCGTCGGCGATCGAGGAGGGGCTGCTACCTGTGCTCCCTGCTCTCGTTGCCCGCCACCGAGTCGTCGTCGCCTCGGTGAGTGACCCCGAGGTGCTGGCCATGCGGGACGCTCGCTCCGACCTCGCGGACGTGTATGCCGCAGCCGCCGCCGAGCGCACCCTGGCCCTGCGTGCGCGCACGTCCGCGGCGCTGCGCGCCCTGGGCGTCACCGTGATCGACGAGCCCCCGGAGACCCTGCCGACGGCGCTGGCGGATCACTACCTGGCCCTGAAGCGCGCCGGCCTGCTCTGACCCGGGGCGTTCACCGCCGCACCATTTCCCAACCCAGTTCGTATGCCGCGGCC
>NZ_HF570956.1:2660099-2668878 GCF_000367525.1 Phycicoccus elongatus Lp2 | reverse complement strand
TGGCTCGCCGTGCTCGATCCCGAGGTCGTCGTGCTGTCCGGTGGCCTGGTGGAGGCGGTCGGCTGGTGCGAGGCCGTCGCTGACCACGCGGTCCGGGCCGCCCTGCCCGTCGTGGCCGACACCCCGATCCTGCGTGCGACCACGGGAGCCCTGGCTCCGCACCTGGGCGCTGCCGAGTTCGTCAAGGAAGGCCAGACCCGATGAGCCGCAACGTGATTGACGCAGTCCGAGGTGGCCTCATCGTTTCCTGCCAGGCCTACCCGGGGGAGCCGATGCGCGACCCGGACACCATGACGCGCATCGCCCGCTCCGTCGTGCGAGGCGGCGCCGTCGCCGTCCGTGCCCAGGGACTGGCCGACCTGCACTCCATGCGCGCCGCGCTGAGCGTCCCCCTCATCGGGCTGTGGAAGGACGGGCACGACGGCGTCTTCATCACCCCGAGCGTGGAGCACGCCCTCGCCGTCGCGCGCACCGGCGCCCAGGTCGTCGCCATCGACGGCACGCGTCGCCCCCGACCCGACGGGTCGACCTTCGCCGATGCCTGCGCCGCCGTCCACGACGCGGGTGCGCTGGTGATGGCCGATTGCGCGACCCTGGCCGACGGTCACGCGGCGGCCGCTGCCGGGGCGGACCTCGTGGGCACGACCCTCGCCGGTTACACCCCGGACAGCCCCAAAACCCCCGGCCCCGACCTCGACCTGGTGGCCGCCCTCGCCGCGGAGTTGGACGTGCCGGTCATCGCCGAGGGACGCATCCACACCCCGGCCGATGCCCTTGCCGCGATGCACGCCGGGGCGCACGCCGTCGTCGTCGGCACGGCCATCACCCACCCGAGCACCATCACCGCCTGGTTCGCGGCTGCCGTCTCGTCGAAGGAGTCCTGACATGGAGGTCGTCATCGTCCCCACGGAGCGGGTCGGCAGCGTCGGCGCCGACATCGTGGGGTCATTGGTCCGTCGCCGACCCGAGTCCGTGCTCGGCCTGGCGACCGGATCGAGCCCGGTCGCCATGTATGCCGATCTCATCCGGCGACATCGGGACGGCGAACTCTCCTTCGCCGACGTCCGGGCCTTCACCCTCGACGAATATGTCGGGCTCCCGGCCGACCACCCGCAGCGGTACCGCAATGTCATCGCGCGCGACTTCACCGATCACGTCGACCTGGCCCCGAACGCAGTCCATGGTCCTGACGGGTTGGCCGCCGACATCGCGGCTGCCTGCACGGCCTACGAGCAGGCGATCGAGGACGCCGGGGGAGTGGACCTGCAGGTGCTCGGTATCGGCACCGACGGCCACGTCGCCTTCAACGAGCCGGGTTCCTCACTCGCCTCGCGCACGCGGATCAAGACCCTGACCCGCCAGACGCGCCTGGACAATGCGAGGTTCTTCGGTGACGACGTCGAGCAGGTGCCCGTGCACTGCCTCACCCAGGGCATCGGCACGATCATGGAAGCGCGCCACCTGCTGCTGCTCGCGACCGGCCGCGCCAAGGCCGAGGCCATCCACCAACTCGTCGAGGGCCCGGTGTCCGCGATGTGGCCGGGGACGGTGCTGCAGTTCCACCGCCACGTCACCGTCGTTGTCGATGACGCCGCAGCCAGCCGGCTGCAATTGGCGGACTACTACCGCGACACCCTCGCGGACAAGCCGGCCTGGCAGCAGCACTGACCTCAGAGGTATGCCGCGAGCCGCTCGGCCATCTGCGCCGCCAGGGCGTCGAGTCCCGATCGCGGCCGCACCATGACTTCGAAGTCCACGATCCGGCCCTCGTCGTCGATTCGGATCATGTCGATCCCCTTGAGCTGACGCCCGCTCACCGTCGCGGAGAACTCGAGCACGACGGAGCGGGAGTCCTCGGTGACGAAGGTCCGGTGATAGGTGAAATCCTCGAAGACCTGGATCACGGTGCCGAGGATCAGGCGCACGACGTCCGCGCCGGCATACGGCTTGTGGGCCACCGGTGAGCGGAAGACCGCGTCAGGGTGGAGCAACTCCTCGAGGCACGAGAGGTCCCTGGCCGCCACGCCGGCGTGCCAGGTGTCGAGGACCTGGCGCATCGTCGGGTCCATCACAGCGCCGCCGCCACTTCGGTGCCCTGCTTGATGGCGCGTTTGGCGTCGAGTTCCGCGGCGACATCGGCACCGCCGATCAGGCGAACGTCGATGCCCGCCTCCGCGAGCGCATCGTGCAGCTCGCGTTGCGGTTCCTGACCGGTGCAGAGCACGACGGTGTCGCACTCGATGACCGTGCGCTCGCCGCCGACGGACAGGTGCAGGCCGAGGTCGTCGATCCGCTCATAGACCACGCCCGGCACCATCGCCACGCCACGATGCTTGAGCTGGGTGCGGTGGATCCAGCCGGTCGTCTTTCCCAGTCCCGCACCGACCTTGGTCTCCTTGCGCTGCAGAAGGGCAACCTGCCGCGCCGGCCGCTCAGGGGCCGCGCGACGGATGCCGCCGGCCGCGGCATACGTGGTGTCGATCCCCCACTCGGCGTTGAACACCTCGGGTGCCACGGCTCCGCTCGGCCCGGCCTGGGTGAGGAATTCGGCGACGTCGAAGCCGATGCCGCCCGCGCCCATGATCGCGACCCGCTCACCGACAGGCACGTGGTCGCGCAGGACCTGCAGATAGGTCACGACCTTGGGGTGGTCGACGCCCTCGACGTCGGGGACGCGCGGGGTCACGCCGGTCGCCACGAGCACCACGTCGTATGCCGTGAGGTCACCCGCCGTGACGCGCGTGCCGAGTTTGACGTCGACGCCGGTCTCCTCGAGCTCGTGCTCGAAATAGCGCAGCGTCTCGTGGAACTCCTCCTTGCCCGGGATCTGCTTGGCCAGGTTGAACTGTCCGCCGATCCGGTCGTCCGCCTCGAAGAGAGTCACGTGGTGACCGCGGCCGGCCGCCGTGGTCGCGGCCGCCAGACCGGCCGGCCCGGCCCCGACGACGGCGACATGCTTGCGATCGGTCGCCGGGGCGATCGTGAGGATCGTCTCGTGGCAAGCGCGCGGGTTGACCAAGCAGGACGTGATGAGGCCGGAGAAGGTGTGATCGAGGCAGGCCTGATTGCAGGCGATGCACGTGTTGATCCGATTCGCCTGCCCAGCAGCAGCTTTCGCGACGAAGTCGGCGTCAGCGAGGAAGGGCCTGGCCATGGACACCATGTCGGCATGACCGTGCGCGAGCACCCGCTCGGCCACCTCGGGCGTGTTGATCCGGTTCGTCGTGATGAGGGGGATCCCGACCGTGCCCATGAGTTCCTTGGTCACCCAGGTGAAGCCGGCACGAGGCACCGAGGTCGCGATGGTGGGGATGCGTGCCTCGTGCCAGCCGATGCCGGTGTTGATGATCGTCGCGCCGGCCGCCTCGATGGCCCGGGCCAACTGCTTGACCTCGTCGAGCGTCGACCCGCCCTCGACCAGGTCGAGCATCGAGAGTCGGTAGATGATGATGAAGTTCGTGCCCACCCGCTCGCGCACGCGCCGGACGATCTCGACGGGGAAGCGCATCCGCTTCTCGTAGGACCCACCCCACTCATCGGTGCGGTGGTTCGTGCGCGCCGCGATGAACTCGTTGATCAGATAGCCCTCGGACCCCATGACCTCGATGCCGTCGTAGCCGGCCTCCTGCGCCAGGGCTGCGCACCGGACGAAGTCCTCGATCGTCTCCTCGACCTGCTCGGCCGTGAGCTCGTGGGGCACGAAGGGCGAGATCGGGGCCTGGACCGGGCTCGGGCCGACGAGATCGCGGTGGTAGGCGTAGCGCCCGAAGTGCAGGATCTGCAGGCAGATCCGCCCCCCCTCGGCGTGGACCGCGTCGGTGACCACGCGGTGCTCGGCGGCCTGCTCGGGTGTGGTGAGCGTGGCTCCACCCTCGAGCGGACGGCCCTCGTCGTTGGGGGCGATCCCGCCGGTCACGATGAGGCCGACGCCGCCGCGGGCGCGTTCGGCATAGAAGGCCGCCATCCGCTCGAAACCGTCCGGTGCCTCCTCCAGCCCGACGTGCATCGAGCCCATGAGCACCCGATTGGGGAGAGTCGTGAAGCCCAGGTCGAGGGGGGCGAGCAGGTGGGGGTAGTCCGTCATGGCGCTCACGCTAGGGCCCCGCCCGCCTTGTTGCAACCAGTTGCAATGAATCGTATGCCGCGTCACACTCCTGCCATGTCCCTCCCGCACGCGCTGCTCACCTCGCTCCTGGAGCGACCCAGCTCGGGCTCGGACCTCGCCCGGCGCTTCGACTCCTCGATCGCCTTCTTCTGGCCGGCGACGCACCAGCAGATCTACCGCGAGCTGGGCCGGATGGAGCAGGCCGGCTGGGTCGAGGCGATGCCGGAGGCACGGGGGCGCCGCAAGGTCTACACCTGCCTGCCCGCCGGGCGCGCCGAGCTCGAACGGTGGGCTCGGGAGCCGGTCGACGTGCCGGTCGTCCGCGACGCCCTCCTCGTGCGGCTCCGGGCCGACGCCGCCCTCGGGCCCCTCGGGCTCGAGGGACACCTGCGTGACCGCCTGGCCACCCACGAGAGCCGGCTCGCGGCATACGAGGAGATCGCGCGGCGCGACTTCGGGCGAGAGCTCGACCGGACCGCCCGTGTCCAGCGGGCCATCCTCGAGGCGGGCATCGCCCACGAGACGCAGGCCGTCCAGTGGTGTCGGGGCGCGCTCGCGGCCCTCGATGCCTAGCCTGTCGTCATGACCCACCCCATCGCCGACGCGCGGTACGTCTCCTTCACGACCTTCCGCCGCAACGGCACGCCCGTCGCGACCCCCGTCTGGATCGCCCCGCTCGGCGACGGCCGGCTCGGCTTCATGACCAACGACAACGTGGGCAAGACCAAGCGGCTGGCCCACACCCGTCGGATCGAGCTGCGCGAGTGCGACATTCGCGGCCGCGTCGCCGAGGGTGCCCCGGTCGTCCACGGCCGCGCAGTCGTCGTGCGCGAGGAGGCCGGCCAGGCCGAGATCCGGCGCGCTGTCGAGCGCAAGTACGGGCTGCTCGCCCGCGGGTTCTCGGTGGTGCAGACCGTGACCCGGGCGCTGCCCTTCCTGCCGCAGCCCGCTCCCCGCGCCGCGATCGTCATCACCCTCGACGACTGATCGCCACCGGCGTCAGCGGCCCGCGGCGTCCATTGCCTCCTCGGTGAGCCTTCGCCCAAGGTCGATCATCTCGGCGGCCCGGTGGAAGTCCATCGTCCGGCAGGCGTCCGACGGCACGGTGACGAGCACGTCGGGTGGGTTGCTCGCCATCCGATGGCGGGTGATGAGGGAGGCCATGACGTCGAATGAACGGTTGAAGACGTCCATCGTCCCCAGGTCCCGCGGCGCCGCGGAGTAGGCAGGGCCGGTGTCACTCGATCGCTCGGTGTCATTGGGCTGCTCGGCGTCGTTCGATTGCTCACCCACCTCGTGCGCGAGTTCGCGACCGACGGCCTCCTCGACCGCCGCCTCGGCGTCCTCGTGGGACCTGCTGCCCCAACTCGCCCAGCGTTCCCTCAGCCGGTCGCCGAGCTCCTCGATGGCTCGGGTCGCCGCGACTGTTCGTACCGGCGATGCGGGCTGCTCCGGCTCGCCCACGACGCTCGTCCGCGGACCGGACAGGCTCATCGCAAAGGTCCAGTCCGAGGTGATCGCGGCGGTCGGCTCGATCGGCACGGGATTCATCAGGCCACCGTCGACGAGCAGGCGACCGTCGACGACGATCGGCGTGATGACGCCGGGGATCGCGACGGAGGCCCGGATGGCCGTCGCGACCGGTCCACGCTGGAACCACACCTCGCGGCGCGCCCCGAGGTCGACGGCCACCGCCGTGTAGGGAATGGCCAGGTCCTCGATCCGTGCCCCGTCGAGGATCTCGGCCACCCGGCCGATGACACGCTCGGCGCGGAGCGCCCCCCCGCCGGTCAGGGTGGGGTCGAGCAGGCGCAGCACCTCACGCTGGGTCAGCGAGCGCGACCACTCGGTGTACTCTTCGAGCTTTCCGGCCGCAGTCACCCCCGCGACCAGTGCCCCCATCGAGGTGCCGGACAGGGCCACCACCTCGTAGCCGCGCTCCTGCAACACCTCGAGCGCCCCGATGTGGGCATACCCACGCGCGCCTCCGGCCCCCAGGGCCACCGCCACTCGTCCCGCCATGAATCCCAAGGTAGTCCGGCCCTCTGGCAGGGTGGGCGTGTGCCCCGCTTCGAACCCTTCCCGGCCCTGCGGTATGCCGCCCGCGACCTCGCCGCCGTCACCGCACCTCCCTATGACGTCCTCTCGGTCAAGGAGGTGGCCGGCCTCGCGGCGCGTTCACCGGAGAATGTGGTCCACGTCGACGTGCCCGCGGTCACGCACGCCACCGCGAAGGACCCGTATGCCGCGGCAGGCGAGGTGTGGAGACGCTGGCTCACCGAGGGCGTCCTGGCCGTCGACGACGAACCGGGCTTCACGATCTATCGGATGCGGTTCACCGACGAGCACGGCGACGAGCGCGACCTGGCCGCCGTCGTCGGGGCGCTCGAGGTCGTCGACGAGGGGGCCGGGGGCGTGCTGGCACACGAGCGCACCACGCCAAAGGCCTCCACCGACCGTCTCGACCTGACCCGCGCCACCGATGCCAATCTGTCACCGGTGTGGGGCCTGTCCCTGGCCCGCGGCCTCACCGAGTTGCTGCGGGAAGCGGGGGAGCCCGTGGGTCGGGTGGACGTGGAGGGCGTGGCGCACGTGGTGGAGCGCGTGACCGACCCGGTGCGGGTGGCCGCCATTGCCGACCTGGTCTCCTCCGATGAGGTGCTCATCGCCGACGGCCACCACCGCTATGGCGTGGCGCGGATGTTCCGCGACGAGGTGAGATCGCTCACGGGTCGCGCCGACGGCACGGCCGAGCTGACCCTCGCCTACGTCGGTGAACTGGTCCCTGAGCAACTGAGCATCCGTGCCATCCACCGCCTCTACGCCGGAGCGGATCACGCCCGGCTGCGCGAGGCGCTCGCTCGGTGTTTCGAGCTCAGCGATGCGCCGATGCCATCCCTGGCCATGCTCGGCGACCTCGTCGACAAGGGCGTGCTCGCCCTCATCGGCCCCGATGGTGCTGCCGAGTTCATGACCCCGAGGCCGGGCGCCTTCGATGACGTGCGCGCCCTCGACGGCGCGTGGCTCGAGCACGCCCTCGCCGACCTGCCCGTGGAGGTCGACTACCAGCACGGTGTGGCCGAAGTGCTCGAGGCAGTCGTGAGCGGCCGGGCCCATTCGGCGGTGCTCATCTCGCCGGTGTCGATCGCCGAGATCGAGCGCACCGCCCGGGAGCGGCTCCTCATGCCGCCGAAGTCGACCTTCTTCACGCCCAAGGTGCGGACCGGTCTCGTGCTGCGGTCGCTGCTCTGAACGCCCGCGACTCCGGCGAACGTTCAGCGACTTCCCAGCCTGCGCCCCTGTTGCGGTCCGGGGAAGGTCAGTAGCGTCGGTTCCGGTGCGCGATGCCGCGCCCCTCGACCCGTGACGAAGGAGTCCTCATGGCCGACTGGGCCGCCGATGTGAAGAAGTACGCCCCGCACGCTGATGAGGCCGTCATCGCCAAGGTCGTCCGGCACTGCGGCATTGCGCTGCAGAAGGCCGACTCGTCGCTGGTGTCCTTCAGCGACAAGGCCGAGCTCGACCGAGTCAAGAAGGGCTTCATGACCAAGAAGCTCGAGATCACCGACGAGGCGAAGGCGGACGCCCTGCTCGCGGAAGTCGAGGAGGCCATGAAGGCCGACCGCACCAAGAACCGCGTCACCGTCTACTACCTGCTCGCCGAGAAGGCCGGAAAGCTCTCCGTCTTCGGCGGCTGAGCGCTCCGCAGGCACGCCGCCGAGCCCACGCGCACGGGCGCGGCTCACGGCATACGGCACACGGCGAAGGCCCCCTCCACGAGGAGCGGGCCTTCGCGTGGGCGCGAGCCGGTGGGGGGGGTGCGCTGCTCGGCGAGCTTGGCGATGCCCTTCTCGGCCTGGAGGCGCGCCTTGGCGATCTTGTCGGAGTACTTGCCCTGGGTCTTCTCGTCGACCGCCCGGCCGGCCTTGTCGAGCGCGGCCGAGATCTTGTCGCGGTTCTCGTCCGTGTAGGTGCCGGCCTTCTGGACGGCCTCCGTGACCGCCAGGTCGGCCTGGCGCAGGAAGTCCTCGGTCTGCGGGGGAAGGCCCAGCTCCTTGGCCTTGGCGATGAGCTTGTCGGTCACTTGCGCGGTCATGGGGTGCTCCTTGGTCGATGACGCGTCGTGCGGTGGGTCCAACGGACCGGGGTGCGTCCCTGTTCCACCTCGACCATGCCACGGCGCCCCTCCCGGTGGGGCTCTGTCAGGGTTCTCTCAGCCCGCACCTCAGCGCCGGCGCAGGGCCTCACCACCGCTGAGGGGCCGCTCGACGGCGCGGACGACGACGACGAGCTCAGCTGGGCGGCCCGCTGCTCGTGCCCGGTGCGCGCCGACTGCAAGCACGCCGTGGCCACGCTCGTGGCCCTGCGGGATGCCGCCGGTGCGCCGCCGGCGCCGACCTGTCGAACATGAACGTCAACGAGGTGGTGGCCAACCACGCGAACCTCGCCGCCGGCGCCGCCCTCGCGGGCGTGGCAGGCCAGGGGGCAAGCTGGCGTGGTTGGCCGCAGGGCAGGGCAGGGTCGAGTCAGGTGAAGGTGTCGCCCCACCCGGTCTCGCGCGCCCGGCGGTAGCGCTCGCCCTGGCGCTTGCTCACGACCTCGTCCCGGACGCCGCCCTCGGGAGTGCACAGTCGCAGCTGGACCAGGCCCTTCCGGGTCAGCGGATGGCGCAGC
>NZ_HF570956.1:2635366-2659999 GCF_000367525.1 Phycicoccus elongatus Lp2 | reverse complement strand
GCGGTGACCCGCGGGTACGTTCAGTCCCATGTCGGATTCTCCTGCCGCTCCCGCACGCCCGGAGCGTGACCGCCCCTGGGTGATGAGGACGTATGCCGGGCACTCCAGCGCCGCGGCGAGCAACGCGCTCTACCGCCGCAACCTCGACAAGGGCCAGACCGGCCTCTCGGTCGCTTTCGACCTGCCGACCCAGACCGGCTACGACCCGGACCACGTCCTCGCGCGCGGCGAGGTCGGCAAGGTCGGGGTGCCGATCTCGCACATCGGTGACATGCGGGCCCTCTTCGACCAGATCCCGCTGGCCCAGATGAACACCTCGATGACGATCAACGCGACCGCGATGTGGCTGCTCGCGATGTATCAGGTCACCGCCGAGGAGCAGGGCGCCGACATCGCGGACCTCGCCGGGACGACACAGAACGACATCATCAAGGAATACCTCTCGCGCGGAACCTACGTCTTCGCGCCCGGCCCCTCGATGCGGCTGACGACCGACATGATCGCCTACACGGTGAACGAGATCCCGAAGTGGAACCCGCTCAACATCTGCAGTTACCACCTCCAGGAGGCCGGCGCCACGCCGGTTCAGGAGATCGCCTTCGCGATGTCGACGGCGATCGCGGTGCTCGACGCGGTGCGCGACTCGGGCCAGGTGCCGGCCGAGCGCTTCGGTGAGGTCGTCGCCCGGATTTCCTTCTTCGTCAACGCCGGCGTGCGCTTCGTCGAGGAGATGTGCAAGATGCGGGCCTTCGTCCAGTTGTGGGACGAGCTCACGCAGGAGCGGTATGCCGTGACGGACGCCAAGCAGCGTCGCTTCCGGTATGGCGTGCAGGTGAACTCCCTCGGCCTCACCGAGGCGCAGCCGGAGAACAACGTCCAGCGGATCGTCCTCGAGATGCTGGCCGTCACCCTCTCCAAGGATGCGCGGGCTCGGGCGGTCCAGCTGCCCGCGTGGAACGAGGCGCTCGGGCTGCCGCGCCCGTGGGACCAACAGTGGAGCCTGCGCCTGCAGCAAGTGCTCGCCTTCGAGTCCGACCTGCTCGAGTACGACGACCTCTTCACCGGGTCGGTCGTCGTCGCGGCCAAGGTCGAGGAGCTCGTGGCCGGTGCCCGGGAGGAGATGGCCAGGATCGAGGCCATGGGCGGCGCGGTCCCCGCCGTCGAGAGCGGCTACATGAAGTCCGCCCTCGTCGCCTCGCACGCCTTGCGCCGACAGCGCATCGAGGCCGGCGAGGACATCGTCGTCGGCGTCAACAGGTTCGAGACCACCGAGCCCAACCCGCTGACCGCCGACCTCGACACCGCGATACAGACCGTCGACGCAGGCGTCGAGAAGGCAGCCGCCGAGGCGGTGCGGCGGTGGCGGGACGAGCGCGACGCCGACCCCGCCCGGCGTGATCGTGCGGCGGCCGCGCTGGCCCGTCTCAAGGCGGACGCCGCCTCGGACACCAACCTGATGGCCGCCTCGCTGGAATGTGCGCGCGCCGAGGTGACCACTGGTGAGTGGTCCGCCGCGCTGCGCGAGGTGTTCGGCGAATACCGAGCTCCCACAGGAGTTTCGGGCACGGTCGGTCTCACCACCGGGCCCGCGGGCAGCGAGCTGTCGGCAGTGCGCGACCGAGTGCGCGCCACGGGTGAGGAACTCGGTGAGAAGTTGCGCCTGCTCGTCGGAAAGCCGGGGCTGGACGGGCACAGCAATGGTGCCGAGCAGATCGCCGTGCGAGCCCGGGACGCGGGTTTCGAAGTGATCTACCAAGGTATTCGGCTGACGCCGGAGCAGATCGTCTCCGCGGCCGTCGCCGAGGACGTGCACCTGGTCGGCATCTCGATCCTCTCCGGCTCGCACATGGAGCTCGTCCCCGAGGTGCTCGATCGGTTGCGGGCCGAAGGCATCGACGACGTCCCGGTCATCGTCGGCGGAATCATCCCGGACTCCGACGCCCGGGCCCTGAAGGCTCTGGGCGTCGCCGAGGTCTTCACGCCCAAGGACTTCGGGCTCAACGACATCATGAGCCGCTTCGTCGACGTCATCCGCGAGGCCCACGGTCTGACGTAGGCCCGGGGTGCGCGGCATACGATCGGTGCATGCTGCACTGTCCTGCGACCCTCTTCATCGCCCGCCACGGCGACGCGGAGTACGACGGTGACCGCCGCGTCATGAGTGACGAGGGCGGGCGGCTCAGCGAGACGGGCCAGGTGCAGGTCACCGAGTGTGCGCACGAGATCGCCGACCAGAAGCTCGCCATGGTGTACTCATCGCCGATGCAGCGGGCGCTGGAGTCCGGACGCCTGGCCGCGGAGGTCCTCGACATCGGTCACCGGACGCTCGACGGGCTCGTCGAGATCCGCGTGGGGGAGCGGGCCGGCCAACCGTGGTCCGATCCCCTGACGCGGGAGGTGTATGCCGCGTGGCACGCCGGCGATCTCGACGCGCGGATCCCCGGGGCCGAATCCGGTCGCGAGGTCATCGATCGCTTCCGTGATGCCCTCGAGACGATCGCCGATCAGCATCGCGGTGAGCAGGTGCTCGTCTTCACGCACGGCGCGATCATGTCCCTCGTCGTGCCGCACCTGTCGTACAACGTGCGCGACGATCTGGCCTACCTTCAGTTCATCCCGAATGCCGTGCCGGCGCGGGTCGAAGGCGGCGACGAGGGGTGGCGCGTGCTCACCTGGCCCGGGTCGGCGAGCAAGGAGTTCTTGTGAGGATTCGCGATCCGTTGACCGCGGCTGAGGCTGACGGGCGCGCGGCCGCGGTGGGGACCTGGCTGGTGCCGGTGCTTCTCGGGGGCGCCGTCGCTGCTGTCTTCGGACTCCCCGGTGGCACGGGACCGATGAAGGCGTTTCTGCTGCTGGTCGCTGTGGTTGTGTTGGGCGGGCTGGTCGCCCGCCGATGGTGGCCCGGTGCCCTGTTCGGAGTGGCCGGTTTCAGAAGAGACGGTGCTCGCTGTTGTCGATGCCCTTGAGCTCGTCGTAGTCGAGCACCACGCACCGGATCCCGCGATCCTCGGCGAGGGTGCGGGCCTGCGGCTTGATCACCTGGGCGGCGAAGACACCGGTGACGGGCGCCAGGTGCGGGTCACGGTTCATCAGCTCGAGATAGCGGGTGAGCTGTTCGACACCGTCGATCTCGCCGCGACGCTTGATCTCGATCGCCACGGTGCGCCCGGCCGAGTCCTTGCACAAGATGTCGACCGGGCCGATGGGCGTCATGAACTCCCGCCGGGTGAGGGTCCAGCCGTCCCCCAGAGTGTGGATGTGTTCGGCGAGCAACTTCTGCAGGTGCGCCTCGACGCCGTCCTTGACCAGGCCCGGGTCGACGCCGAGGTCGTGCGCGGTGTCGCTGAGCACCTCGTGCAGGCGAATCCGCAGCCGGTCCTCGGACTTGGCGTGCTGGACCACCCACACCGCCGTGACCCCGTCGGCGACCTCGGTCTCGTCGGGCGCCACCTCGGCCATCGAGCACGGCGGGGACATCCAGTTGAGCGGCTTGTAGGACCCGCCGTCGGAGTGGATGAGCACCGAGCCGTCGGCCTTGACCATGAGCAGGCGGCTCGCCAGCGGCAGGTGGGCGCTCAGTCGGCCGTCGTAGTCGACGCTGCACGTCGCAATCACCACTCGCACGACGACCCAGCCTAGGCGACTCCTCCTCTTCCTTGTGTCCGGCATTGTGGTTGCCATGGCGTCAACCCGCCGGACGCAAGGGATTCGCCGCGCCCGGCGTGGGGAGGGTCACGCCCGAGGGGGGTCGGCACGGCATACCCGCTCTGGGAGGATCGAGCCCATGAGTCGTGAGTTCACCAAGGTCGGCGTGATCGGCCTCGGCACCATGGGTGTCGGCATCGTGGAAGTGTTCGCCCGCAACGGGATCGACGTCGTCGCGATGGAGGTGGACGACGCTGCGGTCGAGCGTGGCAAGGGCGTGCTCGCCAAGTCCACCGGCCGCGCGCTCGACCGCGGCAAGATCACCCAGGAGGACCACGACGCACTCCACGCACGAGTCACCTACACCACGGACATGGGCGATTTCGCCGACTGCCAACTCGTCGTCGAGGCAGTGCCCGAGCACCTGCACCTCAAGAAGGAGCTCTTCGGCAGGCTCGACACCATCGTCGCCCCCGATGCCATCCTGGCGACCAACACCTCCTCACTCCCCGTCACCGAGATCGCCGTCGCGACGAGCAACCCCAAGCGGGTCGTCGGCATGCACTTCTTCAACCCGGCACCCGTCCTGCAGTTCGTGGAGGTCATCCGCACGGTCATCACGGCCGACGACGTGTTCGAGGACGTCAAGGCGCTCGCCGAGCGGCTCGGCAAGAAGCCGGTCATCGTCGGCGACAAGGCCGGCTTCATCGCCAATGCCCTGCTCTTCGGGTACCTCAACCACGCCGTGGCGATGTACGAGTCGAAGTACGCGACCCGCGAGGACATCGACGCTTCGATGCGCTTCGGCTGCGGCTACCCGATGGGCCCGCTCGCGCTGCTCGACCTCATCGGTCTCGACACGGCATACGAGATCCTCGACACGATGTACAAGCAGGGCCGTGACCGCCTGCACGCCCCGAGCCCGATCATCAAGCAGATGGTCAGCGCCGGCCTCAAGGGTCGCAAGAGCGGGCGCGGGTTCTACACGTATGCCGCTGCCGGCTCGCCCGAGGTCGTCGCCGACGCGCAGACCCCCGCCGAGGGAACCCGCGCCGGCGTCGAGGTTCGCACCATCGAGTCCGTGGGCGTCATCGGCTCGGGGACGATGGCCACCGGGATCGTCGAGGTCTTCGCCAAGGCCGGGTATGCCGTGACCTTCGTCGCGCGCGGCCAGGACAAGGTCGATGGGGTCCTCTCCGCCATCGCCAAATCCCAGGCCAAGATGATCGAGCGCGGACGCCTGACCCAGGAGGAGGCCGACGCGATCAACGGCCGGATCATGGGCGCCACCGAGCGCACCGCCCTCGGGGATGTCGACATCGTGGTCGAGGCGATCGCCGAGGACCTGGCGATCAAGCAGGAGCTCTTCCGCGACCTGGACCAGATCTGCAAGCCGGGAGCGATCCTCGCCACCACCACGAGCAGCCTGCCGATCATCGACTGTGCGAAGGTGACCAGTCGCCCCGGCGACGTCATCGGCATGCACTTCTTCAACCCGGCCCAGGTCATGAAGCTGGTCGAGGTCGTCCACACCGTGGCGACCGAGCCCGACGTCGTGGCGACCGTCCAGAACCTGTGTGCGTCGGTCGGCAAGGTGGCCGTCACCTGTGGCGACCGCAGCGGCTTCATCGTCAACGCACTGCTCTTCCCGTACCTCAACGACGCGATCAAGATGCTGGAGGCCAATTACGCGAGCGCTGACGACATCGACACGGCGATGAAGACCGGTTGTGGTCTGCCGATGGGTCCCTTCGAGTTGCTCGACGTCGTCGGACTGGACGTGTCCCTGGCAATCCAGAAGGAGCTCTACCTCGAGTTCCGTGAGCCCGGCTATGCGCCGGCTCCGCTGCTCGAGCACCTGGTGACGGCGGGCTACCTCGGGCGCAAGACCGGGCGCGGATTCCGCACCTACTGAAGGCCTCGGTGTGTCGCGGTGACCCTGCCCCGCGGCATACCGGTGGAAACTCGGGGCCGGGTCGGTGTAACACCGACCCGGCCCCACCGCGTCCCATGACGTTGTCACGGCCGATCGGTATGCCGTCGGCGCGGACTTGGCGGCCGACCAGGCCGAGCGCGACGCCCTCTGGCGTTGCCTCGAGGCCGCTCACCCGGGCCCAACGTGCCGTGCTCGTGCTGCGCTACTACGCGGATTTCTCGGGAGTCGGCAGCGTGAACGTGAGCGGGCGGCATACCGAAAGTGCACTATTGGTGAGTTTCGGGAGGTGGGGCCGCGGGCGGCATACCGAAAGTGCACTATTGGTGAGTTTCGGGAGGTGGGGCAGTGGACGGCATACGGTGTCTGCGTGACCGCGCCAGCACCCTCAACCACCCTGCCCAGCCGAGCCCGCGTCGTCATCATCGGGGGAGGGGCGATCGGGACGTCGATCGCCTATCACTTGGCGCATGAGGGCATCACGGATGTCGTTCTGCTGGAACGCGATCGGCTGACCAGTGGCACGACGTGGCACGCGGCCGGGCTCATGACGGCGTTCGGGAACACGTCGAGTACGAGCACCGAGATCCGGATGTACACCCGTGATCTGTTCTCGCGCCTCGAGGCCGAGACGGGGATGTCGACCGGGTTCCGCCGCTGTGGCCTGGTGGAGGCGCTCGACGAGAGCCGGATGGAGGAGTACCGGCGGGCCGCGATCTTCCAACGGCGGATGGGGCTGGAGTCGCACGAGGTGTCGCCGAAGGAGATGGCCGACCTCTTCCCGTTCGCCCAGATGGACGGCCTGGTTGGTGGCTTCTGGGTGCCGGATGACGGCCGCGTCAATCCGGTCGACCTGACGATGGCCTACGCCAAGGGCGCTCGCAATCTCGGGGTCCGCATCCTCGAGGGGGTCACCGTCGAGCGGGTCATCACGACCCAGGGCTCGGTGCTGGAACGCGCGACCGGGGTGCGGACGAGTGCGGGGGACATCGAGTGCGAGTTCGTCGTCAACTGCGCCGGCATGTGGGCGCGCCAACTCGGGGAACGCAATGGCGTCGTCATCCCCAACCAGGCGGCTGAGCACTACTACCTGATCACCGACACGATCGACGGCCTGACGCCCGACCACCCGGTCTTCGAGGACCCGGGCTCCTTCGGCTACTACCGCGAGGAGGGCGGCGGGATGATGGTCGGCATCTTCGAGCCCGAGGCCGCGGCGTGGCAGCTCCACGGCATCCCGGACGACGCGTCGTTCACCTCGATCCCGTTCGACATGGAGCGGATGGCGCCCTTTGTCGAGACGACCCTGGAGCGCGTCCCGGTGGCGACCACGGTGGGCATCCGGACCTTCTTCTGCGGCCCGGAGTCCTTCACGCCCGACCACCTGCCGGCGGTCGGCGAGGCGCCGGGGATCCGGGGCTACTTCGTCTGCGCCGGTCTGAACTCCGTCGGGATCCTCACCTCGGGTGGTTGGGGCCGCGTGATGGCGCACTGGATCGCGACCGGCGACCCGGGGGTCGACGTCACCGGGTGGACCGTGGACCGCTTCCGGGACTGGCAGCTCGATCCCCGTCATCGCGAGGCGCGCACCGCGGAGACCTTGGGCAAGACGTATGCCGCGCACCCGCCGGGCGAGCAGTTGTTCACTTGCCGTGGGGTGTACGTCTCGCCCGTGTATGACCGGCTCGTGGCGCAGGGTGGTTTCTTCAAGGATGTCTCGGGCTGGGAGGGCGCCGAGTGGTTCGCCGGGGCGGGGGAGACGGCGAGCGCCGAGCCGGGGTGGGGGCCGCAGCCGTGGTTCGAGCACTGGGGGGCCGAGCACCGGGCGGTGCGGGAAGCCGTGGGCCTGTTCGACCTGTCCTTCATGACCAAACTGCGGCTGACCGGGCCCGGTGCCGGCGCGCTCCTCGAGCGATTGTCGACCGCGAGGGTGGATGGGTCTTCCGGGCGGATCACCTACACCCAGTGGCTCAACGAGTGGGGCGGGATCGAGGCCGACCTGACGATCACCAAGGTCGCCGAGGACGACTTCCTGGTCATCTCCTCGGACAACACGCGTGGCGAGGTCATCGCCTGGCTGCAGCGGGCACGCGAGGACTTCGCCGCCCTCGGCGGGACCGAACTCATCGAGGTCACCCAGGAGCAGGCCCTGCTCAGTCTCCAGGGGCCGAGGTCACGCGACGTGCTGGCAGTGTTGACCGGTGCCGACGTCTCCGGCGAGGCGTGGGCCTTCCGCGACTCCCGGGACGTCAGTGTCGCCGGGATCGCGACCCGGGTCACGCGGATCACCTATGTCGGCGAATTGGGGTATGAGCTGCTTGTGGCGCGCGCCGAGGCGTCAGCCCTCTACGACGCGCTGCTCGAGGCCGGGGAGGCACACGGCATACGACCTGCGGGTTTGAAGGCTCTGGCGAGCCTGCGGCAGGAGAAGGGCTACCGCGACTATGCCCACGACATCGACAACACCGACTCGCTCGTTGGTGCTGGGTTGGCCTTCACGGCGGATCTCGACAAGCCCGGTGGCTTCCTGGGGATCGACGTGGTTCGTGCCGAATTGGCAGCAGGTGCGCCGACCGCGCGGCTCGTGTCGGTGACCACCCCGACGCGAGACCCGCTCCTCTTCCATGGAGAGGTGGTGTTGCGTGATGGGGTGGCCGTCGGTGACCTCCGGGCTGGCTCCATCGGCTGGACGGTGGGTGGGGGAGTCGGACTCGCCTTCGTCCATGCCGACGGTGGCGTGAGTCGGGAGTGGCTCGAGTCGGGCACCTTCGAGCTCGACGTCAACGGGACTCCAGTGCCGGCTCGGCTCTCCCTCTCTGCCCCCTATGACCCCGCCCAGCGGCGGGTCCGCGAGGCCTGACCCGCCCAAGCCAAAGGGTTGTCAGACCCCCGGAGCTCGGTGCGGTCGCGCTAGGTTGCCCGGGCGGGGGCCACCAGGTCCCTGCGCGCACGGGGGCAACCAGGCCCCCGCACGGAGGGAGAACGCATGTCCATCACGAGTTCGAGGCGACGCGCCTTGGTCGTCGCCACCGCTCTCGCCGCAGCCGCCACCTGTGGCATCGCGATGGCGGGACCGACGGCCGCTGCACCGAGCGCCGTCACCGCCTCCACGCCGGTGCCCTCCGACTTCCCGGACGGCATGCTGATGAGTTACGTCATCAACACCAAGGCCAACCCGGGTCAGGTGCGGCTCGCCGAGCGCGCCGTGGCCGCCGCCGGCGGCGTCGTCGTCCAGTCCTGGCCGCAGATCGGCGTGGTCGTCGCGCACTCCGACCGCGCCAACTTCCGTACGGCCGTGAAGGACAACGGCAAGAACGCGATCGAATCGATCGGGGCCACCCGGACCGCTTCCGTCACCGAGGGCACCCCCGAGGGAATCCAGACCCCGTGGGGACCGGGCGCCGCGGCATACAAGAAGGGCGCCAAGAAGCCCGCCAACGGTGACCTGCCGGGTGAGATCGCGCCGGGGGCGAGCGCGGGTGACCCGCTCGAGTACGCGCAGTGGGACAAGGTGCTCATCAAGGCCGACCAGGCCCGCAAGATCACCGAAGGCAACCGCAACGTCCTCGTCGGTGTCCTCGACAGTGGCATCGAGGCCGACCACCCCGACCTGGCCGCGAACATCGATGTCGACACCTCGGTCAACTGCACGGCCGCCGGGCGTCCGGACACCTCCGCGACCGGCTGGCAGCCGACGACGAGCACGCACGGCACGCACGTGGCCGGAATCATCGCCGCCGCCCACAACGGTGTCGGGCTCGTCGGTGTCGCACCGAACGTCCGCATGGCCTCGGTCAAGGTCGTCAACGACGACGGTTACATCTACCCCGAGTATGCGATCTGCGGCTTCGTCTGGGCGGGCATGCAGAAGATGGACCTGACGAACAACAGTTACTACGTCGACCCGTTCGAGTTCTGGTGTGACGACCAGCCCGACCAGGCGGCCGCCAAGGAGGCCGTGCGTCGCGCGGTCGCGTGGTCGCGTGGTCAGGGTGTCGCGCACGTCGCGGCGGCCGGCAACAGTGCCTACGACCTGTCGAACAAGACGACCGACTCGGGCAGCCCCAACGACACCACGCCGGTCACGCGGCAGATCAACGCGGGCTGCCAGGACATCCCGACCGAGCTGCCGGGCGTCGTGACGGTGTCCTCGCTCCAGCAGTGGCCCGCCGGTGCCAACGACAGCCGTTTGTCGGGCTTCAGCAACAGGGGCCTGGGCGTCATCGACGTCGCCGCGCCCGGTTCGCGCATTGCCTCCACGGTCCTGGGCGGTGGCTACTCCTTCCTGAGCGGTACCTCGATGGCCAGCCCGAACGCTGCTGGCGTGATGGCGCTGCTCAAGTCGACGCACCCGACGTGGGGTCCGGACCAGCTCGAGGCGGGCCTCTATGAGCAGGCCACCCCGAAGGCCTGTGGCACGACGACTGGCGGCGCGCCGTGCGTCGGCACGCCGGAGATGAACTCCTACTTCGGTCACGGCGTCGTCGACGCACTCAAGGCCGTTCAGTAAGGATTCCTCGACGAAGTCGAGAGGGAGCAAAACGCCGGGGGAACGCCGTTTCCCGCGCGTTTTGCTCCCTCTCGACATGTGCGTCGGGGGTCGTGGGTCGTGGGTCGTGGGTCGAGGGCCGAGTGGCGGGAGGGCCGGGTGGGTCGGGGACGGGCGCGGTCGCGTCACGAGTGACGCATGCGCGGCACGAGGACCTCGTCGTAGAGCAGCAGCAGACCGGCCGCCACCGGGATCGCGAGCAACGCACCCAGTACCCCCAGGAGCGTGCCACCGGTGAGAGCGGCCACCACGGTCACCGCCCCCGGCACCGAGACCGTGCGCTGCATGATCCGCGGGACGAAGACGTAGTTCTCGGTCTGCTGGTAGATCACGTAGTAGATCGCCGCGATGACCGCCTTCTTCGGCTCGTCGAAGAAGGCGACCAGGCACACGACGGTGGCCCCGAGCGTGGCGCCGACCATCGGGATGAGCCCCAGGAAGCCGACCGCGACGGCCAGCACCGCGGCATACGGAATGCCGACGATGCTCATCATGATCCACGAGGCGATCGCGTTGATCGTCGCGATCGAGACCTGCCCGATGGCGTAGGAGCCGGTGCGGCGCATGATCTCCTCGGACAACGAGACCACGCGCAGGCGCCGGCTGGCCGGGACCATGGCATAGGCGCTCTGCTTCATCTTGGGCAGGGAGGCGAGGAAGTAGAGCGTGAGGATGAGGATCGTCAGCGTCTGGAAGATGCCGCTCGCAACGACCCGCCCGGCACCGAGGATGCCGCCGAGGACCTGCTGAAGGAAGGTCTGGTCGGTGATCTTCTTGTTGAACTCCTCCTGGAACTTCTCGACGACGTGATAGTTCGCGTCGAGGTCGCGCACCCACTTGCTGTCGAGGAGGTGCTGGAGGTAACTCGGGGCCTGCTGGGCGAGATCCGTGCCCTGGGTGATCACCGGAGGGATGACCACCAACCCGAGCAGGGTGAAGACGACGAGCAGGCCGAGGAACACCAGGGCCACCGCAGCCCCGCGGGCCATCTTGCGCCGGTGCAGCCACTCGACGAGCGGGTTGAGGGCGAGGGTGAGGAAGAGCGACACGAGCAGGATCGTGATCGTCGTCGCGAGCCGGCCGAGCGCATGCCAGAGACCGATCGCGAGGAGCGCCCCGATCGCGCCGACGAACCCGATGTAGAACGGCGAGTGACGGTTGAGGGGTCTGCCCACCTCGCCGAAGCGGGATGCCGAGGCGTCCGATGTGGGGCCGGGCGGGCCGGCGGGCGAGGCTGGGCCACCGCTCGGGGCCAATGCCGGGTCTGCGAGGAGGTCCGCGAGCAGCGACTGTTCGAGCTGCTCGTCGGTCTCGGTCGGTCCGTGCCCCGGGCGGTTGGACGCGCGCAGCATCTCCCGCTGGGCACGCCGGAAGGCGCGCACGCGCGCGAGGCCGGGCAACGACCGAGGGAACTTCACGGCATACACCTCCGGCCCCAACCTAACCACGGTGGAGGTGGCGGATCGATGAACCCTTCTCCGGTGGGCGGAGAAGGGTTCATCGGTATGCCGCGGGGTCAGCCTCCCGGGGTCAGGCGTCGGCGAACCGGTTGATCGCGTCCTCGAAGCGTGATCGCTTCTCCGGGTCCGAGATGCCCAGTCCCTTCCCGGGAGCCAGCGTGAGGACGCCGACCTTGCCCTGGTGCGTGTTGTGGTGCACGTCGAGGGCTGCCTGACCGACCTCGTCGAGCCCGTAGGTCTTGGACAGGGTCGGGTGGATGATGCCGCGGTTGATGAGGTCGTTGGCCTCCCACGCCTCGCGGTAGTTGGCGAAGTGGCTGGAGATGATCCGCTTGAGGTTCATCCACAGGTAGCGGTTGTCGTACTCGTGCATGTAGCCGGAGGTCGACGCGCAGGTCGTGATCGTCCCGCCCTTGCGGGTGACGTAGACGCTGGCGCCGAAGGTCTCGCGGCCGGGGTGCTCGAAGACGATGTCGACGTCGTGGCCGCCGGTGAGCTCGCGAATCTTCTTGCCCAGGCGCTGCCACTCCTTGGGGTTCTGGGCGGTGTTGTCGTCGTTCCAGAACCGGTAGCCCTCGGCGCTGCGGTCGATGATCAGTTCGGCGCCCATGCGTCGGCAGATGTCGGCCTTCTCGGGCGAGGAGACGACACAGATCGGGGTGGCGCCACCGGCCAGCGCCATCTGGGTCGCATAGGAACCCAGGCCGCCAGAAGCGCCCCAGATGAGGACGCGGTCGCCGAGCTTCATGCCGGCGCCGTTCTTCGAGATCAGTTGGCGGTATGCCGTGGAGTTGACCAAGCCGGGGGAGGCAGCCTCCTCCCAACTCAGGTGAGCAGGCTTGGGCATGAGCTGGTTGGCCTTGACGATGGCGAGCTCGGCCAGGCCGCCGAAGTTGGTCTCGAAGCCCCAGATTCGCTGCTGTGGGTCCATCATCGTGTCGTTGTGGCCGTCGGCGTCCTCGAGTTCCACCGAGAGACAGTGCGCGACGACCTCGGTGCCGGGCTGCCACTTGGTGACGCCGGGGCCGGTGCGCAGGACGACACCGGCGAGGTCGGAGCCGACGACGTGATAGGGCAGGTCGTGGCGCTTGGCGAACTCGCTCGTTCGGCCGTAGCGCTCGAGGAAACCGAAGGTGGACACCGGCTCAAAGATGCTCGTCCAGACGGTGTTGTAGTTGATCGCACTCGCCATGACAGCGACCAGGGCCTCCCCCGGGGCGAGCTCGGGCACCGGCACCTCGTCCAGGTGCAGGCTCTTGCGCGGGTCCTTGTCGCGGCTCTTCAGGCCCTCGAACATGCCCACCTCGTCCTTGTGGACGGTCGTGGCGCGATAGGACTCGGGGATGGGCATCGCGGCATACGTCTCGGCGCTGCGGTCGCCGGACATGATGGCGTCGCGGATCTGCTCCACGGCGGTCTCCTCAAGGGTAAGGCGTCAGGTCGGCACGAACCTACTGGCGAGTCGGGCCGGGAGTTGACCCCGTGAGACCTCGCTCACCGTGACGTCCCTCACCCGGTGGCTGCTGTCGGCCTGCCGTGGCACAGTGGGCGGCATGCACGTCAACCTGCCCGGCCAGGCGCACTACCGACCCACCTCGTTGGTGTCGCCTCTGCTGCAGCTCCTGCTCGCCGCGGTCGTGCTGCTTCTCAGCGTGTGGTCCTACCTTCATGCTCCGACTGTGAGGGCGACCGACCAGTGGGCCTACAACTTCCTGGCGGCGGTGGCCGGGTTGCTCGGACTGCTCCTCCTGCCGTTTGCCGTGGCGGCTCTCGTCCGCGCCGTGCGCAATCGCCGGATCAGCTGACCGGCCCGGCTGATCGAGTCCCGGAGGTCAGTGGGCGGGCTCGCCCGCCGGCTCGACGAGCTCGACGAGGATGCCGCCGGCGTCCTTGGGGTGGATGAAGTTGACCCGGCTGTTGCTCGTCCCCCGCTTGGGCGCGTCGTAGAGCAGTCGCAAGCCGCGCTCACGCAAGGTCGCGCTGACCGCATCGATGTCGGCGACGCGATAGGCCATCTGCTGGATTCCCGGGCCGCTGCGGTCGAGGAACTTGGCGATCGTGCTCTCCGGTGAGAGCGGTGCCAGGAGTTGGATGCAGGAGCCGGAGTCGCCGACCGCCATCATCGCCTCGCGCACGCCCTGCTCCTCGTTGGTCTCCTCGTGGAGCATCCGCATGCCGTACGTCTGGCTGTAGAACGCAATCGCCTCGTCGAGGTCGGCCACGGCCACGCCGACGTGGTCGATCATCGTGAAGAGGTCGGTGGGCAGGCTCGCAGCGCTCATGTGTCCCAGCGTATGCCGCGTGCTCGCCTCCCACGGGCGGGTCGTGGCGCGCTTCACCCGGCGTTGTGTCCACATGCCGCGGTTGTTTTGGTCATGCGCGATCGGGTCAAGCATCCTTTACGTCAAGTTCACTTGACTAATGGAGTTGATCGACATGTCCCTCATCCTTCGCCTGCGCAGCTGGGTGCCGGCCATCGCCGCTGGGCTCGTGCTCGCCGTGGCCGCGGGTGCGGCATACGCCTGGCGCAACCCCGGCCAACCCAGACTCCTCTCGATCGTCATCATGGCGATCCTGACGTGGCCGGTCCTCACCATCGCGCTCCAGATGCTGGTGTTCGATCGCCGGGCCACCGACGCCGAGATCGACCGAGCCAAGGATGACGTGGAACGGGCGTGGTTCCAGGAGGCGGGCGCGACGGCCTTTGTGACGCTGATCGGTGGCTTGATCTGTGTCCAGGCCCTCGGCGACGCCTTCAGGATCCCCTGGCTCTCGCCGATCGGGCTGACCCATGTGCTCGTCCTGGGTTTGGGCACCTTCGCCCTGTCGTATCTCTGGCTGCGCCGCCGGGGACGGTGACCCATGGACAACCGACTCACCCACCTCCGATCGGAGCGCGGCCTCTCCCAGGCGGCCCTGGCGGAACTTCTCGGGGTGTCGCGCCAGACGATCATCTCGATCGAGAGGGGACGTTTCGACCCCTCCCTCCCGTTGGCCTTCAAGTTGGCCGCCACCTTCGAGACCACGATCGAGGCGATCTTCACCCCGGACCGCTGAGCGTTGGGGGGCGCGAGACAACCGCGGCATGTGGAAACAACGCCGGGGAGGTGGCGCGGGTCACCGCCCGCGGCGCCTGACGTGGCGGGGGAGCGGGTCTAGAGTCGACGGCATACCTGTGTGACTGACCAGACCCCGAATCAGGGAGGCACTTCCCATGTCCACCGACCCCACCGTCATCGTCGCCGGCGCCCGGACCCCGATGGGCCGGATGAGCGGCTCGCTCAAGGGATTCAGCGGCTCGGACCTCGGCGGCTTCGCCATCAAGGGCGCTCTCGAGAAGTCGGGTGTCAAGCCCGAGGACGTCGACTACGTCATCATGGGCCAGGTCCTTTATGCCGGTGAGGGCCAGATCCCGGCCCGCCAGGCCGCGGTCAAGGCAGGCATCCCGATGAACGTCCCGGCTCTCTCGCTCAACAAGGTGTGCCTCTCCGGCGTCGACGCCATTGCGCTGGCCGACCAGCTCATCCGTGCCGGCGAGTTCGAGATCATCGTCGCCGGTGGCCAGGAGTCGATGACCAACGCCCCACACCTGCTCGAGAAGAGCCGCGACGGTTTCAAGTACGGCAATGTCACCCTGCGCGACCACATGGATTACGACGCACTGTCCGACGTCTTCACCATGCAGGGCATGGGCGGTCTCACCGAGCAGGCCAACACCGGCGAGCGCGCCGTGACCCGCGAGGAGCAGGACGCCTTCTCGGCTCGCAGCCACCAGAACGCAGCCAAGGCGTGGAAGGACGGCTACTTCGACGACGAGGTCGTCACGGTGCAGATCCCGCAGCGCAAGGGCGACCCGATCGAGTTCCGGACCGACGAGGGCATCCGCGCGGACACCACGACCGAATCGCTGGCCAGCCTGCGCCCGGCCTTCGCCAAGGACGGCACGATCACCGCCGGCTCTGCCTCGCAGATCTCCGATGGGGCCTGCGCCGTCGTCGTCATGAAGAAGTCCAAGGCGCAGGAGCTCGGGCTGGACTGGCTCGCCGAGATCGGCGCCCACGGCGTCGTCGCCGGTCCCGACTCGACTCTGCAGAGCCAGCCCGCCGAGGCCATCAAGGCCGCGTGTGCCAAGGAGGGCATCGCGCCCGCCGACCTCGACCTGGTCGAGATCAACGAGGCCTTCGCTGCGGTAGGTGCTCGTCTCGCGCGCGCGACCTGGGCCTCGCCCTAGGACAGGGTGAACGTGCACGGTGGCGCCATCGCGCTGGGGCACCCGTTCGGCGTGTCCGGGGCGCGGATCACCCTGACGCTGGTGAACGAGCTCTAGCAGTCGCGGAGGCGAGACGTTCGGCGTGGCTGCCGTCTGTGCGTCGGTGGTGGTCAGGGCGATGCGCTCATCATCTGCGTGCGCGTGAGCTGAGCCTGCGTCGGCTGCGCGTCATCGGCCGACGCGTCAGCCGGCACGAGCCTTGAGCTGCAGCGCTTCCCGCGTCATCGACGTCCCCGCCCTGGTCGAGCAGATCAGGGCGGGGCGTCCGCGTGGGGTGGCCCGCGGGATCTCTCTGATCGAGCAGGGACACCACGCGGCGCGCGATGTCCTCGCCGGCCTCACCGAGCGCAACGGGCACGCCCATGTCGTCGGCCTGACCGGCCCCCCGGGGGTCGGCAAGTCGACCACGACGAATGCGATCGTGCGCGAACTGAGGTCCCGTGGTCGGGTCGTGGGCGTGCTCGCCGTCGACCCCTCCTCACCCTTCTCCGGTGGCGCCCTGCTCGGTGACCGGATCCGCATGGAGGAGCACGCGACCGACGCCGGAGTCTTCCTCCGCTCGATGGCCTCTCGTGGTCACCTCGGCGGTGTCGCCGCTGCTACGACTCAGGCGGTCAGGGTGATGGAGGCGGCCGGGTGTGACGTCGTGCTCATCGAGACGGTGGGCGTCGGGCAGTCCGAGGTCGAGGTCGCCGCTCTGGCCGACACCACGGTCGTCCTGCTGGCGCCGGGGCTGGGCGATGGCATCCAGGCCGCCAAGGCCGGCATCCTCGAGATCGGCGATGTCTTCGTCGTCAACAAGGCCGACCGCGACGGCGCCGACAACACCGTCCGCGACCTGCGGCACATGATCCAGATGTCCGATCGCAGCGAGCCGGGCCTGTGGCGGCCGCCTGTGCTCAAGGCCACCGCACTGTCGAGCGACGGACTCGAGGCGGTCGTCGATGCGGTTGCTGACCACCGCATCTGGCTGGAGCGCACAGGTGCCCTGGCGGAGCGTCGCCGGGATCGCACGCGGGCCGAGGTGTTGGCGCTCGCCCTCGCCGCCATGGCCGACGAACTGGAGCACGACCACGCACGCCTCGATGCCGCCGTGTCCTCCGTCGTCGAGGGATCCGCGGACGCATCCTCCGCCGCCGCCGACCTCGTCGAGCGGTTTCGGCGGGCCCGTGAGGGGTCGCCCTGACTGGCTCCACAAGCCGACCGTCGTCGGTGAAGGAGTGCTCCTGCGACCATTCGGCGAGGACGCCGCGCGGCTGGCCAGGGTTCTCGACGACCCAGAGCCGTCGAGGCTCACCGGCTCCGTCGAGTCCTCGGAGATGGGCATCGGCCGTCTTCACTCCCGACGACACCTTCACGACGTGGTATGCCGCCCGCAACAGTCACGATGACAGGCTCGACCTCGCCGTCGTCGACCCCGCCACCGGGGTGGCGATCGACAGCCATGTCATGGCGATCAGCGCCGCCGACCCGCGGATGTCCGGGGGCCCGGAGGGCAGCAGTCGATAACGTGGGGGCCATGCTCGTGGCCTTCAGCGTCGCCCCCAGTGTCAGTGGAGACGATGGTTCGGTGACCGACGCCGTCGCGGACGCGGTCCGGATCGTGCGGGAGAGCGGACTGCCCAACCACACCGACGCGATGTTCACGACGATCGAGGGCGACTGGGACGAGTGCATGGACGTTGTCCGGCGGTGTGTCGAAGCCGTGGCCGTCCATGGGCCCAGGGTCTCCCTCGTCCTCAAGGCGGACGTCCGCCCGGGCCGGACCGGTGAGCTGACCGCCAAGATCGAGCGCCTCGAGTCCCGACTGTGACGCCCCTCGACTTCGACCCGATCGAGCGAGCCGAGATCCTGTGGGAGCGGCGCTGGGGTGCCGGCTCCGCGCACACCACCATGGCGGCAGCCACCTCCGTGATGCGTGTCCAACAACTCCTCGTCGCCGCCTTCGACGCGCTTGCTGCTCGCCACGGCCTGACCTTTGCCCGCTATGAGGCGCTGGTGCTGCTCGCCTTCAGTCGGGAGGGTCAGTTGTCGATGTCCCGCATCGGTGAGCGGCTGATGGTGCACCCCACGAGCGCGACCAACATCGTCCAGCGCCTGGCAGCCAGCGGCTTTGTCGAGCGATTGCCGAACCCCACCGACGGTCGGGGGACCCTCGCGCGGATCACCCCTTCTGGGGTGGCCGCGATGGAGGCGGTGACCGCCGCCCTCGACGAGGCTGATTTCGGACTCGACGCGCTCACGTCCGCCCAGGTCGAGACCTTGACGAGCCTGCTTCGGCACG
Source organism: Phycicoccus elongatus Lp2 (assembly GCF_000367525.1). GTDB lineage: Bacteria > Actinomycetota > Actinomycetes > Actinomycetales > Dermatophilaceae > Phycicoccus_A > Phycicoccus_A elongatus. Next base: position 2,641,858 of record NZ_HF570956.1, on the reverse strand, counting down.
TGCGCGTGGCAGCGGGTGACTTCCGGGACGAGCCTGCGGCTCTCTTGCCGGAGGCACAGTGACCTGTGACCGACGATTTGGCGCATTGTTGTCCATTTGTCATCGTGGAGGGATGACGGGCGGCCGCGTGACGGGGTCGCCGCCGACACTGGACAAGGAAACGGATCGATGACCACGACGCTCAAGCGGGCTGCGGCCGTGCTGGCAGCCGTCCTGGGGCTCACCCTGACCATCGGTGGCCTCTGGCTGGCGACGCGCGTCGGGACGAGCAGCACGGCGACCTTCACGGGCAAGCCACAGTCCGCCGGCGCCGTCCTGCTCACCCCCCAGGTGCTCAACCGAGTCGATGCCGACGTCAGGATCACGGCCACTACCCAGGGCGGCGGCAAGGTCTGGCTCGGGGCCACCACACCCAGCGATGCCAAGGCCGTGCTCGGTGACAGTGCGCGCTTCGAGGCGTCGGGGGCGCAGCTGTCCGGTCGCGTGCTCACTCTCCGGTCCACCGGGGCGGGTGCCACCCCTGCCATCGGGCAGGCAGACATATGGCGCGACACGGCCGAGGGCACGGGATCGACCAGCATGACCGTTGACCAGACCTTGGCACCCGACGCGGTCGTCGTCACGGCGGAGCAGGGCAAGGTCGCCACGGTGTCCATCGCCGTTCAGCGCAAGGCCTGGTTCGCCCAGTCCCTCATCGTGACCCTCATCGGCCTGGCGCTGGTGGCCGCGGCCCTCCTGCTGTGGCGCTCGGCGAGTCACGCCACGGAACGTCATCGCAGCGCTGATACCCCGCGTCGCCGGGACGAGGCGGCGACATCATGAGGGGCACGCATCGCTGGGTCGTCGTCGTGGTTGCCTCGACTCTCGCGCTCGGTGGCTGCGGTATCGACTCCCTCGCGGGGGTCGGGCCCGCGCCGGCAGAGAACACCGCTGCGGCGCCCATCACCGGTGAACTCGCTGGTCAGGTCACCAGGCGGGTCCTCGAGAACGCAGGCGTGGCCGGGCGGGCGCCAGCCGGGGCCGAGGGCGACACCGCCCGCGCCGCGGCCCTCTCCGGGACTGCCCTCGATCTGGCCAAGGCCTCTGCCACCCTGTCCCCGCCCAGTGGCAGCACTGATGCGCTGAGCCGACCGGACGAGCCCCGTGTGCTGGCCATCTCGGCCGGTCACACCTACCCCCGTGCCATCCTGGCCACCTCGGCGGACTCGGACAGTCGCCAGCACTTGGCGGTGCTCACAACCAACGAGATCACCACTCCTTATCTGCTCGAGAACACGGTGACCATGCTCCCGGGCGCGACGCTCCCTGCGGTCGGTGACCTTGCCAAGGGCGCCACGCTGGTCGCCCCCGAGGACGGCACCAATCTGGTGCTGACACCCAAGGCAGCGATCGAGGGGTATGCCGCGGCACTCAACCTCCCCAACCCGGCGGCCAGCGACGTCATCGACGCCGGCGACGCCTATGCGACCGCCCTGCGGCAGGCCCAAGGGGCGCAGGTTGCGGGGCTCGGCACCTTGGCCAGCCTGGGTCAGACGCACACCGCGGTGCCGGAGTCGCTGCGCACGATCCGTCTGGCCGATGGCAGCGCCCTGGTCCTGGGACGGATCAATCGGGTCGACACGATCACCGCCGGGGACAACACCCAGGAACTCAAGGTCCCGGACGCTCTCCAGAAGGTCGTCGGAGCCGCGACCGCACCCAAGGTGATCACGGTCAACGCCATCGAGTCGGTCGCACTCATCGTCCCGGCCACCGGGCAGGGGAAGGTCAAGCTCATCGGCATCGTCGAGCAGCTCACGGGGGGCTCGGCACAGTGACTGCGGCGTTTGACAGAATCGGCGCATGAGCACTCCTTCGCCAGAGACCCCTGCCGGCGCCCGCGGGGCCGTCGACCTGACCGGCTTCTCCGGTGCCGCCGGTGCCGGTCGCGCGGCTGGTGTCGCCACGTCCGGTGCGTCCGTCGGCGAGGGCGCCGGGGGAGCGGCCGGCCCCCAGATCCCGGACGGCCTGCTCATCGAGGCCAGCGACGCCACCTTCAACCAGGTGTTGTCCTCGACCATCACCGTCCCGGGCGTGCTCGTGCTGTGGACCTCCCAGCATGCGCAGACCCGCGACTATCGCGACCTCGTCTGTCGGTTGGCAGCTCGCCATGGCGGGCGCGTCGTCGTCGTCAGCGTCGACCTGCAGGCCAACCCCGGCCTGGCCCAGAGCCTGGTTCCGCTCATCGGGCAGGCCTTCGGCCAGGCCAGCCTGCCGGCGACCTTTGGCCTGTTGCAGGGCCAGCCGGTTCCGCTCCTGCCCGGGCTGGCCCCCGAGGCCGAGGTCTCGGCCGCCCTCGACTCACTGCTCGAGGCGGCGGTCCGCAGTGGCATCACCGGTCGGGTGGAGATCGGCAGTGCTGCCGACGACGCGGAGGGCACGCTGCCGCCGCTGCACCAAGCGGCCTACGACGCCATCGATGCCGGTGACCTCGAGGGTGCGGCCGCGGCATACCGTCAGGCCCTGACCGAGAACCCCAAGGACACCGACGCCGAACTCGGTCTGGCCCAGGTGGAGTTGATGAAGCGCACGGCGGGCGTGGACCTGCACGCGGCCCGCGCTGCTGCCGCGGCGGACCCCACCGACATCGCCGCGGCGCTGACGGCCGCCGACCTCGACGTGCTCGGTGGCCACGTGGAGGATGCCTTCTCGCGCCTGCTCGATCTCGTGCGGGCGACCGCGGGGGAGGACCGTGACACGGTTCGCACCCATCTCGTCGGCTTGTTCAGTGTCGTCGGGAACCACGACGAGCGAGTCAAGAAGGGCCGCACGGCCCTGATGAACGCGCTCTTCTGAGCGCGGTGACACGGCGGCTCGCCCTCGGGCCGGAGGTCCACGGGGACAGGGTGCGCTTCACCCTCCCCGATCCCGGGCCGAGTGTGCGCAGCGTTGCCCTCGAGGTGCATCCGGTCATTCGTGGTCCCAAGGAACTCCATCGTCTCGCCCCCGGGTGTGCGTGGGTCCTCGACCTGCCCCGACCCGATGTGCAGCGACTCGAGTACCGCTTCCGCCTGCGGGGAGCCGGCCACGAGGGCTTGATCCTTGACCCTGCCAACCCCGGGCGGGTCGCCACCGCCTTCGGTGAGCGTTCGGTGCTCGAGTTGCCCGGGTATGCGGCGCCCACGTGGTTGGGCGACGACGCCCCCGTGGGCACCTTGGAGGCCATGATGGTCGACGGGGAACTGGCTGACCCGGTGCCGGTCACCGTCTGGCAGCCCCCTGGTGTGTCGGCGGACGACCCGCTGCCGTTGCTCGTGGTCCAGGACGGGCCGGAGTATGCCGAGTTGGCGGCCCTCACCAGGTTCAGCGCGGCGCTCGTGGCGGGTGGTCGCCTCCCACCGCACCGGCTGGCCCTCTGCCAGCCGGTCCACCGCAATGCCTGGTACTCGGCGTCAGGGCCCTACCTGCGCACCCTCACCGGGCCGGTCCTCGACCACCTCACCCACCGGTATGCCGGGTGCTCACCGATCGTGGTCATGGGTGCCTCTCTCGGTGGGTTGACCGCCCTGCTGGCCGCCACCGCCCGGCGCGACCGGATCGCCGGTGTTTTCGCGCAGTCCGGGAGCTTCTTCCGCCGCCGCACCGATGGTGTCGAACCCACCTTCGGTCCCTACCAGCGGATCACCCGGCGCGTGGGTGCCCTTCTGCGCGCTCCCGCGACCCGGACCCCACTGCGTGTCGGCATCACGTGCGGTGCGCTCGAGGGCAATGCAGCCAACAATCGAGCCATGGCCGCGGCCCTCGCCGCCCAGGGTCATCTCGTCTCCCACGCCGAGGTGCCCGACCTGCACAACTTCACCGCCTGGCGCGACGCACTCGACCCGCACCTGACCGATGTGCTGCTCGACGTGTGGAACCGGTCGGCGACCTGATGCGCATCGGGGCTCCGATGGGGTTGGATGGGCCAATGCACCGCTCCGAGGCCTGGCTGCGCGTTCCCGGCACCGACGAACACCGTCACGTCGTCCGGTGGGGCCACTACGGCCGCCCACTGCTGGCCTTCCCCAGCGAGGGTGGGTCGGCGGTGGATTACGGCAGCAACGGCATGCTGGAGGCCATCGCCCCCTTGGTCGACCAGGGCCGCGTCACCGTCTTCGCCGTCGACTCCCTCGATCACTACGCATGGTCGAACAACTCGCTACCGACCGAGGAACGAGCCCGACGGCACGGTCAGTACCACGCCTGGCTGACCGACGAGGTCGTGCCGTGGATCCACCATGAACTGGGCGGGCCTGCGGACATCATCACATCGGGCGTGTCGATGGGCGCCTACCACGCGGTGCAGTTCACCTTGGCCCGCGCCGATCTCGCCCCTGTGGCGATTGCGCTCTCCGGGGCCTACGACCCGACGCAGTGGCACGGGTGGGGGGACTTCGGTGACGCGACCTATTTCGCCAACCCGAGCGCCTACGTGCCCAACCTCCACGGCGACCACCTCGACTGGCTGCGCTCGCGGGTCTACATCCAGCTCGTCGTCGGCCAAGGTCCTTTCGAAGTGCACCCGACCAAGTCGCTGCCGTCCGCCCAGCACTTCGCTCACCTGTTGGCGGAGAAGGGAATTCCCCACGACCTCGACATGTGGGGATTCGACAGCGCCCACGACTGGCCGTGGTGGCGCAAGCAGTTGGCCCACCATCTACCCCGTTTCGTCTGACCGCACCCGACCACCCAGGAGGACCCGATGGCCAACCAGAAGCACCTGATCGGACTGCTCCTCGGAGCCGAGGAGGACTGGCCGACCGCCCTCGAGGCGCTGATCGCCGGACTCGGCCCGATCACCGGCCCGGGCGGCACGCGGCACGAGATCACCTCGGAGCGCGTGACGATCGAGCCGTTCAACCTGCGCGACCCCGTCCGTCAGGACCTCGTCGTCGACCGACTGGCGTACTGGTACTACCACCCGCGCGAGTGGCTCAAGAAGGCCGCGCTGATGGATGACCTCTATCTGCTCAACAGCCCGTTCACCTTCCAGTCGATGGAGAAGCACAGCGCTTATGTCGCGCTGATGCGGATGGGGATGCGCGTGCCGGAGACGGTGCTCGTGCCCTACAAGAACCCGGTCGACAACGTGCGGTGGGCCTACACGGCGGCGAAGTACAACCAGTCCTTCGACCTCGACGCGATCGCCGAGGGCCTGGGCTACCCGCTCTTCATGAAGCCCTTCGACGGTGGCGGCTGGCGCGGGGTGTCGTCGGTCAAGGACCGCGAGGCCCTGCACGCGGCCTATGACGAGTCCGGCGAGATGCTGATGCACCTGCAGGAGTCGGTCGCGGACTTCGAGGTCTTTGCGCGTGCCTTGACCATCGGGCCCGAGACGATGGTGATGAAGTTCCAGCCTGACCAACCGATGCACAACAGGTATGCCGTGGCGCACGACTTCCTCGATGCCGAGACGGGGAAGGAGGCGATCACGATCTCGCAGACGGTCAACGCCTTCTTCCGGTGGGAGTTCAACTCCTGCGAGATGCTCGTCAAGGACGGGATCGTCTATCCGATCGACTACGCCAACGCCTGCCCGGATGTGGCAGTGACCTCGCTCCACTACTACTTCCCGTGGGCGATGAAGGCGCTGCTGCGGTGGTCGGCGTATTGCGTTGTGACAGAGCGCAAGCCGCGCTTCCAGGTGGACTCTGACCCGTGGTTCGCCATCGCCGACGACAAGGAACTCGACTACAAGTCGAAACTGGCGGCCTACCAGAGCCTGGCCGACGACTACTTCGAGACCGACCGCTACCTGGAGTTCGTCGACACCTCCTTGGGCCACGTCGATGAGTTGGTGCTCGACTGGATCGACAGCGACGCCTTCCGCAGGATGCTCACCTCGACCATCCAGCAGACCTATCCGCCGCACGAGTGGGACAAGTTCGAGGGGCACTTCGGCGGGCTCATGGACATGTGGATCAAGGACGAGCGGATCGTCCAGGGCAAGGCATCGGCGCCGGTGGAGGTGGCGGCGGAGTCCGTGTCCGCGTCGTCGTTGCCGGCCGACGGGGTGCGCGAGGAGTGAGCGCACCGGACGATCGGGCCGACCGCCCGGCACACGACTTGGCGGCGTTGGATGTGCTGGCTGACGACCTCGCCGGGATGGGCGTGCCCTTCGAGCGATCGCAGATGTTCGGGTGCCCGGGGCTGCGGCGGCCGGGCAAGGGAAAGTTCTTCGCGACCGTGCTGGGTCGGGACGTGATGTTCAAGCTCGAGGGTGCGGCGCACGCGGAGGCGCTGGCGCTGGAGGGAGCGCACGTCTTCGAACCGATGCCGGGACGCCAGATGAAGCAGTGGATCGTCGTGCCGCCGGCACATGCCCACCGCTGGCCCGAGTTCGGGGCGTCAGCTGAGTCTGCTCTGTAGGTGCTCACGGCGTTGCGGCCCGCCCACCCATCATTTGTGACACCAGGTTCGTGGGTTGGCGACCTCCCCGCGTGCCTCGCCCGCCATTTGTGACACCAGGTTCGT
>NZ_HF570956.1:2631973-2635266 GCF_000367525.1 Phycicoccus elongatus Lp2 | reverse complement strand
CCGGACCAGGCGGCGCGGCGGTGGGCGCCGGCATCGCGATGACTGACCTCGCCGGTCGTCGTCTCGTCACCGAGCCGGCGCCGGGTGCGGGCGAAGAACGCGACAGCAACCACGACCGGGGGGACCACGACGAGGAAGACCCAGCGCCAGGAGAAGGTCTGGGTCAGCCAGGCGGCGATGGACGGGCCCACCAGCGAGGGCAGCACCCATGCTGCCGACATGAGCGAGAACAGGCGCGGGCGAACGCTTTCGGGATAGACGCGGGCGGCGATGACATAGAGCATCACGACGAGCAGGCCGCCCCCCAGACCGGTGACGACACGGCCGACGAGGAAGATGGGATAGCTCGTCGCCAGCCCGCAGATCGCGCTGCCGACGGCGACCAACCCCTGACCGGCGAAGGTGCCGGGGAGCGGACCGCTGCGGTCGGACCAGACGCCGGCGAGGACGATGCCGAGCAGCTGTGCGGTCAGCATGACCGAGAACGCCAGGCCGTAACCGCGCACGGCCCTGAGCTCCCGGGCCACGTCGGGCATCGCGGTCGAGACCGACATCGCTTCGAAGGCGACGATCGTGACCATGGCGAGGACCGCGACGGTGATCTCGCGATAACCAGCCGACAGGGGGACGGGGTCACGACCCACAGCGGTGGAGGTCACAGGGGGGTGCCCCGCTCGGCGAGCACGTCACGCAGGATGTCGATGTGGTCGGTGACGATCCCGTCGACGCCGAGGTCCAGCAGCCGGTGCATCTGGGTGGCATCCTCGGTGGACCACGAGTGGAACCACACGTGCACATGCTTGCCGAGCCGGTGGGCGACCGAGACCACCTCCCGCGTCGCGAGTGGGATGAGCCGACCCCGGATCTTGTGCTCCATGGGGATCTGCAGGGCCGGCGCCGGGGTGTGGAGCAGCCGCGAAAGTGGCTGTGGCGCAAGGCGAAGCGCGCCCACGCCGACCTGGCCGGCGCTCGTCGCCAAGCGCGGGCCAAGGGCACGGCGGGCCGCACGCAGGCGACGCTCGGAGAAGCTGCCGATGCAGACCCGGTCGATCACGCCCATCCGTCGGATCAGTTCCAGCGTGGGACCGAGGGCCTGGTCGGCCTTGATGTCGATGTTGACCCGGGTCTCGGGGAACTCCTCGAGCAGCTCTCCCAGGGTGGGCACCGCCTCACGGCCACCGATGAGCGCTCCCCGCACCGCGGCATACGGTTGGTCGGCGATCCGTCCGGCGGTGTCGGTGACCCGGTCGAGGTGGTCGTCGTGGAAGGCGACGACGATGCCGTCGCGGGTGGCGTGGACGTCGGTCTCGAGGTAGCGGTAGCCCATGTCGACCGCCTGACGGAAAGCGGCGATGGTGTTCTCGATGCCGAGGTTGGGGTGGTATGCCGCGCCGCCCCGGTGGGCGAGGCCTGTCGGGGTGGGCCCGTCGAAGTAGGCGTAGTCCCTGGCCCTCATCGGTCGTGACCGGTGGGGAGCCGCAGCCAGACGGTGGTGTCGGTGGGGACGCGACCGTCATCGAGCGGGCCGCTGGAGATGATGACGTCACCGTTCGGGAGGCTGGCGGGTTCGTCGCCGAAGTTGGTGAGGCACAGCACTGTTCGCGTGCCGTCGCCCGAGGTGTTGGTGAAGGCCAAGGCCTCCGGGCCGTCGAGCTCGTGCCAGGCGAGGGCGCCATGCCCGAAGCGATGCTTGCGCCGGTAGGCGAGCAGGTCGCGGTAGAGGCTCAGGGTGGACCCGGGGACGCCGTCCTGCTGGTCAACGGCCAACGCGGCATACGCCTCGGGTTGGGGGAGCCACGTCTTCGCGGAGGGCCCGAACCCGAGGGAAGGCTCGTCCTTGGCCCAGGCCATCGGCACGCGGCATCCGTCGCGGCCGAGGGCGAACTCGTCGGTGCCCTTGGTGCGGTGGAAGATCGGGTCCTGGCGCCATTCGTCGGGCATCGTCGTGTGCTCGGGCAGGCCGAGCTCCTCGCCCTGGTAGACGTAGGCGCCTCCGGGGAGGGCGAGCATCATCGTCGTCGCCGCGCGGGCCCGCCGCAGGCCGAGCTCGGGGTCCGGCTGTGGGTCGTCGGCGCCGATCCCGTTGGGACGGTAACCCTCTTGGGCGACGGCCAGGCGCGTCGCGTGGCGAAGGACGTCGTGATTGGAGAGCACCCAGGTCGTCGGCGCGCCCACGGCGTCGTTGCTGCGATAGGACTCGGTGATCACATGTCGGTAGCCCGCGGGATCCCAGCGGGTGTCGAGGAACTCGAAGTTGAAGGCCTGGTGCATCTCGTCGGGGCGGACGTATCTGGCGAGGGCCTCCTCCGGCTGCACCCAGGCCTCGGCGCAGAGGATGCGCTCGGAGTCGGGGTCGCCGGGGACGGTGTACTCGTCGAGGATGCGCCGCCAGCGGCGGTAGATGTCGTGGACACCGTCCTGGTCCCACATCGGCATCCGGTGGCCCGGGGCGTTCTCGGCGGTGTGCATCGAGCCCGTGGTGTCGGGGAAGGTCTGGTCCTTGACCAGCCCGTGCGCGACGTCCACCCGGAAACCGTCGACGCCGCGGTCGAGCCAGAAGCGCAGGATGTCGTCGTACTCGGCGCGAACCTCCTCGTTCTCCCAGTTCACGTCCGGCTGGGTGGTGTCGAAGATGTGGAGGTACCACTGCCCGGGCGTGCCATCGGGGTCGGGGACACGACTCCAGCCGCGGCCACCGAAGACGCTGCGCCAGTTGTTCGGGGGGAGGTCGCCGTGCGGGCCGGCCCCCTCGCGGAAGATGTAACGGGCGCGCTCCGGGGAGCCGGGCTCGGCGGCGAGCGCGGCCCGGAACCACTCGTGCTCGCTGCTCGTGTGGTTGGGCACGAGGTCGACCAGGACCTTGAGCCCGAGGGCGTGAGCGGTGTCAATGAGCACTTCCGCGTCGTGCAGCGTGCCGAAGCGTGGGTCGATGTCGCGGTAGTCGGCGACGTCGTAGCCGGCGTCGTTCATCGGTGAGACATAGAAGGGGGAGAGCCACACCGCGTCGACGCCGAGGTCGCGCAGGTAGGGCAGGCGCGCCGTGATGCCCGGCAGGTCGCCGATGCCGTCACCGTCGCTGTCGCTCCAACTGCGCGGATAGATCTGGTAGATCACCGCGTCCCGCCACCACGGGCTGTCGGGCGAGTCGGCCGGGTGGACCAGGTCGGGGAGGGCAGGTGCGTCGGTCACCCGCCCCACTTTTCCGTATGCCGCGCACGTCACCAAACGCCGCGCGGACAGATCTCGCTCGCAGACTCAGGTATGGGTGTGGTCGGCTGCGAGTTGAGTTCCGG
>NZ_HF570956.1:2616165-2631873 GCF_000367525.1 Phycicoccus elongatus Lp2 | reverse complement strand
CCGCGGGCGCGCTTGCCGCGGGCGCACTCGTTGCCGCGGGTGCTTGGGCGGCCGGCGCGGGCTTGGCGGGGGTTGCCGTGGCCGCGGGCTTCTCGGCCTTGGGTGCCGCCTCGGCGGGCGGGAACTTCTCCTTGACGCGCCGGACCACCGGCGCCTCGACTGTCGAGCTTGCGCTCCTGACGTACTCGCCCATCTCGTTCAGTCGCTCGAGGAGCACCTTGCTGGTGACTCCGAGCTCCTTGGCGAGTGCGCTCACACGGACCTTGGACAAAACATCTCCTGTTTCTCGCGGTCCGTGCCATGGGTGGCGCGGACCGTCGTTACGACTGGGAAGTGCTCATTGCTGAGTACTCATCGGGCGCTCATCAGCGTCAAACCCGCTTTCGGTTCCCTTGGGACGGTCAATTTCGGTGTGCGAGAGGCCGCAGACGTATGCCGTGACGCCGGTGACATCGATCGGTGCGCTGACTCGCAGCGCACGACCGAACGCCCGACGACGCACGGCGTGGTCACAACACGCGACCGTGGGATGCAGCCAGGCGCCGCGCCCCCCGAGACGGTGTTCCGCATCGACGATCACGGGCACCGCACTCCCCCGGCTCACGCCGTCGGAGGTGGCGACCGTGGCCGATCCGGCGACCACTCGCAGAAGTGCCGACCAGCTATCCGTGCCGCGACAACCGATGCACGTTCGGACCGGCCCGGTGAGGGCGGCCGCGCGAGCATCCGGTGACGCGGACCGGGTTCCAGTCCGGTCGGTCACGCTCAGTCTACCGCGTGTGGCTGTGCGGGCTCACCGGTGACGTTGTCCGGACGGATGTCGATGCGCCAGCCGGTGAGCTTCGCCGCGAGCCGGGCATTCTGGCCCTCGCGGCCGATGGCGAGGGACAGCTGGTAGTCGGGGACGATGACCCGGGCCGCCTTGGCGACCGGGTCGACGATTTCGACCGAGTTGACCCGGGCGGGGCTGAGGGCGGCGGCGATGAAGGTGGCCGGGTCCTCGCTGTAGTCGACGATGTCGATCTTCTCGCCGCGCAGTTCCGCCATGACCGCCCGCACCCGCGAGCCCATCGGGCCGATGCACGCACCCTTCGCGCCGAGCCCCGGCACCTTGGAGTGGACGGCGATCTTGGTGCGGTGCCCCGCCTCACGGGCCAGTGCGGCGATCTCGACGCTGCCGTCGGCGATCTCGGGCACCTCGAGGGCAAAGAGCTTGCGGACCAGGTTGGGGTGGGTGCGCGACAGACCGATCTGGGGACCCTTGGGCCCGCGACGCACACTGACCACGAAGGTGCGGATGCGCTCGCCGTGGGCGTACTTCTCCCCCGGCACCTGCTCGGCCGCCGGCAGGATCCCCTCGACCGTGCCGAAGTCCACGAGGACATGGGCCGGGTTGGCAGACTGCTGGATCACACCGGCGACGACGTCCCCCTCGCGACCCCGGAAGTCACCCAGGATCGCTTCGTCCTCGATGTCACGCAGCCGCTGCAGGATCACCTGACGAGCGGTGGCAGCGGCGACACGCCCGAAGTCTCGCGGCGTGTCGTCGAACTCGGGGCCGAGTTCGCGGGTGGGTCGCAGCGGTTCGCCGTCCTCGTCCACCGCGCCCTCGGGGGGTTCGATGACGTGTTCCTCACGCGCATGGATGACGACGTGGCCGGTCTTGCGGTCGAGTTCGGCCCGGGCATGCCGGAACGCGCCGTCGGTGCGGTGGTAGGCCAGCACCAGGGCCTGCTCAATCGCTGGGACGAGGACGTCGAGGGAGATGTCGCGCTCGCGCTCCAGGGCGCGCAGGGCTGCGGGGTCGATGTCCATGGTCAGTGCTCCTCGTCGCTGTCGTCGGGCTCGTCGCCCGCGGCATCCTTGCGGTTGAACTCGATCTGCACCTCTCCGCGACCGACGTCGCCGAGCGCCAGTTCGACGTCGTGCGGGGGGGCCTTCTTGGTGCCGGCCACGTGCAGGGTCAGGGCATCGTCCGTGACCCGCAAGAGCCGACCGGTCACTATTTCACCGGCGCCGACAATGCAGATCAGGCGGCCGACATTCCTGCGGAAGTGCCGCCGCTCGGTGAGCGGCCGCGTGACACCGGGTGAGGTCACCTCGAGCGTGTAGGGGGCCTCGCCCATGACGTCGCCGGCATCCAGCGCGGCGTTGATCGCGTGCGTCACGTCGGCGACCTCGTCGAGGGACAAGGGGTCGGTGGGCCAGTCCGTGATCCCCTCGTCCGGGAGCACGTGGTCGACGACCACCCGGACGACCCGGCGCTTACCCGCCGGGGACACGGTCACGGCATCGAGCAGCAGGCCGGTGCCGTCGAGCGCAGCATCGAGGACGGGAGTCAGTCGCTCCGGTGTCGTCATGACAGGTCCTCTCTGCAGTTGGATCGGGACGCCGGCAGGGGCGTCCACGAGGTCTTCCACTCTAGGTCACCGTGCGAGGATGCCGCCATGTCGTCGCTCCACGCCGTGCCCTCTCCCGGGCGTCGGGCGGTGACCCTGGCCCTGACCGGCGTGCTGGCGCTCCTGACGGCGGGATGCGGCGTGCGACTCCAGGAGGACGCTCCCGACCTTCCCCTCGTTCCTCGACGCCCCAAGATGCCGGGCGAGAAGGTGCTCCTCGGCCTGCTCGGCGACACGGTCGGTCTGGTCGCCGCCACGTCAGCCGCGAGCGGTGAGGTCGAGAAAGCGCTGGCGGACCTGCACGTCGCCCAGGAGCGCGTGCTGCGCGATGCGCTGCGTCGAGGCGGGGTCCCCTCGGCGGTGATCGGAGCAGGAGCGTCACCGGGCCCGACCAATCCGGCCACGCTCGTCGCGATGGAGGCTGCGGCAAGTCACGACCGGGGCAGGTATGCCGCGTTGTCGCCGGAGTTGGGACGGGTGGTCCTCACCCTCCTCGCGCAGCGCCTGGCCGCCTCCCAGATCCTCGGGACCGACGCCGCCGCGGCCTCACCCACACCGTCCCCGAACACATCGACAACCGGGTCGACCTCGCCCAGCCCTCCACCCTCCCCGGCTGACGCCGGGCTCGGCGGGCTGCTGACGGCGGCTCGGGAGGCCGCGAACTGGGTCGAGGTGGCACAGGCCCGCGGCCCCAAGAAGGACGACACCACCGGTGAAGCCGCGCTCATGACGAGCATCTCAACTTGGCTCAGGAAACGAATCACCCTGTGGGAGGGCGAGATCGGGGCGGATGGACCCGAGGCTCCGGTCGCTGTCCCGCTGCCTTTTCCGGTCGAGGACGCGGCGTCTCGCACGGCGCTCGTGACGCGCGGAATCGAAGGCGTGCGCACGGCATACGGCCGGCGGGTGGAGGGCCTGTCGGACGCTGCCGTGGCCGACGCCTGGGCCACGATCCCTGACGACCTCGCCGACATCGAGGTCCACGTGCACACTCTCGGCGGTCCCCTGCAGGCCTTCCCCGGCCTTTCATGATGCCCGTGCGGCTGCCGGCGCATTGGACCCGTCGGGTCGCGGCCTATCCGGCCGACGGCGGCCCGACAGGCCAGGCCTGGCTGGCGACCGTGCCCGGTCTGCTCGCGGGCGCCCTCGACACTTGGCGATTGGCGCCGGACGGGCCCCCGATGACCGGCTGGACAGCGATCGTCGTGCCCGTCCGACGTGGCGCGGAGCGGCTGGCGCTCAAGGTGACCTGGCCGCACCCAGAAGGCACGCACGAGGCCCTCGTGCTGCGGCACTGGGCCGGCGCGGCAGCGGTCCGGTTGGTCGCCGCTGACCCTGCCCGAGGGGTGATGTTGTTGGAGCTTCTGGACGCTGCCCGTGACCTTCGCACGGTTCCCGTCGACGAGGCCTGCGCGACGATCGGGAGGCTCCTGACTCGGCTCAATGTGCCGGCTCCGATGCAGCTCATCCCGATGGCGGACTACCTCGCTCCCCACCTCGACCGGATGGCCCACCGCCCGGCGATCCCTCGCCGGATCGTGGACCGGACCCGAGGGCTGGCGCGCGATCTTCTGCGACCCGACATTCCGAACATGTTGTTGCACACCGATCTTCACTACGAGAACGTCCTCGCTCGCGACGAAGAGTGGGTGGCGATCGACCCGAAACCGATCGGTGGGCATCCCGGCTTCGAGCTGCTCCCCCTCCTGAACAACCGGGTCGACGAACTTGGGGAGCGGCCGCAGGCCGGCGTGCACCGGCGAGTGATCATCGCGGCCGAGGCGGCGGGGATCGGTCTCGACGAGGCATTCGCCTGGGCGCGGCTGCGCGCCGGGCTCGAGGTCAGTTGGGCGACATCGCTCGGAGATCCCGCCGAGGTGAGCCGCGCGATCACCCTGCAGAAGGCGCTGGACGACTAGAGGTCGATCGTCCCGGTCACGACCGTCGAGACATCTCCCCCGACCCAGATGTCGGCCAGCCGGCGCTCGATGTGGATCCGGCCGTCGCGCTGAACGCAGCCGCCCTGGCCGGCGACGTAGGTGTCCGGCAACCGACCGGCGCCGATGAGCCACTGGGCGAGTCCGGCATTGGCCGAGCCGGTGACCGGGTCCTCACCGAAGTCGCGTCCATCGGCGTAGAAGGCGCGGACCTCGACGTCCTTGCCGAGGTGCTCGGCCTCCCCCGCGGCATACCGGCCGAGGAGGGCAACTTTGGCTCCCGCGTATGCCGTGGGGTCCGGTCGCGCGGCCAACACTGCTGCCGCAGAACGCAACTCCACACCCACCCAGCCCGGACCGTTGTCGATCCACTCGACGTCGAGGACCTCAGCCGGATCAAGGGCATTGATGGCGATGACGTGTCGGCGGACCTCGTCGGAGACGGGGCCGGAGCGGCGCAGTGGCGGCGCCGCGAAGGCGAGTCGCTCGCGCCGGCTCACGGGGACCAGACCGGCTGCGCATTCCTGCACGACCACCTCGGGAATGTCCGGGGTTCCACCGCCGACCAACCACGCGTGGGCCGAGCCAAGGGTGGGGTGACCCGCAAAGGGCAACTCGCCACCAGTGGTGAAGATTCGGACGCGGTAGTCGGCCTCCGGAGTGGTCGGGCGGCACAGGAAGGTGGTCTCGGAGAGATTGGTCCAGCGAGCCACAGCGGCCATCTGCTCGTCACTCAGGTCGTCCGCGTCGTGGATGACGGCCAAGGCGTTGCCCAGGAGCGGCCCGGCGGAGAAGACGTCGACCTGCGTGAACCGATGGGCGACCATGCGCGCCAGCATGTCAGAGGCGGATGAGGTGATGCTCCGGGTCCCGCGCGGCCATGAGCGCCTGGGCGGCATCGGGGTCGACCCAGGCGGCGGTCGCCCAGACGTCGGCCCACAGGAGGTCGGGGCCCACCACCGTGACCGATCCGGGCCGCTCCACGGCAGAGCCGGTGCGCGGGTCCAGCACATGGGCGCCGCGGATCGCCGCTCCCGAGGTGGCCATCCCGCCGCGAGTGAGGGTGACGACGTCGGCGATCTGGCCACGGACTCGGGGGTCCTCGATCCCGACCCGCCACACGGGGGCCACGCCGTGCATGCCACGACCAGTGCCGACGGCGATGTCACCGCCGGCATTGATCGACCACGCGATCTCGGGCACGGTCTCGAGGTGGGCGCTGGCGGCGGCGACGGCCCAACCCTTGACCAGCCCCGTCGGATCGAAGACGGTCCGTCCAGCCGGGCGGGCTCGCCAAGCGCTGAAGAGGCCGTCGGTGCGGTCCTCGGCCTCGAGGCAGAGCAGGGTGACATCGGCGAGCCATGGGTGCAGCTCGTCGGTCGTTGCGGTGCCATGCTGGAGCCGGAGCAGGTGGGAGTCGGTCCGCCAGGTGGAGAGCACCTCGTCCACCTTGCGGAGGTGGGCGAAGACCGCCGCTGCGGCGGCCGCGATGTCGACGCGGGTCGGCTCGGTCGCGCGGATGTGAACCGAGACGGGCATGCCCATCACCTGCTCGACGAAGGCCTTGCGGCCGAGCGTGGGAGTGACACCCGTCGTGGTGTGTGGGCGGACCGGGATCTCGAGGGTGGTCATGACAGGTGCGCCTGGTCGATGGCCGACTGCAGGGACTGCAGGTAGGCCTCGGAGGTGTAGGTCGCCCCGGAGACCATGTCGATGTCGGCGCTCTGCGCCTTGACGGCCTCGCTGTTGAGGATCGGCACGGCCCGGGCGTTGATCTGCTGGTCCTTCTGGTTGTTCCACGGCACCTGGAGGACGACGGACTTGGTGATCTGGCCGTTCTCGACGGTGATCTGGACCTGGACGTTGCCGAAGCGGGTCGAGACAACCGAGCCATCGACGGTCTCGGAGGCTGCGGTGGCTCCCGAGGTGGCGGTCGAGCCCGATCCGGTGGCTGCCGCGGAGGTCGATCCGGTCCCGCTCGCTGTCGTGCCACTCGCCGAGCCGCCGGTCGTCGTGCTGCCGGTCGCCGTGCTGCCGGTTGCCGTCGTGGTCTGGGGCGCGATGATGCTCGTGCCGGCGTGGGCGGTGGAGCTGGTGCTCGTGTGATAGCTGAAGAGCAGCACCAAGGTGCTGATGGTGGACAGCACCCACAGTGTGATGCGTCGCATGGCGTGGTCTCCTTGGGTCTGGTGTCGACGTGGTCAGTAAGTGAAACGCTCGACGTGGAGTTGGTCGGCGGGCAGTCCGGCTCGCCGGGCCGCTGCCGAGACGGCGTCCATCCAAGCGGGGGCACCGCAGATGAAGACATCACGCTCGGCCAGGTCAGGGGTGATCTCGAGCAGAGCCTGCTCGTCGGTGAGGTGGCCGGCCTGGGCCGGCAGCCAGGACGAGCGGGTGGTCACGCGCGTGCCCTCGATGGTCACCAGGCGCGCACCTCGGGCCGCCGCCAACGCCCGCAGTTCGTCACCGAGCACCGCCTCAGAGCGACGACGCACCCGGTGCACGAGGGTGACATCCGTGCCGATGGGCAGTTCCTCGAGGATGGCACGCATGGGGGTCACCCCGATCCCGGACGCGAGCAGGAGCACCTTGGAACGTGTCCCGACACCGGCGTGCAACCGACCGTAGGGACCCTCCACGAGGACACGAGTCCCGGGACGGAGCCCTGCCAGGCGCGCCGATCCGTCACCCACGTGAGCAGCGGTGAAGCGCAGGGTTCGCCCATCGGGGGCGGCCGACAGGGAGTAGGGGTTGGCACGCGTCCATCCGGGGCCGTCGAGGAAGCGCCAGTTGAAGAACTGCCCGCCGCGCACGTCCAGCCCTTCGACGCCTCGCCCACCCACGGTCACCGTGCTCACGCCGGGTGCCGCGGCCTCCACCGACACCACACGCAGTGGCGCACGCAGGGACCGCCAGAGGGGCAGGACCACCCGGAAGGCGACCACGGCCGCGAGGCACACGGCATACAAACCCCACCAGAAGGCCGTGGCGACCCGGCTGGAGAGGAAGTCGGCACCGGTCCAGAGCTGGTGCGGCAGGGCAAGACCGGCGCCGAGGTAGCCGTAGAGGTGGATCAGGTGCCACGACTCGTAACGGAGCCGTGCGCGAGCCTTGCGAATCGACGTGACCACGACCATGACAAGGGCCGCAGTGCCGGCGACGGCGAGCAGCATGCCCGGGTAGTTGACGACGAGGTCGACGATCGTCCCCCACAGTCCGGCCGAACTCTCGGCGGCATACCCGAGGGTGATGAAGACCAGATGGGCGAGGAGCAGATTGAAGGACGTGAAGCCGACGAGCCGGTGGGTGCGGGCGAGGTCGTCCTGACCCCAGGCCTGCTCGAACCACGGCACCCGCGCCATGAGGAAGACCTGGATGAGCAAGAGGGCCGACGACAGCAGGCCGGTCAGGCGACCGATGGAGGTCAGGGCTCCCCCGAGGGTGCCCAGCTCCTGGATCCCGCCTCCGGAGACCCAGAGCCCGGTGACACCGACGAGGACGGCCCAGAAGAGGGTGGCCGACGCATCGCGCCACCAGCGAGGGGGTGTCGTGGACCGCTGGGCGGCGGCACGAGCCTGGGTGGGCGCCGCGGGCGGGTCGAGGATCAACGTCATGGCCCCAGAGTGGCGAGCATTCCCGTGAGGAACCTGTGGGTCGCCTATGCCCGGATCGTGCGTGATGCAAGCGCTTTCGCGCCGAGTCCGCCAGAATGCGTCCGTGACCCCCACGAGCCCGCACCTCCCGGCCCCCAGCGGAGTCGGTGACACCCTGCCCGGCGACCCCACGCTGGGGCCCCTCGCCGCGATCTTCCGCGCCCGCGTGGAGCGCTGGTGGCCGGACCTGATCGACGCGCTCGAGGCGCTCTACGGCACCGAGATCGGGGCCGCGACCGCAGCCGAATTGCTGGCGATCGCCGAGCAGTCGTATGCCGTCCGGCCACCGGCGCTGCACGCCCGCGACCTCGAGCGCACCCTCCACAGCGACTGGCTGCAGGACCCCTCGATGATTGGCTACGCGGCATACACCGAGCGGATGGCCGGTGACCTGCGGGGGCTGATCGACCAGATCCCCTATCTGCGTGAGCTCGGCGTGACCTACCTGCACCTCATGCCACTGCTTCGTCCACGCGAGGGCGACAACGACGGCGGCTACGCCGTGGCCGACTACGACGAGATCCGACCGGATCTGGGCACCATGGACGACCTCACCGCCCTCGCCACCTCGCTCCATGAGGCCGGGATCAACCTCACGCTCGATCTCGTGCTGAATCACGTTGCGCGAGAACATGAATGGGCGGTGCGAGCGCGAGGCGGCGACCCGGCATACCGTGCGTACTTCCACGTCTTCCCGGACCGGGAGATGCCGGACGCCTACGAGCGGACCTTGCCCGAGGTCTTTCCGGACTTTGCGCCCGGCAACTTCACCTGGGACGACGAACTGCGCGGCTGGGTCTGGACGACCTTCAACGAGTGGCAGTGGGACGTCGCCTGGTCGAATCCGGCGGTCCTCGTCGAGTACGCACGGATCATCCTTCGCCTGGCCAATCGGGGTGTTGATGTCTTTCGCCTCGATGCGATCGCCTTCATGTGGAAGCGCATGGGGACCGACTGCCAGGGCCAACCCGAGGTCCACGCGATCACCCAGGCGCTCAAGGCGTTGACCCGGTTGGCCTGCCCGTCGGTGGCCTTCAAGGCGGAGGCCATCGTGGCGCCCACGAAGCTGCTCCCCTACCTCGGGACCGGATCACACACCGGCAAGGTGAGCGATCTCGCCTACCACAACAGCCTCATGGTGCAGATCTGGTCGATGCTGGCCAGCAGGGACGTCCGGCTCGCGGCGCATGCCCTGGGCAACCTGCCGCCCAAGCCGGCCACCGCCACCTGGCTGACCTACTTGCGCTGCCACGACGACATCGGCTGGGCGATCATGGACGAGGACGCCGCGGCGCTGGGCTTCAGTGGCGCGGCCCACCGAAAGTTCCTGGCCCAGTGGTATGCCGGTGAGATCCTCGGGTCACCGGCGACCGGCTTGGTCTTCCAGTACAACCCCGCGACCGACGACCGGCGGACGAGCGGGACTGCCGCCTCCCTGCTCGCCCTGGAGGCGGCCGAACGCCGCGGGGATGAGCGGGCGATCGCCGACGCGACGGCCGCCCTGCGCCTCGCACACTCGCTGGTCTACTCGTGGGGCGGGGTGCCGGTGATCTGGAGTGGAGACGAACTCGGTCAGCCCAACGACTCCGAGTGGGCGAGGGAGGTCGGGCACGAGGAGGACAACCGGTGGGCCCACCGCCCACGACTGGACCTCGCCCGGGCGGCCGATCGGCACGACCCGAGCACCGTCGCCGGCCGCGTGCACAGCGATCTGGTCGTGCTGGGTCAGGTCCGGGCGACCCTCCCCCACTTGCACGCGAGCATCGAGAGCCGAGTCGGGCCGGTCGATGACCCGGGCGTTCTGGTGACGGTGCGCGAGCATCCCATCGGACGCTTCGTGGGTGTCCACAACGTCACTCCCGGCTGGCGCTCCTGGCCCGGCCATCGTGCCCACGAACTCGGCGTCGATGCGGCCCACGACCACCTGACGGGAGAGCCCCTGAACTGGGGAGAGGACGGGAACATCTGGCTTCCCCCCTATGCCGTGCTCTGGCTCACGACCCCCGACGCCGACTGACAACCCAACTTCTGCGTGACGCGGATATTCGGTTGTCACACGGAAATAATTGCGTGAGAAGGCAATTTCTGCGTGACGCAGATATTCGGTTGTCACGCGGGAATTTCCGTTCGACTCCCGGCTTTGTGCGTGACCAGGTCGGCTGCGCGGACCCGATGGAGCGCGCGCCCGCGCGCCTGATGGACTCGCGTCGCCAGGGCCACCGGGTCGTCGAGTTCGGACCAGATCACCCGGACGAACTCGAGACCGCCATCGGTGATGGACGATTCTCGGCGTTTCTCGGCGACCAAGTTCTGCGAGCCCTGAACCCCCTCGTACTTGACCAGGCCGTCGAACTCGACGGCGACCAGGTCGTCGACGAGTGCGTCCACACGCCCGAGGAATCGGGGACCGCGCGAAATGTCCACCTGAGTCGTGACGTCGAAGCCCAGGTCCTTCAGCACGATGCGGAGCCGAGACTCCCCCACGGACTCACTCGCCGGATCGACCAGGGCCAACGCGGCTCGTGCGCTGCCCTGATGCCTGCCCTGTAGGTGCTCGATGGCAGCCTTGATGTCGGCCATCGAGCACCGATCATGATGCAGGGCGTTGTCCATCGAGCAGAGCGCCGACATGACACCCCTGGGCCCGGCGAGCTGGGCCAACGCCAAGGGCAGCGGAACGACCTTGACACCGTTGAGAACCTGGGGAGCAAGAGCCTGAGGGTGGGTGCGCACTCGCGCCCTGATCCGCGTCGACGCCACTGACGGAGAGTCGATGTCGACAACCGACCGGTCCAGCCTGAAGGTGTCGATACCGTAGGTCGAGACGGCCGAGTGGTGACTCAACGCTTCGTGGGGCCCGCGCGTGGCCAGAACCGCGCGGCATACGAGGCGGTAGCGGTCGTCGGGAGACGATTCGTGGTAGCGACTGGCCTCAACGTAGGCGTCGCGGCGCACCCGGACCAGTTCCTTGGTCCTGGCCAGACACGAAAGGTCAATGGCATCAAGGCCGACCGATCGCGCCTCGCGTGCGGTGAGCACGCCACCGGTGCGTGCAAGAAGGGTGAGAAGTCGTTCATTCATGGCAGGGAACCGTCCTCGCCTCGCCGAGCGGGGTCCACTGCCCTTGGGCCAGCCTGTGGACGACACACCTCTCGTGTCCGTGCCTGGGGACGAACGCCTTGGATCGAAAGCACGCGGCGTATCCCGGGGGCGGGTCACCTTCCGCGTCACGCGGAAGTTGGGTTGCCAACCTGCAATAGCTGCGTGAGAAGTAACCTTCTGCGTGACGCGGAAGTTGGTTCACCACCAACCGAGCAACTGGCCGCCGATCCGGACGATGAAGGCGCTGACGATCACGATGAAGACCGTGCGCACGAAACGCGAGCCCAGGCGCACAGCGGTCCGGGCCCCGACGTAGCCACCGAGCAGGTTCGCGGCGGCCAGCACGCCGCCGACGACCCACATCACGTGCCCGCCGGGTGCGAACACGGTCAGGGCACCAAGATTGGTCGCAAAGTTGGCGATCTTGGCCTTTGCACTGGCCTGGAGGAAGGCGTAGCCGAGCAGGCCGACCAGAGCGAAGACCAGGAAGGACCCCGTGCCCGGGCCGAGCGCTCCGTCGTAGACGCCGATCACGAACCCGATGAGCACCGCAGTGCCGGTGTGGCGGATCCCGTCCCAGCGCAGCGCCGTCGTGGTCCCGAGCGAGGGCTTGAAGAGGGTGTACGCCCCGACGACGACAAGAAGAACGAGGATGATCGGGTTGAAGGCGGACTTCGGGATGTGCAGGCCGATGAAGGCGCCACCGATCGCCCCCACGTATGCCGCGACGGCCATCGGCAAGGCCGTGCGCAAGTCGGGCTTCACGCGGCGGTAGTAGGTGATCGTCGCACTGGTCGTCCCGAAGATCGACCCGAGTTTGTTGGTGGCGAGCAGTTGGGCCGGGGTCGCCGTGGGGAAGGCAAGGAGCAAGGCGGGGAGCTGGACCAGCCCGCCGCCACCGACGACGGCGTCGACCCAGCCCGCCAGGAAGGCCGCAGCGGCGACCGCGGCGATGAGCGTCGCGGTGAGGTCGGCAGACCCCAGCGCGGCAGGCAGTGCGGCGAGCGCGTCGATGTCCATCACGCCGTCCACCCATCCACGATCCGCAACACGTCGAGCAGTTCGTGGGCCGTGGCGTCAGGCACCGCCGTCACCTGGACCCGCTGTGCCGCAGGCAGATCCGAGTGAGGAATCCAGATTGCACGCATGCCCACCTGCTGCGGCCCGTGGACGTCCTCGAACATCCGGTCCCCGACATAGACCGCCGCCGTGGGCGAGACGCCGACGGCTCGGCAGGCGTCGCGGAAGGCCTCCGGGTGCGGTTTCACATGGTCGATCTCGCTGGAATAGACATCGCCGTCGATCAGGTCGAGCACACCATCGCGCGCGAACACCTCCCGGTGGTAGTCCCGCGACCAGATCGTGTTGGAGAGGATGCCGACCTTGATCCCGCGCGCCTTAAGCCCCTCCCAGAGTGGGCGGACCTGCGGGTCGGTGTGGGTGTAGGGCTCCCAGAATCGGTGGTAGGCCGCGAGCGCAAGGTAGTGACGCTCGTGCGAGGGGTCGACCCCAGCGGCCTCGAGGACCCCGGCGAGGTCGGCGCTGGTGTGCTCGTGCCGCCCCCGCGCCCACGCCTTCGACTCGGCGGCCAGGATCGTGTCGGCGAGAGCCTGCGCGTGCTCGAGATCGGCGGGGTCGACATCTGCATCACCGAGCCGGTGCCCGTGGATCTCTCGGGCGAAGACCCTCCACTGCTCGGGCAGGTCGACGTCGTGCCACGGGGTCAGGGTCCCGCCCCAGTCGAAGATGACGGCGTCGACGCGACGCGCTGCGGACCCGCTCACCACAACGTGTCGTGGTGAGCGGTGTTCGAGGGAGTGGAGGGACCAGAGGGCTCACTGACTGCTCGCGGCGCAGCCTCACCGGGCTCGGAACCACGCGATCCCCCGAAACCCGGACCGGCATCCGGCACCCGACCAGACTGGTAGGCCGCCGCCGCTCCATTGGCCAACCGGTCGGCCTGTTCGTTGAGCGGATGACCGGCGTGGCCCTTGACCCATTCGAAGCGCACGCGCCGACCGGTGATGGCGCGGTCGATGGCCTGCATGAGCTCGACGTTGAGGACCGGCTTGCCGTCCTTCTTCCGCCACCCCTTGCGCTTCCACCCCGGCATCCACTCGGTGACCGAGTTGATGACGTACTTGGAATCGCACACGATGGTCAGCTCGTCCTCCAGGCCAGCGGTCTGCTCGAGGAGGTCGAGCACCGCCTTGAGCTCACCCATGTTGTTCGTGCCGTGCGGCCAGCCGCCTGCGGCCCAGCAGGAGTCGTCGACGAACCAGGCCCACCCGGCGGGGCCGGGATTGCCCAGGGCGGAACCGTCGGCTGCGGCAACCACCACCTCAGTTGACCTCGGCGAGGATCTCGGTCACGGCGTCAGCAACCGGGACCTCACGGCGGTCACCGGAGCGGCGGTCCTTGATTTCGATGACGCCGTTCTCAAGGGACTTGCCGACGACGACGATGGTGGGCACACCGATCAGCTCGGAGTCCTTGAACTTCACCCCCGGACTGACCTTCTCCCGGTCGTCGTAGAGAACGGTGAGCCCGGCGGCCTCCAGGCCCCGGGTCAGTCGCTCGGCCGTCTCGAAGACCTCGGGGTCGCGGACTCGATCCTTGCCCGTGGCCACGATGTGGACGTCTGCCGGACTGATGTCGCGGGGCCAGACCAGACCGAGGTCATCATGGTTGCCCTCGGCGATGCAGGCGACGGCGCGCGAGACGCCCACGCCATAGGACCCCATGACGACGGTCCGTTGCTTGCCGTGCTCGTCGAGGACCTTGAGATCGAGGGCCTCGGCGTACTTGCGCCCGAGTTGGAAGATATGGCCCATCTCGATCCCACGAGCGGACTCCAGCGCGTGACCGCAGGACGGGCAGGCATCCCCCGGACGGACGTCGGCCGCCTCGATCGTCCCGTCGGCCGTGAAGTCCCGGCCCGCCACGAGGTCGAGCACGTGGTGCCCCGGTCGGTTGGCGCCGGTCACCCACGCAGTGCCGTCGACGACCCGTGGGTCGACGAGGTAACGGATCCCGGACTCACTGGCCTCGCCGAGCACCTCCGGTCCGATGTACCCCTTCTTCAACGAGGGGTATGCCGCGAAGTCGGCCTCCTCGAAGGCCGCGACGACCGCTGGCTCCACCTGTGCACCCAAGCGCTTCTCGTCGACGTCACGGTCACCGGGGATGCCGATGACGAGCGGGGCGCGGCTGCCATCGGGGTGGACGAGCATGACGACGACATTCTTGAGGGTGTCCCCAGCCGCCCAGGCTCGGTCCTCGCGGGGGAAGGCTGAATTCAGGTGCGTGACGAGGGTTTCGATGGTGGGAGTGTCGGGCGTGTCCTCGACATGGGAAGCGGGCAGGTCGGCATACGGGATGGGGTCGGGGGCGGCGACCTGCACGGCCTCGACGTTCGCGGCATACCCACAGTTGGCACAGCGGACGTAGGTGTCCTCGCCGTTCTCCGCGGTCGCGAGGAACTCCTCGGACTTGCTGCCGCCCATCGCTCCGGCCATGGCCTGGACGATGACGTAGTGGAAGCCGAGCCGGTCGAAGATCTTGATGTAGGCGTCGCGGTGCTGCTGGTAACTCTTGTCCAGCCCGGCCTCGTCGAGGTCGAAGGAGTAGGAGTCCTTCATGACGAACTCACGGCCACGCAGGATGCCGGCGCGGGGTCGCGCCTCGTCGCGATACTTGATCTGGATCTGGTAGAGCGAGACCGGCAGGTCCTTGTAGGAGGAGTACATGTCCTTGACGGCGAGGGTGAACATCTCCTCGTGAGTCGGGCCGAGGAGGTAGTCGTTCTCCTTGCGGTCCTTCAGACGAAAGACATTGGGGCCGTACTCGGTCCAGCGCCCACTCGCCTCGTAGGGCTCGCGGGGCAGCAGCGCGGGGAAGAGCAACTCCTGCGACCCGATCGCGTCCATCTCCTCGCGCACGATCTGCTCGACCCGCTTGAGCACCTTGAGCCCCAGCGGCAACCAGGTGTAGATACCCGGCGAGACCCGACGGATGTACCCGGCCCGCACCAGCAGCTGGTGGCTCGGGACCTCGGCGTCCGCCGGGTTCTCGCGAAGGGTCCGCAGGAACAGGGAGGACATGCGCATGGCCACGATCAGGGCCTTTCGGTGAGCGGGTGGGCAACCCGGACAGGATATCGGGCCGACCGCGACGCCCCGCCCGCGCGCGGCCGACGCCCCGGAATTGGAACACCCTCTGAACAAATCGGCGCCGGAGGGCTATCGTGTCGCGACATGACGAGGGCAGCGACGCCGAAGCGCGCCCCTGCCGCACGCACTCGCAGCGGCGGCACGAGCGGCCCCTGGCGCACCGAGCCAGCCCGGCAACAGCTCGTCCGTGAGCACAACCTCGCTCTCGTCCTTTCGCACATCCTCGAGCCGAAGGCGCCCGTCACGCGCGCCCAGATCGCCCAGGCGACCGGCCTGACGCGAGCGACCGTCTCCGACCTCGTCGAGTCCCTCGTGCGCGGCCACATGGTCACCGAGCTCGCCCCACGCGCCGCGGTCGGCGCCGGGCGGCCCGGAGTGCCACTGGCCCCGGCGAGCGGCACGATCGTCGGGATCGGGGCGGAGGTGGCGGTCGACCGGCTCGGGG
>NZ_HF570956.1:2582597-2616065 GCF_000367525.1 Phycicoccus elongatus Lp2 | reverse complement strand
TGCTGCGGCGGCCGGGGCCGCGGGAGCGGCCTTGGGGGCTGCCCCGTTGCCCTGTGCCGGGGTAGCGGGGGCGGGGGCGTGGTTGCTCTTGACCGCGTAGTCACGACCGTAGGTCGCCTCACCCGGCTCGTAGTCCTTGAAGAAGTCCCACCATGCCTTGTCGACGGAGTTGCGGTCCTTCAGGTAGGACTCGTACAACTCGTCCACGAGCCACTCGTTCGGGCCGAAGGTCGATTGGGGGTCGCTGCTCAGGGGCTGCTCGGGCACGGCGGCTACGCCTCTTTCTTCACTGCGTCGTCGGCGACGGATGATCGGTCCAGCCTATCTCGACCGGGCCCTGGGCACGCCGACCCACCCCGAGCGTCCGGCCAGTGGTCACGCGGCCCCGACGAACGGAAAGGCCCGGGGGTATGCCGCGGGCACGGCACACCCCTGAACCCGCCGTTCGCGTGGGGCGGAGGTGCTAGGAGACGTCCTCGTGCAGGGTCCGCCAGATGCCGAACCCGGCGAGCACCGCGGCATACCCGGCGAGGACGAGCGCGGCCACCCACCACTCCAACCGGGCGACCGACGGGCCCTGGGTCACCGAGTTCACGACGGCGTTCGTCGCCTGGGTCGGGAGGAACTTCACGATGTGCTCGGCCCCGAAGTCCCAGAAGCCGAGAAGGACGCCGGCGAGGGGCTCGACGATCCACGCGACCCCGATGCCGACGAGGAGGGCGGCGACCTGGTTCTTGATGAGGATGCCGACGCCGAGGCCGATCAGGCCCCACAGGCCCAGGACGAGCAGGCTGAGCGCCATCGTCCGGAAGACCTCACCGGACGGGAACGGGTCGCGGCCGGTGAGGTTGAGCACGACGGCCCCGACCCCGACGGACGACACGATGCTGATCAGGCCGTAGAGCCCGCCGATCCCGAGCAGGGCGACCACCTTGGCGAGCATCGCGGTGAGCCGGTTGGGGGTGGCGAGGAAGGTCGACGTGATGGTCTTGTGACGGTACTCGGCGCCGATCATGAGGACGCCGATCGTGAGCAGCAGCAGGTAGCCCACGCCCATGCCGGAGGTGTAGACGGTGTTGGCGACCTGGGTGGCGTCACCCTCCGGGGCCCCCGGGCTGCTCTGAGCGGCCC
The DNA here is from genome assembly GCF_000367525.1 of Phycicoccus elongatus Lp2. Taxonomy (GTDB): domain Bacteria; phylum Actinomycetota; class Actinomycetes; order Actinomycetales; family Dermatophilaceae; genus Phycicoccus_A; species Phycicoccus_A elongatus. The sequence continues at coordinate 2,614,934 of NZ_HF570956.1, read as the reverse complement.
CGGACGTCAGTGCCCAGCCGAAGAAGCCGGCGAACAGGCCGCCGGCGACGAAGATGCCGATCGCCATGCCCCACCACAAGCGCGTGGTGAAGAACTTGAGGAACTCGGAGCGGATCGCGGTGGTCATCAGAGGTTCGCTCCTTCCTGGCCGGCGAGGGCATCTCGTTCGGTGGGTGCAGCGCTGTCGGGATACGTGGCGTCGCCGAGGTTGCGGTTGGTTCCCTCGGTCAGCGAGAAGAAGAGCTCTTCGAGGTCGGCCTGCTTGGCCTTGAGCTCCCAGATGGGCAACCCGGCCCGCAGCGCGACGTCGCCGACGAGTCTCAGGTCAGTCGTTTCAGCGATGAGGGTGTCGTCCGGGCCGGGAGCGGATTCGACGTCCGCGATGCGAAGCGCCCCGGCCAGGCTGTCCAGGTCGGAGCTGCGGACGACCGTGCCCCGACCTCCGGAGAGTTCGGCCAGCGTGCCCGAGCGAATGAGCTTGCCGTTGTTGATGATGACGATGTCGTCGGCGGTCTGCTGGACCTCCTGGAGCATGTGGCTGGAGACCAGGATGGTCTTGCCCTCGTCGCTGAGGTGGCGCAGGAAGCCGCGCAGCCACCGGATGCCCTCGGGGTCGAGGCCGTTCGCCGGCTCGTCGAGGATGAGGACCTTGGGGTCACCCAGGAGCGCGGCTGCCAGGCCGAGCCGCTGGCGCATGCCCAATGAGTACTCACCCGCTCGCTTCCGTGCGGCGGCGGGGATCCCGGTGAGTTCGAGCAACTCGTCGACGCGGGCGGTCGGTATGCCGTTGGCGGTGGCCAGGACGCGCAAGTGGTCACGTCCGGTGCGGCCCGGATGGAAGTTGGTTGCCTCCAGGGCGGCGCCCACGACCATGAACGGGCGCTCGATCTCGGCGTAGCGCACGCCGTCGATCCTCGTGGACCCGCTCGTCGGGTGAACCAGGTCGAGGAGCATGCGCAAGGTGGTTGTCTTGCCCGCACCGTTCGGGCCGAGGAAGCCGGTGATCCGGCCGGGCTCGACGGTGAAGGTCAGGTCGTCGACGGCGACAAAACCGCCAAAACGCTTGGTCAGGCCCGAGATCTCGATGCGGGCCCCCGTGGTGCTGGTCATCGGTCCCCCCTGGACGGTGCAGTTGCCGGTGTCTGGTGATGCATGACTCGATCCTGTCAGCGACCGGTGACGTTGGCCTCCCCCGGGGGGTGGACATGGCGCTCCACCCTGGAGATGAGAGCACCCCACCCGAACCGACTGGGACCGTAGGCTGTGCCGATCATGGGCGACTGGTTGTTGGTGCTCGCGGGAGTCGCCCTCACGGTGGGGACCGCAGTCTTCGTCGCGGGCGAATTCTCCTTGGTCGCGCTCGACCGACCTGCTGTCGAGGAGGCGATCCGCCGTGGAGACACGCGCGCATCGGGTGTCCTGCGATCGTTGCGTCAACTCTCCACCCAGTTGTCGGGCTCCCAGGTCGGCATCACCCTGACCACCCTGGCGCTCGGGTTTGTCACGACCCCGGCCATCGCCTCCCTGCTGGCTGGGCCGCTCGCCTCGGTCGGCGTGCCGGCCGGGGCCCGGGGATCGGTCGCCCAGATCCTCGCCCTCGTGCTGGCCACGGTGTTCTCGATGATCTTCGGTGAACTCGTGCCCCAATTCTTGGGCCTGTCGGCGCCCTTGGGCACCGCCAAGCTCGTGTCGGCGCCGCTGCGTTGGTTCACGACGATCGCCCGCCCCTTCATCGTCGTCCTCAACGGCTCCGCCAACACCTTCCTGCGCGGGGTGGGCGTCGAGCCCCAGGAGGAGATCTCGGCGGCTCGCAGCCCCGCCGAACTGGCCTCGCTCGTCCGCACGAGCCAGGCCGCCGGAACCATTCCCGAGGCCACGGCCCAGTTGCTGACCGCATCCATCGGCTTCGGGGTCCAGACGGCCGCGGACGTCATGACCCCGCGAGCGCGGGCCACGGCAGTGGATCGCACCTCGACGGCAGCCGATGTGGTTTCCCTCGCTCGATCGACCGGCCACTCCCGCTTCCCCGTGCTGGGTGAGGACTGGGACGACATCGACGGCATCGTCCACGTCAAGCAGGCGATCGCGGTGCCGCACGAGCGGCGTGGGGACGTCCCCGTCTCGGCGCTCATGACCGAGCCCCTTTTGGTGCCCGAGACGATCCGGCTCGATCCACTCCTCGTCCAACTGCGCGAGATCGGCTTCCAACTGGCCATCGTGGTCGACGAATACGGCGGAACATCTGGCGTGGTGACGCTCGAGGACGTCGTCGAGGAGATCATCGGCGACGTGAGCGACGAGCACGACCGGGGGCAGACGACCGGCCGCGTGCTCGCCGACGGCAGTTGGAGCGTGCCCGGCCTGTGGCGACCCGACGAGGTGCGCAGCCGAGCCGGGGCACCCGTGCCCGACGGCGCGGCTTACGAGACCGTCGGGGGCTGGTTGATGGCCCAGCTGGGCCGAGTGCCCGAGGTTGGTGACGAGGTCGTGCACGAGGGCTGGACCTGGCGGGTGCAGGACATGGAGGGGCGGCGGGTCGATCGGCTGCGCCTGACGCCCCGTCCGGTGATCCCGGTCGATGAGGATGCGTCATGAGCTGGCCCGTCGTCGTCACGATCGTCCTGCTCCTGGCCAATGCCTTCTTCGTGGGCGCCGAGTTCGCCGCGATGGCAGCGCGGCGCAGTCGCCTCGAACCGATGGTCGCCGCGGGCAACAACCGGGCGCGGATCGTCCTGGAGGCGACCGAGCAGATGGGCTCGCTGCTGGCCTGCGCCCAGCTCGGCATCACGATCTGCTCGGTGCTCATCGGTGCCATCTCCGAGGCCGCGCTCCATCACGCCCTCGTGCCCATCGTCGAGCGAGCGGGGCTGAGCCCGCGCGTCACGGACATCCTGGCGCTCGTCCTGGCCCTGCTGGTCGTCATCTACCTGCACGTCGTCGTGGGGGAAATGATCCCGAAGAACCTCGCCATCGCCGGCCCTGAGCGCTCCGCCCTGGTGCTCGTGCCTCCGCTACAACTCATGACGCGGGCGCTTCGGTGGCCGATCATGGCGATGGAGCGCATCGCGAAGGCCATCGTCCGGATGTGCGGTGTCGAGCCCAAGGACGAGGTCGCCTCCGAGTTCACCGTCGAGGAGGTCGCGCACATCCTCCAGGCGTCGCACGAGGAGGGGCTGGTCCTTTCCGAGCAGTTCGGCCGGCTCGACGCCGCGATCGAGTTCTCCGACAAGGACGCCTCCGACGTCGGTGTCCGCCTGGCCGACGTGGTGACCGTGGGTCTGGACACGACCCCGGACGACATCGAGCGCCTGGTGGCCAAGCGCGGCTTCTCCCGCTACCCGGTGGCCGGCGCCGACGGGTACCTCATCGGCTATCTGCACCTCAAGGACGTCCTCTTCGCCGACGAGGAGGAGCGGCTGCCAGCCGGTCCCGGCCAAGCGCATCCGGCGGATGGCCAACGTTCGCCGGACCGACGAGGTCGAGAGCGTGTTGCGGACGATGCAGCAGACCGGATCACACCTGGCGCGAGTGGTCGCCGACGACGGGGAAGTGGTCGGTGTCGTCTTCCTCGAGGACGTCATCGAGCAGCTCGTCGGCGAGGTCGCGGACGCCAGTCAGCGCTGACCCGGACTCCGCCCCGCGCGGGCCCGTACAGCGGCGAGGCCACGACAGGGACTGTCGTGGCCTCGGAACTGCGTGCCCCCGGCAGGATTCGAACCTGCGCTCCCGCCTCCGGAGGGCGGTGCTCTATCCCCTGAGCTACGGGGGCTGGATCGACCGCCCAATCGGCGAATTCGAACGCTCCGCGAGGGTAGCAGCCTACAGTTCCAAGCATGGAATCCGCCCGCGACCCGTTGGTGCTCGTGTGCGATGACACGGCCTCCATCCGGCGGCTGATCCGGATCAATCTCGAGCTCGAGGGTTGCGTCGTCGAGGAGGCGCCCGACGGGCGGGAGGCGGTCCGACGCCTCATCGACCCCGACGCGCGAACGCCCGATCTCGTCCTCCTCGACGCCCACATGGCACCACATGACGGGTGGTGGGCCATCGCCGCGATCCGAGCCCACCCACCCCTCGATGACGTTCCGGTCGTGCTCGTCAGTGCGGCGTTGCACGGTCTGGCCCTCGCCGACGTCATGGACCTCGGCTTCGATGACGTGCTCGCCAAGCCGTTCGACCCCGATGAACTCATCGCCCTGGTCTCGCGGATGACAGGGCGCACCGAGGGCGTGCGTGACTCGCCATAGAATCTGCGGGTGACCCCCGAAGAGCTGGCCCTGGCCATTCGCGCTGCCCTCCAGGCCTCGGTCGACGCCGGCGAACTGTCGCTGACCGTCCCGGCCGACGTCCGCGTCGAGCGCCCCCGCTCCCGGGATCACGGGGACTGGGCCACGAACGTCGCCCTTCAGGTCGCCAAGGGGGCAGGTATGCCGCCGCGCGCCGTCGCCGACCTGCTCGCCACCCGCTTGGGGCAGGTTCCCGGTGTCCAACAGGTCGACGTCGCCGGTCCCGGCTTCCTCAACATCACCCTCGACGCGGCGAGCGCCGGTGAACTCGCGCGCACCATTGTCGATGCCGGCACGGCATACGGACGGGGCGCGAGCGAAGCCGGCCGGGTCGTGAATCTCGAGTACATCTCGGCCAACCCCACCGGTCCGCTGCACATCGGACACACCAGATGGGCCGCGCTCGGTGACGCCATGGTCCGCCTCCTGCGCGCCACGGGCGCCGACGTCACCGCGGAGTACTACATCAACGACGCCGGGGGCCAGGTGGAACGGCTCGGCGGCTCGGTGCTGGCGAGCCTGCGCGGCGAGGAGGCGCCGGAGGGCGGCTACTCGGGGGAGTACGTCGATGCCCTCGCGGCGGCCGTCCGCGAGGCCCACCCGGACATCCTCGAGCAGCCCACCGACGAGGCACTCCGCCTCGCCTGGGACGTCGCTTACCCGATCCAGTTGGCCGCGATCAAGGGCACTCTGGACCACTTTCACGTCGTCTTCGATGTGTGGTTCTCCGAGCGTGCCCTGCACGACAGTGGCGCCGTCGAGCAGGCCGTCGAGCGGTTGCGCGAACAGGGTCACGTCTTCGACCGTGAGGGCGCGATCTGGTTGCGCACCACCGATTTCGGCGATGACAAGGACCGTGTGCTCATTCGGGCCAACGGCGTGCCGACCTATTTCGCCGCCGACGCCGCGTACTACCTGAGCAAGAAGGACCGCGGCTTCGACGAGAAGATCTACCTCCTGGGCGCAGACCACCACGGCTACATCAACCGACTCAAGGCCATCGCGGCCTGCGCCGGCGACGACCCCGAGCACAACATCGAGGTCAAGATCGGTCAGCTCGTGAACATCGCCGGGGAGCGCATGGGCAAGCGGCTCGGCAATGCGCTCTACATGGACGACCTCATCGCGTGGGTCGGATCGGATGCGGTGCGCTACTCGCTCGCGCGCTACCCCGCCGACTCCCCGCTGTCGCTGGACGGTGAGGAGATGCGCCGGCAGACCAACGACAACCCGGTCTTCTACGTGCAGTACGCCCACGCCCGCACCCGCCGGGGTCGCCCGGCTGGCCGCCGAGGACGGGGTGCACCGCGCGGACGGCTTCGAACCGGCACTGCTCACCGACGAGACCGAAGCCGCGCTGCTCGCCGCCCTCGGGGACCACCCCCGCGTGGTGGCCCAGGCCGCCCACCTGCTCGAACCGCACCGGGTCGCGCGGTACCTGGAGGACGTCGCCGCCAGATACCACAAGTGGTACGACACCTGTCGGGTCCGCCCGCTCGCCGACGAGGAAGTCACCGACCTGCACCGGACGCGACTGTGGCTCAACGACGCCACGCGCCAAGTGCTCGCGAACGGCCTGGACCTGCTCGGCGTGAGCGCGCCCGAGCGCATGTGAGCGAGGGGGGCTCCCGATGAGGTCACACGAGGCAGGCGTCCTCCACGCCCCCGGTTACGGTGGGCCGCCCATCTATCTCCCGACGCCGACGGACGTCATGGAGTTCCTGCCCGCGCTCTGGGCACGCAACGTCCACCGTCGGGGCGATGGCGTCCTGGAGGTGGCCGGAGTCGACGTGCTCACACTCCAGCGGAACTTCGGCACCGCGGCATACGTGCTCGACGAAGACGACTTCCGTTCTCGTGCAAGGGCTTTCAAGCAGGCGTATGCCGCGGCGTTCGTCGACGCCTGTGGAGGCGCTGACGTGTACTACGCAGGCAAGGCCTTCCTGTGCACGGCCGTCGCCCGGTGGGTGATGGAGGAAGGGCTCTTCCTCGATGTCTGCTCCGGTGGTGAGCTGGCGGTGGCCCAGCGGGTCGGTTTCCCGGGGGAGCGGATCGGGTTCCACGGCAACAACAAGTCGGTCGCCGAGCTGCGTGCCGCACTCACCTATGGCGTGGGACGGATCATCGTCGACTCGTTTGACGAGATCGACCGGATCGTCGCTCTCGCGGGGGAACTCGATGTCGTCGCGCCCGTCATGATCCGCGTGACGGTCGGCGTCGAGGCCCACACGCACGAGTTCATCGCGACCGGTCATGAGGACCAGAAGTTCGGCTTTGCGCTCACCGGCGGCGTGGCCTTCGAGGCGGCGCGCGAGGTGTTGGCCCACCCGGATCGCCTGCGGTTGCTAGGGCTGCACAGCCACATTGGGTCACAGATCTTCGACACCGCGGGTTTCGAGGCCTCGGCCTCGCGTCTCATCGGTCTGCACGCGCGCATCGCCGAGGAACTGGGCCACAACGCGCCGGAGATCGACCTCGGCGGGGGATACGGCATCGCCTACACCAGCCAACACACGCCCCTGGCGCCGGCGCTGCTCGCCGAGCAGATGAGTCACATCGTCGAGACCGAGTTCAAGCGGATCCGCGACGTCGATCCCGACGGTGCAGTGCCGCGGGTGTCGATCGAGCCAGGTCGCGCCATCGTCGGGCCGGCAGCCTTCACCCTCTACGAGGTGGGCACTGTCAAGCCGGTCGTCGTCGGCGATGGCCAGGTCCGGACCTATGTGTCGGTCGACGGTGGGATGAGTGACAACCCGCGGCCAGCGCTCTACGAGGCCGACTATTCGGCGACCCTCGCCAATCGCTCCAGCGAGGCGCCGCCCGTTGTGGTGCGTGTCGTCGGGAAGCATTGCGAGAGTGGCGACATCGTCGTGCTCGATGAGTGGCTCCCCGGCGATGTCCGCCCGGGCGACCTGATCGCCGTGCCCGGCACCGGCGCCTACTGCCGAGCGCTGTCCAGCCAGTACAACCACACGCCGCGCCCGCCCGTCGTCGCGGTCGCGGACGGTCGGGCACGGGTCATCGTGCGTCGTGAGACGATCGATGACCTCCTCGCGCTCGACGTCGACGAGCCGTGAAGTCCGTGTCCCAAGGAGCCAGTTCACCCATGTCCGCCTCGTCATCGGCGCCGCTGCGGGTCGCCCTGCTCGGCTGTGGAGTCGTCGGATCCTCGGTCGCCCGTCTCCTCGTCGAGCACAGCGGTGATCTCGCCGCCCGGATCGGGGCCCCCTTTGAACTCGTGGGGATCGCCGTCCGCCGCCTGGGTCGTGACCGCTCGGATGTCCCCGTCGATCCGAGCCTGTTCACCACCGACGCTGCCGCGCTGGTGTCCCGCGCCGACATCGTCGTCGAGGTCATCGGAGGCATCGAGCCGACGCGCGACCTGCTGCTGTCGGCGATGGCCAGCGGCGCTTCGGTCGTCTCCGCCAACAAGGCGCTGCTCGCCGAGGACGGCCCGACTCTGTATGCCGCCTCGGACCGACACGGCGTCGACCTCTATTACGAGGCGGCCGTCGCCGGGGCCATCCCGATTCTGCGACCGATCCGTGATTCCCTCGCCGGGGATCGCATCACCAAGGTCATCGGCATCGTCAACGGCACGACCAACTTCGTCCTCGACAAGATGGACTCGACCGGGGCGGGGTTCGCCGAGACCGTCGAGGTCGCCCAGTCGCTGGGCTACGCCGAGGCCGACCCCACGGCCGACGTCGAGGGCTTCGACGCTGCCGCGAAGGCCGCAATTCTCGCCTCCTTGGCCTTCCACACTCGTGTCGACATCCACCAGGTCCATCGCGAGGGGATCACCGAAGTCACTGCCGCGGACATCGCCGCAGCGGACGAGATGGGCGCGGTCGTCAAACTGCTGGCGATCTGCGAGCGGGTGAGCCGTCCCGAGGGTGAGGCAGTCAGCGTGCGGGTGCACCCGGCGATGATCCCCAGGACGCACCCGCTCGGGTCGGTGCGAGACGCCTTCAACGCGGTCTTCGTCGAGGCCGATGCGGCCGGTGAGCTGATGTTCTACGGCCGAGGCGCCGGCGGCGACCCCACGGCCTCGGCCATCCTCGGCGACGTCGTCGAAGTGGCTCGGCACCGCGTCAACGGCGGGCGCGGGGCCGGCGAGTCCGCCTACGCAGACCTGCCTGTTCTGCCGATGGGTGCCGCGTCGACGAGGTACCACATCAGCCTCGACGTCGCCGATCGACCGGGGGTGCTCGCGGCCGTGGCGGCGACCTTCGCTGAGCACGACGTGTCGATCGAGACCGTTCGACAACGGCCCGGCGCCCCCGGGGAGTCCGGCGATGACGAGGCTGCCGGCGCGACCCTTGTCGTCGTGACGCATCGGGCACCGGATGCCGCGCTCTCGGCGACTGTCGAGGCGCTCGGGGCGCTCGACACGGTGCGCGAGGTCGTGTCCGTGATGCGCGTGGAAGGAGAATGACGTGGCGTCACTGTGGCAAGGGGTGATCCCCGAGTATGCCGACCGTCTGCCGATGCTCCATGCGGCTCCGACCGTGACCCTGCAGGAGGGTGGCACACCGCTCATCCCCTGCGAGAAGCTGTCCGAGCGTGTGGGGGCGCAGGTCTTCGTCAAGTACGAAGGCCTCAACCCGACCGGGTCGTTCAAGGACCGCGGGATGACGACCGCGATGTCGATGGCGAAGAAGAACGGCGCGAAAGCCGTGATCTGCGCCTCGACCGGCAACACCTCGGCGAGCGCCGCGGCATACGCAACCAAGGCGGGGATGACCTGCGCTGTTCTCGTGCCCGATGGGAAGATCGCGATGGGCAAGTTGAGCCAGGCCATCGCCCATGGCGCCACCCTGCTGCAGGTGGAGGGTAACTTCGACGATTGCCTGACGGTGGCGCGCAAGCTTGCCGAGGTCTACCCGGTCGAGTTGGTCAACTCCGTCAATCCGGCCCGGATCGAGGGCCAGAAGACGGCGGCCTTCGAGGTCGTCGACGCGCTCGGAGACGCCCCGGACATCCATGTCCTCCCGGTCGGCAATGCCGGCAACATCACCGCCTACTGGAAGGGCTATCGGGAGTACTCCGAGACCACGCCGGGGGTCAGCGGTGACCTTGCGCCCGTGGCGACGCGACGCCCGCGGATGTGGGGCTTCCAGGCCGCTGGAGCGGCGCCGATCGTGCTCGGCCACCCGGTGGACGAGCCCGAGACGATCGCGACCGCGATCAGGATCGGCAACCCGGCATCCTGGCGACAGGCCGAGCAGGCCCGCGACGAGTCCGGCGGACTCATCGACTCGGTGACTGACGAGCAGATCCTTCTGGCGCACCGCTTGCTGTCCTCGGCCGAGGGCGTCTTCGTCGAGCCCGGGTCGGCGGCGAGCATCGCCGGACTGCTCAAGATGTCGGACGCCCGTGGCGTGCCCGAGGGTGCCACCATCGTCTGCACAGTGACCGGCCACGGCCTCAAGGACCCTCAGTGGGCCCTGCGCTCCGCCGACGGCGGTGACGTGACCCCGGTCCGGGTGCCGGTGGACGTCGTGTCGGTTGCCGCAGCGCTCGGCCTGGAGTGAGCCGCCCGTGAGCCGTTCTGTCCCTCGACCGGGCGCCTCGATCACCGTCGAGACGCCGGCGAGCAGTGCCAACCTGGGGCCGGGTTTCGACTCGGTGGGCTTGGCGCTGGGGGTCTGGGACCGCTGCACGGTCACGGTGACCGAGGAGCCGGGGGTCCGGGTCGACGTGGAGGGTGAGGGCGCTCAGGGCGTGCCGCGCGATGGGTCACATCTGGTCGTTCGGACGATGCATCGCACGTGGCAGGCGCTGGGCGTACCGGCCCCGACAGGCCTGCATCTGTCGAGTGTCAACACCGTCCCCCATGGGCGTGGCATGGGTTCGTCGGCGACCGCAATCGTCACGGGCATCGTTGCGGCGCAGGCGATTTCAGGTGAGGGTGACTCCTTCGGCCTCTTCGATCCTCGTTTCACGAATGATCTTGCCGCACGCTTGGAGGGGCATCCGGACAATGCCTCGGCCTCGATCTTCGGTGGGGCCACCCTGTCGTGGTCCGACGACCCCGAGGTCGGGACGACGACGGTGCGACTGGCGATCCACGAGGACGTCGTTGCTGTCGTCTTTGCTCCGGAGGAGCAGTTGTCGACGGCCAAGGCACGGTCGGTGCTGCCGGCTCATGTGCGGTTGGCCGATGCGGCCGCGAACTCGGGGCGTGCAGCCCTGCTGGCGCACGCACTCGGACACGCTCCGGAGCACCTGGTGGCGGCCACGAGGGACTGGCTGCACCAGGAGCCGCGCCGGCCCTCGTATGCCGCTTCGATGGCCTTGGTCGATGACCTGCGTCGGGCGGGTCTGGCCGCCGCCATCTCCGGTGCCGGGCCGAGTGTCCTGGCCCTCGTCCCCGCCGAGCGAGTCGATGAGGCTCGGGCTCACGGCCCCCGCGGGTGGAGGGTGTTGACGCCGGGCATCCCGGACGCCGGTGTCCGGGTGACCGTGGAGACACGGCCGACCGATTGACGGGCGTTTCGCTGGCCTGTGACACCTTCGGTGTTATGGTGGAGGGGCAAGGCCACCCGGTCCCGCCGCTCCGCGGCGTGAGGTGAAGGTTCCTTGTTCCCCGTCTTGACGATTCGAGTGACGTGCGTCTGCGTACATCCGGTCAGGACAGTGGATCCCATGTCGGCCATCGGGCCGTCCACACCTGCTCGCCCGAAGCGCGAGCCATGACGAGGGGGGAAGGATCCTTCGTGACAGACACCACCGCTCTTGAGGCAGCGCCGGCTCGGCGCTCCGGCTCGCTGACGACCATGAAGGTCGCCGAGCTCCAGGGACTGGCCTCGAGCATGGGCATCGGCGGCACCGCCAAGATGCGCAAGGGCGACCTCGTCGAGGCCATCAAGGCCCGACAGGGCGGCCGAGGGGCCGGCGCTGCGCGCACGCCCGAGGAGAAGACGGTCGTCGAGGCGCCCGTGGTCGAGCGCCGGGAGCGGAGTTCCCGTGTCGATCGTGCCCAGCGCGGTGAGCGGACCGAGGGCACCGAGGACAGCAACGGCGCTGCGCACACGGACCGCAGTGACTCAACGGGTCGCAGCGACCGCTCCGGGAGCGGCTCGGACCACGGTGACCGTGGCGGCAACGAACACGGAGATCGTGACGGCGGCCAGCGTCAGGAACGCGACCAAGCTCCTCGTCGAGCCAGCCGGGACCAGCAGGCCGGTCAGCGCGAGGAGCGCAGCGACCGTCAGGACAATCGTCAGCCGCAGCAGCGCCAGCAGCAGGTCCAGGACGGCCAGCAGGGCAACCGCTGGAATGACGACGAGGACGGCGGTCGCTCGGGTCGTCGCCGCCGCAACCGCAACCGCAATCGCGACAAGCGGGTGCAAGGTGGCCAGCCGGACCAGGGCCAGCAGGGCGGCCAGGAAGTCTCGATCGCCGAGGACGACGTGCTCGTGCCCGTCGCGGGCATCGTGGACATCCTCGACAACTACGCCTTCATCCGGACCACCGGCTACCTTCCCGGTCCCAATGACATCTATGTCCCGCTCAACACCGCCAAGCGCGCCGGACTGCGCAAGGGTGACGCGGTCACCGGCGCGATCAAGGCCCCACGTGAGGGCGAGGAGCCGCAGCAGCAGACCGTGGGTGGGCGCAACAACCGCCAGAAGTACACCGCGATCGCGCGCCTGGACACGATCAACGGGATGAGCCACGAGGACGCCCGCAAGCGTCCCGAGTTCGGCAAGCTCACGCCGCTCTATCCGCAGGAACGCCTGCGCCTGGAGACCGAGCCGAACCTGCTCACCACCCGTCTGATCGACCTCGTCGCGCCGATCGGCAAAGGTCAGCGCGGCCTGCTCGTCGCCCCGGCCAAGGCCGGCAAGACCCTCATCCTGCAGGCCATCGCCAACGCGATCACGATCAACAACCCCGAGGTCCACCTCATGGTCGTGCTCGTCGACGAGCGCCCCGAGGAGGTCACCGACATGCAGCGCGCGGTCAAGGGTGAGGTCATCGCCTCCACCTTCGACCGTCCGGCAGACGACCACACGACGGTTGCCGAGCTGGCGATCGAGCGCGCCAAGCGATTGGTGGAGATGGGCCACGACGTCGTCGTGCTCCTCGACTCGATCACTCGCCTGGGTCGCGCCTACAACCTCGCGGCCCCCGCGAGCGGCCGCATCCTCTCCGGTGGCGTGGACAGTGCCGCGCTCTACCCGCCGAAGAAGTTCTTCGGTGCTGCCCGCAACATCGAGAACGGTGGCTCGCTCACCATCCTCGCCACCGCGCTCGTCGAGACCGGCTCGCGGATGGACGAGGTGATCTTCGAGGAGTTCAAGGGCACCGGCAACATGGAGCTCAAGCTCGACCGCAACCTCGCCAACCGGCGCATCTTCCCCGCGGTCGACGTCAACAACTCCGGCACCCGGCGTGAGGAGATCCTCCTCGCGCCCGAGGAGCTGAAGATCATGTGGAAGCTCCGTCGCGTCCTCGCCGCCCTGGAGCCGCAGGCCGGCATCGAGCTGCTCCTCGATCGCCTTCGCAAGACCAAGACGAACTACGAGTTCCTCGTCCAGGTCCAGCAGACGAGCAGCATCAAACTCGACGACGAGGACGATGCCTGATCCTCGACCGACCTCGCAATCGACGATGGCGTCCCGTCAGTTCGATGCCTCCAAGGCAGAACTGACGGGCGCTGTCGTCGGGAGCAGGATCATGGCCACCACCGAGGGTTCGTCGTCCGGCAACCACGGCGGTCGTGCCGTGCCGACGGCGATCCAACCGCGTTTCTCGTAGACCTGCTTGGCCACCGAATGTCGCGGGACGACATCGAGGCAGGGAGCCAGGTCCTGCTCCCGGATCCACTCCTCGGCGGCGTCGAGGAGCGCGCGCCCGGCCCCACTTCCACGGGCGGACAGCGCCGTGAACAGCGCCGACACGAGCGCAAGGTCCTCAACGGGTCGCCCGTGCCCACGCATCCACGCGGCGGCCAGATCCTCCTTGGGCATCCCATCCGTGGGAGCGGCGACCTCGACCCATTGGATGCACACGTGGCCGACGAGGTCGCCGTCCTGCTCGGCGACGAAGGCCGTGAACTCGTGGTCCCGGACGATGAACTGCTCGGCTGGGAAGGGCAGCGGCCACCGGAAGGGGTACAGGCTGTGCGGCTGCTGCTCGGCCAGGATCGCAGCCAGTCGAGGCACGTCGTCGGATCGTCGTGGACGCACAGTCACCGGCGACGGCGCGGCACCTGTCATCGCGGCGGACCCGCGGCCACGCGACGGCGCACCTCGTCCACGCCCTCGGGCGAGTCCGGCAGGTCCCACCACGACTCCACCCACCACGTCGCACCCTGGTCGGCCCAGCTCTGCGGTCGATCGTGGATGTCGCCGAAGCCTCCATGGCTGTCCCCCTCGACGACGACGTCGTAACCCTCCCAGGGCAACCCCAACCCCTCTCGTATGCCGCGCAGCCGGCGCACCAGATCGTCGAGACTCTCATGGGTGAGGCCGCTGTGGCCCTCCTGCCCGGCGACGACCGCGGGCAGCACTCCCTGCCAGCGGGCGGCACGGTCGAGCGAGGGCTGACGCTGTCTTCTGGGGCGCAGGGCGCCGACGCACCAGACCGGCGGATGTGGGCGCTGCACCGGAGGCGGGGGAGCGAGCTCGGTGACGGGACCGACGGTCCAGTGCTCCCCGGCATACGAAAAGGGTTGTCCGGCCAGCAGACCGGACCAGACCGCCAATCCCTCGTCGAGCTGCTGGGCGCGCGTGGCGCGACCCTCGTCGGGGAGGAAGGAGCGCCAATTGGCGTTGACGGCGCCGAGTCCGACACCGAGGGTGAGGCGGCCATCGCTCAGCCGGTCCACGGTCCCGGATTGTGCGGCGAGCTCCCACGGGCGACGCGCCGGCACCGGGGTGAGCAGGGTGCCCAGCCGGATCTGCTCGGTCGAGACGGCGGCGGCGGCCAGTTGGCTCCATGCGTCCTGCCCGAAGACCGGCTCCCAGGTGAGGATCATGTCCCAGCCGCTCTGTTCGGCGAGTCGCCCCAACTCGACGAACTCGCGCTCGCGTGCGAAGGGAACGACGAAGCCGAACTTCACGAGGCAGCCTTCTTCGCGCTCGTGCGGGCGGTGGCGGCCTTGGCCGTCGCTGGCTTCGGGGCCGCCTTCTTGGCCGCAGGCTTGCCCTTGAGGCGGGTGCGCCAGGTGTTGCCCTCGCGCACCGTCTCCAGGTAGGGCTGCGCCGCCACCAGCGAGCTGAGCTTGGAATGCCCGAACGTGCGTGGGTCGAAGCTTGCCTGGGCGCGCGAGAGGTGGTGGCCGACCCGACTCACCGATGTCCACCCGTCATCGTCCGCGGTGGCGTTCACGGCCTTGGTCAGGGCGCTCTGCAAGTTGATCGTCGGTGTCTCCGCGGATGCCGCCGACTCCGCGAGCTCCGGCGCCGCGGGGGTTGCCTCGGCCGCAGCGCCGAGCACCTCGAGGTGGATGAACTTGTCACACGCGTTCTGCAGGGACATCGGGGTCGTGCGGCGGCCGATCCCATAGACCGTCTTGCCGGACTCACGCAGCCGGAGCGCCAGCGAGGTGAAGTCGCTGTCGCTGCTGACGATCGCGAACGCCTCGACGTTGCCGGCATAGAGCAGGTCCATCGCGTCGATGATGAGTGCGGAGTCGCTGGAGTTCTTGCCGGCGGTGAAGGCGCTGGCCTGGATCGCCCGGATCGCTCGTGCGTTGAGCACCTTGGTCCAGCCCTGCAGTTGGGGAGTTGAAAAATCCCCGTAGGCCCGCTTGATCGTCGGCGTGCCGTAGGTGGCGAGCTCGTCGAGGAGAGCCTCGGCATACCTCGGGGAGGTGTTGTCCGCGTCGATGAGGACGGCGATGCGGGTCCGGCCACTGTCCGAGTCCATGCCGCGACTGTATGCCGTGGGATGGGGCCGGGTGCAGCGCGCGAGGTTGCTAGTGTGCGAGGGAGTTCGAGGAGGACCATGGGTGGGTTGGCGCGGATCAGGAGCGGAATTCGTCGGCGCCTGGGTGGGCCGACACCGAACGCCGCGGCGCCGTTGACTGCACCCGTCATGGACGATCGACTGTCCGAGGGCGCAGCGTCCGAGGCCGGAGCCATGGACGCTCCGGACGACATCCCGTGGGACACCTTCGTCCTCCCTTCGTCGGACGCGCCCCGCCTTCTGGTCGACGCCGCGAACGATCTGGAGCGGACCTTCTTCGGCAACTCGGGTCGGCCGGTGCACAAGTGGCTCCACTACCTCCCCGTCTACGACGCCCACTTCTCGCGGCTCCGGGACACCGAGTTCCGGATGCTGGAGATCGGGGTCTGGAAGGGTGGGTCGCTGGACATGTGGCGGCGCTACTTCGGTGCCTCGGCAACGATCGTGGGTATCGATGTCAACCCCGAATGCGCACAGGTCGTGGACAGTCCCAACGTCGTGCGAATCGGCTCGCAGGACGACCCGGACTTCCTTCGCGCAGTGGATGCCGAGTTCGGTCCCTTCGACCTGATCCTGGACGATGGGTCGCATCATGGCCGGCACCAGCGGGCCAGTTTCGATGTCCTCTTTCCGCAGCTCGCCGATGGAGGGATCTACGTCATCGAAGACCTCCACACCAGCTATTGGCGTGATCTCTACGACGGGGGTTACCGCCGGCCCGGGACGGCCATCGAGTTCCTCAAGGACGTGATGGACGACCTGCACGGGTGGTATCACCGTCATGACACGTCCACTCCGGCCCGCGACTGGATCTCGGGCATGCACCTCTACGACTCGATCGTCGTCCTCGACAAGGCCGCGAAGGCGCCTCCGAGGAATATCGAGGTTCACGCCACTCACCTCAGTGGTTGACAGAGGCCGGGAACAACCGGGAACAAACAGGCCCGAAACTCCCTTACACTTGTCTGCTGGACCGGTTCACGGCACGTGACGCGTTTCCTGAGCATCACCCTCACGAGTGGATGCAGTCGGGGCGCCCAAGGGCTTGCATCACCGTGATGGGCTCGCCGACCCGGAGACATCCAAGGAGATTTCATCGTGAAGAAGGACATTCACCCCGACTACGCGGAGACCACGGTCACCTGCACCTGTGGCAACACGTTCACCACGCGCAGCACCGCGAAGAACGGCCAGATCCACGCCGAGGTCTGCAGCAACTGCCACCCGTTCTACACCGGCAAGCAGAAGATCCTCGACACCGGTGGCCGCGTGGCCCGCTTCGAGGCTCGCTACGGCAAGAAGGCCGCCAAGTAAGACCCCCGACGCGCCGGTTCCTCATCGCGAGGGACCGGCGCGTTCGCCGTGTCCGTCGAAGGTTCCCATGTTCGAGTCCGCCATTGCCCTGGTCGAGGAGCACGCCGCCCTCGAGCAGCAGATGGCCGACCCCACGGTGGCGTCGACCCCCGATCGCCTGCGCGAGGTCAACACCAGGTATGCCGCGCTCGCGCCGGTCGTGACGGCATACCGAGGGTGGGTGGTGGCCACCGACGACCTCGCGGCCGCCCGTGAACTCGCAGAGGAGGACCCGGCCTTCGCCGAGGAGATCCCTGCCCTGACGGCCACCGTCGAGGCCTGCGCGGAGCACCTTCGGCGCCTGCTCATCCCGCGGGACCCCGATGACGACCGCGACGTCATCCTGGAGGTCAAGGCGGGAGAGGGCGGCGAGGAGTCCGCGCTCTTCGCCGGGGACCTGCTGCGGATGTACCTGCGGTACGCCGAGCAGAGAGGCTGGCGCACCGAGATCCTCGACGCGACCGAGTCCGACCTCGGCGGCTACAAGGATGTCCAGGTGGCGGTCAAGGCCAAGGGCACCCCCGGACCGGGCGAGGCGCCATGGGCCCGGCTCAAGTACGAAGGTGGCGTCCACCGGGTGCAACGCGTGCCGGTCACCGAGAGCCAGGGGCGCATCCACACCTCGGCGGCCGGCGTCTGGGTGATGCCGGAGGCCGAGGAGGTCGAGGTCACCATCGATCCGAACGACCTGCGCATCGATGTCTTCCGCAGCAGCGGCCCGGGCGGTCAGAGCGTCAACACGACCGACTCGGCCGTGCGGATCACCCACCTGCCGACCGGCACCGTCGTCTCCTGCCAGAACGAGAAGTCGCAGCTGCAGAACCGTGAGTCCGCGATGCGCGTCCTGCGCGCGCGCCTGCACCAGGTAGCCGCTGACGCCGCAGCCGCCGAGGCCCACGATGCGCGGGCCAGTCAGGTCCGCACGGTCGACCGGTCAGAGCGGATTCGCACGTACAACTTCCCGGAGAACCGGATCGCCGACCACCGGACCGGCTACAAGGCCTACAACCTCGACACCGTCCTCGGCGGCGAGCTCGATCCCGTGGTCCGGTCGGCGATCGAGGCCGATGAGGCCGCCAGGCTCGCATCCGCGGGGGAGCCGTGATCCCCCTCCGGCTGCGTCCGCGTTTCTCGTCGCCATGACGACGGAAGAGGCGGACGCCAGCGTGGGTGCCGTGGTGCGGGCTGCCGAGCAAACGCTCGCCGCCGCGGGTGTGCCCTCCCCGCGTTCCGACGCGCGTGCACTGGCGGCCTTCGTCCTGGATGTCGATCGGGGGGAGTTGGAGCGTCAGCTGCTGCTCCGCTCACCGGCCGATGAGGCCTTCCGTGACCGGTACGCCGGACTCGTCGAGGAGCGAGCCGAGCGGGTGCCCTTGCAGCACCTGACCGGCTGGGCGGGCTTTCGCCACCTCGAACTGCGTGTCGGACCGGGAGTCTTCGTCCCGCGCCCGGAGACGGAGTCGGTGGCGGGCTGGGCGATCGACGCCGCCCGCGCAGCCGCTGGTCATCGCACGCTACGTCGCAGTAACTGCGGTCCCGGCGACGCCTACTGCGACGTAGCCGGCGAGGAGGATGAGGAGGCGGAGGCGAGGACGGCCCGGCCGCCGGTCGTCGTCGACCTGTGCACGGGGTCGGGGGCCATCGCGCTCTCGATCAAGGACGAGGTGCCGGCCGCGAAGGTGTATGCCGTGGAGCTCTCGCCCGAGGCGCACGCGTGGGCGCTGGCCAACCGCGATCGCCTCGGGCTCGAGGTCGAGATCAGGCTCGGTGACGCGATCACCGCCTTTGGGGACCTCGAGGGTGCCGTCGACGTCGTGGTGTCGAACCCGCCCTACATCCCGACCGGTGCCGTGCCCGTCGACTCCGAAGTCCGTGACCACGATCCACGACTGGCGCTCTACGGCGGGAGCGCGGACGGCCTGGCCATTCCGCGTCTGGTGGCTGCGCGCGCGGCCCACCTGCTGCGCCCTGGCGGCGTGCTGGTCATGGAACACGCCGACACCCAGGGTGAATCCCTCCCGGCAGCCCTGACGACAGCGGGCGACTGGACCGGCATCGAGGACCTCCGGGACCTCACCGGTCGCCCCCGTGCCACCGTGGCCCGCCGCCGCTGAGGCCGACGAGGGCCGACCCGCGCCTGTCGATCCGAAAATCTGTCGCCGGGCATAGCGGCCGCACCTACCGTGGGTGGATGCGCGTCCAGCGATACGAGGATGCGGCCACGTTCCTGTCCGAGCGCAGGATGTGCTGCGGGCCGAGCCCGTGACCACCACGGTCATCGGCACGGTCGCCGCCCGGGCCGCCGCCCACCCCTCGCCCGTCGCCTCCGGCACCCCGCAGTGGTGGGCCACCGTCGAGGACGGACCGCACGTGGTCGGTCTGGCAATGCGAGCTGCTCCGTGGTCGCCGTTTCCGGTCCACGTCGCCCCATGCCCGAACCGGCCGCGGCCGCGCTGGCCGACGCGTTGCTCGCCGAGCAGCCCACCGTCACGGAGGTCAACGGTGCCCGCGAGGCCGCCCTCGCGATCGCCGCGCGATTGGCCAGCGCGTCCGCATCGTCGATCGAGACGGCCATGCACCTGAGGCTGCACGAACTGGCCGACCTCGAGGTGCCGGCCGACCCACCGGGGCGCTGGCGACTGGCCACCGTCGCCGATGGTGACGTCGTCCTGGACTGGTACGAGCGATTCCATGCCGAGGCGGACGAGCAAGCCGGTCGACCGCCGGACCCGAACCCGCCACACGTCGCCCCCGGCGAACTCGAGGCACGCATCGATGACGGACTGATGTCGTTGTGGGTGCTCGACGATCTCCCGGTCCACGTGACGGCATGGAACTCACCGGCCCACGGTGTCGTCCGCGTCGGGCCGGTGTTCACCCCCAGAGAGCACCGGGGCCGGGGGTATGCCGCGGCGGCCGTCGCGCGCGTGAGCGCCGCCGCGCTCGAGGCGGGTCATCGGGCCGTCCTGCTGACCGACCAGGCCAATCCGACGTCCAGTGCCCTCTACGAACGCCTGGGCTATCGGCCCGTCACCGACATGGTCAACCTGCGCATCGTCACGAAGTGACCACCGCGCGCCTCGTGCGCGCCCCGGGACGGCGACCGGAGGAGGGGAGCACACGGCATACCCTTGCGTGCATGAGTCCCGTCTTCGACTGCACCACCGCCGAAGGTCTGGCCGACGCTCTCTCGAAGGTCGCCGGCGGCGTCCGTGACGGGCAACTCGTCGTCCTTCCCACCGACACCGTCTATGGCATCGGTGCCGATGCCTTCAGCGTGGATGCCGTGGCCTCCCTCCTGGCGGCCAAAGGCCGCGGACGCGAGATGCCACCGCCGGTGCTCATCGCCGACGCCCGAGTGATCGATGGGCTGGCCACCGACGTTCCCGACTGGGCCCAGGCCTTGGTGGAGCGGTGGTGGCCCGGCCCGCTGACGCTGGTCCTGCGTGCCCAGCCCTCCCTCATGTGGGACCTGGGCGAGACCGATGGCACGGTGGCGCTGCGCGTGCCCGACGACGCCATCGCGCGCGCCATCCTCAACGAGGTCGGTCCGATGGCCGTGAGCAGTGCCAACCGGACCGGAAACCCCGCCTCGCGCACCGTCGTCGAGGCCGCTGCCCAACTCGGGACGAGCGTGACCTTCTATCTCGACGGCGGCCCGTCCCGTGGCGGTCTGGCCTCCACGATCGTCGACTGCACGGGCGAGGAGCCGATCATCCTGCGCGAGGGCGCCCTGGGTGCGGACGAGATCCGCGAGGTCGTCGAGGCGTTCAGATCGCAGCGCGTGACCACCGACCGCCAGACCGACGCCCTAGAGTTGCCCGGCGAGCCCCACCCCGACCCCACTGCGGAGGACACCCAGCGATGAGCGACACCTTCTACGGCTCTGACTTCGGCGCCCTGGACGCCTTCGATCCCGAGATCGCCGCGGTCCTCGTCGGTGAGCTCGAGCGGCTGCGCGGGGGTCTTCAACTCATCGCCTCCGAGAACATGTCGAGCCCTGAGGTCCTGACGGCCCTGGGGTCGACCCTCTCGAACAAGTACGCCGAGGGGTACCCGGGACGGCGCTACTACGGCGGCTGCGTCGAGGTCGACAAGGCCGAGACCCTAGCGATCGAGCGGTGCAAGTCGCTCTTCGACGCCGACCACGCCAACGTCCAGCCGCACTCGGGTGCCAGCGCCAACCAGGCGGTCTACGGCGCCTTCATGAGCCCCGGCGACACGATCCTCGCGATGAGCCTGCCGCACGGGGGTCACCTCACCCACGGCACCAAGGTGTCCTTCTCGGGCAAATGGTTCAACGCGGTGCACTACGGCGTCGACAAGGACACCGAGGACATCGACTACGACCAGGTCGCCGCTCTGGCCAAGGAGCACCGGCCCAAGGTGATCCTTGCCGGCGGCTCGGCGATCCCGCGGCTGATCGACTTCGAGTTCTTCCGCAACCTGGCCGACGAAATCGGCGCGATCTTCTGGGTGGACGCCGCGCACTTCATCGGTCTGGTCGCCGGCAAGGCGATCCCGAGCCCGGTCCCCTACGCCGACGTCGTCTCCTTCACGACCCACAAGGTGTTGCGCGGACCGCGCTCGGGAGCGATCGTCTGCAAGGAGGAGCACAAGGCTGCCATCGACAAGGCGGTCTTCCCGATGATGCAGGGCGGTCCGCAGATGCACACCATCGCGGCCAAGGCGGTCAACTTCAAGGAGTGCGCGACCCCGGAGTACCAGGCCTACGCCACGCAGGTCATCGCCAACGCCAAGGTCCTGGCCGAGGCATTGGGGGAGCGGGGCATTCGCCCGACGACCGGTGGCACCGACACCCATCTGTCGCTGCACGACCTGCAGCCGGTGCTCGTCACGGGTGTCGATGCCGAAGCCCGTTGTGACGCGGCAGGGATTACGTTGAACAAGAACGCCATTCCCTTCGACCCGCAGAAGCCCAACATCGCCTCGGGCATCCGGGTGGGCACGCCGTGCGTCACCACCCAAGGCATGGGTGAGGCCGAAATGCGGACCATCGCCGACCTCATCGCGCGCGCGGTCACCGAGGGCGACGCCGACCCGGACCACGCCGTCAGCAAGGCCGTCCGGGCCGAGGTGACCGACCTCGTGACCCGCTTCCCGGCATACCCTCGCTGACGACGACGCGGTCGGCGTTCGTCGGGTCTGATCACGGGAGAGGAGGGGCTGGGCTGCCGTGCGCGAGTACCTCTTCATCGTGGTGATTGCCGCCGTCGTCACGTATGCCGCGACACCGCTCCTGCGATCCCTCGCCGTCCGTCTGCGGGCCTTCACGCCGGTGCGCGATCGTGACGTGCACTCGGTGCCGATCCCGCGTCTGGGGGGCGTGGCCATGCTGCTCGGCTTCGGCGCGGCCACCTTGGTGGCGTCGGTCCTGCCGTTCAGCAAGCAGATGTTCGAGGGACCGGAGTTGACCGGGGTGCTCTTCGGCGCGGTCATCGTCTGCCTGGTCGGCGCCATCGACGACGTCCACGAACTCGACTGGCTGCTCAAACTTGCCGGCCAACTGCTCGCGGCCGGGATCATGGCCTTCAAGGGGGTGCAACTCTTCTCGTTGCCGCTCGGCGAGACCCTCGTGCTGCCCGCACCGTTGCTGGTCATGCTCACGATCTTCTTCGTCATCCTGGCGACCAACGCCGTCAACTTCGTCGACGGACTCGACGGACTCGCGACCGGCATCGTCGGCATCGCGGCCCTGTCGTTCTTCGTCTACGCCTACCTCATCGCGCGCAGCTACAGTCCGCCGAACGTCTTCACCTCGGCCGCCTTCATCGCTGCGGCCCTGGTCGGCGTGTGTCTGGGATTCATCCCACACAACTTTCATCCGGCGCGAATCTTCATGGGGGACAGCGGTGCCCTGCTTCTCGGGTTGCTGCTGGCCGCGGCGATGATCTCCATCACCGGGACCCCGACGGGCGCTCAGGTCTCGGCCAACCCGACGGCCGCGCTGGTGCTGCCGCTCCTGGTGCCGATATCGATCCTGCTGCTGCCGGTGCTCGATGTCGTGCTCGCCGTGATCCGCCGGACGCGTCGCGGGCAGAGCCCCTTCAAGCCGGACGCCCAGCACCTTCATCACCGGATGCTCATGTGGGGACATGGGCACCGACGCGCCGTCCTGCTGCTCTGGTTCTGGGCAGCCGTCGCCGCCTTCGGCTCGGTGTCCTTCGTCTTCCTCCCACCGTTGCCGGCGTCCGCCCTTTTCCTCGTCATGAGCGTGGCTGCCGGCGTCCTCACCTTCTGGCTGCCGCGAGCCACGGTGGGTGGCCGCGAACCGATGTCGTCATGAGCTCCCGCCGGTCCTGCCGAGTGGCCTCATCGAGCTGCTTGTGATAACTTTCACAAGCGCCCTGACGGGCGCTTCCTGACCCGCCACGAGAAGGCCTCGATGACCTCGACGACGAGCTCGCATGCCGGTGCGCCCTTCGCGCACATGCTGCGTTCGGCCGTGCTGCCGTCGGCGCTCGTGGGCTTGGTCCCGGTCGTCCTCTTCGCCGTCACCGATGGGGTCAAGGGAGCGTGGTCCGCCGGCTTGGGCTGGGCGGTCGCGCTCCTCTTCTTCGCCTCGGGGATGTTCCTCATGAGCCGGTTGGTGCGCAGCGCGAGCCCGCACGCCTTCTTCGCGGTCGCCATGACGGTCTACCTGGGGCAGGTCATCGGGCTGCTGCTCTTCCTCATCGCCTTCCACGGTCGGGACTGGATCCATGGAAAGGCGTTGGGGGTCGCGGCCCTCGTGGTGACCATCGTCTGGCAGGTCTTCGCCATGCGCGCGATGCGCACGGCGCGGATCCCGGTCTATGACGAATCCGCGATCCGACTGGGAGAGGGCTCATGACCTTCCCCGGCGTCGCGAGGACCCGATCCGGTCGGGTAGCGTACGTGTCGATTCCCGGGCAGGACCTGACCCCCGCCCGTGTCCGCTGTGAGGAGAGGCTGTGAGCCTGAGCGTGTTGTCCGCCCAGACCGTCGGAGCACTCGTGACGTCCGGTGACGGCGGGAGCTTCGAGGCTCCGTCCGTTGGTGACTTCTTCTGGCCTGTCATCGGCGGCGACAGCAACTGGGCGCTCACGCGCCCGGCGGTCGTCCTGCTGATCTCCGTGGCGATCCTTGGCTGGTTCTACATGACCGTCGCCGGGCGCCTGTCGCTCGTGCCGAGCAAGCGGCAATGGGTCGCCGAGCAGGGCTACGACTTCGTCCGCAACACCATCGCGCGCGACATCATCGGCGCCAAGGACTTCAAGCCCTTCCTCCCGATGCTGTTCACCATCTTCACGATGATCCTGTTCAACAACCTGATGGGCATCTTCCCGTTCGTCCAGTACCCCACGATGAGCCGGATCGCCTTCCCCATCGTGCTGACGGCGATCGTCTACATCACGTACCACGCGGTCGCGCTCAAGCGTAAGCACGGCGTCATCGGCTACCTGAAGTCCCTGGTGCCACCCGGCCTGCCGCTGTGGCTGCGGCCCATCATGTTCGTGCTCGAGTTCATCACGTACTTCTTCATCCGGCCGCTCACCCTCGCGCTGCGGCTCTTCGGCAACATGATGGCCGGCCACATGATGTTGCTCGTCTTCATCTTGGGCGGCGAGTACCTCTTGGTCCACGGTGGCCTGGGCCTCAAGCTGGCCGGCGTCGCGGCCTTCGCCTTCTCCATCCTGATGACCTTCTTCGAGCTCCTCGTGGAGTTCCTCCAGGCCTTCATCTTCACCCTGCTCTCCGCGCTCTACATCTCCGACGCGGTGAGCGAGCACCACTGATCCACAGCCCGCGGCCAGTGACTCGGGCCGCATCTGCACCATCCAACTGAAGAACCGCCTGACACCTCCGACCGGTAGGTGCCACCGAAAGGAAACAAGGAAATGACTGGGAACATCACGTACCTCGGCTACGGTCTCGCCGCCATCGGCCCCGGTATCGGTGTGGGTCTGATCTTCGCCGCCTACATCAACGGTGTCGCGCGTCAGCCCGAGGCCCGCGGCATGCTCCAGACCATCGCCTTCACCGGCATGGCGCTCACCGAGGCGCTCGCCATCCTGGGTCTGGTCTTCGCGTTCGTCTTCTGAGTCTGCTGCGCATCGCGCAGCACTCGACCCCAATCGTCTTACGCAACAGATAGGGAAGCGACGTGTTCCTCGCATCCGTCACAACCGCCGGTGAGGCCGGGCCCGGGTGGCCCGAGGCCCTGCCGCTCCTGCCGCACCCCGCGGAGATCATCGTCGGGCTCGTGGCCTTCGGGATCCTCTACTGGATCTACAAGACCAAGGTCGTCCCGAAGATGGAGGAGCTCTACGAGCAGCGTGCGGCCGCCATCGAGGGCGGCATGAAGCAGGCCGAGGAGGCCCAGGCGCAGGCGCAGGCCGCCCTGGAGCAGTACCAAGCCCAGCTCAAGGACGCGCGCACCGAGGCGAACAAGATCCGTGAGGACGCTCGCGAGCAGGGTGCGTCGATCGTCTCGGAGATGCGTGGCCAGGCCCAGGCCGAGGCCTCGCGCATCACCGAGTCGGCCAAGCGCCAGATCGACGCCGAGCGCCAGCAGGCAGTCGTCCAGCTCCGGCAGGAGGTCGGCACCCTGTCGACATCCCTGGCGAGCAAGATCGTCGGCGAGAGCCTGGACGACGAGGTCCGCCAGAAGGGCATCGTCGACCGCTTCCTCGCCGAGCTCGAGGCCGGCGACGTCAAGCGCGAGAAGGTCGGCTCCGCCGCGGAGTCGGGTCAGGACGCCTGATGCGTGGATCGTCGCGCGGCGCCGCCGCCACGGTGCAGGAGGCCTTCGACGCCGCCCTGTCCGGTGGTGTCGACCGCTCGGGCCTGGCCGAGGACCTGTTCGCGATCACGTCGGTCGTCGACGGCAACGCCTCGCTGCGCCGGGCCCTGGCCGACCCCTCGGGTGAGCCCGCCGCCAAGCGGGCCCTGGCCGAGCGCCTCTTCGGCGGCAAGGTCGGCGACGGGGCCATCGGGCTCGTCGCCCTCGCCGCCGAGCAGCGCTGGGCGGACGAGCGCGACTTCAGCGACACCCTCGAGTCCACCGCCGTGTCGAGCCTGCTCGCCCGCGCCGAGGCCGAGGGTCGGATCGACGACGTCGAGGACCAGCTCTTCCGCTTCGAGCGCATCGTCGCCGGTGACACCGCCTTGCGCGACACCCTCTCCAGCCGCAACACCGACGGTGCGGGCAAGGCTGGCCTCGTGGCCACGTTGCTCGAGGGGAAGGCGCACCCGGAAACGATCCGGCTCGCCCAGCAGGCCGTGCGGGTTCCCCGCGGCCGTCGGCTCGACCGGGTGCTCGCGGCATACCTCGACCTTGCCGCGAAGCGGCGCGACGAGCTCACCGCCCTGGTGACGGTGGCCTCCGCGCTCACCGAGCAGCAGGCGGCACGACTGCGCACCCAGCTGGAGACGATGTACGGCAAGTCGGTCTCGCTGCAGACCGTCGTCGACCCTCACGTCCTCGGCGGCATCCGCGTCCAGGTCGGCGACGAGGTCATGGACGGCACGATCAGCGCTCGCATCGACCAGGCCCGCCGACACGTGACCGGCAACTGACCACAGCCTTTCCCAAGCACCACCGACCAGAGATTCGGCCCGACCGCGGACCGAGCGAAACAGGAGAAGAAGACACATGACGGAGCTCTCGATCCGTCCCGAGGAGATCCGGGACGCCCTGGACGGCTACGTCCGCTCCTACGAGCCGGGCGCCGCCTCCCGCGAAGAGGTCGGCCGCGTCACCGACGCCGGCGACGGGATCGCCCACGTCGAGGGGCTGCCCTCGTGCATGACCAATGAGTTGCTCCAGTTCGAGGACGGCACGCTGGGCATCGCGCTGAACCTCGACGTCCACGAGATCGGCGTCGTCATCCTCGGTGACTTCTCCAAGATCGAGGAGGGCCAGGAGGTCAAGCGCACGGGAGAGGTCCTCTCAGTTCCCGTCGGGGACAACTTCCTCGGTCGCGTGGTCGACCCGCTCGGGAACCCGATCGATGGCATGGGCGACATCACGTCCGAAGGCCAGCGCGCGCTCGAACTGCAGGCCCCGAACGTCGTCCAGCGCAAGTCGGTGCACGAGCCGCTTCAGACCGGCCTCAAGGCCGTCGACGCCATGACCCCCATCGGGCGCGGCCAGCGCCAGCTCATCATCGGTGACCGCCAGACCGGCAAGACCACGGTCGCGGTCGACACGATCATCAACCAGAAGGAGTTCTGGGAGACCGGCGACCCGGACAAGCAGGTTCGCTGCATCTACGTCGCGATCGGTCAGAAGGGCTCGACGATCGCATCCGTCAAGGGCACGCTCGAGGACGCCGGCGCGATGGAGTACACCACCATCGTCGCTGCCCCAGCCTCCGACTCCGCGGGCTTCAAATACCTCGCCCCCTACACCGGCAGCGCCATCGGTCAGCACTGGATGTACCAGGGCAAGCACGTCCTCATCGTCTTCGACGACCTGTCCAAGCAGGCTGAGGCCTATCGCGCCGTGTCGCTGCTGCTGCGCCGCCCGCCGGGTCGCGAAGCCTACCCCGGTGACGTGTTCTACCTGCACAGCCGGCTGCTCGAGCGTTGCGCGAAGCTGTCCGACGACCTCGGTCACGGCTCGATGACCGGCCTGCCGATCATCGAGACCAAGGCCGGTGACGTCTCGGCCTACATCCCGACCAATGTCATCTCCATCACCGACGGCCAGATCTACCTCCAGGCCGACCTGTTCAACTCCAACGTCCGCCCGGCCATCGACGTGGGTGTCTCGGTGTCCCGAGTCGGCGGTGCCGCGCAGATCAAGGCGATGAAGCAGGTCTCCGGTCGACTCAAGCTCGACTTGGCCCAGTACCGCGCCCTCGAGGCCTTCGCCATGTTCGCCTCGGACCTCGACCCGGCCTCCAAGGCCCAGCTTGCCCGTGGCGCCCGCCTCGTCGAGTTGCTCAAGCAGAAGCAGGCCAGCCCGCTGCCCGTCGAGGAGCAGGTCGTCTCGATCTGGGCCGGGACCACCGGCCAGCTCGACTCCGTTCCTGTCGAGGACGTCCAGCGCTTCGAGACCGAGTTCCTCGACCACCTGCGGCGCACCAAGTCCGACCTGCTCGGTGCCATCCGGGAGACCGGTAAGTTCGAGGAGTCGACCGAAGAGGCCCTCAAGGCCCTCATCGACGACTTCAAGAAGGGGTTCGACAGCGTGGGCAACGACGGCCTCGTGGCCGGTAACGAGGCGGAGGAAGGTGCCGCTGACAAGGCACTGGACTCCGACCAGGAGCAGATCGTCCGCCAGAAGCGCTGAGTCGTATGCCGCGGGCCCCCACCCGGGGGCCCGCGGCACCCCCACCCAGCCCCACGGCATACCGAAGCAGAGACAGGAAGGCGGAACAGTATGGGAGCGCAGATCCGGGAGTACCGGCAGCGCATCCGCTCCGTCAGCGCGACGAAGAAGATCACCCGCGCCATGGAGCTCATGGCGGCCTCGCGCGTCGTCAAGGCGCAGCAGGCCGTCCGTGAGTCGACCCCGTACGCGCGGGCGCTCACCCGGGCCGTCTCGGCGGTCGCGACCTTCTCCAACGAGGATCACCCGCTGACCTCGGAGAAGGAGGACGTGAAGCAGGCGGCGGTCCTGATCATCGCGGCCGACCGCGGCCTCGCCGGTGGCTACAACTCCAACGTCCTCAAGGAGAGCGAGCGCCTCGTCGCCCGACTCGTCGACGAGGGCAAGGAGGTCAGGGCCTACTTGGTCGGGCGCCGCGCGGTGAACTTCTACACCTTCCGCCGCCGCGACTTCGTCGCGGAGTGGACCGGGTTCACCGAGAAGCCGACCTTCGAGAACGCGCGTGAGATCGGTGAGAAGATCGTCGCCGACATCACCGACCCGGACCCTGACTCCATCGACGAGGTGCACGTGGTCTACACGCGCTTCGTGTCGATGGTGACCCAGGAGCCGCAGGTCATCCGCCTGCTGCCGCTCGAGGTCGTCGAGGGCGAGGAGAAGCCGGCCAAGGAGGACCTCCTCCCGCTGTACTCCTTCGAGCCCAGCGCCGAGGGCGTGCTCGACGCGCTGCTGCCCAAGTACGTCAATGCCCGACTGTTCAATTGCCTGCTCCAGGCCGCCGCGTCCGAGCTCGCCGCCCGCCAGCGGGCGATGAAGTCGGCGACGGACAACGCCGAGGAGCTCATCAGGAAGTACACCCGACTGGCCAACCAGGCCCGTCAGGCCGAGATCACCCAAGAGATCAGCGAAATCGTCGGCGGCGCCAGCGCCCTTGCCGAGAGCAAGTGAGGAATCAGAACATGACTGCCACTGTCACCGAGACCACGGAGACCAAGGCCGGCGGCGTCGGTCGCATCTCCCGCATCATCGGCCCGGTCGTCGACGTCGAGTTCCCTGTCGACGCGATGCCGGACCTCTACAACCTGCTGACCGCCGAGGTCCAGAACACCGATGGGAGCGAGGGCACCAAGATCCTCAACCTCGAGGTGGCCCAACACATCGGCGACAACATGGTCCGCGCCATCTCCTTGCAGCCCACCGACGGTCTGGTCCGCGGCACGGCCGTCCAGGACACCGGCGACCCGATCATGGTCCCCGTGGGTGACGTGACCCTGGGTCACGTCTTCAACACGACCGGTGTCTGCCTCAACCTCGAGGAGGGCGAGACCCTCGACATCACCGAGCGCTGGGGCATCCACCGCAAGGCCCCGGCCTTCGACCAGCTCGAGTCCAAGACGGTCATGTTCGAGACCGGCATCAAGGTCATCGACCTGCTCACCCCCTACGTCCAGGGTGGCAAGATCGGCCTCTTCGGTGGCGCCGGGGTCGGCAAGACGGTGCTCATCCAGGAGATGATCGCCCGTGTGGCCCGCGACCACGGTGGTGTGTCGGTGTTCGCCGGTGTCGGTGAGCGCACCCGTGAGGGCAACGACCTCATGGTCGAGATGGAGGAGGCCGGCGTTCTCGGCCAGACCTCGCTCGTCTTCGGCCAGATGGATGAGCCGCCGGGCACGCGTCTGCGCGTGGCCCTCTCGGCGCTGACGATGGCGGAGTACTTCCGTGACGTCCAGAAGCAGGACGTGCTCCTCTTCATCGACAACATCTTCCGGTTCACCCAGGCCGGTTCCGAGGTGTCGACCCTCCTTGGTCGTATGCCGTCCGCTGTGGGTTACCAGCCCACCCTCGCCGACGAGATGGGTGTGCTCCAGGAGCGCATCACCTCCACGCGTGGTCACTCGATCACCTCGATGCAGGCGATCTACGTGCCGGCCGACGACTACACCGACCCGGCTCCGGCGACGACCTTCGCCCACCTCGACGCCACGACCGAGCTCTCCCGTGAGATCGCCTCGCTCGGTATCTACCCGGCCGTGGACCCGCTGACCTCGACGTCGCGGATCCTGGACCGTCGCTACATCACGCCCGAGCACTACGACACCGCAGTGCGCGTGAAGTCGATCCTGCAGCGCAACAAGGAACTGCAGGACATCATCGCCATCCTCGGTATCGACGAGCTCTCCGAAGAGGACAAGATCCTCGTCAACCGCGCTCGTCGCATCCAGCGATTCCTGTCGCAGAACACCTACGTCGCCAAGCAGTTCACCGGCATCGAGGGTTCGACGGTTCCGCTGGCCGACACGATCGAGGCCTTCACCAAGATCGCCGATGGCGACTACGACCACGTCGGTGAGCAGGCCTTCTTCATGTGTGGTGGTCTCGACGACGTCGAGCGCCAGTGGGCGGAGATCCAGAAGAACCTGTGATGTCAGCGCCGGGCCGGCTCCCTGCTGAGGGGGCCGGCCCGGCGGCATACACTGCAGTCAAGCACCCATCCCTTCGGAGGCAATCCTCGTGAGCACGTTGCAGGTCGAACTCGTCGCCGCGGACCGCAAGGTCTGGGAGGGGCCCGCCAACCAGGTCTCGGCCCGGTCCATCGACGGTGACCTGGGCATCCTGCCCGGCCACCAACCCATCTTGGCCGTCCTGGTCCAGGGCGAGGTGCGCATCCACCACGACGGGACCGTGGGCACCGCAGTCATCGACAACGGCTTCCTGTCGGTCAACAAGGACGTCGTGACGATCGTGGCCGAGGACGTCGACGCGTCCAAACTGGGCGCCTGAGGTCGAGGGCCGCAGGTGGCGATGACGGCTCTCACGACAGCAGAGCTGATCCTTGCCGCCCTCCTGGCCTTGGTCGTCCTGACGCTGGCCTTCATCTGGCTGCGTCGCAAAGTCATCGCGCGCGGCCATGACCTCATCCTCGGGGCGATCCGCACCCCTGCCGACCCTCGCTGGCGCCTGGGTCTGATTCGCCTGCGGGGGGATCAATTCGAGTGGTTCTCCGTGGTCGGACCTCGGATGCGGTCAGAGCGCTCTTGGGCCCGCCACGATCTCGACCTGGGTGCCCCGACCCCTGTCGATGTCGACATCCCCGGCATACCGGGGGCGGTCATGGTCGACACCGGCCGTCATCAGACCGAACTTGCGCTCTCGCCGCCGAGCTACACCGCCGTCCGGGCGTGGCACGAGAGCAGTCCGCCGGGGTTCAACGTCAACGTGGCCTGACAATCATCTTCTGCGTGACGCAGAAGATGTCTTTGCGTCCGGTTAAAACCGTGCGACCGGCGAATTTCTGCGTCACGCAGAAGGTGTCTTCTTGGTCCTCGGGTCAGCGACACGGCCACCGCCGGGCTGCCACAGGACATCTCCGCCGGCGTCGAGGTTGGCCACCCGGGCAAGGATGAACAACAGATCCGAGAGCCGGTTGAGGTATGCCGCACACACCGCGTTGACACCGCCCTCACCCTTGGCGTCGCCCGGCTCGGTCCCGTGGGTCTCGATGGCCCGCCAGGTCGAGCGCTCGGCGCGGCGGACGACGGTCGTGGCAACGTGCAGGTGGGCGCTGCCCACGGTGCCTCCGGGAAGAATGAACGAGCGCAGCTTCTCGAGCTGGTCGTTGAAGGTGTCGCAGTCCGCCTCGAGTTCGTCGATCCACTCCGCCTTGACCCGCAGTGGTTCGTACTCGTAGGTCTCCTTGAGCGGCGTCGAGAGGTCGGCGCCGACGTCGAAGAGGTCGTTCTGCACACGTCGGAGCACTGCAACCACGTCATCGCCGAGCCCACCGGCCGCCACAGCAACGCCGATCGTCGCGTTCGCCTCGTTGACATCGGCATAGGCGGCCAGTCGTGCGTCGGTCTTGCGTGTCCTCCCGAAGTCGCCGAGCCCGGTGGTGCCGTCGTCGCCGGTCCGGGTGTAGATGCGCGTGAGGTTGACCATGGCTCCCACCCTTGCAGCCTTGACCGTTTCTTGACCAACTGTGTGAAACATCCGGACGTGTTCAGCACGTCATTCAGGTGTAACACGAGTCACACTGGGTTCACCATCGGGCGCAAGGGGGCGACATGCGGGGT
This sequence comes from Phycicoccus elongatus Lp2, assembly GCF_000367525.1. Lineage (GTDB taxonomy): Bacteria > Actinomycetota > Actinomycetes > Actinomycetales > Dermatophilaceae > Phycicoccus_A > Phycicoccus_A elongatus. Next base: position 2,582,982 of record NZ_HF570956.1, on the reverse strand, counting down.
CAGGGACTGGTCATTCGGAGTGAGGCGGAGGCCCACACCACGATGCTTGCGCTGTCGGGCCACTTGGATGTCGCGGCCACGCCCGATGCGCGTCGCGACCTCCACATCCTGATCGACAGCGGCGACACGCCCATCCGACTCGACCTCGGCGCGTGCACCGTGCTCGACGCCACGGGTCTCGGGCTGCTCGTCGAACTCCAGCGTCGGGCCCACCGGCGCGGGCGCCCCCTCACGATCGTCGCCGCCGACGCCCGCACCCGTCGGCTCCTTCGCCGGGTGCGTCTGGGCCGCCTGCTCCACGCGCTCGAGGCCGATCACCTCGGCTTGGTGGACGAGCCCGCCACCGCCTGACCGGAACTCAACTCGCAGCCGACACCACCCATGC
>NZ_HF570956.1:2565605-2582497 GCF_000367525.1 Phycicoccus elongatus Lp2 | reverse complement strand
GCGAGTTCCGTCGCCATGGGCACGGGCGGCGCGGACGCACGGGAAGTGACCGAGGCGGTCAAGGGGCTCTGGGGCCAGGTCATGGGCGAGCTCAAGACGGTCAGTGCGCGGGTGCGCGAGGTCGCCCCGCCCGGTGCCCGACCGGGGTCCGACCTCGACCTCGGGGACGGCGACCCGTGGGGCCCGGGCCGGTTCTCCTTCGACCCGGCCGACACCACCCCCCCGTCCGCTCCGTCCTCCCAGTCGAGAGGGAGCAAATCGCGCGAGGAGGGGGTGGGTTCCCCGCGAGTTGCTCCCTCTCGACTGGAAGGGGAGGAGCCCGAGGGGGCGGAACGGGAAGCCGACGCCGACCCCGTGGCCACCCAGGCGAACCCGGCGGCGCCCGCTGACCAGAAGAAGGAGCCCGAGCCGGACCCGCGGACCTTGGAGGAGTTGCTTGCCGAGCTCGACGGGCTCATCGGCCTGCGGGCGGTCAAGGCCGAGATCCACCGGCAGGTCGCCCTGCTCAAGGTCGAGGCCAAGCGCAAGGAGGCAGGCCTGAAGACGCCGGCCATCACCCGACACCTGGTCTTCGTCGGCAACCCGGGCACCGGCAAGACGACGGTGGCCCGCCTCGTCGGCGGGATCTATCGGGCCCTCGGCCTGCTCAGCAAGGGGCAGTTGATCGAGGTCGACCGCTCGGAACTTGTGGCCGGCTATCTCGGTCAGACCGCCATGAAGACGGCCGATGTCGTGAAATCAGCGGTTGGTGGGGTGCTCTTCATCGACGAGGCCTATTCGCTCAGCGGTGATCAGTACGGCACCGAGGCGATCGACACGCTCGTCAAGGAGATGGAGGACAAGCGCGACGACCTCGTCGTCATCGTGGCGGGGTACCCCGTGCCGATGGAGATCTTCATCGCCCAGAACCCGGGTCTGGCGAGCCGCTTCCGGACGACCATCGACTTCGCCGACTACACCGACGACGAGCTCGTCGGGATCTTCTGCAAGCTCGCTGCCGATGCGGACTACGACGTGAGTGACGACGTCGAGCAGCACTTGCGCGCGATGCTGGCGCAGGTCCAGCGGGGTCCGACCTTCGGCAACGGGCGCTACTCCCGCAACACCCTGGAGGCGGCCATCGGGGCGCACGCGTGGCGCCTGCGGGAGGTCGAGGATCCGGACCTCCACGCCCTTCGCACATTGGAGCCCGCAGATCTTTCGCCCGACGGCACTGAACTCGACCTCGCCCATCCGCTGGTGGCGCAGGACGGGGAACTACCGGAGCATTCGGGAACAACGCCGGAGGAGGACGAGGTGCAGCCGTCATGAGTCAGGCCACTGCCGCGGCGCCTGCGCCGACCCCGAAGCCGGCCGCGCCCCCGGCCCCTGTGCCGGGCGTCACGCCGGGACCGACCGCGCGCCCGGCCGAGGGGACCGATCTGGCCGCGGCCCGCGGCATACCGTCGGCGCTCACCCGCTGGCGCCTCATCGCGGCACTGGGCGTGCTGGCCTTCACCGCGCTGACCGTCGCCCAACTCGTCCTCGGGATGAATGCTGCCTCCCGTGCTGCCGCCGACGCCGACCAGGTGATCCGCATCCAGGACCTCAAGGTGGACCTGCTCCGAGCCGACGCCCTGGCCACCAACGCCTTCCTCGTCGGCGGGTTGGAGCCGAACGCGCAGCGTGCCGCCTATGACGATGCGCTCGCCGGGGCCTCCACGGCGATCACTGCCGCCGCCGAGGCACAGCCTGCCGACCAAGCCGCGCTGGCCGAATTGTCTTCTCTCGTGCTGCGATACGGCTCCGACATGGAGGTTGCGCGAGCCAACAACCGGCAGGGCCTCCCCGTCGGTGCCGCCTATCTGCGCGAGGCCAGCGCCGACTTGCGCGGCCGAGGGATGACGCTGGTCGAGTCCCTCCTGGATGCCAACACGGCCCGCGCGAAGGCCTCCCTCGACGACCAACACCCGCTGTGGGTCGCCATCCCCCCGATCCTCGCGCTCGTGCTGCTCGGGGTCGTCAACCAGTGGATGGCCCCCCGTTTCCGGCGCCGCGTCAACACCGGGATCGCCATCGCCGCCGTTGGAGTGCTCGCCCTCGGGATCGCGGCTGTCTCGGCCTCGGCGAGCCAAGCCGCGGAGAACGCGCGCCTCAGTTCGGGCGAGTATGCCGATCTGGTCGCTGCGGCGCAGGCGCGTGGCGCCGCGAACTCGGCCAAGTCCAACGAGAGCCTGCGACTGGTCGCGCGCGGCTCGGGCAAGACGTTCGAGGATGCCTGGGCCAAGGACGCGACCGCCGTCCGGGACACGATGCCGGGCGAGTCCGACGACGCGTGGAGCGCCTATGAGGCCAGCCACCGCGAGATCGTCCAGCTCGACGACAGTGGTGACTGGGACGGGGCCGTCAAGGTGGCCACGGACACCACCGCCGGCTCGACGGCGACTTTCACGGCCTTCGACGACGGCATCGCGACCGTCGTCAAGGACAAGGCCTCGACGGTCCGCGACACGCTCACCGGAGGCCGGGCGATGCCACTGATCACTGCACTGCTCACCCTCCTCGGAGGGCTGGGCGCCACCTATGCCCTCTGGCAAGGGATCGGTCGGCGACTCGAGGAGTACTCATGACCGCCACCACATTCCGTCAGCGGCTGATGGCCGGCGCCGTCGTCGCGGTCCTCGCCTCGGCGTTGACCGCCTGCAGCGGGACCATCCCCACCGTGGTGCCCGAGGCCTCGTCGGCGCCCTCCGCGTCGGCCAGTGCCTCGGCCTCGGCTGCGCCCGCCGCACCCACCTGCGACAACGCGACGCAGTCCTACGCCCCCACCGGCCCGCTGCCAACCGCGGAGGGCCTGCCCGAGGGCTCGACGATGGCGGCGATCCGAGCCCGTGGGCGGCTGATCGTCGGCGTCTCGGCCGACACCTACCTGTTGGGTGCTCGCAACCCGCTCACCGGGCAGATCGAGGGCTTCGACATCGACCTCGCCAAGCAGGTCGCCAAGGCGATCCTGGGCAACGAGAACGCAATTCAACTCGTCGTCATCACCGCTGCCGATCGGATCCCGGCGCTCCAGCAGGGCCGTGTCGACATCGTCGTCCGCAACATGACGATGAACTGTGCGCGCTGGCAGGACGTTGCCTTCTCGCAGGTCTACTACCAGTCCGGCCAGAAGTTGCTCGTCCGGCGCGGCAGCCCGATCAAGAGCCTGGACGAGACCTCGGGCGTCAAGGTGTGCGCACCCAAGGGCACGACGACCTACACCAACCTCACGCGTCTCGCGCCGAGCGCGGTGGCCGTCGGCGCTGACAACCACACCGGCTGTCTCGTGCTCTTCCAGCAGGGTGACGTGGACGCGATCACCGGCGACGACACGGTGCTCGCCGGGCTCGCCGCGCAGGACCCGTATGCCGTCGTGACCGACGCGCCCGCCGTCACCCAGGAGCCCTATGGCGTGGCCACCAACATCGCTGCCGTCGACCTCGTGCGCTTCGTCAACCAGGTCCTCGAGGCCATGCGGGCCGATGGACGGTGGACGGCGATGTACAACCGCTGGCTCGCCCCGACGCTCGGGACCGGCACCGGCCAGCCGACGCCGACCTACGGCCGCGGGTGAGCATCGTGCCGCGCGGCGCCGTTCTCTCGCCCCAAGCGCCGGGGCGCATGGGGCAGCAGTTGGACCCCGCGGTCGCCCAGACATATCTGGCTGATCTCGGTGAGTGGGTGCTCGCGCGCCGTGAGGAACTGGACCAGCTCGACCAGGCCGCCCTCGCCTCCGAACGGCGGGCCGAACTCACCGGTGACCTGACCCTCTCGATGGCGCTGTGGAAGGCCGTGAGCGATCGCCACGACCTGCTGCTCGCGACCTGGGACGGTGGGCGGGTCGGTCCGGCCGAGCGCGAGCGGCTCTCGGTGCTCATCTGGGGTCGCCTCGACGCCAGTCTCGACCCGGTGGCCCTGGACGCCGCCGGGCGTCACGGCGCCGGCGCGCTCGCGGTGTCCCTGCCCGAAGCCTGTCGCCTGTCCGACGCCCTCGCCGGGCAACTGCGGGTCCGACTGGCCCTCGACCCCGCCGCCGACGAGAACGCCCGCCGGATCAAGGCCCTGCGCGCGCAACTGGAGCGACTCCGTGACCAAGTCGCTCTCGAGCCCAGTGTCAGCCGCGACGCGGCCGGCCGGCAACGCGACGAACTGGCAGCCCGCACCGACGACCTCGTCGGTCGCTTCGACCGGGGCGGCGACGTCGGCGGACTGCTCGGGCCGCTCGAGAACGACGCCGCCCGCCTCGAGCGCGACCTCATCGTCGGTGGCGTGAAACGGCGTGAACTCGTCGACGACGTCCGCGACCTCACCGAGCGCCGGGACGCACTCTCCGCCCGAGGCAAGGCCGTCGAATCCCTTGCGGCACAGGCAGTTGCCGCCGTGGACCCCTCGCCGAACTATGCCGTCCCCGATGTCGACGCGCTGGGACCGGTGCCGACGTCGGCGGGTGAGATCGCGGCATACCGAGGGAGGCTGGAGCGGGTGGGTCGCGCGATCGACATCGCCCAGGACGCGTATGCCGCGGCCCTCCACGAGCGCGACGACCTCCTCGCGGCGCTGGCCGCGTCCCGGACGATGGCCGGAGCCGCGGGGGTCGCATCGATGCCCGATGTCCTCTCGGCGGATCGGCTGGCGACCGACCTGCTCGAACGCTCGCCGTCACCGGTCCCGGTGGCCAAAGCGGCCGTGGACCTGCATCGCGCATGGGTGGCGTGGTGGTCCTCCCCGGGTGGGGAGCGCACCGCTCGACGACTGGGATTGGGGAAGGACACAGCATGACTGCCTGCACGCAACCGGGGTGCACCGGGTCGATCGTCGACGGCTACTGCGATGTGTGCGGGTCGCCGGGCGGCAGCGGCGGTGGCAGCGGCAGTGGCAGTGGCAGCTCCGCACCGAATCCCGCCAATAGTGCACTTTCTGCCGTCGCCGAGGGCGGGCGGTGCGCCCAGCCGGGCTGCTCGGGGACGATCGTCGACGGCTACTGCGATGTCTGTGGCACACCAGGATCCGCGGCCGGGGTCGGCGGTTCTGCCGCCGCACCAAAACCCACCAATAGTGCAGTTTCTGGGGGTGGGGGAGTCGGCTCGGGACCGATCGAGGAGGACGCCACCCGGGCCACGCCGATGGGCCACACGCCCTCCACCGCGAGTGCCTCGACCCGATTGGGTTCTGCCGCATTGGGATCGGCCCGGGTGGGCACGTCAGCGACTCGGCGCGTGCGCAGTGGGTCGACCAGGCTCCGCTCGGCGCGACTAGGCGCCGGGCTGACGCGCGTCCCACCGGCACCGGCCGTGGATGCGGCCAAGGCGATCAATCCCAACCCACAGGTCCCGGAGGACAAGCGCAACTGCTCGGTCTGCGGGGCGCCGGTAGGCCGCTCCATCGACGGACGACCCGGGCGCGAGGAGGGCTTCTGCCCGAAGTGCGGCGCGGCATACTCCTTCACCCCGAAACTCCACTCCGGTGACCTCGTGGCCGGGCAGTACGAAGTGGCCGGCGCACTCGCCCACGGCGGTCTCGGATGGATCTACCTCGCCCGCGACCGCAATGTCTCCGACCGTTGGGTCGTCCTCAAGGGCCTGCTCAACTCCGGCGACAAGGACGCCCTCGCCGCGGCGATCGCCGAGCAGCGCTTCCTCGCCCAGGTCGAGCACCCGCTCATCGTCGAGATCTACAACTTCGTCACCCACGACGACGCCGGCTACATCGTCATGGAGTACGTCGGGGGCAAGTCCCTCAAGCAGATCCTCAAGGCGCGGATGTCCGAGACGGGCGGTGCCTACAACCCGTTGCCCGTCGACCAGGCCCTCGCCTACATCATCGAGATCCTGCCCGCCTTCCAGTACCTCCACGACCTCGGCCTGGTCTACTGCGACTTCAAGCCCGACAACCTCATCCAGGTCGGCGACGCCGTCAAGCTCATCGACCTCGGCGGGGTGCGGCACATCGACGACCAGGAGTCGGCGATCTACGGGACGGTCGGCTACCAGGCGCCCGAGGTCGCGGAGGTGGGGCCGACCGTCGCGTCGGACATCTGGACGATCGGGCGCACCCTGCTGGTGCTCTGCATGGAGTTCAAGGGCTACCAGTCGACCTACCTCTCCTCGCTGCCCGACCCGGCGAGCACGCCGCTCTTCCAGGAGTACGACTCGCTCTACTGGCTGATCGCCAAGTGCTGCGCCCTCGACCCGGACGATCGCTTCGCGTCCGCCGACGAGTTGCGGGTGCAGGCGCTCGGGGTGTTGCGCGAGGTCGTCGCGCAATCGACCGAAGGCACGGCACTCACTTCGTCCGCCTCCCAACTCTTCACCACTCCCGCGGTGGCGACGGCCACCCTCGACTGGTCGCAATTGCCGTGGCTGCGTGCGGACACCTCCGATCCGCAGCACTCCTGGTTGTCCTCGGTCGCGCCGGGCGATCCGAAGCAGCGTCTGGCCGACCTGGACGAGGCGCCTGAATACACGGCGGAGGTGGGGCTCGCCAAGGGTTACGAGCATGTGCGCTCCGGCGATGCCGCGGGCGCCATCGCCGAGGGCAAGCGGATCCTCGACCTCGACCCCTGGGACTGGCGGGCGCTGTGGCTCTTCGGAGTTGCCGCCCTGCAACAGGGCCAGGCACCCGTGGCTCGCGACAACTTCAATGCCGTCTACCGACAGGTCCCCGGCGAGTTGGCTCCCAAGTTGGGGCTCGCGATCGCGTGCGAGGCCAGCGGCGAGGGCGGTGTCGCCGAGAGCCTCTACCGCACCTGCGCCTCCACCGATGCGGCCTACCTGCCGCCCGCGGCCTTCGGGATGGCCCGGTTGCGGGCGGCTCGCGGCGATGCCGAGGGTGCGGTCAAGGCGCTCGACCTGGTGCCGAGCACGAGTCGCGGTTTCGGAGAGTCGCGACGGTTGCGTGCCACCTACCTCCTCACCGGCGCGACCGACCTCGGGCGTCTCGACGCGGCATACCGTTCCTTGGACGGGGTGCGGATGGACGTCACCGAGCGCGAGGGCATCTCTGCCCGCATCCTCGAGCGGGCGGTCCAGGTCGTGGGGTCCGGTGGTCGGAAGCCGGGCACCGTTGGGCCGTATGCCGCGGACGAGGTTTCGCTGCGCGCGGCCCTCGAGGAGCGCTACCGGCTGTTGGCGCGCGAGGCGGGGACCCGCGAGGAGCGGATCGACATGGTCAATCGCGCCAATGCGGTCCGGAACTGGAGCCTGACGTGACGTGTTCTTCCTGTGGTGCCGACCTGGCCGCTGATGCCCTCTTCTGTGAGGCATGCGGCGCGAAAGTCGGTTCAGGACAGGCGCCGACGGCGCTGACGGTGCCGGTCGGAGCAACTGACGAGGACAGCCCGATCAGCACGCCGACAGCGGTCCGCGCACCCGTGGAGGTGTCGGCGCCGCAAGCCCGCACGTGCGCCGAGTGTGGCGGCACGGTGGGCGCCGACGGCTACTGCGAGTCCTGCGGTCTCAAGGCGGCCAGCGAGCGCGACCATTTCCGTGAGGCCCCGACGGCCTGGGTGGGCGGGGTGTGCGATCGCGGGATCGTGCACACGCGCAACGAGGATGCGATGGCCCTGTGGGCCGACGATGCCGCCCCACGACGGGCAGTGCTCGTCGTGTGCGACGGGGTGTCCTCGTCGAAGGACTCGGACGTGGCGTCCCTGGCCGGCGCCCGGGCCGCGCGGGAGGTGCTGCGACCAGCAATGCCGCAGGGCATGGGCACGGCCGAGAGCGCCGACGCCGCCGCGACCAAGGTGCTGACCTCCGCTGCCGCAGCCGCCAACACCGCGGTCGTCGCCCACACCGATCCGGCGTCCGAATCACCGGCGTCGTGCACCTTCGTGGCCCTGACGATCGACGGGAACCTGCTGCGCCACGCGAACATCGGTGACTCGAGGGCGTATTGGTTTGCTGACGGCGGTGCGGGCGTGCAACTGACGGTGGACGACTCGATGGCCCAGATGCTGATGGCCGGTGGCACTGCGCGTGCGGAGGCCGAGGCTGCTCCGCAGGCGCATGCCATCACCAAGTGGCTCGGCCGGGACAGCCCCGACATCGTGCCGGTCGTCGGATCCCTCGTCGTCGACGGTCCGGGCTGGGCGATGGCGTGCTCGGACGGCCTCTGGAACTACGCGTCGGAGCCGAGCGCGATCCGGGCCCAGATGGATGCGGCAGGCACGACCGACCCCGGTGCCCTGGCGCTCGCACTCGTCGAGTTCGCCAAGGCGGCCGGCGGCCACGACAACATCACCGTCGCCCTGGCCCGCGTCGAGCCCTGACCGGCCTCCGCGGCCTACCGCTGCCTCGAGCTGGGTCCCGCTGAACTGACTGCAGACGAGAAGGCAACCGTTCGCGATGCCGCCCTGGGCGCCATGGCGCTGGTCTCCCGCGCAGACCCCGGCTTCTTCGCCACCTTCAAGGAGTCGGTGGCCGGCTCCCGCGCGCTCGCCGCAGCTCCGGAGGGCGTGCGCGACCTGCTCAAGGCCGAGGGCTTCCCGACGCCGCCGCGTGGCACCGCTGAGGAGGTCACTCCGGCGGTCATGGACCAGCTCGGGGCCGCGGTCGGACTGCTCCAGGGCAAGGCGCCCGAGCAGGTCGAGGGGTTCAAGGCCGTCGTCCTCGGGGCCTGAGACGCGGTCGCCAATGCCTCCAAGGGCGTCGCACCCGAGGAGAGTGCCGTCATCGACCAGGTGCGCAGAGCCCTCGCCGATGCCGAGCCGGGCCCGGCCTCCGCTGAGGACGTCGAGGGCCGTCACCGTCTTGGCCAGGACACCCGGGTGGCGGTAGGTGACGCCCGTGACGAGGGTGCCGAGCTCGATGCGGGAGGTGAGCGCCGCGGCATACGCCAGGGCGGAGTACCCCTCGAGCATGTCGAGTTCCGGCGGGCCGATCATCGAGATTTGGAAGAAATGGTCCATCACCCAGAGTGAGGTGAGCCCGGCGTCCTCGGCATTGCGCGCGATCCGCCCGAAGGTGGGCCCGATGGAGGCCGGTGCGCCCGGCCAGGAGAAGTAGGAGACCTGCAGCCCGAAGTCCATCGCCTCATCCTTCACCCACGCTCCCGCTGGAACCAGTCGTCAGGTTGAATGGTCTGACACACGCAGGGCAGGACGACGAAGGGGAGACGATGGCCGACTTCACCGCGGCGGTGTACCAGAACGAGTTCCTCGCCGACGGGGGCACCGATGTACAGGCGATCGTGTCGGTCACCTGCGCCAACGCCGGCAAGGCCGGCCAGGGCGGCAGCGGGGACGCCGGCGAGATCATCATCATCGACACATCGGGCTCGATGGGTGTCGAGACGATGGAGGGTGCCAAGGCGGCCGCGATCGCGGCGCTCAACGAGATCGTCGACGGCACCTGGTTCTCGGTCATCTCGGGCAATGGCGCGGCCTTCCTTGCCTACCCGAACGTCCGCTCCGGCCCGGGCATGGTCAGGATGGATGACCGCACCCGAGGCGAGGGGGCCCGCGCCATCAATGCCCTCAGCGCGGCCGGCGGCACCGTCATCTCCACGTGGCTCGACCTCGCGGGCACGCTCTTCGCGTCGGTCCCCGAGGTCACCCAGCGCCACGTGCTGCTCCTCACCGACGGCGAGAACAACGAGCCCGCCTCGGTGCTCGATGCCGCCATCAGGCGCGCCACCAACTACTACCAGGCGGACTGCCGAGGCGCCGGCACCGATTGGAAGGTCTCGGAGATCCGCCGCATCGCGCAGGCCCTGCTCGGGACGGTCGACATCATCCCGGAGCCGGCCCAGATGGAAGCGCAGTTCCAGGAGATCATGCGGGCCTCCATGTCGCGCGGTGTCTCCGATGCCCAGTTGCGGGTGTGGGCACCCCAGGGCGCGCAGGTCGTCTTCGTCCGGCAGGTGCTGCCCACCGTCGAGGACCTCACTGCTCGGCGTACGGCTGTCAATGACCTCACCGGTGCCTACCCCACCGGCGCCTGGTCCGACGAGACCCGTGACTACCACGTGAGCGTGCGTCTGCCCGCCAAGGCGCTCGGCCAGGAGCAACTCGCCGCGCGCGTGCAGATCGCGATCGGTGACGACGTCAAGGCGCAGGGCCTGGTCAAGGCCAAGTGGAGTTCGGACGACAACCTCACCGCGCGGATCGACTCCCAGGTCGCGCACTACACCGGCCAGACCGAGTTGGCCGCCGTGATCCAGGAGGGCCTGGCCGCGAAGTCGGCCGGCAACGAGGAGCTCGCGACGACCAAGTTGGGCCGTGCCGTCCAGCTCGCCGCCGAGACCGGCAACGACGAAGCCACGGCCAAGCTGCGCAAGGTCGTCGACGTCCAGGACGCCGAGGCCGGCACCGTCCGCCTGAAGAAGGCGGTCGAGAAGGCTGACGAGATGGCCCTGGACACTGCCTCGACGAAGACGACGCGGGTGCGCAAGTGAAGTGCCCGGCCGGCCACGAGTCGGCGGCCACGGACTACTGCGACATCTGCGGCGAGGCGATGGACCCCGCAGCGTCGATGGACCCCGCAGCGTCCGGGGATTCCGTCGCCACAGCGACGGAATCCCCGGACGCAAGCGCAGGGGCGACGGGGGTGCCGACGGAGGGGGACCCGCCGTGCCCGAACTGCGGCATACCCAATCCGCCGGAGGCGCTCTTCTGCGAGAACTGTGGCTACGACCACACGACCGGCGCCATGCCACGACGTGAGGACCCGGCCGGCTCGACGGCCCCTGACACGAACACCTCACCAGCACTGGCCAAGGCCTGGGTTGCCGAGGTCTGGATCGACCCCCAGTGGTATGCCGCGCAGGAGAGTCCCGATCCGCTCCCGTCCCCGGGCCTGCCGGCCGTCGTCGTCCTCAAGCACACGTCACTCCTCATCGGCCGGACGTCGGTGAGTCGCGGGATCACGCCCGACATCGACTGCGGCAACGACAACGGCGTCTCGCGGCGGCATGCGCAACTGACGACGGACGGGACGCGCTGGTTCGTCGAGGACCTGCAGTCGAGCAATGGCACCTTCGTCGGGGACGCGACCGGCACCCCGCCCACGTCGCCGATCGCGATCGGGCGCAAGGTCGAGGTGGCCGAGGACGCCCGAATCTATGTGGGGTCGTGGACGCGGATCGTGCTGCGTGAGGCGCTCGACGGCGAGGTCTAGTCCGGATCCGACGTGAGCGCCGGCAGGATCAGGGCGTAGACGTCGAACGGCTTGGCACCGTCCGGGTCCCGGCGGAGTGTGGCCTCGGTGAGGTGGTCGCCGGCTCGGCAGCCATCGTCGGATCATTCGTTGCCGGGTCGATCAGTCGGGGCGCGCGGCATACGTCGTCGCGGGGGTGGCCGGGCTTGCGGTCGCGATGGGTGCCGCGATGGCCCTACGGCGGGTCTCAGTCCGGCGTGACCTCGCGAACCCTGCCCTCGTCGACCTCCCAGCGGCGGGTCAGGCGCACTGACTCCAGCATCCGCCGGTCGTGGGTGACGAGCAGCACGGTGCCGTCGAAGGCGTCGATCGCCTGCTCCAACTGCTCGATGGCGGGCAGGTCCAGGTGATTGGTCGGCTCGTCGAGGACGAGGAGATTGACCCCGCGAGCCTGGAGCAGCGCGAGGGCCGCCCGAGTGCGTTCGCCGGGGGACAGCGATCCGGCCGGTCGGGAGACGTGGTCGGCGCCGAGGCCGAACTTGGCCAGCAAGGTGCGCACCTCCGCGTGCGTCCAGTGCGGCATCTCCTCCTCGAAGGCTCGTCCCAAGGTGGCCTCGGACTCGAAGGCCGTGCGGGCCTGGTCGACCTCACCGACGACGACGGCCGACCGCAGGCCGGCGGAGCCGCGCGTGGGTGCCAACCGGCCCAGGAGCAGCGCCAGCAGGGTGGACTTGCCGGCCCCATTGGGACCCGTGATCGCCACGCGATCGCCGAGGTCGAGTTGGAGGTCGACAGGCCCCAGCTCGAAGGTGCCGCGTGCGACGGACGCGCCACTGGCGACCGCCGCCACGATGTCGCCGGAGCGGCCGGCGGAGGCGATGGTGAACTGGAGGTGCCACTCCTTGCGTGGCTCCTCGACGACCGCGAGCCGCTCGATCATCCTCTCGGTCTGCTTGGCCTTTGCCGCCTGCTTCTCGGATGTCGCCTGCGCGTGATGACTGACGAACTTGTCGCGCTCCTTCTTGGTCTTCCTCTTGCGCAAGGCATTGCGCGTGCCCTTGTCCATCCACGCCCGCTGTCGTCGGGCCCGCTCCTCGAGCCCGGCCTTGCGCGCGGTGTAGTCCTCGTAGGACTCACGCGCCTGACGTCGGGCGATGGAGCGTTCCTCCAGATAGGAGTCGTAGGAGCCGCCGTAAACGGCGACGCGTTGCAGGGATCGGTCGATCTCGACGACCGAAGTGACTGTCCGAGAGAGGAACTCGCGATCATGACTGACCAGCACAAGGGGTGCGTCGAGGGAGAGCACGAAGTCCTCCAATGCGTCGAGCCCGGCCAGGTCGAGGTCGTTGGTCGGTTCGTCGAGCAGGTAGGCGTCGTAGCGCGACACGAGCAGCCCGGCCAGCGAGACCCGCGCCGCCTGCCCGCCGGAGAGGGACCGAACTTCACGGTCGAGGTCGACCCGCAACCCGAGGTCGGCCGTCACAACGTCGAGTCGCTCCTCGACATCCGCGCCGCCGAGGGCCAACCATGTGTCGAGCGCCACGGCATACGCCTCGTCGGCGGCGGGGTCACCGGTGGCGAGTTGCTCGGCGGCGGCCTCCATCCGCGTGGAGGCGTCGGCAACCCCGGTGCGGCGCAGGACCTGCCCGCGGATCGTCTCTCCCGGTCGCGCCTCGGGTTGTTGGGTGAGGAAGCCGAGGTGGGCATCGCGCGGTGACACCGTGACCGACCCGGCGTCGGGGGCCCGCAGGCCGGCGAGCAGGCGGAGAATGGTCGACTTGCCGGCGCCATTGGGTCCGACCAGGCCGACGACGTCACCGGGCGCCACCACCAGGTCCAGACCCGAGAAGAGCTCGCGATCGCCGAAGGCCGCGGCCACCCCTCGGGCCTGGATCGTCGCGCTCACCGCACAATCCTTTCACCGTATGCCGTGAGCGCGCTCCTACGTTTGTGCTCGCGGGCCGCCGGTCGCCGACCGCCGGCCCACCCCGGTGCCATGCACCGCGCGGACGCACCGTGCGGGAACATCCGCGGCAACTGGGAACAATCCCGTCAACCGATCGGTGGACACGACGATCAACCGGCCGTTGGTGCCGACGGGCCGGTCCACTTGGCAGGATCGGTGTCATGGGGACCAACGCGATCAGCATGCGGGGACTGACCAAGACCTACGGGCGCAAACGAGCCGTTGACGGGATCGACCTCGACATCGAGTCCGGAGAGGTCTTCGCGATCCTCGGACCGAACGGTGCCGGCAAGACGACGACCGTCGAGATCCTCGAGGGTTACCGTGACCGCGACGCGGGTGATGTCCGCGTCCTCGGCACCGACCCACAGGGAGCGAATCGCCACTGGCGCAACCGGGTCGGGATCGTCCTGCAGTCCACGACCGGCCTCGACCTGTTGACGCCGCGGGAGGCGCTGCGGGCCAACGCGAAGTTCTATTCACAGACCCGCGACCTCGACGAGGTGATTCACGCCGTTGGCCTCGATGAGAAGGCCGACGCCCGGATTGCCGGCCTCTCCGGCGGCCAGAAGCGGCGCGTCGACGTCGGCCTGGGCATCATCGGCAGGCCAGAACTGCTCTTCCTCGACGAGCCGACGACCGGCTTCGACCCGCAGGCTCGTCGCGACTTCTGGCAGCTCATCCGCAGCCTCGCCGACGAGGGCACGACGATCGTGCTGACGACGCACTATCTCGATGAGGCCGAGGCGCTCGCTGACCGCGTCGGAGTCATCGCCGGCGGCAAGCTCCTCGCCCTCGACACCCCGACGGGACTCGGTGGCCGCGACACCGAGGAGGCGACCATCGTCTGGGAGGAGGCGGGCACCCGGCATACCCTCCGCTCGGCGGAACCCACCGCGGAGGTGGGCCGGCTGTCGGCCCGGTTCGGCGGGGAGGTGCCCGGCCTGCAGGTGACCCGACCCAGCCTCGAGGACGTCTACCTCGAGCTCATCCGACCACACGTCGACGCCGATGCACTCGCGGCCGGTTCGACCACGGGGGAGGTGGCCCGATGAACGCGCTGGCCATGGGATGGGAACGCACCCTGCTCGAACTCAAGATGTACTCGCGCGAAAAGGAAGCCGTCTTCTTCAACTTCCTCTTCCCGATCCTGCTGCTCGTCATGTTCTCGACGATCTTCGGAGGCCAGTTCAGCGCCGCGGACAAGGCGGCCGGCATGAACGCGGGCCGACTCTTCCTGCCCGGACTGATCGCTGCGGGCGTCATGCTGACCAGCTTCCAGACGATGGCGATGTCGGTGACCGTGGAGCGCGATGACGGCACGCTCAAGCGGCTGCGCGGCACCCCGATGCCGCCGGTGGCCTACTTCCTCGGCAAGGTCGGACTCGTTCTCGCCACCTCGGTCGCGCAGCTCATCGCCCTGCTCCTCGTGGCGCGCTTCCTCTACGATGTCCAACTGCCCACCGACGCCGGTCGCTGGTTGACTCTGGCCTGGGTCTTCTTCCTCGGCAGTTTCGGGGGCACCGTTCTCGGCATTGCCTATTCGTCTCTCGGCACGGCTCGATCGATCGGTGCCGTCGTCATCGCGCCGGCCCTGGTGCTGCAGTTCATCTCGGGCGTTTACTTCGCCTTCAAGGACATCCCCAGTTGGTTGCAGCAGGTCGCCGCGATCTTCCCGCTGAAGTGGGTGGCCCAGGGCATGCGGTCGGTCTTCTACCCGTATGCGTTGGCGAGCCAGGAGATGGCGCACGCGTGGGAGCCCGGTCGCACGGCGATCGTCCTCGGGTTGTGGGCGATCGGTGGCCTGCTGCTCTGCGCCAAGACCTTCAGCTGGTACAAGCGCGGCACGACCTGAGGCAGGATGGCTGGCATGGCGACTCCGCTGACCCGGGTCGAGCACCGATCGTCCGAGGCGGACCTCGACGCGATGTGGGCCGAGCAGGAGAACGCCTGGCACCTCGGCTTCGCCCTCGTCTGGGCGAGCACCTTCGTGGTTGTCGTCCTGGCACCTGCTGGGCACCTCGGCAGGCTTCCCGAGTTGGCCCTCCTGGTCGTGCTCGCCGTCGTGTATGCGGCGTTCGGCGTTCCGGGGATGCGGGCCGGTGGCGAACGGCGGGGGCACGCCTATCTCGTCCTGGCCTGGCTCTGCGTCCTGGGGATGCAGGTGCTCAACGCGGACACCCAGTCGTGGTTGCTGTACTTCATCCTCTTCCCCCATCTGTGGGTCGTCCTGCACACGAGGTTGGCCATCATCACGACGGTGCTCATCCTCGCCGCCCTGGCGGTCATCCGGATCGCGCAATCCGATGGCTCGCGTGAGGTCCTCACGAGCATCGGCCTCAGCAGCGTCATCTCCTTGGGGCTCTCCCTCGCTCTGGGTCTGTTCATCGACCGGATCCTGCGTGAGGCGCAGACCCGGGCCCGCACCATCGACGAGCTCAACGCCACGCGCAACGAACTCTCCGCCGCAGAACGTGACAGGGGGGTGCTCGAGGAGCGAGAGCGGCTGTCTCGCGAGATCCACGACACCCTCGCGCAGGGGTTCACGTCGGTGCTGGCCCTCTCGCGGGCGGCCGACGCGGCACTTGCCCGAGGAGACGTCGACACCGCCCGGGAGCGGCTCGCCCTCGTCGACGCGACCGCCCAGGACAACCTCAGTGAGGCCCGATTGATCGTCGCCGAACTGACGCCGGGGCACCTCCAGTCGCGCACGCTGGTGGAAGCGCTCGGTCGGCTGACGGCAGCGGTCTCGGCCGAGAGCAAGGTGCCGACCGCCCTCAGCGTCCTCGGGGAGCCGGCACCGCTCGGCGGGTCGGGTGAGGTCGTGCTGCTGCGGTCGGCCCAGGAGGCCCTGGCCAATGTACGGCGGCACGCACACGCGCAACGGTCCACCGTGACGGTCGACTATCGCGGCGCGGATGTCGTGGTCCTGACCGTCGCGGACGACGGCCGCGGGTTCGAGCCAGCCGCTGCCGCGGAGGGCGCCACCGGTGGCGGGTTCGGCCTTGACGGTGTGCGAGCGCGGGCCCTGGAGATCGGTGGGGCGGCGACCATCGAGAGCCGGCCTGGTGCCGGAACGCGGGTGCGCGTGGAGGTGCCGCGATGAGCAGGGTACTGCCGGGCGGCTCGCCCACCGGTGCGGCCACTCGGGCCATCCGGGTGCTGGTCGTCGATGACCACCCCGTCGTGCGAGCCGGCATGGTCGCGATGCTCTCGGAGGAACCGGGGCTTGTCGTCGTGGGTGAGGCAGCCAATGGTGCCGAGGCACTGGGGGTCATCGCGCGACTGATGCCGGACGTCGTGCTGATGGATCTGCGAATGCCGGTCATGGATGGCGCCGAGGCGACCGCCCGGATCGTCGGTGCTGGTGGCGCGGGGGTCCCCCAAGTGCTCGTGCTCACGACCTACGACACGGACGCTGACATCGTGCGCTCGGTCGAGGCCGGTGCGCGCGGTTACCTGCTCAAGGACGCGCCCCCGGCGCAGATCGCCGAAGCCATCCAGCGCGCTGCCCGCGGGGAGACCGTGCTGGCGCCGGCGGTCGCGGCCCGGCTGGCCGATCGGATGCGGGCCCCGATGGGGACTCCGGAGTTGACGGCACGCGAGATCGAGGTGCTCGCGCTGGTCGCGCAGGGCCAGTCCAACGCCGAGGTCGGACGCTCCCTCTTCATCGGCGAGGCGACCGTCAAGACCCACCTGGTGCGGGTCTTCGCCAAGCTGGGAGTGAGCGATCGCACGGCAGCGGTGACCGCGGCATACCGGCTGGGCTTGTTGCCGCCGCCCGGCTGATCCCGAAACTGCACAATTGTGAG
>NZ_HF570956.1:2551979-2565505 GCF_000367525.1 Phycicoccus elongatus Lp2 | reverse complement strand
GGGAGGGCGCGGGACGACGAACTGGGTTGGGAAATGGGGCCGACCGCTCAGGCGCGTCGGCCCGGACTGATCGGCGTGGCGCCCTCGCGGGTCGTGTGGCCCTCGTGGTCCAGCTGGGCCAGCGCCTCGGAGATGCCCTGCACCACAGTTCCCACGATCGGCATCGAGATGTGGCCGACCCCATGGAGCTTGATGTTGCGCCCGGCCAGGTCAGGGTGGCGCAGGGCGCCGTTGCGCTGGGGGAGGACGACCTGGTCGGCGTCGGACCAATAGGTGATGAAGCGCGTCCGACACCCTGGCACGGGTGCATCCAATTCCTCGAGGAAGGCGCTGCCCGGCCTCATCTGGGTGATGACGCGCAGCGGCACGGCATAGGCGGCATACGTCCCGCCGTGGGGGGTGCCGACCGTCACGAGGGTGTGGACCCGCTCGTCCCCGCCGAGGCGAGTGACGTAGTAGCGGGCGATCAGGCCACCGAGGCTGTGCCCGACGATGTGGATGCGCTCATAGCCGGTCTCGGCGACGATCGCCTCCACCTCGGCGCCCAGGTCGAGTGCGGCGCGGCGCAGATCAGTGGTCAGGGTGGACCAGTTCATCGCGAAGATCGAGCCGAAGCCGCGCCGGGACAACCCGCGCCGCAGGAGCGTGAAGATCGACCGGTTGTCGATCAACCCGTGCACCAGCAGGATCGGTGTCCCCGCCGCTTCCAGATGGTGCAGGAGCAGGCCCCGCTGGATCGGTGGCAGGTGCTCGATCCGGTAGTCCGTGCGGTGCGAACCCCGGCCGCCGAGGTGGCCGAGCGGATAGGTGAGCAGATGGGTCGCCACCCATGCGGCCTCGATGGCCGAGCCGAGGATGACCTGCGGAGTGGTGACGAGGCTCGCCAAGTGGCCGATCGCGCCGCGCAGACCCCCGCGACGTGATGCGCCATCGACCTCGAAGTGCCCGAGGGGGGCCGTCCCTGACGGGACTGCATGTCGTCGATGACTGGGCATGGCCTCGTCAGGGTAGCCCCCTCGCGAGCGCTTGTCAGCGATCCGGGCTGGCCAATTCGGGCACCCGCGCAGGTGCCGCAGGGCGCGCGAACGGCGCCGCTCGGCCGTGAGATGTCCCTCAGCGAGCTCCTCACGGCACACCGGGCTCCGCGCGCCCACTAGGCTGGCCGCCGGATCAATCCGTGTGCTGTGCGCCGGACGGCGCTGCTGCCATCGACTGAAGAAATGAGGCTGGATCGCTCGTGGACCTGTTCGAGTACCAAGCACGTGACGTCTTCGAGAAGCACGGCGTGCCCGTGCTCGCGGGCGCTGTCGCCACCACCCCGGAGCAGGCGCGGGCCGCTGCCGAGGAGATCGGCGCCAAGAGCGGCGGCGTGACCGTCGTCAAGGCCCAGGTCAAGACCGGTGGCCGCGGCAAGGCCGGCGGGGTCAAGGTGGCCAAGTCAGCCGAGGAGGCCGAGCAGCTGGCCGCTCAGATCCTCGGCATGGACATCAAGGGTCACACCGTCAAGACGGTCATGATCGCCCAGGGCGCCAGGATCGCCGAGGAGTACTACTTCTCCATCCTGCTCGACCGCGCGAACCGCACCTATCTGGCCATGTGCTCCAAGGAGGGCGGCATGGACATCGAGCAGCTCGCTGTCGAGCGGCCCGAGGCGCTCGCCAAGATCGCCGTGGACCCCAACGTCGGCATCGACACGGCCAAGGCCCAGGAGATCGTCGACGCTGCCGGCTTCGACGCCGAGACCGGCGCCAAGATCGTGCCCGTCCTCGAGAAGCTCTGGGACGTCTATCAGGGTGAGGACGCGACCCTCGTCGAGGTCAACCCGCTGGTCAAGACCGAGGACGGCGACATCGTCGCCCTCGACGGCAAGGTCTCCCTCGACGCCAACGCCGACTTCCGCCAGCCCGACCACGCGGCACTCGAGGACAAGGAGGCCGCGGACCCGCTCGAGGCGGCCGCCAAGGAGAAGGACCTCAACTACGTCAAGCTCGACGGGAATGTCGGCATCATCGGCAACGGTGCAGGCCTGGTCATGTCCACCCTCGACGTCGTCGCGTATGCCGGGGAGGAGCACACCGGTGGTGTCTCCAAGCCGGCCAACTTCCTCGACATCGGTGGCGGCGCCAGCGCCGAGGTCATGTCGAACGGGCTGCACATCATCCTGGGTGACCCGCAGGTCAAGGCTGTCTTCGTCAACGTCTTCGGTGGCATCACCGCATGTGACGCCGTCGCCGACGGCATCGTGGCGGCTCTGGACAACCTGGGCGACGAGGCCACCAAGCCGCTCGTCGTCCGCCTCGACGGCAACAACGTGGAGGAAGGCCGGCGCATCCTCGCCGAGCGCAACCACCCGTTGGTGACCATCGAAGAGACCATGGACGGCGCGGCCCAGAAGGCCGCCGAGCTGGCCGCCGCCAACTGAGCACAGGACGAGAGAACACAGACATGGCAATCTTTCTGACCGAGAACTCCAAGGTCATCGTCCAGGGCATGACCGGCTCCGAGGGCATGAAGCACACCACGCGCATGCTCGCCTCGGGCACCAACATCGTCGGTGGGGTCAACCCCCGCAAGGCCGGCGAGCAGGTCGCCTTCCCCGGTGAGGTCACCGTCCCCGTCTTCGGGTCCGTCAAGGAGGCGATGGACGCCACCGGCGCCGACGTCTCCGTGCTCTTCGTGCCGCCGGCCTTCACCAAGGCAGCCGTCATCGAGGCGATCGACGCCGGCATCGGCCTGGCCGTCGTCATCACCGAGGGCGTGGCCGTCAAGGACACCGCCGAGTTCTACAACTACAGCCTCGGCAAGGGCACCCGGATCATCGGCCCGAACTGCCCCGGCCTGATCAGCCCCGGCAAGTCCAACGCGGGCATCATCCCAGCCAACATCGCCGGCCCCGGCAAGATCGGTCTGGTCTCCAAGTCCGGCACCTTGACGTACCAGATGATGTACGAGTTGCGCGACTACGGCTTCTCCACGGGCGTCGGCATCGGCGGCGACCCGATCATCGGCACCACCCACATCGACTGCCTCGAGGCCTTCGAGGCCGACCCCGAGACGGTCGCGATCGTCATGATCGGCGAGATCGGCGGCGACGCCGAGGAGCGGGCCGCGGCCTACATCAAGGACAACGTGACCAAGCCGGTCGTCGGCTACGTCGCGGGCTTCACCGCGCCCGAGGGCAAGACGATGGGCCACGCCGGCGCCATTGTCTCCGGCTCCTCGGGCACCGCCCAGGCCAAGAAGGAGGCCCTCGAGGCCGCCGGCGTCAAGGTCGGCAAGACGCCGTCCGAGACGGCCCAGCTCATGCGCGACATCATGCGTGATCTGGACTCCGAGGTCGTCTGAGACCTCGCGCACCAGCCGGCCACCCGGCATACGACTGAGGGCCCGTCACCGAATCCGGTGGCGGGCCCACGGCGTGTGCTCGAGGGTTCGCGCGGCCCGTCGGGCGAGACTGGGTCGCGATGACTCTGCTCGCCGATCCTCCCGACACCGCCACCGACGAGAAGGTGCCCCAGCGGCTATGGATGCCTGCCGTCCTGGGGCTCGCGGGCGCCATGGCGAGTCTGCTCATCGTCATTGGCGCCACCCTTGTCATCTGGTCGGTCGACAACCTTTCGCCGGGCACTCCCGGACAGGCCGCCGGGCTGGGCTCGTCGCTCTGGCTGGCTCTGGGCGGCACCCGCCTGCACCTGGCCGCCACTCCCGTGGGCTTCGTTCCGCTGGCGCTCGCCGCCCTGCCCTGGGCCGGTGCCTTCATGTCGCTGCAGTGGGTGCTGCGCCGCCGGGGTGAGTCCGACGGTTGGATCGCCGGCCTGCTGGCCGCGCCCGTTCTTCGCCTCATCGGCATCTGGTGGGGTGGGTATGCCGCGGGCGTCGGCCTCGCTGTCGCCCTCAGCACCCTCGGGCCCGCGTCAGCGTTGTCCTGGACGCTGGTCGGTCCGATCCTTCTGGTCCCCCTCCTGGCGTGTGCCGTCGCGTTGGGCCGCGAAGCGCGCGATGACGAATGGCTCCTGGGGCCACGTCTGGACGGGTCCGCACTGCCGGTCTGGGTACGCCGAGCACTGCGTCCGGCATTGTGGGGCACCGCCGTGCTGCTCGCGATCGGGGCGGTGCTGGTCGTGTCCATGGTCGCCCTGTCCTGGGATCGCGTCGTCGCCGTGCAGACGGCCATCGGGGGAGGCGCCATGGCAGCCCTGACGACCTGGCTGGTCCAGGGGGCGTCGCTGCCGAACCTGGCCCTCTGGGCGCTCTCCTTCCTGGCCGGCCCGGGTGTCTCGGTCGTCGACGGTGCCTCGCTCACGTGGTCCGGATCCTCGTCCGGCCTGCTCCCCCTCGTGCCCGTGTTCGCTGCTCTGCCCCAGCCCGGCGCCTTCCCGTGGTTCACGGTGCTTGTCGTCATCGTGCCGATCCTGTGCGGCGGGTTCATCGGGCGACGTGCCCTGGCCGGCGTGGCCAGGCTCTCGGCCCTGCGCACCAAACTGCTTGTTGCCGGGTCTGCCGCCGTGGGGACCGCGATGCTCATCGGCGCCCTCGACCTCGTGGGCGGGGCCACGCTCGGTGCCTATCGTCTGTCGGACGTCGGGGCACCGGCTGGGTGGCTGACGCTGGCGCTGGCCGGCGAGTTGCTGGTGGGTGCCCTCCTGCACGCCGTCTGGGACGCTTGGCGGCTGCGTCGTTGACGACGCCCCCGCATCCTGAGCGCGTCGTCGCCCGGTCAGCAGCCTCGGTTATCGTGAGTTCATCGTTCTTCCCCAATGGAGTCAGTCATGAATCGTCGTGTTTCGCCCCTGCGTACTGCCACCTTGATGGCCTGCGTCCTCTCCGTCGGAGCAGCCCTCGCCGGGTGCAGTGATGACTCCCCGTCAGCCAAGTCTTCGAGCAGCAGTAGTGCGTCGACGTCGGCGAGCGCGTCCGCCAGCGAGTCCGCCTCCGCAAGTGGGTCTGCTGCACCGTCCGGAGGTGCTGCCGCGCCGGCGCCGACGACCAACTACACCCCGCCCGGTGGCGGGGCGGCGCCCAGCGTGGCCGTGACCGCTGCCGCACAGGGTGCCGGGTCGCCGGCCTGCACGGCGCTCAGCACTGTCCTGGCCAACGTCGGCACCATCGGGAACAAGGCCTACTCGGGCACCGTGGAGCAGGCTGATGTCGACCGCGCCTTCGGCGGCACTGCGCTCGCCGGGGTGCCCGCCGATGCGATGCCCTATGTCGAGGCCGTCAAGGTGGTCGCCGAGAAGTTCCCGGGTCGTGACGCGGTGGCGGCGAGCACCTTGTTCATGGACTGGGACCCCGCCTACAACGGCCTCGCCGCGACCGTGACCAAGGTCTGCTCCTGACCGACTGGGCCCGACACGGCCAGATGCCCTCGTGCACTGGCCCGGTCCCCGTAAACTCGGGGCACCATGAATGACGATGTCTGGCTCGTGATCCCCCTCTACAACGAGGAGACCGTCATCGAGGACGTCGTTCGGCAAGCCCGGATGACCTTTCCCAATGTCTGTTGCGTCGACGACGGATCCTCCGACGGTTCGGTCGCGGCGGCGCAGCGAGGCGGCGCGGTGGTCGTCAGCCACCCCGTCAACCTGGGTCAGGGCGCGGCCCTCCAGACCGGTTTCGAGTACGTGCGCAGTGACCCGCAGATGGCGTATGCGGTGACCTATGACGCCGACGGGCAACACCAGGTCGCGGACGTGTCGGCGATGGTGGCGCGAGCGCGCGAGGCCGACCTCGACATGGTGCTCGGCTCACGGTTCCTCGAAGGTCAGATCGAGGCCGGTGCACTCAAGCGCCTGATCCTGCGGATGGCGACGGCGTTCACGAACTTCACGACCGGCACCAAGCTCACCGATGCCCACAACGGCCTGCGCGTGCTCAGCCGTCCCGTGGTCGAGCGTCTCGACATCCGTCAGAACCGGATGGCCCATGCCTCCGAGATCGTCGCCCTCTTCGGGTCCATGACGATCGATGGACGACCGCTGCGCTATGAGGAGATGCCCGTCCACATCCTCTACACCGAGTACTCCAAGGCCAAGGGTCAGTCGGTCTGGAACTCCGTGAACATCCTGGCGGAGTTGTTGTGGCGATGAGGACCCTGATCATTCAGCTGGTCCTGATCGCCGCCACCGGCGCGATCGTCTGGCGGTTCCTCAGCGGCGTCGGGCAGCGCAGCCAGGCAGTGCGCCGGATCGCCCTGCTCGTCTTCGGTGTCCTGGCCGTGGCGTCGATCCTCTTCCCCGAGACCTGGACGATGGCGGCCAACTTCATCGGGGTCGGCCGGGGGACCGACCTGATCCTCTACATGTTGGTGGTTGCCTTCTTCTCCTTCATGGCCACGACCTTCAAGAGGTCGCGAGACGCCGACATCCGCTACACCAAGTTGGCTCGTCGGCTGGCGCTCGACGAAGCGGTGCCTCCCTCGGTGCACCGGGCGACCACTGCGGTCGAACTGCCCAGCGATGTCACTGACGATCGCGAAGACGACGCACCCGGCAAGGTATGACCCCCAATCCCTCGATCGACGCCGTCAGCACCTATCGCCTGACCGCCGGCAGCCCGCGGGTTCGGATCGCGGACTGGCTCGCCCACGAAGGACTCACGGCGACCTGGCACACGTATGCCGGCACCGCGGACGTGCTCCCAACGACCGTCGCCCGCCACCCGCTGCGCATCCTGCGCGCCGAGGCGAGCGTCCGACGAGGGTGGCCGTCCCAGGTGCTCGTCCTGTCGCGGGAGGCGTCCCCGTGGTCCTTGGGGGAGGTCGAGGAGACCCTGCTTCACCGAGCCGAGCGCGGCGTGTATGACGTCGACGACGCCATCTTCGCCGACCGATCACCGATCCGGCGAGCGATGCGGATCGACCGGAAGTGGGCACGAATGGTGGGTGCCGCCGACGTTGTGGTGGTGGGCAACGATCACCTCGCCGAACACGCTGCGCCGTTTGCCCGCGACCTGCGCATCATCCCGTCGTGCATCGAGCCGGGTGACTACCTTGCCAAGACCTCCTGGGATCTCGCCGCCGCTCCCCGGGTCGTCTGGCTCGGCTCTCCGGCCACAGAGCACTATCTCGAACCCCTCGCCGCGGACTTGGGACGGCTCCACACGCGCACCGGTGCCCGCGTGACCCTGATCAGTGGTCCCGGATCGAACCCGCGCCTGGCGTCGATCGATCACCTCGTCGACCGGGTCCCTTGGTCGCTCTCGACCGTCGCGACCGCTCTGTCGGAGGCCGATGTCGCGATCGGACCCCTTGACGACACGGCATACGCTCGGGGCAAGTGCGCCTACAAACTCCTGCAGTATGCCGCGACCGGCCTACCGATGGTGGCGAGCCCGGTGGGGGCCAATGCCCTGGCCCTGGAACGCTTCGACGGGGTCGCCGTCGCCGCGGGTGGAGACTGGACCGAGGCGCTGGAAGCGGTGATCACCGAATCCGCCGCTCGGCGCGAGGCCCGTGGTCGGCAGGGTATCGCCGCCGTGGCGGAGCACTACTCCTTCGAGGCCTGGTCGCCGCACTGGCGAGCGGCCGTCCTGGGGTCCTAGGAGGGCACGGGCAGGTCTCCCGTGGCGATCCGGTGCAGGACGTCGACGAGCATGAGTCGCTCCTGCACCTTGATCCGCTCGTGCAGGGACGCCTCGTCGTCATCGGGGTTCACTCGCACCTCGCGCTGATCGATGATCGGCCCAGTGTCGACTCCCTCGTCGACCCAGTGGCAGGTCGTGCCGGTGACGACCACCCCGTGGGTCAGGGCATCTCGCACGGCGTGGGCACCGGGGAAGCTCGGCAGTAGGGCTGGGTGGGTGTTGAGAATCCGATGGCGACCCAAGGTCACCGGACCGATGATCTTCATGAAACCCGCAGACACGACGACCTGGGGGCCCAGGTCACTGATCGCCTGGCACAAGGCGGCATCCCAGGCGGCTCGGTCGGGGTGAGCGGCGACGTCGACCACGAAGGTCTCGAGCCGCGCCGCTCGCGCGCGGGCCAGCCCGGCGATGTCGGTCCGATCGGAACCGACACCGACGAGTCGGTAGGGGGCTCCACCGCTCGCGACGTCGTCGATGAGCGCCTGCAAGAGGGTGCCCGACCCGGAGACAAGGACGACGACATCAAGCATGGCCGGCCACCTGGGTGATCTCGTCGATCACCTGATCCCAACTGAAGCGCTCGTTGACGCCTGCCCGCGCGCGCGTCCCGCGCCGAGCGCTCGCGGCGGGGTCAGCCAAGGTTTCCTCGAGAGCGGTGCGCAAGGCGGCTGGGTCTCGGGATGGGACCAACCACCCGTCATCCGTGCCGGCGATGATGTCGCGGGTGCCCCCGACGTCGCTGGCGATGATCGGCATCCCCAGCGCGGCGGCCTCGAGGACGACAGTCGGGAGGCCTTCGGTGTGGCTGGGATGGACGAGCACGGAGGCGGCCCGCATCCGCTCCTGCACCTTGTCCGGAGGCACCGCGCCGTGGAAGGTCGCCTCGATGCCAAGCCGTGCGGCCTCGGCGGCCATGGCTTCTCGTCCGGGGCCCTCGCCGACGACGTCCAACGGCATACCGAGGCCGGAGAGGGCGGTCACGGTCTCGTGGGTGCCCTTCGCATCCACCAGTCGGCCCACGAAGAGAGCGCGTGGTGACTCCGGTGCTGACCACGCCGTCGGTGGCAGGACCATTCCGCGCCGTGCGACATGGGCCTCCACTGCGCTCAACCGGCGCACGAAGTCGGCGGATCCGGCCGAGACGCTGAGCACCCGGTCGGCTCCGCGCAACACCGGGACTCCGAGGACCCGGTCATAGGACGACGCGACGGTGCGCACGACGGCCGACGAACTCTGGACCGCCGATCCGCCGTGCTCCACGTGCACCCAGGGGACACCATGGCGTCGGGCGAAGCGTCCGGCCAACCAACTGGCCGGATAGAAGCGGGTGTGGCTGATCACGACGTCCGGCGGCTCGACCAGGGCCCGATCGGCCAGGGTCCCGATCGGGCCGCGAGGGCTTCCGAAGCCACTCACCGGCTCCCACAAGGGATAGGTGACCACGCGGAGACGATCATCCGTGCGCCCCTCTTCCGGCGTCGGACCGCCCTGGTCGCTGGTGACCACGGTGACCCGCCAGCCGGGGCGGCGCAGCCACTCGGTGTGCAAGGCAGCGGCGTAGGCCTCGACCCCCCCGACGTGCGGAGGGTAGAAGGTGGTGAAGTCAACCACGTGCACTCGCCGACCCTACAATGTGGCGGGACCGAGCAGTCCTGAGCGTCCGGCACGCCTCCGGCCGAGCCTGCGGAAGGAGTGCCACGTGGCCGCGCGCAACCTGGCCTGGGCCACCCTGCTGGGAGTGGTTGGCCTGGCCGCCCAGGGCGGCGCGAGATTCCTGCACACGACCTGGGTGGGCAACACGGCTCCCGACCGTCTCGGCACCCTGAGTGCCCTGCTGTCGATCTCGGTCTTCCTCACCCTGCTCGGGCCTGCGGCCGCAGGCATCGCCGCGGGCAGGTTCGCGCCGGCGGGAGCGCCGCGAGGACCAGAGCTGCTCCAGGCACTCAGCACCGCGATGCTGTGGACCGGAGGTGGTCTCACGCTGGTGACGGCCGTCGTGGCGGCGACGGTGACCGGGCCGGTCGGGATCGTCACCTGCTGTGCCCTCGTGCTCAGCTATGGCGCCTACCTCTACTGTCGCGGAGCGCTGATCGGCTCCGGGCGCGTGATGCGTGCCGCAGTTCTCGACATCGCGACGGCCGTCCTGACCGTGCTCGCCGTGTGGCTCGTCGTCAGCCACCAGTGGTGGGACGCCCTGCTGCTGCCTCCCACCGTCGGTTACCTGGCCTTTGCCCTGCTCGCGCGACCGCGTCCCGTGCGGGCCGGAGCGACTGAGGAGGAGCGTCGGACCCTGCGGTCGTTCCTCGTCACGAACTCGGTGGCGCAGATGGCCACCGGTGCCCTCGTGCCGGCCACCATGCTGTGTGTCGAGTGGTTCGACCGGCCGGGGAGCAGCGCTTTCGCCGCGGCACTGGCGCTGGCCACACCGCCCAACATGATCGCCCAGGCACTGTTGCTCGTGCTCGTGCCGCACTTCGCCACGGCCCCGCGGACCGCGGCCGGTGGGGTGGCCCGTCGCCACGTGCTCACCCTGCTCGGCGTGAGCGCCCTGCTCTGGGTGCTGCTCTTCGGGACGATGGTCCTGATCGCCCCCCAACTGCTGGACCTCGTCTACCCCGGCAAGTTCCCCGAGGCCGCGGACACCCTGCGCGCACTGCTGGTGATCATGGGGGTCTCGTCGGTGGCAGTCCTGCCGACTGCTCTGCTCCTCGGGACCGGCCGCGAGCGGCAGCAGGCGAGCGCCGCGCTCGCGGGCATGGCCGTCGGGTTGGCTGCGCTGCTGGTCCTCGCCCCACGCTGGGGAGCCGATGGCGCCACGGCCGGTTTCGCGGCCGGGATCGCCGTCACCGCTGGCCTGGCCTTCCTGCTCGGTCTCAGGTCCGGACCGGCTGCTCCGACTCCGGGGCGTGCGGACCCGGTGGGTCCGACCGATCCGTCGGTGGAACTGACGACGGAGGGGTGAGGGCGGCGCTGTCCTTCGCCGTGGTCGACTGTCCTGCCTTGGTGCGCTTCCAGAGGCGGCGCTGGCTCGGGCCGGCGTCCTCCGGCCCGGCAGACGGTGCATCGACGGCCGACGTCGGCCGCCATGAACTGCCGGCCAGCAGCACGGCGAAGGCCACGACCGCAAAACAGATGGCGCCCATCACGAAGATGACGCGAGGGCCCGGGACGCCGGGCCACCACCACTCGATGTCACGTCCGAGAATCACCGGGCCGTCGAGGCCGGTGAGGTAGCGCCGCAGCGTGGTGTAGAGACCAAGCGCATTGGCCAGGCTGATGAAAACGGCAGCGATCACTGCCTGGGAACGGGTGATCCTCACGGCTCCCCGATGGACGTGGTCATAGGCGAGCAGGGCCAGCAGCACGGGGGCGAGGGGGAGCAGGTAGCGCGGCTGCACCCAGAAGCCGACCTTCTCGCCGAGCTGTTGGAGAAGCTTGAGCGGGAGGGCCACCAGGACGATGGCGATCAGTCCCGCCGAGAGTGCCTTGCGGAGGGGGAAGCGTTGGATGCCGGTCACGATGACGAAGATCGCGGCGAACAGGCTCGAGGACGAGACCACGGCGGGCATGGGGTTGTCGAGCCAGCCCAGCGCCCAGCCCCCGAACATGCCGATGAGGATGTTGGGGAGCTCGGTGAGGTTGTAGTAGAAGAGGTGGGTCGGCTTGTCGATGACCTTGTTCGGGGTCGACCCGATCAAGCCGGCCTGGCTGTTGGTCACGAAGGTCACCAGCCCGATGAGCCCGATGGCCACGAAGCCCGGCAGGCGGGTGAGGAGCCAGCCCTTCTCCCAACGCACCGTCGCGATCGCGACCGCCGCGGTCGTGACGCAGAGATAGGGCCCCGCGTCGCCGCGAGCGCTGACCGCTTGGGCGGCGCCGACGATCGCGATGCCGGTGGCGACCAGGTGACGCGTGCGTGTCTGCGCATCGGCGGCGATGAGCAGACCCAGGGCAGCGACGGCGACCCCGACAAAGGCCCAACCGCTGGGGTTGACCGAGGCTGTGAGGAAGATCCCCAAGGGGATCATCGGGGCGAGGAGGGCCATGCCGAGCAGACGCCGCTGGCCGGTGTTCGCGACGAGCGCCAACCCTCCCAGAAGGAGGACGGCGAGCACGACGTTGAAGATCCGCATCATCGCGACGGACCGCTCCACCCACGGCCCGACGAAGACGTGCATGACCCGGTAGTAGGCGCCGGGATACTCGCCCTTGTTGAAGCGGTCGGTCCGGATGGTCTGGGTGTCGGAGATGTGTGTCGTGCAACTCCCCGAGACCTCGGGGTGGAAGGCAAAGCAGGCGGCGGACTGGGCGACCGACTTGGGGACCTCGATGGACTTCAGCGATCCGTCCGCAGCGCGTTCGACGCCGCATTCGCCGGCGCTGAGCGGCACCGGACACCAGATGGATGCCTGGTGGTAGTCGTCGTCAGGTGACGCGCCGATCGGGGAGGCGAGCGACCAGCAGATGCCGCTGACGAGGGCTGCCGCGAGGACGACGACCACGCTCACGGACCGCCAGCCTCCGGGGACGCCGATGGCCCGCCAACGTCGGGGGTTGGTCACGCTCACTCCTCATCGTCGTCGGCGAGGCTAGCACGCAGGCCGGCGACACCCCTGCCGGTCCCGATCGGCACGCCGGACCACGACCGCCCAGGCCCCCAGGGCCGCGCCGGGCGGGCGCTGGAGCGAGCCGCGCCGACCGGTAGACTCGCCATCGACGACTGGCGAGGGTGGATCACCACCGGGAAGTTCGATCGCGAGCATCGCCCGCCTGGGTGCTCCGGCCCACGCTGCAGCGACCCTGCGCCCGCCGATTGGAGCCCCATGGCCGTCGAGGTCACCCCACCCGGACCCACTCAGGACGTTCGCCCCGTGCGTCGCGCCCTCATCTCGGTCTTCGACAAGACCGGCCTCGAGGACCTCGTCCGCGGCTTGGCCGATGCTGGCGTGGAGCTCGTCTCCACGGGGGGCTCGGCAGCCCTGATCGCTGGTCTCGGACTGCCCGTGACGCGCGTCGAGGAGCTCACCGGTTTTCCGGAGTGCCTCGAGGGTCGCGTGAAGACCCTGCACCCGATGGTGCACGCCGGCCTGCTGGCGGACACGCGCAAGCCGGATCACTTGGCCCAACTCGAGGACCTCGGTGTGGCGCCCTTCGATCTGGTCGTCGTCAACCTCTACCCCTTCCGGGAGACGGTGGCCTCGGGGGCGAGCCAGGACCAGGTCGTCGAGAACATCGACATCGGCGGCCCCTCGATGGTCCGCGCCGCCGCCAAGAACCACCCCAGCGTGGCCGTGGTCGTCGACCCCGCGGCATACCCGTCGGTGTTGGCGGCGGTGCACGGCGGAGGGTTCACCTTCGAGCAGCGCAAGCTCCTGGCGGCCCAGGCGTTCGTCCACACCGCCGACTACGACACCGCGGTGGCGTCGTGGATGGGCAACGCCTATGTCGACACCTCGGAGGGAACCGGCTTCCCCGCCTGGATGGGGGCGACGTGGACCAAGGTGGGGACCCTGCGCTACGGCGAGAACCCCCACCAGCGAGCTGGGCTCTACACCTCCTGGCGTGATGGGGTCGCCAACGCCGAGGTGCTGCACGGCAAGGAGATGTCGTACAACAACTACATCGACACCGACGCCGCGGTGCGCGCCAGCCTCGACCACGGGGATCAGCCGACGGTCGCGATCATCAAGCATGCAAACCCGTGCGGGATCGCTGTGGGCGCGTCGATCGAGGAGGCGTATGCCGCGGCGCACGCCTGCGACCCGGTCTCGGCCTATGGCGGCATCGTCGCGTCCAACCGGCCCGTCACGCTCGAGATGGCGCGCGCCCTCAACGACACCTTCTCCGAGGTCGTCGCGGCGCCGGACTTCGACGCCGACGCGCTCGCGGCGCTCAAGGAGAAGAAGAACCGGCGCCTGGTCAGGCTCCCCGCCGCTCTGGCG
>NZ_HF570956.1:2544246-2551879 GCF_000367525.1 Phycicoccus elongatus Lp2 | reverse complement strand
CGCCGCCACACCGGCGGTCACGCGCATCGAGTGCGAGTGCGGCCCGGTCGGCGTGAGGGACTCACAGCCCGGGATGCAGCGGGCGAGGACGGCAGGGTCCATGATCGCGGCCCAGACCTGCTCGGGGGAGGCGGCCAGGGTGTTGGAGCCGGAGATCTTCATCGGTCACCTTCCGTGGTGGCTGAATGGGCTGCAGCAGAAGCGCGTTGGCGTCGGAGCTCCCACAGCTCGGACGGGCTGATCGGCATCGAGAGGATCGGGAAGCCCTCGGCGTCCTCGATCGCGGAGGCGAGCACCGCGGACACCGGGATGGTGCCGGCCTCGCCGGCGCCCTTGATGCCCAGCGGGTTGAGCGGCGAGGGCGTCTCGAGGTGGTCGGTCTCGATGAAGGGCACCTCGGATGCATAGGGCACGAGGAAGTCCATGAACGACGCGTTGAGCAGCTGCCCTGACTCGTCGTAGGCCATCCGCTCGTAGAGGGCGCCCCCGACGCCCTGGGCCACCCCGCCATGCACCTGGCCCTCGACGATGAGGGGGTTGATCATGACGCCGCAGTCGTGGACGACGCAGTAGCGCAGGATCCTGATCTCCGCCGTCACCGGGTCGGTCTCGACGATCGCCGCGTGCATGCCGTTGGCGAACGTGGCCTGGGTGGGGGAGTAGAAGCCCTTGCCCTCCAGCCCCGGCTCGTCACCCTCGGCGACCGGCGGCTTGTCGGGGTCGAAGGTCCCCGCGAACTGGGTCGCGGCCTTGGCGGCGTCGTCGAAGGCATAGCGGAGCGGGTTCGAGAGGACCGCTACGGTCGACAGCGAGATTTGGGTGTCGGGCGCCCCCTTGACCGAGATGACGCCGTCCTCGATCTCGAGGTCGTCCGGGTTGGCCTCGAGCGCATCGGCAGCGATACGAAGAGCCTTCTCCCGCACCACCTTTGCTGCGGCCGCGACGGCGTTGCCGCTCATCACCGCAGCGCGCGACGCGAAGGTCCCCACGGCATACGGCATCCGACGCGTGTCGCCGGTGGTGACGTGGACGTCCTCGAAGCGCACGCCGAGCTCGTCGGCGACGATCTGGGCGAACGCCGTCTCGTGGCCCTGCCCCTGCGAGGTGAGGCCGGTGGCGACGAAGACCTGGCCGCTCGTCTCGACGTGCACGTGCCCGCCCTCGTAGGGCCCGACGCCGGTGCCCTCGACGTAGCAGCCGATCCCGAGCCCGACCTTGCGTCCCTCGGCCTCCGCCTGCTCCCGGTATGCCGCGAAGTCGTCCCAGCCGACGAGCGCCTTGAGCTTGGCGAGGGAGGCGGGGAAGTCGCCCGAGTCGTACTTCAGCGGCCGGCCGTCCTGGAACATCAGCCCGTGGTCGTAGGGCATGTCCTGCGGGAGAATGAAGTTGGTCGAGCGGACCTCGGTGCGGTCCTTGCCGAGGAAGGCGGCGATGGCGTCCATCGTCCGCTCCATCGCGAAGACTCCCTGCGGCCGCCCGGCGCCCCGATACGGGGTGACGATGACGGTGTTGGTGTAGAGGCTCCAGAACTCGCAGCGGTAGGTGCCCGGCTTGTAGGGGCCGAGGAGCTGGGTCGCGGTGATGATCGGGACGATGATGCCGTAGGGCGTGTAGGCACCGTTGTCGTGCCACACCTTGACGTCGAGGGCCAGGATGCGCCCGTCGTCGTCGAAGCCGACCTCGACCTCCTGGAGCTGTTGGCGCTCGTGTGCCGAGGAGACGAAGTGCTCGCGGCGGTCCTCGGCCCACTTGACCGGCCGGCCCAGCGCCCGTGCGGCCCAGGGGACCAAGAGCTCTTCGGGCCACGGGTGGTTGATCTTCACGCCGAAGCCGCCACCGACATCGGGGGCCATGCACTGGATGCGGGCCAGCGGGATCCCCAGGCGCGCGGCGACGGCCGCGCGCACCCCGGTCGACGTCTGGGTCGAGGACCACATGCGCATGGAGGCGTCGTCCCTGTCCCACACGGCATACACGCCCTTGCCCTCCATCGGCATGCAGGCGCTGCGCTCGATGGTGAGGGGGATGGTGAGGCGGTGCGGCGAGCAGGCCAGGGCGGCGTCGACATCGCCGACCTCTTGGATGAGATGGGCGGCGACATTGTCGGGGACGTCGTCGTGGACCGCGAGAGCAGCCTCACGGGCGGCCGCCACACCGACGACGACCGGCTTGGTCTCGTAGGACACGACGATCCGGGCGGCCGCGTCCTCGGCGACGTAACGGTCGCGTGCGACGACCATGACGACCGGCTCACCGACGTGGTTGACCTCGGTGTCGGCCAGGGCGAGGCAGGTGCGCGGGTGGGTCAGTGCCGGGTGCGGGATGAGGACCGGCAGGGGCCGGGCCATCAGCTCGTCGAGGTCCTCGAAGGTGTAGATCGCCTCGACCCCGTCGACCTCCCAGGCGTCGGTGATGTCGATGCCGGTGATCGTCGCGTGGGCGTGCGGGGAGCGGACGAAGGCGGCGGCGAGGGCGTCGCGCCCCAGGTCGTCGAGGTAGCGACCGTTGCCGGTGACCAGGCGGGGGTCCTCGCGCCGTTGCACCGAATGGCCGATGGAGCGCGTGGTCATGCAGCACCTCCCTCGCGGCGGATCTCGGCTGCTCGGAGCACGGCCTTGATGATGTTCTGGTAGCCCGTGCAACGACAGAGGTTGCCGGACACCACTTCTCGTGCTTCGGCCTCGGTCGGTGAGGGGTTGGTCTCCAGAAAGGCGTGGATGGTCGTGAGGAAGCCCGGCGTGCAGAAGCCGCACTGGAGCGCGTGGCACTCCTTGAAGGCCTGCTGCACCGGCGAGAGGTTGTCCATGTCCGTGCCCAGGCCCTCGACCGTGGTGATCTCGTGGCCCTGCGCCGAGATCGCGAACATCAAGCACGAGCGCATCGGTGCGCCGTCGACCAGGACCGTGCACGCACCGCAGACGCCGTGCTCGCAGCCGACGTGGGTGCCGGTGAGTCCGAGCTCACGGCGCAGGAAGTCCGACAGCAGGCGGCGCGCCGGGGCCGTCGCCGTGTGGGGGGCACCGTTGACCGACAGGGTGATCTCGTGCAGCGGCTCCACGGTGATGTCGCTCCCGACCGGCGGGCTCGTGTGGGACATGATCTGCTCGGTCATGCGACTCCCTCCTGCGCAGCGGCGGCGAAGGCGCGCTGGGTGAGCTCGATGACGAGCGCGCGTCGGTAGTCCGCTGAGGCGTGGATGTCGGCCTCGGGGTCCACGTGTGCCGCAACGGCATCCGCGACCGTGGACCAGTCGACCGTGCCCGGCTCACGACCCCTGACCGCCTCGGTGAGGTCGAGGATGTCGGGGACAGGAGTCACCGACACGAAGGAGGCCCGGGCGTCCGACACCACCCCGTCGGTGACCCCCAGCGCGACGGCGACACCGGCCATCGCATAGTCGCCGTGCCGTCGCGCGGCCTCGAGGAAGGCCGTGCGGGTGCCGGTGGGGAAGCGCCCGAAACGTACGGCTACGACGACCTCGTCGGCCTCGAGCGTGGTCTCCAGCGGTCCCTCGAAGAAGTCGGTCGCCGCGATCTCGCGTGTCCCCCTCACGGAGGCCGCCTCGATGACGGCACCGGTCAGGACGGCGACCGAGGGCATCTCACCGGCGGCGTCGGCGTGGGCGATCGAGCCCACCGTGGTGCCCCGGTTGCGGATCGCCGGGTGCGCCACGCAGGCCAGCGCCTGCCCGAGCAGGGGCAGGGCGGAGGCTGCTCTCGCGTCGGCGAGCAACTGGGCGTGCCGCACCAGGGCGCCCACCCGGACGTGGTCGTCGCCGACCTCGACCCGGTCGCAGCCGGGCAGGCGGTTGATGTCGACCAGGTGATTGGGTGAGGCCAGCCGCATGTTGAGCACCGGGATGAGGCTCTGCCCGCCTGCGAGCACCTTGCCGTCGTGACCGACCTCGGCGAGGGTGGCCACCGCCTCCTCGACCGAGCGCGGCTCATGGTGGACGAACGGCGCTGGCTTCATTGCAGCATCATGGCGAACCCTGCCCACCTCGTGGTCGTCGAATCACGCTCCCCGCTGGCGGGGAGCCTTGTCAAGAACTGCCGAGACAAACGAGTGAGGAGAACACGCGGGCTGACGATGATCCGTCGCCGCGTGTTCTCCTCATTCGACTGTCGCTGCCCGAGGTGGGTATGCCGCGGGGGCCGGGCCCCGCGGCATACCTCACCTCAGAGACGGTGACGGCCGCTGTCGGGACCACCCGGGTTGTGACGACGCCCTGCCTCACGCTCGCGAGCGGCCGGGTCACCGTCCTGGTAGAGGTCGTCCACGCCGTCGCTGTCGCCGTAGGTGTAGTCACCGACCGCGATCGCCGTGCCATCGGCGCGGTCCCGGAGGTCCCTGTGCGCCACGGCCTTGGCCAGGTGGTAGGCGAGGATGGCGACGATCGTGCCGAGCGCGATGCCGCTGAGGGTGAAGCTGTCGGAGAACTTCATCTTCACATCACCGATGCCGATGACGATGCCGGCCGCGACCGGGACCAGGTTGATCGGGTTCGCGAAGTCGACGCCGTTCTCCTTCCAGATCTTGGCGCCGAGCAGGCCGATCATGCCGTAGAGGACCACGGTGATGCCGCCGAGGACGCCGCCGGGGACCGACGAGACGAGCGCGCCGAACTTGGGTGAGAGGCCGAAAAGCAGGGCGACGAGGGCCGCGACGTAGTAGGCCGCCGTCGAGTAGACGCGGGTCGCGGCCATGACGCCGATGTTCTCGGCGTAGGTCGTCGTCGGCGAGCCACCGAAGAGCGAGGCGACGGCCGTGCCGACACCGTCACCGGCGATGGCCTTGCCCATGACCGGGTTGAGGTCGTGGCCAGTCATCTCGGCGACGGCCTTGACGTGACCGGTGTTCTCGGCGATGAGGGCGATGACGGCGGGGAGGACGAGGAGGATCGCGGCCATCGAGAAGGTCGGGAAGTGCCAGCCCACGGCCTCCTTGCCGTCCGCGGCGATCGTCGTCGCCGGGGGGAAACCGAACCAGCTGGCCTCGCCGATGCCGGCGGTGTTCCAGCGCAGGTGCTCGGTCGCCTCGGTGGCCCCGCCGAGGACCGAGGTGATCGGGCCCGCGGTCTTGTCGAGGATCCACGACAGCAGGGTGCCGAAGATGAGGGCCAGGAAGACCGAGATGCGCCCGATGAAGCCGCGGAAGGCGACGGCGACGATGATGGTGAAGAGCATCGTGAGGAGCGCCACCCACTGGTCCTGCGGCCAGTAGATGTTGGCGACGACCGGTGCGAGGTTGAAGCCGATGAGCATGACGACAGCACCGGTGACGACCGGGGGCAGCGCCTTGTGGAGGAAGCCCGAGCCGGCGAAGTGGATGATCACGCCGACGATGGCCAGGACGATGCCGGCGATGAGGATGGCGCCGGTGACCTCCTTGGAGTCGCCACCATTGGCGCGGATCGCCGCGACACCACCGACGAAGGACGCGGACGTCCCCAGGTAGCTGGGCACCTTCCCCTGCACGATGAGCAGGAAGATGATCGTCGCGATGCCGCTCATCATGATGGCGAGCTGCGCGTTGAGCCCCATGATGAGCGGGAACACGAAGGTCGCGCCGAACATGGCGACGACGTGCTGGGCACCCAGGCCCACCGTCTTGCCCCAACCGAGGCGCTCATCTGGCGCGACGACGCCGCCGGCGGCGACCTCGTCAGCGTCCTTGAGCTTCCAACCGAGCCCGAGTGACATCCCGGATCCTCTCTGAATCACTTCTCCGCGCGCCGTGTGGCGGCGGTCGCGTCATGCGACGGATAACCGGAAGGTAGTCCACTGGTGGGGTCGCGCATTCGTCATTGATGCACATCGACCCCGGCGTTTCTTCGGCAAGTGCGGTGCAGGAACTTCTGTTAGCAGACGTTCGTGCACAGGGGCCCGCTCAGCGCGGCTCGGCCCACAGCCCGCGCATCTCATGGATGCGCAGGGCGACGGCGACGGTGAGCTGGAGCTCGGGGTCGGTGGTGATCGGTCCGAGCATCCGCTCCAGCTTGCTGATCCGGTAGCGCAGCGTGTTGTAGTGGAAGAAGAGCCGGCGCGAGGTCTCGGCGACGTTGATGTTGGTGTCGAGGAGCACGGCGAGGGTCCGGCGCAGGTCGTCGTTCTCCGGGGTGTCGTGCGTGGCGAGCTCGCCCAGGGACTCGTGGACGAACCGGCGCAGGTCCTCGCTCTCCGGGATGAGGGCGAGCAGCCGGTGGATGCCGAGCCGGTCGAAGTGGGCCAGGGCCGACGGCCCCTGCATCTGCCGGCCGATGGAGACGGCCTTGAGCGCCTCGGCATAGGCGCGGCTGAGCTGGTCGGGGGAGGTGACGATGCGCGAGACCCCGGTGGCGAAGGTCCGACGACCGCCACCGCCCTCACCGCGCACCACGCCGACCAGGGCGCCCACGACCCGCAGCACCTCGTCGGTGTCCATCCCGGCGGTCACCGGGACCAGCGCGACGACCTCTTGGCTGAAGCCGGCCACCGGGATCGTCGAGTCCTTGGCGCGGACCGCCCAGCCCCAGGCGCGCGCGAAGCGCTCCTGGAGGGCGCGCACCTCGTGCGGGCTGCGCTCGGTGCGCTGGTCGTCCTCGTCGGTCTCGGCCACGACGACGACCAGCGGACGGTCGATGTCCCACCCCAGGGCGACCGCGTGGTCGACGACGTCGACGCCGCCGCGGCCGGTCAGCGCGTCCCGCAGGAACTCCGCGCGATAGCGGCTCTCGACCGCCGAGACCGCCTGCTCCTTGGTCACGGCGAGGGCGGCCACGGTCGCCGCGCGGCTCAAGAGGTGAAGGTCGGTGTCGGAGAACGCGGTTCCCTTGGTGAAGGCCCCGAGGAAACCGAGCTCGCTGCCGCCCGCGACGATCGGCACGAAGGCTCGGTGATCACGCTCGTCGCCGAACTCGCGTGCCCCCGTCGGCTCGCTCTCGACGAGCAGGCGCCCGGTCGCGTCGAAGCACTCACCGCAGAGCGTGTCGCCCTCGGTCGCGGTCGCGCGAGCGAGGACCCGTCCATCCGTCGACGTCACGACGCAGGCCCGGCCGAAGAACTCGGCGAGGGTGGTGCACAGGTCCTCGAGGGCTCCGTCGTGGAGGACGACCTGCTCGAGCAACCGGTGGAAGTCGTCCTCCCGCTGCAGCAGCGCCTCCTGGCGGGCGACTCTGCGTTCCAGGTCGGCAATCCGGGCTGCCGCGTCGGTTGCCACTGGCAAGGTGTGTGCCGTCATGGGCACATCGTTGGCAGATCTGCACATCCGGTCAAGGGTGCGTCCACCACTAGCGTCAAGGAGTGCCCTTGTCGCTGACCGCCGCGGTCTCCCCGCTGCTCGCGCCCCTGCGCGGGACGTCGTGGTCGGGCTCGGTCCTGGCGACCGGCCGCTTCGGCGCCTATCTGAGCGTCCCGGGAGCCGCCGTCGACGTGGTCCCGCTCCTCGGTGTCGACGCCATCGCGCTCCCGACCGCGGTTCGGCTGGGCGTGCCTTTCCCCCATGAGGCCCTCCCGCTCGCGGTGGGCGACCCGGTGCGTCTGGACGACGACGGCGTGACCGTCGTGGGCCGCCGCGTGCCACTGGTGCGCGCGTGGACGCCGGCGCGGGTGCGACCCGTGGACCGTCTGCGGCCGTTCGCCCCGATGGCCGAGCG
>NZ_HF570956.1:2536533-2544146 GCF_000367525.1 Phycicoccus elongatus Lp2 | reverse complement strand
ACCACAGGTATACCTGTGGTCCGCTGCGAGTTGTGTTCCCGGGGGTGAGCGGTGCGCCCCGGAGGTGAGCGGTGCGCCCCGGGGGTGAGCGGTGCCCCGGGGGCGAATGGGACACCGGGGCGAGCGGGACACCGGGGAGGGCGTGTCGGGGAATGACCGGGACGCGCACACGGCGTACCCCTTGCTTGCGGCGATCAGATGCGGTGGGGTGGGGATATGCCGCAGACCGTCAAAGCCGTCATCGCCCGCGCCAAGGGCGCCCCCGTCGAGCTCGTTGACATCGTCGTCCCCGATCCCGGTCCGGGTGAGGCGGTCGTCAAAGTCGAAGCGTGCGGGGTGTGCCACACCGACCTGCACTACCGCGAGGGCGGCATCAACGACGACTTCCCCTTCCTCCTGGGCCACGAGGCCGCGGGGATCGTCGAGGCGGTGGGTGAGGGTGTCACCGACGTCGCGCCGGGCGACTTCGTCATCCTCAACTGGCGTGCGGTCTGCGGGAACTGCCGAGCCTGCAACAAGGGCAAGCCGTGGTACTGCTTCGCCACCCACAACGCGACCCAGAAGATGACCCTCACCGACGGCACCGAGCTGTCGCCGGCGCTCGGGATCGGCGCCTTCGCCGAGAAGACCCTCGTCGCCGCCGGCCAGTGCACCAAGGTCGACCCGGACGCCGAGGCTGCCGCCGTCGGGCTCCTCGGGTGTGGCGTCATGGCCGGCTTCGGCGCGGCCGTGAACACCGGTGGTGTCGGCCTGGGCGACTCGCTCGCCGTCATCGGCTGCGGCGGCGTCGGCAACGCCGCCATTCAGGGTGGCAAGGTCGCCGGCGCGACGACGATCATCGCGGTCGACGTCGACGACCGGAAGCTCGAGCAGGCCAAGAAGTTCGGCGCCACCCACACGATCAACTCCAAGACCGAGGACGCCGTGGAGAAGATCCGCGAATACACCGGCGGCTTCGGCGCCGACGTCGTCGTCGAGGCGGTCGGCCGCCCGGAGACCTACGAGCAGGCCTTCTTTGCCCGCGACCTCGCCGGCACCGTTGTCCTCGTGGGCGTCCCGACCCCCGACAAGGAGATCACCCTGCCGCTCATCGAGATCTTCGGCCGCGGTGGCGCGCTGAAGTCGAGCTGGTACGGCGACTGCCTTCCCTCGCGCGACTTCCCGATGCTCGTCGACCTCTACAAGCAGGGCCGCTTCGACCTCGGCGCCTTCGTCACCGAGAAGATCGGCATCGGTGACGTCGAGGCCGCCTTCGCCAAGATGCACGACGGAGATGTGCTCCGCTCCGTCGTCGTCCTGGACTGACCCCCACTCACGAAGAGGTATGCCGCATGGCCCACTCCCATCCCATCCTCCCCATCTCGCCGGGTGGCGTCCGCATCGAACGCGTCGTGACCTCCGGGGTTTTCGAGCTCGACGGCGGCTCGTGGGAGGTTGACAACAACGTCTGGGTCATCGGTGACGACAACGAGTGTTTCGTCATCGATGCCGCGCACGAACCCGTGACGATCCTGTCGGTCGTCGGCGACCGGCACGTCCTGGGAATCCTCTGCACCCATGGCCACAACGACCACATCAACGCCGTGCCGGAACTGGTGTCGCACACCGGTGCCGCGGCATACCTCCACCCGGCGGACCGGGTGCTGTGGGACCAGACACAGGAGGCCGCCCCCGACGCGGAGCTGGCAGACGGTCAGACCTTTGCCGTGGGCGATGTCGAGTTGCGGGTGCTCCACACGCCGGGTCACGCACCGGGTGCGTGCTGTTTCCACGTGCCGGCTCTTGATGTGCTCTTCTCCGGCGACACCCTCTTCAACGGCGGTCCGGGGGCCACGGGGCGGTCCTTCTCGGACTTCCCGAC
The DNA here is from genome assembly GCF_000367525.1 of Phycicoccus elongatus Lp2. Classification (GTDB taxonomy): domain Bacteria; phylum Actinomycetota; class Actinomycetes; order Actinomycetales; family Dermatophilaceae; genus Phycicoccus_A; species Phycicoccus_A elongatus. The sequence continues at coordinate 2,542,285 of NZ_HF570956.1, read as the reverse complement.
GATCATCGACTCGATCCGCGATGACCTCCTGACCTTGCACGACCACACGATCGTGCTCACGGGCCATGGCGACGCCACCTCCATCGGCGCGGAGAAGCCGCACGTGCAGGAGTGGCTCGACCGCGGTCACTGACGCTGCGTCAGATCCCCTGCTGGGTGGGGGTGATCGCCGGCGCCCCAGATCTCCCTGACATACCTCCCCCGGCGGTGACGAGCAGGTGAGCGACCGCTCCGGACAGGACGCCGATCGATGGGTCAGGCGGCCGGGAAGATCCGGGTCCGCCAGTGAGACGGGGGGTCCTCGCCGACCCGACCGTCGATGTCCTCACGGATCAGGTCTGCGTGCCCGGTGTGCCGCCCATACTCCTCGATCAGGCCGCACAGCACCGCACGCAGACTGGGCTGCCACTCGGGTCGGCCCATGTCCACGCGCTGGTCGAGGTCACCGGCCACCAAGACCTTGGCGATCGCCGATCGGGAGCGCTCGACCGCCTCGTCGTAGAGGTCGTAGAGCACCTCGGGCGAGTCAGTGGCCGCCGTCCTGAACTCCCAGTCCTCCGACTCGTCGTGGCCGAGTTCGCCCCACACGGCGGGGTAACCCTCGCCCGCGAACAGGTTGGTGAAGTAGTGGTCCTCGACGATCGCCAGGTGCTTGAGCAGGCCACCGAGGGTCAGCGCGGACGCGCCCACGCGGTGCGCCAGCGCCGGCGCGTCGAGGCCATCGGCCTTCCAGCGGAAGGTCGCGCGCATCCGCTCGATCGACGCCAGGACCTGCTCGGTGTCGGTGCCGTGCTTCGGCGGCTCCCAGGGCGGTGTGGACTCGCTCATCGCTCGGGGTCCTCCCCTGCCTCGGCGCCCTCAGGAGCCTGCGCCACGCCGCCCGGTGCACTGAAGTCGACCTCGTCGGCCGCCACCACCTGGCCCTTGGCGTCCGCCGTCCGCGTGAACGACCAGTAGAGGTTGGTGTAGGCGATCGCGTCCTCGACGCCGATGGGCGATCCCCACTCGCGCATGTCCTCGGTCGTGTGACCATCGGAGACCAGCGTCATGTCGTAGCCACGCGTGAGCCCACCGTGCAGGGTCGAGCGAATGCACGCATCGGTCTGCGCGCCGCACACGATGAGGCTGCCGATCCCGCCCTCGCCCAGGCGATCCTCGAGGTCGGTCGCCTCGAAGGAATCCCCGAACTGCTTGTCGACGATCGGCTCGCCGTCGGCCGGACTGAGCTCGTCCACCAGGGCCCACCCGTCGGAGCCCCGCGGCATCCCTCCGTCGTTGTGCTGAACCCACACGACCGGTGTGCCCGCCTCCCTCGCCCGATCGACGAGGCCAGCGATCCGGCCGACCACCTCGTCGCGGTTGGGGGCCGGGGCGACCACATCCTTCTGGACGTCGACGACGAGCAGAGCGGTCTTGGGACGGTCGGTGCGTGCCATGGCTGGCCTCCTGGAGCCTCGTCGATCGGTGGTCACCACGCTAGGGGAGTGCACCGACAGCCCGGGGGTCTGCGCGTCACGCCATGGTCCCCACCTCACGCCGGTGGATCCCACCTCACGCCCATGCCGGATGCCGGCGAGTCGCCGCAGCGACGATGAACCACCCGAGCCAGCCGACAGCGGTGAAGATCCAGAACGCCCCCGCGCCGAATCGGTCCACCTGGGCGGCACTCCCGTGCAGCCACACGACGGCGCTGTTGAGCAGACCATGCCCCCATACGGCCGGCCAGACCGTGCCGATTCGGTCCCGCAGCGCGCTGAGCGCGAAGGACCCCGCCGCGATGTTCAGCGTTGCCGCGACGGCTTCCGCTCCCGGCATCGCGTCGGAGGCCCAGGAGTGCCACATCAGCGGCACGTGGAACGCGGTGAAGGCGCCTGACACGGCGGCCGCGGACCGCCAGAAGCCCCACTGGTGCGTGACCGATTGGAGATACCCACGCCAGCCGAGTTCCTCACCGAGCGCCGTCAGCGAGGCCATGACGGCGGCCATGGGCACCAGCGGGAGGGCCGCCTTCGCCGCGGGGCCGGGACCCCACGGTGCCCAGTCGAGCGCGGTCGCCAGAACCAGTTGGGTGATCGGCACGATCAGCACGACCAGGGTGGAGAGTGCCACCCCCGCGGTGAGGGACCGGAGCGAGGTTCGCACCGCGAGGAGGTCGCGCAGCCGCCCACTGGATTGCCCCACGGCCCGATGAGCACGATGCGCGACCACGACGACGAGGAGCGGGATCAGGTGGACGAGCGGGATGGCCGCCGTCAGCGAGTCCTCGGTCATGTCTCCACCCTCCCGGTGGCGCTCGCGGCGGCATACCGGGGAGGACCCTGAGGGAGCCCGGTGGTGACCCTGAGCCGCCGGTAACCTTGTCCGGTGACCCTCAGACTCCAGGACTCGCTCACCGGCGAGCAGCGCGACTTCGTCCCTGTGACCCCGGGCAAGGTCGGCATCTACATCTGCGGGCTCACCACTCAGGCGCCGCCGCACCTCGGGCACGTCCGCTTCGCCGTCGCCTTCGACGTGCTGCGGCGCTGGCTGACGCGCGGGCACGGCTACGACGTCACCCTCATCCGCAATGTCACCGACATCGACGACAAGATCCTCGCCAAGTCCGCCGAGAGTGGAGAGCCTTGGTATGCCGTGAGCTACCGCAACGAGGTCGAGACCGCCAAGGCGTTGGCGGACCTCGGGGTGCTCCCTCCGACCTACGAGCCGCGGGCGACCGGCCACATCCCCGAGATGGTCGCCTTGATGGAGACGATCATCGAAAAGGGCCATGCCTATCCGGCGGCCGACGGCAGCGGTGACGTCTACTTCGACGTGCGCTCGTGGCCGACCTACGGCGCCCTGACCAAGCAGAAGATCGACGACATGACCGCGGCCGAGGACGCCGACCCGCGAGGCAAGCGTGACCCACGCGACTTCGCCTTGTGGAAGGGGCACAAGGTCGACGAACCGGCCACGGCGTCCTGGCCGACGCCCTTCGGGCCGGGTCGACCGGGTTGGCACCTGGAGTGCTCGGCAATGGCCCGCAAGTACCTGGGCGACACCTTCGACATCCATGGTGGTGGCGTCGACCTCCGCTTCCCCCACCACGAGAACGAATTGGCCCAATCCACCTCTGCCGGACTCGGTTTCGCCAACTACTGGCTCCACAACGGCTGGGTCACCATGGGCGGCGAGAAGATGAGCAAGTCGCTCGGCAACAGCCTGCGGGTCTCGACCGTCCTCGCCGAGCACCGCCCGGTCGTCGTCCGCTACTACCTCACCGCCGCGCACTACCGCTCGATGATCGAGTACCAGGAGACTTCGCTCGCCGAGGCGGCCGCGGCCGTCGAACGCATCGAGGGTTTCCTCCATCGCGCACTCCCCGACCTCACGACAGCCCTCCCGACGGGGGAGGAGGAGCTGCCCGAGGACTTCACCGAGTCCCTCGACGACGACCTCGGCGTCTCAGGCGCCCTCGCCGTCATCCACGAGACGGTCCGCGCCGGCAACACCGCGCTCGACGAGGGCGACATCGAGGATGCCGCGGGGCTGGCTCGCGTCGTCGTCGCCATGACCGACGTCCTCGGGATCAACCCGCTCGATCCCGTGTGGGGGGCTGCCGACCCCGGCAACGCCGACGCGATGACCGCGCTCGATGCGCTGGTCCAGGAGCGCATCCACGCGCGCACCAAGGCGCGCGCTGCTCGCGACTACGCGACCGCGGACGCCATTCGCGACGAACTGACCGCGGCGGGAATTGCCGTGGAGGACACGGCCGCTGGTGCCCGTTGGTCCCTGAACCGAAAGAGTGAGAACTGATGACCGGCAACTCCCAGCGCCGCGGCGCGGTCCGCAAGACCGGCTCCAAGAAGGGCGCCACGGTCGGCTCGGGCGGCCAGCGCCGCCGAGGGCTCGAGGGCAAGGGGCCCACGCCCAAGGCCAGCGACCGCCCCAACCACAAGGCGCACAAGTTCGCCAAGGCCGCCGCCAAGTCCGGCTCGTCCCGGCCGCAGCGCCCCCAGCGACGCACCAAGGCCTCCAGCGAGATGGTCGCCGGGCGCAACTCGGTGCTCGAAGCACTGCGTGCCGACATCCCGGTGGCGACGATGTATGTCGCCGGCCGGATCGACGCCGACGACCGCGTGAGGGAAGCCCTCAAGATCGCCGGGGAACGCGGCATACCCATCCTGGAAACGCCTCGAGGCGAGCTCGACCGACTCACGGACGACGCCGTGCACCAAGGTCTCGCGATCCAGGTGCCGCCCTATGAGTACGCGCACCCGAGTGATTTCGTGGACCCGCAGACCCCGGGCATTCCGCTCGTCGTCGCCCTCGACGGCATCACCGACCCGCGCAACCTCGGCGCCATCATCCGGTCCGTCGCTGCTTTCGGGGGACACGGTGTGGTCGTGCCGGCGCGTCGATCGGTCGGCATGACGGCCTCGGCGTGGAAGACGAGCGCCGGTGCGGCAGCACGCATTCCGGTCGCGCAGGTGAGCAATCTCAACCAGGCGCTCAAGGATTTCAAGAAGGCCGGGTTCTTCGTCATCGGTCTCGACATGGACGGCGACGTCGAGTTGCCCGACCTCGAATTGGCCTCGGAGCCGCTCGTCATCGTCGTGGGGTCCGAGGGCAAGGGGCTCTCCAAGCTCGTCGGTGAGAACTGCGACCAGATCGTCTCGGTCCCGATGAGTTCGGCGGTCGAGTCGCTCAATGCGGGCATTGCTGCCGGTGTCACGCTCTACGAGGTGGCGCGCCGGCGTCGCTGAGGGCACTCCCGCGGGAAGTCCGCCCCGCGAGAAATCTGGAGGCCGTGCATGCTCCGGCCCCGCGTGTGTGCAAGGATCGTGCCCGCCGGTTGAGAGCCGGTGCAGGGGGACCATCCGAAGCCCCGCTGAGACTCAGGAGGGACACATGTCTGAATACGGCTCGACGCCGCCGCCCCCGCCGCCTGGTGGCGGTGGCTACTCTGCCCCGCCGCCCATGGGTGGCGGTCCGACGGGCGCTGCCCCGCCGAACAACCTGGTGCTGGCCATCCTTGGCCTGCTCTGCTGCTGGCCGATCGGCATCCCCGCCGTCGTCTTCGCCGCGCAGGTCAACGGCAAGTGGGCCTCGGGTGATCACGCGGGCGCGGTCGACGCGTCCGCCAAGGCCAAGAAGTTCGCCATCATCGCCCTCGTGCTCGGCATCATCGCCACGGTCCTTTACATCATCTTGATGGTGGCCGGCGTCGTCAGCACCAACAGCACGTCGACGGGCATGTGACCCAGTTCCACGCGACATCGGCGCCCCCGGACCCCGCCGTGGGTCGGGGGCGCCGATTGTTTCTGCCCGCGGCGTCCCTCGTGGGCGCGGCCGTCTTTGCGTTGTCCACCCACATGGTCAATCCGGAGATTCCCGGGCGGTGGCCGACGTGCCCGTGGCTGCTGCTGACCGGTACGTACTGTCCTGGGTGCGGCACCCTGCGCGCCACGCACGCGCTCACCGAGGGTGACCTACCGCTTGCGTTGCACCGCAACCCTTTCGCCGTCATCACGTATGCCGTGTTGGCCGTGGCGTTCGCCCGTTGGGTGATGAGGCTGTGGAAGGGCGAGCCGCGCCGCCTCATCGCGCCGGCCTGGAGCCTCTACGCCCTCTTCTGGGCGATCATGGCCTTCTGGGTGCTGCGCAATGTGCCCGGGTTCGGGTTCCTCGGCCCGGGCACCTGACCGCCCCCCGACAGATCTCGCAGCGGACCACAGGTATAGGTGTGTCGCTGTGCGAGGTGTGTTCC
>NZ_HF570956.1:2531197-2536433 GCF_000367525.1 Phycicoccus elongatus Lp2 | reverse complement strand
CAGGCGCCCGTGGTTCGGCGAGGGGGGCTCAGGCTTCGGCCCGGGTCCGGGCTTCGGACCCGGTTTCGGACCGGGACGACGGGGCGGACGCGGTCGCGCTCGGCGCGGCGACGTGCGCAGCGCGATCCTGTCGCTGCTGGCGGACGGCCCGGCCAACGGCTACGGCCTCATGAAGGGCATCGAGGAGCGCTCGGGCGGCATCTGGCGCCCCAGCCCCGGCTCGGTCTACCCGACCCTCCAGCAACTCACCGACGAGGGCCTCCTCGAGGAGGTCACCACCGACGGGCGCGCGGAGCACCGGCTCACCGACGCCGGACGCAACCACGTCGAGGAGCACCGGGAGGCGCTGGACGCCGCCTGGGCGCAACTCGACGAGAGCGCCGACGAGCACGTGGCCTTCCTGCAGTCCATGCGCAAGTTGGTCGGCGTGCTCAAGCAGCTCGCCCGCGACGGTTCGCCGGAGCAGCGCGCGGCCGCGACCGCCAAGGTGGATGCCCTCCGCAAGGAGCTGTATCTGCTCCTCGCCGAGGACTGACCCCCACCCATGACGTCCGCCTGAGGGACGCCGCTTGGTGCCCCTCAGGCGGACGTCGTGCTGCACAAGGTGAGCAGCGAGATCTCGCTCGGAGCGAAGATCCGGAAGGGTGGCCCCCAGTAGCCCGTGCCCCGACTGGTCCACACCTGGGTGCGATCCCCGTGTCGCGACAGCCCTTGCACGACCGGCTCGCGCAGCCGCACGAGGTAATGGAAGGGCCACATCTGCCCGCCGTGCGTGTGGCCGCTGATCTGCAGATCGACGCGGTCGCGACTGGTGGCGATCAGGTGCGGCTGGTGCGCGAGCAGCACGATCGGCAGGTCGGGCACGCCGGCCAGGGCGGCATCGAGGTCAGTGCCATGGCCGGGGACACCGTTGCCGGTCGGGTCGTCGACGCCGGCGATGACGAGCCGTTCACCGACGACACCGTGGGCATTGAGCAGCACCTCCCAACCGAGGTCGGCCATGTGGGCGGTCCAGTCCCCGACGCCGCTGTAGTACTCGTGGTTGCCCGCAATGTAGAACCGGTATGCCGCGCGCACCCCTCCCAGCGCTGCCGACTGTTCGCGGCGGGCGGCGACCGAGCCGTCGGCCAGGTCACCCGCATGAACGACGACGTCCGCCCCGAGACCGTTGACCACGTCCACGACCCCGGCGCTCCAGGACGGCTTCTTGAACGAGTCGAAGTGGGTATCAGTGAGCACGGCGATGGTCATCCCGTCGGCTTCGGCCGACAGACCGCGGATCTCGATGTCCACCCGCCGCACCCGTGGGATCCGTCGCGCCTCGGCGAACCCCCAGAGTGCGAGGCCGAGCACGACGGCCGCCAGAACGACCGCGACCAGCCGCGAACGCACCGGATTCTCGATGCCCGCGACGAGTAGCGGTAGCCGGAGCACGAGATCGGTGATCAGCGTCCAGACGAAGAGGATCCAGCCGACACCGAGCAGGACGTGGGCAATCCGCGCAGCGCCATCGGACTCCTCACCCGTGTGGGCGCGCAACATGGTCACGACAAGTGTCACCGCGGCGAGCCCGGCCACCAGACGACCACCCCAGGCCAGCCAGTCGGGCCACCCTGCCTGCGACGGGAAGAGTCCCCAGGCGCCCACGCCGTAGAGCAGGAAGCAGATCAGGGTGAGGACGCCGAGGAAGATCATCCGTGCCCGGCGCGACATGCCCGGTCCCGGTGGAGGTGAGTCCACGGCATACGCCTCGAGGATGGCCTCGTCACCGGTGCGGTCGAGATGGGGTTCAGCCACGCAGGCTCCGTTTCGATCCGATCCGCAACAGTCTGCGCATCTGGGAGGGGACGAGACGGGGGAGTTTCTCGACCGCCTTGGCGTCGAGGCCGACGACGACCCGTGACTTCCGCCGGCGGGCCGCGTCGAGGATGATCCGGGCCGCGCGCTCGGGCGGCATCCGCAGGGCCTTGTCGGCGAAGGCGAGGGAACTCTCCACGTCACCGGCCGCGACCGATGCCGCCGCGCGAGCGCTCGTCGCGATCCGGGTGCGGATGCCGCCGGGGTGGACGGTGGTGACCCCGACGCCGTCGTCCTCGAGTTCTGCACCGAGTGACTCCGAGAAGCCCCGGAGACCGAATTTGCTTGCACAATAGGCGCTTTGCCCCGGGGGAGCGATGAGCCCGAAGAGGCTGGAGGTGTTGATGACGTGGGCGCCGTCGGCGCGCAGGAGGTTCGGCAGCAGGCCGTGAGTGAGCACGATGGGCGCCCGCAGGTTGATGTCGGTCACCCACTCGAAGTCCGCGATCGTCATCTGCGCGAACCGGCCGAACAGGGCGACTCCGGCATTGTTGACGAGCAGGTCGATGTGGTCGTGTGCCCGCCCGAGGTCAGCGACCAGGGCGTCCAGGTCCCCGCGGTTGCCGAGGTCGACGACGTGCGTGTCGACCTTGACATCGGGTGCGAGGTCGCGGATTGCCGTGGCGACCAGGCCCAGCCGCTCGGCGTGCCAGTCGACGAGGACGAGCACATCCGCGCCCTCGGTGGCCAACTCGTGGGCCATCGCCTCACCCATGCCGCTCGCGGCACCGGTGACGACGGCCGTGGCGCCGACAAAGTCGCGTCGAGGGAGTCGCATGCCCCGATTCTCCTCCGAAGCCGGCTGCGTCCAGGACGGCAGCACTGGGTCGACCGGGTCAGTACTCGCCTTTGATGACGAAAAAGGAGCCGCGGATCGTGCCGGCGAGCTTGGACTTCTGGCGCGCGAACTTGAAGCGATCGGCGAGCTCGGCCGGCACGTCCATCCCGTCGGAGAGTTTGAAACCGACCGCCCGCTTGCCGGCGTCCGCGAGCGTGTAGAGCACGTTGATCGCCAGCCCGTCCTCGTAGAAGACGTGGGTCCAGCGGATGCCGTCGACCTCGACCTCGGCGGTCTCCAGCGGCTTGGCGGCGATCACCAGGTCACGTTCGTTCTCGAGGATGTGTGCGACGTAGTCGATCCGGTCTGTGCTCTCGGACGCAGGCGTGACGACGAAGTCGACGTCGTACTTGTTCTTGAAGTAGCGGGACTCGTTGGCGCGCAGCCCGGCCAGGGCGTCCGCGACGGGGGAGGACTCGAGCCCCTCCGTCGAAACGTTCACGAAGTCGACGCGCTGTCCCATTGTGGTGTTCTCCATACCTTCTCGACGATCGAGCCGTCGTGAGTGTGACAGGGGCAGCGGGTTCAGTCGATGGCGCGAAAGGTCGTGGCGACGGGTTCGATGTCGGTCTGCGCGCTCATGGTCAGCTGCCCTTGGTGCTGGTCTGAGCCTGTTGGGTGGTGGTCTGCACGCTGGCGGTGGTCGAGTTGCCCGACGTGTCCGAGCTGCTCGTGATCCCCGAGGTGGTCGTGGTCCCCGAGGTGGTGGTCTCGCTGGTGGTGGCTCCCGAGGTCGTCGTGCCGGAGGCGACGACGGTCGATGAGTCGGTGTCGTGGGTCAAGACGTAGCCCAGGCCACCGGCTGCCACGGTCGCGGCGATGAGGGCGGCGCCGGTGAGGCGACGGGCCTTGCTGAGGGCGGGGCTGGTGGTCGACATGATGTCCTCCGAGGGCTGATTCGTTGATGAATCAACAGTCCTGCGACCCGCGAAGAGGACCCTTTGTGATCCCTGTCGGCTTCCTGTGAGGGTTGAGACCGCTCAGGGTTTGGGTGCGAGCGGCGTCACCGGCTGACCGGCCGCCGCCCACGCGCTGAACCCGCCGGCGAGGTGCGTCACGTCCGTGCGGCCCATGTCGTGGAGCGTCGCCGCGGCCAGGGCCGAGCGCCAGGCGCTCCCGCAGTAGAGCACGAGGGTCCGCCCGTCATCGAGCGCCGGCTTGTAGTAGGGACTCTCCGGGTCGACCCAGAATTCGAGCATCCCGCGCGGGGCCCGGTAGGCGCCGGGCAGGGTGCCGTCACGTTCCACCTCGCGTGGGTCGCGAATGTCGACGACGAGGTATGCCGGGTCGTCGAGCCTGGCCGCCACCTCCTCGACGCTGAGCGAGGGAACACGGGCGTCGGCCTCGGCGACGAGGGCGGCCGCACTGCGGACGAGGGGATCTCCGGGTGCTCGAGTCATCCCTTCACTCTGGCACCACCGAGCAGGTGGCGCACACCCCCGACAGGGCGGCATGTGTGGGGTCGAGGCGGAAGCCGCTGCTGTCGGCCAGGTGCCGCGCCGCCGGGTCGAGGACGGCGGCGGGCACGTCCCAGACCCCACGGCATACCCGACATTGGGCGTGAGCGTGGGGTCCGTGGTCGCTTACGAGGTGGTATGCCGTGGTGCCGTGACCCAGGTGGACGTGCTGCACGATCCCCAGGCGCGAAAAGGTTTCCAGCGAGCGATAGACGCTGGCCAGGTGCACCGACCGGTCGCGGCCGCTCACCCGCTCGGCGACCTGCTCGACCGTGAGGTGGCCGGCATCGACGAGCGCCAGCAGGACCGCCTGACGCGGTCGGGTCAGGCGCTCTCCCCTGGCGCGCAATCGCCGACCCACCTGGTCCAGCAGGTCTGTCGTCGACGCGGTGGTCTCGCTCACCTCCTCAGTGTCCCCGATCGGTTGTGCGCGCCTTGTCCAGGAGGGAAAGCAATGCTGCCTTGGCGGGCTCGACATCCGCGTGCGCCACGAGTCGTTCCTGGGTGAGGTTGATCGGGGTGCCGGTGACGTTCTCGGGTTGCGCGGCCGCCGCGAGTCGGGTTCCGTCCGCCAGTGCCTCCGACTGCGCCCGCCGCTGGGCGACGGACCCGCCGGCCAGTTCCCCGGCGTGGACGACGACGTCGGGGTCCAGGGCGTTGAGGGCGGCCACGACTCCCCGGCTCCAGGCCGGTGTCTTGAACGAGTCGAAGTGCGTGTCGGTGAGCACGCCGATGGTCGGGCCGTCCGCATCACCCGACGGTCGCTGGATCGGTATGTCGACGCGGCGCACGCGCGGCACGCGTCGCGCCTCCAGGTGCCCCCAGACCGCGAGGGCCACCGTGGTCACGGCGAGGACGACGGCCACGAGGCGGGACCGGAGCGGGTTGCCGACCCCGGCGAGCAGCAGCGGCAGACGGAGGAGCAGGTCGGTGACCAGCGTCCAGGAGAACAGGATCCAGCCGATGCCGAGCAGGACGTGCGCGATCTGGGCGGGGCGGTCCGAGGCCGCACCCGCGTGCGCCCGCACCATCGTGAGGAAGACGGTCCGGGCCCGCCCGGAGGGCAGGTGGTCGGCCGCCGGTG
>NZ_HF570956.1:2485019-2531097 GCF_000367525.1 Phycicoccus elongatus Lp2 | reverse complement strand
CCCCCCCCCCCCGCCACACCCTAAGTCGGGTGCGGCGGTGACGGTGCCTGCAGGGTCAGGTCGTGGGCGGTGGGATCCGACGCGTGGCCTCATCCTCGACCGGAGGGGCAGGCGGGGCCGGTGGGCGCGGGGGCACGGCATCCGGATCAGGAGCGATCGGCGGCTGTGGCCGGCTGACCGGTGCCGCGTGCTCACTGGCCTCTCGGCTCGACTGCTCTGCCTGGCCCCGTGCTTCGGCCAGGGCTCGGGCCGGGTCCTCCAGCACGGTCTCCTCGAAGGCATTCGGGATCGAGTCACCCGGGTCGACCCATTGCTCCTCGCTGCCGCTGTCGAGACCACCTGCGGGGGCGCCGGTCACACGGCCCAGCATCCCGCCCATGCCCTTGAGGGCATCGGTGAGTTCGCTCGGGATGATCCACATCTTGTTGCTGTCGCCGCGGGCGATCTGGGGCAGGACCTGAAGGTACTGGTAGGCCAACAGCTTCTCGGTTGGCTTCCCGCGGTGGATCGCCTCGAACACCTGCTGGATGGCTCGAGCCTGACCCTGCGCCTCGAGGACCCGCGCCTGGGCAGAACCCTCGGCGCGCAGGATGGCGGACTGCTTCTCACCTTCGGCCGTGAGGATCTGGCTGGCCTTGACACCCTCGGCGTTGAGGATGGCGGCTCGCCGGTCCCGCTCGGCCTTCATCTGCTTCTCCATCGACTCCTGAACCGACATCGGCGGGTCGATGGCCTTGAGCTCGACGCGGTTGACCCGGATCCCCCACTTGCCCGTGGCCTCGTCCAGCACCCCGCGCAGCTGGGCATTGATCTGGTCCCTGCTGGTCAGGGTCTGCTCGAGGTCGAGCGAGCCGATGACATTACGCAAGGTGGTGACGGTGAGCTGCTCGATGCCCTGGATGAAGTTGGCGATCTCGTAGACCGCGGACTTGGCATCGATGACCGAGTAGTAGATGACGGTGTCGATGTTGACGACCAGGTTGTCGCTGGTGATCACCGGCTGCGGTGGGAAGGAGACGACCTGCTCACGCAGGTCGACGTTCGCTCGCACCTTGTCGACGAACGGGATGAGGAAGTGGATGCCGCCCTCGAGCGTGCGCGAGTAGCGGCCGAGGCGCTCGATGATGAGCGCCGTCTGCTGCGGCACGATCCGCACCGTGCGGAAGAGCACGACGAGCGCGAAGAGGAGGAAGAGGCCCAGGACGACGAGTTCGATCATGTCGAGTCCGTTTCTGTTGTCGGGTCAGGTCAGGGTCGGTATGCCGCGGAGCCGGCTCACGTGGGCTCGGCGACGGGATGCGGGGCTGCCACGACGATCGCCGTGGCCCCGTGGAGGGCGATCACCTGCACATCGCTGCCGGGGGGACAGGACTCGGCGTGGGCCGGGACCCGCGCGGACCAGGTTTCCCCGCCGAGCTTGATCCGGCCGTTGGTCTCGGTCACGGTCTCGATCACGCGGGCCTCGCGTCCGACCAGGCTGCTCGCCCCGATCCCGTGGTCCACCTCGCCCTCGACGAAGTGGCGTCTGATGATGGGGCGGACCACCGCGAGGAGCAGAGCAGCAACGGCGACCGCAATGATCACCTGGGCTGCGAGTCCCCCGCCGAGGCCGGCTGTGAGGGCTCCGGCGAGCGCGCCACCGGCGAGCATCACGAAGACGAAGTCGACGGTCGCTGCCTCGATGGCGGCCAGGATCAGCGCGATCGCGATCCAGGCCAGCCAAGGACTGTCAGTCAGCCACTCCATTGCCGGTGCCTTTCCGAGACTGGGCCTCCCGCGGGCGCGGGTAACCCTGTGACGTCACAACACGCTCTCAGGTTCCCAACTCTCCGCCACCGCGAATCGTGCCGGCGTCAGGAGCGTGCCCTCGCGGAATACCTCATCCCGTGACGTTCCAGCACCAGAGGCAGCCCGAAGGTGGCGCTCAGGTTGCCCTCGGTGAGGGTGATCTCGATCGGCCCCTGCGCGACCACGCGGCCCTCCCGCAGCAGGAGGACGTCGGTGAAGTTCGGCGGGATCTCCTCGACGTGGTGGGTGACCAGCACGAGCGCCGGGGCGGCGAGGTCACCGGCGATGTCGCCGAGCCGACGCACCAGGTCTTCGCGGCCACCGAGGTCCAGCCCCGCCGCGGGCTCGTCGAGCAGCATCAACTCGGGGTCGGTCATGAGCGACCGGGCAATCTGGACCCGCTTGCGTTCCCCCTCGGACAGGGTGCCGTAGGTGCGGTCGACCAGGTGGGCGGCGCCCAGAGCATCGAGCAGTTGCAGGGCACGACCGTGGTCGAGCGAGTCGTAGCTCTCCCGCCAGCGGCCGACCACACCGTAGGACGCCGTGACCACGACATCTCCCACGCGCTCACGCGGCGGGATGCGCTCGGCCAGCGAGGCACTTGCCAGACCGATCCGCGGCCGCAGTTCGAAGACGTCGACTGCTCCGAGCACCTCGTCGAGGATGCCGACGACACCCCGGCTGGGGTGCATGCGGCCCGACGCCAACTGGAGGAGTGTGGTCTTGCCCGCGCCATTGGGGCCGAGGACGACCCAGCGCTGGCCCTCCTCGACTTCCCAGTTGATGTCGTCGAGCAGGATGCTCTGGCCACGGACCACGCCGACTCCGGCGAAGGCCAGCACATCACTCATACCGCGACCCTAGTAGACGCGTGCGCCCGTTCTCGGGAGCGGTGTCGGCGGGTCAGCGAGCCAGCAGGCGGCGCCGGAGGACGTCCAGGTAGACCTGCATGGTGCGGTCGCCGATGGTGGCCCAGGAGAAGGACTCGACCGCGCGCCGACGACCGGCGAGTCCGAAGCGATCGGCCCGCGCCGGGTCACTGACGGCTTCGGTGAGGGCCGCGGCGAGGTCGGCGACGAACCTGTCGGGATCCACCGGTGTGCCGCTGCCGTCCTGCACCTGCTCGATCGGCACCAGCCAGCCGGTCTCTTGGTCGACCACGACCTCGGGTATGCCGCCCGTCGCCGTTGCGACGACCGGGAGTTCGCACGCCATGGCCTCGAGATTGACGATGCCGAGCGGCTCGTAGACCGATGGGCAGACGAAGACCGTGGCGGCGCTGAGCATCGCGATGACCTCGCCCCGGGGCAGCATCTCGGGCACCCACACGACACCGTCTCGTTGCTCGCGCAGGCCGGCGATGAGTTCCTCCACCTCGGCCTTGATCTCCGGGGTGTCCGGAGCGCCGGCCAGGAGGACGAGTTGGATCTCGGGCGGCAACTGCGCGGCGGCGCGGAGCAGGTAGGGCAGTCCCTTCTGGCGGGTGATCCGCCCGACGAAGATCACCGACGGCTTGTCCGGGTCGACGCCGTGCGAGCGGACGACGTCATCGTCGCGGTGACGCTGCCAGAGCTGGGAGTCGATGCCGTTGTGGACGACCTTGACCTTGTCAGGGTTGATCGAGGGATAGGACTTCAGCACGTCCTGCCGCATTCCCTCGGAGACGGCGATGACGGCGTCGGCGGCCTCATAGGCCGTCTTCTCGATCCACGACGAGAGCCGGTAGCCGCCGCCGAGCTGCTCGGCCTTCCAGGGGCGCATGGGCTCCAGGCTGTGGGCCGAGACGACGTGCGGCACATCGTTGAGCAGGCCGGCGACGTGACCGGCGAAGTTGGCGTACCAGGTGTGCGAGTGGACGAGGTCCGCGCCCTCGCAGGCGGCCGCCATGGTCAGGTCCACCCCCATGGTCGCGAGGGCCGCGTTGGCGCCGTCGAGTTGCGGCAGGTCCGGGTGGTCGGTCGTCCCCTCCTCGTCACGGGGGCCGCCGAAGGCATGGACGCGGACGTCGATGTCGCCGCGATCGCGCAGGGCCCGCGTCAGTTCCGCGACGTGCACCCCCGCTCCGCCGTAGATCGAGGGGGGATATTCCTTGGAGAGGATGTCGACGCGCACGACGATCACCCTAGCGAGGGAGGGCGTGCTGCGACATGCCGAAGTCAATCCCGGACAGGGGCTGCACGACGGAGCCGGATCGCAATAGCGTGTGGGCATGGCATACCGCAGCGGTGGACCGAAGGTGCTCGCAATCGTCTTGGCCGGTGGGGAGGGAAAGCGGCTGATGCCGCTGACGCGCGACCGCGCCAAGCCGGCGGTGCCGTTCGGCGGGATCTATCGCCTCGTCGACTTCGCGCTCTCCAACGTCGTGAACTCCGGTTACCTCAAGGTCGTCGTGCTCACGCAGTACAAGTCGCACAGCCTGGACCGCCATGTCACCAAGACCTGGCGGATGTCGACGATGCTCGGCAACTACGTGGCACCCATTCCGGCCCAGCAGCGGATCGACAAGAACTGGTACCTCGGCAGCGCCGACGCGATCTACCAGAGCCTCAACACCATCGCCGACGAGAAGCCGGACATCATCGTCGTCGTGGGCGCTGACCACGTCTACCGGATGGACTTCTCCCAGATGGTCGACCAGCACATCCAGTCGGGCGCGGGCGTGACCGTGGCGGCCATCCGCCAGCCGATCGGCATGGCCGACCAGTTCGGAGTCATCGAGGTCGACGACGAGGACCCGACAAAGATCTCGGCCTTCCGCGAGAAGCCTTCGGACCCCAAGGGACTCCCGGACAGCCCGGACGAGATCCTCGCCAGCATGGGCAACTACGTCTTCACCGCCGACGTCCTCGTCGACGCCGTGACCCGCGACCACGATCTCGCCGGGAGCAGGCACGACATGGGTGGCGACATCGTCCCCGCCCTCGTGGCCCGGGACGCGGCCTACACCTACGACTTCAAGAAGAACGTCATTCCCGGTGGCACCGATCGCGACAAGGGTTACTGGCGTGACGTCGGGACCCTCGACTCCTACTTCGACGCCCACATGGACCTCATCTCGATCCACCCGATCTTCAACCTCTACAACTATGACTGGCCGATCTTCACCGACTACGGTCCCTACCCTCCGGCGAAGTTCGTCCACGGCGCTCACGGCCGCTTCGGTGAGGCACTCAACTCGGCGGTCTCTCCGGGCACGGTCATCTCCGGCGCGCGCGTGACGAACTCCGTCATCGGGGCCAACTGTCGGGTCCACTCCTACAGCGAGCTCGACCAGGTCGTCATGCTCGACAACGTCACGATCGGGCGTCAGTGCCGGATCCAGCGAGCGATCATCGACAAGAACGTCGAGATCCCGGAAGGCACCGAGATCGGGCTGGACCCGGCACGGGACGCCGCCCGGGGATTCACCCTCACCGAGAACGGTGTCGTCGTCATCGGCAAGGGCGACATCGTCGAACCGTGACACCGCAGGTCCGGATCGCCGCCCAGGTCCAGCCGCAGCACACGTCGTACGCGGAGATCCGTCGCGTCTGCGCGGCCCTATCGCAACCCGAATCTTCTCGCGGACATGGCCCGCACCGTTGACCACATCTCCGCGCGCGGTGGCGGCGGTGAACTCAGGACCCTGCGCATCGTGGCCGAGCACGCAGACATCTGGCACGGCTTCGGCGATGCGGAGACGATCGCCCACAAGCACGACGTTCTCGACCGTTGGTGCGAGCGAGTCGGACGCGACCCGTCCGAGATCGTGCGCTCGGCCGGTGTGGCCCCGACGCCCGCATCGGGCGCGACGCTGACTAGCCTGTGCCCCGTGCCACCCGAGGACCAGACCGAGACCCTCCTGCTCACGCTGACCGGCGCTGACCGGCCGGGCGTGACCCGCACCCTCTTCGACACCCTCGCGACCGTCCACCCCGTCGTGCTCGACGTCGAGCAGACGGTCACACGCGGTCACCTGACCCTGTCCGCCCTCCTCGAGGTGACCGGCCGCGAGACCGAGGTGAGCGCGTTGGTCCAGCGCGCGGCATACGGACTGGGGATGACGGCGACGGTGACCCGCGGCCGGGGTGACAACGAACCCCGACGACGTGGTCGCGTCGCCATCACCCTGCTCGGACACCCGTTGACCGGCCGACACCTCTCGGCCGTCAGTGGTGTCATCGCCGGCCACGGGGCCAACATCGATCGGATCCGACGGCTCTCGCGCTACCCGGTCACGACCATCGAGTTCGACGTCTCGGGGGCCGATCTCGACGTCCTGCGGCGCGACCTCGCCCTGGTCGCCGCGGCCGAGGGAGTCGACATCGCGAGCTCGCCCGCCGGCCTCGCCCGCCGCGGACGGCGCCTGGTCGTCATGGACGTCGACTCCACCCTCATCCAGGACGAGGTCATCGAGTTGCTCGCCGCCCACGCCGGCCGCGAGGCCGAGGTGGCGGCGGTGACGGAGCAGGCCATGCGGGGAGAGCTCGATTTCGCCGCGAGCCTGCACGCCCGCGTCGCCGCGCTCGAAGGACTCGACGAAAGCGTCCTGGGCCGCGTGCGCGACGCCGTCCAACTGACGCCCGGCGCCCGCACCCTGGTCCGGACGCTCAAGCGCCTCGGTTTCACCGTGGCGGTTGTCTCCGGCGGCTTCATCGAGGTCGTCCAACCCTTGGCCGACGAGTTGGGCATCGACCACGCCCGGGCCAACACCTTGGAGATCGTCGACGGGAAACTGACCGGCCGAGTTCTCGGCGAGGTGGTGGACCGGGCCGGCAAGGCGGCCGCTCTGCGCGAGTTCGCGGCCGATGAGGGGCTCCCGCTGGCGCGAACGGTGGCCATCGGTGACGGGGCCAACGACCTCGACATGATCGAGGCCGCCGGACTCGGGATCGCCTTCAACGCCAAGCCCGTGGTCCGGGCGCTGGCCGACACGGCCGTCAACGTGCCCTACCTCGACGCGGTGCTCTACCTGCTGGGGATCACTCGCGAAGAGGTCGAGGAGGCCGACCTGCTCGACGAGGGCACCACCGTGCCTCCTAGGGTGTAGCCCATGCCTGCCAGACCGCCGCGCTCCACCCTGTTCATCATCGGCGGCGCCGAGGACAAGGTCGGCCGCGCGACCCTGCTGCGGCGCTTCACCAAGTTGGCCGGTGGGCGCAAGGCGCACATCGTCGTCATCCCCACCGCGTCCTCCTTCCGCTCCGAGGTCGTCGAGGCCTACACCACCGTCTTCACGCGATTCGGGGCCTCCCGCATCTCCGTCGTCGACCCCACGACCCGCGACCAGGTCGACATGGTCGAGGAGATCGCTGCCCTCGACACCGCCACCGGGGTCTTCATGAGCGGCGGCAATCAACTCGTGCTCAGTCAGATGTTCGCGAATACCGCCCTCGGAGAGGCCATTCACCGGGCCCACGCCCGTGGTGCCGTGATCGGTGGCACGTCCGCGGGCGCCTCGATCATGAGTGAGTTCATGATCGCCCTGGGCGCCGACGGTGCCGTCCCCCTGCAACGCAGCAGCGGCGTCAGCCAGGGCCTGGGTCTGCTCAAAGGTGTCGTCATCGACCAGCACTTCGCCGAGCGGGCGCGCTACGGTCGGCTCATGGCCGTCATCGCCCGCTCCCCCGGGCTGCTCGGCATCGGCATCGACGAGGACACGGCCATCGAGGTCTCCGACGGCCTGTTCACGGTGCACGGCCGCAGCACCGCCTTCGTCATCGATTGTGCCCGCGCCGTCAGCGATGCCCCGGACGCTCGGCGTTATGCGCCCTTGCTCGTCTCCGGGGCCGTCGTCCACGCGCTGCCCGCCGGAGCAACCTTCGATCTGGTCGGCCGACGACTGGCCGACTTTGTCGAGCACCACCCCGACGCGGTCATCGTTGCCGAGACTGCAGCCGAAGAGGTCGCGACGGCACGGCCGTGAGGCTCTAGAGTCACACCACCCATCCCCACAGGACAGGACGGCAATGGCACCCACCGAACGGCCCACCCCTTCTGGCCCGATCGCGCCCGACCTGCGGATCGTGGAGTCCCGCGTGTACCGCGGCGGCAACATCTGGTCCTATGAGCCGGCGATCCACCTGGTCGTGGATCTCGGTGTGCTGGAGGACTATCCGTCCGACACGATCGACGGATTCACCGATCGGCTCCTCGAGCTCCTCCCCGCGCTGGAGAATCACGGCTGCTCGCGCGGGGTCAAGGGTGGCTTCATCGAGCGCCTGCGCGAAGGCACCTGGCTGGGTCACGTCGCCGAGCACGTCGCCCTGCAGTTGCAGCAGGAGGCCGGCCATGACCTGCGCCGCGGAAAGACGCGCGGCGTCAAGGGTCAGCCGGGGCGCTACAACGTGATCTACGGCTACCAGGACGAGGGGGTGGGTCTGGCTGCCGGGCAGTTGGCCGTTCGGCTCGTCAACGACCTGGTGGCGCCCGCCGAGGATTTCGACTTCGAGGCCGAGCTGGAGTCCTTCCTGCGGCGTGCCGAGCGGACAGCCTTCGGTCCCTCCACCCTGGCCATTCTCGAGGAGGCAATCAGCCGCGACATCCCCTACATCCGGCTGAACAGTGCATCCTTCGTCCAACTCGGGCAGGGCGTGCATGCCCAGCGCATTCGCGCCACGATGACGTCCAAGACCAGCGCCCTGGCCGTCGACATCGCCGGGGACAAGGACCTGACCGCCAAGTTGTTGGGCTCGGCCGGTCTGCCGGTCCCGAAGCAGGATGTCGTGCGCACCGAGGCCGGCGCGGTCCAGGTCGCCCGCGAGATCGGGCACCCAGTGGTCGTCAAACCGCTCGACGGCAACCACGGCCGCGGCGTCGGGCTGAACCTCATGGACGACGACGCGGTGCGGGCCGCCTTTGCCCTGGCCAAGGCGGAGTCGCGCGGCGGCTATGTCGTCGTCGAGTCCTTCATCACCGGCCGGGACTATCGCTGCCTCATCGTCGGTGGCCGCATGCAGGCCATTGCCGAGCGCGTCCCCGCCCATGTCATCGGCGACGGCGAGCACACCATCGAGGAACTGGTGGCGATCACCAACAGCGACCCTCGCCGCGGTGTCGGCCACGAGAAGGTGCTCACCAAGATCAAGGTCGACGAGGCCGCCATCGAGCGCGTCCGCGACCAGGGCTTCGAGCTCGACTCGGTCCCGGACAAGGGCATCATGGTCAAACTCGCCCTGACCGGCAACATGTCGACCGGTGGAATCTCGATCGACCGGACCTTCGACGCCCACCCGGACAATGTCGAGATCGCCGAGGAGGCCGCCCGCCTGGTCGGCCTCGATGTCGCGGGGATCGACTTCATCGCCCCCGACATCGCCTCACCGGTGCGTGAGACCGGTGGCGCCATCTGTGAGGTGAATGCGGCTCCGGGGTTCCGGATGCACACGCACCCGACGATCGGTGAGCCACAGTTCATCGCCAAGCCCGTGGTGGACCTGCTCTTTCCCCCCGGTGCGCCGAGCCGAGTGCCGATCGTCGCCGTCACCGGCACGAACGGCAAGACGACGACCTCGCGGATGATCGCGCACATCATGAAGGGCGTCGGCCGCAAGGTCGGCATGACGTCGACGGATGGCAT
This sequence comes from Phycicoccus elongatus Lp2, assembly GCF_000367525.1. Classification (GTDB taxonomy): domain Bacteria; phylum Actinomycetota; class Actinomycetes; order Actinomycetales; family Dermatophilaceae; genus Phycicoccus_A; species Phycicoccus_A elongatus. The sequence goes on along the minus strand of NZ_HF570956.1, from coordinate 2,521,751 downwards.
CGTCATCGACGAACGTCTTGTCGTGAAAGCCGACGCCTCCGGGCCCAAGTCGGCCCGGATGGTCCTGCAGAACCCCAGGGTCGACTTCGCCGTCATGGAGGTGGCGCGCGGCGGCATCCTGCGCGAGGGGCTGGGCTACGACCGCAACGACGTCGCCGTGGTCACCAACGTGGCGGCCGACCACCTGGGCATGCGTGGCATCGACACGGTCGAGCAGCTCGCCGACGTCAAGGCCGTGATCGTCGAAGCCGTTCCGCGCAACGGGGTTGCCGTGCTCAACGCCGATGACCCGCTCGTCCGACGGATGCGCCGCCGCTGCTCCGGTGACATCGTGTGGTTCTCGATCGCTGCCCCGGGCAGTCGCGTGCGCGAGTTGATCGACGACCACTGCCGGCGTGGCGGGCGCGCGATTGTGCTCGAGCCGACCGACCGAGGCGACATGATCGTCATCCGTCACGGGCGCCGCTCCATGCAGCTGGCATGGACCCACCTGCTGCCGGCAACGCTGGGTGGCACCGCGATGTTCAACGTCGCCAACGCGATGGCAGCCGCCGGAGCAGCCTTCGCGCTCGGCACCGGCCTGCACGAGATCCGACAGGGGCTGCGGACGTTCAGCACCTCCTACTACCTCTCCCCCGGGCGCATGAACCTTGTCGACGTCCACAACGTCGAGGTCATCGTCGACTACTGCCACAACGCCCCCGGTATGCGTGTCCTCGGCGACTTTGTCGAGCGGTATGCCGCGCACAAGGCCCGGTCCGCGGAGCTCGGCAAGATGTCGCGGATCGGCATGATCGCGACGGCCGGCGACCGACGGGACGACGACATGCGCGAGCTCGGCGCCATCGCGGCCGACCACTTCGACGTCCTGGTGGTCCGCGAGGACGCGCGCTTGCGTGGTCGAAAGTCCGGCGAGACCTCGGGCCTGATCGCCGAGGGCGCTCGAGCCCGGATGGCCGAGGGCGGCGCGCGGTGCCGCCAGGTCGAGATCGTCCTCGACGAGACGGCCGCCGTCCGGCATGTCATGGCACGGGCCAATCCGGGCGACCTCGTCGTGCTCTGCGTCGACTCCCATGCCGCGGTCATGTCCGAGCTCGAGGCCATGACCCAACAGGCGCAGCCGGGCACGCACACCACGCGCGACGGTGTCGGCGATCCTGACCTCGACCCGAATGCGTTGTCGGAAAGGGCTCGTCAGGAGGGCGACGACGCAGCCGCAGACTTGGGAGAGCCCAAGCCTGCGGAGGCCTGACCCGGGAGGTCCTCGGCCACCGCCCGCAGAGCGCGAACACCGTCGCGGATGCCAGGACCCCGGCCACCAGGGCCGCGGTCGCGTCGGTGTGCCCGAGCACGGCCGAGTTGCGAAACCGTGGAACGATCGCCAATGTCGCTGAGGCCCTCAATTTCAGTGCCGCGTTCGTTTCGGTGCAGTTGACCCGGCTCGAGCGCGAGGCCGGTGTCCCGATCTTGCACGTCCACGTCGAAGGACCTACCCGCTGTCACGAGGGTGCGGGCCGCCCTCCATGAGTCGGCACGCACGGCCGCCGCCGGACGCACCGACACCAGGCTCCCTCCGTCATCACGGTGAAACCCGGTCTCCCAACTCCGCGGCATATGCGGTGAGCGAGCGGCGATAGCGTTGCACATCAGCATCGGAGGACTCGGCCGCCACAACCTCGAGGAGGCCACGCAAGCCCTCGGTCGCCCGGCCTGCGTCGTGCAGGATCATCGCGCGGAACATCCGGGCACCGATGCTCGTCGGTTCGGCCGCGACGGCGTCCTCGATTCGCGCGGTGGCCTCGTCGAGCCGACCGAGATTACGCAGCGTCGAGGCGAGTTGGATGAGGCAGCGATGCCGCAGCGGTTCACGGAGCCCACCGTCCAGGGCCTCCTCGTAGAGCCCGACGGCCGCGGCCTCCTGCCCGGCGGAGTCGAAGGTGCCCGCATACTCGTAGGCGACCACCGGATCGCCCGGATGCGCAGCACGGAGAGCAGCGCCCGCCGCGATCCGCGCTTGTGGATCGTCGATCTCCCACAAGGCGTCGATGTCGGCCTGGGCAGGATGCTCGCCGCGGTTCCGGACCACCTTGCGGCGGATCGCTGCGGCGTCGTCCGGACGACCACCGTGGGCCGCGATCCACTCGGCGATGGCCGCTCGCTCGGAGTGGCACATCACGGCCACCACGTCGCCGTCGTGGGCGTTGGCAAGGAGCCGGGTCATCCCCTCGAGCTCGGTGGGCGTCGAATCAGCATGGGCGACACCGACACTGAGCAGGCCCTCGCGCAGTGGACGCTCCATCTCCTCGATGGTCCGACCTCGCAGGTAGTGCTCCTTGTGGGCCAGCACGACCTCGTCGGCCCGGCGGCCCGCGATCTCACCGAGGGAACGCAAGATGTCGTCGGTCCGGTCCCCCGCCGTGCCGAGTGCCAAGCGGACCTTGGCGCCGGGCGCGCAGAGTCCATGGCAGACGTCCAGAAGAGCGTCAAGGCCGGCCTCATTGTGGGCAAGGTCGACGATCACCGTGGCCGTGCCGACCGTCACCGGCACGGTGTAGGTGTTCATCCGTCCGGGGTTGAGACGATCGTCGGGCGCGAAGGACCGCAGGCCCTCGACGACGAAGGCACGCGGGATCCCGATGGCGAGTGCGGCGGCCGCACCGGCCAGGGCATTGGCGACGTTGTGGACCGACAGGCCGGACAGCGCCATGGGCAGGTCGACAACCGCGACGAGGCGGTCGTGGACGCGGTGCTCGTCGAGGACGGTGACCCACCCGTCGAGGACCGTGATCGCGCGGCCGCCGGCACCGAGAGCCTCCCGGATCGCCGGCGAGTCGGGGTCAAGAGTGAAGACCCAAGGCTTGGCGCGGGTGCCGCTGCGCATCGCCCAGACACGTGGGTCGTCGCCGTTCAGGACGCTCCAGCCGGTGGGCCGGGTGACCTTGGTGATGATCGCCTTCACCTCGGCCAGTTGGTCGACGGTGTCGATGCCCTGCTGGCCGAGGTGGTCCGCCGAGACGTTGGTGACGACGGAGACATCGTTGTGGGTCACGCCCAAGCCCTTGAGGAGCATTCCTCCGCGCGCCGTCTCGAGGATGCCCAGTTCGACCCCCGGGGTGGCGAGCACCGTGCGCGCCCCGGCCGGGCCGGAGTAGTCCCCGGGCTCGACGAGCACGCCCTGGGCCAGCACGCCATCTGTCGAACTCCACGCCACCGTCCGGCCCGCGGTCATCCCGATGTGGGCGAGCAGGCGTGTGGTCGTCGTCTTGCCGTTGGTGCCGGTGACGGCTACCACCGGCACCTTCGGGGTGATCAGTCGGGCGGGGTCCCCACCGGTCGCCGCGACGATCGGCGCCGCGGCGGCGACCGCCGCCTCGTCGATGTCCGCACCACCGGTGATCTGGTCCAGCAGGGGCGCCAAGGCTTCACCGAAGGCGACGGCCCGGTGACGGTGGCGCCACACGAAGGCCACGACGACCTCGTCGACACCCGACCCGGCTCGCACCCGCAGGCCGACACGGGTCACCCCGACAGCGCGCACGAGCCTGCGGGTCATCGACTCGATCAGGCGCAGAACCATTCGCTGGCGCCCGGCGGAACCTGCGGGCGCAAGTGCACGCCCGCCACCGCCCCGAGCACCGGCCCGGTCCCACAACGCCGCGAAGTCCGCGTCCGGCATACCGACCAGACCCGGGACGGCGAGCACGACCTTGACGGCCGGTCGCGTGAAATAGAGGTTGGGTCCTTCGAGGACCCGCACCTCACGGGCGAAGACAGCGGCGTTGGTCACGGACGCGAGCCTAATGGGGGCGGGCTCAGACGCCCATCGCGTGGAAGCCACCGTCGACGTGCACGATCTCACCGCTGGTCGCCGGGAACCAGTCAGAGAGCAGAGCCACGCACGCCTTCGCCGCACCGACCGGGTCGTTGATGTCCCAGCCCAGCGGCGCGCGGCTCTCCCACTCCTCCTCGAAGCGTTCGAAGCCGGGGATCGACTTGGCCGCGGTCGTGCGGATCGGCCCGGCGGACACGAGGTTGCAGCGGATGCCCTGAGGGCCGAGGTCACGGGCCAGGTAGCGGTTGGTGGCTTCGAAGGCCGCCTTGGCCACACCCATCCAGTCGTAGACCGGCCATGCGTAGCGTGCGTCAAAGGTGAGGCCGACGATGCTGCCGCCAGGGCCCATGAGCGGCAGGCTCGCCTTGGCGAGAGCCTGCAGCGAGAAGGCGCTGATTTGCACTGCAGTCGAGACGTCCTCCCAGCCGGCCTCCATGAAGTTGAAGGCGCCTTGCGGTGCGAAGCCGATCGAGTGCACCACCCCGTCGAGGTGCGGCACGTGCTCACGGACACGCTCGGCGAGAGCGTCGAGGTCCTCGGAGTTGGAGACGTCGAGTTCGACGACCGGCGGGGTCTGCGGGAGCCGCTTGGCGATCGTCGACGTGATCTTCATCGTGCGGCCGAAGGAGGTCAGCACGACCTCGGCACCCTGCTCCTGGGCCAGGCGCGCGACGTGGAAGGCGATGGAGGAGTCCATGAGGACTCCGGTGACGAGCAGCTTCTTGCCCTCGAGGAGCATGGCGGTCCTTTCGGTTCGTCGGTGGTGAGAGGTATGCCGTGGGGCCGGGTCAGTGCCCCATCCCGAGTCCGCCGTCGACGGGGATGACGGCGCCCGAGATATATCCGGCCTCAGGGCTGGCGAGGAAGGTCGTGGCGGCCGCGACCTCGTCGGGGGTGGCGAACCGGCCGGCCGGAATGGCGGCCAGATAGGCCTTCTTGGTGTCCTCGGGCAGTTCGGCCGTCATGTCGGTGTCGATGAATCCGGGGGCGACGACATTGGCGGTGATGCCGCGGCCGCCGAGCTCACGGGTGATCGATCGGGCCAGACCGACCAGACCGGACTTGCTCGCCGCGTAGTTGGTCTGGCCGGGCGAGCCGTAGAGGCCGACAACACTGGAGATGAAGATCATCCGGCCGCGGCGCAGGCGGATCATCCCCTTGGAGGCGCGGCGGGCGCAGCGAAAAGCGCCGGCGAGATTGGTGTCGACCACGGAGGCGAACTCGTCGTCGCTCATTCGGAGCAGGAGCGTGTCCTTGGTGATGCCCGCATTGGCGACGAGGATCTCGATCGGCCCGCCGAGCGCCTCCTCGGCGGCGGCGAACGCGGCATCGACCGAGGCCGAGTCGGTCACTTCGCAGATGACGCCCACCAGGCCCTCGGGTGGCTCACCGGATCGGTGCGTGATGGCGACCTTGTCCCCCTGAGCGGCGAAAGCCCGGGCAATGGCCAGGCCGATGCCTCGATTTCCACCGGTGACCAGGACGTTGCGTGGCTCGCTCATGACTTCCCTTCGTGGCCGCAAGCGCTGCTGTCCCGACGAACCTAGTGGCTACCGGTTGGTAATCGCGCAGCGTCCCAGCGGTGGCGACCGCGATGACGGCGGTGGCGACCGGCTTGCGGCGGGAGTCGGTGGTGACCGCGTGCGGGGGCCGGCAACCCAGGCCAGCCCACCGGCATACAGTGGAGTCGTGGGTGAGGACCGGCATGCGAATGACACCACCAACCGGGTGGTGTCGGTCACGACCGCTACCTCCCCCGGGGACGCCGAGCAGAGCGCCCGGATCAAGCGTTACCTGATCACGATGGCGATTCGCACCGCCTGCTTCGTCCTCATGGTCGTTGTGGACGGCTGGCTGCGCTGGGTCTTCCTCGCCGGCGCGGCCTTCCTGCCTTATGTTGCGGTCGTCCTGGCCAACGCCCGAGCTCCACGGACCCCGGGCACCGTGACGCCGGTGGTGCCGCGCGCGGACGACGTTCGTTACCTGCAGCCCTGAGCGAATCCGTCAACCGCCGATCGCTGACATCGGTCGGTCGGGTTGCACGAAGTCGGGCGAGTCGATGCCGTGCCCGGCGGCCTTGGCGGCCATCTCGTCGATGATCAGCCGGCCCAGCTCGCCATCGGTGGCGCCTTCGCGGAGCGGCCCTCTCAGATCCACCTCCCGGCGAGCGAAGAGGCAGTTGCGCAGTTGCCCGTCGGCGGTGAGCCGCACTCGATCACAGGCCGCGCAGAAGGGCGCGGTGACGCTCGCGATGATCCCCACAGTGGCCGGTCCACCGTCCACCAGGAAGCGCTCGGCCGGTGCACTGCCACGCTCGGGCACCGGGGTCAGGGTGAAGCGCTCGCCCAGCCGCGCGAGCAGCTCGTCCTGGGTGACCATCTGGCCGCGGTCCCAGTCGTGTTGCGCGTCGAGCGGCATCTGCTCGATGAAGCGCAGCTCGTAGCCGCGGTCAAGACACCACTGGAGAAGGTCGGGAGCGTCCACGTCGTTGAGTCCACGCATCGCGACTGCATTGACCTTGACCGGGGTGAGCCCGGCGTCCGCGGCGGCCGCCAGACCCGCGATGACGTCCTCGAGGCGGTCGCGCCGGGTGAGCCTGGCGAAGTGCTGTGGGTCCGTGGTGTCGAGGCTGACGTTGACCCGGTCGAGTCCGGCGGCGGCCAGGCGCGCCGCGAGCCGGTCGAGGCCGACACCATTGCTCGTCATGGCGATCCTAGGCCGCGGGTCGAGGGCCGCGATGCCGGCCACGACGTCGACCAGGCTGCGGCGCAGCAACGGCTCGCCTCCCGTGAGGCGCACCGTGTCCACGCCCAATCCGACGAGGATCGCGATGAGCCTGAGCAGCTCCTCATCGGTGAGCATCTCCGGTTTGGGCAGCCACGGCAGGCCCTCGGCTGGCATGCAGTAGGTGCACCGCAGATTGCAGCGGTCCGTGACAGACACCCGCAGGTCGCGTCCGACCCGACCGAAACGGTCGAGCAGGCGCGGGGTCGGGAGCGAGGTCGTGGGTGGCATCAGGGGACCAATCTACGACGGGTACCGTGACGGGGTGCTCCGGCGGTTCCTCACTCGCAAGTGGCTGGGGGCCTTCGTCCTGGCCATCCTTGCGGCGATCGCCTGCTATCACCTCGGTCAATGGCAGTACGGCCGACACCTCTACAAGGCCGAGCGCAACGCCCGTCTCGATGCGAACTACCGGGCCGAGCCCGTGCCGCTGGCCTCGGTGATGACGTCTTCTCCACTCCCGCTCACCCGACAGTGGACACGGGTGACCGCCCGTGGGGAGTACACGACGACGCACCCGATCTACGTGCGCAACCGGCCCAACCTGGGCAGCACGGGCTTCGAGTTGGTCTCCCCCTTCCGCCTCGACACCGGCCAGGTCGTTCTGGTCGACCGCGGGTGGGTCGAGGCGTCCAGCAGCGGCGCGGACGTGCTGCCCGCCGCACCGGCGCCCCCCACGGAGACGGTCACGCTCGTCGGGTGGGCTCTGCCAGGGGAAGCAAGCAAGGGTCGGAAACTGCCCGCCGGCCAGTTGGCCTCGATCAATCTCCCTGAAGCGGCCCGGGCCACCGGTGAGGACCTGCTCGGCGGCTATGTGCGCCTCCAGGAGGAGCGCAGCGCCTCGGGAGACGTGGCACCCGCCCCGACGCCCCTCGACCCCCCCGATCGATCGCTCGGCCCACACCAGGCCTACGCCTACCAGTGGTGGCTGACGATGCCGCTGGGCTTGGTGCTCATCTGGTTCGGGATTCGCCGGGAACTGCGGATGGAAGCCGAGGACGTGGCCGGTGACGGGGCGGCGAAGAGCCCGCCCAGGCCCAAGAAGGTCCGCGTCTGGGACGAGGAGGACGGCTGAGTCCGCGGCCGCATGTGCCAGACTCCACGGCATGGCTTGGGCCGACCGTGGTGCGGGTCGGGTGACCCGACCGGATCGGCGCTGGGTCCTGGCCGCCGGTGCCGGGTTGGCGGTCGCGACCATCACCGCCGGCGCGACCCACGTCTGGGGCCCGGGGGTGCCACGGCTCCACACCGCGCCCGATTGGTATGCCGCGCACCTGACCAACCGAGGCGCTCGAGCCGAACTCGACCTGCTCAACCAGGAGTGGCTGGTCTCGGGCAGCGTGCCCGGGCGCGGCACCGACATCGAGGACATGGTGCGGTCGGCCCTGCTCGACCTGCGCCGATTGACCGCGCCCAGCGGCGCCCTGGCTGCCGGCGCGGGAATGAAGTGGAACTACTCATGGCCGCGCGACGCCGCCTTCGGCGCACTCGCGCTGGCCTGCGCTGGTCATCTCGAGGAGGCGGCCGCGGCGCTGCGCTTCTTCGCGCCCCTCCAACTGCCGGGCGGAGGTCTCGAGTCGCGTTATCTGCTCGACGGGTCGGGTGTCCCCGATGCGCGGCCGGCGCAGTCCGACGGCCCCGGCTGGGTGCTCTGGGCGCTGGGGTCCCTGACAGCGATCGGCCTGGGCCGCCTGCTGGAGGCACAACCGTCGCTCGCCGTGGATCTCCGCCGCCTCGCGACGGGCTGCCTCGACCACCTGCTCACCTCGACGTCCGCCGGCACCACCTTGCCGGTCGTCACCGCTGATTTCTGGGAGGTGGAGCAGTCACGAGCTTCGCTCGGACTCGTCGCGCCGATGCTCGCCGGCTTGCGGGGCGCCGCCACCTTCTTCACCACGCTGGACGATCCCGGACGAGCGGCGAGGGCCGCGTCGGCAGCGGCAACGTTCGAGCCGGTCATCCTCAGCCACTTCGGGCCGACCTTCCAGCGGCACGGCGACCGGGGCGGTCGAGACGCCGGCACCGCCATGCTCATGCCACCCTTCACCGACGAGCAGCCCGCCGTGCTCGAGGCCTGGTTGGGCTATCAGCAAGGGGCGGCTCGAGCCAGCGGTGGACTGGCACCCGGGACCGATTGGTGGCAACACGGGGAGTCGTGGACCCCGCAAACGGCACTGGTTGCCTTCAACGCTGCGTCGTCCGGTCGCGCGCCGCTGGCCAAACAGTGGCTGACCTGGCTCGACAGCATCCGCACGCCGTGGGGGTCACTGCCCGAGAAGGTGCTCAACGACGGCGCCCCGGCCGGACCAGCGCCGCTGGCGTGGACCGCTGCGCTTGTCGTGCTCGCTGCCTACGAGCTGGATCGCGACCGTCAGATCCGGACCGACTCGGTCGCGAACTGGGTGCGATAGAGGTCGGCATAGAGGCCACTGCGCTCGAGCAATTCGAGGTGCGTGCCGCGTTCGACGATTTTCCCGTCGGCCAGGACGAGGATCTGGTCGGCACCCCGCACGGTCGACAGGCGGTGCGCAATCACGATCGCCGTCCGGTCGCGCAAGGCCTCGTCGAGCGCTCGCTGGAGAGCGACCTCCGACTCGCTGTCCAGATGCGCGGTCGCCTCGTCGAGCACCAGCAGGCCGGGGCTCTTCAGCAGCAGCCGGGCGATGGCCAGCCGCTGCTTCTCGCCGCCGGAGAGGCGGTGCCCGCGGTCACCCACCACGGTGTCGAGCCCGGAGGGCAGCAACTCCACCAGCCGGCGGACCTGCGCGGCCTCGAGGGCGGCCCACATCTGCGCGTCGGTGGCCTCCGGCGCGGCATACGCAAGGTTGGCGCGGATGGTGTCGTGGAAGAGGTGCGCCTCCTGGGTGACGACCCCGACCGTGTCGCTGATCGAGGCCAGTGTGGCGTCCCGCAGGTCCACGCCGTTGATCCGGACCGAGCCGGCATCGGGGTCATAAAGCCGCGCGACGAGCCCGGTCAGGGTCGTCTTGCCGGCACCACTCGGGCCGACAAGGGCCACGAGCTGCCCCGGCTCGACGGTGAGGTCGATGCCACGCAGCACCGCACCTCCACCGAGCCGGTCTCCGAGGGCGACTCCTTCCAGGGAGGCGAGGGAGACCCTGTCCGCTGACGGATAACTGAAGGACACATCGCGCAGTTCCACCCCGACCGGGCCACTGGGAAGGTGACGGGCGTCGGGAGCCTCGGCGACGAGCGGCTGGAGGTCGAGGACCTCGAAGACCCGCTGGAAGCTGACGAGCGCGGTCATGATGTCGACGCGCACATTGGAGATCGCGGTGAGGGGGCCGTAGAGGCGGGCGAGCAGCGCAGTGAGCGCAAAGAGGGTGCCGACCGTGAGCACTCCCTCGATCGCCTGGATGCCGCCGAAGCCATAGACCATGGCGGTTGCCAGCGACGCGACGGTCGTGAGGGCCACGAAGAAGACCGCTCGGTTGATCGCGATCCGGACGCCGATGTCGCGCACACCGGCGGCGCGCGCGGCATACTCCTCGTCCTCGGTGGCGGGCCGCCCGAACAACTTGACCAACAACGCACCGGCGACGTTGAACCGCTCGGTCATCCGGGACGAGAGATCAGCGTTGAGCCCCATCTGCTGGTGGCTGAGGTCGGCCAGTCGGCGCCCCATCAGTTTGGCGGGGACGAGGAAGAGGGGCACGAGGAGCACCGCGCCCAGGGTGAGTTGCCAGGACAGGCTGGCCATGGCGACGAGGATGAGGACCAGCGAGATCGCATTGCTCACGGTGTTGGACAGGACCGACGTGAAGGCCTGCTGCGCGCCGATGACGTCCTGCCCCAGCCGGGAGACCAGGGCCCCCGTCTGCGCGCGGGTGAAGAAGGCGATCGGCTGGCGCAGGACGTGGCCGAAGACCTGGGTGCGCAGGTCGTAGATCAGGCCCTCACCGATCCGGGAGGACAGCCAGCGCTCGGCGAGGGCGACGATGGCCGTGAGGAGAGCCAGCCCTGCGACGAGCACAGCAAGCCGCACGACGACCTGTCGGTCGCCGGGGACGACCCCGTCGTCGACGAGCGACTTGAGGATCAACGGGGTGGCGACGACGAGGACGGCGTCGATGACGACGAGGACGAGGAACGCGGCGATCCGGCCTCGGTAGGGCCGCGCATAGGACATGACCCGCTTGGTCGTGCCCTCGGCGAGAGTCTGCTCCTTGACGCTGGAGTCGCGCGACATGCTCCGCATCACCTGCCAGCCCTGCTGCATGCTCATCGGCGGCCTCCTGTGATCCTCGTCATCGCCCCGAAGTCAACCACTGACCCCTGACAGCCATTCCCCCAGCCACCGGGCGGCAGTCGCGATCGCGGCCCGACATCAACGTGGAAGGTCGCGACTTCGTGTCGTCAGCAGGTCAGAGCGATGACATCAGCTCGTCACGTCGCGGACTGACGTGCGTCGTCGCCAACCCGTGGACTCCCCGTTCCGGTATGCCGCGGGGCCGGGCACGATGTGCCGCAAACTCCCGGGTGGGCCGGGCAACCGACGAAGGGCGCAAGAGTGGCAATCCAACAGCACAAGGTGATCCTCGACGAGTCGGAGATGCCGACCCGCTGGTACAACCTCCTCGCCGACCTGCCCACTCCACCTCCGCCGCCGCTGCACCCGGGCACCGGGCAACCGGTCGGACCTGACGACCTGACACCGATCTTCCCGATGGACCTCATCGCGCAGGAGGTCACGACGGAGCGCTATGTCGACATCCCCGAGGAGGTGCAGGAGGTCTATCGCCTCTGGAGGCCGTCCCCGCTGTACCGCGCGCACCGTCTGGAGAAGGCGCTGGGGACACCCGCTCGGATCTACTACAAGTACGAAGGTGTCTCGCCGGCCGGCTCCCACAAGCCGAACACCGCTGTGCCGCAGGCCTACTACAACGCGAAGGCGGGCATCAAGAAGCTGACGAGCGAGACGGGTGCCGGACAGTGGGGCACGTCATTGGCCTTTGCCTGCGCGCAGTTCGGGCTCGAGTGCGAGATCTGGCAGGTTCGCGCCTCCTATGACGGCAAGCCCTATCGCAAGATCATGATCGAGACCTTCGGCGCGACGATCCACCCCTCACCCTCGGACCTCACGGACGCGGGGCGTGCGGTGCTGGCGACGAACCCGGACTCCCCCGGCTCTCTCGGCTTGGCCATCTCGGAAGCGGTCGAGGTCGCCGCGCAGGACCCGGACGCGAACTATGCGCTCGGGTCGGTCCTCAACCACGTGCTGCTGCACCAGACGATCATCGGCGAGGAGGCACTGCTGCAGCTCGCGAAGATCGGCGAGACCGCGGACCTCATCGTCGGCTGCACCGGTGGCGGCTCGAACTTCGGCGGGCTGACCTTCCCGTTCATCCGCGAGAAGTTGGCCGCGGGCGGGGCCGGGCCGATCATCCGGGCGGTCGAGCCGGCGTCGTGCCCGTCACTGACCCAGGGGGTCTACGCCTACGACTTCGGCGATGTCGCAGGCCTGACGCCGCTGCTCAAGATGCACACCTTGGGCCACGACTTCATGCCGGACCCGATCCACGCGGGCGGACTGCGCTATCACGGGATGAGCCCCATCATCAGCCACCTCTACGAGGAGGGGATGATCGAGGCCGTGGCCAAGACGCAGAAGGACTGCTTCGCCGCTGGCGTGCTGTTCGCCCAGACGGAGGGCATCCTGCCCGCTCCGGAGTCGACCCACGCCATCGCGGCGGCCGTCGATGCCGCGAACGCAGCCACGGCTGCCGGCGACCAGACCTGCATCGTCATCGCCCTGTCGGGGCACGGCCATGTCGACATGATGGCCTACGACGCCTACCTTCGCGGCGGCCTCGTCGACCACACCTGGGCAGACACCGAGCTGCAGGAATCGGTGGCCAAGGCACTGACCCGCCTCCCCGAGATCGCCAACTCCTGAGTGAACGACACCTTCTGCGTCACGCAGAAGTTGACCCGGCGACCGGCAATAACTGCGCGAGAACCCAACTTCTGCGTGACGCAGAAGTTGGGTTCAGGCGAGGGTGATCAGATCGCGGTAGTCGGCGTTGTAGAGGTCCTCGACGCAGTCGGGCAGGAGCAGGATTCGCTCGGGCTCGAGGGCGTCGACGGCACCCTCGTCGTGCGTGACGAGCACGACGGCGCCCTTGTAGGTCGAGAGGGCTCCGAGGATCTCGGCGCGTGAGGCCGGGTCGAGGTTGTTGGTCGGCTCGTCGAGCAGCAGGACATTGGCCGAGGAGACGACCAGCATCGCCAGTGAGAGCCGCGTCTTCTCGCCACCGGACAGGACTCCGGCTGGCTTGTCGACCGCGTCACCGGAGAAGAGGAACGACCCCAGCACCTTGCGGACGTCCGTCTCCCCGAAACTGTCCGGTGCCGCCGACTTCATGTTCTCCAGCACCGACCGCGTGGTGTCGAGGTTCTCGTGCTCCTGGGCGTAATAGCCGACCTTGAGCCCATGCCCGGGCTCGACCTGCCCGGTGTCGGGGGTGTCGACGCCCGCGAGCATCCGCAACAGGGTCGTCTTGCCGGCACCGTTGAGGCCGAGAACCACGACCCGTGATCCGCGGTCGATCGCGAGGTCGACGTCGGTGAAGATCTCCTGCGAGCCATAGGACCGCGACAGACCGGATGCCCGCAGCGGCGTCTTGCCACACGCAGCCGGCTCGGGGAAGCGCAGCTTGGCCACCTTGTCGTGGGCCCGCTCGGACTCCAGACCACCCAGCATCCGCTCAGCCCGACGCGCCATGTTCTGGGCCGCGACCGTCTTGGTCGCCTTGGCGCGCATCTTGTCGGCCTGGGCCAGCAGGACAGCGGCCTTCTTCTCGACGTTGGCGCGCTCGCGCTTTCGGCGGCGCTCGTCGGTCTCGCGTTGGCCCAGGTAGGCCTTCCAGCCCAGGTTGTAGATGTCGAGCTCGGCGCGGTTGGCATCAAGGTGGAAGACCTTGTTGACGACCGCATCGAGCAGGTCGACGTCGTGCGAGATGACGATGAGACCGCCCTTGTAGCCCTTGAGGTGGTCGCGCAGCCAGGCGATCGAGTCGGCGTCGAGGTGATTGGTCGGCTCGTCGAGGAGCAGAGTCTGGGCGCCCGAGAAGAGGATGCGCGCCAGTTCGATGCGGCGCCGCTGACCACCGGAGAGGGTCCCGAGCGCTTGGTCGAGTTGCCGCTCGGTCAGACCCAGAGCCCCGGCGATCTGCGCGGCCTCGGACTCCGCGGCATACCCGCCGGCAGCGGTGAACTCGGCGTCGAGCCGGGCGTAGCGCCTCATGGCGCGCTCCTGCTTCTCGCCTGTCTCGGCGGCCATCGACGTTTCGGCCGCACGCAGGTCCCGCACGATCTGATCCAGCCCCCGAGCCGACAGGATCCGATCCCGCGCCGTCACGTCGAGGTCGCCCGTGCGCGGATCCTGGGGCAGGTAGCCCACGTCACCGGATCGCGTGATCGTCCCGGCGGCCGGCAAGGTCTGGCCCGCCAGCGCCTTGGTCAAGGTCGTCTTGCCGGCACCGTTGCGCCCGACCAGCCCGATCCGATCCCCCGGGGCGACGCGGAAGGTCGCTGCGTCGAGCAGGAGGTGGGAGCCGGCCCGCAGTTCGACGGCGGCAGCGGAGATCATGGTCGAGCCCTCGGTGCGGTGGACGTTGAGAAAGTCCTGTGGCGACGACACGGCGACCGAGCGACTCGCGGGAAGCCATCGACGTCAAAGGACGGTTTAGTGTAGGTGCCGCCGCACGTGCGGCTCGAAACGCCCTTTTCAGGAAGGCCGCACTCATGAGCTTCAACGACGACGTCCGGCTCGACACCTCACAGGTCGAGTCCGGCGGTCGCAGCAGCGGTGGCGGGCCCGGCGGCCTCGTGGTCGGCGGCGGCATCGGCGGCATCATCATGCTCATCCTCGCCCTCATCTTCGGGATCAACCCGGCCGACCTGCCCGGGGGCGGCGGGAGCACGACATCAGGCGACGACACCAGCCAGGTGGAGCCCGGTGGTTCGCAGGCCGACAACTTCTCCGAGTGCAAAACCGGCGCGGACGCCAACCAGAACGCCGAGTGTCGGATCATCGGTACCGTCAACTCGGTGCAGGCCTACTGGACCGCCGAGCTCCCGCGATACGGCAAGCAGTGGCAGCCGACCAAGTCGGTCATCTACAGCGGCGCCACCCAGAGCCAGTGCGGGACAGCGAGCAACCAGGTCGGCCCGTTCTACTGCCCGCTCGACCAGAAGGTCTACCTCGACGCCTCCTTCTTCGACCTGCTGACCCAGAAGTTCGGCGCCGACGACGGAGCCCTCGCCCAGGAGTACGTCGTCGCCCACGAGTACGGCCACGCCCTCCAGGACCAACTCGGCCTGCTCGGCCGCGCTCAGCAGGGCGGAACCGGACCCAACAGCAACGGTGTGCGCATCGAGCTCATGGCCGACTGCCTCGGCGGCGTGTGGGCCAAGCACGCCTCCACGACCAACGGCGCCGACGGCAAGCCCTTCCTGAAGCCGCTGACCGACCAGGACATCCAGTCGGCGCTGTCCGCAGCAGCCGCCGTCGGCGACGACCAGATCCAGTCCAAGACCCAGGGCCAGGTCAACCCTGAGGCGTGGACCCACGGATCGGCCGAGGCGCGCCAGCGCTGGTTCCTCCAGGGCTACAAGACCGGTGACCTCAACCAGTGCGACACCTTCTCGGTGGCAACCGTCGAGTGAGGCCTACTCCTCGATCGTGACGCGAACCCTCCGGCTGCGCCGGAGGGTTTCGTCCAGCACGGACCGCTTCGGGTCCCCGATGTCGTATGCCGCGCGGCTGGGCAACGTGGTCAGGTGCACCAGCCGTGGGTCGGCCAGGACCTCGGCGGCCAGTGCCTTGTCGCCGCCCACGAGCAGTGCCATCGGTGCCGGCTGCCCGTCGAGGATCCGCACGAAATGGTCCTGCACCGCCCCGACGAGCGCATCGGCCTGGTTGCCCCGACGCCGGGCGAAGCGTTGCTGCGACCAGCCACCGGCGGCCGTGCGGGACTGGACGTGGCGCGAGCCGACCTTGTGCGCCAGGAGGCCGTCCTCGGCGGCCAGCGCGACGGCATACCCACCTCGACGGAGGAGGAGCACCGCGAGCGGTGAGTGGTCGAAGCGCTCCAGGTTCACCACGCGTTGGGGCTCACCCCCGGGGTTGTTGGCCTCGAAACGCTCCAGCCAACCGTCGAGGCGCTCGGGCGCGACCTCGACGATCCGCTGCGCCACAGCCGATCTCAGATGTTGAAGCCGAGCGCGCGCAACTGCTCGCGGCCGTCGTCGGTGATCTTGTCCGGGCCCCACGGCGGCATCCAGACCCAGTTGATCCGGAAGGACTCGACGAGCCCCTCGAGAGACTGGGCGGTCTGGTCCTCGATGACGTCGGTGAGCGGGCAGGCCGCCGAGGTGAGGGTCATGTCGATGACCGCGTGATTCTGCGGATCGACGGTGATGCCGTAGACGAGGCCGAGATCGACGACGTTGATGCCGAGCTCGGGGTCGACCACGTCGCGCATGGCCTCCTCGACGTCGGCGACGTTCGTCGGCTTGGTGTCGATGTCGCTCATCGGGTCCCTCCATCGGGGTCGGTGTCGATCTGGTGGCCGCTGCGCGCCAGCGCATCGGAGAGTGCCATCCAGGAG
Source organism: Phycicoccus elongatus Lp2 (assembly GCF_000367525.1). GTDB lineage: Bacteria > Actinomycetota > Actinomycetes > Actinomycetales > Dermatophilaceae > Phycicoccus_A > Phycicoccus_A elongatus. The sequence goes on along the minus strand of NZ_HF570956.1, from coordinate 2,505,500 downwards.
AGCAGGGCGCACTTGACGCGCGCGGGGTACTTCGCGACGCCGGCCAGGGCGACGCCGTCGCCGATGACCTCCTCGTCGCCGGGATCCTCACCCTTGGAGGTGAGCATGGATTTCATGGCGGCGAAGGTCTCGCGCACCTCGCCGAGGTCGTGGCCGGTGACCTCCTCGGCCAGGATGGAGGCCGAGGCGACACTGATCGAGCACCCCTGGCTGTCGTAGGACACGTCGTCGATGACGTCGCCGTCAACGTGGACGCGCAGAGTGATCTCGTCACCACATGTGGGGTTGACGTGGTGCACCTCGGCCTGGAACGGCTCGCGCAGACCGGCATTCACCGGGCGCTTGCTGTGGTCGAGGATCAGCTGCTGGTAGAGGTCCATCACGCCACCTCGAGTCCGAAGACCTGCGGCACGGTGTCCAGGGCAGCCACGAGCGCGTCGACCTCGCTCGCGGTGTTGTATGCCGCGAAGCTCGCTCGCGTCGTCGCCGCCGCCTTCATCGTCCGGTGCAGCGGCCACGCGCAGTGATGTCCCACGCGCACTGCAACACCGGCAGCGTCCAGAACCTGCCCGACGTCGTGGGCATGAACGCCGTCGACGACGAAGGACACCGCTCCCCCACGGTCGGTGAGGTCGGTCGGGCCGACGACCCGGACCCACGGACGCGTCGCCAGGGCGGTCAGCAGCCGCTCGGCAAGGGCGTGCTCGTGGGCCGCGACCCGATCCATTCCCAGGTCGGTGAGGTAGTCGCAGGCTGCGGCGAGCCCGATGGCCTGGGCCGCATTGGGCACCCCGGCCTCGAACTTCTGCGGAACCGGGGCGTAGGTCGCGCCCTCCATCGTGACGGTCTCGATCATCGAGCCGCCGGTGAGGAAGACGGGCATCGCATCGAGCAACTCGGCCCGACCCCACAGGACACCGATGCCCATCGGGCCGAGCATCTTGTGCCCGGAGAAGGCGGCGAAGTCGACACCGAGGGCGTGGACGTCGACACCCATGTGCGGCACTGACTGGCAGGCGTCGAGGACGGTGAGCGCCCCGACCTCTCTGGCCCGGCTCACGAGCTGGTCCACCGGGTTGATCGTGCCCAGCACGTTGGACTGGTGAGCGAAGGCGAGCACCTTGGTGCGCTCGTTCACGATGTCGTGGAGGTGGGACAGGTCGAGGCGACCGTCCTCGGTCACGTCGAGCCACCTCAGCGTTGCCCCGGTGCGGCGGCAGAGTTCCTGCCACGGGATGAGGTTGGCGTGGTGCTCCATCTCGGTGACGACGACCTCGTCGCCCGGACCGAGAACGAACCGGTCGACAGAAAGCTCACTATTGGTGAGTTCTTGTCGCGGCTGGTCGACAGAAAGCTCACTATTGGTGGGTTTCTGGGAGGCGTTGGAGAAGGCATAGGCGACCAAGTTGATCGCCTCGGTGGCGTTCTTGGTGAAGACGACCTCGTCGGACCGTGCGCCGATGAAGGCAGCAATCGTCGCCCGCGCGGCCTCGTAGGCCTCGGTGCCCTCCTCGGAGAGCGCGTGGGCGCCACGGTGAGGTGCGGCGTTGAGACGTTCGTACCAGTCCCGCTCGGCGTCGAGCACCTGGCGCGGCTTCTGCGAGGTCGCGCCCGAGTCGAGGTAGACCAACGGCCGGTCGTCACGCACGGTGCGCGCCAGGATCGGGAAGTCGGCCCGGATCGCGGCGACCTCCTCCTCGCTGAAGGGAGCGGACGGCATACGGAACCTCAGGCGTTCGTCAGGAAGCGGTCGTAGCCCTCGGCCTCGAGACGGTCCGCGAGCTCGGGGCCACCTTCCTCGGCGATCCGGCCGTCGACGAAGACGTGGACGAAGTCGGGGGTGATGTACCGCAGGATCCGCGTGTAGTGGGTGATCAGGAGGATGCCCACGTCGGTGCTCGCCTTGGCCCGGTTGACACCCTCGGAGACGATCCGAAGCGCATCGACGTCGAGGCCGGAGTCGGTCTCGTCGAGAACCGCGAACTTCGGCTTGAGGAGCTCCATCTGGAGGATCTCGTGGCGCTTCTTCTCGCCACCGGAGAAGCCCTCGTTGACATTGCGGTTGGCGAACTCCGGGTCCATCCGCAGACCGGCCATGGCGTCCTTGACGTCCTTCACCCAGGTGCGCAGCTTGGGGGCCTCGCCCTCGATCGCCGTCTTGGCGGTTCGCAGAAAGTTGGACACCGAGACACCGGGGACCTCGACGGGGTACTGCATGCCCAGGAAGATCCCGGCCCGCGCGCGCTCGTCGACGCTCATCGCGAGGACGTCCTCGCCATCGAGGGTGACGGTGCCCGAGGTGACGGTGTACTTCGGGTGGCCGGCAATCGCATAGGCGAGGGTTGACTTGCCGGAACCGTTGGGGCCCATGATCGCGTGCACCTCACCGGAGTTGATCGTGAGGTTGACCCCGCGCAGGATCTCCTTGGTGCCCTGGTCGGTCTCGACCGTGACGTGGAGATCGGTGATGGTCAGGGTGGACATGGCTCAGTTCTCCTTCAGGGCGACGTAGACGTCGTCACCCTCGATCGTGACGTGGTGGACGGCGACCGGGACGGTCGCTGGGGGCCCCGAGGGGTCACCGGTGAGCAGGTCGAAGCGGGACCCGTGGAGCCAGCACTCGAGGGTGCAGCCGTCGAGTTCGCCCTCGGCGAGCGAGACGTTGGCGTGGGTGCAGGTGTCGTCGATGCAGTGCACGACGCCGTCGTCGGTGCGCACGAGCGCGACGAGGCGACCGTTGACGTCGGCGGCCGCCGACCCCACCTCGGGGAGTTCGTCGAGCCGGCAGACCAACACCCTCTCCCCGTATGCCGCGGGGTTGGGTTGGGCGCTCATACGGAGGCCTGCTCGAGCTCGAGGTCGATGGCGGCCATGAGGCGCTCCTGGACCTCGGGGACCCCGATCCGGGCCACGACCGAGGCGAAGAAGCCACGAACGACGAGACGACGTGCTTGGTCCTCGGGGATCCCACGTGCCATCAGGTAGAAGAGTTGCTGGTCGTCGAATCGCCCTGTCGCAGACGCGTGTCCGGCACCCTCGATCTGGCCGGTCTCGATCTCGAGGTTGGGCACCGAGTCGGCGCGAGCACCTTCGGTGAGGATGAGGTTGCGGTTGAGCTCGTAGGTGTCGGTGCCCTCGGCGGCAGCCCGGATGAGGACGTCCCCGACCCACACCGTGTGCGCGGTCTCCCCCTGGAGGGCGCCCTTGTACTCGACATTGCTGCGGCAGTGCGGCACACCATGGTCGACGAAGAGCCGGTGCTCGAGATGCTGGCCTGCGTCGGCGAAGTAGACGCCGAGCGCCTCGAAGGAGCCGCCCGGGGCTCGATAGCTCGCGTTGGTGTTGAGCCGGACGAGGTGGCCGCCGAGGGTCACCGCGATGTGGCGCACCGACGCATCGCGACCGACGATGACATCGTGCTGGCCCAGGTGGATCGCATCGTCCGCCCACTCCTGCAGGCTCACGAAGGTCACCTGGGCGCCGTCAGCGACATCGAGGGTGAGCATCTCGGAGTAGGTCGACGTTCCGCTGTGGCCGACCACGATCGTGGCGCGAGCGTGTCGACCGACGCGCACGAGGAGGTGCCCATGGACAACACCCTGGTCGTCGCCGGTCAGGTTGATGCGCACCGGCTCGGTGAGCTCGGCCTCGGCGGGGACGTCGAGGACGGCGACTCCCCCACTGTTGGCCGCGGCCACGACGGCAGCTCGGTCAGCGGGCCTGGGTGCCCCGGTGGCCTGCCACTCCTGGACCGACATGCTCGTCAGCGTGACGCCCTGCGGCAGTTGCTCGGCCCAGTCGAGGCAGTTGCCGGTGGACTCGTCAGCGAACAGCGCGGCCAACTCGGCGACCGGCGTGAAACGCCAGTCCTCCTCGCGCCCGTGCGGCACGGGGAAGTCAGCCACGGCATACGACTGGGTCCGCTCGGCGCGCGACTGGTCGGGGACCATCGTCGCGGCCGAGTGGGTGTGGGCTCCGGCAGTGGGATCCGTGGGGCCCTTCAGGCCGGGGTGAACGTCGGTCCCGACGTCGGACGTGGTGAGCAGCGGCATGTCAGCCTACGGCTCCTTCCATCTGAAGTTCGATGAGGCGGTTGAGTTCGAGGGCGTACTCCATCGGGAGTTCCTTGGCGATCGGCTCGACGAAGCCGCGCACGATCATCGCCATCGCCTCCTCCTCGGTCATGCCTCGGGACATGAGGTAGAACATCTGGTCCTCGGAGACCTTCGAGACGGTCGCCTCGTGACCCATCTGCACGTCGTCCTCGCGGATGTCGACATAGGGGTAGGTGTCGGAGCGGCTGATGTTGTCGACGAGCAGGGCATCGCAGACGACCGAGGACTTCGACCCGTGGGCACCCTCGTTGATCTGCACCAGGCCTCGGTAGGACGTGCGGCCGCCGCCGCGTGCGACCGACTTGGAGACGATCGAGCTGCTCGTGTTGGGGGCGGCGTGGACCATCTTGGAGCCGGCGTCCTGGTGCTGGCCCTCGCCGGCGAAGGCGATGGACAGGGTCTCGCCCTTGGCGTGCTCGCCGAGGAGGAAGACGGCGGGGTACTTCATCGTCACCTTGGAGCCGATGTTGCCGTCGATCCACTCCATCGTCGCGCCCTCGGCGCAGGTCGCGCGCTTGGTGACGAGGTTGTAGACGTTGTTGGACCAGTTCTGGATCGTCGTGTAGCGCACTCGGGCGTTCTTCTTGACGATGATCTCCACGACGGCGCTGTGCAGCGAGTCCGACTTGTAGATCGGCGCAGTGCACCCCTCGACGTAGTGCACATAGGAGCCCTCGTCGGCGATGATCAGCGTCCGCTCGAACTGGCCCATGTTCTCGGTGTTGATCCGGAAGTAGGCCTGCAACGGGATGTCGACGTGGACACCCGGCGGGACGTAGATGAAGGACCCACCGGACCAGACCGCGGTGTTGAGCGCCGCGAACTTGTTGTCTCCGGCGGGGATCACGGTCGCGAAGTGCTCACGGAAGAGGTCTTCGTACTCCCGCAGTCCGGTGTCGGTGTCGACGAAGATGACGCCCTTCTCCTCCAGGTCCTCACGGATCTGGTGGTAGACGACCTCGGATTCGTACTGCGCGGCCACGCCGGCGACCAGGCGCTGCTTCTCGGCCTCGGGGATGCCGAGCCGGTCGTACGTGTTCTTGATGTCCTCGGGGAGCTCGTCCCACGAGGTCGCCTGCTTCTCGGTCGACTTCACGAAGTACTTGATGTTCTGGAAGTCGATCCCGGACAGGTCACTGCCCCACGTCGGCATCGGCTTCTTGTCGAAGAGCCGCAACGACTTCAGCCGGAGCTCGCGCATCCACGCGGGCTCACTCTTGCGCCCCGAGATGTCCTCGACGACGGCCTCGTTGAGGCCGCGCTTGGCCGTGGCGCCAGCGGTGTCGCTGTCGGCCCAGCCGTATTCGTAGGTGCCCAGCCCCTTCAGACCGGGGTTCAGGTCCTCGATCGTGGGCTCGTTGGTCGTCGTCATGATTGCGACCTCTCCTCGGTGGTGGCCCCGGGAGCGGCGGCTCCCGGAACGAAGGTGGTGCAGACGTGGTCACCCTGCGCGAGGGTGGCCAGTCGCTGGACGTGGACGCCGAGCAGCTCGGAGAAGGCCTCCGTCTCGGCGTCACAGAACTCGGGGAACTCGGCCGCGACGTGCTGCACCGGGCAGTGGCCCTGGCACAGTTGGATGCCGGTGAGCGCCGCGGCACCGGGGACGGCGACGGGTCGCGCGCTCGCGGCATACCCCTCGCGCTGGAGGGCGGTCACGAGAGCCGCGGTGCGCTCGGCGACGGGGGCGTTCGCGTCCGGCATCTGCTCTTGACAGCGCTGGGCGAGCCCGCGCGCCCGCTCGTCGGCGAACGAACGCACGGCGCCGCGGCCGGCGTGGGTGGCGAGGAAGCGGATCGCGCCTTCGGCCAGATGGTCGTAGTCGGAGCGAAGGTGGGCATGCCCTTGGGCGCTCAGCACCCAGGCGCGGGCGGGGCGGCCGCGGCCGCGCTGGCCGACCTGGTCACGACCCTCGATGAGTCCCTCGGCGTGGAGGTTCTCGACGTGTCGACGCACCGCGGTCTCGGTCAGGCCGAGCCGCTCGACGAGCGTCGAGGTCGTGATCGGGCCGAGGGTGGAGATGTCGCGCAGGACGCGCTCGCGCGTGCTGGACTCCACCGGGCGGTTGCCCGTCGAGGCCGTTGCGCGAATATCCACACATCCATGTTAGGTATGTGGTCAAACCAAGTCCAACTCAGGTGTGCCTTACTCCGCCCCAGCGGTATGCCGCGGGGCCGGCGCGTCGGCTCCGTGACACTCCTCACCCACCGGATCGTCGAGCCCGTCGTCATCGATGACGCCGAGGAAGACCGAGCGGAGCCGGGTGCGCGGTGGAGCGATGGACTCCGGTCCCCACAGGCGCCGACGCAGCGGCGCGGTGAGCACACCCAACGGAGCCTGGAGCACATAGCCGTAGGCAATGGCGAGGCCGGTGAGGCCGGGCGCGACGACCAGGCCGATGAGGACGGCTGCAAGCACCCCGAGCGAGACCAGTCGTGCGTGGCGGGTCCGGGGCTGCAACAGGTGGCGGAAGGACCGGAAGCGAATGGTGGTCACCATGAGTACCGCCGGGATCGCCGAGATCGCCACCGGAAGCGCGAACTTGGCCGGATCCGGGCCGATTTCAGGGGTGTCCAGGGCGAAGATCGTGGCCATCACGACGGCCGCGGCGCCCGGGCTGGGCAGGCCGATGAAATAGCGCTTGTCCGCCGTCGGATCCGTCGTCACGTTGAAGCGGGCCAATCGGAAGGCCGCACACGCCAGCCACAGGCAGGCCGCAACCCAGGCCAGGAACGGCCAGGTCGGCAGGGCCCACGTGTGGATGAGCACCGCGGGGGCGATCCCGAAGGAGATGAGGTCGGCCAGCGAGTCCAGCTGGATGCCGAAGGGCGAGGTGGCTCCGACCTTGCGGGCGACGAAGCCGTCGGCGATGTCCATGAGGATCGAGACAGCGATGAGGACAGCCGCCTCGCGGTAGTGGCCCCGGAAGGCCAGCAGGACGCACGAGAGCCCGGAGAACATGTTGAGCGTCGTGAAGATGCTCGGGGAGACCAGACGCAGCCGCTCCTTGGGCCGCAACTGGCGCAGCGAGACCACCTCCACCCCTGAGGGGGCGACCAGACGCCAGCGGTCGAAGGGGCGGCGACCACTCGGCCGACGCCAGCGCGAGGACTGGTCGTCACTCATGGCATCCCCGGCCATCGGGCCAGGACGGTCTCGCCGGCGACGACCCGATCCCCCTTGCGGACCGACAGGGGCACGTGCGGTGGCACGAAGACATCCATCCGCGACCCGAACTTCATCAGACCGATGCGCTGCCCCGTGTGCAGCACATCGCCCACCTGGACGCGGGTGACGACACGACGCGCCATCAGGCCCACGATCTGGCGGAAGTGCACGCGTCGCACCTCACCGTCGACCTCCTGCTCGACCGTGATGTCACTGCGCTCGTTGAGGTAGGCACTCTCGTGCTTGTAGGCCGCCAGCCACTTCCCCGGCCGGAACTCCACCTCGGTCACGCGCCCACCGAAGGGCGCCCGATTCATGTGGACGTCGAAGGCGGAAAGGAAGATCGAGACCTGGTTCCACTCGCCCTCGGGGGCGACGTCGGGTTGGCCCGGGCCGGCATACATGACCTTGCCGTCGGCCGGGGAGCGCACCTCGTCGGCCGGCACCGCCGCGTGGTCAGGGGTCCGCTCGGGGTCGCGGAAGAAGAGCGCCACTCCGGCCGGCAGGGCGGCGAGCACGGTGGCGAGCCCGGGGCGTCGTGCGGCCAGCGCCAGCGCCGCGGGAATGGCAGCGATCGCGGTGGCCGGTCCGGCTTCGCGGTCGATGGAGAGCATGGTGGTCCTTCCCGTCGTTGCCCCTGACCCTATTGGGTGGCGCCTGTCGGCTGCGACCATCGGGCTGCCTAGGATCGGGGCCATGGCCGCCGTCGAGATCACCGACCTCGTGCGCACTTTCGGCCAGGTCGTCGCCGTCGCCGGGGCCAGCTGGCAGGCCGAGGCCGGTCGGGTCACGACGGTCCTCGGCCCCAACGGCGCCGGCAAGTCGACGACGATCGAGTGTCTCGAGGGCTTGCAGCGACCCGACGGCGGCACGGCACGGGTGTTGGGGGCGGACCCCTGGCGGGCGGGACCCGATCATCGAGCGCGGGTCGGTGTGATGTTCCAGGACGGCGGACTCCCCAACACTGCCAAACCCCTCGCCCTGCTCTGTCACCTCGCCGCCTTGTATGCCGCGCCGCGAGATGTCGAGGCCCTCACCCGCCGCTTGGGGATCGACTCCTTCGCCGGCACTCCCCTGCGCCGGCTGTCCGGCGGGCAGCGCCAACGCGTGGGCCTCGCAGCAGCTCTCGTGGGCTGCCCGGATGTCGTCTTCCTCGACGAGCCGACAGCCGGGCTGGATCCGCACGCTCGGCGCGAGGTGTGGGAGCTGATGCGTGAGGAGGCCGAGCGAGGGGCCTGCGTCGTCGTCACGACCCACTCCTTCGAGGAGACCGAGCGGGTGGCCGACGACGTCGTGGTGATGGGTCGCGGTCGGGTCCTGGCCACCGGCACGGTCGACGACGTGCGAAATGGGGAGAGCCTCGAGGACCGCTACTTCGCGCTGACCGGAGACCTACGATGACCCCCTCCGCCGCGCCCGAATCGACGGCTCGGCCGCGCGCTGCCGCCCGTCCGGCGCGGCTATTCGCGCAGGGACGCTTCGAGACCCTGACCCTGCTGCGCAATGGCGAGCAGTTGCTCGTGTCCGTGGTGCTGCCGGCGATGGCCCTGGTCGGTCTCACCCTGAGTCCCTATCCGGCGCTCGGCGACGTGCACCGGATCGATGTGACAGCACCGGGGGTGCTGGCCCTGGCCGTCGCGTCGACGGCCTTCACGGGTCAGGCGATCAGCACGGCCTTCGACCGCAGGTACGGCGTGCTGCGCATGTACGGCGTCAGCCCCCTTGGGCGCTCCGGACTGCTCATGGGCAAACTGATCGCCGTCGGCGCGGTCCTGCTCGTGCAGGTCCTGCTCCTCGGCGGGCTGGCGCTTGCCCTGGGCTGGCGCCCCCAGCTCGTGGGAATTCCCGCCGCGCTCGTCGCTGGCGTGCTGGGGACAACGGCCTTCCTCGGTCTGGGTCTGCTCATCGCCGGCACCCTGCGGGCCGAAGCCGTCCTGGCCCTGGCCAACCTTGCGTGGGTCCTCTTCCTCGGGCTCGGTCTGCTGCTCCCGGTCACCACCCTGCCCACGTGGGCCGAACCCCTGGCGAGTGCACTCCTCTCGGGTGCCCTCGGTGAGGCCATGCGCGGCGCCCTGGCGCATGGCACCTGGTCATGGGGTGCCCTGGGGGTTCTGCTCGCCTGGTCGGCGGCGTGCTGGGCCCTGGCCGGTCGCTTGTTCCGGTGGGCCCCCTAGTCAGAACCCGTCGCGCAGGCGCACGAAACGCACGCCGCGGTCGAGCAACGTCGGCAGCGCCGCGGCATACCCCCCGCTCGTGCCGCGACCTGGGCGGTTCATGTGGGAGATCACGATGTCGCCCGGCCGCACGCGGGCGAGCTCGCCGGCCACTTGTGTCGCCGTGTAGGTGGCACCGGCGTCGGCGTTGACCGAGAAGCCGGCGACTGCCTGGCCGACGGACCTGCTGATCGCCACCGCCACCTCGTCGTAGTGCGCGGTGCCCGACCGGAAGAACCACGGGGTCCGCCCGAGCGTCGCAGCGAACCAGTCGTTGGCGGCCACGACCTCGTCGTAGGCCTCCCCCACCGACGCGGTCCCGGCGATTCCATAGGCCTCGCTGCCGGTCACCGAGAGCGGCACATGCCGCACGCCGTGGCTCTCGAGCTCGAAGAGCGGGTCGGCCGCAAGTTCAGCGGCGAGGGCCGGGTTGGCGACGATCCACCGGCGGTTGAGGAAAAGCGTGGCGGGCACCTGCCGCGCGCGGAGAAGGTCGATGAGGGCGGCGTCGTAGCCGTCGCCACCGTTGCCTCCGCCGCAGGCATCGAAGGTCAACGCAACCCCCAGTGCCTGCTCGAGCCGGGAGGTCACCCCCTCGACATCCAGGCCCCACTGCCCGGGCCGCCGCCCGGAGAAGGCGGCCACGGTCGCGGCCCGGGTGGGGATGGGTGCCGCCGCCCATGGCGGCGACATCGGTCCCGACGGCGCCGTCGAGGGTGCCGGCTCAGGGGTGTCGGTCACGGACGGTGTCGGAGTGGGTGCCGGTGTCGGCGTGGCACTCGGGGTGGGGGTCGGCGTCGAGGACCCGAAAGGGGTGGATGACGACGTGGGCGTGGCTGTTGGGGCCGTGTCCGCACATCCGGCGGCCGCCCCGACCACGCCCAGCGCTCCGAGCACCGCGGCTCGACGCGAGACCTCCTGCCTGCCCACGTCACCCTCTCTGCTGACCGCCCCCGCGGGTGGACCACCCGCGGGCGGCTCGTACCCTGCAGGTGTGAGTATGCCGTCCAGCCAGGTCACCCGCGTCGACGCCACCCCCACTGGTCCCGCCGGTCCGGTCCAGGGACTGCTCGCGCGGTGGTTCGACCGGATCCTGTGGGTCAACGCGATGCTGCAGGTCCTCATCATCGTCAGCGGTGGGCTGGTCCGACTCACCGGGAGCGGCTTGGGTTGCCCGACTTGGCCACAGTGCGTGCCGGGGAGTTACGTCCCGGTCCCGCACCAGGAGCAGGGCATCCACAAGTTCATCGAATTCGGGAACCGCACGCTCACGGGCGTCCTGGGGGTGGCGGCTCTGCTCGCCGTGATCGCCGTCTGGCAGGTCGCGCCTCGACGACACCTCAAGCGCGACAGTCTGCTCGTGCTCGGCGGCATCGTCCTGCAGGCCCTGCTGGGCGGCCTGACCGTCCTGGCCGGATTGCACCCGGTGACCGTCGCCACGCACTTCCTCGTGTCTGCCGGATTGGTCGCGATCGCCACCCGCCTCCACCTGACCCGTCACGAGCCGGACGTGGCTGCACGATCGCTGGTCCCCTCGCTCGTCCGACAACTCGGCACCGTGACCTGCCTCGTCGCGGCCATCGTGCTCACCCTCGGCACGGTGGTGACCGGCTCGGGACCGCACTCAGGGGATGCCGACACCCCGGCGCGCTTCGGCTTGGACCCGCGCACCATCTCCTGGCTGCATGCCGACGCGGTGATGCTCTTCGTCGGTCTGGTCGTGGCCACGTGGGTTGCGGTTCGCCTCACCGGGTCCGACGACAACCGCGCAGCCGGCGCCTGGCATGCGGTGCTCCTCGTCACCGTGGCCCAAGGAGTGGTCGGCTACGCGCAGTACCTCACTGACCTGCCTTGGCTGCTCGTGCTCGGGCACATGCTGCTGGCCGCCCTCCTCGTCGTCACCCTGACGCGAGCGATGGTCGCGCTTCGCACGCGCCACGCCTGACGGCGCGAAAGGGGGCTCGGTCAGCCGATGGCGAGGTGCAGGATCGGGTCGATCGCAACCGCGAGGAAGAGCAAGGTCACATAGGTGATCGAGAAGTGGAAGAGCCGCATCGGCTTGAGCACCTTCGAGGCCGCGCCGGCCTTGGCCAGGCGCAGCAGGCGGTGGCCCTCGGTGATGAAGACGCCACCGCTGAGCAGGGCGGTCACGAGGTAGATCCACCCCATGCCGGCAACCGGGACAAGGGCGAGCGATGTCGCCACCATGGCCCACGAGTAGGCGACGATCTGGCGAGCGACGGTGGCCGCGCCGCGTTCCACGGGCAGCATCGGGACGTGTGCGTTGGCGTAGTCGTCCTTGAAGGCCATCGACAGGGGCCAGTAGTGCGGCGGCGTCCAGAAGAAGATGACGAGGAAGAGGATGATCGCCGGCCACCCGACCGTGCCCGTCACCGCCGACCAACCGATGAGGACTGGCATGCACCCGGCGGCGCCACCCCAGACGATGTTCTGCGAGGTCCGCCGCTTGAGGAGCATCGTGTAGCCCACGGCATACATGGCGATCGCGGCGACGGAGAGGACCGCGGACGGCCAGTTCACCAACCACGCGAACCACACCGTCGACACGACCGTGAGCAACACACCGAAGACCATCCCGGCCCGCACGGAGACCTCGCCGGTGACGATCGGCCGCTTCTCGGTCCGGTGCATGAGGGCGTCGATGTCGCGGTCGTAGACCATGTTGAAGGTGTTCGCAGCACCCGCCGACAGGTAGCCACCGATGACAGTTGCAGCCACCAACCAGAGGTCCGGCACGCCGCGGTGCGCGAGGAACATGACCGGAACGGTCGTCACGAGCAGTAGCTCGATGATCCGTGGTTTGGTCAGGGCGACGTAGTTCGCCACCTGTCGTCGCCAGCCACCCGGAGAGGTCTGCGCGGGCGCGGACGGGGCAACAGCGGACACGAAGGATGCCTTCTCACGACGAGTGGTGGTCCCAGCGAGTCTACCGACCGTGAAGCCGCGCGTGGTCACCGCCCGAGTGCTCGACCCGAGTGACTAGGCTGGATCCGATCGTGCACCCCACCCGGCGCCGACAGCGCGCGCCGTTCACGTCGAACAGAAAGGCCCTGACGTGGCTGCTGCCGCCTCTGCCAAGCGCTCCCCCAGCCTCAAGCGCCCGCTGGCGCGCAAGGCCCAGTGGACCGACCTCGACGTCCGTGCGGTCGACACGGTGCGCATCCTGGCCGCCGACAGCGTGCAGAAGGTCGGCAACGGCCACCCGGGCACGGCGATCAGCCTCGCTCCAGTCGCCTACCTGCTCTACCAGAACGTCATGCGCCACGACCCGAGCGATCCGACCTGGCTGGGTCGTGACCGGTTCGTGCTGTCCTGCGGGCACTCCAGCCTGACCCAGTACATCCAGCTCTTCCTCTCCGGCTACGGCCTGCAGCTCGCCGACCTCAAGGCTCTGCGCACTTGGGGGTCGCAGACGCCGGGTCACCCGGAGGTGCACCACACGACGGGTGTCGAGATCACGACCGGGCCGCTGGGGTCCGGCCTGGCCTCCGCGGTGGGCATGGCGATGGCGCAGCGGCGCCAGCGCGGCCTGCTGGATCCCGACGCCAAGCCCGGTGAGAGCCCCTTCGACCACCACATCTGGGTCATCGCCTCCGACGGAGACCTCATGGAGGGCGTCTCCGGCGAGGCGTCATCGTTGGCCGGTCACCAGGAACTCGGTAACCTGACCGTCGTCTACGACGCCAACCAGATCTCGATCGAGGACGACACCGACATCTCCTTCAGCGAGGACGTCGCCGCGCGCTACGCGGCATACGGCTGGGATGTCGTCGACGTCGACTGGCGCAAGAGCAACGACCCGGCCGGCACCCCCGACTACACCGAGGACGTCGACGCCCTCTACAACGCACTCACCAAGAGCCGGAAGGCCAAGCGCCCCACCCTCATTCGCCTCCACACCGTCATCGCGTGGCCGGCCCCGACCAAGAAGGGCACGGGCAAGTCCCACGGCTCCGCCCTCGGCGATCCCGAGATCCAGGGCATGAAGCAGTTGCTGGGCTTCGACCCGGCCAAGACCTTCGAGGTCGACGCCCCAGTGCTGGCGCACGCTCGCAAGGTCAAGGTCCGCGGCAAGGCGGCCCATCGCGAGTGGGACAAGGCCTACAAGACCTGGCGCAAGGCCAACGCGGACGGCGCGGCCCTGCTCGACCGGCTCGTCAAGGGCGAATTGCCCGCGGGGCTGGCCAAGGCCCTGCCCACCTTCCCGGCCGACGCCAAGGGCATCGCGACGCGGGCCGCCTCCGGCAAGGTCCTCGGCGCCATGGCTCCGGTCATGCCTGAGCTGTGGGGCGGGTCGGCCGACCTCGCCGAGTCCAACAACACGACGATGGAGGGCGAGCCGTCCTTCATCCCGAGGTCCAAGCAGACCCACGAGTGGAAGGGCGGCCCCTACGGCCGCACCCTCCACTTCGGCATCCGCGAGTTCGCGATGGGCCTGATCCTCAACGGCATCGCTCTGGAGGGCCTGACGCGGCCCTACGGCGGCACCTTCCTCGTCTTCTCCGACTACATGCGGGCTGCCGTCCGCCTGGCCTGCATCCAGCAGCTCCCGGTCACCTTCGTCTGGACCCACGACTCGATCGGGCTCGGGGAGGACGGACCCACGCACCAGCCGATCGAGCACCTGGCCAGCCTGCGGCTCATCCCCGGCTTCTCGGTCGTCCGCCCGGCCGACGCCAACGAGACCGCGGCCGCCTGGCTGGCCATTCTCGAGCGGGCTGCCCCGGCCGGCCTCGCCCTCTCGCGGCAGGCGCTCCCCGTGGTCGAGCGTGGCAAGGGCGCGGCCGCACCGGCCTCGGGCGTCGCCAAAGGCGGTTACGTCCTGCTCGAGTCCAGCACCGCGACCCCGCAGGTGATCCTCGTCGCCACGGGCTCCGAGGTGCAGCTCGCCGTCGAGGCCCGAACCACCCTCGAGAAGGCCGGCATCGGCACGCGCGTGGTGTCGATGCCCTGTGTCGAGTGGTTCGCGGAGCAGTCCGCGGCCTACCGCGAGAAGGTGTTGCCCAAGGCGGTGCGCGCGCGGGTGGCTGTCGAGGCGGGAGTGCCGACCGGGTGGCGCGAGCTCGTCGGGGACGCCGGCGAGGTCATCGGCATCGACCACTACGGTGCGTCAGCCGACGCCGCGACCTTGTTCCGCGAGTTCGGCTTCACGGCCGACAAGGTCGTGGCCGCAGCGAAGCGGTCGCTCAAGGCTGCGGCGGACGCCGACGTGATCCCGGCAGTCACGCCCGACAGCGCTCGCACCGACAAGCCGGCCGCGAAGGCGACACACCGGCTCGCTGCCAAGACCTCGAGGGGAAAGTGACCATGACGACGAACAAGGCACTCACCGACCTGGCCGACGCCGGCGTCTCGATCTGGCTCGACGACCTCTCCCGGGAGCGGCTGGAATCCGGCAATCTCGCCGATCTCATCGAGACCAAGGGCGTCGTCGGCGTCACGACCAATCCCTCCATCTTCCAGGCGGCACTGGCCGATGGTGAGGCGTATGCCGCGCAGGTCGCCGACCTCGCGGCGGCGGATTCCGGCGTCGACGACGCCGTCTTCGCGATGACCACCGACGACGTCCGGGCCGCCTGCGACCTCTTCACCCCTCTCTACGAGCGCACGGACGGGGTGGACGGTCGGGTCTCGATCGAGGTCGATCCGCGGCTCGCGCGCGACACCGCGGCCACCGTCGACCAGGCCCAGGCCCTGCACGCCGCGGTGGACCGCCCCAACGTGCTCATCAAGATCCCTGCGACGGTCGAGGGGCTGCCGGCGATCACCGCCACCCTCGCCGAGGGAATCAGCGTCAACGTCACCCTCATCTTCAGCCTCGAGCGGTATCGCGCCGTCATGAACGCCTTCCTCACAGGCCTCGAGCAGGCCAAGGAGGCCGGTCGGGACCTGTCGACGATTCACTCGGTGGCCTCGTTCTTCGTCTCGCGAGTCGACACCGAGATCGACAAGCGCCTCGATGTCCTCGGCACCGAGGAGGCCAAGGCCCTCAAGGGCAAGGCCGGGATCGCCAATGCGCGCCTTGCCTATCAGGCCTATGAGGAGGTCTTCTCCTCGGCGCGGTGGGAGACCCTGGCAGCGGCCGGCGCCCGGCCTCAGCGGCCCTTGTGGGCGTCCACGGGAGTCAAGGACCCGGCATACCCCGACACGATGTATGTCACGGAGTTGGTCGCCCCCGGCACCGTCAACACGATGCCCGAGAAGACACTCGACGCCGTCGCGGACCACGGGGTTGTCACCGGTGACACGGTGACCGACCACTACGGCGACGCGGCCGCCGTGCTCGATGCCCTCGAAGGCCTCGGCATCTCGTACTCCGACGTCGTCGACCAACTCGAGCGTGAGGGCGTCGAGAAGTTCGAGAAGTCCTGGGCCGAACTCCTCGACGGAGTCACCGCCGCCCTCGAGCGAGCCCGATGAGCCCGGCCCGAGTCACGCCGCAACGCAACCCGCTGCGCGACGAACGCGACAAGCGTCTCCCCCGGATCGCCGGGCCCTGCGGCATTGTCATGTTCGGGGTCACCGGCGACCTGGCGCGTCGCAAGTTGATGCCGGCGATCTACGACCTGGCCAACCGTGGCCTGCTGCCGCCCGGGTTCTCCCTCGTCGGTTTCGCCCGCCGGGATTGGGCGACCCAGGACTTCGGCGACATCGTCCACGACGCGGTCAAGGCCGGCGCCCGCACCCCCTTCCGCGAGGAGGTGTGGAAGTCCCTGGCCGAGGGTTTCCGGTTCGTCCCGGGCAGCTTCGACGACGATGCCGCCTTCGACGAGCTGGCGCGGGTCGTCAAGGAACTCGACGAGCACCGCGGCACAGGCGGCAACCACGCCTTCTACCTGTCAATTCCACCCGGATTCTTCGGCTTGGTCTGCGAGCAGTTGCAACGCTCCGGCCTGGCCGGCGGTCCTTCGGACTCCTGGCGGCGCGTCATCATCGAGAAGCCGTTCGGGCACGATCTGGCATCAGCCCAGGAACTCAACAAGATCGTCGAGGGCGTCTTCCCCGCCGACTCGGTCTTCCGGATCGACCACTACCTGGGCAAGGAGACGGTCCAGAACCTGCTCGCCCTGCGGTTCGCCAACTCGATGTTCGAGCCGGTCTGGAATCGCAACTACATCGACCACGTCCAGATCACGATGGCCGAGGACATCGGCATCGGTGGCCGCGCCGGCTATTACGACGGCATCGGTGCGGCCCGCGACGTCATCCAGAACCACCTGCTGCAGTTGCTCGCTCTGACCGCGATGGAGGAGCCGGTCTCCTTCGAGGCCCATCATCTGCGCGCCGAGAAGGAGAAGGTCCTCTCCTCGGTGCGCCTGCCCAAGGACCTCGGGTCGGCGACCGCTCGTGGTCAGTATGCCGAGGGTTGGCAGGGCGCCGAGCAGGTCGTCGGCTACCTCCAGGAGGAGGGGGTCAAGGCCGGCTCCACGACGGAGACGTATGCCGCAGTGCGCCTCGACGTCGCGAACGCCCGGTGGGCGGGGGTGCCGTTCTACCTCCGCACCGGCAAGCGGCTGGGCAAGCGGGTCACCGAAATCGCCCTGGTCTTCAAGACGGCGCCGCACCTGCCGTTCAACGACACCGCGACCGAGGAACTCGGCCAGAACGCCATCGTCATCCGGGTGCAACCGGACGAGGGCGTGACGTTGCGCTTCGGCGCCAAGGTTCCCGGCGCCACCATGGAGGTCCGCGATGTGACCATGGACTTCGGGTATGGCCGGGCCTTCACCGAAACCTCGCCGGAGGCCTACGAACGTCTGATCCTCGATGTCCTGCTCGGGGACCCACCGCTCTTTCCCCGGCACGAGGAGGTCGAGCTGTCCTGGCAGATCCTGGACCCGATCGAGAAGCATTGGGCAGGGATGAAGGGCGGCCTCGACCAGTACCCGGCCGGCACGTGGGGCCCGGCGGAGGCCGACAAGTTGATGCGCCGTGACGGCCGCGAGTGGAGGTTCCCGTGATCGTCGATCTGCCCGACACCACGACGACGGAGTTGTCCAAACGGTTGGTCAAGATCCGCTCCGAGGTGGGCGCCATGGCCCTGTCCAGGGTCCTCACCCTCGTCGTCGTCGTGGACGACGTGGAGGCGGAAGAGGCCATCACGATCGCCAACGAGGCCAGCCGCCAGCACCCTTGTCGAATCATCGTCATCGTGCAGGGCGAGACCCGCGGGCGCGCCCGCCTCGACGGCCAGATCAGGGTGGGCGGCGATGCGGGCGCCAGCGAGGTGGTCGTGGCCCGACTGGTGGGCCGAGTCGTCGCCCACGCGGACAGCATCGTGACCCCCTTGCTGCTCGCCGACAGCCCCATCGTCGTGTGGTGGCCGCGCCACGCCCCGAAGGCCCCAGCCAAGGACCCGATCGGCTCGATGGCCCAGCGGCGGATCACGGACTCGGTGTATCTGGCCAAGAACCCCCGGACCGCTCTGCGCCGACTCGCCGACGCCTATGCGGCCGGCGACACCGATCTTG
This sequence comes from Phycicoccus elongatus Lp2, assembly GCF_000367525.1. GTDB lineage: Bacteria > Actinomycetota > Actinomycetes > Actinomycetales > Dermatophilaceae > Phycicoccus_A > Phycicoccus_A elongatus. Next base: position 2,487,515 of record NZ_HF570956.1, on the reverse strand, counting down.
CCTGGGGCCGGATCACGCGCTGGCGAGGTCTGCTCGCGGCCGCGCTTGATCAGGCTCCCTATGAGTCGGTCGAGAGTGCGGTCGTCGTCGGAGCCCCGGACTCACCGTCCGCGGATCTGCTCGCGGCCTGGCTGCACGCAAGACTGAAGTGCCCGGTGAGACTGCGCCGCTCGAAGGAGTCCTCCGGGGTGATCGCGGTCGAGTTGACTCGCGCGAGTGGGGTTCTCGAGCTCCACCGGCCGGTCAACGGCAACGCCGCCACGCTGTCCACACCCGGCCAACCCGACCGAACGATCGCCCTCGCGCACCGCTCGGATGCCGAGTGCCTGGCCGAAGAACTGCGGCGCCTTGACCCGGACGATGTCTACCAGGAGGCCCTCACCGTGGGTCTGGCCGGCGTGGGAACTGCACGGAGCTGACGATCATGGGTTGGTTCCGGAAGAAACCCAGCGGGGCGGGCGACCACGCCGCGGAGTCGACCGAGGTGCCCTCTGCCGACGATCTGGATGGCTCGGACGCCGTCGTCGAGAGCATCATCACGACCGCTCTCGACGCAGGTCAGCACGCGCAGGTCGAGGAGCGCCTACGACAAGCGATCACCCTTGGCGCCGACCCCGAGGACATCGCGTCGATCGGCCACACCCTTGATCGGCTGCGCAGCCTGCCGGATGACACGGTGAGCCGCGCCGACCTCGATGCCGTGGCCACCGCGCTGGGTGAGCACCTGGCTCGGCATGGCGGCTTTCGCTGGGCCTTCATCACCGACCCCTTCGGGAGCGATGTGGGCCTGGAGTCCCGCCGTGGCACGACGACAGTGGTGCCGAGCAATCTCGTCGCGGCGCGGTGGATGCGTCGGGAGACCGGTTGGGTCGAGGGCGTGGTGCGGCACCTCGCCCGCGTGGCCGCGTCGCGCTGAGCTGATCGGTCGGCAGATCAGGTGATCAGGCCGCGGTCACGCAGCGCCTGAAGGGACTCCTCGAGGATCGCGGCGCCGTCGGTGTCCGAGCGACGCTCCTTCACATAGGCAAGGTGCGTCTTGTAGGGCTCGACACGCGGCGGAGCCGGCGGATTGTCCTGATCGGTGCCCGCCGGGAAGCCGCAGCGTGGGCAGTCCCACTCTTCGGGGACCACGACGCCCTCTTCCCGCGCGAAGCTCGGACGGGTCTGGTGCCCGTTGGCACAGTAGAAGGTCACAAAGACGCGTGGTGCCGTCTCGCCCCGCTCGGCCTCGCCCATCGGCCCGGCGCCGACACGGCTTCCCCGGATTGCGTTCCCACCAGCCATGACAGCGGCGCTCCTTCACAGCAGACGGTCCCGCGGCGGTGCGGGACGGGTTGGCTCAGGCGAATCGGTCGAGGATCCCGAGCCCGACAATGCAGGTGAACCACACGACAGCCACCGAGATGGTGATTCGGTCGAGGTTGCGCTCGGCAACCGAGGAGCCACCCAGCGAACTGGACATGCCTCCACCGAACATGTCCGACAGACCGCCACCCTTGCCCTTGTGCAGGAGGATGAGCATGGTCAGGAAGAGGCCTCCGAGGACGAGGAGGACCTGTAGGCCGATGCGGACGGCGTTCACGGGATCACCAATCAGAAGTATCGAACGGTCGCGACCGAGGTCGCGGCGATCAGGATAACCCGAGCAGCCGTCAGGACGTCTGCAGGTGGTCGCGGAAGCGGCAGATCGCGGTGAACTCCTCGGCATCCAAGGAGGCGCCACCAACAAGTGCCCCGTCGACGTCCTCCTTGGCCATGATGGCCGCGACGTTGCCGGACTTGACCGAGCCGCCGTAGAGAATGCGGATGCCGTCGGCGAGGTCTCCGCTGTAGAGCTCGGCAACCTTGGTACGGATCGCTGCGCAGACCTCCTGGGCGTCCTCGGGCGTGGCAACCTCACCGGTACCGATGGCCCAGATCGGCTCATAGGCGATGACGATCGAGGCGGCCTGCTCGGCGGGCAGCCCGTCGAGGCCGGCCTCGATCTGGCCCAGGACGTGCGCCACCTGCTCGCCCGCCTGCCGGATCTCCAGGCCCTCTCCGCAGCAGAAGATCGGCGTGAGTCCGTGCGTGTAGGCCGCCTTGATCTTGGCGTTCACGACCGCGTCGGTCTCGTTGTGGTACTCACGGCGTTCACTGTGGCCGACCGCGACATAGGTGCAGCCGAGCTTGGCCAGGAAGGCCCCCGAGATCTCGCCGGTGTAGGCGCCGGAGTCGTGGACGGACAGGTCCTGAGCGCCGTACTTGAGCGGCAGCCGGTCACCGTCGATCAGGGTCTGGACGCTGCGGATGTCGGTGAAGGGGGGCAGGACGGCAACCTCGACGGCCCCGTGGTCGTGTTTGCCGTCGCGCAGGCTCCAATCGAGCTTCTGCACCAGATGGGTTGCCTGCAGGTGGTCCAGGTTCATCTTCCAGTTGCCCGCCATGAGCGGGGTGCGGGTCGCCATCAGGCGTCACCTTTCTCTCGTTGCGTCCGGCAAGGTGGTTGGTATGCCG
>NZ_HF570956.1:2438427-2484919 GCF_000367525.1 Phycicoccus elongatus Lp2 | reverse complement strand
CGGTGGGCTGCTGGGGGGCTGGCTGGCGGCCAACGGGAAGATGTCCTTCACCTCGTCCACCCCCTCGACGACTCAAGGACCGGCGCCGACCGCTGGTGCGGGCGCGACCACCCGGCCGGCCGGGTCGATCGCCAACATCGCGGCCAAGGCCATGCCGAGCGTGGTGACCATCGAGGTCAAGTCGGGGACGAGCGAGGGCACCGGGTCTGGTTGGGTGCTGGACGACCAGGGCCACATCGTCACCAACAACCACGTCGTCGCCGACGCCGCCAACGGGGGTGACATCACCGTCGTGCTCAGCAATGGCAAGCAGTCCAAGGCCACCATCGTCGGGCGTGACCAGCCCTATGACCTGGCCGTCATCAAGGTCGAGCGCACCGACCTGACCCCGTTGCCGGTCGGCGACTCCTCCAAGGTTGTCGTCGGTGACGAGGTCATCGCCGTCGGTGCTCCGCTCGGGCTGGAGTCCACCGTGACCGCAGGCATCGTCAGTGCCCTGGACCGACCGGTCGCGGCCGGCAGCGCCTCGGACACCTCCTTCATCAATGCCATCCAGACCGATGCGGCGATCAACCCCGGCAACTCCGGTGGCCCCCTGCTCAACATGGCCGGCGAGGTCATCGGCGTGAACTCGGCGATCGCCACCGCACCGGGAACCGGATCCACCGGCCAGGCTGGGAGCATCGGGGTCGGCTTCGCCATCCCCTCGGCGCAGGTCAAGAAGACAGTCGAGCAATTGATCACCAAGGGCAAGGCCGTGCACCCGGTCATCGGGGTCTACCTCGACCAGGAGTACGAAGGTGAGGGCGTCAAGGTCCGCGACAGCCTGCCGAACGGCCAGGATCCGGTCACCGCGAACGGTCCGGCCGCCAAGGCGGGCCTGAAGGCGGGCGACATCATCGTCGCGCTCAACGGCAAGCCGGTGACCAACCCCGACGCCTTGGTCGTCGGCATCCGGGCCCTCGACGTCGGTGACAAGGTCACCCTGACCGTGCGTCGCGGCGGCAAGGACGAGGATGTCACCATGGTCCTCGAAGCGTCGACGGACTGATCCGGCGGCCGTCGGCTGGAGTTCGGGAGAGGACCGCAGTGCTGGGCATCAATGGTTGGGAGTTCCTCATCCTCATCGTGCTCGCCGTCGTCATCCTCGGCCCCGAGCGATTGCCGGAGTATGCCGCGAAGCTCGCCCAGGGTGTGCGCAAGCTCCGGGTGATGGCGGAGGGTGCCAAGGTCACCCTCAAGGACCAGTTGGGCCCTGAGTACCAAGACATCAACTGGCGGCAGTACGACCCCCGTCAATACGACCCTCGCCGGATCGTGCGGGAGGCACTGGCCGAGCCGCTCGACTATGTGTCGCAGCCGTTCAAGGAGTTGGCCGACGAGGCCCGGACGGTGCGTGACGATGTGGTCAGTGTCAAGGACACGGCCCGTGAGGTGCTCGCGAATCACGGGTCGGCGCCAGTTGCCCCCGCGGTGGTCGGCGCTGCGGTGACCGGCTCGGCGGTGATGGGCGCGGTCGGGAGCATGGTTCCATCCGGACGTGCGTCCTACTGGGACGCCGAGGCCACCTGAAAACCCAACTTCTGCATGACGCAGAAGTTGGGGTCAGCGGCCGGCCGGGGTGAGGCCGAGGGAGCGTCCGGCCAGGCCGCGGGCCCGTGAGGCCAGACCCCGAGCGATCCCGCGCAGGGCCACGGCGGCAGGGGAGTCGGGCTGGCCGAGCACCACGGGCATGCCTTCGTCGGCACCGATCCGCAGCGTGGTGTCGAGCGGGATCTGGCCGAGCAGTGAGACCTCGGCACCGATGGAGCGGGTGAGCGAGTCCGCGACGGCCTGACCGCCACCGCTGCCGAAGATCTCCTGGCGTGAGCCGTCGGGGAGCTCGAGCCACGACATGTTCTCGATGACGCCGGCGACCCGCTGGTGGGTCTGCAAGGCGATCGAACCGGCGCGCTCGGCCACCTCCGCCGCCGCCTGCTGGGGTGTCGTGACGACGAGGATCTCAGCGCCCGGGATGAGCTGGGCGACCGAGATCGCGACATCGCCGGTCCCTGGCGGCAGGTCGAGGAGCAGCACGTCGAGGTCTCCCCAGAAGACGTCGGCGAGGAACTGCTGCAGGGCCCGGTGGAGCATCGGGCCACGCCACACGACCGGCTGGTTGCCCGGCACGAACATGCCGATCGAGATGACCTTCACGTCGTGCTGCACCGGCGGCAGGATCATGTCGTCGACCTGGGTCGGCTTGCCCTCGACGCCGAGCATCCGGGGGATCGAGAAGCCATAGATGTCGGCGTCGACCACGCCCACCTTCAAGCCCTCGGCGGCCAGGGCAGCCGCGAGGTTGGCGGTCACCGACGACTTGCCGACGCCCCCCTTGCCCGAGGCCACGGCATACACCCGGGTGAGGGAACCCGCCTTGGCGAAGGGGACCTCACGCTCGGCGGCACCGCCCCGGAGTTTGGTCTTGAGCTCGCCGCGCTGCTCGTCCGACATGACCCCGAGGGTGACCTCGACCGAGGTGACACCCTCGACCTTCATCAGGGCGGCGGTCGTGTCCTTGGTGAGCTTGTCCTTGAGGGGGCAGCCGGAGACGGTGAGCAGGATGGTCACGGCGACCCGTCCGGCCTCGTCGCAGGTGCACGACTCGACCATGCCGAGCTCGGTGATCGGCTTGCGGATCTCCGGGTCGTCGACGGTGGCGAGGGCGGCTGCGAGGGCTTCTCGGGGCACGACAGACATGCCCCGAGTCTAGGTCGCCTTCGGGGGCTTCCCCACCCGGGGTTTCTTGGCGACGGGAGCCTCGGGATCGGCGGTGATCCGCAGCCCACGTTCCTCGAGTTCATCGAGTAGGTCCCGCAGCTCGGAGCGCACGAAGTCGCGGGTGGCGGTCTCGCGCAACGCGAGCCGCAGGGCGGCCACCTCGCGCGTGAGGAACTCGGTGTCGGCCAAGTTGCGCTCGTCCCGGCTGCGGTCCTGCTCGGTGGCGACCCGGTCGCGGTCGGCCTGCCGGTTCTGTGCGAGGAGGATCAGCGGCGCTGCATACGAGGCCTGGAGACTGAGGATCAGCGTGAGCAGGGTGTAGTTGAGGTCACGCGGGTCGAACTGGAGGTTCTTGGGTCCCCACGTGTTCCAGATCAGCCAGATCCCGACGAAGACCGTCATGCCGATGAGGAACTGCGCGGTCCCCATGAAGCGGGCGAACTTCTCGGAGATGAGGCCGAAGGCCTCGTTCGTCATCCACGACGGCAGGGTGAAGCGGCGGACGTTCTCGCGGGGCTGGTCCAGCCGCTCCGAGCGACGCTCAGCCATGAACCACCTCGGGGTGCTCCTGGTCCGGCTCGTGCCGGTCCTCGCGCCAGTCCTCGGGGAGGATGTGGTCGAGCACGTCGTCCACGGTCACGGCACCGAGCAGGGCACCGGACTCGTCGTCCACGACCGGTAGGCCCACCATGTTGTAGTTGGCCAGCATGCGAGTGATCTGGCCCAGGCTCGCATCGGGAGTGAGCGGCTCGACGTCCTTGTCGAGGATGCCGCCGATCGGTGCATGGGGTGGCTCGCGCAGCAGACGCTGGATGTGGACCATGCCGAGGTAGCGGCCGGTCGGCGTCTCGAGCGGTGGCCGGCAGACGAAGACGGTGGTCGCGAGCGCGGTGGCGAGCTCTTCACGCCGGACCAGCGCCAGCGCCTCGGCGATGGACGCCTCCGGTCCCATGATGACCGGCTCGGTGGTCATCAGACCGCCCGCCGTGTCGTCGTCGTAGGTGAGCAGGCGGCGCAGGTCCTCGGCCTCGTCCTGGTCCATCTTCTCCAGGAGTTCCTCCTGGCGCTCGGGGGGCAACTCGGAGAGCAGGTCGGCGGCGTCGTCGGGCTCCATCGCCTCGAGAACGTCGGCGGCTCGTTCCACCTGCAGACCCACGAGGATCTCGATCTGGTCGTCGGCGGGCAGTTCCTCGATGACGTCGGCGAGTCGGTCGTCGTCCAGGGCTGCCGCCACCTCGGCTCGCCGCTTGGGCGCGAGATCATGGATGACCTCGGCCAGGTCGGCCGGCTTCATGTCCTGGTATGTCTCGAGCAGCCGCGCAGCACTCTGGGCCGCCTTGACCTCGCGCAGGTCCAGGACGTCCTCGATCGGCGTGACGAAGGTTTCGCCGCGACGCCGACTGGAGAAGGGGTTGAGGGAGCCACCGGTCCTCTTCCGGACGAACGCGCGGGTCACCGACCACGCTCGGTTCGCCGCCTGCTCCAACCCGATGTCCTCGATGATCGCGTCGACGAACTCGCCACCGACCTTGACCTGGACATGACGCTCGACGAGTTCGGCCAACACGAGGGTCTCGTTGGCGCGCTGTTCGAAGCGACGCACGTTGACCAAGCCGGTCGTCAGGACCTGCCCACCCTCGACGCTGATGACCCGGGTCATCGGGACAAAGATCCGCTTGCGCGAGCCCACCTCGATGACCAGACCGATGACCCGGGGCCGGGTCCGCTGGGTGCTGAAGGTGACGACGACGTCACGGACCCGACCCAGCTTCTCGCCGAGCGGGTCGAACACGCTCAGCTGGGCCAGGCGTCCGACGAAGACGCGCGTTGTCGTTGCCACGGGCCAAGGGTATCGACGTCACGCAAGGGACGCGTGGGACCTCACCGGGTGCCGCGCCGGGACTGCGGCCGCCCTCGCCAGTGCCAGGGGCGCCAGCGCGCCGTCGCGGCCTTCGCGGGGGCGATCCGACGGGAACCGGGCTCCGCGGCATACGCTCCGGGTTGCTCGGTGGGTCGCCCGTGGGGGGTGAGGACGTGGATCGTGCAGCCCTGCCGCCAGCGCGTGTCGACGTCCTCCGTGGTGCCGACGAGGTTGAGCCGTTCCGGGCGCAGGAGGGCAGCCGCGGCCTCCCACGCGTCGTCGGTGGGAGCGATCTCACGCACGGTGGCGCCGATGGTGAGCAGGCGGCCTCCGGAGTCCTTGCTGCGCAGGAGGAGGTCGACCTCGGCCGGCAGCCAGGGGAGCGGTTGCTCGCCGATACCCGAGATGACGTAGGCCGCGGGGCCGGTCCCGCGCTCGTCACCGTCGTCGTGCCAGACGAACCACGCCGGGTGGGTGTCACCGCCCGGAAGGCGGATCCAGAGGATGCCCGACTTGCTCATCGCTTCGGCGACCAGTCGGGTGATGTTGACCGCTGCGGGTGCGCTGTCGGTCGCCTCCGCGGGCGCGTCGGGGAGCGGTCGCGTGGGCTCCGTCATGCGCGTCAGTATGCCGTTGACCACGCGTGAACTGGCTCATAACGCTGGGCCGCGCCGCGCTGGTACGTTCCCCGGCAGATCCTCCATCGTCGAAAGGTCAGTGCGCCATGCGCTCCGCCAAGGACTTCTTCGCCCCGCTCGCCGTCGGCGCCCCCGCCCCGCTGCGTGACGTGCCGGCCCGCCCGAGCCGGATGATCCACTTCTTCGACCCCAGCAACCCGAAGATGGCGGCCAAGGTGCCCGACCTCGTCGGCTCGGTCGACGTGCTGCTCGGCAACCTCGAGGACGCGGTGAAGGCCGACAACAAGGAAGCCGCCCGGCAGGGGCTCGTGGACATCGCCAAGGCCACCGATTTCGGTGAGCACACCCAGCTCTGGACGCGTGTCAATGCCCTGGACAGCCCGTGGGTGCTCGACGACCTCACGACCCTGGTCACCGAGATCGGCGACAAACTCGATGTCATCATGGTGCCGAAGGTGCAGGGCGCCGAGGACATCCACTACATCGATCGCCTGCTGGCCCAGTTGGAGGCGCGGGCGGGGCTGGCGCGACCGATCCTCGTCCACGCCATTCTGGAGACGGCGCGGGGTGTGGCCAATGTCGAGGAGATCTGTGGTGCGTCACCGCGGATGCAGGGCATCTCGCTCGGCCCTGCCGACCTCGCCGCCGACCGGCGGATGAAGACAACGCGTGTCGGTGGTGGGCATCCGGGCTACCTGGTACGCCAGGATCCCGTCGACGGCGACATCGACGGGGCGCGGACCACGTATCAACAGGATCTCTGGCACTACACGATCGCGCGCATGGTCGATGCCTGCGCGATGCATGGAATCTTCCCCTACTACGGACCGTTCGGGGACATCAAGGATGTCGTCGCGTGCGAGGACCAGTTCCGCAACGCCTTCCTCCTTGGTTGTGTGGGCGCCTGGTCGCTGCACCCGGTGCAGATCGCGATCGCGAAGAAGGTCTTCTCGCCCTCCGTGGGCGATGTCGCGCACGCGCGACGCGTCAAGGCGGCGATGGGTGACGGCACGGGCGCGGTGATGCTCGACGGGAAGATGGAGGACGACGCCTCGCTCAAGCAGTGCCTCGTCATTCTCGAACTGGCAGAACGACTCTCGTCCTCGGACCCCGAACTCGCGCAGGTGTATGCCGCGGGCGAGGGCGACGCCGGAAGCGAGGCCTGAGCGATGGGCGAGCACGCGGCATACGCGGCAGGGACGTATCGACCCCGACGCTCGGTCCTCTACATGCCCAGCTCCAACGAGCGAGCCCTGGAGAAGGCGAAGACCCTGCCGGTCGATGCGCTGATCCTCGACCTCGAGGATGCGGTGGCGGTCGACGCCAAGGACCTCGCGCGTGAGAACGCCTGCGCTGCAGCAGCATCCGGGGACTACGGGCGTCGGGAGATCACCATCCGGGTCAACGGGATCGGCACCCAGTGGCACGACACCGACCTCGCCGCCGCATGTGCCGCGGGCCCGGACGGAATCGTCGTCCCCAAGGTCAACACGGCCAAGGAGGTCAAGGCGCTCGTCAGGGCGATGGAGAAGCACGGTGCGCCCGACCGCACCCGACTGTGGGCGATGATCGAGACGCCGACCGCGATCTTCAACGTGCGGAAGATCGCGCGTGAGTCGGACCGGTTGGCTGCCCTCGTCATCGGGACCAACGACCTGGTCAAGGAACTGCGCGCCGACCATGTGCCGGGGCGTGCGCCCCTGCTCACGTCGCTGTCGATGGCCCTGCTGGCCGGGCGCGAGTCGGGCATCGCAGTCCTCGACGGGGTCTACAACAACGTCAAGGATGCCGACGGCTTCCGGGCCGAGTGTGAGCAGGGGCGGGACTTCGGCTTCGACGGCAAGACGCTGATCCACCCGGGACAGGTCGAGATGTGCAACGAGGTCTTCGCCCCGAGTGCGCAGGCGGTCGAGGAGGCGCAGGGCATCGTGGCGGCCTGGGAGGCCGGTGCTGGGGCTGGAGTGGTCACCGTCAACGGCAGGATGGTCGAGTTGCTCCACGTTGACATCGCCCGACGCGTGCTCGCCACCCACGAGGCCATTTCCCTCCAGGCGGCCACCGATCGGTGAACCCTCGCAGACAAGCACGGGCTTGGTCACGGATCGGTGACGACCTGCGCGGCGTGTAATCCGCGGCTGGGCGCGGCGCGTCTGATGGACGTACGGGCGCGAGCGCCTTCGCCGGAGCACCGGGAGTTGATCTCGATGACACGCATCACTCGTGGCGGCCTGATGGTGGTCGCTGCAGCCATGACCGTCACCGTGTCCGCGTGTGGACTTGTCTGGGACAGCGAGTCGACCGGGCAGACCACGAACGGCGCACGCACAACGCCCTCGGTCCTCTCCCCGACTCCGGTTGTCACCGACGTGGCGACGCCCACGCCTGCCGCGCCAGAGCCACCCGCGCCGACTCCTGCGATTACGCCGACCCCGACAGCCACGACGCAGCCACCGAGCGCACCCCAGCCGCCGGCGATGCTGCGACCCGGTGACAAGGGACCCGAGGTGCTGGCCCTGCAGCAGCGCTTGTCCGACCTCGGCTACTGGCTGGGGACACCGGACGGACGTTGGGGTGGCCTGACCACCCAAGCTGTTTACGCGCTCCAGAAGACCGCCGGCATCGGTCGCGACGGTGTGGTGGGGCCAGCGGTCACGAAGGCGCTCGCCGACGGGGTTCGTCCGACGTCACGCAACGGTGGCACCGGGATCGAGGTCGACGTGCCGCGACAGATCATCCTCGTTGTCCGCGATGGTGCGGTCGTCCGGGTGCTCAACACGAGCACGGGCAGCAACGTGCCCTACGAGGAGGTCTACGAAGGCAAGACCTACCGCGGCTCGGCGAGGACGCCGGCAGGGTCCTTCAGCGTCTTCCGCGAGGTCGACAAACTGGACAAGGGTCCCCTGGGGTCGCTCTACCGACCCAAGTACTTCAACGGCGGCATCGCCATCCACGGCGCCGCCTCGATTCCGCCCTACCCCGCGTCGCACGGATGCGCCCGCGTCTCCAACGCCGCGATGGACCTGATCTGGGCCGAGAACTCCATGGCGATCGGTGCGCGCGTCACGGTCTACTGAGGCCCGCGACCTCGACGCAGCGTGGCACTCGGGCAGCGTGGCACTCGGGCAGCGTGGCACCCGGGCAGCGTGTCGGTGACGGCTCGGATCCGGTCGAGCATCGCCTCGGGCACCTACGGCCGGTCACCCATCCAGGTGCTCCCGGATGGCCTTGCTCATTGGCCAGGCGCCTTCGGACCAGTTGGCGATCACCGTTGAGGTGAGGGCCTCGGAGGGGCGGTATCGACTGAGGAAGGACACTCCGGCGTCGTAGCCCTCGAGGAAGACCTCGTCGGTGCGTGCGTGCAGGTGGAAGCCGAGGCCGTAGCGCCGCGATTCCTCGGGCCAGTCCGAGTGGGGGCTCACCATGCGCGCGAGCGTCGCCGGGCGCACGATGCGTCCGGCGAAGATCGCCTCCCAGAGCGCATGGAGGTCCGCGACCGTGGTGTGGAGTCCACCATCCCCGTTCCCGCGGACGGGCAGGTGGAGGACGTTGGTCCACAGGCCCTCGGAACGTAGGTAGCCCTGCGCCACTCGCCCGGGGAGTTCGTCGGAACGGAGGAAAGCGGTGTCGCGTATGCCGGCCGGTCGGCATACGAGGTCCGCCACGAGGTCGTGAAAGGTCTCGCCGGTCGCTGCCTCGGCGAGTGCTGCGAGCACGACATAGCCGGCGTTGTTGTAGGCGAAACGTTCGCCGGCAGGAAAGAGGGTTGGTGCATCGAGGATGCGGACGTAGTCATCGGTGGTCGCGAGGTCCTGGACCGGGACCGGCATGAGGTAGTCGCTGATCGACTCGATCGCTTCCTCGTCGAGGTAGTCACCGATCCCGGACCGGTGAGCCAGGAGGTGCTCGACGGTCACATCGTCGGCGATCTGGGGGAGTCGGCCACCGAGCAGTGACCGTGCGGTGGTGTCCAGGAGGAGACTGCCGCGCTCGACCAGGGCCATGACCGTGAGAGCGGTCAGGCCCTTGGTGCCGCTGGCGATCCCGAACTGGGTCTCGAGGGTGTTGGCGATCGAATGCGCCCGATCCGCCATGCCGAAGGCGGCGCACACCACGGTCTCTCCGGCGTGATCGACGCGCACCACCCCGGAGAAGCCCGACTCCAGGGCCACCTGGTCGATCACTGCCCGGAGTGACTCCATGCCCGAAAATTACCCAACTGGCCGTGAGTCCGGCCAGCCACACCGGGTATGCCGTCACGTCCGCGCGTCGCAATTGGTCGGTCAGCGGCGTCAGTTCGTCCCGGTCCGAGCGGCTCGTGTCAGGGCCGGCTGGGCGGTGGGTGACAGGAATCGGTGCAGGTGATCCTGAACCCCGGAACTGCTCAGCATGCCCAGGTGGTGAACCCCGGTCACCACCGCTGTGCGCTCCCGCAGGAAGCGTGAGGGGATCGCGTCGAGGGCCGCATGGGTAGCCGAGCGGGGCGGCACCAAGAGGTCACCAACTCGCCTCGCCACTGCACCGTCGACGTGTCCTGAGATGACCCCGACGATCGCGTGATGACGGATGCCGTCCGGCACCGCTGGGTGCGTCCTGTGGTCACCGCCGTCATCGGGGTCATGGCCGAACCAGTCCGCGTCGGTCACGTTGCCATGGGTGAGGTCCTTGATGCCGGCGCTGCGCTGACGCACGAGATCGACGGCCCGTCGCCCGTTGGCGTCACGCGACAGCCGCTCGACGGCCAACTGGGCGCCACGGGCCAGGGGTGATCCGTGGTGAGGTGTGCCGATCGTGACGGTGTCACTGACCAGGTTCGTCCAGGTCCGCTCGCCGTTCGCCGGTGCCGGAGCAACCAGTGCGCTGTGCACGACCAGCCCGCCCATCGAGAAGCCCACGAGCACCAGTCGACGCACCTGCACCGGCCACGCCTCGATGAGAACGTCGAGCAGGTCAGCGAGGTGAGCACCGTTGTGCGACACCCGAAGTCCGGTGTTGTAGCGGATCAGCACAGGGGAGAGTCCCAGATCGGCAGCCAGTCGCTCCGGATGGGTCGGGGAGTCACCGGCACCCAGACTCCAACTGCGCTCGCTCTGGCAGAGGCCGTGGAGATAGACGGCGATGTCCGGGCCGGCGTCGGGGTAGGCGTGGGCGAGTCCTTCCCGGGTGAGCTCGATACGCTGCTGGCCCGCACGGACCTGCATCTCGGGCGCCAGGCTCGGGGCGCTCACGGCGAATGCGTCCCCACGGAGCCCGACGCTGGCGGCCAGCGCGCGATGCGCGCCCCGGCCGTCGTGGACGCTGGGCCCACGGTCGCCGGTGTGCGCCAACTTCAGCGATGTGGCGAAGCCCGCGATGCGGGACGCCGCGTCCAGGCCCATTCCGGTCGCACCATAGGCCACCGCCGTGACGAGGTCGTTGGCCGTCTTGATGGGCTGGGTCACCCCCGGCCCGAGGGCCGCCGTCACCGCTGCGTAGGCGGCATCACTCACCATCCCATGCACGCCGCGGACGGTGCGGGTGGCCTGGCGCAAGGTCGTGCCCGCGGCGCGACCGACATCGCGGGCCTCGGCGGCCTTCACGACGTGGCCGACGTCTGGGCGGGCAGACCGTCAGAAGTCATGGGTCATCGTGACACGAATGCTGGGGGCGCCGGCACAGCGGCTTCCACCTTGGCTGGCCCCGAGGTTCTCAGCCGCCAGAGGTGGATGAGACTGGGCGCCAAGCGAAGTCAGCGGGGAGACCCGCGCGACGCCGCCGGACTGCGTCGATGACGGCCGGATCTGCCCGGAACACAATCTGTGTCACGCGACCGTCGACGACAGTGAAGTCGAACGCCACCCTGGCGGTGCCACGGTCGAACCACGCCGCGCCGGGGCGGTCATCGACGTAGACCGGCAGTGCCGACGCCGCCGCGCCGTTGAAGAAGGCGGCCACCTCGGCTCGGCCCTCGATCCGGCTCGGCGTCCCCAGGGCCGCTGCGGCCGAGTCGCCGATGACCAGGACGTCCGGGGCGAGCAGTTGGAGGAGTCGCTGGAGGTCTCCGCCGCGGGCCGCCGCGAGGAAGGCGTCGACGACCTCCCAGTCCGCGAGCTGGTCCTGGGCCATCGGCGCGGCGACCTTCGCCCGCGCGCGGGAGGCGAGTTTGCGAGCAGCCGTAGGGCTGGTCTCGAGCAGGTCGGCGATCATCGGGAACTCGAAACCGAAGCTCTCGTGGAGCACGAAGGCCACCCGCTCGCTGGGCGTGAGCCGGTCGAGGACGACGTGGAGAGCGACGGCCACGGTGTCCGCCAGGACCGAATGGGCTGCAGGGTCGGCGCTCCTGCCCTGATCTGTCTCGCCCCCGAGCCTGCCGTGCAGCAGGTCGTCATGGACCGGGACGGGGGTCCGCGATTTCAACCGGTCGAGACAGAGACGGACGGTGACAGTGGTCAGCCAGGCCGGAACGTTCGCGATCGACTCGCTCGTCCCGTTCAGCCGCAGCCAGGCCTGCTGGGCGACATCCTCGGCCTCGGTCGAGTCGCGCAGCACTCGTGCCGCGAGCGTGACGAGACGCGGGCGTTCGGCGGCGAAGGCGTCAGTGGCGTCCATTGGTGTCTTCCGGTCGTGAGGGTCCGTCCTCAGGACGACGACCGGGGCCAGCCAAATGTGACCATCCACCTCGTCCGTGCGCCCCGCGAGCCCTCCCGATCCTGCCAGTCCAGCACACTGGGGCCATGAATTCGGTCATCCTCTCGGCACGTGATGTGGACTTCCTCCTCCACGAGTGGTTGGACACCGATGCGCTGTTCGAGCGCCCCACGTTCGCGCAGCACTCACGCGAGACCGTAGACGCCGTCCTCGAGCTCGCGCAGGCCGTGGCCACCGAGAAGTTCGCGCCGCACGCGCGGTCCAACGACCTGCACGAACCCACCTTCGACGGCACGACCGTCTCACTCATTCCCGAGGTGGGAGTGGCCCTCAAGGCCTTCGCCGACGCGGGCTTCCTCACGGCCGGGGTGCCGGAGGACCGCGGTGGCGGGGGGTTGCCGACGAGCATCATCTCGGCGTGCCTGGCCTGGTTCCATGCGGCGAACACCGCAACCTCCGGTTACGCACTGCTGAGCATGGCCGCCGCGAACCTCATCCGCACCCACGGCAGCGACGCGCAGCGCACACTTTTCGCCGAGCCGCTGGCGGACGGCCGCTTCACCGGCACGATGGCACTTTCCGAGCCCGGTGCCGGCTCGAATCTCTCCGACTTGCTCACGCGAGCGATCCCGCAGGAGGACGGCACCCATCGACTCTTCGGCCGCAAGATGTGGATCTCCGGCGGAGACCATGAGCTCGCCGACAACATCGTGCACCTCGTCCTCGCGCGCACTCCCGATGCTGCCCCCGGCACCAAGGGCATCTCCATCTTCATCGTTCCCAAGTACCTTGTCGCAGAGGATGGTTCGCTCGGCGAGCGCAACGACATCGTCCTCGCCGGAATCAACCACAAGATGGGTTCGCGCGGCACCGTCAACACGGCGCCCGTCCTCGGCGACGGCGCCCACACCCCCGGTGGCGCGCCGGGTGCGGTCGGCCACCTCGTCGGCGAGGTCGGCCAAGGGTTACCGATCATGTTCTCGATGATGAACGAGGCCCGCCTCGGCGTCGGCATCGCCGGCACCGCCGTCGGCTACACCGGCTACCTGAAGTCCCTCGCCTATGCCCGTGAGCGACTTCAGGGGCGACTCCTGGGCGCCCCGCCGGCTGGCCCACAGGTGGCGCTCGTCGAGCACCCGGACGTCCGCCGCATGCTCCTGGCCCAGAAGTCCTTCGTCGAGGGCGCGCTCGCACTGATGCTCTATTGCTCGCGCCTGCTCGATGACGCCGTTTCGCTCGACGGTCGGGCGGCCGAGGAGGCACTCGCCCTCGTCGGCCTGCTCACGCCGATCGCCAAGAGCTTCCCCGCCCAGTGGTGCCTCGAGGCCAACACCCTGGCCATCCAGGTCATGGGCGGTGCCGGTTACACCCGTGATCACGACGTCGAGCAGCACTATCGCGACAACCGACTCAACGCCATCCATGAGGGCACCCACGGCATTCAGGGCCTCGACCTGCTCGGCCGCAAGGTCCTCCTCGACCGCGGCCGGGCCCTCGGCCTCCTCGTCGCCCGCATCACCCAAACCGCCGAACGCGCCACTGCCGCAGGCGGATCCGGCGAAGGGTATGCCGCCAAGCTCCTCGCGATGACGGCTCGCCTTCGCGACGTGACCACCAGGGTGGCCGTAGCGGGAGGTGGGGCCGAGGTCCTGGCCGAGGCCACGGCATACCTCGAAGGGAGCGGTCATCTGGTGGTGGCGTGGCTCTGGCTGGAGCAGTGGCTTGCTGCCCACGGCAAGGAGGGGGACTTCTACGACGGGAAGCGTGCGGCCACGGCATACTTCTTCAGCCGTGAGCTGCCCAAGGTCGGCCTGTGGCTCGACACCGTGGCCGCACACGACGGGCTCACGACCGCCCTCGACCCGACCGTTCTCTGAGCAGGAGACCTCCCGCAGTTGACGCTAGCCCCGACCGACCGCAGCCTCGGGAGTGGTCATCTCGCCGCGGACTCCGAGCAGTCGCACCGGTCGCGAGTCCTCGAGGGCGTCGTAGAGCGCGAGCGCTGTCGCGGTGAGGACAGTCGGATCGATGGTCGGTGACGCGAGTTTGCGAGAGCGCTGGTAGGTGAAGAAGGGGGCGAACCGCACCTTGAGGAAGACACGCATCACCTGACGGCCGGCTGGTGGCCCGTCCGGCACGCCAGCCGCATCGGCACTGACGTCCTGCACGACCTGGTCCGCGAGCTCGCGCAGGGCAGCGGCAATCTCCTCCCGCGTCTCGAGGTTGCGTTGATATGTCGTCTCCCGACCGTGGGCCCGTGCGACCCATGGGCTGTCGTCAGGCCAGTCGAGCCCCTCGCCTCGACCGAGTTCACGCAAGTGGCCGCCGCCGACCTGGCCGAACTCCGCACGGAGGATCTGCACCGGCGCAGCGGCCAATTCACCGACGGTTCCGATCCCAAGTCTCGCTAGGCGTTGCCCGATCCGTGGCCCAACGCCCCACAGTGCCTGGGTCTCACGATCGCCCATCGTGTCGAGCCAGTTGTCCCGCGTGAGGCGATGGATCCCGGCTGGCTTGCCGAATCCGGTGGCTGTCTTGGCCCGTACCAGCGTGTCCCCGATACCCACCGAGCAACTGAGCCCCGACGCCGCGAGCACGGCCTCTCGGGTCGCGGTGGCCAGGTCCACCGGGTCGACGGACTCCTCGACCTCGAAGCCGACAAAGGCCTCATCCCAGCCGAGGACCTGGACCGTCGCGCCCGGCATCGCGCGAAGGGCGGCCATCACCGTGGCCGATGCGTCCTCGTCATGGGGAAAGTCGAGTGCAAGGAAGACGGCGTCCGGGCATCTCTTGCGAGCCAATTTCAGCGCAAGTCCGGAGTGGACGCCATGGGCACGGGCTTCGTAGGAAGCCGTCGAGACGACCGCGCGCTCGCTCGGATCCCCGCGCCCACCGACGACCACCGGACGCCCGACGAGCTCGGGGCGGCGCAGCAACTCGACCGCGACGAGGAACTGGTCCATGTCGACGTGGAGCACCCAACGCAGCACCCGGTCAGGCTATCGGCGAGGTCGGACTCCGTGACCGGACCGGGTCTTAGAACTCGCTCGACGCGGCCAGCGACGCCGCTCGACCGAAGAGGTCCTCAGGGTCGACCACGACCCCCTTGCGGGCGAACCAGGAGCAGACGTTGGCGACGTCACGGTCGAGGAACTCGAAGCCCTGCGGGTTGCCGATGACATCGACGATCTGCGGCCAGTCGATGGCGACGAGGCGCCCGTCGTCGACCAGCAGGTTGTAGGGGGAGAGGTCGCCGTGCGCCCACCCGGCCTCGGCGAGCCGCAGGACGAGGTCCTCGAACTGCACCCACAGGTCGGGCAGGTCGGCCTCCTCCCGCCGCACCTGGTGCAGTCGTGGGGCGGCGATCGGGCCCTCTGGGCCGATGGCCCCGATGAACTCCATGAGCATCTCGGACTCGTCGAGTTGCACCGGGTAGGGGACGGGAAGTCCCATCTGCCACAACTTGGCGAGGGCGTCGAACTCCGCGAACGCCCACTGCCCCGTGATCAGCTCCTTGCCGAAGCTCGTGCGTCGGGCCATGGCTCGCATCTCGCGGCTGCGGCGCACGCGTCGGCCCTCGAGATAGCCGGCGTCGCGGTGGAACATCCGGTGGTCAGCGCTGCGATAGCGCTTGGCGGCGAGGAGCGTCGTGCGCTCGGTGCCGGGCACCCAGCGGCGCACGACGTGGACGTCGGCCTCCTTGCCGGACTTGAGGATGCCGAGGTCGGCCTCGACGGCGCCGAGGTCGGTGATGACCCAGTCGGGTCGGGGCGTGGGTCCGTGCGTCGCGACGTCCCACGTGCTCCAGCGCTCGCCCTCGGGCGGTGCGTCGGGCCGGCTGTCAGTGCTGAAGAGCGCCTGGCGCTCGGGAAGGTGGAATGGCTGGTGTGCCACAGGTGGTCTCCGGTTCGAGGGAAGGGATGGGCCGGGTGCGGCCCGGGACAGTCATCGACATGTCGGCCTCCTTCGATCGGTGAACCTCACCCACGGCGTATGCCGCGGGCTCACCTCCCAGCCTGCCCGCGGCATACGGGGTGGCGCCACTCATTTTGGGGTCGGCGGGACCGGCTCGACGGGCTGCCGCAGGATCGTGCGGAGCCGCTGCAGTGCGGTGCGGCGGGCGTCGCTGAGGTAGATCTCGTGGTGGTGGCCGGTCATCCGCAGGCCGGCCGCCGGGATGACCTCGTCGTGGAGTCGCTCGAGCGTGGGCGCCTCGGCGTCGTAGGGGCCGATGTGCAGGGTCTGGACGCTCAGGCCCTCGTCGAGGACGGCCCGGCGCAGGAGCGGGAGGGCCGGCGCGCCGCCCTTGGCCTCGACGCGGTCGCGAACGACGTCGACGTGCTCGTCGGTGATCCACTCGGGGACGAGATTGAGCATCGTCCAGTGCCACGTGGACTTGTCGCGGGCGGACGTGAAGTGGGTCATGTCATCGGCCCACCAGAGCGCCTCCAGTGGCATGACGCCGTAGTCGCGGCCGAGCTCGCGCTTGCTGAGGAACTTCAGGCCGTAGGCGACGGGGTAGATCGTCTGCAGGGCGTCACGGTAGGCGGCTGACGTGTTGGGATCGCCGTGCCCGTCGATCATGAGGTAGGTCAGGAGCGCGAGCGTGACCATGGAGAACTGGCCGGCGCGGGCCGTGTAGGCGCCGTGGGTGGCGCGCAGGTCGGCCTTGGGCGTCGGCTCGGCGGTCATGGGTCTCATGGGGTTCATGGTGACAAGAACTTTCCGAAAGTTCTCGGGTCCTGTCCGCGCAACGTCCGACGCGGCATACGGGGGAAGCGACCACTTCGTCGGACGCAAGGGGGTGGGGAGCGTCACGCGCGGGGAGGGTTCAGCAAGAGGTGAGCGGGCGGCATACTCGAACGCAGGAAACCCGGCCCCGGCCACACCGCACCCCAACGACAAGGCGGCGATCACGCGTGTCCCGACTGCAGAGCACCGACAACCTCACCGAGGAGCAGGTCGAGCTGCTCAAGCTCGTCAAGGAGTTCGTCGACGAGCAGATCATCCCGGTGGCGACCGAGCTCGAGCACCAGGACGAGTACCCGCAGCGGATCGTTGACCAGATGAAGGAGATGGGGATCTTCGGGCTGATGATCCCCGAGGAGTACGGCGGCCTGGGGGAGTCGCTTTTGACCTATGCGCTGTGCGTCGAGGAGATCGCGCGTGGGTGGATGTCGGTGTCGGGCATCATCAACACACACTTCATCGTCGCCTACATGATCCTCCAGCACGGCACGGAGGAGCAGAAGCAGCGCTACCTGCCCAAGATGGCGACCGGCGAGATCCGTGGGGCCTTCTCGATGTCGGAGCCGGCGCTCGGGTCCGATGTCGCGGCCATCAAGACCAAGGCCGTCCGGGACGGCGACTCCGACAACTGGACCATCGACGGCCAGAAGATGTGGCTGACCAATGGTGGCTCGGCCAACCTCGTCGCCGTGCTCGTGCGCACCGAGCTGGGTGAGTCGGACAGCCCCTACCGCAACATGACGACCTTCCTGATCGAGAAGGAGTCGGGCTTCGGCGAGACCGCGCAGGGCGTCACCGTGCCCGGCAAGATCGAGAAGATGGGCTACAAGGGCGTCGACACAACGGAATTGGTGTTCCAAGGCCACAAGACGTCGACTGCTCAGATCCTCGGTGGGGTGCCGGGCAAGGGCTTCTACCAGATGATGGACGGCGTCGAGGTCGGCCGGGTCAACGTGGCCGCGCGGGCCTGCGGCGTCTCGATGCGGGCCTTCGAGCTCGGCATCTCCTATGCCCAGCAGCGCGAGACCTTCGGCAAGAAGATCGCAGAGCACCAGGGCATCCTCTTCCGGCTCGCCGACATGGCGACCAAGGTCGAGGCAAGCCATCAGATGATGGTCAAGGCAGCGCGCCTGAAGGACGCGGGGGAGCGCAACGACCTCGAGGCCGGGATGGCCAAGTACCTCGCGGCCGAGAACTGCGCCGACGTCGTCGAGCAGTCCTTCCGGATCCACGGTGGCTACGGCTACTCCAAGGAGTACGAGATCGAGCGCCTCTACCGCGAGGCCCCGATGCTGCTCATCGGCGAGGGAACCGCCGAGATCCAGAAGATGATCATCGGCCGCCGGCTGCTCGAGGACTACCGACTCAAGGGCTGACTGCCGGGTGCGCACCTCCCAGCAGACGTCCAGCCTTCTTTGAGACACTGACGCCATGAGCACGCAGCCCGTCCGTCGCGTCCCGGCCAGCCGGTTGGCGCTGGAGTTCCCGCAGTCACTGGCAGTCTTCGACTCCTACGAAGAGGCGCAGAAGGCCGTCGACTACCTGTCGGACCACGAGTTCCCTGTCGAGAACGTCCTCATCGTCGGGACCGACCTCAAGCAGATCGAGCGCGTCACCGGGCGCCTCACCCGCGGTCGGGTCATGGTCGGCGGGGCGATGTCAGGTGCGTGGCTCGGTGCCTTCGTCGCGGTGGTGTTCGCTCTCTTCGACACCCAAGCGGGCAACGCGATCAGCTTCCTCATCACCATCCTCGCCGGCGCGATCTTCGGGCTGGTCTGGGCGCTCATCGGCTACGCGATGACCGGTGGGCAGCGCGACTTCACCTCGATCCAGCAGGTCGTGGCGACCAAATACGAAGTCCTCGTCGAGCACCGCCACGCTGCCAGGGCGCGCGAACTCGTCGCCGAGATGGACCCGATGCGGGCTGCACAGGAGCAGGCGCGGATCGCCATCGAGAAGGCACGGGCCGACGAGGCGGCCCGGACGCAGGCTCAGGCGCCTCACGCTCCGGGCGCCTGAGGGCATCAGCGCGACTGGACCTCGCGAATCCAGGCCTCCACGTCGTCGGCAGTGCGCGGCATCCCGGCAGACAGGTTCTCGCAGCCATCGGCAGTCACGAGCACATCGTCCTCGATCCGAACGCCGTTGCCGCGGAAGCGCTCCGGGGCCTTCAGGTCGTCGGCCTTGAAGTAGAGGCCGGGCTCGACGGTGAGGACCATCCCCGGTGCCAGCTCGGCATCCATGTACTCGACCCGTGTCGCCAAGGCGCAATCGTGGACGTCGATCCCGAGGTGGTGTGACGTCCCGTGCACCATCCAGCGCCGGTGGTACTGCCCGTGCTCGGTGTCGAGAGTGTCCTCGACCGAGACGCCCTCGGGCAGCAGCCCCCACGCATGCAGGTGCTCGGCGATGACGCGGATGGCGGCCGCGTGGATGTCGGAGAACTTGTTGCCCGGCTTCACGGCAGCAATTCCGGCCTGCTGCGCGGCGTACACCGCGTCGTAGATCTCGCGTTGGGCATCGGTGAAGGTCCCGTTGACCGGAAGGGTCCGCGTGATGTCGGCGGTGTAGAGGCTGTCGACCTCGACGCCGGCGTCGAGCAGCAGCAGGTCGCCGTCCCGGATGTCGCCAGTGTTCTTGATCCAGTGCAGGGTGTTGGCGTGGTCGCCGCTGGCGCAGATCGAGTCGTAGCCGATGCCGTTCCCCTCGTGCCGGGCATGGAGTCCGAAAACGCCTTCGACCCAACGCTCACCGCGTCCCTCGGCCACCGCGCGGGGGAGGTCGGCGATGACCGCCTCGAAGCCCACCTTGGTCGCCGCCACCGCATCCCGCATCGCCTGGATCTCGACCTCGTCCTTGACCATTCGCAGGTGTGAGAGTTTGTGCGCCAGGGCGTCGTCGGATTCTTCCAGGCCGTCGGCATCAGCGCCGTTCTGGACCCGTGACGCATCCAATGCGCGGGCCAGGTCGCGGTCGGCGTCACGCACCACGCGGATGACCATCGATCCCGCATCCTTGGCGGCGGCGTCCGCGAACTCGTCGATGTGCCGTGCGGTGAGGCCCAGCTCGAGCTCCATATCGTC
This sequence comes from Phycicoccus elongatus Lp2, assembly GCF_000367525.1. GTDB lineage: Bacteria > Actinomycetota > Actinomycetes > Actinomycetales > Dermatophilaceae > Phycicoccus_A > Phycicoccus_A elongatus. The sequence continues at coordinate 2,465,204 of NZ_HF570956.1, read as the reverse complement.
GATCGTGGGGCGAGCACCCACCCAGAACTCTCCATAGCGCGCGTCCGCGAAGAACTCGTCGCTCTCCCGATCGGCCAGTGGGCGGAAGTAGAGGATCGCCTCGTGGCCCGCGCCATCGGCCCGCGGCTCGAGGACGAGCACGGCATCGGGTTCGCGGTCCGCGCCGAGGCCGGTGAGGTGCGCGAAGGCGCTGTGCGGACGGAAGACGTAGTCAGTGTCGTTGGATCGCACCTTGAGCCCTCCGGCGGGCACGATGAGGCGTTCTCCCGGGTACGCCGCGGAGACGGCTTCGCGCCGGGCCGCGGCATACGAGGCGGCAGGCGACTGCTCCGTGACGGTCGGGCGTCGGGGCGCCCAGTCCCTCTTGACGAAGGCACGGAACTCGTCAGTCGTCGGTCGCGCTCGGTTCTCGGCCTGCTTCTGCTCTTCACTCACCTGGCTATCGTGCCATCCATGGCAGCCGAGGTCTCGAGGTCGTTGGCCGAGCAGTTCCGCGACCACTTCACCGGCGAGCACCATCTCTACTGGCACCTGACCAAGGCGATGGCCGATGACCTGGAAGCCGGGGGAGTCACGGCGCGGATCTGCGCCGGCTGGGAAGGTGCGGATCCCGGCGCGGTCGTGCAGCTGCGGCTGCTGGCCGGGCTCTTCCGTGAGGTGCTCCGCGGGGACGCCGACGACCTCGTCCCCTTCTATCCCTGTCTCGGCGGCCTGGCCGACCCCGAGGGCGCATGGCCGCTCGTGCACACCGTGATGGTGCGGTCGGAGGAGCGGCTGCGCGAGTCGCTGGCCGTGGCCCCGCAGACGAACGAGCCCGGCCGTTCGGCCGCCCTGCTCGTCGGGCTCACCGAAGCCGTCCGCCGATCGGGTATGCCGCGGGTGCGGCTTCTCGAGCCCGGCGCCTCCGCCGGGTTGAACCTCCTCGTGGACCTGTTTCGCTTCGAGGGTGACGGGTGGTCGTGGGGCGACCCTGAATCGCCAGTGCTCATTGATGCGATCGGAGCACAGGGGTTTTCGCCCGTGGGCTTCGAGATCGTGTCCCGCCGTGGATGCGACCTGTACCCCGTCGACGCGGCGTCCGAGGAAGGTGCCCTGCGGCTGCGCTCCTTCGTCTGGCCCTTCCAGGTGGGGCGGCACGAGCGACTGTCCGGCGCCCTGGCGGTGGCTCGGCGCGAGTCCGTCGTCGTCGATGCTGCCGGTGGTGCCGACTGGGTGCGTGAGCAGTTGGCCGGGCCCGCCGATGACGACGTCCTGACCGTCATCTGGCAGTCGGTCACGCGGCAGTACTGGCCGGCCGCAGAGGTCGCTGCCCTGGATGCGGTGATCGAGGAGGCGCGTTCCCGGATGCCCGTGGCGCGCGTGACGATGGAGTCGCCGGGCAAGGCGGGCGGCTTCGACAGGATGACCGACCACTCATCCGGGCGCCCGGTGATCGAGGTGGACGGTGAGGTCGTCGCGGGGTGTGACTATCACGGCCCACCCATCGAGTTCCGTTTACCGCTCACCTCGGTATGCCGCCCGCTAACCATCGCGAACCCCTCGCCACCCGGTCCGGCCTCCGTAGGGTGCAGTCATGAGTGACTCAACCGATGCCAAGACCCTTCCCGCCCTGCCCGACGAGTCCTGGACGCGGGTGCTCTGTGTCGTCGCCCACCCCGATGACATGGAGTACGGCGCCTCAGCGGCCGTCGCGACGTGGGCCCGCCGCGGTGTCAACGTCACCTACCTCTTGCTGACCAGGGGAGAGGCCGGGATGCAACGGCCGCCGGAGGAGGTCGGGCCGTTGCGGGCCGCCGAGCAGCAGCGGGCGTGCGAGGCGGTCGGGGTGAAGGACCTCATCATCCTCGACCACCCGGACGGGATGCTGATGCCGACCCTCGACCTGCGCCGTGACATCGCGCGAGTGGTCCGTCAGGTCCGGCCCCAGGCGGTCGTGACGGCGAACTTCGACTTCGAGGCCTACGGCGGGCTGAACCAGGCCGACCACCGCGCTGCGGGTCTGGCCACCGTCGATGCCGTGCGAGACGCCGACAACACCTGGGTCTTCCGCGACCTCGCCGACGACGAGGGCCTGCCCAAGTGGCACACCCAGTGGCTGCTCGTCGCCGGCCATCCTGACGCCACTCACGCGATGGCTGTCGATGCCGCGGCGGTCGGGGCGGCGGTGGGTTCCCTTGAGTGCCACCAGGCCTATCTGGCAGACCTGCCGGGTCACCCGAAGCCGGCGGAGTTCATCCCCGTCATCCTGGCCGAGGGAGGGAAGGCTGCAGGTGTTGGGCACGCGGTGCTCTTCAAGGGCTACGACCTCGGGGGAATCTCCGGAGCCGGTGGCGCCGACGAGGTCTGACCCAGCGCCCGACACCGGCGTCGGGCCAGGATGGCGTCATCCTCAGATGGCAGCGTCAGGCGCCTTGGCCCGCTCGGATTGAGCCGAGGCGTCATCGGGCATCGTCTGGCTCGACATCTCGGCCTCCACCCGGCGGTTGTAGATGTCGATCTGACGCGCCACCTCTGCGTCATCCCAACCCAGGATCGGCGCCACCAGCGCGGCCGCGTGGGGCGCGGCCTCGAAACCTCGATCGCGTGCCTCGATCGAGATGCGGGTCCGGCGAGCAAGGATGTCGGTGAGGAAGAGGGCACCCTCGGAGGCCGCGGCATACACGACCTCGACCTTGAGGTGCTCCTCACCCCCGGGCAGTGGCTCCCCGAGTTCTGGTCGGGCGTCGATCAAGGCCAGCAACTCCCGTGTGAGGGTTCCATAACGCGAGAGGAGGTACTCGACCGCGTCCTCCGGCAGGCCGCTGGCTCGCGCCAGCATTTGATAGCGCTCGCTCAACCACTCCCATCCCACCGCGCCCGACAGGGGCACTGTGTCGGTCGCCGAGCTCGGTGGGCCCGCGGCCTTCTCGACCTCCCGGTCACGATCCTTGTCGCGGTCCTTGCGGTCCTTCTTGGCACTGATCCCGAGCGCCAGGTCCACGGCGTCCTTGGCCATGACTCGATAGGTCGTGTACTTCCCACCGGCGACGAGCACCACCCCCGCCACTGGCGCGGCCACGACATGCTCGCGCGACAGCTTGGTCGTGGCGTCACTCTCGTCACCCGAGATCAATGGCCGCAAGCCGGCATACACGCCGTCGATGTCGTCACGCGAAAGAGGTGTGACGAGAACCCGGTTCACGGTCGACAACAGGTAGTCGATGTCCGCGCTGGTCGCGGCGGGATGCGCCAGGTCGAGGGTCCAATCGGTGTCGGTCGTGCCGATGATCCAGTGTTCGTCCCACGGGATGATGAACAGGACGGACTTCTCGGTGCGCAGGATGACGCCGGTCTGCGAGTCGATCCGGTCGCGGGGGACGACGAGATGGATTCCCTTGCTGGCACGCACCTTCAGCGGGGCGATGTCCCCGCCGAGCATTGACTGGACCTCACCCGTCCACACTCCGGTGGCACAGATGACGCGCCGGGCCCGGACCGTGAACTCCTCGCCGGTCATCTGGTCTCTGGCGGTGACGCCGATGACCGAACTCTGGGGATCCGAGGCATCCGCGCGCAGGAAGCCGGTCATCGCGACGCGATTGGCGACGTGGGCACCGTGGGCCGCGGCTGTGCGCGCGAGCTCCAGGGTGAAGCGGGCATCGTCCACCTGGGCGTCGTGGTACTGGATCGCCCCGGTGAGGGCGTCGGGGCGCAGGCTGGGCATGAGGGCGAGAGCGGCCTTCTTCGACAGGTGTTTGTGCCGCGGCACCTCACCCGAGGACTTCACACCGAAGGCGAGGCCGTCGTAGAGCGCGATGCCGCTGCCGACGTAGAAGCGCTCCCAGGCCGGCTTCTGCAGGGGGTACATGAAGGGGACCGGGCGGACGAGGTGGGGCGCAATGGTCGTGAGCAGCAGGCGGCGCTCCTGCAGGGCCTCGTGGACCAGCCCGAAGTCGAGCATCTCGAGATAGCGCAGGCCGCCGTGGATGAGCTTGCTCGAGCGGCTCGAGGTCCCCGACGCATAGTCACGGGCCTCGATCAGCCCGGTCGACAACCCCCGCGTCACGGCGTCCAGCGCCGCACCGCAACCCACGACCCCACCACCCACGACGAGGACATCGAGTTCATGGCCATCGGTGAAGCGCGACAGCGCGGATCGGCGAGCAGCCAAGGACAAGGTCATCGGTCGACCTCCACCCAGTCCAGGGTGCGGTCGACGGCCTTGCGCCACCCGGCATACCCGGTGGTGCGCTGGTCGTCCGACCACGTGGGCTCCCACCGCTTGCCTTGCGCCCAGTTGGCGCGCAACTCGTCGGTGCTGGACCAGAATCCGACGGCCAGGCCGGCGGCATACGCGGCGCCGAGGGCGGTGGTCTCGGCGACGACGGGACGGGACACGGGGACACCGAGGATGTCGGACTGCAGTTGCATGCAGAGTTCGTTGGCGGTGACGCCTCCGTCGACCTTGAGAACCTCGAGTGCCACGCCGGAATCGGCGGTCATCGCGTCGGCGACGTCCTTGGACTGGTAGCAGATGGCTTCGAGGGTGGCGCGTGCGAGGTGGGCGTTGGTGTTGAAACGGGAAAGACCGACGATGGCCCCGCGCGCGTCGCTGCGCCAGTAGGGCGCGAAGAGGCCTGAGAAGGCGGGCACGAAGTAGACGCCGCCGCTGTCATCGACCTGGGCTGCGAGGTGCTCGACCTCGGACGCACCGCTGATGATGCCGAGTTGGTCACGCAGCCACTGGACGGCGGAGCCCGTGACGGCGATCGAGCCCTCGAGTGCGTAGACCGGCTTGGCGTCGCCGAGTTGGTAGGCGACCGTGGTGAGCAGGCCATTGGCTGACCGCACAATCTCCTCGCCGGTGTTGAGAAGGAGGAAATTGCCTGTGCCGTAAGTGTTCTTGGCCTCGCCGGGCGCGAAGCAGACCTGTCCGACGGTGGCTGCCTGCTGGTCCCCGAGGACGCCGGTGACCGGAACCGGGGGGAGTCCGCGGGCCACGGTGGCCCCGTAGGCCGTGGCGTGGCTGCTCGGGTTGATGGTCGGGAGCATGGCCCGGGGCACCCCGAAGAGGGCCAGGAGTTCGTCGTCCCAATCGAGGGTCTCGAGGTCCATGAGCATGGTGCGGCTGGCATTGGTGACGTCCGTGGCGTGGACACCGCCGTCGGCACCGCCCGTGAGGTTCCAGACCACCCAGGTGTCGGGTGTGCCGAAAAGGGCGTCGCCGCGCTCGGCGGACTCACGCAGCCCGTCGACGTTCTCGAGCAACCACTGCAACTTGCCACCGGAGAAGTAGGTGGCCGGGGGGAGCCCGGCCTTGTGCCGAATGGTGTCGCCGTGGCCGTCCCGCTCCAGCGCGCTGGCGATGGTGTCCGTGCGGGTGTCCTGCCAGACGATGGCGTTGTGGAGGGGGCGGCCGGTGCGGGCGTCCCACACGATGGTCGTCTCGCGCTGGTTGGTGACGCCGATGGCGGCCAGGTCGACCGCCTGAAGGCCGGTGGAGGTCAGGGCCGTGCCGATGACGGTCTGGGTGCGCTCCCAGATCTCCAAGGGGTTGTGCTCCACCCAGCCGGCGCGCGGCAGGATCTGCTCGTGCTCGAGTTGGTGACGACCCACCTCGCGCCCGTCGTGGTCGAAGATCATGAACCGCGTGCTCGTGGTCCCTTGGTCGACCGCGCCGATGAAGTCCGTCATGGCCCAAGCCTAGGTGGACCGATGACCCTGCTCATGGCTGCCGTCGCCTTGTCGCGTAAGGTTCGGGGGGTCTGCCGTTGGGGGGCCACAGTCGTCAGGAGGAGATCTCATGGGTCAGTCATCGACCAGGTCCGTCGTCGCTGCCATCGCGTGTGCCGTGCTTGCCCTGACCGGGTGCTCGGGCGGGTCCGGTGACGGAGCAACCACACCTGACGGTTCGCAGAGCGCCGCGGCCGGCGAGGCCCCGGCGTCGGGGAAGGCGAGCGCGTCGGCGAGTGCGAAGGTCGAGCCTGCCAAGCGCCAGGAGATCGCGGTCGATGAGGTCAAGGAGGTCAGCACCAAGGATGCGGCCTACACCCTCACCATCACCAAGGTCGTCGTCAACGACTTCTACATCGAGGCTGAGGTCCGGCTGGTCAACAACGGCACCAATGCCTTGCAGGCCTGGTACGGCGGTGCGTCCTCTGCACCGCGACTGTTCGATGACCGCGGGCGGGAGTACCCCTTCCAGGTGCAAGCCGGTGGAGACAACAAGTCCCTCCGTCTCGAGGCCGCGGAGGGCCTCGACGCGTCGCTCGTCTTCGCCGGCCGCCTCGGCCCGGACGTCAAGGCGCTGACCCTGGACTTCCAGAAGATCGACCCGGCCTACAACCAGGTCGAGTTCGAGATCCCCGTGAAGTCCTCATGATCCGACGTCTCGGAGCAATGACCGCCCTGGCCGCCGGCGTCGTCGTCCTCCTCGCCCCCCTCTCGATGGCCGAGGACGCACCGCTCCCGGAGGGATACGAAGCACCGCGGAGCAACACCAGGACCTTCACGGCATGGGAGGCACCGCTCACCACGGTCTCGAAGTTCTACACCAAGCCTGCAGAGGTACCCAAAGAGCAACTGGCGGAGAGCCTTGGGGCCAAGGACAAGTCCACCGGTACCTTGGTGACGCTCTCGGACCGGTTCCTCTTCGGCTTCGGCTCTGCGGACCTCGCGCCGACGGCGGCCGCAAGTCTGGACAATGTCGTGGCGCTCATGGCGGGCACCACTGGGCCCGTCACCGTCACCGGGCACACCGACAGCATCGGCACCGACGCCGTCAACCAGCCTCTCTCGGAGAAACGCGCCGAAGCGGTCAAGGACTATCTCGTGAGCAAGGGCATCGACGCCGCCCGCATCACCACCTCTGGCAAGGGATCCACCGAGCCGGTTGCCGACAACGAGGTCGACGGCCACGACAACCCGGAAGGTCGCCAACAGAACCGTCGGGTCGAGGTCCTCTTCGCGAAGGGCTGACTCAGAAGGGCCAGGCGGTGCGCATCGGCTCCTCGCCGAGGGCGGGCTCGCTGAAGTGCTCGAAGCCCCACGCCTCGCGGAAGGCGTCCTCGGGAATCGCGAGCATCATCCCCACGTCGGAGGTCTGGCTCGCATGGCAGGCCAGCGCCGCCCGTTTGCGGTCGATGACGGCGCGCCCGTCGACCTGCCAGTGCAGGTCTGACTCCGGGGTGCCGATGGCGTGCCCGTCCTCCATGACCTGGTCGGGGTCCCAGTCGCCGACGTCGACCCCAAGGGCGATCGCCTGGTCACGCTGACGCCGCATGAGGTCGCGGTTGATCGTCGACTCCAGGTAGCGCGGGGAACCGTCGTGCAGGGCCACAGCCCTTCGGGTCACGTGATGGACCTTGACGTGATCGGGATGGCCGTAGTTGCCGTGGAAGTCATAGCCGACGACGACGTCCGGTCCGACCTCGTCGAGGATCGCGGCCAGTCGCCCGCCCGCCTCGTCGGTGCTGGCGGCGTGGAAGGAGCCCTCGGCGTCGTTCTCGAGCCAGCCGTGCATCCCTGAGTCGGCGTAGTCCAACCAGCGGACCTCGGCGCCGGTCACAGCGGCGCTCGCGGCGGCCTCCCGGCGCCGGCGTTGGACGACCGTCTCGCCCTCGGCCAGGTCCTCGGGCACCTGCCCATGGTCACCGTTGGTGGCATAGACGACGACCACTCGGTCGCCCCGGTCGGTGGCCATCGCCATCGAGCAGGCCGTGGCCGAGGCCTCGTCGTCGGGATGGGCGTGGACGAAGACGATGGTGCTCACCCCGTCATTCTGCGGTATGCCGTGAGGTCGGGTCGGGCGGCATACTCGACCGCATGACCACAGCCCCCGGGACACCTCGTCCAGGCGGCGGGCGCGGGAGCTCGCGCCTCGTGGCCGGCACCCGTCGCGCCTTCCGACCGAGCGGCCCGCCCACCGACGAGTTGCCCGTCTTCGCCGCTCCGGACTCCACCGACGACGCCACTGCGCGTGCCGTCATCGATCTCGCGCTGCGCGCCGGCATTGCGCTGCTGTCGACGGGCGCCCCAGCGGCGGACGTGGTCGCGACCGTGCTCACGCTCACCCGCGCCTACGGTCTGTCCTCGGTGCACGTCGACATCACCTTCACCTCGATCGCGGTCAGTTACCAGCGCGGCCCCCACGCAGACCCGATGACGGTGATGAAGGTGGTCCGACAGCGCAGTCAGGACTTCACTCGACTCGAACGCCTGCGCGAACTCGTCACGGACCTCTCTGCGCACGCCATCCCCATCGACGAGGCCAAGGTTCGCTTCGACGCCGTCGTGCGGGCTCCGCATCCCTACCGGCGGTGGGTGGTCACGGGTGCCAGCGCGGTGCTGGCCGCCGCTGTCGCCCTGCTCATCGGCGCCGGGCCGCTCATCATCGCGCTGACGTTCGCCTCAGCCGTCGCCATCGACCGATTGAAGTTCGCCCTGGGCCGTATGGGTGTGGCGGCCTTCTTCGCCCAGTGCGTGGCCGCCGCGATTCCCACGGCGGTCGCCACTGCGGTCGTCGTCGCCGCACGCGAAGGTGTCCCGATCGCGACGGCGGCCTCGCCCTCGCTCATCGTCGCGGCAGGGATCGTGCTGCTCCTGTCCGGCCTGTCCGTCGTCGGCGCCGCGGAGGACGCCCTACAGGGCTACTACGTGACGGCGGGTGCACGCGCCTTCGAGGTCGTCGTCCTCACCTTCGGCATCGTCATCGGTGTGACGACGGTGCTCTCGATCGGCAACCGCATCGGTCTGCCGATCGCGGTGTCCTCCAAGACCTACCTTGACCAGCGCCTGGTCACCCAGGTGACCTGTGCGGCCCTCATCGCGGCGGCCTTCGCCATCAGTGCCTATGCCCGGGGCAGGGCTGTCGCCATGAGCGCCGTGCTCGGAGTGCTCGGCTGGGTGGTCGCCACCACCTTGGAGACCAACTTCGGTTTCGGGACGGCCGTTTCGGCCACCCTCGCGGCCGGAGTCGTGGGCTTCCTGGCTCGCGCGGGGAGTCGGCGGTTGGGGGCCAGCGCCCTGGCCGTGACGACCTCGGCCATCGTCCCCCTGCTGCCGGGACGCGCTGTCTACCAGGGCATCTCCGAGATGATCGGCGCAGGCACGGAAGGTCCGCTCCTCGGGCTGACGACCCTGGCCGGGGCGGGCATCACCGGCCTCGGGCTCGCCGCAGGCGTCTCCCTCGGCACGTATGCCGCGGGCGTCGTCAGCGCCTGGCGCCACGGTCGAGGGCTGCTGGCCGCGACCGCCGCTGTTGCTCCGAGTCCGGCCACCGGCGATGGGAAGACGAAGGACTGAGCCGGCCCGACGGCATACCGAAGAGGTTGTGAGGCAACGCACGCGTCTCGGCGGTTGGGTGGCCGCACCCGGCACGGGAGGATGGCGGCCATGACGAGCAAGACGTACGCCGGCAACTATTTCGAGGACTTCACCGTCGGTCAGGAGTTGGTTCACACCAGCCCACGCACCGTGACGGTCGGTGATGCCGCGCTCTACACGGCGCTCTACGGAGCACGTTTTGCGTTGACCTCAGGGGAGACCTTCGCGGCCTCGATGGGGATGGAGCGCATGCCCTTGGATCCCCTGCTCGTCTTCCACACGGTGTTCGGGAAGACCGTCCCCGAGGTCTCGCTCAACGCTGTCGCCAACCTCGGGTATGCCGCGTGCCGTTTCACCGCACCGGTCTTCCCCGGTGACACCCTCGCCGCGCGGTCGGAGATCGTCGGCATCAAGGCGAACCGCGACGGGAAGACCGGTGTGGTGTACGTCCATTCGACCGGCACCAATCAACATGGTGACGTCGTGCTCGACTATGTGCGCTGGGTGATGGTGCGCAAGCGTGACGAGTCGAGCCCGGCACCCGAGACCCTCATCCCACAGTTGCCGACGGTCGTGGCGGCCGCTGACCTCGTCGTGCCCCCCGGGCTGACCGGCGCGGACTATGACATCGCGCTGGCGGGCAGCCCGTTCCTCTGGGACGACTACGAGGTGGGGGAGCGGATCGACCACGTCGACGGCATGACGATCGAGGAGGCCGAGCACATGACGGCCACCCGCCTGTGGCACAACACCGCGAAAGTGCACTTCAACCAGTTCGTCGAGAGGGACGGTCGTTTCGGTCGTCGCATCGTCTATGGCGGCCACCTCATCTCCATTGCGCGCGCGTTGTCGCACAACGGTTTGGCCAACGCTCAGACGATCCTCGCGATCAATGCCGGCACCCACTGCAATCCCACCTTCGCCGGGGACACCGTTCACGCCTGGTCCGAGGTGCTGGAGCGCTTCGATCTGCCGGGACGCACCGACGTGGGCGCCCTGCGGACGCGCCTGGTCGCGACCAAGGATCTTCCGTGCACCAACTTCCCGCTGCGCGACGAGAGCGGCACGTACCTCCCCAACGTCGTGCTCGACCTCGATCTGACGCTGCTGGTGCCCCGGCGCTGACCTCGGCCGGTCCTAGGGTGGCCTCATGCGGATCGACCTGCACACCCACTCGACGGAGAGTGACGGGACCCAGGCACCGGCCGACGTCGTGGCCAGTGCCCGCGAGGCCGGTCTGGATGTGCTCGCACTGACCGACCACGACACGACGCGCGGGTGGACGGCCGCGAGAGGAGCCGCGCAGGCGGCCGGGCTCGGCTTCGTCCCGGGCATCGAGATCTCCTGCCAACGTGGTGGGCGCAGCATCCACCTCCTGGGCTATCTGGTCGACCCCGGCAACCAGGCCTTGGTCACCGAACTCGAGCAGGCGCGCAGGTCACGCCTGACCCGGATGGACCGAATGGTCGAGCGGATGGCTGCGGACGGCATCCCGATCTCGATCGAGGAGGTGCGAGCGCAATTGGCGCCCGGTGCGACGTTGGGGCGGCCCCATCTGGCGGACGCGCTCGTCGCGGCGGGTGTCGTTCCCGATCGGGCCGCCGCCTTCCGGGACTGGCTCCACAACGACAGCCGCTACTACGTCAGCCACTACGCCGTCGACCCGGTCCGCGCGATCGCGCTCGTGGCCGCCGCCGGCGGTGTATCGGTCATTGCACACCCGTTCACGGGCTCGCGCGGCCGAGTGCTCGACCCCGCGGTGGTGCTCGAGATGGTCGATGCCGGGCTCGACGGCCTCGAGGTCGACCACCGCGATCACGACGACGCAGCGCGTGACCTTGCCTGCTCGATCGTGCGAGAGCATGACCTCATCGCGACCGGGAGCAGCGACTACCACGGTGCGGGGAAACTCAATCGACTCGGGGAGAACGCCACGTCGCCCGAGCAGTTCGAGCGGATCCTCGCAGCGTCGACGGCCGGGGGTTACCTACCGCCGGGCTGAGTCCACCTCAATGCCGCCGCCCATCGGACCGTCCCCCGCCGGCATGGCACCAAGGTAGCGAGTGGGGGCCGGCGTGCGAGACTGGGGCCCGCGGCATACCAGAGGGTGGGCTGCCGTCCCCGCAGGAGTCCGAAGGAGTTCACCGTGCCCCCGAAGGCAAGGGCCAAGGCGCACAAGCCGGCCGTCATCGCCGTCGCCAACCAGAAGGGCGGGGTCGCCAAGACGACCTCGGTGGCTTCCCTTGGCGCGGCCTTCGCCGAGCTCGGCAAACGCGTGCTGCTCGTCGATCTGGACGCCCAGGCCTGCCTGACCTTCTCCTTGGGCGTGGACCCCGACGCGGTCGAGGACTCGATCCACGACGTCCTGCTGGGGCAGGCCGAGCTTGCCGACGTCATCGTCGAGTGCGAGGACGGTGTCGATCTCGTCCCGAGTTCCATTGACCTGGCCGGCACCGAGGCCGCCCTCCTGGGACGCCCGGCCCGCGAGTACGTCCTGCAGCAGGTCCTCGAGGGCGTGTCCACCGACTACGACGTCGTGCTCCTCGACTGCTCCCCGAGCCTGGGTGTCCTGACCCTCAACGCCCTGACCGCGGCAAGCGGCCTCATCATTCCGATGCCGGCCGAGATGCTGGGGCACCGCGGGGTCGGGCAACTGCTCGACACGGTCAAGGACGTCAAGAAGTTCCTCAACAAGAGGCTCACCGTCCTCGGGGTCCTGCCGACTCTCTACGACGGACGCTCGAACCATGCCCGCGAGGTCCTCGCCGACGTGGGGGAGCGCTACGGCCTGACCGTCCTCGAGCCGCCGATCCCGAAGACGGTGCGCTTTGCCGAGGCCCCCGCCGTCGGCCGCTCGATCCTTGCCACGGCGAGGAGCTCCAAGGGCGCCGCCGCCTATCGCGACATCGCGAAGGGTTTGTTGCCGCACCTGTGACCACGGTCGTACCGGTCGTAGGGTGGGCGGTATGCCGCACACCACCGAAGCCCTCGTTGTCCCCTCTGCCGGTGCGCCGTTTCGCGCCGAGCAGATCGAGCGTCGCGATCTGCGCGACGACGACGTGCTCATCGACATCGCCTTCGCGGGCATCTGCCACAGCGACATCCACACCGTGCGTGACGAGTGGGGTGCCGCGCACTACCCGATCGTGACCGGACACGAGATCGCCGGAACTGTTGCGGCGGTGGGGGATTCGGTGACCAGGTATGCCGTGGGCGATCGCGTCGGGGTCGGGTGTCTCGTCGACTCCTGCACCGAGTGCGAGCAGTGCAAGAACGGTTTCGAGCAGTTCTGTGAGAAGGGTGCAGTGGGCACCTACAACTCACGGAACTATGACGGCGAATGGGCGGCCGGCGGCTACAGCCGGCAGATCGTGGTGACCGAGCGGATGGTCGTCCGGATCCCGGAGGGCATCGACCTCGACGAGGCGGCGCCCTTGATGTGCGCGGGCATCACGACGTACAGCCCGCTCAAGCGCTGGGGTGCAGGTCCGGGCCGCAAGGTCGCCGTCGTCGGCGTCGGCGGCCTGGGTCACATGGCCGTCAAGCTCGCCCACGCGATGGGGGCCGAGGTCACCACCTTGTCACGCTCCATGGACAAGGCCGATGACGCCAGGGCGCTGGGGGCATCCGAGCACCTCGCCACCGGTGACGCCGAGGCCATGAAGGCAGCGCGTGGGCGATTCGACCTCATCATCAACACGGTGAGCGCCAACCTCGACATGGAGGCCTACCTGCGTCTGCTGTCACCCTTTGGTGCACTCGTCAACGTCGGACTCCCCGATGAGCCCTACTCGGTCCGACCCTTCGCCGTCATCGGGGGGAACAAGGTGCTGACCGGTTCCCAGATCGGGGGCATCGCCGAGACGCAGGAGATGCTCGACTTCTGTGCCGAGCACGGCATCGGCGCAACGGTCGAGACCCTCGACGCGAGCGACACGACCACCATCGACACGGCATACGACACCGTGGTGGCCGGTGGCGTGCGCTATCGCTACGTCATCGACACGAGCACGATCCGGCCCGACTGAACGCCAGGTCCGAACCCGCACCTCCCGCCTCAGGCGTTCTCGGGACTGCCCTGGCCGCCACGGGTGCGTCGACGGCTGCGGTTGCGCCGCGGCCGGCTCGGGCCCTCGTCGGTCGTGCGGTCAGTGCCTCGTGCCGACCGCTCGCCGCGACCACTCTGCCCGCCTCGGCCTCCGTTGTCTCGGCCACCGCTGTCACGGCCACGGCCGTGCGACTGACCGCGGCCCGCGGACTTGCCTGTCTCACCGAGGTCCTCCAGGGTCTCGGCGGCCAGCCCGGCGCGGGTCTGCTGCGCCTTGGGCAGCCGACCCTTGGCCTCCCGGGGGATGTCCAACTCCTCGTAGAGGTGCTCCGAGGACGAGTAGGTCTCCTCGGGCTCGGGGATGCCGAGGTCGAGGGCTTTGTTGATCAGGGTCCACCGGTGCAGGTCGTCCCAGTCCACGAAGGTGACGGCCACGCCGGTGTTGCCGGCGCGACCGGTGCGACCGATCCGGTGCACGTAGGTCTTCTCGTCCTCCGGGCACTGGTAGTTGATGACGTGGGTGACGTTCTCGACATCGATGCCTCGGGCCGCGACATCGGTGGCGACCAGGACGTCGACCTTGCCGGACCGGAAGGCGCGCAGTGCCTGCTCGCGGGCGCCCTGTCCGAGGTCGCCGTGCAAGGGGGCGGCGGCGAAACCGCGCTCGGTGAGGTCATCGGCCACCTTGGCGGCGGTGCGCTTGGTGCGGCTGAAGATGATCGTCAGGCCGCGTCCGCGGGCCTGGAGGATGCGCGCGAGCATCTCGGTCTTGTCCATCGCGTGTGCGCGATAGACGAACTGGCTGATCGCCTTGACCGTCTGGCTGGTGTCGCCCTCGGACTCCGACATGGCGCGGATGTGGGTCGGCTGGGTCATGTACCGGCGGGCCAGCGCCACGACGGCTCCGGGCATGGTCGCCGAGAAGAGCATCGTGTGACGGTTCGGCGGGGTCATCGCCAGGATCTTCTCGACATCGGGAAGGAAGCCCAGGTCCAGCATCTCGTCGGCCTCGTCGAGGACGACGGTGCGGGCACGGGAGAGGTCCAGGTGGCCCTGCTTGGCCAGGTCGATGAGGCGTCCGGGTGTGCCGACGACCACCTCGACGCCGCGCTGCAGGGCGTCGATCTGCGGCTCGAAGGCGCGCCCGCCGTAGATGGTGAGCACGCGGATGCCGCGGCGTTTGCCGGCCCGCTCGAGGTCGGCGGCCACCTGCACGGCGAGCTCACGGGTGGGGGCGACGGCCAGCGCCTGCGGCTTGCCCGCGTGCGTGAAGTCAGCCCACTCGGGATCACGGGGGGACACGACGCCCTGCAGGAGCGGGATGCCGAAGCCGAGCGTCTTGCCGGTGCCGGTCTTGGCCTGGCCGATGATGTCGTGGCGGCCCAGGGCCACAGGCAACGTCATCGCTTGGATTGGGAACGGGTGGGTGATCCCGTGATCGGCCAGGGCGGCGACGATGTCGGGGTGGATCGGGAAATCGCCGAAGGACTGCTCTGCGGTGTCGGTCAAGGGAACTCCGTTGATCGGGCATGCGGCGGCGCGCGGCGTCGCCTGCGAAAATGTGGGCCGATCGGAGGTCTGCTCGGGCGGCTGGCTCCATCGTGATCCGGGGAGCGTGCCGCCGCTGTGGGAAGTCGTCATCGTGCCGACCGGGCACCGTGGACGACAGAAGTCTACCCGCCGTTAGGCTCCAGCCATGACCGACGTGCCCCCGGCGACGACCCGCCCGGCCGACGACGCGGCATACCGAGGGGCGTTGACCGACGTCCTGGGCGTGCTCGCCCACGGATCGCTCATGGCCTCCCTGCGGATGGCGGCCGATGCGGACCTGGCTCCCACACTCGGTCTCAAGACCGCGATGGCCCAGCTGGCGTTCGCCGAGTTCAAGGCCTTCAGCGACCTGACGAACCACATGCGCGGCGAAGGAATCGACCCGCAGCAGGCCATGGCGCCCTTCGTCGTGCCCTTCGCCGCCTTCCACGAGCGCACCCGCCCGAGCGACTGGCTGGAGGCCCTGGTCAAGGCTTACGTGGGCGAGGGCGTCGCCAAGGACTTCTACCGCGAGCTCGCCGGCTTCGTCGACGAGCGGACCATGGTCGCGATGACGGCAGCCCTGGACGAGTCCGACGAGGCGGAGTTCATCGTTCCGGTGGTGCGTGCGGCCCTGGTCACCGATCCACGCACGGTTGGTCGTCTCTCGCTCTGGGGACGCAGGCTGATGGGTGAGGCGCTCTCCCAGGCCCAGGCGGTGGCAGTCGAGCGGGACGCCCTGGCCAACCTGCTCGTCGGCGGTGAGGCCGATCTGACCCAGGTCGGCGACATGTTCGCCCGGCTGCGGGAACGCCACCAAGAGCGGATGAATCGCCTGGGCCTGAGTTCCTGACCCACCACCGGTGACCAAGGCGCCGGAGCCACCACTCCAGACAACCGAAAGGGCCCCCACCTGCCGGCGGGGGCCCTTTCGGTTGTCTGATCGGTCAGACCTGCTTGCGTCCCACGGCCAGGCCGTAGATGACGACGAGCACAGCGGCCGCGATGATGCTGATGATCCAGCGGATCACGTCGATCCCCGAGGTGTCACCCTTGCCCATCACCGAGCCCCAGACCCAGTAGCCGATGAGGGCTCCCAGGATGCCGAGGATCACGGTGACCACCGCGCTGATGGACTGGCGGCCCGGCAGCACGGCCCGAGCGAGAATGCCGATGACGGCACCGAAGATGATCGTGCCGATGATGGCGCCGATGGTCATGCTGAACTCCTTCCGGGCCCATGGGACCCACGCGGTGGACATGGACGACTCGTCCAAGTCCGGCCAAGGCAGCAACCTCGGTCCGCTTCAAATCTAGTCGCGCCCACCCCGGAATTCGGGATCTGGGACCCGCCGAGTCGTCGCGACCTTCCGGCGAGCCGTTTCAGACGTGCTGGCTCACTCGCGGCCGAAGCCGACCTTGCCGCGCTCGCTCTCGCCGATCAGCACCCACCCCAAGGCATGTCCCGGGACGAAGACCTTGCGGCCCTTGCTGTCGGTGAGTTCGAGAACACCACCCTCGCTGATGGCTGCCTGCACGGCCTTGTGGACATCCGCCGCGCTGGCGTCGGTTTCGATCGAGATCTCGCGGGCGACGTTCTGGACTCCGATGGTGACCTCCACGGCCGATCCACCTTTCTGTTGGCTTGGGTTCCTTGTCCCAACCCTACGAGGCGTCGGATCCTTCCCCGGCGACCATGGGAATCGACCCCAGACCGCGCCAGGCCAGCGCCCCGATGAGCGTGGCGGCGTCGTTGCGGCTGAGGGTGCCGTTCTGGCCGAGCCAGTGCCGTGCAGTGATCTGGGCCATCCCGGCCAACGCGGTGCCGAGCAGCATGGCGCGCTCGTCGTCGATTCCGGTGTCCGCGGAGATCACGTCGGCGATCATCTCGGCGCACGCCAACTCGACATTGTCGAGACGGGTCCGCACCTGCGGGACGCCGGTCAGGTCGGATTCGAAAACCATCCGGAAGGCCGCGCCCTCACGGGAGACGAACTCGTAGTAGGCCGCAATTGTCGCCATCACCCGATCGTGGTTGTCGGCGGCGGGCTTGGCCAAGGCCTCGCGGACCAGGCGCTCGAGGGTGTCGCAGTGCTGGTCCAGGAGCGCGAGGTAGAGCTCCAGCTTGCCCGGGAAGTGTTGGTAGAGAACCGGCTTGGACACCCCGGCGCGATCAGCGATCTCGTCCATCGCTGCCGCGTGGTAGCCCCTGGCCACGAAGACCGATTGTGCAGCGTCGAGGAGTTGCGCTCGGCGCTCGGTGCGTGGCATCCGCTGGCCGCGGGTGGGCAAACTGGTCATGGTGTCCTTCGGGCGACGGTGCTCGGCTGGCCGTCATCCTACGGCCGTAGGGTGGGGAGTATGCCGCGATCCGCACTCGTTGCCCCCGGCCCGGCGCTGTCGGCCGCTGAGCGCACGCGGCACGCGCGGCACCTGCTCCTCCCCGGTGTCGGTGAGGAGGGCCAGCGTCGCTTGGCGAACGCGCGTGTGCTCCTCGTCGGAGCCGGTGGGCTCGGCTCGCCGGCGGCCCTCTACCTCGCCGCTGCCGGGGTGGGCACCTTGACCATCGTCGACGACGACCTGGTCGACCTCACCAACCTCCAGCGGCAGATCCTTCACGGTGAGCGAGATGTGGGTCGCCGCAAGGTGGATTCGGCCAGGGACGCCGTGTCCCGGATCGCCGGCGCGACCACCGTGCACACCGTCGACCGGCGCCTGGACGAGTCGAGCGTCCTGCCCTTGGTGGCCGACCACGACCTGGTCATCGACGGGGCCGACAACTTCCCCACTCGTGCCCTGGTCTCCAGGGCCTGCGCCCTGCTGGCCGTTCCGCATGTGTGGGCCTCCGTGCACCGGTTCGACGCCCAGGCGAGCGTGTGGTGGGCCGGAGAGGGGCCGTGCTACCACTGTGTGTTCCCGCAGCAGCCATCGCCCGATCAGGTCCCGTCGTGTGCCGTGGGCGGGGTTCTCGGCGCCACGGTCGGGGCGATCGGCTCCGTGCTCGCGGTGGAGGCGATCAAGCTCATCGTCGGGCTGGGGGAGCCGCTGATCGGTCGCCTGCTCGTCCACGACGGACTCGCGCAGACCTGGGACACGCTCACGGTCCGCGCCGATCCGGACTGCCGGGTGTGCGGGTCGGAGGCGGACCCGACCGCCCCGCTGTCCGGGGGGACCGCGGAACCGGTCCCGGCGGCATACCGGCCGGGGGAGGGGGTCGCCCCCGAGGACCTCGCCGGACTGCTGGAGGGTGGCGCCACGCTCATCGACGTCCGCGAGCCGGGGGAGCGGGAGATCGTGACGATTCCCGGTGCGATCCCCCTTCCGCTGGCCGCCGTGCTGGCCGGGGCGCCGGTGCCACCTGGTGTCCTGGTCGTTCATTGCAAGAGCGGTGGTCGGTCGGCGCGTGCGGTCGCCACCTTGAGGGCGAGAGGGGTGGATGCGCGCAATCTCGACGGCGGGATCCTCGCCTGGGTCGCCCGCATCCGCCCGGAGGAGTCGACCTACTGACGTCGGCTGTCGGTGCCAGATGGTGGAATCGGACCCGTGGTGACCCTGGTCCGAGCCCCGATGGCCCCTCCGCGGGCGTGGGACACCGACCCCTGCCAGGAGGCCGTCCTCGCCGACCGGTCAGCCGTGCTGCGTGTCCTCGGCGGTCCCGGCACCGGCAAGACCACGCTGGCGGCGCGGATCGTGGCCGAACGCGTCGCGACGGGGGAAATCACCCCCGACACCTGCCTCGTGCTGGCTCCCACGCGCCGGGCCGCCGATCGGGTGCGCGACCTCGTGACGACCCAGGTGTCCGGGACCCACAGCGGCCCCTTGGCCCGCACGCCACACTCCTTCGCCTTCGGCGTGCTGCGACGGCAGGCCGCCCAGCGGGGCGAGCCGCTACCCCGGCTGATCTCAGGCCCTGAGCAGGACGTGATCCTGCGCGAGCTCCTGATGGGGTATGCCGCGGAGCCGGCTCTGTCTCCCACGTGGCCGGAGGCGCTGGGCGAGGCCCTCGCGACCCGCACCTTCCGGGGCGAGTTGCGCGACCTGCTCATGCGAGCAGTGGAGCTCGGTCTGGACGTCGACGGTCTGCAATCGCTGGGCCACCGTCACGGCCGACCGGAATGGGTGGCGGCTGCCCAGGTGCTCGAGGACTACGACCGCGTCACTGCCCTGGGATCACCTGGTGCTCTCGACCCGGCGTGGTTGCTCGGTTCGGTGGCCACCGCGCTGGCGTCCGACGCCGGGCTCGCTCAGTCGGTGCGTGCCGACCTGCGACTCGTGATCGTGGACGACGCGCAGGAGCTCACGCCCGCGGGAGCCGACCTCGTCCGCTCCCTGTGCGTCGAGGGCGTCGACCTCGTTCTGCTGGGGGACCCGGACGTCGCGACCCAGACCTTCCGTGGTGCCGAGCCACACCTGTTGACCTCCGGCTGGCAGGGGGCCACGGAGTTGACCTTGGATCGCGGGCATCGACTGCCGGAGACGGTGCATGAGGCGGCCGCTCGGGTGGTCGGCCACATCGGCACGGGGGCCGGTGTGGCCCAGCGGCATTCGAGTGCTGACGACCGTGGGGGCGACGTTGCGGTGCACGTCTTCCGCACCACCGCCCAGGAGGCCACTTGGGTCGCCGACCACCTGCGCCGCCGGCATCTGGTCGACGGCATCCCCTGGCATCGAATGGCTGTCATCGTCCGCAGTGCGGCAGGCAGCGCGACCATCAGCAGAGTCCTGCGGGGCGCCGGTGTCCCGGTCGACCTCGTGGCCCGCATCCCGGTTCGTGACCATCCGGCCGTCCGGCCCTTCCTCACGGTGGCAGGCGCTCTGCTGCGGGCCGACGGTCCCGACTCTGTGCACGTCGGCGTCGATGAGGCCGTCGACCTCATGGGCTCACCCCTCGGCGGCGCCGACTCGGTGGCCCTGCGCCGGTTGCGGAGGTCACTTCGTCGGCAGGAACTGGCGAGCGGAGGTGGCCGTCCGAGCGGTGAGTTGCTGGCCGCAGCCCTCGTCGACCCGGAGCTGGTGTTGCCCCTGGGTCCGGAGGCCGGCGGTCTGCGACGCGTGCATCGCGTCATCACTGCCGGCCGCCGTTGCCTCTCCGGCGGGTCGACGGACGTCGAGGAGCTGTTGTGGGCACTCTGGCAGGCGTCGGGCCTGGCCGAGCCCTGGCAACGGGCCGCGCTCGCCGGGGATCCGGGCGGCCGACGTGCCGACGACGCCCTCGACGCCATGCTCGCCCTGTTCGATGCCGCCGCCCAGTTCACCGAGCGGCTGCCGGGGGCCGCCCCGCGGGCCTTCTTCGACCACCTCCTGGCTCAGGACCTCGCGGCCGACACCCTCGCGGCACGCGCGGTGGCCGGCGATGCGGTGGCCCTGCTCACGTCGGCCGAGGCGTCCGGGCAGGAGTGGGATGTCGTCTGTGTCGTCGGTGTCCAGGAGGGCGTCTGGCCCGACCCACGCCTGCGTGGCGCGTTGCTCGGGGCGGCTGACCTGGTGGATGCCGCGCGGGGGCGTCCCGTCGATCGCGTCACCGCCCGCGCCGGCGTCATCCATGACGAGACGCGGTTGTTCCACGTCGCGCTCACGCGCGCTCGGCACGAGGTGGCGGTCACCGCGGTCCGCAGTGAGGACCTGCAGCCATCGCCCTATCTCGATGTCGTCGCTCCGCGTTCCCAGCCGAGTGAGCCACGCATCCCGACAGAGGGTGGACGCACCCTCAGTTTGGCTGGCCTCGTGGGGGAACTGCGTCAGGCCCTGGTGAGCGCCGACCCCGCCGAACGCGCCGGGGCCGCCAACTCCCTCGCCACTCTCGTGCGGGCTGGCGTTCCCGGTGCCGACCCGGCGAACTGGTGGCCGCTGGTCGAGGTCAGCGACACCAGGGCACGACGCGCACCCGGGCAGGAGGTGCGCATCTCGCCGTCCCGTCTCGACCGATTCGCCAAGTGTCAACTCCAGTGGTTCCTCGCCGGCTCAGGGGGCCAGGGCCCGTCGATGGGCGCCAGCCAGGTCGGTTCGCTCGTCCACGAGATAGCCCATGACCTCGAAGATACGACGGCCCCTGCGTATGCCGCGGAGGTCCGGGCCCGTTGGGGTCGCCTCGGCCTTCCGGACAACTGGCTCAGCCGCAAGTCCCTCGCCGAGGCGGTGGCGATGACCGGGGCACTGGCCGGGCACATCGCGCAATCACGTGCACAGGGATGGGAGCGTGTGGGCACCGAGGTCGACGTCGACGTGAAAGTCGGCACGGCCCGGATCATCGGGAGGGTGGACAGGGTCGAGCGCGACGCGTTGGGGCGGGTCCGGATCGTGGATCTCAAGACGGGCTCGTCGAAGCCCAGCGTTGCCGAGGTGGAGCGTCATCCCCAGCTCGGGGCCTATCAAGTGGCGGTGGACGCCGGTGGTTTCGGGCCCGGTGTCGCGAGCGCCGGTGCCGCGCTCCTGCAACTGGGCAAGGCTGCCAAGTCCACGACCGACCTGCAGGTGCAGAGGGCACTGCGCGATGATCCTGACCCCCGATGGGCGACCGACCTGATCGCCCGGGACGCCGAGGCGATGGCCGGGGCGTCCTTCCTCGCGACGCCCTCCCGATCGATGTGTGGAACCTGCCAGGTGCGCTCGAGTTGTCCCGCCCAAGCGGAAGGTCGGTCACTGTCATGACGCTTCTCTCGCCGACGCTGAGCGCTGTGGACTGCGCCCGAGTCCTGGGGCAACAGCATGTGCCGACGGCCGAGCAGGTCGCCGTCATCGAGGCACCGCTGGAGCCTCTCCTCGTGGTGGCCGGCGCGGGCTCCGGCAAGACGGAGACGATGGCGGCCCGTGTCGTCTGGTTGGTCGCCAACGGGTTCGTCCAGCCCGAGGAGGTTCTCGGACTGACCTTCACGCGGAAGGCGGCCGGCGAGCTCGGGGAACGGCTGGCGGCCCGCCTCGGACGGTTGAGGGACGTCGGGCTGTGGGTCCCGGCCACAGTCGGCGGGGCCGCCTCGCTGGGCCAACTCCCCGTCGTGAGCACCTATCACTCGTATGCCGGCCGGATCGTCCGCGAACACGGCACCCGCTTGGGGCACGAGGCCGACACGCGACTGCTCACCGAGGCGGCCGCCTGGCAGTTCGCTCACGAGGCCGTGGTCGGTTTCGATGGCGACATCGAGGGCGTCGTCAAGGTGGAGTCCACGGTCACGACTGCGCTTGTCGACCTCGCCGCCGAGTTGGCGGAGCATCTGGTCAGCGTGGACCAACTCGACGAGCACCTGGGCCGAGTCATCTCCGGGCTCGATGGTCTCGTCAAGCCGGAGGGAAGCAAGAGACGTGGGCTTCCCCCTGCCGTCAAGGCAGCCAGAACCCAGCTCGCCGAGCGTCGGTCCATTCTGCCACTGCTGCGTGATTACGCCCGGCTCAAGCTCTCGCGCGACGCGATGGACTTCGCCGACCAAATGGCCGTGGCCGCTGCCCTCGCCGCTCGATTCCCCCAGGTGGGTGCCGAGGAGCGCAGCCGCTTTCGCGTCGTGCTCCTCGATGAGTTCCAGGACACCTCCGAAGCTCAGCTGCACCTGCTGCGCTCGATTTTCGCCCCCGCCTCAGGGCCAGTGGCCGTGACGGCCGTCGGCGATCCCCATCAGTCGATCTACGGCTGGCGGGGCGCCAGTTCCACCACACTGCGCCAGTTTCGCGACGACTTCGGTGCAGGTGCGCGCACGCCGGTGCTGCCCTTGTCCACGAGTTGGCGCAACGACCGACACATCCTCGAGGTGGCCAATCAGGTGGCTGCTCCGCTGCGCGCGCAGGCGCGCGTCCCGGTCGAGCCCTTGGCGGCTCGTGGCGACGCTGGGAGAGGCCACGTCGCGATCGGCTGCTTCTCCACCATCGAGGCGGAGGCGGACGCGGTCGTCGAGTGGGTCGTTGCACGCCGTTCGCGCCGCCCGGGAGGGACCGCAGCGATCCTGTGCCGCAAGCGATCCCAGTTCGACCCGGTCATCGCGGCGCTCGAGGCACAGGGTGTCGCCCACGAGGTCGTCGGTCTCGGGGGACTGCTGCACACCCCGGAGGTCGCGGATCTCGTGGCCCTTCTCTGGGTGGTTCAGGACCCGACGCGCGGTGACCACCTCATGCGACTGCTCACGGGCGCGCGGTGCCGCCTCGGTGTCTCCGACCTCGATGGTCTGGCCGCGTGGACGCGGGTCCTCGGGCGGCGACTGGCTCAGGTGGAGGTCCGGAGGTCCGGGGATGAGGAACGCCCGGACCGACCGAGTGTGCCCCGCGATATCGAGGAGGGCCTCTCCTTGGGGGTGGGACTGGTGGAGGCGCTCGACGACCTCCCCGATCCCCAATGGCGTGGCCCGGACGGTGAGCATCTGTCCGCACCAGCGCTCAGCCGATTGGACGCGTTGGGGCGGCTGATCTCCCAGCTTCGGACACGCACCGGAAGTGCCCTCGCCGACCTGCTGGCCGAAGCCGAGGTCGCGTTGGGCCTCGATGTCGAGGTGCTCTCGCGCCCCGGCTGGCACCCGGGCGCGGCAAGGGCCCACCTCGATGCCTTCCAGGAGGTGGCGTCCACCTTCGATGCCACCTCGGATCGCCCATCCCTCGGGGGCTTCCTGGCCTGGCTCGACGCCGCAGTCGATGAAGAGCGGGGACTGGATCTGGGGTGGATCGAAACCAGTCCCGATGCGGTCCAGGTCATGACGGTCCACGCGGCCAAGGGGCTGGAGTGGGATGTCGTTGCTGTCCCCGGAATGGTCGAGTCGTCCTTCCCGGCGCACTCGGGCACCACCACCAAGGTGGTGCCCGGCGCTGACGGCGAACCCAGGTGGGGCCATGCGGATCCGACCGACAAGGCCTGGCTCGGCGGCTTGGCCGGTGTGCCGCACGACCTGCGAGGAGATCGGGAAGGCTTGCCACGCTTCCCGTGGGACCGCGTCACGGATTGGGACGAGGTCGATCAGGCCTTCACCGATTACGTCGCCGCCTCCGCCGCCCGCGGGATCGAGGAGGAGCGCCGCCTCGCCTACGTCGCCCTGACACGGGCGCGCACCGACCTGTTGCTCACCTCACATGTCTGGGGATCGGCCTCCACGCCCCGATTGCCCTCACGCTTCCTGACCGAATTGCGTGCCGCGGGGATGGCGGACCGAGAGATCTCGTGGGCCGACCTGCCCTCGGCCTCGTCCAACCCGCCAACCCCGAATCCACGACTGGCCCACGACGTGGCGGTGGTCTGGCCTCCGGAGCCGATCGCAGGTCGCGCGCGAGTGGTGGAGGCCGCCGCGCAGGTGCGCGCACGCCTCGACGGCTCTCCGAACGACCTGGCCAGCGGGCCGGACCCCAGCGTTGCGTCGACTGCGGTGTCCGCGGTCGTCCAGCGCTGGGACCGCGACGTCCAATTGCTGCTCGCCGAGCGTGATCGACGTTCCCGGCGAACTGAGCCGATCGTGCTGCCCCAGCACTTGTCGACCACGGACCTGGTGGCCCTCGCGACCGACCCCGCGGCATACGCCATGGCTCTGCGGCGCCCCATGCCCAGCCCGGCCGCCACCGCGGCCCGGGTGGGGACCACGTTCCACGCCTGGGTGGAGGCGCACTACTCGCGCGCGGCCATCCTTGACGTGGCCAGCCTGCCCGGTGCTGGCGACGAGGGCCTGGAGGGGCCCGCCCTCGAGACCCTGCAGGCGAACTTCTTGGCCAGCCGCTGGGCCGAGCTCGACCCCCTCGAGCTGGAGGTGCCGGTCGAGACCACGGTGGCGGGGACCACCATCCGCGGACGCATCGACGCCGTCTTTGCCGACCCGGACCACCCCGGCGGCCATCTCATCGTCGACTGGAAGACCGGCAGCCCTAGTTCGGGAGCCGCCGGACGGCACCGCGCTGTCCAACTGGCCAGTTATGTGCTGGCGTGGTGTCGACTGCGCGCCGTGGCGCGCCAGGACGTGCGGGCCGCCTTCTTCCATGCGGCGACCGGCGAGACGGTCTGGCCCGAGTTGATCGACGAGGACGGGCTCGCCGCGATCCTCAGTGCTGTGGATCCAGCCTGATCTCGACGGTCTCCGCCCGCGCCCCGACCCGGTGTGCGGGGGTTGCGTCGTCGGTCGCCTCGCTGCGGGGATCCCCGCCGACGTCGTCAACCTCGTCCTCGCGGTTGGCGTCGCCGTCGTCCGCCACCTCGTCCAAGGCCACGGTCTCCCCGTCGGAGCCCGCGGCCATGGGACCGTCGGCTTCGACGCCCAGATGGCCCGGGGCCGTGATCCCCGGAAGCTCGTCGTCGTCCTCGTCCTCGTCGACCGCCGGAGGGGGCGCCGGCCGCGATCGCACGGACACCGGGGTGAGCGATAGTCGCTGGTAGTCGTCGCTGCTCTCCTCGAGCGCATGGACGACCTCGTCGAGCCGGCGGAGGCGCGAGGACAGCCCCTCGACGGCCGCGTCGTCACCACGCGCCAGGGCCTCCATCAACTGATGGAGCAGGTCGAGTTCGCTGAGCAACCGCGCACGCACGAGCAGATGAGGATCGGGTCGCTCGAGTCGGGCATGCGCGTAGGCCTCCATGATCCGGTCGACGACCCCTGGCGAGGCCTGGTCGACGACGGCCGCAAAGTCCTCGGCCGGATCCGAGACCTGGGCATGCTCCCAACCGACGACGCCGCGCACCCGGCCGCTGGCGGCATCGTCATCGTCGAAGGTGACCAAGAGCGCATCGCCGCTCAGCGCTCCGTGGACGAGCGCGGGCGCGAAACGCCACAGCGTCACGTCCTCCAGGGCCTGCTCCCAGCGGGTGAGCAAGGAGGTCGGAACGCGGCCCGTCGTCGCCGCCCGGTCCAAATCGGCCAGCCGGCGCGTCCGGCAGGCATCGGCGTCGTAACTGGGCAGACCGGCCTCGTCGGCGAGTGCGACATCGAGGTTGTGGACAGTGGCCATGACCCGCCCGATGTCACCCGCCAGACCGCGCCGATCCGGCACCTCACCCAGATCGATCGGGTCGCCGGGGAGGAACGGATAGACCGATGCTCGGCCGGAGTCACCGAGATCGAAGAAGCCCTTCGGGCCGGGGACCGAGAAGCCCACGCGCCGCGCCAGGAGGGCCGTGATGGCGATCGCCGACTCCAGTTCGGCACCGGCGGTTGCGGTGCGCGGTGCCCGGACCACCCACCGTCGGTGTTCGGTGTCCCGGACGAAGGCGACGTCGAACCGGTCGTAGGGCAGGCTGGGCAGGGCCTCGACGGTCACCGGGTCCAGGCCCGGCACGGCCGAGCTGGCCACGGCGGCGAGGTAGAGGGGGCTGCGGTCCACCTGCCCACCGTATGTCGTGGGTGCCACCTAGAGTGGGTGACGTGGCCCGAGGAGACCGAACCGATGAGGATCGGCGCTCTCACCTCCGGCCGTGGGCGGCACTCCCGCTCGCCGGTCCCGGCGTCGACCGGGCGGCGGAGCGACGGTCGGAGGTCGGTCTGCTCGACCGTCTCCTGCAGGACCCTGCGACCCGCGTGCTCGCCGTCCGGGAAGGCCGCTTCCGGGTCAGCGACGAGGGAGCATTGGTCCTGAGGCCACCGGAACCAGACGATGCCACGCGTCTATCGGTCTTCCTCGGTGAGGGCGAGTTCCCGGGAAGCAATGGCAAGGCGGCCTACGTGGGTGTCGTCGATCCCATGGCGCCGGCCGACGACTGGGCGGGGGTCCGGTCGGTCGCCACCACCCTGGCGACCGCCGACGCCTCGCTCGTGGCCACCCTGACGGCCCTGGCCAATTGGCATGCCGCCCATGGTTTCTGCCCGCGCTGCGGTGCCCCCACCGAGCCCGCCCACGCAGGATGGCTGCGCCGTTGCGTGGCCGACGACTCCCCACACTTCCCCCGCACCGATCCGGCAGTGATCATGACCGTCGTCGACGACGACGACCGCCTCCTGCTGGCTCCCCCCCCCCC
>NZ_HF570956.1:2408909-2438327 GCF_000367525.1 Phycicoccus elongatus Lp2 | reverse complement strand
CCCCACCAGTCGACTGTCACCAACGTGATGGCCGGGTACACCTAGACTGGGGACATGCTCCCCGTGCTCGACCTGCGTGGCCGTCCGCTCTCGCTGCGGGACCTGCGTGGTGCCTTGCCCCGGGCCGAGTTCGACGTCGAAGCCGCCCTGTCAGCGGTTGCGCCGATCTGCGACGACGTCCGCCTGCGCGGCAGCCAGGCCCTTCTCGACGCCGCCGAACGCTTCGACCGGGTGCGCCCCTCCAGCCTGCGCGTGCCGGCCGCCGTCCTGTCCCGGGCCTTGACCGAGCTCGACCCCGCGGTCCGTCGTGCCCTGGAGGAGTCGATCCGCCGAGCCCGACTCGTCCACGCCGACCAGCGGCGCAGCGACAAGGTCACGGTGGTCGCCAGTGGCGGCACGGTCACCGAGCGATGGGTGCCGGTGGACAGGGTCGGCCTCTATGTCCCCGGGGGACTGGCGGTCTACCCGAGCAGCGTGGTCATGAACGTGGTTCCCGCGCAGATTGCCGGTGTCGGATCCCTCGCGGTGGCGAGCCCACCGCAGGTGGATCACGACGGCTGGCCCCATCCGACCATCCTCGCGGCGTGCGCTCTGCTGGGGGTTGACGAGGTCTATGCGATGGGTGGTGCGCAGGCCATCGCCGGTTTCGCCCATGGCTTCGAGGGTTGCGACCCGGTCACCCTCGTCACCGGACCGGGCAACATCTATGTCGCCGCCGCCAAGCGGCTCCTCAAGGGGCTCATCGGGATCGATGCCGAGGCCGGACCCACCGAGATCGCCATCCTCGCGGACGCGACCGCCGACGCCGGCCACGTCGCGGCCGACCTGATCAGCCAGGCCGAGCACGACCCGCTCGCTGCCTCGGTCCTGGTCACCGACAGCGTCGAGCTCGCCGGTGCGGTCGGGTCCGAGTTGGCCAGTCGGGTCGTGGCGACCAAGCATGTCGAGCGAGTCACCTCGGCCCTGACCGGGCGCCAGTCCGCTGTCGTGCTCGTCGACGACCTCGATGCCGGCCTCGCCGTCGTCAATGCGTATGCCGCAGAGCACCTGGAGATCCAGACCGCCGATGCCGCTGCCGTCGCCGCTCGGGTGCGGAACGCGGGTGCGGTCTTCGTCGGTCCCTGGTCGCCGGTCAGCCTCGGCGACTACTGCGCCGGCTCCAACCATGTCCTGCCGACCGGTGGCAGCGCCGTGCACAGCAGCGGGCTGTCCGTGCAGTCCTTCCTGCGCGGAATTCACGTGGTGGACTACAGCGAGGCGGCGCTGCGCGAGGTCGGCGCCCACGTCGTGACCCTGGCCCGCTCCGAGGACCTCCCCGGCCACGGCGACGCCGTCATCGCCCGTCTCCCCGAACTGGGCTGACCCGTGCGATCCGAGATCGAGGCGCTGCTGCGCCCGGACCTGCGCGGGCGATCCGCCTATGGCGCACCGCAACTCGACGTCCCTGTCGCCTTGAACACCAACGAGAACTCGTATGCCGTGCCGCAGGTCGTCGTCGACGAGATCACTGCGCGGGTCCGGGCGGCCGCGGCCGGCCTGAATCGGTACCCGGACCGCGAGGCGACGCAATTGCGGACCGTGCTCGCGGCATACCTCTCGGCAACGGGGACTGCAGTTGATGCATCCCAGGTGTGGGCCGCCAATGGCTCCAACGAAGTGCTCCTGCACCTCCTCCAGGCCTTCGGTGGTCCGGGACGGACTGCACTGGGATTCACCCCGGCCTACTCGATGCACCCGATCATCACGACGACGACGGGCACCACTTGGGTCGACGGGATGCGCGGAGTCGACACGGAGGCAGCCTTCGGCCTCAGCGCGGCGTCGGCGACCGAGCAGGTCCGGCGCCATCGGCCCGACGTCGTTTTCCTGTGCTCACCCAACAATCCGACGGGCACGGCTCTCGGGCTCGACGTCGTCGAGGCGGTGATCGAGGCGGCCCCGGACGCGCTCGTCATCGTCGACGAGGCCTACGCGGAGTTCTCCCGCCCGGGAGTGCCCTCGGCCCTGACCTTGCTCACGGGTCGCCCGAGGCTGGTCGTCACCCGCACGATGAGCAAGGCCTTCGCCCTGGCCGGTGCTCGGCTGGGATACCTGGCCGCCGACCCGGACCTGATCGATGCGCTCCGCCTGGTGCGCATGCCGTACCACCTCGGCACGCAGACGCAGGCGGTGGCGCTGGCCGCGCTCGCCCACACCGAGCTCATGCTCGACACGGTCGACGCCATCAAGGCACAGCGCGATCGGATCGTCAGCGAGTTGACGGCGATGGGCCTGGAGCCGGTGCCCAGTGACGCCAATTTCGTGCTTTTCGGGCACCTGCGTGACAGCCACGCCGCGTGGCAGGCGCTGCTCGACCGGGGCGTCCTCGTCCGTGATGTCGGCATCCCCGGCTATCTTCGAGTGTCGGCGGGGACGCCGGAGGAGACCTCCGCCTTCCTCACCGCGATGGCCGACTTGGCCCCAACCCACAAGGAGTGAGCGTGTCCAGCTCGCAGGCCCACCGCACCGCCACGGTCAGGCGTGCCACCTCCGAGTCCACGGTGGAGGTCACCGTCGACCTCGACGGCACCGGGCGTGGCGAGGTGTCCACCGGCGTCCGCTTCTACGACCACATGCTGCTCAGCCTGGCCAAGCACTCGCTCATCGACCTCACGGTGCACGCCGAGGGTGATGTCGACGTGGACGCCCACCACACGGTCGAGGATGTCGCGATCGTCCTCGGTCAGGCCCTCAAGGAGGCGTTGGGCGACAAGAGCGGCATCTCACGGTTCGGCGACGCGCTGGTGCCTCTCGACGAGGCCCTGGCGCAGGCTGTCGTCGACGTGGCGGGCCGACCCTATGTGGTCCACGAGGGCGAGCCTGCGGGCCAGGAGTACGTCATCGTGGGCGGCACCTTCGTCGGCTCCCTCACTCGTCACGTTTGGGAGTCCCTGGCCACGAACGCCGGCCTGGCCCTGCACGTCCGGGTGGTCAGCGGTCGCGATCCCCACCACGTCATCGAGGCGCAGTTCAAGGCGGTCGCCCGAGCCCTTCGGGCCGCCGTGGCCCGGGACCCCAGGGTCGAGGGCGTGCCCAGCGCCAAGGGTGCCCTCTGAGGCCATGACCCTCGCGACCCCCGGTGCCGGGCACGGGCTCGTGCTCGTCCGCGGCAGCGCCAAGGCCTCCGCGCGCTGGCTGCGCCGTGGGCTCGTCGCCGTCGCGGCTGTGGACCTGCCCGGCTGGACCGGCGTCTGCCTGGTCGAGGACCGCGCTCGGACCAAGCCGCCCTACGACCGCGGCCTCGAGGTGCTCGCCGCCCGTCCGACCCCGTGGGGACGACGGCCTTCGCTCGGCCTCTTCGTCGTCGACGGCT
This sequence comes from Phycicoccus elongatus Lp2, assembly GCF_000367525.1. Taxonomy (GTDB): domain Bacteria; phylum Actinomycetota; class Actinomycetes; order Actinomycetales; family Dermatophilaceae; genus Phycicoccus_A; species Phycicoccus_A elongatus. The sequence continues at coordinate 2,434,975 of NZ_HF570956.1, read as the reverse complement.
GTGCCGTGGTCACCGTGCAACCACGGGGTTGGCGCGCCGAGCAACGATGGCTGGTGTGGCAGCCCGGCCAGGGCGTGCGTCGCACTCCGGACCTGCCCCCCCTCCCCACCGGGATGATCGCAGGCATCGCCGGTGTGTCCCCAGGTGTCACCCCCGCGGCGGTGGCGGAGGTCTTCCGTGGCACGTCCGGCACCCCGCTGGACCGGCTGGTCCAGTTGCTCTCGGTGCTCGGTCTCCCAGGGGAGGACCTGCTGCGCAACGGCCCCGCTCCGGAACACGATCGCATCGAGCCGGACCGCAAGGCAGTGCGGTCCTTCGACCACACCCATGACTACGACCACGGTGACGAGCGGCAGGAGGAGCGATGAGCAAGCACGTCGTCGTGCTCGACTACGGCAGTGGCAACGTCCGCTCGGCCGTGCGTGCCCTGGAGAAGGTGGGAGCTCTCGTCGAGCTCACGGCCGACCCCGGCGCGGTGCTCGGCGCGGACGGCCTCTTCGTTCCGGGAGTCGGCAACTTCCACGCGTGCATGGAGGGGCTGCTGGCGGCACAGGGCCCGCTGTTGATCGGTCGGCGGCTGGCCGGGTCCCGCCCGGTTCTCGGGGTCTGCGTCGGCATGCAGGTGCTGTTCGAGGGATCGGGTGAGCCGACCGCGCGGCCGCAGGAGGGCCTGGGGGAGTGGCCGGGACGCGTCGAGCGGCTCACGGCGCCGGTCGTCCCCCACATGGGGTGGGCCGAGGTCGACGTCGGGTCCGGCTCCCGGCTGTTCGCGGGCGTCGAGACCGAGCGCTTCTACTTCGTCCACTCGTATGCCGCACACGACTGGTCACTGCACCCCACCTCCCGGGCTTTCGAGGAGGTCGCACCCATCGTCACGCACGCGACGCACGGGGAGCGCTTCGTCGCCGCGGTCGAGAACGGCCCGCTGTCCGGCACCCAGTTCCACCCGGAGAAGTCCGGGGAGGCCGGGCTGACGCTGCTGGAGAACTGGATCCGATCACTGTGACCGATGGAGACCCCATGACCGACCGCCTCGAACTGCTCCCCGCCGTCGACGTCCGTGACGGGCGCGCCGTGCAACTCCAACAGGGGGTTGCCGGCTCCGGCTGGGACTTCGGCGACCCCGTCGAGGCGGCCCTGGCCTGGCAGGAACAGGGCGCCGAATGGCTCCACCTGGTCGATCTCGACCGGGCCTTCGGCACCGGAAGCAACGCCGACCTGCTCGCCGAGATCGTGGGTCGCCTCGACATCCTCGTCGAGATGAGCGGCGGCATCCGCGACGACGAGAGCCTCGAGCAGGCCCTCGCGACCGGGTGCCGGCGAGTCAACATGGGCACGGCCGCGCTGGAGAATCCGGACTGGACCGCCCGGGCGATCGCCGAGCACGGCGACCGGATCGCGGTCGGCCTCGACGTGCGGGGCACCACCTTGGCGGCGCGCGGCTGGACGAGCGAGGGCGGCGATCTCTGGGAAACCCTCGATCGTCTCGACCGCGAAGGGTGTGCCCGTTACGTCGTCACCGATGTCGCCAAGGACGGCATGCTCCAAGGGCCCAACCTCGACCTGCTTCGCGACGTCTGTGCGCGCACGCAGCGCCCCGTGGTCGCGTCCGGTGGGGTCTCGACGCTGGCCGACATCGAGGCCATCCGTGCCCTGGTGCCGATCGGCGTCGAGGGCGCGATCGTCGGATCGGCCCTCTACAAGGGTGCCTTCACGCTGCCCGAGGCTCTCGACGTCGCGCGAGGAGCACCGCCACGATGAGCAACCCCCGGGATCATTCAAGGCATCCTGCCCGGGTGCCCACGTCCGACGCGACCGACTCGGCCAGCGTGCCGTGGAGCGGGCGGGAACTCAGCCCGAGCGGGTTCGAGACCGACACCGGCGCGACCGACCCCGCGCTCCTCGCCGCCCTCACCGCCGATGACGACACCCTGATGGCTGCGGTCGTGACCGGGCGTTTCCTCGTGCCGATCGTCGCCGAGCCGGTCGAGATCGACGACTCCGGCCCGCTCGCCGCCGACACCCACGTCGACATGGCACTGGTCACCCTGACGGCCCCGGACGGTCGACGCGCCCTGCCGGCCTTCACCGGCATGCACGCTCTCACGGCCTGGGACCCGCAGGCCCGGCCGAGTCCGGTGACTGCCGCCAGGATGGCCCAGGCGGCGATCGCGGAGCAGTGCGACGTCATCGTGCTCGACGTCGCCGGTGCCGGGCGGGTGTTGCGACCGAGCATGGTGTGGGCACTGGCCCAGCAGCAGGCCTGGGCACCGCCGGCCAGCGACCCCTTCGTCGACGCCAGTGTCCGGCGCGCGGTCGCGGTCGAAGCGGACGTCGCGGCATACGAACTCTCCGACGGTCCAGGTGGCGAACTCGTCGTCGAACTCACCCTTCGACCCGGCCTCACCCACGACCAGGTGCAGGCGCTGGCGACTCGCCTGGGGGAGCGCTTGGCGACCGACGGCGAATTCCGCGCCCGGATCGACGGGCTGGCCTTCCGTCTGCGCTGACCACAACGTCTGCGTGACGCACTCGTTGGCACACCACGCAGCAATATCTGCGTGCGAGGCAAACGTCTGCGTGACGCAGATCCTGGATTTCGAGGTATGCCGCGGGCGCTGGTAGTCTTGTCCGTTGAACCGGCCGTGGTCGCAAGTCCACGGCGTGCAAGAGAAGCCCCGCTTCCACCCGCGTCGACACTTCCGTCGCCGGGTTCCGGTCCGGCCGTGCGGCCGACGTCACTTCGGTGGCGTCGCGACGCGTTGCCGTGCCATCGATCCAGGGCTCCTCGTGCATCGGCGCGAGGAGCCTTTCTCGTGTCGCGATCACCACGACGAAGGAGAACAACATCAGCGAGCCTCGCATCAACGACCGCATCCGGGTTCCCGAGGTGCGGTTGGTCGGCCCGAACGGAGAACAGGTCGGCATCGTCCGCGTCGAGATGGCCCTTCAGTTGGCCGCCGAGGCCGACCTCGACCTGGTCGAGGTCGCCCCGATGGCGAAGCCGCCGGTTGCCAAACTCATGGACTTCGGCAAGTACAAGTACGAAGCCGCCATGAAGGCCCGGGAAGCCCGCAAGAACCAGGTCAACACGGTCATCAAGGAGATCAAGCTCCGCCCGAAGATCGACGCGCACGACTACGGCACCAAGAAGGGCCACGTCGAGCGCTTCCTCAAGGGCGGGGACAAGGTCAAGGTGACGATCATGTTCCGCGGTCGCGAGCAGTCCCGCCCCGAGCTGGGCTTCCGTCTCCTGCAGAAGCTGGCCCAGGACGTGCTCGAGCTGGGTGTCGTCGAGTCGGCCCCCCGGCCGCAACATGATCATGGTTCTCGCCCCGACCAAGAAGAAGTCCGAGGCCCGTGCCGAGCAGCGCCGCCGCCGCGACGATGCGCCGGCCGACTCGCCGGAGTCGACGCCGGCCCCGGCGGTCGACGAGACCGCTGCGCCGGCCTGATCCGGCACCACCGACACCACCACAGCACACGCACGCAAGCGAAAGAGAAGAGCAGATGCCGAAGAACAAGACCCACAGTGGCGCCAAGAAGCGCTTCCGGGTGACGGGCACCGGCAAGGTCATGCGCGAGCAGGCCGGCCACGTCCACAAGTTCCACGAGAAGACCCCGCAGAAGGCGCGCGCCCTGTCCAAGGACATCGAAGTCGCGAAGGCCGACGCCCCCAAGATCAAGAAGATGCTCGGCCTCTGAGCCGCGCCACGTCGACGTAACAACAACCAGCAAGGAGTACTCACGTGGCACGCGTGAAGCGGGCGGTCAACGCCCAGAAGAAGCGCCGGGTCGTCCTCGAGCGCGCCAGCGGCTACCGCGGGCAGCGCTCGCGGCTCTACCGCAAGGCCAAGGAGCAGATGGTCCACTCGCTCGGTTACGCCTACCGTGACCGTCGCGCCAAGAAGGGTGACTTCCGTCGCCTGTGGATCCAGCGGATCAACGCCGCGGCCCGCGCCAACGGCATGACCTACAACCGGTTCATCCAGGGCCTCAAGGCTGCCGAGGTCGAGGTCGACCGCCGCATGCTCGCCGAGCTCGCGGTCAACGACGAGGCGGCGTTCGCGGCGCTCGTCGAGATCTCCAAGGCCAACGTCCCGGCGCAGGCCGAAGCCGCGTCCGCCTGATCGACCCTTCGTGGCCGACGTCCTGACCAACCCCCGGTCCGACCGGGTCCGGTCCGTTCGCAGCCTCGCGCAGCGGCCGGTGCGTCAACGCACCGGCCGCTTCGTCGTGGAAGGACCCCAAGGGGTCCGCGAGGCCGTGCGGTGTGCCGCCGATCGGGTGGTCGATGTCTACCTCACCGACCAGGCCATGGAGCGGTATGCCGCAGACATCGCCGCGCCCGCTCGCGCGGCTGGGCTGTGGGTGCACCAGGTCACCGACGAGGTGCTCGCGGTGATGGCTGACTCCGAGCAGCCCCAGGGCGTCGTGGCCGTCGTGGAGGCCTTGGCCCCGAGCCTCGCCGACGTGCTCGCGGGCTCACCCGGGCTGCTCGTCCTGTTGACCCACGTGCGTGACCCCGGCAACGCGGGCACGGTCATCCGGGCGGCCGACGCCGTCGGCGCCGCCGCCGTCCTGGTGTCGGAAGCATCGGTCGACGTGACCTCGCCGAAGGTGGTCCGTTCGACTGCCGGTTCGCTCTTCCACCTTCCGATCGTCACCGGCCTACCGGTGGAATCCACGCTCGACGAGTTGCGAGCCCACGGCATACGCACGCTGGCCGCGGACGGCGGGGGAACCACATTGCTTCCCGACGCCGACCTGTCGACACCGCACTGCTGGGTGATGGGCAATGAAGCGTGGGGTCTGCCCGAGCAGGTGCGGGCGCACTGCGACGACATCGTGCGGGTGCCGATCGTCGGCAAGGCGGAGTCGCTCAATCTCGCCATGGCGGCGACCGTGTGTTTGTACGCGTCGGCCGGAGCATTAACGTTCGGGACGTGACGACCGATCTGCCGCTGCCCGAGCGCAGCGCGGCCGACGAAGCGGCGGAGTGGTTGCCCGATGGGCTGGTGGCCGTGACGGCGCCCGGGCTCATCGAGTCGGTCAACGCGGTCGCCCTGCGGATCACGGGCCTCACCCGGGAGCAGGTCGTGGGTGCCCCCTTGGAGGTCGGCCTTCCGCTGCGCGACCACGAGGGGCGCGCGTGGTGGGAGGTCGCCAGTCCCTTCAACGGACTCGACACGCGCACGGGGCACCGTGAAAAACTGCTCTATCTCCCCAGCGGACGCGAAGTCCTCACCACGGCCCGCTACGTGCGAGATGGTCGCCGTGGTCCGGTGGTCGTGGTGCTCATCGGTCTGCGCGACGGTGAGGGCCGACGCCGCGCCGAGCGGGCGAATGCCGCCCTCATCTCCACGATCGCCCACGAACTCCGGTCGCCCCTGACCGGGGTGAAGGGATTCTCGGCCACTCTGCTGCGACGGTGGGACCGATTCACCGACGAGCAGAAGCGCTTCATGATCGAGACCATTGAGGCCGATGCCGACCGGGTCACCCGCCTGATCACCGAGTTGCTCGATGTCTCCCGGATCGATGCGCGGCGGCTCACCATCCACGCACGCCCCGTCGACCTGAGGGTCGTCCTCGGGCGCGCGGTGGAGCGACTCGTGGCCAGCGGCGGTCAGTGCACGGTCACCACCAATGTCGGTGCACCCGAGGTATGGGCCGACCCGGACCGTCTGGAGCAGATGCTCAGCAACCTGCTGGACAACGCGGTCCGGCATGCCCGGGCCCACATCCACCTCTCCTCACGACCCGGGCCCGACGGGACCGTCGACATCTGCGTCGACGACGATGGACCGGGCGTGCCCGTCGAGCAACGTGAGCTGGTCTTCGGCAAGTTCTTCCACGGCCGGTCTCCCGGCAGCACCGGCCTGGGCCTCTACATCGTGCGCGGCCTGGCCGAGGCCCAGGGTGGGTCGGTCGTCCTCCAGGAGGCACCGGACGGTGGCGCGCGAGTGCGCATCTCGCTGCCGGCCGGGCAGGAGGACTGACTCGGTGCCGATGTGGGTGGACCGCTATCGGCCGGTCTGGGCGGTCCCGGCCGTCCGACGTGCGGTGGCGCTGGGTTTTCTCGTGCGAATGCCGATGTTCACCATCGGCATCCTCGTCACCATCCATGTCGTCACGGCACTGGGCCGGTCCTACACCGCCGCCGGGGTCGCCGCCATGGTGTCGACGGCCGCGATCGGGCTCGGGGCCCCGTGGCGTGGCCGGCTGCTCGATCGCTATGGCTTGCGCGCGGTCGTGGCGCCAGCGATCCTCGTGCAACTTCTGGTCGGCGCCGCGATCCCCTTCCTGCCCTATGTCCCGCTGCTCGCCGCCCTTGCGGTGTCCGGCCTCTTCGTCATCCCCGGCCATGCGCTGATCCGACAGACGCTCATCACCGCCGTCCCCGCAGATCGGCGGCGCACGGCTCTCTCCCTCGACGGGATCGTGCTCGAACTCTCCGCCGCCATCGGGCCTGCGGTCGCCGTCGGCGTCGCGACGTCATGGTCCACCCGCTGGATGCTGCTCGCCGCACTCATGGCCAATGTCGCTGCCGGGGTCCTCCTCTGGCTCCTCGACCTGCCGATCCACCAGGATGCCGTGCCGGAGGCGCCGGTTTCCCGCCGGACCTGGCTCGGGGCCCGGTTCCTGGCCATCCTCGCCGCCTGTGCGACGGTGACGGTCGTCCTGTCCGCCACCGAGATCTCGGCGGTCGCCGTCCTGCGTGAGGCCGACCGCCCGACGCTCATCGGCGTCGTCCTGGCCGCCTGGTGCATCGGCTCCCTGGTCGGCGGCCTGGCCTACGGCGCGATGCGGCGGCAGCCGACCCTGCAGGCCCTGCTCCTCTTCCTCGGCCTGACCACGGCGCCGGCGGCCGTCGCGCACGGACCGGTGGCGCTGAGCGTGGCCATGTTCGTGGCCGGCCTGGGGTGCCAGCCGGCGATCACCGCCGGTGTCGAGGCGCTCACCCGCGTGGTGCCCGACCGGGCTCGTGGCGAGGCCCTGGGCTGGCACGGTTCGGCGATGACCGGCGGCAGCGCGATGGGGGCACCGCTGGCCGGCCTGGTCATCGATGCTCGTGGTGGGTCGGCCGCCTTCCTCGGTGCGGCCGTGCTCGCGGTGGTCATCGCCGTGACCGGCATCGTCGTGCTGCGCGCGCGCCGCTGAGGGACGGTGAGGCACTTCCGCTGACCGAGGGTCCAGTCCTGTGCACAGGGACCACCAGGCCCGTGGGCCAGGACCGGTGCCCAGATGCGCCGCACTAGGATTCCTGCATGGACGGCTATCGAAGTACCCCCTGCTCATCCGGTCCGCACAGAGCGGGTGAGCAGCGGTGATCGACGGCCAGACCTGGCTCAACCTTGGCCTCGTCGTGCTCTTCGTCCTCATCGGTGGGGTCTTCGCCGCGACCGAACTGGCCCTGGTGTCGCTGCGCGACAGTCAGCTCAACGCGCTCGAGCGCGCCGGTGGCCGCGGGGCGCGCGTGGCCTCGATCGCTCGGGACCCCAACCGCTTCCTGTCCGCCGTGCAGATCGGGGTGACGGTCGCCGGTTTCTTCTCGGCTGCCTACGGTGGCTCGACGCTGGCCCCGGACGTCGCCCCCTACCTCGAACGGCTCGGGCTGTCAGCTGAGGTGGCCTCCGGCCTGGCGATCGCCGTGCTGACCCTTCTCATCGCCTACCTCAGCCTGGTGCTGGGTGAGCTGGCCCCGAAGCGGCTCGCGCTGCAGCGGGCGGTCTCCGTGGCGACGGTCACGGGTCCTCCGTTGGACCGCTTCGCCACGGTGATGCGGCCGGTGATCTGGCTGCTGTCCCGATCCAGCGATGGCATCGTGCGGTTGCTCGGCGGTGACCCCGACCTCACCGGTGAGGAGGTCACCAAGGAGGAGCTGCGCGAGATCGTGAGCAGTCACGAGAGCCTGGGGGATGACGAGCGGCGCATCCTCTCCGACGTGTTCGCCGCCACCCGCAGCAACCTCAAGGAGGTCATGCGCCCGCGGGCCGACGTGACCTTCATCGCCGGTGCCATGACCCTTGCCGATGCGAGGACCTGGCTCGCCGACCAGCCCTACTCACGCTTCCCGGTCATCGGCGACGACTTCGACCATGTCACCGGCTTCGTGCACGTCCGCGACATCCTGCAGGCCGACGACCCCACCGGGCGCACCGTGGCTGACGTCCAGCGGGATGTCCTGCACCTCCCGGGCACCAACCGTGTCCTGCCGACGGTGTCGGCGATGCGCGAGGAGGGTGCCCACCTCGCCATCGTCATCGATGAGTTCGGGGGGACCGACGGCCTGGTCACTCTCGAGGACCTGGTGGAGGAGCTCATCGGCGAGATCACCGACGAGTTCGACCTCGAGGGCGGTCACACCGCTCAGTCGCCAGAGGACGGCTGGCCCCGGGTGGTGCCGGGCGGCGTGACCCTCGAGGAGCTCGCCGAGCAGACCGGCGTCGAGCTGCCGGACGGGGACTACGAAACCGCGGCCGGCTACCTGATGGCGCGCTTGGGGCGGATGCCCGTCGAGGGCGATGCGGTGTCTGTCGGCGAGCACGTCCTCACGGTGACCGCCATCGAGGGCCGACGGATCACGCAGGTGGAGCTGTCACCCACACCGGTGTCCCCGGATCAGTCGCCTTCGGACGCCGAGTGGCAGACCGCCTCGACGTTGTTGCCGTCGGGGTCACGGACGAAAGCGCCGTAATAGCCGGGGTGGTACTCGGGCCACAGACGAGGCTCGTGCAGCGTCTCCGCGCCGAGCTCGACCGCCTTGGCATGCCAGGCGCGCACCGTCGCGGCATCCGCGGCGCGGAAGGCGATGTGCACCTCCCGGTTCGGCCCGGCGGCCGCCTCCCCGCCGGAGATCCAGAAGTCCGGCTCCTCCGTGCCGTAACCGATGGCGACGCCGAAGTCCATGACCCGCCGGTGCCCCATCACCGCGAGGGTCTGGTCGTAGAAGCGCTTGGCGGCGTCGAGGTCCGCACAGTTGATCCCGAAGTGATCGATCATGGGCACCACGTTAGGCTGACCCTGTGACAGTCGCCCAGCACCCGTGCACGCCTCGTGCCGTGCGGCGATTTACCGTGCCCTCGGGCACGGCCGGCCGCGCGCACTGAGTCGGCCACACGGCATACCTCCAAGTGCCCGGGGGCCGCACTCATCTGTCCACACCCGTGACGACCGAGCGGAACGACCATGTCCGGACCCAACACGAACTTCGACCCCGTCGAGGTGGCCGCGCTCGACCCCGCGGCCATCGACGAGGCCGTCGCGCAGGCCCTCGCCGCCGCGGCGGCGGCAACCTCACTCGAGGAGCTCAAGGCGGCCCGCACCACCCACCAAGGTGACCGCGCCGCACTCGCGCTGGCCAATCGAGAGATCGGTGCGCTGCCGCCCTCGGCGAAGGCGGAGGCGGGCAAGCGGGTCGGCCAGGCCCGCGGTCGCGTCGCCCAGGCGTATGCCGCGCGGCAGGCCGAGCTCGAGGCCGAGCGTGACGAGCGGATCCTCGTCGAGGAGGCGATCGACGTCACGCTGCCCACCGGCCGACGACCGCTCGGTCGACGCCACCCCACCGAGCTGATGAGCCAGCGGATCGCCGACGTCTTCGTCGGCATGGGCTGGGAGATCGCCGAGGGACCTGAGGTGGAGGCCGAATGGTTCAACTTCGACGCGCTCAACTTCGACGCCGACCATCCGGCCCGCCAGATGCAGGACACCTTCTACGTCGACCCACCGGAGACCGGTCTGGTGCTGCGCACGCACACTTCTCCGGTGCAGGCCAGGGCCCTCCTCGAGCGTGGTGTGCCGCTCTACATCGCCTGTCTCGGAAGGGTTTTCCGCACGGACGAGCTGGACGCAACGCACATGCCGGCCTTCCACCAGGTGGAGGGGCTCGCGGTCGACAAGGGCATCACGATGGCCAACCTGCGCGGCACCCTCGACCGACTGGCGGCCGAGCTCTTCGGTGAGGGCATCACGACGCGCCTGCGCCCGTCCTACTTCCCCTTCACCGAGCCGAGCGCCGAGATGGACCTGCGCTGCTTCGTGTGCCGCGGCGAGGACCCGGCGTGCCGCACCTGCAAGGGCACCGGCTGGATCGAGTGGGGCGGCTGCGGGATGGTGAACCAGAACGTCCTTCGCGCGTGTGGCGTCGATCCCGAGATCTATTCGGGGTTTGCCTTCGGCATGGGCATCGACCGGGCCCTGATGTTCCGGACGGGGGTCTCGGACATGCGGGACATGATCGAGGGAGACGTGCGCTTCAACGCGCAGTTCGGGATGGAGATCTGATGCGCGTTCCTGTCGACTGGCTGCGTGAGTACGTCGCCGTTCCCGCGGATGCCACCGGCGTCCAGATCGCTGCCGACCTGGTCAGGGTCGGGCTCGAGGAAGAGGGCCTGCACGGTGGCGGGGTCACCGGCCCCCTCGTGGTGGGCCGAGTGCTCTCCAAGGAGCCCGAGCCCCAGAAGAACGGCAAGACGATCAATTGGTGCTCCCTCGATGTCGGAGAGGCCAATGGCACCGGCGAACCGCAGTGGGTCGTGTGCGGCGCCCACAACTTCGAGGTCGGTGACCTCGTCGCGGTGATCCTTCCGGGCGGCGTCCTGCCGACGCCCCAAGGGCCGCTGACCGTGTCGGCACGCAAGACCTATGGGCACGTCTCGGCCGGGATGATCTGCTCCGAGCGCGAACTCGGCCTCGGGGACGACCACGACGGGATCATCGTGCTGACCCGCCGATTCGCCGGTGACGAGGAGCAGCTGGCCCGGTTGGTCCCGGGCGCCGACGCGATCCCGATCCTCGGCCTGGACCGGCAGACCGTCGAGGTCAACGTGACGCCTGACCGCGGCTACTGCTTCTCGATCCGGGGCATCGCCCGGGAGTACTCGCACGCGACCGGCGCGGCATACACCGACCCGGTGGTGGCGCTGGCCGCCGCGGCCCCCGCGGCCAACGGCGGTGGGTATGCCGTGGAGTTGGCCGACGAGGCCCCGATCCGGGGCCGAGTGGGCTGCTCGCGTTACGTCGCGCGGATCGTGCGTGGCCTCGATGTCAGCGCCCCCACGCCGGGGTGGATGAAGACCCGCCTCACCGAGGCCGGCATGCGCCCCATCAGCTTGGCGGTCGACGTGACCAACTACGTGATGCTCGGGCTCGGGCAACCGCTGCACGCCTTCGACCTGGCGCGTCTCGGGGAATCGATCGTCGTGCGCCGGGCGCGCACCGGGGAGCGGATGACGACCCTCGACGACGTGGATCGTGCCCTGTCGCCCGAGGACCTGCTCATCACCGACTCCGGTCAGACACCGATCGCCATCGCCGGCGTCATGGGTGGCGAGAGCACCGAGGTGTCGTCCACGACGACGGACGTGCTCATCGAGGCCGCACACTTCGACGCGGTGTCGATCGCGCGCTCGGCGCGACGCCACAAGTTGCCCTCGGAGGCCTCCCGCCGCTTCGAGCGGGGAGTCGATCCAGAGCTCGGCCCCGCGGCTGCCCAGTTGGCGGTCGATCTGCTCGTGCGCTATGGCGGCGGGACGGCCGACGCCGGCGTCACCGACGTGGGGGAGGCGCCCGAGTCGTCGATCATTCTGATGGACGTCGGCTACCCGACCCAGCTCGTCGGCGTCGACTACGACCGCACCACCGTGTGCCGCATGCTCACCGAGATCGGGTGCCAGGTGATCGAGGACGGTCCGACCCTGGCTGTCACCCCGCCGTCCTGGCGACCAGATCTGCGCACCGCACCGGACCTCGTCGAGGAAGTCGCGCGCATCGATGGCTACGACCGCATCCCGTCCGTCGTCCCCACGCCGCCCGGTGGGCGAGGCCTGACCCACGGGCAGCAGGTCCGGCGCCTGGTCGCCGACGTGCTGGCCGGTGCCGGTCTCACCGAGATCTGGAGTGCTCCCTTTGTCGGCGATGCGCGCCACACCGCCCTGGGATGGGCCGCCGACGAGGCGCGCGCCCGCACCGTGGCGCTCGCCAACCCGTTGTCCGACGAGGCGCCGCTCATGCGGATCAGCGTCCTGTCGACGATGATCGATGCCCTCGTGCGCAATGTCGCCCGGGGCGCCAAGGACGTCGGCCTCTTCGAGATCGGCTTGGTCGTGGCGCGCGACGGTGAGCAGACGAGCGCTCCCACGGAGGACGTCGGGGTCCAGCCGTCGCCCGAGGTGCTCGCGGCGATCCATCGCGCCGTGCCGCGCCAGCCGCGACACCTGGCCATCCTGCTCGCGGGCGACCGCGACCGTGCCGGATGGTGGGGGGAGGGGCGACCGGCCGACGTGAGCGATGTCCTGGGCCTCGTGCGCTCGGTCGCCGACGCGCTCGCGGTGCCGGTCGTGCTCAGCGGCTCGGCCGACGTGATGCCCTTCCATCCGGGGCGGTGCGCAGCGATCTCCCTTGCGGACGGCACTCTGGTCGGTCACGCCGGAGAGTTGCACCCGAAGGTGGTGGCCGCCCTCGGCCTGCCGACACGCACCGTCGCCGCCGAGCTCGACCTCGACGTGCTCATCGCGGCGAGCGAGGACCCGGTGGCCGCGCGGACCCTCGTGACCTCGCCCGCGGCATACACCGATCTCGCGGTGGTCGTCGACGAAGCGGTGACGGCCGGCTCGCTCGAGGCCTCCTTGGGCACTGGCGCGGGGGAGATGCTCGAGTCGATCACCCTCTTCGACGTCTATCGCGGCGACCAGGTCGGGCCGGGCAGGAAGTCCTTGGCCTACCGACTGGCCTTCCGGGCGCCCGATCGCACCCTGCGGACCGAGGAGGTCAGCGCACTGCGTGACGCTGCCCTGGCCAGCGCCGCCGCCGACCTCGGCGCCACCCAGCGCACCTGACCGCAGCACGGCTTTGCATGGAATTGTGAGATTGTGCAAGACTATGCAGCGTGGTCAAGGTTGCCGTCGCCGGAGCGAGTGGGTATGCCGGGGGAGAACTCCTCAGGTTGCTCCTCGCGCACCCCGAGGTCGAGATCGGAGCTCTGACGGCCGCGTCGTCGGCTGGGCAGAAGCTCGGCGCGATCCACCCCCACTTGACGCCGCTGGCCGAGCGCGTGGTCGAGGACACCACGCGTGAGGTGCTGGCCGGCCACGACGCCGTCTTCCTGGCCCTGCCCCACGGGCACTCGGCCGCCTTGGCCTCCGCTCTGCCGACGGAGGTCGTCGTGATCGATTGCGGGGCCGACTTCCGGCTGACCGACGAGTCGGCGTGGACCACCTTCTACGACACCGCGTATGCCGGGTCGTGGCCCTACGGGATGCCGGAACTCGTCCGCGGGGTTGGGCAGAAACAGCGCGCCGTCCTCGAGGGACAGACGCGGATCGCCGTCCCAGGTTGCTATCCGACCGCGGTGTCGCTCGCCCTCGCCCCCGGCCTGGTCGCCGGCCTGGTCGATCCCAGCGACATCGTCGTGGTCGCCGCGAGCGGCACCAGCGGGGCCGGGAAGTCTCTGAAGCCTCATCTGCTCGGGGCCGAGGTCATGGGCGCCATGTCGCCCTACGGCGTCGGCGGCGTCCACCGGCACACGCCCGAGATCGAGCAGAACCTCACCGCGTGCGGTGCGGGGGAGGTCACGGTGAGCTTCACGCCGACCCTGGCGCCCATGTCGCGCGGGATCCTCGCCACCTGCACTGCCCGACTCGCGCCCGGTGCCGACCCAGCGGCCGTGAGAGGGGCGTGGCACGCTGCCTACGAGGGCGAGGCCTTTGTCCACCTGCTCCCCGTCGGCCAATGGCCGAGCACGGCCGCGGTCCTGGGTTCCAACAACGTGCACGTGCAGGTGACCGTCGACGAGCGGGCCGGTCGGGTGGTGTCAGTTGCCGCTGTCGACAACCTCACCAAGGGCACCGCCGGCGCGGCCGTCCAGTGCCTCAACCTGGCCCTCGGCCTTCCCGAGGTCTGCGGCCTGCCCGTCGCGGGGGTCGCCCCGTGAAACTCCATCTCATGGGTCATCCGCAGGACCTCGCGATCGTCCGCCTCGACCCCGACACCACGCCGGACTGGGACTTTCGGGTCGGGCCGTTCGCGACGATCACCTGGACCGACACCGAGACCTCGGTGGTCACCCTGGCCGCCGCCGTACCTCCGGGGCTGCGCACCGAAGGACCCTTCCGGGCGGTCGAGGTCGCCGGGCCGTTGGAGTTCGGGATGTACGGCGTGATGGCGCAGATCCTCGGGCCCCTCGTCGATGCCCGGATCAGCGTCCTGGCGATGTCGACCTTCGACACCGATTGGATCCTCGTCCAGTCGCACGAGCTCGAGGCTGCCGCACAGGCCTGGCGCAGGGGCGGACTCATCTACACGGCCACCACGTTGTTCGGGAGCACGGCATGAGCGTCACCACACCCCAAGGCTTCCGCGCCACCGGCGTGACCGCCGGCCTCAAGGCCAGTGGCCGACCCGATGTCGCCTTGGTGGTCAACGACGGCCCCCGCTTCGACGCCGCCGCCGTCTTCACGTCGAATCGCGTCGAGGCGGCCCCCGTGACCTGGTCCCGGCACGTCGTGGCCGACGGGCGCGTGGACGCGGTCTTCCTCAACTCCGGCGGGGCCAATGCCTGCACTGGCCATCAGGGCTTCCAGGACACGCACCGCACTGCCGAGCTCGTCGCCGAGGCGTTGGGCTCGGGCGCCGGCGACATCGCGATCTGTTCGACGGGCCTGATCGGCGAACTGCTGCCGATGGACAAGATCGCCGACGGGGTCGACCTTGCCGTCGCGACGCTCACCGACGAGGGCGGACCGGCTGCCGCGACCGCCATCATGACGACCGACACCGTGCCCAAGGTCGCCCAGGTGCCTCGTGATGGGTGGAGCGTGGGGGGCATGGCCAAGGGTGCGGGCATGCTCGCGCCGGCGCTGGCCACCATGCTCGTCGTCGTCACCACGGATGCCGATGTCGCCGGTCTCGATCTGGATGGCGTGCTCCGCGCTGCGACGGCGACCACCTTTGACCGCATCGATTCCGACGGGTGCATGTCCACCAACGACACCGTCCTGTTGATGGCGTCCGGTGCCGCGGGCGTCACCCCGTCGCCCGACGAGCTGACCGCCGCCGTCACCGAGGTGTGCGCCTCCCTCGCGCGCCAACTGATCGCTGATGCCGAGGGCGCCCACCACGACATCGCCCTCGAGGTGCGGACCGCTGCGACCGAGGCCGATGCCCTCGAGGTTGCCCGCGCCGTCGCACGCAACAACCTCTTCAAGTGCGCCGTCTTCGGCAACGACCCCAACTGGGGTCGGGTCCTGGCCGCCGTCGGCACGACGCGTGCCGCCTTCGACCCGCACCTGCTCGACGTGACGATGAACGGCATCGAGGTGTGCCGCGCCGGGGGAGTGGGCGCGGACCGCTCGCTCGTCGACCTGACCGGGCGCGAGGTGCACGTCGTCATCGACCTGCATGCCGGTGATGCGTCCGCGACCGTCTGGACCAACGACCTCACGCACGACTACGTCCACGAGAACTCCGCCTACTCCACCTGAGCCGCCATGACACCTGCCCAGACCCTCCGCGGCGCGATCGACGCCGCCGCCCTTCGTGTTGCCCAGGCCAAGGCCACGACCCTCGTCGAGGCGCTGCCCTGGCTCGAACGCTTCCGCGGGGCTCTCGTCGTCGTCAAGTACGGCGGCAACGCGATGGTCGACGACACCCTCAAGACCGCGTTCGCGCAGGACATCGTCTTCCTCCGGTATGCCGGGTTGCGCCCCGTCGTCGTCCACGGCGGCGGCCCGCAGATCAAGGCGATGCTCGATCGACTGGGCCTGGTCAGTGAGTTCCGCGGCGGCCTGCGGGTGACGACGCCCGAGGTCATGGATGTCGTGCGGATGGTGCTGACCGGGCAGGTCGGCCGCGAACTCGTCGGGCTTCTCAACCAGCACGGCCCGCTGGCCGTCGGCCTCTCCGGTGAGGACGCCGGCCTCTTCGGTGGGCGCCGCAAGACCGTGGAGATCGACGGTGCACCCGTCGACCTCGGCCTCGTCGGTGACGTCGAGACCGTCGACCCCACCGCCGTCCTCGACATCCTCGAGGCCGGTCGGATCCCGGTGGTGTCCACCGTCGCACCCGACCTCGACGTGCCCGGTCAGGTCCTCAATGTCAACGCCGACACCGCGGCGGCCGCGCTCGCGGCCGCTCTGGGTGCGCGCAAGCTCGTCGTCCTCACCGACGTCGAGGGAGTGTATGCCGCGTGGCCCGACCGGGATTCCCTCCTCTCCCGGTTGTCGGTGTCGGGCGCCAAGGATCTCCTCGCACGCGTCGACGAGGGGATGATCCCGAAACTGGAGGCCTGCATCCGGGCCGTCGAGGACGGGGTGCCCCAGGCCCACGTCGTCGACGGTCGCAAGCCGCACTCACTCCTGCTCGAGGTCTTCACGTCCGAGGGCATCGGCACCCTGATCGAGGCCGACGTCGAGGGAGCCGCGTCATGACCACGGACTCCACTGCGCTGCTCGACCGCTACGCGCACGCCGTGCTCGGCGTCTTCGGGCGCCCCGCGCTGGTGCTCGACCGCGGCGAAGGCTGCTGGGTCTGGGACGTCGACGGCAAGCGCTACCTCGACCTCCTCGGCGGTATCGCGGTCAACGCCCTGGGCCACAACCATCCCGCCGTCGTGTCCGCCGTGAGCAAGCAGGCCGGTGAGGCGCTGCACGTCTCCAACTTCTTCACCACACGGGCCCAGATCGAGCTCGCCGAGCGCCTGCTTCGCCTCGCGCAGGCGCCGGAAGGGTCGGCGGTCTTCTTCACCAACAGCGGCACCGAGTCGATCGAGGCTGCGATCAAACTGGCGCGCCGCACCGGCCGGCCCGGGCTCGTCGCGCTCGAGGGGTCCTTCCACGGTCGCAGCACCGGAGCGCTCGCGCTCACCCACAAGGCGGCCTACCGGCAACCCTTCGCGCCACTCCTCCCCGGGGTCGCTTTCGTGCCACCGGGCGACATCGATGCCCTGCGTGCGGCGGTCGACGAATCCACCGGCGCCGTTGTCCTGGAACCGATCCAGGGCGAGGCCGGGGTGCGACCGCTCGACACGGCATACCTCGAAGCGGCACGGGAGATCACGCGCGCCGCCGGTGCCCTGCTCGTCGTGGACGAGATCCAGACCGGCATCGGCCGCACCGGGCGCTGGTTCGACCACCAGCGCGCCGACATCGTGCCCGACGCGATGACCTTGGCCAAAGGACTGGGCGGCGGCGTCCCGATCGGAGCCCTGGTGACCTTCGGTCCCGAGAACTCCGGTCGGCTCAGCCCCGGCCAGCACGGCACGACCTTCGGCGGCAACCCGCTGGCCGCGGCGACCGCTCTCGCAGTCCTCGAGACGATCGAGACCGACGGTCTGCTCGCGACCGCCCCGCCGAGGCGGTGGGTGAGCACTTCGCCGGTCGGGTCCTGGCGCTGGGCCACCCTCTCGTCGACCATGTCCGCGGGTCAGGTCTGCTACGCGCCATCGCCCTCACCGCCCCCGTGTCCGCGATCGTGGCCGACAGCGCGCGCGACGCCGGTTTCATCGTCAACCCGGTGGCACCCGATGCGATCCGTATCGCGCCACCGCTCAACCTCACGATCGCCGAGATCGACCTCTTCGTCGACGCCCTGCCCGGGCTGCTCGACGCGGCAAAGGAGTCCGCATGACCACCGTCCGCCACCTGCTCCGCGACGACGACCTCAGCCCGGCCGAGCAGCGCGCCATCCTCGCCAAGGCCGCCCGGATCAAGGCCCACCCCTTCTCGGACCGGACCCTCGTCGGGCCCGAGGTCGTCGGGCTGATCTTCGACAAGCAGACCCTGCGGACCCAGGTCTCCTTCTCGGCCGCGATCGCCCACTTGGGTGGCTTCCCCATGATCATCGACGGCAAGCTCGCCAAGATCGGCGAGCGGGAGTCGATCGCCGATGTTGCCCGCGTCCTGGGTCGAGAGGCCGTCGCGATCGTCTGGAGGACCCACGGGCAGGAGCGCATCGAAGAGATGGCCGCGTATGCCGAGGTGCCGGTGGTCAACGCTCTCACCGACGACTTCCACCCCTGCCAGATCCTCGCCGACCTGCTCACCATCCAGGAGCACAAGGGAGCGCTTCCGGGCCTCACCCTCGCCTATGTCGGCGATGGGGCCAACAACATGGCGCACTCCTATCTGCTCGGTGGGGCCACTGCCGGTCTTCACGTGCGGATCGGCACGCCCACGGCATACCAACCGAAGCCTGAGATCCTCGCCCGCGCCCAGCAGATCGCGGCCGAGCAGGGCGGCTCGATCACCATCACCGACGACCCGATCGCCGCCGTCCTCGGTGCGGACGTGGTCGCGACCGACACCTGGGTGTCGATGGGACAGGAGGGCGAGCTCGACACCCGCAAGGGCGAGGCGAGCCCCTTTGCGAAGTTCTCGGTGACGACCGACCTGATGGGGCAGGCCGCGCCCGATGCCATCTTCCTGCACTGTCTGCCGGCCTACCGCGGCTACGAGGTGGCGGCCGAGGTGATCGACGGACCCCAGTCGGTGGTGTGGGACGAGTCGGAGAATCGCCTCCACGCCCAGAAGGCCGTGCTCTCCTGGCTGGTCGAGCAGCATCGGGATGCCGTGCGATGACGGTCTCCACCTCGCGTGCCGCCCGCCAGCAGCGGATCGTCGAAATCCTGTCCAGTCAGGCCGTGCGCTCCCAGACCGCCCTGCTCGACCTGCTCGCCGGCGACGGCATCGAGGTCACCCAGGCGACGCTCTCGCGCGACCTGGTCGACGTCGGTGCCGAGAAGGTCAGGGTGGGCAAGAACCTGGTGTATGCCGTGCCGTCCGAAGGTGGTGACCGCACCGTCCGCGTCGCGCCCGACGCCGGGGAGGTGACCACGCGACTGGCCCAGAGGTGCCAGGAGTTGCTCGTGTCGGCGGACCTCTCCGCGAATCTGGTCGTGCTGCGCACCCCCCCGGGCGCGGCCAACTTCCTCGCCAGCGCCATCGATCACGGCTCGGTGCCGGGCATCGTCGGCACCATCGCCGGGGATGACACGATCATGGTCATCACCACCGGTGAGGCGGCCTCGCGCGAGGTCGCCGCGACCCTGATGTCCCACGCCCGAAGGGATCCTGCGTGACCTCCACCGATCCGTCCGCCCGTGTCAGCCTGTGGGGCGGCCGGTTCGCCGGCGGCCCGGCCGATGCGCTGGCGGCCCTGTCGAAGTCCACCCACTTCGACTGGCGACTGGCGCCCTACGACCTGGCCGGGTCGCGGGCCCACGCACGTGTCCTGCACTCCGCGGGCCTGCTCGACGACGCGACCCTGCAGGCCATGCTCGACGGCCTCGAGGCCCTGCGCGCCGACGTCGAGTCGGGGCAGTTCGTGCCTGAGGCCAGCGACGAGGACGTCCACACCGCGCTGGAGCGGGGCCTCATCGAACGAGCCGGTGCCGACATCGGCGGCCGGCTGCGGGCCGGTCGTTCGCGCAACGACCAGGTGGCGACCCTCTTCCGGATGTACCTGCGTGACGAGGCCCGCACGATCTCGGCCCTCGTGCTCGACGTCGTCGATGCCCTTGTGGCACAGGCCGATCGCCACCTCGGGGTGGCGATGCCGGGGCGCACCCACCTCCAGCACGCCCAACCGGTGCTGCTCTCGCATCACCTGCTCGCCCACGCATGGGCGCTGTTGCGCGATGTCGATCGCTTCCGTGACTGGGACGCGCGGGCCGCCGTCAGCCCCTACGGCTCCGGCGCGTTGGCCGGCTCGTCGCTCGGGCTCGATCCCGAGGCGGTCGCTGCCGACCTCGGCTTCTCGACGTCGGTCGAGAACTCGATCGACGGGACTGCCTCGCGTGACTTCGCGGCCGAGTTCGCCTTCGTCACCGCGATGGTCGCGGTCGACATCTCGCGGATCGCCGAGGAGGTCGTGCTGTGGGCGACCAAGGAGTTCTCCTTCGTCACCCTGCACGACTCCTACTCGACCGGGTCGAGCATCATGCCGCAGAAGAAGAACCCCGACGTCGCCGAACTCGCGCGCGGCAAGGCCGGCCGCCTCATCGGGGACCTGGCCGGTCTGCTCGCGACCCTCAAGGCGTTGCCACTGGCCTACAACCGCGACCTCCAAGAGGACAAGGAGCCCGTCTTCGACGCCGTCGACACCCTCGACGTGCTGCTCCCGGCCTTCGCGGGCATGGTCGACACCATGGCGTTCGACGAGAAGCGGGTCGAATCCCTTGCCCCACAGGGCTTCTCACTCGCCACCGACATCGCCGAGTGGCTGGTCCGCCAGGGGGTGCCGTTCCGGATCGCCCACGAGGTCGCCGGTGCCTGTGTGCGTGATTGCGAGGCCCACGGGATCGAGCTCTGGGACCTCGGCGACGACGACCTGCTGCGGATCTCGGAGCACCTCACCCCAGGCGTGCGTGAGGTGCTGACCGTCGAGGGTTCGCTGGCCTCTCGCAACGCCAAGGGCGGCACCGCCCCGGCACGGGTGCGCGACCAACTCGTGTCCGTCAAGGCTGTCGTCGGCGCCCGCCGTGAATGGACCGCGGCCCGGCCCACCATCCGCTGACCATGGTCTCTCGGGGGCGCCGTCTGCCACGGAGCTTCTTCGCGCGGGACGTGCTGGAGGTTGCGCCCGACCTGCTCGGCTGCACGCTCTCCCACGCCGGCGTCACCGTGCGGATCACCGAGACCGAGGCGTATGCCGGTGAGCACGGTGACCCGGGCTCGCACGCCTTCCGCGGGTGGACACCGCGAACGGCCCCGATGTTCGGGATCGCCGGCCGGACCTACGTCTACTTCACCTACGGCATGCACTGGATGCTCTGCCTGGTCACCGGGCACGACGGGGGAGCGCAAGCGGTGCTCATCCGCGCTGGGGAGGTGGTCGCCGGGCAGGATGTCGCGGCAACGCGCAGACCGGGTGTCCGCGAACGGGAGTGGTGCCGTGGCCCGGCGCGGCTGGCGACCACGCTCGCCCTCGACGGGAGCGCGACCGGAAGAGACTTCTGCGTCCCGCACCGCCCGGCAGCGGGCGAGCCGATCGACCTGGTCGTCAGACCGCCGGCCTCACCACCCGACACCGTACGGATCCGGACCGGGCCGCGCGTCGGGGTGAGTGGCCCCGGTGGTGACGGCGCGGCATACCCCTGGCGGTTCTGGCTCGACGGCGAGTCGAGCGTGTCGCCCTACCGGCCGGGGGTCATTCGCCAGCGGCGGAGGTCCTGACCTCGACCGGGAGAGCCGGGAGGCCCAGTGCGGCGCGTCCGGCGGGCGTCATGCGGCCGCTTGCCTCCAGTCGGGCGGCGATCGAGACATTGCGCTGCGAGGTCGTTCCTCGGGTCCTGCGTGGGGTGAACTTCTGCAGAAACGAGGCGTCATCGTGGGCGCGCCGGGTGCTCTCGCTCCAGCCGTGGGCGATGCCGGCCTCGAGCAGGTCGTGAAAGGTGACCGACGGGGCAGAGCTGCCGGCCTTGGCCAGCTGGACCCACACGCCGAGGTGGTGGGCGGCATGGACGTCGAGCCACGCCCAGAGGTCGGCGCGGGTCGGGAACGAAACGATCTCCAACTCGGGGGACATGCGATCCACCGTAGGTGGGAGGACTGACGTCATCCGTCAGCGCGGGCCGTCAGGAGGAGAGGTCGAGGAACATGACGTGGAGACCGACCGGTCCGTGCGTGGCCGACCGAAACGCCCCCGGCACGGTCCCCAGGATCCGGAAGCCCAGGTCTTGCCAGAGCCGTACTGCGGCCATATTGGTCTCGACGACGGCGTTGAACTGGATCCCCGCATACCCTTGGCGTCGGTGCCAGTCGATCATGTCCCTGGCCAGTGCCCGCCCGACGCCCTTGCCTCGCGCAGCCGAGGACACCATGAAGCTCGCCGTCCCGATGTGGGCGCCGCGACCGGGCCGATTCGGCCCCATCTTCGCTGCGCCGAGGAAGGAGCCGTCGTCGTCGATCGCCACGACCGCGCGCCCCGGGGCGCCCTCCATCCACAGGTCGGCGATCGCGCTGTCGGGCAGGTCTTCCGGATAGGCGTAGGTCTCACCGGCGTCCACGATCTCGCGGAAGACGGGCGCGAAGGCGGGCACATCGGCCCGCGTCATCGGGCGCAGTTTCATGCGTGGTCCCCGATCTCGCGCCGGATCCGCGCCTTGACGTCGTCGGGCGCGAAACTCGCGTTCAGAGCTGTCGTCGCCAACTCCCGCAGGCCGCCCTCGTCGAGGTCGAGCAGGTTGGCGGCAATCGCGTACTCCCGATTGAGGGTCGTCCCGAACATCGGTGGGTCGTCGCTGTTGACCGTGACGACGACGCCGGCGTCGCGCAGGGCCCGGATCGGGTGGTCCTCGATCCGCTCGACGACCCGCGTCGCGAGGTTCGACGTCGGCGAGATCTCGAGCGGGATCCGGTGTTCCGCAAGGTACTCGACGAGCCGTGGGTCCTGGGTCGCAGCGATGCCGTGGCCGATGCGTTCGGCGCCGAGTTCGCGGATCGCGTCCCAGATCGTCTCCGGCCCGGTCGACTCGCCAGAGTGGGGGACCGAGTGCAGACCGGCGGCACGGGCCCGGTCGAAGTGCGCCTTGAACTGCGGTCTCGGCACCCCGATCTCGGGCCCGCCCAGACCGAAGCCGACCAGAGAAGCGGGACCGTGGTCCACGGCATACGAAATCGTGGCGTCGGCCGACTCCAGACCGGCTTCGCCCGGGATGTCGTAGATCCACCGCACGACCGTGCCGGTGTCGCGCTCGGCGGTGATGCGGGCGTCCTCGATCGCCTCGGTGTAGGCCTCGATCGGTATGCCCATCCGCACGCTGGTGAACGGCGTCATGGTGAGCTCGGCGTAGCAAACCCGCTGTGCCGCAAGGCCCTCGATGACCTCACGGGTGAGCAGGTGAATGTCCTCGGGTGTGCGCAGCAGGGCGACGGTCGCCAAGTAGACATCGATGAAGTGCGCAAAATCGGTGAAGGTGAAGAAGTCCTTGAGCGCCGCGAGGTCCTGGGGCACACCGGCATCCGGGTGGCGTGCGGCGAGCGCGGCCACCGTCTCCGGGCGCGCCGAGCCGACGTGGTGGACGTGCAACTCGGCCTTGGGCAGGCCGGCAATGAAATCTGCGTATGCCGTGCGCTCACCGGGCGCTGTCGGCTCACCCGGCGCGATGGTCGTGTCGGTCACAAGGCACAGTCTGACGGACTCCCTACGCTGGCCTGCAGCTCCCGGATTCGGTGGTTCGTGAGGGGGTGATGTATCAGGGGACGGGACCGGACCTCTTGGGGGCATGGGACATGGAAACGCAGACCTCGGCCTCACCACTCCGTCATCGACCTTCTACGAGCAGGGGCGCTTCGGGCGCATGTTCCCGACGCTCGCTCCGTTCGCCGCCGACACCCCGTCGGTGCGTGCAGCGCTCAT
This sequence comes from Phycicoccus elongatus Lp2, assembly GCF_000367525.1. GTDB lineage: Bacteria > Actinomycetota > Actinomycetes > Actinomycetales > Dermatophilaceae > Phycicoccus_A > Phycicoccus_A elongatus. The sequence continues at coordinate 2,411,620 of NZ_HF570956.1, read as the reverse complement.
CGACATCGGCAAGCCCGGCGGGATCATGGACGCCGGCGACGACCTCACCGATCCGTTGGCCCTTCTCGCCAACGCCGCGCTGAGTGCCGACAACCCGGACAACCCGACGATGACCGCCGGGTTCACCTTCCTCGGCCAGTTCATCGACCACGACATGACCTTCGACCCGACCTCGAGTCTGGCGAGGCGCCAGGACCCGGAGGCGATCCGCAACTTCCGCATCCCGGCCCTCGACCTCGACAACGTCTATGGCGGGGGCCCCGGGGTCAGCCCGGCGCTCTACGACCAGAGCGTCGACGAGGGACGCACCACGATGCTCGTCGAGGAGATCCCCGGGTCTGCGGCGGTGACGATCGACGGGCAACCGCGCTTCGACCTGCCGCGCAACAGCCAGAACGTGGCCCTCATCGGTGACCCACGCAACGACGAGAACCTCGTCGTGTCCCAGCTCCACCTGGCCTTCCTGAAGTTCCACAACGCGGTGCTGACCGACGTCAAGGCGGCGATCGGTGCCACGCACACCCTCGAAGAGGTCTTCGAGGAGACCCAACGCATTGTTCGGTGGCACTACCAGTGGCTGGTGCTGCACGAGTTCCTCCCGGCCACGATCGGCGCCACCCTCGCCCACGACATCGCCACCAACGGCCGGAAGTTCTTCGCCTGGCGCAACGACCCGTACATCCCGGTGGAGTTCTCGGTCGCGGCCTATCGGTTCGGCCACTCGCAGGTCCGGCCGAGCTATCGCGCCAACTTCGGCACCAGCGCGACGACCCCCGCGCAGCAGTTCATCGCGCTCATCTTCGACCCTGCGGCAGCGACGCCAGCTGACCCCGGCGACCTGCGCGGTGGGTGCCGCGCGCCACGCCGATTCATCGACTGGCAGACCTTCTTCGACTTCGGGGACGGCCGGGTCCGGCGCAACAAGAAGATCGACACCGCGCTGTCGAGCACCCTCTTCCACCTCATGGGCATGGGAACGGGGACCCCTGACTCGCTCGCGACCCGCAACCTGCTGCGCAACCTCACGATGAAGCTCCCGTCGGGTCAAGCCGTGGCCAGGGCCATGCAGGTGCCCGTGCTGCCCCCGTCGGCACTGTCCGACGTCGCCGCCCAAGGTCTGGATGAGCGGACGCCGCTGTGGTTCTACGTGCTCCGGGAGGCCCACAAGAAGGGTCAAGGCAAGCGACTGGGCCCGGTCGGTGGCCGCATCGTCGGCGAGGTCATCCAGGGCCTCATCGAGGGTGACAGCCAGAGTTACCTCACCCAGGACCCGGGTTGGACACCTGACTATGGCACCGGTGGGGACTTCCGGATGGTCGACCTGCTCACCAAGGCCGGGGTCGTCGGCTCCCTCTGACCCGTGAACGCCGTGGCACCGGTATTCCGTTGAGGCGGCCGTGCCGCGCTGGTTGGGTGGGCCCCGTGATCCCGACACCTGCGTGGCCGCGACGCACGGCTCGCCTGCTGCTCCGCCAGCCCAACGACAGCGACATCGCTCAGGTTCGCCGGTGGCGAAATGCGCCGGAGCTCGGCCGATGGCTCCTGAGCACGACCGTGGACCCGCAGGCCTATCGCAAGGCCTGGCGCGCGGCCTCGGACGACCACCGGTTCGCCGCGTTGGCGGGTGATCGAGTCATCGGCACCTGCACCCTCGACATCCGTGACGCGATGGGTCAGCCAGCGGCTCGGGGCGAGCCCTGGCGGGGAGCCGAGGCGCCGATCGGCTACCTCCTCGACCCCCGCGTGTACCGGGCAGGGATATGGCACCGAGATGGTGCGCGCCATGCTCGAGATCGCCTTCGACGACGTCGGTCTGCACCGAGTCACGGGGTCCTGCTTCGCCGACAACACCGGCTCATGGCGGGTCATGGAGAAGGCCGGGATGCGCCGCGAGCAGTACGGAGTGCAGGACTCGTGGCACGCCGAGCACGGCTGGGTCGACGGCTGCACGTACGCGATCCTGCGCTCGGAGTGGGAGGGTTCGGAGGGGCAGCGCGTGGCCGCCGGCTGGGGGTCCCGAAGGTCAGCCGAGGTCTGACAGGCACTCACGGACGGCTCGCGCCCCCAACGGGGCCAACGCGTGCCCGCGCGGGGCGTAGAACCAGTCCGCGAGGAGGCCCTGGGTCGCCGCCAGCGCTCGACCCCACACCCACGAGGCGTCGTCGACGTCGAGCCGGTCGCGCAGGCGGCGACGCCCGGTGGCGCCGAGCACCCACCAGGCGCAGGTGAGGTCCCAGGCCGGGAAGCCGGTCGTCAGGGTCCCGAGGTCGATGAGGCCCGAGAGTCGACCCCGCGTGAGGAGCAGGTTGCCGGGGATGAGGTCGCCGTGGAGGAGCACCCGCTCCGCGGGCGGGGTCACGGCGAGGGCGCGGTCGATGAGCCCGCGGATGGGTGCCGGGTCCGGTCGCCCGGCCACCGGGTCCGTGGTCGCGAGGTCCGCGAGGCGGTCGCGCAGGTGGCCGCCTCGACCACCGGCCGGCCACTCGGCCGGTGCGAGCGTTCCCAGCTCGAAGCCGCGCAGTGCGGTGACGATCTCGGAGAGGGCCGCGCCCCAGGCGACCTCGCTCTCGTGGTCGGCGCCGGCGAGGACCGCTGCGGCGGCATCGGTGCCCGGGACCCAACGCGAGACCAGCCAGGTCCTGGGGAAGTCCTCGGAGGGCTCGCCGGCGTGGACGATCTCGGGCACAGCCAGCCACTCTGGCAGGTGGGGT
>NZ_HF570956.1:2389208-2408809 GCF_000367525.1 Phycicoccus elongatus Lp2 | reverse complement strand
TCCCGCTGCTCGAGCCACGCCTCGGCATACGGCCCGAACATCTCCGTCGACCGCACGACCTTCGCCCGCCGCGACTTGCTCGGCGACCACTCGTCGTTCTGCATGAGCCGGCGCTCGGCCGCAAGCCACGCCTCTGCGTCGACCTTGGCGTCGAAGGTCGACGGAGCACGGTGGAAGGCTTGGTCCGGACCCATGTAGTAGGCCTGCCAGCGACCATTGGCTCGCTTGCGGATGGTCCCGAAGTCCCGCTTCGCCCTCGTCATCGCGTGCCACCAGCGGACACGAGTGGACACAACTGGGGCATAACTGGGGACATTTCGTGTCCGCTTGTGCCCTGTCCTCTCACGCGCTAGATTCTAGATCACCGCAGGTCAGATGCCTACGGTGCAGGTCGAAGCACTACAGCCAAGTAGGCGCGTGAACAGTTCAAATCCTGTCACCCCGACCATGTTTTCGCAGGTCAGCGGCCTGCCTTCACCCGGCTCAGGCCTTCGTCATGGCCAGCACAGCAGCAAAGGACAGTAGTTGGGGTGTCATTCGAGACTGTCACCGAGCCGGCTGGCCACGCCTCGAATCGCCGCCCGGCATTCTGGTGTCGTGACCACGAAGGAGCGTCTCCACCAGCTCGTCGGCCCGGTCGATGCTGACCTGCGCCGCATGGCCGACCTGGTTCGTCAGTACGCCGACCGTAGGCCCGGCGGAACCGATGCCTCGATAGGTGCAGTGTGTGAGGCCCGACCTCGACACCGTGGCAACTGCGAACCGACGGGACTTCAACAACAGCCGGCAGCAACACCGGCGCGCACCTGCCATCGTCCCCGAACGGGACCAACCCATGGGGGCGGTCCAGGAGCGCGGCGATCACGAGGCGGCGCCACGGCTGACGGGAGCTGGACGGCATCCCAGCGTGAGTAGCTCGCCACGTGCGTGTCGGTTCGCCTTGTTGCCCAGTGGAGTCGGCATGGTCCTGCGTGGTCGGCATGGTCCTGCGTGGTCGGCATGGTCCTGCGTGGTCGGCCCGGTCCTGCGTGGTCGGCCCGGTCCTGCGTGGTCGGCCCGGTCCTGCGTGGTCGGCCTGATCCACTGCGGCATTCGGGGCGTTCGACGGTCACGCCGCACAGCAAACGGTTCTGGATTTCGGCGAGTCGCGCGCAACACGCCGTACTCTGGGCTCCTCGACGTCGGATTGCTGTGCGGTCGGGCCAGCGAGGCGCCGGCCACGTGGATGCCGCCTTCGGCCATCGGGCATCTTCAGGGCATGATGGCGCCGGTCACGAGAAGGGTGGACATGATGTCTGGGGAGAGCGTCGAGGTGACACGTCATCGGCATCCGATCGCTCGCCCGGTGCCGGTGCCGGTTCCGAAGGAGCCGCTTGTCCTCACGCCGCCGCGCGATCCCACTGGCCCACGCCTGGCGGACCTGCCCGCGTTGCCGCGCCGGCGATCTGTCGACGCTGCTCCCGGACCACCCCTGCTGGGGGTGGTACGGGACCCCTACATGGCACGGCTGGGCTGCACCTTCGTCACCGGCTCCCGACCCAGCGATGCGCGCACCGCACCGACGAACCCGAGCGTCATCACTGCGAACCCAGCCGCCGCCACGTAGTGCTGCCCAGCGATGAACCCGGCAAGGTCGACGATGGCGCCCGCGATCATGGCCCAAGCGGCCCATGACTGGACCCCAGCGCGCATCGCCGCCACGCCGAGCAGGATGATCCCGACGGCGTGCAGGCCCGAGATCATCCCGACTGCAGTGTTGCCACCGGCGAAGATGCGGCCCAGGAGTTCGGTGGCCTCCGCCAGCTCCAGCCCGTCCGCCAGCGAGGCGCCGGCGATGTTGAACCCGTTGTCGACCATCACCGCGAACAGGCCGATCACACCGAGGCCGCCACCGATGAAGGCCAACCACGGCGACGCCCGGTAGGTGGCCCAGGCCAGCCACACCAACCCGCCCGCCATCATCACGACGGCGACCCCGTTGAGCGCGGCACCGGTCACGAGCGCACCGCTGTGCGCGACCGCAGCGGCCGCCTGGTCGGCGGCCTTCTCCGACACCGTCGGTTGGATGATCGTGGCCGCAACACCCAACAGGGATCCCACCACCAGGACCGCGGCACCGATTCGGGAGTGCGTTGCAGTGGTGTTCTTCTCGACCGATGGCATGTCCACACCGCCTCGCGTCCTGGCCGAACTGCCCCGCGGCTTCCGGCTGGCTGTTCTCGCCCTCTCATCGGTACACCCGGCCAGCGGTGCTGTCCAGAGTCGAAAACCCCTCACATACCATTCCTGAGATATCATCCCCGACACACACTCGGTCATGATCTTGTTCCGTGCACGGAACCGTCCCCGTCGGGGTCCGGATGCGCGCTCGAGGCCATCTCGTTGCGCCGGAGTCGAGGAGTGGACCGTCATGGACCTGGCGTTCACCTGCCTGGTCGTCACGGGCGAGGTCGCCTCGATGGCACGCGACGGCGAGCGGCTGCTCGACGGTCGCGAGCGCGCACGACTCACCGTCCTGGGTCGCGACGAGGACCGGGCGCGGTTCATCGCCGGTGCAGCACTGCTGAGACGGGTCGTGTCGACCCTGACGGGCCTGCCCCCCGAGGACGTTCCGATGGACCGGACCTGCCCTGACTGCACCACGTGGCACGGCCGACCCGTCGTCCCGGGATCAGGGCTCCACGTGTCGATCAGCCACGCGGGTGACCTCGTCCAGGTCGCGGTCACCCGTTCGGCGCCGGTCGGGGTCGACATCGAGAACCGCGCCACCGAGGTCACCGACGCGATGCGCACCCTCTTCGCGGCCACCGCCCCACACATCCGCAGCGCAGAGGAGTTCCTCACGACGTGGGCCCGGGTCGAAGCCGTCCTGAAGGCGACGGGGGAAGGCCTGCGGGTCCCCCTGGACCAGGTGCGGGTGAGCGGACCGGACGAGGCGCCCCGACTGGTCTCCTATCGCGGGGAAGCACTCGGATGCCGCCTGTACGACCAGTGCCCACGTCGCGCCCACGTCGGATCCGTCGCAATCCTCACCGACGAGCCGGTGCAGCTCCTCGAGCTCACCGCGCGGGAGTTCTTCGACACCTCCTATTGAGTGGGCGGCTGCGCCCACTCAACCCACTTCGCAGCGGGGCGTCCCCGGCATCCCGGGTCCGACTTCTCCCTATGCTGACGCTGTGCGCGTCGACTCGCCTACCGACCCGGCCGCGCAGGACCCCCTGCGCGCGGGGGACCGGCGCCCACCGGAGCGGACCCTCGTCGACATCCTGAGGGCGACGGTCGCCGCCCATGGTGAGTCGCCCGCCATCGACAACGGCACCGAGGTACTCAGTTACGACGAACTCCTCGACGCCGCGGAGGACGTGGCCCGGGCCCTTCGCGAGGCCGGGGTCGAACTCGGGGACACCGTCGGCGTCCGGATCCCCAGCGGCAGCGTCGACCTCTACGTGGCGATCCTGGGCATCCTGGTGGCCGGAGCGGCCTATGTGCCGGTGGACCATGACGACCCCGACGAACGCGCCCGGATCGTCTTCGCCGAGGCGGGCGTCGCGGCGATCGTCACGAAGGACCTCGTGATCCGGAGCGCGGCACCCGCGGAGCAGCACCCGACCGGAGCCGATACCCTCGCGGATGCCGCGGACCGGCCGGATGCCGCGCTGCTCGCGGACCCGACTCCGGACGACGATGCGTGGATCATCTTCACCTCCGGGTCGACCGGCACCCCGAAGGGTGTCGTCGTCACCCATCGCAGCGCTGCCGCCTTCGTCGACGCCGAGGCAGGCATGTTCCTCCAGGATCGCCCCATCGGTCCGCACGACCGGGTGATGGCGGGGCTGTCGGTCGCCTTCGACGCCAGCTGCGAGGAGATGTGGCTCGCCTGGCGGCACGGCGCCTGTCTGGTCCCGGCCCCGAGAAGCCTCGTTCGCTCCGGCGTCGACCTCGGCCCGTGGCTGGTGGCCAACGAGGTGACCGTCGTCTCGACGGTACCCACCCTTGTCGCGTTGTGGCCGATGCCCGCCCTGGACCGGGTGCGACTGCTCATCCTCGGCGGTGAGGCCGCCCCGCCGGAGCTCGTCGCCCGGCTCGTCACCGCGGATCGTGAGGTGTGGAACACCTACGGCCCGACCGAGGCCACGGTCGTCGCCTGCGGGGCCCGGATGGTCACCGGCGAGCCGGTGCGGATCGGGTTGCCGCTGGCCGGCTGGGACCTGGCCGTCGTCGACGGGGCCGGCGAGCCAGTGCCTGCCGGTGAGGTCGGTGAGCTCATCATCGGCGGGGTCGGCCTGGCCCGCTACCTCGACCCGGTCAAGGATGCCGAGGTGTACGCCCCGATCCCCACACTGGGCTGGCACCGGGCCTACCGCTCGGGCGACCTCGTCCGTTTCGATGGCGCGGGCCTGCTCTTCCAGGGCCGCGCCGACGACCAGGTCAAGGTCGGCGGGCGCCGGATCGAGCTCGGGGAGATCGACTCCGCCCTCCTGTCCCTCCCCGGGGTGGAGGGCGCCGCAGCCGCGGTGCGGCGGACCGAGGCCGGCAACACCCTCCTGGTCGGGTATGTCACCGTGGCCCCGGCGGCATCCCGCGACGGCTTCGACACCAAGGCTGCTACCGAGCACCTTCGCGCGACGATGCCGGCGGCGCTCGTCCCACGTCTGGCCGTCGTGGAGACACTGCCCACCCGCACCTCCGGGAAGATCGACCGGGACGCGCTGCCCTGGCCGCTCCCGCAGCGGGCCGGGTCAGGGCAGGTCACCGCTGACCTGGCGAGCACCCCGGCATGGGTGGGCCACGTGTGGGAGCAGATCCTCGGCAGCCCGCCGGGCGGGCCGGACGAGGACTTCTTCGACGTCGGCGGCGGCAGCCTGGCCGCTGCCCAGCTGGTCACGCTGCTCCGGGAACGCTTCCCCGAGGTGACCATCGCCGATGTCTACACCAATCCGACACCGGCAGGGCTCACCCCGTTCCTCGACCAGCTCACAGCCCCCCGCGGCCGGACGAATGACCCGGTCCACCCGGTGCCGAAGCGGACCCAGGCCGCCCAGCTCGCTGGAAACGCGGCGCTCCGCTCCATCGGTGCCCTGCGCTGGCTCGTCTGGATCGGCCTGGTGTGCGCAGCGGCCCGGGCCGTCCTCGGGCTCCCCTGGTTGCCCCGGCCCCCGACGTGGGCCCTGGTGGCCGGTTGGGCACTGCTCATCCTCCCGCTCGGCCGGATCCTGTTGGCCGCCAGCGGCGCCCGGGTCGTGATGGCCGGCATCCGGCCTGGCGAGTACCCTCGCGGCGGCAAGGTCCACCTGCGGGTGTGGCTGGCCGAGCGTCTCGTCGACGAGCTCGGGGCGACGAACCTGTCCTCCTCCCCCTTCATCACCCTCCATGCGCGACTGCTCGGATGCCGCCTCGGGCCCGGCGTCGATCTGCACTCCCTCCCACCGGTCACCGGCATGCTCCGGCTCGGCGCCCGTGCCGCCGTCGAGCCGGAGGTCGACCTGCGCGGGCACTGGATCGACGGAGGCATCCTGCACCTGGGAATGGTCCGGGTGCGGGACGGAGCCCGAATCGGCGCCCGATCCACACTGCTGCCCGGCGCCGACGTCGGTGTCGGGGCCGAGGTCGCACCCGGCTCCGCGGTGTTCGGCACCGTCCCGGACGGTGAGGCCTGGTCCGGCGCCCCGGCCGAGCCGGCGGGAGTCGCCCGAGGACCGTGGTGGGACGCCGAACCACCGCGGGGCCGGGCGTGGTTGTTCGCGTATGCCGCCTCGGCCACCGGGCTCGCCCTGCTGCCGCTGCTGGCAATGGTCGCCGGTGCGGCGTTCGCTGTTCCCGCGCTGCGGGGAACCACGTCGACCGCGCAGGCCCTGTGGCGGGCCTTGCCGTGGGTCCCGCTGGCCGGGATCGTCGCCTTCGTCGCCCTGGCCCTGCTCGTCCTGCTCGTCGTCCGGGTCATGTCGATCCGGCTCGGCCCGGGCCTGCACCCGGTGCGCGGCCGGCAGGCATGGCAGGCGTGGACGACCTTGCGGGTCCTGGACGAGGCGCGCACCTGGCTCTACCCGCTGTACGCGAGCACCCTCACCCCCGGATGGTTGCGGGCACTGGGCGCCGACATCGGGCGCGGCGTCGAGGCCTCCACGGTGCTCCTCATCCCCGGATTCACCAGCGTCGGCGCGCAGGCCTTCCTGGCCGATGACACCTTCGTCGGCGGCTACGAGCTCGGTGGGGGGTGGATGCGTCTGGAGCGCACCCGGGTCGGCAAGGGAGCCTTCGTCGGCAACTCGGGCATGGCCGGGCCGGGACACAAGGTCCCCCGCAAGGGTCTGGTCGCGGTGCTCTCGGCCGCCCCCCGCAAGCACAAGGCCAAGGTCGGCGCGTCCTACATCGGCAGCCCGCCGCGCCCGCTGCGACGTGAGGCAGCCCCGATCGACACGGCCCGCACGACCCGACCACCGACCCGGCTCAAGGTGGCTCGCGCCCTGGTCGAGTGTTGCCGTCTGGTCGCACTGTGGCTGCACATCGCCCTCGTTCTGGTCGTCGCCGCCACCCTGCTCCTGCTGTGGCAGGCATCGCCGTGGCTCGCCCTGCTCCTGGGCGGAATCATCCTGCACGTTGCCGGGGCCGTCGCCACCGGGATCGCCACCCTCGCCAAGTGGATCCTCGTCGGGCGGATCCGCCCTTCGGAGCATCCGTTGTGGAGCTCTTTCATCTGGCGCAACGAGTTGGCCGATGCATTCGTCGAGATCCTGGCTGCGGCTTGGTTCGCTCGCGCCGCCGTGGGCACCGTCGCGCTCAACTGGTGGCTGCGCTCACTCGGGGCGAAGGTCGGTCACGGGGTCTGGTGCGAGAGCTACTGGCTACCCGAACACGACCTCATCGACCTACGTGACGGCGCCACGATCGGCGCCGGGTGCGTCGTGCAGACCCATTTGTTCCACGATCGGGTCATGTCCCTCGATACCGTCACCGTCGGCCTGGGCGGAACCCTCGGTCCGAACTCGGTCGTGCTGCCCGCAGCCCGGATCGGCAAGCACGCCACCGTCGGTCCCGTCTCCCTCGTCATGAGGGGCGAGTCGGTACCGGACCGGACGCGGTGGATCGGCAATCCCGTCGGCCCGTGGGTGGGCGAGGCGTGAGACCGGACGTCGCCGACCCGTACCTGGTGGGCCACGGGGACTTGCGCTACTCCGTGTCCCACTACGACCTCGATCTCACCTACGACCCGGCCGGGAACCACCTGCAGGCCCGGGCCGTCCTGGACATCCGCACCCTCGCGGAGACGGCCCAGCTCGTCCTCGACCTGCACGGGCTCAAGGTGTTGCGCGTCTCGGTCGCCGGCGCAGTCCTCAATCGGTGGATCCACCAGAAGTCCCGGCTCACGCTGCGCCTGGGCGGCCCGCTGGCCGCGGGCAGCACCCTCGTGGTCTCGGTCGACTACAAGGGCTCGCCGGGCACGATGCCGGGCCCGGACGGGCGGGCAGGGTGGGAGGAGCTCGACGACGGGGTCATCGTCGCGGCCCAGCCACACGGGGCACCGACCTGGTTCCCGTGCAACGACCGGGCCGCGGACAAGGCCCGCTACCGCATCGGCGTGACGACGAGGACGGCGTACACGGTGGTCGCCAACGGCGTCCTGACGGGGCGGCGGGCCGGTCGGGCGGCGACAACGGTGGACCTACGTCCTCGACGACCCGGTCTCGCCCTACCTGGCGACCCTCCAGATCGGACGTTATGTCGTCACTCAGCTCGATTCCGTGGTTCCCGGTCGCCTCATCCATCCCGCCCGGTTGCAGGACGCGGTGACGTCAGCATTCGCCGACCACGGACGGATGATGGCGTTCTTCGTCGACTGTTTCGGCCCCTACCCGTACGCCTCCTACGACGTCGTCGTCACGGATGATGCGTTGGAGATCCCCCTCGAGTCCGCGACCCTGTCGACCTTCGGGTCCAACCACGCGACCCGGGACTGGGAGAACCAGCGCCTCATCGCCCACGAACTCGCCCACCAGTGGTTCGGCAACTGCCTCACGGCCGCGCAGTGGCGGGACATCTGGTTGCACGAGGGATTCGCCTGCTACGCGGAGTGGCTGTGGTCGCAAGAGGTGGGCCTCGACTCCACCCAGGAGCAGGCCGCTCGGCACCACCAGGGGCTTGCCGCACAATCCCAGGACCTGCTGTTGTGTGACCCCGGGCCAAAGAACATGTTCGACGACCGCGTGTACAAGCGGGGCGCACTGACCCTGCACGCGCTCAGGGGTGCGATCGGGGACGAGGCCTTCTTCGCCGTGCTCCGCGGCTTCGTCGCCGACCACCGGCACCGCGTCGTGTCCACGTCGGACCTCGAGAAAGCCATCTGCAGGGTCCTGGGACCGACCGGGGGTGAACAGGTGCGCCGGACGGTGCTGGATCCCTGGCTGCGCTCCCCTGCGCTCCCCCCGATTCCTGCCATCTGAGCCGCACGGCACAGCCCGAGCGGCCCCCGCCCCGAGCGGGATCGTGACGACTGACGTCCCTGCTGGCAGCCTCTGAGCAGGCCCTCCCCACCTCTCATTGCGATCTCTCCCAAGAACTGTCACACTAGGTGTCGTTCAGCACAATGTGTGCGACCATCCTTGTTTGACAACACATGTAGTCGAACGAAGTGGCTGCCTCATGGCGAGCCGACTCCGAACACGAAGGGGATCGCAGTGATGACCGGGGGCTACTTCTTGGGCATCGACGTCGGTACCACCGAGGTCCATGCCGCCACTGCGCGAGAGACCCTCGACGGGGACCTGCTCTGCGTCGACGCGCCCCTCGGCGACGAAGGCGGCGGCGCTCCCGCACTGGCGTTCGTGACACCGGACGGCAGCCTGCAGTACGGGCAGAGAGCCCGGGAGAGCGGCATCCTGGAGCCGGAGCGGCTCATCCGCGAGTACCGGTGCTCCGTGGGGGACGACCTCCCCCTGTTCGTCGGCGGGCACCGGGTGCGCCCGGACGAGGTGCTGGCCGGCGCCATCGCATCCGTCGTGGAGACCGTGACGGCGTCCGAAGGGGCCGCACCGCTCGGCTTGGCACTCACCCATCCGACGAGTTGGGGCCCGTACCGGCGTGACGTCGTGCGCTCCGCGCTCGCGGCGCGCGGCATCCCCCGGATCGAGATGGTCCCGGAGCCCGAGGCAGCGGCACGTCACCACGATGCCGCCCGCGGCTTCGAGCCCGGTCAGGCACTCCTCATGTACGATCTGGGCGCCGCCGCCCTGGACGTGACGCTGCTGCGCAAGGGAGCGGAGGGCGACTGGGTGGTCGTCGGGGAGCCACTCACCATGAGCGACGTGGGCGGGAGTTGCTTCGACGATGCCGTGCTCGCGCACGTCCTGGACGTTGCGCCGCCGGAGGACCACGGCGCCGAGCCCGATGAGATCCGCCGGGGCCTGGCACAGTTGCGTCAGGAATGCGCTGCGGCCAGGGAAGAGTTGTCATTCGACCCAGAGGTCGTCATCCCGTTGGCAGCGCTCGGTCGCCAGACCACGGTCCGACTGACCCGGTCCGAGTTCGAGGGCATGATCGACCAACAGATCGAGCGAACCTGCGACGCCCTGGAAGACCTGCTGGAGGATTCGGGCACCTCCATGGATGAGGTCGACGCCATCCTCCTGGTGGGGGGCGCCTCCCGCACCCCCAGGGTGGCGCAGCACCTCTCCGAACAGTTCGACCGGCCGATGGTGCTGGATCCACACGCCCGCTCCGTGGCCGCCTTGGGGGCGGCACGCGTCGGCTGGTCACGACGGGGCAAAGCCCTCCCAGCACACGGGCAGGAGGTATCGGTCGACGAGCCGAAGGGTGGCGCGGTCGATGACCTGCAGCCGGGCACCCGGGCCGGCGGGGAGAGCGCGACCGAAGAGCACGCAGCTGTCACCAGCAGCAGCGGCAGCTTTCCGAGCAATCACGGACGCCGGCGCCGCAGCAAGTGGTCCCACGTTCGCTCGATGGGTGCCCTGGTCGCGGTCGCGACGGTCCTGACGGGTGGCTCGTTGAGTTACTCGCTGACCTCCGCACTCAGTGACGCCGCCGATGAGAAAGAGGAGTCGAGCGAGGTCCTGCAACTGTCGACGCCGTTGGGCGATGACATCATGATGACCGTCGCCGCGAAGGCGGACAAGGACCCGTTGGGGCTCATCGCCGCGCTGGACGACCCGGACCGGATCCCAGAGGCGGTCCTGAAGCCGGACAAGAAGAAGCCGCCTCTGACCCAGGCATTCACCAGGACCGCGCCACGCGCACAGAACACCAGTGCAGCCGGGAGCGTGCGGGCGCGTCCCACGACCTCGACGAACACTCTGCGCTCGGTCCCGTCCGGAGTCGCCTCGACCGGCGCCAGCAGTCCGTCGGCCAGCACGAAGCCCTCCGCCACGTCCAAGCCGTCCACCTCTCCGTCGACCAGCACGAAGCCGTCGTCCCCGACACCGACGACGCCGACGACATCGCCTCCGACCCAGCCGCCCACGACGGAGCCGTCGCCCGAGCCACCACCGACGACATCCGCTCCGGAGCCTCCTGCGCCGACGACCGATCCCCCTGCGCCGTCGAGTGAGCCGCCGGCACAGCAGGACCCCCCGGCCTCTGACCCGCCTCCGGCGTCGGATCCGGAACCGCCGCAGATCCCCGAGGGAGCCTGACCCGGGACTCGCGCCCAGCGGGTCACATGAGTCAGGTCACATGAGTCAGGTACTCCCTCGGCACTTCACCGGGGCATATCAGGAGTGCCGCCGGTTCGCTGACGGCAAGGACGACACGCTCGAATCCCGCGTCGCCGTCGTCGGACCGGGCGGCTCCGGCAAGACGACGTTGCTGCGCACGATCGAGCAGCGCCTGCAGCGTCAAGGCGTGCGGACGACGACCCTGGAGAGCACGACGGTCATCGACGGGGTGCCCCGCGAGCACGTCGTGATCGCGGATGACCTCCACCTGCTCGAGGAGAGCCAACTCGATGCCCTGTCGGCGAGGGCCTTCGACCAGCAGGCGGGTCTCCTGGTCGCAACCCGTCCCTGGCCCACGCCACCCGGGATCGTCGAGATCCTGCGCTCGCTGGAAAGCACGAGACCGACCATCGTCCTGGAGGAGGTGGCGCGTTCGGCGGTGACGGCATACATCCACTCCCAAGGCCTGGCGATCACCGATCAATGCGTCGACTCGTTGCTCCGCGGCACCGGAGGCATCGCGTGGCTCATGACGCAGTCACTGATCGCCTACGGGCACCACAGCTGCGGGAGCCACATCGACCACGACGAGTTGATGCACTCCATCGCCGTTCGGATCAACCATCGGTTGAGTCTGGTCGACGAGCCCGTGCGCGCCATGATCGAGAGACTCAGCCTGGGTACCTGGGACTGGCAGGCCGTGCGGCGCGATCCCGGCTCGAGCCGTGAGCACGTTTCCGCCGCATTCGCGGAAGGGCTGGCCCTGCGCGACGGGATCTTGCCTCCTCTCGTCCGGTCCGCTGCACGCCGGTCGATCTCCACACCTCGGCTGGTCGAGCTGGGCACGGCCAGCGGAGACGGCACGCCGGCCGGTATCGCCGGCGACCTCGTACAGGACCCGGAACTCCGGCTGCGACTCGGAGCGATCGGCGGCGATCCGCTCGGCGCCGCCCTCGCGGCATGCGCGGACGCGCTCCTGGACAGTGACCCCCGAAGCGCCGGGGAGATGTACCGAGCCGCTGCAGCGCTCGGGAGCGACGGGCCCGCGTTGGCACTTCGCGAAGCACTGGCGGCATGGAGTGCGGGCGAGTTGGACACAGCTGCGCGCATCATCGACGGGCTGCTCGTCGAACCCGAGACCAGGGACCGTGATGACGTCCTGGGCGCCGCCGCCGCCATCTGGGCTGCGCGGGGCATGATGACGACCGCCAGCGAGCTCTACGCCAGCAACCCCCGAACGGGCCAGGCCGCGGCGGTCCAGGCGCAGGTGGCTCATGCCGGCGCCGGAGCGACCCCGCAGCTCACCTGGTCACCTGAACCGACACACGGCACACCCGAGGCGCTCACGTCACCGACCACTCTCGGCACGGCGATGCGATCCCTCGACCACGGGCTACGGGCGTCGCTGGAGCGGGATGCCGCGCAGGCGGCACTGAGCGACCTGGTCCAGGCATCCGAGCTCTACACCTCCGCGGGCGTCGTCGGGCCCATGTCCGAGCTGCCCGCTGTCATCGGCACGATCGTCGCCGTCGGCGCCGGCGACCTCACCACGGCCGCCCAGATCATCGGCTCGGCGGTGGAGGACGGACAAGGAGGCATCTGGGCCCGCCGGCGGCTGCTGTTGTGGCAGGCATGGCTGGCGACCCAGTCGGAGGACCCGGCCCGGGCGCGGCAGGCGCTGGAACGGTCCGAACGGCTGCCCGGCCGAGGTTCCCCGCGGGACGAGTTCCTGCGCCAGGTGGTGATCATCCAGCTGGCTCGTCGCTACCGGGACCTGCCGACACTCCAAGCAGCCTGGGACGCGGGCCGTGAGAGCACGCACCACGTGGAGATGGACCTCTACACCCTCCTCCCACTCGGCACCCTCATCGACAGCGCATCGAGGCTCGGGGACTCCGACACCCTCGCCGTCCATCTCGCGAGGGGACTCGACATCCTTGACCGACTGGGGGAGCCGCCGCTGTGGTCCGCGCACCTGAGGTGGGCCGGCATCCAACAGGGCATCCTCCTCAACGCACCGGAGACGATCGCCCCCCACGCACGGGCACTCGTCGCGATGTCGGGGGCAAGCCCCGTCGCCAGGAAGATGGCGGACGCGGGACGTGTCTGGGTCTCGGTGCTGAGTGGCTCGGTCGACACGGATGCCGTGGAGGCAGTCGCACGCGAGCTGGGCACCGTGGGGCTGGCCTGGGACGGGGCACGGATGGCAAGTCACGCGGCGCGGCGGACGAACGACCGCAAGGATGCCGCCCGCCTGCTGGCCTGTGCCCGTGACCTGCACCCACAGGAGCAGTCGGCACCGCCGCCGATTGCGCCCGCATCAGCGCCCTCAGCGACGCCGGACGAGAACACCTCGACGGCAGCTGCTGCGAAACAGCCGCAGGTCTCGCTCAGTCGGCGGGAACTCGATGTGGCCCACCTCATCCTGCAGGGAAAGACCTACGCCGAGATCGGCGACACCATCTACATCTCACCACGCACGGTGGAGCACCATGTTGCCCGCATCAGGCGGCGACTGAGTGCGACATCGCGGTCCGACCTCGTCGCGAAACTGCGCATCGTGGTCTCGGAACACTCCGGCCACAATGGCGAGGGACCGAACCTCGTACCGGGGTCCGATGGCAATCACCCGTCCCCCCACCCCCAGGCATCGGGCAAGACCCCGATGGCATGACGCCCAGACCCCCTATAGCCTTGTCACCGAGTATTCAAGAACCAAGGAGTTAACCATGGCCACCCCTTTGGCGACGGTCGCAGATGCGCTGATCGAGTTCATCTTGAGCCTCCTGCGAGATCCTGCGGCGGTTGCCGAGTTCAAGGCGGATCCGCAGAAGGTCCTCGACAGCCGTGGGCTGGGCGACATCGGCGCGGATGACGTCCGTGCCGTCGCACCGGTCGTCGTGGACCATCCCTCCGTCTCGCTTCGGCCACAGGGCCCGAGCCACCCCGGCCCCGGGCCCGGACCCACGCACCCGGTCTATCCCCCGTCACCCCATCCTGAGCCCCCCGTCATCAGGGAGATCAGCACCATCGCGAACAAGTTCCACATTGACAATCGCACGACGATCGTGGACCAGTCGGTCAACCAGAACATCTGGGCGAAGGGTGATGTCACGCAGTACTTCGACCAGAAGGCCGTGCTC
Source organism: Phycicoccus elongatus Lp2 (assembly GCF_000367525.1). Taxonomy (GTDB): domain Bacteria; phylum Actinomycetota; class Actinomycetes; order Actinomycetales; family Dermatophilaceae; genus Phycicoccus_A; species Phycicoccus_A elongatus. The sequence continues at coordinate 2,395,002 of NZ_HF570956.1, read as the reverse complement.
GCCGTGGGCGACGAGTCCGTGGCTGCCGGGAACAACGCCTGGCTCGACAACTCCCAGACCGATGTGACGGCGGGTGACATCGCCATCGGCAACACCGAGACGAACACGACGGTCACCGATTCGTTCAACGACTCCTCGACCAACGTCCAGTTGGACGCCCAGGCCGACGGTTCCTTCAACGACTCGTCCAGCACTGTCGACGTCAACGCCGAGATCACCGACTCGTTCCAGAGCACGTCCAACGTGGTCGACACGAGCGTCGTCCTCCTCAACGACGGCGAGATCAGCGGCAGCTCTTTCCAGGCGGATCAGTCCGTGGACATCAACAACGCCGGAGGTGGCGACAGCGCGCCTGCGCTCTACGACAGTTACACCGAGATCGACGATGCTGCTCTGACACCGTTGGACTTCGTCGAGGACGACCAGCAGTAGAAGGGGCTTCGCTGCCAGCATGGCGCGCCACAGAAGACGTACCGACAACCACTCGGATGCAGGCGGTCCCCCACCGCCCTCGGAGCCGTCATCGCCGCGCCAGACAATCGAGGCGGCGCCGACAGAGATGCTGCCGGCGCCGGTTGAGACCGCCGCAGGGCCCGGCCAGGCGGTCGAGCCGAAGCCGACAGGGACCCGACCGGTGTCCGGCGGTGGCACCGTTGCCCCACCACCGGACAAGTCCGCGCCCGGGCGGCCCCCGACGGCAAGCGCGAACCTCCCTCCGGTGCTCGTCAAGCGCACTCCTCCGCTGCCGGTTCGTCTGAGCCAGCTGCTGTGGGCACTGAGCTTCGCGGCCGGAACGGTCGGGATCGTCTACTTCTTCATCATCCGTCCAGAGCAGCTGCCACTCATCGCCGATGCGATCCGCAGCGTGAACTCGACCCGCGAGGACGCAACCTACGATTCCGCGGCGAACATCGTCTTCTGGTCCGTGTTCGTCATCGTCATCTCCGTCCTCGCCACCCAGATCACGCTGCTCGTGTCATTCATGAACCGGAAGGAAGGCATCCGGTGGTGGCAGCTCGCGACCCTGATCACCCAGGTCGTGTTGTATCCGGTGGCGCTTGAACTGGCCGCCAGGGGCGAGGACGGCGTCCTGCTGCGGCAGTTGCTGCTCGGCCAGATGGCCCTCGTGCTGCTGGCGCTCCTGGTGAGTGTTCTGCCCAAGGCCTTGGCCTGGACGGCGCAACAGCAGGACGTGCGGCGCGGGACGCTCACCTCTGGCGGCATGATGCACTGACGCCTCAGGTCTGGGGCCGCCTCAGGTCTGGGACGCGATCTCCTCCAGGCTGCGGATGACGACCTTGCACACCTCGATCGCGGGTCTCCCGGTCAAGGGGGCGTTCATCAGGGTGCGCCAGTGGGCCAGGTCGGCGTTGACCCGCTCCCCGATGGCGTCCGGGGTCGCGTCGACCATGTCCATCCGGACGGCGGCATCCGTCCCCTGACCACCGACGATCCGCACCGCTGCCACGGCATCCTCATCCGCCAGCGGCAAACCCGTCGCCTGCGCCTGGGACAACAGGGACAGTTCCCGCAGGCTGTGGTTGGTCAGTCTCAACCGTTCGATACCGGCGAGGACCGACGTCGTGCCGCTCTGCGGCTCTTCTCGCAACAGGTGCTCGAGCGCGTCCAGCACACTCCGGATCTTGAGTGTCGTGGAACGTGGGATGAAGTGCCGCTCGATGAACTCCCGCAGCGCCATCAATCCGCTCTGCTGCACCATCTGGCCCGCCAGGTCGCTCGAGTCCTCGACACCTGCGCGGATGAGTGACGTCGCGAGCCGCACCCCGAACACGCCGAATCGCGACAACAGCTGCGCCCGCACCGCGTCGTCGAGCACCTGGTCTTCGCCCGGTTTGACGAACCTGTCTGCCGAGACCAGCAGCCGTTCGCGGTGGTTTCGGTCGAGTTCTGCCAGGGTGCGGAAGGCCGCGAACTCGCTTTCGCGCAGGGTGCGCGCCCCTTCGGCCACGAGGCCGGCGACGGGGATGACGCCCAACGCCAGGGACGCGAACTGACCGTCCCGCTCGTAGCGGGTGGCGACCTTCCTTGCCGAGATCAGCGAGTCGATGCGGCCGGATCCGAGCTCATCGGCCCGGGAGAGCACGGCAACGGCGTTGACCGTTCGGGAGGCCCCCGCGGCCGTGTCGCGAAATGCTTCCAGGAAACCGACGTCCATCGGATGGAGGTGTCGGATGAGGTAGACGATCGCATCCGCCGACCCCGGGGAGTGGTCCGGGGCCAGGAACGCCGTGGACCGGAGCGATACGTCCTGCGAGAGGGAGGCGATCCCGGGGGTGTCGATGAGGATCGCTGACTTGAGGACTCGGGATGGCCAGCCGATGTCGATCCGTTCCACGTCCTCGGCAGAGAGGTCCCCGAGGTCCACCTGGACCTGACCGTCCACCCGGTGCACGCGAAGCCGGCGAGGCGGGCCGACGTGGGGATGCAGGGTGATGGACGGGCTGTCCGCGTACCGGTACCAGGTCACGACACGGGTGCACTCCCCGGCGTCGGTGGGGGCGATCCGCTCCCCCAGCATCGCATTGAGCAGCGTCGACTTGCCCGCCTTGACGATTCCAGCGATGGCCAGCCGGAGGGGTTCTTGGAGGCGCATCTCCAGTTCTTCGAGCAGACGCGTTGCGCTGTCGCTGGCGAGGTACAGGTCTCGTGCCTCCCGGACGAGTGCATGGGCCTCGTGTTGGGCGTCGGAGCTCACCGGCTGGAGACCTCCTTGACCGGAGCAGGCGGGGGCAGTTCAGGCATCTGTCCACGCCACTGCTCCAACTGGCGCAACTGTCCCTGGAGTTGGGCGACGCGCTGGTCGCGATCCTCGGTGAAGCGGTCTGCGGACTGTCGAGCCGCTTGCAACGCCTCGCCCAGGGAGCGGTTCATCTCGTCGCCGATCCCCGTGAAGTGGTCACGGATGGTCCGCTGGACGGTCCGCATCCGATCACGCAGTTCCTTCCCGACCTGGAAGGTGACCTCGTCGATGTAGCGGCGGACGATGCCCTTCGCCTCCATCCGGCGGCGCATGAGGCGATTCCCCATGTCCTCGCGGTAGGCCCGTCGGCCCACGAGGACACCCACCAGCAGGGAGAGCGGGTTGATCAGGGGGAGGCCGATGAGGCCGGTCGCGAGGCCCATCATCAGGACCCCGCCATACGATCCTCTGACCCCGATGTAGATCTTCTCGCCGGCCCCCAGTTTTCCGTCGCCGACGGCCGGTAGCGGGTCGACGACGTCCAGGAGGTCGTTGGTCCCTGCGACTTCGATCGTCGGCAGCGTGTTCCGGTCCTGCGCGAAGAGCTCCGCCACTTCTTCGGTGAGCCACCTGGAGCGTTCATCGGTCCACACGAAGGTCTCGGAAATGGCTGTTGCCACGCGCTGGTCGACCCATTCGGTGATCTGCTCCCAGATCGGCCCGGGGTCGCCCTCGTCGATGGACTCCTCGGCCTCGCGCATCACGCGCCGCAGTCGGTCGCGCAGGTCGTAGTCCATGTCGGCGATCAGATCGGCGATGCCGTCGTTGAGTGTCGTGTTCCACCGGGAGGAGCGGCTCCGGAACTCTTCGAGCTTCGCCTTCGTGATCTCGAGCTCGGTGATCAGCCGCGGCGTGTCCTCCGGGTGCAGCAGCACCGTCAGCTCGCTCCTCAGGGACACGGTGATCTGATCGAGCACGAATGTGATGTCGTGGACGGCGCCGCGAGCGCCGATGAGTTCTGCCTGTCCCAGGATGTCGGCGCGCAGGTGTGCCACCAGCTTGGGGAATCCGGATTCGTCGTTGAGTTCGCTTGAGTTCTCGGTCGCCGCGAGGAGCCGCAGGTCGCTCGAGACAGCGAACAGCGGTACCTCACCCAGTTCCTTGAGATGGTTGCGGTCGATCTTCTTGATCGCGCGCCATTCCGGGTAGAGATCCGTCTTCGCCAGCACGGCGGCGACATTGGGTGAGACCCGCATGGCATGCCTGAAGAGCTGCATCTCCGGCTCGGTGTACTCCTGTGATGCATCCGAGACGAGGAGCACCGCATGGGCGGATGCCAGCGCTGACAGCGTGGTGAGCGCATGCGCTGAATCCATCCCGCCCACGCCGGGTGAGTCGATGAGCCGCAGGCCCCCCCGGAGGATCTCGCGGGGCAGTAGGACCTCGGCGGCCCGGATGCCCTGCTCGTTGTTCGCGTTGCCCAGCTCGGAGACGTACTGGGCCAGCGAGTCGATGGGGATGGCCTCGCGATAGACCTCTGGGTCGTGGGATTCCTTGTTTTCACGGACCTTGATGACCCAGGCTCCGGGTTGGGCGCCATATCCGATCGTAGTCGGGACGCTCGTTGCGATGTCGTCGTCGATCGGGCACACCGGCGCGTTGACGATGGCGTTGACGAGTTTGCTCTTGCCCTGCTTGAACTCACCGATGACGATGACGCGGACGTTGGGGTCGACCAGTCGTTCGTGGGTGTGGTCGAGTCGCTGCACGAGATCGCTGCGCCCCATCGAACTGGCGGCTCGCGCGACCGTCTCGATCAGTTCCGCCAACTGGTTGTTCGCGTGTTCATCCACTGCTGCCGCAACGGTGGGCGGGCGTTCTGCCACCTGTCCGGAGGAGCCCCGCTTCTCTGGCGTGCGACTGTTGCTCGTTGACCCGGTCACGGACACTCCATCGTCGGACTTTCGCGATTCTCCACGGTACGGCATCGCGGGACGAAGGCCCACTTCGGGCGATCCGCCATCGGCTGCCTGGCCCCGCACACGTCATCGACGCCCGACCAACCGTGTGGTTGGTCGGGCGTCGATGGGTGGGGAACCGGACTCACATACCGAAGTGGTCCATGTCGATCTCGCCGCCGTGGGTGGCGTTCTGGTCGAAGTACTGGCCGCTGTTCGTCCAGGACTGGTCCTGGAAGTTGGCGTCGACCTCCGCCGTGAAGGAGTCGTTGTCCTGGAAGGAGTCGTTCAGCGCCACGTCAACGTTGGTGTGCTGCGACTGGTCGTTGAACGAGTCCTCGACCTCGACCTCGACGTCCCAGTTCGTGGAGTTGTCGTTGAACGCGTTGTCGAAGGCGGTGTTGATGGTGGTGTTGCCCCAGGAGACGTCCCCGACGTTCACGCTGGTGGTCGAGTTGTCGATGCTGACGTCCCGGCCTCCCGCGACCGAGCCGTCGCCGAAGGCGATGCTCGCGTTCTGGCCGAACACCTGGTTGACGTTTCCGCCGCTGCCCGACCCGAAGCCGCCCGATCCGTCGCCGGTCGAGATGGCCTGGTTGACCGACTGGTCGAGCTGCAGGTAGCGGGCGTCGACGGTGACGACGTTCTCCTCGACCTCGTACTCGCCGATCTTGCCGGCGAAGCCGCCGCCGCTGCCGCCGCCGAAGCTGAGGCCGCCGAAGTTGGCGTTGTACTGGCGGACGCCGGCCGTCACCGAGTTGTCGTTCAGCGTCTGGCTGTTGAACGAGCTGGTGATGTTGAAGGAGTCCTGGGCTGCGCGGGAGTGGTCGTTGTACGAACCGGTGGTGTTGAACGAGTCCTCGAGCTCGACCTCGACGTCACCCACGGTGACGTTGTCGTGGTTGGAGTTGTCGTTGTTCTGGTTCGAGTGATTGGAGTTGTCGTTGAAGGAGTCCTCGACCTCGACCTCGACATCCGTCTCGACCGAGTTGTCGGAGTTGTCCGAGTTGTCGGAGTTGTCGGAGTTGTTCGCGATGCCGTTGCCGTTGTGCTGAGAGTTGTCCGCGTTGCCAGAGGCGACGTCGCCCACTGTCGTGTTGCCCTGGTTCGAGTTGTCGTTGAAGGAGTCCTCGAC
>NZ_HF570956.1:2384484-2389108 GCF_000367525.1 Phycicoccus elongatus Lp2 | reverse complement strand
CAGCCGGCGGTGCCGGGCAGGCTCGGGCCCTGTTGCTGGGTGTTGCCATTGGAGTTGGACTGGCTCCCGCCGTTGGGGCCGAACTGGCCCGTGCCGCCATTGGGGTGACCTTGAGTCATTCCTCCCGGCGGGAAACCGTGGCCGTGCCCGCGCCCACCCTGGTCGCCGTCGCCATCGATGTCACCGGGTAACTGGCCCTGGCCCGGACCGAACTGGCCCTGCTGGGTGCTCGTGCCGCCGTCATGGTGCGTGAGCGCCACGGCCGCGGCACCACCGGCAGCGCCGACAGTGGCGATGCCGAGCGCGGCGGCTCCCACGAGCAGGCCCTTCTTGACGGACCACCGCGCGCGCGCCGGCGCGGCAGGAAGGGCCGCAGCGGCTGCCGCGGGCTGAACCGGCACTGGAGGAATGACCGGCGCGGGCTGAACCGGCACTGGAGGTATGACCGGCGCGGCCTGACTGACGCTCGCCTCCTCCGCGGTCGGCTCACCGGACAGGGAGCCGACGACCTCGGGCTGTTGGGCCGTCAGCTCGGCGGGGATCGCCTCCGTGGCATCGGAGACCTGGGCCCACTGGGGGGTCTGGAGTTGGTCGGGCGTGGCCTGGGTCTCGGGCTGGTTCTGGTCGGACATCTGCGGCGCTCCTTGGGCGTCGTCGTGGTTGGTCATGGCATCACCGTCGAGCCCATCCCTGTGCACCACCTGTGGCTGCGCCCAGCCCTGCCTACGAGCGCGGGACGAGCCCGCGGCATACGCTCACAGGAAGCACACAGGTGACGCCAAGGTGGCAGACGGCGGCGAGGAGTTGAGTGGTCCGCATGAACAGCACGAACGCCGCCCCCCAGCTCCAGCGCATCGACGGCAGCCCCGTCCGCGTCCTCGTCGTCGACGACGAGGCCAACCTCACCGAGTTGCTCTCGATGGCGCTGCGCTATGAGGGCTGGGAGGTGCAGACCGCCGGCACCGGACTCAAGGCCGTGCGCGCGGCCAAGGAGTTCCAGCCCGATGCGGTCGTGCTCGACATGATGCTGCCCGACTTCGACGGGCTCGAGGTGCTGCGCCGGATGCGCGCCGACTCCCCCGCCGTGCCCGTCCTCTTCCTCACGGCCAAGGACGCGGTCGAGGACCGCGTGGCCGGTCTGACGGCGGGCGGCGACGACTACGTCACCAAGCCGTTCAGCCTCGAGGAGGTCGTCGCCCGGCTGCGCGCCCTCATGCGCCGGACCGCCGTCGTCGCCGACGAGGCCTCCTCGCTGCTCGTCGTGGGCGATCTGACGATGGACGAGGACAGCCACGAGGTGACCCGCGGTGGTGACCAGATCAACCTCACCGCAACGGAGTTCGAGCTGCTGCGCTATCTCATGCGCAACCCCAAGCGGGTCCTGTCCAAGGCCCAGATCCTCGACCGCGTCTGGAACTACGACTTCGGCGGCCAGGCCAACGTCGTCGAGCTCTACATCTCCTACCTGCGCAAGAAGATCGACGCCGGGCGTGAGCCGATGATCCACACCATGCGTGGCGTCGGCTACGTCCTCAAGCCCGCCGACTGATGCCTGCCACCCTGCTGCGACCGGCCACCTGGACACTGCGGTCGCAGGTCCTCGCGTCGGTGCTCGCGCTCTTCGTCATCGTGATGGTCACGACCGGCGCCCTGACCATCGGCTTCACCAAGCACCATCTCGATGATCAGTTGCGTGACGAACTCAATGGGGCCGCCGGCACCACCAACTCGGGCCCGTCGCGCCCCGGTGATCTGGGCCTGACCCCTGACGGCGACGGCCGGCCTCGAGGAGGGCCCCAGCAGCGCAACTCCTCGGCCGTCCTTCGCCTCGTCGTGGTCGGGGGCACCAGCATCGGTGTCGACAACAATGGGGACCCGATCGCCTACATCACCGCCTTCGGCACCTCGCGTGAGGCCCTCAGTGACGACCAGGTCGCCACCTTGGTCAAGGTGACCAAGAGCCTGACGGCCAACGATCAGGAGCGGGTCGATCTCGGGGACGGCACCGGCTCGTACCTGGTGGCGGTGAGCACCAGCGGCACGACCAGGACGATCGTCGGTGTCCCCACTGGCGCCGTCGACCGCACCCTGGCCACGCTGATCCAGCTCGTCGCCGGCGGCACGCTCCTGGGCCTGGTCATCGTCGGCGTCGGTGGCAACTGGGTCATTCGCCGCAACCTGGCACCCTTGGTCCGGGTCGCCGACACCGCCCGCAAGGTCAGCGCGCTCAAACTCGACACCGGTGAGGTGGCGCTGCCTGCGCGGGTCGCCGACCGCGACACCGATCCCCACACCGAGGTCGGTCAGGTCGGCCTGGCCCTCAACCGAATGCTCGACAATGTCGAGGGTGCTCTCCAGACCCGACACGAGAGCGAGATGCGGGTGCGTCAGTTCGTGGCGGACGCGTCGCACGAATTGCGTACGCCGCTCGCCAGCATCCGTGGGTATGCCGAGTTGTCGCGTCGCGAGACCGACCCCGTCCCCGCGAACGTCAGCCATGCCATCGGCCGCGTCGAGTCCGAGGCGTTGCGCATGCAGGGCCTCGTTGAGGACCTCCTGCTCCTGGCGCGACTGGACTCGGGCCGACCCCTCGAACGCGAGCCGGTCGATGTCACCCTGCTCGCCATGGACGTCGTGTCCGACGCCCACGCCGCGGCCCCCGACCACCGTTGGGAACTCGACCTCCCGGACGAGCCCGTCGAGGCACCCGGCGATCGAGCTCGTCTGCATCAGGTCCTGGCCAACCTGCTCGCCAACGCCCGCACTCACACCCCGGCCGGCACGACCGTGGTCACGCGCATCCGGCGTGAGGGTCAGCACGTGCGCATAGACGTCGCGGACAACGGGCCGGGCATTCCCGCGGACCTGCAACCGCGCGTCTTCGAGCGCTTCACCCGCGGCGACGACTCCCGCAATCGCGCCTCGGGGTCCACCGGGCTCGGGTTGTCCATCGTCGCCGCAGTCGCCGGGGCGCACGCCGGACGGGTGGACCTGGCCAGCGAGCCGGGCCGCACCGTCTTCACCGTCTGGCTCCCCTCGGACGGCCCGCATTCCAGCAACCCCATACCCCAGACACAGTGACAGCACAGGTGACAGGACGACCGTCGATCACGTGATGACGACTGCCGCCTCGCCCTCCGGTCGACTCCGCCGGATCTGGCGCGGACCGGACACCGACCCGGCGTGGGCGCGGCCGGCCCTCTTTGCTCTGCTCCTGACCACCGGCGCCTTCTACGTCATCGGCCTCACGAGCAATGGCTGGGCGAACAGCTTCTACTCCGCCGCGGTCCAAGCCGGCAGTCAATCGTGGAAGGCCTTCTTCTTCGGAAGTTCCGATGCCGGCAACTCGATCACCGTCGACAAGCCGCCGGCCTCCCTCTGGGTGATGGCGCTGTCGGTGCGGATCTTCGGGTTGAGTTCCTTCTCGATCCTCCTCCCCGAGGTCCTCATGGGAGTGGCCACCGTGGGCGTCGTCCACGCGACCGTGAAGCGCTGCAGCACAGCGGCGGCCGGCCTCCTCGCCGGCGCCGTGCTGGCCCTGACCCCGGTCGCGGTGCTCATGTTCCGCTTCAACAATCCCGAAGCCCTCTTGGTCCTGCTCATGACCCTTGGCGCGTGGGCGACGATGCGCTCGATCGAGCAGGGATCACCGAAGTGGATGGCCATCGTCGGCGTCTTCATCGGGCTCGGCTTCCTCACCAAGGCCCTCCAGGTGCTGCTCGTCGTGCCCTTCTTCGGCTTGGGCTACGTGCTCTTCGCCAACACCACCCTTCGACGCCGCATCGTCGGCGCGATCGTCGGCGTCGGCGCGATGCTGCTGAGCGCCGGGTGGTGGGTCGCCATCGTCGAACTCATTCCGGCATCCATGCGCCCCTACATCGGCGGCAGCCAGGACAACTCCTTCCTCTCGGTCACCTTCGGCTACAACGGCCTCGGCCGACTCAGCGGCTCCGAAGTCGGATCGGTCGGTGGCGGTCAGCGTGGCCCGGGATCGGGCACGGAGAGCATTACGCGTCTGTTCACGCAGACCATCGGCGGCCAGATCTCGTGGCTGCTCCCGACCGCGGCGCTCCTGCTCATCGCCGGGCTGGCGTTCCGCGGTCGACGCCCCCGCACCGACCTGCGCCGTGCCGCCTACGTCGTCTGGGGCGGCTGGCTGCTCGTGACCGGTCTGGTCTTCTCCCTGATGGCCGGGATCTTCCACGAGTACTACACCGTCGCCCTCGCTCCAGCCATCGCCGCACTCGTCGGCATGGGAGCCTGCGAGGCCTGGGACCGCCGGACTCATTGGGCGGGGCGGGGCGTCCTGGCGGCCGCCGCGGGGACCGCCGCCGGGATGGGCTTCTGGCTGCTGGGCAGAACCACGGCCTACGGTGGGTGGCTGCGCTGGAGCGTCCTGGTCGTGGGTTTCGCCGCGGCACTCCTCCTGCTCCTGACCGACCGTCTGCCGCGCTTCGCGACCGCGGTGACCGTCGGCGGGGCGGTCGCGGCCGCGTTGGCCGGCCCCACGGCATACGCGGTGACGACGGTGACCACCCCGCACACCGGTTCGATCGTCACGGCGGGGCCCAACACCGGCGGGCCGGGCGGCATGGGCCGCGGTGGCGTCCCCGGCGGCGGTATG
>NZ_HF570956.1:2369977-2384384 GCF_000367525.1 Phycicoccus elongatus Lp2 | reverse complement strand
CCCCCGCCACCGCCCGTCGTCGTGGCCCCGGTGGAGCAGCCGCAGCAGACCTCGCGGTCGGCCACGCGGACGAGCACCGCCGCCGCTGCGGCCACCTCCTCGGCCCCGCGCCAGGCGGCCAGCGGCAGCATCGTCGACATCGCCCGCAGCCTGCTCGGCATCTACTACGTCTACGGCGGGACCACCCCGGCCGGCTTCGACTGCTCGGGCTTCACCCAGTACGTCTACGCCCACGCCGGCATCAGCATCCCGCGCACCGCCACGGCGCAGATGAACGCAGCGACCATCGTGTCCAACCCGCAGCCCGGTGACCTGGTCTTCACGGTCAGCGGCGGCATCGCCACCCACGTCGGCATCTACACCGGCCCCGGCATGATGATCGACTCGCCGCGCACGGGCAAGGCGACCTCCGAGCGCGCCATCTTCTCCGGCAACGTCTACGGTCGTTTCTGACCGATCACGCTCGACCGACGAGGGCCCCGCACCAGCACGGTGTGGGGCCTTCGTCGTCTGCGGCGGCCCGCCGGGGAGTGACGGGTCAGTGCACCCGGTCGCCGCGCAGGAGCACATGCGGGTGAAGGTAGCCGCGGTCCAAGGGGGCCGTCGTCACGCGCAGGTCCAGATCGCGCAGCCACTGCGCCATCGTGGCCGTGGGCACGAAATCGAACTCGTGGCCCTCGGTGATGCGCAGCACCTTGACCGCCAAGGTCTCCTGCGCGGTGTTCCACCGCGCCTTCCAGCCGGCGGCCATGTCCATCTCCTTGACGAGCAGTCGCCCTCCGGGAGCGAGCGCCGCCACGCAGCGCTCGATCAGCGCGTGCTGCTCGGCCGACGGCAGCAGATAGAGGACGTCGAGGATGACGATCGCGTCCCAGGGGCCCTCCGGGACCCGGCCGGACACCCCGACCGACACCGTGGCCCGCTCACCCAGAGGAGCCAGCGCCCGCGTGCCGACCGCGATCTTGTCGGTGTCGATGTCGACACCGACCACGATGCGCCGGGGGCCGGTGAGGGCGGCATATGCGACGAAGAGGCCGTGTCCGCAGCCGACCTCGAGGACCCGGCCCGTGGTTGGCAAGGACTTCTCGACGGCCGTGAAGGGCGCGGTCCACCACCGCCCACGCACATGTGCGCGGTCGGCGCGGGGTGCGTCGGCGTAGAGGGCCATCGCGGCCTTCGCCGCCGCGTCGGGACGGGTGGGCATCAGGAGCCTCCGGTGATGACGGGAAAGGTGCTCGGGTGGAAGCCGTGCGCGCTCAGGTCGGCGCGCACGTCGGGATCGAGCAGGGCAGCCAACTCGTCCTCCCAGCGATAACCCCAGTCGAAGCGCGAGGAGTCGGCATCCACGAGCCCCGGGTGGACGTTGACCTCCGCTGCCGCTGCGGGCGTCGCGGCCAGGGCGCGAAAGGCGCGGCCCAGGGCTGCCCGGTCCATCCCACCGGCCTCCTCCAACCCCGCGTATGCCGTGACCGGCAGACCGTGGGCCACCAGCCGGTCACGCAGGCGTCGAGAGAGCACGCCGACGCCGAGCCCGATCGGGGAACGACCATGCGCACGAGGGAGGCGGACGTGCGCGATGCCGTGCTGCTCGGCGAGGTCCACGACGACCGCGCCGACCCCCGGCCAGAGGTGGACGTGTTGATGGGTGTCGAGGTGGCCGAGCTCCAGGCCCAGGTCGAGCCCGGCCTGCACCTGGGCGCCCAGCTCGCGGCGGACGTCGTCGAGGTCGACCCGACCGGTTGCCGCGCGGGCCACGAAGGTTCGGTAGGACAGCGGGAATCGTCCGGCGCGGTCCACGAGCGTCGGCACTTCACGGGCGCTGAGCAAGGGCGGGTCCTCGCCGACGAGCGCGAGGTGGACGCCGGCGGCCAGGCTGGGAGTGGCGCGCAGCATGGCGGCGGCGTCCGCGGCATACCGGCCGACGGTGAGGAGCGAGGTGGAGGTGACGATCCCGTCGACGTGTGCCCGCCGGATGGCTGCGTTGATCCCTCGGCTCAGGCCCAGGTCGTCGGCATTGACGACCAGCGGTCGCGTCACCGGTCGCCGTCGAGGTCGAGGGGACGCACGGACTTGAGTTCGTGCCTCAGGTCGCGCATCTCACCCAGGATGGTCCGGATCACCCCGGCCGACGACAGGGTCGACACCCCTCGCGTACGCGGGAAGTAGTCGACGCCGATCTGCACCACCTGGAAGCCCATCCGGGAAGCGCGGATCATGAATTCGGCGTCGATGAAGGACCCTTCGCTCTTGACCTGCACGTGGTCGAGCACGCGGCGTCGGATGAGTTTGAAGGCGAAGTTGATGTCGCGGAAACGCACGCCGAAGCCCGCGGTCACCAGGCCGTTGTAGACGAAGGAGTAGACGGTCCGGCGCAGGCCCTCACCGGTGCGGTCGAGGCGATAGGCGCTGATGATGTCGGCCTCGTAGTTGCGCAGGATCCGGAAGGCGCGCGAGAGCTCGGCCATGTCGAAGGGAAGGTCGGCATCGGTGTAGAGCACGATGTCGCCGGTGCACGCGGCCAGGCCGGTCTTGATCGAACCGCCGAGCTTGCGGTTGGTCTCGTGGTGGACCACGTGGACGTGGGGATCCTCGGCGGCGAGCGCGTCGGCGATCGCACCGGTGTCGTCCGTGGAGGCATCGTCGACGATGACGAGTTCGTAGTCGCCGATCTCGCCGTCGGCCACGAGCACCTCGCAGATCTCGGTGGCGAAGCCGATCGTGCGTCGGATGTAGTCCTGTTCGTTCCACATCGGGAAGAAGATGGAGAGTTTGGCGAAGTTGGCCGCGGTCGAGGTCGGGCTCATGAGATCAGGACCCCCAGTCCGTAGAAGAAGGTGGCGACGAGCAACGCCACTGCGCTGACCGCCGGGACGGCCACTCGAATCCAGCGGCGTGGCTGCTGGTCCAGGAGTGCCCCCAGGACCGCGAAGACCGGGAACGCCATCATCACGTAGCGGCCACACCCCAAGAAGTCCTTGCTGCCCACCAAGGGTATGCCGAGCACGATGAGGGCATAGGTGAGGTAACCCCACCCGAAACGCCGGAACACCTGGGGGATCGCGAGGACGGCCAGCAGGCAGACGAAGAACTGCGCGAAGAGGATCGCCTTGATGTCCCACGGTCCGTGCAGCATCTGCCCGCCGAAGCCGACCTTGAACCACGTTCGTGGTCCGGCACCCTGGTCCCAGCCGGGGGAGGACTGCGCGTCGGCGAAGGCGACCGGGTTGCCGAAGACGAACCACAGATAGGCCATCCACCCGAGCAGGCCGGCGACCGACAAGCCGACGAGGGTATGCCGTGGGCGCACCGTGGTGAGGGCTCTTGCCAGCTCCCGGAAGGAGACCTTGTCCCGGCCGGACGTGCTCTGCGCGAGCATCTCGAGGGTGCGCACGACGAGTCCGGCGACCAGGGCCAGGCCCACCGGCCGCCCCGCCGTCGCGACGGCACCGATGAGGCCCGCGAGGGCGAAGTGCCTGGCCTCGAGGGCGGTGAAGGCGGCCAGGACGCAGAGCAGGAAGAGGGCGTCGCTGTACATCGCCCCATAGATGAAGAAGGCGTAGGGGTAGGCCATGAGGGAGGCGGTGGCGAGCCGACGGGCGCGACTGGTGACACGGCCATCGAGCCACCGCCAGAAGAGCACGAGACTGGCTGCGCCACACAGCACCGTGACCAGGACCCCGGCGACCTGGACGTCCCCGACGAGCTCGGCGACCAGACGCACTGCCATCGGGTAGGACGGGAAGAAGGCGATGGGGGACTGCTGGCCGGGGTGGTAGAAGTAGCCGTTCTCCGCGATCCCGCCGTACCAGTGGGAGTCCCAGCGCACCCAGGCGTCGATCCAGATCGGGTCCCCCGTGACGATCTGACTGCGATTGGTGATCTCCGCTGCCAACGGCAGGCCCTGCGCCCAACTGACGACCGTCGTGAGGAGGACGGTGACCGCGGCATACGTGCCCACGAGCGGACCCACGCCGCGCAGCGCGCGTGACTGTGTCGTCATCGTTCCGCCCCGGTCGTCGGTGGATCCGGTTGATCGCCCCCGTGGGATAGTAACGAAGGTGGCCGAGCGTCGTTGGCCGTCCACACCGAGAGGAGCCTCGCCAAGTGATCTGGGTGTTCATGGCGGCCCTCGTGGGCGGAATCGCCGTGCTGCTCCAGGCTCAGTCGGCGCGTGCGGAGGACCACTCCGGGCACCTCGGTCTGCTCGCGACGCTCGTGCGACGCCCGCGCTATGTCGCCGGGCTCGGCTGCATGTTCGCCGGCTTCGTCTTCGGTGCCCTGGCGCTGCGGACGATGCCGCTCTTCGCCGTCCAAGCGGGACGGTCGTCCAGCCTGGCCGTGACGGCAGTGCTGGCCGTTCTCATGATCGGTGCCCGGCTCAAGGGGCGCGACATGGCCGCCATCGTCGCCGTGGGGCTGGGTCTGGTCGCCGTGTCCTTTGCGTCCCGACACGGCCACTCGAGGCTGCAACTGGAGGGGCTGGGTCGCCTCCTGCCGCTCGTCGGTGTGCTCCTGCTGCTCTGGCTGGGCCAACTGCTCGCCCGGCGGCGCGAGGCGTGGGTGGGCCCGGTCCTGGGGGTGTTGGCCGGTTCCTGTTTCTCGGTCGTGGGGCTGTGTGTGCGGGCGTTGGCCGGGGGAGTGCACCATCACGGCTGGGAGGCACTGCTGCACCGCCCGCTGTTGTGGACCATCCCAGTCGCCGGTTTCGCTGGCCTGCATCTCAGCACGGTCGCGCTCACCAAGTCCTCGGTGGTCGCCGTGACCTCGGCGCTCATCGCCAGCGAGGTGGTCGTCGCGGGCATCCTCGGCGTCACCCTGGCCGGCGATCACGCCAAGCCCGGTCTGGCCTGGCTGGCCCTGCTGGGCGTCGCCATGGTGCTCGTCGGGGCCCTGGACCTGGCGCGCTTCAGCGCCGAGCTGGAGGGCGCCGTCGACGAGGCGTCGTGAACGTGAGGCGCCCCGGCAGGGTTTCGTTCGGGGATCGCTTGTGAGCGCCACCGCCTCAGCGCTGAGCCGGTGGCGAGGCTGACGCCACCCAATCCGAGCGGCGTGCGGCGCCGAACGACGACCATGGGCGCACCTACCGCACCGATCAGATATGCCGCGATCGGAATGCTGGCGGCCGCTGCCGGGGTGGGGGTCGGGCACCTCGTGGCGGCGATTGTCGCGCCACAATCGTCGCCGGTGCTCGCGGTCGGCTCCACGATCATCGATTCGACGCCGACGCCGGTCAAGGAGTGGGCGATTCGCACCTTCGGGGCGCTGGACAAGGTCGTCCTGCTGGGCAGCGTGACGCTGGTGACGGCAGTGCTGGCCGCCCTGGTCGGCCTGCTGGGCCGCGCCAGGCGCGGCCCAGCCGTCGCCCTGATCGTCCTGCTGCCCGGACTGACGACGCTCGCGGCCATCCTGCGCCCGGGAGCTGCCTTGGTCGATGCACTCGCGGGGCTGGCGGCGATGGGCGTCGGCGCCCTCGCCTTCACCCACCTGCTCCGCAGCCTGGACGGGGAGACACGCGAGTCGTCGGTTGTGGACTCCGATTCGGCCCGGCGACCTTCCGAATCCCCCCTTGACCACAGCGCGCACGCCATGGGGCACCCTGGGCGCACGCACCGGCGGCAGTTCATCCTCGGCGCGGGGGCGACCGGCGCCGGAGCCCTTCTCGCCGGCGGTGCCGGGCAGGCAATGATCGTCCGGGATCGGGCGGTCGCAGACGTCGCGCTGCCCACCCCCGCGGGCGCCGTCGGCCCCCTGCCAATCGGGCTCGAGGCCACGACGAAGGGCATCAGCCCGCTGCGAACGCCGACGGAGTCCTTCTACAGGGTCGACACCGCCCTGACCATTCCGCGCGTGGACCCGACCACGTGGACTCTGACCATCGACGGCATGGTCGCTCAAGAGCTCACCGTGACCTACGACGATATTCTCGGCATGGACCTCGTCGAGCGCGACATCACCCTCAACTGTGTGAGTAACGAGGTGGGCGGACCCTACATCGGGTCGGCGCGCTGGACCGGCGTGCCCGTGCGCGCCCTGCTGGAGCGCGTCGGCATCGACCGCGGTGTCGACCAGATCCTCTCGACCTCGGTGGACGGCATGAACATCTCGACGCCCGTCCAGGCACTGCTCGACGACCGGGAGGCCCTTCTCGTCGTCGGGATGGACGGGCGACCTCTCCCGGCCAAGCACGGCTTCCCCGTCCGGCTCCTCACCCCGGGGCTCTACGGATTCGTCGGCGCCACCAAGTGGCTCGAACGGCTCACCGCCACGACGTATGCTGCGAAGCCGGCCTACTGGACCGAACGCGACTGGGCGACCGACGCTCCGGTGCGGACCCAGTCACGCATCGACACCCCCAAGGGGCTGGGTGGCCTGCGCGCCGGCCAGGTCGCCATCGGCGGGGTCGCTTGGTCCCAGGCTCACCAGGGCATCCGGCGCGTCGAGGTGCGAGTCGACGACGGCCCGTGGGTGGAGGCGACGCTGGGACCGGAGGTCGGGGCCGCCTACTGGCGACAGTGGTCCATGTCGTGGGAGGCCACCCCGGGCCGACACCAGCTCACCGTCCGCGCGACAGACGGCGAGGGCACCGTCCAGGCGACCGAACGCCTCGACCCCTTCCCCTCGGGCGCCCAGGGCCTGCACTCCATCGTCGTCATCGTCGACTAGAAGACGACCCACCGAAAGCTTGGGGCCATGACCAATCCGCGCTGCGCGGCATACCGAACCACGTGTGTCAACCGACCTCCGAGCAAGGAGACCTCTCATGAGGAACCACAATCGCACCACCCGCATGGCCCTCGTTGCCCTCGCGCTGTCCCTGCCCCTGGGCATGGCCGCCTGCGGCAGCAACGACACCACGAGCTCGAGCAGCCCCGGCTCCTCCTCGTCGATGAGTGAATCGCCCATGAGCTCCTCACCGATGACCGAGTCGCCCATGGCCAGCGGCAGCGCCATGGCGGACGGCAAGCCCTTCGGCGCGGGCTGCTCGGCAGTTCCCGCCGACGGCAAGGGCTCGTTTGCCGGCATGGCGATGGACCCGGTCGCGACCGCGGCCGGAAACAACCCGGTCCTGTCCACGCTGGTGAAAGCAGTCGGGGACGCGGGCCTGGCCGACACCCTCAACACCACCCAGGACATCACCGTCTTTGCGCCGACCAACGACGCCTTCTCCGCGCTCGACAAGCCGACGATGGATGCCGCGATGGCCGACCCCAAGGGCCTGCTCACCAAGGTCCTCACCAACCACGTCGTGCCCGGGCGTCTCGCCCCGGGCAAGGTGGCCGGTGACCACAAGACCCTCGCGGGGACGATGATCACTGTCACCGGCTCCGGGGAGGACGTCATGATCGGCAAGGCCAAGGTCGTCTGCGGCAACGTCCAGACAGCCAACGCCACCGTCTACATCGTCGACCAGGTCCTGCTCCCCGCCTCCTGATCCCGGTCGCGGGGAGAGGATGATGAGCCGCATGGCAGGTCCTGACCGCACTCCCGCGTCCCTCACCGGGCGCGGGAGTGCGGTGGTCTCTGTTGCGAGGGCGGACTCGCTCATCGACTGGCTGCAGGCGTCCGGTCGCGGCGACCAAGACGCCTTCGCCTCGCTCTACGACGCAGTGTCGAGCCGGGTCCACGGCCTCGTGCTGCGCGTGGTCCGCAACCCCGCGCAGGCCGACGAGGTCACCCAGGAGGTCTTCCTCGACATCTGGCGCCAGAGCGCACGCTTCGACCCGCAGCGCGGCAGTGCACTGTCATGGATGCTCACGATCGCGCACCGCCGTGCGGTCGACCGGGTGCGGTCCGCGCAGGCCACCACCGAGCGGGACAGCGCTTGGGTCGCCAAGAACCAGGACACGCCACACGACAGCACCGCTGAGCGGGCCGAACGCTCCCTGGATGCGCAACGGGTTCGCAACGCACTCGACGCCCTGACCGACACCCAACGCGGCGCCGTCGAGCTCGCCTATTTCGGCGGGTATACACACACCGAGGTCGCCGGCCTCCTCGACATTCCCCTCGGCACGGCCAAGACGCGGATCCGGGACGGGCTCATCCGACTACGAGACTCTTTGGGAGGTGCGAGATGAGCGCCGACATCCACAGCCTGTCCGGTGCCTACGCAGTTGACGCCGTCGATGGTGACGAGCGCGTCCTCTTCGAGGAACACCTGGCCCTGTGCCCCGAGTGCCGCGTCGAGGTCGCCAGTCTGCGCGAGGCGGCGAGCGCGCTCGCAGACCTCACCCGTGCCGAGACCGGACCCGACGTGCGACGCGCCGTGCTCGACAAGATCGGCACCGTCCGGCCGCTGCCGCCGCTCGTCCAGCGTCCCGCGTACGACACCGCGACCGAGCACCGAGGCATACCGACCGAGGAGGTAGGCACCGTGGTCCGTATGCCGCGCCGCCACGTCCTCACGTGGGCTGGCGCCGCCGCGGCGGCAGCCGTCGTGGGCGGCGTGACGTGGCAGCAGTTCCGGCCCCAGGAGGAGGCGCAACTGACGGCAGCCGAGAAGGTGATTCGGGCCTCTGACGCCCACCGGTTCCAGCAGTCGGTCGACGGCCACACAATGACGATCGTGCGAAGCCCCGCGATGCGCCGCGCCGTACTCATCGCCGAGGGCATGCCTGCTGCACCGAAAGGCAAGGACTACCAGGCGTGGTTCGACCTGCCCGGCCGGGGCATGGTGTCGGCGGGAGTCGTGCGTCCCGATGCCTCCGACAACGTCATGGTCATCCTCGAGGGGGACGCCGCAGCCGCGACGGGCGCGGGACTGACGGTGGAGCCCACCGGCGGCTCACCGGCGCCGACGTCGGACCCGATCATGCTCATCCCGTTCACCTGATCCATCGGCCAGGATTCCGACCCCGGATGGTCCTTACGGGAGGCTGCCTCCGCCCTGATCAGCGAGACCATGAGTCGCGACATCCACGTCACACCGTGAACCCACACACAAAGCCATGGGTCGCGACATCGAGCAAACGATGTCGCGACTCAGGACATGCGTGCCCCCGGCAGGATTCGAACCTGCGACACCTTCTTTAGGAGAGAAGTGCTCTTCCCCTGAGCTACGAGGGCCTGCCCGGCGAGCGGGCGCCCCCAAGCCTAGGCGACGGTGCGGCATACCCCTGACGAGGCGGCATACTCTCGCGGGTGAGGGAGAACGCCGTCGACCACGTCCAACGGCGCACCCTGGCCACCCTCGTCGTCACGCAGGTCCTCGGCGGCATCGGCTTGTCTGCCGGGGTCGCCGTGGGCGCGCTCCTCGCCGAGGACATCGCCGGCTCCGCGACCTATGCCGGTCTCGGCGGCACCTTCCAGGTCCTCGGAACCGCCCTGCTCGCCATACCGATGACCTCCCTCATCGCTGCCCGCGGCCGTCGCTCCGGTCTCTCGCTCGGGTATGCCGCGGCCTTCCTCGGCGCGATCGGGCTCGTCGTCGCCGGAGTCATCGGCAACTTCCCGCTCCTGCTCGCCGCGAGCCTGCTCTTCGGCGGGGCCACGGCGAGCAACAACCAGGCCCGGTATGCCGCGGTCGACCTCGCGCCCGCCACTCGCCGAGCGCGTCAGCTCAGTCTCGTCGTCTGGGTGACGACAATCGGGTCGGTGCTCGGGCCCAATCTCGTCGGTCCCAGTGAGCCGGTCGCCCGCGCCCTGGACCTGCCGGTGCTCGTCGGTCCCTACCTCTTCTCGGTCGTGGGTCTGGCCCTGGCCACGCTCGTCATGCTCCTCTTCCTGAGGCCCGACCCATTGCTGGAGGCCCGGCGGCGCTCGTTGGCCGGCGACGCCCAGGTCGGGCCCAGGGGTTCGGTGCTGGAGGGCCTGCGGATCCTGCGGCGCAGTCGGGTGCGCCTCGTCGCGCTGCTGACCCTCGCGGTCGGGCACGCGGTCATGGTGAGTGTCATGGTCATGACGCCCCTGCACATGCGGCACGGGCACGCCGAGTTGACCGTCATCGGGCTCGTGATCAGCCTGCACATCGTCGGCATGTTCGCCTTCTCGCCGATCACCGGTTGGTGCGTCGACCGCTTCGGGGCGCGCTGGGTGGCGCTGGCCGGTGCGCTCACCCTCGTCGTCGCGACGCTGTTGGCATCCTCCTCGCCGATGGGCTCGTCGAGCCGGCTCACGCTCGGCCTCTTCCTGCTCGGGCTGGGTTGGTCGGGCACCTATGTGAGCGCGTCGTCCGCCCTGGCGGCCACCTTGACGCTGCCCGAGCGGGCCTCGGGGCAGGGTGCGGCGGACATGATCATGAGCCTGGTCGCGGCCGGCGCGGGCGCGATCGCCGGCGTCGTCGTCGACCACGCCGGGTTCCACTGGCTCGCCCTGACCTCGATGGCCTTCGCGCTCGTCGTCGCTCTCGCCGCGATCAGCACCCCGGGCTTGGACACGCGAGCGCCCTGACCGAACAGGTCCAGTTGTTAGCCTGCTGCGGTGACTGACGCGGTGGCCCCTGCACCCGAGACGTCCCAGCCCGACGATCCGACGCCCGCTGCCTCCTCGGCGGTCGACACCCGACTCGGGCTGGTGCGCTCGGCGGTGGCTTCGTGGACCAAGCACCTGGTCGACCTCGGCGGCCGCAACACCCTGCTGTGGTTCCGGGACCTGCCGACGGGGACCCTGGAGCTCACCACCGCCCATCCCGGCGGCGTCGCGCTGCTCATGACCGGGCGACCCACCCGGCTCACCGACCTCGTGCGTGAACCGGCGGCCTTCGAGGAGGCGCGACGACGGTGCCGCGCGATCGCCGCCAAGACGCGCGAACTCAAGGAGGAGCGGGGCATCGAGACCTGCTTCGTGGCCTTCGGGATGGCCACCTGGACCATCCCCGGGGTGCCTCGATCGCCCGCAGCCCCGGTGCTGCTGCGCGCGGCCACCTTGCGACAGATCGGCGCCGCCGGTCAGGACTTCGTGCTCGACCTCGGCGACACCATCGAGCTCAACCCGGTGCTGGAGCACTACCTCGCCCAGGAGCGTGGGCTGGCAATCGACGGCGACGCCTTGGAGGCGCTGGCCGTCGCCGGCAACGGCTTCGATCCTCACCCGACCTTCGCGAACCTTGCCGAGATCTGCGACGACATCGACGGCTTCGCGATCAATCCGCGCATCGTCGTCGGCAACTTCTCCTACGCCAAGCTCCCGATGGTCGCCGACCTTGCCGCCCAGGGCGAGACCTTGGCCGACCATGACGTGATCGCCGCGCTGGCCGGGGACCCCACCGCACTCGCGTCCGTCCACGGTGACATCACGGTGCGCGATGGCGACCCGGTCCTCGACGAGACGAGCGCGACCCTCGTCCTGGACGCCGACTCCTCGCAGCACCAGGTGATCGAGGCCGCCCGCAGCGGCGCCCACCTCGTCGTGCAGGGGCCGCCGGGCACCGGCAAGAGCCAGACCATCGCCAACCTCGTCGCCGCGCTGGCCGCCGATGGCAAGCGCGTGCTCTTCGTCGCCGAGAAGCGGGCCGCCATCGATGCGGTGGTCGGCCGCCTGACGCGAGTGGGTCTGGGTGACCTCGTCATGGACCTCCATGACGGTGCGCGCGCCAAGAGGCGGATCGCAGTCGATCTCTCCGATGCGCTCGAGGCCGCCGACGAACCGGACGGAAACGGCCTTCCGGTCGCCACTCTCAGGGTCCAGCACGACAGCGCCGTGGCCCTGGCCGACCACATCAGGGCCATGCACGACCAGCGAGCCCCGTGGGGAGTGAGCGCCCACGAGGTCATGTCGGCGGTCTCAGCGCTCAGCCGCAGCGCCGTGCCGCCACGGTCCACCGTTCGGTTGCGCGGCGATCACCTGGCCCGCCTGAGTTCCACCACCCGCGACGAGACGGCCGCGGAGATCGAGCGCCTCGCCCGCCTCGGCGCCTGGCGCGCCGATGGTGGCGACGACCCGTGGTTCGATGCCGACCTGTCGACGCCGGACGAGGCAGTCGAGGCCCGCGACCGCGTCGAACGACTCCAACCCGGTGGCCTGGACCACTTGGACGCCGTCGTGCGCGAGGTCCTGCACGGACTGCGACTGCCCGATGCGCGCACCATCGGCGACTGGGGTCGCGTGCTGTCCACCCTGGCCAACGTCCGGCACACATTGGAGACCTTCCGGCCGGAGGTCTTCGATGCACCGCTCGAGGAGGCCGTCCTCGCGACCGGAACCCCGCAGCAGCGCGCAGCGGCCGGCACCTCCCTGGGCTGGTGGGAGCGGCGACGGATCAAGAAGGCGGCCAAGGCGCTGCTGCGACCCGGCCCGCCTCCCGCGGATCTTCACGCCGCACTGGTCGATGCGGCGGCCCAGCGCACCGCTTGGCGGCAGCTCGCGGGAGCCGGTGGGCGCCCGGAGATCCCTGCCGACCTCGATCGGGCACGCTCGGTCCACGCCGGAGTCACCGCGGACCTCGACTGGCTCCAGGAGCGACTTCCCAGGCAACCCGACGACGAGGCCTTGGTCGACCTTGACCGGGCAGACCTCGTGGAGTTGCTCGAGAGACTGCGCCAGAACGTCGACCGGCTCGCCGTCGTGCCCACGGTGCGCGCGCCGCTGGATGCCCTGGAGGCCACCGGCTGGGGGCCGGTCATCGACGACCTTGCCGCCCGTGGGGTCGAGGACGACCACGTGCGTGCCGAGGTCGAGCACGTCTGGTGGGCTTCGATCGCCGAGGACATCGCGCTGCGGGACCAGCGGATCGGTGGGCACTCCGGGGACCACCTGCGCGGCCACCTCCATCGCTTCGCCGCCGCCGACCGGGAGGTGATCGCCGACGGCGCGACGCGAGTCCAGGCGGCGGTGCGCAGCCGGATCCGCTCCATCGCGGCCCAGCACCCCGAGCAGGCCGCGGCGGTGCGAGCCGAGGGTCGTCGGCGGCGTGGGTTGAAGCCGGTCCGAGACCTCATGCCGCTCGCCGGCGAGCTCATCACCGCGCTGCGACCGTGCTGGGTGATGAGCCCCCTGGTCGTGGCCAGCGTCCTGCCCCCCGGGCGCTGGTTCGACGTGGTCGTCTTCGACGAGGCCTCGCAAGTGCCTCCGGCGCAGGCGATCTCCGCGATCGCGCGAGCGCGGCAGGTCGTCCTGGCCGGTGACTCCCACCAGCTCCCCCCGACGAACTTCTTCACGACGGTCAGCGACGGGGACGCCGACGGCACGGCCCTCACCGAGGGGATGGAGTCCATCCTCGACGTGCTCTCCTCGATCCTGCCCAACCGGCGACTGCGCTGGCACTACCGCTCCCTCGACGAGCGACTCATCACCTTTGCCAACGAGCAGGTGTATGCCGGGAACCTCGTCACCTTCCCCGGCACCGACGCCGAGCCTGTCCTGCGGCTGGAGACCGTCGACGGTCAGGGCATCGTCGACGAAGGCTCGGCGACGGTGGAGTCGACCCGGGCCGAGGTCACGCGTGTCGTCAAGCTCGTCATCGAGCACGCCCGCACCCGGCCCACAGAGTCCCTGGGGGTCATCGCCCTTGGCCTCACCCACGCCCAGCGCATCGACGATGCCCTCCGGGTCGCTCTGGTCGACGTCGAGGACGAGGTGGCTGACTTCTTCGAGGAGTCATCGCCCGAGCCGTTCTTCGTCAAGAACCTCGAGCGGGTCCAAGGTGATGAGCGGGACGCGATCATCCTGTCCGTCGGCTACGGCAAGACCCCGCACGGTCGGGTGCTGCACAGGTTCGGTCCGCTCAATCTCGAGGGCGGGGAGCGCCGGCTCAACGTCGCGATCACCCGAGCCCGCCGTCGCATGACCGTCGTGTCGGCGCTGGTCGCCGAGGACCTGGATCCGGCGCGCCTGAAGGCACGGGGTGCGCAGATGCTGCGCGACTTCCTGGCGTATGCCGCATCCGGTGGGTCCGCCCGTGGCCGAGGCGCTGCGCCGGCCCGTGCCCTGGACCCCCTCGTCGCCGATCTGGCGGACCGGCTCAGCAGCCAGGGCATGACCGTCCACCCAGGCCTGGGAGCCTCCGCGGATCGCATCGACCTCGCCGTGGAATCGCTCGACGCACCGGGTCGCCTCGCCGTCGCGGTCGACTTCGACGGCCCCGAGTATGCCGCGGTCACCAGCTCGCGGGATCGCGACCGCCTGCGTTCGGAGCAGTTGCGGCGGCTCGGGTGGTCGCCGCTGCGGGTCTGGGCCACCGATGTCTACCGCGATCCCGCCCGCGAAGTCGAACGCATTCGCGCGCTCGCGTCGCAGGACCAGCGACCCGCGGGCGCGGACGACGCGGAACTGGTGTCGACGGCCTCCGCCGATGAGGCGTTGTCGGGCGGCGATCCCTCACCCGCAGGCGGCGAGCACCGCGATGCCGACTGACCGGCATACCTCTGGGGAGGGAAGGCGGCCACCGCGCCGCGCGCGGCGAGGGCCCGGTCGCCCCGGCGAGGTCCCGTCCCCGCCGGTGGTGGATGACCAGGACTCGGCGCCACCACCG
>NZ_HF570956.1:2366403-2369877 GCF_000367525.1 Phycicoccus elongatus Lp2 | reverse complement strand
CCCGCCATCATCGGCGGCTCCTACATGCTCTTCTTGGCCGTCTTCGGGATGGTCTTCGGATCTCTGGTCGACCGGCACCGCAAGAAACCGATCATGGTGGTGTCGAGCGTCGTCACCCTGCTCGCGTTCGCGCTCTCCGGCGGGGTCTATGTCCTCTTCGGTGAGGAGGGCGTCTCGCAGTGGCAACAGCCCGGCTTCTGGATCTTCGTCACGGTCATCCTCACCGGTGCCGTGGTCGAGAGCCTACGCAACATCGCCCTGTCGACGACCGTCACCCTGCTCGTTCCCGAGGATGAGCGCGACAAGGCCAATGGCCTGGTCGGCACGGTGCAGGGCGTCGCCTTCATGGTCACCAGCGTCTTCTCCGGCCTGTCGATCGGTCTGCTCGGCATGGGTTGGACGCTCGTCATCGCGATCGCGCTCACCGGGATCTCGCTGGCCCACCTGCTCGTCATCCCGATCCCGGAGGTGCAGCCGCACCTCGAGGAGGGCGAAAAGAGGCCGACCTTCGACATCGCCGGGGCAATGACGGCGATCCGCGCGGTCCCCGGTCTGCTCGCGCTGATCCTCTTCGCGACCTTCAACAACTTGGTCGGGGGCGTCTTCATGGCGCTCATGGATCCCTATGGACTCGAGCTCTTCGACGTCAAGGTGTGGGGTGTCGTGCTCGGAGTGACCAGTCTCGGCTTCATCATCGGCGGTGGGCTCGTGGCCAAGTTCGGGCTCGGGGCACGGCCCCTACGCACCCTGCTGCTGGTCAATGTCGGCGTGGCCGTGGTCGGGATGCTCTTCACGATCCGTGAGGCGCAGTGGCTCTATGTCCTGGGCATCCTCGTCTTCATGGCCCTCACGCCGGCGGCCGAGGCGGCCGAGCAGACCTTGCTGCAGAAGGTCGTGCCGTTCCGGTCCCAGGGACGCGTCTTCGGCTTCCAGCAGTCGGTCGAGATGGGCTCGGCCCCGGTGTCGGCCTTCCTCATCGGCCCGGTCGCGCAGTACTGGTTGATCCCCTACATGCGCACCGAGGACGGCCAGGACCGGTGGGCCTGGCTCCTCGGCCGCGGCGACACTCGGGGCATTGCTCTGGTCTTCTTCGTCGCGGGCTTCGTCATGCTCATCGCCGTGCTGCTCGCCTTCGTGTCCAGGCCCTACCGCCAGCTCACGGCGGCCTACGAGAAGTGACCTCTCGTTGTGTCCGCGTCCCCCGCGCCCATGGCGACGCTTGACGCGGACGCAACGGCCTAGGGTTTCGCCATGCCCGAAGGCCACACCCTGCATCGGCTCGCCGGCGCCCTCGATCGCGCGTTCGCCGGCACTCGGCCCGCCGTCTCATCCCCCCAAGGGCGCTTCGCCGACGGGGCAACGCTCCTCGACGGTCTGCTCTGCGTGCGCGCCGACGCGTGGGGGAAGCACCTCTTCGTCACCTTCGAGGGCGAGCGCATCCTCAATGTGCACCTGGGCCTGATCGGCGTCTTCGACGTCCTTCGGTATGCCGCGGGCCCCGGTTCCGGTGCCCTCCCCCCTCCGCCGGTGGGCGCGGTCCGGGTGCGTCTGGTCAACGAGGAATGGGTCGCCGACCTGCGCGGCGCCACCGTCGTGGACCTCATCTCGCCCGAGCAGCAGGCCGCCATCGTCGCCCGCCTCGGCCCCGACCCGCTGCGGGCCGGCGAGCCGGGGCATGACACCGCACACTCACTGGCCAAGCTCGCCCGCACCGACCGACCGGTCGCCGAGTTGCTCATGGACCAGTCGGTGCTCGCCGGCGTCGGCAATGTGTATCGCTGCGAGCTGCTGTGGAAGCACCGGATCGACCCCTTCACGCCCGGCCGCAAGGTCAAGAAGCGCACCTGGCAGACGATCTGGGACGACCTGGTCGACCTCATGCCGATCGGCGTCGCCTTCGGCCAGATCATCACGCTCGACGAGCAGGTCGCCGAGGCCAAGGCGTTCCTGGCGCAGCGTGCGGAAGCCGGCGACGCCGCATACCTCGTGGATTGGCAGGGCGGCACCGAAGGTGAGCGCGGGCGGGTGCCCGCCGGACAACGGCCACCCGCCTATGAGCAGGTCAGTCCGTTCCCGCGGGAGTATGCCGTCTACAAGCGCCAGGGCGAGCCATGTCCGGTGTGCGGCAGCCGAATTCGCACGCAGGTGCTCGCCGGGCGCAACCTCTTCTGGTGCGGCCGCTGCCAGCGGCGGCACTGACCTTGGGTTTCACCCGCGCCGAGCTCGAGGCACACCGTGACGAGGTCGTGCCCGACCTCATCGGGCCCGGTTGCCGACTGCTCTTCGTCGGCATCAACCCCGGCCTGTGGACCGCTGCCATGCAGACCCACTTCGCGCATCCCGGCAATCGCTTCTATCCGGCGCTGCTCGAGGCCGGGATCATCGAGGCACCGATCGATCCGGCGGCCGGCATGACCGACGCCGATCGCGCCGCCGTCCTGGCGCGCGGACTCGGCATCACCAACCTCGTGCCGCGCGCGACGGCCCGCGCCGACGAACTCTCCGCGCAGGAACTCCGCACCGGCGGCGAGCGTCTGGTCGCGACCGTCCGACGCTGGGAGCCGCGGGTGGTCGCGGTCGCCGGCATCACGGCATACCGGACGGCGTTCGGCGAGCGGAAGGCGACCATGGGGCGCCAGCCGACCGATCTGGGCGGCGTCGAGCTCTGGGTGGTGCCGAACCCCAGCGGCCTCAACGCCCACGAGACGGTCTCCTCCCTCGCGCAGGCGTATGCCGCGCCCGCCCGCGCCGCCGGCGTGCTCCCCTGACCGACCCACTCCCCCTACCCACCCCCTTGCGTCCGGCACGTGGACGGCATACCAACCACCGTGCCGGACACAAGGCAGAGGTATGCCGTGAGCGAACATGAGTGCTCGCCACTCACCTCGCGGAACACGCACAAGGCGGCTGGCGTTGGTGCCTTCGAGACGCTGCGTGGAAATCCCGGGGGCACCCTCAGGCTGCGCGGCTACAGTTCTAGGACTACCGAAGGTCAGGAGTCATGTCCATGTTCGAACGGTTCACCGACCGGGCTCGCCGGGTGGTCGTGCTTGCGCAGGAAGAGGCGCGCATGCTCAACCACAATTACATCGGCACGGAGCACATCCTCCTCGGCCTCATCCACGAGGGCGAGGGTGTCGCCAGCAAGGCGCTGGAGCAGCTCGGGGTCAGCCTCGACGCCGTGCGCGAGCAGGTGCAGGAGATCATCGGCCAGGGCCAGCAGGCCCCGACCGGTCACATCCCCTTCACGCCGCGCGCCAAGAAGGTGCTCGAGCTCTCCCTGCGCGAGGCGCTGCAGCTCGGCCACAATTACATCGGGACCGAGCACATCCTGCTCGGCCTCATCCGCGAGGGCGAGGGTGTCGCCGCCCAGGTCCTCGTCAAGCTCGGCGCCGACCTGGCGCGCGTCCGCCAGACGGTCATCCAACTGATCTCCGGCTACCAGGGCGGCAAGGAGGCCGCCGGCGCGACCGC
>NZ_HF570956.1:2352550-2366303 GCF_000367525.1 Phycicoccus elongatus Lp2 | reverse complement strand
CGGCGATCGCCTCGTCCGCCTGCTCGACGGTGAGCCGGCTGGCGCGGGCCACCTGGTCCGGGTGCGCGGCCATGGCGCCCTCGGGGTCGGCGAGGTGCCCGACGACGTGGTCGAAGCCGATGCGTGCGATCCGTGTGGCGACCTGCTGCTCGAGCCCCTCGGGCGCGATGAGGACGATGCGGTCGGTGGGGGCGAAGACCATGCCGACCGTCTCGGCCATCCGGCCGTCGGCGGGCACGTTGATGGCGCCCGCGAGGTGGCCGGCGGCGAACTCCTGGGGGTCGCGGGCGTCGTGGATCCGGGCGCCGAGGGCGACCTCGTGCTCGAACTCCTCCCAGCTCAGCGCGGGCACCGTCGTGTCGAGCTCGCGCAGCTGGCGGTCCTGGCGGTTGAGGGTGGCGTCGTAGACGAAGTAGCCGGGCGCGCTCGGCTGCCCCTCGGTGACGACCGCGAGGAAGGCGTCGACGTCCATCGGACGGCAGGCGTAGTTGCTGCGGCGCTGCTCACCGATCGTGCTCTGGCGCTCGGTCGAGAGGTTCTTGCCGCAGGCCGAGCCGGCGCCGTGGGCGGGGAAGACCCGGACGGCGTCCGGCAGCCCCATGAGCTTGCGCTGGACCGAGTCGTGGAGCATCCGGCCGAGCTCCTCGGCGGTGTGCCCGATCGACGCGAGCAGGTCGGGGCGACCGACGTCACCGATGAAGAGGGCGTCGCCGGTGAGCACGCCGTGGGCGACCTCGTCGGTGCCGTGCTCGA
The DNA here is from genome assembly GCF_000367525.1 of Phycicoccus elongatus Lp2. Taxonomy (GTDB): domain Bacteria; phylum Actinomycetota; class Actinomycetes; order Actinomycetales; family Dermatophilaceae; genus Phycicoccus_A; species Phycicoccus_A elongatus. The sequence goes on along the minus strand of NZ_HF570956.1, from coordinate 2,365,550 downwards.
AGACGAGGACGCTGATCGACTCGGGCGTGTGGCCCGGGGTGGCCATGATCTCGAGGGTGACGCCGTCCGGGCCACCGAGCGGGATCCGCTCACCGTCGTGGAGCGCGCGGATCTCGAACTCCGCCGTCGCCGCGTCGCCGTAGCCGATCCAGGCGCCGGTGGCCTTGGCCAGCTCGAGGTGACCGGAGAGGAAGTCGGCGTGGAAGTGGGTGTTGATGACGCCGACGATGGTCAGCCCGAGCTCGCGGGCGTCGGCGAGGTACTCCTCGACGTCGCGGCGCGGGTCGACGATGACGGCCTTTCGGGAGTCCTCGTCGGCGACGAGATAGGAAGCCTGGGACAGGCAGTCGAGGTAGTACTGGGTGAAGATCATCGGGTCGTCTCCTCCGGGGTCGCGGTTCCTTTGGATACCCTAGGGGGTATATTGGTCATGAGCAACCGAGCCTCTCCAAGGAGTATTCCGAGCATGTCCGCGTTCGTGCACCGCCGTCGCCGTTCCGTCCTCGCGCTGACCGCCGGTGCCGGCCTGGCCGCCGTCCTCGGCCTCGCCGGGTGCAGTGGCTCGACCGACGAGACCCTCGACGCCAAGGCCTTCGCCACCGCCGTCGCCTCGCCCGGGGTCACCGTCGTCGACGTGCGAACCCCCGAGGAGTTCGCCGCGGGCCACCTGCGCGGTGCCGTCAACATCGACGTCAACGGGCCCGACTTCAAGGCCGCCGTCGGCGAGCTGTCCAAGGACGGCGAGTATGCCCTCTACTGCCGCAGCGGCAACCGCTCGGCCACCGCGCTGGCCACGATGAAGGATCTCGGCTTCACCCACGCCTACCACCTCGGCGGCGGCATCGGCGCCTGGACCGCAGCCGGCGGCGAGGTCGTCACCGACTGACGGGCGCGGCACACGGCCCACCACGCCCGCTCGGCGCGGTGGGGGAAGCGCTCGGCGCGAGGTGGCCCCAGCCGGGCACGCCCGGCCCCGGCCGCTGGTAGGCATGGACCATGGCCCTCGACGTCGAGTTGGCAGAGATCCGCGACTTCCTCGCCCGGCACGCACCCTTCGACACCCTCCCGCCCGACGTGCTCGCCGAGCTGCCACGGCGCATGACCGTCGAGTACTACCGCCGCGGGCGCACGATCATCACGCGGAGCAAGGACAACCACAGCCTCTTCGTGCTGCGCTCAGGGGCGGTGGACATCCACGACGACCAGGGCACGCTCGTCGACCGGGGCGAGGCCGGCGACGTCTTCGGCTCGATCACCCTCGTCCTGGGCAACCCCTCGACCTTTGACGTGACGGCGATCGAGGACTGCCTCGTCTATGTCCTCCCCGAGGCGGAGTTCCGCGCCCTCACCGCGGCGCATCCCGACGTGGCGCACTTCTTCGACGAGCAGCGGGCCCACCGCATGCGCGGTGCCGTCGCCAAGCTGCAGGACTCGGGCTCGACCTCCGCGATGCTCAAGACCGGCGTGCGCGACCTCATCAAGCGGGCGCCGATCACGACGACCCAGGACGCGAGCATCGCCCAGGCCGCGCGCACGATGAAGGAGCACGGCGCCTCCTCCCTGCTCGTCATGGACGGTGAGCAGCTGGCCGGCATCGTCACCGACCGCGACCTGCGCAACCGGGTGCTCGCCGTCGGCGTCTCCCCGGAGCGACCGGTGCGCGAGGTCATGACCGCCGGACCCGTCGTGGGCGACGCCGACGCCCTCGCCTTCGAGGTCCTCCTCGAGATGGTGGGTCGCAACATCCACCACCTGCCGATCCTCGAGCACGACCTGCCGATCGGCGTCGTGACGACCACCGACCTCATGCGGATGGTCCAGGCCAGCCCGGTCTACGTCGTCGGCGACATCCAGAAGCAGTCCGACGTCGAGGGCGTCGCCACCGTGAGTGCCCGCCTGCCCGCCGTCGTCGAGGCCCTCGTCGGGCAGGACGCCAGCGCCGACGACATCGGCCGGGTCGTCACCGCGATCGGTGACGCGGTCGAGCGGCGACTCATCACGCTCGCCGAGGCCGAGCTGGGCGGGCCGCCGGTGCCCTACACCTGGGTGGCCCTGGGCTCCCGGGCGCGCCTCGAGCAGGCTCTCGCCGCGGACCAGGACAACGCGATCATCATCAGCGACGAGGCGACCGACGCCGACCTCGCCTGGTTCGAGGAGCTCGCGCGGCGGGTGAGTGCCGGGCTCGTCGAGTGCGGCTATCCGACCTGCCCCGGGGACGTCATGGCGACCAACCCGCGCTGGCGGCTGCGCCTGCAGGACTGGCGGCAGGAGTTCGCGACCTGGCTCACCCAGCCCGTGCCCGACGCGATCCTCCAGGCGAGCATCTTCTTCGACATGCGACCGGTGCATGGGGACTCCGGGCTCTTCCCCGAGTTGCACCACGGCATCCTGGCCCGGGCCCCCCAGTCGCGCCTGTTCCTCGCACACCTGGCCAAGGCCGCCACCCTCAACGAACCTCCCCTGGGCTTCTTCCGCGGCTTCGTGCTGGCCAAGGAGGGTGACCATGCGGCCACCCTCGACATCAAGCGTGGCGGCATCGGTGCGGTCGTCGAGTTGGCGCGGGTCCACGCGCTCGCGCTGGGGTCGCCGGCGGTCCACACCGCCACCCGGATCCAGGCCGCCATCGCCGGCGGGATCATGAGCGAGGAGAAGGGGGCCGACCTCACCGACGCCCTCGAGTTCATCTCCTACGTCCGGCTGCGGCACCAGGCGGCCCAGGTGAGGGAGGGGCGCCCGGTCGACAACCACGTCAACCCCGACCAGCTCAGTTCCTTCGACAAGCGCCACTTGCGTGAGGCCTTCGCCATCGTTCGCTCGGCGCAGTCGGCCATGGCCTCGCGCTACCCGACGACCTTCATGTGAGGCCGATCTGATGGCGTGGTTCCGTCGCACCCCCGAGCAGGCCCGCCAGCGGGCGGCTCAGGTATGCCGTGAGGGCCCGCTCGCGGCGTACCTCTCGGTGCCGTTTGCCGACCCGGCAACCGACGTGGACGACCTCGAACTGCTCGCCCTGGACGTCGAGACGACCGGGCTGCAGCCGGGCAGGGACCACGTCGTCGCGGTGGGCTTCGTGCCCGTCGTGCGTGGTCGGATCGAACTTGCCGGGGCCCGCTCGATCCTCGTCGCGGCACCCGTCGACGTGGGGCAAAGCGCGACCGTGCATCGGCTGACCGATGACGTGGTGGCCGGTGGGGTGCCGCTGGCGGAAGCGCTTGCCGAGGTGCTGGCGGCACTGCGCGGGCGGGTGTTGCTCGCGCACTTCGCCCGGATCGAGGTGGGCTTCATCGAGCGTGCCTGCGCGCAGTTGTGGGGTGCGCCCTTCCCGGCGCAGGTGGTCGACACCCTGGACCTGCAGCGCCGACTGACGGCGGGCGCCTTCGGCCAGGAGCCGGCGCCGGGGTCACTGCGGCTGTGGACCGCGCGCGAGCGCTATCGGCTGCCGATCTATCGGGCGCACGAGCCGCTGATCGACGCATTGTCGTGTGCTGAGCTCTGTCTGGCCCAGGTCGCCGAAATGCGGGGCGAGGGGGACCTGACCCTCAAGCAGGTGCTGGCCTGAACCGCAACGTCCGGCACGCGGCCGCTATATCAACCACGTTGCCGGACGCAAGAGAGCGGTGGCCCTCAGAACATGCGGTAGGGGCCGGCCTGCGCCATGATCTGCAGTTCGTTGGTCTCGCGCTCGAAGTCGCGGTCCTGGACTCGCGTCCACGAGCGGCCGATGTGGCGGGCGGTGCGGAGCCGGTCGGCAAGTTGCTGGGCGGCTTCGATCTGGAAGATGCGGTGCGTCGTCATGTCTCAATTGTGAGACCTTCAACTATTTAGGACAAGGCGACAATACTTCATGGTAATAAAGCAACGCTTATGTGTTGGGTAGGCTCGAACCATGCTCGATCCACATCGCCTCGGGGTCTTCCAGTCCGTCATGGTCACCGGCTCCGTCCAGGAGGCCGCCGACAACCTGAGGATGACGCCCTCGGCTGTCAGTCAGCACATCGCCGCGCTGCAGCGACAGACCGGACTCGACCTCTTCGACCGGGTGGGCCGAGGCATCGTGCCGACGGCTGCGGCCGAGGCACTCATCGCTCAGGCCGAGACGGTGCTGCAACAGTGGCATCGACTCGATGACTATGTCGCGGACCTGCGCGACGGTCGCACCGGCCGGCTGGTGCTGGGCTACTTCCCGTCGGCTGGCTCGACGCTGCTGCCGAGCATCGTGCGCCAGATCACGGCCGAGTTCCCTGACCTCGTCGTCGAACTCGTCCTCACCGAGGTGGGCGCTCGCTCGACGATCCCGGACATCGATGTCGCGATGGACCACACCGAGAACACACGGCGTCCCGGGTATCGCAAGGTGCCGCTGACCGAGGACCCCTACATTCTCGCCGTCCACCACGAGCACCCGTTGGCACGTCGACGCGCGGTGACCCTCACCGACCTCAAGGGTGAGGGTTGGGTGAGCAACGACAGTTTCGCGAATCCCGGCCACCGGATCGTGCTCGCGGCGTGCGCGGCCAAGGGATTCACCCCGCGTTTCACCGTCCAGGCGCAGGACCACCACAGCGCCCTCGGGTTCGTCGCGGCCGGTGTCGGGATCACCGTGCTTCCACGACTCGCGGCGCGCATCATCCCGGACGGAGTGGTCCGCGTGCGGATCACCGACCCCCCGGTGCGCCAACTCGTGGCGATGGTCCGGGAGGGCGGTGTCCGCAACGCGGTCGCCGATCGAGTCCTCGACCTGCTCGTCCGGCTCAGCCGGCACCCATCACGCCGGCAACGGGTCCAGCCGTCGTGACTGTGCGTCGTTCATGGCACTGAGCGAGGTGCCCTCGACGTCGAGGTCGGGCGTGAGCCGGTCCAACCAGCCCGGCATGTACCAGGCGCGCTCGCCGAGGAGGTGCATCACGGCCGGGGTGAGCGTCATCCGCACGAGCACCGCGTCGGTGAGGACGCCGACGGCCAACCCGAAGCCCATCGGCCTGATCATCGTCAGATGGGAGAAGACGAAGCCTCCGAAGACCGCGAACATGATCACCGCAGCCGCCGTGACGACCTTGGCGCCGTGGGTGAAGCCGCTGCGCACCGCCGTCCGGGCGTCCTCGCCGTGGCTCCACGCCTCGCGCATCCCGCTGACGAGGAACATCTGATAGTCCATCGCCAGGCCGAAGAGGACACCGATGAGCATGATGGGCATGAAGGACAGGATCGGTCCGGGGTCGTGGACCCCGAAGATCGAGCCCAGCCAGCCCCACTGGTAGACCATGACGGTCGCGCCGAAGGCAGTGGCGACCGAGAGCAGGAAGCCAGCGGTGGCCACGAGCGGCACGACGACCGACCGGAAGACGGCCGTGAGGATGAGCAGGGAGAGACCGACGACGACCAGCAGGTAGGTCGGCAGGGCAGCGGCCAGCCGCTCGGAGATCTCGATGTTGGCAACCGTCTGGCCGGTGAGCCCGATCGTCGTCCCCGTGCTGACCCCGATGGACGACGCACCGTCGAGCAGCGCGTGGACCGTGGTCACGGTCTGAGCTTCCGCCGGACCGGTCGATGGCACGACCTGGAAGGCGAGAGTGCGGTGGTCCGCACTCGTGCCGAAGGGCACGACGTGCTCGACCCCGTCGACCGCGGCCAGTGAGGTCGCCAGGTGCGCCTGCGTGGCGCTCACCTGCTCCTGCGTCGGCGTGCCGGGCAGGTCGGCCACCACGATGACCGGGCCGTTCATGCCGGGCCCGAAGGCCTGCGCGGTCGCGGCATACGCCCGGTAGGCCGTCGAGTCGGCCGGCTCGTTGCCTCCGCCGGGGAGTCCGAGACGGAGGTCGAGCGCCGGGAAGGCGATGATGCCGACGAGGGCGACCACACCGAGGACGGTCAGCCAGGGTCGGCGGGTGATGAGCCGGACATACCAACCGCCGTGCTCCTCCTCGTGCTGGTCCTCGGTGACGACGCGGGTCGAGACCTCGCCCGGGGTGGTGAATCCGGCCGCTCGCCATCCACGACGCGAGACGACCCGCGTGCCCATGATGCGAAGGAGGGCGGGGGAAAAGGTGACCGCCACGAGCACCGCCACGGCGACGGTCCCGGCGGCGACCAGACCCATCTGGGCCAGGAGCGGGATGCCGGAGAGGACCAGGGCGACGAGGGCGATGACGACGGTGGTCCCCGCGAAGAGCACCGCACTGCCCGAGGTGCCGACCGCGCGGGCGATCGACTCCTTGAGGTCCATGCCCTGCAGCAGTTGGCTGCGGTGGCGGTTGACGATGAAGAGGGCGTAGTCGATGCCGACGGCCAGGCCGAGCATGAGGGCCAAGGCCGGGGTCATCGAGTTCATCTCGTAGAAGGCGGTGAGCGCCATGGCCGCGGCCAGGCCGACCCCGACGCCGATCATGGCGACCGCGAGCGGGAGGCCGGCGGCGATCAGGGTGCCGAGCATGGCCACGAGCACGATGCCGGCCAGGACGAGACCGACGATCTCACCGACACCGACGAGGCTGTTGTCCTGGGTGATCTCCACGCTGTAGTCGATGTCCATACCGGAGGCCGCCAAGGTGTTCCCGATCTCCTGCACCCGCTCGCGCACCGCTGGATCCACCGAGTTGGTGTTGCGGTCGAACTGGATCTGGACAATGGCCGTGCTGCCGTCGGACGAGACCGTGCGCAGGCCGTTGATGGCTGCAACCGTGTCCTCGCCCTGCTGGTAGGCGGTCCGCCCCTGGAGGTACTGGTCGTAACCGGCCTGCCACTGGGCCTCGCCGGCGGCGAGTTGCTCCTGGCCGGTGGCGAGTTGCTGCTCGAGGGAGGGGATGCCGGGGTCGGCCGGGTCCTTCGCCCTGCTGTAGGCGAGGAGTCCCTGGCCTTGGAGCAACTGGAACTTGGCCGTGTCGAGCTCAGTGCGGCCGGCGGTCAACTGCGCGTCGGCCGAGTCGAGCTGGGTTGCCGCGTCGGCCAGTTTGGACTTGTTGGCGTCGAGTTGTGCCTGTGCCGCAAAGGGATCCACGACTCGGTTGACCTGGTCGAGGTCGGTCCACTCATTGAAGGTCTGGGTCAGGGCGGCCTTCTGGGTGTCGGTGAAGGCTCCGTCGCGCGAGTGCACGACGACCGTGCCGAAGCCGCCGGCGACCTCGGGAATCTGGGTGGCTGCGTGGTCGAGCACATTCTGGAAGGTGCTGCCGGGGATGGTCACCTCGGGTGTCGGGGGGGTTCCGAAGGTCGCGGCGCCGCCACCGAGGGCGGCGAGCACGATCAGCCAGGCAGCGATGACGGTCTTGACGTGGTCGGCGCACCAGCGGCCGACGCGGTAGAGCAGGGAAGCCATGGTGGAGCGGTCCTTCTGGGGTCAGCGGGTGGGGAGGGCAGCGGTGTCGAAACCGGTGCGGAGCAGGCACAGGGAACGGGTCAGCATGTCGGGGTATGCCGCGAGCACGGCCGGCTCGGTCGACCCACCGTGGCGCTCGCTCCAGATCCGGAGCGTGGCCTCGGCGGTGGCGACAACCGAGGCGGCGAGTGTCGCGGCATACACCTCGTCGACGTCCGGGCCGAGACGGTCCATGAGCCACCCAGTGAGCCATTCGACGAAGGCGTCGATGTGATCGTGGGCCAAGTGGCGGGCCACCGGTGAGTTCTCCTTGGTCGCGGCGAGGAGTGCGAGGCGCTCGATGACCGGGGAACCGGCCTCCCCGGCGAGGAGTGCCTCCATGGTGTCCCAGAGGCATTCGTCGGCAGGGCGCCGGCTCAGGGTCTCGGTCAGTTCGGCGAGCAGCAACTCGACCGAGTGGGCACAGGCTGCGTCGATCGAGGGGAAGTAGTTGAAGAAGGTCCGCCGGGAGACGCCGGCCATCGTCGCAACGGCTTCGGCGGTTAGGTGGTCGGGTCCCTGAGTGCGGACGATCTCGTAGGTGGCTTCGGCGAGGCGGGCTCGCGTTGCGTCCTTCTTGGCCTCACGGAGACTGAGGTGCATGAAGTGCACAGTAGTGCACATTTGCACGGATGTGCAAATGATGACTGTGCACTCAGACCCACATAATCATGAGTTATGCAAATAAGGAACTTCGCATGCTGGGGTTATGGACAAGGCGGGCGGCCGGCTGGCACTCTTGATCGGCATGGAGCCAGAGCACCCTCTCGTCGCGCACATCCGTGAGTCCGTCATCGGCGAGGACCATGTCATGGCCACCCCCTATGGACCCCGTCGGGTGACCTATGCGGATTACACCGCGAGCGGGCGGGCCCTGGGGTTCGTCGAGGACTTCATTCGCGACCGGGTGCTGCCGAGCTATGCGAACACGCACACCGAGTCCAGCGGCACCGGCCTGCAGACGACCCGGCTGCGCGAGGACGCCCGCGAGATCATCCGGCAGGCGGTCCACGGCGACGACGACTCGGTCGTCATCTTCGCCGGGTCGGGGTGCACCGGGGCCATCGCGAAACTCATCGGGGTCATGGGCCTGCGCATCCCCTCCGGACTCGAGGACCAGTGGCACCTGACCGGCGCCATTACGCCGGACCAGCGCCCGGTGGTCTTCATCGGCCCCTACGAGCACCACAGCAACGAGGTCTCCTGGCGGGAGACGATCGCCGACGTCGTGACGATCCGCGAGGACGTCGACGGTGGTGTCTGTCTGGAGGATCTCGAGGCCAAGCTCCTCGCGCACGCCGACCGGCCGCTGAAGATCGGGTCCTTCAGTGCCGCGTCCAATGTCACCGGCATCGTCTCCGACACCTATGGCATCGCCTCCCTCCTGCACCGTCACGGTGCGCTCTCCTTCTGGGACTTCGCGGCCGCGGGACCCTACGTCGAGATCGAGATGACGGCGCCCGTGGGAGGTGACCCCGCGGCATACAAGGATGCGATCTTCCTCTCTCCGCACAAGTTCATCGGCGGGCCGTCGACGCCCGGCGTCCTGGTCGCCCGACGTGAACTCTTCACCAACCGGGTGCCCGACGTGCCCGGAGGTGGCACGGTCGCCTATGTCAACCCGGACGAGCACGTCTTCCTCGCCGACCCGGCCCATCGGGAGGAGGGCGGCACGCCGGCGATCATCGAGTCGATCCGTGCCGGCCTGGTCTTCCAGCTCAAGGAAACCGTGGGGACAGAGGTGATTCGCGAGCTCGAGGAGCGCTTCCTGCGGCGGGCGGTCGACGCCTGGCGCGGCGAGCCCGGCATCGAGATTCTCGGCAACCTCGAGCGTGAGCGTCTGTCGATCGTGTCCTTCGTCGTCAAGGGGCACGACTCGCCCTATCTGCACCACAACTACGTCGTCGCGCTCCTCAACGACCTCTTCGGGATCCAGAGCCGGGGCGGGTGCTCGTGTGCCGGCCCCTATGGTCACCGGCTGCTCGGCATCGACGTCGAGCGCTCCCACGAGTTCGAGCGGGAGATCACCGGTGGCTGCGAGGGGATCAAGCCGGGCTGGGTCCGGGTGAACTTCAACTACTTCCTCTCCGACACGGTGGCTGACTACGTCATCGAGGCTGTGCGGATGGTCGCTCGTGACGGTTGGCGCCTGCTCGGCGACTACCTCTTCGACCCGATGACCGGCCGCTGGCGGCACCGCGAGGGGGTCGTCGAGCCGCCGATTCGCTTGCGCGACATCAGGTATGCCGCGGACGGCCACCTCACGATCCCTGCCGAGGCGCTGACCGGTGGGGAGGAGCTGCTCGCCCAGCACCTGGTCGATGCGCGGGCGATCCTGGCGGCGGCTGTTCCTCCGGGCGAGCTGGTCGGTGGTCGCGAGGGACTGACCGAGGACTTCGAGCACCTGCGGTGGTTCGACCTCCCAGCCACAGCCCTCGCTGCGTCCGGCACTGTGGTTGCTTGAGGGTCCACGTGCCGGACGCAACGCGGAGGAACGAGTTCGGCCAGCCGGTCGGCGATCCGGTACCCGGCTGGTCGGGCGCGGCCCACCCGCCGGGCCAGGTCCTCAAGGGGCGACGGGTGACCCTGCGCCCGCTCGAGGTGGGTGACGCGCCCGGCCTGCACGCGGCATACGAGGGACAGGCGGATGCCGACTGGACCTACCTGCCCGTCGAGCGGCCGCGCACCCTGCGGGAGGTGCGTGACCTGGTCGAGGAGCGAATGTCCTCGGCTGCGGTGACCCATGCGGTGCTCCGCGAAGGGATCGCCTGCGGGGTCGCCTCGCTGATGAGGATCGACCAGGGCAATGGCGTGATCGAGATCGGATGGGTGGCCTTCGGGACGCCACTCCAGCGGACGGTGTCGTCGACCGAGGCGCAGCGCCTGCTCATGGGGCACGTTTTCGATGACCTGGGGTATCGCCGTCTCGAGTGGAAGTGCGACGCGCTCAACGCACCGTCGATGCGGGCGGCCGAACGACTCGGCTACACCTTTGAGGGGACCTTCCGGCAGGCCATCGTCACCAAGGGCCGCAACAGGGACACAGCTTGGTGGTCGATCACCGACGCCGAGTGGCCGGCGGTCCGTGAGCGCCTCGACGCGTGGCTGGACCCCTCGAACTTCGACGACTCGGGGCAGCAGCGGGCGAACCTCAGTCCCTGAGGGCAGGATGCGTGTCGTTGTCGCAACTGGTGGCGACAACGACACGCATGTCACGCGGCCCCAGGGCCCGGACCAATTGACTCCCGAACTCGTCGGGGCGAAGGCGCAGGCCCAGCACGGGGATGCGCAGGACGCGGTCGTTCGACAGCGTCACCTCGTTCTGCCGGAGGGCATCGTCGATGGGTGCGAGTCCCTTCGTGTGCTGAACGCCGTCAACCTCCACGACGAGCGGGTGGTCCTTCCACCTGGCGTCGAGATAGATGCGGCCGTTGGGCAGCGTGCGGACGACCTGCCGTTCGGGGGCTGCGACGCCAATGCGCCGACAGAGCGCGCCCACGTCGAGCTCGCCGAGGGAGTGGGCACCGTCGCATACGTCGAGAACGATGTGGTCGAGCGTCGTCCGGCGCGGGCGCTCCACAGCCTTGGCTGCACGAGTCTGCCACTGCTCGAGCAAGCGTGCCGGCGTGGTCAGCCGTTGCTGGATGACCAGGCACAGGATGAGCGCCGCCTCTCGGTCGCTGCGGGACCATCCGCAGGCGTGGATGGCAGCCACCTCCGGGCGGACACGCGGGACTCCCGCGCTGAGCGCCGGAGGCATCGCCGAGCGCAGGTGCAGTCGGGTGCCGTTGACGTGGCGACGACGGTTGTTCCGCGGCAACGACACGTCGATCTGAGCCGGAAAGAAGCCGGTCAGGCCGTGGGCGACGAGCGCTGCTGCTCCGTCCAGGACGGCGCCACCGCCGGACTCCCAGACTGCCGTCCACCATGGGGCACGTGGGCCGAGGGCAACACCCAGATGAATCGTGTGGCGTCCGCGGAGTGCCCAGCGGCCCGCTCGCACCTCACTGCGCACGTCGGCATGGGAGACACCGAGCGCGTTCAGTTGGCGGCGATGCGCCAACCCGTCCTGAGTCTCGGCGAGTCCGGCGACACGTCGCTGGCGCTCTTCGCGCGTCAACCGTCGGGGAGTGGCCATGGAGGAACCATCGAGTGAGTTGCTCTGCCCTGCCACTGTTCGGTTTCCACCTGTGGACAATGTTTCGCGGCTCAGCAGCCTGTGGATCGTTGGTGCGTGCCGTTGTCGCAACCAATCGCGACATCGGCACGCAACCGGTCAACGGAGCCGTCGCACCTCGGTGACGGCGTCGACGTTCAGCGGCCCGTAGAGGTGGGGGAACTGCTCCCCGGTCACGGGGTTGCCGACCTCGCGCACCAGCGGGGAGGTAAGCAGCGCCGGGTCGATGGTGAGCAGCATCAGCCCGCCCTCGTATGCCGCGTAGAAGCGTTCCAGCGTGGCCTCCCACTGGTGCGCCTCGCTGGCGTGGATGAACCCCTCCTCCTCGAGGGTCCGGTCCAGGGTCGACCAGCGATACTCGCCCGCAGCCAACGCCGCCCGCCATTTGTCGGCCTCGGCGATGTGGAAGATTTTCTCGCTCAACGGTTTCAGCCTCTCGGGCTCGGTTCGGACTCGATGCGGTAGCGCTGGGAGGCGACGTGCGCGGCATACGAGGCCTCGGCGACCCCCCGGTCGGCGATGACGGCCGCGAGGAAGTGCCCGGACTCCTTGACGGTGCGCTCCTGGGTCGCGTGGTCGAGGCGGACGATGCCGAAGCGCGGGACCTCGCCCTCGGCCCACTCCCAGTTGTCGACGAAGCACCAGTGGTAGTAGCGCTCGATCGGCAGGCCGGAGCCGGCGATGGCGCGCAGGTGGTCGTAGAGGTAGCGCGAGCGGAATGAATCGCTGTTGTCGGCGGTGCCGTTCTCGGTGATCCAGATCGGTCCGGGGTAGCGGTCGTGCAGCCAACGGGCGACGTCGACCAGGCCCTGCGGGTGGACCTCCCAGCCGAGGTCGTTGACGGGCGAGTTCGGGAAGGTCCCGTCATCGAGGCCCGAGACCGCGGTGCGGGAGTGGTAGTTGATGCCGAGCCAGTCGTCGTGCCGGCCGGGGAGTGCCGCCCAGTTGGTGGCCCGCCGGCCGCCCTTGATCTGCGTGGCACAGGTGGCCACACCGATGCGCAGCTCGGCGATGGAGAACGCGTGCCCGCCCGGGCCCTCCGAGTCCGTCATGGCACCAGCGTGCCGCAGGCTCCGGCACCCTGTGGAAAGCGGTCCCGGACTGTCCCCGACCGGGGTTAGGTTTGTCCGATGGGGATCGACGTGGCGAGTGCGAACTGGCTCGCCGGCTTCACCCCTGACATCGGTCGCGAGACCCTCGGCGACGCGGCCTGGGAGCGCGGCTTTGCGTATGCCGCGGCCGGCAACGTCCTGTCGATCACCTCGGCCGACCGGGGCCGGATGCTGCTCGCCGAGGTCACCGGTTCCAGGGACTGGCCCTACCAGACGCTCGTCACGGCGACGGCGGGCGCCGCTGCCGAGGGCCTGCGCGGCCTGCTGGACCGCGGGCAGCACCCCTGGACCTCGCGCTGCTCGTGCCCGGTGCGCTCGGAGTGCAAGCACGTCGCCGCCGTGCTGGCCGCCGCGGTCGCC
>NZ_HF570956.1:2344646-2352450 GCF_000367525.1 Phycicoccus elongatus Lp2 | reverse complement strand
CGACCGCGGCGACCGCTCCTCATCCTCGGCGCCAACCCCAGACCCCACCGCGGCCCCGGCCCGCGGCACCCGCCAACGCATCGAACGGCGAGGGGCCGACCTGGTCCCGGGCTCCCGGGGACCAGGGCACCGCTCCGTCCTGGGCCACGGCTGATCCCGAGCCACCCCCTGAAGAGCCCGAGCCGCCCGAGGACGACGAGCTCACGCCTCTCGAGCGCGCCCGCGTCGAGGCGGCCCGCACGCCGGACCCCGAAACCCATGTCGCCGACGACTCGGCGGTCAGCGCCGATGACGAGGACATCGAGGCCCTCGGAGAGGTCGGCATACCCGTCGTCGAGCGCATTCTCGGCGGCACGATCATCAAGGACGAGCTGTCATGACCGTCTTCTACGCCGTGGGCAAGGCGATCACCGTCCCGCTCGCCAAGGGCCTGTGGCGACCGACGATCACCGGACGTGACAACATCCCGCGTTCCGGCGGCGTCATCCTCGCAAGCAACCACCTCTCCTTCATCGACTCCTTCGCGATCCCGATCGCGAGTCCTCGGCCGGTGTCGTTTCTGGCCAAGTCCGACTACTTCACCGGCACGGGGGTCAGTGGCGCCATCCGCCGAGGCTTCTTCGTCGGCTCCCAGGCCATCCCGGTCGACCGGCACTCCTCCCGCGCCGCCCAGGAGTCCTTGGAACTCGCGCTCGAGGTGCTGCGCGAGGGTCGGGCCTTCGGGATCTACCCCGAGGGCACACGCTCGCGCGATGGACGGATCTACCGCGGACGCACCGGCGTGGCCTGGCTTGCCCTGACCGCCGGGGTCCCCGTGGTCCCGGTCGGGCTCGTCGGCACCGACAAGGTGCAACCCGTCGGGGCGAAACTCCCGTCGCTGGCCAAGGTCCGGGTCGCCTTCGGGACCCCCATCTCCCCGCAGAGGTATGCCGCGATGCCCGCTGGCCGCGCCCGCCGCGAGCTCACCGACGAGATCATGCTGGCCATCGCCACCCTCTCCGGCCAGGAGCGGGTCGACGCCTACAACGAGTTGCCGCCGGGCTCTGATCCCGCGATCGGCGTCTGACGCGGCCTTGGACCCGGCCATCCTCGGTTCGCGCGGCGCCGGGCGGTTGTCGGGGTCACGGCATACGCTGGGCGGGTGTATGAAGGCGCGGTCCAGGACCTGATCGACGAACTCGGCCGACTGCCGGGCGTCGGTCCCAAAGGCGCGCAACGGATTGCCTTCCACCTCCTGCAGGCCGATCCCCAGGACGTCGAGCGACTCTCCGACGTCCTGCTCGCCGTCAAGGAGAAGGTCCGCTACTGCGAGCGTTGCTTCAACGTCGCCGAGAGCCAGCTCTGTCGGGTCTGTGCCGACCAGCGCCGCGACCAGAGCGCCATCTGCGTCGTCGAGGAGCCCAAGGACGTCGTGGCCATCGAGCGGACCCGCGAGTTCCGCGGCACCTATCACGTGCTCGGTGGCGCCATCAGCCCGATCGACGGCATCGGTCCGGGCGATCTGCGCTTCACCGAGTTGATGACCCGTCTGGCCAGCGGTGAGGTCACCGAGGTCATCATCGCGACCGACCCCAATCTCGAAGGTGAGGCGACCGCGGCCTACCTCTCCCGCTTCCTCAAGGGGATGGACCTCAAGGTGACCCGCCTCGCCTCAGGGCTGCCTGTGGGCGGGGACCTGGAGTATGCCGACGAGGTCACCCTGGGGCGGGCCTTCGAGGGAAGGACACTCGTGCATGTCTGAGGATCTGTCCGCGTTTGCCGACGACTGTGCCCAGGATGCGCGCATCTACCTGCGCACCCTGACCGATGTGGCGGAGGGGGCCGCACCGGACGCGGCTCTCCCGCTGACTCTTCTCGCGCTCTCGCAGGTGCTCCTCATGGGCGCGCGGCTCGGCGCCATCGTCGACGTGCTGCCGGCCGAGCGGTTCGAACCCGACAGTGGCCCCGACGCCGAGATGGAGCACTTGCGCGCCGGGCTCGCGATCATTTTCGAGGGTCTCGACGACTATGCGGACGTGACCGACCCGGTCACGGATCCGACTCCGGCCAGCGGCACCCTCGTCGGTGACCTCGTGGATGTCGCCGAGGCTCTGGCCCACGGCCTCTCGCACCACGAGCGCGGCGACATCGACGAGGCCCTGTGGTGGTGGCAGTTCAGTTATCTGTCGGGGTGGGGTGAGCGCGGCGCGATGGCGCTGCGGGTCATCCACTCCGTCGTGGCGCATGTCCGACTCGATGCCGACCCCGACACGGTCGCCGAGGCGGAGTTCGACGCCCTCAATCGGTGAGTGGCAGGACGGCGTTGCCAGTCCGCAAGATGGCGGCAGTTTCGCGCCCCCCTGATCCTGAGGCATGATATAGGGGCTTTGCCTGCGGCTCGAGGTGTCGCCGGCCTCGGGAGGGAACGCACAGTGAAGAAGTTGACGAGGGTGCTCGTCGCCACCACGGCGACGCTGGCCATCGCCGTGGGTGGGGCGGCCACGGCGTATGCCGCGCACTACCAGGACCGTGCCCTGCCGGGCAGTTCGCTGGCCGGCGTGCAGGTCAGCGGTCAGACCCGCGCTGAGCTGGCCACCTCCCTGCGCCAGCGGGTCGCCGACACCAAGATCACCGTGGCCACGCCGTCCGGGAGGACGACCGCCAGCTTGGCCGACCTGGGCTACAAGGTCGATGTCGACGCGACCGTGGCGCGGGTCTTCGACGAGAACTCCCAGCTCTCCTCCTACGTCAAGGCCCTCACGACCGATCGGTCGGTCGGCGTCGTCTCGACCTTCGACCCCCAGGTCATGGACTCCTATGTCGCCGAACTCGCCTCCACCGATGGAACGCCGGCAGCCAACGCCAAGGTGATCCGGGCGGAGGGCGCCAGCGCCTTCACCGTGACCCCCGCCGTGGCGGGCAAGACCATCGACCCTGCCAGTTTCCAGGACGTCGTGAAGAAGGCGGCGACCGACCTGGTCGCGGCCACCGCCAACGCGAAGATCATCGACCTGCCCGCGGCTGTCTCGACCGAGTCCGCCCAGGCGATCGCCGATCAGGCCAATGCGATCGTCACGGCACCGGTCACCATCACGGCCGAGGGCAAGACCTTCACTGCCACCGAGCAGGAGAAGGCCGCTTGGGTCACGGTGGGGGAGAAGGACGGCGCCCCGACGGCGCCGACCGTGGACGCCGCCAAGATCGGCGAGTGGGTCACCAAGCAGGCGGGGTCGGTGACCGTCAAGCCGGTCAAGGGCGTGCGCAATGTCAACTCCCAGGGCGCAGTCCTGTCCGTGGTCACCAAGGCCAAGGACGGCGTCGACGTGGGCAACGCCCAGCAGGTGGCCGAGGCGCTCGCCGCCAAGTTGACCGCCGGCCAGGGCGCGCAGGAAGCCTTCACGACGACGGTCGTGCAGGCCACGTGGACCGAGCGCAAGATCGCCGACGGCGCCCAGAACCTCGCCTACCAAGCCGCCGACGGCGAGAAGTGGATCGACGTCAACCTCGCCAACAAGACGATGACCGCCTATGTCGGCGCGGCTCCCGCCTTCGGGCCCATCTCGGTCGTCGACGGTGGCGCCCAGACCCCGACGGTGACGGGCACCTACAAGGTCTACCTGAAGTTCCAGAAGCAGACCATGCGCGGCGAGAACGCCGACGGCACCAACTACGAGGCGCCGGACGTGCCCTGGGTGACCTACTTCTACCGCGGCTACGCCCTGCACGGCGCACCGTGGCGCTCTTCCTTCGGCTACTCCGGGTCGCACGGGTGCGTGAACCTGCCGGTCAGCGTCGCCAAGCAGGTCTACGACTTCGCTCCATTGGGCACCCCGGTGGTCGTCCACCGCTGACCTGGCCCCGCGGCATACGCGGGAGGGCGTGGGGGCCCGGCATGTGGGCGTCGAGTCCGCGTGCCGGGCCGCTCGTTATGCTGGATCGGTCCGTTCTCGGACACAACCATCACCTCCAGGAGTGCTGAGTCGTGCCCATCGTCGTCCAGAAGTACGGTGGCTCGTCGCTCGCCGACGCCGCGAGCATCAAGCGAGTCGCGCGACGGATCACCGAGACCAAGCGCGCCGGAAGCGATGTGTGCGTCGTGGTCTCCGCGATGGGGGACACGACTGACGAACTGCTCGACCTGGCCCAGGAGGTCAGCCCGCTGCCGCCGCCGCGCGAACTCGACATGCTGATGACCGCCGGTGAGCGGATCTCGATGGCGCTGGTGGCGATGGCGATCTCGGACCTGGGATTCTCGGCGCGTTCGTTCACCGGCTCGCAGGCGGGCGTCATCACCAGTGCCGAGCACGGCAAGGCCAAGATCATCGACGTGACGCCCGGGCGGATCACCAGTGCGCTCGATGACGGTCACATCGTCATCGTCGCGGGCTTCCAGGGCGTCAGCCAGGACACCAAGGAGATCACCACCTTGGGTCGCGGCGGCTCGGACACAACGGCGGTGGCGCTGGCGGCTGCGCTCAAGGCCGAGGTGTGCGAGATCTACTCCGATGTCGACGGCGTCTTCACCGCCGACCCGCGGATCGCGCCGCGCGCGAGCAAGTTGGACCGGCTCAGTGCCGAGGAGATGCTCGAGTTGGCCGCCGGCGGTTCCAAGATCCTGCACCTGCGCTGCGTCGAGTATGCGCGCCGTTACAACATCCCCATCCACGTGCGCTCGACCTTCACCGACAAGATCGGCACCATCGTCGTGGACCCCGCAGAAGGAGAGACCGTGGAAGCACCGATCATCGCCGGCGTCGCGCACGACCCGGGTGACGCCAAGGTCACCGTCGTCGGTGTGCCAGACCGTTCCGGCATGGCGGCCGCGATCTTCGAGGCCGTCGCCCGCGCCGGCCTCAACATCGACATGATCGTCCAGAACGTCTCCGCCGTGGAGACCGGTTTGACCGACATCTCCTTCACGCTGCCCAAGGGCGACGGCAAGACGGCGCTCAAGGCGCTCGAGGAGATCAGGCCGACCGTCGGGTTCCACTCGCTGCAGTTCGATGACCAGATCGGCAAGCTCTCGCTCGTGGGGGCAGGGATGCGCACCAACACTGGTGTCTCGGCGACCTTCTTCAAGGCACTCGCCGACGCCGGGGTCAACGTCGAGATGATCTCGACCTCGGAGATCCGGATCTCTGTCGTCACGCGCGAGGAGCGACTGGCCGAGGCCGTGCGGGCCGTGCACTCCGCGTTCGGCCTGGACTCCGACTCCGGTGAGGCCGTCGTCTACGCGGGAACCGGTCGCTGAGCGCGGGCGTTGCCCGAATGATGACCCCCGCCGCAGCGTTGCCGCGCCCCATGACGCTTGCCGTCGTCGGGGCCACCGGCGCCGTCGGGCGAGTCCTGCTCCAGGTGTTGCCGACGCGCGCTGTGGTGTGGGACCGGGTCAAACTGGCCGCCTCGAGTGAGGACGTCGGCCAGACGATCACGGTCGGCGGTCGTGATCTGGTCGTCGAGGCGTTGACCGAGGAGTTCTTCGACGGCGTCGACGTCGCCGTCGTCGACATCCCCCCTCCCGTGGTCGACCACTGGGTTCGGTATGCCGCGGGGCGAGGTGTTGTCGTCATCGACAACTCCCCGGTCTTCCGGGGCGACCCCGAGGTGCCGCTCGTGGCCACCGAGGTCAACCCGCAGCGGGCCAAGGACCGGCCGTTGGGGATCATCGCCAATCCGGGGGCGACGGTCATGACGATGATCGACGCCCTGGCCACCCTGCACGCCGGCTGGCAACTCGAGGAACTCGTCGTCACCACCCTCCAGGCCGCCTCCGGGCTGGGCCGCAAGGGGATCGCGCGCCTCTATGACGAGATCGAGGTCGTGTCCGGGGACCGCACGCTGGGGCAACGGCCCGGCGACATCCGCCGACTCATCGAGCACGAACTCGGTGAGAGCGTCTTCCCCGGGCCGCTGGCCATGAATGTCCTGCCGATGGTCGGGCATCTGGCCGACGACGGGTGGACCAGCGAGGAGGTCAAGGTGCGCGAGGAGACCCGCCGCATCCTCGGTCTGCCGGGGCTTCGCGTGTCGGCGACCTGCGTGCGGGTGCCCGTGGTCTCGAGTCACTCGATCAACGTCCATGCCCGCTTCGCCAACCGGATCGACGTCGGCAAGGCGCGTCAGGCGCTCGTCGAGTGCCCGGCCGTGGTCGTCCTCGACGACCCCGAGCATGCCGAGTTCCCGACCCCGAACGATGTCGTCGGCGCCGATCCCCGCTTTGCCGGGCGCATCCGGCAGATGGCGGACCTGCCGCAGACGCTCGACCTCTTCCTCTCCGGCGACAACCTGCGCAAGGGTGCCGCCCTCAACATGCTGCAGACCGCCGAACTGATCCGGGCCGAGCTCCTGGCCTGACATTGCGTCTGCGTCTTCCGTTGCCATGGCCACGCAAGACGCGGACGCAAGGGGTGGTTCGTCGTGGACCGGACCTCCCGACGCCTCGCGCGCCGCCCTCGTTAGGCTTGAGCCATGACCGTGAAGACCGTCGCCATGCTCACCGCTGGCGGCCTTGCCCCCTGTCTCTCCTCCGCCGTCGGTGGCCTCATCGAGCGTTACAGCCAGGTCGCCCCGGACGTGCGGATCATCGCCTACCTCGACGGGTATGCCGGGTTGCTCACCGGCCGCTCGGTGGAGGTCACCCCGGCCGTTCGTGAGCAGGCACACCTGCTCCACCAGCACGGTGGCAGCCCGATCGGCAACTCCCGCGTCAAGCTCACCAATGTCGCTGACTGCGTCCGGCGCGGGCTCGTCCAGGAGGGCCAGGACCCGCTCCACGTCGCGGCCGAGCAACTCACCAAGGACGGTGTCGACGTCCTGCACACGATCGGCGGTGACGACACCAACACCACGGCAGCCGACCTCGCGGCATACCTCCATGAGAACGCCTACGAACTGACGGTCGTCGGCCTGCCCAAGACGATCGACAACGACGTCGTGCCGATCCGTCAGTCCCTCGGGGCGTGGACCGCGGCCGAGCAGGGCTCGATCTTCGCGCAGAACATCATCGCCGAGCACTCCTCGAACCCACGGATGCTCATCGTCCACGAGGTCATGGGCCGCAACTGCGGCTGGCTGACCGCCGAGACGGCTCGCCGCTACCACCAGTGGGTCGGCGAGCAGCGGTTCGTCGAGGGCTTCGGCAACGACCCCCGCTGCTGGGACGTCCACGCCGTCTTCGTGCCCGAGGACCACATCGACCTCAAGGCCGAGGCGGCGCGCCTCAAGACCGTCATGGACGAGATCGGGTGCGTCAACATCTTCCTCAGTGAGGGCGCCGGTGTCGCCGACATCGTCGAGGAGATGAAGGCCGCCGGGGAGGACGTCCCGATCGACCCCTTCGGCCACGTGCAGATCGACAAGATCAACCCGGGCGCCTGGTTCGCCAAGCAGTTCGCCGCGCTCGTGGGCGCCGAGAAGACGATGGTCCAGAAGTCGGGCTACTTCTCCCGCTCCGCCGCCTCCAACGACGAGGACCTCGCCCTCATCAAGCGCTGCACCGACCTTGCCGTCGACTCCGCCCTGGCCGGGGTGTCGGGCGTCGTCGGGCAGGACGAGGAGCAGGGCGACGAGTTGCGCGCGATCGAGTTCCCCCGGATCAAGGGGCACAAGAAGTTCGACACCTCCGTCGCGTGGTTCACCGAGCTCAAGGCGTCCCTCGGCCAGGGCTGACAACCCCACCATCACGTATGCCGTGGGCCCACCTCGCGAGGTGGGCCCACGGCATACCTGCCCCCGGAACCCACCAATAGTGAGGTTCCGGAAGAGCGGTGCGGCTCACGGCCCGAATCTCAGTACCCCGTCAGCAGCGGCCGTGGTGCCACCGTTT
>NZ_HF570956.1:2315139-2344546 GCF_000367525.1 Phycicoccus elongatus Lp2 | reverse complement strand
CTCGCTTCATGTCGGCGCTGTGGCGGTAGGCGAAGGCGTTGTCGGTCATGACGCGTTCGATGACGGTGATGCCTTGGGCGGCGAAGTACGCCGCAGCCCGCTCCAGGAAGTCCGCGCAGGTGGGTCCTTTCTCGTCGGGCAGGACTTCGGAGTAGCCCAGCCGGGAGTAGTCATCGATCAGCGAGTGGACGTAGTCGTACCCGATCTTGTCCCGCTTGCCCTTGGCGGCCTGGGTGGCAGCCAACCCGTGAGCGCGCCACCCGCCCCCGTCAGGGATCTTGCCGAGCTTCTTGACGTCCATGTGCACCAGTTCGCCCGGATAGTCGCGTTCGTAGCGTTCCGCGCTCTGTTTCGAGGACCTGATCACCTCCCCGGTCATCGGGTCCAACTCGCGCAGGTACGGCATCTGGTGACGGCGCAGGATCCGTGAGACCGTCCGCGCCGGCACGCCCACCTTCGGTCCCAGGACGTCAGGGCCTTCACGGTCCGTGACCCGCGCTCTCAGGACGGCTTCCTCGACCTCGGGAGCCGTCCTGCGGGGGCTGGTGCGTGGGCGTGAGGATCGGTTCGCCAACCCGCCTTCCCCTTCAGCGGCGTGACGACTGATCCACGTCGCGACGCACTTGCGCGAGACCCCCATCGCCGCCGCGATGTGCGCCTGTTTCCATCCCTGCTGATGACGCTGGACGATCAAGCGGCGGCCATGAACAGTTAAACGGGCATTAGCGTGGGACACGAGAACCTCCGGGTTGGAGTGGGCCTTAGACAAGCCACATCCCACCCGGAGGTTCTCCCGCGTTCAAGCACCCACACTGCTACCAACCTCCTGGCCGGGTACATCTAGGTCCACTGGGCACCACCGCGAACGGCGAGCGGCACGGGTGTAGCGTCGGGGCCGTGCACTTCGTCATCATGGGTTGCGGGCGCGTGGGCGCCTCCCTCGCCCGGGCACTGGAACGCCGTGGTCACGAGGTGGCCGTCATCGATCAGGACGAGTTGTCCTTCCGCCGTCTCGGTTCAGGTTTCGAGGGCCATCGGGTGCTCGGGGTCGGTTTCGATCGAGACACCCTGCGCGAAGCGCGGATCGGGGACGCCTACGCCTTCGCCGCCGTCTCCAGCGGTGACAACTCCAACATCCTCGCGGCGCGAGTCGCGCGCGAGAAGTTCGGCGTCGAGAACGTCGTGGCGCGCATCTACGACCCGGGCCGCGCCGAGATCTACCAGCGCCTCGGCATCCCCACCGTGGCAACGGTGAAGTGGACCAGCGACCAGGTGCTGCGGCGACTCCTTCCCCAAGGGCACGTCCCAGAGTTCACCGACCCCTCGGGCAAGGTCGTGCTGGCCGAGATCCCCCTCGCGGAGGCGTGGATCGGTCACCGGGTGGCCGAGATCGAGGAGGCCTCCTCGGGCAGGGTCGCCTATGTGTCCCGACTCGGGGTCGGCTTCATCCCCGATGCCTCGACGGTCTACCAGGCCGGCGACTTCGTCCACCTCGTCCTCGCCCGCGACGACCTCGCCGCCGCCGAGCGCGTCCTCGACGCGGCTCCCCCGACCCACTGACCACCAGGAAAGCGCCATGCGAGTCGTCATCGCCGGAGCCGGGAGCGTCGGTCGCTCCATCGCCCGAGAACTCATCCGCAACGGTCACACCGTGCTGCTCATCGACCGCGAGACCGACACCGATCGCGTGAGCAAGGTGCCGGAGGCCAGTTGGCTCAAGGCCGACGCCTGCGAGTTGTCCGCCCTCGACGAGGCCGGCCTCGCGGACTGTGACGTCGTCGTCGCCGCCACCGGTGACGACAAGGTCAACCTCGTGCTCTCGCTGCTCGCCAAGACCGAGTTCGCGGTTCCCCGCACCGTCGCACGGGTCAACAACCCCAAGAACGAGTGGATGTTCGACGAGGCCTGGGGTGTCGATGTCGCGGTGTCGACGCCCCGCCTGATGACCGCCCTCATCGAGGAGGCCGTCTCGATCGGTGACCTCGTGCGGATCTTCGAGTTCCAACAGGGTCGCGCCTCCATGGTCGAACTCACGCTCCCCGAGGGCAGTGCGTATGCCGGTGCGAGACTCGGCGACATCACCCTCCCCGCCGACACGGTCCTGACCGCGATCATCCGCGACGGGCGCCCGATCGCCCCCAGCCGCGATGATGCCCTCGAAGCCCTCGACGAGTTGCTCTTCATCACCACGGCCGAGGGCGAGGATCAACTCGAGGACCTCCTCAGCCCCGGCGAGCGTGCCCCGCGCGAGCGCGACGACGACTGATCAGCCTTGACTGTCGTCCTGAGGGGGTTCTGACCCCCTCGGGACCACACTCAGCGTGGTCGTCCCGCGGGGAGGAATCAGTCCGTGGTGTCCGGGGGCACGAGCGGGGTGCGGCCACGCATCAGCAGCCAACCCATGAGGGCGACTCCCCCGAGCCAGAGGGGCCAGCCCAGGACGATCTTGGCGACGCCCAGGCCGGCGACATTTCCGGCCAGGTAGAGCGGCACCATGAGACCGAGCCGCACGGCATACACGGCCACGAGGACCCAGGTGAGTCGGCTGCACACTCGGACCACGCCCGGGTCACGCCGCCAGGCGAAGGGCTCGGTCTGGGCGCGTGGGTCGGACAGCCCCACGAGGAAGCCGACGACCGGCCAGCGCACGAGAATGCTCACCAAGGTGCCCGCGCCATAGGCCGCGCTCAAGAGGATGCCAGGGAGGAAGGCGTCCTCGGCCTTGCCGCTGCGCATCGCGAACCACGCAGCCAGCGCGGTCGCGAAGACGGCACCGAGCACGTGCTGCAGGCTCTGCCGCTGCGCCACCCGGATCCCAGCCAGGATGACGGCCACGACGATTGCGGCGATGACCGCTCCCTTGAGGTCGTGCGCGATCAGCCACCAGGAGACGAAGACGGCCGTCGGCAGGGCGGTCTCGAGCGCACCGCGGCCGCCGCCGAGAGCCGCGGAGAGGCGGTGGCGGATCAGTTCCTCGACGGTCGCCGGCAAGGGCGCGCTGGCCTCGGTCGGAGTGGCCGTCACGAGCGCGGCAGGAGGGCATAGGGCGGGTTGAAGATCGTGGGGATCCCACGCTTCATCGCCACCCGTCCTTGGGCGGACAGCAGTGCCCCTGGCTCGATGCCAGGGATCCGCCGTCGACCGATCCACACCAGATTGACCGAGGTGGACCCGTCGAAGACCTCGGCGACGAGCACCGGCACATTGGCTCGGGCCGGCATGGTCACCGACCGGACGACTCCGCACACCTGACCGATCGCTCGGTCGTGCAGCGGCTCGGTCATCGACACCCGGGCGGAGGTGGCGGCCCTGATCTCGTCGGCCTCGTGCTCGGCGGCCGACTTCGCGAGATCCTTGAACGACTGGAGCAGTCCCATCAGCGGACCTCGGTGATCTCCGGGCCGCGTTCGAAGGGGTTGAGTTCTGGTGCCGACGGCTCGTCGGGCGCCTCCACCGGCTGCGCCTCGGTCGGCAGGGTCAGGGTGAGCAGCTCGCGCGGCGCCATCGGGTCCTGGCCGCGCACGACGACCGTGTCGCGGAAGACCTGGAGGAGAGGCTCGGCCTTGGTGTCCTCGACGGCCGCGCGACCGCTGATGACGCCGCGCAGGAACCACCGAGGCCCGTCGACGCCGAGGAAGCGCGCGGGCGCGAAGACGGTCCGACCATTCTTGTCCTGGGAGGGCATCCGCGTGCGCAGTTCGATGCCGAAGGGACCCTCGACGCTCTCGGCGGTGCCGCCGCGCGTCGTCACGGACTCTGACAACTCACCGCGGATCGACTCCCACAGCCCCTCGCTGCGGGGTGCCGCGAACGCCTGCAACTGCAGGTTCGAGTCACCCATGAGGACGCTGGCGGCGACGACCGCCTGCTGCTCCTGGTCGATCTCCAGACGCAACTGCATGCCCTCGGCGCCGAGAATGCGCAAGGCACCCAGGTCGATGCGCTGGTCGGAGCCACCGACCTCGGAGTGGTCGAAGGGGCCACTCGAGCGGTCGAGGACCGGCGCGTCCACCTGCTCGCTCGCGTCCTCCCCCGTCTCGACGGTGGCGTCGGTTCGGGCCGGCTCCGTCTCGTCGCGGGAGCGCCGTCGGAAGATCGCCACGTCAGGTCCTTGTCGTTGTGCCGCCGGCGGCGAACCCACCGGTCGATCCGTGTCCAGTCTCGCCCCGGTCACTGTCCGGAAGCGAATCCGCTTCGGTGAACGTCGCCGCGACGTACTCCTGGATGACCAATTGCGCGATCCGGTCGCCGGGATGGATCTCGATGGGGGTGCGCGGGTCGAGGTTGACCAGGTTGACCATGATCTCGCCCCGATAACCGGAGTCGACCGTGCCCGGAGCATTGACAATGCTCAGGCCCAGGCGCGCGGCTGCCCCCGAGCGCGGGTGCACGAGTCCGACGTGGCCCTGCGGGATCGCCATCGCGATCCCGGTCGGGACCAGTGCTCGCTCCCCCGGCTCGAGGGTCACACGCGCGGTGCTCGCCAGGTCGGCCCCCGCATCACCGGGCCGGGCGTATGCCGGCAGCACGGCCTGCGGATGAAGGCGCCGGACCGCGACCCGCTTGTCCGCGTCCACGGTCAGGCAGCGCACTCCCGGCAGACCATCTGGCCGGCCTGGTTGCTGGCCAATTGGCTGCGGTGGTGCACCAGGAAGCAGCGTGAGCAGGTGAACTCGTCCGCCTGGCGCGGGAGCACCCGCACCGACAGCTCTTCGCCGGAGAGGTCGGCACCGGGCAGTTCGAAGCCTTCGGCCTGCTCGGTCTCGTCCACGTCGACACTGCTGGCGCGCTTGTCGACGCGGCGACTCTTCAACTCCTCGATGGAGTCCTCGGAGAGGTCGTCGTCGGTCTTGCGCGGTGCATCGTAATCGGTAGCCATGTCCCACCCTTCTTCATCGTCAGTGCCGGGGTCGCCCTGTGCCCGGCATGTTCGTCGCCCCCAACGCGCGGACGGCCGATTTTGTGCCCGGTCGCGCGAGATTGTGCACCATCAAGAGGTCATTCGTCATACCGAGATGGACAAAAGTGGTCACCGGGCCCGGATCCGCGTCGGATCGAGGCGCGTCAGGACCCGTGGTGACGCCGGGCCAGTGTCGTGACACGGGCCGCGAACTCCTGCGCGATGGCGGGCTGAGCCGCCCAGGTCAGGCCTGCCGTCGGCGCGGATCCGAGGCCACCTGGACCACCGACCAGGCACCCGGCCTCCGTCACGACGAGCCACCCCGCTGCCAGGTCCCACGGATTGAGGCCTCGCTCGTAATAGGCGTCGACCTCCCCGGCCGCGAGACGACAGAGGTCGAGGGCGGCACTTCCGATCCGCCGGATGTCGCGCACCTCCGGGAGCAGTTCGACGAGCAGTCCGGCCTGCTCGGCCCGGGTCGACGCGGCATACGAGAAGCCAGTGGCGACCAGCGTGTCGGCCAGGGTCGACGCCGTGCGGCCCACCTCCAGCCGTCGGTCGACACCTGCGCCGCTGCGACGAAGTGCGCCGCGGCGCAGGGCGGCACGGAAGGTCTCACCGCTCACCGGGTTGACCACCGCACCCGCGATCGGTTGCCATGCGCCCGGCACCGAAGGGTCCCCCACCACCGCGGCGACGGACACGGCATACGCCGGAAGGTCGTAGAGGTAATTGACGGTGCCATCGATCGGGTCCACGACCCAGGTGATGCCCGAGGTCCCGGCGCGACCGCCCTTCTCCTCGCCCATGACCGCATCCATCGGCCGCAGCGTGTCGAGGCGAGCCAGGAGGTGGTCCTGGGACCGCTGGTCCATGACGGTGACGATGTCGGTCACGCTCGATTTGGTCGCGGTGACACCAAGGTCGCGGGGTCGATCATCGACGACGAGCCGACCCGCACTGGTCGCGATGTCGACGGCGATGGCCTCGAGGTCACGGACGTCCACGCCCGCGGGAACGACCAGCCCGCTCATGAGACACCACACAGTGCCGGGCGCGGTCCGCGCAGACTGGCGCAGCAGTCGGCGTCACACTCCGCGGGACGCTGATCACCGGCCAGGATCGTGCGAGCCGGCACCTCGAGCCCTCGGGCCTGCGCAGCTCGATCGGCCATGAGGGCCACCAGGTCGCGGACCAGCCGGGGGTCCGTCCCCACGGTCGGGACTCGAATCACCTCGACACCTACTGCCTCCCCGGCCGCCACGGCGTCGGTGTCGAGATCGCTGACCACCTCCATGTGGTCGGAGACGAAGCCGATCGGGGCCAGGACGACGCAGCGGACCCCTTCCTGCGCGAGTCCTCGAAGGCGATCGCTCACGTCGGGCTCGAGCCACGGTTGGGAGGGCGGCCCGGAGCGCGAGCAGTAAACGAGCTCCGGAGCGGGGATCTCGGGATGCCTGGCGCGAACCCGGTCTCCCACCGCGGCCAGCACGCGTTCGTGTTGGTCGAGATAGAGGCCGCGCACCGAGGGGGGTCCGGACGCATCGTTCATCGCCTGCGGGATCGAGTGCGTCACCCCCAG
Source organism: Phycicoccus elongatus Lp2 (assembly GCF_000367525.1). GTDB lineage: Bacteria > Actinomycetota > Actinomycetes > Actinomycetales > Dermatophilaceae > Phycicoccus_A > Phycicoccus_A elongatus. Next base: position 2,338,064 of record NZ_HF570956.1, on the reverse strand, counting down.
AACCCGCGTGGTGTGCGGCGGACGATCGGCCAAGGCGGCCAGGACATGTCCGGCCGTGATCTCGACGAAGGCAGGCAGCCCGTGCCACGGCGCGATCTTGTCGATGACGAGGTCGTCGGCACCGGCCACCACCGAAACCGCCTCGGCGAGGTTCTCGCGATATTGCCGGCACGAGGAGTACGACGAATAGGCGCTGGTCAGCACGGCGAGCAGGCGCTTGTGGCCGGCAGCGACGAATTCCTGGATCGTGTCGGCGAGGAAGGGTGGTGAGTTGCGGTTGCCGAGTCGGACAGGAATCGGCTCGCCCGCGGTCGCCAACTCGGCGGCGAGGGCGTCGACCAGGGCCCGGTTCTGGGCATTGATCGGGCTGATGCCGCCGCGGCGGTGGTAGTGCGAGGCCACCTCCTCCAAGCGCTCGGCGGGTATGCCGCGCCCGGCCGTCACCCGCTCGAGGAAGGGCATCACCTCGTCATGCCCTTCGGGACCACCGAAGGAGACCAGAAGGACCCCGTCATACGGGGCCAGGGCGGGCACAGGGGCGACAGGAGAGCTGATCACCACGCAAACGTAACCGGTCGGCGGCGCGCCCTCTTGGGCGGATCCGTGGCACGGTGGCAGAGTCGAGCAGAACGCGAGCCATGACGGCCATCACCACGGAAGCGAAGCACGCATGCAGGACCTCAAGTTGATCGGCGTCCACGAGGACGGTGATCACCTCCTCCTCGCCGATGGCGACGGCGGCCGATACCGTCTGGCGCTCGACGACGCCCTGCGTGCCGCCGCCCGTCGGGACCGGCCGCGCCTGGGCCAGTTGCAGATCGAGATCGAGGGGGGCCTGCGTCCTCGCGATGTCCAGTCCCTCATCCGCTCGGGGCTCAGCACCGAGGAGGTCGCCGGCCGCTCCGGCTGGACCGTCGAGAAGGTGCGGCGCTTCGAGGGACCGGTCCTCGCCGAGCGCGAGTTCATCGCGAACAAGGCACGCGCGACGGTGCTCGCCCACGACGGGAAGTCGGCGGAGACCTTCGGCGAGCGGGTGGAGACGCGCTTGCGCGACCGGGGGGTGGGCGCCGATCAGGTGCAGTGGGACTCCCAGCGGCTCGACTCCGGCCAGTGGGTCGTGACGGTCACCTTCCCCGCGGGTGGGCGCGAGCGAACCGGCTCATGGCGCTTCGACCCCACCATGCAGCAGGTGCGCGCGCAGAACGACGACGCTCGCTTCCTCAGCGAGGACGAACGCGGTGGGTCGCTGCCGACCCCGCACGTGGCCGAGGGCGGCCGAACCGAGGAGGTCTTCGACGTGACCGCGCCGGTGCGCGGGAGTCGGCCACGCACACGCTCCGCCGCCGGGGAGGAGGACGAACTCACCGAGTCCCTGCGTGCGCACCACAGCAGCCTGCGCGGCCGACGCACCCGTCGTCGCACCGGCCCCGGCACAGCACCCGGTGAGCACCTCAGCCCCGTCGACGCATTGCCGCTCGAACCCCTCGTCGGGAGTGTCGAGGAGTGGGGTCCGCCCCCGGATCGTCCTCGCGCTGCACCCGAGGCGGTGGAAGCGATCGAACCGATCGAACCGATCGAAGCGATCGAGCCATCGGAGCAGGCCGGAAGCGAGAAGCAGCCGCAGAGCCAGGAGCAGCCCGATAGCCAGGAGCCTGGGTCAGCACCCGCGGCCGCCGACGCAGGTCGCAAGGGTCGAACCCGTGTGCCCAGTTGGGACGATGTCGTGTTCGGCGCTCGCGCACCGCGGGACCCGAAGGCCTGAGTCAGGCGGTCGGCGGGACCGGGCAGATGTCGAGGTCGAAGGGCAGGATGTCGGCATCGCGGGCGGCGGCACGCGCGGAGTGCGAGTTCATCCGCCGCATGTAGTGCCGCCGACACAGAACCTCGTACTCGACGAGGCCGGTCGTGGCCGCGGCGGTGTCGCCGACGACCACCTGCTCCCCCTCGACGACCATGACACCGCCGATGATCCGGGCATTGTGGGTAGCCTTGCGGCCGCACCAGCACAGGGCCTCGACCTGGAGCACCTGCACCCGGTCGGCGAGCTCGATGAGCCGCTTGCTGCCCGGGAAGAGTTGGGTGCGGAAGTCCGCGGTGATCCCGAAGGCATGGACGTCGATGTCGAGCTCATCGACAATGCGTGCCAATTGGTCGATCTGCTCGGGCCGATAGAACTGCGCCTCGTCGCAGATGAGGTAGTCCACGCGCAGCCCACGCGTCAGAGAACCGACGATGTGCTCCCAGAAGTCGAGGTCGTCGGTCACCTCGATCGCGGTCATCGACAGCCCGAGTCGGCTGGAGAGGACCGATTCCCCCATCCGGTCGAACTTGGTGAAGATCAGTCCGATCCGCCCTCGGGCGCTGTGGTTGTGGCCCATCTGGAGGGCCAAGGTGGACTTGCCGCAGTCCATCGTCCCGGAGAAGAAGACCAGTTCTGCCACGACAGCGCAGCCTAGGCGACAGCGGGTGCCGGCAGGTGCACGACGGGGACGAGCGTCTCATCCGTGGTCAGGGACCCGTGGAGACCGATCAGGGCGATGAGGTCCGGGCGGTGCCGCCGGGAGTCCACGACGCACCGACCGGGTGCGCTGAGGACGAGCAGGTCACCGATGCGGCGTTCGAGGCCGGGAGCGACCGGGCCGAACAGGCCGCGGAGCACGGCCTCCTCCCGGGTCAGGAGGTCGGCGCCGGCTCCCAGGACACTGCGCCAGGTGGCCGCGACATCGGTGGTCGCGCCGGGGAGGCAGTGCAATTGGAGGGCGCGCGCCTCCCCCGCGACGTGACGTATGCCGTCCGCGAGGCCTGGGGTCGTCGCCACGTCCACCCTGCCGGCGGGCGGGACGTCCACCATTCCGTGGTCGGCCGTCACCGTGAGCGAGCAGTCGCGTGGCAGTCGCTCCCGCAACTCGCCGAGGGCGCGGTCGATGGTCTCCAGTTCGTCTCCCCACTGCCAACTGTTGCAGCCGTGGACGTGGCCGACCTTGTCGACCTCACCCCAGTAGAGATACACGACCGCGCGCGTGGAGGCCCAGATGGCGGCAACGGTCGCCTCGACCCGGTCGCCCAGGGACTTCGCCGCGGTGAAGGACCCACCCCGCAAGGCTGCCCGCGTGAGTCCGGAGCCGTCGAAGAAGCCCGGGCCGATGCGCGTGACCGCGACCCCATCGGCAGCCAGTCGCTCGAAGATCGTGGGATGTGGTTGCCACTGCTCCGGCGTCGGCCCGTCCTCCCAGGTCAACTCGTTGAAGACCACGTCCCGCCCGGGATCGAGAACGTCGTAGCCGAGGAGCCCGTGGGTGCCGGGATGCAGACCGGTGCCGAAGGTCGCCATCGACGTGGCCGTCGTCGTCGGGAAGCCGCAGGGCACAGCGATCGTGTGCGGGGCCTGCGCGCGCAGGAACGGAGCGTGACCGCGGCGACGCTCGAGAAGGGTGTGTCCGAGTCCGTCGACGAGGACGACGACCGCGCGCCGGGTCGGCGGCAGGTCCAGGGGTGTGGCCCGCACGGGTACACCCACCGAGCCGGCAACCGCGGGAAGGACGTCGGCGAGCGTCGTCACCATGGGGTCGGCGCTCCGCTGGATCAGCGCCGGCCCAGGGCCGCGGACAGGGCGCGCGCGAAGGTGAGCGCCGTCGTCAGTGCGACCTCGCCGTCGGCGTCGGCCGAGACCCGAAGAGCGATGTCATCGGAGGTGATGGTGCCGTCGAAGCCGTGGTCGGCGTCACATCCGGGATCCGCACAACCACCCGGGAAGAGGTCAACACGCTTGACGGCCCCCCACCCGAGGGTGAGCGTGAGCTCGCGACCCAAGGATCCCGGCACATAGTTCTGCGGGTCGGGCACGACATGCGTGAGCATGACGCCGCGCACGTCGCGCAACGGCACCGACTCGCTCGTGGCGGGCGGTGGCCACGTCGACCGGACCATGCGGATCGTCCTGGTGGTCGTCGGCGTGGACGATGAGCAGCCGCGACTCGGTCAGTCCGAGAACCGTGATGTGGCGACGGATCGCCTCGTGCTCGAAGGTCGTCTCCTGGTGGACCAGGTGGGCGACGACGGGCTCTCCCCCCAACGCGGCCAGGACCACGTCAGAGACGATGGCCGGGTGGTAGCCGGCCCGTTCGATGGCGGCGGTGAGCTCGGCGGGCAACAGGTTGGCGTCGGTGGTGCGGGTCACCGACCCATTGTGCCCGACCTCACGTGAGCGCACGCCGACCCGGATCGGTCCGTCGGGCAGGCGGGGCCACGGTGATCTCGACACCGAGGACTTCCACACCACCGGGGTGAGCGTTGGCCGGGTTGAGCACCAAGGACGCGATCTCGGGCATGTCGTCGGCCAACACGGACACCCGGGCGATGAGATCGGCCAGGGCGGCCCGGTGCACCGGCGTCGCACCACGATGGCCGTGCAGCACCGGTGAGGCCTTGGTGGCCGAGATCAGCTCGGAGACGTCGACGTCGGTGAGGGGCGGGATCCGATAGGCGATGTCCCCGAGCAGGTCGGCCGGCAGGCCGGCGATGCTGAAGGAGATCACCGGGCCGAAGAGCGGGTCCTCGTCGGCGGTGATGCGCGTCATGACGCCGGGCGTGGCCATCCGCTGGACGAGGAACTCCTGGCTCTCCAGGGGAGCCAGCCGGTCGGTCAAGGATGCCCAGGCGGCGCGGATGGCCGCGGCATCCTGCAGGTCGATGCGCACGCCGGTGGTGCCACCTGCGTGACGCAGCGTCGGGGCGGCGGCCTTGAGCACCACCGGGTAGCCCACGGCGTCGGCGGCCGCGAGCGCTTCCTCGACCGATCTCACGAGGACCTGAGGCCAGACGTGAATCCCGTAGGCGCCCAGGAGCGCTGTGGCCTCGTCCTGGGTGAGCCGTCGCCCGGACGGGTCGATCGACAGGACCGTCTCGACGACGTCCTCGGCCACGCGACGGTTGATGTCGGTCGGTGCGACCGGTGTGCCCCGGTCACGGGCCCGCCACTGGCCGTATTTCGTGGCCGCGGCCAGCGCCCGGGCGGCATCCTCCGGCAAGGGGTAGAGGGGAATCGCCCGCGCTGCACCCTCACCCTCACCTCCGGTTCCCCGGACCGACGAGGCGCCGTCGTCGACACCACGCATCCCGAGGAAGGTGGCCAGACAGGTCTTGTCACCCTCGGCGGCGGCCGAGCGCAGCGCATTGGCGACGTCCTCGTCGATGGTCACCAGTGGGGGCACGAAGCAGGCGAGGACGGAGTCCACCAAGGGGTCGTCGAAGGCGGCGTCGAGCGCGACCCGGAAGGCCTCGCCGCTCGCCTCCGAGGGCAGGGCCACCGGGCCGTGGGTGACGTCCAGGCCCCAACCCTGGCAGGCCTGGGCAGTGAGAGTGCCGAGGGCATCCGAGTTGGTGACGATGGCGACCCGATTGCCCTTGGGCAGGGGCTGGTGGACGACGACCTGGGCGACGTCGAAGAGCTGGTGGAGGTTCTCGACACGGATGACACCGGCCTGGCGGAGCATCGCGTCGAAGACTTCGGGACGAGCGTTCGTGTGCCGCACCGAGTGCCCCGGCACCTGCCCGGCGCGAGCGAGGCCGGACTTGATGACGATGACGGGCTTGGTCAGGGCCAGGTGTCGGGCGATCCGGGAGAACTTGCGCGGATTGCCCATCGACTCCAGGTAGAGACCGACCGCCGCCGTGGCCTCGTCGTCGATCCAGTACTGCATGACGTCGTTGCCTGACACATCCGCGCGGTTGCCCGCGGACGCGAAGGACGAGATACCCAGCCGTCGCCGGGCGGCGGAGGCGAGGACCGCGATGCCGAGCGCCCCGGACTGGGCGAACAGGCCCAGTCGACCCCGTGGTGGCACGGTCGGGGACAGCGAAGCGTTGAGGCGGACGTCGGGGTCGGTGTTGATCAGGCCGAACGAGTTCGGACCCACGACCCGCATCCCGGCACCCCGCGCCCGCCGGACCAAGGTCTCCTGGAGAGCGGCCCCCTCCTCCCCTGACTCGGCGAAACCGGCAGAGACGACGAGCAGTGCCTTGACCCCGATGTCGGCGCACTCATCGACGACCTTGAGGACGGCATCGGCCGGCACCGCGATGACGACCAGATCCACAGGACTGGGGATGTCGGAGAGCCTGGCGACCGCGGGGAGCCCGAGCACCTCGTCGGCGTGCGGGTTGACCGGGTGGATCTGGCCGGCGAATCCTGCCGCCTTGAGGTTGGCGAGGAACATGTTGCCGATCGTGGACTCCCGACGGCTGGCCCCCACCACGGCCACGACCTTGGGGCCCAGCAGGGCCCGCACGCTCTGGGACTCGGCGCGGTGCTCGCGAGCCATGGCCACGGCCTTGGACGCTTCGGTCGGCTCGATGTCGAAGCGCACCGCGACGACACCGTCCTCCAGACGACGACTGACCTCGTAGCCGGCGTCGGAGAAGACCTGGAGCATCTTGCGGTTCTGCGGCAGCACCTCGGCGGTGAACTCGGTGAATCCCATGTCGCGGGCGATCGCCGCGAGGTGTTCGAGGAGCACGGACCCGATGCCCTTGCCCTGGAAGTGGTCGCTGATGTTGAAGGCGACCTCAGCGCTGCGCGGGCTGATCCGGTCGTAGCGTCCGATCCCGATGATGTCGCCACGCATGAGCACGACCAAGGCCACGCGGTCGACATAGTCGACATGGGTGAAGCGGTGCAGGTCGCGCTCGGAGATCTGCTTCAAGGGTGCGAAGAAGCGCAGGTAGATGGACTCCTCGCTCTGGCGGGAGTGGAACTCCTGGAGCCCGTCCTCGTCCGAGGGACGGATCGGCCGGAGGTGGGCGACCGTCCCGTCACGCATCACGACATCGGCCTCCCACTCGCTCGGGTAGCCAGGCGGCAGGTCCGCTGCGCTCATGCCCTCATCGTGGCAGACGCGGACCAGGGATCGGTGACCGGCACACTTCCCCCATGGAGTTCACCGAGGTCGCCACGCGCCGGCGCATGACACGCCGATTCCGCACGACCCCTGCTGTGCCCGATCACGTGGTCACCGAGTTGGTCCGTCTGGCCCAACGGGCGCCCTCGGCAGGCTTCACCCAGGGGTGGGACGTCGTCGCCCTCACGGATGCGGCCGACCGCGATCTCTACTGGTCCGTGACGACCGATCCCGACCGCGCTCCGGATGCCTGGCGACGAGGAGTGGGCGCCGCCCCGGCCCTGCTGCTCATGCTGGCCGACCCCGCGGCATACCTCGACCGCTATGCGGAACCGGACAAGGGGTGGACGGACCGGTCACGCGATCGGTGGCCAATTCCCTACTGGGACACAGACACCGCGATGGCCGCCATGCTCATCCTGCTGGGGGCGACGGACCGTGGCCTCGGTTCGCTGTTCTTCGGGGTCCCGGCGGGGCGCCACGATGCCGTGCGTTCCGCTTTCGACATCCCCCACGACCGACGGATCGTCGGCGTCATCGCACTCGGCCACGAGGAGCGCTCCTCGCGCAGCCCCTCGCTCGCCAGGGGTCGGCGCCCGGTCCACGACGTGCTCCACCTGGGTCGCTTCGAGGCGCCCGGCGCGTCGCAGTGAGGGTCCGTCACTGCCGTTTGTGAAGATGCAGGGGTCGTATGCCGTCCGCCCACCCTCGGAGTTGACCGAACCTCATGGCCCGCCGCACCACTCCCGACGCCGGCGAACCCGTCGTGGAGCAGATCGTCGACATCGACGTGTCCGCGGAAATGCAGAACGCCTTCCTCGAGTACTCCGTCAGCGTCATCCACTCCCGGGCCCTCCCCGACGCGCGTGACGGCCTGAAGCCGGTCCAGCGGCGGATCCTCTTCGGCATGCACGGGCTCGGCCTGCGCCCCGACAAGGGGCACGTGAAGTCCTCGCGCGTCGTCGGCGAGGTCATGGGCAAGTACCACCCGCATGGGGACTCGGCCATCTATGACGCTCTCGTGCGGATGGCCCAGCCGTTCACCATGCGCCTGCCCCTGGTCGACGGGCACGGCAACTTCGGTTCGCTGGACGACGGTCCTGCCGCCTCCCGGTACACCGAGGCCAGGCCTGCGGCCGCCGCACTGCTGATGACGACCGGTCTGGACGAGGACACCGTCGACTTCGTCCCCAACTACGACGAGCAGCTGACGCAGCCGGGAGTCCTGCCGGCGGCATACCCCAATCTCCTGGTCAACGGCGTGTCGGGCATTGCGGTCGGGATGGCGACCAACATCCCGCCGCACAATCTCGTCGAGGTCATCGGCGCCGCTCGACACCTCATCGCGCACCCGGATTGCTCGCTCGACGACCTGATGAAGTTCGTCCCCGGGCCGGACCTGCCGATGGGCGGCCGGATCATCGGCCTCGACGGGATCCGCGATGCCTACCTCACGGGCCGCGGGACGTTCCGGACGCGGGCGACGGCGAAGGTCGAGAAGCTCACACCGCGCAAATCGGGGATCGTCGTCACCGAACTCCCCTACCTCGTCGGCCCCGAGAAGGTCTCGGAGCGGATCAAGACGCTCGTGCAGGGCAAGAAGCTGCAGGGCATCAGCGACATCAAGGACCTCACCGACCGCAAGCACGGCCTGCGCCTGGTCATCGAGATCAAGAACGGCTTCAACCCCGAGGCGGTGCTCGAGCAACTCCACAAGCTCACGCCGATGGAGGACTCCTTCGGGATCAACATGGTCGCGCTCGTCGACGGCCAGCCCCGGACCCTGGGCCTGAAGGACCTGCTGCGCTGCTTCGTCGATTTCCGCATCGAGGTCGTCCGGCGACGCACCGAGTTCCGGCTGGCCAAGCGCAAGGATCGGCTCCACCTCGTCGAGGGCCTGCTCATCGCCATCCTCGACATCGACGAGGTCATCCAGCTCATCCGGTCCAGCGATGACGCCAGTGCGGCGCGGACGCGACTGATCGATGTCTTCGACCTCTCTGAGGCCCAGGCTAACTACATCCTCGAGCTCCAGTTGCGACGGTTGACCAAGTTCTCACGCATCGAGCTCGAGGGCGAACGTGACGATCTGCAGCGGCAGATCGAGGAACTCGAGGCCATCCTCGCCGACGAAAAACTGTTGCACCGCACCGTTTCCGGCGAGCTGGCCGACGTCGCCAAGGCCCATGGCACTCCGCGGCGCACCGTGCTTCTGGAGTCGGCCGGTGCGCCGGTCGTCGGCGCCACCCCGCTCGAGGTCAGCGACGACCCCTGCTGGGTCCTGCTCTCCTCGACCGGCATGCTCGCCCGCACGGGCAGCGGGGATGCCGTGCCCGTCGACGGCCCGCGCGTCAAGCACGACGCGATCGTCGGTGCCGTGCGCACCACGGCGCGCGGCGAGTTCGCGGTGGTCACCTCGACCGGTCGCATGGTGCGCCTTTCGGCGCTCGAGTTGCCGACGTTGCCGCCTCTGGGAAGCGCGCCGGGCCTCAGCGGTGGTGCCCCAATCGCGGCATACGTCGACCTGAGCGGTGGCGAGGAGGCCCTCACCCTCGTCTCGCTCGACCCGGCGAGCGCTGGGCTGGCACTCGGCACAGCGGCTGGCGTCGTCAAACGGGTGACCACCGACTACCCGAAGGGTGGCTCGTGGGAGGCCATCTCGCTCAAACCGGGTGATCGGGTCGTCGGGGCCGTCGAACTCGCCGATGAGACCCAGGACCTGGTCTTCCTCACCGCCGACGCGCAATTGCTGCGCTTCGCAGCCCGTGCGGTGCGTCCCCAGGGTCGCGCCGGTGGCGGCATGGCCGGGATCAAGCTCGGCGCCAAGGACCGGGTCGTCTTCTTCGGAGCGGTCGACCCGACCGCCGACGCGCTGGTCGTCACGTCCGCCGGGTCGTCCGCCGCGCTGCCGGGCACCCAGGCCGGGACCTGGAAGGCGACCCCGTATGCCGAGTACCCCGCCAAGGGCCGGGCGACGGGCGGGGTGCGGGCGCACCGCTTCCTCAAGGGCGAGGACACGCTCGTTCTGGCGTGGGCCGGCAACACCCCGGCCCGTGCGAGCAGCAGCAATGGTGTCGCCATCGAGTTGCCACCTGCGGACGGTCGTCGTGACGGATCCGGCTCTCCCGCACCGATGGTCGTGGCCGGGATCGGCTCGGCCGGGGTCTTTGCGACGACATCTGTCGAGGGTGTTACCCAATCGTGACCGCCTCTCTTGCCTGTCCCTGTTGCGGCAGGGTGTAAACGCTTTTACCCTGTGACGGTTCCCTCAACGTCGAGGCCCGGCTGGGCTCGGCGTGCAACCAGAAATGGAGGCGGGCCATGGCCCTCAACTCAAAGCGCCGCGCGGCTGCGGTGCTTACCGGCATCGTCGCGGTTTCCCTGTCCGCGGCGGCGTGCGGTGGCGGCTCGAGCGATTCGGGCTCCGGCGGCACCGCCGCCGAGGACACCACGGACTACAGCAAGTGGTGTGACATGAAGTCCGAACTCCAGGGCAAGACGGTGTCGATCTACACCTCGATCGTCACCCCTGAGGACGCGCCCCACAAGGCCTCCTACAAGGAGTTCGAGGACTGCACCGGCGTCACCATCAAGTACGAAGGTGACAAGGACTTCGAGAAGAACCTCCCGCAGCGCGCCCAGTCCGGCAACCTGCCCGACGTCGCCTTCGTCCCGCAGCCGGGTCTGCTCCAGACCATGGTCGACACGGGCAAGGCCATCCCGGCGAGCAAGACCGTCTCCGACGAGGTCGACAAGTACTTCGGAGCCGACTGGCGCAAGTACGGCTCGGTCGACGACGAGCTCTACGCGGCACCGCTCGGCGCGAACGTGAAGTCCTACGTGTGGTACTCCCCGAAGAAGTTCACGGAGAAGGGCTACAAGGTCCCGACGACCTGGGCCGAGCTCATGGATCTCACCGCCAAGATCGCCACCGACGACCCGGCGGCCAAGCCCTGGTGTGCCGGCTTCGGCTCGGGCACGGCCACCGGCTGGCCGGGCACCGACTGGCTCGAGGATGTGCTCCTGCGTACCGCGGGCAAGGACACCTACGACCAGTGGGTCGCCCACAAGATCCCCTTCAACGACCCGAAGGTCGTCGAGGCGCTCGGCAAGGTCGCGGCCATCCTCAAGGACCCGAAGTACGTCAACGGCGGCTTCGGTGACGTGTCCTCCATCGCGACGACCACCTTCCAGGACGGCGGCCAGCCGATCCTCCAGAGCAAGTGCTACATGCACCGCCAGGCCTCGTTCTACGCCTCCAACTGGCCCGATGGCACCAAGGTCGCCGAGGACGGCGACGTCTGGGCGTTCTACCTGCCGGCGGTCGACTCCTCGTCGAAGCCGGTCCTTGGTGGTGGCGAGTTCGTCGCAACCTTCCGTGACGCTCCCGAGGTCAAGGCCTTCGCGGCCTTCCTGGCCTCCCCCGACTGGGCCAACGCCAAGGCGAAGGCCACGACGGGCGGCGGCTGGGTCAGCGCCAACAAGGAGCTCGACCCGGCGAACCTGGTCTCCCCGATCGACCAGCAGTCCGCCAAGATCCTCCAGGATCCGGCGGCGGTCTTCCGCTTCGACGGCTCGGACATGATGCCGTCCGCAGTGGGTGCCGGCACCTTCTGGTCGGAGATGACCAACTGGGTCAAGGGTCAGGACGACAAGACGACCCTCGACAACATCGAGAAGTCCTGGCCGGCAAGCTGACGCCAGAGATTCGTCCATGACGGAAGGGGTGGTCGCCGCACACCGGCGCGCGGCCACCCCTTTTCTCGGGTCCTCTCCCGCTCCACCCCTGACTCACCTGGAGGTGACATGCACGCAGCACACTTGGCGTCCCTCGCGGCGCAGAGCGGTGGCAACGCCGGCAAGATCGGCCAGCTCTTCCTCGGCATCGCCGTCTTCGCCGCCGTCTTCATCGGCATCCTTCTCCTCGCGTCCCTGTTCAAGGGCCACCTCGGCGAGAAGATCCAGGCCGCGGCCTTCGTCGGTCCGACGGTCGTCCTGATCAGCGTCGGCCTGATCTACCCGGCCATCCTCACGATCCGCCGGGCCTTCTACTCCGGCAAGTTCTTCGACCTCAACTTCGGCACCCCCCGAACCCGAGGGAAATTCGTCGGCTTCGACAACTTCCAGGCCTTGTGGACCACACCGGGCCTGCCGGCGGTCTTCCGCAACACCCTCTTCTGGGTGATCCTCGTGCCCCTGTTCGCCACCGGGCTCGGGTTGCTCTACGCCATTCTCATCGACCGGGCCAAGGGTGAGGCGCTCGCGAAGGCGCTCATCTTCCTCCCGATGGCCATCTCGATGGTCGGCGCAACCCTGATCTGGAAGTTCGTCTACTACTTCATCGGCGACCCGACGGCCGACCAGGTCGGCCTGATCAACTCCTTGCTCACCAAGATCGGGATGGACCCAATCGACTTCCTCGGCAATGCGCCCGGGAACACCTTCGCGATGATCGTCATCATGATCTGGATCCAGGCCGGGTTCGCGATGACCGTCCTCTCGGCCGCGATCAAGGCCATCCCGGACGAGATCATCGAGGCCGCCAACATGGACGGCGTCAAGGGCTTCCAGATGTTCCGCTTCATCACCCTGCCGAGCATCCGCTCGTCGGTGATCGTCGTCCTCACGACGATCGCCATCGCCACCCTGAAGGCCTTCGACATCGTCCAGGCCAGCAGCGGCGGCAAGCTCGGTGACTCGGTGCTCGCCAACGAGTTCTACAACCGCTCGTTCGTGACCCAGCAGCCGGGCCTGGGTGCCGCGATCGCCATCGTCATCTTCTTGTTGGTCATGCCGATCATCGTGTTCAACGTGATCCAGATGCGGAAGGACGCCTGATGAGCACCGCAACTCCCGCACCCGTCCCCGAGTCGGTGGCCAACGAGGCCGTCGAGGAGGCCGGCGGCGGCCAAGAACTGGAGACCGGCAAGAAGCGCGGCAAGTCCGCTGCGGGTAATGCCGCCCGGGCCGTCAGCTCGAAGTGGGCATCGTTGTTCGCCGTCGTCATGGCATTGGCCTGGACGACGCCGACCTTCGGCCTGTTCGTCACGTCCTTCCGCGAGCAGAAGGACATCCAGTCCACCGGCTGGTGGAACGCATGGCGGACCGGCTTCACGATGGACAACTACAAGCAGGTGCTCCAGGGCGCCGAGGGCCAGCCGCCGTTGACGGACTTTTTCGTCAACAGTTTCGTCATCGTCATCCCGGCGGTGCTCCTGCCCCTTCTCCTGGCGTCGCTCGCGGCATACGCCTTCGCGTGGATCGACTTCCCGTTCCGCAACGCGTTGTTCGTCGCCGTATTCGCGCTGCAGATCGTCCCGCTCCAGATCGCCCTCCTCCCCTTGGTCACGATGTTCCAGGACCTGGGCCTGGGTGGGTCGTACTGGTCGCTCTGGTTGTCGCACAGCGCCTTCGCGCTGCCGCTGGCGGTGTTCCTACTGCACAACTTCATGAAGGAGATCCCGGCCTCGCTGCTCGAGGCGGCTCGCGTCGATGGCGCCGGCCACGTCCGGATCTTCTTCCAGGTGTTGCTGCCGCTCATCGCCCCCGCGTTGGCGTCCTTCGGCATCTTCCAGTTCCTCTGGGTCTGGAACGACCTGCTGGTCGCCCTGACGATGCTCGGTGGCTCGCCGGAGCTGGCTCCGCTGACGATGATCCTCAACACCATCAGTGGAACCCTCGGCAACCGTTGGTACCTGCTCTCGGCGGCAGCGTTCATCTCGATCGCCCTGCCGGTTGCGGTGTTCCTCTCCCTGCAGCGCTACTTCGTCCGTGGTCTGCTCGCGGGAGGCACGAAGGGCTGATGTCCGACAGCGCGCGTCCTGCACGGATGAGCACAATCACGGATGTTGCTCGGGAGGCCGGGGTCTCTGTGGCCACGGTCTCCCGAGCCCTCCGTGGGCTCGACCGCGTCTCCCCCGAGACGCGCGAGAAGGTCATCCAGGTCGCGGAAGAGCTGAACTACATGGCGTCCCCGACGGCCACCTCGCTCGCCTCTGGGCGCACGGAGGTCGTCGGGGTCGTCGCCCCCTTCCTCACCCGCTGGTTCTTCGCCTCACTGGTGTCCGCCATCGAGAAGTCTTTGCGTGCGCGTGGCCACCATGTCCTGCTCTTCGACCTCGAGGACGAGAGTTACGACTCGCGGCTTCACCTGAGCCAGAACCTGCTGTGGCGCCGGGTCGACGGCGTCATCACCCTCAACCTCCCCATGACGGACGAGGAACTTGCTCTCCTCGATCGCCTCGCCCTGCCCGCGGTCGCCATCGGAACGCCGATGCCTGGCCACCCGTGCGTCCGGATCGACGACGCCGACGCGATGCGGCAGGCGACCGAGCACCTCATCTCCCAGGGCCACCGCCGGATCGCCTACATCGGGGCCGTCCCGGGCAACGTGGCCCACGTCCTCACCCCCCAGGGCCGTCGCCGGGCCTTCGAGGAGACCTTGGCCGCCCACGGCATACCTCTTCGAGAGGAGTGGGTCCTCAACTGCGACTGGACGGCGGATGCTGCGGCCGAGCACACCTCGGCCCTCCTCACCTGTTTCTCGGCGGCCGAGCGACCGACGGCCATCGTCGCGGCGTCCGACGAGATGGCCTTCGGTGCCATGGCCGCCGCCCATCGCCTGGGACTGCACGTCCCGGATGACCTCTCGGTCGTCGGCATCGACGATCACACCTTGTCGAATGTCCTCGGTCTGACCACGGTGCGTCAGGACGTTGAGGCACAAGGTCAGGTGGCGGCCAACCTGCTGCTCGGGGCGCTCCTCGATGACCAGCCACTCGATCCCTCGGTGATGACCTATGTCCCGACCGAGCTCGTCGTCAGGGACTCAGTGGCGCCGCCGCGCTAGCCACAACAACTTCTGCGTGACGCGGAAGTTCGGATGTCACGCAGCTATGTGCGGCCGCGGAGTCAATTTCCGCGTGACGCAGAAGCTGTCTTGAGCCGCCGCGCTGACGCCCGTCAGTTGGTGGTCTTGTCACCGCCGAGGTACTGCTCCGGGTCGCGCAGATACGTGCGCTTGGCGAAGAAGAAGCGATTGGCGGTCCATGTCAGCGCCCAGAGCACGACGCCGATGGCGAGCAGACCACCGGCGATCTCGTACTGAATGGTGTCGCGCCCGGTCAGCGGCGTCACGAAGAACGCACATGTGAGCGCACCGATGATCGGCAGGATGGTCGGTGTCGTGAAATGCCGTCTGTTGATGGTGTCCTTGCGGAGCACGAGCACAGCGATGTTGACGATCGTGAAGACCCCCAGGAGCAGCAGGGCGGTCGTGCCTCCGAGCGCGGAGATGACGTCGCCGGAGTTCTTGGTGACGACGATGATGAGCCCGAACGCGATGAGGGTCGTGAAGATGATCGCGACCCAAGGGGTCTGGCGGCCCTTGTGGACCCAGCCCAGGACCGGCGGCAGCACCTCCTGGCGCGCCATCCCGTAGAGGAGTCGGGAGGCCATGAGCATGTTGATCAGGGCCGAGTTGGCAACGGCGAACATGGAGATGAAGGGCAGCAGTGTCTTGATCGGGACGTCGGGTGCCGCCGTCTCCACGACCTTGACCAGTGGGGTGTCGGTGTCGCCGAGCTCTCCGACCGGCACGATCGCGACGGCGAAGAGGGCGACGAGGATGTAGATGACGCCGGTCATCCCGATGCCGGTGATCATCATCTTGGGGAAGTTGCGGACCGGGTCATTGGTCTCCTCGGCCATGTTGACCGAGTCCTCGAAACCGACCATTGCGAAGAAGGCCAACGAGGTGGCAGCCGTCACCGCCAGAAAGGCCGACTTGTCGGAGGGACTGTCGAAGACCATCGTGCGCGAGAAGTCGGTCTTGCCGGCGAAGAGGGCGTAGAAGCCGACCATGATGACGAGCAGTAGACCGGAGAGCTCGACGCAGGTCAGGACGATGTTGGCCTTAACGCTCTCGCCGACACCACGAAAGTTCACCAAGGCCACCAGCAGCATGAAGCCCAGCGCGATCATGACGACGAGATTGCTGTTGTCGGCGTCCCAGCCGAAGCCCTTGGCCATGTTCGAGGCGAAGGCTCGCGAGGCCGTCGAGGCGGACGTGATGCCCGAGCACATGACCGTGAAGCACACCATGAAGGTGAGGAAGTGGATGCCGAAGGCCTTGTGGGTGTAGAGCGCCGCACCGGCTGCCTGGGGGTACTTGGTGACGAGCTCGAGGTAGGAGAAGGCTGTCACCATCGCGATCGCGAAGGCGACGAGGAAGGGCGCCCATGCCGCTCCGCCGACCTCGGCCGCCACATCCCCTGTGAGCGCATAGACCCCTGTGCCGAGGATGTCGCCAACGATGAAGAGCAGCAACAGTTTGGGTCCCATGACCCGCTTCAGCTCGGTCTGCACCTCACCCTGATTCTCGGCGGTCTCGACGGCCTGACTCATCGCGTCCTCCATCATCACGTGCGGGACGGGAACCCCGCGGATGACTCGTCACTGTGGCACAGAAGGAGCGCCCTTGGCGGGTTGGGACAACGCCCAGATCGTGGGCCTCAGGCGTCGATGCGTTCGCGGTCCAAGGTGCGCGCAGACTCGACGATGAAGTCCTTGCGCGGCGCCACCTCGTTGCCCATGAGCAACTCGAAGACGCGCTGGGCCGCCTCGATGTCGCCGATCGTGACCCGCCGCAGGGTGCGGTGGCGCGGGTCCATGGTGGTCTCGGCCAACTGATCGGCGTCCATCTCGCCCAAGCCCTTGTAGCGCTGGATCGGGTCCTTGATCGTTCGGCCCCGCTTGGTGAGCGTGGCGAGCGTCTTGCGCATCTCGGTCTCGGAGTAGGTGTAGATGAGCTCGTTCGGCTTCGAGCCCGGGTTGACGACCTCGATCCGGTGCAGCGGTGGCACCGCGGCATACACCCTCCCCGCCTCGATGAGCGGGCGCATGTAGCGGTGGAAGAGAGTGAGGAGCAGGGTCCGGATGTGGGCGCCATCGACATCGGCGTCAGTCATGATGATGACCTTGCCGTAGCGGACCGTCTCGAGGTCGAAGGTGCGACCGGAGCCGGCCCCGATGACCTGGATGATCGAGGCGCACTCGGCATTGCCGAGCATGTCGGTGACCGAGGCCTTCTGGACGTTGAGGATCTTGCCGCGAATCGGCAGCAACGCTTGATAGTCCGAGGAACGAGCCAGTTTCGCGGTGCCGAGCGCGCTGTCGCCCTCGACGATGAAGAGCTCGGTCCGATCATTGTCGGAGGATCGGCAGTCCGCGAGTTTGGCTGGCAGAGAGGAGGACTCGAGCGCATTCTTCTTGCGCTGGGTCTCCTTGTGGAGGCGCGCACTGATGCGCGTCTTCATCTCTGCGGTCACCTTCTCGAGAAGCAGGGCCGACTGGGCCTTCTCGCCACGTTTGGTCGAGGTGAGCAAAGAGGTCAATTCGGACTCGACGACCTTGGCGACGATGGCGCGCACAGCCGCTGTGCCCAACACCTCCTTGGTCTGACCCTCGAACTGCGGCTCGGCCAGGCGGACCGTCACCACGGCGGTGAGCCCGGCCATGATGTCGTCCTTCTCGACCTTGTCGGAGCCGACCTTGAGCCGCCGCGCGTTGAGCTCCAGTTGGCGACGGAAGACCTTGAGCAGCGCCTGCTCGAAACCGGCGACGTGGGTGCCACCCTTGGGCGTGGCGATGATGTTGACGAAGCTGAGGGCCTTGGTCTCGAAGCCGGTCCCCCACCGCAGAGCAATGTCGACCCCACACTCGCGCTCGACATCGGTCGGTGTCATGTGGCCCTTGGCGTCGAGCACGGGCACCGTCTCGGTGAAGGTGCCGCTGCCCTGAAGGCGCCAGACATCGGTGACCGGGGGATCGATGGCCAGGTAGTCGCAGAACTCGGAGATACCGCCGTCGTGGACGAAGGTCTCTTCGGTGGCCTCGGAGCCCCGCTCGTCGCGGATGACGATGGTCAGGCCGGGCACGAGGAAGGAGGTCTGCCGGGCTCGGGCGAGGAGCCCGGTCAGGTCGAACTCGGCGTCCTTGAGGAAGATCTGGTGGTCGGCCCAATAGCGGACCCGCGTGCCGGTGATCCCTCGCCTGACGTTGCCGACGATGTCGAGCTGGGAACCCGCGACGTAGGGGGTGAAGGCGTGCTCGGGGTCCTTGCGACCCTGGGCACCGGCCACATCCGAGAAGACGCCCGGCTCGCCACGCCGGAAGCTCATGGCGTACGTCTTGCCCCCTCGGTCGACCTGGACGTCGAGCCGGCTGGACAGGGCGTTGACGACCGAGGCGCCGACACCGTGGAGCCCACCGGAGGCGGTATAGGAGCCCCCGCCGAACTTTCCGCCCGCGTGCAGTCGCGTGTAGACGAGCTCCACGCCGGTCAGCCCGGTCTTGGGCTCGATGTCGACCGGGACGCCACGGCCGTTGTCGCGCACCTCCACCGAGCCGTCCTCGAAGAGGACGACCTCGATCCGGTCACAGTGGCCACCGAGGGCCTCGTCGACGGAGTTGTCGATGATCTCCCAGAGGCAGTGCATGAGGCCGCGACTGTCGGTGGACCCGATGTACATCCCAGGGCGCTTGCGCACCGCCTCCAGGCCCTCGAGGACCTGCAGGTGGTGAGCGGTGTAGTCCTGAGTGGACTTCGTGGTCGCGGTCTTCTTCGCGGCGGTGGCCACGGGCGATGCTCCTGGGGTGCGGCGGGTGATACCCCAGCAGGCTAACCGCGGGCCCTGACAGCCCGGCCACGCCACGCGGGCCGGAGGGTATGCCGCGGGGCCGGCCCCGCGGCATACCGTCACCGACAAGTGATGGGACGCGCGAGGGAATTCTCGGTCGGGAAGGATTCCTCGTGTTTGACTGTTGGTCCGAGGGCACCCCGGTCCCGGGGTGGACGAGTGCAAAGCCTTGAGGAGGCCGATGTGAACGCTGCACTGGCACCGAGCCTGTCCGCTGCCGACCGATGCGACCGGTGTGGGGCCCAGGCCTTCGTGCGGGCCCGCCTCCACGGTGGTGGTGAATTGCTCTTCTGCGCCCACCACGGCCGCAAGCACGCGCCCGCCCTCGAAGGCCACGCCGACATCCATGACGAGTCCGACCGCCTGACCACGCCGGAGCCGACGACCGCCGACTGAGTTGAGCGGCTTCCTGCCCGAGGGCACCACCACGTGGGTGCCCGGGTTGATCATCCTGATCGGGATGCTGGGCATTGTCGTGCCCGTCCTGCCGGGCCTCCTGCTCACCCTGCTCGGCGTCCTGATCTGGGCGATCGACATGCCCGGCACCACACCGTGGGTGATCTTCGGCCTCTGCTGCGTGTGGTTCGCGGCCGGTCTGGCCGGTCAGTACCTCATCCCCGGGAAGCGGCTCAAGGCCGACGGGGTGAGGACCGGCAGCTTGGTCATCGCGGCCCTGTGCGGGATCGCGGGGATGTTCCTCATTCCCGTCGTGGGCTTCTTCGTCGGTTTCGTGCTCGGACTGTTCGTCCTGGCCTACCTGCCGCAGCGTGACGGTGCCGTGGCCTGGCGCCGCACCAAGGCGGCGCTCAAGGCGATCATGACCTCGATCGGCATCGAACTGATCGCGGCCGTGCTCATCGCGGTCACCTGGGTTGTCGGCGTCGTCATCACCTGACCCCCCACCGCTTGCGTCCGCGTGACCCGTCGCCATGGCCACCGTTGACGCGAACGCAACGAGGTGTTGGGGGGTTCTACTGGCCCCGCTCGCGGCGCTCCCACCGCTCGTCCAGCTTGTGCATGAACGAGGAGGATCCCTTGGGCGGGGTCGGACCCCGACCCTTGGTGCGCGCCGCGGCCTGTGCGGAGGCGTCGCCCTCCTTGACCGGCGTGAAGGCATAGGCGGCGGCTGCGACCATCACGGCGAATCCCACCGCGCCGACCCACATCGTGGTGTTGACCCCGACGACGACCAGCGCCAGACCGATGACGACCCCGAGAATCCCGAGGACGAGCCGGCGGCGGCGGACCGCCAAGGTGGTGCCACCACGCATCTGATGGGCGAAGCGGGGGTCCTCGGAGGCAAGGGCCTGCTCCATCTGCTCGAGCATCTGCTGCTCATGCTCCGACAGCGGCACGCGGTCCTCCCTAACTGGTCCCGAGGTGGCAACGGACCGGGTCCGTCGCGGGTTCCCCCTCAGGATAGATCGCCGGGGGGTCGTGAGGAAGATTGTTCGCGAGGGATCAGGCTGGCTGGACGGACCGCCCCCGACCCGAAGCGCGCGCTGGCTCGGTCGATCGCCCGGTCCGCGTCGCGCCAGCCGTGGTCCGGCTCGTCGAGGCGGGCCTGGATGGGCGCCTGCTCGACCGGGAGGAGCTTGTCCATGCGGACCCCGACAAGACGGATCCGGGCGCGTTGGAGGCCCAACGCGTCATAGAGGCCGACGGCGGTCTCATAGATCTCACGGCTGACATCGGTGGGTTCGCGCAGCGTGCGGGAGCGCGTGATGGTCGTGAAGTCGGCAAATCGCACCTTGATGCTGATGGTGCGACCGGCCAGCCCCGCCTTCCGGACACGAGAGGCGGTGCGTTCGCTGAGGGCCAGCAAGTGACGATGGATCAGCGCCGGGTCGTCGAGGTCGTGCGCGAAGGTCTCGTCACTGCCGATGCTGCGCTCGCGCTGCTCCTGCTCGACCCCGCGAGGATCCCGCCCCCAGGAGAGGTCGTGCAGATGCCTGCCGCCGACGTCCCCGAGGGCGCGGGTCAGCGTCGTGAGCGGGGTGTGCGCGATGTCGGCGACGGTCCGCAGGCCGAGCCGCAGCAAGGCCTCCTCGGTTCGCTCCCCCACCCCCCACAGGGCCCCGACGGGCAGTTGCTGGACGAAGGGCACGACCTCGTCGACGGGCACGATGACCATGCCGTCGGGCTTTGCCAGCCCGGAGGCGAGCTTGGCGACGAACTTGCTGGGCGCAACCCCGACCGAACAGGTCACACGCTGCTCATCGTGGACGGTGTCGCGGATGAGTTGGCCGATTGTCGCGGGCGGCCCGAGCCGCCGGATGGCCCCCGAGACGTCGAGGAAGGCCTCGTCGAGCGAGAGGGGCTCGAGCACGGGGGTGACGGAGCGGAAGATCTCCATGACCGCCGAGGACATCCGGGAGTAGAGCTCGTGGTCGGGAGGCAGCACTGTCGCCTGGGGACACAGCCGCTGGGCTCGACTCATCGGCATCGCCGACGTCACCCCGAAGCGGCGGGCCTCATAGGTGGCCGAGAGGACGACGCCGCGCCCGCGGGCCGCGCCGATGATGACCGGCGTACCGACCAGGTCGGGTCGGGCGAGCAAGGAAGCGGACGCATAGAAGGCATCCATGTCGACGTGCAGGATCGTGCACCCGGTGTCGTCCGGCGGACCATCCCCCGAACGCTGTGGGAGGGCGAACTGGCGGCGGCTCATGACGGCCTGACCGTGCCGGTGTCAGGGTCGCAAGGCGACGACATGAACGGCGGTCCCGAGCGTGGCCAGCGACGGGTGCTGCGCGGCCGCGTGTTCGAGCGCGAGCAGGGCCTGCCGATCGGCGTCCGAGTCCAAGGCGCCCGAGGGCACCAGATCGGTGAAGATCCGCACGCCGGTGGCGGACCGGACGGTCAGGCCCGCGGCGTCGACCAGCCCGACGAGCTCGTCGAGGTCGAAACGTCGAGGCAACGGGTCATCACCGCTCCAGCGCCCGGTGTCACTGTCGAGGACCTCGCGCGCCCGGGCGAACTGGCCGGCGAGCGCGCGGGCCAGCACCGCGGCATACCGCTGGGCGACGAGGAGGCTGAGCAGGCCGCCGGGGGCGAGGGTGGCGGCCAACTGGCGCACCGCCGTGGCCGGGTCGTCAACGTGCTCGAGGGTGCCGTGGCAGGTGACCAGGTCGACGGCACGGCCCTCGAGCAGGTCGGTGAGAGAGTCGGCATCGCCCTGACGGGCCTCGATCCGGTCGGCGACGTCCTGCTCGGTCGCGCGTCGACGCAGCGAGGCGAGCGCATCCGGGCTGGGGTCGACGACGATGACGTCGTGGCCGGCCTCGGCCAAGGGCACGGCCAGGCCGCCGGTGCCACCGCCGAGGTCGAGGACGCGCAGGGGTCGACCGAGGGCCTCCGACAACTCCCGGACGTGTTCGTCGACGGTGTGCCACACCGCCGCCGTGCGCACCGAGGTGTCGACACCGGAGCGGCGGCTGGGGGCACGATCGGTCACGATGCTCACCCTAGTGCCCGGAACTCCCGGGGCTGGCGTGCCACAACTTGCGCGGCGCGGCTGCGGCGTCGTCGGGCGAGTAGGGGCCGGTGAAGGACTGACGTCGGGAACCCAGGCCAGCTCCCATCGCCCGTCCGTCGGTGCTCGGAGTGCCCGCCGGCCGGGTGTCGGCATAGGGAGACTGCCGGAAACCGCTGGCGTGGACCAGGACTCGCCTCCTCGTCGAGTCGGTCGCTGCCTCCGCTTCCTGCGCCCGGGCCCGCACCGAGACGTCGAGCGCCGCCAGGGCGGCCAGCGCCTCCTCGCGTCCCCCACCCTGCCAGGCCTCCCAGAGCGAGGAGAGCTCCCAGGCACCGGTGGCGCGGATCGAGACGCCCCGCTGACCGGTCCGGCGAACGACACCGCGCACGAGGAGCAGCCACGAGTGGAAGACGGTCTCGGCATACGGGCCCTGGACGTCCTCGAAGAAGGTCGCATCGGCCGGACCGCTGCCGTCGTCGAGGGTGAGGAAGACGACGCGTCGACCCGAACGGATCGGTGGGGTCTGGGTGGCGACCTTGACCCCGCCGACCCAGACCTCACGGTTGCTCCGCGCGGCCATCAGGTCGCGGGCACGAGTGACGCCCAGGGCGTCGAGCAGGGGGGCGTAGACGTCCATGACATGGGTGGAGACGTCGAGGCCGAGGACATCGAGCTCGGCACGGACCCGTTCGGTGCCGCTCAACTCGGGCAGGCCACTGCCCTGGCGCACCTCGGGACGATCACCGAGGTCGAGGAGCAGTTGGGTGCCCCGCTCGGCCGCCGCCACCACGGGGGCCGCGGCCTGGCTCTGAGCCGCGGCTCGCTCCCGCACCCCGTTGCCCCGGTATGCCG
>NZ_HF570956.1:2293376-2315039 GCF_000367525.1 Phycicoccus elongatus Lp2 | reverse complement strand
CTCGCTTCATGTCGGCGCTGTGGCGGTAGGCGAAGGCGTTGTCGGTCATGACGCGTTCGATGACGGTGATGCCTTGGGCGGCGAAGTACGCCGCAGCCCGCTCCAGGAAGTCCGCGCAGGTGGGTCCTTTCTCGTCGGGCAGGACTTCGGAGTAGCCCAGCCGGGAGTAGTCATCGATCAGCGAGTGGACGTAGTCGTACCCGATCTTGTCCCGCTTGCCCTTGGCGGCCTGGGTGGCAGCCAACCCGTGAGCGCGCCACCCGCCCCCGTCAGGGATCTTGCCGAGCTTCTTGACGTCCATGTGCACCAGTTCGCCCGGATAGTCGCGTTCGTAGCGTTCCGCGCTCTGTTTCGAGGACCTGATCACCTCCCCGGTCATCGGGTCCAACTCGCGCAGGTACGGCATCTGGTGACGGCGCAGGATCCGTGAGACCGTCCGCGCCGGCACGCCCACCTTCGGTCCCAGGACGTCAGGGCCTTCACGGTCCGTGACCCGCGCTCTCAGGACGGCTTCCTCGACCTCGGGAGCCGTCCTGCGGGGGCTGGTGCGTGGGCGTGAGGATCGGTTCGCCAACCCGCCTTCCCCTTCAGCGGCGTGACGACTGATCCACGTCGCGACGCACTTGCGCGAGACCCCCATCGCCGCCGCGATGTGCGCCTGTTTCCATCCCTGCTGATGACGCTGGACGATCAAGCGGCGGCCATGAACAGTTAAACGGGCATTAGCGTGGGACACGAGAACCTCCGGGTTGGAGTGGGCCTTAGACAAGCCACATCCCACCCGGAGGTTCTCCCGCGTTCAAGCACCCACACTGCTACCAACCTCCTGGCCGGGTACACCTAGAGTGCGGCTCATGAGCGAGCGCACCGCGGGGACGACCTACGTGCTGGTGGACGGCGAGAACATCGACGCCACCCTGGGCACGTCAATCCTCGGCCGGCGGCCCCACCCGGACGAGCGGCCTCGATGGGACCGGCTGCTCTCCTTCGCCCGTGCCCAGTGGCAGCAGGACGTCAAGGCCCTTTTCTTCCTCAACGCCAGCGGCGGCATGCCGATGGCCTTCGTCCAGGCCCTCAAGGCCATGGACTACGAGCCGATCCCGCTATCCGGCGACGCGTCGACCAAGGTCGTCGACGTCGCGATCCAGCGCACCCTCCAGGCGCTGGCCCACCGCCCCGGTGACGTCCTGCTCGTCAGCCACGACGGCGACTTCCTCGCCGACATCGAGGCCCTCCTCGACACCGACCGGCGCGTGGGCGTGGTGGCCTTCACCGAGTTTCGCAATGCCGGGTTCACTGCGTTGGAGTCCAGGGGAGTCCAGACCTTCGACCTGGAGTATGCCGTCGGGGCTTTCAACACCAGGCTGCCGCGCCTGCGGGTCATCCCCATCGAGGAATTCGATCCGGCTGCGTACCTGTAAACTTCTGGCGAATCCCCACCCCCTCACCGGGGGTGACGCGTGCCCCGGACCGGGCTGCGCGGCATACCGAACGGACGCAAGGACACCGAACGTGGCATCGACCAACGACCTCAAGAACGGCATGGTCCTCAACATCGACGGCCAGCTCTGGACCGTCATCGAGTTCCAGCACGTCAAGCCCGGCAAGGGCCCGGCCTTCGTGCGGACCAAGCTGAAGAACGTCACGTCGGGCAAAACCCTCGACAAGACCTTCAACGCCGGGGTCAAGGTCGACACCGCGAACGTCGACAAGCGGACGATGCAGTACCTGTACAACGACGGCAGCGACTACATCTTCATGGACGGTGACACCTACGACCAGATCTCGGTGAGCCCGGACGTCGTCGGGGACGCCGCGAAGTACCTCCTGGAGAACCAGGACGCCCTCGTCGCCCGTCACGACGGCAATGTCCTCTTCATCGAGCTGCCGGCCTCGGTCGTCCTCGAAATCACCTACACCGAGCCGGGCCTGCAGGGCGACCGCTCCACCGGCGGCACCAAGCCGGCGACCGTCGAGACCGGAGCCGAGATCCAGGTGCCCCTCTTCCTCGAGACGGGTACCAAGATCAAGGTCGACACCCGCGACGGGTCCTACCTGGGTCGCGTCAACTGACCGATGGCTGCTCGGACCAAGGCCCGCAAGGCGGCGCTGGATCTGCTCTTCGAGGCCGACCAGCGCTCCCTCAACGTCGCTGAGCTGCTGGGGCAGCGCCTCGAGCAGCCCGCCGGTGACTCTCCCGTGCGGGAGTACACCGCCACCTTGGTGCGTGGCGTCGTCGAGCACTGGACCGCGATCAACGACCTGATCACCACGTGGGCGCAAGGATGGACCCTGGAGCGCATGCCGGCGGTCGACCGCGCCATCCTGCGCTTGGGCACCTTCGAGGTCGTGTATGCCGAGGACGTCCCCGAGGTTGTCGCCATCGACGAGTGGGTGGCGCTGGCCACCGATCTCTCGACCGATGAGAGTCCCAAATTCGTCAACGGGGTCCTGGGCCGCCTGCTCGAGCTCAAGCCGACCTTGGGCTGAGCTGTGGACCTGATCGGGCGCAGCGTCGTTCGGCCGATCGCGCCCGAGGATGTCGACGCCTTGCAGGCCCTTGAGGCGGCAGCGGACACCCTCCTGTGGGGTGCCGAGGCCAACTTGGCCCGCTGGGGGCGTCGAGCGCTCATGATGAAGGAACTCGTCACCGAACCGTGACCGGTACAGGAGTGATCTCCTGTGGTTGATGTGACGAAAGTTCACTATCATCGGGTCCGCCCCTTGCCCTGGAGGACATCCGTGCACCCTGGTTCGTTGCGGCGCCTCGTGGCCGCCCTCGCCGTCTCTGTCGGTGTCGGCGGTCTGACTGTCCCCGTGGCCGAGGCTGCGCCCGCTGAGAAGCAGGTGGCCTACGCCGGAGTCACCGTCTCGGTCCCCGCGGACTGGCCGGTCATCGACCTGGACGCCTCCGACGATGTCTGTGTCCGGTTGGACGTCGACGCGGTCTATCTCGGGACCGCACCTGAGCAACAGAACTGCCCCTCCCGGGCGGTCGGGCGTGGCAACACGGTCTGGATCGGACCGACCGGCGCCGACGAGCAGACCGCCACCGGCCGCAAGGGATGGTCTTCGCCCGGGGCGCGGGGCACGATCCGCCGCAACGACCAGGACAAGCGATCCGATGTGGCGCTCCAGGGTCGCGGCGTCTCCGTGCGGACCGGCTGGGGTCCGCAGGGCTCGGCTGCGGTTGACGCCATCGTTGCCGACATGGAGATCAGCGCGGACCCCGTGCCGGTCCCAAGTCGGGCACCCGCCCAGCGGCGAACCAGCGTCCCGACCCCTCGCCAGGAACCAGTGCCCGTGGGGCCGAAGACCGCCGAGGAACGCGTGGCTCCGGCCTCGCTGTCCTCCCTGACGGCGGCCGTTCCGGTGGGGCAGCCACTGTATGGCGCGATGGCCTTCGACGCCTGCAGCGCGCCGTCCGTCACGAGCATGCAGGCGTGGCGCCAATCGCCGTATGTCGCCGTAGGCATCTACACCAGCGGATCGATGCGGGCCTGCCCCTTCCAGGGCGGGACGTCGTGGATCAACCAGGTGACCGCGCAGGGCTGGGGCCTCATCCCGATCCATGTCGGGCCTCAGTCGCCGTGCGTGCAGCAGGCCAATCTCGCCATGATCTCCCGCAACGCGACGACGGCCAGGGCCCAGGGAGTCACCGAGGCAGGGATTGCGGTCGCCGCGGTGCAGGCGCTCGGGATGGGCCCCGGGACCCTCATCGAGCTCGACATGGAGAACTACTCCATGACGGATGCCGAGTGCTCCGCGGCCACGGTGGCCCACGTCTCCGGATGGACCCAGGAGCTGCACCGCCTCGGCTACGTCTCAGGGGTCTACGGCGGGCCCGGATCGATGATGCGTGACATGAGCCGCGCCGTGGCCGGCGACCCGTCCTTCGTCCCTCCGGACCAGATCTGGGTCGCGCACTGGAACCAGTTGCAGACGACCCGCGACACCTACAGTCCACAGTTCTACCCGGACGTCTACTGGGCCAACCACCAGCGGATGCGCCAGTACTCGGGCGACACGGTCGAGACGTGGGGCGGCGTCGCGCTGCACATCGACCGCAACTGGGCCGACATCACACTCCCGGGCAACCCGGTGCGCACTGATTACGGCACGAACATCGTCGGCCCGGGGTCTGCTGGGTTCGTCTTCACCGGGTCCATGACCTATTGGCGGCCGGCGGCGGGCAGCGGTGTCAAGCAGAAGGCCTACTGGACCGGGCCGAGTTCGACCGAGTTCAACGGGGCGACCTGGTCCCCGACGCTGGCTCCGGGCACCTACCGGGTGGAGGCCAACGTGCCCGATGCCTCCGTCGCGACCAAGGCACGCTACGTGCTGACGAGCGCCGGCGGAACCAGCGAGACGATCCTCGACCAATCGACGGCATCGGGATATCGGCTCCTCGGGACCGTGACCGTCCGCACCGGCCAGCCGGCGAGCGTGCATCTGGCCGACAACAGTGGTGGGGACACGAGCAAGCGCATCTGGGCAGATGCGATCCGGTTCGTCTCGTCCACACCGCCTGCGGTCCCCGGCGCGCCGCTCGCGCCCACTGCGGTGGCCGGCAACGGACAGGCCACCATCTCGTGGTCGCCCGGCACCTCCGGCGCATCACCCACCACCACCTACACCGTGACGGCGTCTCCCGGCGGATCGACCGTCTCCGTGGCGGCGCCGACCACAACGGTGACGATGACCGGCCTGGTCAACGGCACGGCATATACCTTCACGGTCACGGCGAGCAACGCCGGGGGGACCGGACCAGCGTCTGCTGCCACCACTGCGGTGATGCCCGGTCTCGCCGGTGGGGTCACATCGGTGGATCCGGTCCGAGTGCTCGACACTCGTTTCGGTGCTCCCGCCAACCCTGGCTTGGTCACGGCGATCCCAGCAGGAGGAAATCTCCGTCTGCGGCTGGTCGGTGCCGGGTCGCCGGTGCCGTCCACGGCGACCGCGGTCCTGGCGAATGTCACGGCCGTTGCCGGCAACAGCCCGGGTTATCTCGCGGTGGCGGGCTCGCCCAGTTCACTGGTCAACTGGGTGTCCGGTGCGGTGGTCGCCAACCTGTCGACCGTGCCGGTGGCGACCGACGGGACGGTCACCTTGACCAACGGTGGCACCTCGCCGGTCCATGTCGTCCTCGACGTCCAGGGGTGGATCGCCCCCCAGGTCTCGACCCGGCTGTCCCCGATTGCTGCGGTCCGCCTCATGGACAGCCGCGTGGGCACCAGTCCGAACCCTCGCGCGACCGCCCTCGGTCCGGGTGAGAGTGTGGAGGTCAAGGTCAGCGGTTCCAGCGTGCCGGCGGGAGCGCAGGCCGCCCTCCTGCGGGTCACGGCAACTGACCCACGGGCCGCCGGTTACCTGAGTGTGAGTCCGTCAGGCGCCGGTTCGACATCGGTCGTGAACTTCCTCGCCGGGGACACGGTGGGTAACACCATGGTGGCCAACCTCACGTCCTCGGGCACCGTTCGCCTCACCAACGGCTCGACGGGGACCACCCATGTCGTCGTCGACGTCCAGGGGTGGACCGGCCCAACGGCAGCCCAGCTCTACCGCGCGACACCGCAGGCCAGGTTGGTCGACACCCGCTTCGGGACGACCACCAATCCGGGCGCCGCGATCCTCGGCCCTGGTGAGGTGCGCACCTTCCGCGTCGCGGGCGCGCCCGGCTCCCCGGTGCCCATGGGTGTCAGCCTGCTCGCGGTCAACGTGACGATCACCAATGGGACCCGGCCCGGTTGGGTGGCGATCGCCGCCTCGGGTACACCGGGCATTCCGTTGGTCAACTACGTCGCCAACGAGGCCAGAGCGGGTTTCGGCACGGTGGATGTCGCCGCCGATGGCACGGTGCGCATCCGCAACGAGTCCACCGGAAGCGTGCACGTCGTCCTCGACGTCCATGGGTACGGCACGACGACTCCCTGATCCGTCCATCACGCGGGGCGGCATCGGACGGTTCCGAACCATCCCTTAGAGTGGGTTGCGCCAGACATCCTTTAACGACCCGTCCAGTGAGGCGGGGAAGGAGGTCAGAACGCGTATGCCGCGTGAAGACTCACCCGGCGAGGGTCGCGTCGTCCTCTCGGACGCCGACATCGCCCGCGTACTCAAGCGCATCGCCCACGAGATCCTCGAGGCCAACAAGGGCGCCTCGGATCTGGTCCTGTTGGGCATCCCGTCTCGGGGCGTGCTCCTCGCGCAGCGCCTCGCCGCGATCATCGCCGAGGTCGAGGGAACGGCCGTGCCCACCGGGGCACTCGACATCACGATGTACCGCGATGACCTGCGCAAGCAGCCCACCCGCACGCCCATGCCCACCTCCATCCCGGGCGGCACGGTCGACGCTCGGGTCGTCGTTCTCGTCGATGACGTCCTCTACTCCGGCCGCACGGTGCGCGCGGCGCTCGACGCGCTCGGCGACTACGGGCGACCGCGGGCCGTGCGTCTGGCGGTCCTCGTCGACCGGGGTCACCGTGAGTTGCCGATCCGCGCCGACCACGTCGGCAAGAACCTCCCGACGTCCCATTCGGAGAAGGTGCGCGTGCGGCTCCTCGGCCATGACGACCACGAGTCCGTGACGATCGCCGGGGGAGAGCCGTGAGCGACAGCACCGCGTCCGCCACGGCCACCATGCCGCGCCACCTGCTCTCCATCGCCGACCTCGACGCCGACCTGATCCGGACCCTGCTCGACACCGCCACCCAGATGCAGGACGTGCAGCGCCGCGAGGTCAAGAAGATCCCGACTCTGCGCGGCCGCACCGTCATCAACCTCTTCTTCGAGGACTCGACCCGCACCCGCTCCAGCTTCGAGATCGCCGGCAAGTGGATGAGCGCCGACACGATCAACATCACCGGCAAGGGTTCGTCCACGAGCAAGGGCGAATCACTGCGTGACACCGTCATGACGATCGACGCGATGGGAGTCGATGCCCTGGTCATGCGCCACAGTGCGTCAGGCGCTGCTCACCAGGTCGCCGGCTGGGTGGACGCGCACGTCATCAATGCCGGCGACGGAACCCACGAACACCCCACGCAGGCGCTCCTCGACGCCTACACGATGGAACAGCGCATCGGCGGTCTCGCCGGCAAGCATGTCGTCATCGTCGGGGACCTCACGCACTCGCGGGTCTTCCGCTCGAACGTCCTCTCGCTGCGGATGCTCGGGGCCGACGTCACCGTCGTCGCCCCGGTCACCCTGATGCCGAGCGGGATCAGGGCGTGGTCGGAGACGGACGGCTTCGCCCTCTCGAACGACCTGGACCCGATCCTCACCGGCGACCGTGGCGTCGATGCGCTCATGATGCTGCGCGTCCAGAAGGAACGCATGAGCGGCGGCTACTTCCCGACGGCTCGTGAGTACACCGTGGGGTATGGCCTCACCCGGCCGCGCCTGCAACGCCTGGTCGCCGACCACCCAGACGTCGTCATCTGCCACCCCGGCCCGATGAACCGCGGTCTCGAGATCAGTGCCGATGCTGCGGATGCCGCCCAGAGCCTCATCCTCGACCAGGTCGCTGCCGGCGTGGCGGTGCGCATGAGCGTCCTCTACCACCTGCTTGCCGGTGCGGAAGGCGGTGCGGCATGAGCGACCGAAAGCTCACTATTGGTGAGAAATTGTCGCCGGGGCCCGGAGTGAGGTCCCTTGTCATCACCGGCGCCAGGATCGTTGCGTCCGCGCCTTCCGTCGCTACAGCGACGGAAACCGCCGACGCAAGGGTCGCAGATGTCGTCATTGTCGATGGCGTCGTCACCGACCTGACCGCCTCGGAGGCGCCGAGCGATGCGCAGGTCATCGACGCCGATGGGCTGATCCTGCTGCCCGGTCTCGTCGATCTGCACACCCACCTGCGGGAGCCGGGGCGAGAGGATGCCGAGACAATCTGTTCCGGTTCGCGGGCGGCCGCGGTCGGGGGATACACGGCAATCCTCGCGATGGCCAACACGACCCCGGTCACGGACACGGCCGAGGCCGCCGAGCGGATCCTCGATCTCGGGCGCGCCTGTGGACTTGTCGACGTCCAGCCCATCGGTGCGGTCACCCACGACCTTGCCGGCGGGCAACTTGCCGAGCTCGGCCTCATGCACCGCTCTCGAGCGCGAGTCAACGTCTTCTCCGACGACGGCCGGTGCGTCGCCGACGCCCGGGTCATGCGGCGCGCGCTGGAGTACATCCGATCGTTCGGCGGTGTCGTCTCGCAGCACAGCCAGGACCCCGCCCTCGCGGGTCCGAACGCCTGCTGCCACGAGGGGGAACTCTCCGGTCGCCTCGGACTGCCCGGGTGGCCGGCCGTGGCCGAGTCGGTGATCATCGCGCGCGATGTCCAACTCGCCAGGCACACCGGTAGCAGAGTCCACGTCGCCCACGTGAGTACGGCCGAGGGTGTGGACGTGATCCGCTGGGCCAAGGCCCAGGGCATCGCGGTGACGGCGGAGGTGACCCCCCACCACCTCGCGCTCACGACCGAGCGACTCGCGGGCTACGACCCCGTCTTCAAGGTCAACCCGCCGCTGCGCCCGATCGAGGACGTCCAGGCCGTTCGCGCCGCACTGGCGGACGGCACGATCGACGCCGTCGCGACCGACCACGCGCCCCATGCCCGTCACGACAAGGAACACGCCTTCGAGGACGCCGCCTTCGGGATGCTGGGCCTGGAAACGGCGTTGTCCGTCGTTGCTTCCGTCATGGTCGAGGGCGGTCCCTGTGGGTGGAGCGACCTCGCCCGTGTCATGTCGAGCGCCCCCGCCGGCATTGCCGGCCTGGCCGACCACGGACGCCCGATCGTGCCGGGGGAGCCGGCCAACTTGGTGCTCGTCGACCCGGCGGCTGCCATCACCGTGGACCGCAGCAGCTCACAGTCGCTGTCCCGCAACAACCCTTGGCACGGCGAGCAGTTCCGGGCCGCCGTTCACACGACCATCCTGCGCGGTCGCGTGACCGCCGCCGAAGGAGCACCTGCAGCATGCTGAGCAGCCGCGAACCCGCCATCCTGATCCTCGAGGACGGCCGCACCTTCACCGGTCGTGCCTACGGCCGGGTCGGTACGACCGTGGGGGAGGCCGTCTTCTCCACCGGCATGACCGGCTACCAGGAGACCCTCACCGACCCGAGTTACCACCGCCAGGTCGTCGTCATGACCGCCCCGCACGTCGGCAACACCGGCTGGAACGACGAGGACGACGAGTCCTCGCGCATCTGGGTCGCCGGCTATGTCGTGCGCGACCCCGCCGTGCGACCCTCCAACTGGCGCTCCCGCCGCAGCCTGGAGTCCGAGCTCGACCGCCAAGGAGTCGTCGGGATCAGTGATCTCGACACCCGAGCACTGACCCGGCACCTGCGCGAGCGCGGGGCGATGCGGGCGGGGATCTTCTCCGGCCCGGCCGCCGGTATGCCGCGGGAGCAGCTTCTCGCGCAGGTCACCGGTGCGCCGCAAATGGCCGGGGCAGCGCTCGCCGCCGAGGTGGCGACCAAGGAGGCCTACGTCGTGCCGGCGGTGGGGGAGAGGCGTTTCACGGTCGCCGCTCTGGACCTCGGCATCAAGGCGATGACGCCGGAACTGATGGCTCAGCGAGGTATCGAAGTGCACGTGCTGCCCGCGACGGCGAGCGTTGAGCAGGTCCGCGAGGTCCGTCCCGACGGCGTTTTCTTCTCCAATGGGCCAGGTGACCCCGCCACCGCGGACCACGAGGTCGAGTTGTTGAAAGCCGTTCTGGGAGAGGGTATTCCCTACTTCGGCATCTGCTTCGGAAACCAGATCTTCGGACGGGCGCTGGGCTTTGGCACCTACAAGCTCAAGTACGGCCACCGCGGCATCAACCAGCCGGTGATGGACCGCACGACCGGCAAGGTCGAAGTGACCGCGCACAACCACGGCTTCGCCGTCGATGCCCCCCTCGACGCCGACACCGAGACGCCCTTCGGATCGGCTCGGGTCAGCCACGTCTGCCTCAACGACGACGTCGTCGAGGGACTCGAACTGCGAACTCCCGAGGGCGAACTCACGGCGTTTTCGGTGCAGTACCACCCGGAGGCCGCGGCGGGGCCGCACGACGCGGCATACCTCTTCGATCGCTTTGTCTCCCTGCTGGAAGGTTCCAAGTAATGCCGAAGAGAGACGACATCAAGAGCGTCCTCGTCATCGGGTCCGGGCCGATCGTGATCGGCCAGGCCTGCGAGTTCGACTACTCCGGCACGCAGGCCTGCCGCGTGCTCCGCGAGGAGGGCATCCGCGTCATCCTCGTCAACTCCAACCCGGCGACGATCATGACCGACCCGGAGTTCGCCGACGCGACCTATGTCGAGCCGATCACGCCCGAGATCGTCGAGAAGATCATCGCCAAGGAGCGTCCCGACGCGGTCTTGGCAACCCTCGGCGGCCAGACCGCGCTCAACTGCGCCATGGCCCTGCACGAGCGGGGGATCCTCGAGAAGTACGACTGCCCCCTCATCGGGGCCAAGGTCGAGGCGATCCAACTCGGCGAGGACCGGGAGAAGTTCAAGGGCGTCGTCGAGCGCTGCGGCGCCGAGAGCGCACGCTCGATCATCTGTCACACCATGGAGGAGTGCCTCACGGCTGCCCTGGACCTCCATTACCCCGTCGTCGTCCGCCCCTCCTTCACGATGGGTGGGCTCGGCTCGGGCTTCGCCTACGACGAGACCGACCTGCGCCGGATTGCCGGTCAGGGCTTGCAGTACTCCCCGACGACCGAGGTGCTGCTCGAGGAGTCGATCCTGGGCTGGAAGGAGTACGAACTCGAGGTCATGCGGGACCACGCCGACAACGTGGTCGTCGTCTGCTCGATCGAGAACCTCGACCCGATGGGGGTCCACACGGGTGACTCGATCACCGTCGCCCCGGCCCTGACCCTGACCGACCGTGAGTACCAACGGTTGCGCGACATCGGCATCGCCGTGATCCGCGAGGTGGGTGTCGACACCGGCGGCTGCAACATCCAGTTCGCCGTCAACCCGCGCGACGGCCGCATCATCGTCATCGAGATGAACCCGCGGGTCTCGCGCTCGTCGGCCCTGGCGTCCAAGGCAACTGGCTTCCCGATTGCCAAGATCGCCGCGAAGATGGCCATCGGCTACACCCTCGACGAGGTGCCGAACGACATCACCCAGGAGACGCCGGCCAGCTTCGAGCCCACCCTCGACTACGTCGTTGTCAAGGTGCCCCGCTTCGCCTTCGAGAAGTTCCCGGCCGCGGACGACACGCTCACGACGACGATGAAGTCGGTCGGTGAGGCGATGGCCATCGGTCGCAACTTCACCGAAGCCCTCCAGAAGGCCTTGCGTTCCATCGAGCGCAAGGATTCCTCCTTCCACTGGCGCGGGGACCGCCCGAGTCCGGCCGCCGCTCGTGAGCTGCTCGCCATCGCCAAGCGCCCCACCGATGGCCGACTCCTCACCGTCCAGCAGTCCATGCGTGGTGGGCTCTCGGTGGCCGAGGTCCACGAGGTCACCGGCATCGACCCGTGGTTCCTTGACCAGATCGAGCTCCTCAACGACCTCGCCGACAGCCTGAGGCACGCCGATCGCCTCGGCCCGGACCTGCTCCGCCTGGCCAAGCGACATGGGTTCTCCGACCAGCAGATCGGCGAGCTGCGCGGCATACCCGAAGCCGTCGTGCGGGGGGTGCGCCACGCGCTCGGCGTGCGCCCGGTCTTCAAGACGGTGGACACCTGCGCTGCTGAGTTCGCCGCACGCACCCCGTATCACTACAGCTCCTACGACGAGGAGACAGAGGTCGCCCCGCGGGAGCGGCCGGCC
Organism: Phycicoccus elongatus Lp2; assembly: GCF_000367525.1. Taxonomy (GTDB): domain Bacteria; phylum Actinomycetota; class Actinomycetes; order Actinomycetales; family Dermatophilaceae; genus Phycicoccus_A; species Phycicoccus_A elongatus. The sequence goes on along the minus strand of NZ_HF570956.1, from coordinate 2,303,258 downwards.
GTCCTCATCCTCGGCTCAGGGCCGAACCGGATCGGTCAGGGCGTCGAGTTCGACTACTCCTGCGTCCACGCCTCCTTCGCCCTCCGGGACGCGGGCTACGACACGGTCATGGTCAACTGCAACCCGGAGACGGTGTCGACGGACTACGACACGAGCAGCCGTCTCTACTTCGAGCCGCTCACCCTCGAGGACGTGCTCGAGGTGTATGCCGCGGAGCTGGCTGCCGGTCCCATCGCCGGCGTCATCGTCCAACTCGGCGGCCAGACGCCGCTCGGTCTGGCCAAGGCCCTCAAGGACGAGGGCGTGCCGATCGTCGGGACCAGCCCTGAGGCCATCCACCTCGCCGAGGACCGCGGAGCCTTCGGTCGAGTGCTTGCCGAGGCCGACCTGCCCGCGCCCAAGCACGGAACCGCCTACAGCGTCGACGAGGCGCTCGAGGTGGCGCGGGGCATCGGTTATCCGGTCCTCGTGCGGCCCTCCTACGTCCTGGGCGGACGAGGGATGGAGATCGTCTACGACGACGACACCCTCGTCACCTATGTCGAGCGCGCCACCACGGCGAGTCCGGAGCACCCGGTGCTCGTCGACCGCTTCCTCGACGACGCGGTCGAGATCGACGTCGACGTCCTCTATGACGGCGTCGACATGTATCTCGGTGGGGTCATGGAGCACATCGAGGAGGCCGGGATTCACTCCGGCGACTCGGCCTGTGCCCTGCCGCCGGCCACGCTCGGGGACGCCGAGATCGAGCGGGTGCGTGAGTCCGCCCGCAAGCTCGCCGAGGGGATCGGTGTGCGCGGGCTGATGAACGTCCAGTTCGCCCTGGCCCAGGACATCCTCTACGTCCTCGAGGCCAATCCGCGCGCCTCGCGCACTGTGCCCTTCGTGGCCAAGGCCACCGGAGTCGCGCTGGCCGCGGCGGCGTCCCGGATCATGCTCGGCGCCAGCATCCAGGAACTCCGGGATGAAGGGATCCTTCCGGTCGAGGGCGACGGGGGCACACTGCCCGCGCACGCACCGATGTCGGTCAAGGAGGCCGTGTTGCCCTTCCACCGCTTCCGCCGCGCCGACGGCGCGCCGGTCGACAGCCTGCTCGGTCCGGAGATGCGCTCGACCGGTGAGGTCATGGGCATCGACAAGAACTTCGGGCTCGCCTTCGCCAAGAGCCAGCTCGCGGCCTACGGCGGACTGCCGGAGTCGGGCACGGTCTTCGTGTCTGTCGCCAATCGCGACAAGCGCGCCATGCTCTTCCCGGTGAGTCGGCTCGTCGACCTCGGCTTCGAGATCGTCGCCACGACCGGGACGGCAGATGTGCTGCGCCGCAACGGAATCGATGTCAGTGTGGTGCGCAAGATCACGGAGCGAAGTGAGGGGGCGAGCGGTGAGGAACGCACCATCGCCGACCTCGTCCTCGCCGGGGAGATCGCGATGATCATCAACACCCCCACCGGTCAGTCGGCCCGAGCCGACGGCTATGCGATCCGCGCCGCGGCGAACACCGCCGACGTCACGCTCATCACGACGGTCCAGGAGTTCGCCGCCGCAGTGCAGGCGATCGACTCGATGCGCAAGACCGACCTGACGGTCACCTCCCTCCAGGAGCACGCCGCTGCGCTCGACCTGCTCGGTCGGGGACGCGAGAAGGCCGGGGCGGGCGCGTGAGCGACGTCGTGCAGGTCGCCGGCGAGGTCATCGCGATCCGCCGGGTCGGCGCCTATCAACACCTGACGATCGTGGCGCCCGGAGTCGCGGAGGCCGCGCGGCCCGGCCAGTTCGTCGCGCTTGCCGTGGGCGGACCGACGTCGGCCAACCTGCTCCGACGCTGCTTCTCGCTCCACAAGGTGAGTCCCAGCGGCGCCTACGGTGGCACCCTTGACGTCGTCATCGCCGCCAAGGGTCCGGGCACCCAGTGGTTGGCCGGGTTGCGAGCCCACGACAAGGTCGACGTCGTCGCCCCGCTCGGGCGTCCCTTTCCCATCCCGACCGAGCCGGTGGCCTGTGTCCTCGTGGGTGGCGGCTACGGCTCGGCACCTCTCTTCTGGCTCGCCGACGTGCTGCGGGAGCGCGGCTGCCACGTCGAGATGGTCCTCGGCGCGGCCTCCGAGGACCGGCTCTTCGGGGTGGTCGAGGCGCGCCGCAGCGCCGACGGCGTCACCGTGACCACCGACGACGGCAGCGCTGGGCGCCGTGGTTGGGTCTCCGACGTCCTTCCCGAAATCATCACGCGCACGTCGGCGGCGGTTGTCTACGGCTGTGGCCCGATGGGGATGTTGCGCTCGATCACCGAGGTCGCGACCGCCCACGGTGCGGTCGCCCAGGTCGCCGTCGAGGAGTCGATGGCGTGCGGCGTCGGGGTCTGCATGACCTGTGTCATGCCGGTCCGGGGCAAGGACGGCACGACGCGGATGGTCCGCTCCTGCGTCGAGGGTCCCGTCTTCCGCGGCGACCGGGTCCGATGGGAAGCCTTCACCGACGGCGTATGCCGCGTGCCCGCCGATACCGTCGGCGCGCCCCGGGCGGGAGGGCACTGACATGGCGGACCTGACCACGCGCCTGGGGACGCTGACCCTGCCCAACCCCGTGATGACGGCCAGTGGCTGCGCCGCCAACGGACGCGAGTTGCACCGCTTCTTCGATGTCTCCGAGTTGGGCGCCTTCGTCACCAAGACAGTCATGGCCGACCCGCGCTCGGGGCGCCCGACGCCCCGGATGGCCGAGACCCCGAGCGGGATGCTCAACTCGATCGGGCTGCAGGGACCCGGCATTGGTGCCTTCCTCGACAAGGACCTCACCTGGCTGAAATCGGTCGGGGCGAGGGTCTTGGTGTCGATCGCCGGCAACACCGCCGTCGAGTTCGCCCAGGTCGCCCGAGACCTCGTGGCGCACCCCGCCTTCGACGCGGTCGTCGGCGTCGAAGTCAACATTTCGTGCCCCAATGTCGCCAACCGCGGTCTGGTCTTCGCCTGTGACCCGATGTCCTCGGCCAAGGTCGTCTCGCTGGTGCGAGAAGAACTCCCGCGTGACTTCCCGATGTTCGCCAAGCTCACCCCCGATGTCACCGACATCGTCGCCATCGCCGACGCCGCCGTGCGGGCCGGCGCGGGGGGGCTCACGATGATCAACACCCTGCTCGGCATCGCGATCGACACCGATCGGATGCGCCCTCAACTCGCCGCAGTCACCGGTGGCCTGAGTGGCCCGGCCGTGCGGCCGGTCGCGGTCCGCGCGATCTGGCAGTGCACCGCGGCGATGCGCGAGAACCGCATCGACGCGGTCCCGATCATCGGCGTCGGGGGAGTGCGCAGCGGCCTGGACGCGCTCGAGCTCCTCGCCGCGGGAGCGTCCGCCGTCCAGGTGGGAACGGCGACCTTCAACGATCCGTCTGCCCCCCGCCGGGTCCTGACCGAACTCGAATCCGCTCTCGACGAGCGCGGATTCGCCTCCCTGACCGATGTGGTGGGCCTGGCCCACGACCGAAAGGTGACCCTGTGACGACGCCCGGCCCCGCGGCATACCAACCCTTCGGCGTGCGACTGCGGGAGGCGATGGCGACCCACGGGCCGCTCTGCGCCGGGGTCGATCCCCACCGCGGGCTGGTCGAGTCGTGGGGGCTGGCCTACGACCTGTCCGGACTCGAACGCTTTGCCATGACGTGCGTCGAGGCCTTTGCCGGCGACGTGGCCAGCGTCAAGCCGCAGTCGGCCTTCTTCGAGGTCTTCGGCGCGCGTGGGGTGGCGGTCCTGGAGCGGGCCGTCGATGCGTTCACGGAGGCGGGGACGATCGTCATCCTCGACGCCAAGCGCGGTGACATCGGGTCCACGATGGACGCCTACGCCGAGGCCTTCCTGGGCAAGGACGCCCCCAGCCCGGCCGATGCCGTGACGGTGAGCCCCTACCTGGGCTATGGCTCGCTGCGGCCCGCGATCGACCTCGCCGGGCACACCGGGCGCGGAGTCTTCGTGCTGGCCCTCACGTCCAATCCCGAGGGGCCGTCGGTCCAGCACGCCCAGCGCGACGGCATCAGCGTGGCCAGGGCCATCGTCGAGGGTGCCGCTGCCGACAACGCCGAGGCGGCGTCGCGAGGCGAGATGGGGCACGTCGGGCTCGTCGTCGGCGCAACCATCGGCTCGGCCCTGGCCGACCTCGGCATCGACCTCGCGGCGAGTGCAGCCCCGATCCTGGCTCCTGGCCTGGGCGCGCAGGGGGCCACCCCGGCCGACCTCAGGGCTGTCTTCGGTGCCGCCCTGCCGCAGGTGCTGCCCAATGCCTCCCGCAGCATCCTGGCGGCCGGGCCGGACGTGAGCGCCCTGCGTGCTGCCGCCCGAGAGGAATCCGAACGCCTCGCCGAGATGCTCGCGTCCTGATCGTCGTCATGGGCGGTCACCCTGAAGGGTGGGGCATGGCTATAGTCCGAAGTGAGCCCCTCGGGGCACTTCATCGACACCGACAGCACCCGAAGGACGAAGACACGTGGCCCTTCCCCCACTGACGCCCGAGCAACGAGCAGAGGCACTGCAGAAGGCAGCGGCCGCGCGCCGTGAGCGGGCCGCCGTCAAGAACCGCCTCAAGTACGCCCAGGGAGACCTCGGCGAGGTCATCGCGGCCGGTCGGACCAACGAGGTCGTCGGGAAGATGCGTGTGTCCGCCCTGCTGGAGTCGATGCCCGGGGTCGGGCCGGTCAAGGCCGCCCAGATCATGGAGGAGGTCGGCATCAGCGCGAGTCGTCGCGTGAGGGGCCTGGGGCAGAACCAGGTCGCGGCACTGCTCGCGCGCTTCACCGCCTGATGCCGAGATCCGACCGTCCCCGGCTGACGGTCCTCGCCGGCCCGACGGCCGTCGGCAAGGGCACCGTCGCGGCCTACATCCGTGAGCACCACCCCGAGGTCTGGCTGAGCATCTCGGCCACGACTCGCCCCCCACGGCCGGGGGAGATCGACGGCGTGCACTACTTCTTCGTCTCCGATGAAGCCTTCGACGCCATGGTGGCCCGCGGCGAAATGCTCGAGTGGGCCGTTGTGCACGGCCGTGCCAAGTACGGCACCCCGAGGGGACCGGTGGACGCGGCACTGGCCGCCGGGCGGCCCACTCTGCTCGAGATCGACCTGCAGGGTGCACGCCAAGTACGAGAGTCGGCGCCGGACGCCTTCTTCGTCTTCCTCAGCCCTCCGAGCTGGGACGAACTGGTGCGGCGGCTCGTGGGTCGCGGCACCGAGAGTGCCGAGGAACGTCGGGCCCGACTGTCGACGGCCCGGGTCGAACTGGCATCGGTCACCGAGTTCGACGCCACCATCGTCAACGATGATGTGCAGCGCGCTGCCGAGGAACTCGTATCATGGATGAGATCCACCCCCGACGGAAAGCAGCGTTGACGCATGTCCGGAACCAAGGCCAACCCCATCGGCATCACCAACCCGCCGATCGACGAACTCCTCGAGAAGGCCGACTCCAAGTACGCGCTCGTGCTCTACTCGGCCAAGCGTGCACGGCAGATCAACGCCTACTACAGCCAGCTCCAGGAGGGCCTGCTCGAGTATGTCGGCCCGCTCGTCGAGTCCGAGATGCACGAGAAGCCGTTGTCGATCTCGCTGCGTGAGATCAACAACGACCTGTTGACGATCGAGCCCATCGAGGAGTGAGGTGAAGGTCGTCCTCGGTGTGGCCGGTGGTATTGCGGCCTACAAGGCTGCCTCGCTGCTGCGCCTGTTCACCGAGGCCGGCCACGACCTGACGGTCGTCCCCACGGCCTCGGCCTTGCACTTCGTGGGCGAGGCCACCTGGTCGGCATTGTCCGGCAAGCCGGTCCACACCGACGTCTGGTCCGACATCACGGACGTTCCGCACGTCCGCATCGGGCAACAGGCCGACCTGGTGATCGTCGCCCCTGCGACCGCCCGCCGACCTGCTCGCGCGCGCTGCCTCCGGTCAGGCCGACGACCTGCTCACCAACGTTCTCCTCACGGCCCGGTGCCCGGTCGTCATGGCGCCGGCCATGCACACCGAGATGTGGGAGCACCCGGCCACGCAGGCCAACGTCGCGACCCTCTCCGAGCGGGGCGTCCACATCGTCCCGCCGGCCTCCGGTCGGCTCACCGGCAATGACACCGGGCCCGGTCGGCTCCCCGAGCCCGAGGAGTTGTATGCCGTGTGCGCGCGGCTCCTCGAGCATCCCCGGGCCGTGGCCGCCACGGCACCGGTCACCGAGGTCATCCCGACGCGCGGCCCACTGCGTGGTCGGCACGTGGTCGTTTCGGCGGGCGGCACCCGCGAGCCCTTGGACCCGGTGCGTTTCCTGGGCAACAGGTCATCCGGCAAGCAGGGGTATGCCGTGGCGGCAGCCGCCGCGGCGCGCGGCGCACGGGTCACTCTGGTGACCACGGCCGACCTCCAGTTGCCAACCGGCGTCGAGTCGGTGCGAGTCGAGACCGCCCAGCAATTGCGGGCGGCGATGCTCGAGCACTTCGACAGCGCCGACGTCATTGTCATGGCAGCTGCCGTCGCCGACTTTCGACCGGCTGACTACGTCGACACCAAGATCAAGAAGGGGATGGCGCCCGGCGACGACTCGGCCCCAGAGATCCGATTGGTCCGCAACCCCGACATCCTCGCCGAGCTGGTCCGCCACCGCGGAGATGCTGCGGGCCCGGTGATCGTGGGTTTTGCTGCGGAGACGGGTGACGCGAAGGCCTCCGTGCTCGAGCACGGTCGCGCCAAACTGGAGCGCAAGGGCTGTGACGTCCTGGTCGTCAACGAGGTCGGGTCGGACAGGACCTTCGGGAAGGACGAGAACACCGTCCACCTGCTGCTTCAGGGCAGCTCTCGCGTCGAAGATGTCGGGCCCGCTGACAAGCGAGTCATCGCCGACGCCATCTGGGACCTCGTCGAGACGTTGGTCTGAGCCCCGGGTCACTGCGCTGGACTCGCGCACGGGCGAAGGCGCCGGGGACGGTAGATTGATCGTGGCTGCCGCCGCGACCCCGGTGGTCGGCCCGAAACCCTAGATGCAAGGAGCCACAGCGTGTCCGCACGCCTATTCACGTCAGAGTCCGTCACCGAAGGCCACCCCGACAAGATCTGCGACCAGATCTCCGATGGCATCCTGGACGCCATGCTTGCTCAGGACCCGCGCTCGCGCGTGGCCGTGGAGACGATGGTGACCACCGGTTTGGTGCACGTGGCTGGCGAGGTCACCACCGAGGCCTACGTGGAGATCCCGAAGATCGTCCGGGACACCGTCCTGCGGATCGGCTACGACTCCTCGACCAAGGGTTTCGACGGGGCGTCGTGTGGGGTGGAGGTCTCCATCGGTCAGCAGAGCCCGGACATTGCCCAGGGCGTCGACACGGCCTTCGAGAACCGCACCGGTGGCGTCGACCCGAAGGACAAGCAGGGAGCTGGCGACCAGGGCCTGATGTTCGGGTATGCCTGCGATGACACCGCCGAGCTCATGCCGCTCCCGATCTTCCTCGCCCACCGCCTCGCGGAGCGGCTCACCCAGGTGCGCAAGAGCGATCAGGTCGCCTACCTGCGCCCGGACGGCAAGACCCAGGTCACGATCGCCTACGACGGGGCCAAGGCAGTGGCTCTCGACACGGTCGTCATCTCGTCCCAGCATGCTGACGGCATCTCGCTCGACGGACTGCTCGCCCCCGACCTGCGCGAGCAGGTCATCGAGCCGGTGCTGGCCGAACTCAAGGACGCCGGGTCCGACCTCGACATCTCGAACTACCGCACCCTGATCAACCCGACCGGCAACTTCGTCATCGGCGGCCCGATGGGTGACGCGGGCCTCACCGGGCGCAAGATCATCGTCGACACCTACGGCGGCATGGCCCGTCACGGTGGCGGTGCGTTCTCCGGCAAGGACCCGTCGAAGGTCGACCGGTCGGCGGCCTATGCAACCCGGTGGGTGGCCAAGAACGTCGTGGCCGCCGGCCTGGCCAGGCGCTGTGAGGTCCAGGTCGCCTACGCGATCGGCAAGGCCCAGCCGGTCGGTCTCTACGTCGAGACCTTCGGCACCGAGACCGTCGACGTCGACAAGATCCAGAGCGCCATCACCCGGGTTTTCGACCTGCGCCCGGCCGCCATCCTCGAGGACCTCGATCTCAGCAGCTCACGCTGCTGCCCCTGCGCACCCCCCGCACCCGCCGTGACGCCGCCCGCGCGGGCACCGCCGCATCAGATCCGGTCGCGAGGGTCCAGGTCGACACCGGCCTGCCCCACCTGGATCGTCCCTTCGACTACCTCGTGCCGGCCGATCTGGCTGACGAGGTCCAACCCGGAGTCCGCGTCAAGGTCCGCTTTGCCGGGCGCGATCTCGACGGCTTCGTCCTCGAGCGCGCGGACCTGTCCGACCACACCGGGCAACTGCAGCCGATCCGCCGTGTGGTCTCGCCCGAACCGGTCCTGGGTCCGGCCCTGCTGGCCGCCTGCCAAGAGGTCGCCCGCCGCTGTGCAGGCTCCCTGGGTGACGTGCTCCGGTTGGCGATCCCGCCCCGTCACGCGGCGGCCGAGCGGGCGTTGCCCCACGACCTGCCCCCTCCCGAACCGCTGTCCGCGCCCGGTGCTGACGACCCGGCATACACGGGGGGGTGGGAGCCCTACCTCGGGGGTCCGGCGTTCCTCGACCGGCTCGCCAACGGCGAGAGTCCGTCGGCGAGCGCCCTGGTGGCGCCGGGCATCGCGGGCGCCGACCGGTGGCCGGCTCTGCTCGTCGACGCTGCCCAGGCGACACTGCGCTCCGGTCGTGGCGCGATCCTCGTCGTCCCCGACGCCCGTGACTGCGACGCCCTGGAGGCTGCGGTCATCGAGCGATTCGGACGTGGTGCCGCCGTCCGCCTGACGGCCGATCAGGGCCCTCAGGCGAGGTACACCGCGTGGCTGAAGGTGTTGCGTGGCCAGGTGCGCCTGGTCATCGGCACCCGAGCAGCCGTCCATGCCCCCGTGCACGACCTCGGGCTGATCGCCTGGTGGGACGACGGCGACGACTCCCACACCGAGCAGCGGGCTCCGTATCCGCACGTTCGCACCGTCGCTCTCGTGCGGCGTGACCTTCAGGGGGTGGCCCTGCTCGCGGCGGGCCACACCCGCTCGAGCGCCGTCCAGCAGCTCGTCGAGTCCGCGGTCCTCAAGGCCGTCGAGTGCCCCCGCCTCGTGGTCCGCGAACGCTCACCGTGGGTCAAGGTGGCCGGCGAAGGTCCTGAGGGCGCTCGCGACCCAGGGGGCGGCCACGGGCGGATGACGAGCCTGGTGCACGAGAGCGTCCGCGCCGGACTCGCGGCCGGTCCAGTGCTCGTGCAGGTTCCCCGGGTCGGATATTTGCCTGCGCTGTCCTGTCAGGATTGCCGACAGCCTGTGCTCTGCCGTACCTGCCACGGACCCATTGCCATCCCCGCGCCGAGGGACGCCCCGCAGTGCCGTTGGTGTGGCCGACTGGTCACCGACCACCGGTGTGAACACTGCGGGCCCACGCGGCTTCGTGCCCGCGTCGTGGGCGCGACCCGCACGGCCGAGGAACTCGGACGCGCCTTTCCGGGAGTTCCCGTTCAGGTGTCGGGCCGCGCAGAGGTGCTCGGCTCGGTGCCGTCGACACCCCGGATCGTGATCGCGACACCCGGCGCCGAACCCACGACCGAGGAGGGGTATGCCGCGGGGGTCCTCCTCGACGCGTGGTCACTTCTCGATCGGCCCGAACTGGACGCCGCCGAGGACACCCTGCGTCGATGGATCGGTGCAGCCGCGCTCGTGCGCCCCCGCGCACAGGGCGGAGTCGTGGTCGTCGGTGGCGTCCCCGACCACGTGATCCTGCCGGTCGTCGAGGCCCTCGTGCGATGGGATCCAGGATGGTTCGCCGCCCGCGAGTTGGCGGAGCGGCGCACGCTGCGC
>NZ_HF570956.1:2278322-2293276 GCF_000367525.1 Phycicoccus elongatus Lp2 | reverse complement strand
TTGTGCTCGGACTGGTCGCGACTGTCCGAGTTGTCCGAGTTGCCCGAGAGGTTGCCCGAGAAGTTGCCGTTGGCGCTGTCGGTGGTGTTGTTCTGGTTGGAGTTGTCGTTCGAGTTGTCGTTCAACGTGTCGTTCAACTGGACACCCAAGAGGTTTCCGTTGCCGTCAGCCATGTCATTGCCTTCCGTGGAAGTTGGTGTGTTGCTCAGGTAGGACGCCTGTTGCGTTCTGGAACGAGCATGGGGCCTGCGGGACGGGCTCGACATCGGGGAGTACCCCCAAGGTTGGGGGCCTCCGGTCCGGTGTGGCTGCGGGGCCCGGTGGAGACGTTAGGGGATTTGCTGCGACCCGCAGCCGGTGAGGGTCCGCTGATCCGGGTTCATCCCAGGTCGTAGTCCGGGTTCATCATCGCCGCCAGGCGCAGCGGCCCGGTCGCCTCGTCGTGCCGGCTCTGGCGTTGCAGCACACGGCCCAACATGAGGTAGGCGTACGCCTCGTCCGGCGCCCGCTCGATGACCTCGCGCAGCTGGGTCTCGGCCTTGGTCAGCCGGGCGGAGTGGAAGTAGGCCCGTGCCAGCAAGAGCCGTGAGGCCACGTGCCCGGGTTCCGCGTCGACGATCGGCTCCAGCTCCTCGGCTGCCGCCACGTGGTCACCGAGCTCGTAGTACAACTGCGCGCGTTCGTACCGATCGGCTGCCCCGTCGGGCGTCCAGGTCACGTTGGCTCCTTGTCGAAGGTGGCTGCAGCGGTGAACGACCCCGCTGCACAGGCTATTCCGTGCGAGTCCAGCTCGGTACCAAATCGGCCAATAGGGCAAAAGGCGGACACTCCAGCCCCTCCAGGAACAGGTCAGGCCGGTACCAAATCGGCCAATAGGGCAAATGAGGGGCACAGTCGTCTTCCCCTGGACCATCGCGGGCCCGACCCTGCCCTCACCGTCGGGTACGACCCTGCCCTCACTGTCGGGTACGCCCGTGCCCTCACCGTTGGGTACGCCCCTGCCGTCACCGTCGGGTATAACGTTGAAAAATGGTTCCGTTCATGACATCCATGGCGCCTGCCTTCCGAGACTCAGCCCTCGCCACGGCCGACAACCTGAACTCCCCCTGGGCCCCCCACGACACGCGACTCCTGGTGGTGGCAGCCCTCGGCATCACCCTCATCGTGGTGCTCATCGTGTGGCTGAAGGTCCACGCCTTCCTGGCCCTGACGATCGGCTCGTTGTTCGTCGGGGTCTTCTCCGGGACCGGCGAGATCGGCATCACCAAGTCGTACGAGAACGGCGTGGGCGGAGTGCTCGGCTACGTCGGGGTCCTGATCGCCCTGGGCGCGATGCTCGGAAAGCTGCTGGCCGACTCCGGAGGGGCGGATCGCATCGTCGACACGCTCTTGAAGGGCAAGCCGGCGGCCCTGCCGTGGAAGATGGCGCTCATCGCGGCGATCATCGGGATCCCGATGTTCTTCGAGATCGGACTGGTCCTGCTGATCCCGGTCGTCATGCTGGCGGTCCGCCATTCCGGGGGGAAGGCGATGCTGCTCGGCATCCCCGCCCTGGCCGGCCTGTCCGTCCTGCACGGCTTCGTCCCGCCCCACCCGGGCCCGCTGGCTGCCATCGGGACCCTGCACGCCAATGTCGGGATCACACTGGCCCTGGGTCTGGTCGTGGCCATCCCGTGCGTCGTCGTCGCCGGTCCGCTGTTCGCCCGGGTGGCGGCCCGGTGGGTGCCGATCGGTGCCTCAGGCACGGCCCTGGCGGTCGCGGGTGGGGTACCGGCCGAGGCCGACGTGGCGACGGGCCGGACGGCTCCCACACCGTCGCCAGCGGCATCCGGATCGGATGCCGCCCGCGGCACTTCCGGCGATCCCGCCCGCACCCGCACCCCCAGTTTCGGGTGGACCCTGACCACCGTCCTGTCGCCCGTCGTGCTCATGCTCCTGGGTGCTGCCGCCGACATCTGGCTCGCGAAGGGTACCTGGGCCTACTCGGTGCTCACCTTCATCGGCGACCCGGTCACTGCCCTGCTCATCGCGGTCCTGCTCGCGATGGTCACCTTCGGTTCGGCTGTCGGTTTCTCGTTGCCCGTCCTGGGCGGCAAGCTCACCGAGAGTCTCAAGCCCATTGCCAGCGTCGTGATGATCGTCGGGGCCGGCGGCGGATTCAAGCAGGTCCTGGTGGACGGTGGCACGGGTGACGCCATCGCCAAGCTCGCCGTGGCGGCGAATCTGTCGGTGCTCGTCATGGGCTGGCTGGTGGCAGTCCTGATCCGACTGGCCACCGGCTCGGCGACCGTCGCGACCGTGACCGCGGCCGGTATCGTCTCCGAGTTGGCCGTGGGGCTCAGCCCGGTCCATCTGGCCCTGGTCGTCCTGGCCGTCGGCGCGGGGTCGCTGTTCTTCTCCCACGTCAACGATGCGGGGTTCTGGTTGGTCAAGGAGTACTTCGGACTCTCGGTCGGGGAAACCATCAAGACCTGGTCGGTGATGGAGACCATCATCTCGGTGCTCGGATTCCTCGTGGTGGGACTGTTGTGGATCATCATCTAGCCGCCGCCACCGGGCACCGACACCATCTCGGTCGTGGGCGCGTCCACGACGGGCTCGCCGTCAGCGGAACGCAGGACACGGAGGGACGACATGGCTGGTGATCCGGGGTCCGCCCCAAGGGTGATCGCCCTCGACATCGGCTCGAGCGCGACCCGCGGTTGCGTCTTCGACACCACCGGCCGCCCGATCGGCAAGCGCGCCAAGCAGGAACACGCGTTCACCACGGCCGCCGACGGGACCGCGACCGTGGACGCGGTCACGGTGGCCCACGAGGTCGCGGCTGTGCTCGACCAGCTGGTGGAACGTGCGAACGGGCCGATCGCCGGGGTCGCCCTGGACACCTTCGCCTCCTCACTGGTTGGTGTGGACGCACACGGCAACGCACTGACCCCCTGCTTCACCTACGCGGACGGCCGGTGCGCCGCGGAGGTACACCAGCTGCGCAGCGAACTCGACGAGGCGGACGTCCAGCAACAGACGGGATGCCGCATCCACGCCAGCTACCTGCCCGCGCGACTGCTGTGGCTCAGGCGGACCCAACCGAGCGTCTTCTCCGCCGCCCACCGCTGGGTCTCCCTGGGCGAGTTCGTGCACCTGGCACTGCTGGGTACGGCGCGGATCGGGACCTCGAGCGCCGCGTGGACCGGCATGTTGGACCGACACACCGGACAGTGGGATGCCGCATTGCTCGGGCACATCGGCATCTCCACCGACCTGCTCAGCCCGATCGCCGATCCTGATCAGCCCTACCAGGCGATCGACGACCGGGTCGCCCGACGGTGGCCACACCTGGCCGAGGCCGTCTGGTTCCCACCGATCGCAGACGGTCTGGCCAGCAACATCGGTCTGGGCGCTGCCGACGGCGCGACCGTCGCACTGACCGCGGCCACCAGTGGCGCGATGCGGACCCTGGTCACCGGGATCCCGGCCACCGTTCCGACCGGTCTGTGGTGCTATCGCATCGACGCACGGCGCAACCTCGTCGGTGGCGCCCTGAACGACGTCGGGCGGGTCGCCACGTGGATCGACGAGACGTTGGATCTCGGGGAGGCCGATCTCGACGACATCGTCGCCGCCCCACCCTCGGACACGACGCCGTTGATGGTGCCCTTCCTCACCGGCGAGCGCAGCACCGGCTGGGCCGCTCGAGCCCGGGCCTCCTTCGCCAATGTCACCGCCGCGAGCACTGGTCCGGCCATGGCACGCGCCGCCTTCGAGGGCGTCGCGACCAGTTACCGACGGATCGCAGGACAGCTCGTCGAGGTCTCCGGGACCCATTCGGAGACCGACGTCCACGGCCGGAACCACGGCCCCCGACGGATCCACGCCGGCGGTGGACTGCTGTCCGGCATCCCGTCCTTCGCCACGATCCTCGCGAACGCGCTGGAACTACCGGTCATCCCGGTGACGACGGAACGAACCACCCTGCGTGGCACCGCCCTGCTCGCACTCGAGGCCCTTGCCCCGGGCTCGGTCCCACCACCACCGGATCTCGCGGAGGCGATCGAACCCGACCCGGCGCAGGCAGCGCACTACGCACGGCAGGCGGCCCTGTTCGACCGACTCGTGACCGGTCAGGCGACGGAGTAGTCCGGGTTCACCATGGCGACATCCGGGTTCACCATGGCGACAGTGGCGCGGGTGGGCCTCAGCCGCTCAACCCGTCACGCAGCTCCCGCTTGAGCAGCTTGCCGCTCTGGTTGCGGGGTAGTTCGTCGACGAAGCGCACCGACTTCGGCACCTTGAACGGCGCGAGCCGGCCCTTGACGAGGGCGATGAGCTCCTCCTGCGTCACCTGCTGGCCCGGCTTGGGCACGACGACAGCGGTGATCGCCTCGATCCACTTCTCGTCCGGGGTCCCGATGACGGCCACCTCGGCGACGGCGGGGTGGGTGTAGAGCACGTCCTCGACCTCGCGGGAGGCCACCAGGATGCCCCCGGTGTTGATGACGTCCCGGATCCGGTCGACGACGGTGATGTACCCCTGCTCGTCGCGGGTGACCAGGTCCCCGGAGTGGAACCAGCCCCCGGCGAAGGCCTCCGCGGTGGCCTCCGGGTTCTCCCAGTAGCCCTGGCACAGCTGCGGCGAGCGGTAGACGACCTCGCCGGAGGTGCCCGGTGGGACGTCGTCACCGTGGGTGTCGACGACCCGGGCCTCGACGAAGAAGACCGGTCGCCCCGCGGAGGCCGGGCGTTCGTCGTGCTCCTCGGGGCGCAGCACCGTGGCCAGCGGCCCGATCTCGGACTGTCCGAAGCAGTTGTAGAAACCGAGCTCGGGGTACCTCTCGCGCAGGCGGGCGAGCACGGTCGTCGGCATGATCGATGCCCCGTACTGCGCCTTGCGCAACGAGGACAGGTCACGGGTGTCCAGGTCCGGGTGGCCAGCCAGCGGCACCCACACGGTCGGGGCGAGGAAGAGCGAGCCGATCGCGTCGGCCTCGACCCGGCGCAGGATCTCGGGAACGTCCGGCCCGGGCATGAGGTGGACGCTCGCCCCGATGGACAGGTAGGGCAGCAGGAACACGTGCATGGCGGCCGAGTGGTAGAGCGGCATCGCGATGAGCGGGTTGTCCTGCGGGGTGAAGTCGAGGGCGATGACGCACGAGACGTATTCGGCGGCCAGCGCCTGGTGGGTCATCATCGCGCCCTTGGGGCGGGCCGTCGTGCCGGAGGTGTGTGTGACATCGCCTGCGCACGAATCGTGGTTCCGTCGGACTGACATCACAGTGATCCGCCGAAACGCCACCATCGCTTTTGGAGTTCAACGCCGAGTGTTCGGCAGCGGACGAAGGAGCGTGATCGAGTTGACCTCACAGCAGGCGGCACGACAGCGGGCACGGCGCCGAGCCATGGACCGGGCGATGAGAGCACGCATCGCAGCAGCGCAAAGAGACAAGCGCGTGAGTCGCCTGGCCACCAAACTCGCGGTCACGTTGGCTCGTCGTGACGAAGCACTACAACGCTGGGACCGGCGCGTCGGTGACGTGCTCGTCGCGCTTACCCGCGGAGAGCACCTGACCCTCGACGAGGCAGTGGCCTGGTCGGGCATCACGCTCACCAAACGCGAGGCCCGCCGCATGCGCCAACTGGCCGAGAGCCAGTCCGGCGAGGCCCCCCAGAGTGACCCCGCCGAGTAGGGCAGGATCGACCCATGTCGACGTCGATCTACGAGGTGCTGGACGAGCTCGACGGGCAGGCGACCTCGAAGGCCGACAAGGGCAGCAAGCTCGAGCGGTTGATGGCCCAGTTCCTTCGCACCGACCCGGTCTACGCCGAGCAGTTCAGCGACGTGTGGCTCTGGCAGGACTGGCCGGACCGCGGCGGCAAGCACGACACCGGCATCGACATCGTCGCTGTGGACCGCCTGACGGGCGGCAACGTGGCGATCCAGTGCAAGTTCTTCGACCCGAACTCGACGATCTCCAAGCCCGACATCGACACTTTCCTCTCCGCGTCGGGCAAGGAGGGGTTCACCCAGCGGATCATCGTCTCGACGACGGACAAGTGGAACGCCCATGCCGAGGACGCGATCCAGGGCCAGCAGGTCCCCGTCCGGCGCATCGGGCTCGCGGACCTCGAGGCCTCGACGATCGACTGGGACGCCTTCGACTGGGCCACGCCCGAAGCACTACCCGTCACCGACAAGAAGAAGCTCCGCGCGCACCAACGCAAAGCCATTGAGGACGTATGCCGTGGGCTCGCCTCCGCGGACCGGGGCAAGTTGATCATGGCCTGCGGCACCGGCAAGACCTTCACGTCCCTCCGGCTGGCCGAGCAACTCGTCGGCGCTGGTGGCAGCGTCCTCTTCCTGGTCCCCTCGATCAGCCTGCTGTCCCAGACCCTCCGTGAGTGGGCCACCGAGGCCGAGGTGCCCCTCGCCTCTCTCGCCGTCTGCTCGGATCGCAAGGCCACCGCCCGCTCCAAAGCCACCAACGAGGACATCTCTGCCGTCGACCTCGCCCTCCCCTCGACGACGAACGTCGCCGTCCTGGAGTCCCGATGGACTCAGGCGGTCGGCGAGACCGACTCGATGACCGTCGTTTTCGCGACCTACCAGTCGATCGACGTCGTTGCCCAGGCCCAACAGCAGGGTGACCTGCCGGCGTTCGACCTCATCGTCTGCGACGAGGCGCACCGCACGACGGGCACGACCCTCGCCGGTGAAAACGAGTCCGCCTTCGTGCGGATCCACGATGCGTCATACATACGCGGTGACAAGCGGCTCTACATGACCGCTACGCCTCGGATCTACGACGACGCCTCCAAGGCCAAGGCCGGCGAGGCCAGCGCGGTCCTGGCGTCGATGGACAACGAAGACCTCTTCGGCGAGGAGTTGCACCGCCTTGGGTTCGGTGAAGCCGTCGCTCAGGACCTCCTCGCTGACTACAAGGTCCTCGTCCTGGCGGTCGACGAGACCGCAGTTTCCCGCACCTTCCAGCTCCAGCTCGCCGACGAGGGCAACGAGCTGCGCCTCGACGATGCAGCCAAGATCGTCGGCTGTTGGAACGGCCTGGCCAAGCGCGGATCCGCCGAGCACTCCTTCGACGCCGACCCCGCGCCGATGCGCCGTGCCGTCGCCTTCGCCGGCACCATCAAGGACTCCAAGCACATCGAGTCACTCTTCGCCGAAACGGTGAGGCAGTATGCCGCGGCGCACGACCTCGACGACGCCGACGGCGAGCCCGTGCTGACTTGCGAGATCCAGCACGTCGACGGCACCTTCAACGCCCTTGAGCGCAACACCCGGCTGGACTGGCTCCGCGCGGACGTCCCCAACGGCGTATGCCGGATCCTCACCAACGCTCGTTGCCTCTCCGAAGGCGTGGACGTGCCCGCCCTCGACGCGGTCATGTTCCTCTCGCCGCGCAAGTCGGTTGTCGACATCGTCCAGTCGGTCGGCCGCGTCATGCGCAAGGCGCCGGGCAAGCAGTACGGCTACATCATCCTGCCGGTTGGCATCCCCGCCGGGATGACTCCCGAGCAGGCGTTGCGGGACAACAAGCGGTATGCCGCGGTGTGGGAAGTCCTGCAGGCTCTCCGTGCGCACGACGAACGCTTCAACGCGATGGTCAACCGGATCGAGCTGGTCAAGCAGCGCGACGACAAGATCAACGTCATCGGGGTCCCCGGGCCGGATGGTCGTGGCGACAACGGCGGCGACTCGACCGGCACCCAGGGCGCACTTGCGCTCACCTTCCTCGACGAGTGGCGTGAGGCGATCTACGCGAAGGTCGTCGCGAAGGTCGGTTCGCGACGATATTGGGAGGACTGGGCCAAGGACATTGCCGACATCGCGCAGCGGCACATCACTCGCATCACCGCCCTCCTCGACGGCGGGAACCGTGCGGTCACGGCGGAGTTCGACCGGTTCCTCACCGGTCTACGCGGCAACCTCAACGAAGGCATCACCCGCGCCGACGCCGTCGACATGCTGGCCCAGCACCTCATCACCCGGCCCGTCTTCGAGGCCCTCTTCGGCGGCTATGACTTCGCGGCCCACAACCCCGTCGCCCAAACAATGGAGCGGATGCTGGCCGCCCTCGACGAGCACAACCTCGACGACGAGAACCACTCCCTGGAGAAGTTCTACGACTCGGTCCGCATGCGGGTGCAAGGCGTCGACACGGCCGAGGGCCGGCAGAAGCTCATCGTCCAGCTCTACGACACCTTCTTCGCCACCGCGTTTAAGAAGACCGTCGACAAGCTCGGCATCGTCTACACCCCGGTCGAGATCGTCGACTTCATCCTCCGCTCGGCCGACGACGTCCTGCGTGAGCACTTCGGACAGGGCCTCACCGACGAGGGCGTCCACATCCTCGACGGCTTCGTCGGGACGGGCACCTTCATCACCAGGCTGCTCCAACTCGGACTCATCGAACCGAAGGATCTGGCCCGCAAGTACGCGCACGAGTTGCACGCCAACGAGATCCTGCTCCTTGCCTACTACATCGCTGCCGTGAACATCGAGACGACCTACCAGGACCTGCGCGGCGAGCTCGGCGATCCCGGCGACTACGAGCCCTTCCCTGGTCTGATCCTCACCGACACGTTCCAGTCGTGGGAGGAAGGCGACACCCTCGACACCACCGTCTTCGTCCAGAACAATGCCCGCCTCGAGCGGCTCAAAGCTCTCGACATCCAGGTCATCGTCGGCAATCCCCCGTACTCATCGGGCCAGGATTCCGCCAACGACGACAACGCCAACGAGTCCTACCCCACGCTCGACTCAGCAATCCGTGAAACGTATGCCGCACGGTCGGGAGCGACGAACAAGAACTCGCTGTACGACTCCTACATCCGGGCTATCAAGTGGGCATCGCTCCGGATTGCCGACCGCGGCGTCGTCGCCTTCGTGACGAACGGTGGCTGGCTCGACTCCAATACGGCCGACGGGATGAGGCTGAGTCTCGCGGATGAGTTCAGCGACATCCACATCCTCAACCTCCGAGGTAACGCGCGAACGGCTGGGGAGCAGCGCAAGAAGGAAGGAGGCAACGTGTTCGCGGCGGGAGGTCGCACAACCGCAGCAGTCACCGTGTTGGTAAAGGACCCGGATAACACGGGACCGGCGCGGATCCACTACACGGACATCGGCGACTACCTCACCCGCGAGGACAAGCTCGCCAAGACCCAAGCCGCTCAACGAGTCACGGGGCTCGAACCCGTCACCCGCATCACCCCCAACGTCAGTGGTGACTGGATCAACCAACGGCGGCAAGAGTTCTCGGAATTCGAGGGAGTCAACGAGATCTTCGGCATTCCGACTCAAGGCGTGACAACAAGCCGCGACATGTGGGTGTACGCCTTCAGTCGCTCGGCCCTTGTCAACCGGGTGAAGAAATTGATCACCAACTACAACATGGCGGCCGCTGGAGAAGCCATGGAGGCTCCCTCCGAGCTGAGCTGGTCACGTTCACTGCGGAGCAGGGCGACCTCCGGAGAATCGATTGGCTTCGTCCCCGGGTCGGTTCGACACGCAACCTATCGACCTTTTACCAAAGTTCGCATGTATTACGACTCGCGGCTCAACGAGGTCCAGTCGAAAACGCGACGGTTCCTACCACTGCCTAGAAGTCAGAATGCGCTGATCTACACGGTCGGCCGAAACTCTGACGTTCCCTTTTCAGCGCTGGCACTGGCAGACACGCCTGACCTCCACGTCACCGGCGCTGGCTCCAGCGGATCAGTCTTCGCAAGGTGGCGGTACGAGAAGGTCGAGGCCGAGGACTGGATGCTCAGCCTCGACACGGCATACCACGACGCCGAGGTGATCGACGGCTACCGCCGGATCGACAACATCACCGACCACGCGTTGACCACCTTCCGCGCGGCATACGGTGACCGCATCACGAAGGACGACATCTTCTTCTACGTCTACGGGCTGCTCCACTCCCCCGACTACCGGGAGACCTACGCCGCCGACCTCAAGAAGATGCTCCCCCGCATCCCGCTCGTGACAGACCCGTGGCCCTATGTCGAAGCCGGCCGCCGACTCTCCGAGCTGCACCTCGGCTACGAGTCGGTCGACCCTTATCCCCTTGCGGGACTGGACGATCCGGCGCCGACCGGAGACGCGGCATACGACCACTTCCGCGTCGAAAAGATGGCCTTCGCCAAGGTCCGCGACCCCGAGACGAAGAAGCTCGTGGCCGACCGCTCGACGGTCGTCTACAACTCGCGGATCACGCTCAGCGGCATCCCCGAGGACGCGTGCCGCTACCAGCTCGGCAGTCGCTCGGCCATCGAGTGGATCCTCGACCGCTACCAGGTCAAGGTCGACGGCGGACCCAAGGGCTCCGGAATCGTCAACGACCCCAACGACTGGTCCCGCGAGGTCCGCGACCCGCGCTACATCATCGACCTGCTCGCCCGCATCGTCACGGTCAGCCTCGAGACGCTGAAGATCGTCGACGCACTCCCGCCACTTGATATCCGATCGGAGACAACATGAGCGCCGCATGGGTCGTCAGGGCAGGTCGGTACGGAGAGCGCGACGACTGGGCCTGGGACACCGGCCACTCAGGTGGCGGATGGATGGAAGTCCCCGACCTGTCGCCATTCACAACACGGGCAGAGATCGAAGAGGTCATCGCCGACACCTTCGGCACCGACTCGGCTGGCAAAGTGGCCGGCTACACGGGTCAGATGTGGGCTCTCAGACACCGCATCCAGCCCGGAGACATCTTGGTTCTCCCGATGAAGACGACCCGTGAGATCGCACTGGGTCGAGTGACCGGCGGCTACCAGTACCTTGCGGATCAGCAGGATCCCAACTGTCGCCATGTCGTGAAGGTGGACTGGCAGAACCGTGTGCCCCGTGCGGTAGTCAAACAGGACCTGCTCTACACGCTGGGGAGTGCCATCTCGATCTTCTCGCCGAGCCGCAACAACGCTGCCGCCCGATTGGAGCACCTGCTGGCTCACAGCGAGGACCCGGGCGCCTTGGGTGCGGGGTCGACGCCCTCAACTCCCCGGCAGCAACACGATGATGTCGTCGATGACCCGGAGTCGAAGCCGAACGTGGCCGAGGTGGCAGCAGACCAGATCACCACTCGGATCGGGGAGGAATTCTCCGGGCACGGATTTGCCCACCTCGTCGCCGAATTGCTCCGGGCCGAGGGCTTCGAAGTGGATGAGGCTCCCCCCGGGGCCGATGGTGGGATCGACATCACCGCGGGTCGAGGATTGCTCGGGCTTGAATCTCCGAAGGTGATCGTGCAGGTCAAGACCGGGCAGATCGGCTCCGAGGTCGTGGCGCAACTCAACGGGCTCGTGAGCACTCACGGCGCCGACTACGGTCTCTTGGCGACGTGGACCGGCCTGAGCAAGCCGGCGCGCGACGCTGTGAAGCACCAGCGATTCCGAGTCAAGGTGTGGGACTCCACGGACGTCATCGATGCTCTCCAACGCAACTACGAGCGTCTGCCTGAGGACATCCGCGCTCGGGTCCCCCTCCAGCGGGTCTGGATGCTCCGCGACGAGAGCTGATCACCCGATCTGGATGTCCCGCTCGTGGCCTATCACGATCTCGATTGGGGCGTGATCACTGGCGTCGTGGGACTCGACGGGCTCTCGCAGGACTCGCCACGAGGTGACCAGCGATTCCGTCTTGGCGTCTGCAAACACGTGGTCGAGCTGGAAGGGACGTCGTCCTTCGCGGAAGAAGGTCTGCACCTCATCTGTCCAGTGGCGAGGCCTCGTGTCGACGTAGCCCTGGTCGGCGAGATTGGAGAAGAGCCGAGCGTTCTCCTGAGAGCGAGGAGAGTCGAACAGCAGTGCGCTATTGAGGTCCCCTCCGCACAGGAAAGGCGACCCCGACAGAATGGGTCGCAACTCGTGCGCGGCAGCCTCGACCTCCCAGATCTCGGTCTCGCTGCAGCGGGGAATGCCGTCAGTTGACGGCATCGCGTCATACCAAGGGTGGTACTTCCTCCCGATCTCGTAGATGCCCATTGCGTCCGAGTGAACGCTGACCAACCAAGGCAGTGTTGAGTCCACCGGCTCGGCGACCGCGACAGCGCCGCCAATCCGTTGGAGCCAGGGCTGGTCGGCACTGGGAGTCCAGGCTCGATACCCGCCCTCGCGCACGAGAACGGCACACCCGTGCTTCTTGTACTTGCCTTTGAAGATGACCGAACCCCAGTTCGACAGGTGCTCCTCGTGGGGGACGACCTCCTGAACAAGTGCGACGTCTGCATCCTGCTCGTTGAGCCACCGCCACGCCCGTTCGTGGCGTTCACGGTCATAGCCGTAAGCAGCGGCCATGTTCCAGCAGATGAGCTTCACGTCGTCAGAGTACGAGAGTCTCGAATGCTTGCGACGGTCAGTGATCCGCCAAGCTGGGACCGTCGCTTTCGGATGACGAAGGAGGACTTGCCATGACACTCAAGACCCGTCGTCAGTTCGAAACCCTCGCCCGTGCCGCCGAGCGCACCGGACTCAGCACGAGGACCCTGCGCCGTCGCATCGCCGCCGGAGACCTCGTCGCCTACCGGAACGGTCCGCGCGTCATCCGTCTCGACCCGGATGACGTCGACCGGCTGATGATCCGCATACCCACGGCTGGATGATGCGCTTACGGCACGGTGTGTGATGTTCGCGTCCGGGCAGCCATGTCACTGCGAGTTGGGATCGTTCACTCATGCGCGTGGGGATCTACATCGATGGCTACAACCTCTATTACGGCGGCCGAGGCATCTGCGGCCGCGGTGTCGCCGGATGGCGGTGGCTCGACCTGCGCGCAATGCTGGAGGCCGTCATCGCCGCGCAGTCGCCATGGTCGGCAGTGGTCGGCAGTCGTGTGGTGTTCTGCACAGCGAGGATCCGCGGTCGTGACAACGTCAGCAGCCAACGCGACCAGGACACTTATCTAAGAGCGTTGGTCCAACACGGTGCCGTGGACGTGATCGAGTACGGGAACTACGTGGCACGGACAGCCACGGCTCCGCTGGCCACGGCTGATCGCCGCGGCCGACCCGTCCTCACCGAGGCGAACTGGCCCCTGATGGTTCGAAACGCGCAAGGGTCCGACGTTCCCCATGCGACCTTCATGGCCTCCGTCGCACGGCGCGAAGAGAAGGGCAGCGATGTCAACGTCGCAAGTCACATGCTGGTCGACGTCCTCGGCGGCGCCGTCGACGCTGCCGTCGTCATCAGCAATGACAGTGACCTCAAGATGCCCGTTGACGTTGTCCGTCAGCACGTGCCGCTGGGGCTGATCAACCCGACGAAGGGCTATCCCGCGGGGGCTCTGAACGCTGACTCCACGACTGGAGTCGGCGCCCACTGGTGGTACCAGCTCACGGCTTCGGATTTCACGAACCACCAGATGCCGACCACGATAGGCCGACTCAGCAGACCTATCGGCTGGTGATACGAAAAAACCCGGCCCCAGAGGGGCCGGGCGGTATGGGGCAACTCTACACCCCCGCGCGCGCCGCCGGCGGCCGCTTGCCCCTGCGATCGGTGGCGAAGACCCCGGAACGATCACTGGCGGAAGCCACATCGCCGGGGTTTCCTCACTCGTGGGCGCTAGGCTCACAGTGGCACGCCACGCGTAGCGCCCGAAGGGCTGTGAGCCTAGCGCCCACGACCTTCACGCTGCTTCGCCCACTTCTTGGCAGCCTTGGACATCCGGGCCGCGATCTCGGCGTCCCTCCCCCGTGCAACGTGTTGGTAGCGCAGCGCCATCTGCGGAGTGGAGTGCCCGATCCTCGCCATGAGTTCGGCAAGAGTCGCGCCCGACTGTGCCGCGAGAACGGCTCCGGTGTGCCGCAGGTCGTGAACACGCAGATCGGGGCGGCCAGCGGCCAACCGGGCCTTCAACCAGTGTCGTCGCAGCGTGTTCGTGTGCACCTGCACATCGGGGTCTTTGACGGACGGGAAGAGCAGGGCCTCGCGGCCGAGCACGACGTGCTCGTTGAGGTGCTGCTCGAGGATCGGCAACAGGTGTGGAGGCACCGCGATGTCCCGGACCCCCGCGATGTTCTTCGGTTTGCCGACGGTGACTTCCTTGCCGACGCGGACGACTCCGCGCATGACGTGGATGGTCCCCGCCTTGAGATCAACGTCCTTGCGACGAAGCTCGGAGACCTCCCCGAACCTCAGGCCACACCATGCGCCGATGAGCACGAGGGCGCGGTATTGCGCAGGGATCCTTTCCAGCAGGACCTCGAGTTCGCCAAGCGTGGCCGGCTCGATCGACCGGACACGCTTGGCCGAACCAGCGCCGCGGACGCGACAGGGGTTCGAGGCAAGGATCTCGTCAGTCACCGCTGTCGACAGAATCGAGCGCAACAGACTGTAGGTGTGCGCCCGCTGCGTCGGTCGGCTCGCGTCCAAGCCGCTGTGCCACGCCCTCACCACCTGCGGGGTGATGTCCCGAAGGGACACCTCGGCGAAGGCCGGGAGGACGAAGCGATCCAACAGACGGCGATAGAGCGCCTGGGTGCGGGGCTTGAGTTCCCGCTGCTCGAGCCACGCCTCGGCATACGGCCCGAACATCTCCGTCGACCGCACGACCTTCGCCCGCCGCGACTTGCTCGGCGACCACTCGTCGTTCTGCATGAGCCGGCGCTCGGCCGCAAGCCACGCCTCTGCGTCGACCTTGGCGTCGAAGGTCGACGGAGCACGGTGGAAGGCTTGGTCCGGACCCATGTAGTAGGCCTGCCAGCGACCATTGGCTCGCTTGCGGATGGTCCCGAAGTCCCGCTTCGCCCTCGTCATCGCGTGCCACCAGCGGACACGAGTGGACACAACTGGGGCATAACTGGGGACATTTCGTGTCCGCTTGTGCCCTGTCCTCTCACGCGCTAGATTCTAGATCACCGCAGGTCAGATGCCTACGGTGCAGGTCGAAGCACTACAGCCAAGTAGGCGCGTGAACAGTTCAAATCCTGTCACCCCGACCA
>NZ_HF570956.1:2259942-2278222 GCF_000367525.1 Phycicoccus elongatus Lp2 | reverse complement strand
CCCCACCAGTCGACTGTCACCAACGTGATGGCCGGGTACACCTAGAGTGGTTCTCCGTGAGCACGAGCGGGCGCGTCGTCAAGCGCATCCTCATCGGCCGCGCCATGCGCAGCGACCGACTGTCCGAGACCCTGCTGCCCAAGAAGTTGGCGCTGCCGGTCTTCGCCAGCGATGCGCTCTCGTCGGTGGCCTATGCCCCCGACGAGATCCTGCTGACCCTGGGCATGGCTGGTGGTGCCCTCGCGGTGACCCAGTCGTGGAAGATCGGTCTGGCGGTGGCCTTCGTCATGGTCATCGTCGTCATGTCCTATCGGCAGAACGTCCACGCCTATCCCTCCGGGGGCGGTGACTACGAGGTGGCCAGCGTCAACCTCGGCCCGAAGGCCGGTCTGACCGTGGCCAGCGCGCTCCTCGTCGACTACGTCCTGACCGTCGCCGTCTCGGTGAGCTCCGGCGTCCAGAACGCCGCCACCGCGCTGCCCTTTCTGCGTGGGCACGAGGCCATCACGGCGGTCGTCATCGTCGCGCTGCTGACGGCGATGAACCTGCGTGGTGTTCGAGAGTCGGGCAGCGCCTTCGCCGTCCCGACCTATTTGTTCATGGGCGCCGTCATCGGGATGGCCGGTGTGGGCTTCTTCCGCTCCGCGATGGGCAACCTGCCACTGGCCGAGAGCGCCAACCTCACCCTCGCCCCGGAGTCCGGCTACGAGACCTTGGGCGGCTTCGCGATGGCCTTCCTGTTGCTGCGAGCCTTCTCGTCAGGGTGTGCGGCACTCACCGGCGTCGAGGCGATCTCGAACGGCGTGCCCGCCTTCCAGAAGCCCAAGAGCCGCAACGCGGCCACGACCCTGCTGCTCATGGGCACCATTGCCGTGACCATGTTGCTCTCGATGATCGTCCTGGCCCGGCTCACCCACGTGCACTTCGCGGAGGACCCGGCCACCCAGTTGCTGCGCGATGGCGCTCCGGTCGGTGATTCCTACATCCAGCACACCGTCATGGGTCAGGTCGCCCAGGCCGTCTTCGACGGTTTCACGCCCGGCGTCGTCCTGGTCTCCGTCGTGACCGGCCTGATCCTCTTCCTCGCGGCGAACACCGCCTTCAACGGCTTTCCTGTCCTCGGCTCGATTCTCGCCAAGGACGGTTACCTGCCTCGTCAACTGCACACCCGCGGCAACCGGCTCGCCTTCTCCAACGGCATCATCATCCTGGCGGCCGCGGCGGCCGGCCTGATCGTCCTCTACAACGCCGAGGTCACCAAGCTCATCCAGCTCTACATCGTCGGCGTCTTCGTGTCCTTCACCCTGAGCCAACTCGGCATGATCCGACACTGGAACCGACTGCTCGCCGTCGAGAAGGACCCGGCCGCACGCGGTCGGATGGGCCGCTCCCGCATCATCAACGGCATCGGTGCTGCCATGTCGGGCACCGTCCTGCTCGTCGTGCTCGCCACCAAGTTCATCCATGGCGCCGGTTACGCGATCGCGGCGATGGCGGTCCTCTTCGTGCTCATGCTCGGCATTCGCCGCCACTACGACCGGGTGCGGGACGAGCTGGCGGTGCACGAGGGCGACACCAAGGCGCAACTGCTCCCGTCGCGAGTCCATGCCATCGTCCTGGTCTCCAAGATCCACAAGCCGACCCTGCGCGCCCTGGCCTATGCGCGAGCAACCCGACCTCAGGTGCTCGAGGCGCTGACCGTCAATGTCGAACCCGAGGAGACCAAGGCGCTGCAGGCCGAGTGGGACCGACGCGACATCCCGATACCGCTCAAGGCCCTCGACAGCCCTTATCGCGAGATCACCCGCCCGGTCGTCGACTACGTCAAGAGCATCCGCAGCGGCAACCCACGAGACCTGGTCGTCGTCTACATCCCGCAATACGTCCTGGGTCACTGGTGGGAGCAGGTCCTTCACAACCAGAGCGCCCTGCGGCTGCGTGCCCGGCTGCTCTTCACGCCGGGCGTCATGGTCTCCAGCGTGCCGTGGCAACTCGAGGGCTCGGACCAGGCGCGGGAGCGGCTCGACGAGAACCGACCGATGGCCGGCGACGTCCGTCGCGGGTCCTGATGGGGGACCTGTCCGTCGGGGACCGCGTCGAGGTCGAGGTCGGCCCGATCGCCCACGGGGGACATTGCGTCGCCCGCCACGAGGGGCGCGTGCTCTTTGTCCGCCATGCCCTCCCGGGTGAGCGGGTCGTCGCGGAGGTCACCGAAGGTGCTGCCGGTGACCGCTTCCTGCGGGCCGATGCCGTCGAGGTGCTCCTCGCCTCCCCGGACCGGGTCAGCGCGCCCTGCCGGTATGCCGGTCGCTGCGGCGGCTGCGACTTCCAGCACGTCTCGCTGTCGGCGCAGCGTCGCCTCAAGGCAGAGGTGGTGGGCGAGCAGTTCGCGCGACTGGCCCGCCGCGCCGTCGACGTCGCCGTGGCGCCGGTCCCGGGCGACCGGGAGGGCCTGCGATGGCGCACCCGCGCCGAGTTCGCCCTCGACCAGGACGGCCGCATCGGGATGCACCCACACCGCTCGCACGAGGTGCTCCCGGTGGAGGACTGCCTCATCGCGGTGGAGGCGTTGGTTCCGGCTCTCACCACCGACGAGGCGTATGCCGGTCGCACCGGCCTCGACGTCGTCTCACCCGCCGCCGGCGGGACCGTCATCGTGCCGCTTCCCGTCGTGGCTGGTGAGGCCGTGCCGGTCGTGCACGAATCGGTTGCCGGACAGCGATTGACGCGAGACTTCGAGGTGTCGGCACGCGGATTCTGGCAGGTGCATCCGGGCGCTGCCGCCACCTTCGTCGACGCGGCCCTGGAACTGTTGGTCCCGCAACCGGGTGAGACGGTCCTCGACCTCTACAGCGGCGTCGGCGTCTTCACGGCGGCGCTCGCCGAGGCCGTCGGCCCGACCGGGCGCGTCCTTGCCGTGGAGTCCGACGCGGAGGCGACAGTCCACGCGAAGGCCAACTGCGCGGCATACCAGGGGGTGGCGGTGGTGCGCGCGCGGGTCGACGACTTCCTCGGTGTGGCCCGCCCCAAGCGCAGGGGGCCCGGAGGCCAGCGGCTGCGCAAGCTGCCTGCCCGGCATCCCCTCGCCCCACCGCGCGCCGACCGCATCCTGCTCGACCCGCCGCGAACGGGCGCGGGCCAACTGGTCGTCACCGCTCTCACGGCCCTCGAGCCGAAGGCCATCGTCTACGTTGCCTGCGACCCGGCAGCGCTCGCCCGCGACACGGCATACCTGGGGGAGCGTGGTTACGACCTGGTGACCCTGCGCGCCTTCGATGCCTTCCCGATGACCCACCACGTCGAGTGCGTCGCGCTCTTCATGCCGCGCTCGGCGCAGTAGCCGGCCGGGGCACGGCCGGGGCTGCGTGATCACGGGGTGAGGGCCTAGGGTCAGATCGAGCCCGACAGTGTCGACGGTCTGCGACACCTGTGGTTAGATATCTTGATATCAAGATAAATCCGGAAGGAGCCTTTGGTGGCCAGCACGAACAGCTTCAACGCCCACGGCGAGCTGACAGTCGGTGAGCAGTCCTACGAGATCTACCGGATCGACACGGTCGAGGGCCACGAGACCCTCCCGTACAGCCTGAAAGTGTTGCTGGAGAACCTTCTCCGCACTGAGGACGGCGCGAACATCACCGCTGACCACATCAACGCCATCGGTCAGTGGGACGAGAACGCCGAGCCGGACACCGAGATCCAGTTCACCCCGGCCCGCGTGATCATGCAGGACTTCACCGGCGTGCCCTGCATCGTCGACCTGGCCACCATGCGCGAGGCCGTGGCCGACCTCGGTGGGGATGCCTCCAAGATCAACCCGCTTGCCCCGGCTGAGTTGGTCATCGACCACTCCGTCCAGATCGACGTCTTCGGTCGCGCAGATGCCTTCCGGCGCAATGTCGAGATCGAGTACGAGCGCAACGGTGAGCGCTACAAGTTCCTGCGGTGGGGCCAGACCGCCTTCGACGACTTCAAGGTCGTGCCGCCCGGCACCGGCATCGTCCACCAGGTCAACATCGAGCGGCTCGCTCACGTGACGATGGTGCGTGACGGCGTGGCCTACCCCGACACCTGCGTCGGCACAGACAGCCACACCACGATGGTCAACGGCCTGGGGGTTCTCGGCTGGGGCGTCGGTGGCATCGAGGCCGAGGCGGCCATGCTCGGCCAGCCCGTCTCCATGCTCATCCCGCGGGTCGTCGGCTTCAAGCTGACGGGTGCGATGAACCCCGGCGTGACCGCGACGGATGTCGTGTTGACGATCACCGACATGCTGCGCAAGCAGGGCGTCGTCGGGAAGTTCGTGGAGTTCTACGGCGCCGGCGTGGCCGCCCTGCCGCTGGCGAACCGGGCGACGATCGGCAACATGAGCCCGGAGTTCGGCTCGACCTGCGCGATCTTCCCGATCGACCAGATCACCTTGGACTACCTGCACCTGACCGGCCGCTCCGACGAGCAGGTCGCCCTGGTCGAGGCCTACGCCAAGGAGCAGGGCTTGTGGCTCGACCCGGCCGCTGAGCCGCGCTTCTCCGAGAAGCTCGAGCTCGACCTCTCCACGGTCGTCCCGTCGATCGCCGGCCCGAAGCGTCCGCAGGACCGGATCGTGCTCTCGGAGGCCAAGCAGCAGTTCGGGATCGACGTCAAGAACTACGGCGTCGACGGCGACCTGCGTGAGGTCCCGGTCGCTGCCGGTGGCGGCGAGCACCAACACGGTGGTTATGGCCTGAAGGACGGCGCCGTCGTCATCTCCTCGATCACGTCGTGCACCAACACGTCCAACCCGTCGGTCATGATGGCCGCCGCCATGCTCGCAAAGAACGCTGTCGAGAAGGGGCTGTCGGTCAAGCCGTGGGTCAAGACCTCGATGGCTCCGGGCTCCAAGGTCGTCACCGGCTACTACGAGAAGGCAGGTCTGTGGCCCTACCTCGACAAGCTCGGCTACAACCTCGTCGGCTACGGCTGCGCGACCTGCATCGGCAACTCGGGCCCGCTGCCCGAGGAGGTCTCGGCCGCCGTGCAGAAGGGTGACCTCGCCGTCACCGCGGTGCTGTCGGGCAACCGCAACTTCGAGGGCCGGATCAACCCGGACGTCAAGATGAACTACCTCGCGTCGCCGCCGCTGGTCATCGCCTACGGTCTGGCCGGGACGATGGACTTCGACTTCGACACCGACCCGCTCGGCCAGGACGAGCAGGGCAACGACGTCTTCCTCAAGGACATCTGGCCCGCACCCGAGGACGTCGAGGCGACGATCCAGTCGTCCCTGTCGCGCGACCTCTTCGAGAAGGACTACGCCGACGTCTTCGCCGGTGACGAGAGGTGGCAGGGTCTCGACACCCCGGCTGGCGACACCTTCGCCTGGGATGCCGATTCGACCTATGTTCGCAAGCCTCCGTACTTCGACGGGATGCCCAAGGAGCCGGCCCCTGTCTCCGACATCTCCGGGGCGCGCGTGCTGGCCAAGCTCGGCGACTCGGTGACGACCGACCACATCAGCCCGGCCGGCTCGATCAAGGCCGACAGCCCCGCCGGTCGCTACCTCGCCGACCACGGCGTGGGTCCGCGCGACTTCAACTCCTACGGCTCACGCCGCGGCAACCACGAGGTCATGATCCGCGGCACCTTCGCCAACATCCGCCTGCGCAACCAGCTGCTCAACGATGTCGAGGGTGGCTTCACCAAGGCGTTCATCGACGGCGACGGCTTCTCGGTCGGCGACCAGACGACGATCTACGACGCGTCGGCTGCCTACCAGGCGGCGGGTGTCCCGCTCGTGGTGCTCGCCGGCAAGGAGTACGGCTCGGGCTCCTCACGGGACTGGGCCGCCAAGGGCACGGCCCTGCTCGGGGTCAAGGCGGTCATCGCCGAGTCCTACGAGCGGATCCACCGCTCCAACCTCATCGGCATGGGCGTGCTGCCGCTGCAGTACCCCAAGGGTGAGTCCGCCACCAGCCTCGGCCTGACCGGCGAGGAGACCTTCACCATCACCGGGGTCGAGGCGCTCAACGAGGGCACGACCCCGAAGACGGTCAAGGTCCACGCCGAGGGTGCCGAGGGGCCGATCGAGTTCGACGCGGTCGTGCGCATCGACACCCCGGGTGAGGCGGACTACTACCGCAACGGCGGCATCCTGCAGTACGTGCTGCGGTCGCTGGTGAGCTGACCGTCGAGTCATCGAGAGTCCGAATTTGCCTCTGGTCGTGCGCAGGCACGTCCAGAGGCAAACTCGTGTGGTCAGGGCACGACAAGAGCGGTGAGCGGGCCGTTGCCGGCGTTGCGATCTCCCACCGATAGCCGTCCGGGTCCGCGGCATACCCTGACCAGCCGCCCCACTCGCGGCGGATGCCCCACTCGTGCATCCGTCAGCGGGCGAAGAGGTCGAGGTGGTCGCCGACCGTGCACCGCACGCCGATGATGTCGAGGCCACGCCACTGTGCGGCCGCCGCTCGGTACTCACTCATGGCACCCGAGGGTACGCGTGGGCGCACGCGCAGCACCGTTCTCGCTAGCGTGTGGGCATGGCGACGGTTCTTCTGCTCCACTCCGCGCTCGGCCGGCGCCCGGCGATCACCGGGCTCGCGGAGACCATCCGATCCCTCGGCCATGAGGCGGTCGCGCCGGACCTCTTCGAGGGCGCGGTCTTCGACGGTGGCACGGACGGGTATGCCGCCGCGATGGCCCACTTGGAGGCCGACGGCGAGGCGGCCGCGAGTCGGGTCACCCAGGTGTATGCCGCGCTCACCGGTCCGGTGGTCGTGCTCGGCTTCTCCTGGGGTGCTGGCCAGGCCCAACGTCTCGCCGAGACCGAACCTGGCGTGGTCGGGGCACTGCTCGTCGGTGGCGGTGGCCGCTACGGCGGGACGTGGGACGACGGCGGGAGGTGGCGACCCGGCATACCGCTGGCGGTGCACCACGCCATCGCGGACGAGTGGGTGGACGCCGACCCACTGGCAGCGCTCGTCCGGGAGGCCGCAACCAACGGCTCCGACGTCTCCGACTATGTCTATCCCGGCTCCGGGCACCTCTTCATGGACCCAGAGCTGACCACAGAGTTCGACGCCGAGGGCGCCGAGTTGTTCGCCGCGCGCGTGCAGGGCTTCCTCTCGAGGTTTGCCTGATGGCAACCTGGGTCGCCTTCCTGCGAGCGATCAATCTCGGCCCGACGCGCAAGTTCCCGATGTCCGCCGTGGTCGCAGCCACCGAGGCCGCGGGTGGGACCGACATCGCCACTCACCTGGCCACCGGCAATGTCCGACTCTCCTCGACCAAGCGGTCGGCGGCCGCCGTCGCGAAGGCGTTGGCCGCTGCGTATGCCGCGGATCGTGGCTTCGACGTCCCCGTCGTCGTCTTCCGGGCGAGCGAGGTGGCCGAGATCGCGCGCCGGGGCCGCGAGCTGGAGGACGAGCACCAGCCGAAGGGCAAGCACTACGTCACCCTCTTCCCCGAGCCACCGAGCCCCGCGGCGGCACGGGCGATCGAGAGTCTCGACCTGCCGGGGGACCGCTGCGTCGTGGCCGGCCGTGCGGCATACGCACTCCTGGGTGGCGACATCCACGACTCGAAACTGTTGCGGTCCAGGGAGTTCAGGGCCCTGGGCGAGGGGACGGCACGCACGCTCACGGTCCTCGAGGCGGTCGCCCGGAAGTGGGCGGAGTGATCCTCGCGAAGCCTGCCGGTGGGCGAGTGGGATCGCTAGGGTCGAGGTGAAGAGTCGTCGACCACGCCAGGAGCAGCCTATGTCCATCGCCCACCGCACCGTCGGCACCGGACCGCACACGGTCTTCGTCCTCCACGGCTGGTTCGGCTCGGCCGACGGATGGGGCGACTTCCCGGCATACCTCGACGGTGAAGCCTTCACCTGGGTCTTCACCGACAACCGTGGGTACGGTGCGCGCCGGGACGAGGAGGGCGACTTCTCGCTCGACGAGGTCGCCGACGACATCCTCGCCCTCGCCGACGAACTCGGCGTCGACACCTTCTCGATCATCGGCCACTCGATGGGCGGCGCCGAAGTGCTCCGCGTCCTGGCCAAGGCACCTGATCGAGTGACCAAGCTCGTCGGGATCACCCCCGTGGGGGCACAGCCCACCGCGCTCGACGAGGCCGGTGCTGATCTCTTCTACGGCGCTCCCGACGACGACGGTCGCCGCTTCGGGATCGTCGACTTCACCACCGGCAACCGGCTCTCGCCGCGCTTCGTGCAGTCGGTCGTCGATTGGAGCCGCGCGCACAGCACTGTCGAGGGGTTCCGGGGAGCTGTCCAGGCCTGGGCCAATGCCGACTTCCTGGCCGAGATCGAGGGGAACGACACCCCGATGCTCGTCCTGCCCGGTGAGCACGACCCGGCCCTCGGTGAGGCGACGGTGAACCAGACCTGGAAGCCGTACTTCCCCAACGCGACCATCGAGGTGCTGCCCAACGCCGGGCACTACCCGATGTTCGAGACGCCGGTCTGGTTGGCGACGACGATCGAGCGCTTCCTCAGGGGCTGACCTGGGTCAGACCGGCGCCGCGACCACTCCCCGCTGAGTCGAGAGGGAGCAAAACGCGGGCGCGCGGTCCCCGGGCCCGCGATTTGCTCCCTCTCGACGGGTCAGGGGAGGCGGGGAGCCGCGTGCGTGGCTCCCGCAGAGGCCGGTATGCCGCGCCGCCGCAACTCCGCCTCTGCCCTGGCCAGGCCGCCGTGTTCGAGGGCCGCGAGGTCCGAGCGCCCCTCCCACACCAGAACTCCTCGTCGCCGCAACGTCACCGACATCGTCGCGCCGAGGTGCTCGAGGGCCCCGGCGGTGTTGCGGCGCTCCGACGGCAGCGGGACCGGCAGGACGTGCGCGTCGCCGAGCGCGGCATACCCGCTGATGTCGACCTCCCAGCCGGCGAGCGAGCGCCCGTGGAGGTCCCACGTCGTGTCGGTGACCCGGGCGGTCACGGGCGACGTGCCGGGGTTGCCCAGGCGGATGACCGAGCCGTCGGGGAGGCGGACGACGACGGCAGTCACCTCGGTGCGCAACGGCCCGGAGTGCACCTGACCGCCGGCAAAGGCGACGCAGGCACCCGGGTCCGCGAAGGCTTGGGCCTGACCCCACCACCACGCGTCGGGGAAGCCTTCCTTGCCCCAGTTCTTCTCCCCGTACACCGTGGCGCCGTCGAGTGACCACCGCTCGTCGCCGACCTCCGCATCGCCGTGGACCACACCCCCGAGCAGCCAGGGATGCCAGTACTGGTTGAGCGCCGGCACCGACTGGAAGACGCTCGACCCACCGAAGGCGCGGTGCGGCCACGGCGCGGCCTCATCGATCGAGATCCGAAGTCGCGCACCGGGACCCAGATCCACTTCGAGCCGATCGGCGTCAGCGACAAAGCTGCCCACCTCGGTCTCGGATCGCACGGCCAGGTGGTCGGGGGCTGCCCACCCGTCAGGGGCCGCCGCGATCGCGAGCGTCCCCGCCGGGTGGGTCGCGAGTCCCAGCGTCGCCCAGTGTCCGCCGCGAGCGTCGCGGTTGACCCCGATGAGGGCGATGACGACACGGCCGTCGACGGGGTCGGTGATCCGCCAGAAATAGCCCTCCATGGCCACGCCGTGCGCGGGCAGCGGGTCGCCGAAGGGGAGGTCCGCACCCCTGGCGCGATAGCGTTCGAGCGCGGTGCGTATGCCGCGCGCAGCCAATCGGGGGAGTGCGATCACCCGCTCACCCTCCCACGACGACGGTAGCGTCGGGACCATGCTGCGCATCGGGGCCGTCGTCCTCCAAGTGGCCGACACCACGCGGTCCGGGGAGTTCTGGAGCCGGGCACTGGGATTTGAGCGCGGTGCCAACCCCGACTTCCTCGTGCCGCCCGCACCAAGCGACGGTGTGCGCCTCCACCTCGACGAGAGCGACCGCACGCACCTCGACCTGTGGACCGACAGCCCGCGGGAGCAGGCGGCCGAGGTCGAGCGACTGGTCGGTCTGGGCGCGACGCGGGTCGAGTGGGACTACCCGCAGGACGCAGACTTCGTCGTGCTCGCGGACCCGGTCGGCACCCTCTTCTGCGTCATCGACACCAGCCGCTGACGACGACTCAGCCTTCGGACTGCGTGCTGAAGGCGGCGTCGAAGGTGAGCGCCGGTGGGGCGAAGTCCAGCGGTCGCAGCATGGCCAGCGCCTCGGGTGCTCCGCGCAACCGGACCGTCCCGGCGTCCTCCCACTCGATCGAGATGGGGAAGTCGTCGCCGATCCGGCCGGAGAGTTCCTGCTCGCGGGTATCCGCGAGGTCGTCTACCAGCGCCCCCTGCCGCTGGCGACCCAGCACCTGCGCCAGCCTGGCTCTCGACGCCTGAACGCGCCGGGACCGCTCACACCGCAGCCGCCACGTGGGCGACGATGTCGCGCGCGACGGCGGCGCGGGGCCGTGGTCGGTGTCGAGGAGTGGCGCCGTGACCGGTATGACGTGTGCACCAGCGTGTTTCGCCACCAGGTCAGCGAAAAGGCCGGGTGCGAGCAAGTGAGTGACGATCCCTTCGGCGGCGGAAGCCGTCGCGATGGCGGCCTCCACGGACGGGCCGGGCCCACCGACGAAACCGACCATGACCTCGCGCCCCAGACGCTCCGCGAGCCGCTCACCGAGAGCCTGGACCTCCGCCCGCGCGCGGTCGTTCGAGGAGCCCGCCGACGCCAGAACGACAGGGCCGGACCCCGGCAGGGTCTGCGCCGCCTCGACGAGGAGGTCAGTGATCACCGGGCGCATCCCGAGATGCTCCAGCACCCGGGCGCCATGGACGTCGCGGGCGGCATCGAGGACGTCCTGACGGACGTGGACGCCTGCCGACAGGAAGAGGGGCACCACATCCGCGCTCTCCCCCTCGTGCGCCAGCAGGTCTCCCACCCGGGGCTCCTCGACGTCGACATGAGCCAGGAGCACTCGCCGATGGGGTGCCAGCATGCGCACCCCATTGACGAGCTCCCGCACCCGGGCGCGACCGATCGGGGACCGGGTGCCGTGAGCCACCAGGACCAACGCGTGGGCGGCGGTCACCGCTCCCCGGCACCCACTGCGTCCGGCACCGTGGTTGGTATGCCGTCCACTCGCCGGACATTGAGGGTTGTGGGGGCGGCGCGACGGTCGCGTCGGTGGCGGATGACCGCCCACACGACGGCAGCAGCCCAGGCCACCAGCGCCACCGTGCGCAGGGTGCCCGCATTGGCCGCCACGACCTCGACGCTCTTGGTGAGGGTGCGCAGGCCGGTGACGATGACCAGACCGCCGACCGCCACTCCGAGGATGGTCGCTGGCAGACGGCTCACCAACCAGGCGGCGAGCGGCGCGGCGAGGAGACCGCCGACCAGCAGCGCTCCCACGAAGGCGAAGTTGATCCCCGCCGTCCCCAGTCCGATGAGGAAGCCGAGGCTCGCAGAAGCAGTGACGAGGAACTCCGAGGTGTCCACGGAACCGACGACGGTGCGCGGCGACGTCTTGCCCGCCGACACCAGGGTCGTGGTCGTGACCGGGCCCCAACCGCCGCCTCCGGTGGCGTCGACGAAGCCGCCGAAGAGGCCGAGAGGCGCAAGGAGCTTCTTGCCGTGCGGGGAGACCCGAGCGTCGGCCACGCGCGGCGGACGCACCGCGAAGCGGATGAGGATGTAGGCGCCGAGGGCGAGCAGGATCGCGGCCATGACCGGCGCCGAGGCCTCTGTCGACAACTTGGACAGGAAGGTCGCCCCGGCGAAGGCGCCGACGGCCCCCGGAACCCCGAGCCGGGCGACAAGGCGCCAGTCGACATTGCCGAGCTTCCAGTGCGTCAGTGCCGAGGCGATGTTGGTGCCGAGCTCGGCCAGGTGGACCGAGGCACTGGCCACCACTGGCGTGAGGCCGGCGAGGAGGAGAAGTGACGTCGAGGTGACGCCGTACCCCATGCCCATGGCTCCGTCGACGAGTTGGGCGCCGAAGCCGACGAGGGCGAAGATGATGAGCTTACGCATGACGAGTTTCCTTCTGGGACAGTTCTTTCACGGAGTGAGTGCATGCGGTGACAGGGCGACGACGTCGCCGACGACGATGACGGCCGGCGACTCCACGCCCACCGCGGTGGCGGTGGCGGCGATCTCGTCGAGGGTCGCGATGGTCACCCGTTGGTCGGGGAGCCAGCCGCGCTCGACGATCGCCACGGGACATCGCGGGTCCCGACCGCCGGCGATCAGCAGATCCGTGGTCCGCTGCAGGCCGGCAACACCCATGAGGAGGACCAGCGTGTGATCACGGCCGCTGGGCAACGAGGGGATCTCCTCGTGCCCGGTCACGACGGTGAAGCCGCGGGCGACACCTCGATGCGTGACAGGTATGCCGGCCGCGGCGGGCACCGAGATCGCGCTCGTCACGCCGGGCACGACCTCGACCGGTATGCCATGTGCCTCGCACGCGAGGCGCTCCTCACCACCGCGCCCGAGGACATAGGGGTCACCCCCCTTGAGGCGGACGACGCCGTGCCCGGCCAGGGCCTCCTCGACGAGGACCGCGTTGATCTCGTCCTGGGTGACGGCATGCCGCCCCGGCACCTTGCCGACGTCGACGATCCGCACCGAGGCCGGCAGGTCGGCGAGCAGCCCTCGGGGGGCGAGGCGGTCGACGACGACGACATCGGCGGTCGACAGCAGGTGTCGGCCGCGGATGGTGAGCAGGGCATCGGTTCCCGGACCTCCGCCGACGAGCGCCACCCAGCCCGCGCCGTCGCGTCGCCGACTGCGTTGTAGCGCCACGGAACCCGTCGCCAGGTGCTCCGCCACGGCATCCCGGGCGCGCACGGCCAGCCGAGGATCACCGGCGGCGTGGGTCGCGACCGTGAGCGGGCCGTCGGGAAGGGAGACCGTCGTGCGGGCGAGGACCGCAACCGGAGTGGCCCCGGCGTCGCCGGCGTGGACGCACCAGATGCCCACCGTGTCCGCGTCGGTGAGGACGCGGTCGTCGGCGGCTGCCTCACCGGTTGCGGTGTGCACCAGCCGAGCCCCGTCGAGATCGGACACCCCGACGTAGTCACGCTCCAGCCACGCGATCTCGCCCGTCGTCACGAGATCGGTGAGGTCCTCGCAGATCCACGGCGCGATGACCGTGACGATGGCCCCTTCCTCGACGAAGGCCATCACGCGGCGCGCCGAGACCGGGCCCCCGCCGATGGCGACGACACGCCGACCGGTGAGGTCGAGGGCGACGGGAAGGGCCATGACTCAGCCCGCCACGAGCCCGGCGGCCAGCGTGTTGCCGTCGCTGGGGTCGAGGAGGAGGAAAGCGCCCCCGTGGCGCGACACGGCATACGGGAGCACCGGGAGGGGTTCGGCGGCGACCAACTCGACGGCACCGATGTCGTTGAGTGACAGCACATCCGTCGCATGCTGCTCGAGCGCGTCGAGGTCCAGTCGCCCCGTGAGGGCACGGATGATCACTGGCACGGTCCGCGTTCCGTGCTTGAGCAGCAGGCGGGCCCCCGGGCGAAGGGGAGTGTCGGCGAGCCACGTCAAAGT
This sequence comes from Phycicoccus elongatus Lp2, assembly GCF_000367525.1. Taxonomy (GTDB): domain Bacteria; phylum Actinomycetota; class Actinomycetes; order Actinomycetales; family Dermatophilaceae; genus Phycicoccus_A; species Phycicoccus_A elongatus. The sequence goes on along the minus strand of NZ_HF570956.1, from coordinate 2,264,732 downwards.
GGCGGTGAACTCGCGCACGGCCGGCGCTGCCGTGACCGCGGAAATGACGTCGCCGCGGCTGACGTCGATGTCGTCGTCGAGCTCGACCGTCACCGACTGCGGTGCGGCCGCCTCCTCGATGTTCCGATCACCCAGCCACAGTCCGGCCACGCGCGTCCGCCGCCCCGAGGGCAGCACCTGCACCTCGTCCCCGCGACGCAGAACGCCCGAGTCGAGCCGGCCGGCATACCCCCGGAAATCGGGATCGGCACCGGGGCGCACCGCGCCCTGGGGGCGGATGACGAGTTGGACCGGGAGCCTGGCCTCACCATCGGAGACCTCACCGACGGGCAGGGACTCGAGCACCTCGAGCAGGCTGGGGCCGGAGTACCAACTCGTCGTCGCGGACCGGTCGACGACGTTGTCGCCGTGCAACGCCGACACCGGAATGGCTCGAAGATCGGCCAGCCCGAGGCCGAGGGCCACCTCGGCGGCGCCGGCGGCCACCTCGAGGAAGCGTGCCTCGGCGTCATCGACGAGGTCGATCTTGTTGACGGCGAGGATCACGTGCGGCACGCGCAACAGGGCGGCGACGGCCAGGTGGCGGCGGGTCTGCTCGACCACGCCCTTGCGGGCATCGACGAGGAGGACGACGACATCGGCGGTGCTCGCCCCGGTGACGGTGTTGCGCGTGTACTGGACATGGCCGGGGCAGTCGGCCAGGACGAAGGACCGCTTCTCGGTCGCGAAGTAGCGGTAGGCGACATCGATCGTGATGCCCTGCTCGCGCTCGGCACGCAGGCCATCGGTGAGCAGGGCGAGGTCGGCGCCGGTCAGTCCGCGGTCACGGCTGATTCGCTCGACGGCGTCCCACTGGTCGGCGAGGATCGCCTTGGAGTCGTGGAGCAGCCGGCCCACGAGGGTGGACTTGCCGTCGTCGACGGAGCCGGCCGTGGCCAGGCGCAACATGGTTGATTGGTGTGTCATCTCGGGGTCCTCGCGGCGTGTCGGAGCGACGAGAGAGCGCTGAACGTCGTGGGCATCAGAAGTAGCCCTCCTTCTTGCGGTCCTCCATGGCGGCCTCCGAGATCCGGTCATCGGCGCGGGTCGCTCCGCGCTCGGTGAGCGTGGAGGCAGCCACTTCGGCGACGACCTCGGCGACGGTAGCGGCGGGGGAGTCGACGGCGCCCGTACAGGACATGTCGCCGACGGTCCGGTAGCGCACGGTGCGCACGCTGACCTGCTCGTGGTCACGCGGCGTGCTGTGCGGACCGACGGCGAGCCACATCCCGTCGCGCTCGAAGACCTCGCGTTCGTGGGCGTAGTAGAGCGCCGGCAACTCGATACCCTCGCGCTCGATGTAGCGCCACACGTCGAGCTCGGTCCAGTTCGACAGCGGGAAGGCGCGCACGTGCTGGCCGGTGCGGTGGCGCGGGTTGAGCAGGTTCCAGAGTTCCGGCCGCTGGTTGCGTGGGTCCCACTGGCCGAAGTCGTCGCGCAGGCTGATGATCCGCTCCTTGGCGCGCGCCTTCTCCTCGTCGCGGCGGCCACCCCCGAAGACGCCGTCGAAGCGGCCCTGACCGATGGCGTGGAGCAGCGGCTGCGTCTGGAGCGGGTTGCGGGTGCCGTCGGCCCGCTCCCGCAGGCGGCCGTCGTCGATCCAGTCCTGAACGTGCTCGACGACCAGACGGAGGCCGAGTTGCTCGACGGTGCGGTCGCGGAAGGCGAGCACCTCCGGGAAGTTGTGTCCGGTGTCGATGTGCAGCACCGGGAAGGGGATCGGCGCCGGCCAGAAGGCCTTGACGGCCAGGTGCAGCATCACGACCGAGTCCTTCCCGCCGCTGAAGAGCAGCACCGGGCGCTCGAGCTCACCGGCCACCTCGCGGATCACGTGGATCCCCTCGGCCTCCAGCAGGTCCAGTTGCGTGAGTGGGGTATGCCGCGCGCTCCCCGCCGCTGCGTACGCGGAACTCGTCGTGACAGCGCCGGAACTCGCGGACGCAAGGGTGATGGTCATGTGTGGATCCCGCATTCGGTCTTGGCCAGGCCGGCCCAACGGCCGGATCGGGGGTCGGCGCCGTCCTCGACGGGCTGAGTACAGGGCTCGCAGCCGATCGACGGATAGCCCTGTGAGAGAAGGAGATTGAGCGGTACGGCATGCGTGCCGGCATACGACGTGAGGTCGTCGAAGGTCCACGCCGCGAGCGGGTTGACCTTGATCAGGCCGTGTCGCTCGTCGAAGTCGACCAGCTGGGTCGTCGTCCGGGTCGGTGCCTCCTCACGCCGCACGCCGGTCACCCATGCGTCGTAGCCGGCGAGTGCACCTGCCAGCGGCTCCATCTTGCGGATCGCACAGCAGCGCGCCGGGTCGCGGGCGAAGAGGTCGGGGCCGTACTCCGTGGCCTGCTCCTTCAGGGTGAGCGTCGGGAGGACGTCGATGACGTTGACGTCGAGCCGTTGGGCCACCTCGTCGCGCGCAATTCGGGTTTCGATGAAGTGATAGCCGGTGTCCAGGAAGAGCACGTCCACCCCCGGCACCTGTTGCGAGACCAGGTGGGGGAGAACACCATCGGCCATGGAGCAGGCCACTGCCACCTGGCTGCCCACTCGCTCGGCGAGCCAGCGCACGATCTCGTCGGCGCTCACCTCGCCGAGGTCGGCGCCCTCTGCGGCGAGAGCACGCAACTCGTCGGCGCTGCGCGTGCGCCCCGTCCTGGTCGTCGGTGTTGTGGTGGTCGTCGAGGTCGTCATGACAAGGCCTCCTCATCGGCGCGGTGCGCCCATTGGGCGAAGGATTCATCGGGCTCGCGGGCAGCGACAAAACGGCGGGTGAGGCGCTCCACGTAGTCGGCGAGTTCGGTCGCCGGCACCTTGAGGCCACGCACGGTCCGGCCCAGTCCGGCCTCCTCGCGCCCCTCGCCGGCGAGTCCGCCACCCAGGTGCACCTGGTAGCCGGCGACCTGCTCGCCGTCGACGGTGATCACCTGGCCCTTGAGGCCGATGTCGGCTGTCTGGATCCGGGCGCACGAGTTGGGGCAGCCGTTGAGGTTCAGGGCGATCGGCCGATCGAGCTGGACATCGGCCAGCCGCTGCTCGAGGTCACGGATGACCTCGGTCGCGGTGTCCTTGGTGTCGACGATCGCCAGCTTGCAGAACTCGATGCCGGTGCAGGCCATCGTCGCGCGCCGGAACGGGCTCGGGGTTGCGGTCAGGCCGAGACCCTGCAGTCCGGCGACGAGGTCGTCCACGCCGTCGGCCGGCACGTCGAGAATGACGAGCTTCTGGAAGGCGGTGAAGCGCACACGGCCGGCGCCGACCCGATCCATGAGGTCGGCGAGCCCGGCCAGGGTGCTGCCTCCGACCCGGCCGACCGTGGGAGCCGCACCGACGTAGAAGCGTCCGTCCTTCTGGGCGTGGACCCCGACGTGGTCGCCGGGGACGGCCGGCACCTCGGGGGCCGGCCCGTCGGGCAGGCCGTGCCCGAGGTATTCGTCCTCGAGCACCTGGCGGAAGCGCTCGACGCCCCAGTCGGCGAGGAGGAACTTCAGACGGGCCTTGTTGCGCAGGCGGCGATAGCCGTAGTCGCGGAAGATCTTGATGACGCTGTGCCACACCTCCGCTGCCTCGTCCTCGCTGACGAAGACACCGATCCGCTCGGCCAGCCGTGGCGCGGTGGACAGACCGCCGCCGACCCAGAGGTCGTACCCCGGGCCCAAGTCTGGATGGACGACGCCGACGAGGGAGATGTCGTTGATCTCGTGGACGACGTCGAGGCTCGGGTGGCCGGTGACGGCGGTCTTGAACTTGCGGGGGAGATTGGCCAGGTCGGGGTCCCCGATGAAGCGGCGCTTGATCTCGAGAATGACCGGGGTTGGGTCGATGATCTCGTCGGCGGCGATGCCGGCCACCGGGCTGCCGAGGAAGCCACGAGGGGAGTCGCCGCAGGCGGTGGTCGTCTCGAGCCCCACGGACTCCAGGCGCCGCCAGATCTCGGGCACGTCCTCGATGCGGATCCAGTGATATTGGATGTTCTGGCGGTCGCTGATGTCGGCGCTGCCGCGGGCGAACTCGCTCGAGATGTCCCCGAGAACGCGCAGCGCCCGGGTGTCGAGGGCCTGGCCGTCGGTGCGCACGCGGAGCATGAAGTACTTGTCCTCGAGCTCCTCCGGCTCCAGGGAGGCGGTGCGCCCACCGTCGATGCCGGGTTTGCGTTGGGTGTAGAGGCCCCACCAGCGAAAGCGCCCCCGCAGGTCCTCGGACGGGATCGCGTCGAAGCCCTCCTTGGCGTAGATCGTCTCGATCCGCTCTCGCACCTCCAGTGGGGGCCCTTCGGCCTTGAAGACCTCGTTGCCGTTGAGCGGCTCGTGACCGTCCACGGCCCACTGGCCGTTGCTGCGACCCTCACGGGGGCCGCGCAGCGCGCGCTCCGTTCGGGCGGGGGCAAGCGTCATGGAAGGACTCCTGGGTGAGTGGGGGGTCCGCGGCACGGGCGCTCGCAAGCAACCGAACGGTCGGACGCAAAGGGGTCGGGGCGGAGGCGGGTGGCCCGTCAGCGACACATGAGATTGGAGGCCACACGAAGGAGGTCGACATGGCGGCGCTTGGTGCAGCGCACGGACCGATCACTTCGCATGATGAAAACCATAACAGTGCCTTATGGGGAGGCCGCGACGGTCCACGATGTGGATGGCAGGGGTGGGGGATGCCTACAATCGAACGCATGTTCGATCCGTCGGCCACGGCGCCACCCCCACGTCGGGCCGCCAGCCCCGGCTCGCCGGGTGCTGCACGCGGTGGGCCGCCGGGGTGGC
>NZ_HF570956.1:2254507-2259842 GCF_000367525.1 Phycicoccus elongatus Lp2 | reverse complement strand
AGTCGGCGGCGGAGGCCGCCGCGGACTTGGCCGCGTCGACCTGGCCCTGAGAGGGGAAGACCGGATCAGCGCCGGCAGGGGCGACCGTGAGGCCGATGGCGAGGCCGATCGTGAGGGCACCGACCGCACCGCGAGGCACGCGGGGTCGCCGAGGGCGCAGCGGGCGCACTCGCACGGCGGAATCCAACACGTCAGGCCTTTGGTCGCAGGGGTCGATTCAAGGTCGGCCGGACGAGAATATGGCGGGAATTCACCTCAATTCACTTGTGTCACAGAGAACGCCAACAGACACATGGCATTTCAGAAATCACACGATTGTCTTTTCGAAATGACACCAATGTGTTTATCCAGATGCGCCCCGAATCACACCGATGTCAGAACACAGAGTCACGGTTTGGTCACGAAATGGCCGTGAGTCGTGTGACTGGTGTGACCAGCTGCCGTCCACCGGGCAACGAAAAGGTCCCGGACCGCGACACCTGGACGATGTCGCGGCCCGGGACCGCTGAGCCTCCTGTCGGAATCGAACCGACGACCTATTCATTACGAGTGAATCGCTCTGGCCGACTGAGCTAAGGAGGCGTGCGCTCGTGGGCGCCGCACGAGTATACGTGCGGCACGGGCGTGCCGATCAAATCGGGTCAGCAGCGCAGGTCGGCTGCGGGCACGACCCCGTCGATGAACCAGTTGTCGACGGCATCGTCGACACACTGGTTCGAGCGGGTGTATGCCGTGTGGCCGTCCCCGTCGTAGGTGATCAACGTCCCCTTCTCGAGCTGATCGGCCAGGCCCACCGCCCACTCGTAGGGCGTCGCGGGGTCACGGGTCGTCCCGATGACCACGATCGGTCCGGAGCCAGCAGCCGTGATGGGGGCCGGGTCCGGCGGCGGCGTGCCGTCGGGCTGCGGCCAGGTCGCGCAGACGAGGGAACCCCACGCCATGAACGGCCCCCACAGGGGCGCTTGAGCGGTGAGCCGCTGCTGTTGGGCCACCCGTTCCTCGGCGCCGGCGGGCTCGGGCTTGTCCAGGCAGTTCACGGCCCAGAGCGCCTGCATGAGATTGGTCGAGTAGGTGCCACCCGGATTGCGATCGGCGTAGCGATCCGCGAGGTCCATGAGTCCCGAGCCGTCGCCCCGGGTGGCCTGCGTGAGGGCTTGGCTGAGCTGGTCCCACATGCCCTGGTCGTACATCGCGGCCGCCACGCCGTAGGAGGCCCATCCCTCGGTGACCGCGGGCACCGACCGGTCCCCCGTCACCGTCAGTGGCTTGCTGTCCAGCTCGCGCAAGAGGTCACCCAGCCCTGACATCACCGCCGTGGCGTCCCCGGGAAAGGGGCATCCCTGCTCAGCCGCGCACGCCTCTGCCCACGCCAGGGTGGCACGCTCGAAGCCGACCGCCTGCCCGAGGTTGAGCCGCTCGCTGGTCAGGGTCGGGTCGATGGCGCCGTCGAGCACCAGGCGTCCGACGTGCTCGGGGAACAACCCGGCATACACCGCGCCCAGGTAGGTGCCATAGGACTTGCCCAGGTAGGTGAGCTTGGCGTCGCCCAAACGGGAGCGAAGGATGTCCATGTCCTTGGCCGCCTCGGCCGTCGACACATGCAGCAGGAGGGGATTGTCCTTCGCGGCGCACGCCTCTCCGAAGCCAGCGGCCGTGGCCACGGCTGCTGCCCGCTCGGCATCGGTGTCGGGGGTGGGGTCCTGCGCCATGAAGGCGTCCAGTTGCGCCCCGTCGAGACACTCGATGGGCGCCGATCGCCCGACGCCACGCGGGTCGAAGCCGACGACGTCGTACTTGCGATGCACGGGGGCGGTGACCACGGCGCCAAAGGCCGCAGCCCTCGCGTAGTCCACGCCCGACCCGCCGGGCCCTCCGGGATTGACAACGAGAGCACCCAGCCGCGAGCCCGAGGTCGCCGGCACCATGAGAACGGCGAGTTCGATCGTCGCGCCGTCGGGCTCGGCATAGTCGATCGGCACCTCGAGTTGCGCACACAGCCCACCGGAGCACTTGGCCCACGTGAGCTGCTGGGCGTAGAAGCGCTCGGTGCCCGGCATCGCCGCGGGCGGCGCCTCAGCCGGCACGTCCGGCCGCTCCGTCGGCGAGATGGCGCCGCGCAGGTCATTGATGACCGAGCAGCCGGCCAGTGCGGTGGCCGACAGGAGGGCGGCCACCGCGAGCAGAGAGAAGCGACGCATGCGGTCAGCCTAGGTCGCCCACTCGTATGCCGGGGGCTCGACTCAGCGAGGCAGCCGCAGGTCCAGGGCCATCGCCTCGAGCGCCAGCAGGGGCGCGGCGTTGTGGGCAATCCGCTCGCGCGCAGTGCCGATCGACTCCATGGCGAGCAGCAACCGCTCATCGGAGAGTGACTGGGCGACCTGTTCGACGACAGCGCGCGAGTCCTCGTTGATGAGCGGAGAGCGGCCTCTCGAGCGCAGGACGAGCGCATCGCGATAGACCGAGAAGAGGTCGACGAGGGCGCGGTCGATCATGTCCCGGGCCAGGCGCGTCGCCCGCGACTTCTGCTCCTTCTCCAACTGGTTGATCTGCGAGCGGACGTGCGGTGGTTGGGTGCGCGCTGCCGGGTCCGCCCCCAGGGTCTCGAGCAGCCGGCGCAACTCGGACGCATTGCGTTCGGCGGCGCTGGCACCCGACTCCTCGGTCGCGATCTTGTGCCAGTCCGCCGCCGCGTCGATCGCATCCCCGACGTCGCGGATCCGGGCGGCGCGCGTGATCGTGTCATGACGCCGGATCCGGGCGTCCTCGTCGCGCGCCAGGCGGCGAGCCATCCCGATGTGCGACTGGGCGGCGCGCGCGGCATACCTGGCCATGGCCGGCTCCACGCCGTCACGCCGCTCGAGCAGGCCGGCGACCGCCTCGACGGAGGGCGTGCGCAGCCGGACGTGACGCGAGCGGGAGCGGATCGTGATCATGACGTCCTCGACCGAGGGAGCGCACAACATCCAGACGGTGCGCGGCACGGGCTCCTCGAGGGCCTTGAGGAGGGCGTTGGCCGGGGCCTCGGAGTAGGCGCTGAGCCGGTCGGCGTCCTCGATGATGATGATGCGCCAACGGCCGACGCTCGGGCGCATCGCCGCGAGCTGGACGAGGTCACGCACGTCGTCGACCTTGATCGACAGTCCCTCGGTGGCCACGACCTCGACATCGGCGTGGGTGCCCTCGAGGGCGGTGCGGCACTCGCGGCACTGACCACAGCCCTGCTCCGGGCAGAGCAGCGCTGCCGCGAAGGCACGCGCCGCCGTCGAGCGGCCCGAACCCGGCGGCCCGGTGAAGAGCCATGCGTGGGTCATGGCGGCCGGATCGGCAACGGCCTGGGACAAGGTGGTGACGGTCGGCTCCTGGCCCACGAGGTCGGCCCAGATCGGGCGGACCGCGGTGGGGGCCGCTGCGGCGTCACTCATGCCGGGAGCCAACCGCGGACTGTGCACGCGCGATGGATCTCGCGGTGGATCTCCTCCGGTGGCCAGGTGCCGTCGACGACGAGATACCGCTCGGGGTGGCCGGCCGCCATCGCGAGGAAGTGCTGGCGGACCGCCTCGTGATAGTCGTCGGCCTCGGCCTCCAGGCGGTCGTGCACGGCGCCCCGGCGCCGGCGGCCCTCCTCGGCCGGGATGTCGACGACGACGGTCAGGTCCGGCATGAGACCGTCGACGGCCCAGGACTGGATCTGGTGCACCTCGTCGGCGCCCAGGTCGCGGCCCGCTCCCTGGTAGGCGACCGAGGAGTCGACATAGCGGTCACAGATGACGACCTGGCCGGCGGTCAGCGCGGGCCGGATCAGCAGGTCGGCATGATGCGCCTTGTCGGCGGCGAAGAGCAGCGCCTCGGCCCGCGGCGACACGTGGTCACCGTGGAGCAAGAGCTCGCGGATCTGGGCACCCAAATCGGTGCCGCCGGGCTGACGGGTGCGCACGACCTCGCGGCCGACGTGCTCGAAGGCATCGGCGAGCAGCGCCACCTGGGTGGACTTGCCGGCGCCGTCGCCGCCCTCGAAGGCGATGAAGATCCCCACACCGGTCATGAGCGCGAGCCTAGTCGCGACCGCTGACGCCCAACTCGGCCGCGATGACGGCGTCGTAGGTGCTCTCCTCGTCGCTGCCCAGACGCACCCGCCAACCCTCGTCCGCGGCCGGCGTCACGGACTCGACGGCGGTGTCGAACTCGATCCGTTCGCGCAGCCCGTGGGTGCGCGCGAAGTCGGTCAGGTATGGACGCCGACTCGTCCATCGGGGTGAAGGGATTGTCGATGTCCCAGAGACCGCCGACGCGCGAATGCCGCTCGACGTGGTCGTGCGTCAGCCTCCGCTCAGCGAGTCGACGGGCCGTCGCCAGGCCGGCCGGGCCGGCACCGATGACCAGGGTGCGGGGCGCGCTCACGGTGCCGAACCTCGTTGGTCCGGACGTGGGCGCCACCTCGTATCCAGTGCATCCGCTCAGTCGTGGCGGGCGGCGTTGGCGTGGATCGCGTCGTGGACGTACTGCGCCAGGCCGGGCTCGATGTCCTCGTAGGTCGTGGTGAACCTCGGGTCGGCGACATACATGTCGGCCAGCTCGCGATGGAAGTCGTAGGACACGTCGTAGAACCGCTCGTGGATGTGGAGGCGGTGCTGCTCTGCGGCGGCCATCGCCTCGGGTGACCCCGCGGCATACCCGGCCTGCTTGGCGGTGACGAAGGCGGCGTTGACGGCGTCGCCCTCGGCCTTGACCTCCTCCCAGTCGGCCTTGGTGTAGCCCTTGGTGCGCGAGGCCGACTGCTTCCACGCGTCGGTCTCGCCCCAGCGTTCTTGCGCCTCGGTCTGGTACTCCTCGTTGAAGCCGTCGCCGAAGATCGCCTTGAGGTCGTCATTGGTGGCGGGTGTCTGCGTCATTTCTCTCTCCAGTGCTGCATCAATGGCGTCGACGAGCCGGTCGAGCTCGCCGATCCTGGTCATGACCGCGTCCCGTTGGCGACGCAGGTGGGCCGTGGCGTCCTCGTCCCCGTCGAGCAGGTCGGCGATGTCCTCGAGGGCGAAGCCGAGCCGCCGATAGGTGACGATGCGCGCCAGGCGCTCCATGTCGTCGCGGGTGTAGAGCCGGTAGCCCGCGTGGGTGCGCTCGCTCGGGGTGAGCAGACCGACGGTGTCATAGTGGTGCAGGGTCCGGACGGTGATCCCGAACTCCTCCGCCACCTGACCGACGGTCATCGCCTCCATGCGGGCAGTGTGCTGGCTCGTCGTGGTCATGTCACCACCGTCGCGTCTGACGTCGCGTGAGGGTCAAACCCGTTTTGGCTGGCCTCCCTCCCATTTCCCAACCCAGTTCGTATGCCGCGGCC
>NZ_HF570956.1:2231750-2254407 GCF_000367525.1 Phycicoccus elongatus Lp2 | reverse complement strand
CAGGTATGGGTGTGGTCGGCTGCGAGTTGAGTTCCGGGGTCAGCCGTGCGAGTTGACGAGCGAGTCGGCGGCGCGCACGAAGTAGTCCTTCATCGCGTCGGCATGCGCCTCGTCGATCGGCGCACCCTCGACGATCACGGTCTCCAGGGCGCCGACCATGTGGCGCAGCCAGCGGTCGCGCTGGTCGAGAGTCACGGCATACGGGACGTGGCGCATGCGCAACCGCGGGTGGCCGCGCTCCTGCGAGTAGGTGGTCGGCCCCCCGAAGTACTGCTCGAGGAACATCCGCAGGCGGCGCTCGGCCGGGCCCAGGTCCTCCTCCGGATAGAGCGCCCGCAACGGCTCATCGTCGGCGACCCCGGCATAGAAGTGGTGCACGAGGGCGGCAAAGGTCTCGGCGCCACCCACCTCGTCGTAGAAGGTCATCGCGGGCCCCCCAACCCACCAAACGGTATGCCGGGTGGGGCCTTCACACCGGCGGCGTCGAGCGCGTCCTTGATCCGCTCCCGCAGCTCGCGCTGCACGGCGTAGTTCTGGTTCGGGGCGCACTTGGCGACGGTGCGGATGGTCATCGTCTGACCGGCGATCGACTCGACGCCGACGACCTCGGGCTCCTCGAGCAACTGGTCGGACCAGGCCGGATCGGCGTCGAAATCGGCGACGACACCCTTGATGAGGGCGATGACGCGCTCGGCGTTCTCGGCATACGACACCGGGATGTCGACGGTCGCGGTCGACCAGCCTTGGGAGCGATTGCCGATCCGGACGATCTCGCCGTTGCGGATGTACCAGACCACACCGTTGGCGTCGCGCAGCCTTGTCACCCGCAGGCCGACCTCCTCGACGGTCCCGATCGCCTCGCCCGTGTCGATGACGTCGCCCACGCCGTACTGGTCCTCGAAGATCATGAAGACACCGGACAGGAAGTCCTTGACCAGGCTCTGCGCGCCGAAACCGAGCGCGACACCGCCGACCCCGGCCGACGCCAGCAGGGGGCCGAGTGGCAGGCCCACGAGCGCCATGACGGTCAGGACCGCAATCAGCGTGACGACGAAGGTGACGACGCTGCGCAGCAGTGAGCCCAGGGTGTTGACCCGTTGCACGTGCCGTTGGTGGGCGAGCCCCGCGGCCTGCGCGAGGACGCGCCCGGCCCGGCCCGACGAGCCCACCTTCTCGACCGACTTGCTCGTCATCAGGCCGACCACCCGATTGATGGCTCGGTGGGCCAGCCAGCGCACGACGAGGGCGAGCACGAGCGTGAGCAGGACGCGCAAGCCGTCACCGATCACCCAGGTCACCAGTCGATCCCAGAAGGTCTCCCAGGCAGCGACCCCGCCCCAGAGGTCGGGCATCAGGCGTCCTCGGCGTCGCGGGCCTGCGCCCGCAGAGCCCGGTCGATCGGGTCGACGGCCTCGGTCACCAGACGGCGCAGGGCATCAGGGGCTTCCGGGTGCTCGGCCAACCAAGTGCGCGTCGCATCCCGGAGCCGCTCATCGGCGAGCGCTCGCGGATAGAAGCCGTAGACGATCGCCTCGACGAGCGCGTGTGATCCCTTGCGCTCGATGCCCGCGAGCATCTCGTGGTAGCGCGCCACGAAGCCCTGCAAGGCGTCGGTGTCCCACAGCCGCCCGAAGCCCAGGGCGAGCGCCTCCACCGTCGCATTGGCCAGGCCGTCCTGGACGACCGCGGCGCGCCAAGCCGCCTCCTTGGCCGCCACCGTGGGCATCGACGCGCGGGCCCGTGCGGCGCGCTCGCGGCCGGTCGCGGTGTCGTCGCGCTTCAGTTCTGCCGCGATGGCTGCCTCGTCGGCGGCACCGGCGCCTGCCAGACCGGTGAGCAGGGCCCAACGCAACTCGGTGTCGACCGCGAGACCGTCGATGACCTCACTCCCGTCCAGCAACCCCGAGAGGTATGCCGTGTCGTCACCGGTGGTGGTGAAGGAGGAGGCCGCCGACACCAACTGCAACTGGGCGTCGCTGCCCGGCTCGGCGGCGCGAGCGAGGTCCCACAGGCGGGCCAGGGTCTGGCGGCGAGTGTCGGCGCGTCTCGCGGGGTCGACATACATGGCGACCGCGGTGGTGAGCTGCTGCACCAGGGTTCGCAGGAGGGTCGAGTCCGACTCGCCGGGAAGCGCGGACAGGACGAGGTCGACGAAGTGCCGCGCACCCATCTCGCCGTCGCGGGTCATGTCCCACGCGCTGGCCAGGACCAGTGACCGGGGGAGCGAGCCGGTGAAGGCCCGCGGGTTGCCCAGGGCGGTGGCCAGGGACCGTTCGTCGAGACGGATCTTGGCGTAGGCCAGGTCGTCGTCGTTGACGAGCAGCAGGTCCGGCTGCTCGGTGCCGATCAGTTCAGCCACCTCGGTGCGCTCGCCCTCGACGTCGAGTTCGATCCTCGAGGTCCGCTCCAGCACCCCGTCGACGAGGCGGTAGGTGCCCACGGCGAGACGGTGCGGTCGCAGCGTGTCGTAGCCCGCGGCATACGACTGCTCGAGGGTGACCGAGGAGTAGAGCCCGCGGTCGTCGACGGCGACCACCGGTCGCAAGGTGTTGACACCAGCGGTCTCGAGCCACTTCGTCGACCAGGCGCGTAGGTCGCGGCCCGAGGTCGCCTCGAGCTCGGTGAGGAGGTCGTCGAGAGTGGTGTTGCCCCAGGCGTGCTTGGCGAAATAGGCGCGCAGCCCGTCGCGGAAGGCGTCGCGACCCACATAGGCGACCAGTTGCTTGAGCACCGACGCGCCCTTGGCGTAGGTGATGCCGTCGAAATTGACCTCGACATCGGCGAGGTCACGGATGGGAGCGACGATCGGGTGGGTCGACGAGAGCTGGTCCTGACGGTAGGCCCAGTCCTTCTCATGGGTCTGGAAGGTCGTCCACGCGTCGGTCCAGGCCGTGGCCTCGGCCTGGCAGGTCGTCGAAGCCCACTCGGCGAAGGACTCGTTGAGCCACAGGTCGTTCCACCACTTCATCGTCACGAGGTTGCCGAACCACATGTGCGCCAGCTCGTGCAGGATCGTCAGCGCGCGGCGCTCGACGAGCGCCTCGGTCACCTTGGACCGGAAGACGTACATCTCGTTGATGGTCACGCACCCGGCGTTCTCCATGGCCCCCATGTTGTATTCGGGCGTGAAGAGCTGGTCGTACTTGCGGAAGGGGTACTCGCAGTCGAATTCGGCCTCGAAGAAGGCGAATCCGCGCTTGGTGAGCTCGAAGATGTTGTCGGCGTCGAGGTACTGGGTCAGTGACTTGCGGCAGTAGATCGCGAGCGGCACGTCCCCGCGTCGCGAAGCCGCGACGTCGCGGACGACGTCGTAGGGGCCCGCGACGATCGCGGTGATGTAACTCGAGATCCGCTCGGTCGGCGTGAACTCCCACCGTGCCACGCCCTCCCTCACGGCCACCGGCTCGGGAGTGGGGGAGTTGGAGACGACCTGCCAATGGGCGGGTGCCGTCACCGTGAAGGTGAACTCGGCCTTGAGGTCGGGCTGCTCGAACACCGGGTACATCCGCCGGCTGTCCGGCACCTCGAACTGGCTGTAGAGGTAGACCTCGTCGTCGACCGGGTCGACGAAGCGGTGAAGGCCCTCACCGGTGTTCGTGTACTTTCCCGTTGCCTCGATGACGAGGACGTTGTCAGCCGCCAGTCCCGCGATGGTCACCCGCCCGTCCTCGTATGCCGCGGGCAGCTCGACCCCGTTGAGGGTCACCTTCTCGATGGAGGCGCCGACGAAATCGATCCAGGTGGACGCGCCAGGGTGCGCGCACGTGAAGGCGATGCGGCTGGTGGTGGCGAAGGTCGAGTCCGACGTCGTCAGGTCGAGGGTGACGTGCTGCTCGGTCACCGAGACAAGGGTGGCCCGCGCGGCGGCTTCGACGGCAGTGAGGTTGGTCCCTGGCATGGGCGCCATCCTCTCATCGGGCAGGATGTGGCCATGCCAGAACTTCTCCCCGTCACCTTCCACTTCGACCCGGCCTGCCCCTGGGCCTGGATGACCTCGCGATGGATGTCCGAGGTCGCCGAGCACCGCGACCTGGACCTCACCTGGGCCCTGATGAGCCTGCGTTACCTCAACGAGGACCGGGACATCGACCAGGGCTACCGGGACTTCATCGCGACCCGCCAGGACCTCAGCGGAGCCATCGCGGCGGCCGTTCTCCGCGACGGGCCACAGGTGGCCGCACCGCTCTACACCGCGATCGGCACGCGCGTGCATCCGCAGGGTCGGCGCGACTACGACGCGATCATCGCCGATGCCTTCGCCGAGGCCGCGGTGGCCCCGGTCAGCCAGGCCGAGATCGACGCCGACGCCACCCAGACGCTCCTGCGCGAGGGCACGGCGGCGGTCATTGCCAAGGTCGGGGAGGACGTCGGCACACCGACGATCGACATCGATGGTGCCGCGATGTTCGGGCCGGTCGTCACGCCGGCCCCCAAGGGCCAGGCGGCGCTCGACCTCTGGGACGGACTGGTCCTGGTGACCCGGACCCCCGGCTTCTACGAGCTCAAGCGGTCGCGGACCGACGACCCCATCTTCGACTGACTGCTCCACAGACCCGAGAGGCACCTGACATGCGCGTTCACATCGGCGGCGACCACGCGGCATACGACCTGCAACAGCACCTGCTGTCCTTCCTCGCCGAGCAGGGCCACGAGGTCATCAATCACGGGCCGGACACCTACGACGCCGCTGACGACTACCCGGTCTACGTGCTGAGAGCGGCCGAGGCCGTCGCGGCGGACCCGGGCAGCCTGGGCATCGTGCTCGGCGGCTCCGGCAACGGCGAGCAGATCGCCGCCAACAAGGTCAAGGGGCTGCGCGCGGCCCTCTGCCTGACCCCTGAGTTCGCCGAGTTGGCCCGGCTGCACAACGATGCCCGGGTCCTCTCCCTTGGAGGCCGCTTCACCGCTCTCGAGGAGGCCGAACAGATCGTGAAGGTCTTCTTGGTCACCGAGTTCACCGGCGAGGCGCGTCACCAGCGGCGGATCGACATGCTCGAGGCCTACGAGAGCGATGGGACTCTCCCCCCGCTGCCCTCCCACCCCTAGGGGTGAAAAGCCGCGGGCTCGTTGAGACCGCCTCTGACCTGCGGCTTTACGGCGGCACGACCGCTGGTGCATGATGCAGAAGGCGACCGCAATGGCGGTCCGCCGGTCGACAACAGGACTGAGGCGAGCTCACGTGGCGGGTCCTGCACGCGTCGTCACGCGCCGACGCAGTCGCAACGCGGCGCGGCGATTCGTCGCCGAACGAGGCTTTCGCCGCCATGCCGACACCGTCCTCTATGTCGGATTGATGCTGGGGACGGCGATCACCGGCTTCAGCATCTGGCGCTGGCCACACGCCGTGCCGCCGCTGGCGGTGGCCCCCTTCATCCTGCTTGCGGGCCTGCTCCTGCGCATCCAGCGCCTCAATCACGTCTTCGCGCTCAACGGCCTCGTCCTCACGCTCGACGCCTACACCCAGCACCGCCCGCTCGTGGTCATCGCCGCCTTCGCGCTGCTCGGGATCATGTATGTCGTCGCCACCTCCCGCGCGCGCCTGGGCATCCGCGGCCTGACCGGCGAGAACCTCCTCGTCGACCTGCGGGACCGGCTGGAGCGCACGGCCGAGATCCCACCACTACCCTCCGGGTGGAGCGCGGAGTTCGCCATTGCGGCCGCGAACGGCGAAGGCTTCGCGGGCGACTTCCTCGTCACCTCGCTGCCGATCAACTCCTCCCATCTGGAGGTCGCGCTCGTCGACGTCAGTGGGAAGGGGCGGCAGGCCGGATCCCGTTCCCTCCACCTCTCCGGTGCCTTCAGCGGATTGCTCGGCTCGGTGCCGCCCGAGACCTTCCTCACGCGCGCCAACGACTACCTGCTGCGCCAGCGGTGGGATGAGGGCTTTGCGACCGCGGTGCACCTCTGGCTCGACCTCGACACCGGCCGGTATGCCGTGTCGCGCGCGGGTCATCCGCCGGCTGCGGTTTTCCGTTCGGGGACAGCGAGTTGGCTGCTGGACTCCACCGTGCCCGGTCCGCTCCTCGGGGTCTTCGGCGGCGCGGAATTTCCCCTGGCCCATGGCGAGCTCGCGCCGGGCGACGGCCTCCTCATGTACTCGGACGGGGTGGTGGAGAGTCGAGGGCGAGACCTCATCGACGGACTGGACCGGATGCTGGGGGTCGCCTCCGGCATCCTCGTGGCCGGCCGCATGGGGGTCGCCGACGGGGTCGTCGCCGGAGCCCGATCGGGCGAGAGCGACGACCGGGCCGCCTTCTTCATCCGACGGGTCTGAGCGCCACCAGGGTCAGATCGGTGATGGTCCGGCCGGCCCGCAGGCCCTTGGCCTCGAAGCCGTCGGTGGGGCGCCAGGGCGGCCGGCTCGTGCTGTGCACGCTCCACCCTCCGTGTGCCGCCACCTGCTCGAGGACGTGCTCGGCATAGACGTCGTGGTCGGTCGCGATGCGCAGCACGCCGTCCTCGTCGAGCAGGCGGAGGAGCAGGTCGAGGGTGTGCTGTTGCACGAAACGCCGCTTGGCGTGCTTCTTCTTCGGCCAAGGGTCGGGGAAGAACAGGTGGACGGCTGACACCGACCCGGCCGCGACGCGCTCGTCCAGGAAGGGCAGGGCATCGCCGCGGTGCACGCGCACGTTGGTCACACCGGCCACCTCGGCCGCCGCGAGCATCCGGGCGACGCCGGGGACGTGCACCTCGAGGGCGAGGAGATCGTGTTCGGGGTGCGCCGCGGCATACGCAATGGCGGCGGCGCCGTGGCCGGAACCGATCTCGACGACCAAGGGTGCACGGCGCCCGAACGCAGCGGCCGGGTCAAGCGGCCCTTCCGGCACCTGCACCTCGGGCAGGAGGCGCTCCATGCGCTCGGCCGTCAGGGGGGAGGTGCGCCAGCGTGGGGTGAAGGTGCGCACACCTGGTCGGGGCACATGATCGAGTTGCTTGCGGATGGACACGAGGCGCAAGCCTATGAGGGATCCACCACGCCCAGTCGGGGTGACAGGATTTGAACCTGCGGCCCTTGCGTCCCAAACGCAATGCGCTACCAAACTGCGCTACACCCCGGTGCGGTCATCCTATGCGCCACCGGGGAGTGCTTCGGACGGGATTTCGGTCTGCCCCGGCCGACCATTACGCTGGTGCGGCCCCCGCGGTGCGAGCTGACGGGGTGCGCGGGCGTAGCTCAATGGTAGAGCCTCAGTCTTCCAAACTGATTACGCGAGTTCGATTCTCGTCGCCCGCTCGTGCGCAATGCCCCGATCGGAGTCTTCGACTCCGGCTATGGCGGCCTGACGGTCGCCCGGGCGATCCTCGACCAGCTGCCGCATGAGTCGGTGGCCTACCTCGGCGACACCCTCCACGCGCCCTATGGGCCGCGACCGATCGCCGAGACCCGAGCCCTGGCCCTGGACTGCCTCGACCGACTCGACCACCACGGCGTGAAGATGCTCGTCATCGCGTGCAACACCGCGAGCGCGGCGGTCCTGCACGATGCCCGCGAACGCTATGACGTGCCGGTCATCGAGGTGATCCGGCCGGCGACCCGGCGGGCGGTGCGGGCGACCCGCAATCGCCGCGTCGGTGTCATCTCGACGATGGGCACGCACCAGTCGGGTGCCTACCTCGACGCCTTCGCCGCGGCACCCGATCTGTCCGTGATGAGCGTGCCCTGCCCGCGCTTCGTCGAGTTCGTCGAGGCCGGAGTGACCTCCGGTCCCGAGCTTGCCGCCGTCGCGGCCGACTATCTGGCTCCGCTCAAGGCGGCCGACGTCGACACGGTGGTGCTCGGATGCACGCACTATCCGCTCCTGACTGGTGTCATTTCCTACGAGATGGGTGAGGACGTCACCTTGGTTTCCTCAGCGGAGGAGACCGCCAAGGACGTGTATCGCGTGTTGCGGGAGCACGACCTGCTCCGCGCTGACGATCTGCCGCCGCCGACGCACGGTTTCACCACGACCGGCGACCCGGCCGAGTTCCGCAGGCTCGCTACACGCTTCCTGGGTCTGGGCAGCGAGCTGGGGGAGCTCTTCGTGTCGCTGCCGCCCTCGCCGTCGATGCCCTAGCCCCCTCACACCACTCCTTGCGTCAGCTCTTGCCGCCGGTCCCGCTCGCGCGGAAGCCGAACCAGGCATCGTTCATCCGCTCGACCTGACCGGGCGTGAACATGTCCATGCAGGAGTCCTGCGTGTAGTCCATGAAGTTGTGGATCGGGTCCAGGCCGGGGGCCGTGCAGGTGTCGGCGCCCTCGGGGCAGTCGAACTGGGCCTGGGCCTCCCGCGGGGTGTCGGCGACATAGTCACCCGCGGCCGAGCAGCCCTTGTTGAAGGTGTGGTCGAGCATCATCCAGTGCCCCACTTCGTGTGTGAGGGTGTCACCCAGCGCGTACTTTCCGGCCGTGCCACCGGGCATGGACTCGTCGAGCATGACGACGCCGTCGATGTAGTCGCGACCGTTGTTGTAGCCCTTGGGGAAGTACGCCCAGCCGAGCAGACCGCCGCCGATGTTGGCGGAGTAGACGTTGAGGGTGCGGGAGTCACCCTCGTAGAGCGCCTTCTTCATGTCGCGTTCGTTCTTGCCCGGCTCGACCGTGTACCAGGCCGGGTTGACGGTCCAGGTGATCTTGTCGAGGCGGAAACGGAACGGGCTGTCCGCGGCATCCGGCGCGGTCCTGCCGGAGTAGGAGTCGTTGAGAACCTGCACCTGGGCGTTGATCATCGTGGTCCACCGGGTCGTCTCGGCGGCGCTGAGCGCATGGTCGGACACGACGTGGAAGACGGTCGGGATGGTGACGGAGCCATTCGCGGCGCGTGGGTAGTCCTTGAGCACGCCATAGGCGTTCGCCTCGCTCTTGTCCCGGATGAGCGACGGCTCCTTGGCCGTCGCGCCCTTGGCCAGTCGCCCTGCGCCGGGGTCACACTGGCTGGCGCCCGTGGACGCTGTCAGTGGCGTTGCGGACGCGGCTGCCGAGCCGCTCAGAGCGGTGCCGAGCACGAGGGCAGTGACGGCGAACGCGGTCTTGGTGATGCGCATGGATCCTCCGGCAGGCAGGGGCGGGTCAGTCCGCGTCGCAACCTACTCGCGTTGTAGCCACCGCGGAGGGAATCAGGACGACAAGCTCGCAAGTCGGCTGTTCGCACCGCCAGCGTCGAGACCTCGCTGCAACTTCTCGAGGACGATCCGGCCCGGCCCGGAGGTGTGGGGCGATTCGGCCCCGGCAGCCGCGGCGGCTAGCATGAGTGGTCACGTATGCCGCGTGCTCGCCACGCGTGCCCACCCACTTGGGGAGGCGGCCGGGGAAGCCCGGCCCCGCGGCATACCGCAGCAAAGCCCTGACATCGATCCCAAGTGGAGTGCGTGAAGTGAAGAGTGCCGTCGAGACCCTCAGCCCGACCCGGGTCAAGCTGCTCGTCGAGGTGCCGTTCGACGAGTTGAAGCCCGAGCTCGACAAGGCCTACCAGACGATCGCGTCCTCGATCCAGATCCCCGGCTTTCGCAAGGGCAAGGTGCCCTCGCGGATCATCGACCAGCGCGTCGGCCGTGGCGCGGTCGTCCAGGAGGCCGTCAACGAGGCGCTTCCGCGGTTCTTCGCCGAGGCCGCCGAGGCCGAGAACCTCAAGGCGATCGGTCGCCCGGACGTCGAGGTGACCGCGGTGCCGCTCGCCGACGGCGAGGACTTCGAGTTCACCGTCGAGACCGACGTGCGCCCGGAGATCGAGCTGCCGGAGCTCGACGGGATCACCGTCCAGGTCGACGACGTCGCCGTCAGTGACGACGACGTCGAGGAGCGCCTGACCGACCTGCGTCAGCGTTTCGGCACCCTCGTCGGGGTCGACCGCGCGGTCGAGACCGGTGACCACGTCTCGATCGACCTCGCCGCCCGGATCGGTGACACCGACATCGACTCCGTCGAGGGCATTTCCTACGAGGTCGGCTCCGGCAACATGCTCGAGGGCATGGACGATGCGCTCGTCGGCATGACCGCCGGCGAGACCAAGACCTTCACCGCTCCGCTCGCCGGTGGCGAGCACGAGGGCCAGGACGCCGACTGCACCGTCACCGTCCAGTCCGTCAAGGTCCGTGAGCTCCCTGAGCTCGACGACGAGTTCGCCCAGCTGGCCAGCCCCTTCGACACCCTCGACGAGCTCAAGGACGACCTGCGCAGCCAGGCCGAGCAGGCCAAGAAGTTCGAGCAGGGCGTCCAGGCCCGCGACAAGGTCCTCGAGCACCTGCTCGAGGTCACCGAGGTCCCGGTGCCGGACGGCATCGTCGAGGACGAGGTCAACAGCCACCTCGAGGGTGAGAACCGGCTCGACGACGACGAGCACCGCGCCGAGGTCGACGAGAACACCCGCAAGGCCCTCAAGGCCCAGTTCCTGCTCGACGCGCTCGCCGAGAAGCTCGAGGTCAACGTCGAGCAGCCCGAGCTCATCGAGTACCTGATCATGAGTGCCCAGCAGTACGGCATGGACCCGAACCAGTTCGCCCAGGCGATCGACAGCCAGGGCCAGATCGGCTCGATGGTCCAGGAGGTGGCCCGCCGCAAGGCGCTCGCCGCCGTCCTCGAGCAGGCGACCGTGACGGATGCCTCGGGCAACGCCGTCGACCTCAACGAGTTGGTTCCGGAGGCCGAGGATGCCGAGGCCGACGGGGCCACCGGGGCTGCTGCCGAGGACGTCGAGGCTGTCGAGGACGTGGTCGAGGAGACCGACGCCAAGGCCTGAGCCGCCGCCGCTGATCCCTTGCGTCCGCGTTTTCCGTTGTTACAGCGACGGAAAACGCGGACGCAAGCGTTTGGGGGGGCCCGAGGTGGTGCCGCGCCGCAACATGACGTCATAACTGGTGGCGATTGGCGCGTCGCCGCCGATCGCAGCGCGCGCCATTGCACCCATCCTTCGGCCCTTCTCCGCACCGGGTTGGTCGACCGTCGTCAGGGTCTGGTCGAGCCAGGGCACGTCGATGCCGTCGAAGCCGGTGACCGACAGGTCCTCGGGGACGCGCAGGCCCAGTGAGGTCGCGGCCCGGATTGCGCCGGCCGCGAGCAGGTCGGACTGCGCGACGATCGCGGTCGGTCGCTCGTCCTCGGGCAGGCCGAGCAGCAGGCGCGCCGCCGCCTCACCCTCGGTCACATCGGCAGCGGCGGCCTGGACCACGGGGCCGGTGACGAGGGCAAGGAACCCTCGGGCTCGCTCCCGCGCATCGGGGTATGCCGCGTGCTCGACCTCCATGGCCTGGACCCCGGTCGTCGTGGCGTGAGGCCGCAGCGGCAGGGTGATATGACCGATCCGCTCGTGCCCCAACTCGAGAAGATGGCGGACGGCCAGGCCTTGGGCGGCGGCCTCGTCGACCCGCACGTGGGTGACGCGGGTGTCCTCCGGGGCCCCGCTGCCGATGATCGGGATGCCTCGGCCGGCGAGAGTCTCGACGAGCGGGTTGGTCGAGGGGCCACAGAACGGGAAGATCGCGGCATCCATGGCCATCGTGGCGGTGCGTGCGCCGAGCTCGTCGAGGTCGTGCGGGTCCTGGGCCAGGAGGAGGAGGCCGAGCCCGTCGCGACCGAGTTCGTCGGCGAGCCCGTCGAGGACCTGGACGGCATACGGATCACGCAAAGCGAGGGTGAGCGGGGACTCGACGACGACGGCGACCACGCCGCTGCGCCCTGCCCTCAGGGAGGAGGCGACCGGGTCGGGTCCGCGGTAGCCCAGTGCCGTCGCTGCCGTCCGCACTCGGGCCGCTGTCTCCTCGGAGACGGGGCCCTTCCCGCTGAACACCAGAGAGGCGGTCGAGAGCGACACTCCGGCGCGCTCGGCGACCCTCTTGAGGGTGGTGCGTCGAGGGCGTGGTGCGGTCATGAGCCCACTGTAGTCGAAACGATTCGGGTGCTCATGGGCCTCTGTTTTGACAGGACTCTGTGCTCACCAGCACACTGAACTCGAAACGATTCGACACCTCTTGCAAGGACACGCCATGACTCCCGTCGCCGTCGACCGCCAGACGCTGGAGCGCGCCAAGCTCGCCACCTTCGCCTTCTTCCTGCTCGCGGGCGTGGCGTTCGCGAGTTGGGCGAGTCGGATCGCTGACGCCAAGAACGATCTCGGCCTGGGCGCCGGCGAGCTCGGGGCGACCCTCTTCGCGATGTCGGTGGGCTCGGTCCTCGCCCTTCCCCTGACCGGTCGGGTCGTCGAGCGTTTCGGCGTCGTCCGCACCATCCGCGCGGGCATGATCGCCGCCGCTCTGGGCGCCGTCGTCGTCGGTCTGGGCGTCGACACCTTTGCCTCGCGGCCGGTGGTCATGGGCGGGCTCTTCCTCCTCGGGGTCGGCGTCGGCGGCTGGGATGTCGCGATGAACCTCGAGGCCACCGACGTCGAGCGCCACCTCGGGCGCGCGATCATGCCGCACTTCCACGCCGCCTTCAGCGGTGGCACGGTGCTCACTGCCCTGCTCGGTGCCGGACTGTCGTGGGCCAACGTGCCGATCCTTGCGCACCTGTCGGTCGTCGCCGTCCTGGTCACGGTGGCTGGCCTGTGGGCCCTGCGCTCCTGCCTTCCTCACGAGGCGACGGCCGCGGGCGCGACGGCTGCCCACAAGGCCACGACCGGGGAGAAGTCCGCCTCGGCCTGGCGTGAGCCCCGAACCCTGCTCATCGGCTTGGTCGTCCTGGTCGCCGCCTTCACCGAGGGCACCGCCAACGACTGGCTGGCCGTTGCCTTCCACGAGGGACACCAGCTCCCGACCTGGGCGGGCGTCCTGGCCTTCGCGACCTTCCTGACCTGCATGACCGTGGGCCGGATCGTCGGCACCTCACTGCTCGACGAGCACGGTCGCGTCCCCGTCCTGCGCGTCTGCTTCACCCTGGCGATCATCGGCTCGGCCATGGTCATCTTCGGCAACGCCTGGCTCGCCTTCGTCGGTGCCGCGATCTGGGGTGTCGGTGCCTCGCTCGGCTTCCCGGTCGGCATGAGCGCCGCTGCCGACGACCAGGCTCGGGCCGCCGCCCGCATGTCGGTCATCGCCACCATCGGGTATGCCGCCTTCCTCGCCGGTCCTCCCCTCCTGGGCTTCCTGGGCGACCACTGGGGTGTGCTCAAGTCCCTCACCGTCGTCGGGGCCGGCGCCATCCTGGCGCTCCTCATCGTCCCGGTGACCCGCGAGCCGCAACGGGCGGTCGACCACGCGGCCGAGCCCGCACAGCCGGTCGGCTGAGCCCGCGGCATACTGGCCGTTGTGCTCAGGGCGAACACGGGCCACACCCGGGAGTGGACCGGGGGAGCGGCGCGTTAGGGTCACTGACAAGCCAGACCCCATCGTGTCGACAGGAGCGAGACCTTCGTGAGCACCCCTGACATCGTGGCCGCCGGCCCGGGACCCCAGACCGGCCTCGACGACCACATCTACAACCGCCTCCTCAAGGAGCGGATCATCTTCCTCGGCTCGGACGTGCGCGACGACAATGCGAACGCGATCTGCGCCCAGATGCTGCTGCTCGCGGCCGAGGACCCGGAGAAGGACATCTGGCTCTACATCAACAGCCCCGGTGGCTCGGTGACGGCCGGCATGGCGATCTTCGACACCATGCAGTGGATTCCCAATGACGTCGCGACCGTCGCCATGGGCATGGCCGCGTCGATGGGACAGTTCCTCCTCAGCGCCGGCACCAAGGGCAAGCGCTATGCCACCCCGCACGCGCGCGTCATGATGCACCAGCCCTCCGGTGGCATCGGCGGCACGGCCTCGGACATCAAGATCCAGGCCGAGCAGTTGCTGCACATCAAGAGGCAGATGGCCGAGCTCATCGCCCAGCACACCGGCCAGAGCGTCGACCAGATCGAGAAGGACTCCGACCGCGACCGCTGGTTCACGGCGTCCGAGGCCAAGGACTACGGCTTCGTGGACCACGTGTTCACCAGCGCCGCCGACGGCCCGAAGTCCGACAACCCGGTCACCGACAAGTGACCGTGGCGAGAGAGCAGAGACCTGACATGACCTTCCCTGACATCACCGGTCGACTCCAGGTGCCGGCGCCGACCAGCCGTTACATCCTGCCGAACTTCGAGGAGCGCACCTCCTACGGCATGAAGCGGATGGACCCCTACACCAAGCTCTTCGAGGACCGCATCATCTTCCTCGGGGTGCAGGTCGACGACGCCTCCGCCGACGACGTCATGGCGCAGTTGCTCGTGCTCGAGTCCCAGGACCCGGACCGCGACATCCTCATGTACATCAACAGCCCCGGTGGCTCGTTCACGGCGATGACGGCGATCTACGACACGATGCAGTACATCCGGCCCGACGTGCAGACCTTCGTCATCGGCCAGGCCGCCTCGGCGGCCGCCGTGCTGCTCGGTGCCGGCGCCAAGGGCAAGCGCTTCGGCCTGCCCAACGCCCGCATCCTGATCCACCAGCCCGCCATCGAGGGCACCGGCGGCATGGCCTCCGACCTGGAGATCCACGCCAACGAGGTGCTGCGCATGCGCTCCTGGCTGGAGGACACGATCAGCAAGCACTCGGGCAAGGACGTCGAGGAGGTCCGCAAGGACATCGAGCGCGACAAGATCCTCTCCGCCGACCAGGCCAAGGACTACGGCCTGATCGACGTCGTCCTGGAGAGCCGCAAGGCCAACAACTGACGCCTCTTGGGGTATGCCGTGGGGCCGGGTTCCGCTTGGGACCCGGCCCCGCGGCATACCCGTGCAGAACGGGTGAAGGACATTGCGCTGACAGCGGACAAACGCGACGCGTCTCCCGCCACGGGCGTTCAATGAGCGTGTGGGGCAGGTGGCGCAGGTAGCGTCGGTCCGACGATCTGGCGTCAGGAAGGGTGAACCGTGGCACGTGTGGGAGAGAGCAGCGACTTGCTCAAATGCTCCTTCTGCGGCAAGTCGCAGAAGCAGGTCAAGAAGCTCATCGCCGGGCCGATGGTCTACATCTGCGACGAGTGCATCGACCTGTGCAACGAGATCATCGAGGAGGAGCTCGTCGAGTCCTCGGACGTCGGCCTGGGGGAGTTGCTCAAGCCGCGCGAGATCCACGCGTTCCTCGGCGAATACGTCATCGGTCAGGATCGCGCCAAGCGTGCCCTGGCCGTCGCGGTCTACAACCACTACAAGCGCATCCAGGCGGAGGCGAGCCTGACGAGCAAGAAGGACCCCGAGCATGTCGAGCTCGCCAAGTCCAACATCCTGCTCATCGGCCCGACGGGCTCCGGCAAGACCTATCTCGCGCAGACCCTCGCCAAGATGCTCAACGTGCCGTTCGCTGTCGCCGACGCGACCGCGCTCACCGAGGCCGGCTATGTCGGTGAGGACGTCGAGAACATCCTTCTCAAGCTCATCCAGGCCGCCGACTACGACGTCAAGAAGGCCGAGACCGGCATCATCTACATCGATGAGATCGACAAGGTTGCGCGCAAGGCTGAGAACCCCTCGATCACCCGTGACGTGTCCGGCGAGGGTGTCCAGCAGGCGCTACTGAAGATCCTCGAGGGCACGACGGCCTCGGTGCCTCCGCAGGGTGGGCGCAAGCACCCGCACCAGGAGTTCATCCAGATCGACACGACCAACGTCCTGTTCATCGTCGGTGGCGCCTTCGCCGGCTTGGACCGGATTGTGGAGTCCCGCACCGGCAAGAAGGGCCTGGGCTTCGGCGCGGCACTGCACACGCCCAAGGACCAGGACTCGATGTTCGCCGAGACCACGCCCGAGGACCTGATGAAGTTCGGGCTCATCCCCGAGTTCATCGGTCGCCTCTCGGTCATCACGGCCCTCGAGGGCCTCGACGAGGAGACCCTCGTCCGGATCCTCACCGAGCCTCGCAATGCGCTCGCCAAGCAGTACGCGCGACTGTTCGCCATCGACGGCGTCGAGCTCGAGTTCGAGCCGGATGCCCTTACGGCCATCGCGAAGAAGGCACACGAGCGAGGCACGGGTGCTCGCGGTCTACGGGCGATCATGGAGGAGGTCCTCCTCGACATGATGTTCGACGTCCCCAGTGACGACGAGATCGCCAAGGTCGTGGTCACCCAGGAGACGGTCGAGGCCAAGGTGCTGCCGACGATCGTGCGCCGCAGCGAGGAGACCCGCAAGCGCACGCCGCGCAAGCGCAGCGCCTGATGCTGGTGGCGCGAAGGCGCCTCGACCGACCACGATGGGTGCCGTGAGCACGGCATACCGATTGCGCAGCGGTGACCGCGGTCCGGTGCAGCAGTCGCCCGTCACCTGCGGATCGGCCTGCCTGACGGTGGCACGCATGCTGGTGGATCCGGCGTTCGCCTCGTGGATCCGCACCGGCCGACCGCACCTCCCCGGTGCCCCAACCGGTGACACCGAAGGCGAACGGTTCGCCGCCTACGAGCGCGTCGTGCAGCGGCGGACCAATGGGCTCTTCCCCGCGGGCCTGCACCTCAACGTGCCGTGGCCGCGCGCCCTGGGCACGCCGCCCTGGGGCGCCAAGCGCGAGTTGGAGTTCGGTGCCGCGCGCCGGGGGACGGACTACACCGTCGAGGTGCTGCGCCCTGACGATGCCGACGCGCTACGCCAGTCCTTCGACCGGCTCGTCGACGTGGTGGCCGAGGGCGAGCCGGGGCTGCTCTACGTCGGCGCGTCCACCCTGCCCCGGCATGTCGTCCTCATCCTTCCCGGTGACGGTGACCGGATGCTCGACGTCTACGACCCGGGCACCGGCCGCGTCGACCACTTCCGGCGCGACGCGATGGTCGAACGCCGGTTGGGGCTGTCCGGCTGGGACGTGGCGTGGTTCAGTATCCAGCCCGTGGGTTACGGGCGCCGGACCGTGCGAGTGCCGGCGACCGATTTCGACCCCGCCCCCGCCTGAGACCCCCTTGCGTCCGCGTCTTTCGTCGCTCCGGCGACGCACGACGCGGACACAAGGGCTAGGGGGTCTTGGGCTTCTCGACAGGGATGAGTACTGCGTCGCTGCCGACGGTTTCCGCTCCCTCGGGTCCTTCGGCCAGGCGCAACTCGCCGGTGATCCGGCCGGCCGCCCGGAGATCGGCCTCACCCGCACGCACCAGGTCGTGGGATGCCGCGGGGCCGGTCAGCGTCAGCGCGGTCACCTCGGCGCGCATGCCGACCTTGGCCTCCGACTTCACCTTGCGGACCGCCGCCAAGGCGCCGGCCACGGCCGTGAGCACCTCGGGGTCACCGCCGGCAGGCAACTCCAGCACCGTGGGCCACGACGCGCGGTGGATCGAGTCCTCGTGCGTCCAGGACCAGACCTCCTCGGTGACATAGGGAAGCATCGGCGCGAGCAGCCGCAGCACGACGTCCAGCGCCAGCCGCAGGGTCGCGCGAGCGCTCGCCGCGCCCTCCTCACCGCGCGAGCCGTAGGCGCGGTCCTTGACCAACTCGAGGTAGTCATCGCAGAAGGACCAAAAGAAGGTCTCGGTGGCCTCCAGGGACCGCGTGTAGTCCCAGGCCTCGAAGCCGGCCGTCGCCCGCTCGACGACGGTGCGCAACTGGGCCAACAGCGCCAGATCGAGCGGGTCGGTGACCTGGGCCGCGAGATCACCGGTCACGTCCCCGAAGCCGAGCGCGAACTTGCTGGCATTGAGCACCTTGATCGCCAGCCGCCGCCCGACCTTCATCTGGCCGATGTCGTAGGCCGCGTCCGTCCCCAGGCGACCGCTGGCGGCCCAGTAGCGCACAGCGTCGGCCGAGTGCTCCTTGACGACGTCCTCGGGCGTGACGACATTGCCCTTGGACTTGCTCATCTTCTTGCGGTCCGGGTCGAGGATGAAGCCGCTGATTGCGGCGTTCGTCCACGGTGCCGTCCCGTGCTCCCAGAAGGACCGCACGACCGTCGCGAAGAGCCAGGTGCGGATGATGTCGTGCGCCTGTGGACGCAGGTCCATCGGGAAGACCTTGGCAAACAGTGGGCTCTCGCCAGTGCCGTCCGCGCCCTCGCCGCGCCACCCGGCAGCGATCTGCGGGGTGAGCGAGGAAGTGGCCCAGGTGTCGAGGACGTCCGGGTCGCCGACGAACCCACCGGGTATGCCGCGTTGCGCCTCCTCGTAACCAGCGGGCGGGTTGGCGGCCGGGTCGACCGGCAAGTCGCTCTCGGCGGGCAGGATCGGGTGGTCGTGGTCGACTTCGCCGTGCTCGTCGACGGGATACCAGACCGGGATCGGCACCCCGAAGAAGCGCTGTCGTGAGACCAGCCAGTCCCCGGAGAGGCCGGCCACCCAGTTCGCGTAACGGGCCTGCATGAAGGGCGGGTGGAAGGCGACGGACTGACCCATCCCGAAGAGCTTGGCGTTGAGGTCGGCCTCCCGCCCACCGTTGCGGATGTACCACTGACGGGTGGTGACGATCTCGAGCGGCTTCTCGCCCCGCTCGTAGAAGTTGGCCTTGCGTTGCGTCGGAGTCGGCTCGCCGTCGAGGTCGCCGGAGTCCCGAAGCGCGGTCACGATCGCCTCACGGGCCGAGAAGGCCGTCTTGCCGGAGACGCCCTCGGCGTAGAGACCGGCGCCCGGGCCGCCCGCCAGCCATTCGGGTGTCTCGGCCTGCATTCGACCGGTCCGAGTGATGATCGACCGGGTCGGCAACTGCAGATCGCGCCACCACTGCACGTCGGTGAGGTCACCGAAGGTGCAGCACATGGCGATGCCGGCGCCTTTGTCCGGCTCGGCGGCCGGGTGCGCCAGCACCGGCACCTCGACCCCGAAGAGCGGTGAGGTGACCGTGGAACCGAAGAGCGCGGCATACCTCTGGTCATCGGGGTGGGCGATGAGCGCGACCACCGAGGGGATGAGCTCGGGTCGGGTGGTCTCGATGAAGATCGGGCCGTCGGCACCGTGGAAGGCGACGCGGTGGTAGTGGCCGGGGTAGTCCCGCGCCTCGAGTTCGGCCTGGGCGACGGCCGTCTGGAAGGTCACATCCCACAGGCCGGGCGCCTCGGACTGGTAGGCCTCGCCGCGAATCACGTTGCGCAGGAACGCCTGCTGCGAGGTCGCCCGTGAGTGGTCGTCGATCGTCCGATAGGAGATCGACCAGTCGAGCGAGAAGCCCATCCGCCGGAAGAGGCTCTCGAAGGCCTCCTCGTCGCGCACCGTGAGCACGTCACAGAGCTCGATGAAGTTCTGCCGGCTGATCGGCTTCTCGTCGGCGGACTTGGTCGACTTCGCGTTGCCCTCGAAGGGCGGCACGAAGTCGGGGTCGTGGTGCAGTGAGGCGTCGCCGCGCACGCCGTAGTAGTTCTGGACGCGCTTCTCGGTCGGAAGGCCGTTGTCGTCCCAGCCGATCGGGTAGAAGACGTTGAAACCACGCATCCGCTTGTAGCGCGCCATGCAGTCGGTGTGCGTGTAGCTGAAGACGTGCCCCATGTGCAGCGATCCGGAGGCCGTGGGCGGGGGAGTGTCGATCGAGAAGACCTCGCCGCGCTCACCGGCCAACGCGCGGTCGCGGTCGAAGGCGTAGGTGTCCTGCTCGCGCCATACCTGCGTCCACCTGTCCTCCAGCCCGTCCAGGGACGGGCGCTCGGGAATCCGGGCAGCACTCGATGAGGTGGAGTCAGCGGTCATGGGTCGATTCTCCCAGATGGTGGACCGGGTCACGGACGTGCGTCAGGCCCGCTCGGTCTCGCGGCGGGCCCGCCGAATCATGCCCCACATGCCGAGCGCCAGGACGGTGCTCCCGGTGCCGAGGAGCAGCCACAGCGTGGTCTGGCGCTGGTCGGCGTTGGGATCGGGGACCGGAGTCAGATCAAGGGCCTGGGGTTCGTCTCGCGCGTCCCGCTGGGGTCTGCTGGCCGTCACCTCGAGTCGGTGGATGATCTGGGCGGCGGACTCCTGGGGGAAGCGTTGCCGGAGCAGGGCGACAGAGCCACTCACCAGCGCTGTCGCATAGCTCGAGGAGAGTGCGCCGTCATGGCCACAGTCCCCCCAGGCACGGTTGGCGAACAGCAGGTGCGACCACTCATCCCACTCAGCGCCCAAGCCGGCGACGTCGGCCTCCACCTGGTGATCGCGCGTCGCTCCGGTGGTGCGTCGCGAGCACTCTACGAGCCGGTGATCCAGGCGATGCGCGACCTCGCGGCACCGGGCCTCATGCTCAGCTCGAGCCCGGACGAAGGTGCCCTCGTCGGCCGGATCAAGGGGACGCCCCAACCCCCCGGCCGTGGCCGCATCGTCTCGCGCGAACTGGGCGATCAGGTCCTCCAATTGGCCCTCCAGCCTTCGGCCCACGAGTGAACCTACGCTCGCGTAGGGTGGCGCCATGGAGTTCCCCTACACGCCGGTCATCGGCCTGGCGCGGACCGTCTTCTTCCTCCAGGGGCTGAGGTTCACCATCCTCGGTGAGGAGAACGTCCCGGCGGTGGGCGGTGCCGTCATGGCGATCAACCACACCGGCTACTTCGATTTCACGTATGCCGGCCTCGCGGCCCGGCCGCGCGGCCGCCTGGTCCGCTTCATGGCCAAGAAGTCGGTCTTCGGGCACCGGGTGACCGGCCCCCTGATGCGAGGGATGAAGCACATCCCCGTCGATCGGCATGCCGGGCAGGGAGCGATCGAGGCGGGTCTGGCCGCGGTGCGTGCCGGCGAGATCGTCGGGATCTTCCCCGAGGCGACCATGTCCAGGTCCTTCGAGCTCAAGCCCTTCAAGGGTGGAGCCGCGCGCATCGCCCGCGACGGTGGCGTGCCGTTGTTGCCGACGACGCTCTGGGGGAGCCAGCGGGTGTGGACCAAGGACGCCCCGAAGCATCGGCTGCGCAGCAACACGCCGATCCACATCACCGTGGGGCAGCCCATGCACCTGGCCGCGGACGCCGACCTCAACGAGGCCACCGAGCAGCTGCGGTTGGCCATGGCCGGGCAACTTGCTGCCCAGCAGGCGGCATACCCGCGGATGACCGGTGACGACCTCCGCTACCTGCCGGCCCGCCTCGGCGGGACGGCGCCGACGCCGGAGCAGGCCCACGAACGTGACCACCACGACATGACGCGCAGGGTCGACAAGTTCAACCGCGGATCCAGTTCCTGACGATCAGACCGGGTGCCCGAGGTGCGCCAGGGCCTGACGCAGCAGGACGTCGTGGCCGCGGTCGAGATCGGCGAGCAGGGCGGGGTCGCGGGCCTCGTCCGGGGTGAGCCAGGCGAGGTCGAGTGCGTCCTGTTGCGGCGCACAGTCACCAGCCACGGGCACGACATAGGCGAGTGAGACCGCATGCTGGCGGGGGTCGTGGAAGGGCGTCACGCCGGGAGTGGGGAAGTACTCGGCGACGGTGAACGGCTGCGGGCTCAGCGGGATGCGGGGGAGGGCCATCGGCCCGAGGTCCTTCTCGACGTGCCGCAGGATGGCGTCGCGCAGCCGCTCGTGATGGAGCACGCGGCCGGAGACGAGCTCGCGAGTGATGCGGCCGTCCTCGTTGACCCGCAGGAGCAGGCCGATCCCGGTCACGGTGCCGCGCTCGTCGACCCGCACCGGGACGAGGTCGACATAGAGGATCGGCAGCTTCTCCCGAGCCTGATCCAGGTCCTCACGGCTCAGCCAGGCGCTGTCACGATCCAGTTCGAGGGGCATGAGGCGATTGTGCCAAGGGTGGCCCACAGGTGGTGGATCAGGGCGGGTTAGCATCGCCGGGTGCGGGTCCTGGTGCTGGGTGGAACGGCCGAAGCGCGGGCCTTGGCCGTCGCGCTGCACGACAGGGGGGTGGACTTCGTCTCCTCGCTGGCGGGTCGCGTCACCCGTCCGCGTATGCCGGTGGGCCAGGTTCGCATCGGCGGTTTCGGCGGCGTGGACGGGCTGGCCGACACCCTCCGCGAGGGGGGATTCACCCATCTCATCGACGCGACGCATCCGTTCGCGACGACGATGACCGCGCACGCCGTTGCCGCCGCAAGCCTGGCGGGTGTGCCCGCGCTGCGGCTGGCGCTGCCCCATTTCGCAGGGTGGACCGACCGGGACGTCCTCGTCCGCGTCGTGGAGCCCCTGGACGGGGAGGTCCCGCCGCGCTGGACGGTGGTCCTGGATCGTGGGCCCTACTGCCTCGACCGTGAGCTCGACCTGTTGCGAGGACACCGCATCGACGTCCTGGTCACGAAGGACTCCGGCGGCGCCTACACCAGCGCCAAGCTCGACGCCGCCGCCGAGCTGGGCGTCGCGGTCGTCGTGGTGGCTCGCCCACCGGCGCCGAGGGATCTGGTGACGATCGATGACGTCGCCGGCTGCCTCAGTTGGCTCGCCGCGACCGGCGGGATCGGCGACGAGCCACGACGCCCCGAGCCACCACGATGAGGCCGAGCGAGATCAGCCCGATGCTCCGCTCGAGGTGCACGGCGAGGCCCAGGTCGGCGACCGTCACCGCGGGCCCGTCGCCCAGGCGTCCGCGGTCCTCGACCACACCGTCATAGGTGTTCGATCCGCCCAGCGAGACACCCAGAGCGGCGGCGAAGGCGGCCTCGACCGGCCCGGCGTTCGGGCTCGGGTGTGCCGGCGCATCGCGGGCAACGACGGTGAGGACGTGGCGCGCCCCGGAGGTCGATCCGGTGGCGATCGCTGTGCTCAAGACGGTCAACCGGGCTGGGAGCCAGTTGGCGAGATCGTCGAGTCGGGCTGCGGCCCAACCGAATTCGCGATACCGCGGCGATCGGTGGCCGATCATGGCGTCGAGGGTGTTGATCGCCCGATAGGAGAGCAGGCCGGGCACCCCC
>NZ_HF570956.1:2199986-2231650 GCF_000367525.1 Phycicoccus elongatus Lp2 | reverse complement strand
GGTCAAGCCCGGAGCGGTGGTGTACGAGGTGATCGTTCGATGGTGATGTTCAGGCGCTGATGGCGCGGGCGATCAGGTCGGGGTTCACCTCCTCGGTCAGGAGGACTGTCTCGCGGTCGGCGAGGGCTGCGCGGGCTTGTTTGAGGGCCTCGAGTCCGAGGTAGCGGCGTTGTTCGGCCCATTCGTCGTGTTGCTCGGCCAGGACGGCACCGACGAGGCGGATGATCGCTTCGCGGTTGGGGAAGATGCCCACGACATCAGTGCGCCGGCGGATCTCGCGGTTCAACCGTTCGTTGGGGTTGTTGGACCAGATCTGTCGCCACAACACTTTCGGGAAGATCGTGAAGGCGAGGATGTCGGCGCGGGCGTCCTCGAGGTGCTCGGCTACTGCGGGGAGCTTGTCGTGCAGCCCCTCGAGGACGCGGTCGAACTGGGCGTGGACGGCTTGGGCGTCGGGTTGGTCGTACACCGAGTGCAGGAGGGCTTTGACCCAACCCCACTGCGATTTGGGGGTCGCGGCCATGAGGTTCGCGGCGTAGTGGGTGCGGCAGCGTTGCCAGGACGCAGCTGGCAGGGTCGCGCCGATGGCCTCGACCAAGCCGGTGTGGGCGTCACTGGTGACCAGGCCGACCGGGCCTTCTTTGGTCAGGCCGCGGGCGACGAGGTCGCGGAAGAACCCCAGCCAGCCCGCACCGGATTCGGTTGTCGCGCACTGGATACCGAGGATTTCGCGGTAGCCGTCGGCGTTGACGCCGGTGGCGACCATGACCGCGACCTTGACCACCCGCCCGTTCTCACGCACCTTCATCGTGAGCGCGTCGGCGGCCACGAACGTGTACGGCCCCTCGTCCAAGGGTCGGGTCCGGAACGCCTCGACCTGGGCGTCCAGGTCCTTGGCCATCTCGGAGACCTTTGACTTCGACAAGCCGGTGATGCCCAGCGTGCGCACCAGTTTGTCCATCCGGCGGGTGGAGACCCCAAGCAGGTAGCAGGTGGCCACGACGGTGGTCAGGGCGGCTTCAGCGCGGCGGTGCCGTTCCAGCAGCCACTCCGGGAAGAAGCTGCCTTCACGCAGCTTGGGGATCGCGATGTCGAGAGTGCCGGTGCGAGTGTCCAGGTCCCGATGCCGGTACCCGTTGCGCCGGTTCGTCCGCTCGGTTGACCGGGTCCCATAGTCGGCGCCGCACACACTGTCGGCCTGCGCCGACAACAAGGCGTTGACGAAGGTGGAGAGCAGGTCACGCATCAAGTCCGGGCTGGCCTGCGCGAGCTGCTCGTGCAAGAACACGTCAGGGTCGATACTGAGGTTCGCGGTCATCGCGATGCTCCATTCGAGAGTGCTGTGAGAGGTTCACTCGAAGGATCACGCGGTGACCGCACCTGCATCCAGCAGGGACACGCCACCGGTGTCGACGTACACCAACGCTACGGACTCAACTCGAGCCGATCGGAATCGGAGCATGCAGCGTGGCACTCGGGAACCTGCTGACCACAGCCTCCACCCACGCCGTTCGAAATTCGGCATCCATCCTTTGCGGTTGAGTCTCTAGCCATGCGACAAGGCGATCGACGCCGACGACCGAGACATTTCTGACGCTCTGGCCGGTCGCCATCTGGCTCGATCGCTGACCTGCCATACAGAGAACAGCCATCACCGGTGCACCCAGCAACCGCGCCTTCATTCGTGCGGTCCAGGTTTGCCTTCTTCTTCCGGGGGTCACTCGCTTCGCACTCGTGACCACAGCGGATAGGCAACTCAGTCGCCGAGCAACGAAAGCGCAGAAAGGGTCGCGTAGACCTCAGTGGCAGCGGGCGCCTCGCCCTCCCAGTTGATTGCGTCCACCGTTACAGCTGCGTTGCCGCCCGCGGGAACGAAATTAAGGAAGGTGAAGTCCCCACCAACGATCTTGTTGGCACCGTCGCGATAAACCGCGGTGACGATAACGTCCTTAAGGTCTTTGGTGAACGGGGAGGTCACCATTGCGACTGTCTTCATGCCAAAGTCGTTCTTGGTGCTGGCGACGCCATCCACAGTGAAGTTAGCCGGCTTGTCTTTGAGCGCTTCCGATCGACCAGGCATCATTTGGACCTTCATCGTCGCTACATCCTTGATGTCATGCTTGTAGCCGGCCTGCGCTGCCTTCGTGCCCGGCAGGATGGCGGTGATGACGTGCTGATCGCTGGCGATAACAGAACCACTCGCGGACTCGAACGAAACTTGCAGCTGGACGCCCTCCGCGATGCTTGATCCCGGGTTCTCGACGATGACGGCATACGTGACGCCGGGGCTTAGGTACTCACCGCCCGTCAACTGGGTGAAGCCGAAATCTGAGACCGCGAGTTTCGACTCCGGAGCCTTGCTTGTGGCCGTAGACGAACTCGCGACGGCGGACGAAGAGGTCTGGCCCCCTGAAACGACTGACGACTTCTTTTCGCCGCTGGTCTTAGTCGATTCCGCCGCCGATCCGCAGCCCGCTAGCAACGCCCCTAGAACTGCCACTACTGCGGGGAACGCATTCTTCCTCATCGAATGTCCTTTTTGGAATGAGAGGCACGCGAGCCCTAACGGCCGCCGTGGTGTCATGATCGCACGCTTACCCTGAGGCTTTCCTGGGACGTGGTACTCGTTGCAGACTACTCAGGTTCTCCAGTGAGGCGTCAAACTGCCCAGCAGGGACGCACGCGGGGCTCAATGGTCATCCACCGAGCCCCGCGTGTCCCGAAAGGCGTTGCCCGCGTCAGCTGCAGCCGGAGGTGCTTCCGCAGCCTTCGCAGACGTAGCACGACCCAGCCGGGCGCATCTTCGTCCCGCAGGTCATGCACATCGGCGCGTCCGCAGCCTTCTTGTCGCCGAACTTGGCGAGCAGGTCGGCCGAGGAGTGGATCTCCGAGGAGACCTCACGCGCCGAGGCGGCACCCGCGCCGGACGTGACCGCTGCCGCGTCGAGCTTCTCGGCGTGCGGCGCCTCCTGCTTCGGCTCGGCCGACTTCTTCGGGGCCTGGGCACCGATGCCAGTCGAGTAGGACTCGATCTCGTCCTCGACGGCCTCGGCGTCGGTCTCGTCGACCGTGGACATGTCGTAGGAACCGGTCTCGAGCTGGTGGGCGCGCTCGTCGGCGGTGTGGATGCCGTAGAACGAGCGGGTCTCGAAGTCGAGGTGGTCCAGGGCGAGGCGACGGAAAACGTAGTCCATGAGGGACTGGGCCATCCGCACGTCCGGGTCGTCGGTCATGCCGGCCGGCTCGAAGCGCATGTTCGTGAACTTCTCGACGAAGGTCTCCAGCGGCACGCCGTACTGCAGCGCGACCGAAGTGACGATCGAGAAGGCATCCATGACACCGGCGAGCGTGGAACCCTGCTTCCCGAACTTCAGGAAGACCTCACCGAGGCGACCGTCGTCGTAGGTGCCGGCCGTGAGGTAGCCCTCGGCGCCGCCGACCTGGAAGGACGTGGTCTGCGAGGTGCGGCGCTTTGGCAGTCGCTCACGCGTCGGGCGGTAGACGACCTTCTCGACGACCTTGGCCTCGGCCGCCGCGCCCGCGCCCGCAGCCTTGTCCGCCGCCGCGTCCTTGGCCGTCGAGCCACCGTCGGAAAGCGGCTGGCCGACCTTGCAGTTGTCGCGATAGACCGCGAGCGCCTTGAGGCCGAGCTTCCAGCCCTGGACGTAGACGTCCTCGATCTCCTCGACCGTGGCCGTCTCCGGCAGGTTGACCGTCTTGGAGATGGCCCCGGAGAGGAACGGCTGCGTCGCCGCCATCATCCGCACGTGACCCATCGGGGAGATGGCGCGCGCACCCATGGCGGTGTCGAAGACCTCGTAGTGCTCCGTCTTCAGGCCCGGGGCGTCGATGACGTGACCCTTGTCAGCGATGTACTCGACGATCGCCTCGATGGTCTCCTGGGTGTAGCCGAGCTTCTTGAGCGCGCGCGGGATCGTCAGGTTGACGATCTGCATCGAGCCGCCGCCGACGAGCTTCTTGAACTTCACCAGCGAGAAGTCCGGCTCGATGCCCGTGGTGTCGCAGTCCATCATGAAGCCGATGGTCCCGGTCGGGGCCAGCACCGACGCCTGGGCGTTGCGGTAGCCGTTCTTCTCACCGAGCTTGACGACCTCGTCCCACGCCTTGGTGGCAGCGCGGTGGATGTCCTTGTCCATGACCCCAAGCGTGCGGACCGCGTCGTTGGCAGCGGCGTGCTTGCGCATGACCCGCTTGTGGGCGTCCGCGTTCCGGGCGAACCCGGCATACGGGCCGACGACCCCGGCCAGCTCGGCGGAACGCTTGTAGGCCGCACCCGTAAGCAAGGACGTGATGGCCGCAGCCAAAGCCCGCCCACCGTCGGAGTCGTAGCCGTGACCGGTCGCCATGAGCAGCGCGCCGAGGTTGGCGTAGCCGATGCCCAGCTGGCGGTAGTCACGCGTCGTCTTGCCGATCGACTCGGTCGGGAAGTCCGCGAAGCAGATCGAGATGTCCATCGCCGTGATGACGAGCTCGGCGACCTGCTGGAACTTGACCGCGTCGAACGTGTCGTCGTCCTTGAGGAACTTGAGCAGGTTCAGCGAGGCCAGGTTGCACGAGGAGTTGTCGAGAGACATGTACTCCGAGCACGGGTTGGACGCGGTGATGCGGCCGGTCTCGGGGTTGGTGTGCCAGTCGTTGATCGTGTCGTCGTACTGGATGCCCGGGTCGGCGCACTCCCACGCGGCGGTCGCGATCTTGCCCATGAGCTCACGCGCGTCGATGGTCTCGATGACCGAGCCGTCCTTGCGCGACCTCAGACCAAATTCCCGCCCTTCCTCGACCGCACGCATGAACTCGTCGTTGACCCGCACCGAGTTGTTGGCGTTCTGGTACTGCACGGACACGATGTCCTTGCCGCCCAGGTCCATGTCGAAGCCCGCGTCACGCAGCGCGCGGATCTTGTCCTCCTCGCGCGCCTTGGTCTCGACGAACTCGACGATGTCGGGGTGGTCGACATCCAGGACGACCATCTTGGCCGCACGACGGGTCGCACCACCGGACTTGATCGTGCCCGCGGACGCGTCGGCGCCACGCATGAAGGACACCGGCCCGCTCGCCGTGCCGCCGCTGCTCAGCAGCTCCTTGGAGGAGCGGATGCGCGAGAGGTTGAGGCCGGCACCGGAGCCGCCCTTGAAGATGAACCCCTCTTCCTTGTACCAGTTCAGGATCGAGTCCATCGAGTCGTCGACCGACAGGATGAAGCAGGCGCTGACCTGCTGCGGCGACTTCGTGCCGACGTTGAACCACACGGGCGAGTTGAAGCTGAACACCTGGTGCAGCAGGGCATAGGTCAGCTCGTGCTCGAAGAGCTCCCCGTCCTCGTCGGTCGCGAAGTAGCCGTGCTCCTTGCCGGCCTTGACATAGGTCAGGACGACACGGTCGATCAGCTGCTTGAGGCCGGACTCACGCTCGGGTGTGCCGACCGCGCCACGGAAGTACTTGGTCGTGACGATCGTGCTCGCGTTGACGCTCCAGAAGTCGGGGAACTCGACACCGCGCTGCTCGAAGATCGTCTCGCCGGTCTTCCAGTTCTGCTGGACGACGTCGCGCTTCTCCCACGTCACCTCGTCGTAGGGGTGGACACCGGGGGTGGTGTATATCCGCTCGATCTTCACACCTGCACTCCCCTTCGTGCCGTTCTTGCGGGCACCTGCACGTGCGCCGACGGTCTCGGTCATGTCCTACTCCTCTTTCGTGTGTGACTTGCTTCAGTTCTATCGGTGACCACTGACAGTCGGTCTGTGGCCGGGTCATGCGTTGGCGTATGCCGCGCGCTCACCCCTGAGGTGCGCCCGCGGCATACGCGGTGGTCAGGTGCGGGGTGTGGGCTCTTCGGCCGTGGCAGGCCGCTCGGCCCGCAGCAGCGTGATCGCGGCCTCGAAGTCCTCGAGGCTGGTGAACGCCTGGTAGACGCTCGCGAACCGCAGGTAGGCGACCTCGTCGAGCTCGCGCAGCGGCTCCAGGACGGCCAAGCCGACCTCGTGGGCGTCGACCTCGGCCTGTCCGAGCCCTCGGATCGTCTCCTCGACCCGCTGGGCCAGCAGGGCCAGGTCGTCCTCGGTGACCGGCCGACCCTGACAGGCCTTGCGGACGCCGACGAGGACCTTCGCGCGGCTGAACGGCTCGGTCGCGCCGGACCGCTTGACCACACTGAGCGCGGCGGTCTCGACGGTCGTGAACCGCTTCCCGCACTCGGGGCACTGACGACGCCGGCGGATGCTCGAACCGTCGTCGGTGGCGCGGGAGTCCATGACCCGTGAGTCGGTGTGGCGGCAGAACGGGCAGTGCATGGTTCGCGCCTCCTTGTGGACGGATCGGTGGATTCCCTGTGCTCATCAGTGTCAACAACTTGTGCAGAACGTTGCTTCCATGTGCACAACATGTGGGCGAACAACAACGGTGTAACCACTAGATGTAGTGCAATCATGCGCGACTGCGAGGTGGGACGCAAGCCCTGGGCGCGACGACTTTCGGCGGGCCACGTTTGCGCAGGTCAGAGCCTCTTTCCAACTTTCCGCATGGGCGCGTCGGCATGTCACAGGCGGGTCTGGACACAACTTCTGGTGCTCCTGGGACGGACGAGGCACCACAACTGGTGGTGCTGGCACAGTTGGGGCCACGACCCGTTGGGAGACGCACCCGCTGACGCCGGCCCGTCTCGACGACTCTGCCGCGGTGGTCAATCCGAAGGCGATGTTCGACGCGGCCGGTTTCGAGGTCATCGGGACGACGAAGGCGGTGTCGTCGGGCATGCCCCGACTCGTCATGCGCCACACGTTCTGACCGCGGTGTCCACGGCGCGCCGGACTCACGACACGCCGGACACACCAGCCTCCACGACCACTCGCGGCACGCACGCCACCCTTGTCCCATGGCGATCGCCCCAGCCTGGGACCACAGTGCTCCCCCACTGCCTCGCTTCGCGCTGCCCGGTCGGTCGCGCGCACTCCCGACCTATGCACCTGGCCGTCACCGCGACGGTCGCGGGTCGTGGTTCAAGTCACTGATGACGGCGCTCCTGCCGGGACGTCGGCACGTCGCCCGGCACACGGTCGGCTACGTCACCGACCAGCATTACGCCGGCCGCCACCGCGGCTGATCCCTGACAGGCTGGGCCCGTGCCCCGCCCCGTGCCGCTCGCTGGTGTCCATCGACGCCGACTGGCCACCCAACGACTCACCGCGGCACCAATGCGCGGCGCCACCGACGTGGTGCGCCACCTCCTCGCCGTCCAATCGCAGGACGCTCCCCTCGCCGCGTGGTCTCTTGCCATGCGCTCCCGCTCCGAGTCGTATGCCGCGGTGCTGGCCGAGCAGGCCGGCCTCGGCTTCGTCCGCACGCACGTGCTGCGCCCGACCTGGCATCACGTCGCGGCCGAGGATCTGCGGTGGCTGCAGGCCCTGACCGGCCCGCGGATCGAGTCGGGTCAGGCGGCGCGCCACCGAGCCCTCGGTCTGGACACGGCCGCCAAGGATCGTGCGCTGACAACTCTCGGTGAGCTCCTCGGGGGCCGAAATGCGCTCACCCGCAGGGAGATCCAGGCCGAGTTCGCGGCCCGCGGGCTGCCCCACGGCGGGGAGCAGATGGGGCATCAACTCGCCACGGCCGAAGTGCGCGCCGTCATCTGCGGCGGTCCGCCGCGCGGCACCGAGCACACCTACCTGCTCGTCGACGAGGTCATCGCGCACACGCCCGACGACGACCTGCCCACGCGCGACCGGCCGGGCGCCATCCGGCGGATGGTGCACCGATTCCTCAGTGGCCACGGCCCCGGTGACGAGCGAGACCTGCTGCGGTGGGCCAACATTCCCCTCACCGAGTCGCGAGCTGCCATCGCCGAGCTCGTCGAGGAGGGCATCCTGGAGAGCCTCACTGTCCGCGACGAGGCCGGTGAGGAGTTCATCCTCCACGCCGACCCGACGGTGCGGCCGCGGACCACGCGGGAGCACGCGGCATACCTGCTGCCGACCTTCGACGAGGTCACGCTCACCTATGCGCGCACCGGCTTCCCGCTCGCCCGCGCCACCTTGGACCGCAGCCGACTGATCGCCGAAGCCGGCGGCGGGACGGTCGTCATCGGGGGTGTCGACGTCGGACTGTGGAAGCGCACCGTCACGGGTCGCAAGGTCTCGGTCACGATCCACCCGGAGCGGCCGCTCACCGAACCCGAGCGCGATGCCGTCGACGAGGCCACTGCGCGGCTGACCGCCTTCCATGAATGAGGGGCGCCACCGTCGCGACGGACGGTGGCGCCCCTGCGCTGCAGAACCGGGTCGAGGAGTTCGGCAGCAGAACTGAGCCGGGTCGAGGGACTCAGTAACTCGGGATGACGATGCTCGCGCCGGCGCTGATGGCGGCGGAGTTGAGGTTGTTGGCGATCTGGAGGCGCTGGACGGCCTCGCGGATGGGCAGGCCGGGCATCTCGCGGGCCGCGATGGTCGAGAGGGTGTCGCCCGAGGCGACGGTGACCGTGGCCAGAGGTGCCGCGGGAGCCGGGGCGGCGAAGGCGCGGTTGACGCCGACCACGGCGGCAATGACGGCCAGGGCCAGGACCACGAGCGTGATGGCCAGCCGACCCCGACGGGTCAACTGCAGTCCGCCGGCGGCGACCCCATCTCCGGTCGGCACCAGCGTCAGGTGCCGGCGCGGCGTGCTCTCGACGACGCCGACCTCGTCCCAGGTCAGTGCGCTCATGTCTGCCTCCTGCTGATCCTTCCGGGCCCGAACCCGAAACTGTGTTCGATAGAACGTCTGTACGATGTCTAGCACGAGTGTTCGAGAAACTGCAAGACACGCTCGTACATTTGTTTGAAACCTGTGTTCGAACCCCGTAGGGTCCTTCCCACGACGAGAACACTGTCAGGGACCACCGACAGCCCACTGGCACCGGCTCTGACCTGCGGAAACGAGGAGACCATGGCGGGACGCAAGGACACCGGCGGCGAGATCCACGAGCTGCCCGACCGCGACACCGGCGAGGGCCTGACCAATCGTCAGCGCAAGGTCCTCGAGGTCATCCGCAACAGCGTCGACCGCCGTGGTTACCCGCCGAGCATGCGCGAGATCGGTGAGGCCGTCGGGCTCACCTCACCCAGCTCGGTGGCCCACCAGCTCGCGTCCCTGGAGCGCAAGGGCTACCTGCGCCGCGACCCGATGCGCCCGCGCGCGATCGAGGTCGTCTCCCCTGATGCGCCCAACGCCCCCGGCTACCGCGGGCACAGCGTGTCCAGCGCCGACCCGGACGCGACGATCGACGAGACGGGCATCCATGACGAGCGCCCGGAGGCCTCCTACGTCCCGGTCGTCGGCCAGATTGCCGCCGGCATCCCGATCACGGCCGACGAGCTGGTCGAGGATGTCTTCCCGCTCCCCAAGCAGATCGTCGGCGAGGGCACCCTCTTCCTGCTCAAGGTCGTCGGGGACTCGATGATCGATGCCGCCATCTGTGACGGCGACTGGGTGGTCGTCCGGCAGCAGCCGACCGCCGACAATGGCGACATCGTCGCGGCGATGCTCGACAACGAGGCGACGGTGAAGACCTTCAAGCGCAAGGACGGCAAGGTGTGGCTGCTGCCCCACAACGCCGACTTCAGCCCGATCGACGGCGACCACGCGACGATCCTCGGCAAGGTCACCGCGGTTCTGCGCCGAATCTGAACTGCCCGAATCTGACGGATCCGGGCAGATCAGTCGTCCCGGTCCCCCAGCCAGGCTAGGGCACGCTGGCACGACTCGACCATCTCGTCGGCGGTGCCGCTCTCGGCCCAGAGCTCGTACCACTCGTTGTCCTGGGCCCGGATCGCCCGACGGAGCACACGGCGAGACTTCTCGATGAGCTCCTCGTCGACCTCGAAGGCGTCCGCAGCCAACCAGTGCGGGCGCGAGGATTCCTCCACTGCCGCACCGGGATTGACCACGGCGCCAACGGCTGCCGCGGCTGCAACGGCTGCCGACATCTCGGGCGCCTCGATGTAACCGTCAGCGAGGAGCACCTCGTCGAGGGCTGCCACGACCAAGTCGGGACGCCCCTGCGGCGTGGAGTCCTCGAGGTCCCCCATGACGTCGAGCGCGTTGTCGTTGTCGAAGAGTCCAGAACCCCAGGCACCCATGGTGGCGACGCTACTGCAGTGCTGGTGTCACTCAGGGTGGGGGTGCACAATCTGCCCATGCGTCGGCGACCCGTCCCGCGCCGGGTCCGACCG
Organism: Phycicoccus elongatus Lp2; assembly: GCF_000367525.1. Classification (GTDB taxonomy): domain Bacteria; phylum Actinomycetota; class Actinomycetes; order Actinomycetales; family Dermatophilaceae; genus Phycicoccus_A; species Phycicoccus_A elongatus. The sequence continues at coordinate 2,221,427 of NZ_HF570956.1, read as the reverse complement.
GTCGCCGTGATTTCAGCTCTCGCCCTGGTCATCGGGCTCGGCGGTCTCACAGGTCTGGCTCCCCCGGCTGCGGCGACAACTGCCGCTGGCGTCACCGAAACCGAGGCAATGGTTCCCGTCGGTACCGAGCCGGACGGCACGCCGGTCCAGATCGACACGAGCACCTTCGCTCCGGGCACGACGGGGCGCCATCCGGCACTTCTCCTGGCCCACGGCTTCGGGGGGAGCAAGGCCGACCTGGACACGCAAGCCAAGAGGTATGCCGCGCAGGGGTGGGTCGTCGTCACCTACACCGCCCGCGGCTTCGGGGCCTCCGGTGGGCGGATCCACCTCGACGACCCCGCCCTCGAGGTCGCCGACGCCCGCACCCTCGTCGACACCCTCGCTGCACGGGACGACGTCCGACTCGACGCCACCGGCGATCCGCGGGTGGCGGTGGCCGGCGGGTCCTATGGCGGGGCGCTCGCGCTCATGCTCGGTGCCACCGACCCCCGCATCGACGGCATCGTCGCCTCGATCACCTGGAACGACCTGGCCCTGTCCCTCTTCCCCCAGCAGGGGCTCCCGGCCGGGGACGGCCGACCCACCACACCGGCGCGAATTGACCCCACCGATGTCCCGGGGATCTACAAGCAACTCTGGGGTTCCCGCTTCTTTGCCGGGTCAGTCGCCGGCAGCCAGGGCACGAGTGCACCCCCGGCCACCTCGACCACCCCCGCTGATCTGCTCTGCGGGCGCTTCGACCTGAGCCTGTGCCACGGACTGACCGCCGCGGCCGAAACCGGCACCCCGGCACCCGAGCTGCTCGACACCCTGCGCGGTCACGGTCCGAACGCCGTGATCGGTGACCGCATGCCCCCCACCCTGCTCATCCAGGGCCTCACCGACTCCCTCTTCGGCCTCGACCAGGCCGACGCGAATGCCCGCGCCATCGCCGCCACCGGGGCTCCGCTCGCCGTGCGGTGGACCGACGGCGGCCACGACGCACGCTCGGCCACCCAGGCCCAGGACGACGCCGCGGCCGAGGCGTGGCTCGGGCACTACGTGAAGGCCGAGACCAAACCGGCCCTCGAGGGATCCCTGCCGGTCGCCGCCTTCACCTATGCGCTCCCCCAGGCGCGCCGGCAGAGCGCACCGCCCCTGGTGACGCTCCCGGCATACCCGGGATTGGGCGAGGACGACGCCACGTGGTCCACGATCCCGCTCGTCGCCGCCAAGGACTCGAGCCGCATCCTCACCCCGCCCGGCGGCCAACCGGCGTCGACGACCAGCATCCCCGGATTGGCCGCAGCCGGCCTCTCACTGCCGACCTACCAACTGGCGGCCCTGCCCGGGCAGTCGGCCCACATGGACACGCGCGACGTCCAGCGGATGACCATCGTCGGCTCGCCACGCGTCACCCTGACGATCACGTCGGTCGCGCCCGAGGTGACCCTCTTTGTCTCCCTCTGGCAGGTCCAGGGCAGCGCCGTCAGCCAGCCGCGGCCGCTGGTCGCACCGGTGCGGGCACGGGTCACGCCCGGGGTGCCCACGGAGGTGACGGTTGCCCTCCCCGCCGGCACGTGGACGGTCGAGCAGGGCAGCACGTGGCGGGTGCTGGTGACCAGCACGGACACGGCCTTCGCGGGTTCACGCGACGCGCGAGCGGACGTCATTGCCTTCCCGACCGCCCTGGCCGTGCCCACGGCCGTCGGGACACCGGTTTCGGTTGCCGGGGAGCGGGACACCGAATCCTGGCTGCTCGCCGGCGCCCTCGTCGCGCTGCTCGCGGGGCTCGGTGCGCGCGCCTGGTGGGCCCGACGGCGCCGGGCTCGACTCCCCTTCCGCGAAGACCTCGCCGACGTGCCGCTCGTCGTCTCGCACCTGGTCAAGACGTATGCCGATGGCCACCGCGCCGTCGATGACGTCTCGTGGCGCGCCGAGCGCGGCCAGGTCGTCGGCCTGCTCGGCCCCAACGGTGCCGGCAAGACGACGACGATGCGCATGATGCTCGGCCTCATCCGACCCGACTCGGGCACCGTCCACGTCGCCGGACACCCGATCACTCCCGGCGCGCCGATCCTCGGTCGCGTCGGCGCCCTGGTCGAGGGCCCCGGCTTCCTGCCGCATCTGACCGGCCGCGAGAACCTCCAGGCCTTCTGGCGGGCCACCGGACGGCCGGCCGAGGAGGCGGGCTTCGAGGAGGCTCTCGACGTCGCGGCGCTCGGTGGGGCTCTCGACCGGCCGGTCCGCACCTATTCGCACGGGATGAAGCAGCGCCTCGGCATCGCGCAGGCAATGCTGGGCAAGCCGGACGTGCTCTTCCTCGACGAGCCCACCAATGGGCTCGACCCACCGCAGATCGCGGCCATGCGGCCCATCCTCCAGGCGTATGCCGCGACCGGCCGCACCGTCGTCGTCTCCAGTCACCTGCTCGCGGAGGTCGAGATGACCTGCAGCCATGTCGTCGTCATGCACGCCGGTCGGGTCGTCACGGCCGGCCCGGTTGCCGAACTCGTCGCCAGTGAGGACACGACGGTGATCGAGACCGCCTCGGCCCCAATGGAAGGTGCCCTGGCAACGTTGACCGGGGCCCACGGCATACGGTCCGTGGAGGTGATCGACGAAGGTGACCGCGCCAAGATCACGATCGTCGCCGACCGTCCTCGACCCGAGGTCGTCCGCCTCGCGCTCGATGCCGGGCTGGACGTGACGGGCGTCGGGAGCAGGCGCCACCTCGAGGAGGTCTTCCTCGGGGTCATCGCGTCCGCGCAGGAGGTCGGCGGAGCTCAGGACTCCGGGGCCGGCGGCGTCGTCGAGCGGCTGCGACAGGTGCGTGCCCGATGAGTGCCCCCCTGTCGTTTCGTGCCGAGATCGGACGCCAACTCGGTCGTCGGCGCACGGTGTGGATCTTCGGGATCCTGATCGTGCTGCCGCTCCTGTTCGTGGCGGCCTTCTCCCTCGACAGCGGGCCTCGTGACGGCGGTGCCAACGCGGGCACCCGGCCGGTCGATCTCGCGACCGGTGGCGCGGCCAACTTCACCATCTTCGTGCTGCTGGTCAGCGGGGAACTGTTGCTCTACATCGTCGCGGCCCTCCTCGCCGGCGACCCGGTGCCCGCCGAGGCGTCCTGGTCGTCCCTGCGCTATCTCCTCACGGCCCCGGTGGCTCGCGCGCGGCTGTTGACGAGCAAGCTCGTCGTCGGGTTGCTGTCCTTGGCCGTGGCCGTGGTCGTGCTCGCGGTGTGGGCCCTGCTTGTCGGTTGGATCGCCTATGGGACAGCGGTTTTCACGATTCCCGGGGGCGGGACCATGCCTTGGGGCACCTTCCTGCCCCGGTTGGCCATCGTGCTGCCCTATTTGTTTGTCTCGGTCCTGCCGATTGCAGCCATCGCGTTCTGGGTGGGAGTGCGGACCGACACCCCGCTTGCCGCTGTCGGCGCTGCCCTCATTGCCTACATCGTCGCGGGGATCCTCGACTCGATCGACGCTCTCGGAGACTGGCGCAAGGCGCTGCCCGGGCACTACTCCAGGGCGTGGTTGGACCTGCTCTACAGCAGTGACCCGGACTGGAGCGCGATGCGCCACGGCGTGCTGTGGTCACTGCTCTATGCGGTGCTCTTCGTCGCCATCGGCTTCCGCCGCTTCGACCGCAAGGACGTCCTGTCCTGACGGGAGTCAGGCCGGCTCACTCTCCCACTGCGCGCGGGCTTCGATCACGGCCATGTGCTCGGGGCCGAACCACTCCTCGATCTCCTCACGCGGAGGATCCGGACTCCTCCACCCGGCACCCATCACCGGCGGCGCCTGGCTGCGCTGCAGGGTGCCGGTCGGTGCTCTGGTCACGGTCACTCGATCCGCGGAACCTCGACCGGTCACGGACACTGACCACCCAGGGTCCTCTTTGACCAGGTTGCACCGAGCGCAGAGACCGCTGCCAGTGTGGAAACCCGTGGAGCCACCAGCGGAGTGTGCTGTCACATGGTCGTCATGCCGAACGGGTGCATCGCACCACGGGGTGGCGCAGACGTCATCGCGCAGGCGAATCATGGTCCGAAGCCCCTTCGGGAAGTGCCGTGCCCTGCTCTCCATCGCCACGAGGTCCCGCCCGCTCGGCGTCGTGAAGAGCCGTCTCACCCGAGCATCGACCGCGGGATCGGCGAGGAGGGCTCGGACCTGCCCTGCCGGCAGGTGCCCGTGCCCGGCAACACGGACCGGCTCGTCGACCGATCGCCGCCCGTCCCCCAGCCCGGTCAGGGAACGATCCGTCATCACGAGGTTGATCGTGAGCGGCTGGGGCTCATCGACAGCGCGACCGGACAACCGACGCAGCGCCAGGTCGGCCATCACGGCGCCCCGACCTCGACCATCCGCGCTCTCGGCCTCGTCGGCACCGGAGCAGACCCGGTCCGTGTCGCGCGTGAGGGCGGCATACGCACCGACGACCTCGACCATGGGACCCTGCACCGTCAAATAGGCCTGTCCATCCGGCGCCGGCCGCACGCAGACCCCTCGTCCGGCTGCGGCCCTGGCGTTGCGGGCCACCACCGCCGCCGCGTCGAGCTCTGCCGCGAGCCTGCGGCAGGCACCGGCGATCTGTCGCGGGGTCATGGTCTCGAGGGCGATCTGGCCGGGCTCGACCAGGCCGTCGGTGGAGTCCGGGCCGGCGAGGCGCTCGTCGATCTCCTCACGCAACTCACTGGGCAGTCCACTGGTCGCGGACACCATCACGGACGCTGCATACTCCCCAATCCGGCCCTCTTCGAGCGCACGCATCGTGTGGGGCATCTGGTCGGTGAGCACCACGGCCATCCGACCGAAGGCATCCCCACGTGACGGGGACGTGCGCAGCGCGAGACCGACCTGTGAGCCGACGGATCGGCCAGCGGTCTCGGGGCGACCACCGCGCTGCACGTGCTCGACCCGCTGTGCCGCGTCGAACTCCGCCACTGCGCGCGCCTGCGCCGCCGCCATCGTGCCCTTGGCGGCTTCGATCTGACCGGCGAGAGCGAGTTGCTCCTCGGGCGTGAGAGCCAGCATGTCGACACGTCTCAACCACCCCATGAAGAACGCCACTCCGGCGACAGGGTCCGCCGCCGGGAGGAGGTCTCGAAGCTCGATGGTCATGCCTTGATCGTACATCTGTTCGATTCCCCTCGCAACCCTTGCGCGACCATTTCCATTCTGCCCCAATGCATTTCACGATGAGGGCAGCATTGAAGGGGGCGCTCACAGCCCCGGCGCTCCCAACCCTAGGAATGCACACCGACAGCTTGGTCAGCGTCAGTGCGGCAGCGGGTTCATCCGTTGCCAGTAGGAGCAGTCGATCCGCTTCCCGAACTTGTGCCCCAACTCCCGCATCGTCCCCACATGAGTGAAGCCCAGGGACCGATGCAGTGCCTCACTCGCGTCGTTCGGCAGGGCGACGACGCCGACCAGGCTGTGCACACCGGCCTCATCCAGGGCCGCGATCAACGGCTTGTAGAGGGGGCGCGGACGAAAGGGCGCCCGAGGCGGCATACCCCACGAGGATGATCATTGAATCAGCCTCTCCTGCAACGCTTTCAACGTCTCCCCCAGCGGTGCATCGAGGTGGTGGGCGAGCAGGTCTTCGGCTCGCGTGGGGCCGCGGGTGATCGCCAGGCAAGGTATGCCGCGCGCGGCCGCTCGTCGCACGAACCGGAAGCCGCTCATCACCTGCAGCGACGAGCCGAGGACCAGCAGCGCAGGTGCCGCATCGGTCAGCGCGAAGCAGTGATCGACGCGCTCCTTGGGGACCGAGCCGCCAAAGAAGACGACGTCTGGCTTGACCTTGTCGGAGTCGCAGCGGGGGCAGGTCGGCTGGACGAAGTCGGCGACCAGGTCATCGGCCAGGACGATGTCGCCGTCGGGGCGGATCTGGCTGCTCACCCGCGAGCCATCGGATGCGGCGCCCGTGGCGAGCTCGGCGAAGCCCGGGTTGGCGTCCGTCATCAGGGCCTGAAGGAACTCGCGGTCATGCACCGCACCACAATCAAGGCAGATGGCATCGCCGAGACTGCCATGCAACTCGGTCACCTCACGGGCGCCTGCGCGCTGGTGCAACCCGTCGACGTTCTGCGTGATGATCGCGCCGAGATGACCCGAGCGCTGGAGCGCGGCGACGCCGCGATGCCCGTCGTTGGGTTCGGCGCCATTGAACCGTGCCCACCCAATGTAGCTGCGAGCCCAATACCGCTGCCGCGCACCGCTGCTGCCGACGAACTCGCTGTGCTCCATCGGAGTCACCCGCCGCTTGCCGTCCGGCCCTCGGTAGTCCGGTATGCCGCTCTCGGTGCTGATTCCCGCGCCCGTCAGCACGAGCGCGCCGGGCTTCCGGAGCAGCACGTCAGCAATGGTGTCGACATCGGCGAACGGCCGGCTCGATACAGCCAAAGCAAAGGTCATGCGAGAGGTCACCTGACCAAGTATGGGGGTGCACGGCATACCTCCCTCCATTTGTGACAACACACGGACGCTGGTCATTCATAACGTTCAGTTATACTCTTGTCTCATGATCGACACCGCCGGACTGCGCGTCATGCGGGCGATCGCCGACGAAGGCAGTTTCACGGCGGCCGCCCACAAACTCGGCTTCAGCCAGCCCGCCATCTCCCAGATGGTGCGCCGCCTCGAGGAACGCGCGGGCACGGTGCTCGTCGAGCGTATCGGCCGCACGGTCCGTCTGACCGAAGCCGGCGAGGTGCTCGCGCGGCACGCCTCCCCCGTGCTCGCCGCCCTCGATGCCGCCGAGCAGGAGGTCGCCGCGATCGCTGGACTGCGCTCTGGTCGGGTGCGGCTGATGGCCTTCCCGTCGGCGTCGGCAACTCTGGTGCCGAAGGCGCTGTCGCACGTCAAGCGTGAGTACCCCGACGTCTCGATCACCTTCACCGAGGCGGAGCCGCCCGAGTCGTTGTCGGCCCTGCGCGCCGGCACCTGCGACATCGCTGTCGCCTTCACCTATGAGGGTGTCGACCTGGGCCGCGGCGAGGAGGACGTCGATGGTTTCGAGGTGACGCCCCTCATCGACGACGAGGTGCGCCTCGTCGTCCCCGCTGACCACCCGCTCGCCAGGTCGAAGTCCAAGGTCGCCGACCTGTCGACGCTTGAGGACGAGACCTGGATCGCCGGTTGCCCCCGTTGTCGAGGCCATCTCCTGCAGGTATGCCGCGAGGCCGGGTTCGCACCGCACGTCGCCTTCGAGACCGAGGACTACGTCGCCGTCATGGGGCTGATCGCCGAGGGGTTGGGGATCGCGCTCGTGCCCGACCTGATCCTGCGCACGGTGCAGCACGAGGACGTCGTGGCACTGTCGATCAATCCACCATCGCTGCGGCGCATCGAGGCCGTGACGACGCCGGACCTCTCGCGGGTGCCGGCCGTGAAGGCCACCTTGGATGCCCTGTTGCTGAGCGCCGCGGCGCAACCAAAGCCCGTGCGTTCGCGGGCGCGGGCGACGACGGCGGCACGCTGACTCATCCCTTGGTCACCACGCTGACTCAGCGCATGGTCACCACCGCCTCGCCCGAATCGGTGTCGACCACGGCGATGTCACCGCGGAGGTCGGTGCGGTAGACGGCATACCCGAGGCGGCGCAGGAGTGAGAGCTGGGTCGCGGACGGGTGGCCGTAATCGTTGTCGGCGCCGACGCTCACGATGCCGACCGGGGCCCGAATGGCCTCCATCAGCGCGGGACTGATATTGGCGCTGCCGTGGTGGGGGGTCTTGACGACATCGAATGACCTTGCCGCAGAGGCAAACTCGGGGCGCCGTCTGAGTTCGGACAAGATCGCCGCACCGGCTTCGCGCTCGATGTCACCGAGCAACAGTGCGTCGACCTCGCCGGTCCTGACGGCGAGGACGACGGACGAGTTGTTGGGGACAGAACCGGCGTCGATCCGTCGAGCCGGCCACCAGACCGAGGCGGTCAGTGCGCCGGCGGTGAATCGGTCACCGATGCGCAGTGGTGTCGCCTTCAGGCCTCGCCGTTGCGCCCACGTCCGGACCTCACGTGCGGTCGGCTCGTCGTCGTCGACCGCGGTGACGAGGAGCGCCTTGACCTGGCGACCACGCGACACCCCGTCGATGCCGCCCACGTGGTCGGCGTGGAAGTGGGTCAGCACCACGGCGTCGACGACGTCGACACCGAGCCGGTCGAGGCAACCGTCGATCAGTGCCGGATCGGGACCGACGTCGACCACGACGGCTGACGCCGGGCCGGAGCGAAGGACGATGCCGTCACCCTGCCCGACGTCGCACGCAACCATCCGCCAGCGCGTGGGTGGCCAGGTGAACGTGCGGGTCGGCACGAGGAGGGTGATGAAGAGGGCCACGACCAGCAGGGTCACGATGGGGTGGGCAAGCGCCACGAGAAGCAGCGACCGGCCCACGAGAAGGGTCAACACCGTGCTCACGGCGAGGAGCCCCGCACCTGGCGCTCCATCGGGCCATGGCACCGATCCGCCCGGCACGACGGCGAGTGCCCGGGCGACGCGAGCCACCCCCAGCGTGGGTAGGGCAGGTAGCCACGCCAGCCAGCCACCGAGCGTGGGTGACAGCACGGCAACACCGGCGCAGGCCACGCCACCGATCGTCGCCATGGGGATGAGGGGCGCGGCGAGCAGGTTCGCGAGCACGCCGACGATGGGCACGGACCCCTGGAGCAGGACGATGACCGGCCCGCACACGACCTGCGCGGCCAGGGGCACGGCGACGGCGGGACCCAGCAGGCGCAGCCGTGGGTGGACCTTGGCGAAGTGAGGTGCCAGGTGGTCCCCCCACGGTCCGGCGAGGAGGAGCAGCCCGAGAGTGGCCAAGGTGGAGAGGACGAAGCCGTAACTGCGGGCCAGCCACGGGTCAACGGTGAGCACGGTCAGGATGGCGCCGCCCAGAAGGGGCGGGCCGATCGAACGACGGTGTCGGCTGATACCGAGCAGCCCGATCGCGCCCATCGCCGAGGCTCGCAGGACGCTCGGCTCGGGGCGCGCCAGCACGACGAAACCGGCCAAGGCGAGCATGGCGAGCCAAGGTCGCAGCCGCCGCGGCACGCCGACGAGGGTGCAGCCGCCGAACACCAGCCCGATGACGACCGCCACGTTGCTGCCACTGACGGCGGTCAGGTGGGTCATTCCGGTGGCGCGCATCGCCTCGTCGAGGTCTGGTGGGAGGGCGCTGGTGTCCCCGATGACGAGTCCGGGAAGCAGCCCGCGAGCATCCTCAGGAAGGTCACGCACGCTGGCCGTCAGCGCGGTGCGCAGCACCTGGGCGGCGCGGGCGACTGCCGGCGCAGGGCGGACCTCGCGGATCGATCCGCTGATCCGGAGCCGACCGATCTCTGGACCGGCGTCTCGCGGCGGAGAGAGTCGGCCAGCGACGGTCACCGTCGACGACCACCGCACCTGGAGGAGTTCCTGGTCGCCGACCAATTGCAGGCGGGCGGCTGCGGGGCCCGTCTCACCTCGGCCGGTGATCGTGCTGACCGCGACGACGACGATCACCTGTTCCTCCCCGAAGCGACCGACCAGCCGACGTGGCTCGGTCTCGACCCGGCCCGTGACAGTCACCGCTGCTCGCTCGGCCACGAGTTGCTGCACATCGCCGCGCGCGGCCCGCAGATCATTCGCAGTCGCCGCGAACTGGAGGACAAGCACGGAGGCGAAGGACAGGAGAAGTAGGCCAGACCACCGCCCCTCGGTCACCGCATGGCGGCCCAGGCGGCCGCGTCGGCGGAGTCTTCGCCGGTGCGTCGCCGCGCCCACGACGGCCAGGACTGCGAGGACCAGACCGGCGACGAGCAGTCCACGATGGGTCACGGTCCACGACAGCGTGATGGCGAGAGCGGCCCAAGCGATCACCGCCGCGAGCAGCAGTCGGAGGTCGGTGGCTCGCTCGGTCACAACGTCACTCGCGGGCGGAGTTGGCTCATCAACTTGTCGCCGATGCCGGAGACCTCACCCAGCTCATCGACCGAGGTAAACCTCCCGTGCTCGCTGCGCCAGTCCAGAATCCGCTGCGCCAGCACCGGGCCCACCCCCGGCAGGCCATCCAGGGTGGCCAGATCGGCCGAGTTGAGCGACACCAAGGCGCCCACACCACCGCCCGCGCCTCCCGCCGCACCGGGTCCGGCCGCACCGGGTGCCGCCGCGATGACCTCATCTGGTCGCGGTACCCGGATCTGCTCGCCGTCGATGACCAGACGAGCCTGATTGAGCAGAGAGACATCCGCCTCAGGTGTCGCACCACCGGCCGCCGTGATCGCATCAGCAACGCGAGACCCGGCCGGCAGGCTCACCAGGCCGGGTCGCCCGACCTGGCCGACCACATCCACGACCACGATCCCCGTGGCCCCCGCACTTGCGGTGCCCGGACCCGCGCTCGAGGGCGATCCTGCCGCCGCTGCCGTCGAAGGGCTGCCCCGTGCGGCCGGATCGAGGTCCACGCCAGGGCTCGAGCCCGGCGCACGAACCGGGGTCGTCGTGTCATGCACGGATGCCCACGCGAGCCGAACGCCGAGGACAGCGACGATTCCGGCGATGACCAGGGCCACGCCGACGGCGGCACGCATGGACGGCAACCATGAGGCCCCCCGCAGACGGCCGGGCACCTCCACACGCACACGAGCCCTCGCGGGGCCGGTCGAGTCCTGGGCGTGAACCTCCGCCGTCCCCACTGCGTCGGCGATCGCGACACCGGGCGCCCGACGCCGGACGCCAACGTCGGCGGCAGGCTCACCGCCGCTGGGGTGATCCGCCCGCAACCGGGCCCAGACCCGGTCGGACACAGAGGAATCGGGACGTCCGCGCATGGCTCGACGCTAGGAAAGCCGCTGCGCCTTCACCACGCCCGTGAAGGCGGCCTGTGGACGACACACCCGCCGGGTCAGGGCCTGTGGACGGCCCGCCGTCGTCGTTCGAGGCCGATGAGGATGTTGCGCTTGTGCCGGGCCAGCACCAGCAGGGCCAGGATCACGACGACCCACCCCACACCGGTCGCGCCCAACCGTGCCACGTCGACCACGCCCAGCCCCTGCAGCACACCGACGACCACGAGCACCAGGCAGGTGACGACCGAGGCCTCACCCACCCTCTTGAGAGTGGCCAGGCCGAGCCCGAAGACCACCAGCGCGATGAGGGCGATCCACGGCGAGACGGCGAGCAGGACACCGAGCGTCGTGGCGACTCCCTTGCCGCCCCGCCACTTCAGCAGGGGACTGAACATGTGCCCCAGCACCACCGCCAGGCCACAGACCGCCGACGCTGTCACCCCCATGAACCCGGCGAGGAACCAGCAGGGCACGAATCCCTTGAGCACGTCGAGGACGCCGACGAGGACACCCCACTTGACGCCCAGGATCCGGCCCGCGTTCGTCGCGCCGGGGTTCCCCGAGCCGCTGCCGCGCACGTCCTTCCCGAACAGCGAGGCCAGGAGCGTCGCCGGCGAGATCGAGCCGATGAGGAAGCAGACGACGAGCGCGAGCAGGCCGACCGCGGCCAGCACGGCGATGAAGCCGGGGCCGAAGTCGATCGCGCCGGCGGTCACCGGGGTGACACCACTGTCGCCAGCGTCCCCGGACCCACATGGGCACCGACGACCGCTCCGAGTTCGAGGACCCGCACCTGCCCCGCGTCGCCCACTCGTGTCTGGAGCCGCTCTGCCAACGCGTTCGCCCGGTCCGGCGAATCCAGGTGGTGCACGGCCACGTCGACTCCGCCACCGGAGGCCAAGGCATCGGCGATCCGCTCCCCCGCGCGTTCCTCCAGGCGGCCGATCGCGCGGCTCGCCGTGCGCACCCGCTCCAGCGGGACGATCACCCCATCGCGCAACGCGAGGATCGGCTTGATCGCCAACGCCGACCCCATCAGGGCTGAGGCCTTCCCGATCCGGCCCCCACGTCGCAAGTACTCCAAGGTGTCCACGTAGAACGCGACATCGGCCGCGGCACAACGCTTTCGGACATGATCAGCAACCTCCTCGACCGAAGCGCCGGTGGCAGCCAGCGCGAGACCGGACTCCACGGCATACCCCATGACCATGCCGAGGGATCGGGAGTCGACGACGGTGACCGGAATGGGTGACTCCCCCGCGGCCAACTCCGCCCCGCCGATGGTCGCGGAGAGATCCGACGAGATGTGCACCGACACCACGGCATCGGCGCCGGCTTCCGCAGCCCGCCGATAGGCCGCGAGGAACGCGCCGGGAGCAGGGCGCGAGGTCGTCACCGGGGTGAACGTGCGCAGAGCCTTGGCGACGTCCTCGGGCATGATGTCGACGCCCTCGGAGAACTCCTTCCCGCCCACCACGACGTGCAGGGGCACGATCGCGACCTGCTCGCGCAGGTCCGCGGGGAGGTAGGCAGTGGAGTCGGTGACGAGGGCGACGGGCACGAGGTGAAGGCTAGCCGGACCTCACCACGGAAGGGTGACACTGAGGTCGCGTGGGTCCTCGACCGGCACCCAGCCCTCCCCCTCGACCACGTGGTATGCCGCGCGCGGCCCCCGGGTGGCCAGGCTCTCGACCGCGTTGAGCAGACGCTCGATGTGCTCGTCCGTGTTCGCGAGGCCGGCACTCACCCGGACGGCGCTGCGCGCCTCGACACCGGCATCCTCGAGGAGCGCGTCGACGAGCAGGTGGGCGCAGAACTTGCCGTCACGCACCGCGATCGCGTGCTCGGCGGAGAGTGCCGCGGAGACCAGACCAGGCTCGAGACCGTCGATGACGAAGCTCACGACCGGCGCGCGGTCGTGGTCCTCGCCGAAGATCGAGAACGTCTCGACCCCGTCGATGGCGCGCAGGCCCTCCACCAGGCGCTCGGTGAGGTCCTCCTCGCGGTGGGTCACGAGCCGGCGGTGCTCACGCAGGGTGGCGCAGGCGGCGGCCAACGCAATGGCGCCGAGGACATTGGGGCTGCCGGCCTCGTGACGGGCCGGTCCGGTCTGCCACGTCGTGCCCTGTGTCGTGACGGTAGCGGTGGCACCCCCGCCGCTGAGGTAGGGCGCCGCCTTGTCGAGCCAGTCGCGACGACCAGCGAGGACACCAGCGCCATAGGGCGCGTAGAGCTTGTGGCCGGAAAAGGCGATCCAGTCGACGTCGAGGGCCGCGAGATCGAGGGGAGCATGCGGGGCGAGCTGGGCGGCGTCGAGGGCGATCCGGGCGCCGGCACGGCGGGCGATGGGGACGAGGCGATCGAGCGGCCAGTACTCGCCGGTGACATTGGAGGCACCGTTGAGGATGACGAGGCGGGGGCCGCGCAGATGCGCGGTCTCCTTCAAGCCGGTCCGGAGCAGCGCCTCGGCATCCGCAACGGAGGCCGGGACCGGCAGGCGGACCGTGTTTCGCGCCGGCCACGGGAGCAGCGTCGCGTGGTGCTCGGTCTCGAAGACGATGACGGTGGTGTCGCGCGGCAGCGCGCGGGCCAGGAGGTTGAAGGAGTCGGTCGTATTGCGGGTGAAGATGACCTCGTCGTCCTCCCGCGCGCCGACGAAGGTGGCGACCTCGGCGCGGGCTGCTTCATAGAGGGCGCTGCTGACACGCGAGTTCCAGCCCTTGCCGCGGTGCACGCTGCTGTAGGTCGTGCTCGCGCGCTCCACGGCGTCCGCGACGGCCAGAAGTGCGGGGGTGGAGGCGCCGTGGTCGAAGTTCGCGACATCGAGCCACTCACCAAGGAGGGTGGGCACGCGCTGCTCGGAGCCGACGACCGGCAAGACGGTGCTGGAGTGGCGCAGGTGGATGACTGGTGCGGTGGACATGTGCTGCTCCCGACGGGTGTGGACCCTCGGGGATGAGCCTCGAGTCCGCGCTTGCCGACGGCGGTTTCGCCGACGACCAGGTCGTCACCCGGAGCACCCCACCGCGGAGGAGGGTTGCTGACCAGCGAGCCGGGGCTTGTCGCTGGCACTCATGACCTACGGGAGAGAACTTAGCAGGCTCGGGCAAGCCCGCGGCATACCGTTGGGAGCGGCGTCCACGAGGTGGACACCTCCGTCGATCCTTGGGGGCCGGTTGTGCCGTGCCGGGTCCCGCCGAGAAGGTTCAGGCAGGGACGATGTTGACCAGTTTGGGAGCGCGGACGATCACGGTGCGAATCCCGCCCGAGATCGCCTCCTGCACCTTCGGGCTGGCCAGGGCGAGCTCGCGCAGGGCGTCCTCGGTGATGTCGGAGGGCACCTCGAGGCGGTCACGCACCTTGCCCTTGATCTGGACGACGCAGGTGACCGTGTCATCGACGAGCAGGCTCGGGTCGGCGACAGGGAAGTCCTCGAAGGCGAGCGAGCCGTCGTGGCCCAAGCGGCTCCACAACTCCTCGCAGATGTGCGGCGCGAGCGGGCTGGTCATCAGCACCAACTGCTCGACGACGGCACGGGGTGCGCCGCCCTCGACCTTGGTCACCGCGTTGTTGAGCTCGGTCAGGCGCGCGATGGCGGTGTTGAAGCCCAGGGTCGCGTAGTCGTCGCGGACGGCCGCGATCGTCTTGTGCAAGGTCCGCACCAACTCGTCGGACGGCGCACAGTCGGTCACCCGCACGGCGCCGGTCTCCTCGTCGATCACGTTGCGCCACAGGCGTTGCAGGAACCTGTGGGAGCCCACGACGGCCCGCGTCTCCCACGGCTTGGACTGCTCGAGCGGTCCCATGCCCATCTCGTAGAGGCGCAGGGTGTCGGCGCCGTACTGCTCGTACATGTCGTCTGGGCTGATCATGTTCTTCAGCGACTTGCCGACCTTGCCGAACTCCCGGTTGACCGGCTCGCCTTGCCAGGTGAAGACAGACGCCCCGTCGTCGCCGACCGACTCGACGACCTCGCTCGCCTCGACATACTGCCCCCGCGCGTCGGTGTAGGCCGGCGCCTGGATGTAGCCCTGCGAGAAGTACTTCCGGAAAGGTTCATCCGAGCTCAGGTGTCCCAGGTCATGCAGCACCTTGTGCCAGAAGCGGGCATAGAGCAGGTGCAGCACCGCGTGCTCCACTCCACCGATGTAGAGGTCGACGCCACCGGGGTCAACGGTGCCCTCCGGGGCTCCGGCGACAGCGCTCTCCCGCGGGCCGATCCAGTACTCCTCGTTGGCCGGGTCCACCATCGCGTCGTGGTTGGCGGGGTCGAGGTAGCGCAGGTAGTACCAGCACGAGCCGGCCCAGTTGGGCATCGTGTTCGTCTCGCGCGTGAAGCGGCGCAGGCCGCGTCCGTCGCCGAGGTCGAGCTCGACGTTGACCCACTCGGTCGCCCGCGCCAGCGGTGCTTCGGGCTCGGAGCTGTTGTCCTCGGGGTCGAAGAGCCGCGGGCTGTAGTCCGGCACGTCCGGCAGCTCCAGCGGCAGCATCGACTCGGGCAGGGCATGCGCGACGCCCTGGGCATCGAAGACGATCGGGAACGGCTCGCCCCAGTACCGCTGCCGGGAGAACAGCCAGTCGCGCAGCCTGTAGCTGATCGTCCCCTCGCCCCAGTGGTGCTCCTCGAGCCAGGTGATCATCGCGGCCTTGGCGTCGGCGACACCGAGGCCGTCGAGGTCGAGGGTGGCGTTCTGGGAGTTGATCGCCGGGCCGTCACCGGTGAACGCGGTGTCGCGGTCGTGCTCGGCCGGCGGCTCCACGGTGCGGACGATGGGCAGGTCGAAGCGGGTGGCGAAGTCCCAGTCCCGCTCGTCCTGGGCCGGCACGGCCATGATCGCCCCGGTGCCGTAGCCCATGAGGACGTAGTCGGCGACGAAGACGGGCACCTTCCTGCCGTTGACCGGGTTGACCGCCCACCCCCCGGTGAAGACGCCGGTCTTCTCCTTGGTGTCGGCCTGCCGCTCCAGGTCGGTCCGGCGAGAGGCCATCAGCCGGTATGCCGCGACCGCCTCGGCCGGGGTCGCGGCGCCACCGGTCCAGGCCGGCTTGGTCCCCTCGGGCCAGTCACCGGCGGGCACCAGCGAGTCGAGCAGGGGGTGCTCCGGGGAGAGCACCATGAAGGTGGCACCGAAGAGGGTGTCGGGGCGCGTGGTGAAGACCTCGATGGCGGGATCGTTCGGGGTGTGGCTCGCCCCATCCTCCGCGATCGGGAAGCGGACCTTGGCGCCGTTGCTGCGCCCGATCCAGTTGCGCTGCATGATCTTGACCTTCTCGGGCCAGTCCACGCGGTCGAGGTCGTCGGCCAGCCGGTCGGCATACGCGGTGATGCGCATCATCCACTGGCGCAGGTCCTTCTTGAAGACCGGGAAGTTCCCGCGCTCGGAGCGGCCTTCGCTGGTGACCTCCTCGTTGGCGAGCACCGTGCCCAGCCCGGGCGCCCAGTTGACCGGGGCGTGCGAGGTGTAGGCGAGGCGGTAGTCGTCGAGCAGGTCCGCCTGCTGGTGGTCCGACAGGTCGGCCCAGCGCGCCCCGCCGGGGACCTCACGGTGGCCAGCGGAGAACTCGTCGACGAGCTCACCGATCGGGCGCGCCCGGCCGCGGCCACCGTCAGGACGCACCGCCTCGGTGTCATACCAGGAGTTGAAGATCTGCAGGAAGATCCACTGGGTCCACTTGTAGTAGTCCGGGTCGATCGTCTGGATCGAGCGTCGGTCGTCGTGGCTCATCCCGAGCCGGCGCAGCTGACGCGCCATGACGACGATGTTGTCCTCGGTCGTCTTGCGCGGGTGCTGACCGGTCTGCACCGCATACTGCTCGGCCGGCAGCCCGAAGGCGTCATAGCCCAGGCAGTAGAGCACGTTCTTGCCGAGCATCCGGTTGTAGCGGGAGAACACGTCGGTCGCGATGTAGCCGAGCGGGTGCCCGATGTGCAGGCCCTTGCCGCTGGGGTAGGGGAACATGTCGAGGACCAGCAGGCTGCCGTTCGGGTATGGCGCGACCGCCTCCGGGTCGGCCCACGGGCCGGCCGGGTTCGGGGCCCGGAAGGTACCTTCCTCGAGCCACCGGTCCTGCCAGGCGACCTCGATCTGGTCGGCCAGCTCGGCGGTGTAGCGGTGCGGGGTCTCGGTGCTCATCTCGTCCTCGTCGTGCTGTCATGAAAGCGCTTCCGTGAGGATATCGTCCGCACGATCACAGCCACCGACACGCCCACGACGCACCCCGCCCCGTCAGGTGGCCAGCACCCCGAGCACGCCGACGACAAGGACCGCCTGCGCCACCAGGTAGAGCACCATGATCGCCAGCCGCGCCCAGGACTGGGGCGCCACGAACTTGTCGTGGCCCAGGACGAGATCGCTGAGCAGGAAGGTCGACGCTCCGAGCGCGATCACCCACGACCCGGTCATCCACGCCAGCACGGTCATCGCCCCGATCACACCGATGTAGACGGCAACCGGCGCGCCCATGGCCGTCCCACCGAGACGCTGGGCACCACGCACCACACCCCATCCGAGCGGGAGGGTGACGGCCAGAAGCAGGGCCGCACCCACGGCCCACGACGGACGCTCCAGTCCGAGGAGAAGGAAGACCACGGCATACCCGACATGGCCGACGAGAAAGGACGTCAAGCCGGCACGGAAGCGCGCATCGGACTCGCCCAGCAACATGACGTCGCCGAGGGTGCAGAAGGCCAGCGCCACGACGAGCATGACGCCGGCTGCGCTCCCGAGCGCGCCGGAGGCGATCGCGACCCCGACGAGGGCCAGCATGGCCGCGGGCTTGACGACCGCCTCGAGCCGGCGGTTCGGGCGCACCATGCACCACCAGTCGAGGATGGCGCACGTCGCGAACGCCACCCAGAGGGACACCAGCATCAGGTCAACTCCAGGTGGCCATCATCGAATCGGTTGCTGGACATGGTGATCCGGTCGATCAGGTAGTTCTGCCGCACCGACCACGGTCGCGTCGCGCCCTGCTTCGGCAGGATCCCTGCGGCGCGTTGCACATAGCCGGACGTGAGGTCGACCGCGGGTCGCCCCGCCTCCTCCACGGTATGCCGTGGGGTCACCGTCGTCTGTCCGGCGCGCTGCATGGAGGACAGCAGGCGACAGATCCAGCGCGCGGCGAGGTCGGCGCGCAGGGTCCAACTGTTGTTGGTGTAGCCGACGACCCAGGCCAGGTTGGGGACATCGGAGAACATCAGCCCGCGATAGACGAACCGCTCGTGCAGGTCGACCACCTGACCATCGACGTCGAGGGCGATCTTGCCGGCAACGACGAGCCTGAGGCCGGTCGCGGTGACGACGATGTCGGCGTCGAGGTCACGCCCGGACGCCGTCCGGATCCCGTCGGGGGTGAAAGTGTCGATCGTGTCGGTCACCACCTCGGCCCGCCCGGAGCTGATCGCCTCGAAGAAGTCGCCATCGGGCACGAGGCACAAGCGCTGGTCCCACGGGTCGTAGGACGGGGCGAAGTGTTGGCCCACGGCATACGCGTCGGGCAGCAGTCGGGCGACACCCTTGGTGAGGAGCGCGCGAGAGCCGCGCGGGAAGCGTCGCATCAGCATGTAGCTCGCCGTCGTGACGGCGATGTTCTTCGAGCGGAGCACACGGTGCGCGACCTGGTCGGGCAGCACTCGGAAGGCCGTGCGGGCCAACGCGTCGGTGCCGGGCCGGCTCGCGAGATAGCTCGGACTGCGTTGGAGCATGACGACCTGGGCGCCGGCGCCCGCGAGCGCGGGGACGATCGTGACGGCCGTGGCGCCGGACCCGATGACGACAACACGCCGTCCGGCCACCTCGAGGTCCGCGGGCCAGAACTGCGGATGGACGATCGCCCCCGAGAATGCCTCCTGCCCGGGGAAGTCCACGACGTGACCGCTGTCGTAGTCGTAGTAGCCGGTCGCGAGGTGCAAAAACCTGCACGTGTGCCCAACCTCGCCCTCGGAGGTCTCGACGCGCACCGTCCACCGGGCAGTGATGCTCGACCACGAGGCGCCGACGACCCGCTGGTCGAACCTCACCCGCTCGGCGATTCCGAACTCGGTCGCCGTCTCACGGATGTAGTCGCGGATGGCACCGCCCTCGCTGATCGCGGCCTCGCACGTCCACGGGCGAAAGGGAAAGGACAGGGTGTACATGTCCGAGTCCGAGCGGACTCCCGGGTAGCGAAAGAGATCCCAGGTCCCGCCGATCGCGTCCCGCGCCTCGAGGATCGCGAAGGTGTGGTCCGGCAGGGCGCGGGTGAGGCGGCACGCCATGTCGATCCCGGACAGGCCGGCGCCGACGATGAGGACGTCGACGTCGAGCGATTCCACGCGCCCACCTTACGATCGACGTCATGAGCAGCCTCAGCGACTTCCACGCCGCCACCCTCACCGGCACCGACCAGGACCTCTCGGCCTATGCCGGGGACGTCGTCCTTGTCGTCAACACGGCGAGCAAGTGCGGTTTCACCCCGCAGTACGCCGGGTTGGAGGAGTTGTATGCCGCGCACAAGGACGAGGGTTTCGTCGTGCTCGGCTTCCCCTGCAACCAGTTCGGCGCGCAGGAGCCAGGGACCGAGGACGAGATCGGCGAGTTCTGCCAACTCAACTACGGCGTGAGCTTCCCGATGTTCGCCAAGATCGATGTCAACGGGGAAGACACGCACCCGCTCTACCGGTGGCTCAAGACCGAGAAGTCCGGCCTGCTCGGCGGCCGGATCAAATGGAACTTCACCAAGTTCCTCGTCGGTCGGGACGGCCAGGTCATCGAGCGTTTCGCGCCGACGACGACCCCTGCGGACCTCGAGAAGGACGTCGTGGCCGCGCTCGCCGCGCCGCGTCCCTGAGTCCTCGTGCCCAACTGGTTCTTCCTGCTCGTCCCGGTCGCCGTCCTGCTCGGCGCCCTGGGCTTCCTCACCCATCGGTTGATCCACGCGCCCCGCTGGCGCAGCGCCCGAGCACGTCTGGCGGCGCTGGTGGGCATGGTCGTGCTCACCGGCCTGTCCTTCCTCCAGTTCGGCGCGGGTCCGACGTTCCTCTCCCCCGCCCAGGCGCGGCCGCTGGTGTGGATCGGCGCGACCTGGTTGGCGACGGCGCTCTACCTCTTGCTGGGCGCTCTGGTGATGGCGGTTCTTTCTCTCGTTCTCGGATGGGGCAACCGCGAACGCAAGACCCGCGTCAACCGGATCGGAGCGGCGCTGGTGGTGGTTGCGGCACTGGCGACCACGGCATACGGGGTGGTGAAGGCGGCCGACCCCACGGTGACGCCGATGACCTTCCGCTCGCCGGGCCTGCCGGCGGCCTTCGACGGCACGAAGGTCGCGTTGATCACCGACATCCACGCCGGGGCGGTGCGATCGGCCGCGACCGTGCAACGGATCGTCGACCGGACCAATGCCGCAGAACCCGACCTCGTCCTGATCGCGGGTGACCTCATCGATGGCCCCGTCGACCGGTATGCCGCCGAGCTCGCCCCCCTGCGCGGCCTCCGGGCGTCGCTGGGCGTCTACGCGGTGACGGGCAACCACGAGATGTACTCCGGGACGATCTCCGGCTGGGAGGACGACTGGAAGACCTTGGGCATCCAGGTCGTGAGCAATGCCGTGACCACCGTGACCTCGGGCGGCGACAGCATGGCGATCGGCGGCGTGCACGACTGGTCGGGGACGGGTGAGTTCGCACCGGACTACGACGCAGCGGTCGAGGGGGTCGCGGCGAGCACCTTCCAGATCGTGCTGGCGCACCAGCCGCGGGCTGCGTCACGACTCGCGGGTCGCGGGGTCGACCTGCAGGTGAGTGGTCACACTCACGGCGGGCAGTTGTGGCCTTTCAGGGCGCTCGTGCTGCTCCAGCAGCCGATGGTCGACGGCCAGGCGGTCATCGACGGCGTGCCGGTCATCACCAGTCGCGGCGCCGGTGCGTGGGGTCCTTCGGTGCGTGTCGGCGCGGATCCGGAGATCCCGGTCATCACCATGACGAGGGGCTGAGGTTCGCGGCCTATCCTCACCGTGTGGAGCCTCGCACGGACGGATTGGTGGTCGGCGACGACGGACTCGCCCGACCGGGCTGGGCATCGGTCGACCCGATGCTGCGCGACTACTACGACACCGAGTGGGGCCTGCCGGTGCGCGACGAGCAGGGGCTCTTCGAGCGGCTGTCGCTGGAGGCCTTCCAGAGCGGGCTGTCCTGGGCGACCATCCTGCGCAAGCGGCCGGCCTTTCGAGCGGCCTTCGCGGACTTCTCGCCGGACGTCGTCGCGCGCTTCGACCACTCCGATGTGGAGCGACTGATGGGCGACGCGGGGATCGTGCGCAACCTGGCCAAGGTCAGGGCGACGATCACCAACGCCCGGGCCACGCTGGGGCTGCGGGAGGACGCCGACGGTGACCTCGCGGCATACGTGTGGAGTTTTCGACCCGAACGAACGCCGCAGCCGGCCACGATCGGTGAGGTGCCCACTCGTTCCCCGGAGTCCGAGGCACTGTTCAAGGGGCTCAAACGCAAGGGTTTCGTCTTCGTGGGGCCGACGACGATGTTTGCGCTGATGGAGGCCGTGGGGATCGTCGACACCCATCTGCTCGGCTCGCACCGGCGCGGGAGCAGTGGCGTCTGGGACAGCTCCACCCAAACGAAAAACGACC
>NZ_HF570956.1:2147267-2199886 GCF_000367525.1 Phycicoccus elongatus Lp2 | reverse complement strand
CCCCCCCCCCCCCGCCTGCATGGCGGCGGTGAGGTCCTGCACCTTGTCGTACTCACGCCCCACGAGCTTGGCCGCGACCTCGGTGTCGGTCTCGGAGAGGAAGTCGACCCCCTCGGCGAGCAGCTCTTTCTTGAGGGAGTGGAAGTTCTCGATGATCCCGTTGTGGATCAGCGCGAGTCGGTCGCCGTCGCCACCGCGGTGCGGGTGGGCGTTGCCGTCGGTGGGGCCACCGTGGGTGGCCCATCGCGTGTGCCCGATCCCGGTCCGTGAGTCGTGGAGAGGGTGGGCATCGAGCGCGCTGCGCAGGTTCTCCAGTTTGCCGGCCCGCTTCTCGGTTTCGACGCCGCCGTCGCAGACCAGAGCGATACCGGCCGAGTCATAACCGCGGTACTCCAAGCGGGCCAAGCCCTCCATGACGACGGTCTGGGCCTTGCCGTCGACGTGATGGCCGACATATCCGACGATTCCGCACATGCGCTTCAGCCTAGTGCCGCCCGGGCCCACCCCCGGCACCGACGAGCGTCGCGCCGGACCCCGCGCCGCGGCATACGCAACAATGACGCGCGTGGCGCTGACCGACTCCCCCACCGGGCTCCCCAGCCCGTATGCCGTGTTCGGGCGCACGGAGTGGGCGCGGCTCAGCGAGAGCCACCCGATGAACCTCACCGGGGACGACCTCACCCGTCTGCGCGGTCTGGGCGAGCCGGTCGACCTCGACGAAGTGGAGTCCGTCTACCTGCCGCTCTCACGGCTGCTCTACTTCTACGTCGAGGCGACCCACGGCCTGCGCCTGGCCACCAGTGAGTTCCTCGGCGAACGGCCGACTCGGGTGCCCTTCGTCGTCGGTGTGGCCGGTTCGGTGGCGGTCGGCAAGTCGACCACGGCCCGCATCCTGCGCGAGCTCATGTTGCGGTGGCCGCACACCCCGCGCGTCGAACTGGTGACCACCGACGGCTTCCTCTATCCGAACAAGGTTCTGGAGGAGCGAGGGTTGTTGCAGCGCAAGGGTTTTCCCGAGTCCTATGATCGGCGTGCGCTGCTCAAGTTCGTCGCCGACGTCAAGTCCGGAGAGCTCGCGGTCGAGGCGCGGCAGTACTCACACCTGACCTATGACGTGCTGCCGGCAACGGTGACGATCCGCAAGCCCGACGTGCTCATCGTCGAGGGGCTCAACGTGCTGCAACCACCGACGGTGCGGTCCGACGGCACGAACACCGGCTCCATCTCGGACTTCTTCGACTTCTCCGTCTATGTCGACGCCGACCTCGAGGACATCCGCCGGTGGTATGTCGAGCGCTTCCTCCGATTGCGCCAGACCGCCTTCGCCGACCCCAAGTCCTATTTCCATCGGTATGCCGCGTTGTCCGATGCCCAGGCCCGCGCCACGGCGACGGACATCTGGACCCGGATCAACGAGCCCAACCTCATCGAGAACATCGAGCCCACCAAGGGTCGGGCCACGCTGGTGCTGGCCAAGGGGTCCGACCACTCGGTCGAGACGATCAAGCTGCGCAAGCTCTGATCCGCGCAGACTCTGAGCCCCACCGCGCAGGGATTGCGCCAAAACCAGGTTCTGCGTCACGCAGAAGCTGACTGCTCAGTACCAGTGCGGGTAGCGGCTGTTCCAGGCCGACCAAGCGCCACACGGGGTGCCGTAGGAGCTCTTGATGTACTGCAGACCCCAGCGGATCTGGGTGACCGGATTGTCGGCCCAGTCGTCGGCGACCGTCGACATCTTGCTCGCGGGCAGGGACTGGAAGAGGCCGTAGGCGCCCGAAGACGGGTTCTTGGCCTTGTAGTTCCACGTCGACTCGCCGATGACCAGGTTGTTGAGGCAGGACCACTGCGAGTCCGCGAAGCCGAACTCACCCATGAGGGCGCGAGCGGCAGCCTGCGGGTTCACCCGGGCGTTGTCGACGATGGCCTGCCGCTCGGCCTCGCGCGCGATGCGGGCATCCTCCTCCGCGCGCACTCGCGCGGCCTCAGCCGCGGCGGCCCTGGTGGCTTCCTCGGCCTGGGCCATGACCAGCGACTTCTGGGCGTTGGCGGCGCTCCGATCGGCAGCCAGTCGGGCCTGATCGTCAGCAGCGGGAGCAGCGGTGTCCTCGACCTGGGTGAGGGCTGCCGGGCTCAGCGAGAAGGCAGTGCTCTCGACGGCGACCCGCTCCTGTGCGCTCACGCCGGCCGCTCCGGTCGCGACCGTGGCCAGCGCCAGTGAGGCGGCGACCGCAGGGCGGCGCAGCGCCGCTCCCACGGTGCTGACCCGCTGGGGGCGCGCGGCGGCATGACGAGCGGCATGGCGGCCGCGATAACTGCTCATGGTCGGGTCGTGCGTCCTTTCGGGGCAGCAGGGGATTGCCACCGATGGGGTACAGGTCACGCCGGGCCGAATCCGCGGACGGGGGTGTCCGATCAGGCAGACGTTATCAATTCGAGACCTACGGTAGCGAACACCCGACGGACACGCCAAAACGGCGTCCATCCCTTGTGTCCGCGTGATCCGTCGTCATAGCGAATGGAGACGCGGACACAAGGGTCGTGGAGGGCCCCTGTCAGGGCTCGATGCCCTCCAGGAGGTCGGTCACCAGTGCGGCAATCGGGCTGCGCTCGCTGCGTGTCAGGGTCACGTGCGCGAAGAGCGGGTGGCCCTTCAACTTCTCGACCACCGCGACGACCCCGTCGTGACGACCGACCCGCAGGTTGTCGCGCTGGGCGACGTCGTGGGTGAGGACAACCTTGGAGTTCTGACCGATCCGCGAGAGCACGGTGAGCAGCACGTTGCGCTCCAGGCTCTGCGCCTCGTCGACGATGACATACGCGTCGTGCAGCGACCGACCTCGGATGTGGGTGAGCGGAAGCACCTCGAGCATGCCCCGGTCGAGGATCTCCTCGACGACCTCGCGCGACACCAGCGCGGACAGGGTGTCGAAGACCGCCTGCCCCCACGGGTTCATCTTCTCGCCCTGGTCGCCCGGGAGGTAGCCGAGCTCCTGGCCGCCCACGGCATACAGGGGACGGAAGACGACGACCTTGCGGTGCTGGCGTCGCTCCATCACGGCTTCGAGGCCGGCGCACAACGCCAGCGCAGACTTGCCGGTCCCCGCGCGGCCACCGAGCGAGACGATGCCCACGTCCGGGTCGAGCAGCAGGTCGAGCGCGATCCGCTGCTCGGCGCTGCGGCCGTGCAGACCGAAGGCGTCCCGGTCGCCACGCACCAGACGCACCTGCTTGTCCGGCCCCACCCGGCCGAGCCCGGAGCCCCGCGGCGAGAGCAATTTGATGCCGGTGTGGCAGGGGAACTCCGCCGCGGCGAGATTCTCGAGTCGGCCGTACTCGTAGAGGTGGTCCATCTCCTCGACGGTGACGTCGAGCTCGCGCATGCCGGTCCAGCCCGACTCGGGGGTGAGCTCGTTGCGATACTCCTCGGCGACCAGGCCGCACGCGGATGCCTTGACCCGCATCGGCAGGTCCTTGCTGACCACGGTCACCCGCCGACCCTCGTTCGCGAGGTTCTTGGCCACCGCCAGAATGCGAGTGTCGTTGTCCCCCAGCCGGAATCCGGCAGGCAGTGACGACGGGTCGGTGTGGTTGAGCTCGACGCGCAGCGTGCCTCCGTCGTCACCGACAGGCACCGGGGCATCGAGCCGACCGTGCTCGACACGCAGGTCATCGAGGATGCGCAGCGCCTGCCGAGCGAAGTAGCCGAGCTCTGGGTGGTGCCGCTTGCCCTCGAGCTCGGTGATGACGACGACGGGCAGCACGACCTCCTGCTCCTTGAAGCGGAGCATCGCGCGCGGGTCGGAGAGCAGGACCGAGGTGTCGATCACATAGGTGTGCTCGGCAGGGGTGGTCGTCGTGGGCACGGATCTCTCCTTGGGCGCGCGTCAGGTCTCGCGCTGGCTCGAAGGCTGGGTGCCGGGACCGGGCCACGACAGGAGGTCGAGGCCGGGCCGACCCCTCCTCCGGAGCAGATGCTCCATCACGTCGGGCCTCCCGAACGCCCTCGGGTGAGGTGCGTTGGTCAGGACGCTACGACGCGGGACGGGCACGAGTTCTGCCATCGAGTCGGCGTGTCGGTGACGGGCGCGTGAACGCTCGGTTTCGCCTGTGACAGGTGATGTCCATGAGGTGAGCGAGGCGGGTGAGCCGGCCGCGCGGCATACCGCGCGGGGTCACTCGCCTTCGGTGGTGGGTTCTTGGGGTCAGGGCCACACCAACCCCACACCGTATGCCGCGGAGTCGCCTCAGGCGCCGAAGCGCCGGCGCCGCTCACCGTAGGCCCGCAACGCCCGCAGGAAGTCGACCTTGCGGAAGGCCGGCCAGTAGGCCTCGCAGAAGTAGAACTCGCTGTGCGCGCTCTGCCACAGCAGGAAGCCGCCGAGGCGCTGCTCGCCGGACGTGCGGATCACCAGGTCCGGGTCGGGCTGGCCCTTGGTGTAGAGGTGCTCGGCGATGTGCTCGACATCGAGCACTTCGGCCAGTTCTTCGATCGTCGTCCCCGCGCGCGCGTGCTCCTGGAGCAGTGAGCGCACCGCATCGGCGATCTCGCGCCGACCTCCATAACCCACGGCGACGTTGACGAGCATCCCGTCGACGTCACGCGTGCTGTCCGCGGCCGCCTTGAGCACCTGGGCGGTCTCGACCGGCAGCAGGTCGAGCGCGCCGACCGGGTGGATGCGCCAGCGCCCAGCGTCGGCCAGGTCGGTGACGGCCCGCTCGATGATGCCGAGCAAGGGGCGCAGTTCACCAGCGGGACGGGCGAGATTGTCGGTGGAGAGCAGCCACAGGGTGACGACCTCGACGCCGATCTCCTCGCACCAGGAGAGCAGATTGGCGATGTTGTCGGCGCCGGCCTGGTGGCCCTGGGCTGTCGACCCGCCCCGTTCCTTGGCCCACCGCCGGTTGCCGTCGAGCATGACGCCGACGTGCCGCGGGATGCCGGCGGGCTTGAGTTGGCGAGCGACGCGGCGGGCGTACGCGGCATACACGACGTCACCCACTGACATACGCGCATACCCTTTCGACCCCGGTGGATTTCCGACCGGGACCACGCTACCCCCGGCCGCGTGCCCTCCATGGCAGACCCACATGGCAGACCCACACGACCCTCACCGGACGTGCACATACCTACGCAACCGTAGGTATCGTGGACACCATGCCCGCCGAGCCGGAGACCGAGTCCTCAGGGACCGGCACCCTTGACGCCCTCGAAGAGCGCGTCGATGCGGTCATCGCGGCCGTCAAGCCCCACCTTCGCGGCTGGCTGCACCTGGCGATGGCTCCGTTGGCCCTGCTGGCCGGCCTGGTGCTCATCGTCGTCTCGGATCACCTCGCGGCCCGGATCAGCGCAGCGGTCTTCACGATCACGGCCGTCCTGCTCTTCGGGGTGTCCGCGATCTACCACCGCGGCACCTGGGGCCCGAAGATGACCGGTTTCCTCAAGCGCTTCGACCACTCGAACATCTTCTTGATCATCGCCGGGAGCTACACCCCCTTCGCGCTGCTCCTGCCGCGCGACCAGGGCCGCACCATGCTCCTCATCGTCTGGATCGGCGCCATCGCCGGTGTGCTCTTCCGCGTGCTGTGGGTCGGCGCCCCGCGGTGGCTCTACGTCCCCGTCTATGTCGCGCTGGGCTGGGTGGCGGTGTTCTACCTCCCCGCCCTGGTCCAGCACGGCGGCTGGTTGATCGTCGGCCTGGTCGGCCTCGGCGGGTTCTTCTACACCCTGGGGGCCGTGGTCTACGGCATCAAGCGGCCGAACCCCTCACCGCGCTGGTTCGGCTTCCACGAGGTCTTCCACACGCTGACGATCCTCGCCTTCGTCAGCCATTACGTCGCGGCGTCATTGGCCTTGTCCGCCGTCTCGGCCTGACCACCTGTCGGCGGCTGCGCCTGCGCCGCCTGCGCCGCCTGGTCTCCCCCGGCCGAGTGTGTCTGCGCCGCGCGGGCCGCCTGCGCATCCTCCTGCTTGTGGGCGTAGTCCATCCGCCGCAGGCGCGCATTCATGTTGCGCATGAGCAGCCACAGCACGATCGCCAGGATGAAGAACACCGTGAAGGCCCCCATGCCGGGGCCGACGCCACCATCGTTCATGACACTCGCTCCTTGACATTGTCGACGACGAACTCGAGATCAGGGGAGGTCGCCCAGACGTCGGCCTCGGCCACCGAGGGCAGGCCGGCGAAGAGGTCGTCCTCGCCGGGCACGATGGGCACGACCGAGCGGGCGGCCTCGAAGTCCTCGTGCGGCCAGATCTGACGCTGCACGTCGAGCGGCACCTTGAAGAACCAGCCGTCCGGGTCGATCTGGGTGGCGTGGGCCAGCAGCGCACGGTCGCGCCGTTCGTACCACGCCCCCACGTCCAGCCGGGTGGTCGTCGTGCGGCTGCGGGAATCGTCCCAGTTGGCCAACCACTCGGCATACGGACTCTCCTGGCCCGCGGCGAGCATCGCCTCGTGGTAGGCCGTGATCCGCTCCTTGCTGAACCCGCCGTTGTAGTAGAGCTTGAGCGGCTGCCAGGGGTCACCCGCCGTCGGGTATGCCGCGGGGTCACCGGCCGCCGCGAACGCCGACACCGTCACGTTGTGGCACATGATGTGGTCGGGGTGGGGGTAGCCGCCGTTCTCGTCATAGGTCGTCACGACGTGCGGACGGAAGCGGCGGATCTCGCGGACCAGCGCCTCCGTCGTCACCGAGAGCGGCTCGAGGGCGAAGCAGCCTGCCGGCAACGGCGGGAGCGGATCCCCCTCGGGCAGACCGGAATCGACGAAGCCGAGCCAGTGGTGGTCGACGCCAAGGATCTCCTGGGCGCGCGCCATCTCGTCGCGCCGGACCTGGGCGAGGTCGCGCAGGATGTGCGGGTCGTCCCTGAGGTTGGGATTGAGGATGTCGCCGCGCTCACCGCCGGTGCAGGAGACCACGAGCACCTTGTGGCCGGCATCGACGTAGCGGGCCATCGTCGCCGCACCCTTGCTCGACTCGTCGTCGGGGTGGGCGTGCACGCACATGAGTCGCAACTTCTCACTCACGAGGGGACCCGTCTCCTTCTCCAGACAGCGTGACCGTCACAATGGGCGAAGGTCACTGGACCGAAAGCCATCCTCTCACCGCCTCGAAGGACGTCATGGCATTGCCCCGCCCCGCCCCCGGGACGTTGCGCTGGTGGATCGTCGGTGTCCTCGGCGTCGGCGCGATGGTGGCCGTCGTCATCTGGTACGGCCTGGCGGCCAACGTCGGGGCCGTCGTGCCCGAGGTCACGGCATACCGCGTCGTCTCGGACTCGCAACTCGAGGTGGACTACCGCCTGACCCGGCCGGCTGATCGGGCCGTGACGTGCACGATCACCGGTCTCGACGCACGCAAGGGCGTCGTCGGGACCGTCACCGACGAGGTGCCCGCCGGCGAGTCACGGGTGCAACGCAGCGTCGAGATCCGCACTGCGCAACGCGCTGTCACGGGGGTCGTCGATTCCTGCGTGCGCCACTGAGTTGCTACGATGTTTCTTTGCACGATTCGGGTCTGGGCCCGTCCACGGTCGCTCACAGGAG
Source organism: Phycicoccus elongatus Lp2 (assembly GCF_000367525.1). GTDB lineage: Bacteria > Actinomycetota > Actinomycetes > Actinomycetales > Dermatophilaceae > Phycicoccus_A > Phycicoccus_A elongatus. The sequence continues at coordinate 2,192,339 of NZ_HF570956.1, read as the reverse complement.
CCACCACGGGCCCGGACCCTTTGACGTAAGGGAGCACCCGTGACCGAGACCGCAGCCAAGGCCACCTTCCTCACCCAGGAGGCCTACGACCGCCTGAAGGCCGAGCTCGCCGAACTCTCCGGCCCGGCGCGCACCGAGATCGCCAGGAAGATCGACGCCGCCCGCCAGGAGGGTGACCTCCGCGAGAACGGTGGCTACCACGCGGCCCGCGAGGAGCAGGGCAAGATGGAGGCCCGCATCCGGCAGCTCCAGCAGTTGCTCGACACCGCGATCATCGGCGAGACCCCTCCCGATGACGGCATCGTCGAGCCCGGCATGGTCGTGACCGTCGAAATGTTCGGCGACGAGGAGACCTTCCTCCTGGGCTCCCGCGAGATCAGTGACGACTCCATCCAGGTCTTCAGCGAGAAGTCCCCGATCGGCGCCGCCGTCAACGGGCACTCGGTCGGCGAGACCGTGACCTACGCGACGCCCTCGGGCAAGGACGTGCAGGTCAAGATCCTCAAGACCAAGCCCTACAGCGGCTGATCGGTCCCGAGCAGCACGTAACCCTTGGCCCGGAGCGCCTCGAGAACCCTCGACTGGTGCTCCGGGCCTCGCGTTTCCAGGACCAGCCCGATCTCGACCTGGTCGACGCGGATCTCCGCTGAGGTGCGCAAGTGCTCGACGTCGAGGACATTGGCGTCGACGCTCGCGCAGTCGGTGAGCAGTTGGGCGAGGTTGCCGGGGCTGTCGGGCACGACGACCGAGAACTGCAGATAGCGTCCGGCGGCCGTCATGCCGTGCCGGATGATCCGCAGCATGAGGAGCGGGTCGATGTTTCCTCCGGAGAGGACGGTGACGACGGGGCCCTCGAGCGGCGGACCGTCACCGGCCGCCCGATCCAGCAGGTATGCCGTGGCCGCGGCTCCCGCGGGCTCGACGACCAGCTTGGCCCGCTCGAGGAGGAAGAGCGCCGCCCGGGACAGGCTGGCCTCGCTGACCGTGACCACCTCGTCGACGAGGTCACGCACGATCGGGAAGGTGACGTCGCCGGGCAACCCCACGGCGATGCCATCGGCCATCGTCGCCATCCGAGCGGCCTGGACCGGGTGACCGGCGGCAAGGGAATCGGGGTAGGCCGCGGCCTGCTCGGCCTGCACCCCGATGACGTGGACGTCCGGCTTGAGCGCGCGCATGACGGTGGCGATCCCGGCGAGCAGGCCACCACCCCCGAGCCCGACGAGGACGGTCCGCACATCGGGGCACTGGTCGAGGATCTCCCAGCCGCAGGTGCCCTGGCCGGCCACGATGTCGGCGTGGTCGAAGGGATGGATGAGGATCGCGCCGGTCTCGTCCGCCCAGGCGCGGGCAGCCACCAGGGACTCGTCGAGCGTCTCCCCCACCTGCTCGACCTCGGCGCCGTAGGCACGGGTCGCCGCCAGCTTGGGCATCGGCGCCCGCACTGGCATGTAGACCTTCGACGCGATCCCGAGCATCTGGGCGGCCAGTGCCACGCCCTGCGCATGGTTACCGGCACTCGCCGCGACGACGCCGGCGGCCCGCTCCTGCGGCGAGAGTCGACTCATCCGCGTGTAGGCGCCGCGGATCTTGAAGCTCCCGGCGCGCTGCAGGTTTTCGCACTTGAGGAAGACATCGGCCCCGACGCGCTCGGAGAGCGCCCTGTTGAACTTCAGCGGAGTCGGCCGGATCACCTTGGAGAGCACTTCACGCGCGGCCCGGATGTCCGCGATGGTCACGGTGACGTCACTGTCCATGGTGCGCAGGCTAGTCCGCGCAGAGGACCCGCGCTGCCAGCAACTGGGCAGCCATCGGATCCGTCCCCGCCAGCAGGCCCACGGCGAAGAGGAGGTATGCCGTGTCGACGCCGGCCCGCGCACCTGTCGGCACCCGCCAACCTCCGGCGTGGTCCGACGTGACGGCAGCGAGGACACCGGCCGCGACCGCATCCGGGGAGTGGCGCAGGACCCCACCCGAGCCGAGCACGAGTTGGACGTCGGCGAGCGGTCGTGGCTGCTCACTGGGATGACCCGGGCGGCCGTGACGCCGCATCGCGATCGTCGCCGCGGCGGCGGCCAGTGCCTGTTCACTCGCCCAGTCAGCCGACGAGACTGCGAGCAGGGTGGTGTCGGCGGCGACCCGCGCGGCATACCGAATCGCGCTGTCGGGCAGCGGGATTCGCTCACGTTGCGCCGCATCGACGATGCCTTGCGCGTTCCACCGCATGCCGAGGTCGGCCTCGACGGTGCGCGCGTGCCAGAGCTGGCCGACGACGTCGCGGCGAATGGCAGCGTCCTCCCCACGTGGAGTGAGGACCGAGTAGACATCGGTCGTCGCGCCGCCGATGTCGATGACGACGACATCGCCGGCCAGATGGTCGGCGAGCACCTCGACCCCGGCGAGGACGGCATCCGGTGTCGGGGCGCGGACGAGGTCGGCGAAGGCCCGACCCCGCGAGAGCCCCTTGCCTCCGATGACGTGCTCGAGGAAGGCGCCTCGAATGGCGGCCCGTGCGCCGTCCGGGGAGATCTCGCCGATCCGAGGCACGACGTTGGCTGCGACCGTGTGACGGCGACCGGTCGCGGTCAGCCGGCGGGAGACCTCGTCAGCGGCCTCGGCATTGCCCGCGACGACAACCGGGGCGCGCAGGCGGGCCCTGGCCAGCGCATCGGCGTTGTGCAGCAGGATCGTGTCGTTGCCACCGTCGGTCCCCCCGACGAGGAGCACGAGGTCGGGAGCCACCGCACGCAGCGTGCGAACGCCCGTCGGGTCGAGACCGCCCGCACTGACGTGCACCACGCGCCCGCCGGCCGACAGCGCCACGCGCCGGCCGGCCTCGGTCGAGACCTCGAGTTCCTGCCCGACGACGGCGATGCGCAGGCCTCCCCCGGCACTGCTGCAGACCAACGTTTCGGCGGGTTCACCGTGAGAGGCGAGCCCGCGGCATACCGCTGTGAGGCCTTGCATCACGTCGGTGGCGACCGTCGTGGGATGGGCGGCCGTCGCCACGAGGGACCCGTCGAGCGTGTCGACGAGCACTCCCTTGGTGAAGGTCGACCCGACGTCAACGCATGTGACCAAGGGCATGTCGGCAGCGTAGGCGAGGGCACCTAGGATCGAGGTAACCCATGAGTAACCACAGGTGAGCAGCAGGAGACCCGACATGCAGCGCAAGATCTTCGACGAGGACCACGAGTCGTTCCGCAAGACCATCCGCCAGTTCATCGAGGCCGAGGTCGTGCCCCACTACGAGGAGTGGTATGCCGCGGGGCTGGTGCCGCGCGACTTCTACGCCAAGCTCGGCGAGCTCGGCGTGTTCAGCATCGAGGTGCCCGAGGAGTTCGGCGGGGCGGGCCTGGAGACCTTCAAGTACGAAGCCGTCATGGCCGAGGAGACGGCGCGCGCGGGCGTGACCTTCGGCGGCTCCGGCGTGCACGTGCTGCTCTGCCTGCCCTACATCAAGATGCTCGCGACGCAGGAGCAGAAGGAACGCTGGCTGCCGAAGTTCGTGACCGGCGAGGAGATGTGGGCCATCGCCATGACCGAGCCCGGCACCGGGTCAGACCTGGCCGGGATGAAGACGACGGCCAAGTTGTCCGAGGACGGCACCCACTACGTGCTCAATGGCGCCAAGACGTTCATCACCGGCGGCGTCCACGCCGACCGGGTCATCGTGTGCGCGCGCACCGCTCCCCCGTCGGCCGAGAACCGCCGCAAGGGCATCTCGCTGCTCGTCGTCGACACCAAGGCGCCGGGGTATGCCGTGGGTCGCAAGCTCGACAAGCTCGGCCTCAAGACCTCCGACACGGCCGAGCTGTCCTTCACCGACGTGCGCGTGCCGGTCGAGGACCTGCTCGGCGAGGAGGGTGAGGGCTTCTCCTACCTCGGGCGCAACCTGCCGCAGGAGCGGCTCGGCATCGCCTTGGGCGCCTATGCGCAGGCGGCCGCCGCGATCCGCTTCACCCAGGACTATGTGACCCAGCGGGTCGTCTTCGGTCAGCCGGTCGCGGCCTTCCAGAACACCAAGTTCGAGCTCGCGGCCTGCAAGGCCAAGGTCGATGCGGCGCAGGCCGTCGTCGATCGCGGCATCGAGGCTCTGGACGCCGGTGAACTCACGCCGGCCGAGGCGGCCTCCGCCAAGCTCTTCTGCACCGAGGTCGCGGCCGACGTCATCGACCGCTGCCTGCAGTTGCACGGTGGCTATGGGTTCATGAACGAGTACCCGATCGCCCGCCTCTACGCCGACAACCGGGTCAACCGCATCTACGGCGGCACGTCCGAGGTCATGAAGTCGATCATCAGCAAGGACATGGGCCTCTAGTCCGAGCCTTCGCTCCCGCACCGACAGTCGAGTGAGGAGAACACGCCGTATGCCGCGAGGCTGGGACGGCGTGTTCTCCTCACTCGTCTGTCTGGTCAGGTGAGGCGGTCGAGGGCCTGCTTGAGGTCGGCGATCAGGTCCTCGACGTCCTCGATGCCGACCGACAGTCGGATCAGGTCGGCGGGCACCTCGAGCTCGGTGCCGGCGACCGAGGCATGGGTCATCCGGCCGGGGTGCTCGATGAGCGACTCGACGCCGCCGAGGGACTCGCCGAGGGTCCAGAGCTGGGTCTCGCCGACGACCTTGACGGCGACGTCCTCGCCGCCCTTCACTCGGAAGGACACCATGCCGCCGAACCGCTTCATCTGTCGCGCGGCGATCTCGTGGCCCACCTGGTCGGGCAGCCCGGGGTAGTAGATCGCGGTGACCCCGTCGTGGCCCTTGAGGAAGTCCACGATGGCCTCGGCGTTGTCGCAGTGCCGCTCCATCCGCACGGCCAGCGTCTTCAGTCCGCGCAGGACCAGCCAGGCGTCGAAGGGTCCGGCCACGGCGCCCATCGCGTTCTGGTGGAAGCCGATTCGCTCGGTCACGTCCTCGCCGGAGGCCGTCGTCACGCCCGCCTTGGTCACGACGATTCCGCCGACGACGTCGCTGTGCCCGCCGGAGTACTTCGTCGTGGAGTGGACGACGACGTCCGCCCCGAGCGCCAACGGATTCTGCAGGTACGCCGTGGCGAAGGTGTTGTCGACGACGACCAGGGCACCGGCCTCGTGGGCGACTTCGGCGATGGCCGCGATGTCGGCGATGCCGAGCAGCGGGTTCGTCGGCGTCTCCAGCCAGATCATTCGCGTCTCGGGTCGGATGGCGGCACGCACGGCCTCGACGTCGGCGATCTTGGCGATCGAGTGCTCGATGCCCCATGGCCGGGCGACCCGGTTGAAGAGCCGATACGTCCCGCCGTAGGCATCGGTTGGCACCACCACATGATCCCCGGGGGACAGCAGCGACCGGATGATGCAGTCCTCGGCCGCCAGGCCACTGGCGAACGCAAACGCCCGCTCCCCACCCTCCAGGCTGGCAAAGCAGTCCTCCAAGGCGGTGCGGGTCGGATTCGCCGAGCGCGAGTACTCATACCCGCCGCGCAAACCCCCGACCCCGTCCTGCTTGTAGGTCGACGTCGCATAGATCGGCGGGACGACGGCCCCGGTCGTCGGGTCGGGTTCGGAACCGACGTGGATCGCGCGCGAGGAGAAGCCCAGGGGTGCATCGGTAGACATGCCCCAGAGCGTATGCCGTGCGCCCCCTCCCGCTCCCTCCTCCCTTGCGTCCGGCAACCTGGTTGGAATGCCGTCAACCCGCCGGACGCAAGAGCTTCTGCCACTCGAGCATCTCCGAGCCGACCACGTAGCCGAGAGCAGCGTTGACGGCCAGCATGTGAGTGTTGTCGTCGGCATTCCACGTGCGAATCGTGGCGATGGCAGGCTGACCAGCTGCGATCTGGGCTGCGTTGACGCGTTTGAGTGCCATTCCAAGTCCGTGACCACGATGGTCCCGGTGGACGAGGGTGTCCTGCTGGTAGGCGATCGGTCCCAGGTCCGGCGCCCACTGGACCTCCGTGAAGCCAGCGCACTCCCCCGATCCCTCGTGCTCGGCCCACACCAGCCAGCGGGTGCGACCCATCGCCTCGAGTCGCGCGCTCAGAGCCCCAACTCGCTCGACATCCCAGACCTCGGGCTCGAGAGCGAGCCCACCGAGCGGAATGTCCGTCGTTATGGCCTCTTGGAAGCGCGCGTAGTCCGCCTGGCGCTCCGGCGGCAGACCGACCTCCGCCACGAGCCGATAACCCTCTGGCACAGGCACGTTCGCATCAGCACCTGTCCATGACGACAAGTCGAGGTCGTTGCGCACGAGCCGCTGCGCCAGCGAGAAGCCACACTGCTCGGCAAAGGCGAACCCTGCCGGCCGCGCACCTGGGCGGGCGTTGAAGTGCATCTGGAGCGTCGCCCTCCCCTGCTCACGAGCCTGCTCCTCGATCCAGTCGAGCAGGCGCGTACCCAACCCGCGACGGCGAAACTCCGGGAGGACTGCGATCGTCGCGAACGAGTGAGTCAGGTTGTCCTGCAATGGAAACATCACGCTCGCCCCCGCCACCACCCTGCCCTCGTCGACGACCGCCATGAGTCGGCGCCCTACGTCGGGGTTCCGCTCCATCTCGCGCAGGTCGGTGGCCGAGCGCTCGTCGGACTCGCCGTTGTCGGCGAGGGCTGCGTCGATGAAGACCTGCGCCCACGCCTCGAAGAGCTCACTCTGGTCCGGCTCCAACCCACTGACTCGCACGAACTCCATGAGTCTTACCCTGACACACTGGGCAGATGCGCATGTTCGTTGCCGTGCTCCCCTCCGATGCGGCCCGCGAGAGCCTCGAGGACTGGCTCGAGCCGCGCCGCGAGCACGGCGACCTGCGCTGGAGCGACCCCGAGCAGTTCCACGTCACGCTCGCCTTCTGCCCGGACGTGCCCGACCGCGCCCTCGACGACTTCGGTGAGCGCCTCACGCAGGCCGCGACGCGGCATACGCCATTTCGGTTGCGGTTGGCAGGCGGCGGCACCTTCCCCGACCCGGACCGCGCCAAACTCTTGTATGCCGCGCTCGACGCCGAGCGCTCCGATCTCGCCTCCCTCGGAGGGCTGGCCGAGAAGGCCAAGAACGCCGCCGCCGTCAGCGGGATCACCGTCGAGGGACGGACCTTCCGGCCGCACCTGACGATCGCGCGATCGAACCGCGGTTTCTCGGCGATGCGGTGGCTGCGCGCGCTGGAGGGCTACGGCGGGCCGGACTGGGAGGTCGACGCGATCCACCTCGTCGCCTCACACCTCGGGGAAGGCCGGGAGCGGCGTCCGCGTTATGAGGTCGTCGAGAGCTATCCACTGACCCAAGGGAGACTGGACTGATGTTCTTCGGATCACGCGACAAAACGGTCATGCCGACCCGCGAGGAAGCGCTGCCCGGCCGGGACCACCGGATCTTCCCCGTGCCGACGACCCACGAGGTGCTCGGGACCCCGCTCGAGGGTCCGTGGCCGGACGGCACCGAGGTCATCTACGTTGCGATGGGCTGCTTCTGGGGCGCCGAGCGGATCATGTGGAAGCTGCCGGGGGTCGTGACGACGGCCGTCGGCTACCTGGGTGGGTTCACGCCGAACCCGACCTATGAGGAGACCTGCACCGGCCGGACAGGACACGCCGAGACGGTGCTCGTGGCCTACGACCCGGCCGTGACGTCGCCGGAGTTGATCCTCAAGGCGTTCTGGGAGAACCACGATCCGACGACCCTCAACCGGCAGGGCAATGACGTCGGCACGGCATACCGCTCGGCGATCTTCCCGACGACGCCGGCCCAGCAGGCCGCAGCCGAGACGACGCGCGAGGCCTTCCAGGGTGAGTTGACCCGGGTCGGCGCTGGTGAGATCAGCACGATCATCCAGCCGGCCGAGCAGGCCGGGCCGTTCTGGTATGCCGAGGACTACCACCAGCAGTACCTCCACAAGAACCCCAACGGCTATTGCAACCACGGCCCCAATGGGCTCACGTGCCCGGTCGGCGTGGCCAACCTCCCCGCCCAGGTCGACGTCGCCCCACCCAGCGCCTGAACCACCCGCTTGCGTCCGGCACGGTGGTTGGTATGCCGTCATCCTGCCGGACGTCAGCAGTCGCCTCGCGTCGTGCGGCGACCCGGAGCACCCGCCACTGCTCGACAAGGGCCTCGACGTCGACCGTGGGCGCGAGGATCCGTGGCAGCTGCCCCTCCCCGGGCCGAAGGCGGTCCTCACGCACGCGTCGGTTGAAGTCGATCAGGACCTGACGGACCGACTCCTCGGTTCGCAACTCTCGCAACGATTCTGGGAACCCCGCAGCCTCCTTGCGCAGGGCGATCGCGGGCGGCAGGGCACCGGTGAAGTCGAGCTGTTCACGCGTGGCCAACTGCTTGACGAACCAGTCCGGGTCGTTGGGGTTGATGGGCGGCAACGGTTTCCCGGCGCCGGGGAGATTGTCGAACTCGCCCCGCTCCTGCGCCTCCCGGATCGCCTTCTCGACCGACGATTCCCACCGCTCCACGCGAACTCAGCCCCGCGGCATACGACTCAGTCCGCGAGGAACCCGAGCAGATCGGCCCGGGTGAGCACGCCCACGGGCTTGCCGTCCTCGACGACGAGCACGGCATCGGAGGCCTCGAGAGCGTGGCGGGCCTCGGCGACCGGTTCCCCCGCACCGACGAGCGGCAACCCGGCTGCCATGTGCTTGTCGACGGCATCGGACAACAGAGCTTTCCCGGTGAAGAGCAGCTCGAGCAGGTCGCGCTCGGAGACCGACCCGGCCACCTCGCCCGAGGTCACCGGCGGCTCGGCCTTGACCACGGGCATCTGCGAGACGTCGTAGTGGCGCAGGATGTCGATCGCTTCCTTGAGCGTCTCCTGCGGATGCGTGTGGACCAACGCCGGGATGTCACCGGACTTGCCCCGCAGGACATCCCCGACGGTGGTGCCTTCGGTGGCCCTGGAAAAGCCGTAGGAGCGCATCCAGTCGTCGTTGAAGATCTTGGACAGGTAGCCACGACCTGAGTCGGGCAGGAGAACGACGACAACGGCATCCTCGGGGAGGTCCCGCGCCACCTCCAGTGCCGCCACGACGGCCATCCCGCACGATCCGCCCACCAGCAGCCCCTCCTCGCGGGCCAGTCGTCGGGTCATGTGGAAGGACTCGGCGTCCGAGACGGCAATGACCTTGTCGACCTGGCTCGGGTCGTAGGCGCCCGGCCAGAAGTCCTCGCCGACCCCTTCGACGAGATAGGGGCGACCAGTGCCGCCGGAGTAGACCGAACCCTCGGGGTCGGCCGCGATGACCTTGACCCGGCCACCGTCGGCCTCGGGGCGGTCCGCGGAGACCTCACGCAGGTAGCGACCGGAGCCGGAGATGGTGCCACCGGTGCCGGCGCCGGTGACGAAGTGGGTGATCCGGCCGTCGGTGTCCGACCAAATCTCCGGGCCCGTGCTCTCGTAGTGCGACAGCGGACCCATGGGGTTCTCGTACTGGTTGGGTTTCCAGGCCCCGGGCGTCTCGCGGACGAGCCGGTCGGAGACGTTGTAGTAGGAGTCCGGATGCTCGGGCGCGACCGACGTCGGGCAGACAACGACCTCGGCGCCATAGGCCTTGAGGACGTTGCGCTTGTCCTCGCTCACCTTGTCCGGGCAGACGAAGATGCACTTGTATCCCCGGCGCTGGGCGATGAGCGCCAGGCCCACACCGGTGTTGCCGGAGGTCGGCTCGACGATGGTGCCGCCCGACTGCAGGGCACCGGTCGCCTCGGCGTCATCGATCATCTTCAACGCGATGCGGTCCTTCACCGACCCGCCGGGGTTGAGGTACTCGACCTTGGCCAGGACGGTCGCCTTGGTGACGCCCTCGGTGACGGAGTTGAGCTTGACGAGGGGGGTGTTCCCGACGAGATCGGCGATGTGCTCGGCATACTTCATGCCCGTCATCCTCTCAGGAGAGCCGCCCGAGGAAGCGCGCGCTGTCGACAACGACCCTGATGATCGTGCCGCGCGCGACGTCTGCGCCTCGGTCGTCGCGCGCCATCACCGCGAAGGTCACCGCTCGCGACGTCTGGCCGGTCACGACGGCCGAGCAGGTGACCCGACCGCCGACGGGGGTCGGCGCGAGGTGCTCGAGGTCGACCCGCGTGCCGACGCTCGTGCTCCCCTCCGGCAGGGCCGGGTCGATGACGGCACACGTCGTGGCCTCGAGCCAGGCGAGCAAGCGCGGAGTGCCCAGCACCGGGAGCGAGCCGGAGCCGACCGCGTTGGCGGTATCAGCGGAGGTCACCGGCCACTCCTGCTCGACAGAACGCCCCACGAGATCCATGACCGCACGGTAGCGGGGAACGAGCGGGGTTGACCTGCACGTTGGACCCGCAGACACTCGGACCTCCGGCACGAAGGGAGACGCGCCATGGGCCGCGCCCGCAGGGCTCGCAAGATCGCCGCGACCGCGGCATACGGAGGGGGTGGGGTGGCGGCCGCCGGCGCCGCTCTCGGCCTCATCGGGTATGCCGTGGTGCGCGTCGAGGGGGCCATCGCGCGTCGGATCGTGGGCTCGCCCTATGACAACGCCCCTGAGCACGAGGGGATCTACGGTGCCGGTATCGGCGAACCCCTCGACCTGATCATGCTCGGCGACAGCCTCTCCGCAGGTCTCGGCGCGGAATCGGGCGAGCAGACGATCGGCGCCATCGTGGCCGGGAGCGTCGCCGCCCTCACGGCGCGGCGGGTGCGACTGACCAATCGCGCGGTGGTGGGCGCCGAATCCACCGACCTAGAGCGGCAACTCGGGTCTGCCCTCGACGAGGTCGACTCGCCGGCTCTCGTGCTCATCTTCATCGGCGCGAACGACGTGACCCATCGAGCGGACCGAGCGACCTCGGTGCGCCACCTCGAGACCACGGTCCGCCGGGCACGCGCCCGTGGAGCCGAGGTCGTCGTCGCGACCTGCCCCGATCTGGGGACCGTCGAGCCGGTGCCGCAACCGCTGCGCCTGCTCATCCGCCGCTGGAGTCGCGACCTCGCGGCAGCCCAGACGGTGGCGGTCGTCGAGGCGGGCGGCCGGACGGTGTCTCTCGGCGACATCCTCGGACCGGAGTTCGCGGCCGCGCCGCACGAGCTCTTCGGCAAGGACCGTTTCCATCCGTCGCCGGCGGGTTATGCCCGGGCGGCGGCTGCCGTGCTGCCCACCGTGTGCCATGCGCTCGGCCTGTGGGGTCCGGACACGGCCGACCGGGCGCCGGAGATCCGTCGCGGCGAGGGCATCGGGCCGGTGGCCGTGGCTGCCGGGCAGGCCGTGCTCGAAGCGGGCACCGAGGTCAGCCCCACCGAGGTGGGCGGGACCAGCCGGGGTCCCCGTGGCCGGTGGGCGGTGTTGAGGCACCGGCGCCAGTCACCCGTTGATACCTCACTGCCTGCCGAGTCGCTGCCCGCCGCGGAGGCGACCCTGGCCGAGGAGGCGACCCTCGCCGAGGAGCCGAGGAGGTGACCTTCGCCCCGCCCAGCGGAACCGGTCAGTCGGACAGGATCGCGTCGAGCTCGACCTCGACCTTCCAGCGCGGGTCGACCAAACCCGCGACGACGACCATCGTGCTCGCCGGGCGGACCTCACCGAAGACGCGGCCATGCGCGTCGGAGATCTCGTCGACGTCGGCGACCGAGGTGAGGAAATGGCGGGTCCGCACGACATCGGAGACCGAGCCACCGAGTTCGGCGAGCGCCCCGAGAGCGATCTCCCAGCAACGACGCGCCTGGGCGCCGGCCTCGGGCATCACATGACCATCGGGCCAGATCGGCGCCGTGCCGGAGACGATGACGTGCTGGCCATGTCGGACGGCACGCGAGAAGCCGACCGTGGCCTCATAGGGAGATCCTGACGACGCGCGGGTGCGAGTGGTGTCCATGAGGCCATCCAACACCCTGGGTGCAATCGCCGTCAGGTGGTCAGCCAGGGTCCGAACCGGCTCGCACGTCGAGGACTCCGTCGGCAACCAAACGGTCGAGGAAGGCGACGATGTCGCGGGAGCGCGGCTCGACGATGCAGAGCAGTGGGGCGCGACGAACTGCCGACTTGTGGCGCCGGCGGTCCGCCGGCGCCTCGCCGGCCACGGACTCGTCCGCCGCCGTCGGCCCACGTGTCGGCAGGACGCGCGTGGGCAGGATGCGCCGGGGCAGCACGCGTCGGGACGCCAGGTCCAGCCCGCGACCCAACGGGGAGAACCACTCCCGGCGCACCTCGGCCCCGGTCGGTGGGTGGCCGAGTCGCTCGCCGAGCACGATGCGATGGACCCGGACGGCACGCCGCACCAACCGCAGCGTGGCGCGAACTCCGTCGGTGTCGCGCCATCGGGCCATCCACTCCCCCAAGCGCTCGTCCTCGTCCTGGTGTGATCGCCACATCGCGAGTTCCCGATCTCCGGCCGCCAACGCCACCCGCGCCGACCCGAGGGTGAGCGAGCGCACAGTGCCGGAGCCGAGCCCGCGGCATACGATCGCGGGAAACCTGCCCACCCACTGAAGGAGTCACCCGTGCCCGAAGCCGTCATCGTCGCGACCGCCCGCACGCCCATCGGCCGAGCCTTCAAAGGCTCGCTCAAGGACATCCGGCCCGACGACATCTCCACCCAGGTGGTGCAGGGGCTGCTCGCCAAGCTGCCGGAGCTCGACCCGACGACGATCGACGACCTCTACTGGGGCTGCGCCGACCCCAGCGGCAAGGCCGGCAACAACATGGCCCGCGTCATTGCCGTGATGGCCGGACTGGACGGCCTGCCGGCGGCGACGATCAACCGCTTCTGCGCGAGTTCGACCCAGACGATGCGGATGGCCTTCCACGCCATCAAGGCCGGCGAGGGCGAGATCTTCGTCAGCGGCGGCGTGGAGTGCGTCTCCCAGAACGCGGCCTTCCGCGGTGCGGGTGAGTCCGACCCCGACGCCCTCAACCCGATCTTTGCCGACGCACAGGCTCGCAGTGCCGAGATGGCCCGCACGAATGCGACCTGGACCGACCCGCGCGAGCAGGGCCTGCTGCCCGACGTCTACCTCGCGATGGGTCAGACGGCCGAGAACGTCGCGACCTCACGGGGGATCTCCCGGTTGCGTCAGGACGAGTGGGGTGTGACCTCGCAGAACCGTGCCGAGGCGGCGATCAAGGCCGGCTTCTTCGAGCGTGAGATCCTCCCCGTCACCCTGGCCGACGGCCCGGTCGTCTCCACCGACGACGGCCCCCGCGCCGGCGTGACCCTCGAAGCAGTCCAGGCCCTCAACCCGGTCTTCCGGGAGAACGGCACCGTGACGGCCGGCAACTGCTGCCCGCTCAACGACGGCGCCTCGGGCGTGGTCATCATGAGCGACACCAAGGCCAAGGAGCTCGGCCTGACCCCGCTCGCCCGGATCATCTCCACCGGCGTCTCCGGCCTCTCCCCCGAGATCATGGGCATGGGCCCGGTCGAGGCGTGCCGCCAGGCGCTGGCTCGTGCGGGGATGTCGATCAAGGACATCGACCTCTACGAGATCAACGAGGCCTTCGCGTCGCAGGTGCTCGGCTCCGCCGACGACCTGGGCATGGACTTCGACCGGCTCAACGTGCACGGTGGCGCGATCGCCCTCGGCCACCCCTTCGGCTCCACCGGCACGCGCATCATGGCCACCTTGATCAACGGCCTGCAGACGAAGGACAAGCAGTTCGGGCTCGAGTCGATGTGCGTCGGCGGCGGGCAGGGCATGGCGATCCTCATCGAGCGCCTGAGCTGAGACCCCTGCCGCGGTTGTCAGGGTAGGTCGCGGCGCAGGCTCGCCAGCTCCTCCGGTATGCCGTGGGCTCGCCCCGCGCGGCACGCCTCCCACACGAGCACCTTCAGTTGGTGCAGCGCCGTGGCGGGACCGAGATCGTCCACGCAGGCCCGGCCGGTCACCTCGGCGAGCCGGTCGAGCGTGAGCCGCATCCGCGGCATACCGGCCCGGGCCTGAGGGAGCGGGAGGGTCTGCCAGCGGGACTCGATCCGGTCGAGTTCGACGCGCACCGGCTCCGGACGCGGATCGACCCCGCCCGGATGGGGCGGGGTCGATCGCGGATCCATCGGCTCGGTCACTCGCTGCGCAGGCGGGCGATGAGGCGCAGGAACTCGATGTAGAGCCAGACGAGCGTGACGATGATGCCGTGCGCCAGCAGCCATGAGTACTTCTGCGGCGCACCGGTCGCGATGGCCCGGTCGACCGAGTCGAAGTCGAGCGCGAGCGACACCGACGCCAAGCCGACCGCGAAGAGCGAGATGAGGATGCCGACGGTGCCGGACCCGCCGAAGCCGAAGGCCGTGTTGGTGACCATGGCGAAGATGAAGTTGACGACCGCGAAGATCGCGTAACCGAAGATCATCATCGTCACGATGCGGCGGAACTTGTCGGTGACCTTGATCAGGCCGAACTTGTAGGCCGCGAACATGCCGGCGAAGGTGGCCAGGGTGGCGAGGACGGCTTGGGCGACGATCCCGCCGTACATCGTCTCGAAGAACTGGCTGACGGCACCGACGAACAGGCCCTCGAGGGCGGCATACCCGAGGATGAGGGGCACCGACAGCGTCTTCTTGAAGGCGATGACGAGGCCGAGGATGAGGGTGCCGATCATGCCGCCCATCCAGAGCATGAAGCCCAGACCGGGGTTGGTCGCGGCGGCGAACCAACCCGCAGCGCCGAAGGCGAGGACGATCGCGAAGAGCCCGAGGGTCTTCATGATGACGTCGTCCATCGTCACTCGGCCGGCCTGCACCGGCGTCGCCGATGGGGCGTTGTACATGTGCTCGAGGTGGTCCTGGCCGACCGGCGCACCCGGCTGGCCATAGGACTGCTGCGGGTAGGCCTGCTGCGTGTAGGCCGTGGGCCCCTGCGGTGCGGCGGGGGTGGTGCCGTCGCGGAACGCGGCATACCCGGAGCGAGCGTCCTGCTCGAGTCGGTTGAAGGCGGGATTGGCGGCCATCAGTTCCTCCGTGATGGTCATGGCGGGCCCAACTGGCCCGTCGTTGTCACCACCCTAAACAACGCAAGCCCGTCAAGAAGTTCCCGCTCCGCGCCCCCGACGAGATTCGAACTCGCACCGTTGGCGATTTTAAGTCGCCTGCCTCTGCCAATTGGGCCACGGGGGCGGGCCAAGCGTATGCCGCCCACGCCAACTTCTGCGTGACGCAGAGGATCGCTTCCCGCACAGCAATAGCTGCGTGCCAACCCAACGTCTGCGTGACGCAGAAGTTGGGTTGGCACGAGAGCGGGCGTCGGCCCGGGTGGCGGGGCCCCTGTTCCCCATGGCCACCCGGGCCGGTTCCTCAGCTCGTCGCGCTGGGCGACGGCGAGGGCGACGTCTGGTCCTGAGGACCCGTTGACGTCGACGTGCTGGGACTCGGACTCGCGTCGGGTCGAGCCGGTTCCGCGGTGGCGGCCGGAAGTTCGGAGATCTTCACCGGCGGCTCCCACCCACCCGACGATGCCTGCCACCCGGTGAGGTCGCCCCACCGGAGCGGAAACACCAGGCGGTTGACGTCGAGGGATCCGTCCGGCTTCATGAGAATCGGATTCTTCAGCGGTTGCCCGTCAGGACCGGTGGCGATGGTGCCGTCCTGCTGCGACCACGGGATGAGCGCTTCGGTGGGCACGGCCACTGCTTGGCCGTACTGGTTGTAGAGGCGCACCCGGTCGAGGCGGTTGCCGTTGGCGTCGTAGGCGTAGAGGTTGGTTGCCATCTCGCCGTTGACCCAGACGCCGTCGGAGCCCATGACTGGACCGGGGTAGTACTGAGGTTCAGCGGACACGGCGCCGTTGCCGTCGGTCCACCCGACCCGCGCCATGAACGTGAGTGCCACAGGGAACGCGAGCACGGCGGCCACGATGGAGGCCAGGATGGCCAGCCGGTTCGACCATGTCGCAGCGGCCGGACGACGACGCGACCACCAGAAGGAGAGCGCCGCCCCGGTCAGGGCGAACAGCCAGAATGCGAGACCGAAGAGCGGCACTCTCAGGACGAGGGTTGGGACCATCGCAAGGATCATGCCGCGCGCCACCCACCAGACGGGGCGGAGCTCGGCAAGCCAGGTGTGCCGGGCCTGCAGCGCATCACCCCGAGCGCGCCACGAGACTTCAGCGTCGTGCAGCCGGGCTCGTTCGGCGGCCAGGAACGATTGCTGGCCGGGCGTCACCGGGGCGCGCGGCGGGAGGTCGGCAGCGGATCGCAACTCCGCGGCATACGCAGCCGGCGCGCCGAAGGCGGAGGTGAGATCGGTCCCCTCGGGCAGCTCGGCCGCACGCTCGGTGAGGTCTGCTTCCAACCCTCCGATGAGGTCATCGACATCCTCGGGGGCGAGGTCGAGCAGCTCGGCCCGCACCGAGGCGACATAGGCACGCACGGCGGACGTGGGGGTCGCGATCTGGTTCATGACGCCACCTTTGCGGTGTTGAGCAGGGACTCCATGGTGTGGGCGAACTCGGTCCACGTCTTGCCCTGGGAGGCCAGCATGGTGCGGCCCTGGGCATTGATGCCGTAGTACTTGCGGTGCGGTCCTTCGTCGGAGGGGACGACGTAGCTGGAGAGGGCGCCGGCGGCGTAGAGGCGACGCAGCGTGCCATAGACCGAGGCGTCACCGACCTCCTCGAGGCCGGCGGTTCGTAGGCGACGGACGACGTCATAGCCGTAGCCGTCTGATTCGGCGAGCACGGCGAGCACGGCGAGGTCGAGCACCCCCTTGACGAGTTGGGTGGCATCCATGGGCACTTCCTCACGTGGCGCACTACTGCGGAATGCGTATTAGTGTGCAGACGAGAGGAGCCGTTGTCCAGTGCTGTGCTGGCGTGTTGCCCGTCCGACGCGGTGGCCGGCTCGCCCCCTCCCCCGTCGAGAGGGAGCAAATCGCGGGCCCGCGGTCGCGGGGCCCGCGATTTGCTCCCTCTCGACTTGGTCGGGGTGGGGAGGGGACAGGCTCAGCGGGCGAGCGACAGGGCGATGCCGTCGAGGATGTCGTGCTCCGAGGTGACCACGGCGGCACCGGGCGAGTCCGCGCCGACGCGCTCGAGGACACGTCGCCAGACCAGGACCCCAGCGCCGATGACGTCGACCCGCCCAGGGTGCATGTAGGGCAGAGCCGCGCGCTGGTCGCGCGACATCATGAGGAGGTCCGTCGCGGCCGCGATGTGGTCGGCCCCGGTGAAACGGCTCAGGTGGATCCGCTTCGGGTCGTATGCCGCCAGGCCCAGCAGGTGCGCGGTGACCGTCGTGATGCTGCCGGCGAGTCCGACCAGGGTGGCGATGCCCGTGAGGTCGACCACGCGCTTGGCCTTGTCGATGGCGGCATCGACATCGGCTGTGGCAGAAGCGATCTCGTGGTCGGTGGGCGGGTCGGAGTGAAGGTGACGCTCGCTCATCCGGACAGAGCCGACGTCCATCGAGAAGCCGGCCTCCGCCGACCGGATCCCGCGCACGAGTTCGGTCGAGCCCCCGCCGAGGTCGACGACGAGGTAGGGCGCGGGGATCTCGGCCGCGATGAGATCTCCCGTGGCGCCGGAGAAGGACAGTTGCGCCTCGACGTCGCCGCTGACCACCTCGGGCGTCACCCCGAAGTCGGCGAAGGCGCGCTCGACCCCGGCCACGAAATCCGCCGCATTGCGTGCATCCCGAGAGGCCGACGTCGCGACGAAGCGCACCGCCTCGGCGCCGGCTTCCCGGCAGAGCTGCGCGTACCGCCCACAGGCCGCGAGGGTTCGCTCCATCGGGGCCGCGCCGATCAGGCCGGTCGCGTCCACCCCGTGACCCAGGCGGACGACCTCGCCCTCGCGACAGACGTCGACGAGTCGGCCACGTGAATCGATGTCGGCGACCAGGAGTCGGATTGAGTTGGTGCCGCAGTCGACGGCAGCGACCCTGGTCATGAGTCTTCGGCGTCGGCGGATTCGCCCCAGCCGCAACAGGATCCGGCGGCCCACCACTCGGGGAGCATCACGAGGGCCTCGTCGCCCAGCGGATTGACCCCAGGTCCGGCGGCCAGGGAATGGCCCACGAGCACGTGCAGGCACTTGACCCGCGAGGGCATTCCGCCGGCGGAGATGCCCTCGATCTCGGGGACCTGACCGAGCTGGGAGCGACGCTCGAGGTAGTCCTCGTGGGCCGCGGCATACCGTTCGGCGAGGTCGACATCGGTGGCCAAGCGTGCCGACATCTCCTTCATGACGCCCTCTCCCTCCAGAGTGCTGATCGCGCCGGTGAGTCGCGGGCAGGTGACATAGAAGGACGTCGGGAACGGCGTGCTGTCCGGCAGGCGCGGCAGGGTTCGCAGAACGTCCGGGGCGCCGCAAGGACACCGGTGCGCGACCTCGACGACGCCACGGGCTTCCCGACCCAACTGGCGCTCGACGGCGGCGAGGTCCTGCGGGGTGACGGACTCGGTCACTTGGCAGCAGCCGGCGCGTCGGCCGCCTCGAGAGAGGACCAGATGGTCGCGTACCACGCCGAGTCCTTCGAGGCCTGGGCCATGCCGGGTGCAATGGCCTGCGTGTCCTCGGGATCGAGCACCGTATAGGCCTTCTCCCCCACCTTGACGAACTTCAGCCGTTGGCGAGCCTGCTGCTCGACATAGGCCGGGTCCTGCCAGCGGGCCTGCTCGGCCTTCAACTCGTCGACGACCTTCTCCTGAGCGGTGACCTGCTCACGAAGGGCCGAGATCTGCTGCTTCTGGCCGATGTAGGCCTTGAGGGTCGGGCCGACAATGATCGCGAGGAGCACCAGGGCGCCCACGATCATCGCCCCGTGACGCATCCGCCGATCAGTCGTCGCGCGCTCGAGCCGCCCGCGCCAACCGGCCACCGGGGGTATCGACGACGACGTGGTCGACACCGACTTCGACCCCGACTTCGACACCGACTTCGACGCGGTCGTCGAGGTCGGTGTCTTCGACGTCACACCTCTGGACCTGGCCGGGCGCCGAGCAGCCGGGCGCGACGATCGCGCGCCCGGCGTGCTCCTGCCCGGTCCGGTCACCACGACAGGGTCAGCCCTTCGCGCCCTGGAAGCGAGGGAACGCGCCGGCGCCGGCGTAGACGGCCGCGTCGTCGAGCTCCTCCTCGATGCGCAGGAGCTGGTTGTACTTCGCGACGCGCTCGGAGCGAGCCGGTGCACCGGTCTTGATCTGGCCGCAGTTGGTCGCGACCGCGAGGTCGGCGATCGTCGTGTCCTCGGTCTCGCCCGAGCGGTGGCTCATCATGCACTTGTAACCGGCGCGGTGGGCCATCTCGACGGCGTCCATGGTCTCGGTGAGCGAGCCGATCTGGTTGACCTTGACGAGGAGCGCGTTGGCGGTGCCCTCCGCGATGCCGCGGGCGAGGCGCTCGGGGTTGGTGACGAAGAGGTCGTCGCCGACGAGTTGCACCTTGGCGCCGAGGCGCTCGGTCATCGTGTGCCAGCCCTCCCAGTCGTCCTCGTTGAGCGGGTCCTCGATGGAGACCAGCGGGTAGTCCGCGACCAGGTCGGCGTAGTAGTCGATCATCTCGGCGGCTGACTTCTTGCCCCCCTCGAAGTCGTAGGACCCGTCCTCGTTGTAGAACTCGCTCGCCGCGACGTCGAGGGCCAGGGCGATGTCCGTGCCCGGCTCATAGCCGGCACCCTTGATGGCCTCGAGGATCAGGTCGAGGGCGGCGCGGTTGGAGGGCAGGTTGGGCGCGAAGCCACCCTCGTCGCCGAGCCCGGTGGCCAGGCCCTGCTTCTTGAGCACCGACTTGAGCTCGTGGTAGACCTCGGCGCCCCAACGCAGGGCCTCGCGGAAGGATCCGGCGCCGATCGGGGCGATCATGAACTCCTGGATGTCGACATTGCTGTCGGCGTGCGAGCCACCGTTGAGGATGTTCATCATCGGCACGGGCAGGACGTGGGCGTTCGGGCCGCCGACGTAGCGGAAGAGCGGCAGTTCCGCACTGTCGGCGGCGGCACGGGCCACGGCGAGCGAGACACCGAGAATGGCGTTGGCGCCGATCTTGCCCTTGTTGGCGCTGCCGTCGATGGCGAGCATCTCGCCGTCGATGAGGCGCTGGTCGCTGGCCTCGAAGCCCATGAGCTTGGGGCCGAGCTCATCGATGACGGCGTCCACGGCCTGCTCGACACCCTTGCCGAGGTAGCGCTTCTTGTCGCCATCGCGACGCTCGACCGCCTCGAAGGCGCCGGTGGAGGCACCAGAGGGAACGGCGGCGCGCGCGATGGTGCCGTCATCGAGGGCGACCTCGACCTCGACGGTGGGGTTGCCGCGCGAGTCGAGGATCTCGCGGGCGCCGACGGCTTCGATGGTGGCCATTGACAGACAGCTCCTTGGGCGACGGTGATGGTCCGGCACGAGCGAGCCAGGTGCCCGCCGATGTCGTCTCCGAGCCTACGCGCCGAGCCGGGCGCGTCGGGAGACCAACCCACCTTGTGAACAGGTCCGCGTGAACAGGTCCGCCCTCACGGCGTCGACCGCAGCGCCTCGACACTGGACAAAAGTCCCACCCAGTTCGTATGCCGCGGGGCCGGCCACGCGGGACCGGGCCCCGCGGCATACGAACTGGGTTGAGAAATGGGGAAATGGGAGAGAGGGGAGCGAGGGAGAGAGCTCAGGCGCGCGATCCCGCGTGGGCGACGGCGAGCGCCGCACCGAGCCGGGCGTTGTTGCGGACCAACGCGATGTTGGTCTCCAACGAGCGTCCGTCGGACAGTTCGACGATCCGGCCCAACAGGAAGGGCGTGATGTCCTTGCCGCTGATGCCGCGTGTGTCGCACTCGGCGAGCGCCTGCCCGATCAGCCCGTCGATGTCGGCGCGCGCCATCTCCTCGGCCTCCGGCACCGGGTTGGCGACGACGATTCCGCCTTCGAGCCCGAGAGCCCACTTGGCCGCCATCATCGCGGCCAGTGTCTCGACGTCGTCCGCACGCAACGGCGCCCGATGGTCGCTGGTGCGCGAGTAGAACGACGGGAACTCATCGGTCCGATAACCGACGACGGGCACCCCGAGGGTCTCGAGCCGCTCGAGAGTGAGCCCGATGTCGAGGATGGACTTCACGCCGGCGCAGACCACCGCGACATCGGTGCGCGAGAGCTCGGTGAGGTCGGCCGACTCGTCCATCGACGACGCGGCACCCTGGTGCACGCCCCCGAGTCCTCCGGTGACGAAGACCCGGATTCCGGCGAGAGCGGCCAGCCGCATCGTGCTCGCGACCGTCGTGGCTCCGTGCGCGCGCGTGGCGACCACCGAGGGAAGGTCGCGGATGCTCACCTTCGCGACGTCGGGCGCGGACCCGAGCAACTCCAGTTCGTCGGCGGACAACCCGATGCGAGGTATGCCGTCGAGCACGGCGATCGTGGCCGGGACCGCGCCGCCATCGCGCACGATCCCTTCGACCTCGCGAGCCATGGCGACGTTGCGGGGATAGGGCATGCCATGGCTGATGATCGTGGATTCCAGGGCCACGACGGCCCGGCCGTCGGCCAGAGCCGCGCGCACCTCGTCGGTGAGCGCGAGCATCGGGTGGGTGGTGGACGTCATCAGGCTCCTTCGGGCACGGTGGGGAGGTCGCGCCGCACGCGGGCCTCGACCAGGTCGGGGGTGAGATCGGCCCGCACGGTGTCGGTGGACTCGACCGTGAGCGAGGCCAGCGCCTGCCCGAAGTGTGCCGCCTCCACGACGTCACCGACGGCCAGCCAGGCGTGCAGGTAGCCGGCCGACATCGAGTCCCCAGCACCGGTCACGTCGACGACCTCGGCCTGCGGCGCCGCGAACTCGTGCACCTCGGTCCCCTCCTCGTCCGACCAGGTGGACAACAGGGAGCCGCTCGGGCCGCGGCGGACCCAGACATTGCTGACCCCACGGGCATGGAGTTCGGCGGCGGCCGCGACGATCTCCTGCGTGGAGGTTCCGACCGGGTGGCCGAGCAGCCCGGCCAACTCGTCGATGTTGGGGGTGACCGTGTGCACGGGACGGGTGGGGTTGAGCACGGGCCCGATCCACTCGGCCTTGGCCACACTCACCGTGTCCAAGAGCACCGGGACCCCGGCGGCCAGGGCGTAGTCGAGGAGCCACCCGATGACCTGCGGGGAGAGATTGCCGTCGAGGACGAGCACCTCGGCGTTGGCGATGAGGTCGCGGTGGGGCATGAGGAGTCGGATCGTCACCTGGTCGGTGGCCCGCATGTCCGAGACGCCGATGACCAGCTCGCCGCTGTCGTCGACGACGGCGCAATAGACGCCGGACTGCTCAGCAGTGCGGACCAGGTGGTCGACGCCCACCCCGGCCGCCTTGGTGCGCTCGACGAGTTCGACCCCGGCCGGGTCGCCCCCCACGGCGGCGATCAACTCGACCGGATTGCCCAGCCTGGCCAGCGTCTCGGCGATGTTGCGGCCGACACCACCGGGCGCCCAGATCGCGTGGCCGGGATTACTGGTGCCGGTGACGGCCGGCGTCCGCGTGTGCACCTTGAGGTCCATGACAGCACCTCCGATGACCACGATCGGTCGGCGCGGGGCCACCAGCCACCCGCGTCCGCCGAGGAAGCCTCGCGATTGCAGGCGCTCGAGCGATCCCTGGACGACAGCAGGCTCGAGGTCGAGTTCGAGTGCCAGGTCCCCCAATGAGCGTGAGGGGTCGCGGCGCAGCGCAGCAAGAATCCGCCGGTCACGCGTCAGGGAGGGCACGGGATGCAGCGTAGACCGGCGAGCGAGCGTGCGTGTCGAAGTCGCGACATGCCGCGTCGTCGGCACGGCCGGTCAGTGAGCCCCTGGCCTTCGCGCCTTCTCCTCTTCCTTGATCTTCTGCCAGTTGGCGGCCACCTCCTCGGGGGTCGACACCTCGACGTCGGCGAAGACGTGCGGGTGTCGCCGCACCAGCTTGTCGACCAGTCCGCCGGCAACATCATCGATGTCGAACGGCTGCCCGGGGTGGTCCTCGGCCACCCGTGCGTGGAAGGCGACCTGGAGCAGCACGTCCCCGAGTTCCTCGGCCATGTGGGCGCGGTCCCCCGACCGCACCGCCTCGGCATACTCCCCCGCCTCTTCCTCGAGATACGGCAGGAGGCTCTCGTGGGTCTGCTCGGCATCCCACGGGCAACCACCTGGCGAGCGCAGCCGGTCCATGACGGCGACCACGTCGAGCAAGCGGGCACCGGGCACGTCCCAGGAGCCGACGACCACCTCGACTGGCGGCGGATCGTTCAACCTGGAGACTTCGTCCGCGATGGCATCGGAGAGGCCCTCGTCGCCGTCGGCGGAGCCCAACCAGACGACGTTGTCGTCCGCCGCGCGTTCGACCAGGTGGCGAGCGAGCAGCGCGGGTGAGCCCGCGGCATACACCTGGATCGGGAGGTCGGCGTCGGTGACCGCAACGGCCAGTGGTTCATCGGCGTCCGCGCAGAGGCGGACGCTCGCGGCCTCGACGACCTGCCACGCCGACCGCGACATCAGCCCTGGGGCGACCCGCGGGCTCACGACGACGAGGGCGAGACCGGGCGCGGGCTCCATCTGTCAGCCGTTGTCGGCCGAGAACTCCAGCCAACTCGGGGTGCTGGGTCCGACGGCCGCCTGGGCGGGGTCGTAGGCGCCGTACTTGGGGTTCACCTCGACCTTGAGGTCGTTGAAGGTCTTGGTCAGGGCGATCCGGTCGGTGTCGGTGAGGCCGTCGATCACGGCGGTCGACTGGACGATTCGCACCGTCGACTCGGAGGGGTCATGGATCGAGATGGCGGCCCGGGCGGCTGACTCGGTCTGCGGCTTGCCCTGCTTGATCGCGTAGTCGATGAGGTAGGGCGCGCGGATGAGTGCCGACAGGGCATTGTCCGCGGTGTAGGGCTGCTGCGGCTGGAAGGCCTCGTTGATCTCCTTGACCGCTGCATCGACCTCCCCCTCGGTGACGGTGTGGCCGTCGAAGGTGGCCGCGACATCGGCGTGGCCGCAGCCGGACACCAGGAGGGTGCCACTGAGGGCGGCGGAGGCGATCGCGACGCGAACCATGCGCTTCAACTGCAGTCCTTTCCTCACCGGGTGCCGGACCTGGCACCCGCGGCGGCCTGAGCGGCCTCCCCGACATTGTCCATGACGACGGCCTTGATGAGCGAGGCGGCCCAAGCCAGGACCTCCTTGTCGCGCAGCGGCTGCCCGGCGACCGGTGCGGTCATGGGGCGCGGGACGAGGATCTGCGAGAGCGCGGGTTTGACGATGGAGCCCTTGTAGAGGCGCTGAAGGCGCAGCGTCTGGCTCTCGCGCAACTCCAGCGGGCCGAAGCGCACAAAAGTGCCCTGGACGCCGATGTCACCGATCCCGGCAGCCCGGGCAACCGTCCGCAGGCGGGCCACCTCGAGCAGGTTACGCACCGGCTCCGGCGGGGTGCCGTAGCGGTCCACCAGTTCGGCCTCGATCTCGGCGAGCCCCGCCTCGTCGACGACGGTCGCGAGCTTCTTGTAGGCCTCGAGGCGCAGTCGCTCGCCCGGGACATAGTCGTGGGGCAGATGGGCATCGACCGGCAGCTCGATCTTGATCTCGCCGAGTTGCTCATCGGTCTCGCCCTTGAAACTCGCGACGGCCTCACCGACGAGCCGGACATACAGGTCGAAACCGACACCGGCGATGTGGCCGGACTGCTCCCCACCGAGCAGGTTGCCGGCACCGCGGATCTCGAGGTCCTTCATGGCCACCTGCATGCCGGCGCCGAGGTCGGTGTGACTGGCGATCGTCTGCAGCCGGTCGTGCGCGGTCTCGGTGAGTGGTGCCTCCGGCGGGTAGAGGAAGTAGGAGTAGGCCCGCTCTCGGCCACGGCCGACCCGGCCCCGGAGTTGATGCAATTGGGAGAGCCCGAGGCGGTCGGCCCGCTCGACGATCAGCGTGTTGGCGTTGGAGATGTCCAGACCGGTTTCGACGATCGTCGTGCACACCAGGACGTCGAACTTCTTGTCCCAGAAGTCGAGCACGACCTGCTCGAGACGCCCCTCGCCCATCTTGCCGTGGGCCGTGGCGACCCGGGCCTCGGGCACGAGCTCCCGGATCCGGGAGGCAGCCTTCTCGATCGTCTGGACCTTGTTGTGGACGAGGAAGACCTGGCCCTCGCGCAGCAGTTCCCGTCGGATGGCGGCGGTCACCTGCTTCTCGTCGTAGGCACCGACGTAGGTGAGGACGGGGTGGCGTTCCTCGGGGGGCGTTGCGAGAGTTGACATTTCGCGTATGCCGGTCACGGCCATCTCGAGGGTGCGCGGGATCGGGGTCGCGGACATGGCGAGCACGTCGACCGCGGTGCGCATGCTCTTGAGCTGCTCCTTGTGCTCCACGCCGAAGCGCTGCTCCTCGTCGATGACGACCAAGCCGAGATCCTTGAAGCGGACCTCCTTGGAGAGCAATCGGTGGGTGCCGATGACCAGGTCGATGCTGCCGTCTGCGAGGCCCTCGACGACGGCCTTGGCCTCCTTGTCACTCTGGAAGCGTGAGAGCGCACGCACCGTGACGGGGAACTGGGCATAACGCTCGGAGAAGGTCTGCAGGTGCTGCTGGACGAGCAGGGTGGTGGGCACGAGCACGGCGACCTGCTTGCCGTCCTGGATCGCTTTGAAGGCCGCGCGCACCGCGATTTCGGTCTTGCCGTAGCCGACGTCACCGCAGACGAGGCGGTCCATGGGCACGCTGCGCTCCATGTCCTCCTTGACCTCGTCGATCGTGGAGAGCTGGTCGGGCGTCTCGATGTAGGCGAAGGCGTCCTCGAGCTCGCGCTGCCACGGGGTGTCCGGGGCGAAGGAATGCCCGGTCGTCGCCATCCGCGCGCTGTAGAGCTGGATGAGCTCGGCGGCGATCTGCTTGACGTGCCGTTTGGCGCGGGACTTGGTGGCCTGCCAGTCCGAGCCGCCGAGTTTGTTGAGGGTTGGCTGCTCGCCACCGACGTAGCGCGTCACCTGGTCCAGTTGGTCGGTGGGGACGAAGAGGCGGTCGCCGGGGTGACCACGCTTGGACGGGGCGTACTCGATGACCAGATATTCACGGGTGGCGCCCTGCACGGTGCGCTGCATCATCTCGACGAACTTGCCGACGCCGTGCTGCTCGTGCACGACATGGTCACCGGGGCGGAGCTGGAGCGGGTCGACCTGGTTGCGGCGCTTGGAGGGCATCCGCCGCATGTCCTTGGTCGAGCCACCGGTGACCGACGCAGTGCCCGTGAGGTCGGCCTCGGTGACGACCGCCAGCCGAGCGTCGGGCACGAGGAAACCGCGTCCCAGGCGGGCGCTGGTGACGTGCACGACGCCGGTGTCCAGGGTTCCGAGCGGCGACTCCAGCCGGGTGGCCAGGCCGGCGCCCGCGAGGACTTCGGCGATGCGCTTGGCGGAGCCGGGACCGTCGGTGACGACAGCGACCTTCCAGTCATCGCGCAGCCACTGGGCAAGGTCGGCCATGGCCGCTTCGGTGTCGCCGCGGTAGGTGGGTGCCGACTCGGTGCCGGAGCGGACGGCATCCGCACCGGTCTCGACATCCACGTCGAAGGGGCTGAGGTCCCACCACGGGAGTCCGATCATGGCGGCGTGTTCGCGCAACTGGGCCATCGACCAGTAGGAGCTCGAGCCCAACACCTCCTGGAGGTCGATCGGCACGGCGTTGCCGGACGCCGCGTTGGCCCAGCCCGCCTCGAGGAACTCCTGGCTGGTCGCGACCAGGTCGTGCGCGCGGGTGCGCACGCGCTCGGGGTCGACGAGGGTGACCGCGGCGTCCCGCGGAAGCACGTCGAGGATCGTCTCCATGCCCTCGAGCAGGGCGGGCGCGAGGGACTCCATGCCTTCGACGGCGATGCCGGCGGCGATCTTGTGGAGCATGTCGCGTGCTCCCGGCAGCTGATTGGCGAGGGCGTCGGCGCGCTCGCGCACCTGATCGGTGAGGAGCAGTTCCCGGCAGGGCGGCGCCCACAGGCCGTGCTCGGCGATCTCCAGGCTGCGCTGATCGGCGACCTTGAACCAGCGGATCTCCTCGACCTCGTCCCCCCAGAACTCCACCCGCACCGGGTGGTCCTCGGTCGGCGGGAACACGTCGAGGATGCCGCCGCGCACGGCGAACTCGCCGCGCTTCTCGACAAGATCGGTGCGGTGGTATGCCGCGGCCGCAAGGGCCTCGACGACCTGCTCGAGGGGGGCGGTGTCGCCGGCGCGTAGGGCCACGGGCTTGAGGTCGCCCAGACCCTTGGCGATCGGCTGCAGGACCGCCCGGATCGGCGCGACGACCACCCGCAGCGGGCCGTAGGTCGTGTCGTCGGGGTCCGGGTGCGCCAGCCGACGCAGCACGGCCAGCCGGGTGCCGACGGTGTCGGAGCGCGGGGAAAGACGTTCGTGCGGAAGGGTTTCCCATGAGGGGAAGAGGCCGACCGATTCTGCCGGGATCATCGCGGAAAGTGCCGCGACGAGGTCCTCCGCCTCGCGACTGGTGGCGGTCCCGACAAGGAGGCTGCGCGGCATACCCGAGGGGCCGGAGGCGGCCTGGAGGGCCGCGACGAGGGCGGCGCGTGCGCCGGGGGCGACGGCGACGTCGGCCACGTCCGCGGACCGGAGGGACTCGACGGTGCGGGCGATCGGACCGGCTCCGAGGAGAGCATCGAGCAGGGGGGCGAGTGTGATCATGAGGGTGCGTGGAACTTCTGTTGGGTGTCGAGCAGACCGACGGTGACGAGGGACTCGACGGCGTCGGCCGCGGTGTCGAGGAGGAAGGGGAGTTCCTTGCGTTCGACGGTGCCGAAATCGCGAAGGACGTAGTCGGCGGCGTCCATCCGGCCGGGCGGTCGGCCGATGCCGACCCGCACCCGCAGGTAGTCCTTGGTGCCGAGCGATGAACTGATGGAACGCAATCCGTTGTGTCCACCCTCGCCGCCCCCGAGCTTGACGCGCACGTCACCGGCGGGGATGTCGAGCTCGTCATGGATGACGACGAGCCGCTCGGGTGGGATCGAGAAGAAGGAGAGCAGGGCCTTGGTCGGGCCGCCGGACTCGTTCATGTAGGACGAGGGGACGGCGAGGACGACGCTCGGGCCGGGCACTCCCCCGGGAAGCATCCCGAGGCGGGCCTGGGCGGCGACGGCGCGCGCCTTGTGCGACTTGAGGGTGGACTTGGTGCGGCGGGCGAGTTCGTCGATGACCATCGCGCCGACGTTGTGCCGGTTGCCCGCGTAGCGCGGGCCGGGGTTGCCGAGTCCGACGATCGCCCAAGGTCCAGCAGTCACAACGACCAAGTATGCCGCGCTCGCCCCAACGACTGCGTCCGGGGTTTCCGTCGCCATGGCGACGGAAACCCCGGACCCAAGAGCGGGGAAACCGGTGGGGGCTCAGGCCTCGTCGGCGGCCGCGACCCCTTCGCCCTCTGCGGCCGCGGTGGCCTCCGCGTCGGCGTCGGACTCCTCGTGCTCGATGCCCGCCTCGGCCTCGGCCTCGGCCATCTCGGCGTCCAGGGCCTCCTGGGAGATCATCGCGGTGATGTTGACGACGAGCGCCTCGGCGTCGGTGACCAGGGTCGCGCCCGCAGGGAGTTCGACGGCGCCGGCGAGGATCTGGGTGCCGGCCTCGAGGCCCTCGACCGAGACGGTGAGCGACTCGGGGATGTTCGTGGCCTCGACCTCGAGCTGGAGGGTGTTGCTGTCCGTGGTGACGACGGTCTCCGGGGCGGCCTCGCCCTCGATGTGGACGGGGACGTCGACGGTGACCTTCTCGCCCTTGCGGACGATGACGAGGTCGACGTGCTCGATGACCGGCTTGATCGGGTCGCGCTGGACGTCCTTGGCCAGGGCCATGTGCTCCTCGTCGCCGAGGGTGATGGTGAGCAGCGCGTTGGCGTGCTTGAGCGCCATCATCGCGTCGTGGCCCGGGAGGGTGATGTGGATCGGCTTGGCGCCGTGGCCGTACATGACGGCGGGGATCTTGTGGTCGCGGCGGATCTTGCGGGCCGCGCCCTTGCCGAACTGAGTGCGCTCCTCGGCAACGAGCTTGTTGGTGCTGGACACGGGAACTCCTGACACGTGGTGGCGGGCGCGGCAGGGGAGCCGGGCCCTGAGGGGACGGGTGCGGGGCGAATGCCTCGCGGTGGGCCTCGACGCGGGACGACGCACGGACACGGGCGCCGCCGGCGGATCACATCGGATCTGCAGGCGCCACCGCGTCGATCACGGACATCGTCGCGACCGGACTGCTGTGGCCGGTGCTCCGTCCCTCGCCGAGGCAACCCTGCGAGTCTAGGCGATCCGTTGCGGCGGCGCGAAATCGGCGCCCTGGCGGCGGCATACCCCAACTTCTGCGTGACGCGGAGGTTCGCCCGCCGACCGGAAATAGCCGTGCGAAACCCCAACTTCTGCGCGACGCAGAAGCTGGGGTTCAGGCACCGTCAGTACGTCACGTACGTCACGGAGCGTGGACGGCCTCGGGCTCGGGGTCGACGAGGACGTCGTCGGCGGCAATCTCCGGGTGCTCGTCGACGGTGCGCATCTCGCCCATCCGCACGGCGACGACGCCGCCGAGGATGAGCAGCCCACCGATGGCGCGGATCAGCCCGGGGGTCTCCCCCAGCAAGACCCACGCAATGAGCACGGCGAAGAGCACCTCGGTGAGGCCGACGAAGGACGCGAGGGTGGACCCCAGGCGCCGGGCTCCCGCGATTCCCATCAGGTATGCCGCGGCCGCGGCGATGACGATGAGCTCGGCCAACGCCACCCACGCCGGCAACTGCGAGCCCCCCAGGACGACCGAGTCGCCACCCACGACGAAGGGCACGACACCGAGGACACCGGCCAGGACGAGGAGGACGAAGCCGGCCGTGAGACCCAGCCCGGCAAAGGCGACGGCCGGCACCGGGGTCGGGCGGGCCGCGAGCAGGTAGTGCCCGGCCATGCCGATGGCGGCGAACAGGCCCCAGAGGACCCCGACGACATCAGGCGCAGCCGCACCGAGGATCTGCAGCACGAGCGCGAGCCCGGCGATGGACAGCGCCACTCCGAGCAGGGTGTAGGCGTGGGGGGTGACGCGCGTGCGCAGCCAGATCCAGAGCACGACCAGGACGATGCCGAGGTACTCGATGAGCAGGGCAACGGCGACATCCAGGCGCTGGACCGCGCCGAAGTAGCCGAGTTGGGCGGCCGCGATGCCGAGCAGGCCGTAGCCGCCGACGAGCCCGAGGTGGCCGCGGATCTCGGCCCACCGTCCCCGCAGGGTCCCCAGGCTCCACGGAAGCAGGATGAGGGCGGCGCCTCCGACCCGGACCGTGACGACGGCCAACGGCGACCACCCGGCCGTGATCAACGCCTTGGCAAAGGTG
Source organism: Phycicoccus elongatus Lp2 (assembly GCF_000367525.1). GTDB lineage: Bacteria > Actinomycetota > Actinomycetes > Actinomycetales > Dermatophilaceae > Phycicoccus_A > Phycicoccus_A elongatus. Next base: position 2,162,128 of record NZ_HF570956.1, on the reverse strand, counting down.
CCCGACGTCGCGAAGAACAGGCACGAGGCGATGACGAGCACGAAGCCACTCCCCACCTTCTTGCGGATCGTCTCCACCATCACCAACACCCACTCTCTCGTCAGGACCAAAGTATGCTGTTGGGCATGACGATAGGGATCCCGAGCGTCAGGAGTCAACTTGATATTTGCTCCTGATACAGAAGTGACCCTCCAGTGGGCGGCCACGCTGGTCAACACCAAGCCCACGGTCGGTGCACCCGAGACGCTGAACACCGTCGCCGACCTGCTCGAACACATGGCGGGATGGTCCTGGACGGGCTCGATGCCCGACAACGACACCGATCTCGCGCAGGTGCGGCGGGTGCGTGATCGGCTCCGCACCCTGTGGGACGTCGATGTCGACCAAGCGGTCGACATCGTCAATGCGTTGCTCCGCGACGGTCGGGCGATGCCGCAGCTGGTCATCCACGAACCCTTCGGTTGGCACATCCACGGCACCGAACCCGATGCCCCCATCGCTGTGCGCATGGCCGTCGACGCCGCCATGGCCATGGTCGACGTCATCCGCACCGACACGCTCGATCGCCTCCGCCTGTGCGACCGCGAGGACTGCGACAACGTCCTGGTGGACCTCACCAAGAACCAGTCCCGCAAGTTCTGCGACACAGCGTGCGCCAACCGCGCGCACGCGGCCGCCTACCGAGCCCGAAAGGCCGCCACATGACCGACGCCTTCCCCACCTCGGCCGTGCTCGACGGGGGCCTGGCCACGCAACTCGAGGCCATGGGGCATGACCTCTCCTCCAGCCTTTGGTCGGCAAGCGTCCTGCGCATCGACCCCGCCGCCATCACGGCCGCACACCGCTCCTTCTTCGACGCCGGCGCGCAGGTCGCCACCACCGCGACCTACCAACTCACACCGGACTCCCTCTCCCGGGCCGGTATGCCGCGGGCAGACTTCGCGCCCCTTCTCACCCTTGCGGTGGCCGCGGCGCGACAGGCACGGGACGAGCACGGGTCGGGCTGGGTGGTGGGATCCGTCGGGCCCTACGGGGCCTCCCGGGCAGACGGTTCGGAGTACACCGGCGCCTACGACCTGCCCCGGGGCGAGGAGGGTCAGGCCATCCTCCGCGCACACCATCGCGAGCGCCTGGTCGCGCTCATCGAGGCAGGCGTGGATGCCCTGGCCGTCGAGACCCTCCCAACGGCGAGGGAGCTGGAGGCGGTTGTCGCAGAGCTCAATTCGATGGGTGCGACGACGCCGACGTGGTTCTCCTTCACCCCTGCACCGGGCGGCCGGACGACCCGCACGGGTGAGCCGCTCGCCGATCTCGCAGCGCTCGCGGCTGCCCATCCAGCCACCCTCGCAGTGGGCGTCAACTGCTGCCCGCCCGAGGACGTGGCGACGGCACTGACGGAACTGGACCCCGCGGCATACGAGTTGACGGGGGTGGCCTACCCCAACAGCGGCGAGACCTGGGACGCCGTCGCTCGCCAGTGGCGGGGTGAGGCCCAGTGGGACGAGGGCGGCGTCAGCGACTGGCGCCGGGCGGGCGCCACGCTCATCGGCGGTTGTTGCCGGGTCTTCCCCGACCAGATCGCCCGGCTCCCCCACTGACCTGCCGCGGTTGTTACCGGCCCCGGCGCGGAACAACCGCGGCATCCGGGAACAACGCCGGCACAGGGTCAGGCTCGGCCGCCGAACAGTGAGGTGACCGAGCCGTCGAGGAAGACCTCCCGCACGGCCGCCGAGATGAGCGGGGCAATGGACAGGACGGTCAAGCCGTCGAACTCCTGCTCGGGGTCGATCGGCAGGGTGTTGGTGACGATGATCTCCCGCGCCCCACAGGCCTGCAGCCGCTCGACGGCCGGCCCCGACAGGATCGGGTGAGTCGCCGCGATGACGACGTCCTTGGCGCCCGCCTCCATGAGGGCGTCGGCAGCCTTGGCGATCGTGCCGCCGGTGTCGATCATGTCGTCGACGAGCACGCAGACCCGGCCCTCGACCTCACCGACGACACGATTGGCGACGGTCTCGTTGGGGCGGTTGATGTCGCGCGTCTTGTGGATGAAGGCCAGCGGTGCACCGCCCAGGCGCTTGGACCACTGCTCGGCCACCTTGATCCGGCCGGCATCGGGAGAGACGACCGCAAGGTCCTGGTCGCCATACTTCTCCGCGACATAGGCGGACAGGATCGGGATCGCCATCAGGTGGTCGACGGGACCGTCGAAGAAGCCCTGGATCTGGTCGGTGTGGAGGTCGATGCAGATCAACCGGTCGGCGCCCGCGACCGCGAACATGTCGGCGATCATCCGTGCCGAGATCGGCTCACGCCCGCGATGCTTCTTGTCCTGACGGGCATAGCCGTAGAACGGCATGACGACGGTGATCCGCTTGGCACTGGCGCGCTTGGCCGCGTCGATCATGAGCAGGTGCTCCATGATCGCCTCGTTGATGGGGGCCGTGTGGCTCTGGAGGATGAAGACATCGGCTCCGCGCACCGACTCCTCGAAGCGCACGTAGATCTCGCCGTTGGCGAAGTTGTAGGCACTCGTCGGCACGAGTTCGGTCCCGAGGTCGGCGGCCACCTCCTGGGCGAGTCCCGGGTGCGCCCGACCGCTGAGGACCATCAGCCGCCTCTTGGGCCGCTTCTTGATGCTCGCGGACGGATGCCGCTCCTTCTCCTTCACCGTTCACCTTCCGTGTCGCTGTCGTCCCCGTCGGATGGGGTATGCCGTGTGCCCGCCGCAGCGGCCGCCTCGGCGGCCGCTGCGGTCCGGGTCCCGGGCCGGGCGCGCGCCACCCAGCCGGGCACATTGCGCTGCTTGGCACGCGCCACGGCGATCTCGCCCGGGTTGACGTCCTGGGTGAGCGCGGAGCCGGCCGCGACGTAGGCGCCGTCGGCGACATCGACCGGGGAGATGACCACGGTGTGGCTACCGACGAAGGAGTCCTTGCCGATGCGGCTGCGGTGCTTGGCCACACCGTCGTAGTTCGCGAAGATCGTGCCGGCCCCGATGTTGGCGCCGGGGCCGATCTCGACGTCACCGGCATACGTGAGATGGGGAACCTTGGCGCCGGCGCCGATCTGTGCGTTCTTGGTCTCGACGAAACCGCCCGCCGATCCTGCCCTTGGCCCCCAGCACCGTGCCCGGGCGCAGGTACGAATACGGCCCGACGGTCGCGCCGGCCCCGATCACGGCAAGGTTCGCCTTGGCCCGCTCGACCTCGGCCTCCTCACCCACCTCGGTGTCGATGAGGGTGACCTCGGGTCCGATCACTGCCCCGGAACCGATGGTCGTCGCGCCGAGCAGTTGGGTGCCGGGCAGGATGCGCGCGTCCTGGCCGATCGTCACGTCGGTGTCGATCCAGGTCGTCGCCGGGTCCACGATGGTGACCCCGGCGCGCATCCACTTCTCGCAGACCCGGTCGTTGAGGACGCGGCCCAACTTCGCGAGCTGGACCCGATCGTTGACGCCCTCGGTCTGCCAGATGTCGTCGATCCGGTGCGCGCCGACCCGGTGGCCGGCCGCGCGAGCGAGCGCGAGCACGTCGGTGAGGTACTTCTCCCCTTGGGCGTTGTCGGTGCCCACCTGCTCGAGGGCGTCCCGCAGGACCGCTGCGTCGAAGCCCCAGATGCCCGAGTTGATCTCACGGATGCTGCGTTCGGCCTCGCTCGCGTCCTTCTGCTCGACGATCCGCTCCACGCCGCCGTCGGCGCCCCGGACCACCCGGCCGTAGCCGGTGGGGTCGGCCACCTCGGCAGTGACGACCGTGACCGCGGCACCGCTGGCCGCGTGGGCGTTGGCCAGGTCGACGAGGGTCCGGCCCTCGATGAGGGGGACGTCACCGCTGGTGACGAGCACGGTGCCGACCAGGTCGGCTGGCAGTGCAGCAAGGCCGCACTCGACGGCTCGGCCGGTGCCCTTCACCTCGTCCTGGTCGGCGACGACGAGCGCCGGGTCGACGCTGGAGCAGTACTCCACGACGAGGTCGCGCTGGTGACGCACGACCACCTCGACGTGCTCAGCAGCCGTCGCGCGTGCGGCGCGGATGGCGTGGCCGAGGAGCGGCAACCCACCGATGGGGTGCAGGACCTTGGGGGTCGAGGACTTCATCCGGGTGCCTTCACCTGCGGCGAGGATGATGACGGCAGCCGGTCGGACGGAGTTCAACGCGGTGGCTCCTGCGGGGTGGGGAGGCGGCGTACCCGCTCACTCTAGCGAGTTCTCGCGTCGCCCCTGCCGCGGCGGTTGGCGGTGGATGCGCCGGTTGTGGCCCGTGATCAGCCGCAATGTCCCAGGGTGGGAGGAGACCGCATGATGGGTGACAGGCCAGGATCGACGGCAAGCCAGACTCCCGGCCCGACCCGGAGTTCCTCGAGCCCGAGTGCGACAGAGACCTCGGAGTCGCCCAGCCCGTCGGCGACTCCCACTCCCACCCCCACGCCGACGCGGGTGCCCACCCGGGCGCCGGTTCGCCGGCCCACGGTGCCTGTCGTCGTCCCGACCAGCGCGTTGCTGACACCAGAGCCCACTACGCCGACCAATCCGCCGAATACGACCCCGCCCCCCACGACCAGTACGCCCACGCCCACTCCGACGCAAACGCCGACGGAAACCAGTGAACCCACCCCGACGACTCCCGAGACCACCGCCCCGGCTCCCTCGAATTGAGGTCCGACGCCGCCTGAGCGCGTCCGGGTCGGGAGTGTCCCCGATCAGTCAGCCGGGGTGCGGGGCGGACGGACGGCTCCCCGGGTAGGAATCGAACCTACGTCGCTTGTCCTGATTCAAAGTCAGGCGGGCCCTGCCAGCAGACCAACCGGGGAACGCCCCGCGGCCTGCGCGGGAGCACAGCAAGGGTACGCGAGAGGCTGGCGGCGCTTCACATCCCGTCGCCGACGGTCCTGCCCACGCGGGTGGGCAAGAATGGGCGAGTGGCCACCGAACCGTCGACCAAGCGAGTAGCCAAGTCCCGCGCCCGGATGAGCGGCCGCGAGCGGCGGGAGCAACTGATCGGCATCGGTCGAAGCCTCTTCGCGGACAAGGGATTCGAGGGCACCACGGTCGAGGAAATCGCCCAGCGTGCCGGGGTCAGCAAGCCGGTCGTCTACGAGCACTTCGGCGGCAAGGAGGGCTTGTATGCCGTGGTCGTCGACCGCGAGATCGAGCGTCTCCTCGCGTCGATCACCGGCGCGCTCACCTCGTCCCTGTCCAGCCGCCAGATCCTCGAGGCCGCCGCCCTCGCCCTGCTCGACTACATCGAGGACTCGACGGACGGCTTCCGAATCCTGGTGCGGGACAGCCCGACCGGGCAGGCGACGGGCTCCTTCGCCAGCCTGATCTCCGACATCGCCAGCCAGGTCGAACACATCTTGGTCGCGCAGTTCAAGTCCCGCCGCCTCGACGCCAAAGCAGCGCCGATGTATGCCCAGATGCTCGTCGGCATGGTCGCCCTCACCGGTCAGTGGTGGCTGGAGAACAGCAAGGTGAAGAAGGACGAAGTGGCCGCCCACTTGGTCAATCTTGCGTGGAACGGCCTCACCGGCCTGGAACGCAACCCGATCGTCAGTCGGCACTGACCACCTTGTGCGCGACAGCGAAGATTCGTCGGAAGGGAAGGACCACGCCGAGCGGGGTGCGAGGGTAGGCGGCGGTGAGCTCCGCGGCATACGCCTCGAGGTATGCCGTGCGCTCACCCTCGTCGGTGAGCGCCTCGAGCACGGGGCGCAGGCCGGTGCCGCGAACCCACTCGAGGACCGGGTTCTCCTGTGCCCCAACGGGATCGAGCACGTGCAGATAGGTGCTCTCCCACACGTCGACCGAGGTGTCCGGCCCGGCCAGGGCTGCCAGGTAGTCCTCGGGTTCATCGCTCGCCGGCCGACGTAGCGCCTCCTCGATGACATCCCACCGGGGGTGTTCCTCCCCCACCGAACGCATGAGGCGATGGCTGGCCGCGCCGAAGTTGCCGGGGACCTGGAAGGCGAGCCAGCCGTCGTCGGCGAGGGCATCGACCAACGGTCGGAGCAGGTCGCGGTGTCCGTCCACCCACTGCAGGGCGGCATTGCTCGTGATGACGTCCACCGGCGACCCCACCGAGACGGGGTCCCAGGTGGCCAGATCCCCGAGCACCCACTCGACGCGGCCGTCGACGTCTTGGGCTGTGGCGGCCTCGATCATCGCCTCGGAGTTGTCGACGCCGATGATCCGCGCGCCGGGCCAACGCTCGGCCAGCACCATGGTGGCTGGCCCGTTGCCGCAGCCGAGGTCGACCACGACCTGTGGCGCACTCGCCCCGATGCGGTTGACGAGGTCGATGAAGGGGCGGGCGCGTTCGTCACCGAAGCGGGCGTACTGTCCGGGATCCCAGGTCGGCATCGTTCGGCTCCTTGTCGTCAGACCGTTGCGACCAGCCTTGCCCGGATATATCTTGATGTCAAGATACTTGACGTGCGTATTCTTGACGCATGAGCACGACCACCTCCTCCGGAGACGGCGTCGACCGCATCGTCGGCGCCTGGCGCCACGAGCGACCCGATCTCGACGTCACCCCGCTCGCCGTGCTCTCCCGCGTCTCCCGCCTGGCGCGTCGACTCGACCTGGCCCGCGGCGAGGCCTTCGCCGAGCAGGACCTCGAGGGCTGGGAGTTCGACGTGCTCTCGGCGCTGCGACGGGCCGGCGTCCCCTACGAGCTCTCCCCAGGGCAACTCGTCGCTGAGACCCTGGTCACCAGCGGCACGATGACCAACCGGGTCGACCGGCTGACCGCGCGCGGTTTCGTCGAACGACACCCCTCGGCGACCGACCGGCGCGGCGTCATCGTCCGCCTCACGGGCCTGGGCCTGCAGACCGTCGATGCGGCCCTGGAGGCCCTGCTGGCCCATGAGCGCGGCATCCTCACCGGTCTCGACGACTCCGAGCGCGCCACCTTGGTGGACCTCCTGCGCCGCGTGCTCGGCACCGTCGAGGCGAGCTGACCGAGCTGGCCTTCAGTCCACGAGGTCGGCAGCCTCCAGCCACTCCACCTCGAGGGCCTCGCGCTCGTCGACGATCGCGCGCAACTCGGCGTTGAGTCCCAGCACCCGAGCGTGGTCAGTGGCGTGCTCCAGCATCTGCTCGTGCAGGCGACCCTCCCGCTCGCCGAGCCGGGCCAGTTGCTTCTCCACGCGCGCCATCACCTTGCGCGCCTCGCGGAGCTCGGCCGGGCTCGCGGTGCTCGGCGCGGTGCTCGCCGGCGCCGCGGCAGGCGCGGGCACCGCCGTGCCAGGGGTATGCCGCGGGGCCGGCTGATCCCCCCGCAGGCGTAGGTACTGCTCCACACCCCCTGGCAGGTCACGCACCTTGCCGTCACCGAGCAGGGCGACCTGCCGGTCACAGACCCGTTCGAGCAGGTAGCGGTCGTGCGAGACGACGAGCAGGGTGCCGGCCCACCCGTCGAGCACGTCCTCCAGAGAGGTGAGCGTCTCGATGTCGAGGTCGTTGGTGGGCTCGTCGAGGAGCAGCACGTTCGGCTCGCTCATGAGCAGGCGTGTCAGCTGCAGCCGGCGCCGCTCCCCACCGGAGAGATCGCGCACGCGCGTCTGCTGGCGCGGCCCCGTGAATCCCAGTCGCTGCGCCAGTTGCGAGGCGCTGATCTCCCTGCGCCCCAACCGGATCGTCGATTTCACCGCCTCCACTGCCTCGATGACCCGTCGGTCGGCCCACTCCTCGAGCTCGCGCACTTCCTGGGTCAGGTGCGCCACCTGCACGGTGACCCCGACCTTGCGCTTTCCCGCCGAGAGGGGCACCTCGCCGGCAAGGACACGCAGGAGGGTCGACTTCCCGGCACCGTTGACCCCGACGATGCCGATCCGCTCCCCCGGCGCGAGATGCCAGGTCACCCGGTCGAGCAGCGCCCGCCCGGCGACCTCGACCGAGGCGTCCTGCAGATCGATGACGTCCTTGCCCAGGCGCGAGGTGGCGAAGCCGACCAGCTCGACGTCGTCGCGCGGGGGTGGCTCGGCCGCGATCAGTGCATTGGCCGCCTCGATGCGAAACTTCGGCTTGCTCGTGCGGGCGGGGGCGCCACGGCGCAGCCAGGCGAGTTCCTTGCGCAACAGGTTGTCGCGGCGGTCCGCCGCCGCCGCGATGCGCGAGCGCTCGGCCTTGGCCAGGACGAACGCGGCATACCCACCCTCGTAGGCGTGGACCGCGCCGTTCTCCACCTCCCACGTCTGCCCGGCGACGGCGTCGAGGAACCAGCGGTCGTGAGTGATGGCGAGGATCGCGTTCGTCGGCGACGAGTGACGGCGCACGAGGTGGTCGGCAAGCCAGGCCACACCCTCGACGTCGAGGTGGTTGGTCGGCTCGTCGAGGAGCAGGACGTCGGGACGCTGGACGAGGAGTGCGGCGAGCGCGATCCGCCGGCGCTCTCCGCCGGAGAGTGGCGCGATGGTCGCGTCGAGTCCACCGACCCCCGCACCGTCGGTCCCGCCGAGCAGACCCTCGAGGATGTCGCGGATGCGCGGGTCAGCGGCCCACTCGTGCTCGGGGAGGTCCCTCAGGACGACCTCGTGAACCGTGCGGGTCGGGTCGAGAGTGTCGTCCTGGCTGAGGGTGCCGACGGTGAGGCCACCGACCCGCGCCACGCGTCCGGAGTCGACGGTCCGCGTGCCCGAAAGCACGCGCAGCAGGGTCGTCTTGCCGCCGCCATTGCGCCCAACGATGCCGATGCGGTCACCACCCCCCAGGCCGAGGGAGACGGCGTCGAGCACCTGGGTGGTGCCGAGGGCGAGGGAAGCACGCTCGACCGAGATGAGGTTGGGCACGGGAGAGGACGTCGCTTCAGTCGACCGGGCCGGGGATGACGTGCGCGCCATGGACCGGGCCGTGCGCGCGGCGCACGTCGCGGACCGCCCCACTGGCGGTGAGCGCGACGGCCAGGTCGAGGGCGGTCTCGTGGTCCCGCGCGAGGAAGGCCACCGTGGGGCCCGAGCCGGAAACGATGCCCGCGAGGGCCCCGAACTCGAGTCCGTCGTCGATGACCTCCTGCAGGCCCGGACGCAGCGCGATGGCCGCCTCCTGCAGGTCGTTGCGCAGATGCAGCGCCAATTGGGTCGGATCCCCGGATCGCAGCGCTCCCATGAGTTCGGGGGTCGGGCTGGGCTCGGGGATGTCGCGGTCGGCCCGCAGCCGGTCGATCTCGGCGAAGACGGTCGGGGTCGAGAGGCCGCCTTCGGCGAGGGCGAAGACCCAATGGAAGGTCCCGCGAGCCAGGACCGGCGCCAGCCGCTCCCCGCGGCCGCTGCCGATGGCCGTGCCGCCGGCGACGAGGAAGGGCACATCGCTGCCGAGGTCGGCCCCGATCTCCTCGAGCTCCTCCCTGGCCATGCCGAGTTCCCAGAGCCGGTCGCAGGCAACGAGTGCCGCTGCAGCATCGGCACTGCCTCCGGCCATCCCGCCGGCCACCGGAATGCCCTTGCGGATGGTGATGTGCACCGCGGTGTCGATTTCGGTGACGCGGGCGAGGGCCCGGGCGGCGCGGACGGCGAGGTTGTCGCCGCTCTCCGGGACACCGACTGCCAGGGGGCCGGTGACGGTGCACCCCCAATCATCGGCCTCGACGACCGTGACGTCGTCATGCAGGCTCACGGCCTGGAAGACCGTCGACAGGGAGTGGAAGCCGTCCGGGCGCAGCCCACCGACGAGGAGCTCGAGGTTGACCTTGCCGGGGACACGCACCGTCACCGGCACGGGCGCGAGATGGGCCGAGGTCATGACGCCACCCTAGTCAGGACCGGGCGCCTGGCGTCCATCCCGAGCCGGCGGCGGCTGGGACCAGCGGGGTTCACCTGCCTCGTGCTTCGGCGAGGGCCGCGAACTGATGGATGTCGAGGCGTTCACCGCGCAGGGTCGGGTCGATCCCGGCCGCGCGGCACACCCGCTCCGCCTCGGCCGGGGACCCGGCCCATGTGGCCAGGGCGGCCCGCAGGGTCTTGCGCCGCTGGGCGAAGGCAGCGTCGACGCAGGCGAAGACGTCGGCCCGGCTCACCGTCGTCTCGGGGGCCGAGCGGCGCTCGAAGGCGACCAAACCGGAGTCGACATTCGGGACCGGCCAGAAGATCGAGCGGGAAACGGTGCCGGCGAGCCGCACATCGGCATACCACGCAGCCTTCGCCGAGGGCACGCCGTAGGCCTTGGAGCCGGGCCGGGCCGCCAACCGCTCGGCCACTTCGAGCTGGACCATGACCAGGATGCGCTCGATGGTCGGGAAGAGCTCGAGGAAGCGCAGGACGACGGGCACCGAGACGTTGTAGGGGAGGTTGGCGACCAGCGCCGTCGGCGCCGGACCGGGCAGCGTGTGCACCTGCAGGGCGTCGGCATGGACGACGAGCAGGCGCTCGGCGAGATCGGGGGCCCGGGCACCGACGGTGTCCGGCAGGGCGGCAGCCAGGACGGGGTCGACCTCGAGGGCGATGACCGTGCGCACCGCGGGAAGGAGTGCCAGGGTCAGCGAGCCGAGCCCCGGGCCCACCTCGGCGACGACGTCGTTCGGCCCCACGCCCGCGACCCGCACGATGCGCTCGACCGTGTTGCCGTCGACGACGAAGTTCTGCCCCCACTGCTTGGTCGGGCGGATCCCGAGCCGGTCGGCGAGCTCGCGCACCTGCGATGCCCCGAGCAGGCGTGCGGTCGGCTCGGGCATGGCGTCACTCTAGACGCGCACAAAGCGGTATGCCGTGCGCCCGGGTGGGCGCACGGCATACGGCGTGGTCGTGAGCAGGCTCAGCCCTTGCAGCTCCACTGGCCCAGGCCCGAGTAGGCGTAGAGCCGGTTGGCGACGGTGATCTGCTGCTCCCGGGTGGCCAGGTCGGCACGCTGGGCGAAGTCGCCACCGCCGTTGCCGAGCCAGGTCTGGTAGGAGAACTGCAGGCCGCCGTAGTAGCCGTTGCCGGTGTTGATGCTCCAGTTGCCGCCGGACTCGCACTGGGCGACGCGGTCCCACATGGCGGCGTTGGCCAAATTGATCCCGCCACCGGAGGTGTTGCCGGCGCTGGCCGCAGGCGCAGCCGGTGCCGAGGCCGGACGGGCCTGGGTGCCCTTGGCGACAACCTGGGCGACGGGCTCACGGGTGACGGTGGAGCCGGTCTGCGATTCGCTCTCGACCTGCCCGTCGACGACGACCTGCTGGACGGTGATGGTGCGCTCGCCGGCCACGCCCTTGGTGACGACCTTCTTCTGGTCGGTGTAGAGCGTGTCGTCGGTGGTCTCGGTCGTGCCGAAGGCGATCTCCTCGGTGGAGGTCGTGTCGCGCAGTTCGACGCGGTTGACGACGATGCTCATGCCGTTGGCCACTGCGGTGTCGGCGCCGGGGTTGATCCGGTCCTTGTCACCGATCGCGACGCCCTGGTCCTTGAGCAGGTCACCGATCGTGGCCGAGGTGGTGGTGAGGGGCTGGGCCTGGCCACCGACGGTCAGGGTGACGTCCTTGGGAGTGGTCACCGAGAAGGTGAGGCCCTGACGGCCCAGGGTCTGCGAGCGCGAGGCCGAGATGACCGCCCCGTCGGCGTGCAGGCCGAGGTCCTTGAGCGCGGCGTCGACCGTCGTCGCGGTCGTCCAGTACTCCTTGACCACACCGTCGACCGTGACGACCAGCTTGCGTGCGTAACGCACGGTGATGGTGTCGCCGTCCTTGACCTTCGAGCCCAATGACGGGACGACCTGGTCACGCGCGCCGACCGTGATGTCCTGGCCGTCCAGGACGTCGGCGACGGTGGAGCCGAAGCTGTGCGCGGACGAGCTCTTGCCGTCGACCGAGAGGGTGACGGACTTGTCGAGAGCGGTCACGCCGAAGGATCCGGCGATGACGGTCAGGGCTGCTGCGCCTTGGGCGAGCAGGGGCAAGGGGCGAAAGTTCACTGCACTCCGATGATCAAACTTCCCGGGCACCGAGCAGCGAGGACCGGACAGGGGTTGCCGGTGCGAGCCATCAGGGGAGGGCCCGCCGGAGGCGGTCGGGCAGGGGTGCCGACACGCTCCGCTCGCCGGGTTCAGCCCCGGCCAACCCATCCACCATGCCGGAACGCGCGAACGAAGGTCAAGTTTTGATAACGGCCGCCCCCAAGGCTGGTCTCAGGCGTGGGTGGCGTGCGTGACGAGTGTGACTGGAGGGGTTGGTCACCAAGAGCCGTAGAGCCGCTCACCGGTCTGGTTGACCTGGTGACACAACTCGGGAACGGAGACGCCGAGCACGGCTGCCGCCCGGCGGACCGTCAGCGGGAGCATGACCGGCGCGTTGGTGGCGCCCCGGAAGGGGTGAGGCGTCAGGTAGGGCGCATCGGTCTCGACGAGCACCCGGTCGAGGGGTGTCACGGCGAGCGCGTCACGCAGTTCCTGGGAGCTCTTGAAAGTGATGGGTCCGGCGAAGGAGAGGTGGTAACCCCGGTCGACGCACTCGCGCGCAAACCTGACGTCACCCGAAAAACAGTGCAGCACAACCTTTTCGGGGGCTTGTTCGCTGTCGAGGACGCGGAGGACGTCGTCATGCGCGTCCCGGTCATGGATCTGGAGCGTCTTCCCGAGTCGCTTGGCGAGGTCGATGTGCCAGCGGAAGGACTCCTCCTGCACACCTCGCCCCTCGGGCCCGGTCCGGAAGAAGTCGAGCCCGGTCTCCCCGACCACGCGCACCCGCGGGTGCGCGGCATACTCCTCGATCTCGTCGTATGCCGCGGCGAGCCTCCCCGACGCCGCCAAGCGTGGGGCGTCGTTGGGGTGCAGGGCCACCCCGCCGAGGATCTGCGGGTGCTCGTCGACCAGCCCGATGGTGAGCCGGGCCGAGGGCAGGTCACAACCGATCTGCATGACGCGCGTCACACCGACCCGGGCCGCCTCGCGCAGGGCTGCGGCGACGTCGATCGGCTCGCCCTCGCGGCTGATGTCGAGATGGGTGTGGTTGTCGAAGACAGGGATCTGGAGTGGATCCGGGAACTCGATCTCGCGCGGCATACGGTGCCCGGCCCTAGGGCTCAGCCGCCCATCCGGGCGAGTTCCTCGTCGACGACCGAGTCGTCGAGTTTGGTGAAGACCGGCGCCGGCTTGGCGATCGGGGTGCCGACGACGACCGGCGTCCGGCCCCAGCGTGGGGTCTTGGAGTACTCGCCGGTGATGACCGGATAGGTGCGGTCGGCATCGCCGTCGAGGCCGCTGACATCCGCGATGACCGGCATCGGCATGAACTGACCTTGGCCACCGAGCACGGCATGCACCCGGTTGGCCGCATGCGGCAGGACCGGCGCGAGAATCGTGTTGAGATCGCTCACGCACTGGATGAGGGTGTGCAGCACCGTGGCCAGGCGCTCGCGCTGGTCGCCGCCCTTGAGCTTGAAGGGTTCGGTGCGCGACACGTAGGCGTTGACCTCACCCACGGCGCGCATCGCCTCGGCCGTCGCCGCCTTGACGCGCTGACGGGCCAGCAGGTCGCCGACGGTGGTGAAGGCCTGCTCGACCGTGGCGAGCACGGCCTCGTCGACCTCGTCCAGTGGGCCGGGTTGCGGGATCTCGCCGAAGTTCTTGGCGACCATCGCCGCCGAGCGTGAGACCAGGTTGCCCCAGCCGGCGACGAGCTCGGAGTTGTTGCGCTGGACGAAGTCGCGCCAGGTGAAGGCGCTGTCCTGGCTCTCCGGACCGGCCGCACAGATGAAGTAGCGGATGCCGTCGGGGCCGTAGCGGTCGAGGACGTCGCGCACGAGGACGACGTGGCCGCGGCTGGTGGAGAACTGCTGGTCGCCGAAGGTGAGGTACTCGCTCGAGACGACCTCGGTCGGCAGGTTGAGCACCCCGAACTCGCCGGGGCTGCCGCCGTGAGCGCCGCGACCGGCATACGCCAGGAGCTCGGCCGGCCAGATCTGGGAGTGGAAGGTGATGTTGTCCTTGCCCATGAAGTAGTAGGACAGCGCCTCCGGGTCGTTCCACCACTCGCGCCAGCGGTCGGCCTGGCTCTGGCCGTCGACCTCCGGCAGGCGTCGGGCCCACTCGATCGACGCCGAGAGGTAGCCGACGACCGCGTCGAACCAGACATAGAGCCGCTTGGTCGGCTGGTCGCGCCAGCCGTCGAGTGGCACCGGGATACCCCAGTCGATGTCACGGGTCATCGCGCGCGGCTTGATGTCGTCGAGGATGTTGAGGCTGAACTTGATGACGTTGGGGCGCCAGGTGCCGCTCGCCTCGCGACCTTCGAGCCAGGTGCGCAGGGAGTCCGCGAGCGCCGGGAGGTCGAGGAAGAAGTGCTGGGTCTCGACGAAGACCGGCGTCTCGCCGTTGACCTTGGAGCGCGGGTTGACCAGTTCCTCGGGCTCGAGCTGGTTGCCACAGTTGTCGCACTGGTCGCCACGGGCCTCGCCGTAACCACAGATGGGGCAGGTGCCCTCGATGTAGCGGTCCGGCAGGGTGCGGCCGGTGCTGGGCGAGATGGCGCCGCGCTGGGTGCGCTCGACCATGTAGCCGTTCTCCCAGCAGCGCCGGAAGAGCTCCTGGGCGACGGCATAGTGGTTGTCGGTCGTCGTGCGCGTGTAGAGGTCGTAGGAGCAGCCCAGGTCGGCGAGCTCGGCGGCGATGATCGCGTGGTTCTTGTCGACCAGCTCTCGGGGGGTCACGCCCTCCTTGTCGGCCAGGACGAGGATCGGCGTCCCGTGCTCGTCGGAGCCGCTCACCATGAGCACGTCGTGCCCGGCCATCCGCATGTACCTGGAGAAGACGTCCGAGGGCACCGCGAACCCGGCGACGTGGCCGAGGTGACGCGGGCCGTTGGCATAGGGCCAGGCGACGGCGGAGAGGACCTTGCTCATGATCCAGAATCCTAGGTGTACCCGGCCATCACGTTGGTGACAGTCGACTGGTGGGG
>NZ_HF570956.1:2139186-2147167 GCF_000367525.1 Phycicoccus elongatus Lp2 | reverse complement strand
AGGCGCGCCGCCAGAGGACGGCGGCGACGACGAGGAGCAGGCCGGCGAAGGCGAGGAGCAGCGTGTGGCCGTCGACCCGGCGCGCCAGCGTCGTGCCGAAGACCGTGCCCACCGCGCCGACGACCCCGAAGACGAGCCCGTCCCGCCAGTGCACCCGGCCGGCGCGGGCGTGCTCCACGAGCGCGATCGCGGACGTGATGCCGACGATGACGAGGGAGGCCGAGGCGGCGTCGTGCGGGGCCAGGCCGAGGGCGAAGACGAGGACGGGCAGGGACAGGATCGCGCCCCCGCCGCCGAGGCTGCCGAGGATGACGCCGATGACCAGCCCGGCCACGACCGATGTGATCACGACGTCCTTTCGCTCGCTCGAATCAATACCCTAGGGGGTATCATGGCATCGTACCGCCCGGGGTGTGTCGCCCAGTGGGCGTCCGCGGCATACATCGGGCGCTCCGAGCGTTGTACGGCCCAGTCCAGACGAACCATTGAACCAAGGAGCCCCATGGCCACCGTCGACCTCACCGCTGACACCTTCGAGAAGACCGTGACCGAGAACGACATCGTTCTCGTTGACTGGTGGGCCTCGTGGTGCGGCCCGTGCCGTCAGTTCGCCCCCACCTATGAGGCGGCGAGCGGCACGCACGAGGACATCGTCTTCGGCAAGGTCGACACCGAGGCCGAGCAGGCGCTCGCCGGGGCGGCCCAGATCACCTCGATCCCGACGATCATGGCCTTCCGCGAGGGCATCCTCGTCTACGCGCAGGCCGGGGCGCTGCCGCCGGCCGGGCTCGAGAAGGTCATCGAGGGCATCCGGGCCCTCGACATGGACGACGTGCGGTCCCAGGTCGCGGCGCAGGCCGCCGCGTCGCAGGGCTGAGCCATACCACCCGGGGTACCATCCGCAGAGATCAGGTAAGACATGGGAAGGGACGTCATGGAGCTCGACGCCGACGAGATGCAAGCAGTCGTCAAGCGGCTCAAGCGCGCCCAGGGCCAGATCGGCGGGATCATCAAGATGATCGAGGACGGCCGGGAGTGCCAGGACATCGTCACCCAGATGGCGGCGGTGTCCAAGGCGCTCGACCGCGCCGGCTTCGCCACGATCTCGCTGGGGCTGCGCCAGTGCGTCTCGGACCCGGAGCACAACCCGATGGACGTCGCAGCCATGGAGAGGCTCTTCCTCTCCCTCGCCTGACATGGAGGCCGCCGACTGGGATGCCCGGTATGCCGCGACCGACCTCGTGTGGTCGGCCGCGCCCAACGTCTGGGTCGAGGAGCTCGTCAGCGGTATGCCGCCCGGCCGGGCCCTCGACATCGCGGCCGGCGAGGGCCGCAACGCCCTCTGGCTCGTCGAGCAGGGCTGGGAGGTCGAGGCCGTCGACTTCAGCCCGGTGGCCGTGCAGCGGGTCGCCGACCTGGCCGCCGGCCGGCTCGGGGAGCGTGCGTCGCGGCTGACCGCCGTCGTCGGCGATGCCACCGCCCTCGTCGGTGAGGGCGACCGGGACCTTGTCGTCTTCTGCTACCTCCACCTGCCCCGTGACGAGTGGGATGCCGTGATCGCGGCCGGTCTGCGGGCCTGCCGGCCCGGGGGCACGGTGCTCGTCATCGGCCACGCGCGCCGCAACCTCCTCGAGGGGGTGGGCGGGCCGCAGGACCCGGCGATCCTCCTCGACCCCGAGCACGTCGTCGCCTCGGTCGAGGGCCTGCCGGTCGTGGTCGAGCGGGCCGAGCTGCGACAGCGGGTCGTCCCGGACGCGGACCGTCCGGCCCTCGACACCGTCGTGCTGCTCCGTCGCCGCTGACGCCCGTGCCGGGCGTCGAGGTCGAGCGCGTCAGTGACGCGGTGTGGCGGGTCGGCACGCCCACCGTCGGGCTCACCAGCGTCCTCGTGCGCGGTGAACAGCGGGCCCTCGTCGTCGACACCGGCGGCGGGCCCCGGCAGGGCCGTCAGGTCCAGCGGGCGGTGCGCGAGCTGACCGCCCTCCCGCTCGTCGTCGTCAACACCCATGACCACTGGGACCACTGGTTCGCCAACGCGGTCCTCCTCGACGAGCCGGGGTCGGCGGCCGAGCAGCGCCAGGCCTGGGGACCGCCCGCAGTGGCGTGGGAGGCGCGCGCCCGCGAGCAGTGGTCCGAGGCGCTCGGGCACGAGCCGGAGCTGCGTCCCGACGTCCTGCGACCACCGACCGGCACCCTCGAGGACGGTGCCGTCCTCGACCTGGGCGGGCTGCGGGTCGAGGTGCGCGTGCTCGGTGGGCACACGGCATACGATCTCGCGCTCGTGGCCGGGGAGGTGGCCATCCCCGGCGACCTCGTCGAGGAGAGCGGGCCCCCGCAGCTCGACCGCACGTCATCCCTCGACCGCTGGGTCGAGTCGCTCGACGTGCTGCTGGCGACGGGGACGCGGACCTTCGTGCCGGGCCACGGCCGGCCCGTCGACCGAGCCTTCGTGGTCGATCAGCAGCGGTGGCTCGCGGCCCAGCGCTCGGGTGGGACCCGGCTGACCCGGAACCTCGGTCCCTGACGCAGCAGCTCCCGCGTCCAGATCGAACCACCGCGTCACGGAACCGGGCGGGCCGCGAGAGAGGCCGCCGGCAGGTTCAGCTCGTGCCGGCGCGCCAGGTCGTGTAGCCGCCGCTGAGGTTGCGCACGTCCTCCCACCCGCGCTGGCGCAGGATCCGGGCGGCGACGTGCCCGCGCAGGCCGACGGCGCAGTGGACCACGACCGGGCCCGCGGGCACCTCGTCGAGTCGGTCGCGCAGCTCGTCGACGGGGATGTTGAGCGCGCCCTCGATGGAGCCCTTGGCGAACTCCGAGGCGGTGCGCACGTCGATGAGGGCCGCTTCGGAGGCGAGCGCCGCGTCGAGCTCGTGCCACTGGATGCACGCGGACAGCCCGGAGTGGAGGTTGTCGTCGATGTGGCCGAGCATGTTGACCGGGTCCTTCGCCGACCCGAACTGCGGGGCGTAGGCGAGCTCGAGGGCGGCGAGGTCGCGGGCGCGCAGGCCAGCCGTCATCGCGGTGGCGATGACGTCGATGCGCTTGTCGACGCCCTCGCGGCCGACGCCCTGCGCGCCGAGGATCGCGTCGGTCTCCGGGTCGACGAGCAGCTTGAGCGCCATCGTCGCGGCGCCGGGGTAGTAGGTCGCGTGCGAGGCCGGGTGGGTGTGGATGGCGCGGTGGGCGCGTCCCGCAGCGCGCAGGCGCTTCTCGTTCCAGCCCGTCGCGGCGACCTGGAGGCCCAAGACGCCGACGATCGCCGTGCCGAGGACCGGTCGGTCGGTGCCGCCGTCGCCGGCGATGACGTCGGCGACCCGACGGCCCTGGAGGTTGGCGGTGTTGGCGAGCGGGACGAGGGCCTGCTCGTGGCTGAGCCCGTCGACCTTCTCGACCGCGTCGCCGACGGCGTAGACGTCGGGGGCACTGGTGCGGAAGTGCTCGTCGACGGCGATGCCGCCCCGGTCGCCGACCCGCAGGCCTGCAGCCTGGGCCAGGGTGGTGTCCGGCCGCACGCCGATGGCGGCGACGACGAGGGCGGCCGGCAGGACGGTGCCGTCGTCGAGGGTCACGTCCTCGACGCCGATCGCGGTCACGGACCGACCGAGGTGGAGGTCGACGCCGGCGGCGCGCAGGGCCCGGTGCACCGGGGCGACCATCTCGGGGTCGAGGGGGGCCATCACCTGGGGGGTGGCTTCGACGAGGGCGACCTGCATGCCGCGGTGGACGAGGTTCTCGGTGAGCTCCACGCCGATGAAGCCCCCGCCGATGACGACGGCGGTGGCCGGCTCGGGGGACTCGTCGTCGAAGCCGCGGGCCTCGACGCCCTGCGCGGCCGCGACGGCGGCCACGAGGACATCGGTGTCCTCGATGTCGCGCAGGGTGAGGGCGCGCTCGATGCCGGGGATCGGGGGGCGCACCGGGCGGGCGCCGGGGGAGAGGACGAGGGCGTCGTAGGTGACCTCCTCCTCGACGCCGGAGGCGAGGTCGCGCAGGGTCACGCGGTGGGCGGCCGGGTCGATGGCCACGGCCTCGGTCCGCACGCGCACGTCGAGCTCGAAGCGGGCCCCCAGCGAGGCCGGCGTCTGCAGGAGCAGCGCCGACCGCGCCTCGATGACCCCGCCCACGTGGTAGGGCAGGCCGCAGTTGGCGAAGGAGACGTGGCCACTGCGCTCCACGACGATGATCCGCGCAGTCTCGTCGAGACGGCGCAGCCGGGTCGCGGTGGACATGCCGCCGGCGACGCCGCCGACGATAACAACGGTGCGTGACGCGCTAGACATGACACAATGATACCCCCTAGGGTATCGTCCTGCAGGACCGGACCCGACCGTGGAGGAACCAGCATGTGCCGAGCAGTGACCTGCCGTAAGTGTGGCAAGACGACGTGGGCCGGCTGTGGCCAGCACGTCGACCAGGTGTTGCGGGGGGTCCCGCAGGGTCAGCGCTGCCAGGGGCACCAGGACGAGCCCGGACAGGGCTTCTTCAGCAAGCTCTTCGGTCGCTGACGCGACCCACGACGGGCCGACGCCACCGGCGTCGGCCCGTCGTCGTGTCCGGCGTCAGCCCGTCGTGCCGCCATTGGCCGCTGCCGCCTCGAAGGCCGGCAGATGGCTCTCCTGCGAAGCGCGCCGGAGGTTCTCGAACACGCGGGTGAGGGCCTGGTCGCCGGCGACCTGGTCGATGAGCCGGTCGTAGAGCGCGACATTGTCGACCTCGCCCTCGGCCCAAGCCGTGGCGGCCGCCAGCAGGTCATCAGGGGCCGTGACCTTCCCGAGGTAGGGGTTGGCGGGCACCTCGACGCCCATCCGCTCCAGCTGCCGCACGAGGGCCGCGATGTGCCGCTCCTCGGCCGCGGCGATCCGCGCATAGGGCTGCACGGTGCCGTGGCGGTCGAGGACCGCGGCGTAGCTCGCGTAGGCGGCATACTCACCGGTCGGGTCCATGAGGGCTGCCCAGGCGGCCTGCTCCGCGGGGGTGTCGACCGTGGCCGGCGCGGCCGTGGCCCCGGGAGCGAGGGTGCTCGTGGGCTCTGAGCCGGCAGGCGCCGGGGTGGACGCGGTGGTCGATGGCCCCGTGGCCGCCGATCCGGCAGACGGTGAGCCGGTGGTGACCGTCGGTGTGGGGCCGGTGGCGGCCCCCGGTGAGGCCGCGCTGCAGGCCGTCAGGCCCAGGAGGGCCACGGCCGTGAGGATGAGGGCTGCGCTTCTCGTGGTCATGCCTCAGTCATACCCCCGGAGGTATGAAGCAGGTTGTCAGCTCCCTGTGGGTGTGCTGTGTCCGCTGTGTGCCATGGGGCGGGCGCTCCCGGACACGAACCATCCCCTTCGCCCGTGGCTGGTGAGGGCGTATGCCGCCCGCTCGAGCTCCCCGGGGATGTCCCGGTCGAGGTGGCAGCCGCCGGCCCAGGCGCCCCACACGGGTTGGACCACTGCCTGGGCGCGCGCGAGAGCCGGGTGGTCGCTCGTCGTGTGCTCGACGAAGTGGAGGGCGCCGCCGGGTCGGAGGACGCGCGCGATCTCCGCCAGCGCGTTCGTCAGGGCGGGGATCGTGCACAGGGTCCACGTCGAGACCACCGCGTCGACCGATGCCGTCGACAGGTCGAGGCCGGCGGCGTCGGTGCCGACCCGCTCGACCGGTCGGCCGAAGGCGGCGATGCGCGGCAGGGCGCGCTCCCACGCCAGGTCGGCCGGCTCGACGGCGAGCACGCCCGTCACGTCGGGGCCGTAGTGCGCGAGGTTGCGGCCGGAGCCGAAACCGACCTCGACGACGAGCCCGCGCACGGCGTCACGGCCGCAGGTGGCGGCGCGGAGCTCCTCGACCTGCGGCCCCGACATGGTGCGGTCGACGAGCCGCGGCAGGACGTGCTCGTCCCACCATCGTGGAGCCCTCATGACGCCAGTGTGCGTCAGTGATGGCCCTTGAGCACCATCCGCATCATGCGCGCGTTGATGAGGGCGAAACGGCCTGCCTGCAACGGGAGGCTGCGCCGGGCGCGAAGGGTCCGCTTCGTGGGGAGCGGCGCCTTCGTGAGGTCGGCGGTCGGGGTGACGGGCTCGGGGCCCGCGCCGGGGGTCGTCGTCATGGGGTCACTCCGGGATGAACTGCCAGCCGAAGCGGGCCTTGGCCTTGTGGATGAAGAGGTGGTGCAGCATGAGCTTGGTCCAGTGACCCGCGAGGCCGATCTCGCCGCGCGTGTCGCTGAGGTCGCGTCCGGTGGCGAAGCGGTCGAAGTCCGGCACGATCGGCATCATCGTCATCGAGGCCGCCGATCCCTTCCGCAGGCCGGTGCCGGCCGAGGCCACGCAGGCGGCGCCCATCCGGGCCATCGAGGCCTCGACCGGGCGGGCCGAGGGGCCCTGCTTGATCCGGGCCGCGATCGACTCGGCGGCCACCTTCCCCTGCACGCCGGACGGCATGCCGGTCCGGGGCGGCGAGGGGGTGATGACGGTGCCGCGGGGGCTCCTGCGGGGCCGGGAAATCTGGTGCGGCGGGGCGAAGGCGATGCCGGCGGCCCAGATGTTGTCGTAGCCCTGGGCCATGTAGGTCAGCGGCCAGTCGTCGGCCTTCCACTCCTCGTAGGGCTTGCCCGAGTAGTCGGCGTCGACCTTCATGAAGCCCGAGGGGGCGAAGAGCTCGCTCGTGATGTCGTTCCCCGCCCGGTCCTTGGCCCACAGTGGGACGCCGCCGAAGGGCGGCAGCAGCATCGCGAAGTCGAAGGCGAGGGTGTGGTCCTGGCCGTCGAGGGTCTCGTAGTGGACCAGGCCCGACTCGACCGAGTGGACGTGCGCCCCGAGGATGGCATCGACCTCGCGCTCGCGGAACAGGGAGGCGGTCCAGAGCTCGCTCGTGGTCTCGAAGCCGTTCTGCCCGAAGGTCATGCCGCCGACGCCGAAGTCACCGAGCGCGGCCTCGTTCGTGAGGTAGATGAGCCGGGCGCGGTCGCGGACCCCGGCCTGCCGGAGCTCGTGGTCGACGTTGAAGACGTACTCGAAGGCTGCGCCCTCGCAGGTGCAGGTGCCGTGGCCCATGCCGGTGACGAGGGTCTGCGACTCCCCGGCGCGCAGCCGGTCGATCGTCTCGGCGAGGCGGGCCGCGGCCTCGACGGCGTGGTCGGCGGTGCACACCGAGACGGTGTGCCCGTGCTGCGGGCCAAGCCCCTCGGTGGCGCCGAACTTCAGCTGCGGGCCGGTGGCGTTGACGAGGTAGTCGTAGTGGAGGGTGCTGGACTCGCCCTGCCGGTCCGGCGCGGTGGACTCGACCTCGACCGCCGGGCGGGAGTCGGCCGCGCCCTCGATGCCGGCCGGATGGAGGCCGACGGCCTTGGCCTGGACATAGGCGATGCCCTGCTTGGCATAGACGGGCGCGAGCGGGAAGACGACGTCCGACTTGCCCATCTGGCCCACCCCGACCCAGATGTTCGACGGGATCCAGTTCCACTGGCTGTTCGGTGTCACGACCGTCACGGTGTTGTTCTTGGGCAGCAGCCGTCGCAGGTGCAGCGCGGCGGTGTGGCCGGCGACGCCGGCTCCCAGGACGACGACGTCGGCCATGGGGTCCTCCTTCGACGCGGTGGTGCGGTCGGTCCGGCCGCTGATCCGAAGGTATACCCCCATAGGTATATTGACAAATACCCTAGGGGGTATGAACCCCTAGCGGGTGGGGTCGACGAGGACGATGCCCCGCGAGAACGAGGACCCCATGTCGGGCAGCGCCTTGGCCGCGGCTTCGAGCCCCAGGGGTCCGCGACCGTCGAGCATCGAGGCCAGCGGGATGCGACCGGCCCGCACGTCGTCGAGCAGCGCGGGGTAGGCCCGCGCGTCCATGCCGTGGCTACCGAGGACGTCGAGCTCCCACGCGATGACCCGGTCCATGGGTATCGGAGCGGCCCCGGCGGCGGGCGGCAGCAGCCCGACCTGGACGTGTCGGCCGCGGCGCCGGAGGCAGAGCACGCCCGCGCGCGCCGTCCCGGGCGAGCCGAGGG
>NZ_HF570956.1:2096971-2139086 GCF_000367525.1 Phycicoccus elongatus Lp2 | reverse complement strand
CCCCCCCCCCCCCCCCCCCCAGCCAGTCCGGCAAGGGCGGGGTGTCCTACCTGCTCAAGTCCGAGCACGGGCTGGACCTGCCCCGCCGCCTCCAGGTCGAGTTCAGCCAGGTCGTGCAGAAGCGCACCGATGCCGAGGGTGGCGAGCTCTCCGGCGCCCAGATCTGGGCGATGTTCGCCGACGAGTACCTCCACGCCGAGGTCGAGGGCGACCGGTGGGGCCGCTACACCCCTGTGCGCTCGACGGTGACCGGCAATGACGAGGGCCAGGACACCATCGAGGCGACCATCAAGGTCGACGGCGTCGAGCAGACCGTCCTCGGCCGCGGCAATGGCCCGATCGCCGCCTTCATCGATGCACTCACCAGCATCGGCGTCGACGTTCGGGTGCTCGACTACGCCGAGCACGCCCTGTCGGCGGGCGGCGACGCCCGAGCCGCGGCATACGTCGAATGCGCGGTGGGTGACCGGGTGCTCTGGGGCGTCGGCCTGCACGAGTCGATCGTCAAGGCGTCCTTCCGGGCGATCATGTCGGCGCTCAATCGCGCCGATCGGGACGCCGCCGTGGTGACTGGCGCATGATGGGCTCATGACGGCCGACCTGGCGCACGCCACCCCCTGGGGCGCCACCCACCACCACACCGACCTCGGCGGCGACGTCCACTGGATCCACTGGGATGCGCCCGAGGGTGGCGTCGATGCGACCCCGATGGTGCTCGTGCACGGCCTCGGCGGCTCGCACACGAACTGGCTCGAGGTGGGCCAGATGTGGTCGCAGCACCGAGAGGTCTTTGCTCTCGACCTGCGCGGATTCGGGCTCACCGCAGGTCATCCCGCCGACACGGCGGTGCTGGCGAACCGTGACCTGGTCGTCGCCTTCCTCGAGCACGTCGTGCGCCGTCCGGCCATCGTCGTGGGCAACTCGATGGGCGGGATGATCTCCACCTTCGTGACCCGCTCGCGACCCGACCTCGTCGCGGGGCTGGTGCTCGTCGACCCCGCGCTGCCCGCAGTGCCGGTGCGCCCGGATCCGGTCGTCGCCAGCCGATTCGCGGTCTTCGCGCTCCCGGGCGTGGCCGAGGCCGGCCTGCGACGGGCTCGACAGACGTTGCCTCCGCGAGTGCTCGCGGAGCAGGTGGCCGCGTTGGTCTTCGCCGACCGCAGCAAGGGCTCGCAGGCCGTCATGGACGTCAACGTCGAGGTGGCGACCCGCCGCGGCGCGATCGATGGCGCGATGGGCGACATCGACAGGAGTTTCACCCGGGCGGCCCGCTCGCTGCTCGTCGTCGTCGGTCGTCCGCGCCGGTATGCCGCGCATTTGGCCGCGCTCCCCGGTCCGGTCCTGCTGCTGCACGGTGACAAGGACCGCCTCGTCTCGGTCGAGGCGGCGCGGCGCACGGCGCGGGCGAATCCGGACTGGGACTACGTCGAGTTCGCGGGTGTCGGTCATGTCCCTCAGATGGAGGTGCCCCAGAGCGTGGCGGCCGTCGTCGACGAGTGGATCGAGCGTCGCGTCGAGGGCACGTCCGCAGCAGGATCCGATGAGTGAGGCGCTGACCCCACCGTTCGCGACCAAGGTCGCGATCCTCGTGCGGGACGACCTCGAGGCCTGGCAGAAACTCAACGTCACCGCCTTCCTCGCGTCGGGCCTCGCGGCCGCCAATCCCGACCTGGTCGGAGAGGCCTATCGCGACGGCAGCGGGCAGGACTACCTCGCCCTGCTCGGCATCCCCGTTCTCGTCTTCGCCGCCTCGGGCGAAACGCTCACTGCGGCCCGCGAGCGGGCCGTGGGGCGCGGCATACCCCTTGCGGTGTACACCCGGGAGATGTTCAGTACCGGTCATGACGCGGCCAATCGGGCCGTCGTCGCCGACGTGCCCAGCGATCGCCTCGATCTCGTGGGCCTGGCGCTGCACGGTCCGAAGAATGCCGTCGACAAGGTGGTCAAAGGTGCCCGACTCCATCCGTGAGAACCCTCCGATCGCTGGGGTCAACTCATGACGCGGCGACTGACCGGGCTCGACGCCGCTTTCCTCGCGCTCGAGACGCCGACCTCGACTGGCCATGTCGGGGGCCTCAGCATCCTCGATCCCTCGACGGCGACCGAACCCCTCACGCTCGAGCGACTGACGGCGATCCTCGCCTCGCGTCTCGATGCTGTGCCGGTGCTCCGGCAACGGCTGCAGTCGGTGCCGTTGGGGATCGACCAGCCCGTGTGGGTCGACGACCGCCACTTCGACATCGGCTACCACGTCCGCGAACTCGGTCTGCCGAGCCCCGGCTCGGATGAGCAACTGGCGGAGCAGGTTTCGCGGATCCATGCGCGCCCTTTGGATCGGGAGCGCCCGCTCTGGGAGACCTACCTGCTCAGTGGGCTGGCCGGTGGCCGGATGGCGGTCTACACCAAGGTGCACCACGCCGCGATCGACGGCGTGAGTGGCGCCGAGATGCTCACGCTGCTCTTCGACCTCAGCCCGGAGGCGCCGACGCCCGGACCGGCGCCGGAGTTTCGGCCGCAACCCGGACCCGGTGCCGCCCGGCTCGGGGTACAGGCGATCGGGCGGTTGGCCTGGCGCCCTATCGAGGTGGCGAAGCTGGCCGTCAACGGGGTCCGCGCCATCCCGGCCGTCGCACCCGTCGTCGGCCCGCTGGTCGGCAACCTGCTCGGCCTCGGCCGAGGGCCGTCCGGCGACGGTGGCGTCATCAAGTCCTCGGCGCCCTTGGTCGCGCCACCCACCCCGCTCAATGTCGCCATCTCCCCGCATCGGCGGTTTGCCTTCGCCTCGCTCCCGCTCGATGAGGTGAAGTTCGTCAAGAACACCTTCGAGGTGTCGGTCAACGACGTCGTCATGGCGATCAGCGCGGGTGCTCTGCGCCGGTGGTTGCTCGCTCACGACGCCCTACCGGACGGGCCGCTCGTGGCCATGGTCCCGGTCTCGATCCGCGGCGCCGACGACGGTGTGGGCGGGAACAAGGTCTCGGCCATGCTCGCGGCCCTGCCCACGCAACTCGAGGACCCGGTCGAGCGGCTCGCGGTCACCCGGCAGGCCACGATGATCGCCAAGGCGCAACAGGCCTTCATCCCGCAGGGACTCGTCGACGACGTCTCCGACTTCGCGCCCCCGGCTCTCACGGCGCGGGCCGCCCGAGTGATGTTCGCGAGCAAGATCCTGCATCGGCTGCCTGCCTTCAACACGGTCATCTCCAATGTGCCCGGTCCGAATGTGCCGATCTACCTTGCGGGCGCGAAACTGCTTGCGCATCACCCGGTTTCGGTCGTCACCGACGGGATCGGCCTCAACATCACGGTCATCGGCTATCTGGGCCAGCTGAACTTCGGGCTCGTGGCGGCCCGCGAGACCGTGCCTGACCTGGCTGACCTGATGGGTTGGTTCGGCGAGGAGCTCGCTCTCCTCGTGGCGGCTGCGCACGCCGCGGCCGGCAACGGCAGCGAGAGTGAGGCCCACACCGAGCGCAACGTCAGCGGACGCCGCTCACGCGGAACTGCACCGAGATCCGGGGGCCGACGACCGCGCTCGTCTTGAGGATGGCGTGGTCCCAGGTGCGCTGACAACTGCCACCCATGACCACCAGATCACCGTGACCGGCGGCCACCTTGATCGACGGGCCTCCGTCGCGTGGGCGCAGCGAGAGCGGACGATCAGCGCCGAGCGAGACGATGGCGATCATCGTGTCCTGCTCGCGCGAGCGACCGATCCGATCTCCGTGCCAGGCCACGGAGTCTCGCCCGTCGCGATAGAGGCACATGCCGGCAGTCGTGAAGGGCTCACCGAGTTCACCGGCGTAATGGGCCGACAGGGCGTCCCGGGCCTGCGCGAGGACCGGCCGGGGGAGTGGCTCGCCCTCGGCGTAGAACCGGGTCAGCCGGGGCACGTCGACGACCGAGTCATACATCTGGCGCCGCTCGGCCTGCCAGGGCACCTCGTGAACGAGAACCTCGAGCAGTCGGTCGCCCGCGGTCAGCCAGCCGGGTCGCACATCGAGCCACGCGCCATGGGTGAGATGACGGCGGGTCATGCCCTCACCGACGCGCCCCAGCGCGATCTGATCGCCGAGGTCGAGGAGGGATCCCTGAAGGGTCACCATGGGCACAGGGTAGCAGGAACATCGAACGAATGTTCGATGCTCGCGGTCGGCGTGGCGGGGAGCGGTGGGCGGGGCGGGGGACCCGCGCGGCGCGGCATACCCCTGCTGTCGGTGGGACCACGGACAATGGTGCGGTGCCCACCTACCGTGACGAGGCGATCGTCCTGCGCACCCAGAAGTTGGGGGAGTCGGATCGCATCATCACTCTGCTCACACGCAGGCTGGGCAAGGTGCGCGCGGTCGGGCGCGGGGTGCGCAAGACCAAGAGTAAGTTCGGCGCCCGGCTCGAGCCGGCGATGGTCATCGACGTCCAGTGCTACGAGGGGCGTTCGCTCGACACCGTGACCCAGACCGAGTCGATCGACCCGCTGGGTGACCGCTTGGCCCGCGGCATCGAGACCTGGACCGCTGCCAGCGTCATGCTCGAGACCTGCGACCGACTGACCGAGGAACGAGAGCCGGCTCTGCAGCAGTTCCTCCTGCTGCGTGGCGCCCTGACCTCCCTCGCCGGCGCGGTCCACGACCCCAACCTCGTCCTCGACGCCTACCTGCTACGGGCGATGGCGATCGCCGGCTATGCCCCGAGTTTCCACGACTGCGCGAAATGCGGTGCGCCGGGCCCACATCTGGCCTTCAACGTCGTGGGCGGGGGTTCGGTGTGTCCGCTGTGTCGGCCGCCGGGATCGGCGGCTCCGGCCCGCGAGACCCTCGGTCTGCTGTCGGCGCTGCTCACCGGCGACTGGGTGATCGCGGACGCTTCGGATCCGCGCCATCGACGCGAGGGCGCCGGTCTGGTCGCGGCCTTCCTCCAATGGCACCTCGAACGCGGCCTGCGCTCACTCCGTATGGTGGAGCGGTGACCGACCCGCGCCCCCAGTCGAGGTATGCCGCACCGTTTCCTCACCCTTCCGGAGCCCGTCCTCCCGTGGTCACCGCGTCGGCGCTGCCTCGCCACGTGGCCGTCGTCATGGATGGCAACGGCCGGTGGGCCAACGAGCGCGGACTGCCCCGAACGAAGGGGCACGAGGCCGGAGAGGCGGCACTGCTGGACGTCGTCGCCGGAGCGATCGAGGTGGGAGTGACCCACCTCTCGGCCTACGCCTTCTCCACCGAGAACTGGAAGCGCTCGCCCGAGGAGGTGCGCTTCCTCATGGGCTTCAACCGTGACGTGATCCGGCGGCGGCGTGACCAGCTCCATGCCTGGGGCGTGCGCATGCGCTGGGTGGGCCGTCGACCCCGACTCTGGGGTTCGGTCATCAAGGAGCTCGAGATCGCCCAGGAGCTGACCAAGCACAACACCGGACTGACGCTGTACTTCTGCGTCAACTACGGCGGGCGCGCCGAGATCGGCGACGCCGCCCGGGCGATCGCGCAGGACGTCGCGCGCGGGCGACTCAAGGCGTCGGCCGTGGACGAGCGCACGCTTGCCCGCTACCTTCCCGAGCCGGGCATGCCCGATGTGGATCTCTTCGTCCGGTCCTCGGGAGAGCAACGGACGAGCAACTTTCTGCTCTGGCAGAGCGCCTATGCGGAGATGGTCTTCCAGGACCGGCTCTGGCCGGACTACGACCGCCGCGACCTGTGGTCCGCGATCGAGGAGTACGTCCACCGCGAACGCCGCATGGGTGGCGCCGTCGACATGCCGAGAACAGAAACTCACCAATAGTGAGGTTCGGGTGAGCGCCGCCTCTCTTGTTCAGCAGGTGGGGCAGGTGCCGAAGATCTCGACGGTGTGCGACAGGTCGGTGAAACCCTCGTCCGCGCCGACCCGGGCCGACCACGACTCGAAGGACGCCGGCACCGAGATCTCGACGGTGCGGCCGCAGTCGCGGCAGACCAGGTGATGATGGTGCTCGGCCGTGCCGCACGCGCGATAGAGCGCTTCACCGTCGTCGGTGCGTAGGACGTCGATCGCGCCCTCGGCGGCCATGGCCTGCAGGTTGCGATAGACGGTGGCCAGCCCGACGTTGCTGCCCCCGGCTGCGATCCGGGCGTGCAGGTCCTGCGCCGACACGAACTCGTCGGTGTCGGCCAAGGCGTCGGCCAAGGCGGCCCGCTGCTTGGTGGGGCGGCGCGCGATCATCGGTGGACGCCCTCGTCGACGTGGGTGTGGTCTGCGTGGTCGGCGTGCTCGTCCCAGTGGTCAGCGTGGGCGGCATGCCGATGCCCGTCGTGGAGGTAGTCCACGTGGTCGCCGTGCGGGACGGCCGGGTGCCCGCACGCAGGCCCGTGCTCGTGCAGATGACGCTCAGCCCGCTCGTGTTGCGCCCGGACCACCCGTGCCCGGAGTCCGCCGACGGCGGCCGTCACGAGGAAGCAGACAATGGCGACGAGCACGATGGTGGCACCGCTCGGGGTGCCGGCATAGAAGGACGTCGTCACGCCGACGAGTGCGCAGAAGACACCGATGGCGACCGCCCATCGGATCGTCGCCGCGAAGCTGCGTCCGAGCAGCTGCCCGGTTGCATTGGGCAGGATCATCAGCGCCGAGATGAGCAGCAGACCGATGATGCGCATCGACACGACGACCGTGACCGCCGTGAGGACCGACAGCAGGACGTTGAGGGCGGTCACCGGCAGGCCGCTGGCGCGCGAGTACTCCTCATCCTGCGCGACGGCGAAGAAGCGTGGCCGGAGCACCCAGGTCACCCCCATGACAAGGGCGGCGAGGACGGCGAAGAGCACGAGGTCGCCGCTGCTCGTGGTGAGCAGGCTCCCGAAGAGGTATGCCGTGAGGTTGGCCGGGGTGCCCGTCGGCGAGAGGGCCATGAGCACTACGCCGAGGGCGATGCCTCCGTAGAACATCACGGCCAGCGCGAGGTCACCGCCGGTGCGCCCGCGCAGGCGAATGAACTCGACCGCGGCTCCAGCGGCGACCGCCGCAGTGAGCGCCGTGACCAACGGCATCGTCCCGGTGAGGAAGCCGGCGGCGACCCCGGCAAGGGCCACATGGCCGATGCCGTCGCCGATGAGGGACATCTGGCGTTGGACGAGGAAGACGCCGATCATCGGGGCCGCGATACCGACCAGGACGGCCGCGACAAGGGCCTGGCGCATGAAGTCGAGGGCAAGCATCAGCGACCTCCGGTCGAGTCGTCGTCGTGGTGGTGGCCGGCGTGGACGTGGGGGTGGTCGGCGTCGGCGAGGTGCGCGGCATACGCACCGGGCGAGCCGTCGAAGTCGATGTGTCCTGCGTCGAGGCAGACGATGCGGGTGACCACGTCCGCGAGGACGTCGAGTTCATGCGTGACCACGAGCATGGCCGTGCCCGAGGCGGCGAGCCGGCCGAGCACCTCGGTGAGCACCACCTGGCTGGCGTGGTCGACCCCGGCCGTCGGCTCGTCCATGACGAGCAGCGCCGGCTGGCCCGCGAGGGCACGGGCGATGAGGACGCGGCGTTGTTGGCCCCCGGAGAGGGTTGACACCTCGGCGTGTGCGCGGTCGCTCAGACCGACGGCCTCGATCGCGCGGGCCACGAGGTCGCGGTCGCTGCGGGTGGCCGGCTGCCACCATGGGCGATGCGGCAGGCGGCCGGCGGCGACGACTTCACTCACGGTCGAGCGGACCGATTGGGCGAGCGAATGCCGTTGCGGCACATAGCCGATGCGCGCATGGTGGGTCGACGCGTCTCCGACCTTTCCCTCGACCTCGATCGTCCCACCCAGCCGGGGGACGAGGCCGAAGAGTCCCTTGACGAGGGTCGACTTTCCCGAGCCGTTGGGGCCGAGCAGGGCGACGACCTCTCCGACGCCCACGGACAGGTCGAGACGGTCGACGACGACCCGATCGTCGTAGCCGAAGCTGACGGCGCGCGCGGCAATGAGGGGGGTGCTCATGGGCAGTCCTGTCCAAGGCGGAGGGTGGCAAGGTTGGCGCGCATCACGCCGGGATAGTCGGCGGCGGCGCTCTCGTCGCTGATTCCTTCGACGGTGTCGAGGACTGCGATCCGGGCCCCGGTCTCCCGGGCGAGCGTCTGGGTGATGAGCGGGCTGGCGATCGTCTCGGCATAGATGGTCCGGACGTCGTGTTCGCGCACGAACTCCACGACGTGGGCCAGGTCGCTGGCCCGGGGCTCCAGGTCGGGGGAGAGGCCGCTGATCGGCTCCTGGGTGAAGCCGTAACGCTCGGCGAAATAGCCGAAGGCACTGTGGCCGGTCACCAGGTCTCGATTGGTGCAGGTGGCCAGGCCCGTCTCCACCTCGGCGTCGAGCGTGGTCAGTTGCGCCGTGAAGGCCGCGGCATTGGCACGGTATGCCGTGGCGCCGGCCGGGTCGGCCTGCGCGAGCCGGTCAGCGATCGCCTCCGCGACGGCGGCCAGACGCGTCGGGTCGAGCCAGAAGTGCGGGTCCACCGCGCCGTGGTCGTGCCCGTCGCCGGCCTCGTGAGCGTCGCCATGCCCTGCGCCGTGGTCATGTTCCTCGGTCAGAGTGAGCAGGTCCGCCGCCTCGGCGACGTCGAGGGAACGCTCGGCCGCGTGAGCAGCGAGGGCCGCATCCACGGCGGGCTGGAAGTGCGAAAGGTGGACAACGAGGGCTGCGTCCTGGATGTCGAGGATCTGGCGAGGGAGCAGCTCGAGGTCGTGCGGTTCACCGCCCGGCTTGGTGAGGGTCTCCACGGTGACCCGATCGCCGCCGACCTGCTGCGCGGCATACGCCAAGGGGTAGAAGGCGGCGACGACGTGGACCCGGCTGTCTGCGGAGCGCGTGGGGGCGGCGCAGCCGGTCAGGGCGAGCGTGCCCATGACCAGCGCCGGGAGCACGCGTCGCAACATGACAATCATTCTCAACTCAAATGAGAATGATTGTCAAAAGGAGGGCGGTCAGCCCTGGGGGAAGGCGCGGGTCAGGGTGACGCCGGCGGTGAGGAGCAGGATCGCGCTGCGCATGAGCTTCTCGGAGCTGGTTAGACGGGGCCAGCCGAGGTAGAGCATCCACGCCAGGAAGACCATGACGATGCCGATGAGGATCCAGCCCCAGTCCTTGATGACGATGCCGCCGATCATCAGGGCGAGCACGACGAGGAACGGCACGAACCGCGGCAGGCCGGAGATGGCCTTCACGGTGGGCAGGCTGGCGGTCTCGATCGATTCACGCAGGGTGGGCACGGCACGCAGCCTACGTGGCTGTTTCCCTCACTCCGTGGTGGCCTCGACGAGGTCGAGGATGAAGCCGGCCAGGTGTGCCCGCTCGGTGGCGATCGCCACCGTGGCCGGGGTGACCGGTTGGTCGAGCAGCTCGAAGGGGTAGGCCGACAGCCCGCAGAAGACCATCATGAGGAGGGCATGGGAGCGGCGGACCTCGCGTTCGGTCAGAGACTGGCCCTCGTCGAGCAGCCCGCGCACGTAGGCCGACAAGGCGACGGGTTCGTCGGCGGAGAGCGCCGAGGCCGGTCGACGGCCGAGTTGCACCTCGCCCACCAGGAGCTGGGTGAGGTCGAAGCCGACCGGTTGGAGGCCGAAGAAGCCGAAGTCGATCAGTGTGATGTCCGAGGAATCCGGGTGGATCAGCAGGTTGTTGGGGCAGGCATCGCCGTGCGAGGCGAGCGGGGGCATGGCATCGAGTTCGACGACGACCTTGGGAAGCTGCGCCGCCGCGGCCCGCAACCTGGCCACGAGGGTGGGGGAGAAGGCGGCGGCGATGAGGGGGTGGTGGGCAAGCCCGTCGTCCATCAGCGCCGGCACGACCTGATGCCGAAGGCGTCCCTCGACGTATTGGCCCACCGCTGCCATCCGGTGGCCCGACTCCTCGGCGACGGCGCGCACGCCCGGGCTCGCGGCAAACCGCCCGAGCAGGTATGCCGCGCGCTCCAGTTGCGCGGTCGTCCACGGGTCATCGCGGGTCGTCACCTCGGCCAGCCAGATCGAGGCCGAATCCTGGTCGAGGTCCGACACGAGAAGGGCACGGGGCATGGTCAACCCCGAGGGGAGGGCCTGTGCCAGGCCGGACCGGTAGACGCTGGGTTCGTTGGCCCAGGGGAGGGCGGCATCGAGGGCGGCACGGTGTTCCTCCGGGACCATGGCGGCATGGACGGAGGTGGAAAAGCGCTGGACGTGCTTGACGAAGAGACGGAAGTCGCGGGGGCCGCGGGGCGTGGAGAGGGTTCCGCGCACCCAGTGCCGACCGGCTGTGGTCAGCGCTGGCAACGCGTAGGGGTGCGGCGACGCGATCGAGGAGAGCAACTGCACCTCCTGGGGTGATTCGCCCAGGGCGCGGGCGGCCAGCGCCGTCAGGTGATCGTCATCGATGTCCAACCGACCAAGACTGGAGCGGTCCTTTGCGAGGGCGGTCATGGCCTGCCTGCCTGTCTCCGAACGCCAAAGTGGCTTTCACAATGGAAATGCTAAAGTCGCTTTGTGATCGAGGTCAAGGGGTCAGAGGGGTCGGGTTCGGACGGATCACCTGACGATGGCGAGGCCCACGTGTTGATGCTCATGGGGGTCCTCCTTGCCGCGCAGCGCTCCCTCACCTCGCCCGGCGGTCCGGCGGCGCTGCGCACCTCGCACTATCGCGTGCTGGAGGCCGTGGGGCGCGGCGGTGTGCGGGTCTCGGACATCGGGGAGCGGGTGGGAGTGACCACGCAAGCAGCCGGGCAGTTCGTGTCCGCTCTCGTCGAGTCCGGCCATCTCGTCCAGGTGCCCGATCCTTCTGACGGTCGGGCGCGCTTGGTGTCGCGCACCGCTGCCGGCACCCGCGCGGTTCGGCTCGTGCGCCGCCGGATCGCCGCCCTCGAAGCGACCTGGGCGGACCAGGTCGGTCCTCAGCGCTATGCGACCTTCCGATCCGTGCTCCGGGACCTGAACGATCTGGACCGGGAGGGGCGCCCGAAACCGGTGTGAGCGGCATACGCGGGCCCAACTATCCTTGCCCGCATGGCTGCTCCCTCCGTCGTCGACACCGTCGTCTCCCTCTGCAAGCGCAGGGGCTTCGTCTTCCCGTGCGGTGAGATCTACGGCGGGACGCGGTCGGCGTGGGACTACGGGCCCCTGGGTGTCGAGCTCAAGGAGAACATCAAGCGCCAGTGGTGGAAGGCGATGGTCCAGCAGCGCGAGGACGTCGTCGGCCTCGACTCCTCGATCATCCTGCCGCTGCAGACGTGGGTCGCCTCGGGTCACGTGGGAGCCTTCTCGGACCCGCTCATCGAGTGCCTCAACTGCCACAAGCGCCACCGGATGGACCACCTCCAGGAGGCCGTCGCGGAGAAGGCGGCCAAGAAGGGCCACGAGCTCAACCCGGACGACGTCCCCACGAGCGACCTCGGCTGCCCGGACTGTGGCGTGAAGGGCCAGTGGACCGAGCCCCGCTCGTTCAACATGATGCTCAAGACCTACCTGGGCGTCGTCGACGACGAGTCGGGCCTGCACTACCTGCGGCCGGAGACCGCGCAGGGCATCTTCATCAACTTCCTCAACGTCATGCAGGCGACGCGCAAGAAGCCGCCCTTCGGCATCGCCCAGACCGGCAAGAGCTTCCGCAACGAGATCACGCCGGGCAACTTCATCTTCCGCACCCGCGAGTTCGAGCAGATGGAGATGGAGTTCTTCGTCAAGCCCGGCGACGACGAGCACTGGCACCAGTACTGGATCGACGAGCGCACCCGGTGGTACGTCGACCTCGGCATCGACCCCGACAACCTGCGGCACTACGAGCACCCCAAGGAGAAGCTCTCGCACTACTCCAAGGGCACGACCGACATCGAGTACCGGTTCAACTTCGCGGGCAGCGAGTGGGGCGAGCTCGAGGGCATCGCCAACCGCACCGACTTCGACCTGTCGACGCACACCAAGCACTCGGGCACCGACCTGGTCTTCTTCGACCAGACGACCAACAGCAAGTACACGCCCTATGTCATCGAGCCGGCGGCCGGTCTCTCGCGCAGCCTGATGACCTTCCTCGTCGATGCCTACACCGAGGACGAGGCTCCCAACACCAAGGGCGGCGTGGACAAGCGCGTCGTGCTCCGGCTCGACCCGCGCCTGGCGCCCGTCAAGGCGGCTGTGCTTCCGTTGTCCCGCAACGAGGACCTGTCCCCGAAGGCCCGCGACCTCGCCGCCCAGCTGCGCCGCAACTGGAACATCGACTTCGACGACAGCCAGGCGATCGGCAAGCGCTACCGCCGCCAGGACGAGATCGGCACGCCGTTCTGCATCACCGTCGACTTCGACACCCTGGACGACCAGGCCGTGACGATCCGCGAGCGTGACTCGATGCAGCAGGAGCGGGTCGCCCTCGACCAGGTCGAGGGCTGGCTGGCCCAACGCCTCGTGGGCTGCTGACCGGGAGCGGTATGCCGCGCAGCTCACCTGGGCGGGCCGGGGTGCTGCTCACCCTCGTGTTGGCCGGGATGTCGATGCTCGGCCCCTTCTCGATCGACACGCCCTTCCCGGCGTTCGCGCAGATGCGGGGTGACTTCGGCGTCGGCGCCGAGCAGATGCAGCTCGTGGTGAGTGCCTACATGTTGGCCTTCGCCGTCATGACGCCGTTCCACGGGCCGCTGTCCGATGCCATCGGTCGCAAGCCGGTCATCATCGGTGCGCTCACGGCATACGCCATGGCCAGCGTGGGTTGCGCGCTTTCGCCCAACCTGTCAGTGCTGTTGTTCTTCCGTGTGCTGCAGGGACTTTCGGCTGGCGGGTCGACGATCATCGGGCGCACGATCATCCGCGACCTCTTCGACGGGCCCGAGGCCCAGCGGATGATGAGCCGGGTCATGATGATCTTCGGGCTGGCTCCGGCGGTCGCCCCGATCATCGGGGGGCTGCTGCTGCGGGTCGGACCGTGGCCGGCGATCTTCTGGTTCATCGGCGGGTTCGCGCTGCTGCTCGGGGCCGCCGTCGTCGCGGTGATCCCGGAGACGCATCCGGCGGAGCGTCGGCGTCCGCTGCGCCTCGGACCCATGCTCTCGGACCTGTGGCAGGTCGCTCGTAGCGGCGAATTCGAGCGGATGAGCTGGGCGATCACCTTCGTCTTTGCCGGGCAGTTCATCTACATCGGCGCAGCCGCGATCTTCGTCGTCGACCTGCTCGGCAAGGGGGAGGGCGACTTCTGGATGTTCTTCGTCCCGATGATCAGTGGGGTCATCGTCGGGTCCTGGATCAGTGGTCGCGCGGCCGGTCGAGTCAGCGCACGCCTACTTATCACGGTGGGCTTCTCCTTCTCGGCGGCAGCAGCCGTGTTGGGTGTCCTCCTCGCGGTGGCCTTCGGACCGGTGCTCCCCTGGGCGGTCGTCGGGCCGAGCCTCATCGCGCTCGGGTCGGGTACGGCCTTCCCGACGATCCAGGTTGCTCTGCTCGACCTGTTCCCGAGCGTGCGCGGCGCGGCGGCGTCGGTCGCCGGCGTGATGCCCCTGGCCACCAACGCCGTGATCGCGTCGGCCGTGGCGCCCATCGTCACTGGCTCCGTGACGGCCCTTGCGCTCACCAGCCTGGCCCTCATCGTGCTCGGTTGCCTGCTCTGGGTCTGGCACCTCGCGGCGACCGCAGACCCTTCGCGCGCTACGTCGCAGTAGGAGTCGCGATCGCAGCACCTACTGCGACGTAGCCGGCGACACAAGACGCTCGCGGACTCTTCGCGTGGGCGGTCCGCGAGGGTGTCACCAATGTGCTGCGACACGCTGGAGCTCGATGCTGCACGGTCACCGTCACGCCTGCGCAGGTCACCGTCACCGACGACGGCTCGGGGCGCGCCGGGGTCGACGGACACGGATCAACCCTCACCGTCCGGGTCGCCGAGGTGGGGCGATGACGATCAGGTTGCTGCTGGCCGACGACCAGGCGCTGCTGCGTGGCGCGCTCGCCGCCTGCTCACCCTGGAGGGAGACCTCGACGTGGTCGGGGAGGCCGTTGACGGACAGCGGGCCGTCGATCGCGTCCGTGCCCTGGGGCCGGACGTCGTCCTCATGGACGTCGACAGCCCGGCATGGACGGCATCACGGCGACCGAGCTGATCTGCGCTCGGCCGGAGCCAACACCTCCTGATGGTGACGATCTTCCCCGCCATCGGCGAGATGGGCGCCCGGACGCGAGCCGATGCGGTGCGTATTGCCGACGAGAACGGCTGGCTCTGAGGCGAGAGCGCGCCACTACAGTCGGTCCATGAGCGACGGAGCCGACGCTCCACACCTGGAGGAGTTGCGCGCCCGCGCGCCCGCGCTCCACGCCATCGCGCTCATCACGACCCTGGATTCCGGTGTGGCCACGGCGGCGGTGACGGCTGCGCTGGTGCGGCTGCTCTCCCAGCGGCACGACCCTGAACTCCAGGCCGGAGAGGCCGCCCGGCGGGCCCTGGACGGAGCGCTTGCGGACCTACCCGGCATCGCGTCGCAGAGTGATCGGGGCCTCCCCTTGAACCGGGTCGACGCGGACGACCTGGGCGAGGGCCTCGACGTCCTCCGCGTCACGACGCGCGCCCTGACCGCTCTCGACCCGGTGCAGCGGAAGGTGCTCGCGGCCTGGGCCTATGACGACGTCGCCCTCGACCCGGGCGCTGAGCGGTCGGCTCTGGAGGAATTGGGTGTGGGACTGGCGGCCCTGCCATGGACCCCGACGGCCGAGGAGGCCCTGCACCGGTTCGTCGAGGCAGAGCCTGCCCCGACGGACCTGCTCGACCGGGCGCTTGCCGTGGTCGCCGACCGGCGCCGCCGGACTCGTCGTCGCTGGCTGTTCGCGGGGGTTGCGACCGCGGTGGTGATCGGAGCCGTCGCGTTTCGCCTCGATGATCGGCGCGATCCCGGCCTGGCGACGGGTGAGGCGTCGGTCTCTGCCTCTGGCAGCGTGCGGCCCATCTTCACGGTGGGGGGAGTGAGGGTTCGAGTCGCCGTGGCCGCAGCAGATGAAGCCAAGCTCCCTGTGCTCCCGAATACCCTGCAGGACACCGGAATCACACCTCGCCTGGGTATCCCGGATGGTGACGTCCCGGCCCTGGCGCCCGGTCTGATCGGCACGCGCAGCGTGCGGGCGATCCTCATTCGCCGTCTGCCCGACGGCACCGGGCGGGCTGTCCTCAACGTGCCTCGCGGCAACCCTGACTACGTGGACGTCCCAGCGATCGTCATCCCGCCGGCTCGACCGGGCTTCGCGGCGGTCGGTCCGCGGTCGATTTCGAGGGACCGGCACCGCATTGTGCTCCCGAGCGCGAACGGTGTCGTCGTCGTCAACGTCCTGACCGCCGAGATGCTCGCCTTTCCCGCCGACCTGTCCCAGGCCGAGAGCGTTGGTTTCTCCAGCGACGAGTCGAGCATCGTGCTGTCGAGCCTGGGCAATCCGCAGCGCATCGTGCTCGCCACCGGTGACGTGCAGACCATGGCTCCTCCCGGTGACGCCGGTCGCTTCCGGCTGGTCGTCGATGCCGCCCCCAACCTGCTCGGCTTCGACGGACGCGGTGGCGCCGTGGCGCAGTACGCCGTCGGCGGCCCGATCAATGGATTCGGAAGTCCGACGGTCACCTCCCAGTCGGGCTGGAGCGCGGCCGCCACCGTGTTCAACGCCGCCATCATGCCCGCCCACGCAGGACAGGGCATTCTGGCCGTGACGGTCGACGTCTCACCGAGTGCGACAGCGCTGGTGCTCGCGCAGGCCGACGATCGTGGTGACGCCACGCGCTGTTGCTCAGCCTTGGCCTGGGCGCCCTCGGACCGCGCCCTCTATCTCTCGGCCTCCCCGACGGTCTGGCGAATCCTCGCGTGGGACGTGCACTCCGGGGAGCAGTTCAGGGTCAGCGAACTGCCGGCGCCGGATGAGCGGTCGTGGTTCGGGGAATTCACCCTGTGACGGTCGCGACCGGCCGCTCAGGGTCGGTGATCCACTCGCTCCACGACCCGATGTAGGGCGTGGCGTCGAGCCCTGCAGTCGCGAGCGCCAGGACCATCTGGGAGGCCGTGACGCCCGAGCCGCAAGACGTCGCCACCACGGTGGACCCGTCGATCCCTGCCTCGGCCGCCAGACCACGGATCTCGTCCGGTGATCGGAAGGTGCCGTCCCCGTGCTGCATCAGGCCCATCGGCAGGTTCACCGCGCCGGGGATGTGGCCGGCCACCGAATCGATCGGCTCCACCTCTCCGCGATAGCGCTCGGGAGCCCGCACGTCGACGAGTATGCCGCCCGCCGCCACCCGTGGGACGTCCGCCAGATCCAGCACGGGCAGGCTTCCGGGACGCACCGTGACCGTTCCTCGCCCCTCAGCGCCCCCCAACCCTTGCGTTGCGTCCGCCTGAACCGTCGCCATGGGCGCGGGCGACGCGGACGCAACGGGGAAGCCGGCGGCGACCCACGCCGCCAGACCACCGTCGAGGACGCGGACGTCGGTCAGGCCCGCCCAGCGCAGGATCCACCAGGCACGGCCAGCCGCCAGGGAGGTCTGCTGGTCGTAGACGACGATCGAGGAGTCGTCGTCGACGCCGCAGCGGCGCAGGTGCTCCTGGAGGACCTGGGGATCGGGCAGCGGGTGACGTCCGCGTTCTCCGGCCGGCCCGGCCAGCGCCGGCTCCAGCGGCAGGTGGGGTGCACCGGGGATGTGGCCCGCGGCATACAACTCGATGCTGGGGGGTCCGCCGAGCGCGAACTGGACGTCGAGGACCCGGGTGCCGCCGGTCTCGAGGAGCCGAGCGAGTTCGTGGGCGGACACCAGGAAGGACATGGACGCACCCTAGACCGGCCAGCGGAGCCTCACCGATGGACGCTCATTGTTCACGCGGACATCGCCAGCGGTTGGGGGCGGTCTTCCCACGGTGACTGCGATCCTCCCCACGGACCCAAGGAGCCCTCATGACCTATGTGATCATGCACTTCTTCTCGACGGGCAAGGGTCCGGCCGGGTCCGCGCGCGGGCTGCTCGTGCTCAACCACGAGTACGTCGACCCGATCATGCTCTACCCCGAGGGTCCCACCCCGATGACCGCCGAGAAGGTCACCAAGGCCCTCCACGCCCACGGCGTGACCGTCATCGCCATCGAGCAGGCGGCCGACGGCTCCTGGAGCCAGGTCGACTCCGAGTTCAACCGGCGGGTGCACGGCAACACCCCGGTCGACTTCAGTGGTCCGGTCGGTGAGGACCACCCGGCACTCGCGGCCAACGGCCCGGCCCGCGGCACGCTCAACAACTGCTCCATGGGTCACACCCCGTGGGGCACCTTTCTGGCCTGCGAGGAGAACTGGAACGGCTACTTCGGCACGACCAGCGTCACCTGGACCGCAACCGCGGAGCAGAAGCGTTATGGCGTCGACAAGGTCGGCTTCGGCTACAACTGGCACCTGGCCGATCCCCGCTTCGACATCGCCGCGAACCCCAACGAGATCCACCGTTTCGGCTGGTGTGACGAGATCGACCCGCAGGCCCCGACCTCCACCCCGGTGAAGCGGACGTCGCTCGGACGGTTCAAGCACGAGGGGGCGCTGGTCACCGAGCCCAAGGGTCGCGTCGTGGTCTACAGCGGCGATGACCAGGAAAAGGAGTACATCTACAAGTTCGTCGGGGAGCGCCCCTGGCGCCACGAGCGGGCCCGGGGCGCCAGCCCCTTCGACAACGGTCACCTCTACGTCGCGAAGTTCCACGACGACGGCACCGGCGAATGGCTCCCCCTGGTGCACGGGGAGGGGGCCCTGACGGTGGCCAACGGGTGGGCCGACCAGGCCGATGTGCTGCTGCGGACCCGCTCCGCGGCCGACGCCCAGGGGGCCACGCCGATGGACCGCCCCGAGTGGATCACCGAGAACCCGCGCACCGGCGATGTCTACTGCACGCTCACCAACGGGTCGGGTCAGCACAACGCGGCCAACCCGCGGACGCCCAACCCCTATGGGCACATCATCCGCTGGCAGGAACGCCGCAACGACAAGACCGGCACCGCCTTCGACTGGGACCTCTTCGTCCTCGCCGGCGACCCGGCATACGACTCGCGCGTGACGATCAAGGGGGACAAGTACGGTTCCCCGGACGGGCTCTACTTCGACGCCGACGGGCGCCTGTGGATCCAGACCGACATCTCGAACAGCAGCCAGAACCTGGCTGCGAAGGGTTACGACGGCATCGGGAACAACATGATGCTCGCCGCTGACCCGCGCACCGGCGAGACCCGTCGGTTCCTCACCGGTCCACGCGGCTGCGAGATCACCGGCGTGGTGACGACGCCCGACCAGCGGACGATGTTCGTGAACGTCCAGCACCCGGGCGAGTCGACGACCGCGTGGGGCACACCGACGCCGGCCAACCCCCGCGCGGTCTCCAACTGGCCGGAGTTCGACCCGGCCGGTCGTCCCCGTCCCTCGACCGTCGTGATCCGGCGTCTCGACGGTGGTGTCATCGGCGCCTGAGCTCAGGCCTCGCATCGCCGGCATCCGCCGGAAGGGGACACGCCCCCAAGACGGTGAACCTCCTGGCGCGAGTGGTCTCGTCACTCCCTGCCCGCTGAATGCCGGACAATGGATCGGTCATGACTGCGCTCGCCACCACCTCCACCACCACCGCACCGGTCCTGCCGCCCCTGCACATCGGGCGGCATGTCATCGAGTCGCCGGTCGTGCTGGCGCCGATGGCCGGCATCACGAACCGAGCGTTCCGGCGGATCTGTCGCGAGTTCGGTTCGGAGGGCCTGGACGCCGGGGGCCTCAGCGGGGCGAGCAGCCTGTATGTGAACGAGATGGTGACCTCGCGAGCCCTCGTCGAGCGCAACGAGCTCACGATGCGGCTCATCTCGCACGGCCCCGAGGAGCGCCCGCGGTCGGTCCAGCTCTATTCGGTCGATCCGGTGACGGCCGGGCAGGCGGCGCGGATCCTCGTCAGCGAGGATCGTGCCGACCACATCGACCTCAACTTCGGCTGCCCCGTCCCCAAGGTGACCCGTAAGGGTGGCGGTTCGGCGATCCCGTGGAAGACCGAGCTCTTCCGTTCCATCGTGGCTTCCGTTGTGCGAGAGGCCGATCCGTATGCCGTGCCGGTCACCGTGAAGATGCGCGTCGGGATCGACGACGCACATGTGACCTACCTCGAGGCCGGTCGGATCGCCGAGGGGGAGGGCGCGGCAGCGGTCGCACTGCACGCGCGAACGGCCGCGCAGGCCTATTCGGGACAGGCCGACTGGTCGGCGATCGGGCGGCTCAGGGAGGCGGTCACGTCGGTGCCGGTGCTCGGCAATGGCGACATCTGGTCGGCCGAGGATGCGTTGCGGATGGTGGCCGAGACCGGGTGCGACGGTGTCGTCG
Organism: Phycicoccus elongatus Lp2; assembly: GCF_000367525.1. Taxonomy (GTDB): domain Bacteria; phylum Actinomycetota; class Actinomycetes; order Actinomycetales; family Dermatophilaceae; genus Phycicoccus_A; species Phycicoccus_A elongatus. The sequence continues at coordinate 2,119,790 of NZ_HF570956.1, read as the reverse complement.
TCGGGCGCGGCTGCCTGGGGCGCCCGTGGCTGTTCACCGATCTGGCCGCTGCCTTCGCGGGGTCCGACGTGCGGGTCCGGCCCGACCTGCGGACGGTGACGGACACGTTGCGGCGGCATGCGGCATACCTTGTCGACTTCTACGAGGACGAGGTCAAGGGCTGCCGCGACATCCGCAAGCACATCGCGTGGTATCTCAAGGGTTTCCCGGCGGGATCGTCCGTGCGCAACCAGTTGGCGTTGGTCGACTCGCTGCAGGCACTCGATGACCTCATCGGGACGATGGACCTGGACGCACCGTGGCCGGGGGAGGCTGCCGAGGGCCAGCGTGGGCGGGCCGGGTCGCCGCGGGTCGTGCACCTGCCGGAGGGGTGGTTGGACAGCCAAGAGCTGACCGACGTCCAGCGCGCGCTGGTGGCCCAGGCCGAACTCGACGTGTCCGGCGGCTGACCCGCAGCCCGCTTCCGGCCCGCTCACACACCCTCGGCCCGACAGTCGAGTGAGCAGAACACGCCGAGTCCGACTCGGCGCACACGGCGTGTTCTCCTCACTCGACTGTCCTCAGGGGTGGGCGCGGGAGAGGGCCTGCTCGAGGTCGTTGACGATGTCCTCGGGGTCCTCGAGACCGATCGAGAGGCGCAGGACATCCGCGTGGGGCTTGGCCTCTGCCGCGACCGGGCGGTGGGTGAGTGCCGCGGGGTGCTGGATGAGCGAGTCCACGCCGCCGAGGGACACGGCGTGCGTGATGAGCTCGCAGGAGGCCGCCACCGTGGCGGCGGCGTGGAAGCCACCCCGCACCGCGAAGGCCATCATGGCTCCGGGCCCACGCATCTGGCGGCCGACCAACCCGGCCGGGTCGTCCAGCCCGGGGTAGTGGACGGCGGAGATCGCCGGGTGGGCGCTCAGCCAAGCGGCCACCTTCTCCGCCCCGGCCTGAGCGGCACGCACCCGGACGGGAAGCGTCTGCAGACCCCGGTGGAACTCGTAGGCCGCCATCGGGTGCAAAAGACCACCGGTCAGGGCCCGGATCTGGCGCAGGCGCATCGCCCACTCGCCGGTCGTGGCCACGATCCCGCCGAGCAGGTCGCCGTGGCCACCGAGCGATTTGGTCGCCGAGTGCAGCACGAGGGTGGCGCCGTGGCGAATCGGGTTCTGCAACACGGGAGTCGCGAAGGTGTTGTCGACGAGGACGGGCACCTCGCCCGCCTGTGCCACGACGGCCTCGATGTCGACGAGGTCAAGGGTGGGATTCGCCGGGGACTCGAGGACGATCAGGCCTGTGTCGTCGGTGATTGCGGCAGCGACGGTGTCGGCCGTTGCCCAGGTGACTCGCGTGCCGAGCAGTCCCGTGGCCAGGACGTGGTCTGTGCCGCCGTAGAGCGGGCGCACGGCGACGACATGTGGTCGGCCGGCGGCCACGGTCGCGAGCAACGTGGCGCTCAGGGCGGCCATGCCGGAGGCGAAGGCGACCGATTCCTGCGCGCCCTCGAGGTCGGCCAGGGCGCGCTCGAAGCGGTCGACGTTGGGGTTCCACAGCCGCTGGTAGACCAGAGTGTCGACACCCTCGGGCCGCTGCCCGGTCGCGAGTTGCTCGTAGGCCTGGCCACCGGCCTCGACCTCCCCGATCGGGTAGGTGCTGGACAGGTCGATGGGCGGCACGTGGACGCCGAGGGCGCGCAGGTCCTCACGGCCGGCGTGGACGGCTCGGGTGTCGACGGTGGTCATGGCGGGTCCTCTCCGACGGGGGAGCGTCGTTGCTCCCGTGGCACCTGACCTCCAGTGCAGCGGATTCCTCGGACGTTCCGCCAGAGTCCCGGGGAAACCTCGATCAGTGGGCCGGTATGCCGTGGGCTTCCGCCGGTCTGAACGGTTACGCTCGACGCCATGCCGAGGAATCCTCAGTCCCGCCGCGACCTCCTGCCCGGGCCGCCGCCGGTCCGACCGCCGACACTCGACGAGGTCGACCTCGACCTGCTCCGGTTGCTGCAGACCGATGGTCGGCGTTCGGTGGCGGCACTCGCGCGCGATGTCGGGCTGGCGGAGTCGACCTGCGCGGGTCGGGTGCGTGCCTTGACCGAGCGCGGGATCGTGCGCGGGTTTGTCGCCGACATCGACGCGGCCAGCGTCGGCTTCGCGGTCGAGGCGATGGTGGCGATCCGCTTCAGTGGCCACGTCCGCACCCAGGTCGAGGCCTTCCGCGACGAGGTCGCCAAGGTGCCCGGCGTGCTCGCGCTCTACAACACCAGCGGCGGCAACGACTTCCTCGTCCACGTCGCAGCCACTGGCTCCGATGCCCTGCGCAACTTCGTCCTGGACCACCTGGCCAACCGGCCAGGTGTCGTCCACGCCGAGACCAGTCTGATCTTCGAAGCGACCCGGGGCGCCGGACTGCTCCCGGCCGGGAGGCAGCCATGAATGGGAGAGCGGACGCCATCTTCTTCACCGATGCCGCGCAGTGGCGCGCCTGGCTCGAGGCCAACCACGACAGCGCCACCGAGATCTGGATGGGCCTGAATGCCAAGCACGTCAGTCCGCGCGGCCTGACCTGGGACGAGGCGGTGCCGGAAGCACTCTGCTTTGGGTGGATCGACAGCAAGTCCGAGGGCATCGACGCCGACACGCGTCGCCAGCGCTGGACTCCCCGCAAGCCTGGAAGCACGTGGAGCCTGACCAACGTCGCGCACGTCGAGCGGCTCACCGCCCAGGGCCGCATGCACCCATCGGGAATCGCGGCCTTCGAGAGGCGGCGCGCGGACCGCACCGGAACCTACTCCTTCGAGCAGGACATCACCGATCTCGACGACGCGCGGCGGCAGCGACTGGAGACCAATCCGGCGGCCGCAGCGTTCTGGGCGATCGCGACCCCCGGCTACAAGAAGGCCGTCGCCCACTGGATCGTGAGCGCCAAGCAGGAGGCAACCCGCGACAAGCGCCTGGCCGAACTCATCGAGGACTGCGCCGCCGGACGCCTCGTCAAGTTCCAGCGGTATGGCACGCCTCCGGCGTGGGTGGCGCGGGCCGCTGCTGCGGCCGCTGGCGCCCAGGCCGCTGCAAGGATGGATTCGTGAGCCTGACACCTGAACCGTACAGCGCGTTCGACCGCCAGCGCTGGGTGGCCGAGGACCCGGCGCACAAGCGTGCCGATCGGGACGACTTCGCACGGGACCGAGCCCGTCTGGTGCACTCGGCTGCGCTGCGTCGCCTCGCCGCCAAGACCCAGGTGTTGGCCCCCGGGGACGACGACTTCGTCCGCAACCGGCTCACGCACTCCCTCGAGGTCGCCCAGATCGGTCGCGAGTTCGGCGCCGTGCTGGGATGCAATGCCGACGTCGTCGACAGTGCCTGTCTCGCGCACGACCTGGGCCATCCCCCCTTCGGTCACAACGGGGAGACCGCCCTGGACGCGCTTGCTGCCGACATCGGTGGCTTCGAGGGGAATGCCCAGACGTTGCGCATCCTCACGCGACTGGAGGCCAAGCGCACGCATCCCGACGGTTCTCCGGCCGGCCTCAATCTGACCCGGGCCACCCTCGACGCGACGACCAAGTACCCGTGGCGACGCGGTGAGGGTCCGAGTCCGACGCGCAAGTTCGGGGTCTACGAGGACGACCACGACGTCTTCGCGTGGTTTCGCGATGGTGTGCCCGCGGGCCATCGGTCCTTCGAGGCCGAGGTCATGGATTGGTCGGACGATGTGGCGTACTCCGTCCACGATGTCGAGGACGCGATTGCCTCCGGGAGGTTGGACCCGCGTGCGCTGCGCGACCCCGACGTCGTGGGCGCGGTGCTCGACGTCGCCCGGATCGCGTATGCCGCGGACCTCGCGGTCGCCGATCTGGGCTCGGCCCTCGAGCGGCTCCTCGCGACCGGAGCCGTGCCCGAGTCCTTCGACGGCTCACGCGGCGCCTTGGCCGGACTGAAGGACATGACCTCGCGGCTCGTTGGTCGGTTCGTGCGGTCGGTCGAGGAGGCGACTCGTGAGGCTCACGGTCAGGGCGCTCTCGTGCGTCACGAGGCCGACCTCATCGTCCCGGTCGAGGCCAGGGCCGAGTGTGCCGTCCTCAAGGCCGTGGCTGCCCACTTCGTCATGAACGTCCGGGCCAGACTCGAGGTCCAGGCAGGCGAACGGGAGGTCATCAACGCCCTCGTCGCGGCATACCGTGCCGACCCCGGGCGACTCGATCGCGACCTGCGCGCTGACCATGACGCCGCCACGAGCGAGGAGGAGGTGCTGCGGGTCGTCATTGATCAGGTGGCCTCGCTGACCGACACCCGGGCTCGCCACCTCCATCGCGCCTGGAGTTGACGTCGGGGGGAGCGCCTAGACTCGCCGCATACCCAAGGAGGGCGTCAGTGGCGGGTCGGATCAACGCCGAGGACGTGGCCACGGTCAAGGAGCGCAGCTCGATCGAGGACATCGTCCGCGAGCACGTGACCCTGCGCCCGGCCGGGATCGGGACCCTCAAGGGCCTGTGTCCCTTCCACGACGAGAAGACGCCGAGCTTCAACGTCCGGCCATCGCTGGGCACCTATCACTGCTTCGGATGCGGTGAGGGCGGCGACGTCATCTCCTTCGTCCAGAAGACCGAGCACCTGACCTTCACCGAGACCATCGAGCGACTGGCCGGCAAGCTCGGCATGGAACTGCGCTACGAGGACGGTGGGCCGCGCGGACGCGACGACGTCGGCACGGGCCGTCGTCAGCGACTGCTCGACGCGCATCGGGTGGCGGAGGAGTTCTATGGCGAGGTGCTGGCCGACATGTCGCGCGTCGACGCGCGCGCCGGTCGGGCCTTCCTGCGGGAGCGCGGCTTCAACGGGGCGAGCGCCGCGCAGTTCGGCGTCGGTTTCGCGCCGCGCGGCGGCGACGAGTTGGCCAGGCATCTGCGGGCCAAGGGATTCACCGAGGACGAACTCACGCTGGCGGGACTGTGCGCGAGGGGGAGTCGCGGTCTCTACGACAAGTTCCGCGGGCGCCTGCTGTGGCCGATCCGCGACATCACCGGCTCGACCGTCGGGTTCGGGGCACGGCGAATCTTCGACGACGACCGGATGCCGGCCAAGTACCTCAACACCGCAGAGACACCGATCTACAAGAAGAGCCAGGTGCTCTATGGCCTCGACCTGGCCAAGAAGGCCATTGCCAGTGAGCGGGAGGCCGTCATCGTCGAGGGCTACACCGATGTCATGGCGGCCCATTTGTCCGGGGTGAACGGCGCAGTCGCCACCTGTGGCACGGCCTTCGGGGTCGACCACATCAAGATCCTGCGCCGCATCCTGCGCGATGAGGCCGACCGGGCACCCGCGCGGGTCGTCTTCACCTTCGACGGTGACGCCGCGGGCCAGAAGGCGGCGATGAAGGCCTTCGGCGAGGACCAGCGCTGGGCTGCCCAGTCCTTCGTGGCGGTGGCCCCCGACGGCATGGACCCGTGCGAGTTGCGCCAGAGCAAGGGGCCGGAGGCGGTCAAGTCGCTCGTCGACGACGCCGTGCCGATGTTCGAGTTCGCCGTGCGTACCACGGTGCGGCGCTTCGACCTGGAGACCGCCGAGGGCCGAGTGCAGGCGATGAAGGCGGTCGCTCCCATCATCGGGGCGATCCGCGACACCGCGTTGCGACCGGAGTACATCCGGACGGTGGCCGGCTGGCTCGGCGTCGACATCGAGCAACTGCGCCAGGAGGTGGTCCGGGCCGGGCGCAAGGCGTCGGTCCCGACCCCCGACGGTGCCCGCGAGCGAGGGGGAGGCGAGCCCGCGGCATACCGAGGGGAGGGGGTGGCCGAGGAGGACGCCGTCGCGGCGGCTGCTGCGGCCGCGGTGGTGAGCCCGCCGGACCTGCGGGACCCGATCGTGCGAGCCGAGCGACAACTCCTCCAGGCGTTGCTGCAGTATCGGTCACGTTTCCCGGACGAGACGATCGCCGACATCCCGGTCGAGGCCTTCACTGCGCCCGCGCATGCCGCCGTCTTCGACGGCATCCGCACCATCGCCGGGGACGGCGTCAACCGGTCGAGCCAGGGGTGGGTGTCTGCGGTCACCGAGTCGGTGCCGCTGCCCGTGCGCGGTCTGGTGCAGGAGTTGAGCGTGGCACCCCTGCCCACGCGACTGGACCCTGAGTCCGGCCACCCGCCCCAGCGCTACCTTGACGCGCTGGTCATCGGCGTCCACGACTCCCACCTGAGCCGCCGCATCGCGGACGCGACGGCGACCCTGCGGCGCCTCCAACATGACCCGACAGGAGACCCGATCCGAATGGCGAGCATCACCACCGACCTGCATGCCCTCGAGTTGACCCGGGCCAGATTGCGTCAGGGGCAGTCGGCATGAGGTTGCGGTGGACCGGACTGCGTCGCACCCAGGCGCCTGCGAACGTCGTGGCCGCACTCGAGGGTGACCGGGCGCTGGACTGGGCGCTCGACACACGAACCGGGGAGGCCGTCGTCGCCGGCGTCGAGCGGCTCCACGTGGTGTCTGCGGCCGGCGGCGTGCGCCGGTCAATGCCCTGGCACCTGGTCGACAGCGGCCGATGGGATCGCGACACCTCGGCGCTCGTCGTGACCTTTGTCGACCGCTCACCGACCGAGACATGGACCTTCGATCTGGACTCGGAGTTCCCGATCAGTTTCCGGGCACGAGTACAGGCCTCGGTCGTGTTGGTCGAGGTGGTCGACCTTGGGACCAAGGGAAGCGCCCGAGTGGTGGTCCGCAAGGACCTGGCGACCCAGCGGCTGCTGACTCAGGCGGTGCTGGGCAAGGGCGTGCGGTCGACCGATCCCGGCGTCCGCGAGGCGCTCGATGCGGCCCTGGCCAACGTCAAGGAGCAGGTCGGTCTGGATTGATTCCGGGCGGTGGCACGGGGAACTCGGCCTCGAAATCGTCGTAGCTGCGGGGATCCTCGGACGGTTCCACGTGCGTGCTCAGGGTCAGGTCGGGAACCTCGTGCGCCAGCGCGGCCTCGATGTCCTCCACGAGGTCGTGACCCCGGGCGACCGTCCACGTGCCGGGGACGAGGACGTGCACGTCGGCGAAGGCGCGGTGGCCCGATGCGCGGGTCCGCAGCCCGTGAAAGGCGACCTCGTCGGTCGCGAAGCGCGCCAGGATCTGCGACACCCGGATGTTCTCCTCCTCGGGGAGAGCGGCATCCATCAGGCCGTGGGCCGACTCCTGCATGAGGCGCCACCCGGTCCAGATGATGTTGAGGCCCACGAGCAGGGCGACGATCGGGTCGAGGCGGTCAATGCCGGTGAGGGCCACCAGGCCGACGCCGGCGACGACGCCGGCCGACGTCCAGACGTCGGTGAGCAGGTGCTTGCCGTCCGCGACGAGTGTCACCGAACGGTGCTGGCGGCCGGCGCGCAGGAGCACCATGGCGACCAGGCCGTTGACGACCGAGGCCAGGACCGAGATGCCCAGGCCGATGCCGACGTTCTCCAACGGTTGGGGCTCGATGATGCGCTGGATGGCGCTCCAGATGATGAAGGCCGCGGCGACGAAGATCATCGTGCCCTCGGCTGCGGCCGAGAAGAACTCGGCCTTGGTGTGCCCGTAGTGATGCGTCTCGTCCGCCGGTCGAGCGGCGATGCGCAGTGCGAAGAGGGCTCCGATGGCAGCGACCAGGTTCACCGTCGACTCGGCGGCATCGGACAGCAGGCCGACCGACCCGGTCATCCACCACGCGCCGGTCTTGAGGACGATGGTGGCCAGCGCCGCGGCGATCGACAGCCATGCGAACCGCTGGAGCTTCGAGCGGTCGGCCAAGGGAGCCGGCCCGGGCGTCGGGGTGCTGTTCACCTGGCCATCCTGCCAAGGCAGGCTCCTCGTCGGCAGCCAAGGGTTGGCTTGCCCGCTGCCGTTTCGTGCCACGCCCCACGTTTTGCTATGGTTTCCCAGCGCCACGCGGTCCCGACCGCGAGGACTTTCCTCCATAGCTCAATTGGCAGAGCAGCCGGCTGTTAACCGGCAGGTTCTTGGTTCGAGTCCAAGTGGGGGAGCGCGGCCGAAGGGCCCGGATCCAGTGGATCCGGGCCCTTCGTCCTTGTGTCCGGCAGGTTGGTTGGTATGCCGTCGTCGCGCCGGACGCAGTGGTCACCACCCGGGGTCGTTGCGGCGCTCCTTGGCGCTCTCGATCGCGCTCTCGATCGTCTCCTCGGCGCCGGCCACCACCGCCCGCGTGCCGGCAGCCGCCGGTCCACCGGGCTCGGCGCCACCTTGGACGATGGTCGGCATCGCGTTGGTGACCTTGCCGGCCGTGGTGCCGCGCCGCTTGAGCCGACGCTCGACCCACGTGGCGAGCTTGGTCATCGCGTAGTTGAGGAGGATGAAGAGCAACGCGGCGACGAGGTAGGCCGGCACGGTGTTGCCGTAACTGGACCCGAGCGTCTTGGCCCACGTGAGGAGTTCCGGGTAGGTGATCTGAACGCCGAGCGCGGTGTCCTTGAGGACCACGACGAACTGGCCGATGAGCGCCGGCAGCATCGCCGTGAGCGCCTGGGGAAGCTGGATGGCACGCAACGTCTGCTGCGGGGTGAGGCCGATCGACAGGCCGGCCTCGCCCTGGCCCTTGGGCAGCGAGTGCACACCGGATCGCACGAGCTCGGCGATGACCGACCCGTTGTAGAGGGTCAGGGCAATGACGACCGCGAAGAGGGGGCGCCAGTCCGCCGGCAATGTCTCGGCCTTCGCGAAGTACCCGAAGAAGAGGAAGATCATCATGATCAGCACGGGCACGGCACGGAAGAACTCGACGACGGCACCAGCCGGCCAACGAATCCACTTGTTCTCCGAGAGCCGACCCATGCCGAGCAGCAGGCCGAAGAGGCCGGCGAAGACGACCGAGAGCAGGGCGGCCTTGATCGTGTTCCACAGGCCGACGAGCAGGTAGTCGACCCAGACCGACTTGTCCGTGACGAACGGCTCCCAGAGGGCTGGCTCGAGCTGCCCAGCCTGGCGCATCTTGCCGATGACCACCCAGAGCCCGGCGAGAGCCAGGAGCGCGCCGATGACGGTGAGGATCAGGTGACGGGTGCGGGCCTTGGGACCCGGTGCGTCGAAGAGGACCGAAGCGCTCATCGGGCCATCACCTCTTCACCGCGAGGCGACGCGAGAGGCTGGTCCCGAAGACGCCGAGCGGGAGCGTCAGGACGACGAACACCATCGCGACCATGAAGAAGATGCCGAGCTGGGCGCCCTCGTTCTCGGTGATCTCCTGGAGGAGACCGGCGATGTCCGTGACGCCGATGACGGCGGCGACCGTGGTGTTCTTGATCAAGGCGATGTAGGTCGAGACCAGTGGCGCGACGGCACCCCGGAATGCCTGCGGCAGCAGGACCTGCGAGAGCGACTGGCTGAAGGTCAGCCCGATCGAGCGGGCCGCCTCGGCCTGCCCGGCCGGCACGGTGTTGATGCCCGAGCGCAGCGCCTCACAGATGAAGGCGGCGTGGTAGAGCGAAAGCATCGCCACAGCCCACCAGTAGGCGTTGCGGGCGAAGTCGTCGCTGAACGAGAGCCCGAGGATGAAGGCGAGGCCCAGCACGCTCATGACGAGCAGCACGGTCAGCGGCGTGTTGCGGAAGATGTTGACGTAACTCGTGCCGAGGCCACGCAGCACGGCCACGGGGGAGACGCGCATGATCGCGACGATCGTGCCGATGACCGTGGCACCGATCGCCGACAGGACCGCGAGCTGGATCGTCGTCCAGATCGCGCCCCACACGTCATAGTTCTTGAGGAGCTCGCCCATCGGCTCTCCTTCGCGGATCGGGGGTGGGGAGGTATGCCGCGCGCCCGAGGTGGGCGCGCGGCATACCTCTCACGGGGTGCAGGTCAGGCGCAGGCGGCCGGGGTGGGCGGGTTCTGGTCGGACGGCTTGTAGCCCGCCGGACCGAAGTTCTTCTGGACCGCCTTCTCCCAGTCACCGTCCTTGATCATCTTGTTGATCGCGTCGGTGACCTTCGTGCACATCTCGGTGTCGCCCTTCTTCAGGCCGATGCCGTAGTTCTCCGTGGAGAAGGTCTGGCCGACGACCTTGAGCTTGCCCTTGAACTGGTCCTGGGCTGCGAAGCCGGCGAGGATGGTGTCGTCGGTCGTGACCGCGTCGACGGCCTTGGAGACCAGGCCGGCCACGCACTCGGAGTAGGTCGCGAACTCCTGGAGATTGACGCCCGGGATCTCGTCCTTGACCTTCTGGGCAGGGGTCGATCCCTTGACCGAGCAGAGCTTCTTGCCGTCGAGGTCGGCCTTGCCCTTGATGGCGGACTCGTCGGCGCGGACGAGCAGGTCCTGGCCGGCGATGAAGTACGGACCGGCGAAGGAGACCTGCTCCTTGCGCTTGTCGGTGATCGAGTAGGTCGCGACGATCATGTCGACCTGGCCGGAGGAGAGCAGGGTCTCGCGCTGGGCGGAGACGGCCTGGACCCACTCGATGTCGCCGGCGTTGGAGCCGAGCTCCTTGGCGACATAGGTGGCGACGTCGACGTCGAAGCCCGACATCTCGGTGCCCTTCTTGAGGCCGAGGCCGGGCTGGTCGAACTTGGTGCCGATCTTGATCTTCTTGCCGGTGGGGGCGTCGGCGCTGGCGCTGCCACTGGAACCCGAGCCCGAGCCGCTGTCCGAGCTGCCACAGGCGGCGAGCCCGAGAGCGATGGCCGCGGCGGCGGTCACGGCCCCGATGCGACGTGCGTTCATGTGTGTTTCCTCCTGTGGTGTGGTCGACGGCCGCTTGAGCCCGCCGGCTTGTCCTCGAACGGTGTTCGTGGTCAGTGGGTGAGGATCTTGCCGAGGAAGTCCTTGGCCCGATCGCTCTTGGGGTTGGTGAAGAACTCCTCGGGGGTGGCCTGCTCGACGATCTGGCCGTCGGCGAGGAAGACCACGCGCTGGGCGGCCTTGCGGGCGAAACCCATCTCGTGGGTGACGACGACCATGGTCATGCCCTCCTTGGCGAGCGTGACCATGACGTCGAGGACCTCGTTGATCATTTCGGGGTCGAGGGCCGAGGTCGGCTCGTCGAAGAGCATGACCTTGGGGTCCATCGCCAGCGAGCGGGCGATCGCCACCCGCTGCTGCTGGCCACCGGAGAGCTGGGCGGGGTACTTGGCGGCCTGGTGGGCGACGCCGACCCGCTCGAGCAGCTCCATCGCGCGCTTCTCGGCCTGCGCCTTGGGGGTCTTGCGGACCTTGATCGGGCCGAGCGTGACGTTCTCGAGGATCGTCTTGTGCGCGAAGAGGTTGAAGGACTGGAAGACCATGCCGACGTCCGCGCGCAGGTCGGCCAGCGCCTTGCCCTCCTGCGGGAGCTCCTTGCCGTCGATGGTGATCGAGCCGGCCTCGAAGGTCTCGAGGCGGTTGATCGTGCGGCAGAGCGTGGACTTCCCGGAGCCCGAGGGGCCGATCAGGATGACGACCTCGCCCTTGCCGATCTCGAGGTTGATGTCCTTGAGGACGTGCAGGTCGCCGTAGTGCTTGTTGACGTCCTTCATCACGACGAGGGGCTCACTCATGGCGTGGAACCTATCGTGACTTGGCCCACGTGGGGGAGTGCGCGGCAGGTGTTGACCCAATTGATACGTGGGGGTTGTCCGGATCCGTGGGGTGTGTCGGGCTTGAACCGACGACCGACGGATTATGAGGGCGAAGTGGGCGGAGAGTGGAGCGCATGGTCGGCGGCTCTTGGTGAGGTCAGTCGGGACTCCCCAACGGCCAAGCAGTCGCCCGTGAGCAGGGCCAACTCGGTGGCCGGCGTCGGCGAACGGTCCTGAGAGCTCGCCGGCCGAATAGCTCTGCGCGTGGTTTTTGGGACTGACTCGTCTGGGGGAGTGGGGAGTGGGGAGTGCGCGGAGGGCGCGAAGCGCCCGTAGCGCGGGCCCCCGCGCCGGCGCGCCGGAGGCGCGCCTTGAACCAGTAAGGAAAGTTCTCACGGCGCTCCGACGGACTTGCTGGATGTTCATTTACATGCCGATGAGCGCGCACGACCCGGCCATGCCCGCGTGCGGGCCCACTCGACCATGTGACCTTGCCGCACAGATATAGTGCTAGTACGATCAGCATCATGAAGTGGACGATCGACCATTCGTCACCGCAGCGCCTCCAAGACCAGGTAGCCGCCTCCATCGTCCGCGGCCTGAACACAGGCGAGCTCTCCGTTGACGAACAACTGCCGCCGGCCGCCGAGCTCGCGGCAGCGCTGTCTGTGGACCGCAACACCGTCCTGGCCGGCTATCGGCAGCTGAGAGATGCCGGCGTCCTGGAGTTCCGGCGTGGACGCGGCGCGCGCATCGCAGCTACAGCCACACCGAACGGCCTCGCCCCTGTCCGTGACGCGGTGAGAGAAACCATCGACCTAGCCAAGCGGTATGGGCTAGGAACGTCCGACGTCATCAACCTGGTCAAGGAGCTGTCATGACTGCCACCGTGTACACCGGGCGCGCCACCAACTGGCTGGGCGTCATTGTCAGCGGCCTGCTGCTCGTTCCGCTTCTGGGAATCACCGCTACCAACTCCGTCGACACCACCGTCGTGCTCGTCGGAGTGTTGGCCCTGATCGGCCTACTGGCAGAGGTGGCGACGGCCTCCGACGTGCGCGCCACCTGCGGACGGCAGGGCGTGAGCTTCTATTGGGGTTTCGCCGGCTGGCCCCGAGCGAGCTACCGACTCGACGACATTGCGGAAGCCACGATCGCCACCATCCCTTGGTGGGCCGTGAGCTACGGCCTGTGGTGGACCCCTTGGAGAACCGTGTGCACGGTACGCAGCGGTCCCGCACTGCGGCTGCGCCTACACAGTGGCCGCACGGTGACGGTCACTGTGCCCGATCCGCACGCCGCGCTGGCCGCCCTTCGCAGCGCCAGCACGAGCGCCTAGATTCCCCACCCAACCTCGGCCGTCCGATCATGCCGCAGATCGCGCCGATTGTCGGCGTCCCGTTCGAGGTACCAGCCGGCTCGGTGGTGGCGTGGCTCAGGCGACGGCGACCGCTGTTCGCTTCGCTGCGCGGCGGGCACTGAGCCGGGCGCCGAGTACTACCAGGCCGGAACCGACCGCGATGATCACCAAGTTCACCAGGCCGTACCCCCAGAGCTCGCTGTTGCTGTATTCGACTGGGAAAGAAGTCGGCGAAGGGCCGAAGGCGACCGGCGGGTTGTCGGCCATCCAGTCCAACAGGACTCCGACGCTCTGGTAAGAGAACACGATCGCGTCGAGCGCCAAGTAGGTGACGATGGCGATGCCTCGGTTCTTGAGGAAGTAGCCGATAGGGAGCGCGAAGAGGACGGTGAAGATGACGTTCATCAGTTACTCCTGAGGTCGTGGCTGCTGATGACACCCAGCGTCGCCGTCGCCCGCAGCAGGCCACATCAGGGAAAACGCCGCACCTGCCTTTGGTGGTGGCACTGAGGATGCGAACTGCCGATCGCTGGCACGATGCCGGTATGCGGCCCCGGACGGTGCGATTGCTGACCGGACTCGCGACGCTCGCGGTCCTCGCCAGCGCCGCGTACGTCGCTGCGCTCGGGGACTGGGCGACGGCCAGCGTATGCGCGGCCTGTACCTTCGCTGTCGCCGTCGGATGGGTGATCGTGCGACACGACCCGACCTCCCCGGTGGGTCCGGCACTCGCATGGACGACGGCGCCGATCGCCCTGGTCACCGCGCACGTGGGGCCGCTTGCCGAGCTGCCGTGGTCGAGCGGAGCGTGGCCTCTGAACCTGGCCGGCCTGCTGGTGCTGATGCTCGTGTTTCCGGACGGCGCGTCGAATGGGACGCTCTGGCGAACTGTGCCATGGGTGTTCGGCAGCGCGACCCTGGGCATGCTCGCCGTTCAGTGGGGCGCCCGTCAGGTCGATGGGGAGGTCGTTGGCGGACCGGACGCGGTATGGGTGCCCTGGGTGGCGGTGGCGTCGCTCATTGCGATCGGGTTCTCCATGGTCCTGGCCGCGGTGTCCCTGGTGGTGCGCTATTGGCGGGGCACCCGCCGGACCCGGCAGCAGATCCGGTGGCTGCTGCTGGCGGGGATCGTGGTGGTCGCGCTCCTCGCCGGGGGGTGGGTCGCTGAGGTGCTCGGGGCGTCTCTCAACGCGGCGTACACCCCGTTCCTGGTGGCGATCGTGGTGCTGGTTCCGATCGCTGTCGGCCTGGCGATTGTTCGATACGACCTCTTCGACGTGGACCGCCTCCTGACCGGTGCAACCGCATGGCTGGTGACTGTGGTGGTCTCGGCCGCCGTCTTCGGGGCCGCGGTGTACGGCCTGAGCCAGGCGGTCTCGGCCGGCACTGGACTGACGAGCAGTGTCGCCGCATTCATCACAGCGCTCACGCTGCTGCCCGTGCAGCGGCACGTCGCCCAATGCGTGGGGCGAGTCGTTGACCGTGACCGGCACGTGGCAGTGGCTGAGGTCGAGAGGTTCGCCGCCGACGTCCGCGCCGGGCGGCGTCAACCTGAGGAGGTCGAGGCGGTGCTGCGCAAGGTCCAGGACGACCCGGACCTCGTCGTGTACCTTGCACGACCCGACGGCAACTGGACCCGGCTCGACGGCGCACCGGTCGCCGAACCGCCGGACGGCATCGGGATCGAGGCCGGGGGCGACGTGATTGCGAGGGTGTCGCTGGGCTGGGACTCAGCCCGCGCACGACGCCGGATCGACGACGTCGCCAAGGCTGCCTGGGTTCCTCTCGAGGTGACCCGTCTGCGGCTGGTCCTGCGCGAGGCGCTCACCGAGACCGAGGCCAGCCGGCACCGGCTCGTCGATGCCTCAGCGGCCGAGCGCCGCAGGCTCGAGCGGGACCTGCACGACGGCGCCCAGCAGCGCATCGTGGCCACCGGGATGCGGCTCCGGCTCCTCCAGCAACACCTGCCCACCGATCAGGCCGCCGAGGTCGATGCGGCCGTTGCAGAGCTCCAAGGCACTGTCGACGAGCTGCGCCGGATCGCCCAGGGCGTCCGTCCGGTCCTGCTCGACGACGGACTAGCCGCCGCGCTCGCGGCGGTGAAGTCGTCCTCTCCGATCCCGTTCGTCCTGACCGTTGGCGACCTGCCCCTGGTCAGCGAGGCCCGAGCGCTCACGGCGTATCTCGTCGTCACCGAAGCGGTCGCGAACGTGCTCAAGCACGCAGGCGCCTCGCGCATCAGCGTCACCGTCGCCGCACGCCAGGACTGGCTGGCGGTCGAGGTCGTGGACAACGGCGTCGGCGGTGTGGCCGCGAACGCCCCTCTTACGGCTCTGCGGGACCGCATCGTCTCGGTCGGCGGCACGCTGGGCATCAGGGCCACGCCGGGCGGCGGTACCACGATTCAGGCGCTGATCTGAGTGCGCGTCGTGGTGGCAGACGACTCGGTGCTGTTCCGAGAGGGGCTCGTGCGCCTGCTTGTCGAGAAGGGCCACGAGGTGCTCGACGCCGTCGGCGACGCCACCGCGCTGCAGGAGGCGGTCGAACGGAACCAGCCAGATCTGGCCGTCATCGACGTGCGGATGCCGCCCGCGATGGAGTCTGACGGCGCCAAGTCGGCCGCCGCACTCCGCGCGCGCCACCCCGGACTCGGGCTCCTGCTCCTCAGCTCGCACATCGAGCTGCACCACGTACTGCCGCTCGTTGGGACACCCGGCTTCGGCTACCTGCTCAAAGACCGCGTGCTCAACCTGGCCGACTTCACAGCCGCCGCAGAGCGCGTTGCGACCGGGGGCAGTGCGCTGGACCCGGCGGTGGTGCAGGCCCTCGTGCTCACCCGGGCAGGGTCGGCCCTTGATGACCTGACCGAGCGTGAGCTCGACGTCCTCGGCCAGGTCGCCGAGGGCCTGTCGAACACAGCCATCGCCCAGAAGCTCGTCGTCTCCGAGCGGACCGTCGAGGCTCACATCCGCTCCGTGTTCACCAAGCTCGGTCTCTCCGACGAAGGGACCAACCGCCGCGTCCTGGCCGTGCTGCGCTACCTCGAGGCGCACTGACCCAACGACCGGCGCGGGAAGGACCCATCGACCATCCGGGCGGTCCTTGACCCCCGAACCGGCGCGCGATCCAGTCCCGTGAAAGGAGCCGGGGCTCCAAGTCGACGGACGTGGCGGGTTCTGCACCGACAAAGGTGACAAGGAGCAGAGTGCGGACGACAAGCTCAACTCATGGAGCTTCGCCGCGCTCGACAGTTAGCGATCCGGCACCCTCTTCTGCCGCGGTTGGCGTGACTCGAAAGGGCAAGACGGGCGCACAGAAGGTCACTAGCGTCGTGCAGCGAGATGACTGTGCGCGCCCCCTCGAAAGGTTGGCACCGCCGCTTCAAGGTCGGGCCGTTGATCCTGGCTGGTGGGGCCGCGGTGCTTCTAGGGGTCTTGGCCGAGGTGCTCGGCTACCTGCCCCATCCATGGGAGTACCTGTCCCAGCTTGCCTACCCATGGCTGGCTGGTGCGTTCTTCCGCGGGATGGTCGCCTCGTCGTGGGTGCTCGGTGATGTTCCCGGGTGCGGGTTCGTCGCCACGGGACTGGCCGCGAACACGGCGTTCAAGTGGGTGGTCTCGGGGCATGACGCAGTCCGCCCGATGCTGGAGCACGAGTCGCCGTGGTGGCTGGCGGCCACGCTGGTCCTAGGGTCCGGCTTCGGCGCCGCAGGGTGGCTGCACGCCTACGGCGACCGGTGGGCCGATACTGTCGCAGCGGCGGTGCTCCCGGGTAGCGGTGCCGTCGAGGTCGCCGCCATCCTCGCCGGCGTGCTTCCCTGGGGTGCCTTGGTGGCGACGGTGGTCGCGGTCCTCACCGTGTCCAGCGCGCTGATTTTCGCGACCCATCTTCGCGGACCACGTCTGTCACGGCTCGTGGACACCTAGGCGTCCTGACCCACACGACTGAATGAGGTTGACATTCGCACTCATTTGGCGCATTTAAACTTCGCTTGCACAGTGCTAGCATGGATTCATGACCACCTTATATATCCGGGACGTCTCGGAGGATGTCGCCGAAACCCTCAAGGAGCGGGCCGCGGCGGAGGGCAAGTCCCTGTCGGCCTACGTCGGCGCCGAGTTGACCAGGATCGCGACCCGACCGACGAACGCTCAGGTCGTGGCGCGACTACGTGAGCGCGACCGGTCCGCCGGCCCCACCGCCGACGAGATCCTCGAGGCGGTCCGGGCCGGCCGACGGTGATCGTGATCGATGCCTCGGCGATGGTTGAGGGCCTGGTCGGTCGGGACATCGAGCCTGAGCTCCTGAATGGTCTATCCGGCGACCTAGACGCCCCTCACCTACTGGACGTCGAAGTCATCTCCGTGCTGCGCGGCCTCGAGCGCGGCCACAAACTGGCTCAGGCCGTGGCCGAGCAGGCACGCAATGACCACTTCGCGTTCACGATCACCCGCCACGCCCTGGAGCCGTTCGCTGAGCGAATATGGCAGCTCCGCCACCAGTTCACCGCCTACGACGCGTCCTACCTCGCACTGGCTGAGGCGCTGGGCGTACCGCTGTACACCTGCGACGCCAAGCTCGCAGCCAGTGGCCACACGGCAGAGGTCAGAGTCGTCTCCCGAAGCCACTGAGATCGGCTGAAGCCTCTACGGGAGTTGCCGCGGTCCGTGCGTGCGTCATTTCGGCGTCGAGCCGCCTACGGCCCAAACAGCGCCTCATGACGGACCTGGCGGTCACGCCTTCGTGGCAGCGGACACGTCAACGCAGCCGACTCCCTTGTTGCCGTCCTGGTCGGCGATCACGGTGAGCGACGGCGCGTCGCTGTCATCGACAACGGTCCCGCCCGCGGCGACGGCGGCGGCGATTCGTTTCTCGGCCACCTCGGGTGCCACATAGACCTCGGTGTGGAACCGCAAAACCGATGCATCGCCCTCTTCGACCTCCCCGAACCACCGTGGCAGCGCTGACCTGCGGAAACGTCTGGTGGGGTGTGTCGGGCTTGAACCGACGACCGACGGATTATGAGTCCGCTGCTCTGACCGACTGAGCTAACACCCCGCGAAGCACCGTGAGCCTACCTTTCGCGCCTCCCGGGCGTGGTCTCTGGTGCGGAGGGGGCCCGTGAGGCACAATCGTGCTCTCGGGACGCGTGCGTCCCGTGAGTCAAGCCACAACGGCACCCCTCCGTGCCCACACACGCAAGCACACGGCATACGCCCTCCGTATGCCGCGCGGCGGCCGCACCGAGACCGCCCACCATCACGCGCACTGGCGTTGGGGAAGACGTCCCTTGCACGTGAAGGAGGCCAGGATGTCGACGCCGCACACCCGGGGAGTGGTGTTCATCCACTCGACCCCTGCTGCGCTGTGCCCCCACATCCAGTGGGCGCTCGAGGCTGCCCTCGGTCACCGAGTCCAGGTGGAGTGGGTCAAGCAACCGGCCGCCCCCGGCCTCATGCGTACCGAGTTCACCTGGCACGGACCGGCGGGCACAGGCGCGCGGATCACATCGGCCTTCCGGGGCTGGGACAACCTGCGTTACGAGGTGACCGAGGACCCGAGCCCGGGCAACGATGGCTCGCGTTGGCAGCACACGCCCAACCTGGGCGTCCACCACGCGACGATGTCGGCCTCTGGCGACCTGCTCATCGGGGAGAACCACCTGCGCGAGGTCATGAAACTTGCACAGGGCTCCGGCGAGGCCTTCGGCGACATGGTCGACGAACTCCTGGGCCGCGACTGGGACGCCGAGTTGGACCCCTTCCGTCACGCCGGCGAAGGCGCGCCGGTGCGCTGGCTGCACAAGGTTGGCTGAACACCCAACTTCCGCGTCACGCAGAAGTTGGGTGTTCGCGCGGGGTCAGTAACTCTTGATCACCAGGGCCACGTTGTGGCCGCCGAAGCCGAAGCTGTTGTTCAGCGCGGCGATGTCACCGGCGGGCAGGTCACGCGGGGTGTCCCGCACGACGTCGAGGCTGATGGCGGGGTCGAAGTCGACGATGTTGATCGTGGGCGGGGCGATGCGCTCGGCGATCGACTTGGCGGTGATGACGCCTTCCAGGGCGCCGGCCGCGCCGAGCAGGTGACCGGTCATGGACTTCGTGCCGGAGACAGCCATGCCGTCGGCCGCGTCACCAAAGGCGCGCCGGATCGCGTTCGCCTCGGCAACGTCACCGACCGGGGTCGAGGTGGCGTGCGCGTTGACGTGGATGATGTCGGCGGGGGTCAGGCCAGCCCGTTCCACCGCCTCGACCATCGCCCGAGAGGCCCCTGCACCCTCGGGCTCCGGCGCGGTGATGTGGTGGGCATCAGCGCTCATGCCGATGCCAGCGAACTCGGCGTAGATCCGGGCACCACGGGCCTTGGCGTGCTCCTCGGACTCCAGCACGAGGACACCGGCGCCCTCGCCCATGACGAAGCCGTCGCGGCCGGTGTCATAGGGGCGCGAGGCATGTGTGGGGTCGTCGTTGCGGGTCGAGAGGGCCTGCATCTGGCAGAAGCCGGCGAAACAGATCGGGTGGATGGCGGCCTCGGTGCCCCCCGCGATCGCGATGTCGGCGCGCCCCGCGCGGATCATCTCGTAGGCCGTGCCCATCGACTCCGCACCCGAGGCGCAGGCGGAAACGGTCGTGTGGGCCCCGGCGCGCGCGCCGAAGTTGAGCGACACGGTGCCGGAGGGGGAGTTGGGCATGAGCATGGGGACGGCGAGCGGGAAGACCCGGCGAACGCCCTTCTCACGCAGGATGTCCCACTGCCCGAGCAGCGTGTGCAGACCGCCCATGCCGGTGCCGATCGCGACCCCGAAGCGGATCGGATCGACATCGGGGGCGCCGGCGTCGGCCCAGGCGTCCTTGGCGGCGACCATCGCATATTGCGTCGACGGGTCCATCCGTCGGCACTCGACCTTGGAGAGAACCTCCTCGGGGGAGGTGTGCAGCAGGGCGGCGAACTTCGCCGGCATCTCGAACTCTTCGACCCACGGAAAGTCCATCGTCCGCATCCCTGACCGCCCGGCCAACAGGCCGTCCCAGGTGTCGGCGAAAGAGCCGCCCAAGGGGGTCGTGGCTCCGAGGCCGGTGATGACGACGCGACGTGCGCTGCTCATGGGTTCTCGTTTCGTCTGCCGTGGGGTGCGGCGTGGTCAGTCGTATGCCGTGGTGCCGGGCCTGGTGTCCAGCGTGCCGTGCGTGGTGCTCGCTACGGCGCAGTAAGTGCGGCGATCGCGACACTTACTGCGCCGTAGCGCGAGAGCGGGCGGTGCGGTGTCAGCCCTGGGACTTCTGGATGAAGGAGACGGCGTCACCGACGGTCTTGAGGTTCTTGACCTCTTCGTCGGGGATGCGGACGCCGAACTTCTCCTCGGCGTTGACGACAATCGTCATCATCGAGAGGGAGTCGATGTCGAGGTCCTCGGTGAAGGACTTGTCCAACTGGACGTCGCCCTGGTCCAGGCCGGTCTCCTCGTTGACAATCTCGGCAAGACCCTCGAGGATCTCCTGCTCGCTTGCTGCCATGTGCCTTACTCCTTCGTGTGAATTCGACTGTTGCGGTTGGCCTTTGGTGACCCGCCGGCCGCGCGGGAACTCTGGGGTCAGGGGATGACGACGACCTGCGCGGCATACGCGAGGCCGGCCCCGAAGCCGATCTGGAGGGCGAGGCCGCCGCGTGGGATCTCCCCGTGGCGCACCATCCGCTCCATCGCCAACGGAATCGAGGCGGCGGAGGTGTTGCCGGTGTAGGCGATGTCCCGAGCGACCGGGATGTCCGGCGGCAACTTGAGCTGCTTGATCATCGCGTCGATGATCCGGACGTTGGCCTGGTGGGGGATGAAGGCATCGAGTTGATCGGCCGTGATGCCCGCGGCGTCGAGCGCGCGCTGCGCCACCGGGGCCATCCCCCAGACCGCCCACCGGAAGACCGTCTGCCCGGCCATGCCGATCGTCGGCCAGCCGAGGTCCTTGGCGTGCACGTCGATCCAGCTCTCGCGCTGCGAGATCGCGTCCCACTGGGCACCGTCGGATCCCCAGACGGTCGGGCCGATGCCGGGGGAGTCCGAGGCGCTCACCACGGCCGCGCCGGCTCCATCGCCGAAGATGAAGGCGGTGCCGCGATCCTTGGGGTCGGTGAAGTCGGAGAGCCGCTCGACGCCCAGGACCAGGACGTTGTCGGCCTGGCTCGTGCGCACCATGTCGGAGGCCAGCGCGATGCCATGGCAATAGCCGGCGCAGGCGGCGGAGATGTCGAAGGCCGCACCCTTGCTGCCGAGCCGCTCGGCGAGCAGTGGTGCGGCCGCCGGTGTCTGGTAGGGCCAGGTGACCGTGGCCATGATGACCGCGTCGAGGTCCTTGCCCTCGATGCCCGCCATCTCCAGGGCGGGCTGCGCAGCCCACTCGGTCATCTCGATGATGCCCTCGTCGGGACCGGCGAAGCGACGCTCGATGATGCCCGAGCGCTCGCGGATCCACTCATCGGAGGAGTCGATCAGGTCGACGATCTCGGCGTTGGGGACGACCCGCTTCGGGCGATAGCCACCGATCCCACTGATCCTCGAGTGACGGACCGGTGCGCCGCCACTCAGTGCGCCGGCAAAGCCCTTGGACTCGACGCTCATGCGTGCTCCTCGATCATCGTGCGGGCGGCCTCGAGGTCGTCCGGGGTCTTGACGGCCAGGGTCTGGACGCCCTTGAGTCCGCGCTTGGCGAGCCCGACAAGGGTGCCCGACGGCGGCAGTTCGATCAGGCCGGTGACGCCGAGTTCGGCCAGGCGTTCCATGCACAGGTCCCAGCGGACGGGGTTGCTCACCTGCGAGACGAGGCGGGAGAGCACCTCGGCGCCATCGTCGACGACGGCACCGTCTCGGTTGGAGACGACCGGCACGTTGGCGCGGTGGGTCGCCAGACGGGTGGCCGCGGCGGCCAGGTCCGCGACGGCCGGGGCCATGTGCTCGGTGTGGAAGGCGCCGGCCACCTTGAGGGGGATGACCCGGGCCTTGGTCGGCGGGGCGTCGACGAGGACCTGAATCTGGTCGAGAGTCCCGGCGGCCACGATCTGGCCGGCGCCGTTGTTGTTGGCCGGGGTCAGGCCGGCGGCGGCGATGGCCGCGAGCACCTCGACCGGGTCACCACCCAGGACGGCGCTCATGCCGGTCGGTGTCGCCGCGCTCGCTTGGGCCATACCGCGACCGCGCAGCGCGACGAAGGTCATCGCGTCCTGGGCCGAGAGCACGCCGGCAGCAGCCGCTGCGGTGATCTCACCGACCGAGTGTCCGGAGATCGCCCCGGCCCCGCCGAGGCGGCCGGCGTCCTCGCCCTGACCGAACAGGGCCATGGTGGCGGCGATGCCGGCGCCCACGATCAGCGGCTGGGCGACGGCCGTGTCCTTGATGGTGTCCTCGTCGCTGGTCGTGCCGTGCGTGATGAGATCGGTCGAGGCCGCCTCGGAGAGCGCGCCCAGCAAGTCGCGCAGGCCGGGCACCTCCAGCCACGGGGCGAGGAAGCCTGGGGTCTGGGAGCCCTGTCCGGGGCACACGATCGCCAACACCCCTCCAGAGTGGCGCATCCGAGGGGCTTGTGTCGCGCCGGACGCACACAGACTTCAGCGCACCGCTCTTGTGGGAATCCCACAAATGATCAGGGTCGCCCCACGGCCTGGCCGGGCGACTTCCGGGCGTCGTCCAAGCGACCCCAGAGCAGGGAGAGACGAGCAGTCAGGGCATCGTGGGGGTCGGCCAGATCCAGGCCCGTCTCGCGGGTGATCGCCCCGAGCCGGTAACGCACCGTGTTGGCGTGGACGAAGAGGGCACGAGCCGTGCCCTCGACTCCCTGACCACCTTCGAGATAGGCGGCTGCGGTCTCCCAGAGGTGCGGTGACTGCTGCAGTGTCCGGTGCACCCGGCTGACCAGCGCGCTGCGCGCGGGGGCGTCCCCGAGGAGGGCGCGCTCCGCGAG
>NZ_HF570956.1:2077963-2096871 GCF_000367525.1 Phycicoccus elongatus Lp2 | reverse complement strand
GTCGACCGCCACGGACTGCCGCACGGCGGCGCCGTGCACGTCGACTTCGTGCTCGGGGTGCCCGGTGCCCTGCCCGGCACGCCCGCGGCGCTGCACGCCTGTTTGGCCGCCCTGCCCGAGATGGTGACGTCGTGGTCGGCGACCGGCATCGGCCGTGGCCACCTCCCGGTGCTCGCCGCGGCGCTCGCGGCCGGCGGTCATGCCCGGGTCGGCATGGAGGACAACATCGTCTTTGCTCGAGGGCAGGTGGTGCAGCACAACGCCGAACTCGTCACCCGGGCGGCCGAGATCGCCACGCTGCTCCAGCGCCCGCCGCTGACGACCGGTGATGCCCGGGCGCTGCTCGGCATCACCCCGGCGACCGAGGTTCCGGCCGCCAGCTGAGACCGGTCGCATGGCCATCCCTTTGGGCGGGCACAATCGTGCGTCATGTCGCGGTCTGACCTACTGAGCTTCCCGAACCCGGTCAACGAGAAGGCCGCGCGTGCGGTCGCTGGCGGCGTCGTGCTCCTCGCTGTTGCTGCCCTGGTCACCGAATCGGCCTGGGTGGCGCTCGCCATGGCGGTCGGCTTCGCGCTCCGGGTGGCGTCGGGTCCGCGCTTCAGTCCGCTGGGTCGGCTGGCCGTGCACGTCGTCGCGCCGCGACTGGGTGCAGCCGTCCTCGTCCCCGGCCCTCCCAAGCGTTTCGCACAGGCCATCGGTCTGACCTTCACGGTCTCCGCGACGATCGCCGGATTCGCCGGTGCGACAACACTTTTCACCGCGTTGCTTGCCGTGCTCCTGGTCTTCGCCACGCTCGAGTCGGTCGCCGGTTTCTGTGCTGGCTGCTGGGTCTTCGGGCACCTCATGCGCCTGGGAGTCATCCCCGAGGAGACCTGCGAAGCCTGCAACGACATCTCGCTCCGTCGCGCCGGAGAGTTCGTCTCCGCCTGACCCCCCCTGACCCCGCCTGACCAGTCCCTCCCGGCGTTGTTCCCAGCTGTCGCGGTTGTTCCCATCCACGCCTGTGGCGATGCTCACGCTGTCTCCGGTTTGCATTCTGCTAACTAGAGCAAGCATAATGAATGCATGAGCCCGAACCCGCTGAACGACCTCGGCAGCAGCCTGGGGGACTACCTGCGTGAGCAACGTCAGTCCGCCCGGCTCAGCCTTCGTCAGCTCTCCGAGCTCGCCGGCGTCTCCAACCCCTACCTCTCGCAGATCGAGCGCGGTCTCAAGCGCCCGAGCGCGGAGATCCTGCAGCAGCTCGCCAAGGGCCTGCAGGTGTCGGCGGAGTCGCTCTACGTCAAGGCCGGAATCCTCGACGAAGAGGCGGTGACCGAGCGGCCGCGCAACGACGTGCGCCGGGCGATCGCCGACGATCCCGCCCTCAGCGCCCGCCAGAAGGCCACCCTCCTCGACGTCTACGACAGTTTCGTCGGGGACCGGGACCCAAAGCCGGCCACCAGGACCAGCACGAAGACCACCAAGAAGACCCCCACGACGTCCCAGCGGCCCACCGGCCGCTGAGCCACCCTCACAAGGAGAGAAACACCATGTCGGTCATCACCGAGTTCACCAAGAATGTCGACGCTCGCCCGTTCTACGCCGTCGTCGGCGCCACCGACCTGACGGTCGAGAAGGCCCGCGAGGCCGCTGCTGCCGCGGATGCCCGTCGCGTGCAGTTCCGCGCGGACTTCGACAAGTTCGTCGCCGACCTCGCCCCGGCCAAGGTTCAGGACCGCGCCCTCGCGGCCTTCGCCCAGGTCCAGGAGCTCCCGACCACGGCCGCCGCGCAGGGCAAGGCCAACTCCGACAAGCTCGTCGCGCAGTACAAGGACCTCGCGGTCCGCGGCAAGAAGCTCGTCGAGCGCGTCCGCAACCAGCAGGCGACCAAGGACCTCGTGGCCCAGGCCGAGACCACCGTCGCGCAGGTCAAGGGCGCCGTCACCACGGCGACCAAGGCCGCCAACGACATCGAGCGGTCCGCCAAGGCCACCGTCACCACCGCCCGCAAGGAGGCCGTGAAGGCCGCCGAGGCGATCATCGACTCCGTCCAGGACGAGGTGAAGACCGCCGAGACCGAGGTCGCCGGTGCCGTCAAGCGCACCCGCACCGCTGCCAAGCGCACCAGCACCACCACGCGCAAGGCTGCCGCGAAGACCACGACCGCCGCCAAGGGTGCCCGCACCAGCGCCACCAAGACGGCCACCGCCACCAAGAAGGCTGCTGCCACGACCGCTGCCAAGGTCGGCGACTGATAGACCGCCGTGGGGCCGGCGATCCCGGCCCCACGGCATACGGGACCACCCCCTTTCGGTCCCGAACCATCCGCGAGGGTGGGCCACCACGGCCCACCCTCGCGTTGCGTTCCCAGCGGTATGCCGCGGGCCGCCCTCGCCATAGGGTGGCCCGGTGATCGAGATCTCCACCCCTGCCCCCGCCGTGCTCACCGAGGCGCCTGTCGTGGCGGAACTGGTGCGCAACGGCTTCGTCGAGTCGGTGCATCACGCGAGCGTTGTCGTGACCGGGCCGGACGGGTCGGTCGAGCGCGCGTGGGGGGACGCTCAGTCGCCGATGTTCCCGCGCTCGTCGAACAAGCCGATGCAGGCCCTGGCCATGGTGCGTCATGGGCTCGACCTCCCCGACGACCTGCTGGCGCTGGTCTGCGCCAGCCACTCCGGGGAGCCCTTCCACCTCGACGGCGTCCGCCGTATCCTGGCTGGCGCCGGACTCGACGAGAGCGCCCTGCAGAACACGCCGAGCCACCCGCTCAAGGAGAGCGAGCAGCACCGCTTCATCAGGGAGGGGCTGCCCCCCTCGTCGATCGCGCAGAACTGCTCGGGCAAGCACGCCGGGATGCTCGCCACCTGTGTGGTGGCCGGATGGGACATCTCCACCTATCGCGATCCGGCGCACCCCCTCCAGGTGGCGATTCGGGAGGCGGTCGAGGACGTGGCTGCCGAGCCGGTCACCGCACTGGCGGTCGACGGCTGCGGCGCTCCCGTCATGGCGATCACGCTCGCGGGCCTGGCCCGATCCTTCGGCTCGATCGCGGCCGCTCCGGTCCGCGCACCTGACTCGGAGCAGGCGCGGATCGCGACGGCGATCCGCAATGCGCCTGAGTTCCTGGGCGGCACCGACCGGGACGTCACGGCGCTGATCGCCAAGACGCCCGGGCTGGTGGCCAAGGACGGCGCCGAGGCTGTCGTGGCGGTCGGCCTGGCCGACGGGCGGGGTGTCGCGGTCAAGGTCGCCGATGGCAGTGGCCGCGCTCGCATGGTGGTCCTCGCCGCGGCCCTTCGAGCCATCGGCATCGAGTCCGAGGCGTTGGCCCAACTCGAGCACTCACCTGTGCTCGGGCACGGTCAGCCTGTCGGGGCACTTGTCGCCACCGGCTTCTAGAGCGCCGAGCGGTCAATATGGCCAAAGGGCTGACATTTCGCCTCTGACACGCTACTTTCATCGGCCACGGGCCCCACCGGGTGCCTGCTTTCTGTCTGAGGGGGAGTCGTGGGGCGATCGCTGCGTCGGGGAATGGTGGGGGTCGCCACGGCGGCACTGGTGGCGATCGCTGGTTGGGCACCGAGCACGGCCAGCGCTGGCGTGGCGGTGTCCGACCTGCCGACGCTGGCGTTGACGGTCGACGCGGGGGCCTTCGCCGCGGTGAACGCCGATGTCAACCACGACACGACCGCCATGGTCAACGTCGAGGTGACCGACCCAGGCAACAGCCAGAACAACCTCGTCGTCGCCGACGGACTGACCGAGATCAAGGGCCGCGGCAACTACACCTGGACCCTCCCCAGCAAGAAGAAGCCCTATCAGCTCAAGTTCGCCGACGGCAACAGCCAGAACCTGCTGGGGATGGGCGCCGCCCGCGCCTGGGTCCTCCTGGCCAACACGGCGGACCCCTCGCTGATGCGCAACAAGGTCGCCCTCGACCTCGCCGAAGAGTTCGGTATGGCCTTCACCGGAGAGTCCCGCTGGGTCGACCTGATGATCAACGGGCAGAACTGGGGCAACTACCTGCTCGCCGAGAAGGTCGAGGTCAAGAAGACCCGCGTCGACCTCAAGTCCAACCAGGGTGTGCTGATCGAGCAGGACTACAACTACGGGTCGGGTGACCCGGTGTTCCACCAGACCCCGCGACTGAAGAGCAAGGACTCCGCCGGCGGGTACTACGTCCTCAAGGACGCCAAGGGCGGCAATCCGGACACCGCCGCCGACCTGCTCACCCCCGCCTACGCCAACACCAAGGCCGGTTGGGACGACTTCGTCGCCAAGATCGATGCCCTGGACCTGGCCCTCGCCGACCCCAACGCCAACTGGGCGACGATCAACGGGCTGATCGACCTGGACTCCTTCGTCAAGATGTTCTTCGTCTACGAGTTCACCGAGAACCAGGAGATCGCGCGCTCGAGCGTGATGTTCTATCGCGATGCCACGACCGGCAAGATCTTCGCCGGCCCGGTGTGGGACTTCGATGTCGCGATGGGCAACTTCGACGACTCCCTCTACGGTCGCGGCGGTAACCCCGAGGTCGACTATGTCGCCAACGTGGTCACCTGGCGACCGGACGGCAAGGGCAGCGACTGGTTCCCGCAGCTGTTGAAGAGTTCGGCGTTCAATGCCCGCGCCACGGCCCTCTACCCCGAACTGCGTCCCCGGATCGAGAACGTCCCCTCCAAGATCGGGGAGTATCGCAGTTACCTGACCCGCTCCGCCGGGGCCAACTTCTCTCGCTGGCCCGGCATCCTGGGCAACCGGACCCTCCTGCCCTATGGCAGCCGCACCTACGCCTCGACCTTCAACGGCGAAGTCGACCGCTTGGCGTCCTGGGTGAACAAGCGGGTCACCTACCTCAACCAGAGGTGGGGCGGTTCGGCCACGTCCACCGCGTCCTGCCAGGCCTCGACGCCGCCGGGATCCAACACCACAGCGGGCACGTTCAACGCGCTGAACCCGTGCCGCATGCTCGACACGCGCTTCGCCACGGGCGTGCCGACGACGACCGCGGTGCCGGCCGGTGCCGACGTCACCCTCAAGGTCACCGGTCGCGGGGGCGTGCCCGACTCGGCCTCGGCTGTGGCGCTCAACGTCACCGTCGCCGGGCCGACCCAACCGGGATACCTCTCGGTGTATGCCGCGGGCAACCCGCTCCCGCTCGCCTCCAACCTCAACTTCGTGGCCCGCCAGGACGTGCCGAATCATGTGATCAGCAGTGTCGGTTCCGGCGGCAACGTCACCCTTCATAACGGCAGCACCGGGACGGTCCACGTCATCGCTGATGTGCTCGGGTACTTCGCCGGTGGAGGGGCCGCGAGCATCCCGGGCTCCTTCCAGGCAAACGTCCCGAACCGGGTTCTGGACACCCGCGTGGCCAGCGATGTCACCGCGGGTGCAGCGGTGGGTCACGGCCGCGAGGTGTCGCTCCAGGTCACCGGATCGCACCCGTCGTCCACCGGCGAACCAGTGGTCGTTCCGGAGGACGCGTCCGCCGTCGTCCTGAACGTGACTGCCGTGGCACCCACGGAAGCCGGGTATGTGACCGCCTATCCCAACGGTAGCGCCCGGCCACTGGCGTCCAACGTCAACTTCGCACGGGGCACGACCGCCGTGCCCAACCTGGTCACCGTCAAGGTCGGGGATGCCGGGAAGGTCAACCTCTATGTCGGCACCGACCCTGACCCGGTCAACGGCAAGGTGCACCTCATCGCCGACATCGTCGGCTACTACGTCGGTGGGGAAGCCACCCAACCCGGCACCTTCGTGCCCTTGACGCCCAAGCGGATCCTCGACTCCCGCGACGGCGCCGGAATGGTCGCGAAACTGGGCATCACACCGCTGGCCCGACGCGTCAACAACTACGAGACCATCGCCCTGGACGTGGCCGGCGGCCTCGGCCAACCCCCCACGGCCGTCGCGGCCGCGGTCATGAACGTCACGGTCGCCAACCCGACGGCGATCGGGCACGTCACCATCTTCCCCGATGGCACGTCACGTCCGGTGGTGTCGAGCCTGAACTACGTCGCCTGGCAGACCGTCCCCAACCTGGTGACCGTCCGCACGGGGGACAACGGCAAGGTCGACTTCTACACCTTCTCGGCGGGCCAGACCGACCTCATCGCCGATGTGGCGGGCTTCTATCGCAAGTGACCCATTCCAGCGCTCTCGCCTAGGGTTTGGGGCATGAACGTCATCGGCCAGTTCCAGACCTACATCGCGATGGGCCTCGGTCTGGCGGCGCTCGGCCTCGAGGCCTGGGCCTTCGTCGATGCCCTGCGCCGCCGTCCGGATGCCTTCGTCGCCGCCGACAAGCGGACCAAGGGCTTCTGGCTCGCCGTCACGGGAGTGGCCCTCGCGGTCGGCTTCGTCACGTTCACCTCGATCGTCGGCATGCTCGGCCTGCTCGCGGTCATCGCTGCGGGTGTCTACCTCGCCGACGTCAAGCCGGCGCTGGACCGGGTCATGGGCAAGGGGCGCAGCGACGGACCCTACGGTCCGTGGTGAGCCAAGGGGGCGACCGCGGACCAGTCGACGGTCAGCTCCCCCAAGCGCCACCGCGCCGGGCCGGCCAGGAGGGGCCAGCCGGCGTCCTGCAGCGCCGCTGCCGTGGCCCGGAACCGTTGTCGGGCACCGTATGCCGTGTGACCGGCGTGGCGAGCCCACGCCGCATCGAGGTCGGCGAGGAAGCGGTGCACCGGCTCGCCGGGCACGTTGCGGTGGATGAGCGCCTTGGGCAGCCGCTCCGCGATCACGCCCGGGCGGATCAGCCCACCCAGTTTCCAGCTCAGCGTGAGTGACTGGGGTCCTCCCGCCGTGACGGTCACCCACGCGGCGAGGCGACCGATCTCGTCACAGGTGCCGTCGATGAGGACGCCGCCCGGCGCCAGCCGCGCCGCCACCCGTGACCAGGCCGCGGGCACCTCGCCCTCGGCATACTGACGGAGCACATTGAAGGCCCGCACGACGAGGGGTTGCTGGTCGTTCGGCAGCGGGACCTCGAAACCTCCGAGCGCGAAACTCACGCCGGGTCGCTCGATCGCTTGCCCGGCGGCGACCCGATCGGGGTCGATCTCGATCCCGACCACTCGCACGTCCGGGCGAACCCTGGTCAGCCGGTCATGGAGCTCGAGGACCGTGACGGGGGATGCGCCGTAGCCGAGATCGACGACGATCGGCGGGGCGATCGGTGCACGAAGGCCACTCGCGAGAGTGGCCGCGATCCACCGATCGTTGCGGCGCAAGCGATTCGGGTTCGTGGTTCCGCGCGTGATCACGCCGACCGGCTTGCCTCCCGTCACGTCCACGAGCCTAGGGGCAGGTCCCGCCTAAGGTGGCGGTCGTGAGGTGGTTGAGCATCAGGGGGCGTGACGGCGACGTGAGCCGCAGCATGGTGGCGCTCGCGATCTCGCTGACCGCAGCCCTGGCGCTCGGCCTGTGGACGTGGGTTCCGCCACTGCTCCGCCAGGACATCGGGATGACCCCGGTGACACCGAGTCGACTGACTGTCGACCCGGCCGCGACGGGCACGGCCACCCTCGGTGGGGGCTACACCGTCGGGCTCAACCAGTCCGGCTTCCGCTATGCCAAGGACGATCTGCCGATGCTTGACACCGTGACTCGTGGCTCGCCCGTCGTCGCCTTGCTCGGCCAGGTGTCGGGCGCCACCACCTCGTCCCCGCGGGAGGAGATCGATGCGGTCCTCGACCGCAGTCATTTCACCGATCTGGCCGTGACGCGGGAGGAGGCGGTCTGGATCGGCGTCGTCGAGGGGGAGGTTGACGGTCGCCGCGTGAGCCTGCCGCTGCGGTGGCAGGTCCACCTGGTGGGCGACACGATCGAGACCCTGCTGACGGTCCCCGGGGCGGACGCCCTTGTGGTGCCGGTGGACTGGCGGCCGGCGGTGACCGGGATCGCTCCGGCACTTCCCGCGCGCAACCTGCGGCTCAGGGCCTGGTGGTTTGCCCCGGGCCTTGGCGAGGAGGCGGCCTACGAGTGGGTGCTGGGCACGATCGTGGGGTTGGGTCCGCCCTCCGCAGCGCGCGGCATCGACCTGCGCGGCGATGGGCGGATCGACCTGCACGTGTGGTCACCGGCCGTGCGGTTGCGCGTGACCGGCCTCCCACGGGCAGCAGGCCGCTGAGGGGCGCGTGCCAGAATCCCGGCATGGGACAGGACGCGGCGGCTACGCCACCACCGGTGCGTCGGGTGGCCATGGTGAGCGTCCACACCTCGCCGTTGGCCCAACCCGGCACCGGTGACGCCGGTGGCATGAACGTCTACGTCATCGAGACCGCCCGACGACTCGCCCGACGTGGGGTCGCCGTCGACATCTTCACCCGCCGCACGACCGCCGCCGAGGCCGCCGTCGTCGAGGTCGAGCCGGGCCTGCGGGTCCTGCACATCGCGGCCGGGCCCTACGAAGGCCTGTCCAAGGAGGACCTGCCCGGTCAGTTGTGCGCCTTCGCCGCCGGCATGATGCGGGTCGCGGCCAGGGAGCCGGAGGACTGGTACGACGTGGTCCACTCGCACTACTGGCTGTCCGGGCAGGTCGGCTGGTTGGCCGCCGACCGGTGGAACGTCCCCCTCGTGCACACGATGCACACGATGGCGCGGGTCAAGAACCAACACCTCGCGCCGGGCGACGTGCCCGAGCCCGGCGGGCGTGAGATCGGCGAGGCGCAGGTCGTCGAGGCGGCCACGGCCTTGGTCGCCAACACTGCCCAGGAGGCCCGCGAACTTGTCACCCTCTATGGGGCGGACCCGCACCGGGTGGCGGTCGCCGAGCCGGGTGTCGACCTCGACGTCTTCACACCCGGCGATCAGGGGGCCGCTCGGGAAGCGCTCGGCGTTTCCGCCGACGACATCCTCCTGCTCTTCGTCGGGCGCATCCAGCCACTCAAGGGCCCAGACCACGCGGTGCGCGTGGCCGGCGAACTCTTGCGTCGGCACCCTGAGTGGGGCGGACGACTCACCTTGGCCGTTCTCGGCGGGGCGAGTGGTGTCGGAGTGCGTAACCCGATGGGCCTGAGCGAACTCGCCGCAGGGGTCGGCCTGGGTGATGCCCTCCGTCTGCTCCCGCCGGTCGATCGCGTCACCCTGACCCAGTGGTATCGCGCGTCCGATGCCGTCCTCGTGCCGTCGCACAGCGAGTCCTTCGGGTTGGTCGCCGTCGAGGCCCAGGCGACCGGCGCGCTCGTCGCCGCCTCTGAGGTGGGCGGCCTCCCGGTGGCGATCGGTGACGCCGGTCTCCTGCTCCCGGTCGGTGACGTCGCGGCCTGGGCCGATGCCCTGGAGCCGTTGCTCGTCGAACCAGGCGCTGCCACCGACCTGCGGGCCAGGGCCGCCATCCATGCGCGTGAATTCGGTTGGGATGCAACGGTCGACAAGCTTCAAGCCGTGTATCAAGCAGCCCTCGTCGGCCCGCGCTTCTCCTCGATCAACGAGTCCGAGGCGCTGGTCGGCATCCCCTCGGCGGTCATCCCATGAGCGTTGATGCGGTGATTGCCGAGTTCCTCGCCGACAGCGACCTCGAGTGGGAGGCGGGCGCGAGCGAGGGTGAGGTCGTCGTCACGCTGCCCGGTGAGAAGAAGTTGCGCACCGTCGTCTCGCTCGTCACCAGCCCGACCTGGCTGACCGCCCGCGCCTTCGTCGTCCGCAACCCGGACGAGAATCACGACCGCGTCCACCGTTTCCTGCTCGCCAAGAACCTCCGCCTCCCCGGCATTGCGTATGCCGTGGATGCCAGCGGCGATGTCTACGTCACCGGGCGCCTTCCCGCCGCCGCGGTCACCCCCGAGGCCCTCGATCACCTGCTCGGCGCCATCCTCGACGCGAGTGACAGCCCCTTCAACGAACTGCTGGCCCTGGGTTTCCGCACCTCGATGGAGAAGGAGTGGGCGTGGCGGGTCGACCGCGGCGAATCACTGCGCAACCTCGAGGCCTTCCGGGGTCTGCTGGAGCGCCCGGGCGACCCGCCACGTGAGGCCTGAGAGCCCGCGGACCCGGCCTCGCGGCATACCTGACCGGCGCTAGTCTGGCCGTATGGCTCACACCCTCATCCTGCTGCGTCACGGCGAGTCCGACTGGAACCAGAAGAACCTCTTCACCGGCTGGGTCGATGTCGACCTCACTGACAAGGGCCGCGCCGAAGCGGCTCGCGGCGGCCAGCTCCTCAAGGACGCCGGCATCCTGCCCGATGTCGTCCACACCTCGGTGCTGAGGCGAGCCATCACCACCGCGAACCTCGCCCTCGACGCCGCCGACCGGCACTGGATCCCGGTGCGTCGGTCCTGGCGGCTCAACGAGCGGCACTACGGCGCCCTGCAAGGTCTCGACAAGGCCGCGACGCGCGACAAGTACGGCGATGAGCAGTTCATGCTCTGGCGCCGCAGCTTCGACACCCCGCCGCCGCCGATCGAGGCCGGCAGCGAATTCGACCAGACCTCCGACCCTCGGTATGCCGGGGTCGACGTGCCGCTCACCGAGTGCCTCGCCGACGTGATCCCGCGGATGATGCCTTACTGGGAGAACGACATCCAGGCCGACCTGCGCGACGGCAAGGTCGTGCTCGTCACCGCCCACGGCAACAGCCTGCGGGCTCTGGTCAAGCACCTCGACGGCATCAGCGACGAGGACATCGCCGGCCTCAACATCCCCACCGGCATGCCGTTGGTCTACGAGTTGGATGACGACTTCATGCCGACCAAGCCGGGCGAGTACCTCGACCCCGAGGCGGCTGCGGCGGCCGCGGCAGCGGTGGCGAACCAGGGGCGCTGAGTCCGCCGAGGACCCAGCGCTGGTCAGCCACCGGGCTACTCGGGGTGGTAGAGGTCCCACGACCCGTCCCACCCGCTGCCCTCGTCGATCGGTCGCTCGCTGACGAGGGTGCCGTCGGCGGCCCACGCGCGCAGCAGGACGGTCCCGGAGCCGGTGGGCGGGACGTCCATGACGGTGGACTGCTCGACAGGGATCCGTTCTCCCTCCTTGCCGTACTGCACCAGCGAGATCGCCCGCACCGGTGATCCGTCGAGGATGATGATCTGCGTCCTGGTGCCGGAGTCCGAGCCCCAGAGGATGATCGACAGGGGCGCCTGGATGTTCTCGGGGCGGATCCATTCGTTGAGGTTCAGCCAGGCCCATTCCTGACGGCCCGACACCATCGTGGTCACGCCGGTCGACTGGAGGACCACGCCGTTGGCCAGGGCGTGGCGGGCGATGAGCAGCCGGGAGGTCACGTCCGGGTTGCCCGTGGCGAGCTCGGGGGCAGCCGTCACCTCGGCCACGACGGTGGGCGTGAAGCTGCTCGGATCCGCTCCCAGCGCTCCTGCGGCATCACGTCGGGTCGCCTCGAGGAGGCCTTCGGGGCTCACGGGCACGTCACAGCCGATGCAGGGGATCATCCCCTCCCCGAGGACGGTTGCTTGGTCCGGCACGACCTGTCGACCCGCGACCCGCAGCAGGAGCGTAGGTCGTGGCCCGCCGAGGTCGAGCAGGCCCGCTCCGTCCTGGAGCGTCTGGCTCGTCCATTCCCGGTGCACCTCACCCTTCGCGTTCACCGTCACGGTGGCCGAGATGTCCAGCGCGCGGGCGTCAGGCTCGGTGAGCACGATGACGCGACGATCGGTGGTGGAGGGATCGACGACCGCGAGGGTCGCCCGGATGGGGTCCGGCGAGTACCACGCATCCAGTTCGGTGAGCTCGGCCGCCGGTGCCGACGCCGGGCCGGTCAGGAGCTTGACCAGCGGCATCGCGTCGCGCGCCGTGGCCTGTGGAGCGGCGATGACCCGCACCCGCCCATCGGTCTGGTCGGCGAACACCAACCGATGGGTCCCGAGGAAGCGTCGGGCGACCTCGGCGAGCAGGGTGGGGTCGGTCGCCAGATTGCCGCGGGCCGGTCCGGCGAAGATTCCGTCTGACGAATTCGCCGACGGCGAGGTGGATCGCCCCACGGTGGGTGTGGGCCCGGGGGTCGGCACGGCCGACGTGGCCACCGAGAAGGCGACGATCCCGGCCGCCACGGCGGTGAGCAACGCACCACCACCGATGGCCCAGCCGCGGCGGCGTGAGCGTCGCAAGGCGGCACTGATCGCGTCGAGCGCGCTCTCTGCCCGCGTCGAGGGCCGACCGGCACCGTCCACGAGGTCGGCGAGGGCCTCGTGGAAGGAGGTCGGTCCGGCGTGGTCGTCGTCCAGGTCGCGGGCATGGGCGCGCGCCAACCTCGCGTGGGTGGAGGCGACGAGGTCACCGACGGTGGCCACCGGCATACCCAAGGCGTCGGCGACCTCGGCGGGGTCCCAGTGGTCCACCTCGCTCAACACGTATGCCGCGGTCGTCCGCGGCGGCAACGCGGACCACGTCTGAGCCATGGTTGCCCCCTCGGGCAACTCGTCAGGTGGCGCATCCTGGGGCGCCATGGCGTCCATGAGGTCACGGCGCACCCAACGCGAGGGAAGGCCCGACTCCTGCAGCTCCTGCCACTGTCGGACCGCGCGAGTCATCGTGCCGAGGGCGACCTCGTGACCGGCGACCGGGTCGCCCAGGGCGACCATCGCGAGCCGCTCGGTCTCGGCCCACCGGTGGAGCACGAAGGCGCGGGCGTCCTCGTCCACCGGTCAGTCGCTCACCGACGAGAGCTTTCGGTCACGCTCGCATGGTAGCCATCGCCTCAGGCGGGACGGACGTGGTCCTCGTCGTCCTCGTGGCTGGACTCGGCGTTGGCGTCGTAGGTGCCGGTCACCAGGTAGATCACGCGGTGCGCGACCGACACGGCGTGGTCGGCGAACCGCTCGTAGTAGCGCGAGATCAAGGTCATGTCGACCGCAGCCTCCGTGCCATGGGCCCAGTCGGACGCGGCAATCCGCTCGAAGAATCGCCGGTGCAGGTCGTCCATCGCGTCGTCGTCGCGCTCAATGGAGCGGGCGGCATCGACGTCGCGGGCGGCGATGATGGCACCGGCCTTGAGGACGATGCCCTCGGCGACCCGGCCCATGTCGACGATGACCGCGCGGAACTCCGCGGGCACAGCCGAGTTGGGGAAGCGCAGGCGTGCCACCTTGGCGACATGTCGGGCGAGGTCGCCCATCCGCTCGAGGTCGGACGCCATGCGCATCGCGGTCACGACCATCCGCAGGTCGGTCGCCACCGGCTGCTGGCGGGCGAGCAGGTCGATGGAGGTCTCGTCGAGGTGCTCGCGCAGGGTGTCCAGCTCGAT
Organism: Phycicoccus elongatus Lp2; assembly: GCF_000367525.1. Classification (GTDB taxonomy): domain Bacteria; phylum Actinomycetota; class Actinomycetes; order Actinomycetales; family Dermatophilaceae; genus Phycicoccus_A; species Phycicoccus_A elongatus. The sequence goes on along the minus strand of NZ_HF570956.1, from coordinate 2,083,673 downwards.
GTCGGCGGCGATGACCGACTCGGCCAAGGTCACGTCGGCGTCGAGCAGGGCTGTGGTGGCGCGGCTGATGGCCGAACCGGCCAGCCGGGTCATCTCGACGAGTTCCTCGGTGATTCGGTCGAGTTCCTCGTGGAAGGCCTTGCGCATGTCGATCCGTCCTGTCTGGGGGTGCTCGCCGACGCACTGTCGCAGTCCGACGTGAACGCTCAGGGGACCTCAGGTGAACATCTGTCCAGTTGGTCCAAGAGCCACGCCTGAGAGTCCCTCCACTCGCCGACTTGACCCACTGGGGCCGTCTACGCTGACCTGGTGGATCCCGCATTGGCCGCCACGATCGGGGGTGGCGTCGGACTCGTCCTCGGCGCCCTTGCGGTGGCCGCGACGAGGATGTCCGAGCGCGCTCGCACCGAGCAGCCACCCTCGCTGGCCGATCTGGCGGCGCTGCCCCGAGGTGTCGTCGACGTGCTGGGGGTGCTGCGCTCGATCGCCATCGTGCTCGATGCCTCCGATGCCGTCGTCAACACCTCGTCCTCGGCGGTCGCCTATGGCCTGGTCCGCCACGGGGACCTGGTCCACAACGAGTTGCGCAAGATGGTGCGCCAGGTGCGCCGCGACGGCGACATCCGCGAGGCCGAGTTGGAGCTGCCCAAGGGGCCGACCGGGTTGGGACGCATCATCATGCGGGCCAGGGTGGCTCCGCTCGGGAGCGCCCATGTGCTCGTCCTGGCCGAGGACCACACGCAGGCCCGGCGCGTCGAGGAGATCCGCCGCGATTTCGTCGCCAATGTCTCGCACGAGCTCAAGACCCCGGTCGGGGGTATCTCGTTGCTCTCCGAGGCGATCATCGACGCCCGCGACGACCCGGAAGCCGTGGCCCGCTTCGGCGAGCGCATCCGCGTCGAGTCCGACCGACTCGGCCGCCTGGTCAAGGAGATCGTTGACCTCTCCCGGCTCCAGGTGCAGGACACCCTCCACGAACCGGAGCCGGTCGACCTGGGCTCAGTCATCGGTGAGGCCGTCGACCGGGTCCGCGTGACCGCGGAGTCGCACGGCGTGGTGATCGAGGCGGCCACCGAGCCGGGGCTGACCGTCTTCGGGGACCGGGAGCTGCTGACGACGGCCGTCGCCAACCTCGTCTCCAATGCGGTCAACTACTCGGACTCGGACACCAAGGTGGCGGTGGCCTCGCGACGCGCCGGCGAGTTCGCCGAGATCACCGTGACCGACCAGGGCCACGGCATACCGGCCGGGGAGCAGCAGCGGATCTTCGAGCGCTTCTACCGAGTGGACGCCGCGCGATCGCGCGCCACCGGCGGCACCGGCCTGGGGTTGGCCATCGTCAAGCACATCTGCACCAACCACGGGGGGGAGGTGACCGTCTGGAGCGACGAGGGCCATGGCTCGACGTTCACCATGCGGCTGCCCCGGGCCATCCAGAAGACTGTCCCGCCGCCCATACGTTCCCACGACACCTTTCACCCCATGAGCCAAGGAGCCCAGAGCGCATGACCCGCATCCTCGTCGTCGAGGACGAAGTGTCCTTCTCGGACCCGCTGTCCTACCTCTTGCGCAAGGAGGGCTACGACGTGGCGGTCGCCGAGACCGGCCCGGATGCCCTGACCGAGTTCGATGCCAATGGTGCGGATCTGGTGCTGCTCGACCTGATGCTTCCGGGCCTTCCCGGCGTGGACGTGTGTCGTGCCCTGCGCGCGCGCTCCAACGTGCCGGTCATCATGCTCACCGCCAAGGACAGCGAGATCGACAAGGTCGTGGGCCTCGAGTTGGGCGCCGACGACTACGTGACCAAGCCCTACTCGTCGCGCGAGTTGCTGGCGCGGATCAAGGCCGTCCTGCGCCGGCTCTCCGAGCCCGAGGAACTGCTGCCGACCACGGTCGAGGCGGGCCCGGTCCGCATGGACGTCGAACGGCATGTCGTCAGCGTCGGGGGAAACCAGATCTCGCTGCCGCTCAAGGAGTTCGAGCTGCTCGAGATGCTGTTGCGCAACACCGGCCGAGTGCTCACGCGCATCCAACTCATCGACCGCGTGTGGGGTTCGGATTATGTCGGGGACACCAAGACCCTCGACGTCCACGTCAAGCGGCTGCGAGCCAAGATCGAGCCCGACCCGGGCAACCCCAGGCACATCGTGACGGTGCGTGGATTGGGCTACAAGTTCGAGCAGTGACGGCGGCCCCGGCGGGCGGGTGAACACCTCCGTCGGCAAGCACCTCTCTCGGAACTTAACTCGCAGCGGACCACAGGTATACCTGTGGTCCGCTGCGAGTTGAGTTCCCCGGGGGTGTCGTGCTTGAGGAGTGAGGCCTTACGGAGTGAGGTCCTCGTAGTAGCCGGTCGCGGGGAGCACCGGCACCTGGAGGATGTTGTCGCCGGTGGACGACGCGGAGATGCTCAACGGCACGAGGTCGCCCGCGACCGCCGGCACCGATTCGAGGGTCAACTCCTCGTCGGCCAGATTGAGCGAGCTGTACGCCGGGACGGTGGCCGTCGTCTGGTCGGTGCTGCCCGTGCCGAAGGTGACCGACACGTCGTCGCTCGAGGTGTTGAGCAACTGCCCCGACAGGCGCCCCGCTTCGTCCTTCTTCTCGCCGCCCACGACGAGGAGACCGCGCACGGCCAGGCCTTCGCCGAGGTTGAGGTTCACCCCGTCCGCGGGCTGATAGGGCTCGTCGGTCTGCACCGGCGATGTCACTGCGCACGCGCTGGTGGACAGGGCCGCGACAAGGGCGAGACTGGCGATGACGCGCGAGGAGGCCTTCGTGATCACGAGGGCCAGCGTAGCGGTCGCCCGCAGGCCCCCGCTGAACCCACCCACCCCGCGCCGACCGGGGAGCCACGACCGGCGCACGATGAATCGCGCGCGTGCCCCACAATCGCGATCTTGTCAAGCCCCCCGGACGCCGTCGTCAGTGACGAAATGGCGCCCTGACCTGCGCAAATGTCGACGCGACGAAATCGGACCCTCGGGCATGTCGTGGTATCCTTGAGGTCGCGAAAGGGGCAAACACCATATGGTTTTCACTGTTGGCGAGACGGTCGTCTACCCGCATCACGGGGCGGCTCGGATCGAGGAGATCAACACCCGTACCATCCGCGGCGAGGAGAAGCTCTACCTCAAACTCAAGGTCGCCCAGGGCGACCTGGTGATCGAGGTCCCTGCTGAGAACTGCGACCTCGTGGGTGTCCGCGACGTCGTCAGCAAGGAAGGCCTGGATCGAGTCTTCGAGGTTCTGCGCGCTCCCTTTGCCGAGGAGCCGACCAACTGGTCGCGCCGCTTCAAGGCCAACCTCGAGAAGCTCGCCTCCGGCGATGTCATCAAGGTGGCCGAGGTCGTCCGCGACCTGTGGCGCCGCGACAAGGACCGTGGCCTGTCCGCCGGTGAGAAGCGGATGTTGGCCAAGGCTCGTCAGATCCTCGTCTCCGAGCTCGCGCTCGCCGAGAAGACCGACGAGGAGAAGGCCGAGATCCGTCTCGACGAGGTCCTCGCGTCCTGACGCCCGGCCACCCGGCATACTCACGCTCGTGAATGACGCCCACGCTGCCCCACGCAGCGTGGGCGTCGTCGTCGTCGCGGCCGGTTCCGGGACGCGATTGGGTGCGGACGTGCCCAAGGCCTTCGTGCAGGTCGCCGGCCGCTCCCTTCTCTCGTATGCCGTGGAGCGCGTCACGCAGGTCGCCCACCTCGCGCGGCTGGTCATCGTGGTTCCCGAGGGCCATGGCACTGCCACAGCGCTGGGAGACGTTGCGCCCGTCCCGGAGGGCACGGTGGTGGTGCCCGGCGGTGCCGAACGCACCGATTCGGTGCGTGCCGGCCTGGCCGAAGTCGGTGAGGTCGACATCGTGCTCATCCACGATGCTGCTCGTGCCTTCACCCCGGTGGCGGTCTTCGACCGGGTCGTCGCGGCAGTGGCTGCTGGTGCGTCGGGTGCGGTGCCCGGACTGCCGGTCGTCGACACGATCAAGGCCGTCGATGCCGACGGGACCATCACCGGCACACCGGATCGGGCCGGCCTTCGTGCGGTCCAGACTCCTCAGGGCTTCGACGCCGACGTGCTGCGCGCGGCATACGCCTCGGGGTTGAGCGCGACCGACGACGCCGCCCTCGTCGAGACGCTCGGTCACCACGTGCGCGTCGTCGCCGGCGATCCGCTGGCCTTCAAGGTGACGACTCCGGAGGATCTGGCGCGCGCGGAGCGCCTCGTGGCGAGCTGGGCCGCTAGCGTGGATTGATGGCTGACTTCGGCAGGGAAGACCTCAGCGGCTCGACCTTCGACTGGACCGACCTCTCGAGGTCGACCTTCCGGGCGGCGTCGCTGTCGGACGTGACGATCCGTGGCACCGATCTGCACCGGGTGAAGATGACCGGTGTCGAGCTCTACGACGTTGACATCAGCGGCGACATCAACGGACTGCGCATCAACGGTGTCGACGTGACCCGGTTCGTCGCCGATGAGGTGGACCGGCGCGAACCGGAGCGGGCGTTGATGCGCCCCGAGGACCCGGCCGGTTTCGTCGCGGCGTGGGACCTGCTCGAGGCGCGGTGGGCCGAGACGGTCGATCGAGCGCGGCGGCTGGATGCAGACCTGCTGCACGAGCGGGTCGACGGGGAGTGGTCCTTCATCGAAACGCTTCGTCACCTGAACTTCGCGACCGCGGCCTGGATTCGTCGGGCCATTGACGGTGAGCCGGATCCCTACCACCGCCTTGACAAGCCCTGGGACGAAGCTCCCGACGACAAGGGCTTCCCGAACGATGTCGATGCCCGACCTTCCTTGGAGGAGATCCTCGAGTTGCGGCGAGGCCGGCAGGCGGACGTGCGCCGGGTCATCTCGGGCCTGACTCCCGAGCGGCTCGCCGAACCCTTCAGCCCTCCGGAGGACGACGGCTGGCCGACCCCGGGCTATGAGCTGTCCGTCAAGGAGGCGATCGGCATCGTCCTCAATGAGGAGTACCTGCATCGTCAGTACGCCGAGCGAGACTTGGCGATCCTCGAGTCCGGCGCCTCGAACAGCGGCTGATCCAGCTCGTGGTTGGATCGGGGGCATGAGCGCGCTTCCGCGGGTGGGGATCGGCACCGACGTCCATGCGTATGCCGCGGACCCCGGTCGCCGGCTCTGGCTCGCCGGGCTGCTGTGGCCGGGGGAACGCGGGCTCGAGGGGCACTCGGATGCCGATGTCGCCGCCCATGCCGCCTGCGACGCGATCTTCACCGCCGCGGGCATCGGCGACCTCGGTGCGCATTTCGGGACCTCGCGGCCGGAGTTTGCGGGCGCGTCGGGGTGCACCCTGCTCGCCGAGGCGGCGCGGCTGGTGCGTGCGGCCGGCTTCGAGATCGGCAACATCGCCGTGCAGGTCGTCGGCAACCGGCCGAAGGTGGGCACGCGCCGAGGCGAGGCCGAGGCGGCGCTGTCGAAAGCCGTCGGTGCGCCGGTGTCGATCAGCGGCACGACGACCGACGGCTTGGGGCTGACCGGTCGAGGCGAGGGTGTTGCGGCGATCGCGACCGCGCTCGTCGTGTCGCGCGGGGCGCCAGCCCAAGGACACTGAGGAAGGCCGCGCAGGACGGTCGCGCAGGACGGTCGCGAAGGACGGTTGCGAAGGACGGTCGGTCAGCGTGCCCCGGCCCTCACGGGACCTCCCCCCGCAACACAACTCGCAGCGGACCACAGGTATACCTGTGGTCCGCTGCGA
>NZ_HF570956.1:2066135-2077863 GCF_000367525.1 Phycicoccus elongatus Lp2 | reverse complement strand
CCCGCCACGACGGCGGTCGCCCCACCACCGAGCCAAGCGGCCGCACGGTCGTAGCTCAGGCCGGCCAGGTAGCCGACGACGACCACCACGACACCCCAGACGATCCCGCCGGCAGCGTTCCAGATGAGGAAGCGGCGGTAGGGCATCCGCGAAACGCCCGCCCGAGCCGGCATCACGGCGCGGAAGAAGGCCGTCCACCGCCCGAGGAAGACCGCGGCCATCCAGTCGGCCAGATGGCCCACCGTCTGAACGTGCTCCCAACGATCGCCCAAACCGCCGAGATATCCGGCAGTAAGGCTCGGTGCCTCATCGGTCCGCCACATGACTCGTCATCTGGCCGTAGGCGCTGGGCCGAGCACACAGGCGGTGACCATGGTTAGGGGGACGGCTGATGCTCAGCGCGTCGCGAGTGCGATTGCGCGAGGAAGAGTTGACAGCTCGTTTGACCACGCCGAGGGGTTGGTCGAGGAGCTGCGCGGCGCGGTCGACTCCCGAAACCTCCGCCAGCTTGGCGATGGCAACAGCGATCTTCTGGTCGGCCGCGTCGACACGCTGCTGCACGCGAGCGCGAGATGCGTACGCCTTCGTCGTATCTGCAAGCGCGACAGTCTCGGCACGCTGCGCTTCCTGCAGCCGCCGACGAGCATTCTCACGAGTGGGCTGAGTTCATCACGTTTCCTTCTGGCTCGGTGGCATCGCTACGAGCACCTCGTTGTTGGGGCACGTGAGGGTTGTCGGTGCTGGGTGGCACGCTCTTGCTAACGGTGTCGCGGAGGAGGGCGCATGAGCAGAGGTCACGACCCAGCGAACTGGGTCGGAGAAGACGAACTTGTTCTTGCCGACACGGAGGGGATCGACTCGGCGCGTGCCGACGCTGCCATCGGGCAGGAGAAGCGCCGGAGCATCGGACTGGAACGCCGAGGGCAGTTGGAGCGGATTCGCGAAGTGTTCGGTTCGGGCGACCCTGATGGCGTCGACGATGTCAGGCTCCGCGTTCTCTACCACGTCATCGGCCACGTCCACGAGCAGAAATGGCGCGAAGCGGTCGATGAGGTTCGCAGCTGGCTGCTTGCCGACGCGAGGCAGGAGCATCGCGAATGGCGAGAAGCGCACTTGAACATGGACCGCGTGCACGCGACGCCATTGAACTGGGACGCGCTCTTCCTGCCGGATCGGCACGCCATTGCAGCGATGACCCACCGGCGCCGGGCGGCGATCGACTTGGCATCCGACTACCTGACCGGTTTGGACTCGCGATTGGTGGCCGAGGAGGAGACCACCTACCCCAACCCTTTTCAAGACTTGTGGATCGTCGACCCCGTCGACCCCAAGCATCGTGGCGAACACCGTGCTGGAGGCAATCTCGTTGTCGTGCCGACTGTCGGACCGGCGTACGCGGCCGGAACGAGCAGTGAGCCGCACACGGCCGAGACGATAGGGATGATCGGTCCACCCGATCTGCAGTGGGAGTTCGACTGACTAGGGTGCGGTCCAGCCCTCACGTGGTCACGGCGGGTTGCTGACCGGTGGCTGAGCATACCCGGGACTCCACGGCCCGGTTCAGCCTCCAGCTGCTCCTGCCGACTGCCTCGGGGCCAGACCGGGAACTGATAGTTTCCGGAAGTGACGAAGTGGATCTACTCTCCCAATTCCGGTAACTCGGCTCGCGCCTTGCTCGGGACCCACGGAGTGCAGCCCTTGGTGTGCGTCGGCATTAACCCATCCACAGCGGCTCCGGGAGACTTGGACCGAACGGTAGCAACCGTCAGACGAGTCGCCGTGAAGCACGGCTTCGACAGTTTCATGATGCTCAACGTCTACCCTCAGCGGGCTACCGACCCTCGGGATATGCACGTGACCATGGACGCACAGCTCCATGCCTGGAATATGGAGTCCATCGCACAGTTCGTCGGAGGGCGCAGCTTGTCAGTGTGGGCAGCTTGGGGGACGCTCATCGGGAAGCGAAGGTACCTGCCGCAGGCGCTCAGGGACATATCGGCCATGCCCGAGCTCGTGAACGCTTCATGGCTTAGCCGGGGGCCTCGGAGCAAGGCGGGGCATCCCCACCATCCCCTATACGTGCGGGCGGACGCTGAGTTGGATTCCTTCGACCTCCGTGCTTATCTCGCCCGGCTGTGATGGCTTACCCCGAGGTCAGCCTGCATCGGAGACTGACGAGCGTCCACGGGCGCCCCGCCCTACATGGCCATGAAGATCCGTGCGGGCGTCGTCGATCAGCGCATCGATTCTGTGCCTCACCGATTCGCCAGCGTCATCCAGAGCCTCGAGGCTGTCACTAGCGCGAAGTCCTTTGATCGCGTTGATGACCTCGCGTGCCTGCTCCTCGACGCCGGGCGACGGCGCCACCAAGCGCAGGCGGTAGTAGGCCTCCCAGGCGGCCGCACGCGTCAAGCGCACGTCCTCCGACTGCGCGTCCTGTATCTCGGGCAGATACCTAGAGGGAGCTCGGGGCCGTTCCAACGTGGCTTGCCTCCTCGGCAAGATGTCTCGAGTCCGCGTGCAGCAGTTGTATCGCGACCATCGCAAGTCGGATGTCACGCTGTTCAGCCACTGGAACTCGGGGGATCTCAAGGATCTTCAGGGCCGCCCGTCGGATGGTGTTCCCGCTGTGGAACCTCTTGTTCCAACTGCCGCAGAGTGCGATGGCAAGGTAACCCGGAGCCAACACTTCGTGATCCAGAACTCGGAGTCGATACACCCCATCCGAGGGGAAGTGGCCGCCCGCCTCATCGACTCGAGCATTGACGGTTTTCGCTACCGTGACCAAGACGTCACCCTTACGGGTCAGATCCGGGTACGAGCCATATTCGCCGTCGATGCCCAGTTCGCGCAGCGTGTCGTCGCGAACGTCCGCAGCCGTAACAATGCGCTCGCGAAGCTTTGCGGGCGTGCCCTCGTATCGGTCCTTCGGACGGCCCATCCGCAGGTCTAGCACCCCCTGATCGATCAATTCACCCACGGTCATGACTCGCGGCTTGGAGAAGCTCACGAGGTGCTCAAACGTATTGAGAACGTTCTGCAGTCTCGTCATGGTCTCGGTGATCGACGTCCAACCTTGGCGGTAGGTATCGGAAACGTCTGTCGGCTCTCGCTCGATGCGGTCCACCCACCGCTGAGCGTCAGAACTGAACCTCAGCCGAGACGTCCGCGACCGGAACCTCGGTGTGCGGAACCTAGTCGCGAGTATTTGGATCACTCAGCCAGGTGGCGACTCGCGTCTCGGGACTGTCGGTCTCCGAGGCGTCGACAAAAAGGATGCGCTCCGTGGCAGCCGTTCGGACTGGTCGTCGGAGCACCCACAGGGCCAAAGGGATGGAGACGTGCGGAAGCATCTTCCCGGGCAGTCCAACGACTGCCTCGACGCAACCTCGGCGGACGAGTTCAGTCCGGACCCGGCTCTCCTCGCCCCCACGGAAGATCGTGCCAGCGGGAGTAAGGACGAACCCGCGACCGTCTTCGGTGAGGTTGGCGATCACGTGCTGGAGCCAAGTCGTGTCAGCTGACGAGCGGGGTGGCGTACCAAACTCGAATCGCGGATCGATCAGGCGACCGGGAGACTGCTGCTTGATCCCGAACGGTGGTTCAAAGATGATCACGTCTGCCCGTAGCGATGGTTCGGCGTCTTCGAGGAGAACGTTGGTGCGTGCCAACTCCAGGTCGGCGCCATGCAACTGCGCTCGCTCCGACGCTATGTGAAGAGCTCGCGAGTTGATGTCGTGCCCGACCACTCGTGCCGGCGCCGCTACCAGGGCAATGAAATGCACGAGGGCAGCACCGATCCCGCAGGCGGGGTCGTAGACTACGCCCACGTCGTCGCCCCTATCCGCGACGCCGTCGCGCTCCAGGTCGGTGGGCTCCTGTGGCCCGAGATCGAACCTCCGCGGAACCGCGAATGAGACCACAAGCAAAAGCGCCGGTCCGGGCTGTGAGGCTCGAACCGGCGTTTCCGCTGGTGAATGGCGGTGGCGGTGGGATTTGAACCCACGGTGGAGTCACCCCCACACACGCTTTCGAGGCGTGCTCCTTTGGCCGCTCGGACACGCCACCGCCGACGAGGGTACCGGAGTTGGCAGCTCTCACCGAAATCGCTCCGGTGCCATCGACGCCACGGCGAACGCCAATCCGCCGATCACGGCCAGCGCCACACCCCGGGCGCCTGCGTCATCGCCTCGATCCATCGCCCTCGCCGGCGTCGCGCGAGGGTCGGCGCTTGTCGAAGAAGTCGAGCAGCAGGGCCGAGCACTCCTGCTCACGGACCCCGCCGATGACCTCCACCCGGTGCAGCGCGCGGCGCTCCCGGGGTAGGTCCCACACCGATCCGCAAGCTCCCGCCTTGGGGTCCCAGGCCCCGAAGACGACGCGCTCGACGCGTGCCAGCATCGCCGCCCCGGCGCACATGGCGCACGGCTCGAGAGTCACCGCGAGCGTGCACCCGTCCAACCGCCACGACCCCGTATGCCGTCCCGCCTCCCGCAGCGCGACCACCTCCGCGTGGCCGGTCGGGTCCCCCTCGGCTTCACGCACGTTCCACCCGGTCCCGATGACCTCGCCCTCGGCGGAGAGCACGACGGCACCGATCGGGACGTCGCCCGACCCGGCCGTGGCGGACGCCGCGGCGAGGGCGTGACCGAGCCACACGGCATACGGATCATCGGGGGGCACGGCCACGGGGCTCACGCGGTAAGTTTCGCGCATGCGCGTCCACGTTGCCGACCACCCGCTGATCGCCCACAAGCTGACCTACCTGCGGGACAAGCGCACGGACAGCCCGACCTTCCGGCGGTTGGCCGAGGAGCTGATGACCCTGCTCGCCTACGAGGCGACGCGGGAGGTGCGCGTCGAGCCCTTCGAGATCGAGACGCCGGTCGCGCCGACGACCGGCATCAAGCTCTCGAACCCCAAGCCGCTCATCGTCCCGATCCTGCGTGCCGGGCTGGGGATGCTCGAGGGCATGGTGCGGCTGTTGCCGAGCGCCGAGGTCGGTTTCCTCGGGATGCAGCGCGACGAGGAGACCCTCGCCATCACGACCTATGCCAGCCGGCTTCCCGAGGACCTCACCGGTCGGCAGGTCTACGTGCTCGACCCGATGCTCGCGACCGGAGGCTCGATGGGGGACGCGATCCAGTTCCTCGTCGATCGGGGCGCGTCCAACATCACCGCGGTCTGCCTCCTGGCGGCACCCGAAGGCATTGCCACCCTGCAGGCCCGGCTCGCCGACATCGACCCGCCGGTGACCTTGGTGACCGGCTCGATCGACGAGAAGCTCAACGAGCACGGCTACATCGTGCCGGGGTTGGGCGACGCCGGCGATCGGCTCTACGGCGTCGTCTGACGCGGCAACTGGGCACAACGCCGGGGGGCGACACGCGGGGCGCCCACCTCACTCGTCACACCAGTCACATCCGTCATGATGGCTCCCACGGGTGTGCATCCGGCACACCCGCCTGTGAGTGCGTGGAGGAGCGTCATGCCCCCGGTCAAGAAGATCGTCCTGTGGCTGCTCGTCATCTTCGCGCTCTACGCCATCTTGGTCTCGCCCGACGACGCGGCCTCACTGGTCGGCACGATCTGGGACATCCTCGTCAACGGCATCAAGAACATCGGGCGCTTCTTCGACACCCTCCTCAGCCGGTGACGGGATGCGGCGCCGGCGCCTGCGGCCGTACCTGAGGGATCGCCTCGCCCGCGACCTCCGCCGTTACCTCATCGAGGGCGAGATCCCGGTCGCTTCGGTGCGCCAGCACTGGATGAGCCAGATCAAGCCGATGGCTGCCTGCGCCGGGACCCTTGCGCTCGCGATCTGGATGGACCTCAAGGCCCCACCGACCGCGGCCGGCAACTCGGCCAGCCAGGCCTTCTGGCTGCTCTGGCTGGTCACCCTCGTCTGGCTCGGCTGGCGAGCGGTCAACTGGCGACGGGACTGGTTCGTCGCGACCGACAAGCGCTTCCTGCTCTTCTACGGCTTCCTGCACCGCCGGGTCGCGATGATGCCGCTGGCCAAGGTCACCGACCTGACCTTCCACCGCTCGGTCCCCGCCCGGATCTTCGGCTACGGCGACTTCCGCCTCGAGTCCGCCGGCCAACACCAAGCCCTCTCGCACATCGACTTCATCCCCGACGCCGACGCGCACTACCGCGCCATCTGTGAGGTCCTCTTCGGCGACGGCGCCCCGCAGGACGAGGACGATCTCGACTGGGGCGAGGATCCGGATGACGACAGCGGCGACGGGGGCGAACCACGTTCTCCCACAGCGCCTTCCGCCCCCGATGGGTATGCCGTCCGCCCTGCCCACGCCGGCGGCGAGCGGAGCGTCGTGACCCAGCCCCGCGGCATACCGGCCTCACCGGTGGACTCCCACTGGGCAGGCGATTCGATCTACCAGAGTGAGGACCTGGTCAAGTCCTCCCGCCTGGCCGACACCGGGGAGATCCCGATCGTCGTCGCGCGGCCGGACACGGTGACCACGCGGGTGCGGCGTCGACGCGGCTGACGACGCGCCCCGACTGACGACGCGGCTGATGGCGCGCCCGGACTGACGACGTGACTGACGACGCGACTGACCAGTAGTCGACACATCGGGCGAAGTCCGTCGAAGAGCGCTACGTTTCGTCCACGCGTTGCGTCCGCGTTGTCCGTTGTCATGGCGACGGAAAGCGCGGACACAAAGGTAGAGCGACACCAGGAAGGGGACAGCGCCCATGAACGTGATGCGCACCAAGTCGATCGAGCAGACGATCCGCGAGGGTGACGAGCCCGAGTACCAGCTCAAGAAGAAGCTGACCGCCCTCGACCTCACCGTCTTCGGTGTCGGCGTCGTCATCGGCGCCGGCATCTTCACCGTCGCCGGGCGGGCAGCGCACTCGCTGGCGGGGCCGGCGATCCTGCTGTCCTTCGTCGTCGCCGCGGTGTGCTGTGGTCTGGCGGCGCTCTGCTATGCGGAGTTCGCGTCCGCGATCCCCGTGTCGGGATCGGCCTACACCTTCTCCTACGCCTCGCTCGGCGAGATCGTCGCGTGGATCATCGGCTGGGACCTGCTGCTCGAGCTCATGCTCGGCGCCTCGGTGGTCGCGCAGGGGTGGTCGGCCTATCTCGGGGTTTTCCTCGAGCGGCTCGGCGTCACGATCCCGGAGTCGGTCGCCTACGGCTCGCACTTCGACCTGCCGGCCTTCCTGCTCGTAGCCGTCCTGACGGTGCTCGTCTCGATCGGCATCCAGGAGTCGATGCGGGTCAACATGGCGCTCGTCGCGCTCAAGGTCTTCATCGTGCTCTTCGTCATCGTTGCGGGCATCGGCTACATCAAGACCTCGAACTACACCCCCTTCATCCCGCCGGCGCAGCCCACCGAGGGCGGGTCGACGACCCTGGAGGCACCGCTCATCCAGACGCTCTTCGGTCTCACGCCGTCGGCCTTCGGCGTGGGCGGGATCCTCGCGGGCGCGTCCCTGGTCTTCTTCGCCTACATCGGCTTCGACGTCGTCGCGACGACCGCGGAGGAGGCCAAGAACCCGGCGCGCGACCTGCCGCGCGGCATCATCGGCTCGCTGGTCATCTGCACGATCCTCTACTGCGCCGTCGCGCTCGTCATGACGGGGATGGTGCGCTACGACCAGCTCTCGTCGGAGGCCTCGCTCGCCAAGATCTTCGAGGACGTGGGCAAGCCGTTCTACGCGACGCTCATCTCGGCCGGTGCCGTCGCCGGTCTGACGACGGTCGTCATGACGCTGCTCATCGGCTCCTCGCGCGTGGTCTTCGCGATGTCGCGCGACTGGCTGCTGCCGCCCTCGCTCGGCAAGACCAACCCGCGCACCGGCACGCCGGTCAAGATCACCGTCGGCATCGGCACGATCGTCGCGCTCGTCGCGGCACTGACGCCGATCGGCAAGCTCGAGTACATGATCAACATCGGCACCCTGACGGCCTTCCTCCTCGTGTCGCTGGCCGTGCCGGTGCTGCGGAAGCGTCGCCCGGACTTCGAGCGGCCCTTCAAGGTGCCCTTCTCGCCGGTGCTGCCGTGGATCTCGGCGGCCATCTGCGCCTACCTCATGCTGACCCTGCCGCTGGAGACGTGGATCCGCTTCGCCATCTGGATGGCGCTCGGGTTCCTCATCTACTTCGTCTACGGCTACAAACGATCGCGGCTCTCGGGCAACGCGCACCCGAGCGATGCGCCGCCGTCGGTGACCTCCACCTGAGCCGGGCCGCGGCTGGCTTGCGTCCGCGTCTTCCGTTGCCATGGCGACGGAAGACGCGGACGCAAGGGTCATGAGAAGGCGACGAGGGAGCCCACGCCGAACTCGGGCCACGTCGCGTCGCGGACGATCTGCCCGCTGGGGGTTCTGCGCGCCTGCTGACGCTCAGGGTCCGGTATGCCGCGGGCGCGGCCCTTCGCCAAGAGGTCGAGTTCGTTGAGGGACTCGGAACCGCCAACGATGTCGGCGAGGGTCGCCGCCAAGGCTCGTTGAAAGGGATGCCACCGCACTCGGTCCAACTCCGGGCGCAGGTCCTCCGCGGCCACGATCCCCTGCTGGACGGCCATCGTCTCCGTACGCAAGGGCTGGTCAGAGTGCGGCGAGGATCTCCTCGACCTTGGCCTTGGCATCGCCGAAGAGCATCTGCGAGTTCTCCTTGAAGAACAACGGGTTCTGCACTCCCGCATAGCCGGTCGCCATCGAGCGCTTGAAGACGATCACATCGCGCGCCTCCCACACGTGGAGCACCGGCATCCCTGCGATCGGCGAGCCGGGGTCGTCCATAGCCGCCGGGTTGACCGTGTCGTTGGCGCCGATGACGAGCACGACATCGGTGTCCGCCAGGTCGTCGTTGATCTCGTCCATCTCGAGCACGATGTCGTAGGGCACCTTGGCCTCGGCGAGCAGGACGTTCATGTGCCCCGGGAGACGTCCGGCGACCGGGTGGATCCCGAAGCGGACATTCACGCCGCGCTCGCGCAGCCGACGCGTGAGCTCGGCCACGGCATACTGCGCCTGCGCCGTCGCCATGCCGTAGCCGGGCGTGATGACGACCGACCGCGCTTCCTCGAGGAGCGCAGCCACCCCGGCCGCCTGCACCTCACGGTGCTCGCCGTAGTCGGCGTCGCCACCCGCCGACGAGCCGGCCTCCACTCCGAAGCCACCGGCGATGACGGAGATGAATGACCGGTTCATCGCCTTGCACATGATGTAGGACAGGTAGGCACCCGAGGAGCCGACCAACGCACCGGTGATGATGAGCAGGTCGTTGTTGAGCAGGAAGCCGGCCGCGGCTGCAGCCCACCCCGAGTAGGAGTTGAGCATCGACACGACGACCGGCATGTCGCCACCGCCGATCGACGCGACCAGGTGCCACCCGAGGAAGAGCGCGAGCATGGTCATCGCGCCGAGCAGCGTCTGCCGCACAGCCACCGCTGAATACGGCTGCAGCACATAGGCAATCGTCATCAGCACGAAGGCGACGATGATGCCCAGGTTGAGCAGGTGCCGCCCCGGCAGCACCAGCGGCGCCGACTTGATCCGCGCCGACAACTTGAGGAACGCGACGATCGAGCCGGTCAACGTCACCGCGCCGATGAAGACACCCACGAAGACCTCGACGTCATGGATCTTCGGATAGGCCGACTCCTCGTAGGACGAGTTCCACCCGACGAGCACGGCCGCGAGTCCGACAAAACTGTGCAGCAACGCGATGAGCTCCGGCATGCCGGTCATCTCGACCGAGCGCGCGCGCCAGATGCCGATGGCCGCACCGATCGCCATCGCTCCGGCGATCAGCCCCAGACCGATCCAGCCCGAGCCGGGCCGATCCGCACCGCCGGCCCCCAGCGGAGCGGCGTCGATGCCCCCGACCGCCGCGAGGATCGTGATGACGAGCGCGATACCCATCCCGACAACCCCGAAGCGGTTCCCAGCGCGCGCGGTCTCATGCTTCGACAGACCGGCCAACGCGAGGATGAAGAGCAGCCCGGCGACAATGTAGGCACCCTGGACCAGGGTGAGGGAGAGAGTCATCGCTTGACGTCCTCACGCTTGAACATCTCGAGCATTCGGGCGGTCACGGTGAAGCCACCGAAGACGTTGATGCTCGCGACGAGGATGCCGATGAAGGCGATCACCGTGACCCACAACTTGCCCGCATGGCCCACCTGGAGAAGGGCGCCGACGACGATGATGCCGCTGATCGCGTTCGTCACCGACATCAGCGGCGTGTGCAGGGCGTGATGCACGTTGCCGATGACGTAGAACCCGATGACGACCGAGAGCATGAAGACCATGAAGTGGCCGAGGAAGGGCTCGGGCGCGAAGGCCGCCACCGCGAGGAAGACCAACGCGGCCGCCCCCAGGAGTCCGAGGCGGGTGCCGGCCGCCATGGGCTTCTTCTCCGGCTTCGCGTATGCCGCAGCGCCGGCCGTGGCATCCGCCCCACCCGCCGCCCGGGTCGGCGCCGCCGACACCTGCACCGGAGGTGGCGGCCAGGTGACCTCACCATCGCGCACGACCGTCACGCCCCGCTGCACGACATCGTCGAAGTCGAGGGTGAGTTCGCCGTCCTTCTCCGGAGTGAGCAACTTGAGCAGGTTGACCAGGTTGGTGCCGAAGAGCTGGCTGGCCTGGGTCGGCAAGCGGCCCGGGAGGTCGGTGTAGCCCAGGATCGTCACGCCGTTGTCTGTGACGATGCGCTGGTCGGCGACGGATCCGGCGACATTTCCACCGTTGCTCGCGGCCATGTCGACGACGACCGAACCGGGCTTCATCGAGGCCACCATCTCCTCGGTGATCAGGCGTGGCGCCGGCTTCCCGGGGATGAGGGCCGTGGTGATGATGATGTCGACGTCCTTGGCCTGCGCGGCATACAACTCCTTGGCGGCCTTGTTGAAGTCCTCCCCCATCTCCTTGGCGTAGCCGTCCGTGCTCACCTCGGTCTTCACGGCGACTCGCAGGAACTCCGCGCCCATCGACTCGACCTGCTCGGCGACCTCGGGGCGCGCGTCGAAGGCACGCACGATCGCGCCAAGCGAATTGGCCGCACCGATGGCAGCGAGCCCGGCGACCCCGGCACCGACGACGAGGACCTTGGCCGGCGGCATCTTGCCGGCGGCAGTGACCTGACCGGTGAACATGCCGCCGTACTCATTGGCCGACTCGATCACCGCGCGATACCCGCCGAGGTTGGCCATCGAGGACAGCACGTCGAGCGCCTGGGCACGCGAGATGCGCGGCACGGCATCCATCGCGAGGGCGGTGACGCCCCTCTGCGCGAGGGCGGCGACGAGGTCGGGGTTGAGGGCCGGCGCGAGCAGGGAGATGACGGTCTGGCCGGGGCGCAGTCGGGCGACCTCGGCGTCCGTGGGCGGGTTGATCTTGAGGATGACGTCGGCATTCCAGACGGCCTCATCGACGAGGTCGGCGCCGGCCTTCTCATAGGCACCGTCGTCGAAACTGGCCTCCGCCCCAGCGCCCTGCTCGACGAACACGGCATACCCGAGGGCAATCAACTGCTCGACGGTCTTGGGCGTCGCAGCGACCCGGCGTTCGCCGGGTTTGGACTCCTTGGGCACACCGATGCGCACGGGAACCTCTTTCCAGGTCAGGGAAACCGGATCGAACCTACCGAACCCGAGGCGCCCCTGCTCTGCGTTGTGACCCGCGAGACCCTCGCCACCAGATCGGCTGGCCCGCGCCGCCCCCATTTCTCAACCCAGTTCGTATGCCG
>NZ_HF570956.1:2064834-2066035 GCF_000367525.1 Phycicoccus elongatus Lp2 | reverse complement strand
ACGGGCGGTGGCGGGGGCTTCTCGACGGCGGAAACGCCGACGACGCCCACCTGGGCAACCTTGGTCGGCGCCGCGGCGTCGGGCGCCACGACGGCCGGGGCGGCCTTGACCGCAGCGGGAGCGGCCTTCACGGCAACAGGGGCCGAGATGGTCGCGGCCTGGGCGGTCGCAGGGGCCGCCTGGGCCGGCAGGGCGAAGGCCGCAACCATGCCGCCGGAGGCGGCGAGGACAGCGGAGGCCTTCACACCGGACTCGCCGGCGCGGGCGACCATGCCGGTCAGTTCGGTCAGGGGGTTGTGACGGCCGGCTGCACGATGGCGACCGGACACAGGGGTCTTGGACACAGTGAACCTCTCGACGCCTTCGAGGTGAGCTGTCGGGTTCGGGCTGAGGTTGTGCCCGGCCGATCGGCGAACCGATCGGCTTCACCCCAAGGATCCTGAGACCAGGACCCGAAGTGGTTCCCCCGCTCCTGCCGGCGGTGGTGCGAAAGAACTCTCGGGCAGTGGCAGGACTCGGCGTTCTGCCCGTGAGGACACCATCCAGGGGAGATGGCGACCTGCCCAAGGTACACACCCGACAGACGAATGTCACATTTGGGTCACGGGCGCGTCATCACCTGGTCGGCGGAAGGCTCGGGGCTCAGCCGATCCTCAGGGTCGGCGCACCGAGGCGCATCGCCGTGGCGTGAAGGAGGGTCGTATGACCTCCGCCGCTGACCTCTGCTGCGTCAGTTGACCGAGACGTGCACGTGGTCGTAGTGGTTCTGGGTGGGGCTGCCGCGGTCGGCCATCGCCTTCCACCCGCCACCGGGGTGCCAGATGCGCTGCTTCCAGATGACGTACTTGACGTTCAGTTCGCCGGCGTGCGCCATGACGAAGGCCGCAATTGCGTCGCCCTCAGCGAAATTGTCCACCATGATGTCGGCCGCCTTCCCGGCGCCGTGGTCGCCGGAGTCGCCGGCTCGGTAGCCACCGATGCTCAGCGGCCCGAAGAGGGAGCGCACCGCCGAACAGACCGCAGAGGCACTGCTGCCCAGCCCCAGTCCTCGGCACATGCCGGAATACGCCGACGTCGAGTAGCCGGTGGCGCCGGCCGCGTTGGTGGCCCCGCCCGCGGCGCTCTGCGACCCAGCCGCCCCACTGTCGCCCTGGGCATCCAGGTTGACCTCCTCGGCCGGCTTGGCAACGGCCGAGATGCC
>NZ_HF570956.1:2042754-2064734 GCF_000367525.1 Phycicoccus elongatus Lp2 | reverse complement strand
GGCCGTGTGCCGCCGGCGCCGGATCGCGTCGAGGAGCTCCGGGCGCGCGCCGGGGGTGAGCCGGCGCCGCAGCACCGACGTCGACACCACGCGCCGGACGACGACCGACGAGAAGCCCCAGCGGGCGAAGAACCGGTTGGCCTCACGGCTCTGCGCCGGCACGTTGCTCACGATGACCTCGCTCCCCCGGCGCTCGGCGTGCGCGACGACCGTCGTGAGCAGGGCGCGGGCCACCCCGTGGCGACGGGCCCGCCGGTCCACGAAGATCTGGTCGATCGCGACCTCGGGCTGGGTCGAGAGCCCGAAGGGGTTCTCCGAGGTGATCGCGTAGCCGACCGCGGTCCCGTCGACCCTCGCCACCCAGGCGCGGACGTCGGCCCTGCCCAGTGCCTCACGGAGGCGACCGTCGGCGGCCGCGCGGGTGGCAGCCTCGGGGCTCATCCCCTGGTCGACCCGCTGGGTCATCCACAGCGAGGACACCTCACGCAGCATGGACTGACCGTCGACCGACCGCACGTCGTCGACGGCGACGACCTCGACCTGTGCTCGGGCCATTGACGTCCTTTCATCCTGGCAGGGAATGCTCAGACCATACGACGGTCGATCGACCGATGGAAGGGTGATCCGGCAACTGGGGACAGCACGTTAGGGTCAGCGCGTGCGCGTTGGCTTCATGGGTCTCGGAACGGTCATCAACGTCGTCACGGTCATCGTCGGCGCCCTGGTGGGCATGGCCGTGGGACACCGCTTCCCGGAGCGAACTCGGGGCACTGTCACAGACTGCCTGGGCCTGGTCACCCTCCTGATGGCCGGACTCTCCGTGGTCTCTGTGACCACCCCTGCCCTGGGTGCGGCGGTCGGCTCCGGGGTGCCGGTCCTCATCGTCCTGGGGTCCCTGCTCGTCGGGTCGATCAGCGGCTCCCTGCTGCGTGTGGAGTCGCGTCTGGAGTCGCTCGCCGGCCGGGTCCAGGCCGGGGTCTCGCGACGATTCCCGTCAGAGGGCGGTCATGACGCGCGCGAGCGCTTCATCGAGGGCTGGCTCTCGGCCACGCTCCTCTTCTGTGTCGGGCCGCTGACCATCCTCGGATCGTTGTCCGACGGCTTGGGTCGTGGCATCGACCAACTTGCCCTGAAATCAGTGCTCGACGGCTTTGCCGCCATGGCTTTCGCGTCGACCTTCGGGGTCGGCGTGTTGCTGTCGGCCGTCTCGGTCGCCGTCGTCCAAGGAAGCCTCACGGTCGCCGGTGCGGCGCTCGGGTCGATCATGCCAGAGGCCCACATCGCGGCGCTGACCGCGACGGGCGGCCTCCTGCTCGCCGGCATCGGCCTGCGTTTGCTGCGCATCAAGGATGTCCCGGTCGGAGACATGCTCCCGGCATTGGTGGTCGCGCCACTGCTGACCCAGGTCATCATCGCGTTCCGCTGACGGGGCGGCGAGGACCACCTGCGGTGCGTCAGGCCTTGTCCATGCCGGCGACGACGGCCTCGGCCACCTCGCGCATGCCCATCCGCCGGTCCATGGCGGTCTTCTGGATCCAGCGGAAGGCCTCGGCCTCGGTGATCTTCAGTTTCGTCATCAGCACACCCTTGGCCCGATCCACGGCCTTGCGGGTCTCGAGGCGGTCACCGAGGTCGGCGATCTCGCTCTCCAGCGCCTTGAGCTCACCCCAGCGCGACAGGGCGATGTCGATCGCCGGGGTGACATCAGCAGCCGTGAAGGGCTTGACGACGTAGGCCATCACGCCAGCGTCCCGCGCACGCTCGACGAGCTCGGTCTGACTGAAAGCGGTCAACATCACGACCGGGCAGATCCGCTCGGCGCCGATCCGCTCGGCGGCCGTGATGCCGTCGAGAACGGGCATCTTGACGTCCATGATGACCAGGTCCGGAGCCAGGTCGCGCGTCATGGTGACCGCCTGTTCACCGTTGCTGGCCTGGCCGACCACGTCGTAGCCGGCCTCGGTCAGCATCTCGGCGAGATCAAGACGGATGATCGCCTCGTCCTCCGCCACGAGGATTCGCTTGGCGGTCACAGGGCCTCCTGGTCCGATCGGTGCAAGGTCTTGGTGCCGGGAGCGGGACTTGAACCCGCACGCCCTTTCGAGCAAAGCATTTTGAGTGCTCCGTGTCTGCCATTCCACCACCCCGGCAAGGGTGCGGCGCCCAGTCTAACGACGCCCCGCGCGGTCATCGCTGCAGCAGGTCCTTGTAGGCCGGCGCAATGCCGTGCACGGCGTCACCGACGCGGTGGACGCGCAAGGCGTTGGTCGATCCGGGAATGCCGGGGGGCGAGCCAGCGACGATGACGACCTGATCGCCCTCGACGACGCGGCCGGCCTTGATCAGCTCGGTGTCGACGAACACGGCGTACTCGTCGGTGTGCCGGACCTCGGCGGTCAGGAAGGTCTCGACGCCCCAGGTGAGGGCGAGTTGGGAGCGGGTCCATTGGTTCGAGGTGAAGGCGATCATGGGGATCCGCGGACGCACCCTGGCAAGCCGACGCGTGGTGTCGCCGGTGGACGAGAAGGTGACCAGCAACTTGGCACCGATCTGGTCGCCGATCTCGGCAGCGGCTGCCGTCACCGCGCCGCCCTTGCTGTTGGGTCGGGTGTCGAGGGGCCGAATTCGGTGCAGTCCGTGGTCCTCGGTGTTCTCGATGATCCGAGCCATCGTGGTGACCGCCTCGAACGGGTGCGCACCCATCGACGTCTCGCCCGAGAGCATGAGAGCGTCGGCACCGTCCAGGACGGCATTGGCGGCATCGGAGGCCTCGGCACGGGTCGGCCGGGAGTTCTCGATCATCGACTCGAGCACCTGCGTGGCGACGATGACCGGCTTGGCCCGGCGGCGCGCGATCTCGCAGGCGCGCTTCTGAACCAGCGGCACTTCCTCGAGGGGCAGTTCGACCCCGAGGTCACCGCGAGCCACCATGACGCCGTCGAAGGCGCGGATGATCTCATCGAGGTTCTCGACGGCCTGGGGCTTCTCGATCTTGGCGATGACCGGCAGGCGCACGCCGATCTCGTCCATGATCGCGTGGACGTCGACGATGTCTCTGGCGCTGCGCACGAAGGACAGCGCGATCATGTCCACCTTGAGCCGCAGCGCCCAGCGCAGGTCCTCCTTGTCCTTCTCGGACAGGGCGGGCACGCTCATCGCCGCGCCGGGGACGTTGATCCCCTTGTTGTTGGAGAGAACGCCACCTTCGAGGACCGTGCAGACGACATCGGTCTCGGTCACGTCGGTGACCTCGAGCGCGAGTTTGCCGTCGTCGATGAGGATGCGGTGGCCCGGCTCCACGTCACCGGCGAGACCGGCATACGTCGTCCCGACCTCGTGGACGTCGCCGGGGACCTCGCGGGTGGTGATCGTGAAAGTTGCGCCCTCGGTGAGGACGACCGGGCCGTCCTTGAAGCGGGCCGTGCGGATCTTGGGGCCTTGGAGGTCGACGAGGACGCCGACCGCACGGCCCACCTCGTCGCTGGCCCGACGGACGTCCATGTACACCTGCTCGTGCACGGCGTATTCACCGTGGGAGAGGTTCAACCGGGCCACATCCATACCGCACTCGACGAGGCGGGTGATGTTTTCGGCGGAGGAAGTGGCGGGTCCGATCGTGCAGACGATCTTGGCGCGGCGCATGGTCAGCATCCTAGGGCGAAAGCGCTTTCAGTCGTGACCGGGATCACGGCGTGGGCGAGGGTGGTATGCCGGGTGGTCGCCTCAGACGACGAGCGGCCGGTCAGTGGGCTCGATGGGTCGCGGCAGCGGTGACGGACGGCCCTGCAGCCAGGCGTCGACGCCGTTGGCGGCGGCTCGCCCCTCGGCGATCGCCCACACGATCAGCGACTGGCCACGACCCGCGTCCCCGGCGACGAAGACACCCGGAACGCTGGTCTGGTAGTCCCGTCCGCGCACGATGTTTCCGCGCTCGTCGAGGTCGACGCCGAGTTGCTCGACGACACCGGCCCGCTGCGGGCCGACGAAGCCCATGGCGAGCAGGATCAACTGGGCCGGCAGCTCACGCTCGGTGCCCTCGACCTTCTCGAAACCCGACTCCCCCATCCGAACCTCGTGCAGGCGAAGGCCACGGACCTTGCCGTCGTCGTCCCCGAGGATCTCGCTGGTGCTCACGGCATACAGCCGTTCGCCGCCCTCCTCGTGGGCGGAGGCGATGCGGAAGATCATCGGGTAGGTCGGCCACGGCTGACTGCCGGGTCGGTCGGCTCCGGGCTGGGGCATGATCTCCAGGCTGGTCACCGACCGGGCACCTTGCCGGTGCGACGTACCGATGCAGTCCGCGCCGGTGTCCCCGCCACCGATGACGATCACATCCTTGCCGGCCGCGGTGATCTGGTCCTCGACCTGGTCGCCGACGGCGACCCGGTTGGCCTGCGGCAGGAAGTCCATCGCCTGCACGACGCCGTCGAACTCTCGGCCGGGCACGAGCAGGTCACGCGGCAGCGTGGACCCGACGGCGAGGACCACCGCGTCGAAGCGGGCCTGCAACTGCTGGCCGGTGATGTCGCCGCCGACGTCGACGCCGCTGCGGAAGATCGTGCCCTCGGCCTGCATCTGGGCCAGGCGGCGATCGAGGACCGCCTTCTCCATCTTGAACTCGGGGATGCCATAACGCAGCAGGCCCCCGGGTCGGTCGGCCCGCTCGTAGACCGCCACGGTGTGGCCGGCCCGGGTGAGTTGCTGGGCGACGGCCAAACCGGCCGGGCCGGAGCCGACGACCGCCACGGTCTTCGAGGTGAGCCGCTCGGGCGGAAGGGGCTGGACGCCCTGCGCCTCGAAGGCCCGCTCGATGGTGGTCACCTCGACCTGCTTGATGGTGACGGCCGGTTGGTTGATCCCGAGCACGCAGGCGGTCTCGCAGGGCGCCGGGCACAGACGACCGGTGAACTCCGGGAAGTTGTTCGTGGCGTGCAGTCGCTCGATCGCGCTGCGCCAGTCACCACGCCAGGCCAGGTCATTCCACTCAGGGATGAGGTTGCCGAGCGGACAACCGCTGTGGCAGAACGGGATCCCGCAGTCCATGCACCGGCCCGCCTGACGCTGCAGTACGGCGGTGTCCTGCTCCTCGTAGACCTCTTTCCAGTCGCGAATCCGCACCGGGACCGGCCGCCGGGTCGGCAACTCGCGCTCGCGAGTCCTGAGAAAGCCTTGGGGGTCAGCCACGGGAAGCCTCCATGATTCGGTCCCAGACCTCGGCGCCGTCGACGTCGAGACCCTCCTTCGCCGCGGCCTCCCGCACGTCGAGGACGCGTTGGTAGTCGCGAGGCAGGATGAGGGAGAAACGGTCGATACTCTGCGGCCAGTTCGCGAGCAGGTTGGCGGCGACGGCGGACTCGGTCCACTTCAGGTGGCGCTCGAGAAGGTCCCGCACTCGGGCCCGGTCGGCCTCGCGCAGCGGTGTGATGTCGACCAGTTCACCGTTGACCAGGTCGGGGACCAGATCGAGGACGTAGGCCACTCCCCCGGACATGCCGGCGGCGACATTGCGGCCGGTGGGTCCGAGGATCATGACGGTGCCACCGGTCATGTATTCGAGCCCGTGGTCGCCCACGCCCTCGACGACGGCCGTGGCGCCGGAGTTGCGGACACAGAATCGTTCGCCGACGCGGCCTCGCAGGAAGATCTCGCCCGACGTCGCTCCATAGCCGATGACGTTGCCCGCGATCGTGTTGTCCTCGGCGACCAAGGGGCTGGTCCGCTCCGGGCGGATGACGACCCGCCCACCGGAGAGGCCCTTGCCGACATAGTCGTTGCCGTCCCCGAGCAGGCGCAGGGTCACACCGGCCGGCAGGAAGGCGCCGAAACTCTGGCCCGCGGAGCCGGTGAGCGTCAGGTCGATGGTGTGGTCGGCCAGGCCATCGGGGTGCGCCTTGGTGACCTCGTGTCCGAGCATCGTCCCGACCGTCCGGTTGACGTTGCGGATCGCGATCGAGCCGGTGACCGGCGTGCCATCGCTGAGCGCGTCCCGACTGATGGCGATGAGTTGGTGGTCCAGGGCCTTCTCGAGGCCGTGGTCCTGGCCGATGAGATGGCTACGGCCGGAGCCGTCAGGACTGGCGACCTCGGTGAGGATGGGCTGCAGATCCAGCCCGCTGGCCTTCCAGTGCTCGACCGCTCGACGCGTGTCGAGCGAGGAGATCTCGCCGATCGCCTCCGCGATGCTGCGAAAGCCCAGCGCTGCCAAGTGCTCGCGCACCTCTTCGGCGATGTATCCGAAGAAGGTTTCGACGAACTCGGGCTTGCCGGTGAACCGCTCACGCAACTCGGGGTTCTGCGTCGCGATGCCGACGGGGCAGGTGTCCAGGTGGCAGACGCGCATGAGAATGCAACCGGACACCACGAGCGGGGCGGTGGCGAAGCCGAACTCCTCGGCGCCCAGGAGGGCCGCAATGACGACGTCCCGTCCGGTCTTGATCTGACCATCGACCTGGACCACGATCCGATCCCGCAGGCCATTGAGGACCAGGGTCTGCTGGGTCTCGGCCAGGCCGAGTTCCCACGGGCCACCGGCGTGCTTGAGGCTGGTCAACGGCGAGGCGCCGGTACCGCCGTCGTGGCCCGAGATGAGGACGACGTCGGCGTGCGCCTTGGACACGCCCGCAGCGACGGTTCCCACGCCGACCTCGGAGACGAGCTTGACGTGGATGCGGGCACTCGGGTTGGCGTTCTTGAGGTCGTGGATCAGTTGGGCCAGATCCTCGATCGAGTAGATGTCGTGGTGTGGTGGGGGGCTGATCAGGCCGACACCGGGCGTGGAGTGCCGCGTGCGCGCGACCCAGGGGTAGACCTTCTGCCCCGGCAGCTGCCCACCTTCGCCCGGCTTGGCGCCCTGCGCCATCTTGATCTGGATGTCGTCGGCGTGGGTGAGGTACATCGACGTCACCCCGAAGCGGCCGGAGGCGACCTGCTTGATCGCCGAGCGCCGCTGTGGGTCCAGCAGGCGCTCGACGTCCTCGCCACCCTCACCGGTGTTGGAGCGGCCTCCGAGGCGGTTCATCGCGATCGCGAGGGTCTCGTGCGCCTCCATGCTGATCGAGCCGTAACTCATCGCCCCGGTGTTGAAGCGCTTGACGATCTCACTGATGGGCTCGACCTCCTCGATGGCGATGGGCTCGCGCTTGGGGCGCAGCTCCATCAGCCCTCGAAGGGTCATCAGGCGGCCGGCTTGCTCGTCGATCCGCCGGGTGTACTGCTTGAAGATGTCGTAGCGCCGGTTGCGCGTCGCGTGCTGCAGGCGGAAGACCGTCTCGGGATCGAAGAGGTGCGGTTCACCCTCTCGCCGCCACTGGTACTCGCCGCCCACGCCGAGCTTGCGGTGGGCAGGTCGCACCCCATCCGGCGGGTATGCCGCGGCGTGGCGAGCCGCCGTCTCCTCGGCGATGACGTCGAGTCCGACACCGCCCAATTGGCTCACGGTGCCCGTGAAGTAGCGGTCGACCAACTCCTGCGAGAGACCGATTGCCTCGAAGACCTGCGCACCGCGGTAGGACGCGACCGTGGAGATGCCCATCTTCGACATCACCTTGAGCACGCCCTTGCCGAGCGCCTTGATGAGGTTGCGGACCGCCTTCTCCTGGGTCACGCCGGTGACTGCGCCGCTGCGGACGAGGTCCTCGACCGACTCCATGGCCAGGTAGGGGTTGACGGCGGCCGCGCCGTAGCCGATGAGCAGGGCAACGTGGTGGACCTCGCGGACATCACCGGCCTCGACGATCAGGCCGACGAGGTTGCGCGTCTTCTCGCGGATGAGGTGGTGGTGCACCGCCGAGGTGAGGAGCAGGGACGGGATCGGCGCGAGGTCGCGGTCGGAGTCGCGGTCCGAGAGCACGACGAAACGGGCGCCCTCGTCGATGGCGGCACTGACCTCGGTGCAGATCTCGTCGAGCCGCGCCTTGAGGGCTGCCTCGCCGCCGTTGGCGTCGTACAGCCCTTGGACCACGGCTGTCGCATACCCGGGCAGGTCGCCATCAGCGTTGATGTGGACGATCTTGGCGAGCTCGTCGTTGTCGAGAACCGGGAAGTCGAGCACCACCTGACGGACATGCGCCGGAGTCGCGTCGAGCAGGTTCCCCTCCGGCCCGATGCTCGTGCCGAGCGAGGTGACGAGCTCTTCACGGATCGCGTCCAGCGGGGGGTTCGTGACCTGCGCGAACTGTTGGGTGAAGTAGTCGAAGAGCAGACGCGGCTTGTCGGAAAGAACCGCGATCGGCGTGTCTGTGCCCATCGATCCCAGGGCCTCCCCGCCGGTGCGGGCCATCGGAGCCAGAATGATCTTGAGTTCTTCCTCGGTGTAACCGAAGGTGCGCTGCCGACGAGCCACCGACGCCGCGGTGTGCTGGATGTGCTCGCGGTCGGGCAGGTCGCCCAGGTGGAGCAGACCGGCGTGGAGCCACTCCTCGTAGGGCTGCTCGGCGGCCAGTTGGGACTTGACCTCCTCGTCGCTGATGATACGGCCGTCGGCGGTGTCCACGAGGAACATCCGGCCGGGCTGCAGGCGACCGCGCTTGACGACCTTCTCGGCCGGCAGGTCGAGGACGCCCGACTCGGAGGCGAGGACGACCAGACCGTCGTCGGTGACCCAGTAGCGTCCCGGGCGAAGGCCGTTGCGGTCGAGGACGGCACCGACGAGCGTGCCGTCGGTGAAGGTGACACAGGCCGGGCCGTCCCACGGCTCCATGAAGGTGGAGTGGAACTCGTAGAACGCCCGCCGGGCGGGATCCATCGTGGCGTGGTTCTCCCAGGCCTCTGGGATCATCATGAGCACCGCGTGGGGCAACGAGCGTCCACCGAGGTGGATCAGTTCGAGCACCTCGTCGAAGGACGCCGAATCCGAGGCCTCGGGCGTGCAGATCGGGAACAACCGCTGCAGGTCACCGCCGATGAGGTCGGACGAGAGTTGGTTCTCCCGGGCATGCATCCAGTTGCGGTTGCCCTTGACCGTGTTGATCTCGCCGTTGTGCGCAATCAGGCGATACGGGTGCGCGAGGGGCCAACTCGGGAAGGTGTTGGTCGAGAAGCGTGAGTGGACGAGCGCCAGTTCGGTGGTAAACCGCTGGTCGGACAGGTCGGGGAAGAAGGGCTCGAGTTGACCGGTCGTCAACATGCCCTTGTAGACGATGGTCCGCGCCGACAGCGACGGGAAGTAGACATCCAGCTCCCGCTCCGCGCGCTTGCGCAGGGCGAAGGCCACTCGGTCGAGTTCGAGTCCGGCCAGGTCCCCGTCGGCAGCGGCCACGAAGAGTTGGGCGAAGAAGGGCATCGTTTCGCGGGCGGCCTGCCCGACGATGCTCTCGGTGACGGGCACCTCACGCCAACCAAGGGTGACCAGCCCCTCTTCGCGGGCAATTCGTTCCACCCGCTCCAGGGCAGCGAAGCGTGCGGCGCGGTCCTGTGGCAGATAGGCCATGCCCGCGGCATACCGACCGGCCGGCGGCAGCGCGAACGGCACGGAGGCACGGAGGAACTCATCGGGGATCTGGGTGAGGATGCCGGCGCCGTCACCGACCAGCGGATCCGCGCCCGTCGCACCACGGTGGTCCAGATTGCGGAGCGCGTCGAGGGCGTGGACGACGATGTCGTGTCCGGCCGTGCCGCGCATGGTCGCGACCATGGCCACACCACACGCGTCGTGCTCGTGGGCACGGCGGTAGAGGCCTTGGTCCGAGGGCTGTGCTGAGAAGGGCACGACGGACACCGGATCACCGTCCTGACTCGAGGTGGCGCGCAACGCAGGGTCGGTCATCGGACCCGGGCATTGCCGCAATGGCATGGTTGATGCGCGGACGGCTCTGGCCACGCGGGTGCAGCCTATCGAGAACCCGCGCGTGCCTACTTTTCGACGCCGTCTGTCTCAGGTTGTGAGATCCGTGTCCGCTTACCGGTCCACCAGAAGATGACCGCCCCGAGCAGGAACACCAGGATCGAGGTCCACACGTTGAGCCGCTGGCCCAGAATCAACTCTGCCGTGTCGGTGCGCATCTTCTCGATGAAGATCCTGCCGAGCGGGTAACCCATGATGTAGAGGCCGAAGAGTTGGCCGCGGCGAAGGGCGAACCTCCGGTCGAGAAGGATGAGCACGACCGCGAGGACGACGACGAAGGCGAACTCATAGAGGAAGGTCGGCTGGAAGGTTCCGATGACGACCGGCGTGCCCTGCGCATCGAGGACCGCCCGACCGGCGCTCTGGTCCCACTGGTGGATCACCAGGCCCCAGGGTTGGTCGGTGGCGCGACCGTAGAGCTCGTTGTTGAACCAGTTCCCCCAGCGGCCGATGCCCTGGGCCAGCGCGACCCCCGGCACGGCGGCGTCCGCAAAATCCAGGAACCGAACCCCGTGGCGGCGACACCCGAACCAGGCGCCGAGGGCACCCATGGCGATGGCGCCCCAGATGCCCAAGCCACCCTCCCAGATCCGCAGGGCTGCCCATGGGTTGCCGTCCTTGCCCCAGTACGGCTCGGGCGTGGTGATGACGTGGTAGAGCCGGCCGCCGATGATGCCGGCGATCACGGCATACATGGAAACGTCGAGGACGGCACCGGGCGCGCCGCCGCGCGCGCGGAGACGACGATCGGTCAGCCAGATGGCAACAGCGATACCCGCCAAGATGCACAGGGCGTACGCGCGAAGAGGTATCCCGAAGACGTGCCAGACGCCGACGGTCGGGCTGGGGATGCTGGCCGGCAGCGCCAGCCCGATCGCCGTCAGTTCAGACATGCGTCACTTCGTGGCGGCGGCGACGGCAGCCTTGACCTGGTCGGGGGTCGCGAAGGTGTTGTTGTCGATGATGGTGCCGTTGATCTTGAAGGTGGGCGTGCCCTTGATGCCTTCCTTGCCGAAGGCGTTGGCGTCGACAGCCTTGTTGTAGTTGGTGTACTTGCCGAGCTCGGTGCAGGACTCCCAGGTCTTCAGGGCGTCACCGGTGAGGCCGGCCTGCTGGGCGTAGTCCTTGAGCTGGGCCGCAGTCCACCCGGTGCCCTCCTGCTCGGGCGCGTTCGCATAGACGATCGTGTGGTACTCCTCGAACTTGCCCGGCCCCGCGTCCGCCGCGCAGAAGGCACCGTTGCTCGCCTGGAGCGAGCTGGTGTTTCCCAGCCGCTGGTCGAGGAAGTTGAGCATGTGGTACTGGAGCTTGATGTCGCCGGATTTCGCCAGGTCGACCAGTGTCGAACCGATCGCCCGCTCGAACTGCTGGCAGCCCGGGCACTGGAAGTCCTCGAACGCCTCGACCGTGGGCGCCCCCGCCTTCGCCGTGACGTCCTGGTATGCCGGGTATCCACCACCCATCGTCGCGCCGGCCGGCACGGCCTGGCCGTCCCCTTTGACCGCATTGTCCGACTGGACCTGCTTGATGACCACGAAGCCGACGACGGCGACGATCGCCACCACCGCCGCGACGGCGGCGATCACGATCTTGTTCGCGCCGCTGCCGGCACCGGACGAGGCCGCGGCCTGGATCTTGGCCTGGCGGTCGCTGCCGGCAGACTGGGGCTTCTTCTTCTGGGCCATCGGTGGGCTCCTTTGGGGAGTGTCGATCGGGAAAGTCAGTGACTGTCCGGTGGATGTCGGTCAGGTGTTGGGGTGCCTCTGTCGGACACCGGCGGCAAGTTCCGCGGTCAGGGACCGCAACGCGTCGAGGCCCTCGGACAGTTCCCTGGCCTCGGCAAGACATCGGACCAAGGCGGATCCGACGATCACGCCGTCGGCGTAGGAAGCCACCTCGGCGGCCTGCTCACGTGTCGAGACTCCGAGTCCCACGCACACCGGAAGGTCAGTTGCGGCTCGGGTGCGTGCGAAAAGTTCGGCGGCTCCCCCACCCACGGCGGAACGCACGCCGGTCACACCCATCGTGCTCGCGGCATACACGAAGCCACGGCAAGCGGCGGTGACGACGGCGAGGCGCTCGTCGGTCGAGACCGGGGCCACGAGGAAGACCCGGTCGAGGCCGTGCGCATCGCTGGCGGCGACCCAGTCGCCGGCCTCGTCCGGAATCAGGTCGGGTGTGATGAGCCCGGCCCCACCGGCAGCCGCGAGGTCGGCAGCGAAGCGCTCGACGCCGCGGCGCAGCACCACGTTCCAGTAGGTCATCGGGATCGGGGGTGCGCCCGCCTCCCGGACGGCCGCCGTTGCCGTGAAGACGTCGTCGACCCGCGTCCCGGCCTCGAGCGCAGCGGCCGCAGCCGCCTGGATGAGCGGGCCGTCCATGACCGGATCGGAGTAGGGCACGCCGACCTCGACGATGTCGACCCCGGCCTCCACCATGGCGACCATGGCCTCGATCGATCCCTCGACGCTCGGGTAGCCGACCGGGAGGTAGCCGATGAGTGCCGCACGACCCTCCGCGCGGCAGCGGGCAAGGACGCCGCCGACACCGGTCGAGAGGTGGAGGGTGCTCACTTCTTTCCGTCCTCGACGAGGCCGAACCACGCGGCAGCGGTGTGCATGTCCTTGTCGCCACGCCCGGAGAGGCAGACGAGAAGGAGTGCCTGCGGGCCGAGTTCGCGACCGACCTCGATTGCTCCGGCCAGCGCGTGGGCCGACTCGAGCGCGGGAATGATCCCCTCGGTCCGGCACAGCAACTCGAAGGCCTCCATGACGGCCCCATCGGTCGCGTAGCGATACTCGGCGCGCCCTGAGTCCCGCAGGAACGAGTGCTCCGGCCCGACGCTCGGGTAGTCGAGGCCGGCCGAGATCGAGTGCGACTCGACCGTCTGGCCGTCGGCATCCTGCATCAGGTAGCTCATGGCGCCGTGGAGCACGCCGGGGTCGGCCGAGGCGAAGCGCGCCGCGT
Source organism: Phycicoccus elongatus Lp2 (assembly GCF_000367525.1). Lineage (GTDB taxonomy): Bacteria > Actinomycetota > Actinomycetes > Actinomycetales > Dermatophilaceae > Phycicoccus_A > Phycicoccus_A elongatus. Next base: position 2,051,926 of record NZ_HF570956.1, on the reverse strand, counting down.
GCCGGCCGGACTCGATGCCCTCACCACCGGCCTCGATGCCGATGAGGCGCACCCCCTCGTCGTCGATGAAGCGGTGGAAGATACCCATGGCGTTGGAGCCACCACCCACGCAGGCGATCACGGCATCGGGCAGTCGGCCGGCCTCCTGGAGCACCTGGGCCCGGGCCTCGACTCCGATGATCCGATGGAAGTCACGAACCATTTCCGGGAAGGGGTGCGGCCCGGTGACCGTGCCGATGAGGTAGTGGGTTGTCCCGACATTCGTGACCCAGTCGCGCAGGGCCTCGTTGATCGCGTCCTTGAGTGTGGCGCTCCCGTGCTCGACGGGGACGACCTCGGCGCCCAGCATCCGCATCCGGGCGACATTGAGTGCCTGACGCTCGGTGTCGACCTTGCCCATGTAGATCCGGCATTCCAGGCCCATGAGCGCTGCCGCCGTCGCGGTGGCGACCCCGTGCTGGCCCGCTCCGGTCTCGGCGATGACCCGCGTCTTGCCCATCCGCTTGGTGAGCAGGGCCTGGGCGAGCACATTGTTGATCTTGTGTGAGCCCGTGTGATTGAGGTCCTCGCGCTTGAGGAAGATCCGGGCGCCCCCCGCATGGCCAGCGAAGCGCGGCACCTCGGTGATGATGCTCGGTCTCCCGCTGTAGGTGCGGTGCAATCGGTCGAGTTCGGCGAGGAAGTCAGGATCAACCGCGGCCTTCTGGCGTGCCTCGTCGAGTTCTTCGAGGGCCGGCACCAACGCCTCGGGGACGTAGCGCCCACCGAAGGCCCCAAACCGGCCGGGCGTGTATTCGCCACTCATCGCAGGCTCGTGTCGTGTGCGGCCGCGAGGAGTGCACGCGCCCCGGCGGCTGCGTCGCCTCCGCGCACCAACGACTCGCCGACCAGGACGGCGTCGGCGCCCTGGGCGGCATATCGAGCGGCATCAGCGGGGCCGGTGATGCCCGATTCGGCAATCCTGAGGACACCCGGGGGGACGAGCGGCGAGAGTCTGGAAAAAGTGTCCGGGTGGATCTCGAGGGTCTTCAGGTTGCGCGCATTCACGCCGATGACCACGGCACCGGCGTCGATCGCGCGCTGCGTCTCGGTCTCGTCGTGGACCTCGACGAGCGCTGTCATGCCCAACTGGCCGGCGAGGTGATGCAGGTGCACCAACTCGGCATCCGTCAACGCGGCCACGATGAGCAGGACGAGGTCTGCGCCGTGGGCCCGGGCCTCCCAGATCTGGTAGTCGCTCACCATGAAATCCTTGCGCAGAACCGGCACGGTCACTGCCTCACGCACGGCGTCAAGGTCGCGAAGTGAGCCGCCGAAGCGGCGTTCCTCGGTGAGCACCGAGATCACCGAGGCCCCACCACTTTGGTATGCCGCGGCGAGGGCTGCCGGGTCAGGGATGTCGGCGAGGGCGCCCTTGCTCGGGCTCGCGCGCTTCACCTCGGCGATGAGCGAGAGGCCCGGCATCGACAGCGCCGCATGACCGTCGAGGGCTGGTGGTGCCTGGTCGGCCAGCCGTTCGAGGTCGGCCTGGGTGAGGACGGCCTGCCGAGCGCTGAGGTCGAGGCGGACGCCGTCGATGATGGTGTCGAGGACTGTGCTCATGGTCTTGGGCCGATGGCCCGCGGGACTCAGTGTCCCGCGCCCTGCTGCCCGGCCAGGCCGTAGCCGCGCGCCGCGAGCACCTTGCCGGCCACCAGGCCGATGATGCAGACGATGACCCCACCGATGGCGAGGGGGACGTTGAGTAGCGCGACGGCGAGGGAGCCCAGGCCGAAACCGATGATCAGCAGGGTCACGCTCACCCAGGCGGCGACGCTGTGACCGTGGCTCTCGTGCTCGTCGGACATCGGGGCTCCTCGGGTGTGCCAGGTGGGGTGTCGGGTCGATTGTGTCAGGTGAGTGGCGCGTCGGGCACATCGGTCGGGTCGTGTCCGGAGCTGAGCGCGTCCCAGTCGCTCCACACGCGCTCTCCCCGGGCACCGGCGACCGTGTCGTCGTCCGCGTCGTAGGTCCGCGAGGTCGCCCCCCAGCGGTGTGCCGACCACAAGGAGAGCAGGAGCAGCACCGTCAGGGTGACCGTCGCGGTCAGCGCGGCCACGACCCAGCCGGTCGTCTGGGCTCGGACCGCGAGGGCACCGGATCGACCGACGGCCTTGGCGGCGATCGGGCCCAGGACGCCCTCCGGGTCGGCGAGTACTCGCAGGATGATCGCCGTGGCGCCCGCGGCGGCGAGCGCTCCGATGCCCAGGACGATTCGGCGGATGACGGGTCGGGTGATCAGGGCGGCGACGACTGCCGCTGCCGCAGCCAGCACGAGCGCGAGGGCACCCGGGGCGGCTTGGCCGCCGGTGGCCGAGACGGCACTGCTGCCGAGCACCGCATCGTCAGCCGTTCCGGTCGCCCAGGTGCGGCCCACGGTGGCCACGACCACCAGCACGAGGACACCGGTGACAACCAGCGTGCGCCCGCGGCTCATCCGCCGATCACCGTCATGGCCTCGGCGGTCGCCACCGCACGCAGTGCGGCGGTTGCCTTCGCGACGCACTCGCGGTGCTCGCTGGTGGGATCGGAGTCGGCGACGATGCCCGCCCCGGCCTGCACGTGGGCCCGACCGTCCTTGAGGACCGCAGTGCGAATCGCGATGGCCATGTCGAGATCGCCGTGGAAGTCGATGTAGCCGACCACTCCCCCATAGACACCACGCCGACTCGTCTCGTAGGCCTCGATCAGCTCCATCGCCCGCGGTTTGGGCGCCCCCGAGAGGGTGCCTGCCGGGAAGGTCGCGCGCAGGACCTCGTAGGCCGCGGTCTCCGGCCTGAGGTCGCCGATGACCGTGGACTCGATGTGCATGATGTGGCTGTAACGACGGATGTCCATGAATTCGACGACGTCCACCGTGCCAGCGCGACACACCCTCCCGAGGTCGTTGCGTCCCAGGTCGACGAGCATGACGTGCTCGGAGCGTTCCTTGGGATCGGCAAGCAGTTCCTCGGCCAGAGCGACATCGTCTTCCGGGGTCTTCCCGCGAGGTCGCGATCCGGCGATCGGATGCGTGATGGCACGCTCGCCGGTGACTCGGACGAGCGCCTCCGGAGAACTCCCCACCACGGCGAATCCGCGGCCGTCGGGCGTCGGGAAGCGAAAGAGGTACATGTACGGGCTGGGATTTCCTGCCCGCAGCGCGCGATACACCTCGAGCGGATCTGCGTCGGTGTCCATGCTGAAGCGTTGGGAGAGGACGACCTGGAATACCTCGCCGGCACGAATGTCCTCTTTGGCGCGCTCGACACGGTCGATGTAGTCGGCCTCCTCCAGATCGGGCCGCACCCGAGCCAAGGCCTCCTGGACACGAGCGATGTCCACCGTGGCGACCGTGGAAGGCGCCGGCGCCGCCAGCGCGCGCTCCATCCGATCCAGTCGGACGACGGCGTCCTGCCAGGCCTGCTCGACGCGCTCGTCGGTGTCGTCGTAGTTGATCGCGTTGGCGACCAGGAGCACCGAGCCGTCGCTGTGGTCCAGGACGGCCAGGTCGGTCGCGAGCATCATCGCCAACTCGGGGAGGCCCAGGGTGTCGGGGGCCGTGACCGGCAGCCGTTCCCAGCGGCGGACGGCGTCGTAGCCCACCATGCCGACCATCCCTCCGGTCAGCGGTGGCAGGCCCTCGATCGCGGCGGTGGCCAACGCGGCGATCGTGTCCCGCAGGGCATCGGTGGGTAGGCCGTCGACGGGCACCCCCCGCGGAGGGTCGCCGATCCAGTGCGCGTGGCCGTCGAGCTCGGTGAGCGTGGCATGACTTGCTGCCCCGACGATTGACCAGCGCGACCAGACGCCGCCGTGCTCGGCAGACTCGAGGAGGAAGGTGCCGTCCCGGTCGCCGGCGAGTTTGCGGTAGACCCCGACTGGCGTCTCCGCGTCTGCCATCAACTTCCGGACCACCGGGATGACACGTCGATCGGTTGCCAGCGTGGTGAAGACGTCCAGTGCCGGCCAGGTGGCACCGAAGGCGAGGTCGGGCAGCATGTCTGTCGCCGTCACGAGTCCATTCCTCCCACGACGGCACCGAGGTCATGGTCCTCGAAACAGGTCCGGGCACCGGTGTGACAGGCCGCACCGACCTGCTCGACGGTGACGAGCAGGGCATCGCCGTCGCAGTCGAGCGCGACCGAGCGGACCCATTGGACGTGACCGCTGGTGTCCCCCTTGCGCCAGTACTCCTGGCGGGACCGAGACCAGAAGGTCACCCGACCAGTGGTCAGGGTGCGGCGCAGGGCCTCGTCGTCCATCCAACCGAGCATCAGGACTTCCAAGGTGTCGTGCTGTTGGACGACGGCGGCGACCAGCCCGGATGCATCGCGCGAAAGGCGCGCTGCGATGGCGGGATCGAGAGTGGGCACCGGACCATTCTGCCGTCGGGTCCTCCGTGGTCGACAATGACGTCCATGCCTGCCACCCATGTCGCCCACCTGGAGCGCCAACGCTTCTGCGATGCCCTTGAACTCGCCGGGCCGGTCGCACCGACCCTCTGCGAGGGCTGGCTGACCCGTGACCTCGCCGCCCATGTGGTGCTGCGCGAGCGACGCCCGGATCTGGCCGCCGGCATCCTCGTGCCCGGACTTGGTGGACGGCTCGAGCGAGCCCAGGCCGAGCTCGCGCAGACGGCGTGGGAGTCGCTGGTGTCCACGGTGCGAGGTGGCCCACCCTTCTGGCACCCGACCCGCTTCTCGGCCGTCGATGACGCGGTCAACACGATCGAGTTCGTCGTGCATCACGAGGACGTCCTGCGCGGAGACGGTGCCCCCGGCCCTCGGCGGCGCCCTGATGCGGCGACGTCCAAGGCGGTCTGGGGTGCGCTGAGGCGAATGGCGCCCCTGATGTTCCGTCGCAGCCAGGTGCCCGTCACGCTGCGAACCCCTGAAGGCCGGAGCATCACAGCAGCCAAGGGTGACGGGCCCGGTGTGGTCATCGCGGGGGCCCCGATCGAGTTGCTGCTCACGGCTTACGGACGCGCAGCAGCTGCCCTGACCCATTGGGAAGGCAGCGAGGAGGACATCGCGACCGTTCGGGGCACCCGACTCGGACTCGCCTGAAGGCCCCCAGCCCTGAAGGCTGCTCAGCGCACCGGCAACCCGTCGTCCGCCAGCGCCTGCTTGACCTGCGGGATCGTCAACTCACCGAAGTGGAAGACGCTCGCCGCGAGCACCGCGTCGGCGCCGGCACGCACGGCCGGCGCGAAGTGCTCGGCCGCCCCTGCGCCACCGCTCGCGATCACCGGGATGCGGACGGCGGCACGGACCAAGGCGATGAGCTCGAGGTCGAAACCGTCCTTGGTGCCATCGGCGTCCATCGAGTTGAGCAGGATCTCGCCGGCACCGAGTTCGGCAGCCCGTGCGCACCATTCCACGGCATCCATCCCGGTGCGGGTGCGCCCACCGTGGGTCGTCACCTCGAAACCGTCCAGACCGTCGGTACGCCGGCGGACATCGGCCGAGAGCACGAGGACCTGCGCGCCGAAACGCTCCGCCACCTCGGCGATGAGCTCCGGGCGGGCGATCGCCGCCGTGTTGACTCCCACCTTGTCGGCCCCGCAGCGCAACAAGCGGTCCACGTCGTCGACCGTGCGCACGCCGCCACCGACAGTGAGCGGGATGAACACCTCCTCGGCCGTGCGCCGCACCACGTCGTAGGTGGTCGCCCGATCACCGCTGCTGGCCGTGACATCGAGGAAGGTCAACTCGTCGGCCCCCTGGGCGCCATAGGCGCGGGCCAGTTCAACGGGGTCGCCGGCGTCCCGAAGGTTCTCGAAGTTGACGCCCTTGACGACTCGGCCGGCGTCGACGTCGAGACAGGGGATCACCCGGACGGCCAGCGGCATGGCCCCAATCTAGGCGCTCGCTAGCCTTGCCCGTCATGTGGTCCGACCGTGCCGAACCAGCCGACCCCGCGGCGGTGGCCACTGTCGTGGACCTCGCGTGGGCGGCGCAGCCCCGGTGCGGCGATGTCGTGGTGGTGGCGATCGACGGACGCAGCGGCGCCGGCAAGACCACGCTCGCCGTGGCTGTGGCTGCCGCCCTCGAGGCGCCGGTGGCGCACATGGACGAGATCTTCCCGGGCTGGGAGGGGCTCTCCGCCGCGGTCCACCTGGTGACCGAGCAGGTGTTGCGGCCGCTCGCGCGAGGTGAGCCCGCGGCATACCGGGTGTGGGACTGGGTGGCTGGCAGGTGGGGGGCGACCAAGGAATTGCCCGGCTCACGTTTCCTCGTCGTCGAGGGCTGCGGCTCGAGTGTTGACCCCGCCGGTTCGTATGCCGCGCTCCGGGTCTGGGTGGAGGCGCCGCGTGGCATCCGGCGGCGGCGGGGGTTGGCACGGGACGGCGAGGTCTTCGCGCCCCACTGGCAGCGCTGGGCCGACCAGGAGGATGCGCTGTTCACCGCGGACCGCACGCAGGAACGCGCAGACCTGGTCGTGACCACGGCCCGGTGAGCGGGTCAGCGAGGACGGTGCGAGAGGACCAGGCGCGCGAGCCGGTCGGCCTCCACACGGGCAGACTCGCCATCGGCCCGCTGGATCGCCATGACGGCCAGGTCGTCGCCGTCCGCGAGGTCGAGTTTGGCCCAGGCGTCGCCCTCGGGGAAGGTCACGTCCTCGATGTCGTCCCAGGGCACGATCCGGGACAAGAAGAGGTTTCGCACCTTGAGACCATGCGGCAGCGGGACGGCGCTGATCACGGCATACCGGGTGAGAACGGCGGCCATGGCCAGGCCGAGCCCGAACATGAGAAGCCGGTCGGCCGGACCCCAACCGCGGATGAGGATCGCCAGCGCGGCGAAGAGGCTGAGCGAGACCCCTGCCATGGTCAGGGCCATCGCCCGCCCACGACGGGAGCGGAAGGGCGCATCCAGAGGACTCGCAGGGTCCGTCATCAGATCCGGCAGGCCGCGATGTCGGTGACGAGGATGGCTCGCGCCCCCAGGTCATAGAGCTCGTCCATCACCCGATTGGTGGAGGTGCGCGGCACCATGGCCCGCATGGCCACCCACGCCGGGTCGTGCAGGGGCGAGATCGTGGGCGACTCCAGCCCCGGGGTGATCTCGGTGGCGCGGTCGACGAGGTCCGCGGGACAGTCGTAGTCGAGCATGACGTAGGTGCGCGCGGTGACCACCCCGAGAAGGCGGCGGCGCAGCACCTCGACACCATTGCTCGGGTCGGCCGCAGTGTTGCGGATGAGCACGGCCTCGCTGCGCAGGATGGGATCGCCGAAGACGGCCAGGCCCTGGCTGCGCAGGGTCGCGCCGGTCTCGACGACATCGGCGATGACGTCGGCGACACCGAGGGTGATCGCAGTCTCCACGGCGCCGTCGAGTCGGACGACGTCGGCCGGCACGCCGTGATCGGCCAGGTGCTTTTCGACCAGGCCCGGATAGGACGTCGCGACACGGTGACCCGCGATCTCGGCGACGGTCGTCGCGGTTCCTGGGCGAGCGGCATACCGGAAGGTCGAGGCACCGAAACCGAGCGCCATCACCTCCTCGGCGGAACTGCCCGAATCGAGCAGCAGGTCGCGACCGGTGATCCCGCAGTCGATGGTGCCTGATCCGACGTAGACCGCGATGTCACGCGGGCGAAGGTAGAACAACTCGACGCCACCGGCGTCGTCGGTGACGACGAGTTCCTTGGGGTCACGACGGGTCCGATAGCCCGCCTCGCGCAGCATGTCGGCCGCTGAGTCGGCCAAGGAACCCTTGTTGGGCACGGCAATTCGCAACATCACGTCAGTCCGGGTCAGAGGTGGGCGTAGACGTCGTCGAGGGTCAGCCCTTTGGCGACCATGAGCACCTGGAGGTGGTAGAGCAGTTGGCTGATCTCCTCGGCGGTGTCGGCGTCCGATTGGTACTCGGCCGCCATCCACACCTCTGCAGCCTCCTCGACGATCTTCTTGCCGATCGCGTGGACACCGGCGTCGAGCTGGGCGACGGTGCCCGACCCCTCGGGTCGGGACACCGCCTTCTCGCTCAACTCGGCATACAACTGCTCGAACGTCTTCACGCCCCAACCTTACGAGGAGACGAGGTCTCCCTCGCGGGTGCGTCCAGCGGCGGCCGCCGCGCGCGTGACCTTGACCCACTGGGTGAAGCCGTAGAGGACGAACATGCCGTAGAAGATGTACATCACGGCGGTCGGGACATAGCCGGTCGCGAAGCCGAGCGGGACACCGATGAGGTCGACGCCGATCCAGGCCAGCCAGAACTCGTTCCAGCCCCGAGCCATCGCGTAGGTGGCGATGATGGACCCGACGAAGATCCAGGCATCGCACCAGTAGAACCACCACTGCGGCTGCCAGTAGGGATTGGGCGCGGCGTTCCAGAGCGCGACGAAGACCTGGTGCACGAGCACGGTGCCGAGCAGCCAGAGCGCCCCCATGGCGAAGCGCTCCTTGGCGGTGGCCCACCGCGGCGTGATGGCCGGCGCGGCGGTGTCGGCGCCGCGCGCCTTGCGGTGCTCGTTCCATCGCCACCAGCCGTAGATGCTGGTGAGGATGAAGAAGACCTGGCGCCCGGCCTGCCCGAAGAGCGGGATGCGTTGGTCGGCACCGAAGAGGGCGCCCAGGTAGACGAAGAACAGGATGATGTTGGCGCTGATCCCGATCGGCCAGGCCCAGACCCAGCGCTTCATGCCGTACCACGCGGACACGACGCCGATGAGGACGCCGACGACCTCGAGCACGTGCAGTTGGTAGGACCCGATGGGGATGGACCAGTCGATGATCCGTTGGAAGAGATTGCCGCTCGCGGCGTCCGCGGCGACGAGAGTGCTGATCATGGTGTTCGTCCTCGGTGTTCGTTGGTGCACGGACGAACTCCGGGGATGTTGCACCGCAACGGGATCCGCGACCTGACCGCTCAAGGCGACCACACGGCATACCCGTTGAAGCACGTGCTGCCTACCATCCGGACTTTCACCGTCGGTCCCGGAGTTTCACCGGATCAACCGCTGGCTGGCTGCGAGCGGGTCGTGGACTGTCACCACCGGTTCGGAATTGCACCGACCCCGGAGCACGTGAGGCCAGTATGCAACAACCGCGCGGGTATGCCGCGGGCGAGTCCGTGTGCCGCTGGTCACCCAACCCCACCCCACCGTCACGGACACACCTCGCAGCCGACCACACCCATACCTG
>NZ_HF570956.1:2034360-2042654 GCF_000367525.1 Phycicoccus elongatus Lp2 | reverse complement strand
CGGCCGGCCTCGGCGGCGAGCGCGCGGCATACCGTCCTCGGGGTGCTCACCGACCTCGGCTTCGGCCCGGAGGTCGGGCCCGGCGACGAGGTGCGCCTGCGCACCTGCCCGATCCTCGAGTCCGCGACGACCAATCCCGATGTCATCTGCTCGGTGCACCACGGGCTCGTCGAAGGTATCCGAGGAGCCCTTGGTCGGGATGAGGGAACGGTGGGTCTCGAGCCCTTTGCGCTGCCGGGTGCCTGCCGGCTGACGCTGCCGCGCTGAGGTCAGGCGGTCGGCGACGGCGTGGCCGGCACCGCGGTCGAGACCCGCACGATGAGGCTGCGGGGCTCGATCTCGATGAGCGCGGACGAGGTCTCGCCGATGACATCGCCGTCGATCTCGACCTTTTGGGGCTCCTCGACCCCCACCTCGAGCCGCCGTGCGGTCCACCGGTCGAGCTGGGCGTGGCTCTCCGGCTTGCGGGCCAGGATGTGGGTCGCGGCGCCGGCGATCCCGTAGATGCCCTTGGCCGTGATCGCGACGACGTTGAGCTCACCGTCGTCGATGACTGCGTCCGGCATGAGCTGGATGCCGCCGGTGAGGCGGCCACAGTTGCCGGCCAGCACCGTGCGCGCCTTGCAGGTGATCGGCTTTCCACCGTCGATGACCAAGGTCGTGGTGAAGCGCGGCCGGAAGATGTGCTTGGCCCCTTGGGCGAAGTAGGCCGCGACGCCCACGCGCGCCTTGAACTGCTCGCTCGTGGCCTCCATGACGTGCGCGTCGAAGCCGATGCCGGCCATGACGAGGAAGGCCCGTCGCTCGCCACCGTCGAGGCTGATCCAACCGACGTCGATGTGCTTGTTGCGGCCACCGGTGGCCACCGCCACGGCCGCTTCCAAGGAGTCCGCGGGCAGCAGGAGGTTGCGGGCCAGCAGGTTTCCGGTGCCGGCCGGGAGCAGCCCCATGGGGATCGTCGTGCCACTCAGGACCTCGGCCACGGCGCGCACCGTGCCGTCCCCGCCCATCGCGCAGACGAGGTCGACGCCCTCCTCGAGCGCAGCCCTCGTCTGGCCGAGTCCGGGATCCTCCGCCGTCGTCTCGAGCACGAGGGGCTCGGCCCAGTCCTGAGCGGCCATGAGGGCCGTCAAGGACGCCCGGAGGTCATCGACGGAATCGACCTTGGTGGGGTTGACGACGATCGCCGCCCGCTTCGGGGGCGCCGGTGGCTCGTCGTCGACCTGGCGGAAGGAGTCGCGCGGGGGGCGGGTCCGGGCGTGACGACCACTGGCCCCGCGGCGGTCGTTGCGGATCGCCATGACGATGAGCACGAGCAGGGCGACGGCAACGATGCCGACGCCGATGGCGAGGTATCGCAGCCACTCCGGTCCCACGATGGGAACGCTATCGCACCCCTCCTGAGGGGAACCTATCCTCGGACGATGAGCGACGCGAACGACCAGATCCCGTCCGGCGAGATCGTCCCCGACGACAAGGACTGGACCTGGACCCTGACCCGGCCGTGCCCGGAGTGCGGCTTCGAGGCGTCGGCCGTCGGGCCCGAGCTGGTCCCCGGCTCGATCGCCGTCCTCACTCGCCCGTGGGCGAAGGTCCTGGCCCGCGCGGACGTCCGCGACCGTCCGGCACCGGGCGTCTGGTCCGCGTTGGAATATGCCTGCCATGTGCGCGACGTCTGCGCTCTCTTTGCCGAGCGGACCCGGCTGATGCTCACCGAGCAGTCGCCGCGCTTCGCGAACTGGGACCAGGACGCGACCGCGATCGAAAAGTCCTATCGGCGTGCGGATCCCGACGTGGTGGCCGGTGAGCTCGCCGCTGCGGCGCAGGCCTACGTCGAGTCGTATGCCGGTGTGTCGGGTGAGCAGTGGGATCGCCCCGGCGTGCGCAGCAACGGCTCGGAGTTCACCGTCCTGACCCTTGGGCAGTACGGCCTGCACGACCTGGCTCATCACCTCTGGGATGTGCGCGCGGCACACTAGCCCCCGTGCCGTCCACGCCCCACCTGCTCGCCTTCGTCGTGGCGGCCGTCGTCATCGTCCTCATCCCCGGCCCGAGCCTGCTGTTCACCATCGGCCGAGCACTGTCGGCCGGTCGTACGGAGGCGCTGCTCACGGTCCTGGGCAATGTGCTCGGCATCAGCACCCAGATCGCCGGCCTCGCGCTGGGACTGAGCCCGCTGCTGGCGGCCAGCCCCACGGCATACCTGGTGTTGAAGGTGGTCGGGGGCGGCTATCTCATCTGGTTGGGGATCCGCACCATCGTCACCAGACGGAAGGCGACCGAGGCCCTCACCGGGGCGCTCCCCTCGACGCGACCCAGCCTGCATGCGGTGCGGGACGGCTATCTTGTCGGGCTGACCAACCCGAAGACGATCGTCTTCTTCGCGGCGCTGCTGCCCCAGTTCGTCGACCCGGGTCGGGGCAGGGTCTGGCTGCAGATGCTCGTCCTGGGCGTGATCTTCGCCGTCGTCGCCGTGCTCAGCGATGGCACCTTCGCGATCATCGCCGGGAAGGCGAGGCAGTGGTTTGCGACGTCGCCGCAGCGGCTCGAGACGATGTCGGCGGTGGGCGGGGCGATGATGATCGTCCTGGCCGTCACGCTGGTCCTGACCTAGGGGCCGTCTCCCCCCAACCCCCGAACCCGCAGAAACTGCACTATTGGTGAGTTTCGGCACCGACCCCTGCAGGAACTGCACTATTGGTGAGTTTCGGCACCAACCGCGGTTTCCCCGCCGTGGGCGCCCATCGCCCGGGAGCGCACGGCCACCACCGCTGCGCCCACCAGGAGTGTCGCGATGAGACCGAAGCCCAGGCGCGGGTCGAGCGGGATGGCGATCCCGAGGCCGCCGCCCAGGACCCAGGCCGCCTGCAGCATGGTCTCCACCCAGGCGAAGACGCGAGCGCGCGCGTGGTCGGGGATGTCGCGCTGGATGAGCGCGTCGAGTGAGAGCTTGGCGAGTTGGCTGTTGAGCCCGGCCACGAGTCCGAGGGCCACCAGCGTCCCCAAGGAGTAGAACGCAGCCGCCGCGATGGAGGTGAGGGTGGCCAGGGCAGCCATGACCGTGGCGATCGCCTCCGGTGGCGCCAACCGTCGGCGGTTGCCGATGAGGGTGCCGAGCGCGTTCCCCACGCTCGCTGCCGCGACGACGGCACCGAGGACGACGGGCCCCGACCATCCCTCGATCGGTCGCTCGCGCATGAGGAAGGCGAGGAAGAGGGTGAGGAATCCGGTGAGGGCGCGGGCCCCGGTGGTCAGCCACAGGGTGTAGCGGACCAGCGGCGGCAGGACCCGGATCCGGTTTCGCACCTTCGCGGGAGTCGCCGCTGCCGCCGGATCGGGCACCCGGTCGTCGACCTCGGCCTCGCCACGGCTGGAATCCACGACCGCCGGCAGTCGGATGGCCAACACCGTCGCGACGACGTAGATGACGAAGGCCAGGCGCAGCGACCACTCGGGGCCGATCCACGAGAGCGCCCCGGCCAGGGCCCCACCGAGCGTCATGCCGATCATCCCGACGATGTTGATCCGCGAATTCGCCCGGACCAGCGACATCGAGGGCGGCAGGAGGCGGGGGACCGCGGCGGCTCGCGCCACGGCATACGACCGGGAGGCGACGAGCGCCCCGAGAGCGGCCGGGAAGAGCCAGGCACTGTCGTCGACGAGCGCTCCGGCGAGCACCCAGGCGAGGAAGGCGCGCACCGCCACCGTCGTCCCGATGGCCCAGCGACGCCCGTGGCGGAAGCGGTCGAGGATCGGCCCGATGAGCGGCGCAAGGACGACGAAGGGGGCCATCGTCAGCAGCAGGAAGAGGGCGACCTGCCCGCGAGCCTCGTCGACCGGCATCGCGAAGACGGTGCCGGCGAGCGAGACCGTGAGCGCGGCATCGCCGGCGATCGTGACGCCGTGCAGCTCGACGAAACGGGCCAACCCGGAGGAGTCGGCGCCGTCGGCCCGGGCGAAGCGTTGGAAGCGAGCACTGGTCGCCCGACTCCCCTTGGCCACTCCATGAGCGGCGGCCCGGCCGCCGCGCCCGATGCCCCTCCCGAGGTCCCGGGCGCGTGACCGGGCCGTCCCTCGCCACCCGGAGTCGCTCACCACGCCATCCTGCCGAGTGATTCGAGCCGGAGGCGGGCGGCGATGTCGGCGACCTCGTCGATGGCACCCGACGCGATGTCATGGATGACGTCGTACGCCTCGTCGTTGGTGAAGGCCAGCCGATGGCCGTTGACCCCGACGAAGGCCGTGAGCGCGGCCAGCGACAGTCGCTTGTTGCCGTCCACCAAGGCACGGTTCCTGGCGAGCGAATGGGTCTGGGCGGCGGTCTTGAGCACCAAGGTCGGATAGGCATCCTGTCCGAAGACGCTGCTGCGCGGCCGGACGAGCGCAGACTCCAACAACCCCACGTCGCGCACATCCACCGTGCCCAGCGTCCGCCGGGCGATGTGCATGAGCAGATCGAGGTCGAGGAATCTGGTCTTCATCATCGCCCGAGGCGCTCGAGCGCGTCGGCGAAGCGGACCAGTTCGACATCGAGGATGGCGTCGACCGCGGCGCGCAGGCTGGAGCGCTCGGCCCGCTCCAGCACGGCGCGACGGACCACCTCCTGCTTCGAGATGCCCTCGTGGGTGGACAGCGCCTCGAGAGCGGTGTCCAGCTCCTCGTCGGTGCGCAAGGTCATCGCCACAACCGTCACGCTAGTCCCTGGTGGTATCGAAGTGATACCACCAGCCCAGGAGCCGCGTCCGACAGCGGTGAATGGCTTTGCACCGCGCCGATAAACTCGCGCCGTGATCGACATCCGCCTCCTGCGTGACCAACCCGACCTCGTCCGCGCCAGCCAGCGCTCCCGGGGCGAGGACGAGGGCCTGGTCGACGCGATCCTCGCGGCCGACGAGGCCCGGCGGGCCAGTCTCACCGACTTCGAGGCGGCCCGCGCGGAGCAGAAGGCGATCGGGAAGGACGTCGCCCGGGCCCAGGGCGACGAGAAGCAGGCCATCCTCGCGCGGGTCAAGGACCTCTCGGCCCGCGTCAAGGAACTCGATGCTGCCGCCGGCTCCGCGCAGGTGGACCTCGACACCCTGATGACCAAGCTCGGCAATGTCGCCGACGGCGCGCCTGCGGGAGGCGAGGACGACTTCGTGGTGCTCGAGGAGGTCGGCACCCCCCGTGACTTCGCGGCCGAGGGCTTCGAGCCCAAGGACCACCTCGACCTGGCGACCGCCCTGGACGCGATCGACATGGACCGCGGCGCCAAGGTCGCCGGTTCGCGCTTCTACTTCCTCAAGGGCGTCGGCGCCCGCCTCGAGATGGCGATGCTGCACCTGGCGATGCAGCGCGCGATCGCCGCCGGTTTCACCCCGATGATCACGCCCACCCTCGTCAACCGCACGACGATGGCCGGCGCCGGTTTCATCGACCACCACCTCGACGAGGTCTACCACCTTCCCGCCGACGACCTCTTCCTCACCGGCACCTCCGAGGTCGCGCTCGCCGGCTATCACGCGGGCGAGATCCTCGACCTCTCGCAGGGCCCCATCCGGTATGCCGGTCAGTCGAGTTGCTACCGCCGCGAGGCCGGGTCCTACGGCAAGGACACCAAGGGCATCATCAGGGTCCACCAGTTCAACAAGATCGAGATGTTCGTCTACTGCCGCCCCGAGCAGGCCGTGGCCGAGCACCAGCGCCTGCTCACCATGGAGCGGGAGATGATCGACCTGATGGAGTTGCCCTATCGCGTCATCGACGTCGCCGCGGGCGACCTCGGCGGCCCGGCGGCCCGCAAGTTCGATTGCGAGGCGTGGGTGCCGACCCAGGGCAAGTACCGCGAGATCACCTCGACCTCCAACTGCACGACCTTCCAGGCGCGCCGCCTCGGCACCCGCTTCAAGGGCAAGGCCGGCAATGAGGTTGCCGCGACCCTCAACGGCACCCTGGCCACCACCCGGTGGCTCGTCGCGATCCTCGAGAACCACCAGCAGGCCGACGGCTCGGTCGTCGTCCCCGAGGCGTTGCGCCCACTCGTCGGCCTCGACGTCCTCCGCCCGAAGGAGTAGTTCGCGAGGGGGAGCCCACCCCCCGCAGTGGTCCCTAGGCTGAGCCGTATGCCGTCCGCCCGCCTCTCGCTGCCCACTCGCGTAGGCGCGTCGCTGGGTGAGTTCTTCGCGATCGGCGACGACTGGGAGCGACCATCCCCCGCGCTCGCGCGCAGCGACTTCGTGCTCTTCGCCGCCGTCGAACTGCTGGGGCTGTTCACTCTCGAGTTGGTCCGCAGCGTCGATTCACTGACCCAGACCACGGCCCCGAAATGGGTCCAGTGGCTCACCGTCTCGCTGGGCGCCGTGCTCCTCCTGGGGCGTCGTCGGTGGCCCCTGACCGTCGCCACGCTCGGGGCGGCCCACATGTTCGTGGTCGGCGTGACGATGCCCGAGGTGATGGGCCAGTTCACCCTCCAGATCGTCTATTTCATCACGACCTTCTCGGCCGTCGCGTGGGCTCCTGACCGCCGGCTCATGCGGCTGGTCGTCGGCGCGATCGTGCTCTTCATGTTCTTGTGGATCGCGTGGCAGTTCGTCCTCGGGTCGAGCGTCCAGGAGATCGTGGACCACACCAAGGGCAAGGCGCGCACCGGGATCTTCCCGCCGGTGCCGGCCGCCGTTGCGCTCACCCTCATCGTCAACCTGCTCTTCTTCGGCGGGGCGATCGCGGCCGGTCAGGTGTCCTGGCGGAGCGCGCGCCTGCGCACGCGGCTGGGCGAGCAGGCCAGGACGATCAGTGAGCAGGCCGAGTCACTCCGGCGACGGGCCGTCATCGACGAACGCCTGCGGATCGCCCGCGAACTCCACGACGTCGTCGGGCACCACGTCTCGGTCATCGGCGTGCAGGCCGGTGCCGCGCGGCGGGTCCTCGCCAAACGGCCCGAGGCCGCAGCCGACGCCCTCGGCGCGATCGAGGAGAGCTCTCGCGAAGCGGTCACGCAGATGCGCGGTCTGCTCGGCACCCTGCGCTCGATCGAGACCGAGACCGAGACCGAGACCGAGACCGGGGCCGACGTCGAGGGTGTGTCCGGTCGCGGCCTCAAGGGTCGCGGCCCCGAGCCGGGGTTGGCCGACCTGCCCGCGCTGGTCGCCGAGCGCACGGCGTGGGGGGTGCAGACGGCATACGACATCGTCGAGAGCAGCCCGGGCGCGATCGACCGACTCAGCGGGCCGGTGAGCCTGACGCTCTACCGAGTCGCCCAGGAAGCGCTGGCCAACACCAGTCGGCACTCGACGGCGAGTTCGGCACGCGTGACCGTGCGGGTGACCGAGGACGGACCGCGCCCCCATGCCGAGGTCGAGATCGTCGACAATGGGCGGCCGAGGTCGGGCACGTCCGGGACCGGCATGGGTCAACTCGGGATGCGTGAGCGCGCGGCGACGCATCGTGGGACAGCCGAGATCGGGCCACGAGCCAGTGGCGGCTATCGAGTGAGGGTGCGAATTCCATTGGGGGAGAATCATGTCTGACAGCAGTTCCACGATCCGTGTCCTCATCGTCGACGATCAGCACATGGTGCGCTCCGGCTTCTCGATGATGCTCAGCGTCGAGGACGATGTCGACGTCGTGGGTGAGGCGCCCAACGGCCAGGTGGCGCTCGAGAAGGCCCGTGAGTTGCGTCCCGACGTCATCCTCATGGACGTCCAGATGCCCGTCATGGACGGCATCGAGGCCACCCGGGCGATCGTCGCCGAGGACCTCGCGAAAGTGCTCATCCTGACGACCTTCGACCGTGACGACTACGTCTTCGACGGGCTGCAGGCGGGTGCGAGCGGCTTCCTGCTCAAGAACGCCGGCCCCGAGCAACTGGTCGACGCGCTGCGCGCGGTCGCCGAGGGCCACGCACTCCTCGCGCCCGAGGTGACCCGCCGCGTCATCGCGGCCATGAGTGACTCGACCCCCCGGGCCGCGACCGGCCGCACGACTGGCGAGCAGGAGGCCCTGGCGCGCCTCACCGACCGCGAACGCGAGGTCCTCACGCTCGTGGCGCGCGGCCTGTCCAACAGCGAGATCGCCAAGGAACTCTTCCTCGGCGAGGCCACGGTCAAGACGCACGTCTCCAACACACTGGCCAAGCTGCACCTGCGCGACCGGGTCCAGGCCGTCGTCTTCGCCTACGAGAATGGACTGACCCAGTCCTGACCGAGTCCTCACCGGGTCCTGATCCAGACCTGACGCGGGCCGAGCATGGGTGCGACCCACGGCATACGACCCTGCGGGCAACCCGGCATACGAACTGGGTTGGGAAATGTGGGGGG
>NZ_HF570956.1:2004293-2034260 GCF_000367525.1 Phycicoccus elongatus Lp2 | reverse complement strand
CTCGCTTCATGTCGGCGCTGTGGCGGTAGGCGAAGGCGTTGTCGGTCATGACGCGTTCGATGACGGTGATGCCTTGGGCGGCGAAGTACGCCGCAGCCCGCTCCAGGAAGTCCGCGCAGGTGGGTCCTTTCTCGTCGGGCAGGACTTCGGAGTAGCCCAGCCGGGAGTAGTCATCGATCAGCGAGTGGACGTAGTCGTACCCGATCTTGTCCCGCTTGCCCTTGGCGGCCTGGGTGGCAGCCAACCCGTGAGCGCGCCACCCGCCCCCGTCAGGGATCTTGCCGAGCTTCTTGACGTCCATGTGCACCAGTTCGCCCGGATAGTCGCGTTCGTAGCGTTCCGCGCTCTGTTTCGAGGACCTGATCACCTCCCCGGTCATCGGGTCCAACTCGCGCAGGTACGGCATCTGGTGACGGCGCAGGATCCGTGAGACCGTCCGCGCCGGCACGCCCACCTTCGGTCCCAGGACGTCAGGGCCTTCACGGTCCGTGACCCGCGCTCTCAGGACGGCTTCCTCGACCTCGGGAGCCGTCCTGCGGGGGCTGGTGCGTGGGCGTGAGGATCGGTTCGCCAACCCGCCTTCCCCTTCAGCGGCGTGACGACTGATCCACGTCGCGACGCACTTGCGCGAGACCCCCATCGCCGCCGCGATGTGCGCCTGTTTCCATCCCTGCTGATGACGCTGGACGATCAAGCGGCGGCCATGAACAGTTAAACGGGCATTAGCGTGGGACACGAGAACCTCCGGGTTGGAGTGGGCCTTAGACAAGCCACATCCCACCCGGAGGTTCTCCCGCGTTCAAGCACCCACACTGCTACCAACCTCCTGGCCGGGTACATCTAGAGGCACACAGCCGCGCGCCGGTTGAGGACGCGCATGTTGCGGATCGCCCGATCGAGCGGCTCGAGCATGGAGGCCACGGTGGCGATCGCGGCCTTGCGGCGGGTCGAGAGCGGGGTGAGTCGCAGGATTTCGCGGGAGTCCGCGGTCACGCCCTTCAGGCCGTTGAACGCGACCTCGGTGGCCCGGGCGTCGACCAGGGCCTTTTCGACGGCTGCTTGGTCCTTGTTGGTCATGGCGGCTGCGGTGCGCGTGAGCACGTCGCTGACGTCGCGGAGCAGGGCGATGGCACGCGCCCGCGGTCGCAGCACCGTCGAGGTGGGCACGATGGCGGCGAAGGCCAGACCCGCGGTGGAGCCGATGAGCGCCTCGAACCAGCGGCCGAAGGCCAGGGTGGAGTTGGCGGACAGCAGGGCCACGATCAGACCCTGCACGCCTGCCTGGGTGATGAGCAGCGGCCCCACGTCGAGCGCGGCGGCAATGGTCATCGAGACGCCGACAATGAGAGCAACCTGCCACCAGCCCATCCCGAGCCAGTGGACGATGATCTCCCCGACGAAGACGCCCACCCCGACGCCCACGGTGATCTCCAGGGCCCTGCGGAGCCGCTGGCCGTGGGTCATGCCGAGCGTGATCATCGCGGCCACGGGCGCGAACAGGGGCACCGCGACGTCGAAGACGTAGCGGGCGATCGAGTAGGCCACGGCTGCGGCCAGGGCGCACTGGACGATCAGGTAGGCCCGCGCACGCAGTGCAGCCGACCGCCGCCGGGCTTCGCGACGCGAGATCTCGGCCGAGAGGTCCAGGGCCGCACTGCCCAGAGCAGCGCTGCGCCGCAGAGCCGAAGAGGCACCCGGTCGCCGGGGTCGATCCACGCCGATCAGCTCCCGACGTGATCCCGCAGCCAGGTGATGTCGGCACTCTGGCCCTCGACTCCACCAGGCGTCTCGACGACCACGGGGCAACCGGCGGCGCGGACCAGGTCCGAGACCTCGGTGCCGTCGATCTCGCCCGAGCCGAAGTTGGTGTGCCGGTCCGCTCCGCTGTCAAAGGTGTCGCGGCTGTCGTTGGCGTGGACGAAGTCGATCCGGCCGGTGATCGCCAGGATGCGGTCGACCATCGTCGACAGGTCGTTGCCACCTGCCCACGCGTGACAGGTGTCGAGGCAGAAACCGACCGTGTCCCCGCCCTCGGCGGCACCGATCGCGTCCCAGAGCCTCGCGATGGCCTCGAGGCGGCGTGCCATCGCGTTGTCGCCACCGGCGGTGTTCTCGATGAGCAGCGGCACCGGCATGTCGAGGCCGTCGATGCACTTGCGCCAGTTGTCGAAGCCGATCGCGGCGTCCTCGTCCTTGCCCAAGTGGCCACCGTGGACGATCACGCCCTTGGCGCCGATCTCGGCGGCCGCCGTGAGGTGCTGTTGGAGCAACTTGCGCCCGGGGATGCGGATCCGGTTGTTCGTCGAGGCAACATTGATCGGATACGGCGCGTGCACATAGAGGTCGACCCCAGCCGCCTCGGCGTCGGCCTTGAGCGCGGCCGGCCCCGCGGCATACGCAATGGTGGGGCCCTTGTAGGACTGGGGGTCGCCGAGGAAGAACTGCGAGAGCGTGCCTCCACGCGCCCTCGCCTCGGCGATCGGGTCGGTCGAGTCGACGTGCCCGCCGATGTGCAATGCCATGACCCAACGGTATGCCGTGACCCTCGCGTCCGACACGGTGGTTGCCCCCGCACTCCGGATACCCGGACTGGCGACCAGCCAGCTTGGTTCGCCAAGGTCAACGGAATGGACGGGCCACGGGCCACCCGTCGAGCGGACCGCGTCGTGAGCATCATCCGCACGACATACGCGGGCGTGGGTGGGGCCCAGCCCAGCATTTCTCCCAGTGCCCACGGCAATGGGCTCGAGACGGCCGGGGTATCGCACGTCGACGGTTTCACCACGCTGCGCTACGCGGAGATCCGCGACCCGGAGGGCGTCCCCCTCGGACTGCTCGACGGCAGGTAGCCGACCAACAACGCAGGCGAGGGTCTGCCGCTGACTCGGCTGCGCGACATACCTTCGCCTGCGCGGTGGCTGGGCCCTGCCTCTCGACACCTTGTCTGGGCCCATCGCCGGGCCCGCTGGCAGGATGGCGCCATGGATCTCGCGAACACCTCCGCCATCGTCACCGGTGGCGCCTCCGGTCTCGGCGCGGCCACCCCCGCCGCTGCCTTCGCCGGACAGGGCGCCACTGTCATCGCCCTCGACCTGCCAGGGAGCATCGAGAACGCAGCAGCGGTCGAGGGTGTCACCCATGTCGCGGCCGATGTCACCGACGAGGCCCAGGTCCGCGCAGCCGTCGACCGGGCGACTGCCGACCCGGCCACCCCGCTGCGCGCCGTCGTCAACTGTGCCGGCATTGCACCCAGCGCCCGGATTGTCGGGCGCAAAGGTGTCCACGACCTCGCCCTCTATCGCAAGGTGGTCGAGATCAACCTGATCGGCTCGTTCACCGTCCTGGCCGTCGCCAGTGAAGCGATCGCCCAGACCGACCCGGACGCCGACGGCCAACGCGGCGTCATCATCAACACCGCGAGCATCGCGGCCTTCGACGGACAGGTCGGGCAGGCCGCCTACGCCTCCTCCAAGGGCGGCATAGTCGGACTGACCCTCCCGGCGGCGCGTGACCTTGCGCAGTACGGCATCCGCGTCGTCAGCATCGCACCCGGCATCGTCGAAACGCCCATGCTGGCAACCGTTTCCGACGAGTTCCGGGCTGCCCTCGCAGCAGGAGTTCCCTTCCCGCAACGGCTTGCCCGCCCTGCGGAGTTCGCCAAGCTCGCGCTCGCCATCGTCGACAACGACTACCTCAACGGCGAGACGATTCGCATGGACGGTGCCCTGCGGATGGCTCCGCGCTGACGATGCCCTGGGCGCTCGACCTCCCGGGTCCTGCTGAGTGGTCGGTCCAGATCGTCGACATCGACACCGGAGCCGTCCTCGCTGCCCGCGACGAGGAGAGCCTGCTCTCGAGTGCCAGTGTCGGCAAGCTCTTCGTGCTCATCGAGCTCGCCCATCGACTGGCCGACGACTCCGTCGACGGTGCGGAACTCCTCGACCGTCACGCCGTCGAACCAGTGGCTGATTCCGGTCTGTGGCAACGGCTCTGCGTCGATCGCCTGCCACTGCTCGACGTGGCCACCCTCGTCGGCACTGTCAGCGACAACTGGGCCACGAATGTCCTCATCGACCGCCTCGGGCTCGACGCGATCCGTGCGCGGGCCCAGCAGTGGGCCCCTTGTGGGTCCGACCTCGTCGACATCGTGCGCGGGCTGCGTGGACCCGATGACCCACCGCACCTCAGCCGCTGCTGTGCTGCCGACCTCGTGGCGATGCTCATTCGCCTCCGCTGCGACGCGCAGGTCGGCACCCGGGTCCTCGACTGGCTGTGCGGGGGAGTCGACCACTCGATGGTCACGAGTGCCTTCGACCAGGATCCGCTCGCCCACGACGAGGACCCCTTCGGTCCGACCGTCGTCAACAAGACGGGCACCAACCTCGGCGTCCGCGCCGATGTCGGTCTCGTGACGGCCAACGAGCGCACGCTTGCGTATGCCGTCATCGCCAATTGGCATGAGGATCCGCCGGGCCGAGGTCGTGCCGAGGTCCTGAGCGCCATGCGTGCCCTTGGCTCCCAAGTCCTCGAGGAGATCCGTTGAGCCGCAGCGCAATGGATGACCTCGGGCACGAGACCCGACTCCCCGCCGGCGCCGCCACCCGGGTGGTCTCCCTCGTCCCGTCCCTCACCGAGGCGATCGCGTCCACCGCGCCGGCAGCCCTCGTCGGTGCCACCGACTGGTGCACCCACCCCGCTGACCTCGATGTCGCACGCGTTCGCGGGACGAAGAATCCCAACCTCGATGCCATCGCCGACCTGCACCCCGACCTCGTCGTCGCGAACAAGGAAGAGAACCGCGAACTCGACGTGCGTCGCCTCCGCGACCGCGGCATCCCGGTGTGGGTCACCGACATCGAGACCGTCCCACAGGCGCTGACCTCCCTGCGACGCCTCCTCGTCGACGCCTGCGGGTGGCCAGCGCCCCAGTGGCTCGCCGACGCCGACCGGCTGTGGTCCACGGACGTGCCCCCACGGCATACGCGGGTTGTCGTCCCGATCTGGCGAGACCCGTGGATGGTCGTCGGGCACCCCACCTTCACCGCGGACCTCCTCGCCCGCCTCGGGTATGCCGTGTGCGCACCTTCCGAAGGCCGCTACCCGCACGCCGATCTCGCGGCCATCGACGACCCGGACCTGGCCGACCTCGTGCTCCTGCCCGACGAGCCCTACGTCTTCACGGCGGACGACGGCCCCGAGGCCTTCACGCAGGTGCCCACCCGACGTGTCAGTGGTCGCCTGCTCACGTGGTACGGGCCCGCGCTCCTCGAGGCGGTGGCCGGCCTGCATCAAGATCCACCCTCGGCGTAGGGATGAGTGGCGCCGATTTCGTCGCCTGCGGACTCAACGTGTAATCTCTCCGACGCACTCATGAGGTCCCCCGGGACCGACCGAGCGCGCCCCCTTAGCTCAGTCGGCAGAGCGTTTCCATGGTAAGGAAAAGGTCGTCGGTTCGATTCCGACAGGGGGCTCTGGTCAGCACGGTCCCTCTCCGGGGAGCGCGCTGATCACCCAGGGCGGGGTAGCTCAGCTGGTTAGAGCGCACGACTCATAATCGTGAGGTCGCGGGATCGAGCCCCGCTCCCGCTACACAACAGCGATTTCCGGAATACTCCGGGCCTCGCGTACGCTTGTCAGGTTGCCCGCACGACGCGCGACCCACAAACACCCAAGATTCACCGCTCACGAAGAAGGTTTGCACCGTGGCCAAGAAGAGCCTCGACGTCCGCCCCAAGATCACCCTGGCGTGCACGGAGTGCAAGGAGCGCAACTACATCACCGAGAAGAACCGTCGGAACAACCCCGACCGGATCGAGCTCGCGAAGTTCTGCCCGCGCTGCAAGAAGCACACCGAGCACCGCGAGACCCGCTGAGTCACGCGGCCCACGCCGCCGTTCAGTCACGAAGCCGCCCGTCCCGACGCGGGGACGGGCGGCTTCGTCGTGTCCCGAGGTGGCCGGACCAGCCCGTCGAGTGAGGAGGACACGCGGCATCGGAGTTCCGCGACACGGCGTGTTCTCCTCACTCGAGCGTCTGTCAGCTGCCGGTGGGACGCTCCAGGAGGGGGGTCCCACCACAACGGCTGGGTGGCCGTGGTGAGCGACATGGATCGCCGACTCAGATGTGGTTCAAGGCCTCGGTGAGCACGCCGCGCAGGCGCGACTCGATGTCATCGAACTCGGCCTGCCCGATGGTCAGCGGGGGAGCGAGCTGGATGACGGGGTCGCCGCGGTCGTCGGCGCGGCAGTAGAGGCCGGCGTCGAAGAGCGCCTTGGAGAGGAAGCCGCGCAGCAGCCGTTCGGACTCCTCGGCGTCGAAGGTCTCGCGGGTGGTCTTGTCCTTGACCATCTCGATGCCGTAGAAGTAGCCGGCGCCGCGGACGTCGCCGACGATCGGCAGGTCGAGCAGGCGCTCCAAGGTATGCCGGAAGGCTGGGGCGTTCTCCTTGACGTGGGCGTTGAGTCCCTCGCGTTCGAAGATGTCCAGGTTGGCCATCGCGGCCGCCGCGGAGACCGGGTGACCGCCCCAGGTGTAGCCGTGGGGGAAGAAGTTGGTGCCCTGCTTGAAGGGCTCGAAGATGCGCTCGCTGGCGATCATCAGCCCGAGCGGGGCATACCCGGAGGTGATGCCCTTGGCCGTCGTGATGATGTCGGGGACATAGCCGAAGTCGTCGCACGCGAACATCGAGCCGATCCGGCCGAAGGCGCAGATCGTCTCGTCGGAGACGAGCAGGACGTCATACCGGTCGCAGATCTCGCGGACCCGCTCGAAGTAGCCGGCGGGCGGCGGGAAGCAGCCGCCGCACCGGCTCGAGGAAGACCGCCGCGACCGACTCCGGACCCTCGAAGAGGATGGCCTCCTCGATCCGGTCCGCGGCCCACCGACCGAAGGCCTTCTCGTCCTCGCGCAGGTGCTCCGGGCCGCGATAGATGTTGGTGTTCGGGACCTTGAAGGCACCCGGCACGAGTGGCTCGAAGGGCACCCGCGCCGGGGTGATGCCGGTCAGGGACAGAGCGCCGTGGGGAGTGCCGTGATAGGCGATGGCGCGCGAGATGACCTTGGTCTTGGTCGGCTTGCCGGTGAGCTTGAAGTACTGCTTGGCCAGTTTCCACGCGGTCTCGACGGCCTCGCCGCCACCTGTGGTGAAGAAGACCCGGTTGAGATCACCAGGGGCGTTGGCGGCCAGCCGCTCGGCGAGCTCGATGGCCCGCGGGTGCGCGTAGGACCAGAGCGGGAAGAAACCGAGCTGCTTGGCCTGGGCGGCCATCGCCTCGGCGATCTCGGCGCGGCCGTGGCCGACGTTGACGACGAAGAGCCCGGCCAGCCCGTCGATGTACTCCTTGCCCCGGTCGTCCCAGATCCGGTGGCCCTCACCGCGGACGATGATCGGGACCCTGCCGCCGTCCTCGAAGACCGAGTGACGCGTGAAGTGCATCCACAGGTGGTCGCGGGCAGCGTCCTGGTAGGACGTGCCGGCCGGAGTGGTCGTGGGCGTGGTGGGCGTGCTCATCGCGTTCCCCAGTCGTAGTGCTGTTTGTTGAGTTTGAGATAGACGAAGGTCTCGGTCGACACCACGCCGGGCATCGCCCGCAGCTTCTGCGTCAGCACGTCGAGCAGGTGGTCGTCGTCCTCACAGACGACCTCGCAGAGCAGGTCGAAACTCCCCGCGGTGGTCACGACATAGACGACCTCGGGAAGGGCAGCGACGGCATCGCCGATGGCCAACAGGTCGCCGTCGGTCCGCAGCCCGATCATCGCCTGGCGGCGGAACCCGAGCTGGAGGGGATCGGTGACAGCGACGATCTGCATCACCCCCGAATCCAGGAGGCGCTGCACCCGCTGTCGCACCGCCGCCTCGGACAGGCCGACCTCCTTGGCGATCGCCGCATACGACTGCCGGCCGTCCTTCTGCAGCAACTCCACGATCCGTTTGGCGGTGTCGTCGAGGCGCACGTCCGGGGCCGCGGCGGTGCGGATGGGGTTGACCATCGGGCCATGGTGACGCGGAAAGGATGGCTTTTCAAGCGAAATGCAATCAGATCCGCAGATCCGAAGCCTGACATGCTTGGATTCCGAAACATTCTCGCGCGAACACTGTTCATTCCGTGGGCCAACTGGTTAGAGTGCGTCCACCCCGACCGGTCCTGTGGAAGGAATCCTGACGTGACCGCGCCTCGCGCCCTGCGCAACTTCATCAACGGTGAGTTCTGCGATGCGCGCAGCGAGCGCCGTCTGGACGTCGTCAACCCGGCAACCGGCAAGGTCGTGGCGACGGCGCCGGTGAGTTCGGCCCGAGATGTCGACGATGCGTATGCCGCGGCCGCCGCGGCCTTCGGGGAGTGGGGGCGGACCACACCCGGTGAGCGGCAGCAGGCGCTGCTCAAGTTCGCCGATGCCATCGAGGCCCGTGCCGACGAGTTCGTCACCCTGGAAGGGGAGAACACCGGCAAGCCCCACGCTCTCACGGCCAGTGAGGAGGTGCCGCCCATGCTCGACCAGATCCGCTTCTTCGCGGGCGCGGCGCGCGTCCTCGAGGGCAAGGCGGCGGGGGAGTACATGAAGGGCCACACGTCGTGGATCAGGCGTGAGCCGATCGGGGTCGTCGGCCAGGTGACACCCTGGAACTACCCGATGATGATGGCGGTGTGGAAGATCGCCCCCGCGCTCGCCGCCGGCAACACCGTCGTCCTCAAGCCCAGCGACACCACGCCTGAAACCACCCTGCTCCTCGCCGAGATCGCCAGTGAGTTCCTGCCGGCCGGCACGTTCAACGTCCTCACCGGGGACCGGGACACCGGTCGGCTCGTCGTCGAGCACCCCACCCCCGCGCTCGTCGCGATCACCGGCTCGGTGCGCGCTGGTGCCGAGGTGGCGGCCAGCGCTGCCCCAGGCCTCAAGCGCGTTCACCTCGAACTCGGAGGCAAGGCACCGGTCATCGTCCACGACGATGCCGACCTCGAGGCGGCCGTCGAGGGCATCGCGATCGCCGGCTACTTCAACGCCGGCCAGGACTGCACGGCCGCCACCCGCGTCCTCGTCGGCGCCGGAGTCCACGACGAGTTCGTCGCGGCGCTTGCGGCATACGCGAAGGACAACGCCAAGGTGGGCCTTCCCGACGACGCCGATGCCCTCTTCGGCCCGGTGAACAATGCCAACCAACTCGCCCGGGTGACCGGCTTCCTCGAGCGCCTCCCCGACCACGCGTCCGTGGCCGCGGGTGGCCACCGCCTGAGTGGGCTGGGCGACGGCTACTTCATCGAGCCCACCGTCCTGTCGGGGCTGCGCCAGGACGACGAGGCGATCCAGAACGAGATCTTCGGGCCGGTCATCACCGTGCAGAAGTTCACCGACGAGGACGAAGCGCTGGGGTTGGCCAATGGGGTCGACTACGGCCTGGCGTCCTCGGTGTGGACCAAGGACTTCGGCAAGGCGATGCGGGCCTCGGCGGCCCTCGACTTCGGCTGCGTGTGGATCAACACGCACATCCCCATCGTCGCCGAGATGCCACACGGCGGGTTCAAGCGGTCGGGTTATGGCAAGGACCTGTCGATGTATGGGCTCGAGGACTACACCCGCATCAAGCACGTCATGGCGAACATCGAGAGCTGACAGGAGCGCGAGTGATCCGACGCCGTCCCCCCTCCGACCCCGCGGTCGCCGGGCTCGTCAAGGCTGCCTCCCGGTCGGCCTTCAGCCGCCGACACCTCCTCGGTGGGGTGGGCCTGGGCCTGGGTGCGACCGCACTCTCGGCCTGTGCACCCCCGGCGCCACCGGCCACGGCGGCCGCCCTGAACCTGCCCACCGATGTCTCGGACACCGACAAGGTGGTCCGCTGGGCCAACTGGACGGCCTACCTCGACTACGACGAGGAGGCCAAGAACTACCCGACGCTGCAGGGGTTCATCGAGCAGACGGGGATCCAGGCGACCTACAGCGAGGACATCGAGGACAACGACGCCTACTACAACAAGGTGCGTCCCCAACTCATCGCCGGCCAGGACATCGGGCGCGACATCTTCACCTTCACAGACTGGATGGCTGGCCGGGTGATCCGCGAGCAGCTCTGCCAACCCCTCGAGTTGATCCGGATGCCCAATGCGACCAACCTGCTCGAGCCGCTCAAGGACGTCTCCTTCGACCCCGGGCGCACCCACTCGCTCACCTGGCAGAGCGGCTTTGCGGGCATCGGCTACAACAAGGAGAAGGTCGGGCGCGAGCTCAAGAGCCTCGACGACCTCTGGGCCGACGACCTCAAGGGCAAGGTCGTCGTTCTCAGCGAGTTCCGCGACACGGTCGGCTGCATCCTCCTGCATCAGGGCGTCGACATCTCCAAGCCGGTCGGCAAGCAGCAATTCGAGACCGCCGTCGCCGAGGTCGAGAAGCGGATGGCCGACGGCAACATCCGCCGGATCAAGGGCAACTCCTACCTGGAGGACCTCAAGACGGGCAACGCCGTCGCCGGGATCGTCTGGAGCGGGGATCTGTTCGTTTTGCGGGCCGAGACCGAGGACGAGAACTGGGAGTTCGTCATCCCCGAGAGCGGCGGCACCCTCTGGAGTGACAACCTCATGGTGCCGATCACCTCCACCCACCGGCGCAACGCCGAGACGTTGATGAACTACTACTACCAGCCGGAGGTCGCGGCCCAGGTCGCGGCCTACGTCAACTACATCTGCCCGGTCGTGGGCGCCCAGGAGGTCCTCGCACAATCGGACCCCGACCTGGCCGAGAGTCCGTTCATCTTCCCGAGTGCGGACTACATCGCCGAGCACAACATCACGGGTTTCAGCGCGCTGTCGGCCGAGGCGGATGCCGAGTTCAGCGCCATCTGGCAGAAGGTGATGGGCAACTGATGGCCGGCAACGCTGGGTTCCGTGAGGCCAAGGGTGACCTGCGGCTCGAGAACGTCACCAAGTCCTTCGCCGACTTCACGGCCGTCGACGACCTCTCCCTCGTCGTGCCGCGCGGCTCGTTCTTCGCCCTCCTCGGCCCCTCGGGTTGCGGCAAGACGACGACCCTGCGGATGGTCGCCGGGCTCGAGCAGCCCACGAGCGGTCGGATCCTGATCGGTGACACCGACCTCACCGGGTCGCGTCCCTACGAGAGGCCCGTCAACACCGTCTTCCAGAGCTATGCCCTCTTCCCGCACCTGACGGTTCGGGACAACGTCGCGTTCGGCCCGAAGCGTCGCGGCCTGAAGAACGCGGTGCAGCTGGCCGACGAGGCGCTGGACCTGGTCCAGTTGCCGCATCTGGCGGCGCGGAAGCCGGCCCAACTCTCCGGCGGGCAGCAGCAGCGCGTCGCCGTGGCACGGGCTCTGGTCAACCGACCCGAGGTCCTCCTCCTCGACGAACCCTTGGGCGCCCTCGACCTCAAGTTGCGCCGTCAGATGCAGGTCGAGCTCAAGCGGATCCAGACCGAGGTGGGCCTGACCTTCATCCATGTCACGCACGACCAGGAAGAGGCCATGACGATGGCCGACACGGTCGCGGTGATGAACCACGGCCGGATCGAGCAGATGGGCGCGCCGGAGGCGATGTACGACCTGCCGACAACGGCCTTCGTCGCCAACTTCGTCGGCCAGTCCAACCTCGGGGCGGGCCGGATCATCGACACCGACGGCGACCGTCTCGTCGCCGAGGTTCAGGGGTCCAGGGTGAAGATCCCGAAGGCCCGGTCCTCGGTCCACTCCGGAGAGGTGATGTTCGGAGTGCGGCCGGAGAAGGTACGCGTCCGGCGTGAGCAGCCCGAGGGGATCGGCGACGACGTCAAGGGCGTGGTGCGTGATGTGTCCTTCATCGGCGTCGCGACCCAGTACCTCGTCGAGGTGCCCAGTGGAGCGATCTGGTCGGCCTACGAGCAGAACCTCGATGTCGAGCCGATCGACCTGCGGCCCGGCGACGAGGTGTGGCTGACCTGGCAGTCCGGGCACGCCTTCGGGGTCCCACCGGACGACGATGCCGCTGCCTCGCCCATGGTCATCGACACGGCCGCGGAGGATTGAGGTGAGCACCCTCGCTCACGTCGGCGCCGGAGCCTCGGGCGCCCCAACGAGCCCATCGCCGGAACCGGCGAAGAAGAGCAGACTGGCCTACCTGCTGCTCCTGCCCGGCGCAGTCTGGCTGCTCGTCTTCTTCGTCATTCCGCTCGTTCAGCTCTTCACCGTGAGTCTGCAGTCGCAGTTCCCCGGCTATCCGGGCTACTACTACCGCGACGTGAACGTCGGGAACTACTGGCGGGCCTTCACCGACTTCGGCCCGCATTTCGGTCGGTCGCTGCTCTTTGCCGGGCTGGCGACCTTCTTCGCCTTCTGCCTGGCCTACCCCCTCGCGTATGCCATGGCCTTCAAGGCAGGCAAGTGGAGGGGCGTCATGATGATCCTGGTCATCGCGCCCTTCTTCACGTCCTTCATCCTGCGCACCGTCGCGTGGCGCCAGATCCTCGCCGACGAGGGCCCGGTGGCCACCACCCTCAACACCCTGCACCTGCTGCCCGGTGGCCGGATCACGGAGACCTGGATGGCGGTCGTCGCCGGCCTCACCTACAACTTCCTGCCCTTCATGGTCCTGCCCATCTACGCCTCGCTCGAGCGTGCCGACCACCGCATCATCGAGGCCGGGGGTGACCTCTACGCCAACGGCTTCACGACCTTCCGCACGGTCACGCTCCCGATGAGCATGCCCGGCGTGCTCGCCGGCACCCTGCTGACCTTCATTCCGGCGGCGGGCGACTACGTCAACGCCGAACTCCTGGGCTCGGACAACACCAAGATGGTGGGCAACGTCATCGAGAGCCAGTTCTTCAGGGTCCTGGGCGGTTTCCCGACTGCCGCGGCGTTGTCCTTCACGCTCATGGCGATCATCCTCGCGCTCGTCTTCGTCTACGTGCGCAAGTTCGGCACGGAGGAACTGCTGTGAGCGCACCCAACCCCACGGCATACCGACCCTCGGCGGGGAAGCGGGCCGGCGCCTGGTTGGCCAACCGCTTCGCCATCATCGCCGCGGTGCTCGTGCTCTTCTACCTCTTCTTGCCGGTCCTCTACGTCTTCATCTTCTCCTTCAACAACTACCGCAAGTCCAACATCGCGTGGAACCCCAACGGCAGCCCGACCCTCAAGCACTGGATGGACCCGTGTGGCGCTCCCGGTGTCTGCGAGTCCCTCGTGACCAGCCTCCAGATCGGCGTGATCGCCACCCTCGCGGCCGTCGTCCTGGGCACCCTGCTCGCCTTCGCCCTCGTCCGCCACCAGTTCCGCGGCCGGACGGCCAGCAATGTCCTGGTCTTCGTACCCATGGCCACACCCGAAATCGTCCTGGGCGCCAGCCTCCTGACGATCTTCGTGCAGGGCTTCTCCAATGTCGGTCTGCGACTGGGTTTTTGGACGATCGTCTTCGCTCACATCATGTTCTGCATCAGCTTCGTGGTCGTCACCGTCAAGGCTCGCCTGCAGAGCCTGGACCCGCGGCTCGACGAGGCGGCGATGGACCTCTACGCGACCCCGAGCAACACCTTCTGGAAGGTCACCTTCCCGCTCGTGCTCCCCGGCATCATCGGCGCCGCGATGCTGTCCTTCTCGCTGTCGTTCGACGACTTCATCATCACCAGCTTCGTCAGCGGCAACGAGACGACCTTCCCGAAGTTCGTCTATGTCTCCTACCTGCGCGGCATCCCGGCGCAGGCCAATGTCATCGGTTTCTCGATGTTCGCGATCGCGCTCCTGCTCGTCATCGGGGGCTCGATCATCTCCGGTCGGCGGAAGGCCTAGATCCACATGCGCATCCTCATGATCGGTGCCGGCGGTGTGGGTGATGCCGCAGCCAAGATCGCCGGCGAGCGCCGCTTCTTCGACACCTTCGTCGTCGCCGACTACGACCTCGAGCGCGCCCGCCGCACCGTGGCGGCCGTCCGGGAGCGGGGCGAGAAGGAGATCCGCTTCCACGCCGCGCAGGTCGACGCGTCCGACCCTGAGGACGTCGCCGGTCTCATCCGGATGGTGGGTGCCACGCACGTCCTCAATGCTGTCGACCCGCGCTTCGTCATGCCGATCTTCCGCGGCTGCCTCGCCGCGGGGGCGAACTACTTCGACATGGCCATGTCGCTCTCGCAGCGGCACCCGACGGAGCCCTTCAGCAAGCCGCACGTCAAGCTCGGCGACGAGCAGTTCGCGATGGCCGACGAGTGGGAGGCCGCGGACCGGCTGGCACTGCTCGGCATCGGCGTCGAGCCCGGCATGTCGGACGTCTTCGCTCGGTATGCCGCGGATCATCTCTTCTCGCACATCGAGGAGTTGGGCACGCGCGACGGTTCCAACCTGGCCTACTACCGACCCGACGGCACCGAAGGCTTTGCCCCCGGCTTCTCGATGTGGACGATCATCGAGGAGTGCCTCAACCCGCCGGTGGTCTGGGAGAAGGCACGAGCCGAGGCCGGCGGTGGCATCGAAGCCGGCTTCTTCACCCTGCCACCGTTCAGCGAGCCCGAGGTCTTCGACTTCCCCGAAGGGATCGGACCGGTGGAGTGCGTGCAGGTCGAGCACGAGGAAGTGCTCCTCATGCCGCGTTGGATCGATGCAGAGCGGATCACCTTCAAGTACGGCCTGGGCGAGCAGATGATCAGCATCCTCAAGGCGCTCAACACCCTCGGTCTGGACTCGACCGAGCCGATCACGATCAAGGGCGTGCAGATCGCGCCGCGTGACCTGGTGGCTGCCACCCTGCCCGACCCGGCCACGATCGGGCCGCGACTGGAGGGCAAGACGTGCGCCGGTGTGCTCGTCACCGGCACCGGCACCGATGGCAAGCCGCGCAGCACCTACCTCCACCACGTCGTCGACAACGAGGTCACGATGCGGGAGTACGGCGCTCAGTGCATCGTCTGGCAGACCGCCCTCAACCCGATCGTCGCCTTGGAGCTGGTGGCCTCGGGTGCCTGGGCCGGCACCGGCGTTCTCGGACCCGAGGCCTTCGACGCGGTGCCCTTCCTCGACCTGCTGGCCACACCCAAGCCGGAGGGTTACGGATCACCTTGGGGGATGGAGGAGCGATGACTCGTTACGGGCAGCAGTTCGGCCCGGACTTCACCTTCCTCGGGGTGCCGATGTGCGACCTCGAGAACCCCCAGTCGTATGCCGGTGCCGACGTCGTCATCGTCGGCGCCCCGTTCGACGGGGGTGCGTCGCATCGCTCCGGGACCCGCTTCGGGCCGATGGCCATCCGGGGCACCGACTACCTGCCGCACGACGGCTCCCGTCCGTCACTGGCGTTGCGCACTGATGCCCTGCGCGACCTGGTGGTTGTCGACGCGGGTGACGTCGAGATGCCGCCCGGTGACATCGAGAAGGCGTTGGGTGGGCTCGAGGCAGCCGTGACGAAAGTCGTTGCCGCCGGGGCGATCCCGGTCGTGCTCGGTGGAGACCACTCGATCGCCTTCCCCGACGCCAAGGGCTGCGCCAATGTCCTGGGCCACGGCAAGGTGTCGATGATCCATTTCGATGCCCATGCGGACACCGGCGACATCACCTTTGGCTCGTTGTGGGGGCACGGTCAGCCGATGCGCCGGCTCATCGAGTCCGGGGCATTGCGGGCTGACCGTTTCCTCCAGGTCGGACTGAGGGGCTACTGGCCCGAGCCGGAGACCCTGGACTGGATGGCTGAGCAGCGGATGCGGTCCTACGAGATGACCGAGATCGTGCATCGCGGTCTGGCCGAATGCCTCACCGAGGCCTTCGCCATCGCGACGGACGAGTGCGACGGGGTCTTCCTCTCGGTCGACATCGACGTCTGCGACCCGGGGCATGCGCCCGGCACAGGCACGCCCGAGCCGGGCGGGCTCACGGCCCGCGAGCTGCTCGACTCGGTCCGCCGGATCTGCCTCGAGTTGCCGGTCGTCGGCATCGACGTGGTCGAGGTGAGCCCGCCCTATGACCACGCCGACATCACCGCCGCGCTGGCCAATCGCGTGGTCCTCGAGGCCTTGTCGGCGATCGCACGACGCCGCCTCGACGACCGTGAGGGGACCCGCTGGGACCCGAGCCGGCCCTTGCTCGATCGCCCCGCGGCATACCCCAACGACGAAGGAGACCACTCGTGAACAGCGCCATCGAGCAACGCCGTCGGCTCGTCACCGAGCTCCCCGGCCCGAGGTCGCGGGCGCTGCAGGAGCGGAAGGTCGCCGCGGTCAGCGCCGGGGTGCCCACGGGGCTGCCGGCCTACATCGTCGAGGGGCGGGACGGGATCCTCGTCGATGCCGACGGCAACCAACTGATCGACTTCGGGTCCGGCATCGCCGTCACCAGTGTCGGCAACGGCAACCCGCGGGTCGTCAAGGCCGTGCAGGACCAGATCGCCCGACTCACCCACACCTGCGTCATGGTCACGCCCTACGAGCCCTATGTCGAGGTGTGCGAGAAGCTCAATGCCCTCACACCGGGGGGACACGACAAGCGCTCGGCGCTCTTCAACTCGGGCGCAGAGGCTGTCGAGAACGCCGTGAAGATCGCGCGTCACTTCACCGGACGGCAGGCGATTGTCGCCTTCGACCACGCCTATCACGGACGCACCAATCTCACTCTCGGCCTGACCGCGAAGAACATGCCCTACAAGGACCGCTTCGGGCCCTTCGCGGGGGAGCTCTACCGGGTGCCGATGGCCTATCCATATCGCTGGCCGGGCGGCGAAAAGGCCTGCGAGAGTGACGCTTTCGACTACATCACCGATCAGGTTCATGCCCAGGTGGGGGAGCACAACACCGCTGCGGTCATCATCGAGCCGATCCAGGGCGAGGGTGGCTTCATCGTGCCGCCGGCGGGCTTCCTCAAGGAACTCGCGCTGTGGTGCGCGGAGCACGGCATCCTCTTCATCGCCGACGAGGTGCAGTCCGGCTTCTGTCGCACGGGTGACTGGTTCGCCTGCGACGCCGAGGGCGTCGTGCCGGACCTGATCACGACGGCCAAGGGCATTGCGGGGGGTATGCCGCTCGCGGCCGTCACCGGGCGCGCCGACATCATGGACTCGATCCACCCCGGTGGTCTCGGAGGCACCTACGGCGGGAACCCGGTGGCGTGCGCCGCCGCCCTCGCCTCGATCGAGACGATGGAGGCCGATGGTCTGGCAGAGCGTGCCCGGGCGATCGGTGAGATCCTCACGGGGCGCCTGACAGAGCTCGGGGAGCGTTTCCCGCAGGTCGGCGAGGTACGTGGTCGCGGCGCGATGATCGCGATGGAACTCGTCGAGGACCGCGAGACCAGGAAGCCCGCTGCTGCCCTGACGGCGGCGGTCAACAAGGCCTGCCACTCGCGTGGCCTGGTCACCCTGACCTGCGGCACGCTGGGGAATGTGTTCCGTTTCCTGCCGCCCCTGACCATCTCGGACGACCTGCTCGCCGAGGGCCTCGACCTCTTCGAGGAGTCCTTCGCCGAGGCCGTCGCAGCGATCGGATGATGAGAATGACCACCCAGAAGCAACTGCTCGAATCCGTCCCCAAACGGCTCTTCATCGGCGGCGAGTGGCGTCACTCGTCGTCCGGAGCCACCTTTCCGGTGCACGATCCGGCGACCGGTGCGGTGCTCTGCGAGATCGCGGACGGCAGCATTGCCGATGGGGCTGCCGCGCTCGACGCGGCCGTTGCGGCACAGGCGTCCTGGGCCAAGGTCAGCCCTCGCGATCGATCGGAACTGTTGCGCACGGCATACGAGATGTTGGTGGCGCGCACCGAGGATTTTGCGCTCCTCATGACCCTCGAGATGGGCAAGCCGCTGGCCGAGGCCAGGGGTGAGGTCGCCTATGGCGCGGAGTTCTTCCGCTGGTTCGCCGAGGAGGCGGTGCGTGTCCACGGCCGGTATGCCGTGGCGCCGAACGGGGCCACCCGCTTGGTGACGATGAAGCAACCGGTGGGCCCGGTCTTGGCCATCACTCCGTGGAACTTCCCGCTGGCCATGGGGACCCGCAAGATCGGTCCGGCCATCGCCGCCGGGTGCACCACCGTCGTCAAGCCGGCCCACGAGACGCCGTTGACGATGCTCGCCCTGGCTGGCCTGCTCGAGGAGGCCGGAGTGCCGGCCGGTGTCGTCAACGTCGTGACCACGACTCACTCCTCCGAGGTTTCCGGCCCGATCATCGCCGACCCGCGACTGCGCAAGCTGACCTTCACCGGGTCGACGGCCGTCGGGAAGAGACTGGTCGCCCAATCGGCGGACCAGTTGCTGCGCGTGTCCATGGAGCTGGGCGGAAACGCGCCCTTCATCGTCTTCGAGGACGCCGACGTCGACGCCGCGGTGGCCGGCGCGATGCTGGCCAAGATGCGCAACATCGGTGAGGCGTGCACGGCGGCCAACCGGTTCTACGTGCACGAATCGGTGGCCGAGGAGTTCGCGACCAAGCTTGCAGCCCGGATGGGTGGGCTCACTGTCGGCAAGGGCACGAAGAAGGGTGTGGATGTCGGCCCGCTCATCACGGGGAAGGCCCGAGACGATGTGCACGCACTCGTCGAGGACGCCGTCGCGGCGGGTGCCCGGGCCGTTGTCGGTGGCCAGATCCCGTCGGGCAGAGGCAATTTCTATCCTCCGACGGTCCTGGTCGACGTGCCATCGACGGCGCGTGTCTTCGGGGAGGAGATCTTCGGACCGGTGGCGCCGATCACGACCTTCAGGACCGAGGCGGAGGTGGTCTCTGCGGCCAACGCCACGGAGTACGGCCTCGTCGCCTATGTCTTCACCCGCGACAACGCGCGAGTGATTCGCGTGTCCGAGGCGCTCGACTTCGGCATGGTCGGGATCAACCAGGGCATCGTCTCCAACCCGGCGGCTCCCTTCGGTGGCGTCAAGCACTCCGGCTTCGGCCGCGAGGGTGGGTTCGAAGGGATCGAGGAGTATCTCGAGACCAAGTACGTCGGCATCGCCCTGTGACCGCCTCCGACCCCCCTCCGGCGTTGTTCCCGGAGGCCGCGGTTGTTCCCACCATCGACCGTGCGCGACTGGCGGAGTTGACCGCGCGCGAACAGGAGCGTTTCGTCGAGACCCACCCACGCTCGCGTGCGGCATACGAGGAGGCGACCCATCTCTTCGGCAAGGTGCCGATGACCTGGATGATGAAGCACGCGATGCGTTTCCCCATCTACCTGGCCGGGGCGCGGGGCGCGACGATCACTGATCTCGATGGCCACACGTATGCCGACTTCGCGCTCGGGGACACCGCGGCGATGGCGGGGCACTCGCCAGGGGCCACCGTCGCGGCGGTGCAGGCTCGGTTCGCCGACCTCGGGGGTGCGACCGCGATGCTGCCGACCGAGGACTCGCAATGGGTTGCGGCAGAACTGACCAGGCGGTTCCGGGCAGAGCGCTGGAGCTTCGCCCTGACGGCGACCGATGCCAACCGCTGGGCGATTCGATTGGCGCGGGCCGTCACGGGCCGCCCGAAGATCCTCTTCAACTCGTACTGCTATCACGGCACCGTCGATGAGTCGCTCATCGTGGCGACGCCGGATGGACCCGCTGATCGTCCCGGCAACGTCGGCGCGCCGGTCGATGTGACACAGACCAGCAGGGTCGCCGAGTTCAACGATCTCGATGCCCTGGCCAAGGAACTGGCCAACGGCGATGTCGCGCTGGTCGTGATGGAGCCGGCACTGACGAACATCGGGATCGTCCTGCCCGAACCCGGCTACCTCGAGGGTGTGCGGGAGCTGACACGTCAGCATGAAGTGCTCCTGCTCATCGACGAGACGCACACCATCTCGGCCGGGCCGGCGGGCGCCATCGGGTTCTACGACCTCGACCCAGACATCGTCGTCATCGGCAAGTCGATCGGCGGGGGCATTCCGGCGGCGGCCTACGGCGTGCGCGCGGAGTTCGCGGGCGCCATCCTGAGCCGCACCGACCTCGACATCATCGACATGGGCGGCGTCGGCGGGACGATGGCCGGGAATGCCCTGTCGGCGGCCGCGGCCCGAGCCACGCTCGAACGGGTGCTCACCGACGAGGCGTTCGCCCACATGATCGGTCTGGCCGATGTGTTCGCCGCTGGGGTGCGCGAGATCTTCGCGCGTCACGACCTGCCCTGGTCGGTGAGTCAGCTCGGGGCGCGCACCGAGTACCGCTTCAGCACAACGCCCCCGCGCAACGGCACGGAAGCCGCCGCCGCTCATGACCAGGAGCTCGACGACTACTTCCACCTGTACCTCGCCAACCGCGGCATTCTGCTCACGCCATTCCACAACATGGCCCTCATGTGCCCGCAGACGACCAGAGCGCAGGTCGAGGAACACCTCACGCACTTCGACGCGGCGGTCGCGGAGTTACTAGGCTCTCGGCCATGGCCGTGAACACCGAATTCGTCGGGCGCATCTATCCACCCTCCGGGCCGTATGCCGTGAGCGCCGAGGACATTGCCGCCTTTGCCGCCGCCGTGGGCGCGACCGATCCGGTCCACACCGACGTTGAGGCAGCTCGGGCCGCCGGCTATGCCGATGTGATCGCGCCGCCGACGATGGCGGTGATCTGGGAGCAGCGGTCCTCGCGTGCCTACGTCGCCGACCCCGAAGCCGGGATCGACTACTCCCGTGTCGTGCATGGCGAGGAGTCCTTCGCTCACCATCGGCCGATCGTCGCCGGAGACGAGTTGACGGCGACGACCAGAGTGGACGCGATCCGTCAGGCCGGTGGTCACTCGATGATCACCGTGGTCACCGATCTCGCCGATGCCGGCGGTGCGCCGGTCTGCACCGCGTCCTCGACCATCGTCGTGCGGGGAGGGGAGTGAGCATGAGCCGTCGCACCTTTGACTCGGTGTCCGTTGGAGACACCTTCGGCCCGACCGAGGTGGCCGTCGAGCGGGAAACCCTCGTCGCCTACGCCAATGCCTCCGGCGACCAGAACCCGATTCATCAGGACGAGGCCTTTGCGAAGTCAGTCGGCCTGCCCGATGTCATCGCGCACGGGATGTGGACGATGGGCGCCACCAGTTCCGTCCTCGTCGAATGGGTCGGCGACCCCGGTGCCGTGCTCGACATCGGCACCCGCTTCACCAAGCCGGTCGTCGTCCCCGTGGACGGGTCGGCCGTGACCGTCACCGGTGTCGTCAAGTCGGCCGACGAGGAGACGCGCAGTGTCCTCGTCGATCTCACGACGGTGTGCGGGGAGGACAAGGTCCTGGGCCGTTGCCAGGCCCGCGTCGCCCTCGCCTGATGGAGCAGACGGACGTCCCGCTCGCCGACCTGACGACGATGCGGGTCGGTGGCCCCGCGGCGCGTCTGGTCACGGTGAGCACCACCGACGAGCTCGTCGATGCTGTCCGTGAGGTCGACGAGGCGGACGAACCCTTGCTCGTCGTGGCGGGTGGCTCCAACCTCGTCATCGCCGACGGCGGATTCGAGGGGACCGTCGTGCTGGTCCGGACGTCAGGGGTCAGGGTCGAGTCCGCCGACCTGTGCGGTGGCGTCGATGTGCGTGTGGCGGCCGGGGAGGGGTGGGACGAGTTTGTCGCCCGGTCGGTCGCGGAAGGTTGGGCCGGCATCGAAGCGCTCTCGGGGATTCCCGGCCTGGTCGGGGCCACGCCGATCCAGAACGTCGGCGCCTACGGCCAGGAGGTCGCCCAGACCATCGCCCGCGTGCGCGTCTGGGACCGGCAGGCCGGTGCCGTGCGCACCTTGGCCAATGCCGACTGTGCGTTCACCTATCGGCACTCCCTCTTCAAGGGCTCCGAGCGCTATGTCGTGCTCGAGGTGGCCTTCCAACTCCAGTTGGCTGATGTCTCGCGCCCGATTGGGTATGCCGCGCTCGCCGGGGGCCTCGGCGTCGAACTCGGCACTCGGGTGCCCCTGGGCGACGCGCGCGACGCGGTGCTCGCCCAGCGACGCCAACGTGGCATGGTGCTCGATGCCGATGACCACGACACCTGGAGCTGCGGGTCCTTCTTCACCAACCCGATCGTTCCGGAGTCGCTGCTCGCCGACGTGACCGCCCGGGCGCGTGCGCGACTCGGCGACGACGTGACGATCCCGCAGTGGCCGGACATCGATGCCCACACCAAGCTCAGCGCGGCCTGGCTCATCGACAACGCCGGCTTCCACAAGGGCCATGGCCTTCCCGGGCCGGTGGCGCTCTCCACCAAGCACACGCTGGCCGTGACCAACCGCGGCGGCGCCACGGCGGCCGACGTCGCCACCTTCGCTCGCGGCATACGCGACGGTGTGCGGGACGCCTTCGGTGTCACCCTCGTCAACGAACCCGTCCTGGTCGGCCACAGGCTCTGAGATCCCCTGGCGATGAAGGGGTCGCCGAGCCTCTGCAGTTGCGCCACATGATGGCGCAAGTTACATGCGCCAAGGTGCGGCGCAAGTTACATGCGCCAAGGTGCGGCGCAAGTTACATGCGCTCCCATCCGGCGCATGTGACATGCCCCCGTGGGTGGCGCAACTGCAGACGGTTCCAACTCCTCTGCCGGGGCCAGCCGCCGGGCTGCTCGGGCCGAAGAGGTTTGTCCACACCGGCAGCGCTCGAAGGTGTGTCGTCCACAGGTCCGCGGCCGGCGGGATGACGCGCGCTCCCGGCGGCGCCATGGTCGAGCCATGAAGCCACCCAATCACCACGGGCCGACGTCGCCCACCTTCGCCGCCGAACTCCTCGCAGCCCGCGCCGACCTCACCCTCGCCGACTCGATCGGTCTGGCCCTGCGTGCGCACCGGCGTCGGATGCGGATGAGTCAGCGCACGTACGCCCAGTTCAGGGATTGGCCGCGGGCACTGGTCAGCCGTCTGGAGTCCCAGGCCGGACGGGCGACGCTGGCGATGGTCGAACAGGCACTGGCGCCCACCGGCTATGCCCTGGCGGTGGTCGCCCTCCCCGAGCCGGGGTCGGAGGAACGAGTGCAGTTGGTCGATCCGTCCCACTGGCCGCGCACCGAACTCCTGGCCAGGGTGCGCGGCGGTTCGCGCCGATTCCCCGGCCACCGCGACACTCGCCAGGTCAGCTCACCGCCATGCTGGTGGTGGGACCGCGAGAGCACCTTCGCGCTCAGCGTTGAACCCCACTGGTACTGCCCGCAGGATCCGCCAAGCGCTGATGACCTGGCAACGGAGGAAGTTCAGGCACCAGGGGACCACTCGCCCGAGGCTGCCTGACCGCCCGCTGCGGCCAACCACCGCTCGATGTCACGGTATGCCGCACTCTTGAGTTGGTCAGGCGCCCGGCTGGCGCTCAGCGACATCCGCGCCAAGCCCGCGAGCTGGTGGTCGTCGAGTTCATGGACTTCGCGTGCGACCCGGTATTGGTCGAGGAGCCGACTCCCGAAGATGAGCGGATCGTCAGCGCCCAGCGCCACCGTCGCGCCCGCCGAGAGCAACTCCAGCAACGGCACCTCGTCGTGGGAGTCATAGACCCCGAGCGCGACATTGCTCCCCGGGCAGACCTCGAGCGCGACTCCTTCTGCGACAACGCGCTCGAGCACGCGCGGATCTTCCACGCAGCGCACCCCGTGCCCAAGCCGGTCCGGCGAGATCGCCTGGACGGTCTCCTCGACGGCGGCCGGGCCGAGCAGTTCACCGGCGTGCGGGACCAAGGCCAGCCCGGCCCCTCGCGCGATCCGGAAGGCCGGCGCGAAGTCGCTCGTCACCCCCCGGCGTTCGTCGTTCGACAGCCCGAAGGCCACCACCGTGCCCGGCCCTTCCCCGGCATACCGGGCAGCCAGACGTGCCAAGGTGCGGGCCTCGAGCGGGTGACGCATCCGCGAGGCGGCGACCATGATCCCGACCTGGGCGGCGCCAGGGAGTTCCGAGACGGCGCCCGCCTCGTCCAGCACGATCTCCAGGGCAGGCGTGATCCCACCGACAAAGGGCGCGTAGGTCGTCGGGTCCACCTGTAACTCCAACCACCGTGACCCCTCCGCCCCGTCGGCCAGCGCGGCCTCGCGCACGATGCGACGCATGTCGGCTTCGCCGCGCACACAGTTGCGGGCCGCATCGTAGGTCCGCTGGAAGCGGAACCACCCTCGCTCGTCCTCGACGTCATAGGTGTTGCCCACGTCATCGGTGAGCGAGTCCGGCAGGCGCATCCCGTGCGAGGCCGCCAACTCGCGCACGGTCGCGGGCGCCATGGAGCCGGTGAAGTGCAGATGCAGGTGCGCCTTGGGCAGGGCCGCGAGGTCGCGTGGGCCGACGGCGTCGGACGCGGTGGAGGTGATCAGCCCTCGTCCTCGATGACGTGCATCGCGGCCTCTTCTGCGCTGCTCTCGTCGTCCGCGACCGTCATGACCTCACCGGAGCCGAGGTAGTCGTCCTCGATCTCGTCGAGATTGTCGAAAGCGGTCTCGTCGTCGAGACCCGACTCGTTGCGTGGGGCGCCATAGGCCGAATCCGGGTCGGGCACCTCTTGGGCGATCCGCTGATCGATCGTTTCCTCGGCCGACTGCTCTGCCGCGGTCGTGCCCCACTCGGTGGCTCGCGACCGGACGTCCGGCGGTGACTCTGGCAGGTTGTCCTGCTCCTCGGAGTCGCCGAGGTAGTCGATGGCCTGCTCTGCCTGGCGGTCCAGTTCGTTCATGCGTCGACCCTACGCGCCCTCAGGGTTCCCGATGCTGGGTTCATAGGCGACCTTGTCGTCATGGCCGGCCGCCAAGGATTCCGCGGCCGCGAGAGCCACACAGGTCGCCACACCGGCCATGGCCGTCTCGACCTCACCCAGAGTGGGGAAGGACGGCGCGAGCCGGATGTTGCGGTCGTGCTCATCCTTCCCATAGGGGTACGACGCCCCCGCGGGCGTCAGCACGATGCCGGCTTCCTTGGCCAGGGCGACCACGCGCGTGGCCGTCCCGTCGAGGACGTCGAGATTGACGAAATAGCCTCCGGTCGGCTTGCTCCAGTCAGCGATACCCAACCCGGCCAGCTCAGTGCTCAAGGCGGTGTCGACCGCCGCGAACTTCGGGGCGAGGATTGCCCGGTGCTTGGCCATGTGGTCCCGCACGCCCTGCGCGGACCCGAAGAACTCGAC
This sequence comes from Phycicoccus elongatus Lp2, assembly GCF_000367525.1. Taxonomy (GTDB): domain Bacteria; phylum Actinomycetota; class Actinomycetes; order Actinomycetales; family Dermatophilaceae; genus Phycicoccus_A; species Phycicoccus_A elongatus. The sequence goes on along the minus strand of NZ_HF570956.1, from coordinate 2,009,284 downwards.
GTGTCGCAACTGGTTCACCTTGTCCGGACCGATCGAGGCGAACTGTTCATGCCCGGTGTACCACGCCACGTTCGCTTCGGAGGCGGCGAGGAAGGCGACGCCCGACCCGGCATACGTGATCTTGCTCGTCGACGCGAACATGAGTGGCCTGTTTGGGTGGCCGGCGGCCGAGCACAGCGTGATGATGTCGGCCGACTTGGCCTCGTCCTCGGTGAGGTGGTGGAAGGCGTAGGCGTTGTCCCAGAAGATCCGGAAGTCCGGCGCCGCCGTGTCCATCGACGCGAGCGCGGCGGCCTTCTCCTGGCTGATCACCGAGCCGGAGGGATTGGCATAGGTCGGCACGATCCACATGCCCTTGACGCTCGGGTCGTCCTTGACCAGTCGCGCGACGGCCTCGACATCCGGCCCGTCCTCGTGCATGTCGACGGTCACCATCTCGATTCCGTGCGAGGCGAGCATCGTGAAGTGACGGTCATAGCCGGGGACCGGGCAGACGAAGGTGATCTTCTCCTCGGCAGCCCACGCCCTCGGCGACTCCTGCGCCCCGTGCAGCAGGAGGTGCACGAGGCAGTCATGCATGATCGACAGGGACGAGTTGCCGCCGGCCACCACCTGGCTCGGCTCGACCCACAGCAGGTCAGCGAACATCTCCCGGATCTGTCGGATGCCGGTGAGCCCGCCGTAGTTGCGGACGTCGACCCCGTCGGCGTCCCTGGTGCTCGTCGGCAGGGTGAGCAGTCGATCAGCGAGGTCGAGTTGCTCGGCGGACGGCTTGCCGCGCGTCAGGTCCAGCTTGAGGCCGCGGCCCTTGAGGGCTTCGTATGCCGCGCGCTGGGTCTCGAGGAAGGCGGCGAGGTCGGCGGGGGACAGGTCGGCAAGCGGCGTGGTCACGAATCCCATGTTTCCACCAGGCCCGGGTGGGTTGCTCGCCGGTCCGCGCAATGCTCGACGGGCTCTGTCGGTTTCGCCGTCACGAGACGGTCACGTATGCTTGATCCTCGGTGTCAGCACCATGCTTCGTCGTGCCCACGACGACATGAGGCGGGCGCCGACGGAACCTCCCGCCCCACGGGGGCGTTCCGTAGGGCAGTGGCTCAATTGGTAGAGCACCGGTCTCCAAAACCGGCGGTTGGGGGTTCGAGTCCCTCCTGCCCTGCGTCGCACGTGTGGTACGTCCACGAACGCGCCCCCGTCACGCGGGTGCCTGTGTTCTGGTGGTGCCCGCAAGAAGACATCGCAAGCACCCGATGAGAAGAAGGCACCGTGACCGAGCTGGGTTCCCCCCGCGACACCGGCCGCACCAAGAAGGTCGCGGCCAAGAGCGGCAACCCCGTGTCCAGGTTCTTCGCCTCGATCGGGCTCTTCATCCGCCAGATCCTCGACGAACTGCGCAAGGTCGTCCGCCCCACCCGCAGCGAGCTGTGGAACTACACCCTGGTCGTCATCGTCTTCGTGACGTTCATGATGGCGATGGTGTCCGGGCTGGACTTCGGCTTCAGCAAGCTCGTCGGACTGGTCTTCGGGACCTGACCGTCCCGCCCACCGCACATCCGCACGCCCACAGCAAGGAAGAGGTCACCCGTGTCCGACCAGTGGACCACTGACGAGACCGACGAGACGTTGGTCGTCGACGAGGTCATCGTCGACACCGACCGCGGCCCGGTCGTCGAGGGCGAGGTCACCCCGGCGGGTGACCTGCACGCCCGTGCCCAGGCCGACGCCGACGCTGCCTTCGGTGGCGACACCGACAAGGCGGAGAACGCCGATGACGAGGCCGACGTCGTCGACGAGACGGTCGAGGAGTCGACCGGTGAGCTGGACGCCGACGGTGACGTCGAGCCCGCCGTGGACCCGATCAAGGCCTTCAAGGACGACCTGGCGAGCAAGTTCGGCGACTGGTACGTCATCCACTCGTATGCCGGCTACGAGAACCGCGTGAAGACCAACCTCGAGACCCGGATCACCTCCCTCAACATGGAGGAATACATCTTCGAGATCCAGGTCCCCATGGAGGAGGTCACCGAGATCAAGGGTGGCCAGCGCAAGCTCGTGCGTCGCGTCCGGATGCCCGGCTACGTCCTGGTGCGGATGGACCTCACCGATGAGTCGTGGGGCGCCGTGCGCCACACCCCCGGCGTCACCGGGTTCGTGGGCAACGCCCACCAGCCGGTGCCGCTCTCGCTCGACGAGGTCTACTCGATGATCAAGCCGGCCGACCTCGAGGCCCAGGCGGCAGCGGCCGCCGGTGGCGCCACGGGCAGCGGCGCAGGCGCGACCGGCAAGGCCAAGGAGAACGTCGTCGTCGACTTCGAGATCGGCGAGTCGGTCACCGTCATGGACGGCCCCTTCGAGACCCTCCCGGCGACGATCTCCGAGATCAACCCCGACACCCAGAAGCTCAAGGTTCTGGTCTCCATCTTCGGCCGGGAGACCCCGGTCGAGCTCTCCTTCAACCAGGTCGCCAAGATCTGATCAGGAGCGCACCGCCCGCCGCTCACCTGACGACGGGCACGGCAACCGGGTCATCGCCCCAGGCGTGGGCCCACCACCCAAGAAAGAAGCAATATGCCCCCCAAGAAGAAGGTCTCGGGTTACATCAACCTGCAGATCCAGGCCGGTGCCGCCACTCCTGCGCCGCCCGTCGGCCCTGCCCTCGGTCAGCACGGCGTCAACATCATGGAGTTCGTCAAGGCGTACAACGCGGCGACCGAGCACCAGCGCGGCAGCATCATCCCCGTCGTCATCACGGTCTACGAAGACCGGTCCTTCACCTTCATCACCAAGACGCCCCCGGCGTCGGAGCTGATCAAGAAGGCCGCGGGCGTGCAGAAGGGCTCCGGCGAACCGCACAAGGTCAAGGTCGCCAAGCTGACCAAGGACCAGGTGCGCGAGATCGCCGAGGCCAAGATGCCCGACCTCAACGCCAACGACATCGACGCCGCGATGAAGATCATCGCCGGCACCGCCCGTCAGATGGGCATCGACACCGACCTCTGATCGGCCGGTCGCCCGACCAGAACTGCACTTTTGGTGAGTTTTGGTCTGACCCAGCGCAGAAGCTCACCAATAGTGCAGTTTCGGTGCAGGACAACAGAACACGAACGCGAGGTATGCCGTGAGCGCACGGCGCGCTCACGGCATGCCGAATCGCTCGCCTCACCCGAGGTGAGCAGTGGGAGGACCAGCGCTGGTCCGCACCACGACTCCACCTCCACATCACAGGAGCAGAAATGAAGCGCAGCAAGGCTTACCGCGCCGCCGCCGAGAAGATCGACGAGGCCAAGGTCTACGCCCCCCTCGCCGCCGTCCGCCTCGCCAAGGAGAGCGCGTCGGCCAAGTACGACGAGACCGTCGAGGTCGCCATGCGCCTCGGTGTCGACCCGCGCAAGGCCGACCAGATGGTCCGTGGCACCGTCAACCTCCCCAACGGCACCGGCAAGACTGCCCGTGTCCTGGTCTTCGCCAATGGCGACAAGGCCGACGCCGCCCGTGAGGCCGGCGCCGACTTCGTCGGCAGCGACGATCTGCTCGACAAGGTCGCCGGCGGCTGGCTCGACTTCGACGCCGTCGTCGCCACCCCGGACCTGATGGGCAAGGTCGGCCGACTGGGCAAGGTGCTCGGTCCGCGCGGCCTCATGCCGAACCCGAAGACGGGCACGGTCACGATGGACACGGCCAAGGCCGTGAACGACATCAAGGGCGGCAAGATCGAGTTCCGCGTCGACAAGCACGCGAATCTCCACTTCATCATCGGCAAGGCGTCCTTCGACACCGACAAGCTGGTGGAGAACTACGCCGCCGCGCTCGAGGAGATCCTGCGTCTGAAGCCGGCCGCCTCCAAGGGTCGCTACATCACCAAGGCGACCATGAGCACCACGATGGGCCCGGGCATCCCGCTGGACTACACCAAGACCCGCAACCTGCTCGAGGACGACGAGCAGGCCTGAGCCGTCGCCGTCCGCGGTCCTCTTGCGTCCGCGTCTTCCGTTGCCATGGCGACAGAAGACGCGGACGCAGTGCGTTGGGGGGCGGCGTCGACGGGCTCGGGCGATTTGGGGAGCGGCCCGATCTCCCGTACCCTTGAGCACGACCAATGACCGCCGGTTGTCCGGTGCACCTGCACCAGACCGAAGGTTCCGTGAGAGCGGGCGACCAGCGCAGGCCACGATCACGACCGCGTGAGGGGTATGCCGAGAGGCGCCCGACCGCGAGAGTGTGCTCTTGAAGAGCCCCGTGCCTGCGCCGGGGCTCTTTCTCATGGGCCCCTCACCCGGTGGACGACACACCGGAAGGAGGCCGACATGTCACGCTCCGACAAGGCCGCGGCGATCGCCGAGCTGAGCGAGAAGTTCCGCTCGAGCAACGCTGCTGTCCTGACTGAGTACCGCGGGCTCACCGTCAAGCAGCTCACCGAGCTTCGCTCGAACCTGCGCGGCAATGCGACCTACGCCGTGGTCAAGAACACGCTGACCGAGCTGGCGGCCAAGGACGCCGGCGTGGACGCCTTCGATGGGCAGCTGGCCGGACCCTCGGCCATCGCCTTCGTCGGGGGCGACCCGGTGACCGTGGCCAAGAGCCTGCGTGACTTCGCCAAGGCAAACCCCCTCCTGGTGATCAAGGGCGGCGTTCTCGAGGGCAAGGCCCTCTCCGCCGCGGAGATCACCAAGCTCGCGGACCTCGAGTCCCGCGAGGTTCTCCTGGCCAAGTTGGCCGGCGCCATGAACGCGTCGCTGGCCAAGGCCGTCTACCTCTTCGCCGCTCCGCTGTCGAAGGCCGCTCGCGCGGTCGACGCGCTCCGGGCGAAGGTCGAGGCCGAAGGTCCGGTGGCTGAGACCGCCGCTCCTGCTGCCGAGGCCGAGGCGTCCGAGGCCCCCGCCGACGAGGCTCCGGCCGCAGAGGCAACCGAAGCTGTCGCCGAGGGTGGCGACAACGTCTGAGCCCGCACCCGCGGATCGCAGGCATCAACACAACAGCCACTCACGGCATACGTA
>NZ_HF570956.1:2001452-2004193 GCF_000367525.1 Phycicoccus elongatus Lp2 | reverse complement strand
CCCCCCCCCCCCCCGCCGGGATGACGTATGCCGCGGGGCTGGCCTCCGCCGTCCCTCCCGTCAGTGGTCCGGGCGCCGCGGGCGGCACTACCCCGGACCTGTCGGCGGCGGTGCCGTTTCGCGGGGTGCGTCAGGCCGGGATCATCACCCCGGCTCAGGACCGGATGCACTTCGTCGCGCTCGACGTGACGCCGGGGACGACGCGCGACGACCTGGTCGCCCTGCTGCGGGCGTGGACCCGGGCGACCGAGCGGATGACCCTGGGGGCCGAAGCCGCTCCCGGCGGTGTCGCCGGCGGCAACCCGCTTGCGGCGCCGGAGGACACCGGCGAGGCCATGGGCCTGCCGGCCTCGGGCCTCACCGTGACCATGGGCTTCGGGCCCTCGCTCTTCGACGACCGCTTCGGGCTGGACGACCGGCGGCCCGAGGGCCTGAGGGATCTCCCGCCCTTCCGGCTCGACGACCTCGACCCGGCCCGTTCGGGGGGCGACCTCTGCCTGCAGGCCTGTGCCCATGACCCCCAGGTCGCGGTGCATGCCATTCGCAACCTGATCCGGATCGGCGTCGGCAAGGTCTCGGTGCGCTGGTCCCAGCTGGGCTTCGGGCGCACCTCCTCGACGTCGACGACCCAGGCAACGCCACGCAACCTCTTCGGCTTCAAGGACGGCACCAACAACCTCAAGGCCGAGGAGCCCGAGCTCCTCGACCAGCACGTCTGGGTCCAGCCCGAAGACCTCGCGGCCGTGCCCGGGTCGGCGTGGCTGGCCGGCGGGTCCTACCTGGTCGCCCGCCGGATCCGGATGCACATCGAGGTCTGGGACAGCACGAGCCTGCAAGAGCAGGAACGAACCTTCGGGCGCCGCAAGGGCAGGGGCGAGCCGATGGGTGGCAGGGACGAGTTCGACGCCCCTGACTTCGACCGGCTCGGGGCGGACGGCGGGCCGGCAATCCCGCGCACCAGCCACGTCTTCCTTGCCCACGAGACACAACTGGGCGGCATACGAATCCTGCGTCGTGGCTACAACTTCACCGACGGCAGCGATGGGCTGGGGCGGCTGGATGCCGGGCTCTTCTTCATCGCCTTCATGCGCGATGCGCACCAGCAGTTCGTGCCGATGCAACGAGCGCTCGCGGCCAAGGACCGCCTCAACGAATACATCGTCCACAACGGCTCGGCCCTCTTCGCCTGCCCGCCCGGCGTCGCCGAGGGCGATCCGGACGACTTCTGGGGCCGATCCCTCCTCACCTGACCTCGAGGATGCCGTGGGCTCCCTTCTCCGCGTCGGCCATCGCGTGCGTGACGAAGGGGTAGTTCCCCGGCTCGGTGAGGGTCAGCTCGATGAAACCACCCTGGGCGGCGCCGAGGGAGAGCACCTGGGCGCCGCCGCCGGTCGACCCAAAGGCATCGGTGCCCGCGCGCAGGAGATAGCCACCCTCGGACCACACCGTGTCGAACTGCCCACCCACGACGTGGAAGTCGCTGCCGCGGTTGGGACCGGCGGCAAGCACCCAGATCCGCACCCGCTCGCCGACCCGAGCGGTCAGCGGTCGGGCGTCGTACTGGTTGGCGATCCCGTTGAAGGTCACCGCATCCGGGGTATTGGCCGCCGCCTTGTCGGCGTCGACGTCGGATGCCTCGGCGCGAGCGCCGGCGCCGGGCGCGGCATACACCTCTGACTGCTCGAGGACATAGCTGCGCGCCACGGGGGCCAGGCCGTCGGGCTCGATGACGACGGCACCGTGCATGCCGGCGGCGATGTGCGCGGACATCGGCATGGTGGAGCAGTGGTACATCCAGATCCCCGCGCGGGAGGCCGTGAAGCGGTAGGTCAGCGTGCCTCCCGGGGGGACGGTGCGCATGACCTCGTCCGGTGCGCGCTCGCCGGCGTGGAAGTCGATCGAATGCCCCATCGAGCCGTGGTTGACCAGGGTCACCTCGAAGGTGTCGCCCACGCGCCCGTGGAGGGTGGGGGCGGGCACCTGCCCGTTGTAGGTCCAGCGCTTCTGCCAGACACCGGGTGAGACCTCGAGGACGACCTCCTCGACGGTGAGCGTCAGCGTGTGCACGGTGCCGGCGGGCGTGGTGAGCGGGGGCAGGGTCGCGTCGACCGCGCGGAAGTCCGCGCTCGCCTTCTGCCCCAGCCTCATCCCGGCGTCGTTTCCAGTGGCCCCGGTTGTACCGGGGGTCTTGGCGCTGGTCCCAGTGTTGGTCCCGGAGGCCGCAGTCGTTCCCGGCGCCTCACCGCCCTCGGCGACGATCTCGAGCACCATGCCCATCTGGCGATGGCCGACGATCGTGCACCAGCCCTCACCGGAGGTCGTCACGACGCCGACGTCGATCGTCGCGCTCTTGCCCGGCATGATCCGCTGGGTCTTCAGGGCACCGGAGAAGGCGAGGTCGTGCGGGCTCTTGGTGTCGACGTTGACCAACTCGATGACCAGTCGGTTGCCGGCGGGCACGCTCACGGTCGATGGGGAGAAGGACATGTCGCGGGCCTCGACGCGAACCGTCGTCGTCGCTCCCGTCGGCGCGATCGCACCGGAGCCCGCGAAGGGGGCCTTCGGATCGGCTGGGGCCGACGTGCCGGTGCCGCCGGCCGTGACCAAGCCTGCGGCGCTCGGGTCCACCGCCACGCCGATGCTGACGGCGAGCAGGAGCGTCGCGATGCCCGCGACCAGCCGACCGGGCGCGAAGATCCCCGGCTCCGGACCGATGCGCGGCGGCTTGGTGGCGGCCGCGG
>NZ_HF570956.1:1959659-2001352 GCF_000367525.1 Phycicoccus elongatus Lp2 | reverse complement strand
CAGGTATGGGTGTGGTCGGCTGCGAGATCTGTTCGGGGGGGTGCCGGGGAATCCGTTTGGGACTGTCGGAAGCGCACGGCATACTGTGGAGTCCTCCGGTGTTGAGCCAGAGGCGACAACTCAACAGTGTGGGACCACCCCCTCAGGGGGGCGATCGGTTTCGACATTGGTCGGCTGATCAGGGGAAGCGGGTCGAGGACGTACGGTCATCTCGTCAACGCTCCGTACAAACCAATAGGTGCCAACTCCAAGCGCACCGACTTCGCCCTCGCCGCCTGAGCGAGCCCGAAGTCCGTTGGCCTATGCATGATCTCGGCATAGTCACCAGCGTCATCTAGAGATCTTGCTGCCGATCCCTTGTCGGGGGGTGAGGCGGGACTCCAATCCGACTGGGCCTGTCGGGGAACGTGTGCGTGCGAGCCCCGGGGCCGAGAAACTCCTCAGCGCACTGCACCCGGAGAAGCCCTGGTTTCCCGTCAGTGGACGCGGGTTCGATTCCCGCCGCCTCCACCATCGCGGCGGTCCCACACTGTTGAGGAGTTCAGCGCTTCGCGCGCACGTAGAGTTGCTTGCGCACGCGCGCCACGACCGTGCCGTCGCGGCCGACGATGTCCACGGGATACCACTGGAGCACCTTCTCTGCGCGGTCGGCCGCCGCCCGCACCTCGGCCACCATCTCGTCGGTGAGCTCGAAGGTCGCCCGCACGTCGCCGCGACCCGGCGCGACGAACTCGATCTCGGCAGCCTTGTCCCACACCACATATCCCGGCCCGAGCCGGCGCAACATGAGGATCATCCACCAGGGGTCGGTCATCGAGAACATCGAGCCCCCGAACTGCGTGCCGACGAAGTTCGCCGTCCACGGCCGCAGGCGCAGCTCCATCACGCATCGTGACCAGTCGTCGGCGATCTCGACCATCCGGATCCCGGCCGCGGCATACGGGGGCCACGCGCGCATCAACCGGCGCATGGCCGCGGGGGAGGAGAGCAGGTCGGACCACGTGGGGATGTTCGGCATCCCCCCAGTCTGCTCGACCGTGGTGCAATGACCGGTATGCCGTCCGCACCGCAACCGTCCCCGGCGCCGCTCCCCGAGGTGGGCGCCGCCGACATCGTCCCGGTCGCTGCGACGGCAGCCGATCCGCCGCGGCACGACGAGACGATCGGCGACCGCGACCTGCGCGACTGGCGCACGCGGACCGGTCGTCGGCTGCTGCGGATGTTCGCCACCCTCGTCGTCCGGGGCGAGCGGATCTGGCGCGGCTGGAGCCTGCACCTGACCGTCCTTGCCATCCTCCTTGTCGGGGGCGCCCTCGCGGCGGCCGTCGCCGAAGCCGGGGCCGACGTCTACGAGGACGTCCAGCACCAGAGCGGTATCGCCGGCCTCGACCAGCCCGTTCTCGACTGGGCCGTCGCGAACCGGACACCGACCTCGAGCCACTGGGTCACCGACTTCACCCACATCGGCGGCACCGTCGGTGGCCCGATCGTCGCGCTGGCGGTGGTCGGGGCCCTCGTCTGGGCGTGGCGGAAGTGGACCCCGGTGCTCGTCATGGTGCCCGGGCTCGTGGGGGCCCTGCTCTTCACCGTCGTCGGCAAGGACGTCACCGGCCGGGCTCGCCCTCCCCAGGCGCTCGCCGTGCCGCCCTTCGAAGTCAGCGCGTCCTTTCCCTCGGGGCACACGCTCAACGCGACCGTCCTGGCCGGGCTCGCGGTATACCTGCTGCTGATCGTGACCCGACGGTGGTGGCTGGGGATCCTCGGTGTCGTCCTCGCCATCGGGTATGCCGCGACGATGGGGCTCTCGCGGGTCTGGCTCGGCCATCACTGGCTCACTGACGTCGTCGCTGGATGGCTGCTCGGTGCGGCCTGGGTGCTCGGGGTCATCACCGTCCATCGTCTGGTCCTCACCGTGCGGCACCACGCGCACCCGGAGGCGCCGGCATGACCGAGCCGACGAACCAGGGTGATGGTGTTCTCGCCTCGACGAGGCCGACGCGTCGCCAGCGCATCGGCCTTGGACTCAGCGGGATCGCCCTGCTCGTCGTGGCCAGCGCCATGGTCGGGGTCTGGACCCAGTCCCACGACCTGTCGGCGCCCGCGACATTCTTCCTCGCGGCGGGCGTGGTCACGCTGGCCTATGTCACCGTGCGCGTCCTGCGTGCTGCGTCCGGTCGTGAGCCGTGGCTCGAAGTCACGACCGACGAGTTGCGCCTGGTCACCGTGAACGGCATCGAGCAACGGTTGGCCATCGCCCAGGTGCAACAGGTGGAGGCTCAGCCGCGCCCGAAGGTGATCTGGGAGGACGCGGATGGCCGGACCCGCCTCACCGACCTCGACCACCGACGCGCCGCCGTGCGGGTCACCGGGGTGGGCGGGGAAACCCTCGGCGCGGTGGCGGGGCCGGGCTTCGAGGACGTCGTGGCCCAAGCGCGTGAGTGGGTCGCGCAGCGACCGGACCTGGTCGCCGACCCGGTCAGCGCTCAGATGCTCGGCGAGACCGATGCCGACGAGGCCCTCGACTGCGACGAAGGGCCCGACGAGGACGACGTGTGAAGCCCGTCAGCCGGCGTTCCCCTGCGACTCCATGACCTGCGCCCGGCCGGCTTCCAGCCGAGCCACTGGCACCCGGAAGGGCGAACAACTCACGTAGTCGAGCCCTGACTCGTGGAAGAAGTGGATCGACTCCGGGTCACCGCCGTGCTCACCGCAAATTCCGAGCTTCAGGTCGGGCTTGGTCTCCCGCCCCTCCCAGGCAGCGATGCGCACCAGTCGGCCCACGCCGTCCCGGTCGATGGTCTCGAAGGGTGAGGCCGGGAAGATGCCCTTCTCGAGGTACTCCGAGAAGAAGGACGACTCGACGTCATCGCGGCTGAAGCCCCAGACCATCTGGGTCAGGTCATTGGTGCCGAAGGAGAAGAAGTCGGCCACGGTGGCGATCTCGCGGGCCGTGACCGCCGCTCTGGGGAGTTCGATCATCGTGCCGACCTTGTGGTCGAAGTGCACGGAGTGGGCGACCCGGGCCTCGTGCACCGCATAGTCGATCTCCTGACGGATCAGCGCCAACTCGTTCACGGAGCCGACCAGCGGCACCATGATCTCGGCGGTCACCGCGGCGCCCTTCGTGGCGACGATGGCCGCCGCCTCCATGATGGCCTGGGTCTGCATCTGGAACAGGTGCTGGATCACCAGGCCGAGGCGCACCCCGCGCAGGCCGAGCATCGGGTTCTGCTCGTGGAGGCGGAGCACGGCCGCGAGCAGGATGTCGTCGTGCTCGTTGACCTCGCCCTTGGCCTCGTTGAGCGCCACCTTGACCGACAGATCGGTCAGGCTCGGCAGGAACTCGTGCAGCGGTGGGTCGAGCAGGCGCACCGTCACGGGGAGACCATCCATGGCCTCGAAGATCTTGACGAAATCGCCCCGCTGCAACGGGAGCAACTCGTCGAGGACGGCCTGGACCTCCTCGGGCCCCTCGGCGAGAATCAACCGCTCGACCAGGGCGCGACGCTCGCCGAGGAACATGTGCTCGGTCCGACACAGACCGATGCCCTCCGCGCCGAAGCGGCGGGCGCGGGCGGCGTCCTCGGCCGTGTCGGCGTTGGTCCGGACGCGCAGATGGCGCACCCGGTCGGCGATCTGCATGAGGCGGTGCACGGAACGCACGATGGGGTCCGCGTCCTCGGCGTCGGGGTCGATCTCGCCCTCGAAGTACTGGACGACAGGGGAGGACTCGACCGGCACCTCGCCGAGGAAGACCTCACCGGTCGCACCATCGATCGAGATGGTGTCGCCCTCCTTGACGACGATGCCGCCGGGCGCCGTGAACTTCTTCCCCCGGACGTCGACCTCGAGTTGCTCGGCGCCGCACACGCAGGTGCGGCCCATGCCACGGGCGACGACGGCGGCGTGCGAGGTCTTGCCTCCGCGTGAGGTCAGGATCCCCTGTGCCGCAACCATTCCGTGCAGGTCGTCAGGGTTGGTCTCCCGACGCACGAGGATGACCGGCGTGCCGTCCTCGGCCGCTGCCACCGCAGCCTCGGACGTGAAGTAGGCCTTCCCGACGGCCGCACCGGGCGAGGCGCTCATGCCCTTGGTCAGCAGGGCCTGCGCGCCGTCGTGCGCGAAGTGGGGGAACATCAACTGCGCCAACTGATCCCCGGTCACCCGCTGCAGCGCCTCGTCCTCGCTGATGAGGCCGGCGTCGAGCATGTCGACGGCAATCCGGAACGCCGCTCCCGCAGTGCGCTTTCCGACGCGTGTCTGGAGCATGAAGAGTTTGCCGTTCTCGACGGTGAACTCGATGTCGCACATGTCGCGGTAGTGCGCCTCGAGTTGCGCCATGATCGCGATCAGGTCGTCATAGCTCTTCGGGTCGATGCGCTCCATGTCCGCGAGCGTCAGCGTGTTGCGGATGCCGGCCACGACGTCCTCGCCCTGGGCGTTCTGGAGGTAGTCGCCGTAGACCCCCACGGCGCCGGTGGACGGGTCACGGGTGAAGGCAACTCCGGACCCCGAGTCCATCCCGCGGTTGCCGAAGACCATGGCCTGGACGTTGACGGCCGTGCCGAGGTCCGACGGGATCCGCTCACGGCGGCGGTAGAGGACGGCGCGGTCGGAGTTCCACGAGTTGAAGACGGCCTCGACGGCCCCCATGAGTTGGGCCTTGGGATCCTGTGGGAACTCCGCGCCGCTGTCCTCGCGGATGATCACCTTGTAGGCCGCGACGAGGTCGCGCAGGTCGTCGGTGTCGAGGTCGAGGTCGCCGGTCACGCCCTTGGCCTTCTTGATCGCGTCCATCGCGTCCTCGAAGCGTTCACCCTCGAGATCGAGCACGGTCTTCCCGAACATCTGGAGCAGTCGCCGGTAGGAGTCCCACGCGAAGCGGTCATTCCCGGTCTGGGTGGCCAGACCCTCGACGGACTCGTCGTTGAGACCGACGTTGAGGACGGTCTCCATCATCCCGGGCATCGAGAACTTCGCGCCGGAGCGCACCGACACCAGGAGCGGATCACCGGCGTCCCCGAGCCGCCGGCCGGCCTTGCCCTCCAGGGTCGCCAGGTGTTCGTCGACCTCCGCGGCCAGCGATTCGGGCATGGCGCCGGCTGCCAGGTAGGCACGGCACGCGTCGGTGTCGATGGTGAAGCCCGGGGGCACCGGGATGCCGAGGTTGGTCATCTCGGCGAGGTTGGCTCCCTTGCCCCCCAACAGATCCTTGGCGTCCTTGTTGCCGTGTTCGAAGTCGTGCACGAATGGCGCCATGGTGTGCCTCCGGGGTGTGGGTTTGTTCCTGTGTCCAAACTAGACCCATCATCACAGTCGGTGACCAGCGAGGTCAGGACGACGGAACGACGAGCTCCCAGTGGTCACCGCTGCGAGTGAAGCCGAGCCGGTCGTAATAGGCGTCGACCATCCCGGGCGGCGTGGCGATGGTGCGGAACCCGTGCCCGCGGAAGAGCCCCGACTGCCGATAGACGAACTCGCCGGGGGTGAAATCGCGGAACCGCGGCGTGACGTAGTCCAACTCGATGCGCGCGACGCCGTCACCGACGTCGCGGACGACGACGGCACCCACCGTCTCGTGACCCTTCAGGACGAGGTATGCCGTGCGCTCGCCACTGTCGGTCAGCCCATCGAACTTGGGGGCGGTGCGCGCGATCTCGGCGCCCTCGACCTTGAGGAAGTGCTGGAGGTAGGTGTCGTCGCCGGCGACCTGCAGGACGGCATACGCGGTGTCGCTGCGGCGGTCGCGCCACAGTTTGGCGATGAACCACAGGTTGATGGCGGTCAGGACCAGGTTCATCGCGACCATCGGCCAGATCCCGAGCACGCCGTTGAAGATGGTGAGGATCACGCAGGCGACCGTGTTGATGATCCGGAAGCGCAGGACACGCGCCTGCATGAGCGAGAAGACGAGAAGTGCGGACCCGAACCAGCCCACCGCGTCGAGCAGCGACATGGGCGAAGCCTAGGGTCTGGCGCTTCCCCCATCCGCGAGGAGGCGTTGGAGTCCTTCGGCCTCGGCGCTCAGGGCCTCACCGCACAGGCGCGCGCGATCGCCAGCGACGCATCGGCGATGGGCCAGCTCTTTGCCGCGCCCGTCATTGCGGTCGTCCCGGTCGTCATCCTCTGCGCGCTCATCGAGAAGCACCTCGTCGGGGGTCTGACCGTTGGCTCGGTGAAGTGGGGGCGGTGTCCTGACATCGTCAGCGTCGGGGGAGGATGGCCGGTATGCCGCCCGTCACCCCTGAGCTCCTCCGTCGCCTGGGCACGATGGGGCTGGGCATGACGGTCGCCGCGCAGTTCTTTGTGCTCTATGACCCCGCTCCGTCGGGGGGTCCGTCATTTCCGTTCTCGGACAAGGTGATCCACGCGCTGATCTTCTTGGCCCCGGTCGCCATCGCCCTGCTGTTGGGCTTCTCGCAGCGAGTGGTGCCGCTGCTCTTCGCGCTGCACGCCCCGGTCAGTGAGCTGGTCCAGCACTGGTTCCTTCCCCATCGCACCGGGGACCCGTGGGACGTCGTGGCCGATCTGGTCGGGGTGGCTCTGGGTGCGCTCCTCGTGCGACGGGTGGGGCGTCGGCGCGAGGGTGGGACCCGCTGAGCGTCCAGTGGGACCTCGCTGCGCTGCTAGACTTGGTTGTCCCCGCGGCCCCAATCAGGTGATCCAACCCGATCCTGGCCGCCCCCGCCGTCACCTCGACGGCCTGAAGAAGACACGTCTCATTCGGTCACGCTGCCGTGGCTCAGGACGCGTCTTGTCCTGACAAGCACCACCGAGAGAAGTCGATTCGCGTGTCCCCGAAATCCAGCAACTCCGGCGCGCCCAAGGCCCGCTGGTCAGCCGCCAAGAAGGCCGAGGCCCGCAAGGGTGGCAAGGGCCCGAAGAAGGCCCACCACCGCGGCCAGCCCGATGGCCCCCGTCGCAAGGACGACAGGGCGTCGAGCACCGAGCCGAAGCAGAAGCGTCCCCGCGACGAGCGTTCGCCGCGCTGGGATGCCCAGGACCCACGGCGTTCCCGCCCGGCGCGCGACGATCGGTCCGCGGATCGTCCCCGTCGATTCGACCGGGACGACCGTCCGGCGCGTGTCGAGCGGGACGACCGTCCGCGCCGCGACGACCGCGATGAGCGCCCCCGCCGATTCGAGCGGGACGACCGCAGCGGTGACCGGCCGCGGTTCCAGCGCGACGATCGTCCGACCCGGTTCCAGCGGGACGACCGCCCGCGTCGCTTCGAGCATGACGACCGTCCCCGTCGCGACGACCGTGAAGACCGGGGCAGTGACCGGCCGCGTTTCCAGCGTGACGATCGTCCTCGTGCCTCCGACCGTGACGATCGGCCGCGTCGTTTCGAGCGTGACGACCGTCCTGCGCGGTTCGAGCGCGACGAGCGCCCGGCGCGTCACGACCGCGACGACCGGGGCAGTGACCGCCCGCGTCGCTTCGACCGCGACGACCGGGGCAGTGACCGGCCGCGTTTCCAGCGTGACGACCGTCCCCGCCGCTTCGACCGGGACGATCGACCGCGGCGTTTCGACCGTGACGACCGCAGTGGTGACCGCCCGCGCTACCAGCGCGTCGCCGACCCGATCCGTCGCGATCGCCACGAGGGCCGCCACCTCACGCCTGAGCCCGAGGTGACCTTCGAGGAGCGCGAGGCGCAGCGCGCCGAGGCCGACAGCTGGACGGCATACGCGTCGAAGGCCAAGGGAGGTCCCGCGGAGGTGACGGCCGACAACGGCTTCGCCGCCCTCGGCCTGCCCACGCTGCTCGTCGAGCGACTGGCCCGCGACGGCATCGCCGAGCCCTTCCCGATCCAGGCCGCGACCATCCCCGATGCGCTCGCCGGGCGCGACGTCCTCGGCCGTGGCCGCACCGGCTCCGGCAAGACCCTCGCCTTCGGCCTGCCCACGATCACCCGTCTGGGTGACGGCACCAAGCGGGAGTCCAAGCGGCCCCGCGCCCTCGTGCTCGTCCCGACCCGTGAGCTCGCCATGCAGGTCAGCGACGCCCTCGAGCCGCTGGTCCATGTCAGCGGCCTGCGGCACAAGCTGGTCGCCGGCGGCCTGTCCTACGACAAGCAGATCGATGCGCTGGCCAAGGGCATCGACCTGCTCGTTGCCACCCCGGGCCGACTCGTCGACCTCATGGATCGCGGTGCCGTCCACCTCGACAAGGTCGAGATCACCATCCTCGACGAGGCCGACCACATGGCCGACATGGGCTTCGTCGAGGAGATGACGAGCATCCTCGACGCCATCCCCGAGGGTGGTCAGCGACTGCTCTTCTCCGCCACCCTGGACCGCGGCGTCGACACCCTCGTCGAGAAGTACATGACCGACCCGGTCACCCACTCGACCGACGACGCGCAGGCCGCCGTGACGACGATGAGTCACCACGTGCTCCTGATCGATCCCCAGGACAAGAAGGCCGTCACCTCCGAGGTCGCCAACCGTCAGGGCCCGACGATCGTCTTCGCCCGCACGCAGCTCGGCACCGACCGGATCGCCCGTGAGCTGCGGGAGCGTGGCGTCCTCGCCGCCTCCCTCCACGGTGGTCTGTCGCAGGCTGTCCGCAACCGGGTGCTCGGCGCCTTCCGTGAGGGTCGGATCCCGGTGCTCGTCGCCACCGATGTCGCCGCCCGCGGCATCCACGTCGACGATGTCGGTCTCGTCCTCCAGGTCGACCCGCCGCGCGACCACAAGGACTATCTCCACCGCTCGGGTCGCACGGCCCGCGCCGGGGAGTCCGGTGCCGTCGTCACCCTCGCGCTGCCGCACCAGAAGCGGATGATGGAGCGTCTCCTCGAGCAGGCCGGTGTCGACACCGCCCCCGTGCGGGTCAAGCCGGGCGACGCCCACGTGCTCGCGACCGGTGGTTCGGCTCCGTCGGGCCAGCCGATCCCCGAGGAGCAGTTCCGGCCACTGATCGAGGCCGCGCCGCGTGGTCGTCAGGGGCGCCGCACCCCGGGAGGCTCCCGTGGCGAGCACCACCGCCGCGGCGACCGTCGTGGTCCGCGTCCGGGCGGTCGCCCGAGCGGTCGACGGGCACAATGGGAGGGTGAGCGCTGAGCGACTGACCGGTCGCCTCCTCGTCGCGACGCCATTGATCGACGAGGGGGTCTTCCACCGCAGCGTCATCCTCGTGCTCCAGCACGGCGATGACGGCGCGCAAGGAGTCGTCCTCAACAAGCCCCTCACTGCGGAGGTCGACGCGATCCTCCCCGGGTGGGGCGATCACGTCAGCGAGCCCGCGACCCTCTTCCAGGGCGGTCCCGTCCAACTGGACTCGGCTCTCGGTCTGGTCGCGACCTCGGCCACCGCCGTGTCCTCGGTCCAGGAGCTGTGGCCCGGGGTGGGTTTGGTCGACCTCGACGCGGTGCCCGCGTTGGTCGCCTCCCAGGTCGAGGCCGTCCGTGTCTTCGTCGGGTATGCCGGGTGGTCGCCGGGGCAGTTGGAGGGCGAACTTCGCACCGGCAGCTGGTATGCCGTGGACGCCCGCCGTGAGGACACCTTCACCCTCGACCCCGACGCCCTGTGGGCCCAGGTGCTGCGCCGCCAGCCGGGTGAACTGTCGTGGGTGGCCCTGCTGCCCGAGGATCCGTCGATCAACTGATGCGAGGATGGGCGCCATGAGTGAGCCATTGGGAATGCCGGAGGACCCCTTCGAGCCCGCCCGCCAGACCTCCACCGCCGTGCTGGAGCGTGAGGAGACACTCACGCAGCCGGTCGAGCCGGGGGACCACGAGCGGTTCAGCCACTACGTGCGCAAGGAGAAGATCCTCGAGAGCGCCCTCTCGGGTGAGCCGGTCACCGCCCTGTGCGGCAAGGTCTGGGTGCCTGGGCGCGATCCCGAGAAGTTCCCGATCTGCCCGATGTGCAAGGAGATCGCCGACGCCGTGTGGGGTGCCGAGGGCGACTGACCGGCGGTGCGCGGGCCTCAGGCCCCGCCACCCCCTCCAGTCGAGAGGGACCGACACGCGGGCGCAGGACCTGATCTCCCGCGTGTTGGTCCCTCTCGACTGGCGTGGTCGGGCGGCACGCCGGGCGCCGGGTCAGCAAAGGCCCGCGATCGGGCTAGGGTGGCGGGGCTCATGAGTACCTCCGCCGCCCATCACCTCTCACCCGCCTTCCCGGAGCGGGCAGCCTGGGGTACCGCTCCCAAGCTGCGCGCCTGGCAGGAGGGCGCGCTCGCGGCATACCTGGAGCGCAGCGCGGCCGGTGAGAAGGACTTCCTCACGGTGGCCACGCCCGGCGCCGGCAAGACGACCTACGCCCTGCAGGTGGCCACCGAACTCCTCGACCGCGGCCTCATCCGTGAGGTCACCGTGGTCGCGCCGACCGAGCACCTCAAGCACCAGTGGGCCGACGCCGCCGCCCGCGTCGGGATCCACCTCAACCCGGCCTTCGCGAATTCCGTTGCGGTGCAGAGCCATGAGTACGGCGGCGTGGCCCTCACCTATGCCCAGGTCGCCAGCCGTCCCGACCTGCACCGGCAGCGCACGCTGGCCCGACCGACGTTGGTGATCCTCGACGAGATCCATCACGGCGGCGATGCCAAGAGCTGGGGTGACGCCATCCGCGAGGCCTTCGAGCCCGCGACCCGGCGCCTGAGCCTGACCGGCACACCCTTCCGTTCCGACACCAGCCCGATCCCGTTCGTGCGCTACGAAATGGACGAGCAGGGCATCCTGCGCTCGGCAGCCGACCACTCGTATGGGTATGCCGAGGCCTTGCGGGACGGGGTCGTCCGGCCGGTCCTCTTCCTCGCCTACGGCGGCGCGATGCGGTGGCGGACCAAGGCCGGCGACGAGGTCGCCGCCCGCCTCGGTGAGCCGATGACCAAGGACGCCGCCGCGCAGGCCTGGCGCACCGCGCTGGACCCGAAGGGGGAGTGGATCCCCTCGGTCCTTCGGGCGGCCGACAAGCGCCTCACCGAGGTGCGTCGTCACGTGCCCGATGCAGGCGCGATGGTCATCGCGTCCAACCAGACCGCGGCCCGCGCCTACGCGCGGCACCTCGAGGCGATCACCGGCGAGAAGCCGACGGTCGTGCTCTCCGACGACTCCGGCGCATCAGCCCGGATCGAGGAGTATGCCGCAGCCACCAGCCGCTGGCTGGTGGCGGTGCGCATGGTGTCCGAGGGTGTCGACGTGCCGCGCCTGTGCGTGGGCGTGTATGCCACTTCAACCTCCACCCCGCTCTTCTTCGCGCAGGCGGTCGGCCGGTTCGTGCGGGCCCGGCGCCGCGGTGAGACCGCCTCGGTCTTCCTCCCCAGCGTGCCCGTCGTGCTCGAGCTCGCGGCCACGATGGAGGCCCAGCGCGACCACGCCCTCGACCGGCCCTCCACCGACGACGGGGAGGCCTCGCTGTGGGCCGAGGAGGAGGGGCTGCTCGCCGCCGCCAACCGCACCGAGCGCACACTGGGCCTCGACGAGCCCACCTTCGAGGCGCTCGAGTCCGATGCGCACTTCGACCACGTCCTCTTCGACAGGCAGCAGTTCGGCCTGCATGCCGCTGTCGGGTCCGAGGAGGAACAGGACTACCTCGGCCTCCCAGGCCTGCTCGAACCGGACCAGGTGGCAACCCTGCTCAACGAGCGACAGGCCAAGCAGAGCCGACAGACGCGGGGGAGCGCGCGGCATACCGCGGCGCCCATCTCCGCCCACCGGGCGCTCGCCGCCCAACGCAAGGAGCTGAACTCCCTCGTCGCGGCCTGGGCGAAGAAGACCGGCGCCCCGCACGCCAATGTCCACCTCGAGCTGCGGCGCGCCTGCGGGGGCCCGGAGCTGGCCCAGGCAAGCAGCGAGCAGGTCGCCGAGCGGATCGAACGCATCCGCCGGTGGTTCGTCGGGCGACGCTGAGGGGATTGCTCCCCATCGTCCGAACCGTTGAGGCGGCCTAGACTCGCCGAAGCCGGAGCAACGTGTTGCAACGTAGGGGAGGAACGGCATGACCGTCGAGGTGAACTACCAGGGGATGGCTGCGCTCAAGGGAGCCTGCGAGGACCAGAAGGCCGCGTTCGCCACGATGGGCACCTTCTTCACGGCCAACTGCGGATCCGACAAGTTCTCGAGCATCCCGGTCCTCACCCTCTTCAGCCCCATCTACTCCGATGCCGCCAGGGACGTGACGGATGGCCTGAGCAAGGCGACGGCGACCGCCGGTGGGTTCGGGGAAACCATCGCCAGCAACGTCAAGCAGTACCGTCAGGACGACGTCGACTCCTCGTCGACCCTCAAGGGCACGTGGAAGGTCGACAACGACTACACGCCGCCCCCGATGGCCGAGGGGCCAGGCGCGGTGCTGCCGTACAACGCGAACGTGCGCAGCGGTGCGCAATGGGGGAGCTACCCCTTCGACGGGGCGATGGAGAGGAACTGGCGAGGAAACCCACTGGACACCCATCTGCCCGGTCCCAAGTTCATCGGTGGACGCGGCGGATTCGGTGACCTGGTCGGCACCTACTACGACGGCAAGGACGCCATCAATGCCGCCGACTCCATGGGCAACGCCCTCAAGGACAACCGGTCGTACGAGGACTTCGAGAGCGGCGGCTCCGGCATCGACGGCAACACCCCTGTGCTGAAGAACCGCCAGTCCGGCGCCATCAACCTCTTCGATGTCAGCTCCGCCCTGACCCCGGTCTCAGGCATGAACACCGGCCCGCTCATCGAGGAGCTCAAGGGTGAGCTCGGTGGCATCGTCGGAGGCATCAACTGGGTGCTCGAGAAGATGGGCATCCACCTCCTCGACGCCATCCTGGGCCCCATCGCCGGCTCGTTCAGCGACGCAGATGCGGTCCGGGGCAACCTCGATCGGATGGGTTCCTGCTCGCGCGCCCTCGGCGTCAACTTCGGGGAGATCGCCGGCGCCGTGGACTCCTCGTGGCGCGCGCCCTCGGCGACGAAGGCGACGTCGGCCTTCCAGAAGACGGCCACCGCCTGTGAGCGCCAGGGCGACGGCCTGACCCTCATGGCCCAACAGGTCGGTCACTTCATGACGGCCACCTTCGAAGGCGTCAAGCTGGCGGTGGGCATCGTCGGGATGGTCATCGACGAGCTGCTCAGTGTCCCCATCGCCAAGGTCCTCGGCTGGATCCTCACCGGAGCCGCCAAGGTCAAGAGGTGGATCAGCCTGCTCCGCCGCGCCATCGAGCTGATCGACAAGCTCAAGGACATCATCCCGCCGTTGCTCGTGGCAGCCCGCGGCTTCTCGCGCATGGCGATTGCCTTCAAGCTGCTCATGCGGACCCTCAACATCGGGGCCCACGTCAACGCCGGCAGCAACGTCGACAACACGGCGGACGCGGTCTACTGATGTCGTCCGCCGAGCAGGAGATGGAGATCGCGGGCGGCGAGATGCGCTCGGCGGCTCGCCAGATGGACGACGCGATGCGTTCCTACCTCTCTGACCTGGCCGAGCTGCGCAGTGACGTGGAGAAGTACCGGGTCGAGATCGAGGAGGAGCGCGAGGACGAGCAGGGCAAGGCGGAGGAGAAGCGCATCGAGCGAGAGATTCGCGAGGGCAGGTTCGGCGCGGGGATCAAGCGGCTCCAGGAGCGGATGGACCTTCAGCAGACGACGATGGCCGACATCCTTTCCGGCCGGGACAGGGACCCGTCGGCCGACGCCCTGCGTGAACTTTTCGGCCCGACCATCGAACAGGCGGCCGCTGAGGAGCGGGGCGAAACCTTCCCCGACCCCGACCAGGACCACCTACCTGAGCCTCCGCGGCCCGAGCCGTGGCGGCGACCGGATCCGCCTCCCTCGTCCGGTCCGCGGCCGGACGACTACGGGACCTGGTGAGGAGCGGGCGTGCGGTTCGGTGACTTCTGGCGGAGCGCGATGGCGGACAACATCTACGGTGCGCGTTTCATCATGGGGATGTGCCTGTTCTGGGTCTTTCCGCTCCTCCTCATCGCCATTGGCGTGATGAGCCGTAAGCCGGCGATCGCCTGGTGGGCTGCCGTGGCCGAGCTCGGCTGTGTCTTGGCGTGGGCGGTCATGCTGACGCGCCACTTTCGCTCGACGCCCGGCACGGTCGTGGACCTGACGCCGACGGTCCCCCTCATCGTGCCTGCGGTGCTGATGGTGGCAGGGCTCTTCGCTTCCCTCTACAGCTTCTGACGGCACAGCACTGGCGGTAGGCCCTGGGTGACGTCCGCCCGGCGAGCTCTCCCTCTAGGCTCTCTTCATCCCGTCGTCATGTCCTCGAGACGGGAGAGGTCGGGGGTGTGGGAACCCTCGTGCAGGGAGAACGGGAGCGAGAAGTGTCGAGCACACGCGCGCCTCGTCGTGGACGCGGGTAACGCCGAACGCCTCGCCGCGTGGGAGTGCCGGCCAGGCACCCTTCCGGTGGCCGGCCCAAGCGCTGGCGGTCATCGGCCTCTTCGTGGCCATCCTTTGGCAGGACGAGGCCGCCGGACAGGCCTTCGCCGCCTCGTACTGGGCAGGCAGCGTCGCCATCGCCCAGGGCCACAGACCCGTTGGTCCGGGATGGCTGGCCGGCCGAGGTGTGTGGCTGCTCCCTGCCGTCGGTCGCCGGCTCGGCGTCAGCGCCGGGCCGGCCCTGGCCGTCTCGGTCATTGTCACGATTCTTGCGCGAGGCCCGCTCGGCCCCTTCAGCCTGACCGATCCGTGGCCGCTGATTCTCCTCGCAGCCTCGCTCGTCCTGGTGGACCGAGGTCGTTGGTGGCCCCACCTGGTCGCCGGGGCCTTCGTGGGGGTTGCGCTCAACCTTCGGCCCGCCTCCTACGTCTCCGTCGCATCGATCCTCCTCCTGCTCATGGTCCGCCTGCGCAGGAAGGCGGTGCCGGTCCTTGTCGGCCTCGCGCTGGCCCTGGTCCCGCAGGTGGCGCTCAACATCAAGCTGGGGGGTGGGCCGAGTCCATTCCCGATGCAGGGGTCGCTGGTGCAGGACGTCCAGCTTCGGTACTGGGCGTATGTGCCGCTCTACGCCACTTCTCGCGAGGGGGCGGATCCAAGGGTCTTCTACCGCGACCGGCGATGGCCGAGCACGCGCGACTCGACGGCCCCGACGTCCCATGGCGACCTCCTCCGGTTCTACGTCAGTCACCCTGTGGACTCGGTCTGGCTCGGGCTCCAGAAGGTCTCGGGGTGGTGGATGTGGACTGAGGGCATGCCTTACCTCAGGGCCGGGCCGTCACCGGTGTGGTCGCCGGACTCTCTGCTGGCAGCAGTCCTCGCCGCAGGTGGCCTCATGCTCGTGCTCACCCGGAAGGTAGGTCGAACCGTGGCCAGCGGGCGTCCGGCCGGATTCCTCGGGGGGACCCTGCTCACCGCCATCGCAAGCGTCCCGAAGACACGGATGGCTCTTCGTCGGGGCACCTTGGTCGTGACGGCCGTGGTCGCGGTCGGCCTCATGGTCAGTGGCTCGGAGGTGGTCCAGCACGCTGCTGAACCCGGTCCGGTGACCCCCACGTCCTGCGCCGCCAGCTGAGGGGACTGGCGGTCAGGAGCTCGCGGCGGAGTGGACCAGGGGACCGGTGCGGTGGTCCAGGTGGGACACCAGGCACATCGAGGTGTTGGCGCGCAGCACGTGGACGTCGTCGATCATCTCGTCGATGACCCGGCCGAGGTCGGCGTTGTCGCGTGCCACGACCCGCACGATGAGGTCACCCACCCCGGTGATCGAGTGGATCTCGAGCACCTCGGGGATCGCGGCCAGGTGGGCGACCACCGGGGCGTGGCCCTGCCGCTGCCGGATCTCCAGGGTGCAGAAGGCGGTCACCGGGTAGCCCAGGGCGCGCGGGTCGATCTGCGGCGCGAAGGACTTGATGACGCCGCGTTCCTGCAGCCGGTCCAGCCGCGCCTGGACGGTGCCCCTTGCGACCCCGAGCCGGCGGCTCGCGCCCAGGATGCCGACCTGGGGGTCGGTGGTAAACAGGTCGATGATGCGGGCGTCGAGCGCATCCACGCTCTGTCCAGTGGCCATGCGCACATTGTCGTCACGGACCTCGCCGGGCGGCAAGGGAACGGGCAGACTGCCCAGCCGTGCGTCATACGATTGCGCACTCTGTCACAAGCCGCGACAGTGGCGGGATGACCGAGACAACGACGTCCCAGCACATCGAACTGACCGACCAGGAGCGCGACGCCGGGCTCAACCTCCAACAGCTCAAGGAACTCGTGGGGCTGGTCGACTACGACGCCGCCAAGGATCCCTTCCCGGTCACCGGGTGGGACGCGATCGTCTTCATCGTCGGCAACGCCACCCAGGCCGCGCACTACTACCAGAGCGTGTGGGGGATGGAGCTCATCGCCTACTCCGGCCCGGAGAACGGGAACCGCGACCACAAGGCGTTCGTCCTCAAGTCCGGCTCCATCAAGTTCGTCCTCAAGGGTGCGGTCAGCCCGGACAGCCCGCTCATCGCGCATCACGCCAAGCACGGTGACGGTGTCGTCGACATCGGCCTCGAGGTGCCGGACGTGGACCGGTGCATCGCGCAGGCCCGCCGCGCAGGCGCGACCGTGCTGGAGGAGCCGCACGTCATCGAGGACGAGTTCGGCAAGGTCCGCCTGGCGTCCATCGCGACCTATGGCGAGACCCGGCACACCCTGGTCCAGCTCGAGGTCGACGGGGTCCGGTATGCCGGCCCGCACGTGCCGGGGTACGTCCCGCGCACGTCGGGGTATGTCAAGCGCGAGGGTGCCCCCAAGCGGCTCTTCCAGGCCCTCGACCACGTCGTGGGCAACGTCGAGTTGGGCAAGATGGACGACTGGGTGGCCTTCTACAACAAGGTCATGGGCTTCGTGAACATGGCCGAGTTCGTCGGCGACGACATCGCCACCGACTACTCCGCCCTCATGTCCAAGGTCGTGGCCAACGGCAACCACCGGGTCAAGTTCCCCCTCAACGAGCCGGCGATCGCCAAGAAGCGCAGCCAGATCGACGAGTACCTCGACTTCTACGCCGGTCCCGGTGCCCAGCACCTGGCGCTCGCAACCAACGACATCCTCGACACCGTCGACCGGCTGCGCGCCGAAGGTGTGGAGTTCCTCGACACCCCGGACGCCTACTACGAGGACGACGAGTTGCGGGCGCGGATCGGCGAGGTCCGGGTGCCGGTGGAGGAGTTGCAGAAGCGCAAGATCCTCGTCGACCGTGACGAGGACGGCTACCTGCTGCAGATCTTCACCAAGCCGCTGGGTGACCGGCCGACGGTCTTCTTCGAGATCATCGAGCGGCACGGGTCGCTGGGCTTCGGCAAGGGCAACTTCAAGGCCCTCTTCGAGAGCATCGAGCGCGAGCAGGACAAGCGCGGCAACCTCTGAGCCATCGCGCCGGCGCCGGTCCCCGATTCGGGGCCGGCGCCGCGGCGTGTCAGGCTTGGCGGCATGAGCGAGCAGCCGACGTCAGCGGGATGGTTCGACGACCCCGAGAATCCCGACCAGCTGCGCTACTTCGACGGCATCCTGTGGACCAAGAACGTCACCCCCAAGCGCACCCGTGCGGCGGCGCCCGCCCCGCAGGTGTCCCCGCCCCCGCAGAATCCGTACGCGGCGGGCCACTCCACGACGCCTGCGCCCAATCCGTATGCCGCGCCGAGCGCTCCGCCGGTCCCCGTCGGCGCGCGGCGGCTGCTCACGACCGCGGACGGCATACCGCTGGCGTCGTATGGTCTGCGGGTTGCGGCCTACATCATCGACTCGATCATCGTCGGTCTTCTCGGCCTCTTGGTCGGTGGCTGGTTCCTCGTCAAGGCCATGACCCCGGTCTTGGACGCCCTGGGTGACCTCGCGACCGCCACGCCCGACGACATCAACGCAGCCATCGCCCTGCTGGACGTGCGCTACGTCGGCTACTACTCCGCGGTCGCGCTCATCCTCTCGATGGCCTACAACTTCTTCTTCCTCACTCGCTGGAGTGCCACGCCCGGCAAGCGGATGCTCGGGATCAGTGTCCGACGGACCGACCGGGCCGGCATCCTCGACGTCGGTTCGGCCTCGCGGCGGGTCGCCTTCACCAGCCTGCTCTCCGCCCTGGGCAACCTGCCCTTCATCGGTTTCGTCGCCCTCGCGGCGACCGTGGCCGACCTGCTGTGGCCGCTGAGTGACCCGCGTCGACAGGCCCTGCACGACAAGGTGGCCGACACTCAGGTTGTCGTCGGTCACCAGAAGCGGTGAACTAGCGAGCTGGCGTGATCGTGCCTGTGCACTCGCCAAGCCCGATGACTGCGCCGTCGGGCCCGGGGGCGACGGCGCGCAGCACGACAGTGTCGCCGTCCTCGAGGAAAGCCCGGGTCGAGCCGTCGTCGAGCCGGATCGGCTCCTGACCGCTCCACGACAACTCGAGGAAGGATCCGCGCTGTGCCTTCTCCGGCCCGGAGATCGTGCCGGAACCGAAGAGGTCTCCGGGCCGGATCGTGGCCCCATTGACCGTCAGGTGAGCCAGCATCTGCGCCGGTGACCAGTACATCGTCCGGTAGGGCGGCCGTGAGACCACGGTGCCGTTCCACTCCACCTCGTAGTCGATGTCCAATCCGTATGCCGTGGACGCACCGTCGTCGGTGGGCTCACCTCGCAGGTAGGGCAGCGGTTCGGGGTCTTGGCCCAGCAGGGGGACCCGCGCTGCCCGCAACGCATCCATGGTGACCACCCACGGGCTGATCGTGGTGGCAAAGGACTTGCCGAGGAAGGGCCCGAGGGGTACGTACTCCCAGGCCTGGATGTCTCGAGCCGACCAGTCGTTGAGCAGGACGACGCCGAAGAGATGGTCGTCGGCCTCGGCCAGGCTGACGGGCTCGCCCAATCGGCTGGGGGCGCCGCCGAC
Source organism: Phycicoccus elongatus Lp2 (assembly GCF_000367525.1). GTDB lineage: Bacteria > Actinomycetota > Actinomycetes > Actinomycetales > Dermatophilaceae > Phycicoccus_A > Phycicoccus_A elongatus. The sequence continues at coordinate 1,982,561 of NZ_HF570956.1, read as the reverse complement.
GACGAAGCCGAGTTCGGCCTCGATGTCGAGCCGCACGCTCGGGCCGAAGACCGGAGTGGGCTCCGTCGGCGGCTTGCGCTGACCGCTCGGGCGGACGATGTCGGTTCCTGACACCACCACGGTGCCCGAGCGCCCGTGGTACCCGATCGGCAGGTGTTTCCAGTTCGGCGTCAATGGCTCCGAGTCCGGACGGAAGATACGACCGACATTGGTGGCGTGGTGCTCACTGGCGTAGAAGTCGACATAGTCGCCGACAACGAGGGGCATCTCCATCTGGACGTCGGCGAGGGGGATCAGGTGCTGCTCGATCGTCGGGCGCTCGTCGCCGTCACCGACGAGGTCCTGCAGCCAGGTTCGTGCGGTGGTCCACGACTCTCGCCCCAGGGCAAGGAAGGCGTTGAGCGAAGGGGTAGCCCACGCGTCGGCGAAGGGAGCGTCCGGCACCGAGCACACATCGAGCACGGAGTTGTCGAGGCGCACACCGACGCGGGTGTGGCCCCCATGGGTGAAGACGCCGTACGGCAGGTTCTGGACTCCGAAGGGATCACTGGTGGTCAGGTCGAGCTTGGTGGTCATCGAACGCCTCCTGGGCGATGGTCGGGCGGGAGCAGTCCGAGAGCGACGAACTCGGTGATCGGGTGGGTCACCTCGCAGCAGCCGAAACCCACGAAGTGAGTCCGGATCGACTCCGCGTACTCGACATCGTCGGCCACCCTGGCGAAGGCATCAGCGAGGTTCTCACCGTCACGGTCGCCCAGGATGTCGGCCAACTCTGTGCAGTCGGCGCCGTCCGAGGCATGCCGGACCGCCATCAGGACGTTGAGCACGCCGTGATTCTCCTCCGGCACTCCCGCGACGGCATAACTCCCGCGCGTGGCGTGGTGCAGGCCCCCGGTGAGTTTGAAGGGGATGCCGCGATCCAGGAATGCACGGATGACACCGGCGAGTTCGGCCTCGTCGGGCCACGCCCATGATGACGTCGCGCCGGTGCGGAATTTGCCCACGACAGGCCTGCCGTCCGCGACGGCCACCGCAAGATCGTCCAGGGCTGCCGCCTGGCCCGCACCACGCGGGATCTCGAGGGCCACGGGCAAGCCGTCGCCGACGCTCTCGCGCCACCCCTTGGACCAACCGCACTCAGCTCCGGCCACGTCCACCTCCGTCCCGGCCAGCATTTTTCGAGCACGAGTGATGTCCCCGGCGTCACCACCGGGCCGCACGATGAGGCCGACCGAGAGTGGACCAGTGGCCATTGCCGTGAGGTCTGCCGCGGCGGAGGCCGGCACGAGCAGCGGACCGATGCACGCGGCATACGCACTGCTGCGGTGAGCCCGGTGACGCTGCACGGCCACGTCGAGCGGGGCATTGCCGGGCGGGAAGACGGCGGCGTCGTCGATGAGTCCGGTGAGGAGGTCCGGCGACGGCGCAGGCATGCGGTTCACCCTACGGAATCCGGAGCGCGATGTCCGCCCGCCCGCACATCCACTGCACACTCTGACCACTCCCTTCCCCGTCCCGGCAGACGCAATGACCAATCTGATCCCGCAGGTGCCGTCCCGCTGTCGCCGAGGCGCGCCCGCGGCATACCCTGCCTGCACCCCCACGATCACGACGAGGTGAGTTGATGGCGCACTACGCAGCCATGGGCAGCATTCCGCCCAAGCGGCACACGCAACACCGCCGCCCCAAGAACGCCGGGCCGCACGGTGGCGTCGGGACGGGCACCGGCGAGCTCTACTACGAAGAGCTCATGGGTGAGGAGGGTTTCTCTTCCGACAGCAGCCTGCTCTACCACCGCCACATCCCGTCGACCGTCGCCGGTGTCCGGGAGTGGGCCGTCGGCGACCTGTCGACCACGGCCAACCATCCGCTGATGGCGCGCCACCTCAAGCCCCATGACCTCTTCGAGACCGACGCCATTGTCCGCTCCACCGATGCCGTCACGGGACGTCGTCTCCTCATGGGCAATGGGGATGTCCGGCTCTCGTATGCCGTGTGCGGCACCGATTCTCCGTGGTATCGCAACGCCATCGGCGACGAGTGCATCTACGTCGAGCGCGGGAAGGCGCGGGTCGAGACCGTCTTCGGGTCCTTCGAGGTCGGTGAGGGTGACTACGTCATCATCCCGCGGGCGGTCACGCACCGCTGGCTGCCGAAGCGCTCACGCAAGGACCCGCTGCGCCTGATCTGCATCGAAGCCAACAGCCACATCGCGCCGCCGAAGCGCTATCTGAGCAAGTACGGCCAATTCCTCGAGCACGCCCCCTTCTGTGAGCGCGACCTGCGACAGCCGCTCGGCCCGCTGCTCGCCGAGGACATCGGTGAGGACCCGGCGCAGGTGACCAATGTCTACATCAAGCACCGGGGGAGTGGGCCCAGCAGCTCGGGCGGCATCGTCGGGACCGTGCACACGGTGCCCTTCCACCCGCTCGACGTCGTCGGCTGGGACGGATGCCTCTACCCGTACGTCTTCAACGTGAGCGACTTCGAGCCCATCACGGGACGGATCCACCAGCCACCGCCGGCCCACCAGGTCTTCGAGGGCTGGAACTTCGTCATCTGCAACTTCGTGCCGCGCAAGGTCGACTACCACCCGCTCGCGATCCCGGTGCCCTACTACCACTCCAATGTCGACTCCGACGAGGTCATGTTCTACGTCGACGGCGACTACGAGGCGCGCAAGGGCTCGGGCATCGAGCGCGGGTCGGTGTCCTTGCACCCGGGCGGGCACGCGCACGGCCCGCAACCGGGGGCGGCCGAGAAATCGATCGGCGCCGAGCGCTTCGAGGAGTTGGCCGTCATGGTCGACACCTTCAAGCCTCTCGAGTTGGGTGAGGGCGGCCGGGCCTGTGACGACGGTGTCTACCAATGGAGTTGGGGCCGCAGCTGAGAGCCGCACCCGCGGCATACAGTTGGGGCGTGTCCATTGCGCCCGTCGAGCAGGAGGTCACCGAGTCCTCGGGTGACCTCGCGCCTGACGTCCCGTGGATCACCTTGGTGTGGAATGACCCGGTCAACCTCATGTCCTATGTGACCTATGTCTTCCAGTCCTATTTCGGTTACAGCCGGGAGAAGGCCGAGAAGCTGATGATGGACGTGCACACCAAGGGACGAGCCGTCGTGTCGACCGGGCCGCGGGAGAAGATGGAAATCGACACCGAGGCTCTCCAAGGGTTCGGCCTCTGGGCCACCTTCCAGAAGGACCACTGATGGCCCGCGGTTTCCGTCGCCGCGGCAAGGGCGCCGACCTGCGGTATGCCGCGAAGCTCGACGAGGTCGAACGTGGGGTGGTCATCGGACTCATGGAGCAGGTCATCGAGTTGTTGGATGCTCCGGCCGCACCGACGGAGGCCGCGGACCCCTTCGACCAGATCGTCGCGGGCATGGGTGGACTCGGGATCGGGGTATCGGTCCTTCCCGAGGATCAGCAGGGTTGGCCATCCGCCGGGCCGGTGCCCGAGGATGCCCGGTCCTTCGGCGAGCGGGACCCGGCTCTGCAACGATTGCTTCCCGCCGGCAACCGATCGGACGAGCAGGTGTCTGCAGAGTTCCGTCGGCTGACAGAGGACGGACTGAAGCAGAGAAAGGCTGCCGCGCTCCGACGGTCCATCGCGGCGTTGAGCGGCGACTCCGGGTCGGTCGAGGTCGACGCCGCCACTGCGCCTCTCCTGCTCGCGGCGCTCACGGACGTGCGGCTGGTCCTCGGCGAGCGACTCGAGCTCCGGGACGACACCGACGTGGAGCGCCTGGAGGTCATCGTCGACACCTTGGCGCCCGATGATCCGCTCGTCTATGCGATGGTCGTCTACGACTTCCTCACCTGGCTCCAGGAGACCTTGGCCGGTGAGTTGCTGCGGTCGCTCGACTCAGGTGGGCAAGGCTGACCGTGTGGGCGCGACGATCGCGGTGGCGCTGGCTGGCCTCGTGCAGTGCCCTCCTACTGGGGAAACGGTCCGGACGACGCCGTTGTCTCAGCGGGCCCTCAGAAGCGCCAGATCGTGGTCGACCATGGCGCAGACGAGGTCACGGAAGTCCTTGGACGGGCGCCACCCGAGGTCTGCGCGAGCCTTGCTCGCATCTCCCACCAGAATGCTGGGATCCGCCGGTCGCACAAAGGCCGGATCGATGGTCACGTGCTCGTGCCAGTCAGCGACCCCGACGTGTCCGAACGCCGCAGCGACGAACTCCCTCACCGTGTGTGCTGTCCCGGTCGCGATGACGTAGTCGCCCGCGGTTCCGTGGCGGACCGCGCGGACCATGGCGTCGACGTAGTCCGGTGCCCAGCCCCAGTCTCGGGCAGCGTCCAGGTTGCCGAGCGCCAAGGTGCCCGACCCGGAGGTCGCGATGGCGGCCACCGCGGCCGTGATCTTGCGAGTCACAAAGGTGGTCGGTCGCCGCGGTGACTCGTGGTTGTAGAGGATCACGGAGGAAGCGTGCAGGCCGCGACCTCGGAAGACATGGACGGCGTGATGCGCCAAGGCTTTGGCCGCTCCATAGGGACTGACAGGTCGGATCGGCGTGAGTTCGGTTTGCGGGACTTCAGAGGGCTCGCCGAAGATCTCAGCGCTCGACGCCTGGAGCACGCGCACCGGTCGTCCCGACTGGTGCTGAAGGCGCAGGGCCGCCTCGAGGAGAACGATCGGGGCGACTCCGCTGACCTCGGCGGCAGCGATCGGCTCCTGCCAGGAGTGCGCCACTGAACTGAGTCCACCGAGGTTGTAGATCTCGTCAGGCCGGAGGTCGAGGATGAGGCCACTGAGGCGTTCATGCTCGGTCAGGTCGACCTCATGGATGGTGACGTCGTCTGCGCTGAGGAGTGCAGCCCGGTCAGCCGAGCGGGCGACCGCGTGCACGGCATACCCATCGTGCACGAGGCGCTCGACCAGATAGCTGCCGTCCTGACCGGCAGCGCCTGTGACGACCGCAACAGGTGAGGTCACGACCGGCGGGCGTCGAGGGCGGCCAGGTCGGAGTCGACCATCATCGTGACCAGCCGTTCGAAGCTGACGGTGGGTTGCCAGCCGAGCACGTCGCGAGCCTTGGAGGCATCTCCGATGAGGAGGTCCACCTCTGCTGGCCGCATGAATCGTGGGTCCTGGGTCACGTGGCCCGCCCAGTCGTCGATCCCCACGTGTCGAAAGGCGACATCGAGGAGTTCGTGGATCGAGTGGGTCTGGCCTGTGGCCAGGACGTAATCGTCGGCCGTGTCCTGCTGCAGCATCCGCCACATCCCCTCGACGTAGTCGCCGGCATAGCCCCAGTCACGCTTGGCATGGAGGTTACCCATCGCCAGTGGCTCGGTGCGGCCGCGTGCGAACTCGGCAACTGCCAGGGTCACCTTGCGGGTGACGAACTCCGGCCCGCGACGCGGGGATTCGTGGTTGAAGAGGATGCCGCTGCTCGCGTGCATGCCATAGGACTCGCGGTAGTTGATGGTCATGTAGTGCCCGTAGACCTTGGCGACCCCGTAGGGGGAGCGGGGCCAGAGCAGGGTGCTCTCGCGCTGCGGGACCTCCTGGACCTTGCCGAACATCTCCGAACTGCTCGCCTGGTAGAAGCGGACCTTCGAGACGTCGTCGCCGGCATACAGCCTGATGGCCTCGAGGATGTTGAGCACACCGTTGCCGGTGACCTCCGTGGTCACCTGCGCGTTCTCCCACGAGTAAGCAACGAAGGAGACAGCACCAAGGTTGTAGACCTCGTCGGGCTGCGAGGCGTGCAGGGCGCGGAGCAGACCCGACAGGTCGGTCAGGTCGCCGGTGTGCAGGACCACTTCGGGGACGATGGCCTCGACCAGGGCTCGCTTGGGATTGTTCTGCCCGCGGATGATCCCGTGGACCTCGTAGCCTTTGGCCAGGAGCAACTCGGCCAGGTAGAGGCCGTCCTGTCCGGTGATGCCGGTGATGAGCGCGCGCTTCACTGTATTCCTTGTTGTGGTGGAGACGTCACCCCTCAGGCTAGTGCTGCGACGGAGGGGACATGTAACCGAGCTACAAGGCTCAGATTCCATCGGCCCGAGTGACTTGTCTTGTTGGGGCTCTGTCTCCACGGCGGTAGGTTGGACTGTGCGTCCAGCCCCAAGGAGGATTGATGAGCGATCGTCTAAAGATCGGTGCTGCCGCGCCACAGTTCCAGCTCACCGATGACGCCGGACGGGATTTCTTGCTCAGTCAACTGCGTGGACACCGGGTGATCGTCTACTTCTATCCGGCCGCCATGACGCCCGGTTGCACCAAGCAGGCCTGCGACTTCACCGAGTCACTCGACTCACTGCAAGCGCATGGTTACACGGTGATCGGGATCAGTCCTGACAAGCCGGAGAAGTTGGCGAAGTTCCGCGAGCGCGACCACCTGACGATCACCCTCCTGTCGGATCCCGACAAGTCGGTCATGAAGGAGTGGGGCGCCTTCGGCGAGAAGATGCTGTACGGCAAGAAGGTGACCGGCGTGATCCGCTCCACCTTTGTCGTGGACGAGGAGGGCAAGATCGAGCATGCGTGGTACAACGTCAAGGCCACCGGTCACGTCGCCAAACTGCGTCGAGACCTCGGACTGGACTGAGCAGGAGCAGAGGATGACCGCATGAGCCCCTCCATCGAGGCCCTCCAGGCCGACGTCGTGGCCAAGCGCCAGTCCTTGGCCGGCACCGTCGACGAACTTGCCGCACGGGTCACCCCGCAGGCCCTGCTCAAGCAGAACACCGACGCGGTCAAGGCCAGGTTTGCCGCCGCAACCACCACCCCGGACGGGGAACTGCGTGTCGAGCGGATCGCCGCGGTTGCGGCCGCAGTGGTGGTCGTCGTGGCGCTGCGGGTCTGGGGCGGTCGACGCCGCAAGCGCCGTCGTGGCTGACCGCCCGCGCAAGTCCAAGGGTCGACTGCCGATCCGGATGCTCCACGACCGAATCCTTGTCTCCCTCGAGGGGGAGCCCGGTGAACGCAAGTCGGGCGGCGGCATCCTCATCCCCGCCACCGCAAGCATCGGCAAGCGTCTCGTCTGGGCGCACGTGGTGGCCACGGGCCCGCACGTGCGACAGGTCTGTGTGGACGACCGCGTCCTCTTCGACCCGGAGGACCGCGCCGAAGTCGAACTCCAGAGCAAGGACTACCTGCTCCTGCGGGAACGAGACCTCCACGCCGTCGCGGCGGCCGAGATCGGTGACCACGAGCCGACCGGGCTCTACCTCTAGGGCTCAGCCCACCGGCATACCCGCGTCACGCCACGCGGCGAACCCGCCGTCGATCGCCGGCAGGTCCAACGTCAGGCCGTCGGCGCCGACCAGGGCGATGAGGCGACGGTGACCGCCCTCGGCGCCGGAGGAGAGGTATGCCGGGAGCTCGCCCTCGCGGGCCCGCTCGCTCCCGCTGCGCAGGTCGAGGATGGATGCTCGCCCGTGGAGGGCCTCCTGAAAGGCAGCCCGGGCGGTCAGGGCGGAACACATCGAGGATCCACCGGCGAAGAGTGTCGTCTCGGCCAGGCGAATGTCGATCGTGGTCACGGGAGCATCGTGCCCCAATGATCAGTTATGGAACAGGTAACGCCAGATTATGAGATGGAACCCGCGCCCAGGCAATGATCGAGCGTGCGTTGGGCGAACGACGAAGCCCCGACCGGTGGTCGGGGCTGCGGTTGGTGCGCCATCAGGGACTCGAACCCCGAACCCGCTGATTAAGAGTCAGCTGCTCTGCCAATTGAGCTAATGGCGCGCGAGGAAGGACAGTACCAGCGCAGGCGCGTGGGAGGAAATCGGTGCCGCGTCCGGTCAGTATCGATCCCGCCGGCGGGTGACGAGGAAGGCCAGCACGGCCGCGATCAGCGCCACGATGCCTCCGATGAGCCAGAGGTTGACCGGTGACCACCCCGTGTCGCTTGCGGTCGGACGGGACGCGTCGGTGCTGGTCGAGGCGGACTCTGACGCGCTCGGTGACACCGAGGGGCTGGCGACCGCTGTGGGGCTGCTGCTCGTCGGGGCGGCTTCGCTCGGTGAGGGCGACTGCTGCTCAGGGGCGTTGACGGTGAAGGTCGTCGTGCCCGAGATGGGGTGGGAGTCGGCGCTGACGACGCGGAAGGTGATCCGGTAGAGCCCGTTGGCGAGCGGAGGGAGTACTTGGAGGACGGTGTCGCTAGTTGTGACCGGTGGCGCCAGGGCGACCAGGTTGCCATCGGGTCCCAGCAGGTCGACCTTGGTGAAGTCGGCGAGGACGTCGTCGGTGAAGGCGAGGGTGAGTGCCGGCGGCGAAGAGGTGATCGTCGACCCGTCAGCTGGGTCGACCGATCGGAGATTCGAATGCGCAAAGGCCGGCGTGACGACGAGGAACACGAGCGCGAGGAGCGCCAGAGCACCCATCGTGATCCGGACGACGGGCTTGGCGAAGAACTCGAGCATGCCCCCATCATCCCGCCCAACGGCAACAGCCCCCACGCGGGGCGTGAGGGCTGTGCGGGTGGGGTGAGTGACGGGGCTCGAACCCGCGACATCCTGGACCACAACCAGGTGCTCTACCAGCTGAGCTACACCCACCAAGGTGGTGCCGCGGCATACCCACCCACGAGGGAGGAGCCGAGGCAGCGCCGACAATCGTACCTGCTAGGACGGGGTGCTCATGACCTCGCCTCAGCGGCCGACCCATGGTCGACCACGTGTTCCAGGGCGAAGGCGCGCAACTCCTCGCTGGTGTGCCCGGGAGGCTCGATGAAGACCGCTTGCCGGTAGTAACGCAACTCGGCGATCGACTCGCGGATGTCGGCGAGAGCGCGGTGTCCCCCCGACTTGGTGGGGGCGGCGAAGAAGGCTCGCGGGTACCAACGGCGGGCGAGCTCCTTGATCGAGGACACGTCGATGACCCGGTAGTGCAGATGCTGCTCGAGCCCAGGCATGTCGCGGGCGAGAAAGCCCCTATCGGTGCCGACGGTGTTGCCGCCGAGCGGCGCCTTGCGGGGCTCGGGCACCCACTGCGTCACATAGGCCATGACCTGCGCCTGGGCATCCTCCAAGGTGGTCCCCGAGGCCAGGGCATCGAGGAGACCCGAGCCGGTGTGCATCTCGCGAACAAAGTCACCCATCTGGGCCAGGGCCGCCTCGGGTGGGCGGATGACGACATCGACACCGTCGCCGAGTTGGTTGAGCTCGAAGTCCGTGACGAGCGCCGCGACCTCGACAAGGGCGTCGGCGTCGAGGGACAGGCCCGTCATCTCGCAGTCGATCCAGACGATCCGATCGGTGTGGGCACGGTCGACGGGCTGGTGCGGCATGGGCCAACGATAGGGGTCCTCGACCGATAGGTTTGCCCTCATGACTGCTCCGGCCCTCGAGCGAGCACACGGCGTCCACCGCAGCAGTGGGCGTCGGTTGGTGCGCACCTGGGTGGTCACCGGGGTCTTCGCCGTGGGAGCGCTCGCCTTGGCGCTGCTGGTGTCGACCTATATGGGTGCGGCCTTCGGCGTCCAGGCTGCGTTGCTCGCCCTGTTGGTGTCGGCCGTGCCTCTCCTGATCGTCATCCCGACCTTCATCTGGCTCGACCGTTTCGAGGCCGAACCGACCCGTTACCTCGTGGCCGCTTTTCTTTGGGGGGCCCTGGCGGCCGCCGTCATCGCGGCCACGATCAACACCTCCGCGATGGCGGTGATCCAGGCGACGGTCAGTGAGAGCGACGCGTTGCTCGCGACCGCGGTGCTCGTCGCACCCTTCGTCGAGGAGGCCGCCAAGGGGGTTTTCGTCCTCTTCGTCTGGTGGTTCCTGCGTCGTGAGTTCGACGGTCTCATCGACGGGATGGTGTATGCCGGGGTCGTCGCGGCGGGTTTCGCCTTCACCGAGAACATCCAGTACTTGGCCCAGGCCTGGAATGACGGGGGGCGTGATCTCTTCACGGCGACCTTCATCAGTCGTGGCCTGATGTCGCCCTTCGCGCACCCGATGTTCACGGTCATGACGGGGATCGGGATCGGCATCGCCTCCCATTCGCGGTCGTGGGTCACCAAGATCGGCGCGCCACTGCTCGGCTACCTGGTCGCCGTCCTGACCCATGCCCTCTGGAACCTCGCGGCCATCACGAGCGGGCAGGGAATGTTCGTGGTCTACCTCCTCATCGAGGTGCCGATCTTCCTGGCCTGGGTGGCTCTGGTGCTCTGGGCTCGGCGACGGGAAGGCAACCTGATCGGGATGTTCCTGCGGCCGTACGCCGACGCGGGCTGGCTCTCGCCGGCCGAGGTCTGGATGCTGTCGAACATGGGTCGGCGACGTGAGGCGCGTGCCTGGGCTCGGGCCAACACGGGTCGGATCGGGTTGTCATCGATGAGAGCCTTCCAGGACACGGCGAGCGACTTGGCCCTGCTGCGGCGGCGGATGATCGCCGGCGCCGCGGACGGTGAGTCGTTGCAGACCGAACGCGACCTGCTCGATCGGCTCGTGCGCTCCCGGCGCGCCTTCGTCGGTCGGGCCCTGCCATGAGCGACACGCGGGCGATCGCCGAACGACTTGCCCCGGACCTGCGCGCCTTGCGCCGCGAACTCCACCAGCGACCCGAACTCGGCCTCGACAACCCATGGACCCAGACCCGCATCCTCGAGGCGTTGGCTGGTCTGGACCTCGAGGTCACCCTCGGCGCCGACCTGACCTCGGTCGTGGCGGTCCTGCGCGGCGATGGTTCGCCAGATCTGGCAGAGCGCCCGGTCGTCCTGCTGCGTGGGGACATGGACGGCTTGCCGGTCTCCGAAGAGGTCACGGACCCGTGGGCCTCGACCGTGCCCGGTGTCATGCACGCGTGCGGTCACGACCTCCACGTCGCCGGCCTCGTCGGAGCCGCCCAGATCCTGCACGAGGTCCGCCATGAACTCGCCGGCGACGTCATCTTCATGTTCCAGCCGGGAGAGGAGGGCCCCGGCGGGGCAGAGATCATGGTGCGGGAGGGCCTGCTCGACGTGGCGGGGAAGCGGGCAGATGCGGCATACGCCATCCATGTCATCGCGGCCGAGGAGCCGCACGGTGTCTGGTACGGACGGCCGGGGCCGACGATGGCGGCCGCCGACGAGGTCACGATCATCGTGACCGGCCGGGGCGGACACGGCTCGGCGCCTCATCGGGCCCTCGATCCGGTGCCGGTCGCGTGCGAGATCGTCCTGGCCCTGCAGACGATGGTCACGCGCCGCTTCAGCGCGTTCGAGCCGATCGTCATCACCGTCGGACGAATCACCTCCGGCACCAAGTGCAACATCATCGCCGACACCGCCGAGATCTACGCGACGGTCCGCACCTTCAGCGACCAGGCGCGCGACCTCACCCTCGCCGAGATCACTCGGGTCGCCGACGGCGTCACGGCTGCCCACGGCCTGACGGCTGAGATCGTCCAGGATCATGGTTACCCGCTGACGAGCAACGATCCGGCCGAGTTCGCCTTCGCTCGCGACACGGTCATCGACCTCTTCGGTGCACAGCGATGGACCGCGATGAAGGACCCGGAAGCCGGCTCCGAGGACATGTCCTTCGTCCTGCGAGAGGTGCCCGGCGCCTACCTCTACGTATCGGCGACACCACCTGGGGTCGATCCGGCGACGGTCGACGACAACCATTCACCGCGAGCGACCTTCGACGACGCCGTCGTGCCCGACATGGCGCTTGCGCTCGCTGAGTTGGCCCTGCGCCGCTGCGCTCGAGACTCAACACCTCACTAGACTGCCTGCGCGCACATGTGTGGGCCGGCCCCCGTAGCTCAGCTGGACAGAGCAAGAGCCTTCTAATCTCTAGGTCGCAGGTTCGAGTCCTGCCGGGGGCGCTGCAGGGTTCGCCCTCCTGAGACTCGCCCGTGAGGACCATCCCGGCGTGCGCGGGTCGCCAGCGAGCACCCCATTAGGCTGGGCCCGTGACTGCTGCCCCCGCCGAGAGCCAACTGCTCGTTGACGCCGTGGACAGCCTGCGTGGAGCCGTTGCAGAGACCTCTCTGCCCCTGCCGCTCGCCGGCCGAGACCAGGCCGAGGAGAACCGCATCGCCCTCCTTCGCCAGCTCGACGACTACGTTCTGCCCCGGCTTCGCGCCCTCGATGCGCCGCTCCTGGCTGTCGTCGGTGGCTCCACCGGTGCTGGGAAGTCGACCCTGGTGAACTCTTTGGTCGGGGCGCAGGTCTCCCGCACCGGGGTCATTCGGCCGACGACGACGCGGCCAGTGCTCGTCCACCACCCCGATGACGCTCACTGGTTTGCGGACGACCGCATCCTGCCCGGATTGGCGCGGGTCACGGGCGCCGAGACCGCCGAGGCGCAGCCCGGCACTGTGCGACTGGTCCGCTCGACCGCCCTGCCTCCTGGGATGGCGCTGCTCGACGCCCCCGACATCGACTCCGTGGTCCAGGCCAACCGCGAACTCGCCGGGCAGTTGCTCGCTGCCGCCGATCTTTGGCTCTTCGTCACCACGGCCGCCCGCTACGCCGATGCCGTGCCGTGGGACCTGCTCCGCACAGCCTCGGAGCGGGGCACGGCCGTCGCGATCATCCTCGACCGCGTGCCACCCGAGGCGGTCGAGGAGATTCGCCCGCACCTGGTGTCGATGCTGCGCGAGCAGGGTCTCTCCACCGCCCCCGTGTTCTCCATCCCCGAGTCCACCCTGACCACCCAAGGTCATCTTCCGCAGGAGGCCATGGCGCGCCTCAAGGCATGGCTCGACGCCCTCGCGTCCGACACCCGTGCGCGATCCATCGTCGTCAGCCAGACGCTGCGGGGCGCTATTGCCTCGCTGGGTGACCGCACGAGCCGGCTCGCCGAGGCGGCCCACGAACAACGCACGGCACAGGACGGTCTGCGGCGCGCCATCGACGAGGAGTTCGAGAGAGCCCACCGCGAGGTCAAGGACGGAATGACCGACGGCACCCTCCTTCGCGGCGAGGTACTCGCGCGCTGGCAGGAGTTCGTCGGCACCGGCGAGTTCTTCCGGCAGGTCGAGACCACGATCGGCAAGTGGCGCGATCGCCTCACGGCTGCCGTCAAGGGTGCGCCGGCTCCCGCAGCCAATCTCGGCGAAGCGCTGCAATCCGGGGTCGCCGCTCTCGTCACCTCTCATGGGGAATCAGCAGTGCACGAGTCGGTCCGCGACCTGCGCCGCCTGCCCGGCGGCGAGGGGATCCTGGGGCGCCGGGCCGACCTGTCCACTGGCTCTCCCGGGTTCCGGGATCGGGTCGACCGCTTGGTCCGCGATTGGCAGGGCGAGATCTTCGACATGGTGCGCAGTGAGGGCGGCAACCGACGCACCAATGCCCGGGTCGCGGCCTACGGAGTCAACGGGATCGGCCTCTTCCTCATGCTCGTCTCCTTCGCCCACACCGGCGGTCTCACCGGCGCGGAGGTTGGCATCGCGGGGGGAACCTCCGTCCTGGCGCAGCGCGTCCTCGAGGCCATCTTCGGAGACCAGGCGGTCCGTGAGATGGCCGCCCGCGCCCGCAAGGCGCTCCTGGCACGCGTCGACGACCTGTATGCCGCGGAGCGCGCCCGCTTCCAGGACGCCATCACCGAGGCGGGCAACGTCGATGATGCCGCCGAGCGACTCGACCGGGCCGCGCAGGCCGTGGCCGAGGCGGCACGATGAGCCCGATCAGGGCAGGGCGTGCCACGGTCGCCCCCGTGACTGCAGAGGCGCTCGCGGCGGCCTCCGGAGCCCTCGGCGAGGCTGTCGAGTCAGGTGGTGAGCAACTGCCGGACGCACCCCGGCGGGCGGCGACCGATGTGGTCCGCAAGGTGAGTGAACGCAGCGCGTTGGTCGGTGGACACACCGTCGTCGCCCTGGCCGGCGCCACGGGAAGTGGGAAGTCGAGCCTCTTCAACGCCCTCGTCGGAGCCCGAGTCGCCACCGTCGGTGCCCGACGGCCGACGACGAGCACGCCGACGGCTGCGCAATGGGGCAGCGAACCAGCTGGTGACCTGCTCGACTGGCTCGGGGTGTCGACCAGACACCACGTCACCTCGACCTCGTCTGTCGCCGTGGGGAGTCTCGAAGGATTGGTCCTGCTCGACCTTCCCGACTTCGACTCCCGCGATGTGAGCAACCGTGCCGAGGCCGAGCGGGTCCTCGCCCTGGTGGATCTGTTCGTCTGGGTCACCGATCCCCAGAAGTATGCCGATGCCCGATTGCACGATGACTATGTGGCGGCCTTGGCCAGCCATGACGCCGTGATGCTCGTGGTGCTCAACCAGGTGGATCGCCTCACCCCCCACGAGGTCGAAGAGTGCGTCGCCGACCTCAAGCGCCTCCTGGTCCGTGACGGAGTACGCCAGGCCACCGTCCTCCCGGTCTCTGCACAAACGGGCGCCGGCCTGGACGCGCTCGGCCAGCGCCTCGCCAACACGGTTGCCGGCGCGGCTGCCTCGCGAACGCGGCTGGCGGCTGATGTCCGCAGTGCGGCCCAGCGTCTGGCCGGTGGCGTCGCCGACAGTGAGCCCACGGTCGCTGCGGCCGACCAGCACGAACTGATCGATGCCCTGGCTCGATCAGCCGGGGTGCCCATGGTGGTCGATGCCGTTGCGCGGGACTACCGCATGGAGGCAACCGGTCACATCGGCTGGCCCTTCACCCGCTGGGTTCAGGCCTTTCGCCCCCGACCTCTGCGGCGACTGCGCCTCGAGGACAAGACCATCGAGGTGCGCGACCAGGACGTGCGATCCGTCCTGGGCCGGTCGTCCATCCCACCGCCCAGCCCAGCGGCAAAGGCGGCGGTCGCGCTCGCGACCCGCAACCTCGCCGGGGTCGCCGGGGCCGGTTTGCCCACACCGTGGGCCGACGCGGTGGATGCGGCGGCGGACCCGCCCGGAGGTTCCCTCACCGATGACCTGGACCGTGCCGTCGTGGCGACCCCGCTGCGCGGCCGCAACCCCATCTGGTGGCGCCTGATCGGCGTGGTCCACGTGCTGCTCGCGCTCTCGGCGGTCGCTGGGGTGCTCTGGTACGTGCTCCTGTGGGGTTTGGGGGCTCTGTCCTTCCCCGTGCCCGATCCGCCCCTGGTCGGTGGCGTGGTGCCAGTGCCCTTCCTGTTGATCGTCGGTGGGCTGGCCCTGGGCTTGTTGCTCGCCGCCCTGTCACGAGCGTTCGCTGGTGTCGGGGCCAGACGTCGCGCCTCCGCAGTGGAGGCGAGGTTGCGCGAGGCGATTGCCGCGGTGGCAGATCGGGAGATCACGGCCCCCGTCGCCGCCGTCCTGGCGCGCCACCGTGCGACCCGCGAGGCGTTGAATCGGGCGCGCGCGATCTGACGCCCAGATGTTCCGCTGTCCACAGGCAGTGGTCGGGCAGGTGTGTCGTCCACAGGGCGAAGGGCTCGTGGTGGCCGATTGAACCCTCACCGTCGAAGACTCCACTCACCTGCTCCATTCGGGAGCCAGCAGAGAGGACGTGAGGATGAACGAGACCACGATCACGGTGGTCGGCCGATTGGTCGCCGACCCCGTCATCCGACAGACCTACGCCGGATCGAACGTGACGACCTTCCGGATCGCCACCAATGCTCGCAAGAACCGGCCCGGGACGGGCGAGTTCGAGGACGGTCCGACCAGCTATTACAACATCTCGGCGTACAAGTCACTCGGGGCCAATGCGGCGATTTCGTTGCATCGTGGCGAGCCGGTCGTCGTGACCGGGGCGCTCGAAGTCAGCACCTTCGACCGACAGGACGGCAGCAAGGGCTCCGCCGCCGACATCACGGCCCGGCAGATCGGGCACGATCTCAGTTGGGGTGTGTCCGGCTTCGCCAAGGTGTCCCGCCAGAGCGTGGAAGGTGGGGGTTCCGACCCGCTCCAGTCAGCGATCGCTGCGTATGCCGCGATGGCCAGCGGACGCTTCGCGTCGACCGGCCCCGGCCGCGAGGACGGCACCACCGTGCCCTACGGCGTTGTGGATGAGGATGGGGTCATCGCGGAGGTCGGCGCCGAGGTCGAGGAGGGAGCCGCCGAGTCGGCTGCGTGAAGGCTCGGGGATTCGGGGGTGCGGCATGGGCTTGGCTAGCCTGTGTCGCATGCCCGAGTTCATCTATGTCATGTCCCGTGCCCGCAAGGCGCACGGCGACAAGGTCATCCTCGACGACGTCACGCTGTCGTTCCTCCCCGGCGCCAAGATCGGCGTCGTGGGACCCAACGGCGCCGGAAAGTCGTCCGTGCTCAAGATCATGGCCGGACTGGACCAGCCGTCCAACGGTGAGGCGCGGCTGACCCCGGGTTACAGCGTCGGCATCCTCATGCAGGAGCCGGTGCTCAATGAGGAGAAGACGGTCCTGGGCAACGTCGAGGAGGGCGCTGGCGAGATCAAGGCCAAGCTCGACCGTTTCAACGCCATCAGCGCCGAGATGGCCGAGCCCGACGCGGACTTCGACGCCCTGATGACCGAGATGGGCAAACTCCAGGAGGAGATCGACCACGCCGACGCGTGGGACCTGGACTCCCAGCTCGAGCAGGCCATGGATGCCTTGCGGTGCCCGCCACCGGACGCCGACGTCACGACGCTCTCCGGTGGTGAGCGCCGTCGCGTTGCCCTCTGCAAGCTGCTCCTGCAGAAGCCCGACCTGCTGCTGCTTGACGAGCCCACCAACCACTTGGACGCCGAGTCGGTCCTCTGGCTCGAGCAGCACCTCTCCAAGTATCCCGGCGCCGTCGTCGCCGTCACCCACGACCGCTACTTCATGGACAACGTCGCCGGGTGGATCCTCGAACTCGACCGGGGCCGCGCCTACCCCTACGAGGGCAACTACTCGACCTACCTCGAAAAGAAGGCAGCCCGCCTCGAGGTCCAGGGCAAGAAGGACGCCAAACTGGCCAAGCGGCTCGCCGAAGAACTCCAGTGGGTGCGCTCCAACGCCAAGGCGCGCCAGACCAAGTCGAAGGCCCGTCTGGCCAGGTATGAGGAAATGGCGTCGGAGGCGGAGCGGACCCGGAAGCTGGACTTCGAGGAGATCGCCATCCCACCGGGTCCACGCCTGGGCAGCAAGGTGATCGAGGTCAAGAACCTCAAGAAGGGCTTCGGCGACCGCGTTCTCATCGATGGCCTCTCGTTCACCTTGCCGCGCAACGGCATCGTCGGGGTCATCGGCCCCAATGGCGTCGGCAAGACCACCCTCTTCAAGACGATCGTCGGCCTCGAGAAGGCAGACTCGGGCACGGTCGATGTCGGCGACACCGTGAAGATCTCCTATGTGGACCAGAGCCGCGGTGGTATCGACCCCAACCAGAACCTGTGGGAGGTCGTCTCCGGCGGCCACGACTACATCAACGTCGGTAGCGTCGAGATCCCCTCGCGCGCCTATGTCAGTCAGTTCGGCTTCAAGGGTCCCGATCAGCAGAAGAAGGCCGGCATCCTCTCCGGTGGCGAGCGGAACCGCCTCAACCTTGCGCTCACCCTCAAGGAGGGCGGCAACCTGCTGCTCCTCGATGAGCCGACCAACGACCTCGACGTCGAGACGCTGGGATCGCTGGAGAATGCACTCCTGGAGTTTCCCGGCTGTGCGGTCGTCATCAGCCACGACCGCTGGTTCCTCGACCGCGTCGCGACGCACATCCTTGCCTACGAGGGCACCGATGCGAACCCCGCTGCGTGGTACTGGTTCGAAGGGAACTTCGAGTCCTACGAGGCCAACAAGGTGGAGCGCCTCGGCGAAGACGCCGCGCGCCCGCACCGAGTGACCTACCGCAAGCTCACCCGCGACTGATCCATCCTGATGATCACGGCCAACCGAGCGTCCCTGCGCGAGCAGGTGCAGGACCTCGGGCCGGCCGCGGTCGTCGACGCTGCGCTCTCCGGCGACCTGGCCCGATTCTGTGGCTCACGACTCGACGGTGCGCGCTTTGTTGGGCGGACCTGAGGGAGGCCGACCTCAGCGGCGCGACCGGCTACGCCATCGACCCCCGTGAGACCCGCGTCAAGGGCGCCCGGTTCACCGCACCGGACGTGCTGGCCCGGCTCGATCCCTTCGATATCGTCATCGCGTGACCCAGACCCTGGACGTGCCCGCCCACACGGTCTCGGTCGTCATACCCGTCTACCAGGGCGCCGCCACGCTGCCGGCCCTGATGGACGAGATCGCCCCTCTGGTCCACCGCGCGACCACTCCTGAGGGTCGCGAGCTGCGGGTGACCGAGGTGCTGCTCGTCCACGACAACGGACCCGACGCCTCGGACGAGACGATCCGGGACCTGGCCCGACGTCACCCCTGGATCCGACCGGTCTGGTTGAGCCGCAATTTCGGTCAGCATCCCGCCACCCTCGCGGGCATCGCCGCCTCAGGCGGCGAGTGGGTCGTCACCCTCGACGAGGACGGTCAGCACGACCCGGCCGCCATCGGATCAATGCTCGACACCGCGATGCGGACCCAGTCCGATGTGGTCTACGCCAAACCGACCAACGAACCGCCCCACGGCCCCCTCCGCAACCTGGCCTCCCGGGGAGCCAAACGGCTCGTCGGTTGGTTCGCCAGCGGCATACCCACCGACGACTTCCACAGCTACCGACTCCTCCTCGGCGAGGTCGCCCGCAGCGTCGCGGCGTATGCCGGCCCCGACATCTACCTCGACGTGGCTGTCTCCTGGGTGGCCCGCCGCACCACGACCAGCCCGGTCGAGATGCGCCGCGAGGGTGACCGCCCCTCGGGTTACCACCTGCGGTCGCTGCTCTCGCACTTCTGGCGGTTGGTCCTCTCCAGCGGGACCAAGCCGTTGCGCGCTGTCTCGGTCATGGGAGCTGGCTTTTCACTGCTGGCAACGCTGTTGGCGCTGGTCCTCATCGTCGGACGCCTCACCAACCAGTGGGCCTACCCGGGGTGGACCTCGACCATGCTCATGCTGATGTTCGCCACCGGGCTCATCCTCTTCAGTCTCGGCGTCATCGCCGAGTACGTCGGTCGAGCGGTCAACATGGCAATGGGCAAGCCGCTCTACCTCCCCGTGCGTGACCCGCAGGATGGGCCGTTGGGGCGCGACCGGCGATGACCGCACCGCACCTCTGTGTGGTTGGGGGAGGTGGTCTGGTCGGTCGCCAGGTCGTCGCTGCCGGGCTCACGGCGGGGTATGCCGTGCGCGTCCCGGACATTCCCTGGACCGATCCGGGCGCAAGCATCGAGGCGCTGGCTGCCCACCTGCGACAGTTCGCCGCCGAAGTGACCGGTGAGTGGGCTCTGGCCTGGTGCGCCGGGGCCGGGGTTGTCGCGACCAGTGAGGACGACCTGGCCCAGGAGGTCGATGTCCACGATGGGGCACTGCGCGCGGTCGAGGGCCTGATCCACGAGGGGCTGCTCGACCCGGCACGCGGCGGGATCTTCCTCGCGTCCTCCGCCGGGGGAGTGCACGCCGGGTCGGCCGATCCGCCCTTCACCGAGGAGACGCCCGTCGCCCCTCTCG
Organism: Phycicoccus elongatus Lp2; assembly: GCF_000367525.1. Lineage (GTDB taxonomy): Bacteria > Actinomycetota > Actinomycetes > Actinomycetales > Dermatophilaceae > Phycicoccus_A > Phycicoccus_A elongatus. Next base: position 1,963,213 of record NZ_HF570956.1, on the reverse strand, counting down.
TGCCCTATGGCTACGCCAAGGTGGCGATGGAGGCTGCCGTCCGAGGGCTCGCGGAGCGCACCGGCGTGCGAGCGTTCATCGGTCGGTTGGCCAACATCTATGGGCCGGGACAACGTCTGGACAAGGCCCAAGGGCTCATCTCCACGATCTGCGTCGCCGATGCCCTGGGCACACCACTGCAGGTCCGGGTGTCACTGGACACCACGCGTGACTACCTCCACTCCGCCGACGCGGCGGCCATGGTGATCGCCGGTCTCGAGCGGCTGCGCCTCGAGCCCGCGGGGGCCGTCGTCACCAAGATCCTCTGCTCGGGTCAACCCGTGACGGTCGGCCACCTCATCGGCGAGTCACGCCGAGTCCTCCACCGCCCGCTGCGCACGACGGTGCTGCCCGGGCAGTCCAGCGGGCAAGTGCTCGACCTCAGGTTCACCTCGATGGTCTGGCCCGAGTTGGACGCTCTGGTCGGCACCACCGTGCCGGCCGGTCTCGCTGAGGCGGCGGCCGACGTGCGCTCGCGCATCGCGCTCGCGGGGGCCGACGCCGTCCTCAACCCTCCCCGCTGAGCGACCCTCCTCATGGAGCAACCCGCCCCGCAAGGTGTACTGACCGGAGACGTTGGTTGACAAAGGCTTGACCGAGTGGCGGATGCGCTTAGCGCATCGTTGGGCGGCCTCAGCGGAATCGAGCCGCCTCGATGAGGTCGTCAACGGCTGCGCGGTCCCCGGTGACGTGAAAATCATCGGTTCTGCCCCAGTCAGCCCCTACAATGATCACGTTCTTGAGCGCCTCCGTTGAACACGTGAGCGCCGCATCGCAACCGCCTGGAGTGGGCGTGTCAGTCCGCGCGATGCTTGCCCCTTGCGCGGTGAGTGAGGCGATGTAGGTCGCGGTCGATGTTCCGGGAGTCCGTGTATCGCGGATGTCGAGCAGAACCGAACGAGGGGTCCGCACGCCGCTGGCATGGGCGAGATGCGCGCGCATTGCCAAGACGATTGTGTCGGGCGTCATGGCTGCCTTCCGTGGAAGTGCTGCGGACCGCGCCCCCCACGCGCCCAGAGCCGCGTTGACATGTTCCAGTTGATAGCCCCACTCGGTGAGTTCGTAGACGTGCCCCCCGGTCTCGCGCCCACCTGGGTTGCGACGTAAGACGCCCTTTGCTGCGAGCCCCTCCAAGCGACGCGCCAAGATGGTGGGGCCAATGCCCGCCACGTCACGTTGCAATTCCACGAATCGCTTCGGCCCCAGGACTAGCTCGCGAACGATGCTCATGCTCCAGCGCTCGCCAATGATGTCGAGAGCGTGCGCAGCCGCGCATCCGTCGTCGTAGGACCCGTAAGTGCGCCGACCAGCCATCTGTCAAGCCTAACTCCAGTTTGTGTAGTACCTTGTTGCTACACATTATGTAGTGACGACGTGAGGACTTCTGATGGATCCGATCTGGGACTCCGTTCACCAAGAGCGCGCCGCCCTCATCCGCGATCTTGGCCAACTGGATCCCGATGACTGGGCGATCGAGACCCAGTGTCAGGGGTGGCGGGTTCGCGAGGTGGTCGCGCATCTGATCGACACGGCCACCACCACACCACTCTCCTTCCTGACCGCCATGGTGAGAGCCAAGTTCGACTTCGATCGGCAAAACGACCTCGGGCTCAAGCGCTACAACTCAAGTGATCCAGCCGAACTTGTCGCGCTGCTCGGACAGGTTGCTGAACGAACTTCGGGCCCACCGCAGTTCATGGCCCCGTTGGCGAGTCGTCTGGTGGAGGAGATCGTGCACGGCGAGGACATTCGACGCGCCGTTGGTCTGCACCGCACCTACCAGGCCGAGGATCTGAAGACTGCAATCAGCTATCAAGCCACCACGAGCACAAGATTCGGAGGTTTCCGCGAGAACCTGACTGGCAAGCAACTCACGGCGGAGGACCTTGGGTGGTCTCGCGGTGAAGGTGCTCAAATCGTCGGGCCCGCGGTAGAGATCCTCATGCTCATCTCGGGACGCGCACCTCGCCGAGGCGAGCTGACCGGCCCAGGCCTCGAGTCGCTTCGATGACAACATCTGCTCGCCTTCACGCAAACGCGGCCCTCACCCCCCGCCATCGTCAGATGGGCGAGCGGAGTTGAGTCCGTAGCGTTGGTGTACGTCGACACCGGTGGCGTGTCCCTGCTGGATGCAGGTGCGGTCACCGCGTGATCCTTCGAGTGAACCTCTCACAGCACTCTCGAATGGAGCATCGCGATGACCGCGAACCTCAGTATCGACCCTGACGTGTTCTTGCACGAGCAGCTCGCGCAGGCCAGCCCGGACTTGATGCGTGACCTGCTCTCCACCTTCGTCAACGCCTTGTTGTCGGCGCAGGCCGACAGTGTGTGCGGCGCCGACTATGGGACCCGGTCAACCGAGCGGACGAACCGGCGCAACGGGTACCGGCATCGGGACCTGGACACTCGCACCGGCACTCTCGACATCGCGATCCCCAAGCTGCGTGAAGGCAGCTTCTTCCCGGAGTGGCTGCTGGAACGGCACCGCCGCGCTGAAGCCGCCCTGACCACCGTCGTGGCCACCTGCTACCTGCTTGGGGTCTCCACCCGCCGGATGGACAAACTGGTGCGCACGCTGGGCATCACCGGCTTGTCGAAGTCAAAGGTCTCCGAGATGGCCAAGGACCTGGACGCCCAGGTCGAGGCGTTCCGGACCCGACCCTTGGACGAGGGGCCGTACACGTTCGTGGCCGCCGACGCGCTCACGATGAAGGTGCGTGAGAACGGGCGGGTGGTCAAGGTCGCGGTCATGGTCGCCACCGGCGTCAACGCCGACGGCTACCGCGAAATCCTCGGTATCCAGTGCGCGACAACCGAATCCGGTGCGGGCTGGCTGGGGTTCTTCCGCGACCTCGTCGCCCGCGGCCTGACCAAAGAAGGCCCGGTCGGCCTGGTCACCAGTGACGCCCACACCGGCTTGGTCGAGGCCATCGGCGCGACCCTGCCAGCTGCGTCCTGGCAACGCTGCCGCACCCACTACGCCGCGAACCTCATGGCCGCGACCCCCAAATCGCAGTGGGGTTGGGTCAAAGCCCTCCTGCACTCGGTGTACGACCAACCCGACGCCCAAGCCGTCCACGCCCAGTTCGACCGCGTCCTCGAGGGGCTGCACGACAAGCTCCCCGCAGTAGCCGAGCACCTCGAGGACGCCCGCGCCGACATCCTCGCCTTCACGATCTTCCCGAAAGTGTTGTGGCGACAGATCTGGTCCAACAACCCCAACGAACGGTTGAACCGCGAGATCCGCCGGCGCACTGATGTCGTGGGCATCTTCCCCAACCGCGAAGCGATCATCCGCCTCGTCGGTGCCGTCCTGGCCGAGCAACACGACGAATGGGCCGAACAACGCCGCTACCTCGGACTCGAGGCCCTCAAACAAGCCCGCGCAGCCCTCGCCGACCGCGAGACAGTCCTCCTGACCGAGGAGGTGAACCCCGACCTGATCGCCCGCGCCATCAGCGCCTGAACATCACCATCGAACGATCACCTCGTACACCACCGCTCCGGGCTTGACC
>NZ_HF570956.1:1922408-1959559 GCF_000367525.1 Phycicoccus elongatus Lp2 | reverse complement strand
CCTTGCGTCCGGCAAGGTGGTTGGTATGCCGTCAACTTGCCGGACGCAAGGGGGGAGGGAGGGGTTGGGCTCAGCCGTTGAGGATCGAGATCCCGGGGAGATCCTTGCCCTCGAGGTACTCCAGCGACGCGCCACCGCCGGTCGAGATGTGACCGAACTGGTCGTCGGCGAAGCCGAGTTGCCGCACGGCGGCCGCCGAGTCACCGCCACCGACGACAGTCAACGCGCCGGCGCTCGTGGCGTCGACGAGGGCCTGGGCGACGGCCTTTGTGCCGGCCGCGAACGGAGCCATCTCGAAGGCACCCATCGGTCCGTTCCAGAAGACGGTGCGGGCGTCGGCGAGCTTCGCGGCATAGGCCGCGGCGCTCTCGGGGCCGATGTCCAGGCCCATCATGTCCGCCGGGATGGCGTCCGCCGGCACGACGGTAGTCTCGGTGTCGGCGCTGAACTCCCTGCCGCACACGATGTCCGTCGGCAGGACGATCTCGACGCCGGTCTCCTCGGCCCGCTGCAGGTAACCCTTGCAGGCATCGATGGAGTCTGCGTCGAGCAGGCTCTTGCCGACCTCGTGACCCTGGGCCGCGAGGAAGGTGAAGAGCATGCCGCCACCGATGAGGAGGCGGTCGGCCTTGCCCAAGAGGTTGTCGATGACAGCCAACTTGTCGGCGACCTTCGCGCCCCCGAGCACCACGGCATACGGACGCTCAGGGTCCTCGGTGAGGCGACGCAGGACGTCGACCTCGGCCTTGACCAAGCCCCCCATGGCAGACGGCAGCCGGGTGGCGACGTCGTAGACGGAGGCCTGTTTGCGGTGCACGACGCCGAAACCGTCGGAGACGTACGCGTCGGCGAGACCAGCGAGGGCGTCGGCGAACTCGGCCCGGTCGGCGTCGACCTTGGCGGTCTCCCCTGCATTGAAGCGGAGGTTCTCGAGCATGACGACGTCGCCGTCTGCCATCGACTCGACGGCAGCCTGGGCGCTCTCCCCCACGGTGTCGCCAGCGAGGGTGACCGGCTGCCCGAGCAGCTCACCGAGACGCGCAGCGGCGGGGGCGAGGGAGTACTTCTCCTCGAAACCGGTGCCTGACGGCCGCCCGAGGTGGGCGCACACGATCACGCGTGCGCCCGCCTCGGTGAGGGCCTTGATCGTCGGCACGCTCGCCCGCACCCGACCGTCGTCGGTGATCTGGCCGTCCTTGAGCGGGACGTTCAGATCGGACCGGACGAGGACGCGCTTGCCACGAACGTCGCCAAGCGAGGCGATATCACTCATTGGTCGCCAGCGTCCTCAGAGGGACTTGCCGACGAGGTTGACCAGGTCGACGAGACGGTTCGAGTAACCCCACTCGTTGTCGTACCAGCCGACAACCTTGACCTGGTTGCCGATGACCTTGGTCAGAGGTGCGTCGAAGATGCAGGACGCCGGGTCGGTGACGATGTCCATGGAGACGAGCGCGTCCTCGGAGTACTTGAGGAAGCCCTTGAGGGAGCCCTCGGCCGCCTTCTTGACGATCGCGTTGACCTCCTCGACCGTGGTCTCGCGGCTGGCCTCGAAGGTGAGGTCGGTGGCCGAGCCGGTGGGGGTGGGCACGCGCAGGGCGTAGCCGTCGAGCTTGCCCTTGAGCTCGGGCAGCACGAGGGCGACGGCCTTGGCGGCGCCGGTGGTCGTGGGCACGATGTTGAGGGCGGCGGCGCGGGCGCGACGGAGGTCCTTGTGCGGGCCGTCGAGCAGGTTCTGGTCGCCGGTGTAGGCGTGGATCGTGGTCATGAGGCCCTTGACGATGCCGAGCTCGTCGTTGAGAGCCTTGGCCATCGGTGCCAGGCAGTTCGTCGTGCACGACGCGTTGGAGATGACGTGGTGCTTCTCCGGGTCGTAGTCGCCGTGGTTGACACCCATGACGAAGGTCGCGTCCTCGCCCTTGGCCGGGGCGGAGATGATGACCTTCTTGGCGCCGCCGTCGATGTGGGCCTTGGCCTTCGAGGCGTCGGTGAAGAAGCCGGTCGACTCGATGACGATGTCGGCGCCGACGCCCTTCCAGTCCAGGTTGGCCGGGTCGCGGTCGGCGAAGACCTTGAAGGACTTGCCGTCGACCGAGATCGAGTCGTCGTCGAAGGTGACCTCACCGTCGAGGCGCCCCAGGACCGAGTCGTACTTGAGCAGCGTGGCCAGCGTCTTGTTGTCGGTGAGGTCGTTCACGGCCACGATCTCGATGTCGGCGCCGGAGGCCATCGCGGCCCGGTAGAAGTTGCGGCCGATCCGGCCGAATCCGTTGATGCCTACGCGGACAGTCACGTCAGTGTTGCCTTCCGATGAGAGTGCTCTGGCGTCACCGGTCGGCAACGCCGTGTAACCGGTTTGATCCTATCCCTGAGGCTCGGACGAGAGCATCCCGGTCCGAAGTACGGGCCGGTAACCCCTGAGGGCTCCTCAGTCCTCGAGCATGTCGGCAGTCAGGTTGGCCTCGGTGTTCGGGACGCCGAGGTCGGCGGCTCGTTTGTCGGCCATCGCGAGCAGGCGTCGGATGCGGCCGGCGACGGCATCCTTGGTCATGGGTGGGTCGGCCAACTGACCGAGTTCCTCCAGGCTGGCCTGCTTGTGCTCCAGCCGGAGGGTGCCCGCCTGTCGCAGGTGATCGGGGATCTCGTCGCCGAGGATCTCCATCGCGCGGTGCACCCGCGAGCCCGCCGCCACTGCCGCGCGGGCCGAGCGGCGAAGGTTCGCGTCATCGAAGTTGGCCAGCCGGTTGGCGGTCGCGCGCACCTCGCGCCGCATGCGCCGCTCCTCCCAGGCCAGAACTGCGTCGTGCGCGCCCAGCCGGGTGAGCATGGCGCCGATGGCGTCGCCGTCCCGGATGACGACACGGTCGATCCCCCGGACCTCACGGGCCTTGGCCGCGATCCCGAGCCGTCGGGCGGCGCCGACCAGGGCGAGTGCAGCCTCCGGACCGGGGCAGGTCACCTCCAATGCGGAGGAGCGCCCCGGCTCGGTCAGTGAACCGTGCGCCAAGAACGCTCCACGCCACGCGGCCTCGGCATCGCAATCGGATCCGGCGACGACGCGAGGCGGAAGTCCGCGCACCGGGCGACCCTCCCGGTCGACCAGACCGGTCTGTCGCGCGAGGTCCGGACCACCCTCGACGACCCGCACGACATAGCGTGAGGACTTGCGGATACCGCTGGCCGCGAGCACCAACACCTCGGGCGTCAGGTTGTAGAGCTCGATCAGTTCACGACGCAGCCGACGTGCTGCGTTGGCGGTGTCCAACTCGGCCTCGACGACGACCTGGCGGCCGATCAGGTGCAGGCCACCGGCGAAACGCAGGGTCGCCGCGACTTCGGACTTGCGGCAACACGGCTTGGTCACCTGGTGCCTGCTGAGCTCGTCCTTGACCCGAGCCGTCATCGCCATGGCGGTCATCCTGCCACGCCGCGCGGGGTGGTCGGCGGCTGAGCCATGATGTCCTGTAGGGCAGCAGCCAAGCGCAATCGATCGTGCACCCCGACGCGGTCGCGTGCTGACATGGGGGCCAACACCAAGGTTGCTCCCACCCGCTGGCAGGCGGCCTCGAGTTCATCGAGGTCGTCGGTGGCCGAGGGGTCGGCAAGCACCACATCGAGCCGCACACCCGGGGCGTTCAGGGCGAAGGAGTCAACGTGACCAGCCGCCGTGAAGTCCGCCGTCTCCGTCGTTCGGGACTCGAGGTTGAGGATCAGCAGGCGATGGGCCCGCGTGACGGAAAGAGCCTCCTGCAGGTCCGGGACGAGCAGGTGGGGCATCACCGAGGTGAACCATGACCCGGGTCCGAGGATCACCCAGTCGGCCGACCTGATGGCTGCCACCGACTCCGGGTAGGCCGGCGGGGCCTGGGGCACCAACCGCACCTGCTGGACTCTGCCCGCCGTGGTCGCGACCTCCGCCTGCCCGGACACGACGTGAACGCGTCCCGGGTCCGCGTCGTCGAGGCCGGTGACGTCGGCCTCGATGTCGAGCGGCACAGCTGCCATGGGCAGGACGCGACCGTTGGCCCTGAGCAGCCGGGCGACCAGATCGAGCCCGGCCACCGGGTCGTCGAGCAGCTCCCACAGGGCCACGATGAGGAGATTGCCGACAGCGTGCCCGGCGAGGGGACCGTCGCCGTCGAACCGGTGCTGGAGGACGTCACGCCAGGTGTGCCCCCACTCGCTCTCGTCACACAGTGCTGCCAAGGCCATGCGGAGGTCACCGGGCGGGAGAACCCCGAACTCGCTGCGCAGGCGCCCGCTGGATCCACCGTTGTCGGCCACTGTGACGATGGCCGTGATGTCGTCGGTGATGAAGCGGAGTGCCGAGAGCGTGGATGCCAGCCCGTGGCCGCCCCCGAGGGCGGCCACGGCATGCGGTCTCACTCCTGCCCCAGGTCTCGGTGGACGACAAAGGTGCTCCTTCGACCGCTCCCCAGACGCTGGGCCAACGCTTCGGCAATCGCGACGCTGCGGTGCTTGCCACCCGTGCAGCCGACGCCGACGGTCGCGTAGCGGCGGCCTTCGTTCAGGTAGCCCTCGACGACGGTCTCCAGGAGTGCCACCGTCCGATCGAGAAAGTCCTCGGCCCCCGGTTGGGTCAGCACATAGTGACTGACCGGCTCGTCCTGCCCAGTCAGCGCCTTCAGCTCGGGCACCCAGAAGGGGTTGGGGAGGAATCGCAGGTCGAAGACGAAGTCGGCGTCCAGGGGGATGCCGTACTTGAAACCGAAGGACATGACGGCGATGCGGAGTCTGGAGCCGCTGTCATCGCCGACCATCGGACCGATCTTGCGAGCCAACTGGTGCACGTTGAGACCCGAGGTGTCGAGGACCACATCTGCCTGGGTTCGCAACTCGCGCAACAGCTCTCGCTCGGCCTGGATACCGTCGAGGAGGCGTCCACTGCCCTGCAGAGGGTGCGGTCGACGCACGCTCTCGAAGCGCCGGACGAGGGCCTCGTCGGTGGCGTCGAGAAAGAACAGTTGCGGGCGCCACGGACCTTCTTCCAAGGTGACCAGCGCGTTGTGAAGCTCGTCGAAGAACTGCTTGGCCCGGACGTCGATGACCGCCGCGAGTTTGAGCGCCACCCCTCGCCGGCGCGCCTGCTCCCCGAGCATGACCAGGGCGGGGAGCAGTTGCGGCGGCAGATTGTCGACGACGTACCAGCCGCGGTCCTCCAGCACGTTTGCGGTCGTGCTGCGCCCGGCCCCGCTCATGCCGGTGACGAGCAGCAACTCGGTCGAGTCGTGCGGGACCAGATCGTCACTCATCGTCCAGCACCTCCCCGGTCGTGATGTTGACGGCGGGCACGCTGCCCGTGGATGACAACTCTGCCGCAATGATCGCCGCGAGCGTCGGCCCGATGCCGGAAACCTCGGCGAGCTCTGCAGGAGTGGCGGCCCTCATCTTCTTCACGGAGCCGAACGCCTTGAGCAGGGCCTTGCGCTTGACCTCACCCAGGCCGGGTATGCCGTCGAGCGCGCTCGCGGTCATGGCCTTGGAGCGCCGCTGGCGATGAAAGGTGATGGCAAACCGGTGCGCTTCGTCCCGGACACGCTGGAGGAGATAGAGACCCTCACTGTTACGTGGCAGCACCAGCGGATGGTCCTCCCCCGGGACCCAGACCTCTTCGAGCCGTTTCGCCAGCCCGACGACCGTGACGTCGACGACCCCCTTCTCGTCCAACACCGCCTGTGCCGCATTGACCTGGGGAAGGCCACCGTCGACGACGATGAGGTTGGGTGGATAGGCAAAGCGCGCCGGCTTGCCGGTCTCCTCGTCGAGGGCGTGCTGGTCCCGCTCCTTGGCCAGGCGGTGGAGCCGCCGTCCCAACACTTCGTGCATCGCAGCCGTGTCATCGGTGCGGCCGGTCTCGTCCTCACCTCGGACGATGAAACGCCGATACTCCGACTTGCGCGGCAATCCGTCCTCGAAGACCACCATCGAGCCGACCACTTGGGTCCCCTGGACGTGCGAGATGTCGAAACACTCGATGCGCAGTGGTGAGTCCTCCAGGCCCAAGTACTCCTGCAGTTGCTGGAGCGCCTGGCTGCGGGCGGTGAGGTCCCCGGCGCGGGCGACCTTGTGCCGGGCCAGGCTCTGCGTGGCATTGCGGGTCACGGTCTCCATCAGTCTCCGCTTGTCGCCCCGCTGGGGGACCCGGATCCGGACTGTCGAGCCACGGCGACCGCTGAGCCAGGCCTCGAGGGTCGGCCTGTTCTCGGGCTCGATGGGCACGAGCACCTCGCGGGGGATCTCGTCATCGCCGTCGGCGCCGTAGACCTCTTGGAGCAGGTGCCCGATGATCTCGGGAGTCGTTTCGGCGTCCTTCTCGGCGACCCAGCCGCGCTGGCCCCGGATCCGACCGCCGCGCACATGGAAGACCTGCACGGCAGTCTCCAACTCGTCGTCCTCGATGCCGAAGACATCAGCGTCGGTGCCGTCGGGCAGGACGATCGTGGACTTCTCGAGCACCCGCTCCAGTGCCGCAATGTCGTCGCGAAGGGTCGCCGCCCGCTCGAAGTCGAGGTCCGCGGCGGCCGCACGCATCTCCACATCCAGTCGCTTGACGAAACGGGCGCTGTCCCCCGCCATGAAGTCGCAGAAGTCCTCGGCGATCGCCCGGTGGTGATGGGCATCGATCCGGCCCACACATGGGGCCGAGCACTTGTCGATGTAGCCCAGCAGACAGGGTCGCCCGACCTGGCCGGCTCGGCGGAAGACGCCGGCAGAGCAGGTGCGCATCGGGAACACGCGCAGCGCCAGATCCAGGCTCTCCCGGATCGCCCAGGCGTGGGCGAAGGGGCCGAAATAGCGAGTGCCCTTGCGCTTTGCGCCACGCATCACTTGGGCGCGCGGAAACTCCTCCCCGAGGGTGACGGCGAGATAGGGGTAGGACTTGTCGTCGCGATACTTGACGTTGAAGCGCGGATCGAACTCCTTGATCCACGCATACTCCAACTGCAACGCTTCGACCTCGGTGCGCACGACGGTCCACTCGACGCTCGCGCCGGTGCGCACCATCTGCTGGGTTCGCGGATGCAGAGCGGCCGTGTCCTGGAAGTAGGACGACAGGCGCGGTCGCAGGGACTTGGCCTTCCCGACATAGATGACCCGTCCGACGTCGTCCCGGAAGCGATACACGCCCGGATCGACCGGGATCTCGCCCGGCGACGGGCGATACGAGCGCGGAGCGGCCATTCGTTCACCCTAATGGCGGCCGCCGTCACTCTCGGGGTGGGTTCTCCCGTGCCGGGGCACGGCCAAACCCTCCCCCACGGCAGCGCGCGATGCACCGAGACGAGGGAACGGCCCCTGTCTAGCGTTTCCGCTGGTCAGGGGCCGTTCCTTCTGGTGGGCGATACTGGGTTTGAACTTTTGAGAGCCGGGTTTGTCGTGGTCTCGTCGGCGATACTCGCTCTGACGTAAACTCGCAGGTCAGAGGGCATTTTCGGGATCTTGTGACGCCTGACAGATCGAGACATCTTCGGACAGAATCTGACGTCTATGTTCCCCGTATGTTCCCCGAAAGGCGACACTGGAGGGACAGAAGATGGCTCGGGAATCTTCAATCGCCCGGCGCGGCTTCGGGCGGATCGAGCGGTGTGAATCCGGCCGCTATCGCGCGGCGTACACCGGCCCTGACGGCCGGCTGTATCGAGCTCCGACGACGTTCGACGCCAAGGAGGACGCCGTCGCCTGGCCCTGGCGCCTCGGCACCACGCTGACTCCGCATGTCGTTGACGTCCCGCAACTGAGACCACTGCGGGACGTCAACGAGTGAAGGCCACTCGGCGCCAGGCAGCGAGCGCGACGTCCCGACAGCCGTTGATCGAGGGCGTGCCCGGGCAGGGCAAGTCGACGATCGCGCAGTACGTGTGCCAGGTGCACCGTGCCGGGGGGGCATCGGGCGCCACCAGCTCGCCGAACGCAAGGAGTCTCTGCCCACGGATGAGACCGCGGACCTTCGGGTCGCGATCCGCATCGACCTCGCCCACTACGCAGAGTGGATCGGTGGCCATGACCCGTACGCGAGCACAGACGGCGCGAAAAGGTGAAGCAGCGCGCGTAGATCGGTATGGAGCGGTTCTTGGTTGCTCACTTCGGGTACGCAGCACCCGGGCACGACATCGGTGTCGACGACGTTCGCGCCATCCTGGACAGGTATCCAACCCAGGTCTTCCTCGACGGGCTCGATGAGGTCGCATCCGCGGGTCTACGCGAGAAGGTGGTCCGCGAGATCGACGAGTTCACGACCCGGTGGGCTCAGGCGCGGCCGGGGAACATGCGGATCGTTGTCACCACCAGGCCCGAACTCATCCAGCCTGGCCGAGCCTGCCCCGGACATCTTCGAGCGACTGGTACTCAAGCCACTCAGCGAGGCTACGAAGAAGCGTTACCTGCGCCGATGGGCCGCGGCCCAGCACGTCGAAGGGCCGGAGCGGCGCACCTTGGAGCGGGTGTTCGGAGAGCGCACCGCTGGCCTGATCGTAATGGGCATCGCGCTGCTCGTCTTCAGCGCCGCCACCCGCAATCACCTTCGCTCGGCTGAGTCCGCCGACACGGTCTTCTCGTCCGTAGCCTCCGCGGGATGGATCGTAGCCGCGATCTCGCAGATGATCGTGTGGGGGTGGGCGCTCATCAACGGCGCGGCGGATGCCGACGATCAGGCTGCTGCTGTCGTGTTGGGCTACGCGGAGTTCCTCGGCTGGGCGGGGCTGGGCATCGGTTTGGCCACGGCCTTCATCGCCACCGGTCTTGCTGGATGGCAAGGGTCGGTCCTGCCGCGCTGGTTTGCCGTCGTGTCCGTCGTTCTTGGCGTGCTTGCCGCCCTCGGCAACGCCGGAATCCCGCCAGGCGGTTTGGTGACCTACTTGCTGCTTCCCTTCTGGCTTCTGACCGCTTCGGTCGTTATCTCCAAGCGGCAGCGCGCCCGCCTCAAGGTCGGCGGGTAGCAGAGTGAGGTAGAGGAAGGGTCGCTTCGACCCGGCCTCCTGTGGGGCTCGGTCCTGCGTGGATCGTGCCGCCGAGCAGTTCGGCCCGCTCGTGCATCGAGGTGAGCCCGGTACCCGCCTCCCAAGAGGGGCCAGGTGACGCGCCGTTGTCGGTGACGTTGATGCGCAGGGTGTTGCCGTCTTCGGTCACCTTGATTCGCACCTGCCGGGCGAGCGAGTGACGCGCGGCGTTGGTGAGTGCTTCGACGGCAATGCGGTAAGTCGTGACCTCAATGGCTGCCGGTAGCGGCCCAGCCTCGATCTGGACGCCGACCTCGATCCGGCGGCCATCCGCTCCGTAGGTGGACTCGGCGCGTTGACGAAGTGCCCCGTTGAGGCCGAGCTGGTCCAGGGCGGGTGGCCGCAGGTCCAGGGCGATGCGGCGGATTTCTCCCAATGCCGCCGTCACCTCGCCACGCACGGCTGCGATCAGCGCAAAGGACTCCGTCGGGGAGTCCTGCACGCGATTGGCCGCCGCATCGGCGGTGAAGGCCGCGCCGCTGAGCAGGGGCCCGATCCCATCGTGCAGGTCGCGGCGCAGCCGTCTGCGTTCCTCCTCGACCGCCGTGATCTCCCGCTCTACCGAGTGCCGAAGGCGTTCAGCGAGCTGGCCGGCGCGCAAGGTCTGGGTGAACAACGGCGTGACGATGCGCAGCACCTGCTCGTCGTCCGCGGACAACCGCAGATCACCGGGTCTCACTCCCACGATGAGGCGGGTGTCCGGCTGGTCTGCGCTAGTTAGCGCGAAAGTGCGTGTGTAGGCGACGGGGGTTCCGCTGTGCAACTCGACACGTCCGCTGGTCTCGATGGCGGCATACGGCAACAGCATCGCCTCACGGAGTGCGTCGAGTCCGGTTTGCGGCGAGTCCGCGACCTCGCCCACGAGACTGGACGCGGCACGGAGCGGATCAGGGCGCTTTCCGTACAGCACCTCGTCCACGACACCGCGCAGGACGACCTGCAAGGGGCGCACCGCGAACGCGAGTCCGGCGCAGGTCAACGCCACCACACCAAGCGGCAGCGGCCCGCCTCGGTCGGCTTCCACCAGGCCTAGCCCGCCGACGGTCACCGCCACGAAGACAGCCACGACCGTCGCGTTGACCACTAGCGGCGTAACGATCCCGCGCACATCGACGACGTCACCGCTTACTGCCCCGACGACCATCGCGATCGGGCCGAACAGGCCCAGCAGCGGAACCAGCGGACCTGGGTCTACAGCAGTCCCGGCCAAGGCGTCGCCGGTGAAGGACACCAGAGCGATCAGAAGGCAAGCGCCGAGCCAGGCGGTGGTGGACCACATCAGTGCACGGCGGGTGTGGGCCTCCCCGTTCTCCCAGGCCCACCAGATCGCCAGCAGGAGGAACAAGACGATGGCCAGCGGCATCCAGGCAACGGCCGGGGCCGCCAACACCATCACAGTGCCAGCAAGGCCGACCGCGCTCAGCAGGGTCAGCGAGATCACGCCCGCTTGCACACGGGGATAGCAGGCCACCGCGAGCGACAGCAGAACGCCGAGCGTGATCCGCAGACCGATGTCGACGGCTTGGGTGGCTCCATTGGCCGCGCAGCCGATGACGCCAAACACGCCGATACCCGTGGCAGCAAGCAGCGCGCCGGAGGCCGTCGCAGACCGGGTGCGGAGCAGCCAGACGCCACAGACCAACGTGGTGACAGCGAACGCGGCCTCGGACATCGTCAGCCAGGCACTCATCAGATGGTCGCTCGCTGTCGCTCGCTCATAGTTCTCCGAAGCCCTCTCGCCGTGCACGCACGATCGCCTCGGAGCGGTCAGTGACGCCCAGCTTGGCGAAGATCGACGATACATGGTTGGCGACCGTCTTGGGTGACACGAACAACTGGTCCGCGATTGCATGGTTGCGATGACCCGACGCCACCAGGTCGAGCACCTCGCGCTCACGGACCGTAAGGTCAGGAAACGGTGTGGCCGACGGTGAGGTGGAGAAGTCAACGACCGCCTGCACGACCTCGGCCCCGAAGATCGCTTCACCCGCCGCCACGGCACGGATCGCCCTGTCGATGTCGCGCTGCTCGGCGCCTTTGAGCACGTAGCCCAGCGCCCCTGCCCTCATTGCCGCCTGCACCGTCTCGCGGTCATCGAACATCGTGAGTATCAGGATCGCCGTCTCGGGCACGCCACTTCTGATCCGGCGGGTGGCGTCGATGCCGTCACCATCGGGCATCTTCACGTCGAGAAGCACAACGTCAGGCCGATGCTCGAGCACGGCTGCCACCGCGGCGTCTCCGCTCCCTGCCTCGGCCACCACCTCGTAGCCACCGAGTGAGTCGAGCAGGGCACGCAACCCGCTTCGCACGACAGGATGGTCGTCGGCGAGCACGACCCGGAGCAGGCCGTCGGGATGGGGCATGGTCACCATTGTTCCGTGTGATAGCCGTCGCCGTCATGGGGCCGCGTTCCCGGCTTGGCTGGGATCATTCCCGAGCAGATTGGGGCGAGGCGTCGATGCGCTTGTGATGGGCGAGGACCCATAGTCGAAGGGTCGGAGTCGAATCACCAAGTCACCGAAGGAGTAGTTGAATGAACCCACGACCGCCATCTGCCGCCGACACTGCCGTGGCGCAACGCGAACCCGTCAGGAGCAACCCCATGGCCCCTCACCAGTCGCCCCCTGCATGGAGCCCGCTCAACAAGGTCGGCCTCGCGCTGACGATCCTGCTGTCGATCGGCAACATCGCCAGCGCCCTCGGTCCGTCGCCGGACGTAGAGACCGGGCCCCCGCTCGGCATCCTGCTGGCAGGATCGATACTCGGTCTCATCGGCACCGTCGCCGGCATCCTCGCCTGGGTCAAGAACAACCGGGCCGCCGCGCGGCTGGCCGCCATCACGATTGTGCTCTGTTCGATCTCGGCCCTGCCCGCGTTCTTCGTCGATGTGCCCGCAGGCATCAAGGCGCTCGTCGCTGCGATGGTGTTGGTCACCGTGACCGCACTCGTCCTCACCTTCTCCGGCCCCAGGAGCACCCGATGATCGCCGCGGTCAGCGTGCTGCTGGCCTTCCCGCTGGGCTTCTTCTTCCGCTCACAGTTGACCGCCGGGGTGATCTTCGGGTTCGCGTGGATGTGGGCCTTCACCTATCAGAGCGTCTACCTGCTGGTCGACACCCTCGGCGGCAGCAAGGTGTTCATCCCCGGAGAATTCCCTTGGTCGTACGGACTGATCAGCCTGGCGATCGGGCTCATCGGCGTCGGCCTGCTTGCCCTCGGCCACCGGCTCGGAACCAAGCGCCGGAACAAGACGGCCCTCTCCGTCTGAGAGCCGGACCGTCACGGGGTGACTCCATGTCACCCCGTGCGGCGGCTTCGGATGATCGCGATGGCGTCGGCGCGGTCCTCGACGCCGAGTTTGAGCATGACCGCCGATACGTTGTTGGCGACGGTCTTGACCGACACGTACAGCCGTTCGGCGATCGTCCTGTGGCGAACAGCCGCGCGGGAAGGCGCCAGCGACATGGGCCAAGAGCGACCGGAACATCACGCCATACATGGCCACTCGCGTACAGACCGCGGCCTTGGGGGAGTGAGGCCGTCGTCGGACGGTCGCGAACCCAGGAGGTCATCATGACTGCCACCATCTCCCGTCGACTCGTCTCGCTCGCCGACGCTGCCGCCGCGCTCGCTGTGTCGACGCGGACCGTTCGTCGCTACATCGCCGACGGTCAGTTCGACGCCGTACGCCTCGGCCGCAAGACGCTGCGGATCAAGGTCGAGTCGATCGAGCGCTTCATCGATGCTAAGCCCGTAGGGAACTGGCGCTGAGGCGTCGCGGGGTCAGGAGCGGCCAAAAGTGGCTGTTTCTTGTTCCCCGTATGTTCTCGAAAACGACCAGAGCCCCTCGAAAGGGGCTCTGACCTGCGGTTAGATGGTGGGCGATACTGGGTTTGAACCAGTGACCTCTTCCGTGTCAAGGAAGCGCGCTACCACTGCGCCAATCGCCCGAGTCAGGTCCTACTCGAGGTGGAGACGGGATTTGAACCCGTGTACGCGGCTTTGCAGGCCGCTGCCTCGCCTCTCGGCCACTCCACCATTGGGGGCGGCAAAACCCTCCGAGCGGATGACCGGCCTCGAACCGGCGACCTCAACCTTGGCAAGGTTGCGCTCTACCAACTGAGCTACATCCGCGCATCCATCCGGTTTCCCGTCTGGCGTGCTCGGAGACATTAACCCATCGGCGCAGCGTTCTCCAAAATCAGGACGGCGGCCCACTGCTCTCGTGCACATCGGCGAGGTCGTCCTCCAGGGTGCGGCCTCCCCCGACCGGGGTGAGCGGTCGCCGGGCCGCTTCCTTGATCCCGTGCAGCGAGAGTGGATCGTCGTCCGCCGGAGCACTGAGATCATCGGCCGCCCGGCGCACCATCCGCCGCCGCACGGTGGCTGCCGCCCGCTCGCGCAGCCCTCGGGTCTCCGGTGAGGGCCACAGGGTGCGGATCGCCGCATTGAGCGCCGCACCGATGAGCACGGCGATGGCGAGGAAGTAGAGCCAGATCAGGATGACGATCGGGGCCGCGAGAGGGCCGTAGATCGAGGTGCTCTCACCACCCAAGGAGCCCGCGATCGTCCCGCGCAGGACGAAGGACGCGATGAACCAGATGACCAACGTGAGGGCCGCACCGGGCGCATCGCGTAGCCACGGACTGCGTTGCGGTGTCGCGACATGGAACAGACTCGTCAGGCTCGCCGCGGTGACGATTGACACCACGGGCCAGTAGGCCCGCACGAGGAAGTCCCAGCGATCGGGGAGCAACTCACCCAGCAGGGTCGGCCCGATGAGAACCAGTGGAATGGTGAGCACCCCGATGAGCAGGGCCACGACGTAGAGCAACAGGCTCAGTGCCCGGGTGCGCACGATCCCCCGCACGTCGGACTGGCCGTACATGATCGAGATCGTGTCGAGGAAGACGTTGAGGGCACGGCTCCCTGACCAGATCGACAGCAGGAAGCCCAGCGAGATCAACTCGAAGCGGCCCGACCCGAAGACGTCGTCGATCGTCGGGGTGAGGGTCGAATTGATGACATCGGGGGTGAGGAAGCGCGCGGCATACGTCTCGATGGCGTTGCGCACCTGATCCACGGTCACCGGACCCAACCACCGACCGATGTAGCCGACCCCACCGAAGAGCCCGAGGATGAGGGGCGGAAGCGACAGGAGCGCGAAGAAGCCGGCCTCCGAGGCCAATCCGGTCACCCGGTACCGCAGGCACACACGAATGGTCTCCAGCGTGAGACGAGCCAGCGCCTCCAGCCACGGGACGCGCGCGAGCCACTCGCGCGCCACCGCGCGCGCCGGACTCACCCCCGCACTCACCACGCACCCACGGTAACGGCCACCCCGAGCCCCATCGGGCCGGACACGGCCGTAGGCTCGCAGTGCCATGGCGACCCACGAGGTGACGAATCAGGTGCCCGACTTCGTCGGCCACGACCTCTTCGCGACCGATCCCGTGCTCGTGGACGCGATCCAACGGTGGGGCGATGCACGCGATGCCGACGATCTGGGCGGTCTCGGGCGTCTGGCCAACGCGGAACCGACGCAGGCCCACGCCGACCGGGCCGACCGGCACACGCCCATCCTGCGCACCCACGACCGCACCGGCCGGCGGATCGATGAGGTCGACTACGACCCCTCCTATCACTGGCTCATGGCCCGGGCCATCGGGCACGGCCTGACCGCCGAGGCCTGGACCCGGCCGACCGGCTCGGTTGCACATCTGCGGCGCGCGGTCGGCTTCCACCTGTGGTCCCAGGCGGAGGCCGGTCACCTCTGCCCCATCTCCATGACGTATGCCGCGGCGCCGGCTCTGCGCTCGAACCCCACCCTCGCCGCCGAGGTGCTGCCGCGCATCGCGTCCCGTCATTACGACTCGCCCCTGGCACCCCTGGCGACCAAGTCGGGCGCGACGATGGGCATGGGCATGACCGAGAAGCAGGGCGGCTCGGATGTCCGGGCCAACACCACGGTCGCGGTCCCCGACGGGGACGTGCACCGGCTGACCGGGCACAAGTGGTTCTGCTCGGCGCCGATGAGTGACGCCTTCCTCGTCCTGGCGAACACCGAGTCCGGGTCCAGTTGCTTCTTCGTCCCGCGCGTGCTACCCGACGGTGAGCGCAACCGCTTCGCCGTTCAGCGGCTCAAGGACAAATTGGGCAACCGGTCCAATGCCTCGAGCGAGGTCGAGTTCGAGGGCACGGTCGGAACCCTCGTCGGTGAGGAGGGCCGGGGAATCCGGACGATCATCGACATGGTGGCCTCGACCAGGCTCGACTGCGTCCTGGGCTCGGCTGCCGGGATGAGAGCCGCCCTGACGCGAGCCATCTGGCACGCCAGGCATCGGTCGGCCTTCGGGGCGCGGCTTGTCGATCAGCCCTTGATGCAGAACGTCCTCGCGGATCTGGCTCTCGAGTCCGAGGCCGCCACCCTGCTCGGGCTACGGCTGGCGGCGGCCGTCGACCACGGCGACACCGACGTGTCACGGCTCGGCGTGGCGGTCGGGAAGTTCTGGGTCTGCAAACGCACCCCACCGGTCGTCGCGGAGGCGCTCGAGTGCCTCGGAGGCGCGGGCTATGTCGAGGAGAACGGTCTGGCCCGTCTCTATCGGGAAGCACCCCTGAACTCGATCTGGGAGGGATCGGGGAACGTCAACGCCCTCGACGTCGTGCGCGCCCTCACCCGTCAACCCGCGGCCCTGGCCGCGCTCGGCAAGGAACTCGCCCTGGCCAGGGGGCACAGCACGACCCTCGATGCCGCAATCGACCGAGTCGAGTCGGCACACGCGGAGGCGCTCGGCGCCGACGCGCAACTTCGAGCACGCCGGCTCGTCGAGCACCTGGCGATCACCCTGCAGGCCGCGTTGCTGGTGCAGCACTCGCCGGCCATCGTCGCGGACGCCTTCGTCGCGTCCCGACTGGGTGGCGAGCACGGCCACACTTTCGGAACCCTGTCCGGGGTGAGTGCAGCGCACGCCGGGGCACTGGTCGACCGCGCCTTCCTCCCCGCCTGATCGACGACGCGCCCCCGGTCAGGGCATCGCGGCCAGTCGAGCCTTCTGCTCCTCGACGTCGAAGTCGGCCGGCGGCCACTGCGGGTCCATCGCCTTGAGGTGCTCGAGAACGAGATTGGCGACGGCCAATCGGGCGTACCACTTGCGGTTGGCGGGCACGACGAACCAGGGGGCGACGTCGGTGGAGCACTTGTCGAAGGCCGCTTGGTAGGCCTGCATGTAGTCCGCCCAGTAGGCGCGCTCATCGAGATCACCGGGGTTGAACTTCCAGTACTTGTCCGGACGGTCGAGCCGCTCCCCCAGTCGCGCCTTCTGCTCGTCGCTGGAGATGTGCAGCATGATCTTGACGATCGTGGTGCCCGAGTCGGCGACCTTCTTCTCCCAGGCGTTGATCTGCGCGTAGCGACGCGACCACTGGGTGCGGGGCACGAGGTCGTGGACCCGGACGATGAGGACGTCTTCGTACTGCGACCGGTCGAAGACACCGATCTCCCCCGGCAGCGGCAGCGCGTTGGTGATCCGCCAGAGGAAGGGGTGCGCACGCTCCTCCTTGGTCGGCGCCTTGAAGGCCGTGTGCTTGACACCCTGCGGGTCGAAGGCGCCGACGACGTAACGCATGATCCCGCCCTTGCCGGAGGTGTCCATCCCCTGCACCACGAGCAGGAGCGAGCGCTTCCGATCACCCTTGCTCTCGGCATAGAGCCGCTCCTGGAGCTCGGACAGTTGCTCGTCGATACCTTCGAGCGCCAACTGGCCGGCCGCCTTGTCACCGGCAAACCCGGGGGTGGACTCCGCGTCCAGGTCGAGCAAGGAGAAGCCAGGGGCGACGCGCAGGGTTTGTGTCCAGTTCGTGGCGGCCGCCTCCTTGCCCTTCTTCTCCGCCTTGGCCTTGGCCGACTTCGCGGTCTTGTCCAGGGTCTTGTCCTTGGCCGACTTCTTGCCCTTGTCCTTCGTCTTCGCCATGGCCGCATCCTTGCAGGTCCGGTGCCAGACTGGGCCGATGCGAGTCCTCTCCACCCGTCTGCGCGGCATACCGTCCGGCGCGGTGTCCGATGCGACCCTCGAGCGGCTCTACGCCTTCCCCCGGGCGCGGTGGCTGCGGGCCAACTTCGTCTCAACCCTCGACGGTGCGGCGCAGGGTGCCGACGGTCTCAGCGGCTCGATCAACACGCCGGCCGACGCGCGTGTCTTCAGCGCCAACCGGCGGCTCGCCGACTGCGTCATGGTTGGCGCGGGCACGGCACGGGTGGAGAACTATGGGCCGGCCCGCAAGCCCCTGATCATCGTGTCACGACGGGGCCGACTGCCGGAAGGGTTGCGGGACAGCCGGACTCGCGTCGTGCTCGCGACGTGTG
The DNA here is from genome assembly GCF_000367525.1 of Phycicoccus elongatus Lp2. GTDB lineage: Bacteria > Actinomycetota > Actinomycetes > Actinomycetales > Dermatophilaceae > Phycicoccus_A > Phycicoccus_A elongatus. The sequence continues at coordinate 1,942,175 of NZ_HF570956.1, read as the reverse complement.
AGTCCTCGCGACGTCGCGCGGGCGACGACGTCTGGGTGATCGGGGACGACGCGGTCGACCTCGCCGGGGTCGTGGCTCGCTGCGCGGCCGAGGGTATGCCGCGGGTGCTCACCGAGGGTGGACCGCACCTCTTCGCAGACCTGCTCGCGGCAGGGTTGGTCGACGACCTCGCGCTGACCGTCTCGCCGCGGCTGGTCGGGGGTGATCCGTTGCGGATCGTCGCGCCCGGTGGCGCCCTCGCCGGGCGCGCCGACCTGCGGCACGTTCTGGAGGAGGACGGTTCCCTGATGACTCTGTGGCGGCTCAGCCGCTGAGTCCCTCGACGAAGTCGGTGAGGACGGACTCCCAGCGTTGTGGATCGACGTTCCACTCCTTGCAGTGCCGCGCAACGGTGAACTCCTCGTAGCGGATCAGGTCCGGTCGCCGGTGCGCGAGAGCCCTGGACGGGCCGACCGGCACGAACTCGTCGTCGGCCGAATGGATGAGAAGCATGGGGTGCGTGAGTTCGTCGGCGCGGCTGACCCAGTCGGTCTGGGCGACGTCGAGGACGTCGTGGACACCGACGAGCCGCTTGCCCCAGCGTCGGCCCATCATCGCTCGCGAGAGGCCGAGGACCGGGTCCGGGACATGGTGCAAACGGCCGTGGTGGGCCAGGACGTCTCCCCAGTCGATGACCGGCCCGTCGAGCACGACGCCGTCGACGAGTTGGGACAATGGCGAACGGTCGAGGAATTGCAGGACGATGGCCCCGCCCATCGACCATCCGACGAGGACGATCTCCTGGGCGCCCAGGCGAGCCGCGTGATCGATCGCGGCCTCGATGTCGCGCCACTCGGACAGACCGAGGTTGTACCGGCCGTCCGGGCCGGCAACGACGCCCTCGTCATTGCGATAGTTGGGCACCAGGGCGGTCCAACCCAACTCGTGCAGGGGGCCGATCGCACGCAAGGCCTCCTCGCGGCGCGCTCCGCGGCCATGGACGAGGATCGCCCACCGGTCACCACCGCCGGGGGCAGGATCGGCCGGGGGGACGACCCACGCCGGCAGGATGCCCAACTCGCCACGCACCGACAGGTGGTGGGTGCGCAGGCCCAGTGACTCGTCCGGAGGGGCACCCCAGTAGTACGCGTTCCAGCGCGCCGGGCCCGGGGCGAGAAAGCCGCGGTCGACAGCGGTCACCGTGCGGGTCACCTGGCCGTGGTCGACGTCGTGGGCCACGATGTCGCCGACCCTGGCATGGCCGAGACCGCCGTCGAGCCACAGTCCATAGCGACCGGGAACGACCGTGTCCGGGGTCGCGGACACGGTGACCACATCGCGCCCGATCGACGTGATGACGACGTCGTCGGGGCGGCGACGGTCCGGGGTGAGCACCTTGCGCGCAAAATAGGCCGCCCCGGCCAACGACCCCAGGCCGGCGGCCGCCGATGCCGACCCGATCGCGATCCCCGCACCGACAGCAGCACGACCCAGGTTTCCCAGGGCCCGGCTCTCAGCCACGCGCACCCTCGGGGCCGCCGAGCACCTCGGAGAGGTCGTAGGAGACCGGCTCCTCGAGTTGGTCGTAGGTGCAGTCGGCCGGATCCTTGTCCGGGCGCCACCGCACGAACTGTGCGGTGTGGCGGAAGCGGACGCCCTCCATGTGGTCATAGCGAACCTCGACGACTCGCTCCGGCCGCAGTGGCGTGAACGACAGGTCCTTGCCGGCAGCCCAGCGACTGCCGCCGGCCGCCTGCGGTGTGCGCACGCCCTCCTCGAGTTTGGCCCAGCTCCACGGATGGTCGTCGAAGTCGGTGACGAGATCCTGCAACTCCTCGTAGAGCGCCTTACGGGTGGCCATCGGGAAGGCACCGATGACCCCGACCGAGCGCAGGTCACCGTCCGGGCCGTTGATGCCCAGCAGCAGGGAACCGATCGCCTGCGGGTCGTTCTTGTGGGTGCGATAGCCGGCGACGACGCAGTCGGCGGTCCGCTCGTGCTTGAGCTTGAACATCACCCGTCTGTCGGGCTCGTAGGCCGTGTCGGCGGGCTTGGCCATCACACCGTCCAGCCCGGCACCCTCGAACTCCGTGAACCACGACTTCGCCTCGTCGACCTCACGTGTCGCGCGGGTCAGGTGGATCGGTGGCTGCACAGAGGCAAATGCCTCCTCCAGGAGGGCGCGTCGCTCCCCAAAGGGCCGACCCATGAGGTCTTCGTCACCCAGGGCGAGCAGGTCGAAGGCGACGAACTGCGCCGGTGTCTCGATCGACAGCTTCTTGACCCGGCTGGCCGCCGGGTGGATCCGCTGGCTCAACAGCTCGAAGTCCAGCCGCTCCTCCCCCGGCCGCTGCACGATGATCTCGCCGTCGACAACGCACTTGGCGGGGAAGTTGGCCAGCACGGCCTCGACGACCTCGGGGAAGTAGCGCGTCATCGGCTTCTCGTTGCGGCTACCGATCTCCACCCGGTCACCGGAGCGGAAGATGATCGACCGGAAGCCATCCCACTTCGGCTCGAAGACGACATCCGCGTCCTTGACCCCCTTGGCGTCGAAACCCTTGACCGCCTTGGCGAGCATCGGCGGGATCGGCGGCACGAGCGGCATACCCCACTCCTCGCGGAGGGCGGCATCGCGATCGGCCTTGGGGGCCATGTAGTCCTCGTCCGCCTTGTCCTGCCGGCGTTTGCTGGGCTGGACCCGGGGCGGCTCCCCCGGCATCTTCGGATAGTCCGGCGGGAAGTTCAGCTCACCCAACCCATGCTCGTTGACATCCCTGTCCCACAGCGCAATCGCCGCCGCCACCTCACCGACCGCATCATCGATCCCGGCCCACGCGTCGCCTCGATCCTGGACGATCTCGGGGACTGTCAGCACCGTGAAGTCGGCCGGCGACGCCACCCGAAGTTCCTTCCACGTCACCGGCATCGAGACGGGCGCACCCGGCAGCGGCCGGGGGCTGTAGGCAGAGGCAATGGTGCGGTCCCGGCAGGCCTGATTGAAGTCGACGAAGACGCGCTCGCCGCGCTCCTCCTTCCACCACGAGGAGGTCACCAGATCAGGCAGCCGCCGCTCCAACTCGCGGGCGATGCCGATGACACCGTGACGCACGTCGAGGAACTCGTGGGTCGGCGCGATGCGGGCATAGACGTGCACTCCCCGGTTGCCGCTCGTCTTCGCCCACCCGGTGAGCCCGAGCTCGGCAAGCAACTCCCGCAACGCAAATGCGGCTTCCACGGCATCGGCGAAGCCACGGCCGGGCTGGGGATCGAGGTCGATTCGCAACTCGTCTGGGTTGTCGTTGTTGTCGGCACGGACCGGCCACGGATGGAAGGTCACCGTGTTCATCTGCACGGCATACACGGCCGTTGCCAACTCGTCGACGACGATCTGGTCGTGCCGCCGCCCACTCGGATAACGGCAACTCACCGTGCGCACCCACTCGGGCATCCCCTTGGGCGGATTCTTCTGGTAGAACTCCTCACCCTCGATGCCCTCCGGGAACCGCTGCAGGGTCACCGGTCGGTCACCGATGGCGCGCAGGAGCGGCTCCCCCACCGCGAGCACATAAGCCGCCAGGTCGCCCTTGGTGATGCCGGCATCGGGCCACATGAGCCGGTCGGGGCTGCTCAGCCGTACCTCACGGATGCCGTGGGGGCCGGGAACCTCGAGCACCTGGGGGGCCGACATGGACCTGAGCCTAGGCGAGCAGGATCCTTTGCCAACTCCTTACCTTTACGCCGTCCGGAGTTCAGCATCCCGGGCCTACCTTCAGAAGGGTCCGCACCGGTGACGTCCTGACCGCGTCATCGGTCACCTTTTGGAGGAAGAACACCCTGATGCCCGCAGCAGTCCGAGGTCGCGCGAGCGTGGCCATAGCCGGTCTCGTTCTGGGGAGTGCGCGATCGCGGCGTCCCCCAGCGCGACAGCCGCCCCCAGCACGACCATCCTCATCTCCGAGGTCTACGGCGGCGGCGGGAACTCCGGCGCCCCGTTCACCAACGACTTCGTCGAACTCCACAACATCTCCACCGCGGCGGTGGACCTCAAGGATTGGACTCTCAAGTACTACTCGAGCAGCATCGGCAACACCCGGGGGGACCTGCACCATCGGCTCGGGATCGATCGCCCCGGGCGGCTTCTTCCTCGTCCAGCTCGCCGGGTCGACCAATGGCGTCGCACTCCCGACTCCGGACTCCTCCTGCTCCAGCCCCAACCTGAGCGGCACGACCGGGTCGGTCGAACTCGCCAATCCAGCCGGCGTCGTCGATCTGGTCGGTTACGGCGCGGCCACCGACCTCGCAGTTCGCCTCGTCCGACCACGACCCGGTGGTCGTCGGACTCCAGGTGCGGGTGCCCAGCCAGAAGTAGCCGGCAGCAGCCTGCTCACCGTGGGCGCCCCCGGAACGATCCGGGGGCCCCTACTGTTGGAGTCACCATGACGATGAAACCCAGCGACCGGTCCTACTCCGTCAACCGCACCGATGAGGAGTGGCGCGAGCACCTGTCCGCCGACGAGTTCGCGGTGCTCCGCCGAGCGGGCACCGAACGCCCCTTCACCGGTGAGTACACCGACAGCAAGACCGTCGGCGTCTACGCGTGCCGGGCCTGCGGAGCCGAGCTCTTCGCGTCCGAGACCAAGTTCGACAGTCACTGCGGGTGGCCATCCTTCTTCTCCCCCCTGGCCGGTGACTCGGTCGAGTTCCTCGAGGACCGCTCCCTGCCCGGCCGGCCGCGCGTCGAGGTGCGCTGTGCGACCTGCGGCTCGCACCTGGGTCACGTCTTCGAGGGCGAGGGCTACGACACCCCGACCGACCAGCGCTACTGCATCAACTCGATCAGCCTCACCTTGCGCCCGGCCGACGGCTGAGTCCCAGAGGTCGATGCTGGCCGGTTGGCATCAGCGCTGGCGCGCGACCAGGTCCGCGACCGTCACGCGGGGGCCCGTGTAGAACGGCGTCTCCTCGCGCACGTGCAGGCGCGCGCGGGTCGCCCGCATGTCACGCATGAGGTCCACGATCCGGTGCAGATCATCGGCCTCGAAGGCCAGGATCCACTCGTAGTCGTTCAACCCGAAGGACGCGATCGTGTTGGCTCGCACGTCCGGATAGGTTCGCGCCGCCTTGCCGTGCTCGGCCAGAATCGTGCGTCGCTGGGTCTCCTCCATCAGATACCAGTCGTAGGACCGCACGAACGGGTACACGCAGATGTAGTTCCGCACCGCCTCGTCGGCCATGAAGGCCGGAATGTGCGAAGCGTTGAACTCCGCCGGACGGTGCAGTGCGACCACGGACCACACCGGGTCCAGGTGGGCCCCGAAGTCGGTGCTCAGAAAGCGGTGATAGGCGTCCTGCACGCCCTCCACGGTCTCGGCGTGCCACCACACCATGAGGTCGGCATCGGCGCGCAACCCAGCGACGTCATAGCAGCCGCGAGTCACGACCCCCGCCTCCGCGAGGTCGGCGAAGAGCGCATCGACCTGCGCGGCATACGCCTCCCGATCGGCGTCGCCCAAGGCCTCGGCGACCGCGAAGACCGACCACATCGCATACCGGATCGAGGCGTTGATCTCCTTGATCTTGTGCACTCCGGGCTTGCGTGGGGTTGCTGGCGTCGTCATACCCGTCATTGTCACAAGCGCGGGTCGAGGGGCCGAAGGTGGGTCAGGACACGCTGCGCCGCGCCGGTCGCCGAGGCGATGACCGCGGGGATGCCCACTCCTTGGTATGCCGCGCCACTCACCTCGAGCCCCGGTCGCCGGGCCACCGCCTCACGCACGGTCGCCATCCTCGTGGCGTGGCCGACGGTGTACTGCGGCAGGCCGCCGCCCCAACGCTGGACGTGGGCATCGACAAGATCCGGCAGGGTGGCACCGATCGCCTCACCGATCTCGTGGTGCGCGATCGTCACGAGGTCACGATCGTCGCGCTGGAGGTGCCGCACGTCGCCGGCACGGCCGAGCGATGCCCGCACGAAGGTCACCTCCGGGTCGAGGGCATCGGTCCAGGCCCACTTGTTGGCGCTGAAGGTTGCGCCCTTGATGACGTGGCCGTCGACCGCCGGGACGAGGAAGCCGGATCCCGGAAGTCCCGGGAGCCCGGCCCTCGGCAGAGCCAAAGTCACGACGGCGCTGGACGAGGACTCGACCTCACCGAGCGCGGTGGCCGCCTCCGGAATCAGCTGTGCCAGCAGGCGACTCGCGGCGGTTGGCGGCGTCGCCAGCACGACGGCATCGGCGAGGATCCGCTCCTCGGCCATCGTGGGGCCCACCGTCACCGAGAACCGGCGCTCCCTTCCAGTCGAGACGGCCCGGACGGTGGTCGAGGTCCGAACCCGCACACCTCTGCGCGTCAGGTCGTCGGCCAGCAGTCCGGGCAGGCGGCCCATTCCCCCGATGATCCCGGCGAAAGCCGGCCGCGCTGCTTGGTCGCTGACTGGCGCGGGCTGCGGCAGGGCGCCGTCCGCGACCGCCGCCGCCCACAGCGCCGGCATGGTCGCCTCGAGGGAGAGCTCGTCGGCGCGACCGGCATACACACCACCCAGGAGCGGTTCGACGAGACGGTCGGCGACGGCATCGCCCCAACGCGTCCGGACGTAGCTGCCGACGGCAAGGTCAGCCGTCACCGACCCGCCGGGCCAGGGCCGCTCGGCCCGCCAGCGTTCGAGCTCATCGGCGGTGAGGAGGCCGGAAAGACCGTCCTCAGCAGTGGGCACACCCATCAGGGTGGCCCGAGGCAGGGGGTGAAGTGCCCCACGCGACCAGATCGAGGCCGAAGTCGTGGTCGGAGAAACGAGTTCGTCGGCTGCACCCAGATCGCGGAGGAGATCCACCCCCTCGGGACGAACCGCGAGCATGGCCTCGGCGCCGACGTCGACCCGATGACCGGCCACCTCCGCGAGCCTCAATGTGCCGCCGAGGACAGAACCCGCCTCGCACACCGTGACGTCGACACCGGCGGTCGTGAGCGCGCGCGCTGTGACGAGCCCCGCCAGGCCCCCACCGACGACCACCACGTGCGCCGGCCCCCCGGGCTCGAGGAACGCCGTCGACGGAGCAGGCGGGGGACCGGCTGGAGCCATGCCCAACACTTTGTCACTTCGTGATCCGATCGAGATCCCCGGGTCCGGAACGACTGCCACAGCGGCTGCGTCTGGAGTTCGATGGGGTCGGCCAGCGAGTGTCGATGACCGCCGCCATTGCCATCCGGAACTCGTCGTCATGATCGGAGCGGTCCCATGCATCTCACCCCTCGCCGCCAGAAGATTCTGCCCGCACTCGCCCTTGCGGCCGGCTTGGCGCTCGGACTGGGCGCGTGCGGCGGGAGCGCAGGCTCCAGTTCGGCCAGCGGCGGCGTTGCCCAGGACTCCGTCGGCTCGGCTCCGCGCGAAGCTGCGGGCAGTGGCGCGTCTGCCCCGGACGCTGCGAAGGGCGGCGCCGGTGCGGTCACGGCAACCGAGCAGAAGGTCATCCGCCGCGCGGACATCTCCGTGCTCGTCAAGGATGTCGGCGCGGCCGCCGAGAAGGTGCGCGCCATGGCGACGACGGCAGGCGGGACGGTGACGAACGAAATGCTGAGCACCTACAGCGGCGATTCCACCGACCTGTCGGGATCGGTCACCATCTCGGTGCCCTCGGACAAGCTCGACGACACGATGAAGCGGCTGGCCGAACTCGGGGATGTCGTGTCGCGCACCACGAGTTCGGACGACGTCACCGGGCAGTACGTCGACACCGAGTCCCGGTTGGCCACCATGCGGGCCAGTGTCGATCGGGTGCGGGGCCTGATGGCCCAGGCCACCAAGATCGAGGACATCGTGGCGCTCGAGTCCGAACTCTCCCGTCGTCAGGCCGATCTCGAGGCCCTCGAGGCGCAGTTGCGCTCCCTGAAGGACCAGGTGGCCATGTCACCCATCACCGTCCAGCTCAGCGCCGACCGCAGCCAACTCGCCGATTCAGGTGGCGGCTTCCTCTCCGGACTCAAGGCCGGGTGGAAGGCCTTCACGGCCTCGGTCGTCGTGCTCCTGACCGCCCTGGGTGCACTGCTGCCCTTCCTCGTGGCGATCGCCGTGATCGTGGTGCCGCTCGTGTGGTTCCTGCGCGAGCGCAACCGCAGGCGCACGGCCGCCTACGCGGCCTCGGTCGCGCCGCGACCGGCGGCACCCATGCCCGCGCCGCCCGTTGGGTCCGCGGATTCCGTCGCCACAGCCGCGGATCCCGCGGACGCAAGCGAGCCGAAGGCCTGATCGGTCCGCTCAGCGGGCCGAGGCCGCGTGGACGATCTCGACCACGCGGGTGAGGACATCGGGGTCGGTGTGCGGAGGGACGCCGTGACCGAGGTTGAAGATGTGACCCGGCGCAAGGCGTCCCTCTGCCACGATCGCGCGCACCTTGGCCTCGATGACATCAGCGGGCGCGAAGAGCAGCGCTGGATCGAGGTTTCCCTGCACGGCATACCTCCCGCCGAGACGCTCGAGCGCGTCGGTGAGGGACACCCGGTAGTCCACACCGACGACCTCGGCACCGGCCTGCCCCATGAGGGCGAGCAGTTCGCCGGTGCCGACGCCGAAGTGGATGCGTGGCACGCCGAGGTCCGCGACCGCTGACAACGCGGCCGCCGAGTGCTCCTGGACGTATGCCGCGTAGTCGCCTCGCGGCAGTGCACCCACCCACGAGTCGAAGAGTTGGACGGCCGACGCCCCGGCCTCGACCTGGACACGCAGGAAGGCTCCGGAGATCTGGGCGAGGCGGGCGCAGAGGTCGTGCCAGAGGGCAGGATCACCGTGCATGAGCGCCTTGGTGCGCTCGTGGGTTCGCGATGGCCCGCCCTCGACGAGGTAGGACGCCAGGGTGAAGGGTGCCCCGGCGAAGCCGATGAGCGGTGTCGGGCCCAGCGCCTCGACCAGACGCCGGACGGACTCGGTGATGTAGGGCACGGCGTCGGAGGTGAGTTCGGGCAGGCGGTCGAGGTCGGCGCGGGTCCGGATCGGCTCGGCGACCACCGGCCCCGTGCCGGGGACGATGTCGAGGTCGACGCCGATCGCCTTGAGCGGCACGACGATGTCGGAGAAGAAGATCGCCGCATCCACGCCGTGGCGACGCACCGGCTGCAGAGTGATCTCGGTCACCAGGTCCGGGGTCGCGCAGGCCTCGAGCATGGCGTTCCCCACGCGGATCTCGCGGTACTCCGGCAGCGAGCGCCCGGCCTGGCGCATGAACCACACCGGTGTGTGCGGCACGGGAAGCCCACGGGCGGCTCGGACGAGGGCTGAGTTCGCTGGGGTCGCTCGGTCGGTCACGACCGTCGATCCTCTCACGGGCGCAGCGAGATGACCGCCGCGCCGACGAGGGCCAGCAGCACGCCGGCCTGCTGCACGCGGCGCAGTCGCTCGCCGAGGATCGCCCGTGCGAGCAGGATCGTCATCACCGGGTAGAGGCTCCCGAGGACGGTGACGACGGCCAGCGAGTCGCCGGCAATGCGGGAGGCGGTGCCGAAGAAGAAGTTTGCCGCCAGGTCTCCGACGCCGATGGCTGCCAGACCCGGCACCTCGCGGGTTCCCACTCCACCGACGGACCGTAGGACCAGGGCCGCTCCGACGAAGAGAGTCACCGACGCGGCCCGCATCCCCCACACGGTGAGCAGTGGCGAGGCCTGCGCGCCCCGATTGAGCAGGAACAGGGTGAAGCCGAAGAACAGGGCGGACGCCACCGCCAGCAGCACCGGTCGCGGGCTCACGGCGCCACTGAGTTCGGGCCCCGAGGCGAGCACCACCCCCACGAGCGCCACGACGACACCGAGCCATGTCACGGCCCCCGGCCGCTCCCCCATGGCCAGCCCGATACCGACCGGCACGAGCGCTCCCATCGAGGCGATCGGCGAGACCACCCCCATCGTTCCCTGCGCCAGCGCGGTGTAGAAGCAGAGCAGGCCGGCGACACCACACAGCCCGGCGGCCGCGGCATACACCAACCATGACCACCCGGAAACCTCCGGGCGGACCAGGAGCACGGCCACGGAAACCACGACGAACGCGCAGGCCTGACTCCACCCGGTGACCGCCGCCGCCGAGCGGGCGCGTGTCGCGAGCCCGCCGAAGAAGTCGGAGGTGCCCCAGGTGAGCGACGAGAGCAGTGCGAAGACGATCCCCACCGGAGCAGGCTAGGTCCCTCGGCGTGGCCTGACGGCCGCAGTCCGCCCACCGGCATACCCTGAGCGAGTGTCAGGACGCAGCGTGCCGGGTCGGGAGGCGACCGAGTTCTCCCGCGCCGTGGAGGCGCTGCGCGCCGCTCGCTTGCGGCCCGAGGTGCGGCTCACCGAAGTGCCCGCGCCGCAGCGCATTGCTCCGTATGCCGTGGCGATGACCGCCGACGTGCTCACCTCCGTCGACGATGACGACGAGCTCGCGACCGGGCGCTTCGTGCTCCTCTTCGACCCCTCCGCCCCGGAGCCGTGGAGTGGTCAGTGGCGGGTCGTCACCTTCGCGCGCGCCGAGTTGGAGCCCGAGTTCGCCTCCGACCCGCTGCTCGGCGAGGTTGGTTGGACGTGGCTGACCGACTCCCTCGACCAGCGTGGCGTCGACTACACCGCGGACGCTGGCACCGTCACCCGCGTGGTCTCCGAATCCTTCGGGGGACTCTCCGACAAGGATCCGAGCGTCGAAATGGAAGTGCGTGCCTCGTGGTCCCCGGTCGGCGGCAGCGTCGCCGACCACTTGCTCGCCTGGTCGGACCTGCTGTGCACCATCGCCGGCCTGCCGCCCCTGCCCGAGGGAGTCATCGCCCTCCCGGGGCCGCGTCGCTGACCATGTCGGACTCCCCCATCCCCGAACTGCACCTCCTCACCGAGCCGGTCGACGGCATACCCCACGTCCTCACCGAGGAGTCCGAGCTCGCCGACGCCGCTCGCGCGATCGCAGCCGGCGAGGGGTCGGTGGCGCTGGACGCCGAACGGGCTTCGGGTTACCGCTACAGCCAACGGGCCTATCTGGTGCAGGTGCGCCGCGAGGGCGCCGGTTCCTTTCTCATCGACCCGATTGCCTGCCCGGACCTGTCACCGATCGACGACGCGATCGGCGGCGCCGAGTGGATCCTGCACGCGGCCACCCAAGACCTGGCCTGTCTGGCCGAGGTCGGACTGCGCCCCCGACAACTCTTCGACACCGAACTGGCCGCCCGCATCCTGGGCCTGCCGCGCGTCGGCCTGGCCGCGACGGTCGAGCACTACCTGGGCGTGTCGCTGGCCAAGGAGCACTCAGCCGTCGACTGGTCGACGCGCCCGCTTCCCGAGCCGTGGCTGCGCTATGGCGCTCTCGATGTCGAAGTCCTCAGCGAGCTGCGCAACCTCATGGGCGTCGACCTGGCGATGAGCGGCAAGGCCGAATGGGCGCGCCAGGAGTTCGAGGCCCTGCTGTCGTGGGCCCCGGCCGAGCGCCCCGACCCGTGGCGGCGAACGACGGGGCTGGCGTCGATGAAGTCACGGCGGGGGTATGCCGTGGTGCGCGAGCTCTGGTACGCGCGGGACGCCATCGCTCGGGACCGTGACATCTCAGCCGGCCGGATCGCCAGCGACAAAATCCTCATGGAGATCGCGCACGCCGATCCGCGCACGATCGGTCAACTGCCCCAGGGCCATCGACCGATCGCGCGCTATGGCCGTCAGTGGGTCGCCGCGGTCGCGGCCGCCCATGACCTTCCCGAGCGTGAGCTGCCCGAACGGGTGGTGCGCAGCGACGGTCCTCCCCCTGCGCGCAGTTGGGCGGACAAGGATCCCGTGGCTGCTGCTCGCCTCAACGCGACGCGCGCCGCGTTGGCGGTCTTCGCGGACGAGCACACGATCCCGATCGAGAACGTCTGCTCACCCGAGCCGCTACGACGGGTCGTCTGGACCCCGCCGACCACATTCGACACCGAGTCCTTCGAGGCCGCACTCCTCGCCGAGGGTGTCCGCCGCTGGCAGGCCCAGATCGTGGCGCCGATGCTCGCCGACGCCTTCGCCACCTCCTGAGCCCAGGGCTTGCGTCCGGCGCGTGGACGGCATATCAACCGTCGTGCCGGACACAGCGTGATGGGGTTCACCGCGCAGGTCGCTGACACTGTGATTACCCACGAGTAATGTGGGTCGGGACGGCTCGTGTCGAACGGGCCGATGCCACCCATCCTCGAATCGCACAGGAGGCCATCGTGCCCCGCACTCTGCAGGACGTCGTCTTTGTCGACGGGGTCCGCACCCCGTTCGGCAAGGCCGGTGAGAAAGGGATCTACGCCCAGACCCGGGCCGACGACCTCGTCATCAAGTGCATCCGTGAGCTGCTCCGTCGCAATCCGAACCTGCCGAAGGACAAGGTCGAGGAGGTCGCGATCGCAGCAACGACCCAGATCGGCGACCAGGGCCTGACCCTGGGCCGCCTGGCTGCGCTGCTCTCCGGTCTGCCGAACACGACCCCGGGCTACTCGGTGGACCGGATGTGTGCCGGCGCGATGACCGCTGTCACCAATGTCGCATCCGCAATCGGGTTCGGGGCCATCGATGTGGCGATCGCCGGTGGTGTCGAGCACATGGGCCGCCACCCGATGGGCGAGGGCATCGACCCCAACCCGCGGATCGTCGCCGAGAAGATCGTCGACCAGAGCGCGCTCGTCATGGGCAGCACGGCCGAGAACCTCCACGACCGATTCCCGACCCTCACCAAGGCGCGCTCCGATGCGTATGCCGTGAACAGCCAGGCCAAGCTGGCCGCCGCGTATGACGCGGGGAAGGTCCAACCGGACCTGGTGCCGGTCGCCACCCGCCACGCGGAGAAGGGCTGGGGGCTGGCCACGACCGATGAGCCACCGCGCCCTGGGACCACGATCGAGGAGCTCGGCGCGCTCAAGACGCCCTTCCGGCCGCACGGCAACGTCACTGCCGGCAACGCGGCCGGGCTCAACGATGGTGCGACAGCCTGCATCCTGGCGTCCGCCTCCGCGGCGCAGGAGTTGGGGCTGACCGCCAAGATGCGCCTGGTGTCGTATGCCTTCGTCGGCGTCGAGCCCGAGGTCATGGGCATCGGCCCGGTGCCGGCCGCCGAGAAGGCATTGCGGCAGGCGGGGCTGACGATCGACGACATCGGTCTCTTCGAACTCAACGAGGCCTTCGCCGTGCAGGTGCTGGCCTTCCTCGAGCATTTCGGCATCGCCGACGACGACCCACGAGTCAATGAGTACGGCGGCGCCATCGCGACCGGCCACCCGCTCGCGTCCTCAGGCGTGCGGCTGATGACCCAACTCGCGGCGCAGTTCGCCGAGCACCCCGAGGTGCGCTACGGCCTGACGGCGATGTGCATCGGCATCGGCATGGGCGGCTGCGTCATCTGGGAGAACCCGCATCACGCCGACTACGGCAAGGAGTCCTGAACATGAGTTCTGCAACCACTGAGAAGGCCCCGACTGCTTTCGAATCCGAGGTCGTCACACGCTCGATCGTCCAGGACGTCATCCTTCCCGGGGGCGCGGGGACGCTCGCCCTGGTGACCCTCGACAACGGCTTCGACCACACCAAGCCGAACACCTTCGGCCCAGCGACGCTGGTCCAGCTGCAGGCCGTCGTCGACGGCTTGCGCGCACGAGCCGAGGCTGGCGAGATCGCGGCTGTCGGGATCACCGGCAAGCCCTTCATCTTCGCCGTCGGGGCAGACCTCACGGGAGTCCCCCACGTCTCGCAGCGCGAGCAGGCGGTCGAGATCGCCCAAGCCGGCCACCGCGCCTTCGCCTCGATCATGGACCTGCCGGTTCCCACGTTCGGCTTCGTCAACGGCGCCGCGATGGGTGGTGGCGTCGAGATCGCGCTCGCCTGTGATTACCGGACCATCTCCGGTGGCGTGCCCGCTGTGGCCCTGCCCGAGTGCTTCCTCGGCCTGGTGCCCGGCTGGGGCGGCTGCTACCTGCTGCCACGCCTGCTCGGTGCGCCGAAGGCCCTCAAGGTGATCATCGAGAACCCACTGTCGATGAACCGGATGCTCAAGGGCGTCGAGGCCTACCAGCTCGGGATCGCCGATGCGATCTTCGAGCCGGCCGACTTCCTCGAGGATTCCCTGCGCTGGGCCGCCGACGTCGTGAGCGGCCAGGTCACGATCACCCGCCCGGACCACACGCAGGACGCGGCCGAGTGGGACGCCGCCTGCGATGCGGCCGGCAAGCTCGCGGACGCCAAGACTGCGCGCCGCTCCCCCGCGCCCTACCGTGCGATCGACCTCGTGCGGGCGGCTCGCACCTCTTCGCGCGATGACGCCTTCGCGGCCGAGGACGCCGCGCTGGGCGACCTGCTCATGGGCGACGAGTTGCGCGCGGGTCTCTATGCCTTCGACCTCGTGCAGCGGCGTGCCAAGCGCCCGGCCGGTGCACCGGACAAGGCCCTGGCGCGCAAGGTGACCAAGGTCGGCATCATCGGCGCCGGTCTGATGGCCAGCCAGTTGGCCATGCTCTTCGCGCGCAGTCTCGGAGTGCCGGTGGTCATGACGGACCTCGACGAGGATCGGGTCGCCAAGGGCGTCGGCTATGTCCACGGTGAGGTGGACGGATTGCTCGCCAAGGGTCGGATCGGCCAGGACAAGGCCAACTTCCTCAAGGGGCTGGTGACCGGGTCGACGTCCAAGGACGGCTTCGCTGATGCCGACTTCGTCATCGAGGCAGTCTTCGAGGAGATGGCGGTCAAGCAGCAGGTCTTCGCCGAGGTCGAGGCGGTCGTCTCGTCCGAGTGCGTGCTCGCAACAAACACCTCGTCCCTGTCGATCACACAGATGGCCAGCGAATTGGAGCACCCGGAGCGCGTCGTCGGCTTCCATTTCTTCAACCCGGTCGCGGTCATGCCCCTGCTCGAGATCATCCCCGGCGAGAAGACCGACGACGCCACCTTGGCCACGGCCTTCGCCACCGGCAAGGGCCTGAAGAAGACGACCATCCTGGTCAAGGACAGCCCGTCCTTCATCACCAACCGCCTCCTGGGCCGGTTCATGGGCGAGTTCAGCCGGATCGTCGACGAAGGCACGCCGGTGCAGGTCGCGGACCGGGCCGTCGCCGGGCTCGCCCCGATGCCGCCCTTCGTCCTCATGGGACTGGTTGGCCCGGCCATTGCGCTGCACAACAGCCAGACGCTGGTGCGTGCCTTTGGTGATCGCTTCTACGCCTCGCCCAGCCTCGAGGCCATGGTCGCGGCTCGCAAGCCCGGCTACTACACCGTCGTCGACGGTGTGCAGGTGCCCGATCCGGAAGTGCTGGCCATGCAGGTCACGCCGGAGCACCCGGTCGAGCTCACGGCCCCCCAGGTGCGCGAGCGCGTGCTCTCGGCGATCGCCGACGAGGTCGCCAGGATGCTCGACGAAAAGGTGGCCCAGGCACCGATGGACATCGACTTGGCGATGATCACCGGCGCCGGCTTCCAGTTCTGGAACGGCGGGATCATCCCGCTGCTCGACCGCGAGGGGATCTCGCAGAAGGTCGTCGGTCACCGCTTCCTGCCCCCGGGCGTGGCGAGCGTCCCTTCCTGAGCGGCGTGGTGAGCGTCCCTTCCTGAGCGGCGTGGATGCTCCGGCGACCAGCCTCGTCCCCGCCTGTGTTGCCTGCTACGTCGCAGTAGGTGCGGCGATTGCCGCATCTACTGCGACGTAGCGCGCAAGGAAGGGGCGAAAAGTGCGGGAAACTCGACTCGCAGATATCTCACATGTGATCTATCGTGGACGAGTGAGTGACTCCACCTATCTCAACCGCATCGGGACCCTGATCCGCGACGCACGCCGCCACAAGGGCCTGACTCAGAGCGAATTGGCCGATCTGCTCGGCACCAGCCAGAGCGCAGTGGCCCGCATCGAGCAGGGCAAGCAGAACCTCAGCCTTGAGATGCTGGCGCGTATCGGCGAGAGCCTGGACAGCGAGTTCGTCTCCCTCGGCACCGGCGGACCCCAGCACCTGCGGATCGTCGGCGGGAAGCAACTCTCCGGGTCGATCCCGGTCAAGACGAGCAAGAACGCCGCCGTCGGCCTCCTGTGTGCCGCCCTGCTCAACAAGGGCCGCACGACGCTGCGCAACCTGGCTCGCATCGAGGAGGTCAACCGGATCATCGAGGTGCTGACCTCGGTCGGCGTCAAGGTGCGGTGGCTCCCGGACAGCAGCGACCTCGAGATCATCCCGCCGGCTCGCCTCGAGCTGGACTCGATCGACCTGGACGCCGCCCGGCGCACCCGCACCATCATCATGTTCCTCGGGCCCCTGCTCCACGACTACGACTCCTTCCAACTCCCGTATGCCGGTGGCTGCGACCTGGGCACCCGCACCGTCGAGCCGCACCTGGGTGCGCTGCGCAGCTTCGGCCTCGACGTCCAGGCCACGCACGGCTTCTACGAGGCCAAGGTCGCCAGCGACGCACCCGACGGCACCCACACGATCGTCCTCACCGAGCGCGGAGACACGGTGACCGAAAATGTTCTCTTCGCCGCCGCGCGCCACCCCGGCACGACGATCATCCGCAATGCCTCCCCCAACTACATGGTCCAGGACGTCTGCTTCTTCCTGACCAAGCTGGGCGTCATCGTCGAGGGCATCGGCACCACCACGTTGACGGTCACCGGTGTGGAGCACATCGATGTCGACGTCGACTACTCGCCCAGCGAGGACCCGATCGAGGCCATGAGCCTGGTCGCGGCCGCGGTCGTCACCCGCTCCTCGATCACCATCGAGCGGGCCCCCATCGAGTTCCTCGAGATCGAACTGGCCACCTTGGCCCTGATGGGCCTCAAGTACGACCAATCGCCGGAGTACGTCGCGGCCAACGGCGAGACCCGGCTGGTCGACCTGACGATCCACCCGGGGCCGCTCAAGGCACCCATCGACAAGATCGCCCCGATGGCCTTTCCCGGGCTCAACATCGACAACCTGCCCTTCTTCGCTCTCATCGCGGCCTGCGCCGATGGGACGACGATGATTCACGACTGGGTCTACGAGAACCGGGCGATCTACCTCACCGAGCTGAACAAGGTCGGTGCTCAGGTCCAACTTCTCGACCCGCACCGGGTCATGGTCACCGGGCCCACCCCCAAGTGGCGCGCGGCCGAGGTCATGTGCCCACCGGCGCTGCGCCCGGGCGTGGTCATCCTGCTGGCGATGCTGGCTGCGCCGGGTACCTCGGTGCTGCGCAACGTCTACGTCATCAACCGTGGCTACGAGGAGCTCGCCGAGCGCCTCAACGCCCTCGGCGCGACGATCGAGACCTTCCGCGACATCTGATCCGGACTCCCCGCACGCGGCCGCACGGCCCTGGTCACGGGTGGCGGCGAGGACGGAGTTGGAGACCAACTCCCCCGAGCCGTCGTCGGCCGGGGTGAGGTCGTGGAGCAGGTAGGACTCGACGAGGCCGCCCTCGTCGGCGGCGACGAGGGGCCCGACCGCCGGGTGGGCCCGCCAGAACTCGAGGTATGCCGCGGGGCCGGTGGGTGATTGGACGGGCCTGCCCCGGACAATCCGAACTGCTCAGGCCAGTCGAGAGCGCAGGCTGGTGACGATCGCGTCCGCGGTGAGACCGCTCGCCTCGAGCACCTGCCCGCGAGAGCCATGGTCGAGGAACTCGCGCGGCAGTCCGAAGATGTCGACCGGCACGTCGAGACCGGCTTGGCGCACGGCATACGCCACTTGGGAGCCGATCCCTCCGGCGACCGAGCCGTCCTCGACGACGGCGACCCGTCGTGCCGTGCCAGCCAGGCCAGTGAGCGCTGAGGGCACCGGCAGCGCCCAGACCGGGTCGGCGACGCGGACCCGCAGGCCCTCCGCGGTGAGTTTGTCGGCGACGGCGAGCGCGGTGGCGACCATCGAGCCGATGCCGACGATGAGCACGTCGACGTCACCGTCGTCGGGCTCGACGAGGACGTCGACGCCGTCGACGCTCCGCACCGCGACGATCGGGTCACCGACGGTGCCCTTCGGGAAGCGGATGATCGAGGGCGCGTCATCGATGTCGATCGAGGCGCGCAACGCCACCGGCACCTGCTGTCCGTCTCGCGGCGCCGCCAGGTGCAGGCCGGGCACGATGCCGGCGATCGACATGTCCCACATGCCGTGGTGCGAGGCACCGTCCGGGCCGGTCACGCCGGAGCGGTCGAGGACGAAGGTCACGCCCGCCTTGTGCAATGCGCAGTCCATGAGGAGCTGGTCGAAGGCACGGTTGAGGAAGGTCGCATAGATCGCGACGACCGGGTGCAGGCCGGCATAGGCCAGACCGGCCGCCATCGTCGCGGCATGCTGCTCGGCGATGCCGACGTCGAAGATGCGATCGGGGTAGGCATCGGCAAAACCCTTCAGCCCCACCGGAATCATCATCGCTGCGGTGATCGCGACAATGTCCTCGCGCTCGCGGCCGAGTTCGACCATCGCGTCGCTGAACTCGTCGGTCCAACTGCGTCCGGCGATCTGGATCGGGAGCCCGGTCTCGGGATTGATGACGCCGATCCCGTGGAACTGGTCGGCCTCGTCGTTGACGGCGTGCTCGTAACCCCGACCCTTCTGGGTGATGACGTGGACGAGCACGGGGCCGCCGAATGATCTGGCCTTGCGCAGGGCGTGCTCGAGAGCCGGGATGTCGTGACCGTTGACAGGGCCGACGTACTTGAGACCCAGGTCCTCGAACATCCCCTGGGGGGCCACGACGTCCTTGAGGCCCTTCTTCATGCCGTGCAGGGCACGCTCCATCGGGCCGCCGACGACAGGTGTCCTGCGCAACTGCACCTTGCCCCAGTCGAGGAACTGCTCATAGCCGCGGGTGGTGCGCAGGGTCGCGAGATGGTCGGCCAAGCCGCCCTTGGTCGGGGCGTAGGAACGCTCGTTGTCGTTGACGACGATGACCAGCGGCAGGTCGCTTTCGGCGGCGATGTTGTTGAGGGCCTCCCAGGCCATCCCGCCGGTGAGGGCGCCATCCCCGATGACGGCGACCGTGTGACGGTCGTGCTCGCCCCGGACGCGGCGTCCCTCGGCGATGCCGTGCGCCCAGGACAGCGAACTCGAGGCGTGCGAGGACTCGACGACGTCATGCGCGGACTCGGCGCGGCTGGGATAGCCCGACAAGCCGCCCTGCTGCCGCAGCCCGGAGAAGTCCTGACGACCGGTGAGCAATTTGTGCACATAGGACTGGTGTCCGGTGTCGAAGACGATCGCGTCGCGTGGGCTGTCGAACACGCGGTGGATCGCCATGGTGAGCTCGACGACGCCGAGGTTGGGTCCGAGGTGGCCGCCGGTGCGCGAGACCTGATCGACGAGAAAGGCCCGGATCTCCTCGGCCAATGCCGGGAGTTCGGCCTCCGGCACGGCCTTGAGGTCGGCAGGCTCCTGGATGCGCTCCAGCAGGCTCACGTTGGGGACTCCTCGTCGGTTCGGCAACCCACCAAGTCTAGGCGCTCTCCCCCGCTCCGACCCTCGTAGAAGGGCCCTGCTGGAGTGTGAATCTCGTGACGGAAGGGGGGCGGAAGTCGCGAGCCGGCTCACAGGCGCGGCACAAAGACCTTTCCCTCCATGGCGTCCAGCACCAAGGAGGCCGAGCGGCGACTGGCGACCAGCCGAGCACCCTCGGCGGAGAGGACCTCCAGGACATCGGTGAGGGCGTCGGCGGCGACCTGGTCGGCCAGGTCCACCCGCATCCCCCGGTATGCCGTGCGCAAGGCCGCCAACTGCCCCTCGAGATGCTGCACGGTCAGCCAGGCGAGCACGAGCGGGTGGCGGCGCCACGCGGCATACGTGCGGTAGTCGGCGGGGCACTGGTCGAGCAACCAGGCGACCG
>NZ_HF570956.1:1894988-1922308 GCF_000367525.1 Phycicoccus elongatus Lp2 | reverse complement strand
GGCGGCCGCTGGTCGCGATCCGGGTGTTGATGCCGCCGGGGTGCACGGTGGTGACGCCGATGCCGTCGTCCTCGAGCTCGCCGGCGATCGACTCGGAGAAGCCCCGCAGGCCGAACTTGCCTGTGCAGTAAGCGCTTTGGCCGGGCGGAGCGATGAGCCCGAAGAGGCTGGACGTGTTGATGATGTGGCTGCCGGGCGCCTTCTTCAGGCTGGCGAGCAGGCGGTGACCTCGACTCGCCGGTTGCGTTCCTGGGCGGCCGCGATCGCCTCGGGCGACCCCTCCTCCTTGACCGCCAACTCCGTCTCACCAAAGCCCTGCGCGTCCAGCGTCCAGCCCGCACCGAGCCTGGCGCCAAGGGCTTGCTTGACCGCCTCCGCGCGCTGTTGGGACAAGGTGAGGTTGTATGCCGCCTCACCCTGGCTGTCCGTGTGGCCACCGATGGTCAACCTGCGACACGATTGGTCCTGAAGTGCTTGGACGGCAGCGTTGAGGGAGGCGTCAGCCGCCGGCGTCAGCTCGGCGCTGTCGAGGGCGAACAGGACCGATGTCGCCAGGTCGATGCTCACCTGCTCACCCGAGCTCACCGTGGCCGCAGCGGTCTTGGAGCGGAAGGCGAAGTCGACCAGGTCGGCCGAGCCCTCCGTGCCAGTCCCCGTCGAGGGGACCCCGAAGATGGGCAAACCGTCTGACGGGATGAAGGTCAATGGCTCACCGCCGGGGTCGCCCATGGACAACTCGAGCGCCACCTGCTTGTCCTTTTCGGGCACCTGCCCGGCGACGCACCCCTTCTTGGTGACGATGCCGGCCTTCGAACCTCCACCGAGCACGAAGAGCGAGCGGTAGCAAGTACCCTGCTCGCCGATGACCGGGGGATTGAACACGCCACGCACGAAACGCTCGGTGTCACCGAAGGACTGCAGCCGCACGCGGGCCGTGACCGTGCCACCCTCTCGCGCCGCCGAGTCGACGATCAATCCCTGGCTGACGCCCAGGGCGGTGGCCAGTTGTGGGGTCGGGGCCGGGGCCGAGATCTTGACCCCTGTGAAGGTCCCGACCGGGCTCACGGTGAGGTCGACCCCGGTGAGGTCCTTGGGTGCGCTCACGACCACGGACACCGGGATCGGCTTGCCGTCGAATCCGGGACGAACCGAGCTGCACAGGCACCGGCCCTCGGGGTCACGCACAGGCAGATAAGTCGTCGTGGCGTCCCCCGGCTTGGCCACAGTGACTGCCGAGAAGTCGCCTCCCTTGGCCAGCTCGAGGAAGCCGGGCTCGGCGTCCGTCCCCACCTTGATGGGAGTGGCTGGGGTGAGGACGCCGGAAACGACGACGCGGTCCTCCCCGACGCGCACGATCGAGGTCAGACCGAAGCTCTGGCCCTTGTCGGTCTTGGTTTCGATGATCTGTGGCACAGGTCGCGTCAGCCCATCCAGGTCGTAATCCTTGTTCGGGACCACCGATGGGGACGGCGTCGACGACGATCCTGATGAGGGAGCGCTCGCCGAGGTCGTGCTTGCCTTGGGGTCGGAGTCGCCGGTGCACCCGGTCAGGGCAACACCGGTCACCAACACCGCCATGAGGGCGATCGCGCGGACGGGCTTGGCCAGGGCTGACATGGAGTTCTCCTCGGTGGGGGCAGCGATGGGGGGTCAGGCCCAGTTCCTGCTGAACTCTCACACCCCCAGACGAACGCCCCACGTGGCGTTGTCGTCTTGATGCGAGTCATCAAGACGAGTAAGGACGCTACCTCGAAAACGTGATAGCCGGGGGGTGCACCGCAGGGGCCACTGCAGGCGGAATGACCAGAATGATCCGCTCGCCGCGCACGCACGATCCCCGCAGGAACAATCCGACCTTGCCATCGACCAGGACACACACTGGTCCAGATTTGCTGCGAGCCTCCGCCGTAGCGCTGAACTCTG
Organism: Phycicoccus elongatus Lp2; assembly: GCF_000367525.1. Taxonomy (GTDB): domain Bacteria; phylum Actinomycetota; class Actinomycetes; order Actinomycetales; family Dermatophilaceae; genus Phycicoccus_A; species Phycicoccus_A elongatus. Next base: position 1,920,385 of record NZ_HF570956.1, on the reverse strand, counting down.
TTCTGCGCGAAGAACTCTCCAGCACTTGGCGGTTCTGTGTCGTAGCGGTGAAGCGGTGGGCACCGAGTCGGGGCCGGGTGGTGAGGCGGTCAGTTGGCTGTTGTTCTGGGCCGCGAGGCGGCTTGCTTCTCCCTGTGCCGTCATGGTGAAGGAGGAGGCCGGCCGGAGCAGCAGGTCCTCCAGATCGACGGGCGTGACGATCGACCTGACCGAGTTGTCGACCACGGTCCGGTAGGCCTTGACAGCCGCCAAGGCCGAAGCGTCTGCGGCGCTGCGTGTCTCGCCCTCGCGGTCCAGGCCGCGACCCGGGTTGGTGATCATGACCCGTGGCGATAACGAGGAGAACCGCGACCGCGGCCACCATCATCAGTGACGTCTGGCCCGACTCATCGCCGCGCCGGTTGCGTCCCCACACGGTTCTCATTGCCCTGTCCCTGCTGGACGTGCTGGTGCTTCGCCGAACACCGGTCGGGTCGGCCCACTGTGCCGACCGACCCGAGCGACGCTGGTTCGAAGCGACGATCAGCTCAGCTTGTCGAACGCGTCGCCGATCTTTTCCTTGACCAGACCGGAGATGACATCCGTGCTGGCCGCGGCGATGGCCGCAGCGACGAGGGCCGCCACCAGCAGGACGATGCCGGAGTACTCCACCGAGCCCTGGCCCTTCTCGTTCTGGAGACGCTCGAAGGCACCGGTGATGTAGGCGGTGACAAGGGTGTGAGCGGCGATCATCTGGTTCTGGATGGTGTTCATGTGACTGTCCCCCAAGTGGCGTCGTGGTCGCGATGACCTGGTGGCCATCTCGTCCGGGTGAGGACGACGGGCGCGCAGGTAGATGTTGATGACCCACTCGAAGTCGTCGATGCTCATCTCGTCGAAGCGGCCGAACAGGCTGACGCCGGCGTTGTTGACGAGCAGGTCCACCGCCTCATGGGCCCGGCTGAGGTCGGCGACGAGGGCATCGAGCTCCCCCGTCGGCCCAGGTCCACAACATGGCTGTCGATCTTGACCTGGGGCGTTTTCTCCCGGATGGCGGTGGCCGCCGCGGCCAGTCGCTCGGCGTGCCAGTCGACGAGCACCAGGACAGCCGCTCCCTCGGCGGCCAGCTGGTGGGCCATCGCCTCGCCATACCGCTCGCCGCGCCGGTGAGGATGACGGTCGCGTCACGGAAGTCGCGTGCCTGCAGTCCCATGGCGGCACTCCAGATGCGGCTCGGCCCGGGGGCCGGGGTCGCTCTCGGCGGAAAGGTTCAGTCGAGGAACCACGCCGACAGGGCGGTGGTGGACGGTGCGAGCAGCCAGGCGGTGGCCGCGACCGAGACGGCGAGCCTGACGAGGAGGCGACCGCGCCGGCCACGGACCGACCAGTCGCGCAGGAGCCAGCCCGCGGCACAGAAGACCGTGCCCGCCGCGACCAGGGGCGCCAGCACGACCGCGGCCAGGCCGCCGAAGGTGAAGAGGGCGTCGAGGGGCAGACCCTGGTTGCGGGGCCACAGGTCCTTGGGGTCGTGCGCCCCGCCGGCCACCTCGTGGAGGGGGTAGTGGTGGTCGTGTGCGTCGCGGATCCTCAGCTGGTCTGTGGGTCCCCAACCGCCGCCCGCAGCCCCGGTCGCCTCGTGGATTCATCCAGGGCTCGCCCATTTCCGAATTCATGATGCTCGCCGCCTCAGAAGGCGAAAGCCACGACCCAGGTGACATTCTTCCTGACCGAGAGAGTCGGACAGATCCTTGGCCCAAGGGGACTGCTGAAGGTTCGGTTGACACCTGATCTGTGGGGACACCGGTCCCCGCTGGAAGGATGTCGACATGCCTGCAGCACACCCCAAGGAGTTCCGTGATGACGTGGTTGCGGTGGCCCGTCGCGGTGAAGCTCCGATCGCTCAGCTCGCCAAGGACTTCGGGATTTCGGAGTCCTGCCTACGTAACTGGCTTCATCAGGCGGATGTCGAGGACGGCACCCGTCCTGGCGTGACCAAGGCCGAGTCCGAGGAACTGCGTGAGGCACGGAAGAAGATCCGGCTGCTGGAGCAGGAGAACGAGGTCCTGCGTCGTGCCGCGGCCTACCTCTCGCAAGCGAATTTGAGGCTGGGTCAGTCCCCAAAATGACGTACCCGCTGGTCCGTGACCTTGCCGTCGACGGGATCCCCGTGACGGTGACCTGCCGGGTGCTGAAGTTCTCCCCGCAAGCGTTCTATGCCTGGCAGGCCCGCCCGGTCAGCGAGCGGGACCTGGTCGACGCGTACGCCATGAACGCCGCCCACGAGGTCCACGCCGACGATCCAGGGTTCGGATACCGGTTCATCGCCGACGAACTCGCCGCCGCCGGCCACCCGGTCTCCGAGCGGAGGGTGTGGAAGATCTGCTCCCAAGCACAGATCGTGTCCTCGCACGCCCGCGCCCGCGGACGGTGGAAGAAGCCGGGACCACCGGTGCACGACGACCTGGTCGAACGCGACTTCACCGCGACCGGCCCGAACCGGCTGTGGCTCACGGACATCACCGAGCACCCCACGAGCGAGGGCAAGCTGTACCTGTGCGCGGTCAAGGACGTGTGGTCCCGCCGCATCGTGGGCTACTCCATCAGTGACCGGATGCCCTCAGCCCTGGCCGTCGACGCCCTGGAGATGGCCATCGCCCGCCGCGGCCGCGACGACGTCGTCGGATGCGTGGTCCACGCCGACAGGGGCAGCCAATTTCGTTCTCGGCCCTACGTCGCCGCGCTACACCAGCACGGCCTGTCTGGCTCGATGGGCAGGGTGGCCTCGAGCGCGGACAACGCCGCCATGGAGTCCTTCTTCGCGCTCCTTCAGAAGAACGTCCTCAACAGCCGCCGCTGGAACACCCGAGCCGAGCTGCGGCTAGCCATAGTCACCTGGATCGAACGCACCTACCACCGTCGGCGCCGGCAACGCGCCCTAGGCAAGACCACCCCGATCGAGTTTGAGACCATCTACTGGCCGACGAAAGCGGCCTGAACCACCACACCCGCAGTGTCAATCAGACCGTCAGCAGTCCCAAGGGCCGGGGTTTCGAGCGTGCCGGGGTCAGTCCGCGCTCTGGGGAGCTCACGGTCCGGGTGTTGTCGGAGTTCTTGGGTTGAAGTTCGAGGTTGCGGCAAGGCGCTTGAAGAGGTCTCGTTCGGCTGGTGTCAGCCTGGTGGGCACGAGGATGTGAGTGTGGGCGTGCAGGTTCCCGAAGGGTCCGTTCGGGTTGGGGATGCCATGGGCGGGCACGGTGAGGACTCGGCCGGAGCACGTTCCGGGGGGCACGTCGATGCTCACCGGCCCTGCCGGTGTGTCGAGGGTGATGGTGGCGCCGAGTGCGGCTTCCCATGGGGAGAGCGTCAGTTGGACGTGCAGGTCGCGGCCATCAAGCCGGTAGCCCTCGGGCGGCACGAGCCGGACGCGCAGGACGACGGGCGGGGTGTTCCCGCCGCCGCGTGGAGAGATGGTGGGGACCTCGATCCGGTCACCGTCGATCGTGCCGGGTGGGACGACGACGTGAATGCTCTCGCTGCTGTCCTGGCTGGTCACGGTCACGGTCCGCGTGGTGCCCTGGTAGCTCTCCTGCAGTGTCAGCTCGAGCTCGGTCTCATCGTCCCGGGGGGAACGGACGGGCAGGTCGGCGTTGAGGTGGAAGGGCGGAGTCAGGCCTGCGGCTGCCAGCCAGAACGCGTCGTGCGGGATGCGGTCGGGACGGACCCGGGTGGCGGGCCACGGGGGACAGGATCCGCGGGAGTACCCGGCGTCGGAGGGGGGCCCGGCCCGGCGTGGTATGCGGCCGGCGTCGTAGCGGGCGCGGGCCTTCGGATCGGCCAGCACCCGGTAGGCCCTGGTGACCTCGGCGAACCGCGACGCTGCGCCGGGCGTGGTATCGACGTCCGGGTGGTAGTGCCGGGCCAGACGTCGGTAGGCCCGGGCGATCTCGTCGCTGCTGGCGTCTGGGTCGAGGCCGAGAACCCGATATAGGTCGGATCCGGGCTGCTCGCTGTGTCTCGAAGCTGTCATCAGCTGCCTCCGTCGCGTGGGTGGTGCGGACACCGCGGCCACGGGTGCGGTGGCCGGGTCGTCGATATGTCACGGAGTCGAAAGGACTGGCCGGGCCCTCGTCGGGGCCCGGCCAGACGGGATCGGTGCATTGACTGCTGGCGCGGCGCGCCTGGGGGGGGGTACTCCCGCTTGCCCTGGAGGGGCGGCTCGTCACCGTGGGGACGACGAAGGTACGAGATGAATGGCGCGCGGAGCCAGCGGTCGCTCCCATGCTCTAGTTGTCTCGCTGCTCGGTCACCTCCTGAAAGTCAAAGCCTCGACGGCGGCGTCTCGGTCCGGTGCTGGAAACTTGGTCACCCGACGAGGCGGCGAGCGCTGCCGGGCCCACTCGCCGGTTCCGGGACCCCGCGGCCGCTGGCCCGGCCAGCTACGGACGTCCTCGCGCCATCGCTCGTGTCCTGGGGCCGGGCGTGGGCCGACCCAGCAGCGCAGAGGAGGGCGGGTCGGGGGGAAAGTCGGCCATTCCGCGGCGATGATGGCTGCGAACTCCGCAGCGACCAACTCCGGGTCGGAGCAGACCAATGCGATGAACTCCTCCACCCAGGGGGGATCGAGCGGGTTGCCAGAGTGCCGGATCGTGGTCATGGCGACCTCCGAGACGTGCCCTAGGCGTCGATGGCCTGCCGGCCGGATCCAACACTGGAGATCTCGATCTTGCGCGGCTTGGCCTGTTCGGCCACCGGGATCCGCAGCGTGAGCACGCCCGCGTCGTAGCCGGCCTCGATGTGCTCGGTGTCCAGATTGTCGCCCAACACCAGCTGGCGGCTGAAGGTCCCGCGGGCCCGCTCGGCGGCGAGCATCTCCAGGGTGTCGCTTCGCGCCGGACGCTCCGCCCGGACGGTCACCACATTGCGCTCCACGTCGAGTTCGATCGCCTCCGGGGCGATACCCGGCAGGTCGAACTCCACCACGAAGGTATCCCCCTCGCGCCACGCGTCCATCGGCATCGCGCCCGGGTAGGCCAACGTGCCGTTGCCTCGGAACAACTGCTGGGCGAGCCGGTCGAACTCGCGGAACGGATCGGTGCGCATCAGCAACTGAGCCATGGTCGAACACTCCTTCCTGATCCTGTTGAGTGACCACTGACCTATCGCAGTGGCTGTGAATCTCATATAGCGCATCTGGCGCCATGTGTCAAGAGGCAACGTCTAGAACCGTGGGAGCCGTCCGCACACCCGCTCCAGCAGGCTCTCGTAGCCCACGAGCGTCCCCGTCGTCGCCGTCCACAACCACCCCGGGTAGTTGCCCCGGCGAGGGTGCCAGGAGAACTCGCGAACCGGCGATCCGGCAGCGACCGCCGATGCCTCGACAGCGGCGAGATGCGCGTCAACCTCCACCACTATCGGTCGAAAGAATGTGCCTGAAACCGGGAACAGGATCCCGGGCAAGTAAGTTGAGTGAAGAAGACGCAAGTTTGGAGCACTCGGTTTGCCACGGCATACCAGCGCCTCTAACTTGAGTGACAAGTACTCAATCCACGAAGGAGAAGCACCACATGGCCCGTGCAGTCGGTATCGACCTCGGAACCACCAACTCGGCTGTCGCTGTCCTCGAAGGCGGCGAGCCCACCATCATCGCGAACGCCGAGGGCGGCCGGACCACTCCGTCTGTCGTCGCGTTCGGCAAGAACGGTGACGTTCTCGTCGGCGAGATCGCCAAGCGCCAGGCGGTGACCAACGTCGACCGCACCATCCGCTCGGTCAAGCGCCACATGGGCACCGACTGGAAGACGCCGGAGATCGACGGCAAGACCTACACGCCCCAGGAGATCAGCGCCCGCATCCTGCAGAAGCTCAAGCGGGACGCGGAGTCCTACCTCGGCGAGCCCGTGACCGACGCCGTCATCACGGTCCCGGCCTACTTCGACGACGCCGAGCGCCAGGCCACCAAGGAGGCCGGTGAGATCGCGGGCCTCAACGTCCTGCGCATCGTCAACGAGCCGACCGCGGCGGCGCTCGCCTATGGTCTCGACAAGGGCAAGGAGGACGAGCTCATCCTCGTCTTCGACCTGGGTGGTGGCACCTTCGACGTGTCCCTCCTCGAGGTCGGCAAGGACCCCGACGACGGCTTCGCGACGATCCAGGTCAAGGCGACCAGCGGTGACAACCAGCTCGGTGGCGACGACTGGGACGACCGCATCGTCCAGCACCTGCTCACCACGGTGAAGAACAACACCGGTGTCGACCTTTCCAAGGACAAGATCGCCATGCAGCGGCTGCGTGACGCGGCGGAGCAGGCCAAGAAGGAGCTCTCCTCGGCCAGCTCGACCAACATCTCGCTGCAGTACCTCTCGATGTCCGAGAACGGCCCCATCCACCTGGACGAGACGCTGACCCGCGCCCAGTTCGAGCAGATGACCAAGGACCTCCTCGACCGGACCAAGCAGCCTTTCGAGAACGTCATCAAGGACGCGGGGATCAAGATCTCCGACATCGACCACGTGGTCCTCGTCGGTGGCTCGACCCGCATGCCGGCCGTCTCCGACTTGGTCAAGCAGCTCACCGGTGGCAAGGAGCCCAACAAGGGCGTCAACCCGGACGAGGTCGTCGCGCTGGGCGCGGCCCTGCAGGCCGGTGTCCTCAAGGGTGAGCGCAAGGACGTCCTGCTCATCGACGTCACGCCGCTCTCGCTCGGCATCGAGACCAAGGGTGGCCTGTTCACCAAGCTCATCGAGCGCAACACGGCCATCCCGACCAAGCGCTCCGAGGTGTTCTCGACCGCCGAGGACAACCAGCCGAGCGTGCTGATCCAGGTCTTCCAGGGCGAGCGCGAGATCGCGCAGCAGAACAAGAACCTGGGCACCTTCGAGCTCTCCGGCATCGCGCCGGCCCCCCGTGGTGTGCCGCAGATCGAGGTCACCTTCGACATCGACGCCAACGGCATCGTCCACGTGACGGCCAAGGACCGCGGCACCGGCAAGGAGCAGAAGATCACCATCTCCGGCGGCAGCGCGCTGTCGAAGGAGGAGATCGACAAGATGATCAAGGACGCCGAGGCGCACGCCGAGGAGGACAAGAAGCGTCGCGAGGAGACCGAGGCACGCAACCTGGGTGAGTCGCTCGTCTTCTCGACCGAGAAGTTCCTCGCCGAGTCCGGTGACAAGGTCGACGCCGAGCTCCGTGGGCCGGTCGACACCGCCCTCGCCGACCTCAAGGAGGCGATCAAGGCCGACTCGGGCGCGTCCGTCGAGGACATCAACGCCAAGGTCAACACCCTCAACGAGGCCTCTCAGAAGATGGGTGCGGCCATGTATGCCGCGCAGGCCGAGGCCGGCGACGCCGCCGGCTCCGAGAGTGCGGACTCCTCCGAGGCTCCGGCCGCCGCCGAGAGCGACGACGACATCGTCGACGCCGAGGTGGTCGAGGACGACGAGGACGCCAAGTGACCGCTCGCCACAACCACCACGGGGACGAGGCCTCGGCCGAGCCCGGCGGGCGTGACGAGTTCGACCACGCCGCCGAGGGCGCGCAGGACGATGCGGTGAACACCGAAGCGGTCAACGAGGGGGTGGCGTCGGCTCAGGCCGGCGCCACCGCCCCCGGTGCTGAGGCCTCCGGCGCCACCGCCTCCGCTGCGTCCGCGGAATCCGTCGCCACAGCGACAGAGGGCGCGGACGCAACGAGTGAGGCCGAGACGCTGGCGGCCCAACGGCTCGACGACCTGCAACGCCTCAATGCCGAGTACGTCAACTACAAGCGCCGTGTCGACCGCGATCGCGCGCTCACCCAGGAGCGCGCCGTGCGTGACGTGCTCGAGGCGCTGCTGCCGGTGCTCGACGACATCCAGGGAGCCCGGGACCACGGCGACCTGACCGACGGCCCGTTCGCGGCGATCGCCGACAAGCTCGAGGCAAGTCTGGGCAAGTACGGCCTGACGCGCTTCGGCGACAAGGGTGAGGCCTTCGATCCAATGGTCCACGAGGCCCTCATGCACCAGGCCTGGCCAGACGGCGATCCCGCCCTCGACGGGGCCGAGGGCACGACGGTGGTCATGGTGCTGCAGCCCGGCTACAAGACCGGCGACACCGTGATCCGCCCCGCACGCGTGGCGGTGGCCGACCCCGCGTGATCGCCACCACCGACCGCACCACCACATCCATTCATCCGACAATTCGGCACACCTGAGGAAGGGAGGCGCCGACCATGGCCAGTCAGGACTGGTTCGAGAAGGACTTCTACAAGATCCTCGGCGTCCCCAAGGACGCCGACGAGGCCGCGATCAAGAAGGCCTACCGCAAGCTCGCCCGGCAGTACCACCCGGACAAGAACCCCGGTGACACCGTGGCCGAGCAGAAGTTCAAGGAGATCGGCGAGGCCCATTCGGTGCTCTCCGACCCGACCCAGCGCGAGGAGTACGACGCGATCCGCCAGATGGCGGCCGGCGGCGCACGCTTCACCGCTGGTGGGCCCGGCGCCGGGAACGGCGGTTTCGAGGACATCTTCAGTGCCTTCGGCGGCGGTGGCGGCGGACAGCGTGTCCGCTTCAGCACCGGTGGGGGACAGGGTTTCCCGGGGTATGCCGGTGGCGGCGGCGAGCCCGACATCAACGACATCCTCAGCCAGATGTTCGGCGGCGGCGCCGGTGGTCGTGCCGGCGCCCGCAGCACCTACCGCGGCGACGATTATGGCGACTTCGGTGGATTTGGCGGGCCGACCCGTGGACCCCGCAAGGGCCAGGACCTCGAGGCCCGCACCACCTTGTCCTTCCGTGACGCCGTCACCGGGTCGACGGTCACCCTGCAGACCGCCGAGGGGCGCACCATCACCACTCGCATCCCCGCCGGTGTCCGCGATGGGCAGCGAATTCGCCTGCGTGGCAAAGGTATGCAAGGTGACCCGGGAGCCGAGGCTGGTGACCTGATCCTCACGGTCACGGTCGGTAAGCATCCCGTCTTCGGGCGTGAAGGTGACAATCTGACCCTCGACCTGCCCGTCAGCTTCGCCGAGGCCACCCTCGGCGCGACCGTTGCCGTGCCCACCCTCGATGGTGAGCAGGTCAAGGTCCGGATCGCCCCGGGCACGCCCAGCGGGCGGGTCCTGCGCGTCAAGGGACGTGGTGTCCACAGCAAGAAGCACACCGGCGACCTGCTCGCCAAGGTCGTCGTCACCGTGCCGACGCACCTGTCCGAAGCAGCCAAGGACGCTGTCGAGGCGGTGGCGAAGGAGACCGCCGACGTCGACCCGCGCGCCGAGCTCTTCGCCAAGGCGGGGACCTGACCATGTCGGCGGCCGCATTCGCGCCAGGTGACGAGACACCCGTCTTCGTCATCTCGGTCGCGGCCGAGTTGGCCGGGATGCACGCCCAGACCCTGCGGCAGTACGACCGGCTCGGCCTGGTCACCCCAAGCCGCACCCGGGGTGGCGGCCGGCGCTACTCGGCCCGCGATGTCGCGCTCCTGCGCGAGGTGCAACGGCTCTCCCAGGACGAGGGCATCAGCCTCCCCGGGATCGCGCGCATCCTCCAGCTCGAGAACCAGGTCGCCGCTCTCCAGGAGCGTGTCGCCGAACTGAGCGCGGAGCTCGAAACCCGGCGCCGCGGCATACCCGATGCGCACACGAGAGTCTTCTCGGTCTCCCCCTCCGGCGATGTGTATGCCGCGCGCCCGGGGGAGCGACCGCGGCACCTCAACTCCCAGGCACTCGTGCTCTGGTCCGGTCGACTCGGAAGTTCTCGCACGTGAGGGTGGCCCAAAAGGGGGGCCCGGAGGCATACAGTTCGCGCATGAGCGCACCCCCCGACGTTGTGCGTTCCTGATGCGTTTGGAGGCCGGCGTCGTCATCGGCGAGCGCTATGAACTCGTCCAATCCGTCGCGAGCGGCGGCATGGGTGACGTCTGGCGGGCACGGGACCGCGTGCTGGGGCGGCCGGTCGCGGTGAAGATGATGCGGCCGGATGTCATCGCCGAGCCCGTCTTCGCCGAGCGCTTCCACGAAGAAGCCATCCTCATGGCCGGGCTGTCGCACCACAACATCGCCACGCTCTTCGACTACGGCACCTACGAGGGGATTGCCTACCTCGTCATGGAATTCGTCGAGGGTCAGTCCCTGTCGGCCGAGTTGCGTGAAGCCGGAGTCCTGCCTGTCGAGCGGGTGCGTGCCGTTGTGGCGCAGATGGCGCTCGCGCTCGCCGCCGCCCACGAAGCCGGGGTCGTCCACCGTGACGTCAAGCCGGCGAACGTCCTGATCGGCCCTGACGGCATCGTCAAGCTGACCGATTTCGGCATTGCCCGTGCCACCGATGCCGCGGGGCTGACGCGCACGGGGGAGACCCTCGGGACGCCCTTCTACCTCAGCCCGGAGCGGGCCCTCGGTCGATCGGCGACGCCGGCGAGTGACATCTACGCCCTCGGCGTGGTGGCCCACGAGTTGCTGACCGGCCGCCGGCCCTTCGACCGCGACACCCCGATCGCGACGGCACTCGCGCACGTGACCGACCCACCCCCGACGCTGCCCGCGGCCCTCCCTGATGACCTCATCCGGATCATCGGGCGCTGCCTGGCCAAGGAGCCGGCGGATCGGCCGGCCTCTGCGCAGGAGGTCGCCTACGCCCTGGGCATCGCCTTCGCGGAAGTCCCGCTCATGCGACCGGTGCCCGAGCAGACGCGGCTCGCGCCGATCTCGGTCGCCCCGGAGGCCCGCCTCGTGGACCTCATGGTGCGGCGCAAGGCGCGCATTCTCGTCCTCGAAGCCTTGCACGCCGGTGGTGCGCTCGGGCTGGCGACGATCGGCCACACGGTGTGGGCCGTCCAGACCGATGCGGAGAACGTCAAGCGCCTCGCGGCCGAAGTGCCGGAGGTGCATTTCTTCGCCTTGGACCCGACCGACGTGACCCTGTCCGCACTCGGCCAAGTGGTCCCCTTCGACCTCGTGCTGTGGTCGGGAGGCCTCATCGGGGACCTCTCCCGCGTCGAGCGCGTGATCGCGCTCAAGGGGCTCAGCGAGACGATCGGCCCCAGCGGCCGCGTGGTGCTCGAGTTGCCGTTGACGACGGCTCGGCAGTTCGCCGAGGTCACCGAGGACGCCATCGCGGCCGGTCTGGTCCTGGACCTGACCCTCTCCGGCTACGACCTGCGACCACCCTCGGACGACGCCACGACGACCGTCCTGTTGCTCTCTCGCCGCTGAGCCCACGCGGCGAGACTGCGCTCGATCTCCACCGCCAAGGTCTCGTATGCCGGGTGCCCACCCTCCGTGTCCGGCCCCGGCGGGAGCGGAGGGGTGGTGCGGTGGCGCACGATGCGGTCCGCGGTGGCGACGGCCCCTGCTCACTAGGCTTCTGACGTGAGCGTCAAACCAGCCATCCTCATCACGTCCGAGGCTGACCTCGACCATCTGCTGGACGAGTTCGGTCGCTATGCCCGCGACTACGACGTCCTCGGCGCTGCCTCCGTGTCCGAGGCCACGCAGATCGTGGAGCGCATGGCCGCGGGCGGGCAGCCGGTTGCCCTGCTGGTGGTCGACTCACGGCTGACCGGTGTCGGGCAGATCGACGGCTATCAGGTGATGCACACCCTGCGGACCCTGGTGCCCACCGCCAGACGCCTGGTCACGTCTCGCTGGGAGAACTTCCTCGAGGACAGCAAGACGCTCCGTCCGGCAGTGGCCAAGGGCAAGATCGACGTCGTCGCGCTGACGCCGCGGGGACCCCGGGACGAGGAGTACCACTCGGGCGTCATCGACCTCCTCAATGACTGGAACGCGATGGCCACCCCCGAGGTGGACTCGATCCAGCTCGTGACACCGAGGGTGGATGCGCTGACCAGATCGCTGCGGGAGTTCATGTTTCGAGCCGGCATCCCCGGTCGGACCTATGACCCGGAGAGCGAGGTGGGGGCCGCTGTCCTCGCCCAGGCGGCCGCTCAGGGCTTGGCCACCGATGACTTCCCGCTGCTCAAGGTCTTCTCCACCGATGCCATCGTGCGCCCTCGATCCGTGCGCGAGCTGAGCACTGCGCTCTATGGGCGCCCCGACCAGATCGACGTCGACGACGTGGTCGACGTGGTCATCGTCGGGGCCGGTCCGGCCGGCCTGGCCGCCGCTGTCTATGCCTCCAGTGAGGGCCTGTCTGCGGTGGCGCTGGAGGCGGAGACGATCGGCGGTCAGGCGGGGACGTCATCGATGATCCGCAACTACCTCGGCTTCCCGCGGGGCATCTCGGGGATGCGGCTGGCCCAGCGCGCCCGGACGCAAGCGATCCGTTTCGGGACGCGCTTTGTCACCGGCTGGCCGGCGACCGGGCTGACCCTCGGGACCGCCGGCTCCCCGCACACGGTGCACACCGACGGGGGTGACCTGCGGGCTCGCTCGGTTGTCGTCGCCGCTGGGGTGGACTATCAGCGACTCGGTGTCGAGGCCATCGACGACCTCGTCGGCAATGGCGTGAACTACGGCGCCGCAATGACGATGGCGCGAGATGTCGAGGGCGCCGACGTCATCGTCGTCGGCGGGGGCAACTCGGCCGGTCAGGCGGCCGTGCACCTGTCCCGATTTGCCCGGTCCGTGACGATCGTGGTTCGGCGTCCGGACCTGTCCGCGACGATGTCGCGCTACCTGATCGACGAGATCACCTACAACCCCGTCATCGAGGTCCTCGGCAACCACCGGGTCGTCGACGGCGGCGCCGAGGACGGTCAGCTGGCGTGGGTGGACCTCGAGGACGTCACCAGCGGGGAGCGTCAGCGCAGGGAGATCCGTGGCCTCTTCCTCCTCCTTGGGGCGAAGGTGCACTGTGACTGGCTTCCGGCCCAGGTCGCCCGCGACGACAAGGGCTTCATCCTCACGGGGCGCTCGATCCCGTGGGAGGCCTGGGGTGGACCCGTGCCCCCGGAGACGCTCGCGACGTCGGCGCCCGGAGTCTTCGCGGTCGGCGACATCCGGTCGGGGTCGATGAAGCGCGTCGCCTCGGCCACCGGCGAAGGCGCGAGCGTCGTGCCCCTCATCCATGCTTGGCTGAACGCGCGCCCCGTCGCCTGAGGCTCGTTCGGCGGGGTGGCAGACGGCCCCGGACCGGGCCCACCGGCATACGGTGGGGAGCATGAGCGACCACCTGATCGTCGTGCCCGAGCGGGCGACTGCCGAGGCCATTGCTGCCGACCTCGTCGACGAGGGCTTCACCGAGGCGCGTGTCCTCCGTCAGCCACTGGCCGGCGACGATGATGCCGAGGCGGCCGAGTGGGGCGTGCTGGTCGTCGAAGAACTCGTCGTGGACGAGTCGGGTCCGGTCGAGTCGGGCCTGCGGGACCGGTTTGCCGCGCTCGCGCAGGAGCACGACGGGTGGTACGACCCCAATCCCTGACGTGTCTGCCGGACGCCAGAGTTGAGTGGAACAGACTCAACTCTGCGGGTGTTGGACCCAAAGAGAACTGATCCTCAACCTGACCGACCACCTCGAAGGAGTCCCATCCGTATGGATCTCAAGCCCACCACCAAGGTGGCCGAGGCGCTCGCCCTTGCCCAGCGCGCGGCGCAGACGCACGGCAACCCCGAAATCACGCCTGACCACATCACCAGCGCCCTGATCCAGCTCGACACCCCCCAGGCCGATCTGCTGCTCCAGGCTGCGGGCACCGGCGCCGGCCACGTCCTGGCTCAGGCCGACGCCCGCGTGCGCGCGCTCCCGAGCCAGTCCGGCGCCTCCCACAGCCCGACCTTCGGGCGTGAGGCAGCCAACGTGCTCCAGCGCGCCGACACCCTGATGAAGGCCAAGGGTGACACCTTCCTCGCCTTCGACCTGTTGCTGCTCGCCCTCGCCGAGACCGGGCACCTTGCCGCGGTCGAGAAGCGTGGCGCGGCCGACATGGAGAAGGCGATCGACACCACCCGTGGGGGCCGCAAGGTCACCAGCGAGACCCCCGCCGAGGGCGGGGAGTCCCTGGAGAAGTACGGCAGCGACCTCACCGAGCGCGCGCGCGAAGGCAAGCTCGACCCGGTCATCGGCCGCGACAGCGAGATCCGACGCGTTGTCCAGGTGCTCTCACGCCGCACCAAGAACAACCCGGTCCTCATCGGCGAGCCCGGCGTCGGCAAGACCGCCGTCGTCGAGGGTCTGGCTCAGCGCATCGTCGACGGCGACGTGCCGGAATCGTTGCGCGACAAGCGATTGATCAGCCTGGACCTCGGGGCCATGGTCGCGGGGGCGAAGTACCGTGGCGAGTTCGAGGAGCGGCTGAAGGCCGTGCTCGAAGAGATCAAGGCCAGTGATGGCCAGATCATCACCTTCATCGACGAGTTGCACACCGTCGTGGGTGCCGGGGCAACGGGCGACTCCGCCATGGACGCCGGCAACATGCTCAAGCCGATGCTCGCCCGTGGTGAGCTCCGGCTCGTCGGTGCGACGACGCTCGACGAGTTTCGCCAACACATCGAGAAGGATCCCGCCCTCGAGCGCCGCTTCCAGCAGGTCTTCGTCGGCGAGCCGAGCGTCGAGGACACCATCGCCATCCTGCGTGGCCTCAAGGAACGCTACGAGGCGCACCACAAGGTCGAGATCGAGGACAGTGCGCTCGTGGCCGCCGCGGCCCTGTCCGATCGCTACATCACCGGACGCCAACTCCCCGACAAGGCGATCGACCTCGTCGACGAAGCAGCGTCGCGGTTGCGGATGGAGATCGACTCCAGCCCGGTCGAGATCGACCAGCTCCAGCGTTCCGTCGACCGGCTCAAGATGGAGGAGCTGCACCTGGCCAAGGAGACCGATGATGCCTCGGTCGAGCGCCTGGCCAGGTTGCGTGCCGACCTGGCGGAGAAGTCCGAGGAACTGGCCGGTCTCAACGCACGGTGGGAGGCCGAGAAGGCCGGCCTGAACAAGGTCGGCGACCTGCGGGCCCACCTTGACGACCTGCGCACCCAGGCCGACAAGCTCCAGCGCGAGGGTGACTACGAAGGCGCCTCCAAGATTCGTTATGGCGACATTCCGGCGCTCGAGAAGGAACTCGCCGCCGCCGACCTCGAGGAGGCTGCCCAGAGCACCGACCTCATGGTCAAGGAGCGAGTGGGCGCGGACGACATCGCCGAGGTCATCTCGTCCTGGACCGGCATACCGGCCGGTCGTCTCCTGCAGGGAGAGACCGAGAAGCTCCTCTCGATGGAATCGATCATCGGCTCCCGCCTGATCGGCCAGGAGTTGGCCGTCCAGGCGGTCTCGGACGCGGTGCGCCGCAGCCGCGCCGGACTCGCCGACCCCAACCGCCCGACCGGCTCCTTCCTCTTCCTCGGTCCGACCGGTGTCGGCAAGACGGAGTTGGCGAAGTCGCTCGCGGACTTCCTCTTCGACGACGAGCGAGCCATGGTCCGCATCGACATGAGTGAATACTCCGAGCGCCACTCCGTCGCCCGTCTCATCGGCGCACCCCCCGGCTATGTCGGGTACGAAGAGGGTGGCCAACTCACCGAGGCTGTCCGCCGTCGGCCCTACTCCGTCGTGCTCCTCGACGAGGTCGAAAAGGCCCACCCGGAGACCTTCGACATCCTCCTTCAGGTGCTCGACGACGGGCGGCTCACCGACGGGCAGGGTCGCACCGTCGACTTCCGCAACGTCATCCTCGTGATGACCTCCAACCTTGGCTCGCATTTCCTCGTCGACCCGACGATGGACTCCGAGGCCAAGCGCGAGGCCGTCATGGCCACCGTGCGCCAGGCCTTCAAGCCCGAGTTCCTCAACCGACTCGACGAGGTCGTCATCTTCGACCCGCTGTCGAAGGACGAGTTGGCGCACATCGTCGACCTCCAGGTCCGCGAGCTGGCCACCCGCCTGCGCGATCGCCGGATCACCCTCGAGGTGACGGACGCCGCCCGGGCCTGGCTCGCCGAGCAGGGCTACGACCCGGCATACGGTGCCCGCCCGTTGCGCCGGTTGGTGCAGAAGGAGATCGGTGACCGGCTCGCCCGGGCCGTGCTCTCCGGTGACGTGCGCGACGGCGCCGAGGTCACCGTCGACGTCGACCCGGACTCCGGAGCACTCACCCTGCGCTGACCCCACCCTTGCGTCCGGCGACGTGGTTGGTATGCCGTCCACGCGCCGGACGCAAGGGAGAGACACTTCCGCTCTGTCCGGCAAGGTGGTTGGTATGCCGACCTCCCATGCCGTGTTGCGCCGCCTGCTCGCCGCCGACGGCGACGTCGTCGCACGCCTGCGCGCCGCTCTGCCCGACAAGGCGTTGGTGGCGACCGTCGTGAAGCGGGGTCACCGCCTGGCGTGACCCCGCGGCATACCCCATGGGATGCGTATGCCGCGGGGCTGAGCACCGCTCCCACCGCACGCCGTTAGGGTGGGCGCCATGCTGCGCCGCCGCTTTGCTGTCACCCTTCTCGGGCTGGCCCTGGTGGCCGGCTGCTCCTCGACGGAACACACACCGGAAAAGACCCCGGCCGAGGCCCTCGCGGCGGCGCGCGCCTCGCTCGCGAAGGCGACGTCGGTCCACCTCGTGCTGGCCTCGACGGAGGTCCCCGCCGGGCAGAACGGCGTGACCGCCGGCGACGGCGACGGCGAATTCTCGGCGACCGAGGCGAAGTTCGCGGGCACGATCACCGGCACGGTCAACGGTCTCACCGGCAACATCGCGATCATCTGTGTCGGTGACCAGGCCTGGTGGAAGCTCTTCACCCCGGACTACACGCCCGCGGACCTGGCCAGCGTCAACGCACCCAACCCGTGCACACTCTTCCACCCGGAGACCGGTATCGCCTCCCTCGTCGCGGCGACGACCGACCCGGTCGCCAAGGGCCAGACCCGCAGCGGCAAGGACGTGGTCACCAGTTACGCCGGCAAACTTCCCGGCGCCCCGATCTCCGAGCTGCTCCACCTTGGTGACGGCACAGGGACCTATGACGTGACCTTCGGGATCACGGACGCCGGTGAGTTGCGCCAGGCGACGATGACCGGCCCCTTCTTCGCGGGAGCGACCTCGACCTACACACTCACCCTCAGCAACTACGGCAAGGCCGTGACCATCACCGCACCGCAGTGAGCACCCCGGCACCGCGTCCCCTGCTCGCGACCGCCTCGATCGCCGTCGCGCTCGCCGCGGCCGACACCTATGTCGTCGTCCTCGCGCTCACCGACATGATGGCCGGCGTCGGTCTCGGGGTCGATGCACTCCAACGGGCGACGCCGATCATCTCCGGCTTTCTCCTGGGCTATGTCGCCGTCCTTCCGCTCATCGGGCGGATCGCGGATCTCAGTTCACGCCAGCGAGTCCTGCTCTGGTGCCTGGCGATCTTCGTCGTCGGCTCGGCTGTCACGGCCCTGGCGACCGACCTGCCGACGCTCGTCGCCGGCCGGGTCGTCCAGGGCGTCGGCGGGGGAGGGTTGGTGCCCGCGACGCTGGCGATCGTGGCCGACCTGTGGCCGGCCGATCGTCGAGGCATGCCGCTGGGTGTCGTCGGCGCGGTGCAGGAACTCGGATCGGTGCTCGGACCGCTGCTCGGCGCTGCCGTGCTGGCCGTCTCCGACTGGCGAATGATCTTCTGGCTCAACGCAATTCTCGGCGTCGTGCTGGCGGTCCTCATCGTCCGGACCGGAGGTGGGCTCGGGGCTCGCCCACGTTGGGGACCGCTGGTCGTGACGGCGGTCGGGCTGGCCGTGACCGGCTTGGCGCTCGCCGCGCCCGATGCCTTGACGACCAGCGTGTCGCTCGGGCTGCCCTTCGTGCCCTTCGGCGACGCCAACGCGCCACTCCTGACACCCATCGGTGTGCTCGGCCTGCTGCTGGTGGCCGTCGCTCTCGTCCTGTGGGTGCGCCCTGCCCTGCCGGTGCTCCGCCGATCGGACCTGCTCGGAGCCGTCCTCGTCGCGACCGCCCTGGGCGCCGTCATCCTCACCTTTGCCGCGGCCGACCCGGCCCGCGAGGTGGTCGGCCCCCTCGGCTACGTCCTGCTGCCCGTGGCCGCCCTCGCCACGCTGGCGTATGCCGTGCACCACCGCCGTTCGTCGGCTCCGCTCATCCCGCGCGGGTTGGTGCGGGGGCGCGCCCTCGTGGCTCTGTTCGTCAGCCTCAGCGTCGGTGTGGCCCTCGTGGCGGTCGTCGTCGACGTGCCCCTGTTGGCGCGGTTGATCCACACCGACAGCGAGACGGGCGCGGCCTTGGTGCTCGTCCGCTTCCTCGTCGCCGTGCCCGCCGGTGCCCTGCTCGGTGGGTGGCTGCTGCGTCCTCTCGGTGATGGTGCCGTGGCCACGGTCGGTCTGGCCGCGGCCTCGGTCGGCCTCTTCGTCATGGCGACGTGGGGGAGGGGATCGCTCGATACGGTCGCGTCGACGCTGATCCTGGCCCTCGTCGGTGTCGGGGTCGGCCTTGCGCTCGCCCCGGTCAACAATGCGGCCCTGGCCCAGGCGCCGGACGAAGCCCACGGCACGATCAGCGCGCTTGTCGTCGTTGCCCGCATGGTCGGCATGGTCGTCGGGCTGGCCCTGCTGACGGCGATCGGTCTACACCAGTACTACGACGCGGTGGCGCAGATCCCAGACCGCACCGACACCGCTGCCCTGGTCGACGCGGCGATCGTCCAGGTCCACTGGGTCTTCCGTGGAGCCGGTGTCGCCGCGGCGGTCGGTGCGCTGGTCGCGCTCGGCCTCGGCCTGCGCCGCCATTCCTTGCGTCCGCCTCCGCCGCGCCCATGGCGACGGATCACGCGGACGCAACGGGAGGGGAGTCCACAGGGCAGTCCACGAACTCGATGACCGCGTCGGTGACCGTCCCGGTCGCCTCATAGGCCAGCATGTGGCCGAGGTCGGGCAGGACCGTGAGCCGCGATCCGGGGATCTGCTCCTGCAGCATCCGCGCCCAGGCGACCGGGGTGAGTCGGTCCTTGGAGCCGACGAGGATGTGGGTCGGCACGTCGACGAAGTGGGCGAGTGAGGCGATCTCGTCATGGGCCTCGATGGCCGTGAAGAAGGCACCGATCGTCGGCATCTTGGTGCGCTTGATGAGGCCGACGACCTCCTTGACGTCCGCTGGGTCGGCGTCGCGCCCGAAGATCATCGGCCCCTGGATGGCGCTCGGCACGAAGATCCCGGCCCCGATCCGCGGCGCGCGCGACGCCACGCCCATCACCAAGGATTCGAGCGGGATCGGTCGGCGACCCTGCACCGAGGCGGCGGTGCCGACGAGGACAGTCCCGCGGACCCGGCGGCCGAAGTCGGCGTGGCGCGACCCGGCATACGCCATGATCGTCATCCCACCCATGGAATGGCCGACGAGTACGAGCGGTGAGTCACCGGGAACCGTGGCCGCGATGACCTCGGCAAGGTCATCGCCGAGCAGCCGGACGGTCGCCTTCGGGGGCCGGCCCATGGTCGAATCCCCGTGGCCGCGTTGGTCATACGTCACGACCCGGACGGCACGATGAGTGAGCAACTCCTCGAGGACGGGTCGCCAGGCCGCGTGGGTGAGCGTCCAACCGTGGGCCATGACCACGGTGGGCAACGACGGGTCGTGCTCGAGGACGCCCTCGTGCACCTGCACGGCAAGGCGCGCCTCGTGGGCCGCCGACACGGTGAGGTGCCGGGCCGAGCGGACGGTCATGAGGGGTCGCCGAGTTGGACGACGACCGGAGCATGGTCGCTCGCGCCGGCGCCCTTACGCTCTTCGCGGTCGATGGCCGCACCCTCGACGAGGGCTGCGAAGGCGGGCGAGCCGAGGACGAAGTCGATCCGCATGCCGCGGCCCTTCTGGAAGCGCAACTGCTGGTAGTCCCAATAGGTGTAGACCTTCGGCCCGGGCGCGTGCGGCCGCACGACATCGACGAACCCGGCGTCGAGGAAGGCGTGGAAGGCGGCCCGCTCGCGCGGACTGACGTGACTCTTGTCCTCGTAGAACGCCATCGACCACACGTCCTCGTCGAAGGGCGCGATGTTCCAGTCGCCACACAGGGCCACGGGCAGGTCGCCGGCCGCCCAGCCGCGGGCCTGGTCGAGCAGTCGACCGAGCCAGTCGACCTTGTAGGTCATGTGCGGGTCCTCAACCTGGCGACCATTGGGGACATAGACCGACCACAGGCGCACCGACCGCGAGCCCTCGCCGACGGTGGCCCCGATCGCGCGGGCCTCGGTGACGTCGTTCCACGCCGGTGCACCGTCGAAGCCGACCTGCACGTCGCGAAGGCCGACGCGGGACAGGATCGCGACCCCGTTCCACTGGTTGAAGCCGTGGTGGGCGACCTCGTAGCCGAGCCGGGTCAGGCGGTCGAAGGGGAACTGATCGTCGCGCGCCTTGGACTCCTGCAGGCACAGGACGTCGATCTCGTGGCGCGTCAGCCAGGACTCGAGGCGATCGATCCGCGAGCGGATCGAGTTCACGTTCCACGTCGCCATCCGCATGGTTCGACCCTACCGTCGGGTAGGCCGCGGGGTCCGCCGGCCGTGGCGTCGTAGGCTGCGCCCCATGACAACGGCCCTGGTCACCGGCGCGACGGCAGGCATCGGCAAGGAGTTCGCGATCCAGCTCGCGGCGCGAGGTCACGACCTGGTGCTCGTGGCGCGCGACGTGGAGCGACTCGAGGAGTTGGCGGCCGAGTTGCGCGGCCAACGGGGCGTCCAGGTGGAGATCCTGCCGGCCGACCTCTCGGACGCGGCGGCGACCCGTCGCGTCGCGGACCGCCTCGCCGACGAGAACGCGCCCGTCGAGATCCTCGTGAACAACGCGGGTTTCGGCATGAAGAAGTCCTTCCTCGTCAACGACCTCGAGGCCGAGGAGGGCATGCTCGACGTCCTCGTGCGGGCCGTGCTCGTGCTCTCACACGCGGCCGGCCGGGCGATGAAGGCACGCGGCCACGGGCAGATCATCAACGTCTCCTCGGTGGCCGGCTGGCTCGCGAGCGGCACCTACTCCGCGGCCAAGTCCTGGGTGACGGTCTTCTCCGAGGGACTGGCGGGCGAACTGGCCGGGTCCGGGGTCACGGTGACGGCTTTGTGTCCGGGCTTCGTGCGCACCGAGTTCCACGCCCGGGCCAAGATCCGGGACGACGCCTTCCCGGACGCGATGTGGCTCGATGCCCCGACGCTGGTGCGCGACTGCCTGGCCGATGTCGAGGCGGGCAAGGTGATCAGCGTCCCGAGCGTGACCTACAAGGCGCTCTCGACCCTGCTCAAGGTCGTGCCCCGGCGGTTCGTGCGCTCCGGGGGTGTGGTCACCAGGCACCGCCCGCCCGCGCGCTGAGGGCCTGCCTGATCCGCCCTTCCCTCACCGGGTCGATGGGCGCATGCTGGATGGATGGGTGATGGGACCGAACCCGAGGTGTTGCGCAGGTATCGCCATCTGCTGCGCACCGCCGCCCTCGACTGGCAGGAGACAGCCCATCGGCGGGCGTTGACCGATCTCGGTCCGAGCGCTCGCGCCGACCTCCTGGGTGAGTTGAGGGTGCTGCTCGGCACCGGCTATCGATTCGGGCCCGACGACATCCACCACGTCGCCCGTCTCGTGGTGCGAGCGGAGCGTCGCGCGCCGGGACTGCTCCTCGCGGGTCTCGATCCCGACCTGTTGGTGAGGCTGGCGGGATTGGTCGTGGACAGCCCGATCGGGCGGATGCTGGTGGCCGGTTACGACATCTGGGACGGCACCGAGCCGCCCCGGCCCGAGGATCCGGTCCTGCCCAAGGACCACCACCAGCGCTGGCAGCATTGGCAAGGCGGCATGGAGGACGGGTGGGCGGCCTACTTCGCGCGGTTCGCGGCACCGCAGAGCCGAGGACGTGGGTACTGAGGCCTTCGCCCTGGTCCTCGCCGATTCACCCCCCGTGAACCGGTCACCGGCGGAGCGCTCGCATCGCGGGGTGAGCCCGCGGCATACGATCGGGACCGTGACCGACAACGCCATCGACCGCGCCCGCC
Source organism: Phycicoccus elongatus Lp2 (assembly GCF_000367525.1). Taxonomy (GTDB): domain Bacteria; phylum Actinomycetota; class Actinomycetes; order Actinomycetales; family Dermatophilaceae; genus Phycicoccus_A; species Phycicoccus_A elongatus. The sequence goes on along the minus strand of NZ_HF570956.1, from coordinate 1,898,517 downwards.
TGCTCGACATCGTCCAGGACAAGGCGATCGTCCACGGGAAGGTGACCCTGTCCTCGGGCAAGGAGGCCGACTACTACGTCGACCTGCGCCGGATCACCCTCGACGGCGAGGCCAGCCCGCTCGTCGGACGGGTCATGAGGGACCTGACCGCCGACCTCGACTACGACGCCGTCGGCGGGCTGACGCTCGGCGCGGACCCCGTCGCCACTGCCATGCTCCACGCGGCGGCGGCCGATGGCGAGCGACTCGATGCCTTCGTCGTTCGCAAGGCCGGGAAGGCCCACGGTCTGCAGCAGCGGATCGAAGGCCCGGCCATCGCCGGTCGGCGCGTGCTCATCGTCGAGGACACCTCCACCACCGGTGCCTCACCGTTGGACGCGGCCCGGGCCGCCCAGGAGGCCGGGGCCACGGTCGTCGCGGTGGCGACCATCGCGGACCGCAACACCGGGGCGGCAGAGGTCTTTGCCGAGCACGGGCTGGAGTACCGCCACGTCTACGGATTGGCCGACCTCGGGCTGGCCTGACGGCGGACGCCATCAGGCCAGCCAGGATCGTCAGCGGACCAGTTCCTTGGCGCGCTTCTCGACCGGCATCCCCAGACGATCTGCAACGGGCCACCCGGTGGGAACCGGTGACCGCCTAGGATCGCTGACAGGTTGTCACCGCACCGGGGGAGGAACCCAGTGATCATCGCCTTGATCGTCATCGTCGTCATCGTCCTGCTGCTCGTCCTGTGGGCCGTCGGGGTCTACAACGGCCTCATCAAGCTGCGCAACCTGGTGCAGGAGGCGTGGCGCCAGATCGACGTCGAGCTCACCCGTCGCCATGACCTCATCGGAAACCTCGTCGAGACCGTCAAGGGGTATGCCGCGCACGAGCGGGGCACGCTCGAGGACGTCATGAAGGCGCGCAGCGCGGCGATGGCTCCCGGCCAGGGCCCCGCGCAGCAGGCGGCCTCCGAGGGCATGCTCACCCAGGCACTCGGTCGCCTCATCGCCGTCGCCGAGGCTTATCCGGACCTCAAGGCCAACCAGAACTTCGCGATGCTGATGCAGGAACTGTCCTCCACCGAGGACCGGATCGCGTCGGCGCGTCGCTACTACAACGCGAACGTCCGCGAACTCAACACCAAGGTCGAGTCGGTGCCGAGCAACATCGTGGCGGGCATGTTCAACATCGGCAAGGAGGAGTACTTCGAGGCCGTCGGTGAGCAGCGCGAGGCTCCGAAGGTCGACTTCGGGCAGCGCGACTCCCAAATCCCCCCACCGAGCTCGTATGCCGGGCACGAGGCTCCCAGCGCGCCCGCGGCCCCCCAGGCTGCTCCCGGTCCGGACGCGGCCACTGGTCCCGGCACCGCTCCGGAATCGCCGGAGGGACGCGCATGAGTGACGGTGAAGCCGCGGTCCAGCCGCTCGCCCCGCCGGAGCAGGTCCTGACCCTCGACGCGCCGCCGGCACCGGCGACTGTCACGGCCACCCAGGCCCCGAAGATGGCGCCGCAGGTGGCCGCCGAGGCGGTCCCCGGTCTCGACGCGCGGGTGGACACCTTCATGGACGCGCTGACGAAGGCGGCACCGCGCAGCCCGGAGTTCGCGCAGCAGGCCGACAACGTGCGCACCATGGGTGACGCCGACATCCGCAAGGCAGCCGAGACGAGCAATCGGCTCCTGCAGACGCCGGTCAAGGCCCTCAAGGAGGGCGGTATCGCCCAGGGGTCCGCCGTCGGCAAGACTCTCCTCGAGTTGCGTCGCACGGTGGAGGAACTCGACCCCAGTGCCGTGACCGGGGGCCGCAAGATCCTCGGGATCATCCCCTTCGGCGACAAGGTCGTCGACTACTTCCGGCGCTACCAGTCCGCGCAGAGCCAGCTCAACGGCATCCTCCATGCCCTGCGCAACGGCCAGGACGAGCTGACCCGCGACAACGTCGCCCTCAACCTCGAGAAGACCAACCTCTGGGCCACGATGGGCCGGCTCAACCAGTACGTCTACATCGCCGAGCGGCTCGACACCCGCCTTGCGGCCAAGATCGCCGAGATGGAGATCAGCGACCCGGACGGCGCGAAGGCACTCAAGCAGGACGTGCTCTTCTACGTCCGGCAGAAGCACCAGGACCTGCTCACCCAGCTCGCCGTCTCGATCCAGAGTTATCTGGCGATCGACGTCATCATCAAGAACAACATCGAGCTCATCAAGGGCGTCGACCGTGCCTCCACGACAACGGTTTCCGCGTTGCGGACCGCCGTCATCGTCGCTCAGGCCCTGGGCAACCAGAAGCTCGTCCTCGAGCAGATCACCGCGCTCAACCAGACGACGAGTGGGATGATCCAGCGCACCTCCGAGATGCTCAAGGAGAACTCCGCGGCGATCCAGGAGCAGGCGGCGAGCAGCACGATCGGCATGGCCGAGCTGCAGGCGGCCTTCCAGAACATCTACGCGACGATGGACAGCATCGACGAGTTCAAGGTCAAAGCCCTCGACACGATGGCCCAGACCATCGGGGTGCTCGAGACCGAGGTCGAGAAGTCCAAGGACTACTTGGCCCGCGTGCATGCCCAGGACGCCCGAGGCACCCAGAACATCGACCTCGGCCGCCCGAGCACCTGAGCCGGCCGGACACTGACGTATGGGGTTCGGGGACTGGCTCAGCCGCACCTTCGGCGGCAGCGAGCCCGAGCCTGCCCCCCTGCCCAAGCCGCCCGGTGAGCCGGAGATCCTCGCCTCGCTCGAACATGTCGATCGGCTGCTCGCGGACTCGGGCGCCTCGCCGTTGGTGCGTTCGCGAGTCACCCGCATCGGGCGCACGATTCGCGAAATCCTGCCGCGTCTGGCGACGCTCGGCGTCGGGAGCCAGGATGCGTATGCCGTGGTGGCCACCGCCACGAACTACCTCCCGGAATCGGTGGCGGCCTACCTGCGCCTGCCGCGCGACTGGGCGGACTCACGCCCCATCGACGGCGGCCGGACCGCCCTGATGGTGCTCATCGACCAGTTGGAGTTGTTGCGATCGTCGATGGACTCGATGCTCGACGCGGCGGTCCACGCCGATGCCCAGGCACTGATCGCGCAGGGACGCTTCCTCGATGCCAAGTTCGGGCGCGTCACACCGACCGTGCCGGACACGGCACCGGCGCCTCCACCGGCCGCGTCGTCGTCGAGCAACACACTGGATCTGGGCTGAAGGGGGAGCAGGCATGACGGAGGGCAGGACGGTGGGCCTGGCCGAGGCCTTGGCCGGTCTCGTGGAGGTCGGGGTCGCTCATGGTGCCGACGAGGCAATGGTGCGCGCGGAGGGCGAGGCGCTCGCGGCGACCGTGGCCGAGGTTGCCCCCGGTGCGCACCTGGACTGGGTGCGCATCACCGGCGGCGACCGGGGGGCCGAGGACTTCATGGCGGCGGCCTCCCGCGGACGTCGGTGGCGGTCGGGGCCGACACCCGTGCTCTCGGAACTGGTGGCCGGTCGCTCGCCCGGCGCCGCGGCATACGCCAAGGCCTTGGGGGATGTCTGCGTGGCGGCCGCCGACCTCGGGG
>NZ_HF570956.1:1889956-1894888 GCF_000367525.1 Phycicoccus elongatus Lp2 | reverse complement strand
TCGAGTCCTTGGCCTTGACGGCGTCGATGACCTTCTGGGCCTCGTCACCGGTGACATCGGTGTGGGTTCCGCCCATCTGGCGTCCCTGGCCGGCGGTGCCCGAGGCCGAACCTCTGTCGGCCGATGCGCCGGAGGCGGACGCCGACGCAGAGGGGGTGGGGTCGGCGGACGCGAGGGCCGCGCCGCCGCCGATGATGGCGCCGGCCGCGAGGACCGACGCGGCGCCGAGGGCGAGCTTCTTGGGGTTCATGGCAGGGATCTCCTTCGGGGAGGTCGTCAGCGGCACCGTGCCGCTGGGTGGACATCCACCGTGCGAGCGGCCCCTGTCCGGAACCTGTCACGAACCCATCCGTGCGGTCAGAGGTCGGCCGGCCGACCGGCATACCGCAACTGCGCGGACTCACTCCCCCACCCGCCCGGAAGGTCGAGCACCGCGATCGCCGCCGTCGGCATCGCGACCCACCGCCCGGTGAGGTCCTCGACCACCTCTTCCATCGCCGGGTTGTGCCCGACGACCGCCACGACCCCCAGGCCGGGATCGAGGGCGCGGGCGATCCGCCGCAGGTCACCCCCACCGAAGGTGTATGCCGCGGGCTCGTCGCGCGCCACGACCTCGCGTCCCAGCCCGCTCGTCACCGCCTCCCATGTCTCCTGCGCCCGACGCGCGATCGAGACGACCGCGAGATCCGGCACGAGGTCGTGCTCGACCAGCCATGGACCGATCGCCGGTGCCTGCCGACGGCCGCGGGGCGCGAGCGGCCGTTCGTCGTCGGGGAGGTCGTTCGACCAGTCGGACTTGGCGTGGCGGATGAGGACGAGGGTGCGCGCGGTCACCCGCCCATTGTCAGGCGACGTTGGCCGTCTCGCGAGCGCGCAACCACGGGATGACGGCGAGGAGTCCGATGAGGCCGGTGACGGCGAAGGCGAGTCCGTAGGACCCCTCGTCGACCAGGACGCCTGCGATGATCGGGCCGATGATCGACCCGAGGTCCGAGGACATCTGGACGGCGGCGATGGCGGGGCCACCGTTGCGGTCTTGACGGACGATGTCGGCGATCGACGCCTGCTGCGCCGGGTTGAGGACGCCCGCGCCGAGGCCGGCGACCGCCGACACGAGAATGAGCAGGGGCAGCGTGCCCACCCATCCTGTGATCATCGTGGCCAGGCCACTGACGAGCAGGCCGCCGATGATGAAGGGTCGCCGCCCGATGCGGTCCGACAGCCTCCCGGAGAAGGTGAGGCCCATGGCGTTGCCGGCCGCGAAGACGGCGAGGGCGGCTCCGGCCACCCAGGGTTCGTCGAGGATCACCGCCGTCGCGAAGAGCGGCAAGATGGCGTTGCGCACCCCGAAGTTGGCCCAGCCATTGGCGACCGCCGATCCCATCGAGGCCCGATAGGCGCTGTCCTGCAAGGCTTCTCGCACAGTGAAGACCGCGCGTTGGGGCGCATCGGCAGCGGGTCGCAGCGCCTCGGTGCGGATCATCGCGGCGACGATCGCGGCGGCGATGACCAGCGCCACGGCATACACCAAGAAGGGGATGCGCAAGCCGAGGTTGCCCAGGAGCCCCCCCAGCACCGGCCCGCCGATGCCGCCGAGAAGGAAGGCCGAGCCATAGGCCGAGGAGACCCGGCCCCGAATCGTGGGAGGCGCAAGGCGCACGATGAGCGCGACGGCCGAGACGGTGAACATCGTCGACCCGATGCCACCCAGGCTGCGGAAGAGCAGGACCTGCCAGTAACTCTGCGCGAAAGCCGTTGCGCCCGTGGAGATGGCGACGATGAGCAGACCGGTGATGTAGATCGGGCGCTCGCCGAACTTCGCGATCAGTCGGCCACCGGCCGGGGCGAAGATGAGCCGGAAGAACGCGAAGGCACTGACGATGATCGAGCTCGCCGTCACCCCGACGTCGAAGGACCTGGCGAAGGACGGCAGAACCGGCGTGATGAGCCCGAAGCCGATGGCGATGACGAAGGCCGCCGCGATGAGGACCCAGATCTCGCGGGGAATGCGCGGCTTCTCGGTCACAGTGGGCAGCGTCGTCATGGCTGGACAAGTATGCCGCGCGCTCACCTCGGCGACGATCGTCGCCGAAGCGCTCAGCCCAGCCGGGCCATCCGGCCCCGGAGTGCCTCGATCCGATCGGCATTGCCCGGCAGGTCGACATAGGTCTGGCGGTGACGAGCGAGCAGGTCGTCGTCGAGCCGACGGACGGCACCGGGTGGGTACTGGTAGCCCATGGCCCGGGTCACCGCTGCGCTGTCGACCTCACGCAGGTCCTGGCTCAACTCGTCCAACGACGCGATGCCGAGCTCGAGGAGCAGGGCGGCGATCCACTCGTAGTGCTCGGTGCGTGACCAGCCCGCGCTGGAGTAGCGACCGGCGAGGAAGGTCGCCAGTTCCTGGGCGCTGATCCGCGGGTCGTCGCCGGAGACCACGACGCTCTCACCCAGACCGATCTGCAGCCGGTCACGGATCTCGCTGAACTCCCGGTCGGCGAGTTCGAGCAGGCCGGCGGCGAGGGTGAAGCGACGATCGAGGTCCGGCACCTGCTCCGGCGGGATGGTGCCCTTGTAGCGGATGTCGTGCTCGAACTCGGCCCACGCGTGCTGCAGGACGGTGCGCAACTGGATCGACGCACTCTGCAGGGGCTCGTAGTGCGCCTCGGGCACACGGTCACGGGAGACAAGCAGGTGCCGGCTGGCGTAACCGAAGCGTCCTTCGCTGGCCGTCAGGCGGCCCATGTCGCGGTCCTCGAGGACGGCGTAGTGCTGCCCGAGCAACTCGGCCACAGCGAGGATGTCGCTCTGCACATAGGTGATGACGCGCACGCCGACCTGGTCGGTGATCTCCTCCATCGGGTCGGCGTCGGGGTCGCGCTCGCGCAGGCGACGCGCCTTGACGGCGAAGGACTCCACGGTCTTGGCGCGGCTCTCGACCGTCAGGTAGTTGATGCCGGCCTCGTCGATGATCGCGCGCACGGCCGCACCGAAGTCCTCCGCGGCCTCGACCAATCGGGGCCGGAGGTCGCGGTATGTTGCGATCGCGAGATCGAGCTTGCGTGGACCCATGAGCGCAAGCATCCCCCACAGATCCCTTCGGATGTGGAGGTGGTCGCGTCGGAGGTGCGGCGGGGATCACCACGGCCCGGGACGCGCGACCTGCGCCGGTAGCCCTGGTCCTCGGCGCCGGGCTCACGACGACGAGCCGACCGCAATGGCTGACTACCTTGTGGCGCTGAGGGGCCCGGGGCGCACGGATCAGCGCCGGAACAACAGGGTGAGCAGCAGCGGCATCATCGAGGCAACCACAACGACCGAGTCACGCACCCGCCACGTGACCGGGCGCAGCCAGGAACGTCGGTGGGCCGTGGCGAAGCCGCGGGCATCCATCGCGACCGCCAGCTCGGCGGCTGACCGCAGCGACCGGACGAGCAGTCCGATCGTCAGCGCGATGACATGCCGCACGACCGATTTCGTTCTGCGCCAACTGATCCCGATGCCACGCACCTTGCGCGCTCGCGCGATTTCGGTCCAGATGTCACCGAAGGACTGCATCCGGTGCAGGGCCGCCGCGACCGCCACGACGAACCGGTCGGGCAACCGCAGCCGCTGCGCGAGTTCGTCGCCCAGTCGGTCGGTGTCGATGAAGGGCAGGAGCACGGCCGACGGCAGCACGATGAGCAGCACGCGCGTGAAGCCGGTGGCGGCGAGGTCGAGGCTGCGGCCACCGAGGAGCCAGGTCGACCAGGCCACGGACAGTGCGGCGAGCACTCCGGGCAGGAGGCGGACCGCGAGGGCGCGCAGCGGGCGGAACAGACCGGCGCGACGACTGGTGAGGCCGGCCACGGCGAGCACGAACTGGAGGGCGAGCAGCACGATGGAGGCTCGCCAGCCCGGTGACGCCACCCCGGCCGGGACGGCGAGGGCGGCTCCGGCGAGCAGTGCCAACGGGTTGCGCCCGCTGAGCCACGGCCGCCCATGCGGGCCCGGCGCCTCTCGCGGTTGGCCGTCGAGGTGGTGCACCTGATGGGCCCGGTCGATCACGGCCTGGTCGTGTGTGGCGGGGGGGGGGGGGGCGTCCGCGAGCACGATGTCGGGGCCGTGGAGGATCGCCGAGGCGATCGCCAGCCGTCGCATCTCGCCCCCGGAGAGGTGGCGTGGGTCGGCATCCGCCAACCGCCCCAGCCCGAGGGTCTCGAGCAGGCCCCGGGCGCGATCCTCGAGACCGGGCGTGTCGTCGCCGAGTTGCCGCGAGGTGAGGAGCACCTCGTCGAGGACCCGACCAGTGACGATCGTCGAGCTCGCCCATTGCGGGATCCACGCGAGGCGACGCGCCAACTCCACTGGCTCGAGTCTCGCGGGATCCTCGTCATCGCCCACCCGGAGCGTCCCCTTGGCGGGCACGAGGAAGCCGGCCAGCGCATGCAGGATCGTCGACTTCCCCGATCCGCTGCGACCGACGAGTGCGGCAAGCTCCCCGGGTGCCAGCCGCAGGGGCTCCTCCAGTCGGGCCGCGACCCGCTCGGTGACGATGCCGTCGACAGTGGCCGTCCGTCGCGTCACGGTCAGCGGCGTCGCCTCCAGACAGTCGAGTGAGGAGAACATGCGGCGTGGCCGCACCGCAGACCGCGTGTTCTCCTCACTCGACTGTCTGGGGTGCGCGGGTCCCAGGTGGGGGGCTCCCACCAGGGCAGGGTCGACGGGGAGCGGATCGGGGGCGCCGGCACCGGGCACCCAGACACCCATCCCCACCAATTCCGTATGCCGCGTGGCCAAGGTCTCGCGCACCGGCCCGTCCGCGACGATCACCCCCGAGGCATCGAGCACGATGAGCCGGTCGACGAGGTCGATCCACGGACCCAGCACGTGTTCGACGACCACGAGCGTCAAGCCCTGCTCGCGCACCGCGGCGTCGACCGAGGCCCGCACGAC
>NZ_HF570956.1:1864728-1889856 GCF_000367525.1 Phycicoccus elongatus Lp2 | reverse complement strand
CCCGCCGCAACAGCCCCCTGGTCGTCGGCCTCGGCGAGGGCGAGAACTTCATGGGTAGCGATGTCGCCGCCTTCATCGGCTACACCCGCCACGCTCTCGAGCTGGCCCAGGACCAGATCGTCACCATCACCCCGGACTCCCACGAGGTGATCAACTTCGACGGCTCTCCCGCCGAGGGCAAGCGCTTCGAGGTCACCTGGGATGCCAGCGCGGCCGAGAAGGGTGGCTACGACTCCTTCATGGCCAAGGAGATTGCCGAGCAACCGCACGCCGTCGGCGACACGCTTCTCGGTCGAACCAAGGACGACGGCGAACTCGTCCTCGACGAACTGCGCATCTCGGAGGACCAACTCAAGAACGTCAACCGGATCACCTTCGTCGCGTGTGGCACCGCGGCATACTCCTCCCTCGTTGCGAAGTACGCCATCGAGCACTGGACCCGCATCCCGGTCGACGTCGTCCTCGCGCACGAGTTCCGCTACAGCGACCCGATCGTCGACGAGCGCACTCTCGTGGTCTCGGTCAGCCAGTCCGGCGAGACGATGGACACCCTGATGGCGGTCAAGCACGCCAAGGACCTCGGCGCCCTGACCCTCTCCATCTGCAACACCCAGGGTGCGACGATCCCGCGTGAGTCCGACGCGGTCCTCTACACGCACGCCGGCCCTGAGGTGGCGGTCGCGTCGACCAAGGCCTTCCTCGCCCAGATCACCGCGGCATACCTGCTGGGCCTCTACCTCGCCCAGTTGCGCGGGGGGACCTTCGCCGACGACGCCAAGGCCGTCATGACCGAGCTGCGCGAGATGCCCGAGAAGATCCAGGAGGTCCTCGACCGGATGGACCGGGTGATCGAGATGGCCAACTTCATGGCCGACACGCGCTCGGTGCTCTTCCTCGGCCGTCACGTGGGCTTCCCGATCGCGCTCGAGGGTGCGCTCAAGCTCAAGGAGATCGCCTACATCCACGCCGAGGGCTTCGCCGCCGGCGAGCTCAAGCACGGCCCGATCGCGCTCATCGAGCCGGGCCAGCCCGTCTTCGTCATCGTGCCCTCGCCCGACACCCCGCACGAGTTGCACAAGAAGGTCGTCTCCAACATCCAGGAGATCCGCGCCCGGGGTGCCCGCACCCTGGTCATCGCGCATGACGGTGACGAGGACGTCGAGCCCTTCGCGAGCGAGATCATCCGTGTGCCCCAGTGCTCGCCGCTGATGGCGCCGCTGTTGACGGTGATCCCGCTGCAGGTCTTCGCGCTCCATCTGGCCATGGCCAAGGGCCTGGACGCCGACCAGCCGCGCAACCTGGCCAAGTCGGTCACCGTCGAGTGAGCGGGCGAGGCGGCGCGTGATCATCGGGGTCGGGATCGACGTCGTCGACATCGGCCGCTTCGGGGCCACCCTCGAACGCACCCCTGCCCTGCGGGAGCGGCTCTTCACTCCCGAGGAGCGTGACCTGCCGCTGCAGTCCCTGGCCGCGCGGTTCGCCGCCAAGGAGGCCGTCGCCAAGGCCTTGGGCGCCCCCGGGAACATGGACTGGCAGGACGCGACCGTGGATCGGCGTCGCGGCGAGCGGCCGATCATGGTCATCACGGGCACCGTGGAGGCCGCGGCCGCCCGGCTGGGCGTGACCCGTCTGCACCTGTCGTTGTCGCACGATGCGGGGATCGCCTCGGCGGTGGTCGTCGCCGAAGGAGACTGACGCGTGATCGAAGCCTTTGCCACGCAGGACGTGTATGCCGCGGAGTCGACCCTCATGCAGACCCTCGCCGAGGGGGAGCTCATGGCGCGCGCCGTCGAGGGCCTGATCGAGGTTGTCTCGGCGCGCATCGAGCAGTTGGGTGCCCAGCGTGTGGTCGCCCTCGTCGGCACCGGCAACAACGGCGCGGACGCCCTGTATGCCGTGGCCGGGCTCGCGCTCACGGGCGTCAACTGCGCCGCTCTCCACCTGTCGGGGAAGGTCCATCCGGGGGCGTATGCCGCCGCAGAGGCCGCGGGCGTCGTCCTGCTGGCGGCCGACGAAAACCTCACTATTGGAGACTTTTCGTGGGGGGAGGTGGAGCCCGGGCGGGCCGACAAAACATCACCAATAGTGCAGTTTCTGTCGGAAGCGGACATCGTCCTCGACGGGATCCTCGGCATCGGTGGTCGCGGTGGACTGCCGCGCTGGGGGGCGACCTGGGTTGCGGCGGTGCCCGACACGGCATACGTCATCGCGGTGGACGTGCCCTCGGGACAGGACCCCAACGGCGGCGCGCTGAGCGCAGACGGCGTCTTCGCGGACGAGACGGTGACCTTTTCGGTCGCCAAGCCGGCCCACCTGCTGCCGCCGACGGAAGCGGCGGCCGGGACGCTGACGTTCGTCGACATCGGACTCCTGCCCAGCGCTGAGCCGAGCGTGCGGCGGCTGACGCGCGACGACGTCGCCGACCTGTGGCCGGTGCCGACGGCCGCTGACGACAAGTACTCGCGGGGCGTCCTCGGTGTCGTCGCCGGCAGTGAGCGGTATGCCGGGGCAGCAGTTCTCGCCGTCACCTCGGCGGTCGAGGCGGGCATCGGCATGGTGCGCTACATCGGTCCGGCGACCCCGACCGGTCTGGTCCGGCAGGCCGTGCCCGAGGCCGTGATCGGCGCCGGGCAGGTGCAGGCGTGGGTCGCCGGTCCGGGAGTGGACCCTGACGAGGGGACGGAGGCTGGGCGGGCCCAGCGGCAGGCCGTGGTCGACGTACTCGATGCGCCGGAGCCCGTCGTGCTCGACGCCGGTGCCCTCGACCTGGTGGACGACAGCGTGGCCCTGCGGCGGGCGGGTCGGACCACCGTGCTCACCCCGCACGCCGGCGAGTGCGCTCGCCTCCTAACCCGCCTCACCTCACAAGAAGTCACCAATAGTGAGGTTTCTGCAGACCCGGTCTCTGCGGCGAGGCGCCTGGCGGAGGTGACCGGCGCCACGGTGCTGCTCAAGGGGTCGACCACGATCGTTGTCGGTCCGGAGGGCCCGGTGCGGAGCCAGGCCGACGGCCCGGCCTGGCTGGCGACCGCCGGCGCCGGTGACGTGCTCGCTGGTGTCATCGGGGTGCTGCTCGCGCAGGGGCTGGACGGACCGGTGGCGGCTGCCCTCGGGTCGCTGGTCCACTCGGTGGCCGCCGACGACGCCTCGGGCGGTGGCCCCCTGCGTGCCCGGCGCGTCGCCCAGGCCCTCCCATCGACCATTGCCGACCTGTTGAACCGGGGACGTCCGACCGTGGTCTGATGCCGCGTTTCGACGGTCCACCTGGGGTGCAGGCGTGACGACCGACCGCGCTCATTCCTCGTGAGGGACGGTGGCTCTCACGAGTGCACAGGCTGCCGGGGCAGCCGTTCCGCCACCCTTAGCGGCGCGACGCTGGCCGTCGACAAGCGTCTGGGCTTCGCCTACACGATGACCCCGGGCGACAGCTCCGCCCTCGGCGGTGAGGCTCGCAAGGACACGCTGCTCCTGCGGCTCACCGACGGCGCCGACCTCACCGCGACCCTCGGCAAGGTCGCGGCCCTGGCGCGCGGCGCGCACGCCACCGTGGGGGCTCGGCGCCACCGCGCGAAAAGGTCCACCGGATCATGAAGATCATCACCGTCCTCGTCGCCGGCCTGCTGGCGATGTCGGTGCTCATCGCCCTCGTCGGGGTCGGCAACACCCTGGCCCTGTCCGTCCACGAGCGTCGCCGGGAGCCGGCGCTGCTCCGCGCGCTCGGAGTCACCCGGGGACAGGTCAAGGGGATGCTCGCCCTGGAAGGGCTGCTGCTGGCCGGGCACCGTCCTCGGCGTCCCCCTCGGGGTCGCCTATGGACTGGCAGGGCCCGGGGGCTGCTGGGGTTGAGTGACATCCCGTCATCCATCGTCGTGCCGGTGAGTCCGCTCGGCGCGGTGGGCGCCACGATCGCCCTTGCGTGAGCACCGGTCCGTCACGTGAGTGTCGGGTTGAGGGGGTCCGGACCCCCTCAACCCGACACTCAAGGGCCGCTCGCTGCCGACCCGCTGCCCGACCCGCCTTCGCCATCCGCCCTAGACTGGGGCCGCCATGACGACAGAGAGCCACCACCCGGGTCTGCAGCGACCTGCACTGCATACCCAGCCACCACGAGGGGCGTCCGCGTGGGTCGAGATCGACGTCGCGGCGATCGCGGCCAACGTCCGCGAGCTGCGCCGCCGCTCCTCCCCTGCTCAGCTCATGGCCGTGGTCAAGGCCGACGCCTACGGTCATGGCGTTGATGTCGCGGCGCGGGCAGCGCTCGCCGGTGGCGCGCAGTGGCTCGGCGTGGCGCAACTGAGCGAGGCCATCGAGTTGCGCGACAGCGGGATCGATGCCCCACTGCTCTCCTGGATCTACCCGCCCGAGGCCGATCTCGCCACGGCGATCCGACGCGACATCACCCTTGGCATCGGCGCGCGCGCCCACCTGGCGAGTGTTGCCCGAGCGGCGCGGGCGGTGGGTCGGGCAGCCACTGTGCACCTCAAGGTCGACACCGGGCTGGGCCGCGGGGGCGTGCTCGAGGATCTCGATGCCGTTCTCGACGACCTGGCGCCACTGCTCGCCGAAGGCGCCCTCACCATGGGTGGCACCTGGTCCCACTTCGCCTTCGCCGACGCACCCGACCACCCGACCGTGCGGGCCCAGCAGGAGCGTTTCGGTGAGGTGCTGCGCCTGATGGAGGCCCGCGGCATACCCACCGGGGTGGCGCACCTGGCCAACTCGGCCGCGACCCTGACCAACCCCAGCGCCCACTTCGACATGGTCCGACCCGGGCTCGCGATCTATGGGTTGTCGCCGGTGCCGGACCTGGGACGCCCGGAGGACTTCGGCCTGCGGGAGGCGATGCGGGTGCGGGCGCGTCTGACCACGGTCAAGCGGGCGCGGGCCGGTCAGGGCGTGTCGTATGCGCACCAGTACGTCACCGATCGCGACACCGTCCTGGGCATCGTCCCAGTGGGGTATGCCGACGGCGTGCCTCGCTCGGCGAGTTCGGCGGGGCCGGTGCGTGTGGGCGAGCGCACGCTCACCGTGGCCGGGCGGATCTGCATGGACCAGTTCGTCGTCGATCTCGGTCCCGACTTCGACGGAGCCGAGGGGGATGTCGTGACGCTCCTCGGTGTCGGCGTCGCGGGCGAGCCGACGGCGCAGGACTGGGCCGTGGCTGCCGGGACGATCAACTACGAGATCGTCACGCGCATGGGGCCCCGACTCCCGCGCGTCGTGGTGGGGGAGGCCTGATGGCGAGGCGTGGACGCATCGCCGGGGCCGTCGCTGCGGGCGCAGTGGCAGCGGGTGCCGCCGTCGCGGGCGCAGCGGTCGAGCGATCAGCACGCGCCCGCCGGTCGGTCCGCGGACTCGACCCCGAGCACGGTTTCGCCCACACCCCGGACCAGACCCTCACGGTGGTGACCAGCGACGGATTGGCTCTCCACGTCGAGATCGACGAGGCGGCCAGTGATGTGTTGCCTGCCGAATCCCACGCTTCGCGGGGGCGTCCGACCGTGGTCTTCTGCCACGGCTTCACGCTGAACTGCACCTCGTGGGTCTTCCAACGCCGTGCCCTGTCCGCCGCCGGGTATCGCGTCGTCAGCTGGGACCAGCGCAGTCACGGCCGGTCCGGTCGCTCCGATGACGAGCACGTCTCGATTACGCAGTTGGGGCGTGACCTGCACGACGTGCTGGCCGCTGTCGTTCCCGAAGGCGATCTGGTCCTGGTCGGTCACTCGATGGGTGGGATGACGGTCATGTCCTTCGGGGGCGACCACCCGGACGTCATCCGAGATCGGGTCCTCGCGGTCGGCTTCGTCGCGACGAGCGCTGGCGGCGGCGGCCTCACCAACCTGGGCATGAGCCCGTTCATCGGCACCCTGCTCGGGCGGGTGGGCCCGGGCGTGTTGCACCGGCTCGACCGGATCACCGATCTGGTCACGCGGGTGCGACGGGTGGGGCGCCCGATCGAGGACGCCCTGGTGGATCGCTACTCCTTCGACTCGCCGGTCAGTGATGCCTTGGTGCGCTTCGCCGCCGACATGATCTTCGGGACGAGTTTCGATGCGATGGGTGACTTCGTGCCGGCCATCGAGTCGATGGACGAGCGGGAGAGTCTGACCGCCTTCCGCGGCACCGAGGTCGTCGTCATCAACGGCATGGGCGACCTGCTCACACCTCCCTCCCACAGCGAGACCATCGTCGACCTCATCCCCGGAGCGGAGCACGTCGTGGTCGAGGACGCGGGCCACCTGATCATGCTCGAGCATCCCGAACTGGTGACCCAGCAGATCCGGATGGCCATCGAGCGCGGGCAGATGGCTCGGCACGAGAACGTCGCGGTCGAGCGCAAGCCTCGCGTGCGTCGGCGGATCACCGATATTGCCCGTCGGCGGCAGGTGGAGCGGGCCAAGGAGCGCGTCCGGTGAGCGTGACCGGATCGGGACCCGCACTGCCGACCGTCGAGGACACCGAGGCCTTTGGCCGTGCCCTGGCGACGAACCTACGCGCCGGAGACCTCGTCATCCTCACCGGTGACCTCGGCGCGGGAAAGACCGCCCTCACGCGCGGCATCGGGGCCGGTCTCGGGGTGCGTGGACCGATCACGTCGCCGACCTTCGTCATCGCGCGCGTCCACCCGTCCGTGGTCGACGGCCCACCCTTGGTGCACGTCGATGCCTATCGCCTGGGCGGCCTCACCGAGCTCGACGCCCTCGACCTCGACGCATCCCTCGAGGAGTCGGTGACGGTTGTCGAATGGGGCCACGGTGTCGCTGAGTCACTGAGCGAGGACGTGCTCGAAGTGACCTTGATCGTGGATCCGGCGACCGAGGAGCGGACGGCACGGATCGCCGCCCATGGCCGACGATGGGAGGGAGTCCGGTGGTGATCCTCGGTATCGACACCTCGACCTCGGCCATTGGCGTGGGGCTGGGTCGTGACGGTGAGACCCTCGCCTCGGCTCAGCGGATCGACGCGCGTGGACACTCCGAGCACTTGGCTCCGCTCATCGTGGAACTGTTGCGGGACAACGGTCTGGTGCCGCGCGACCTCGACGCGATCGCGGTCGGCAACGGGCCGGGACCCTTCACCGGGCTGCGCGTCGGCCTGGTGACCGCGGTGACGATGGGCCATGCACTCGGCATACCCGTCCATGGGGTGTGCTCGCTCGACGTGCTCGCCGTCCAAGCCGGACGCCCTGAGGGGGAACTGTTGGTCGCCACCGATGCCCGCCGCAAGGAGGTCTACTGGGCCCGGTATGCCGTGGGGGCCGGCTCCGTCGCCCGGCTCGTCGGTCCCGCTGTCGACCGGCCTGCTGACCTGCCCCAGGAGGTGCGGGCGCTGCCGACGGTGGGCCGTGGTCCCGTGCTCTTCCCGGACCTCTTCCGCGATGGCGACCAGGCCGTGCTCGATGTCGATGCTGGTGTGCTCGTCGAGGTCGTCGCCCGGCGACTCGCGGCGGGGGAGGCCATGCCGGTCGAGGCCCTCTACCTGCGCCGTCCGGATGCCCTGACGACCGCCGAGCGGGCTGCCCGATGAGCGCGGTGACGGTGCGCGAGGTGACCTCGGCGGACATCGACGCGCTCGTGGAGTTTGACGCCACCCTCTTCGCCGACGACGCCTGGCCGGCGACGACCTGGTGGGCCGAACTCGCCGAGCGCCCTCGTCGTGAATACCTCGTCCTGGAGCAGGACGGCGCCCTGCTCGCCTACGGTGGGGTCGACCACGGGGGCGAGAGCGCGGACATCATGACCGTCGCGGTCGTGCGCGAGGCCCAGGGTCGAGGCCACGGTGCCGCCATGCTGGATGCCCTGGAAGAGGCTGCCGGCCGGCGGGGGGCCACCGGGGCCCTGCTCGAGGTGCGGGCCGACAATGCGCCGGCGCTGGCGCTCTACGAGCGGGCGGGTTGGCGGCAACTTCACGTGCGGCGCAGGTACTACCAGCCGGGCGATGTCGACGCGTTGATCCTGGGAAAGACGCTGCTGACCGGGCCCGCCGAGCGCGGAACAACCGAGGCATTCGGGAACAACGCCGGAGGGGGTGAGGGGGAGTGAGCGATGAGCCGCTCGTCCTGGGCATCGAGACCTCGTGCGACGAGACCGGCATCGGAATCGTGCGGGGGACAACCCTGCTCGTCGACGCCATTGCGAGCAGTGTCGAGGAGCACGCCCGATTCGGAGGCGTCGTGCCAGAGGTGGCCAGTCGCGCCCACCTCGAGGCCATGGTGCCGACGATCCAGCGGGCGTGCGAGACAGCGGGTGTCGCCCTGACCGACCTCGACGGCATCGCGGTCACGTCCGGCCCGGGGCTCGCCGGTGCCCTGATGGTCGGTGTCGCCTCGGCCAAGGCCCTCGCCCTCTCGCTCGGACTGCCGCTCTACGGGGTCAACCACCTCGCCTCCCACGTGGCCGTCGACATCGTCGAACACGGGCCCTTGCCGGAGCCGACAATGGCGCTGCTCGTCTCGGGTGGGCACTCTTCCCTGCTTCTCGTGCCCGACGTGACCTCAGATGTGCGTCCACTGGGGTCCACGGTCGACGACGCGGCCGGGGAGGCCTTCGACAAGGTTGCCCGTGTCCTCGGCCTGCCGTTCCCCGGTGGACCGCACATCGACCGGGCGGCCCGAGACGGGCAGATCACCATCGACTTCCCGCGTGGGCTGACGGCTGGCCGGGACATGGAGCGGCACCGTTTCGACTTCTCGTTCTCGGGGTTGAAAACTGCCGTCACGCGGTGGGTCACGGCGGAGCGGGAGGCCGGCCGCGGCATACCGGTCGCGGACGTGGCGGCGAGTTTTCAGGAGGCGGTGACCGACGTCCTGACGCGCAAGGCGATCGACGCCTGTCGGGAGCATGGTGCGGACCACCTGCAGATCGGTGGAGGTGTCGCGGCCAACTCGCGGCTGCGCGCGATGGCCCGGGAGAGGTGCGACAGGGCGGGAATCCAGCTCCGCGTGCCGAGGCCGGGCCTGTGCACCGACAACGGCGCCATGGTCGCCGCGCTCGGGGCGCAGATGATGCTCAAGGGGCGCGAGGCCTCGCGCCTCGACCTGCCCGCCGACTCCTCGATGCCCGTCACCCTCGTCCGCGCCTGAACCCCAACTTCTGCGTGACGCGGAAGTCGCTCTTGCGCGCGGTTATTGCCGTTCGGCGAGGCAATTTCTGCGTGACGCAGAAGTTGCCTTTGGGTGGGGGTGCCGGGTCAGGCCGCGGAGCAGCCGGGCACCAGACCCATCGATGTCTTGAGAGTGAGCACCCGTTTCACCGAGGTCTCGACCTTGGCCCCGAAGGTCGGATCCGACAGGGCCGTCGAGGAGATCGCCGCAACGATCTGCGGCGCCGTCGGGGTGTTGCCCGTGAGCAGGATGTCGCCGCCGGAGCCGAGGAAGCGGGTCGCCCGATCGGCCAGCGGCACGGCCCTGACCGCCTCGGCATTGATGTCATCGGTGATGACGACGCCGCGGAAACCGAGGTGTTGACGCAGCATCCCGTCGATGATCGCCGGCGAGAACATCGCCGGGTTGTCGGCGTCGAGTTGCGGGTAGCGCGCCGAACTCATCATGACCAGACCGGCGCCGGCCGTCCAGCCGTCGACGAAGGGCTGCAGATAGGCGTCGGTCGCAGTCATCACGGGGTCGTCGACACCCTCGCTGGCGAAGTCGGTGTTGCCCCGGATCCGCCCGATCCCGGGGAAGTGCTTCACCGAGGTCTGCACTCCCGCATCGGCCATGCCCTGGGTGAACGCGGTCACCGATCGACCGACGGCGGCGGGATCGGACCCGAACTGGCGGTCCCACCGTCCGATCGGGCCGTTCGCCTTCCCGATCTCGGTCGGCACGACGTCCGCGACGGGCGAGAGGTTGAGGTTGACGCCGGCCGCCTTGAGTTCGGCGCCCCATCCCTTGGCGCTGCTTCGCAGGTGCGCCGGGTCCCAGGTGCCCTGGGTGAGGGCCGATGGTATGCCGGTGAAGTCGCCCTTGAGTTGTTGGACGACGCCCCCCTCTTGGTCCGCCGCGACGAGCAACCCGATACCGCCGGTCGCGTCGGGGGTCGCCATCTGCTGCAGCAGACCAGAGGTCGCCGTGACGTCAGCCTTGCCACTCGTCCAGCCGCCGAGGTAGAGCATGTTCCCCACGTGGGAGCCCTCGATCGTGGGTTTGAGGCTCGCCGACGATGATCCGGCCTGGAGCGCGACCATGACCAACTGGCCGGCGCGTTGCTCGGGTGAGAGCGCGGCATACGCAGTGTCGACGCAGGAGGCAGCCGACGGCGTCACCGATGGCGAGGGCGATGACGACGCCGTGGGCTCAGCCGTGACCGAGGCGCCCGGGGTGCTGGGGGAGGGAGCGGAGGTGCACGCGGTGAGCGCCGCCAAGGCAGCCAGCCCGATCCCGAAGGCTCGGCAGGGGGTCGAGGTCACCGCTCGACCGTACGACGCGGGCGTGGCGCGCACCAAGTCGCTCCGGCCCCAGGGCGCCGGAAGCGCTCTGGGGCCGGAGGGAGGACCGTCAGGGGACGGGCGGCGGCGAACCGGGGGGTGGCTGCTGACCAGGAGCCGACCCCGGCGCGTGCCAGGGAGGCGGTGGTAGGGGTTCCGATGGGAGCGGCGGTTGCAGCGGCTGGGTCACCGGTGGCTGCGGCGGGTGGCTGGCCGGCTGCTGCGGCTGGGCAGGCCAAGCGGGCTGACCCATCGGGCCGGCGGGGGCCGGTTGCTGATGCGCGTGCTGCGGCGGCTGGCCCGGAGGGGGCTGCTGGCCGGGGAAGCCGGGCTGCCCGGCATACCCCTGCTGACCCGGGATTCCCTGGTGACCCTGTGGTCCCGGGTTGCCCGGCCAGGGGCCACCCTGCGGCGCCGTGCCAGCGACGGGCGCCGGGCCCTTGCCGTGCTTGCGCAGGAGCAGGAAACCGCCCACCCCGCCCACAGCGAGGACCATGAGGACGCCCCCGGCGAGAGCGACCCAGAGCATCAGGGAGTTCGGGGTCTCGTCCTTGCCGGCGTCGATCGCCTGCTGCGTCCTGGTGATGTATTCCGCCACGTAGGGGTGCTCCGGGTACAGCGCCTGGACCCGCTGGAACTCCGGCATGGCCCGCTTGTAGTACTTGTCGAAGTAGGCCCCCAGCGCCACGTTGTAGGCCTGGGTGGTGGCGCTCTCACCCGGCTTGACGTTGGTCTCGTTGAGCATCTGCCGCACGACACTGATCGGGATGACGAACTCCTGACCCTCCAGTGCCGTGCCGTCGTCGGCGACGGCCGACGCCACCAGGATGCCCACGACATTGCCCGCGTCATCGAGCACTGGTCCGCCGGAGTTGCCCGGGCTGGCCGGTGCCTGGGTCTGGAACACCGGCATCCCGGTCTCGGTCTTCTTGATGGCCGTCAGCGGGCCTTCGGTGATGGTCGGCTGGACCTGGGAGTCGGCTGACATGCCCGAGGAGAAGGTGGAGGCCGCGGGGTAACCGGTCACGTGCAGGGTCGAGCCCTCCGGGACGTCGGCATCGTCGCCGAGTGGGAGGGTCGGCAGGTGGGCCGCACCGTCCAGCTTGAGGACGGCGACATCTTTGCCCGGGTAGGGAGCGCCGACCTTGATGATCTCCGCCGGCTGTCCCCGCTGGGTCTTGTCGACGCCCGCCGTCGCGACGCCGATCTGGGCGCTCACCGTCGTGCTCACCTCGCCCACCTCGAGGTAGCGGACGTACCAGTCCTGGAAGGCCTGGGCCAAGGTGTCGAGATTGGCCGGGCTGTAGGCAACGCCTGACGCCTGGACCTCGTCGAGATCGTTGGCGATGAGGTCACGCAAACCGGCGCGGGCGAACTCCACCTTCAGCTCATCCGGGTCCGGAGCGATGACATGCGCTGCCGTGACGAGGTAGCCCTCGGCATTGACCACGAAACCGGTGCCGAAGCCGCTCAGTCCCACCTCGACCGTCGTCCGGGCGTCGGCCGGCGTGACGTAGCGGAAGGGATCCTTGGCCAACTCTGCGACAAAGGCGTCGATGATCTGGGACTCGGCAGTGCCGATCGCGCCGGTGGCCGCCTGGACGACCAGGCGCGTGTAGAGCTCGTTGACGGCGGCCTCGTCGATGATCGCTTGCGGCACCGAGATGGTGGACGTGAAGTCCGCCTGGATGAGCTGGACCCCGGGATAGGTCTGGGCCGCCAGCTGCGTTGCGCCGAGCTCGGTCTCTCCGTCGGCGGCGCGAGCCGGTGTGGTGACGACCATGAGCACCGAGGAGGCCAGGGCGACCACGAGCGCTGTCAGCCATCGCGGTGCCCAGATCATGGAGTGTGTCTGGCGAATGACGCCACGGTTCGAAGTCATGTGGTGTTTCCGTCCCCTGTGTCGGGTCTCGCACCCCTGCGAGAGATTCAGCCCCGCGCCCCTGCGAGATGCTCGCACGATAGCGCCCCGTTCGACGTGGTGCACACATGGTTCGCGATGAGGGCTTCCCGAGGCCGGTTGTCGCGCCCGGGCCGCACAATGGCCCCATGAGCGCGCAACCCGTCGTCCTCGACGTCGACACCGGCATCGACGACGCCTGCGCGTTGCTCCTCGCGGCTCTCCACCCGGGCCTGGACCTCGTCGGCGTGACGTGCGTCGGCGGCAACGCGCCCCTGCCCGACGTCGTGCGCAACACCCTCACGGTCCTGGAGGCAGCAGGCCGCCGCGATGTGCCGGTCGCGGCCGGCGCGCCCCGCCCGCTGCTCGAGGAACCTGTGGACGCCCGGCACGTCCACGGCGCCGACGGCATGGGAGACCTGCGCCTGACCCCACCCACGATGGGACTGGACCCGCGATCGGCGGTCGCCCTGCTGCGTGACCTCATCGACGTCCACGCCGACTCCGGCCAGCCGCTGACCGTCGTTCCGCTCGCACCGATGACGAACATTGCGCTGCTCGCGCGCACCCACCCGGAGACCTTCGCCCGGATCGGCCGGATCGTCTTCATGGGTGGGGGCGCCATGGTGAGCAATGCCACCGCGGCGGCCGAGTTCAACGTCTTCCACGACCCCGAGGCCACGGCCATCGTCCTCGACGCCTGCACCGAGCACTCGGTGCCGGTCACGATGTACGGGTTGGACGTCTTCTATGCACCGACCGTGACCGCGCAGGAGGGCGCCGGTTTACGAGCACTCGGCACCCGGGTCGGTGATCTGGCCGGTGGGCTGATCGACTTCGCGTGCGGCCGCTTCGCGACCGACACCGCGACGATCGGCGACGCCGGCGCTGTCGCGATCCTGCTCGCCCCGGAGGCGGTGCGGTTGCAGCGGCTTCCCGTGCGCGTGGAGTTGAGCGGGACCTGGACGCGGGGGCGGACCATCGTGGACCTCAGGGACTGGGCAGGGGACATGGAGCACGATCCGCACGGTCCGGCGCCGGCCGTCGTCGACGTCGCGCTCGAGCTCGACGGCACCGCGATCGCCGCCCTGTGGCTGCGGACCGTGCGAGGCGAGCTCTGATGGGCCGCGTCCTGGTCCTCGGTTCACTCAATGTCGACCTCGTGACGAGCGTCGAGCGGCACCCCCGACCTGGTGAGACCGTGCTGGGGGATGGCCTGTCCCGGCTGGCCGGCGGCAAGGGCGCCAACCAGGCCGTGGCCGCCCGGGCCGCTGGTGTCGAGGTCACGATGGTCGGCTGCGTGGGAGCGGATGCCGGCGGCGCGGCATACCGAAAACGCTTGGCGGAGAGGGGAATCGACAGCGAGCACGTGCGGACGGCGTCGGGTGAGCCCACGGGGACCGCTCTCATTGCCGTCTCCGACGACGCCGAGAACGCCATCATCGTGGTCCCCGGCGCCAACGCGGCGCTCGACGATCGAGAGGTCGAGGCCGTCGAGAGCCTCACGGTCGGTGACGTGCTCCTGCTCCAATTGGAGGTCCCGTTGCCGGTCGTCTGCCGAGCCGCGCGTCGGGCGACGGCACGGGGCGTGCGGGTCGTCATCAACATCGCCCCGTATGCCGCCCTCCCGGCCGACGTCATCGCCCTCGCCGACCCGGTCATCGCCAACGAGCACGAGGCCGTGGCGCTCGCCGAGTCCGGCGCGGTGCCGGGCTCCCTGCTGGTCACCTATGGCGCCAACGGCACGAGTTGGAACGGTCGGACCTGGTCGGCGCACTCGGTCCCGCGCCATCAGGTGCTCGACACCACCGGTGCCGGGGACGCTTTCTGTGGTGCCCTCGCCGCTGCGCTGGCCCTCGGTCACGACGAGAGTCACGCCATGGATGCCGCGCTGGCCGCGGGTGCGGCCGCCGTCCGGCGGGTGGGGGCCCAGGCCGACCCGGAGTTGTGAACCACAGGCCGTGAGGGCGCCTCGGTCAGGCCGGGTCCACGACGAGGACGACGCCATCGCCCGCGACCCGGGTGAGCACGATCGTGGCCTGCTCACCGTCCCCGGCGCCGGCGCCGATCCGCAACTGCCGGCGCAAGGCAGCATCATCGATGCGGCCTGCGCGCTTCTTGATCGTCAGCCCGGTGATGCCTCGGTCGCGCAGCCAGCCACGCAGTGACTTGGCGTGGAAGGGGAAAGCCGCGCGCACGGCATACCGCTTGGTCTCGGGGATGGTCACGGCGTCATGGGTCGTGAGGTAACCGGTGCCCGGATCGACCTCGAGGCCACCGAGCCTGGCCGCCACCCCACCGAGCAGACCGGCCTGGACGACGGCCCGGTCGGCCTCGTGGAACCATTCGCCGAGGTCAGCGAGCGACCGCGCGGCCCCAGCGTCGTCGCCGGTGTCCTCGACCAGGGTCGAGGGTCGTCGCGCGCCGAGCAGCAGAGCCGTGCGGCCCGGCCGCCTCGCGAGGGGACCCCACCAGAGGGCGCACTCGACGACGTCACCTTCCCAGGACACCCATTGCGCCTCCGCGCCGGGCGGAAGAGCGGCGTGGGGGAAGGAGGGGGCGAGTTTCGCGCCGGTGGCCGGCACGGCGGCGGCGATGGCCTGCACCATGGCCCACGACGGGCTGAGGTCCTCGAGGCGGTGCAGGCGTCTGGCTCGCCCCGTGGCGTCGGCCACACCGGCCACTCGTCGGGCCGGGTCGAGCCAAGCGCCGATCCGGCCACGCATCGCATCCGCGGGTGGCACGAAGTCCTCGACGAGGCCCACACGCGCTCGCGACTCGGGCCACGGTCGCAGGTTGGTGTCAGCGACGGCCGCTGTCACCGGGTCCGCGTCAATGGCGGAGACCGTCACGCCAAGAACCGACATCGTGATGGCGTCCGCGCCGATGCCGCACCCGAGATCGTGCACGGTGGCCAGCGACAACGAGGCAAAGCGCGCGGCGTGCACCGTGGCCACCTCGATCCGGGTGGCCTGCTCGAGGCCGTCACTGGTGAAGAGCATGTCGTCGGCGAACTCGCCGAACTTTGCCCGAGCCCGCGCGCGCAGACGCTGCTGGGTCAGGGCGGCGGCCACCAGGTCGGCGGGCACGCCCGTCGCGCGCAGGCTCGCCTGCAGGGTGAAGACAGCGGACTCGTCGTAGGGCGGCAGGGAGCGCAGGAGGGCCTGCCCGTCCGGGGAGGCAAGGGCGCGCACCTGCTCGACGTTCACCGACCCAGCCTGTCAGATCCTGCGTCCGCGCCTCCCGTGCCCATAGCGACGGGAGGCGCGGACGCAAGGGCTTGTCTCGGGCCCGGGGTTGGCACTCGAGTTGACCGAGTGCCAACTCCGAACCTAGATTTGGATCATTGGCACTCGCACCCCGTGAGTGCCAGCGGCACGCCCGAGGACGACCCCCGCGACGGCGCCCCCGAGCACGGCCGCACGGACCTTTTCCGCCATCACGAAAAAAGGACACTCATGTCGGTTTCCATCAAGCCGCTCGAGGACCGGATCGTCATCAAGAGCCTCGAGGCCGAGCAGACGACCGCGTCCGGTCTGGTCATCCCCGACACCGCCAAGGAGAAGCCCCAGGAGGGCGAAGTCCTGGCCGTCGGCCCCGGCCGCTGGAACGAGGACGGCGACGAGCGCATCCCGCTCGACGTCAAGGTCGGCGACCGGGTCATCTACAGCAAGTACGGCGGCACCGAGATCAAGCACGGCGGCGAGGAGTACCTCATCCTCTCCGCGCGCGACGTCCTCGCCATCGTCGGCTGACCCACCACCCACAGCACCACCACGTATGCCGTGGGCTCGCCCCACGGGTGAGCCCACGGCATACGTGCTCCCGCACTTCCCCTTGCGTCCGGCGAGTTGACGTCATTCCAACCAACTTTGCGGACGCAACAGTGAGACAAGGACATTCATGGCCAAGGAACTGGAGTTCAACGACTCCGCCCGCAAGTCGCTCGAGCGGGGCGTCGACGCCCTCGCCAACGCGGTCAAGGTGACGCTCGGCCCGAAGGGCCGCAATGTCGTCATCGACAAGAAGTGGGGCGCCCCGACGATCACCAACGATGGTGTGACCATCGCCAAGGAGATCGAGCTCGAGGACCCCTACGAGAACCTCGGCGCCCAGCTCGCCAAGGAGGTCGCCACCAAGACCAACGACATCGCCGGTGACGGGACGACGACCGCCACGGTCCTCGCCCAGGCGATGGTCAAGGAGGGCCTGCGCAATGTCGCCGCCGGTGCCGCTCCGTCCGGCCTCAAGCGGGGCATGGACAAGGCCGTGCAGGCAGTCAACGACGAGCTGCTCAAGAACGCCCGTGAGGTCGAGGGCAAGGACGAGATCGCCTCGGTCGCAGCCCTCTCCGCCCAGGACAAGGGCATCGGCGAGACCATCGCGGACGCCTTCGACAAGGTCGGCAAGGACGGCGTCATCACCGTCGAGGAGTCCTCGACGACGGCGACCGAGCTCGAGTTCACCGAGGGCATGCAGTTCGACAAGGGCTACATCTCGGCCTACTTCATCTCCGACGCCGAGCGCATGGAGGCCGTCCTCGAGGACCCCTACATCCTCATCAACCAGGGCAAGATCTCGGCGATCGCCGACGTCCTGCCCGTCCTCGAGAAGGTCGTCCAGGCCGGCAAGCCGCTGCTCATCATCGCCGAGGACGTCGACGGCGAGGCGCTGTCCACGCTCGTCGTGAACAAGATCCGCGGCACCTTCAACGTCGTCGCCGTCAAGGCCCCCGGCTTCGGTGACCGCCGCAAGGCGATGCTCCAGGACATGGCGACCCTCACCGGTGGCCAGGTCATCGCCGAGGAGGTCGGCCTCAAGCTCGACCAGGCCGGTCTTGACCTGCTCGGCCAGGCCCGCCGCGTCGTGGTCACCAAGGACAACACGACGATCATCGACGGCGCCGGCGACCACGCCGACGTCGAGGGGCGCGTCAACCAGATCAAGGCCGAGATCGAGAAGACCGACTCGGACTGGGACCGCGAGAAGCTCCAGGAGCGCCTCGCCAAGCTCGCCGGTGGTGTCTGCGTCATCAAGGTCGGCGCCCACACCGAGGTCGAGCTCAAGGAGAAGAAGCACCGCATCGAGGACGCCATCAGCGCCACCCGCGCGGCCATCGAGGAGGGCATCGTCGCCGGTGGCGGCTCCGCCCTCATCCAGGCCGTCAAGGTCATCGACGGCCTCGACCTCGAGGGTGACGAGAAGGTCGGCGCCGCCATCGTCAAGAAGGCCGCCGCCGAGCCGCTGCGCTGGATCGCCGAGAACGCCGGCCTCCAGGGCTACGTCGCCGTCGCCAAGGTCAGCGACCTCGAGCCGGGCATGGGCCTCAACGCCGCCACCGGCGACTACGAGGACCTCGTCAAGGCCGGCGTCATCGACCCGGTCAAGGTCACCCGCTCCGCCCTGCGCAACGCCGAGTCGATCGCGTCGATGGTCCTGACCACCGACACGCTCGTTGTCGAGAAGAAGGAGGACGAGGAGCCCGCCGCCGGTGGGCACGGTCACGGCCACGGCCACTGATCGGTTCCTCCCCGCACCACCTCGTATGCCGCGCGCCCACCTCCCGGTGAGCGCGCGGCATACGCGCGTCTTGGGGAGGTATCAGCGGGGCTGACGCCGACTCCTTTCGGGCATGACTGTCCTCGTTGCCGGTCCTGACCGGATCGCTGCCGCCAGCGTGCTCTCGCCCCGCCTCGAACTCCGGGTCGACACCGCCGTCGAACGTCTCACCACCGTGCAGGCGGCCTTTCCGGGCGCCGCCATTCGGTATGCCGTGAAGGCCAATCCGCAGCCCGCCCTCCTCCGCGCGCTGGTCGCCGCTGGAGCGGGCTGCGACGTGGCGAGCCCGGCCGAGGTGGGTGCGGCCCTGGCGGCCGGCGCCCGACCCGAGGCCCTCCTGCATTCCAACCCGATCGCGCGACGTGACCACTTGGCCGTCTGCGGTCACCTGGGGGTGCGCACCTTCGTCGTCGATTCGGCCAGTGAGGTCGTCAAGGTCGCGGACGCCGTCCCCGGGGCGACCGTCCTGGCTCGGATCCTGACGTCCGGCGCTGGCTCGGACTGGCCACTGTCGCGCAAGTTCGGTTGCGCATCAGAGCACGCCGTCGAGATCCTCACTGCCGCAGCAGAGTTGGGACTCCATGCCGGTGGCGTGAGTTTCCATGTCGGCAGTCAGCAACGTGACCCGCTCGCCTGGGCGGCGCCGATCGCCGCGGCGGCAGAGGTCTTCGGCCACCTGCGGGCGCGAGGACTGACCCCGACGGTGCTCGACATCGGCGGTGGTTTCCCGGCCCATCACGAGGGGGCGGCGCCGGACCTCGCCGACTACGGCCACATCATCGGTGGCCTCGTCGGCGAGTCCTTCGGTGACCTCCGCCCTGAGCTCGTGCTCGAGCCCGGGCGTGGGATCGTCGGCGACGCCGGGACCCTGGTCGCCACCGTCATCGCCGTCATCCAACGCGGTGAACGCCGTTGGGTCCACCTCGATGCGGGAGTCTTCACCGGCCTGGTCGAGACCCTCGAGGAGGCGATCCGCTACCGCCTGGAGACCGATCGTGTCGGGCCGGTCGTCCCGACGGTGCTCGCCGGGCCGACCTGCGACAGCGCTGACGTGCTCTACGAGCGGATTCCGGTCGACCTTCCGGACGACCTCGCCGAAGGTGACGAGGTGCGCTTCCTCAGCGCTGGGGCCTACACGAGCTGCTACTCGACGGTCGGGTTCAACGGATTCGAGCCGCTCACCACCGTGCTGGTCTGACATGGGGATGCCGACCGTGTCCGCTCCCGCCACCCCGACAGCCGCGCCTCGGGTCCGCCCCGCAGCGCGCTCCCGCCTCGTCCTCTCCCACGCCCTGGCCAGTGTCGGCATGAGCCTGCCGTGGCCCCTCCTCCTCGACGGCGTCTGGTCGAGCACGGGCAGTGAGAGCCTGCTCGGGCTGACCGGCGCCGCGCGCATGGCACCCTACGTGCTCTTTTCGTGGTGGGTGGCGGCTCTGGCCGATCGCTTCGGGCGGGGCCGTGTGGTCCGGCAGACGCTGTGGCTGCGGACCGCGCTGCTGGCCGGAACCGCGGCACTGCTCGTCGGACCCGGCGTCCCACCTTGGGGGTATGCCGTGGTGCTCGCCTCCGCTGCGGTCGCCGCGGGCACGCCGGCCTATCCGGCGCTCATGGCGGCCATGCCCACCGTGGGGTCGGGCAGTTCGCGGCGGGCCAGCGGCCTGCTCGTCACCGTCGAGGTCGCTTCCTTCGTCGTCGGTCCGGCCGTGGGGGGCCTGGCCCTGGGCCGGCTCGCTCCGGCCACTGTGTGCCTGGTGGGAGCTGGGTTCTGCGCCGCTGCGCTGCTTGCCCTGCGCGGCATACGCCTCCCCGCTGTGGTGAATGACCACGCCGCCTCGGCCCCGGAAGCCTCGAGCGTGGTCAGCGTGATCTGCCGCTCGGCCCGGGTGCGAGGAGCCGTGGCCGCGATCTGCGTCGTCAACTTCGTCAACGCCGCCCTGCTCGTCGCGCTCGTCCCGATCGCCGATGACCGGTGGGGGAGCCACACCGCCTATGGCACGGCGACGGCGGCCTTCGGCTTCGGCGCGCTCGGCGCGCCACTGCTTGCCTGGATCGGGCGCACCGTCATCGGCCGCGTGCACCTGGGCATGGTCGTCTTCGGCGGAGCGCTCTTCGCCCTCGTCCCCGCCGCTTGGCCGGTCGCGGTGCTCGCCGCGCTCGCGCTGGCCGGTGGAATCGCGGTGCACGTGGAGGCGGCGGCGACCGAATTGCTCCAGGACGGTGTCCCCGACCGGATCCGGTCCGCCGTGCTGGGGGTCACCGACTCCGCCATGGTGTCGGCCGCCGCCGTGGGGTCCCTCTCCGGGCCGCTACTGGTCAGCCTGTGGGGCGGCACCGGCTTGCTCGTGGGACTGGCCTTGGCCACGGCCGTCGCGGGGTTCATCGCGCTGCCCACGGTGGTCCGGGGCGTCACCGGGTCGGCCGTCGACCCCGGATCGTCCGCCGAACCGTCGTGACGTCAGGCCCGCGCCGGGATGGACAGGTCCCGGAACCACGACTCGGTCACGTGGTCGGTTCGCCAGCCCAGGGCGGTGTAGAGCTCGTCGGCACGCGTGGGTGAGTCCGCGTCGACTTCGAGGTCGACCCGGTTGCGGCCGCGCTCGGCGGCGTCCGCGAGGACGGTCGATAGCAACGCCTTGGCCACGCCCCGCCCGCGCGCCCGACGATTGACGCCGATGTAGTCGACATAGCTGCCGCGGACTCCATCCGCGTCCGGCGGCAGCACCGACGAGACGAGCGCCCCGGCCGGGTGCGCTCGGTGCGCTGTGCCGTCCTCGGTCTCCTCTGTCTCCTCGCCGTCCTCGTCGTCCTCGTCGTCCACGAAGGCCAGCCACCAGTGGTCCCAGCGATGGCCCGGGTCCTCGCGCAACCGCTGGAGGAACTCCGGGAAGGTCTCGCGGTAGGAGTTGAAGTGGTCCTGGAAGCTCTCCTCGAGGACCTGGTGGATGGTCTGCAGGTCCTGCGCGACCGGTATGCCGTTGGAGTGCTTCCGCACGATGCGCACCGTCACGCCGGGGCGGGTGGTGACCTGCTCGCCCTTCGCCACCGGGCGGGTCATGTGCAGCCAGGTGCGGCGGCAGGTGTAGCCGGCGTCGGCCAGCCAGCCCTTCTGCGCGGCGTCGTCGGCGAAGGGGGAGGCGTCGAGCCGGGTCTGCGGTATGCCGCGCAGCCGCGCCAGGGAGATCGCCGCGCCCTGGGCCCAGGCATAGAGCACCGCCGCCACCGACGCCGGGTCCTCGACCTCCCGATCGACGATGAGAGTGACCATGGCCCGTCCACTGGCCCGGTCCTGGACGATGACCCAGGCCCGCAGCGTGCCGGCGTCGTCGACCGCGACGACCTGGCGGCGCGTCCACGACGCCTGCCCGATGACGACGGACTCGACAGACACCGGATCGACCTCGCCGTCACCGACCCAGGGCCGCTCGTCGAGGGCGCGCAGTTCGATGAGCCGCGGCAGGTCGGCCTCCTCCGGGGTCCGCAGGGTCCAACCGTCGGGGAGGGTCGCAGCAGTCACCCGTCGACCGTAGCCGAGGGGGCCGCGTGGAGATCGGTGTCCGGATCGGTGATCCGATGGGTCACCAGATCGGTGACGAGATCGGTCCCCGGATCGGTGATCACGACCGCACGATCGTGAGGACCTCGCCGCCCAGCCGCACGGTGTCACCCGGGTGCAACTGCCGACCTCGGCGCGTCTCGACCTCGTCGTTGACCGTCACCTCGCCGGCTTCGATCGCCTCCCGCGCCTGGGCGCCGTCCTCGACCACGCCGGCGAGCTTGAGCACCTGACCCAAGCGGATCATGTCGTCCCGGATCTCCACGTCCATGGCGGCATCCTCGCAGGCCGTCCCGGGGTCGACGTCCTGCTCGGCTGACCTGGTCGAGGTTGCTGAATCAGACGGCGATGCCCGGCGTCATCGGGGGATTCGCGGCATACATCCGCTCGCGTTCGTCCTCGGACAGACCGCCCCACACGCCGTAGGGCTCGCGAACCGCGAGGGCGTGGGCGCGGCACCGGTCGAGGACCGGACACACCTCACAGATGGCCTTGGCGGTCTCGTCGCGCGTGCGGCGCCGGGAGCCCCGCTCGCCCTCGGGATGGAAGAAGGTCTCCGGGCTCACCCGTCGGCAGGCGCCGTCGAGTTGCCAGTCCCACGAGTCCGTGCTCCGCCCCGGCAGCCTCGTCACTTCGGCCATGACCCCCTCCTTCTGCCCCCGCACTCGCGGTGACCGACACCAACGTAGGGAGCGTTGATTACACACTGGGCATGCAACAGGTAAGGAAATCGCAAAGTCGACTGGTGGCACGATGTCGCCCGTGACCTCAGGCCCGACCCCCGACCCTCGTCCCGCCCCCCGTCCGGGGCCTCGCTGGTCGGCCTTCGCGGTCGTCGCCGTCATCGCGCTCTCCTTCAACCTGCGGCCGGTCGCGACCGCGGTCGGTCCGGTCCTCGAGGAGATCCGCACCGCGTTGGGCATGTCCGAATCGGTCGCCGGCATCCTCACCGCCCTGCCGGGCCTGGTCTTCGGACTGGTTGCCGGCATCGCCGTGGGCCTGGTGCGCCGGCTCGGTGTCACGACGACCCTGGTCGTCGCCCTGCTCACGCTGATCGCCGGTCTCGTGGCGCGGTCCTTCGCCGGGCACTCCGGCCTCCTGCTCGTGGGCACCGTCGTCGCCCTCGCTGGCGCGGCCGTCGGCAACGTCCTGGTGCCGGCCTTCGTCAAGCGCCATTTCCCCGGCCGTGAGGCCGGCGTGAT
Organism: Phycicoccus elongatus Lp2; assembly: GCF_000367525.1. GTDB lineage: Bacteria > Actinomycetota > Actinomycetes > Actinomycetales > Dermatophilaceae > Phycicoccus_A > Phycicoccus_A elongatus. Next base: position 1,867,217 of record NZ_HF570956.1, on the reverse strand, counting down.
GAGTGCGTATGCCGCGGCGCTCGGTGCCGGCGCGACGGTCGCGGCCCTGGTGTCGGCCCCGATCGCGGCGAGAGCGGCCGGCGGGTGGCGCACCTCGCTCGGCGTGTGGGGGCTGGTCGCTTTCCTCGCCCTCCTGCCCTGGCTGGTCCTGCTCGTCCACGAGCGCCGGGTCCACGGCGGCCCGGCGCCGCGCCCGGCCCGGCTCGACGGCGCCATGTGGCGATCCCGCCAGGCCATCGCGCTCGCGGCCTTCTTCGGCATCCAGTCGATGCAGGCGTACGTGCAGTTCGGGTGGGCGCCGCAGATGTTTCGCGATGCCGGCCTCAGCGCGACGTATGCCGGGTCCCTCAGCGGCCTGATCGCCGCCTTCGGGATCCCCGCCGGGATCGTCATGCCCCTCGTCGTCGCCCGGATGCGGGATCTGCGCCCAGTCATGGTCGCTCTCGGAGCGATCCTCAGCGTCGGCTACCTGGGGATCCTCTGGGCACCGACGACGGTGCCGTGGCTCTGGGCGACCTGCCTGGGCCTGAGTGCCTGCGCCTTCCCCGCCGCCCTGGCCCTGATGACCGCTCGCACGCGAGCACCCGGGATCACCGCCAAGGTGTCGGGCTTCACCCAGATGGTGGGCTACCTGTTTGCGGCCGCGGGGCCCTTCGCGGTGGGTGCCCTGTTGCAGGCCACGGGCGGCTGGACCGTGCCGCTGGTCCTGCTGGCGCTCTGCGGGCCGGTGCTCGCCGTGGCCGGCAGCCTCGCCGGTCGGCCGCACATCATCGACGACGACCTCGTGTGAAGGGTTGCGCTTCGGGGTGAGCAGGGTCGGGGTGAGGGCGCCGGTCCGGGGGCCCCTGTGCCGCCTCGTAGACTTGGGCAATGAGTTTGGGTCTGGATTCCGCTGTCGACCGCTTCGATGCCGACCTCACGCCGGGGCCGCTCGTGGCCGAACTCGGCCTCACCTACGACGACGTCCTGCTGCAACCCGGCGAGACCGATGTCATCCCGAGCGAGGTCGACACGACCTCCCGACTGACCCGCGGGATCTCCCTCAAGGTGCCGATCGTCTCGGCGGCCATGGACACGGTGACCGAGGCCCGGATGGCCATTGCGATGGCCCGCATCGGTGGCCTGGGCATCCTGCACCGCAATCTGTCGATCGAGGACCAGGCCTACCAGGTCGACCTCGTCAAGCGGACCCAGACCGGGATGATCTCCAATCCGGTGACGATCGGGCCCGACGCGACCTTGGAGGACCTCGACGAGCTCTGCGGCCGCTACCGCGTCTCCGGCCTGCCGGTCGTCGACGAGAGCGAGCACCTGCTCGGCATCATCACCAACCGAGACCTGCGCTTCACCCCCGTCGCCGAGTGGGCCACCACGCGCGTGCGCGACGTCATGACGCCGATGCCGCTGATCACGGGCAAGGTCGGCATCAGCCACGACGAGGCGACCGCGCTGCTGCGCCAGCACAAGCGCGAGCGACTCCCGCTCATCGACGACCAAGGTCGCCTGCGCGGGCTCATCACCGTCAAGGACTTCGTGAAGTCCGAGCAGTTCCCCCACGCATCCAAGGACGGTGACGGGCGACTGCTCGTCGGTGCGGCGGTCGGCTACTTCGGTGAGGCCTGGCAGCGGGCCACCACGCTCATCGAGGCCGGTGTCGACGTGCTCGTCGTCGACACCGCGCACGGTCACGCGCGTCTCCTGCTCGAAATGGTGGAGCGGATCAAGTCGGACCCGGCCACCCGGCATACCCAAGTCATCGGGGGCAACATCGCGACCCGCGCCGGGGCGCAGGCCCTCATCGACGCGGGCGTGGACGCCGTCAAGGTGGGAGTGGGGCCGGGCTCGATCTGCACGACGCGCATCGTGGCCGGGGTCGGCGTGCCGCAGGTCACGGCCATCCACAACGCGTCACTCGCGTGCCGCCCGGCCGGGGTGCCGTTGATCGGTGACGGTGGTCTGCAGTACTCCGGCGACATCGCCAAGGCGCTCGTTGCCGGCGCCGACACGGTCATGGTCGGATCGCTGCTCGCGGGCTGCGAGGAGTCGCCTGGGGAGCTGGTCTTCATCAACGGCAAGCAGTTCAAGGCCTATCGCGGCATGGGCTCGCTGGGGGCGATGTCCTCGCGGGGCAAGAAGTCCTACTCCAAGGACCGCTACTTCCAGGCCGATGTCTCCAGCGACGACAAGATCGTGCCCGAGGGCATCGAGGGCCAGGTCGCCTATCGCGGGCCGGTCGGTGCGGTGACCCACCAGCTCATCGGGGGTCTGCACCAATCGATGTTCTATGTCGGCGCACCCACGATCCCCGATCTGCAGGCTCGTGGCCGATTCGTGCGTATCACGGCTGCTGGTCTGCGCGAGTCGCACCCCCACGACATCAGCGGCATCGTCGAGGCGCCGAACTACACGGTCAAGCCCTGACGCACTGCCCGGTGGGACTCAACTCGCACCCGGCTACAGGTATGGGTGTGTCCCGGTGCGGGATCTGT
>NZ_HF570956.1:1857940-1864628 GCF_000367525.1 Phycicoccus elongatus Lp2 | reverse complement strand
CCCCGCCGGCTTCTTGGGCGCTGCCGGCTTCGCCGGCGCCTTCTTGGCCGCGGCAGTTCGTGGAGCCGCGGCGGTCTGGCCACGGGTTCCCGCCGAGGAGTCCGTGGCAGCCGGCCGCTTGGTCACGGACTTTGCCCCGGCCCCGCGAGCCGAGCCCGTGGGCCGGGTGGTGGTGCGCGCCGTCCGGGCGAGCACGGGGGCCAAGAAGCGCCCGGTGTGGGAGGCCGGGTCGTTCGCGACCTCCTCCGGGGTCCCCTCGGCGATGACCAATCCGCCGCCTGACCCGCCCTCAGGACCGAGGTCGACGATCCAGTCGGCGCTCTTGATCACGTCGAGGTTGTGCTCGATCACGATGACCGTGTTTCCCTTGTCGACCAGCCCCTGGATGACCCCGAGGAGCTTGCGAATGTCCTCGAAGTGCAGGCCCGTCGTGGGCTCGTCGAGAACGTAGATGGTGCGACCGGTGGAGCGCTTCTGCAGCTCGGATGCCAACTTGACGCGCTGGGCCTCACCACCGGACAGCGTCGGCGCCGGTTGTCCGAGCCGGACATAGCCCAGACCCACCTGGACGAGGGTCTCCATGTGCCGCGCAATGGCCGGGACCGCAGCGAAGAACTCGGCGGCCTCCTCGATCGGCATGTTGAGGACGTCGGCGATCGTCTTGCCCTTGAAGTGGACCTCGAGGGTCTCGCGGTTGTAGCGGGCTCCGTGGCAGACCTCGCACGGGACGTAGACATCCGGGAGGAAATTCATCTCGATCTTGATCGTGCCGTCGCCAGAGCATGCCTCACAGCGGCCGCCCTTGACATTGAAACTGAACCGACCGGGTTGGTAGCCGCGGACCTTGGCCTCGGTGGTCGTGGCGAAGAGTTTGCGGATGTGGTCGAAGACGCCGGTGTAGGTCGCCGGATTCGAGCGTGGCGTTCGCCCGATGGGGCTCTGGTCGACGTGGACGACCTTGTCGAGGTGCTCGAGTCCGGTGACCGACTTGTGGCGACCGGGCACCTGCCGGGCGCCGTTGAGCTTGTTCGCGAGCACCGTGTAGAGGATGTCGTTGACGAGAGTGGACTTGCCGGAACCGGAGACCCCGGTGACCGCGACCAGGTTGCCCAACGGGAAGGACACGGTGACATCCCGCAGGTTGTGCTCGCGCGCGCCGACCACCGTGACCTCGCGTCCCTTCTCCTGGGGGCGACGCACGGAGGGCGTCTGGATCTCGAGCCGACCCGAGAGGTACTTGCCGGTCATCGAGGTCGGGTGCGCCAGCAGGTCCTTGACCGTGCCCGAGTGAACGACCTCGCCGCCGTGCTCGCCGGCACCCGGACCGATGTCGACCACCCAGTCGGCGGTGGCGATCGTGTCCTCGTCGTGCTCGACGACGATGAGGGTGTTCCCCAGGTCCCGCAACCGCGTCAGGGTCTCGATCAACCGGTGGTTGTCGCGCTGGTGCAGACCGATGCTGGGCTCGTCGAGGACGTAGAGCACGCCGACCAGGCCGGAACCGATCTGGGTGGCCAATCGGATGCGTTGGGCCTCCCCGCCGGAGAGAGTCGCCGCGGCCCGGTCCAGGCTCAGGTAGTCCAGGCCCACATCGAGCAGGAAGCCGAGCCGGGCGTTGACCTCCTTGATGACCCGCTCGGCGATCTGCCGCTCGCGGTCGGTGAAGTCGACGTCATCGAAGAACGCCGCGGCATCCTTGATCGACAGCGCAGAGACGTCCGCGATCGAGCGGCCACCGATGAGCACGGCCAGCGACTCCGGCTTGAGCCGGCTGCCGCCGCACTGCGGGCAGGGGATCTGCCGCATGAAGCCCTCATAGCGTTCCCGGCTCCAGTCGGAGTCGGTCTCCGCATGCCGCCGCTTCACGAACGGCACCGCGCCCTCGAAGCCGGTCGAGTACGAACGCTCACGTCCATACCGGTTGCGGTACTTGACGTGGACCTTGTGGTTGCGCCCACTGAGGATGGCGTCCTTCGCCCGTTGGGGCAGGGAGCGCCACGGCGCGTCCATCGAGAAGGACATCTCCTGGGCAAGCGCCGTGAGGACTCTCTGGAAGTACTCCGACGCCCCACTGGTTGCCGCCCAAGGCGCCACCGCGCCCTGGGCCAAGGAGAGGTCCTCGTCGGGGACGATAAGCTCCGGGTCGACCTCGAGCTCGGTCCCGATCCCGGTGCACTTCGGGCAGGCACCGAACGGACTGTTGAAGGAGAAGGACCGCGGCTCGATCTCGTCCATCGTGAGGGGGTGATCGTTGGGACACGCCATCCGTTCGCTCAAGCGACGTTCGCGCGGCTGATCCGAGCCCTCAGGGACATCGACGAACTCGATGACGACGATGCCGCCAGCCAGACCGAGCGCGGTCTCGACCGAGTCCGTGAGTCGCTGCTTGGCCGACCGATCCCCGCCCTTGGCGACGAGGCGATCGACCACCACGTCGATGGTGTGCTTGACCTGCTTCTCCAACATCGGGGGCTCGGTGAGACTGACCACCGCGCCGTCGACTCGCGCCCGCGCAAACCCCTTGGCCTGCAACTCGGCGAAGAGGTCCACGAATTCGCCCTTGCGCGCCCGGACGACGGGAGCCAGCACTTGGAAGCGGGTGCGCTCCGGCAGCTCGAGCAGGCGGTCGACGATCTGTTGCGGCGTCTGCCGAGTGATCGGCTCGCCGCAGACCGGGCAGTGGGGGCGACCGGCGCGGGCGAAGAGCAGACGAAGGTAGTCGTAGACCTCGGTGATCGTGCCCACGGTGGAGCGAGGGTTGCGGTTCGTCGACTTCTGGTCGATCGAGACCGCCGGCGACAGACCCTCGATGAAGTCGACGTCGGGCTTGTCCATCTGCCCGAGGAACTGGCGCGCGTAGGCGGACAAGGACTCGACATAGCGGCGCTGGCCCTCGGCGAAGATCGTGTCGAAGGCGAGCGAGGACTTGCCCGACCCGGACAGCCCGGTGAACACGACGAGCGCGTCCCGAGGCAGGTCGACCGAGATGTCACGCAGGTTGTGCTCACGTGCGCCACGCACGATCAAGCGGTCGTGAAGGTGGGCTCCGGTCCGTCGAGCGGCAGGGGCAGAAGTCACGAGCACAACTGTAGGTGGCAGCACCGACAGCCTTCATCCGCCGGTAACGTACCCAGCATGACAGCGGACCTCTCCCCCCTCGATCACCTGCCCGCTGCCACCACAGCACTGCTCGCCACCGCGGCAGAGATGGACGACTTGGCTGCGCCCAGCCTCTGCGGCGGCTGGTCCCGGGCTCACGTGCTCAGTCACCTGGCGCGCAACGCCGACGGTCTCATGCGCCTGGTGCGAGCGGCCGGAGGCTCCGGGGAGACGATGTACGACTCGGCTCAGAGCCGTGACGCCGACATCGAGGCGGGGGCCGCCCGCAGCCGAGACTTCATCCTGGCCGATCTCGGAGGCACCGCCCGCGCGGTCGACGAGGCGCTCGCCGGCCTCTCCGGTGACCTCGGGGGCACCCGCGTCGAACGCACGCCCGGCGGCCCGTCCTTCCATGCTCGCAATCTCCCCTTCATGCGCCTGCGCGAAGTTGTCTATCACCACGTCGACCTCGACGCGGGACCCGCCTTCGGGGACCTGCCCGACGACCTGGTGGCTCCCTTCCTGGCCGACGAGATCACTCGCCTGCGGGGCGCACCTCATGTGCCCGGCCTGACGATCCGGACCACGGAGGGCGACGCGTGGGCCGTGGGTGACGGCTCGGCCGACGTGACCGGCACCCGGGCGGGGGTTCTGGCGTGGTTGGCTCGCGGCATACCCGACGGAATCGACCAGGACAACCCACCCACCCTTCCGGAGGGGCGATGACCTACACCGGCGACGTGACCCCGGGTGGTCCTTCCGATGTGCGGGAACTGCCCGACCTGACCATTCGCAAGATGTCGGTGTCGTCCATGCACAACAACGTCTACCTGCTCACCTGCCGGGCAACGGGCGACCAACTCCTCATCGACGCGGCCGATGACCCGCAGCGGTGCCTGGCCCTCGTCGCCGAGGGCACCGGCTCCTTGCGCCACCTCGTCACCACCCATCGTCACTGGGACCACACACGGGCGCTCACCGACGTCGCGGAGGCGACCGGTGCCGTGACCTATGCCGGAGATCTCGACGCCGAGGGCTTGCCGGTCGCGCCGACCGTACGCCTCGTGGATGGCGACCGAATCAGCCTGGGCGACTTGTCACTCGACGTCGCCATCGTCAGCGGCCACACCGCGGCCTCGGTCGTCCTGGCCTACCGCGACCCGACCGGTCACGCCCATGTCTTCACCGGTGACGCGCTCTTCCCCGGCGGGGTCGGAGCGACGCGCAACGACCCTTCTCAGTCCTTCGACGATCTGTATCGCGATGTCACGGCGAAGATCTTCGACCGGTACGACGATGACACCTGGATCTACCCCGGTCACGGCGGCGACACCACCCTCGGCGTGGAGCGTCCGCATCTGGAGGAGTGGCGCGACCGCGGCTGGTGAGGGGCGTAGCCTTCGGCCGGTGGACACCAGACGGAGCAGGGGGGACGCCATTCCAGCCCCCTTGCTCGTGCTCGGCGGCATCGTCTCGGTGCAGTTCGGCGGGGCGCTCGCCGCGACGCTGGTGCCCGCCATCGGCGCGGGCGGGTCGGTCGTGCTGCGGCTGCTCTTCGCGACGGCCATCCTGCTCGTCGTCGTCCGTCCGCGGTGGCGGGGCCACTCGCGCACCGCTTGGCTGACCGTCGGTGCCTTCGGCCTCGCCCTGGGCCTGATGAACTTCACCTTCTACGGATCGCTGGCCCACCTGCCCATCGGGGTCGCGGTGACGATCGAGTTCATCGGCCCCCTGCTGCTCGCCGCCGTGCTCAGTCGGCGCCTCTGGGACTTCGTGGCCGTGGGCGGCGCCGCCGTCGGCGTCGTGCTCATCGCGGAGGTCCTGCACACCCCGCTGGCCGACCTCAGCCTCGTCGGCATCGGCCTGGCACTGGCCGCGGGAGCCTGCTGGGCGGCATACATCCTGCTCAGCGGCAGGACCGGGCGGGAGTTCCCCCACCTCGATGGGCTCGCCCTCGCGATGGTCGTCGCGACGGTCGCCACCCTGCCCTTCGGCATCACCAGCGTCCCGTCCTGGGACGGCACGATCCTCGCCAAGGGGCTCGGCATCGCCGTGCTGTCCTCGGTGCTTCCCTACTCGCTCGAGCTGCTGGCGCTGCGCCGCATGGCCGCCGCGGTCTTCGGGATCCTGCTCAGCCTCGAGCCTGCGGTGGCGGCCCTCGCCGGCCTCCTCGTCCTCGGCCAGCGGCTCGGCCCGCTCCAGCTCGTCGGCATGGCCCTGGTCGTCGCGGCGAGCGCGATCATCATGGGCGCCGCCCGCCGGGATCCCGACGAGATGCCGAGCGACCTCACCGAGACCGGCGGCTGAGCGGCCCCACCCCACAGAGTGGATGTTCTGGGGGCACCGGTGCCCCCAGAACATCCACTCTGTCGTGAGGTCGGTGGCGTCAGTCGCTGGTCGAGTCCGAGCCGGCCACCATCGCCTTGGCGTCCCGCTTGGACTTCCAGAGGCTGGCGATCGTGGTCACGCCGAGGATGACGACGATGGCCCCGAGCGAGACGGCGATCGGGATCTCCGGGACGTTGACGTGCTCGCCACCGTTGATGAAGGGCAGCTCGTTCTCGTGGAGGGCGTGCAGCAGGAGCTTGACCCCGATGAAGGCGAGGAGCACCGACAGGCCGATACTCAGGTAGACCAACTTCTGGAGCAGGCCGCCGAGCAGGAAGTAGAGCTGGCGCAGGCCCATGAGGGCGAAGAGGTTGGCGACCAGGACGATGTAGGGCTCTCTGGTCAGACCGTAGATCGCCGGGATGGAGTCGAGCGCGAAGAGCAGGTCGGTCGTGCCCAGCGCCAAGATGACGAAGAACATCGGGGTGGCCAAGCGCTTGCCGTTCTCCTTGATGAACGACTTGGTCCCGTGGAACTGGTTGGTCGCCGGGAAGACGCGCTCCATCGCCTTCATGAAGGCGTTCTCCTCGAACTCCTCGTCGTCGCTCTCACCCTCGCGGGCCAGCTTGATCGCGGTGTAGATGAGGAAGGCGCCGAAGATGTAGAAGACCCAGGAGAAGTTGTTGATGGCCGCCGCGCCCACCCAGATGAAAAAGCCGCGCAGCACGATCGCAATGATGATGCCGATCATCAGGGCGTACTGCTGGTAGCGCTCCGGCACAGCGAACTTGGCCATGATCAGCAGGAAGATGAAGAGGTTGTCGACCGACAGTGAGTACTCGGTCAGCCAGCCGGCGAAGAACTCGCCGGCCAATTGCCCACCCTCGGTGATCCACATGACGATGCCGAAGGCGATCGCCGCGCCGATGTAGAGGCTGAGGGCGAGCCACAACTCCTTGGTCGACGGACGGTGGGGGTTGCGCGCAATCCAGATGACGTCGAAGGTCAGGACGGCAATGGCCACGCCGATGGTGAGCCACCAAGCCCACGTCGGCAGATTGAGCGCCGGCGTCGCCGTGGTGAGGGTCGAGATCATGTGCACAGGGGTTTGCCTTCCGGACATCACAACGGTCCGGAGGTCTCTCCCACCCGAGTCTTTCGGGCCGGCGCCCCGGGCTCCGACGGCGGAACCGTGATGACGAGGCGTGCGTGACGGGATACTCCCCTCCGCCCGCCAGTCTCTCAGTTGGACTCATCCTTC
>NZ_HF570956.1:1824969-1857840 GCF_000367525.1 Phycicoccus elongatus Lp2 | reverse complement strand
TCGGCGTGACCGCCGCTGCCCCCGTCGCCGTTGCGGCGGCCCCGGGCGCCGGCGCCGGTGGCGGCGACGCTGCCGCCGAGGAGGAGAAGGACGAGTTCGACGTCGTTCTCACCGCGGCCGGCGAGAAGAAGATCGCCGTCATCAAGGAGGTCCGTGCGCTCACCTCCCTGGGTCTCAAGGAGGCCAAGGACCTCGTCGACGGCGCCCCCAAGCCCGTCCTGGAGAAGGTCGACAAGGCCACCGCCGAGAAGGCCAAGGCTCAGCTCGAGGAGGCCGGCGCCAGCGTCGAGCTCAAGTGAGCCCGGCCCGCGCGTGAGCGCGGGGCACCAGCACCACACGACGTGGGGCGGATCCAATCGGATCCGCCCCACGTCGGCGTTGGGCCGCACGTCGAGGGCGTGGAGGAGTCGCCAACCGTGGCGAATACCGTTGTGCGGCAGGGGAGTGGCCGTCCTGCCATCGCCATTCGACCGGGCGGCCGTCGGGTGGTGGAGCGAGGGCCCACGGGCGGACCGGCCGCGTCATGGTCCGTCGCCCGCGCCGGGTGGGCGTGGTGTCCGCCACGCCCGGCCGGCGGCATCCCTTGACGTGACGGCCACCGGGCGTTCACCATGTGGGGGCTTGCGCTGAACGGACCTTGTGGGTTCCAGGTGTGACGCGGTAGGCCCCACTCGCCGGGCGCGAGATTGACGGGGTTGGCTTCGCGTGCCTTCTTTGCTATGGTTGTCCCTTGCGCCTACTTTCTTCCTGACCCCCTGTGCGGTGAGTGGCCCTTCGTCGTGCCTGACGATCGGTCCGCCCGCAGCGGGAGCAGGAATGGTCGGCGCCGCCACCTGAAGTCACCAGGCCAGTGGAAGGACCCATCCTTGGCTGCGCGCACCGCGTCCCAGACAACTGTTTCCGGACGGACGGCTTCGGGCCGCCTGTCCTTCGCGAAGATCCGTGAGCCCCTCGAGGTGCCGGACCTGCTCGCCCTCCAGACCGAGAGCTTCGACTGGCTCCTCGGCAACGAGCGCTGGCAGGCCCGCGTCGCCGAGGCGAAGGCCGAGGGTCGGACCGACGTCCCCGACCGTTCCGGTCTGGAGGAGATCTTCGAGGAGATCTCCCCGATCGAGGACTTCGGCGGGTCGATGTCGCTGTCCTTCCGCGACCACCGCTTCGAGGAGATGAAGTACTCCATCGACGACTGCAAGGAGCGCGACCAGACCTACTCCGCGCCCCTGTTCGTCACCGCCGAGTTCATGAACAACATGACCGGTGAGATCAAGAGCCAGACGGTCTTCATGGGCGACTTCCCGCTCATGACCGAGCGCGGCACCTTCATCATCAATGGCACCGAGCGCGTCGTCGTCTCGCAGCTCGTCCGCAGCCCGGGCGTCTACTTCGAGCGCACCGCCGACAAGACGTCCGACAAGGACATCTTCACCGCCAAGGTCATCCCGAGCCGCGGCGCCTGGCTCGAGTTCGAGATCGACAAGCGCGACATGGTCGGCGTCCGCGTCGACCGCAAGCGGAAGCAGTCGGTCACCGTGCTCCTCAAGGCGCTCGGCTGGACCGAGGCCCAGATCCTCGAGGAGTTCGGCGACTACGAGTCGATGCGGCTGACGCTCGAGAAGGACAACGTCCAGGACCAGGACGCCGCCCTGCTCGACATCTACCGCAAGCTGCGTCCGGGCGAGCCGCCGACCAAGGAGGCCGCGCAGACCCTGCTCGACAACCTCTACTTCAACGGCAAGCGCTACGACCTGGCCAAGGTCGGTCGCTACAAGATCAACAAGAAGCTCGGCATCGAGGGCGACCCGTCGGCCTCGACCCTGTCGATCGACGACATCGTCTCCACGATCAAGTACATCGTCGCCCTCCACGCCGAGCAGGCCACCCTGCCCGGGCGCAGCAAGGGTGAGGACGTCGAGATCCCGGTCGAGACCGACGACATCGACCACTTCGGCAACCGTCGCCTGCGCAACGTCGGCGAGCTCATCCAGAACCAGGTCCGCACCGGCCTGTCCCGGATGGAGCGCGTCGTGCGTGAGCGGATGACGACCCAGGACGTCGAGGCGATCACGCCGCAGACCCTGATCAACATCCGTCCCGTCGTGGCGGCGATCAAGGAGTTCTTCGGGACCAGCCAGCTCTCGCAGTTCATGGACCAGAACAACCCGCTGTCGGGCCTGACCCACAAGCGGCGCCTGTCCGCGCTCGGTCCAGGTGGTCTCTCCCGTGACCGCGCCGGCATGGAGGTCCGTGACGTTCACCCGAGCCACTACGGCCGCATGTGCCCGATCGAGACCCCGGAAGGCCCGAACATCGGCCTGATCGGCTCGCTCGCGTCCTACGGACGAATCAACCCGTTCGGTTTCATCGAGACCCCCTACCGCAAGGTGACCAAGGGTCGGATCACCGACGACATCCACTACCTGTCGGCCGACGAGGAGGACCGTCACGTCATCGCCCAGGCGAACGCGACCCTCACCGAGGACGGCAAGAAGTTCGCGCACGAGCGCGTCCTGGTGCGTGTCAAGGGTGGCGAGGTCGAGTACGTCCCGGCCGAGGATGTCGACTACATCGACGTCTCCGCCCGCCAGATGGTGTCCGCGGCCACCGCGCTGATCCCCTTCCTCGAGCACGATGACGCCAACCGTGCGCTCATGGGCTCGAACATGCAGCGTCAGGCCGTCCCGCTCGTCCGCTCCGAGGCCCCCCTCGTCGGCACCGGCATGGAGTTCCGCGCCGCGGTCGACTCCGGTGACGTCGTCGTGGCCGAGAAGGCCGGCGCCGTGACCGAGGTCTCAGCGGACCTGGTGACCGTCGCGCACGACGACGGCACCTACAAGACGTACAAGATCAACAAGTTCACCCGCTCAAACCAGGGCAACAGCTACAACCAGCGCGTCGTCGTCTCCGAGGGCGACCGCCTGGAGGCCGGTGCCCTCATCGCCGACGGTCCCGCGACCGACGGTGGCGAGATGGCCCTGGGTCGCAACCTGCTCGTGGCCTTCATGCCGTGGGAGGGCCACAACTACGAGGACGCGATCATCCTGTCGCAGCGCCTCGTCCAGGACGACGTCCTCTCCTCGATCCACATCGAGGAGCACGAGGTCGACGCCCGTGACACCAAGCTCGGCCCCGAGGAGATCACCCGGGACATCCCGAACGTCTCCGACGAGGTCCTCGCCGACCTCGACGAGCGCGGCATCATCCGCATCGGTGCCGAGGTCCGCGACGGCGACCTGCTCGTCGGCAAGGTCACTCCCAAGGGTGAGACCGAGCTGACCCCCGAGGAGCGCCTGCTGCGCGCGATCTTCGGTGAGAAGGCGCGCGAGGTCCGCGACACCTCCCTCAAGGTGCCGCACGGCGAGACCGGCACGGTCATCGGCGTGAAGGTCTTCGACAAGGACAACGACGACGAGCTGCCCCCGGGCGTCAACCAGTTGGTCCGCGTCTACGTCGCGAACAAGCGCAAGATCACCGACGGTGACAAGCTCGCCGGTCGTCACGGCAACAAGGGCGTCATCTCCAAGATCCTCCCGGTCGAGGACATGCCCTTCCTCGAGGACGGCACGCCGGTCGACGTCGTGCTCAACCCGCTCGGTGTCCCCGGCCGAATGAACATCGGTCAGATCCTCGAGCTGCACCTGGGCTGGGCGGCCAGCCGTGGGTGGGAGATCGCGGGCAACCCGGAGTGGGCCAAGAACCTCTCCGACGAGGCCCGCGATGTCGAGCCCGGCACCCGTGTCGCCTCGCCGGTCTTCGACGGTGCGCGCGAGGAGGAGATCATCGGCCTGCTCGACAGCACTCGCGAGACCCGCGACGGTGTGCGCCTCATCGACGGTTCGGGCAAGGCCCGCCTGTTCGACGGTCGCTCGGGTGAGCCCTACCCGGACCCGGTGTCGGTCGGCTACATGTACATCCTCAAGCTGCACCACCTCGTGGACGACAAGATCCACGCGCGCAGCACCGGTCCCTACTCGATGATCACCCAGCAGCCGCTCGGCGGTAAGGCCCAGTTCGGTGGCCAGCGCTTCGGTGAGATGGAGGTCTGGGCCCTCGAGGCGTACGGCGCGGCCTACTCGCTCCAGGAGCTCCTGACGATCAAGTCCGACGACGTGAACGGTCGCGTCAAGGTCTACGAGGCGATCGTCAAGGGCGACAACATCCCCGAGCCCGGCATCCCCGAGTCCTTCAAGGTCCTCATCAAGGAGATGCAGTCCCTCTGCCTCAACGTCGAGGTCCTGTCCAGCGATGGCCAGACGATCGAGATGCGCGAGGCCGAGGACGACGTCTTCCGCGCTGCGGAGGAACTCGGCATCGACCTGAGCCGGCGCGAGCCGTCCTCGGTCGAAGAGGTCTGAGGTGTTCCCCGGTATGCCGTGAGGTCGCCACGAGAGCGAGCCCCGCGGCATACCGGACCACCGCACGACAACGAACACCACAGACTCAACTGGCAAGAAACGACGAAAAGGAAGCACCACGTGCTGGACGTCAACTTCTTCGACGAGCTTCGGATCGGCCTGGCCACCGCGGAGGACATCCGCACCTGGTCCCATGGCGAGGTCAAGAAGCCGGAGACGATCAACTACCGCACCCTCAAGCCCGAGAAGGACGGCCTCTTCTGCGAGAAGATCTTCGGCCCCACCCGGGACTGGGAGTGCGCCTGCGGTAAGTACAAGCGGGTCCGCTTCAAGGGCATCATCTGTGAGCGCTGTGGCGTCGAGGTGACCCGTGCGGCCGTCCGTCGCGAGCGGATGGGCCACATCGAGCTCGCCGCCCCGGTCACCCACATCTGGTACTTCAAGGGTGTCCCGAGCCGCCTCGGTTACCTGCTCGACCTCGCGCCGAAGGACCTCGAGAAGGTCATCTACTTCGCCGCCTACATGATCACCAGCGTCGACGAGGAGCAGCGGCACGCCGACCTGCCCTCGCTCGAGGCGCAGATCCAGGTCGAGAAGAAGGAGATCGAGAACCGTCGCGACTCCGAGATCGAGACGCGCGCCAAGAAGCAGGAAGAGGACCTCGCGGCCCTCGAGGCCGAGGGTGCCAAGGCCGACGCCAAGCGCAAGGTGCGTGACGGTGCCGACCGCGAGATGAACCAGATCCGCAAGCGTGCGGACGGCCAGATCGAGCGCCTCGAGCAGGTCTGGGACCGCTTCAAGAACCTCAAGGTCCAAGACCTCGAGGGCGACGAGATCCTCTACCGCGAGATGCGGGACCGTTTCGGTCTCTACTTCGAGGGTGGCATGGGTGCCGCTGCGATCCAGAAGCGACTGGAGACCTTCGACCTCGAGGCCGAGGCCGAGTCGCTGCGCGACACGATCGCCAACGGCAAGGGCCAGCGGAAGACGCGGGCCCTCAAGCGCCTCAAGGTCGTCTCGGCTTTCCAGACGACCACGAACCAGCCGGCCGGCATGGTTCTGGACGCGATCCCGGTCATCCCGCCGGACCTGCGCCCGATGGTGCAGCTCGACGGTGGCCGTTTCGCGACCTCGGACCTCAACGACCTCTACCGCCGTGTCATCAACCGCAACAACCGCCTCAAGCGACTGCTCGACCTCGGCGCGCCGGAGATCATCGTCAACAACGAGAAGCGGATGCTCCAGGAGGCCGTGGACTCGTTGTTCGACAACGGTCGTCGTGGTCGCCCCGTGACGGGCCCCGGCAACCGGCCCCTGAAGTCGTTGTCCGACATGCTCAAGGGCAAGCAGGGCCGATTCCGCCAGAACCTGCTCGGCAAGCGCGTCGACTACTCCGGCCGTTCGGTCATCGTCGTCGGCCCGCAGCTCAAGCTGCACCAGTGCGGCCTGCCCAAGCAGATGGCCCTCGAGCTCTTCAAGCCGTTCGTGATGAAGCGCCTGGTCGACCTCGACCACGCGCAGAACATCAAGTCGGCCAAGCGCATGGTCGAGCGTCATCGTTCGGTGGTGTGGGACGTCCTCGAAGAGGTCATCACCGAGCACCCCGTGCTGCTCAACCGCGCACCGACCCTGCACCGCCTGGGCATCCAGGCCTTCGAGCCACAGCTCGTCGAGGGCAAGGCCATCCAGATCCACCCGCTCGTCTGCACGGCCTTCAACGCCGACTTCGACGGTGACCAGATGGCCGTCCACGTGCCGCTCTCCGCGGAGGCGCAGGCCGAGGCCCGCATCCTCATGCTGTCGAGCAACAACATCCTCAAGCCGGCCGACGGTCGTCCGGTGACCATGCCCACCCAGGACATGATCATCGGCCTCTACCACCTCACCTCCGAGGTGGAGGACGGCAAGGGTGCCGGTCGGGTCTTCGGCTCGGTCGCCGAGGCCCGGATGGCCTTTGACGCCGGCGAGATCCAACTCGGCTCGATCGTCCGGATCCGCCTGCGCCACCTCGTCCCGACGCCGCTCGTCGAGCTGCCGGAGGGTGTCGACGCCAACGAGGCCGGGTTCGTCGACACCTGGCTGGTGGAGACCACCCTGGGTCGCGCCCTCTTCAACGAGACGCTCCCCGAGGACTACCCCTACGTCAACGACCAGGTCGACAAGAAGCGCCTGTCGACGATCGTCAACGACCTCGCCGAGCGTTACAGCAAGGTGCAGGTCGCCGCGAGCCTCGACGCGCTCAAGGAGTACGGCTTCCACTGGGCGACCCGGTCGGGCACCACGGTGGCCATCTCCGATGTCGTCACCCCGCCGAAGAAGCTCGAGATCCTCGAGGACTACGAGACCAAGGCAACCAAGGTCCAGACCCAGTTCGAGCGTGGTCTGATCACCGACGAGGAGCGCCGTCAGGAGCTCATCGAGATCTGGACCCAAGCCACCAACATGGTCGCCAAGGAGATGGAGGCCAACCTCCCGAAGACGAACACGATCTTCCGGATGGTCTCCTCGGGTGCTCGTGGTAACTGGATGCAGTTGCGCCAGATCGCCGGTATGCGAGGACTGGTGTCCAACCCGAAGGGCGAGATCATCCCCCGACCGATCCGCGCGAACTTCCGCGAGGGCCTGTCGGTGCTCGAGTTCTTCATCTCGACCCACGGGTCGCGAAAGGGTCTGGCCGATACCGCGCTGCGGACCGCCGACTCGGGTTACCTGACCCGACGCCTTGTCGACGTGTCCCAGGACGTCATCATCCGTGAGGACGACTGTGGCACCGAGCGGGGTCTGGCCATGCCGATCGCGGCGGTCAACGAGCGCACCGGTGAGCGGATGGTCCACGACGACGTCGAGACCTCCGTCTACGCCCGGACGCTGGCTGAGGACGTCGCCGGCAAGGACGGCGACGTGCTCGCCGAGGCCGGCATCGACCTCGGTGACGTGGTCATCGGCGCGCTCTTCGCGGCGGGCGTTGACTCGGTCAAGGTCCGCTCGGTCCTGACCTGCGACAGCCACGTCGGCACCTGCGCCAAGTGCTACGGCCGCTCCCTCGCGACCGGCAAGCTGGTCGACATCGGCGAGGCCGTCGGCATCATCGCGGCCCAGTCGATCGGTGAGCCCGGCACGCAGCTGACGATGCGTACCTTCCACACCGGTGGTGTGGCCGGTGACGACATCACCCAGGGTCTGCCGCGTGTCGTGGAGCTCTTCGAGGCCCGCACCCCCAAGGGTGTTGCGCCGATCGCCGAGGCGAGCGGCCGGGTCACCATCGAGGAGAGCGACAAGGGCCGACGCATCCTGCTCGTGCCCGACGACGGTGGCGAGCAGCACGCCTACCCGGTGAGCAAGCGTGCGCGCCTGCTCGTCCAGGACGGCCAGCACGTCGAGGCCGGAAGCCCGCTGACGGTCGGCAACATCGACCCGAAGAACGTGCTCCGCATCCTCGGCCCGCGCGCCACCCAGATGCACTTGGTCGACCAGGTGCAGGCGGTCTACCGACAGCAGGGTGTGTCGATCCACGACAAGCACATCGAGGTCATCGTCCGGCAGATGCTCCGCCGGATCACGATCCTCGAGTCCGGCGACGCGGATCTGCTGCCGGGCCGGCTCGTCGAGCGTGGTCAGTTCGAGGCCGAGAACCGTCGCACGGTCGCCGAGGGTGGCAAGCCCGCGGCCGGTCGTCCGGAACTCATGGGCATCACCAAGGCCTCGCTCGCGACCGACAGCTGGCTCTCCGCGGCCTCCTTCCAGGAGACCACCCGCGTCCTCACCGAGGCCGCGATGGAGGGCCGCTCGGACCCGCTGCGCGGGCTCAAGGAGAACGTCATCCTGGGCAAGCTCATCCCGGCCGGCACCGGCCTGATGCGCTACCGCAACGTCAACGTCGAGCCGACCGAGGAGGCGAAGGCCGCGATGTACACGCTTCCGACCTACGACGACTACGGTTACGGCACCTTCGGCGCCGGCAGCGGCGAGGCGATCCGCCTCGACGACGCGGAGCTCGGTCTCGACCGGTTCTGAGCCCAACGACAACGGCGGGGTATGCCGCGGCGCCAGCCGCCCGGCATACCCCGCCGTCGTCGTTCCCCCGAAGCGTTGCGTCCGCGTTTTCCGCTGCCAGGCCAGCGGAAAACGCGGACGCTGGGGGCCTGTGGCGTTGTCGGACGCAGGCGGGGAGGGGAGAATCGCCGACGTGACCAACCCGCCCACGCCGAGTGCGGTGACCATCCGCCCCGAAGAGTTGCAGGACGCCGCGGCGGTCCTCGCCCTGATCGACTCGGCCTTCGAGCGCCCGCGGGGGGCGGACCGGTCCGTCGAGTCCGTCCTGGTCGACTGGCTGCGCGAAGACAGTGACGTCATCGCTGAGCTGACGCTGGTCGCCGAGGTCGACGGTGAGATCGTCGGTCAGGTGACGTGCAGTCGGGGCACCCTGGCGGGTCGGCCAAGTGTCGGGTTGGGCCCGATCAGCGTGGCGCCCGATCACCAGCGGCGAGGCGTAGGGTCCGCGCTCATGGAGGCCGCCCTGGCGGCGGCGGAGGTGACCGGCGAACCGGTCGTCGTCCTCCTCGGCGACCCGAAGTACTACTCCCGCTTCGGTTTCGTCCCCGCCTCGACGTTGGGGATCGAGTCACCTGGGCCGTGGGGTGATGCCTACTTCCAGGCGCGGCCGCTCGCGACCTGGTCCGCGGGGCTCGCCGGTCCGTTCCGGTATGCCGCGGCCTTCGAGCGCCTCGTGGACTAACCCCTTCGTGCACCCATCTTCCGCGTCACGCAGAAGTTGGGTTTCGTGGGGCGACGGGTCAACTCGTTGAGGCAAAAGGGGCAAGGAATTCGCGCAACGCGTTCTCGTAGCGCCTCGGGTCGACGTTCCACGAGGCGACGTGCTCCGCGCCGGGCGTCTCGATGAGCCTCACCTGGGGATCGGCCGCTGCGAACTCACGGCTGGTCGCGATCGGCACCGTGGTGTCCGCGTCGCCGTGGAAGACCAGTGTGGGGCGGTCGGCCCAGCGGGTGTCCGAGACGTAGTCGGTGGCGTGCCAGTCGAGGCCGAAGCGCCAGGACGTCAGGCGCTCGGCGCCCCAGGTGACCGGCGCCGGCAGGCTGAGGCCCCCGGGGAAGGCAATCTGCGCAGCCCCCCACTCCACGGTCCGCTGCAGACTGAGCGCGGGCGAGTCCAGGACCACGGCCGTGACCACCGAGGTGTCCTTGGCATGGCGCAGGTAGGACGCGACGATTGCTCCGCCCATGCTCGCGCCCATCAGGACCACGTGCTCGGCACCGTGCGCCACGGCATACCGAACCGCCGCGTCGAGGTCGGGCCACTCGGTGCTCCCGAAGCCGACCCGACCTTTGTCGGCCGGCGGTGAGTCGACGTCGCCGCGGTAGCGAATCGCGAGGGTGGGCATGCCGAGCCCGACGGCAACCGGCGCCATCCGGCTGAACTCGTTGGGCTCGGCGCCCTTGCCGTGGGCCGCGACGAGCCAGGTGGCTCCGGTGCCCGGCTGGAAGGCTGCCTCCAGTGGCCCCTCGGGGCCGGGGAAGGTGACCTGCTGCCACGGTGTCGTGATGCCATGGGGGTGCGCGAAGGTGTGGGCGCCGATCGGCGCGCCCACAGCCGGCCAGGTGCCCTCGGTGAGCCGGGCCTGGCGCAGCACGGACGGCCCGGGGTCGGAGTCGGTGCCTTGGCTGAGCGCGAAGCCGCCCTCCCAGTGCAGGCCCTCGACCATGGCGATGCCGGTGAGGTCACGTTCCTGCCAGGCCAGGCCCGGCGATCCCGCGACCGGGGACAGGCTGATGGTGCCGGCGGCCGGGTCGACGGCGCTGACGGTGAAGGGGCGGTCCCAGGCTCCCGGGACCGCCCGCAGGGCATCGGACTCGATGCGGTCGGAGTAGTACCAGGACGCCCCGACCAGGGCGACCAGGTTCAGCACCACAAAGGCGGCGAGGAGCGCGGCGAGACGACGAGGCCAGCGGCGGCGCGGACTGGGGGCAGGGGCCACGAGCACATTGTGCGCCTACGCCGTGCAGGCGCCGCCGATTTGGGTGGGGGAGCGCGGGCCGGTAGCATGGAACACCGTGTCTGGCCAGGTCCGGACATTCGAGTCGCGCAGGACGGCGCCACCCCGGAAGGGCGGTCCCGAAGCGCACGACGCGCCCACCTCTCGCCGGGCGCCCCATCCTTCACGACACCGCGTGCGGTGTGCGACGGAGCGGGGAGTGCAGGGGGGAGCACCGACGGCGACACTCCCGAGCGCGGGGGTCGAGCCCGAGGCACGACAAGGAGGCAACGGCACCCGCCGTGGCCACAGACCAGAAGCAAAGGAACCAGGTTGCCCACCATCAACCAGCTGGTGCGCAAGGGCCGGCAGGACAAGACCACGAAGGTCTCCACCCCTGCCCTCAAGGGCTCTCCGCAGCGCCGTGGCGTGTGCACGCGCGTGTACACCACCACCCCCAAGAAGCCGAACTCCGCGCTGCGCAAGGTCGCGCGCGTCAAGCTGACCTCCCAGATCGAGGTCACCGCTTACATCCCCGGTGAGGGCCACAACCTCCAGGAGCACTCGATCGTGCTCGTGCGTGGCGGTCGTGTGAAGGACCTCCCCGGTGTCCGCTACAAGATCATCCGCGGCGCCCTCGACACCCAGGGTGTCAAGAACCGCAAGCAGGCACGCAGCCGTTACGGCGCGAAGAAGGTGAAGGGCTGATGCCTCGCAAGGGACCCGCTCCGAAGCGGCCACTCGTCATCGACCCCGTCTACCAGTCCCCGCTGGTGACCCAGTTGGTCAACAAGATCCTCCTCGACGGCAAGAAGTCGATCGCCGAGGGCATCGTCTACGGCGCTCTCGAGGGCTGCCGCGACAAGACCGGCACCGACCCGGTCGCGACCCTCAAGCGCGCGCTCGACAACATCAAGCCGACGCTCGAGGTCAAGTCCCGTCGCGTCGGCGGTGCTACCTACCAGGTCCCCGTCGAGGTCAAGCCCAACCGCGCCACGACCCTGTCGCTGCGCTGGCTGGTCGGCTACAGCCGGCAACGTCGTGAGAAGACGATGACCGAGCGCCTCATGAACGAGATCCTCGACGCGAGCAACGGCCTCGGCGCCGCAGTCAAGCGTCGCGAGGACACCCACAAGATGGCCGAGTCCAACAAGGCCTTCGCGCACTACCGCTGGTGACCCGACGGTCGGTATGCCGCGGCGCTCGCCCGAGCGCGCGGCATACCGACCGGGGGACCGGCCCACGAACAACCCACGCACCACACAAAGCGAACGAGAGCGAAAAGCAGTGGCACAGGACGTCCTGACCGACCTCACCAAGGTTCGGAACATCGGCATCATGGCGCACATCGACGCCGGCAAGACGACGACGACCGAGCGCGTGCTCT
The DNA here is from genome assembly GCF_000367525.1 of Phycicoccus elongatus Lp2. Classification (GTDB taxonomy): domain Bacteria; phylum Actinomycetota; class Actinomycetes; order Actinomycetales; family Dermatophilaceae; genus Phycicoccus_A; species Phycicoccus_A elongatus. The sequence continues at coordinate 1,846,111 of NZ_HF570956.1, read as the reverse complement.
TCTACACCGGTGTCAACCGGAAGATGGGCGAGACGCACGACGGTGCCTCGACGACCGACTGGATGGAGCAGGAGAAGGAGCGCGGCATCACCATCACGTCCGCCGCCGTCACCAGCTTCTGGGACAACCACCAGATCAACATCATCGACACTCCCGGACACGTCGACTTCACGGTCGAGGTCGAGCGCTCGCTGCGCGTCCTCGACGGCGCCGTTGCCGTCTTCGACGGCAAGGAGGGTGTGGAGCCGCAGTCCGAGACGGTGTGGCGCCAGGCCGACAAGTACGACGTCCCGCGCATCTGCTTCGTCAACAAGATGGACAAGCTCGGTGCCGACTTCTACTTCACCGTGGACACCATCAAGGACCGCCTCGGCGCCGAGCCGCTGGTGCTGCAGCTCCCGATCGGTGCCGAGTCCGACTTCGTCGGGGTCATCGACCTGGTCGAGATGCGCGCGCTGGTCTGGGAGGGCGACGCCAAGGGTGACGTCACCATGGGCGCCAAGTACGAGGTCCGCGAGATCCCGGCGGAGCTCAAGGACCGTGCCGACGAGTACCACCACCACCTGGTGGAGCGCGTCGCCGAGTCCTCGGACGAGCTGATGGAGAAGTACCTCGAGGAGGGTGAGCTGACCGTTGACGAGCTCAAGGCCGGCATCCGCCAGCTGACGATCACGTCCACGCTCTACCCGGTCCTGTGTGGCTCGGCCTTCAAGAACCGTGGCGTCCAGCCGATGCTCGACGCCGTCGTCGCCTACCTGCCGAGCCCGCTCGACGTGCCCGCCATGAAGGGGCACGCCCCGGGCAACGAGGACGAGCACATCGAGCGCAAGCCGTCGGTCGACGAGCCGTTCTCGGCTCTGGCCTTCAAGGTGGCTGCGCACCCGTTCTTCGGCACGCTGACCTTCATCCGGGTCTACTCGGGCCGGGTCGCCTCGGGCACCCAGGTCATCAACTCGACCAAGCTCAAGAAGGAGCGCATCGGGAAGCTCTTCCAGATGCACGCCAACAAGGAGAACCCGGTCGACGAGGCGCTGGCGGGCCATATCTATGCCGCCATCGGCCTCAAGGGCACCACCACCGGTGACACCCTGGCCGACATCAACAAGCCGGTCGTCCTCGAGTCGATGACCTTCCCGGAGCCCGTCATCCAGGTCGCCATCGAGCCCAAGACCAAGGGTGACCAGGAGAAGCTCGGCACCGCGATCCAGAAGCTCGCCGAAGAGGACCCGACCTTCCAGGTGTCCCTCGACGAGGAGACCGGCCAGACGATCATCGCCGGCATGGGCGAGCTCCACCTCGACATCCTCGTGGACCGCATGCGCCGCGAGTTCAAGGTCGAGGCCAACGTCGGCAAGCCGCAGGTCGCCTACCGGGAGACCATTCGTCGCTCGGTCGAGAAGTTCGACTACACGCACAAGAAGCAGACCGGCGGGTCCGGCCAGTTCGCCAAGATCCAGATCACGCTCGAGCCGCTCGACACCGCCGACGGCGAGCTCTACGAGTTCGTCAACGCCGTCACCGGTGGTCGCGTGCCGCGCGAGTACATCCCGTCGGTCGACCACGGCATCCAGGACGCCATGCAGTACGGCACCCTGGCCGGCTACCCGCTCGTCGGGATCAAGGCGACCCTCGTCGACGGTGCCTACCACGACGTCGACTCCTCGGAGATGGCGTTCAAGATCGCCGGCTCGATGGCGCTCAAGGAGGCCGTCCGCAAGGCCGACCCCGTGCTCCTCGAGCCGATGATGGCCGTCGAGGTGCGCACGCCCGAGGACTACATGGGCGACGTCATCGGTGACATCAACTCTCGTCGTGGCCAGATCCAGGGCATGGAGGACATCAGCGGCGCCAAGGTCGTCCGTGGTCTCGTCCCGCTCTCGGAGATGTTCGGCTACGTCGGCGACCTGCGGTCCAAGACCCAGGGTCGCGCCAGCTTCTCGATGGAGTTCGACTCCTACGCCGAGGTCCCGAAGTCGGTGGCCGAGGAGATCGTGAAGAAGACCCGCGGCGAGTGACCTAGACTGGTCGCTGGTCTCGGACGAGAAACCATCCGAAAAGAACCAACAGAACGACGCCACGTCCTGCCCGGTCGTATCACGGCGTTCATCCAAGAAGAGTCCTGAGGAGGACACAGAAGTGGCGAAGGCAAAGTTCGAGCGGACCAAGCCGCACGTCAACATCGGCACCATCGGTCACATCGACCATGGCAAGACGACGCTGACGGCTGCGATCTCGAAGGTCCTGCACGACAAGTACCCGGAACTGAACCCGCAGTTCGCGTTCGACGACATCGACAAGGCGCCCGAGGAGAAGCAGCGCGGTATCACGATCTCCATCGCGCACATCGAGTACCAGACCGAGGGTCGTCACTACGCCCACGTCGACTGCCCGGGTCACGCGGACTACGTGAAGAACATGATCACCGGTGCGGCCCAGATGGACGGTGCGATTCTCGTCGTCGCCGCCACCGACGGCCCGATGCCGCAGACCAAGGAGCACGTCCTCCTGGCCCGCCAGGTCGGCGTTCCCTACATCGTCGTGGCGCTCAACAAGGCCGACATGGTCGACGACGAGGAGATCCTCGAGCTCGTCGAGATGGAGGTGCGTGAGCTCCTCTCGTCCTACGAGTTCCCGGGCGACGACCTGCCGGTCGTCAAGGTCTCCGCGCTCAAGGCCCTCGAGGGCGACGCCGAGTGGGGCAAGACCGTCCTCGAGCTCATGGACGCCGTCGACGAGTACATCCCCGAGCCCGAGCGTGAGACGGACAAGCCGTTCCTCATGCCCGTCGAGGACGTCTTCACGATCACCGGTCGTGGCACCGTCGTCACCGGTCGTATCGAGCGTGGCATCCTCAAGGTCAACGAGGAGGTCGAGATCGTCGGCATCCACACCGGCCCGGCCACCAAGACGACCGTCACCGGCATCGAGATGTTCCGCAAGCTCCTCGACGAGGGTCGCGCGGGCGAGAACGTCGGCCTGCTCCTTCGTGGCATCAAGCGCGAGGACGTCGAGCGTGGCCAGGTCGTCGTGAAGCCGGGGTCCATCACCCCGCACACGAACTTCGACGCCAACGTCTACATCCTGGGCAAGGACGAGGGCGGCCGTCACACGCCGTTCTACGACAACTACCGCCCGCAGTTCTACTTCCGCACCACGGACGTCACCGGCGTCGTCAAGCTGCCCGAGGGCACCGAGATGGTCATGCCCGGCGACAACACCGAGATGGCCGTCGAGCTGATCCAGCCGATCGCCATGGAGGAGGGCCTCAAGTTCGCCATCCGTGAGGGTGGCCGGACTGTCGGCGCCGGCCGCGTCACCAAGATCACCAAGTGATCTGACGTCGGTCGAGCCACTGGCTCACCGAGAAGGGCCCCGTCTGCTCCGGCAGGCGGGGCCCTTCCGCGTCGGCGGCCCCCCCGCCTCGGGACCCACCGCGCCGATCGGGCGGCAAAGGCGGGGGTATGCCGCGGCGCCGAGCACGCGGCATACCCCTCAGACGGGCGTTGCCGCCCCTACGGCCCGCGACGGCACCTGCCGCCTGTACAGGCCGCAGCCGCCGCAGAGGAGACCTACACGGTGCAGCCCGGCGACACCCTGGGTGAGATCGGTGCGCGCTTCGGCGTCGACTATCACGAGATCGCCCGGGTCAACGGCATCGAGAACCCCGACCTGATCTACCCCGGCCAGGTCTTCACGATCCCGCGCTGACCTCGCATTACGAAGGCCCCGGCTGCATCGTGCAGCCGGGGCCTTCGTGCGCCCACATGGGGGGAGTGAGGGGAGCGAGGGACCGCTCAGGAGGCGGTGGGGCGCCAGGACGTGGGATCGCCCTCGACCGGGGGCAGGTGGGGAGCCTGGGCGGGATCGATGCGCTCGAGCGCGCGCCGACCCAGCACCTGTTGCACCGTGTAGACCCGCTGGGCGCGACCGCGACCGATGAAGGTGACTGCCCAGTGCAGCAAGGTGGTCACGCGCGACTTGAAGCCGATGACGTAGACCAGGTGCAACCCCAACCAGGCCAGCCAGCCGATGAACCCGCCGAACTTCAGGGCGCCGACGCTGACGACCGCACTGAAGCGCGAGATGGTGGCCATCGAGCCCTTGTCGAAGTACCTGAATGGAGGCGGCGCGGGCTTTCCGTCGAGGCGCGCCGTGATGACCTTCGCGGCATACCGCGCACCCTGGATGGCGACCTGTGCAACGCCGGGAAGGCCGTCGAGGGACATCAGGTCACCGACGACGAAGACCTCCGGGCGACCCTTGAGGGTGAGCTCGGGCGTGACCTCGACGCGGCCGGCGCGATCCAGTCCGGACTCACTCTGGGCCGCGAGCTGCTGACCGAGCGGCGAGGCGGACACGCCAGCAGCCCAGACCTTGGCCTTGGACTCGATCCGGGAGCGCTGACCGTCGGGGCCTTCGACCTCCAGGCCGAGGTTGTCGACGTCGATGACCTTGGTCGAGGTCCGGACGTCGACTCCCATCTTCTCCAGACGGCTCACCGCCTTGGCCCCCAGCTCGGGGCCAAAGCTCGGCAACACGGCAGGGCCGGCGTCGAGCAGGATCACCTTGGCGTCCCTGGGGTTGATCGCGCGGAAGTCGTGGCGCAGGGTGCGGTTGGCCAACTCGGAGATCTGCCCGGCCATCTCGACGCCCGTCGGGCCGGCACCGACGACGACGAAGGTGAGCAGACGATCGCGTTCGGCCGACGTGGTCGCGAGCTCGGCGAGCTCGAAGGCGCCGAAGATGCGCCCGCGCAATTCCAGGGCGTCGTCGATCGACTTCATCCCCGGTGCATGCTCGGCGAACTGGTCGTTGCCGAAGTACGACTGACCGGCGCCGGCCGCGACGATGAGGGAGTCATAGGGCGTGACGGTCTGGCGACCGAGCACTTCGTGGGCGACTGTGCGGGTGTCGAGCCCGATGTGGGTGACCTCGCCGAGCAACACGCGGGCGTTGGCCTGCCTGGCCAGGACCTCGCGGGTGGCCGGGGCGATCTCGCCCTCGGACAGCACACCCGTGGCCACTTGGTACAGCAACGGTTGGAAGAGGTGGTGGGTCGTCTTGGCGATGAGGGTGACCTCGACGTCCTTGCGGCGCTTGAGTGCGCGGGCCGCGAAGAGCCCGCCGAAGCCGGACCCGATGATGACGATGCGATGCGGGGTGCTCACGCTGGCCTCAACCGACATGGAGCAACGGTAATGCCCGGGACATCCCCTTTGTGAAATCCTTCACAAAGGGGGTGGATGAGTCGGGTCCGAGTCCGCTGCGGCGGGTGCGGGGCGACCCAGCCAGTCCTCGCGGGTGAGCTCGTAGGTCACCGAGCCGTCCTCCCAGCCCGCCGGTCGGTGATCGTCGGACCACGGCGAACTGCGGGCGTGGGACAGGCCGAGCTTGCGCATGACGCCGCGGCTGCCGAGATTGATCGTCATCGTCTCGGCGATGATCCGCTCCAGTCCCACGGTCCCGAAGCCGTGGTCCACAAGTGCCCGGGCGCCCTCGGTCGCGAGCCCACGACCCCAGGCCTGCCGGTGCAGCCGCCACCCGATCTCGGCCAAGCCGGGACCCTCGAGGGAGAGGCACCACCACCCGACGAACCGGTGACCCTCGTGCCCCACCCAGAAGCCGAGCCCCAAGGCGTCGTCGCTGGGGGAGAGGCGTCCGGGCATGAGCGCGCCGACCTCCTCCCGCGAGCGTGCCGGCCCCAGGAAGCGCATGACCTCGGCGTCGGCGTCGAGCGCGCAGAGGTCGTCGAGGTGCTCCCACTCCATCGGGGAGAGCGTGAGCCGCTCCGTACGGAACGTCGGTCGTCCCCGAAGCGCGCGTGCGGACATGGCGCGAGAACTTAGCCGGTGTCCGCCTTGACATCGTTTGTCGATATACATAATGATTGTCGATGTATCGAGAGTCGATATGGACACTGCCGCAAGGGGAAGACATGAAAGGAAAGCAGTCAAAGGACCTGCTCGAGTTCGACCGCACCGACCGGGTGGGCCTGAGGATCCTGCTCTGGGCCACGGTGGGCCTGGCCTTCGGGGCGCAGGTCCTCGAGCCCCTGTCGGCCTGGGTGAGGGGTCGCCCGATCGAGGTCCCGTTCTTCAGCGAGGTCACCGTGCCCGCCCTGGACAAGGTCGGGACGGGTTACGGCGTCGCCGACTACCTCGTCACGATCGACCAGCCGCAGGCCCTCGACCACCTGTTGGCCGTGCTTCCGGGGATCTTCCTCGTGGCGCTGGCGGTCGCCGGGGCCGTCGTGGTCCAGCGTGTCATGAAAGCCGTGTCGAACGGCGCTCCCTTCGCCGCCGCTCAGGTCGGCCGGCTCCGGCTCCTGGCGGCACTGCTGGCCTTCGGCTCCGTCGTCCACGCCTTCCTCGCCCTGTCGTGCAACGGAGCGATCCTCGGGCGGGCAGACCTCGGAGGACTGTCCCCGGCCCTGTCCTTCTCGTTCCCGTGGCTGCCCATGGTGCTCGGCGTGGTGATCGCCATGATCGCGGAGGCATTCAAGGCCGGTGCGCGCCTCCAGGACGACGTCGAGGGGCTGGTCTGAGATGCCCGTCGACGAGCCGCACCGGGTGCTCTGCCACCTCGACGACCTGCTCGAGCGCCGCGGGATGACGCTGGCCGCCCTGGCCGACGCGGTGGGCGTCACCGTCGTCAACCTCTCCGTCCTGAAGAACAACCGCGCCAAGGCGGTGCGCTTCTCCACCCTCACCGCCATCTGCGAGGCGCTCGACTGCGCGGTGGGGGAGCTGTTCACCATCGCCCCGGAGTGAGTGCCTCGCGGCGGGGCCCTGCCGACGGGCGCCGCCCTGTGCCACTCGGCGCATGCCCTAGTGCGGCGGGCCGGGGCCACCGTTACTGACAGCCCACGCCTTGAGTGTCGGGTTGTCCGTGCCAGGGCACGGACAACCCGACACTCAAGAGCTCGTGCGGCGGATGGGTGACCTCGGCGTCGCGCTGCCAGGTGTCCCGGTCGCGTCGGCCGGGGCGCCCGGGAGGAGCGCGGCGCGCCACGGACTCGGCGGTGGCGCACGCGGCATACGAGGGGGTGATATCGGGGGCGTTGCCCCCGATTTGGGGTATGCCGTGGGGCTCTGGCACACTTGTCAGGTTGCTTGGCGCGTGCCGCCGACCCTGTGGTCGGTGGCGCCCACCGCGACGTTCCAGCACCACCGTGATGGTGGGGCGGAAGGCGCGAAGAGCCGAGCGTTCCGGGTCTCCTGGAACCAGTGATCCCACGAAGCGGGTGCGCGCGAAAGCGTGCGGCCGCGGGACGCGGAGCGGGCGCGACACGCCCGACCGCGGGGGTCGGGGTTCCAGGCGATCCGGCCGACACACGAGTGAGACCAAGCAGAGAGAACGGAAGCCAGATATGGCGGGACAGAAGATCCGCATCCGGTTGAAGTCGTACGACCACGAGGTCATCGACAACTCCGCGCGGAAGATCGTCGACACGGTTCAGCGTGCCGGCGCAACGGTGGTGGGCCCGGTGCCGCTGCCCACGGAGAAGAACGTCTTCGTGGTCATCCGTTCGCCCCACAAGTACAAGGACAGCCGCGAGCACTTCGAGATGCGCACCCACAAGCGCCTCATCGACATCATCGACCCGACGCCCAAGGCCGTCGACTCGCTGATGCGTCTCGACCTCCCGGCTGACGTCAACATCGAGATCAAGCTCTGAGGCATTTCGAGATGACTGCAACCAAGACCGTCAAGGGCCTGCTGGGCAAGAAGCTCGGCATGACCCAGTTGTGGAACGAGGACAACCGCCTCGTTCCTGTCACCGTGATCGAGGTCGGCCAGAACGTGGTCACCCAGATCCGGTCCGAGGAGACCGACGGGTATGCCGCGGTCCAGATCGGCTTCGGCGCGATCGACCCCCGCAAGGTGACCAAGCCGCTGACCGGCCACTTCGAGAAGGCCGGTGTGACCCCCCGCCGCCACCTCGTCGAGCTGCGCACCTCTGACGCGGCCGACTACTCGGCCGGCCAGGAGCTCGCCGCGGACACCTTCGAGGCGGGCACGACCGTCGACGTCACGGGCACCACCAAGGGCAAGGGTTTCGCCGGTGTCATGAAGCGTCACGGCTTCCACGGCGTCTCCTCCTCCCATGGTGCCCACCGCAACCACCGCAAGCCGGGCTCGATCGGTGGCTGCGCCACCCCGGGTCGCGTCTTCAAGGGGATGCGTATGGCCGGCCGCATGGGCGGCGTGCGCCAGACCACCCAGAACCTCACCATCCACGCCGTCGATGTCGAGAAGGGTCTCCTCCTCGTCAAGGGTGCCGTTCCCGGCCCCCGCGGTGGCGTGGTCCTCGTCCGCTCCGCTGCGAAGGGAGCCTGAGTCAGATGGCAACCAAGACTGCTGCCGCCAAGGCCGTGTCGGTTGACCTGCCCGCCGAGATCTTCGATGTGCAGACCAACGTTCCGCTGATCCACCAGGTCGTCGTCGCCCAGCTCGCTGCCGCGCGCCAGGGCACCCACGCCACCAAGACCCGCGGCGAGGTCCGCGGTGGTGGCAAGAAGCCGTACAAGCAGAAGGGCACCGGCCGCGCCCGTCAGGGCTCGACCCGTGCGCCGCAGTTCGCCGGTGGTGGCACCGTCCACGGCCCGCAGCCGCGTGACTACAGCCAGCGCACCCCCAAGAAGATGAAGGCCGCCGCGCTGCGTGGGGCCCTGTCCGACCGGGCGCGCCACGGCCGCATCCACATCGTGGAGGCCCTCGTCACCGGCGAGGCCCCCTCGACCAAAGCCGCCGTCGCACTGCTGGCCGGGCTGACCGAGCGCAAGAACCTGCTCATCGTGCTCGACCGCACCGACATCGTGTCGCTGAAGTCGGTCCGCAACCTCGAGGACGTCCACGTCCTGGCGGTCGACCAGCTCAACACCTACGACGTGCTCTGCGCCGATGACGTGGTCTTCACCAAGGCTGCCTACGACACCTTTGTCGCTGGTCCCGGCGCCATGGTTGCGGGCAGCGAGCCGCTGACCCTTTCCGATGGCACCGACGCGGTGGCCCCGGCCACCGCGGCGGCGGCGCTCGCCCCGGAGCCGGCCGAGGTCGTCGAGGCCGAGGTCGTGGAGCTGCCCAAGGGCGCCAAGGCTCCGCTCAAGGACGGCTCGGCCCCCAAGGGTTACACCGTCAAGGGCAACGCCGACTCGGGTCTCTACCACGAGCCGGACGGCCAGTGGTACGACGCGACGGTTGCCGAGTTCTGGTTCAAGGACGCCGATGCCGCTGAGGCCGCGGGCTTCACCAAGGCCGGCAGCAAGAAGAAGGACGGCGACAAGTGAGCACCGCAATCAACCGCAAGCACGCCCGCGACATCCTGATCGCGCCGGTCGTGTCCGAGAAGAGCTACGGCCTGCTCGACGAGGGCAAGTACACCTTCATCGTCGACCCGCGCTCGAACAAGACCGAGATCAAGATCGCCGTCGAGGAGATCTTCGGGGTCAAGGTCGACTCGGTCCACACGATGAACCGACCGGGCAAGGCTCGCCGCACCCGGTTCGGCACCGGCAAGCGCAAGGACACCAAGCGCGCCATCGTCACCCTCCGCGAGGGCACCATCGACATCTTCGGCAGCGCCGGCGCCTGAGGAGACAGAAGAGATCATGGGTATCCGTAAGTACAAGCCGACGACGCCTGGCCGTCGTGGCTCGAGCGTGGCCGACTTCGTCGAGATCACTCGCTCGACGCCCGAGAAGTCACTCGTTCGCCCGCTGAGCAAGACCGGTGGCCGCAACGCCAACGGTCGCATCACCACCCGTCACATCGGTGGTGGCCACAAGCGCGCCTACCGCGTCATCGACTTCCGTCGCCACGACAAGGACGGCGTGCCTGCCAAGGTCGCTCACATCGAGTACGACCCGAACCGCACCGCCCGCATCGCGCTGCTGCACTACGCCGATGGCGAGAAGCGCTACATCCTGGCCCCCAAGGGCCTCGAGCAGGGTCAGCCGATCGAGAACGGTCCGGGCGCCGACATCAAGCCGGGCAACAGCCTGCCGCTGCGCAACATCCCGACCGGTACGGTCGTGCACGCGGTGGAGCTCAAGCCGGGCGGTGGCGCCAAGATCGCCCGCTCCGCAGGCGTCCGCGTCCAGCTCGTCGCCAAGGACGGCCCCTACGCCCAGTTGCGTATGCCGTCCGGTGAGATCCGCAACGTCGACGTGCGCTGCCGCGCGACCGTCGGTGAGGTCGGCAACGCCGAGCAGAGCAACATCAACTGGGGCAAGGCCGGCCGCATGCGGTGGAAGGGTAAGCGCCCGACCGTCCGTGGTGTCGTCATGAACCCGGTGGACCACCCGCACGGTGGTGGTGAGGGTCGCACCTCCGGTGGCCGTAACCCGGTCAGCCCGTGGGGTCAGCCGGAGGGTCGCACGCGTCGCCCCGGCAAGCCCAGCGACAAGCTCATCGTCCGTCGTCGTCGTACCGGCAAGAAGCGCTGATAGGAGCCTGGAATGCCTCGTAGCCTGAAGAAGGGCCCCTTCATCGATGACCACCTTCAGAAGAAGGTGGACGCCCAGAACGATGCCGGGACCAAGAACGTCATCAAGACCTGGTCGCGTCGTTCGGTGATCTCACCGGACATGCTCGGCCACACCTTCGCCGTCCACGACGGCCGCAAGCACGTCCCGGTGTTCGTCACCGAGTCGATGGTCGGCCACAAGCTCGGCGAGTTCGCCCCGACCCGCACGTTCAAGGGTCACATCAAGGACGACAAGAAGGGACGTCGTCGCTGATGCACACCAAGCAGTTCGCAGACGTCGCCGGCTCCGCCCACGCCAGTGCGCGCCATGTGCGCGTCACGCCGATGAAGGCGCGCCGGATGATCGACCTCATCCGTGGCAAGAACGCCGCCGAGGCCACCACCGTGCTTCGTTTCGCCCCCCAGGGTGCGAGCGAGCCGGTGCTCAAGGTCCTCGAGAGCGCCATCGCCAATGCGCGGGTCAAGGCCGACAAGACCGCCGAGCGCTTCGACGAGCGTGAGCTCGTCGTCGCCGCGGCCTACGTCGACGAAGGCCCCACGATGAAGCGTTTCCGTCCGCGCGCCCAGGGCCGCGCGAGCCGGATCAACAAGCGCACGAGCCACATCACCGTGGTCGTCGCTCCCCAGGTTGCCAAGAACGGAGGTAAGGGCTGATGGGTCAGAAGGTCAACCCACACGGCTTCCGTCTGGGCATCACGACGGAGCACAAGAGCCGCTGGTTCGCCGACTCCACCAAGGAGGGTCAGCGTTACCGCGACTACGTCAAGGAAGATGTCGCGATCCGCAAGCTCATGTCCGAGGGCATGGACCGCGCCGGCATCGCCCGCGTCGACATCGAGCGCACCCGTGACCGTGTCCGCGTGGACATCCACACGGCACGCCCGGGCATCGTCATCGGTCGCCGTGGCGCCGAGGCCGACCGCATCCGCGGTGAGCTCGAAAAGCTGACCAAGAAGCAGGTCCAGCTCAACATCCTCGAGGTCAAGAACCCCGAGACCGAGGCCCAGCTCGTGGCCCAGGGCATTGCCGAGCAGCTGTCTGCCCGCGTGTCCTTCCGTCGCGCCATGCGCAAGGGCATGCAGTCGGCCACGCGCGCTGGTGCCAAGGGCATCCGGGTCCAGGTCTCCGGTCGTCTCGGCGGCGCCGAGATGTCCCGCACGGAGTTCTACCGTGAGGGTCGGGTCCCGCTGCACACGCTGCGCGCCAACATCGACTACGGCTTCTACGAGGCCAAGACGACCTTCGGCCGGATCGGCGTGAAGGTCTGGATCTACAAGGGTGACCTCACCGCTCGTGAGCTGGCGGCCCAGCAGGCCACCGCGCCGCGCCAGGGTCGTGGCCCGCGTCGCGACGGTGCGGACCGTCCGGCCCGCGCCCGCCGTGAGGACACCGCCACCGCAGCGCCGGTTGAGGCTCCCGTCGAGGCCGCCGCCAGCACCGAGGGCGAGGCCTGAGCATGTTGATTCCCCGTCGCGTCAAGCACCGCAAGCAGCACCACCCGGGTCGTTCGGGCGCTGCCAAGGGTGGCACGACGCTTGCATTCGGCGACTACGGCATCCAGGCACTCACGCCGGCCTACGTCACCAACCGTCAGATCGAGTCCGCGCGTATCGCGATGACCCGATACATCAAGCGTGGTGGAAAGGTGTGGATCAACATCTACCCCGACCGCCCGCTGACCAAGAAGCCCGCGGAGACCCGCATGGGTTCCGGTAAGGGTTCGCCCGAGTGGTGGATCGCCAACGTCAAGCCGGGCCGCATCATGTTCGAACTCTCGGGTGTCCCCGAGGAGACCGCTCGCGAGGCCATGCGCCTGGCGATGCACAAGCTCCCGATGAAGACCCGCTTCGTCACGCGTGAGGGTGGTGACATCTGATGGCCATCGGTTCCACGGACCTGACGTCCAGCGAGCTGCGCGGCATGGACGACGACAAGCTCGTCGACGAGCTCCGCAAGGCCAAGGAGGAGCTGTTCAACCTCCGGTTCCAGTCGGCCACCGGCCAGCTGGACAACCACGGCCGGCTCCGTGCGGTCCGCAAGGACATCGCCCGGATCTACACCGAGATGCGTGAGCGCGAGCTCGGCATCGGCTCCGCCCCGGCGAAGAGCGAGGCCTGAGCATGAGCGAGAAGAAGGACAGCGTGGAGAGCGTCGACCGCAACTACCGCAAGACCCGTCAGGGTTATGTCGTCAGCGACAAGATGGAGAAGACCGTCGTCGTCGAGGTCGAGGACCGCGTCAAGCACGCGCTCTACGGCAAGGTCATGCGCCGCTCGCACAAGGTCAAGGCCCACGATGAGGCCAACTCCGCCGGCATCGGTGACCGCGTTCTCATCATGGAGACCCGCCCGCTCAGCGCCTCGAAGCGCTGGCGCGTGGTGGAGATCCTCGAGAAGGCCAAGTAAGTCGTACGCGATGGGCCCTGGCCCTCGCACCCCCCGCAGTTCGGCAAGGCTCCGCCCCTTGGGTGGAGAACCGGCACGACATTTAGGAGATAGCAAGTGATCCAGCAGGAGTCGCGACTGCGTGTCGCCGACAACACGGGTGCCAAGGAGATTCTCTGCATCCGCGTTCTCGGTGGCTCCGGCCGCCGGTATGCCGGCATCGGCGACACCATCGTCGCCACCGTCAAGGACGCCATCCCCGGCGGCAACGTCAAGAAGGGCGATGTCGTCAAGGCCGTCATCGTGCGCACCGTCAAGGAGCGCCGCCGCGCCGATGGCTCGTACATCAAGTTCGACGAGAACGCCGCCGTCATCCTGAAGAACGACGGGGACCCGCGTGGGACCCGCATCTTCGGCCCGGTCGGCCGTGAGCTTCGGGAGAAGAAGTTCATGAAGATCATCTCGCTCGCACCGGAGGTGCTCTGACTCATGGCGAAGATGAAGATCAAGAAGGGCGACACCGTGCAGGTGCTCGCCGGCAAGGACAAGGGCAGCACCGGCAAGGTCATCGCGGTCTACCGCGAGTCCGAGCGAGTGCTCGTCGAGGGTGTCAACCGCGTGACCCGCCACACCAAGGCCGGTCAGAGCGCGCGTGGCACCAACACCGGTGGGCTCGTCGTCCAGGAAGCGCCGATCCACGTGAGCAACGTGGCCGTCGTCGACGCCTCGGACAAGAAGCCGACCCGTATCAAGACCCGCGTCGAGACCGTCGAGCGCGACGGCCGGTCCAAGACCGTCCGCACCCGCGTCGGCGCGCGCTCGGGCAAGGACCTGTGAGAGACATGGCTGACACTGCAACCAAGCCCCGCCTCAAGGCGCGCTACCAGGACGAGATCAAGTCCTCGCTGATGGACCAGTTCGCGTTCGCGAACGTCATGCAGGTCCCCGGCGTTGTCAAGGTCGTCGTGAACATGGGTGTCGGCGACGCGGCCAAGGACAGCAAGCTCATCGAGGGTGCCGTCCGCGACCTGACAGCCATCACCGGTCAGAAGCCGGTTGTCACCAAGGCCCGCAAGTCGATCGCCCAGTTCAAGCTGCGCGAGGGTATGCCGATCGGCGCCCACGCGACGCTGCGCGGGGACCGCATGTGGGAGTTCCTCGACCGTCTGGTGTCGGTGGCCCTGCCGCGTATCCGCGACTTCCGTGGCCTGTCGCCCAAGCAGTTCGACGGCCGGGGCAACTACACCTTCGGTCTGACCGAGCAGTCGATGTTTCACGAGATCGACCAGGACAAGATCGACCGCGTCCGCGGCATGGACATCACGATCGTCACGACCGCGACGACCGACGACGAGGGACGCGCGCTGCTCAAGGCGCTCGGCTTCCCGTTCAAGGAGAACTGAGCATGGCCAAGACCGCCCTGATCAACAAGGCGAACAAGAAGCCGAAGTTCGGCGTCCGCGCCTACACGCGCTGCCAGCGCTGCGGCCGTCCGCACTCGGTCTACCGCAAGTTCGGCCTGTGCCGGATCTGCCTGCGCGAGATGGCGCACCGCGGCGAGCTGCCCGGTGTCACCAAGTCGTCCTGGTGACGATCACCTTCAGTCCTTCGGGTATGCCGCGGGCCTTTGCGCCCGTGACCCACCCACCCGCCGTGAGCACACGGCATACGAGAACACAGACCATCTACATCGAAGGTCCGCCCGCCCCGCGGGAGGAAACCACGGTGAGAAGGGGCGGAGAAGCCTCATGACCATGACAGACCCGATCGCGGACATGCTGACCCGCGTCCGGAACGCCAATTCGGCGCACAAGGACGCGGTGTCGATGCCGTTCAGCAAGCTCAAGTCGCACATCGCGGAGATCCTCGAGGCGGAGGGCTACATCGCCTCCTGGACCGTCGAGGACGCCGAGGTCGGCAAGACGCTGACGATCAACCTCAAGTACGGCCCCAACCGGGAGCGCTCCATCGCCGGTGTGCGACGCGTCTCCAAGCCGGGCCTTCGCGTCTACGCCAAGTCCACCAACCTTCCCAAGGTGCTCGGTGGCCTCGGCATCGCGATCATCTCGACGTCGTCCGGACTGCTCACCGACAAGCAGGCCGCCAACAAGGGTGTGGGTGGGGAAGTCCTCGCCTACATCTGGTAAGGGGCTGCTGCCATGTCGCGCATTGGACGCCAGCCGGTCGCCATCCCCTCGGGTGTGACCGTGAACGTCGACGGCCAGACCGTCACCGTCAAGGGCCCGAAGGGCGAGCTGACCCACACCGTGGTCTCCCCGATCACGGTGGAGCAGGGTGAGTCCGGCCTCGAGGTCAAGCGCCCCAACGACGAGCGTGACTCGCGCTCGCGTCACGGCCTGACCCGGACCCTCATCAACAACATGGTCATCGGGGTCACCGAGGGCTACGAGAAGAAGCTCGAGATCCACGGCACGGGTTACCGCGTCCTGGCCAAGGGCTCCAACCTCGAGTTCGCCCTCGGCTACAGCCACTCGATCACCGTCGAGCCGCCGGCCGGCATCACCTTCGTGGTCGAGAACCAGACCCGCTTCTCGGTGCAGGGCATCGACAAGCAGCTCGTCGGTGAGGTCGCCGCCAACATCCGCAAGCTCCGCAAGCCCGACCCGTACAAGGCCAAGGGCGTCCGCTACGCGGGCGAGCACATCCGCCGCAAGGTCGGAAAGGCTGGGAAGAAGTAATGGGACAGATCATCAAGCGTGCCAAGGGCAAGTCGGCCGCACGCGGCCGTCGGCACAACCGCCTGCGCAAGCACCTGGCCGGCACCGCTGCGCGTCCGCGCCTCGTGGTGTCCCGCAGCGCCCGGCACATCTTCGTCCAGGTCGTCGACGACTCGATCGGCCAGACCGTGGCCTCGGCGTCCACCATGGAGGCCGACCTGCGCGGCTTCGTGGGTGACAAGACCGCCAAGGCCAAGAAGGTCGGCGAGCTCGTCGCCGAGCGCGCCAAGGCTGCCGGTGTCGACGCGGTCGTCTTCGACCGTGGCGGCAACAAGTACCACGGCCGCGTCGCCGCCATTGCGGACGGCGCTCGCGAGGGAGGCCTGACCCTTTGACCACCCCACAAAGTGCTCGCTGCGCTCGCTACTTTGCGGGGGCCCCGATCGCACGTGCAGTTGCTTTCGAGATTGAGATGAGGAACATCTGATGCCAGGACCCCAGCGTCGAGGCACCGGAGCCGCAGCCGGCGGCGACCGTCCCGAGCGCGGCGAGCGCCGCGGTCGCGACGACCGTCGTGGCGGCCGCGAGCCCCGCGAGGCCGAGAAGAGCCAGTACCTGGAGCGCGTCGTGACCATCAACCGGGTCGCGAAGGTCGTCAAGGGTGGCCGTCGCTTCAGCTTCACCGCGCTCGTCGTCGTCGGTGACGGTGACGGCACCGTCGGTGGGCTACGGCAAGGCCAAGGAGGTGCCCGCGGCGATCGCCAAGGGCGTCGAGGAGGCGAAGAAGCAGTTCTTCAGGGTTCCTCGGATCCAGGGCACCATCCCGCACCCCGTCCAGGGTGAGGCCGCTGCCGGTGTCGTCATGCTCCGCCCCGCCAGCCCCGGTACCGGTGTCATCGCCGGTGGCCCGGTGCGTGCGGTGCTGGAGTGCGCCGGCATCCACGACGTGCTGTCCAAGAGCCTTGGCTCGGACAACGCGATCAACATCGTCCACGCGACGGTCGAGGCCCTGCGTGGTCTCGAGCGCCCGGAGGCCGTGGCGGCTCGCCGTGGCCTGCCGGTCGACCAGGTCGCCCCGGCCGCCATGCTCCGCGCCCAGGCGGCGGGCCTGGAGGCCGAGCGTGCCGCTGCCAAGGCTGGTGCGTGATGGGTCGTCTCAAGGTCACCCAGACCCGCGGCAAGGTCGGCACGCTGCAGCAGCACCGTGACACCCTGCGGACCCTGGGTCTGAAGCGCATCAACGACGTCGTCGTCAAGGAGGACCGCCCGGAGATCCGTGGCATGGTCCGTGCGGTGGCCCACCTGGTCACCGTTGAGGAGGTTGACTGACCATGGCCGACAAGAAGGCCGGCACCGAGAACGCCGCTGCGGCGCTCAAGGTGCACCACCTGCGCCCCGCACCGGGTGCGAAGACCGCCAAGACCCGCGTGGGTCGTGGTGAGGGTTCCAAGGGCAAGACCGCGGGACGCGGTACCAAGGGTACGAAGGCTCGCTACCAGGTCCCCGAGTCCTTCCAGGGTGGCACCACGCCGCTGCACATGCGGTTCCCGAAGCTTCGCGGCTTCAAGAACCCGTTCAAGACGACCTACCAGGTCGTCAACCTGGACAAGCTGTCGGCGCTCTACCCCAAGGGTGGGGACGTCACGATCGACGACCTCATCGCCAAGGGTGCTGTCCGCGACGGTCACCTCGTCAAGGTGCTCGGCACCGGCGAGATCACCGTGGCCGTGAACGTCACTGCTGACGCGGTGTCGTCCAGCGCCAAGGAGAAGATCGAGGCAGCGGGCGGTTCGGTCACCCTCGCGGGCTGACCTGACCTTTCGCTCCACCAGCGCGTATGCCGCGGAG
Organism: Phycicoccus elongatus Lp2; assembly: GCF_000367525.1. Lineage (GTDB taxonomy): Bacteria > Actinomycetota > Actinomycetes > Actinomycetales > Dermatophilaceae > Phycicoccus_A > Phycicoccus_A elongatus. The sequence goes on along the minus strand of NZ_HF570956.1, from coordinate 1,828,712 downwards.
CCGACCTCGCGCCGAAGGTGACTTCGGGTGTGGGAACCGGCCCCGCGGCATACCGCGTTTGCAGGGAGGGTGTCGCACGACACCGTGAGGGAGGGCCACGGCGGGCGCCGGGGTATCTTTTCCTCGACTGACTTCGACGCGGGCGCCGTGATCCGGCCGGCCCGCACCCATGGAGGACTTGTGCTCACCGCCTTCGGCCGCGCGTTCAAAACGCCGGACCTGCGCAAGAAGCTGCTCTTCACGTTCTTGATCATCGTGGTCTACCGGCTGGGCGCGCACGTGCCGACCCCGGGTGTCAGCTACAAGGCCGTGCAGGAGTGCATGGTGGGTGCGGACTCGACCCAGGGCTTCCTCGGGCTGGCCAACCTCTTCAGCGGTGGCGCACTGCTCCAGTTGTCGATCTTCGCGCTCGGGATCATGCCCTACATCACGGCGTCGATCATCATCCAGTTGCTCACCGTCGTCATCCCGCGCTTCGAGGCACTGAAGAAGGAGGGGCAGGCGGGCCAGACGAAGATGACGCAGTACACGCGTTACCTGACGATCGGCCTGGCGATCCTGCAGAGTTCGACGCTCATCACCTTTGCGCAGAACCCCTCGCAGCTCTTCGGCAACCCGAAGTGCACCCAGATCCTCACCGACAACTCGGTGGTCACGATCCTCATCATGGTGCTCACGATGACCGCCGGCACCGGTCTGATCATGTGGCTGGGCGAGCTCGTCACCGACCGCGGCGTCGGCAACGGCATGTCCATCCTCATCTTCACCTCGATCGCGGCTGGCTTCCCCGGCTCGCTGTGGGCGATCCAGCAGCGCGACGGCCGCTGGGACATCTTCTTGGGCGTCATCCTCATGGGCTTCTTGATCATCGCCCTGGTCGTCTTCGTCGAGCAGTCGCAGCGGCGCATCCCGGTGCAGTATGCGAAGCGGATGGTTGGGCGGCGCGTCTATGGCGGGACCTCGACCTACATCCCGATGAAGGTCAACATGGCCGGTGTCATCCCGGTCATCTTCGCGGCCTCCCTGATCGCGCTGCCGGCGCTCGCGGCGCAGTTCGCGGTCAAGCCGGACGGCACCGGGCCCGCGTGGGCGACGTGGGTGCAGACCTACTTCGTGCGCGGTGACCACCCGCTCTACATGGTCGCCTACACGCTGCTCATCCTCTTCTTCACGTTCTTCTACGTGTCGATCACGTTCAACCCGACCGAAGTCGCCGACAACATGAAGAAGTACGGCGGCTTCATCCCGGGTATTCGCGCCGGGCGACCCACGGCCGAGTACCTCCAGTACGTCCTCACCAGGATCACTGTTCCCGGCGCGATCTACCTCGCGCTGATCTCGCTCATCCCGCTCATCGCGCTGGTGCTCGTCGGCGCCAACCAGAACTTCCCGTTCGGTGGCACCTCGATCCTCATCATCGTCGGTGTGGGGCTGGAGACGGTCAAGCAGATCGAGTCCCAGCTCCAGCAGCGTCATTACGAAGGGTTCCTCAGGTGACCATGCGTCTGATCATCCTCGGCCCGCCCGGTGCCGGTAAGGGCACGCAGGCTGCCCGCATCGCCGAGCACTTCGGGATTCCCCCGATCTCGACCGGCGACATCTTCCGCGCCAACATCAAGAACGAGACCCCGCTGGGGCTCGAGGTGAAGTCGATCCTCGCGGCCGGGGGGTATGTCTCGGACGACATCACCAACGCCATCGTCGAGTCCCGGCTCGCCGAGGCCGACTGCGAGCCGGGGTTCCTGCTGGACGGCTACCCGCGGACCCTGGGCCAGGTCGATGCCCTCGACGAGATGCTCGCCAAGGGTGACCGCCCGCTGGAGCGCGTGCTCGAGCTGGTCGTGCCCGACGACGCCGTCGTGGCGCGCCTGCTCAAGCGGGCCGAGATCGAAGGTCGCGCCGACGACACCGAGGAGGTCATCCGCGAGCGGATGGCGATCTACCACCGCGAGACCCGTCCGCTCTCCGAGGCGTATGCCGAGCGCGGCCTGCTCGTCGCGGTCGACGGCGAGGGCTCCATGGACGAGGTCTTCGACCGGATCGTGCGCGCCCTCTCCTGACGTCGTCATCCACCCCGCTCCATACAGTCGAGTGAGGAGAACACGCCGTATGCCGATGTGCTGATACGGCGTGTTCTCCTCACTCGTTTCTGGGCTGGGGATAACTCGGAAGCCGAATCGCCGGATGCGGTTCGCTACCGGTATGAAGCCGCGCTCGCTCCCCGCGTCCATCGAGGGCCGCGCCTTCAGCGTGCGTGAGGCCAGAGAGCTGGGCGTGAGCTGCCGTCGTCCCGACCATGTCTCGCCCACGCGCGGAGTCAGGGCGGCGCAGGCGCCGTCCGACGTCGTCGAGCGAGCGCGTGCCTTCCAGGTGGGACTTGCCGAGCGCACCGCCTACTCCCATGTCACGGCCGCAGAGCTCTGGTGCCTCCCGTTGCCCAGGTCGCTGGAGGGAGCGACCGCGCTCGACGTCATGACGACCACGCGCGGGGGGCAGGTGCTTCGTGCCGGGTGCCAGGGCCATCGTGGGCTGGAACGCCGCGACATCACGCTCGTCGATGACCTGCGCGTGACAGCGCTGCCGGAGACCTGGTGCGATCTGGCCGAACTCGGTCGGCGCCGACTGGGCGTCGAGGACCTGGTGGTGATCGGCGATACCTGCGTTCGGCTGCTCGATGAGGGTCGACGGGCCGATGTCCGACCGGGTGCGACGACCTCGCCCGGGGTCCGCGCGCTGCACGAGGCGCTTGGACGCCGAGTGCGCCCCAGGGGCAAGGTGATGCTCCGGGAGGCACTCGACCTCATCCGGCCTCGGGTGAAGTCGCCCATGGAGTCCCGGGCTCGGTTGATGTTCGTGCGTGCGGGCTTCCCCGAGCCGGTCGTCAATCTGCCGATTCTCGACGAGGCCGGTGACTTCCTTGCCGAGGGCGACCTGGTGTGGCCGGACCAGCGGGTCATCGGGGAGTACCAAGGCGAGCACCATGCCGATCGCAGGCGACGAAGCGCCGACTCGGGGCGAGGGCACCTGCTGCGTAGCCACATCTGGACCCACGAGGAGCTCTGGGCCGAGGACGTCTTCCATCGACCCCGGCGCATCGCGGCGCTGCGCCGGTTCGCCGAACACCTGGATCTGGACCCGAAGACCCTGCTCATCGCCTGACACGGCCCTCGGTCCCGGGGCCAGACAGTCGAGTGAGGAGAACATGCCGTATCGCGCGCGCGGCATGCGGCATGTTCTCCTCACTCGACTGTCTGAGACGGGGGCCAGGACGCAGAGGCGGGTATGGGGCTGAAGCGGATGCGGTCGCCGGGGCGGAGCTGGCCGGCGCGGTCGAGGTCGGCCTCGACCACCACCGCGATGACGGGATAGCCCCCGGTGGTCGGGTGGTCGGCGAGGAAGATGATCGGATGCCCGGACGGTGGCACCTGCACAGCGCCCGCCACGATGCCCTCGCTGGGCAGCTCCTCGGGGCGCGAGCGCGCCAGCGCCGGCCCGCAGAGGCGCACGCCGACGCGGTCGAGGTCCGCGCTCACCGCCCACTCCGTATGCCGCAGGGTTTCCAGGGCATCGGCGGTGAACCAGTCGTCGCGCGGCCCGAGGACGACCCGCAGGTCGGTGATCGATCCCCAGCGGTAGGCCGGGTCGGCGTCCACCCAGCCCGATGGGCTCGCAGCCGCGCGGGCGGCGCCCACGCGAAGGCGGTCCCCGACGGCCAGGGGCGGCGGCCCGAGCCCGCTCGTGGG
>NZ_HF570956.1:1813321-1824869 GCF_000367525.1 Phycicoccus elongatus Lp2 | reverse complement strand
CCCCCCCCCCGCCGCGCCGGCTTCAACCCGGCCCAGCACGGCTGATCCCCTACAGGACGACCAACCCCGCCAGACCCGGGCCACCCCACCAACCCCCGTCAGTCGAGAGGGAGCAAATCGCGGGCAGCGCAACGCGCTGCCCGCGATTTGCTCCCTCTCGACCCGGGGGAAGCGGGGGGAGGGGCGCTGGCAGGGGCCGCGGCGGGGCGACCTTGGGAAGGGTGGGCGAAGGCCCTCAGGAGCGCGCGGGCGGGGTGACGGTGAGCAGGAAGACGCCGTCCTCGAGGCAGTCGACGGCATGCCGTTCGGGCGGAATGGCCACCAACTGGCCCGGGCCGCAGATCCACTCGACGTCACCGGCATACAGCCTGAAGCGACCCGAGAGCACGTGCAGCGAGGCGGCCGGTGGCGAGGAGTGCTCGGCCAGGCCAGCGCCAACGGTCAGGGCCACGAGCAGTGCACGCTGGCGCTCGCTCTTGAGGACCGGAGCGCTCGCCTTGCCGCGGGCGTCGGCGCGCGCTTGGGCCAACAGCCCCTCCCCGTATGCCGTGAGGTCGACCACCGCCGGAGCGCCCGGTTCGCTGGGGATCGCCTCCCATGGTGCGGGTGCGTCCTCGGCTGGGCGACCACCGATGGAGATGCCCTCTGCCATCACGCCTCCTCTTCGTGGCGACCGTGAATGGTCGACTCCAGCACTGCCCTGAGCGCACCCACGTCAGCGCCCTCGCGACCGCCGACGGCAAGTCCGAGGATGAAGGCCCCGACCGGTGCCATGGGGCGGTCGTAGCCATGGGCGATGCGCTTGGTCAGCCCGTGAATGGTCTTCACGTCGACGAGCGAGGCGTCGACATCGAGGGCGTCACAGGCTTCCTCGATCCAGTCGTGCCACTGGGTCTCGGCAGCAGCCAGGTCGCTCATCGCTTGGCGTCGTCGAGGCTCGGGCGCTCCCACGTCGGGCTGCCGCTGCGATTGCCCAGGCCGTCCTGGACCTTGCTGCCGCGGGACCGGTAGACGATGTAGGGCCGGGTCAGGTAGCCGACCGGCGCCGAGAAGACATGCACCAGCCGGGTGAACGGCCAGAGCGCGAAGAGCGCGAAGGCGAGGAGCGCGTGCGCCTGGAAGCCCAGCGGCGCACCCGTCATGAGTGAGGCATCGGGCTGGAACCAGAAGATCTGGCGGAACCACGGCGAGACGCTCTCGCGATAGTTGAAGTGGGAGTCGAAGATGACCGACGCGACAGTGTTCCAGCAGCCGAGCAGGATGACGCCGGCCAAGAAGAGGTACATGACCTTGTCCATCGGGGTCGTTGCCTTGAAGACGGGACGCACCGTCCGGCGACGATAGATCAGCATGACCAACCCGACGAAGGTCATCGCACCGGCGACGAGCCCGCCGCCCAACGCGAAGGCGTGGTAGGTCTCCTCGGAGATGCCGATGGCGTCGGTCCACCCCTTCGGCAGCAGCAGGCCGATGATGTGACCACCGACGACCCCGAGCATGCCGAAGTGGAAGAGCGGGCTGCCCCACTTGAGCAGGTTGTCCTCGTAGAGCTGGCTCGACCGCGTCGTCCAGCCGAACTTGTCGTATTTGTAGCGCCACCAGTGGCCGACGACGAAGACGGCCAGGCAGAGGTAGGGGAAGATCACCCAGAGAAAGGTGCTCATCGCGGGGCTCCTACGGGAATCGTGGATCCGAGGGACTGTGGTCCCGGGTGGAAGGCGTCGGCCGAACCACTCTGTGGCACAGCGACATAGGGATCGAGGGCGCCGTCGATGCCGACCTCCTCACTGGGCGGGCCCGCGGCGATGAGGCGCGCGAGGGCCTCCTCGTCGGTGCCGTCGAGCACGGGCAGGGTCGCCCGCAATGACTCGACGACCGGCAGCCAGCGGGACTTCCGCTTGGCCAGGGCGCGGTGCAGGAGCTCGATGGAGACGCGGTGGTCGGTGAGCAACTTCCAGCCGGCCTCACGGTCGGTCAGCGCGGCGAACTCGAGCACGATCGGCAGGTAGTCGGGCAGCTCGGCATCGGCGTCGTCCAGTTCGACCCCGCTGGCCCGGAAGGCCTGCTTGAACTGCACGAGGGCCACGCCGCGGCGCCGGGTGTCGCCGCACGTCGCGTAGGTCAGGTGCAGGGCGCACTTGCGCGTCACGTCGAAGGTGTCGACGTAATCACGCTGCAGCACACCGAGATCCGTGGCCTCCACCTCCGAGAGGTATGCCGTGAGCCCGCCTCCCAGCGCCGGCGGCAGCGCCGCCGCCACGGACGCCAACTCGGCTGCGCGGCATACCAAATCGTCGGTGGGATAGTCGAGGAGGAGCGAGACCAGCTGCCAGGTCGCGGCGACGTCGTCCGATGCCCACGACGGCTCGGCGCGGCGGTGACGCTTCCAGACCCGATCGATGAGGGCGGTCATGCGTCGTCCTTCATGCGGGCCGTGCGAATCCGCAGGTCCTCGACCGCGATCCGGACCTCGGGTCCGGACCCGACGCCAAAGGGTTCGGCGTCGCCACTGTGGTCGTAGGCGGAGACGGCGCAGTCGGTGCCGATCTCCTCGAGGCGGTGGGCCTGCTCGGCGTGCGCGGTGGGGATGACGTAGCGCTCGTTGTACTTGGCGATCGCGAGGAGACGGAACATCTCGTACATCTCCTCCTCGCCCATCCCGACGGCCTCGGGGATCGAAGCGTCGGGGTCGCGGCCGAGGTTGATGTCGCGCATGTAGGACCGCATCGCGGCGAGCTTGCGCAGGACACCGTTGACCGGCTCGATGTCACCGGCGGTGAAGAGCCCGGCGAGGTACTCGACCGGGATGCGCAGGGCGTCGATGGCCCCGAAGAGGTTGCCCATCTCCTCGGCGTCGTGGCCGGTGTCCTTGACGACGTCGACGACCGGGGAGAGCGGCGGGACGTACCAGACCATCGGCATGGTTCGGTACTCCGGGTGGAGTGGCAGGGCGACCTTGTAGTCCTGGATCAGGCGGCGCACCGGGCTCTTGCGGGCGGCCTCCATCCAGTCCATCGGGATGCCCTGCTGCTCGGCAGCCCGCTGCACCTCGGGGTCGAAGGGGTCGAGGAAGCAGCCGAGCTGCGCCTCGTAGAGCGCTTGGTCGTCCTCGACCGAGGCCGCCGCGAGCACCTTGTCGGGGTCGTAGAGGATGATCCCGATGTAGCGCAGCCGGCCCACGCAGGTCTCCGAGCACACGGTCGGGATGCCGACCTCGATGCGCGGGTAGCAGAAGGTGCACTTCTCGGCCTTGCCGGTCTTGTGGTTGAAGTAGACCTTCTTGTAGGGGCAGCCGCTGACGCACATGCGCCAGCCGCGGCACTTGTCCTGGTCGACCAGGACGATGCCGTCCTCCTCACGCTTGTAGATCGCGCCGGAGGGGCAGGACGCCGCGCACGCCGGGTTGAGGCAGTGCTCGCAGATGCGCGGCAGGTAGAACATGAAGGTCTTCTCGAACTCGAACTTCACCTTGTCCTCGATGCCCTTGAGCATCGGGTCCTTGGGGGCGTACTCCTGCGCGCCGCCGAGGTCGTCGTCCCAGTTGGCCGACCACTTGACGTTCATCGTCTTGCCGGTGATCAGCGAGTGTGGCTGTGCGACAGGGAAATTCTTCTGCAGGGGGGCATTGAGCAGGGTCTCGTAGTCGTAGGTCCACGGCTCGTAGTAGTCGTCCATCCCCGGCATCTTCGGGTTGCTGAAGATGTTGAGGAGTTTCTGCAGGCGGCCGCCGGTCTTGAGTTGGAGGTGGCCGTTCTTCAGGGTCCAGCCGCCCTTCCACTCCTCCTGGTCCTGCCAGCGCCGGGGGTAGCCCAGGCCGGGCCGGGTCTCGACGTTGTTGAACCAGACGTACTCCATGCCGTTGCGGTTGGTCCACGCCTGCTTGCAGGTCACCGAGCAGGTGTGGCACCCGATGCACTTGTCGAGGTTCATCACCATTGCCATCTGGGCCATGACGCGCATGTCAGTACTCCACCTTCGCAGTCCGCTTGCGGATCGTCGTGACCTCGTCCCGGTTGTTGCCGGTCGGGCCGATGTAGTTGAAGAAGTAGGCGTGCTGGGCGTAGCCGCCGATGATGTGGCTGGGCTTGACCAGGATGCGCGTCAGCGAGTTGTGGATGCCGCCGCGCTTGCCGTCGGTCTCGGTGAGGGGCACGTCGATGAGCCGGTCCTGCGCGTGGTGCATGTAGACCGTGCCCTCCGGCATCCGGTGCGACACGATGGCCCGGCAGGCGACCACGCCGTTGCGGTTGACCGCCTCGATCCAGTCGTTGTCCTTGACCCCGATCTTGTCGGCGTCCTCGACGGACATCCAGATCGTCTGGCCACCGCGCGAGAGCGAGAGCATGAAGAGGTTGTCCTGGTACTCACTGTGGATCGACCACTTGTTGTGCGGCGTGAGGTAGCGGACCGAGACCCCGAGTTCGCTCTGGGTGCCGACCGGCGACTCGCCGAAGAGCTTGGTCATGTTCAGCGGTGGTCGGTAGACCGGCATCGCCTCGCCCATCCCGATCATCCAGTCGTGGTCGAGGTAGAACTGCTGGCGACCGGTCAGGGTGTGGAAGGGCTTGGAGCGCTCGATGTTGATCGTGAAGGGGCTGTAACGCCGCCCGCCCGTCTCCGACCCCGACCATTCCGGGGAGGTGATGACCGGCACCGGCGCCGCCTGGGTGTCGGCGAAGGTGATCTGCTTGCCCTCGTGCTCGGCCGACAGGTCGTGCAGTTCGTGGCCGGTGCGCTTCTCGAGGAACTTGAAGCCGTGGGTCGCGAGGTGCCCATTGCAGGTGCCGGAGAGGTACATGATCGCCTCGGCGACCTGGATGTCGGTCTCCATCTTGGGTTGGCCGGCCGCGACGCCGGTGCGCACCGTGCTGAAGCGCTCGCGCAACTGACCCATCTCGCGTTCGACGTTGTAGGCCACGCCCTTGGTGAGCATGCCCACCTTCTCCATGAGGGGGCCGATCGCGATCATCTTGTCGTAGATCGCGCCGTAGTCGCGCTCCACCTCGACGAGGGCCGGAAGGGTCTTGCCGGGCACCGGCTCGCACTCACCCTTGCCCCAGTCGAGGACGCGCCCGTGGACGGTCGCCATCGCCTCGGGGGTGTCGTGCCAGAGCGGCTTGGCGACGACGTCCTTGCGGACGCCGAGGCGGTCCTTGGCGAGTTCGCTGAACCTCTTGGCGATGCCCTTCCACGTCTCCCAGTCACTCTTGGACTGCCACGGCGGCGCGATGGCCGGGTTGAAGGAGTGGACGAAGGGGTGCATGTCCGTGGTGTTGATGTCGTGCTTCTCGTACCACGTCGCCGCGGGCAGGACGACATCGGAGAAGAGCGTCGAACTCGTCATCCGGAAGTCGAGCGTCAGGAGCAGGTCGAGCTTGCCCTCGCCCGCCTTCTCCGGCCACACGATCCCCTCGGGACGGTGCTCCTCACCGGCCTCGGTCGCCTTGACCGCGTTGTCGGTGCCGAGCAGGTGCTTGAGGAAGTACTCATTGCCCTTGGCGGAGGAGCCGAAGAGGTTGGCGCGCCAGAGCGACAGGATGCGCGGGAAGTTCTCGGGCGCCTCCGGGTCCTCGATCGCGAACTTGAGTTCGCCCGACTTCAGCTGCGCCGCAACGTATGCCGGTGCGGCCACTCCCGCAGCCGCCGCGTCGTCCGCGACCGTCAGGCTCGACTTGTTGAACTGCGGGTAGGACGGCGCCCAGCCCAGGCGGGCGGCCTGCGCGAGCAGGTCCATCGTGCTGCGACCCTTGAAGAGACCGGTGCCGCCGTTGATGTCGTCGGCGTCGAAGGTGTCGTAGCGGTACTGACTGGTGTTGACATACCAATAGGCCGTCTGGTTCATGTGCCGCGGCGGCCGCACCCAGTCGAGGGCAAAGGCCATGTGTTGGAAGCCCATGATCGGGCGGACCTTCTCCTGCCCGACGTAGTGCGCCCAGCCGCCACCGTTGCGGCCCTGGCAGCCGGTGATCGAGGTGAGGACGAGCATCGCCCGGTAGATCTGGTCCGAGTGGTACCAGTGGTTCGTGCCGGCACCCATGAGGATCATCCCGCGACCCTTGGTGTCGATCGCGTTCTGCGCCCACTCGCGCGCCAAGCGGGTGATCTGCTCCTCCGGGACGCCGGTGATTGCCGAGGCCCACGCCGGGGTGGCTGCCGCCGCCGCGTCGTCGTAACCGGTCGGCCAGGTGCCGGGCAGCCCCGCGCGCTCGACGCCGTAGTGGGCGAGCAGAAGGTCGAGAACTGTTGTCACGAGCCGGTTTCCGACACGGTGCACCGGCACGCCGCGCACCTTGTCGGCCATCGAGCCGTCGGGGGTGTCGAAGCGCGGCAGGATCACGGTGACGGCCTCCTGCGTTGCCGAGCCCGCGGCATACATGCTCAGGCGTGGGGTGACGTCACCGAGGTCGAGATTCCACTTGCCCATCCCCTCCTCGCCGTAGCGGAAGCCGATCGACCCATTGGGGGCGACGACCTCACCGGTCGCGTCGTCCATGACCATCGGCTTCCACATCGCGTTCTCCGAGGACGCCTGGGCGTGACCGTCGACATCCCCCGCCACGAGGAACTTGCCCGGCGTGTAGGCACCAGACCCGTTGTCCTCCAACGTGATCAAGAAGGGCACGTCGGTGAAGCGCTGGTTGTAGTCGGTGAAGAAGTCGATGGACCGGTCGACGAAGTACTCCTTGAGCAGGACGTGACCCATGGCCATCGCCAGGGCACCGTCGGTGCCGGGGGCGGTCGTCACCCACTCGTCGGCGAACTTCACGTTCTCGGCATAGTCCGGCGCGACGGCGATGACCTTCTGGCCGCGATAGCGCGCCTCGGTCATCCAGTGGGCGTCCGGCGTGCGGGTCAACGGGACATTGGAGCCCCACATGATGAGGTAGCCCGCGTCCCACCAGTCGCCGGACTCGGGGACATCGGTCTGGTCACCGAACATCTGCGGCGAGGCGTTGGGCAGGTCGGCATACCAGTCGTAGAAGGAGAGCATCGGGGCGCCGATGAGTTCGTTGAAGCGGGCGCCGGAGGCATAGGAGACCGGGGACATCGCGGGGATGGGGGAGAAGCCGGCGATCCGGTCGGGGCCATGCGCCTCGATCGTGTGGACGTATGCCGCGGCGATGAGTTCGTCGACCTCGGCCCACGTCGACCGGACCAGGCCTCCCTTGCCGCGCACGCTCTTGTAGGCGCGCGCCTTCTCGGGGTCGGTGACGATGCTCGCCCAGGCATCGACCGGGTCGGGGTGCTCGGCCTTGGCAGCGCGGTACATCTCGAGGAGGACCCCACGCACATAGGGGTAGCGGACCCGGGTGGGGGAGTAGGTGTACCAGGAGAAGGCCGCGCCGCGGGGGCAGCCGCGGGGCTCGTACTCCGGCTTGTCCGGGCCCGTGCTGGGGTAGTCGGTCTGCTGGCTCTCCCAGGTGATGACGCCGTCCTTGACGTAGACCTTCCAGCTGCACGAACCGGTGCAGTTCACGCCGTGCGTGCTGCGGACGACCTTGTCGTGGGCCCAGCGGTCGCGGTAGAAGGAGTCACCCTGCCGACCACCCTGGTAGTCGATGGTCCGTCGGTCCTGCGACACCGCAGCCTTGGTGAAGAACCGTCGGGTGCCGACGAGGGCCGAGATGAGGGGACCGTCCAGGCCCGGTTCGGTGGTCATCGTGGAATTCCTTCGTGTGAGGGTGGTCTTGCCACCCGATGGTTGCAGAGTCAGGGGCGAAGTGGCAGTGAAGCGGTGACATGGGCGCGGCACAGGTTGGGTGCCACGAAGGGCTCCAGGCTGACTTCGGCCTCGCCCTCGCCGAGTTGCTCCATGGCGCCGGCGATCAGGCCACGGTGGATGCCGCAGACGACCGCGGGGTTCTTCTTGGCCAGGTCGATGAAGGGACAGTGCGCCAGGTTGATGCGGGCCGTGCGCCCGCCCTCGGTCAGCGAGACCTCGGGGGTGTAGCCCCACTGGCCCAGGACGTCGACCATCGCGCCGACCTTGCCCATCCAGCGGCCCGGCGTCTGGGCGGGAGGTTCGTGGCTCTCGGGCACGTGCTCGACGGCCCAACGGCGCCCGGCCTCGTGCGGCGTGGGTGGCTCGCCGTCCTCACCGGGGCGCAGGACCTCGGCCAGCAGCTCGGCGAGCATGGCCACGCCTTCGCTGTCGCGACGGTCGGTGGCCAGCGATCCGGTCGCCGCGGCATACACCTTCTTGGGGCGGCCGGCCCCGCCGCTGCGCAGGAAGGAGGAGGTGAGCAGGCCTCCGGCCTCGAGTTGGTCGAGGTGGAAGCGGACCGTCGTGACGTGGAGGCCGACGATCTCGCCGAGTTGGGCGGCCGTCATCGATCCCCGGGTCGTGAGGGTGTCGACGAGCAGGCGGCGCACGGGGGAACCGAGGAGGGTGGCGACGTCGGGCGTGGTGGTGCTCAACGGCATCCCTTCCTCTTATTTGAATGACTTTTGTCCTTTATATATCTTCGTCGATGGCGGGTCAAACGAATCGTCGAAACCCGCGCATTGTGCTACGGCGCACGATCACTGAGGTTTGCCTGATTTGTGGAGGGCATGGCTCGGGTGTACCTTCCTCTTGGTTTAGAGGAAGACAGTCATTCAAATGGAGGAGACATGACCACCGCCGCCGGCGTCGAGACCAAGGGCAGCGCGACCCGCGTCCTGTGGATGTCGACGATCGCCTTCACCTTGATGTTCGCCGTGTGGCTCATGTTCGGGATCCTCGGCGTGCCGATCCAGAAGGAGTTCGGCCTCACCGACCCACAACTGGCCTGGCTGTCCGCCGTCGCCGTCCTCAACGGTTCCCTCTGGCGCCTGCCGGCCGGCATCCTGACCGACCGCATCGGGGGGCGTGTTGTCACCATCGCGATGCTCCTGCTCACCGCGATCCCTTGCTTCTTCCTCACCCGCGCCGGGTCATATGCCGTGTTGCTGGTGCTCGCCTTCCTCGTCGGCTTCGCGGGCAATCTCTTCTCGGTCGGCATCGCCTGGAACTCGGCGTGGACGCCGAAGGAGCGCCAGGGGTTCGCGCTCGGCGTCTTCGGCGCCGGCAACGTCGGCGCCTCGGTCACCAAGCTCCTCCTTCTGCTCGTCCCGGGCATCCTCGCCGGCACTGCCGGCCACGTGTACTTCGGGATCTTCAAGGGCGGCTGGCGGATCTTCCCCGCGATCTACACCGTCGCGCTCGTCGTCGTCGCGATCCTGACCTTCGTCATCGTCCCGCGCCGCGACAAGATGGCCGGCGAGGGCAAGCCGATCCGCGAGATGCTCGTGCCCCTCAAGCACATGCGCGTGTGGCGCTTCAGCCTCTACTACGCGGCCGTCTTCGGTGCCTATGTCGCCCTGTCGGCCTGGCTGCCCAAGTACTACGTCGACAACTTCGGCATCGAACTCAAGGAAGCCGCGCTCCTCACCACCACCTTCATCTTCCCCGCCTCGCTGCTGCGACCCGTGGGAGGCTGGTTCAGTGATCGCTTCGGGGCTCGCCGCGTCATGTACTGGACCTTCGGCGTCATGCTCCTCGCCTCTGGCCTGCTCATGATGCCCAACGGGCACATCGTCATCGCCCACGCCGATGGGTCACAGAGCAACCACCTGGCCTACTCGATCAGCCTGCCCGTCTTCGCCTTCGTCGTCTTCGTCCTCGGCTGCGCCATGGGCATCGGCAAGGCCGCCGTCTACAAGCACATCCCCGAATACTTCCCCGACAACGTCGGCTCCGTCGGCGGCCTCGTCGGGATGTTCGGGGGCCTGGGCGGCTTCTTCCTGCCGCCGCTGTTCGCCTACTCCAAGCAGTGGAGCGGCTTCCCGACGAGCACCTTCTTCGTCCTCTTCCTCCTCACCGCCGCCTGCGCGATCTGGATGCACTGGACCGTCGTGCACATGCTCCACAAGGAATCCCCCGACCTCTCGCGGCACCTCGAGTCCCCCTCGGGCGCCGCCACCGCCAGCTGACACCACCCCCGACACCCATCGATTCCCCGGGACCCGCGCCCCGCGGCATACCGGCTCAACCGCAAGGAGAGAAGCACATGAGCACGAGCACGGCCCGCAAGGGCGAGTGGCTCGAGGCCTGGGACCCCGAGAACGAGGCCACCTGGGACTCCAAACTCGCCTGGAAGACCCTGTGGATCACGACCTTCTGCCTGACCCTCGCGTTCATCGCGTGGTTCCTGCCGAGCGCGATCATCCCCAAGCTGGCCTCCGTCGGCTACACCTTCACCAAGGGCCAGCTCTACTGGATGGCCGCCATGCCCGGTCTGGCCGCCGGTCTGCTCCGCATCCTGTGGATGGTCATGCCGCCCATCCTGGGCACCCGCAAGCTGGTCACGATCACCACCCTGCTGCTCATCCCCTCCACCCTCGGGTGGGGTGTGCGCGTCATGGAGCCGACCGCTCCCTACTGGGAGCTCATGGTCCTGGCCTTCCTCGCCGGCATCGGCGGTGGCGCCTTCTCGGGCCTGATGCCCTCGACGTCCTACTTCTTCCCCAAGTCCAAGCAGGGCACCGCGCTCGGCCTGCAGGCCGGCATCGGCAACCTCGGTGTCTCGATCGTCCAGCTGCTCACGCCCTACCTCATCGCCATCGGTGCGCTCGCGGTCTTCGGCGGCAGCCAGCAGATGAAGTTCCCGGGCAAGCCCGACCAGACCGTGTGGTACCAGAACGCGGCCTTCGTCTGGATCCCGCTCATGATCGGTGGCGCGGTCCTGGCGTGGACGATGCTCAAGTCGGTCCCGATCAAGGCCAACATCAAACAGCAGTTCGACATCTTCAAGAACCAGGATACCTGGTGGATGACGATCCTCTACATCATGACCTTCGGCACCTTTTCGGGTCTGTCGGCGCAGTTCGGCCTGCTCATGATCAACCTCTACGGCGCCGGCAACGCGGAGATCGTGTCGGGCTCGGGTGCCGCGGCGAAGGTGCTCGTCGCCGGGTATGCCGTGCCCGAGGCCGTGAAGTTCGTCTTCCTCGGCCCGCTCATCGGTGCCGTCGCGCGCTTCGCCTTCTCGCCGCTGACCGACCGCATGGGTGGCGCGATCTGGACGCTCATCTCCGGCGTCGGCCTGATCGGCTCGATCATCTACACGATCCCGGCGCTCACGCCGGACACCTCGTCGGCGGCGGCCCTGGATGCCGGCTTCAACCAGTTCCTCTACGGCATGCTCGCGATCTTCCTCTTCGCCGGCATCGGCAACGCCTCGACCTTCAAGCAGATGCCGATGATCTTCGAGAAGCGGCAGGCCGGAGGCGTCATCGGCTGGACCGCGGCGATTGCTGCCTTCGGGCCGTTCCTCTTCGGTGTCGGCATCAACTTCCTTGGTGTCGTGCCGTTCTACTGGATCGGAGTTGTCTGGGCCGTCGGTTGCGTCGTGCTCACCTGGTGGCGGTACGCCCGCAAGGGTGCGCCCAAGCCCAGCTGAGGTTCGCCCCGCTGGCTCGTGTCCACCCGCACTGGGCTCCTACTCCACCCGCACCTGGGCCCTGCCCACCCCCACGGGCTCAGTCCACCCCCGCCAGTCGAGAGGGAGCAAATCGCGGGCAGCGC
>NZ_HF570956.1:1792518-1813221 GCF_000367525.1 Phycicoccus elongatus Lp2 | reverse complement strand
ACAGCGTCACCCGCCTGCAACGCCTCCGCCGCAGCGGCAGCTCCCTCAAACGAACGCTCAGACATCTGGCCCGCCTTCGCCTCGAACTGGCCTCTTGTTAGGGATCATGCCTTGGTTGAGACTCTGCGTGAAGGGGCCCGCCTGTCATGACGGCCGTCGAATCCCACGCGTCTGCCTGCTGTAGCGTCCATCGAGTCCCAGCTCGCGCCTCAGTGGCCGCGCGAGCAGTCCTCCAGCCCTGAGCTGACTAGGACCCGCTCCACCCGACGGTGCCTCCTGCTCGTGACCTGCACGGGGGTACTCGACCGTTGCCGATCGATCCGCAAGGCCAACAGGGTGTAACCCATCCGTCAGCCTGCCATTTGCCCGATGAGCCCTTGACGTCCAGGGGTCCCGTCGTGATACCAGTACCTCACCGTCGAAACTTTGATGGTGCTCAGAGCCGGCCGCTGGGCCGGCGGGTCAATGTGGGGAGTGCCATGCAGCAAGAGCTCGGTTTGACCGTCCCCTATAGGCCCGAAGTCGTCAACGCACGGCTCGTCGTCGTCGCGAATGCATGTCAGACCGTCGACGAGACGCTGGATCAGTACAGGCGGACGTCCACCGACCCAGCGGCGCTTGAGGCGAACAACAGCTACTACCTCGATCAGTACGTAGCGATGATCCCGCACGTTGGCGGCCAGCGACGTGAGATCGTCGACGCGATCAACAGCGTGCGCGCTGAAGCCGGCCACCCTTCCTTCCTGAACGAGCACAACTCCTGCTCACTCAACGGCGTCTACCTCTACGACCTCCTTTCGCGCTTTGGATACGCGGGCAGGACTGACCTCGTCGACAATATCGATCTCGACGCGGAGCGGGCGCGCGGACTTGTGGAGCGTGCCGACATCGTTCTGCTGTCGTCGACTTTTATCACCAGCGCCGCGACGATCGTGCGGGTTACCCGCGTGATCAAGGAGTGGAACTCTGACGTCAAAGTAATCGTTGGTGGGGCGAAGTTGACGCAATTCGCGGACGAGTCAGAGATCCACGAGGCGGCACGGCATGCTGACGCACTTGTCCTGTCGCCCAACGGTGAGCAGACGCTGCTCAAACTGATCCCGCGAATTTTTCGTGACGAACCGATCGACGACGTGCCCAACGTCGCCTACCATCGTGACGGCTTTCGGCGGTCAATAGGCATTCACCACGATGGTGTCGATATTGACGCCTACTCAGTTCGCTGGAACGAACTCCCCGCCGAGGTACTTCGATCGTCAGTCAACGTGCGTACGGGGCGCGGATGCCCGTTCAAATGCAAGTTTTGCACCTTCCCGAGCTACAACGACCAGCGTGTCGACCTCATGTCTGTGGAAACCGTCCTTTCACAACTGCGACAGATCATGCGCCAGCCACAAGTGAAGTCTGTACGGTTCGTTGACGACACGCTGTTCCTTAACCACAGGCACCTACTCGACGTTTGCCACGGCATGATTGACATCGGGTTCGACCTGCCGTGGACCGCTTATCTGCGGACGACCACGCTGAATAAGGAGTGCACGACCGCCCTCCGTGACGCTGGCTGCAAGCTCGTTCTGGTTGGTGTCGAATCCGCCGACCAGCAGGTGCTCAATAACATGTTCAAGGGCACACGCGAGGCTCACGCCTGGGAAGCCGCTAAGAACCTGCACGACAGCGATATCCTCGGTTTCGCCTTCATCCTCACCGGATTCCCAGGGGAGACGCCAAGGACCATCGACAAGACCATTGACTTCCTCAACAATTCCGGTATTCATTCGTACGTTCATTCGCCGCTGTTCGTTTTTCCAAATTCGCCAATCGCCAAAGAAGCTGTCGGGTTCGGCCTGGAAGGCGGTTTCAATGATTGGCGACACGCAACGATGGACTGTCGCGGCGCCATGGACCAGTGCATGCGCATATTTCACGAGGTCGTCAACGCCGCGTACATTGACCGCGGGTCCTCGATCACGAAGGTTCTGCTCGACCACGGGTTCACGGTCCAAGAGGTACGGTCGCTAGGCATCGCCCACAATGAGCTGGCCCGTCGCGAGTTGGACGACGTGGCCAACGACGACGTGTTGGAGGCTTTTCGCCGCCTAAGCTTGGGCGGCGGCGGCGGCGCCGATCACGCCAATGTAATCTCCTCGCCCTATAGCAGGACCGGTACCGGGCTACAGGTCAACTCGGGCGCACGGTTCTGATTGATGATCCCTTCTGTTGTTCCGACGGAGTCCGACACGCTGATCCGACCCGTTCGACTGCTCGCTTTGGGAGGTGACGGGGTTGGTCCGGAGGTCATGGAGCCGACGCTTCGCCTCCTGCAACGCGAATCCGCGCTCTGCATCGACGAGGCCTTCGCCGGCCACGACGCATTTCGCCAAACTGGAACGACGATCGACGCCAGCACGCTGACCCAAGCGAGGACAGTCGATGGGGTGCTGTTTGGGTGCTCGGCGACCCCTTCGCCGCCGCCCGCCGACTATCAGAGCCCGATACTGCTCCTGCGCCGCGAGCTCGGCCTCGTCGCCAATATTCGTGCCTGTCGGGACCCATCCGGTGACGTTATCGACGTCGTCATGGTCCGGGACTGCATCGAAGGGCTCTACAGTGAAGTCGAGCGGCCGATCGATAATGGATATCTCGCTGAGTACCGCGTCACCCGCGATGTAACGACGCGTATCGCCGCCGTGGCTGCAGATATCGCGCGTAATCGCCACGGGATTGTCACGGTCGTTCACAAGGCAAACGTGCTGCGTCACGCCGACGGGCTGTTTCGCTCGGCAGCTATCGCCGAACTGGATCGCAAGGGTATCCGCCACGACGAAGCACTGGCTGACGCCGCCGGCTATCACCTCGTACTCAAGCCACGCCGATACGACGTGATGATGATGACCAGCCACGTTGGTGACATCCTGTCTGACGTCGGCGCCGCTATCGCGGGCGGGCTTGGCCTGGTCCCGTCGCTCACGCTCGGTAGCGGGCCGCCGCTGGCCGAGCCGATCCACGGTTCCGCACCCGACATCTCCGGCACGGGTCTGGCCGACCCGGTCGCAATGATGCTTTCGGCCGCAATGCTGCTTGACTCCCTCGGACGCCGCGTTTTCGCCAAACACTTGCGCGAAGCCGTACGCGGCCACCTACAGGAGCGTACCCGTGGGAAACCGCTGCGCACTTTGACCGTTTACGACGACGTGGCGCGCCGGCTTGATGCGTCCCTCGAAATGGCAAGCACACCGTCATGACAGTCACACTGGGCCTGTCTGCCCTGGCCCATGACCCAGCGGCGTGCCTGATCGTAGACGGACACCTAGTGGCTGCCGTCGAGGAGGAGCGCCTCAACAGATATAAGCGGACCACGGACTTTCCGCACCGGTCGATCCAATTTGTGCTCGCCCACGCCGGACTCACCCTCGCCGACGTTGACGACATCGCCTACTACTGGAACGACTTGGGTCAGTTTGCATCAACGATGTGGTGGTCGGCGCGCCAAGCGCCGGGCAACCCGTCAGGCATGGCCCGGGTGGCCCGCCAGCGCTTCGGCACAGTCCGCGCTCGGTCGCTTCTACGGAGGGAGTTGGCGGTCCATCTGTCGGACGGGCAGCAGCTGCCGCCGGTGCATTTCGTCAATCACCATCTCGCCCATCTGGCGGCTGCCCGGTACAGCGCACCGTTCGATCCCGACGCGGCAATTGTCGTTGATGGTCGCGGGGAGATCGCGGCGACCTCTCTATACCTGCTGAAGCCTGGCGCGGGCTTGCCCTCGGCGTGCGAGTGGTACCCATTTCCTGACTCACTCGGCGTCAGCTATGGCGCCGTCACCCAAGTCTTGGGCTATGAGCCCATCGCCGACGAGTACAAGGTGATGGGGCTCGCCTCGTACGGGTCTCCAGACCCTGACGCCGAACGGAAGATCGACGCGCTCCTTCGTGTGCACCCAAATGGGAAGTACCAGGTAAACATCAGCATGCTGAGACCGGAGCACTGCTCAGCTCCGGGGAGGCCGTGGTTGGGCGACCGTGCCCTGAAGTTATTGGCAGGTGAATACGGCGACGGCGACACGCCGACGCCTGCGGCACACAACTTGGCCTACGCGTTGCAGCATCGTTTGGAAGAGGCCCTCTGTGGTTTGACCCGCCGACTGGTCGCCCGTGGCAGTCGCCGGTTCGTAATCGGCGGCGGCGTCGCGATGAACGCCGTCGCCATTGGTCGGATTCGGGGCGTTGACGGGGTTGAGGCCCTGCACGTGCCGCTCGCACCGACTGATGCTGGCGCGAGCGTCGGGGCCGCCCTGGCATTGCTGGAGCGGCTCCGTCTTCCGATGCCCGGCGTCCAGGAGCTCACAAACCCGTTTGTTGGCCCCGGTTACAACATCGCTGAACTCGAACAGGCGCTTGCGGGCCTCGGCTGGCGGTATTGGAAGTGCGAAGATGCGGCATGGAGCGCCGCCCAGGACATCGCGGCCGGCCGAATCCTTGGCTGGTTCGACGGCAGGATGGAGTTCGGAGAGCGAGCGCTCGGGGCGCGAAGCATCCTGGCGGATCCGCGCGACCCAGCGGTGAGGGACCGGATTAACGTCCTCGTGAAGCGGCGGGAGACCTATCGCCCGTTTGCACCGTCGGTCCTCGAGGAGAACGCATCAATGTTCTTCGCCACTGAACGCAGCCGTCGCATGGGCGAGATCGTGCGGGCCACAGCGTTGGCGGCCGACGTTGTGCCAAGCGTCGTGCACGTCGACGGTACGGCGCGGCCGCAAACAGTACCGAAGGACTGGCCCGCTGCCGAGTTCCGCCGACTGATCGAATGCTTCTTTGAGGCCACAGGGGTACCCATGGTGGTGAATACCTCGTTCAACGTGCGCGGAGAGCCGATTGTGTGCTCCCCAATGGACGCCCTGCAGTGCTTTGCGACTTCGGGTCTCGATGTGCTGTATTTAGGTCCATTCCGCGTGACTAGGGACGATGCAGCAAGGCAGAATGCCAGCGATGACTGACCCAGGCCGCGACAAACGCCGGCGCATTGTTCGCCTCTTCGCCACCCGAGCTGCCCTGCCGATCGCGACGGCCCTTGCAGTTCCGCGTTTGCGCCGCGGGTGGGCTGGGCTGCCGATCCTCGAACTGGCAACTTGGATGGTCGCCGAGGCGCTCGCTGAGAACGAGGTGGCCAACCAAATAGCCGGCGAAAGCACACAAGATCGGGGAACGCGTCACTTGATGGTCGGATCGCACATGATCGCATGGTGGGCGCCGCTTGTTGAGGGAGGCGCCCGGTCTGCGGCGCCGCCTTCGCGGACAGCCCTCGCCGTCGGCACGATCGTCACGCTCGCGGGCGCCGCGATGCGGATCTCGGCCGTTCGCACTCTCGGCAAGGATTTCACCGGCTACGTCCATGTAAAGCAGGGGCAGCTTGTCTGTGAGACGGGCCTCTATCGGCACATCCGCCACCCCAGCTACGTCGGTTTGTTTTTCCTGAATGTCGGTCCCTCGATAAGTCTGAGGGCATGGTGGTCCGTGCCGGTCGTAGCCGCCTGCACCGCCGCGGCCGTCACTCAACGGGTGCGCGCTGAGGAGGACCACCTCGTCGGCGTCATCGGTCCGCCCTACGCCGACTACCTCGCGGCGACCCCCCGATTCATCCCGGCGCCCCTGGGGCGGCTCCAAAATGAGCGGCGATGACCGATCCAATAGTGCGATCCGCCGCCCTCATTGATCCTCACGCGTCAGCGGAGGCGCTTTTGGGCAGCGTCGTGCGCACGTCGATCCGCCGTCTAACTTGGCTGGAGCGAATCGTCGGCGTGCCGGTATGGGCGAAGCTAGAGCTGCAGCAGCACACAGGATCGTTCAAATACCGCGGTGCACGCCTTGCCCTGATGCGCGGGCCCGACTCCCCCGTGATTGCCGCGTCGGCCGGCAACCACGGCCTCGCCGTCGCACAGGTTGCTAGCGAGCTAGGAAAGTCAGCGAACATCTGCATACCGGTAAACGCCAGCCGCGTCAAACGCGACCGAATACTAGCAACCGGCGCCGGCTTAATTGAACACGGCAGTTCAATGGAGGAGGCCACGGCGCACGCAGAAGCACTCGCGCACTCAAGCGACCTCTACTACATCTCGCCGTACAACAATCCCGATGTCATCTCGGGGTCGTCCACAATCGCGCTCGAGATGCTCGCAGACGTTCCCGATCTGACAGCCATGGTGGCGCCAGTTGGCGGTGGCGGGCTCTTCTGCGGGCTCGCGCTCGGAAGCGTGGCGGCCGGGGCGCAGCTACGCATGTTCGGCACCGAGCCGGCTGCCTACGCCTCGATGTCCGCCAGCATGTCCGCCGGTGAGATTGTCCGCGTGCCACACCGTCCGACCCTCGCCGATGGCCTGGCGATCAACCTCGAGCGTGACTCGATTACCTACAATCTGGCTCAGCAGCATCTGAGCGGCATAGTCGAATTGACTGAAGAGGAGCTCGCCGCGGGGACGCTGGCCCTGCTCGTCCATGAAAGCCTATTAGTCGAGCCGGCAGGGGCTGCGTCCGTGATTGCCTGCCTGCGTTTGGCCCAACGCGGCGACCTGACCGGGCCGGTCGGGATTCCGCTGTGCGGAGGCAACATCCAGCAGCCCACTCTGGCACGAATCCAGCGGTACTCGTTCCAGGATCCGGATCTTGTCCGACTGCTCCACCTGCGTGGGCGCGTTGTGTCCGATATCCCGGTCGCCCGGATGAGACAGGTCACGTCACTCACGGCCACCGTCGAGTCCGCCGGCCCTGCCGCCGAGCTGCTGGAGCAGGTGCGCAGCTGCATGCAGCGCTTGCAGCTGACGCTACGCGGGGTCAGTGACTATGTGTCGTACTGCGCCGATGCCGACCTAATCGTCGACCAGGATGTCTGGCGGCAGGTCGCGACGGCGGGTCAGCTGGCACTGGAACTGCTGGAGCGCGAGGAGCGTGTCCTGGCTAAGGCCGCGGCGGCCGCGGGAGTTGACGAGTTGGCCAGGACGGAACTCCTGGTGCGGTTTGGTCTCGCGACACTTGCGCATGTGCGCGGCGCACTGGAGTGGTGCTCCCCTGCCTACACGCAGTCGCGGGTCGCCCAGTTCTTCGACTTGGCGGGGCAGGAGTCGCCGACGGTCAACTACGACCGCTACGAGTCCTCCTCCGTCCACCAGGTGGAAGATCAGTTGCTTCGCGTGTTGCGTCTGCCCCCTGAGCTGTGGGGGGTAACGGTGACGTCCTCGGGGATGGCCGCGTACTCGCTGATCGAATCCTTCCTGCTCCGCGAGCGGCTTCGGCCCGGCGACACGGTGCTGCTCGCCCCGTACATCTACTTCGAGGCGGCGGAACAGGTTACGTCGCTTTGCTCAGTTCGGTGCGTGCGAGCCGATGGTTACGGTGTAGAAGAAATCCTCGCGTCGGTGAGGCGCCACCGGCCGCGCTGCATCTTCATCGACCCGGTGGCGAACACGGCCTATCAGCAGATGGTCGACATCCCTGCCGTGCTCGCCCGGCTTCGGGAGGAAGCCGGCGAACGCATGACCGTCGTCATAGACGGAACCATGCTGTCTGCCGCCATGCCCCCCGCCGCGCTGACTAGTGACGACCGGCTGGAGGTCCTGTACTACGAGAGCTGTTCGAAGTATCTCCAACTCGGTCTTGACGCGGCGATGGCCGGCTTCGTGGCGGCGCCGGTTTCGACGCGAGCCCACCTCGAACGGCTGCGCCGAAACACCGGCAGCATCCTCTACCGGCACAGCGCCGATCTGTTCCCTCGCTATGACAGCGACATGTTTCGTGACCGGATGGCCCGAATCTGTTCCAATGCCACCATCGTTGCCGAGCGGCTATGCGCTCGGCCAGAGGTTCTCGACGTAGTCCAAGTGTTTTACCCCGGCCACCCGAGCCACCCTGACCATCAAATTGCCGCACGGCTGCCGTACGCGGGCGGGTGTGTCACGATGCTGTTCCGCGAAGCTGGGCGTAACCACCGCGATCTGCTGGAGGGCGTGCAAGAGGTGGTACTCGCCCACGCGCGCGCGGCCGGGCTCCATCTCACCAAGGGGGTCAGCTTCGGCTTCTCGACGCCGCGGATCTCGGCTGCGTCAAGCATGGCCGAGACAGAGGCGCCGTTCCTACGTCTGTACGTGGGTGACCGGGAGGCGCAGGTTGAACTGCTGGCCGAGGTGGTGGGAAATGCCCTCGTTAGGTGAGTCCGGAATCGCTGATCCGGTTCTGTGTGTCCCGTTCCTGGACACCGGCACACTCGTCCGCCGAATGTCCGACGACCTGGCAAGATTCACCCAATTCGACCCAGCCCGCAATGCCATTTCGCCCACGGAGACCTCGGCCGCCGCCGAGGTCGCGATCATGGCGCGTATGTCGGTCCTTCTGCGGGTGTACAGCGACGATTACCACACCGATTCGTTCGACATCGAACGCTTGGCCGCGCAAATGCGCGCCGGAACGGAGTCGATCTGGTTCTGGGGAGAGGCGGAGCAGATCGGCAGGCTCCGTAACGCTCTGACAGATCCGCCGTACCCGTTACCCTCGTTCGACGTCGGTACTGTGACGGTGCTGTCAGCCGAGGGCGAGTTCGGTCCCGGGCACGGCGAACTCTGTCGGTCCGGCAGTACCGACCCAGGTCTGGGCGCCACCGCCCCCATCCTGTCTCGTTCCCTGCAGTATCACCTCGGCGAGGAGACCTACCCGCACGACCGCTACCACACGCTCGTGCTCGCAGCGCGCAACCGGGCGAGCACGGACAAGATCCGAGGTGGTGAGGCACTTCAGCGCATCCATAGCCGGTACGTTCAGTCGCGGTTCTGGGGGTACGTACCGTTCTACGTCATGCAGGGGGGTGTGCTCGAGCAGACTGAACTGAGGGAGAGCAACCGCGACCCCCTCGACGTCGTTCGTGCGCTGCGCGACCAACCAGTCTGGCACTTTGCCGACGACCGTGAGGCACGTTTCGCCGCCTCTCTCGTCGAGCTCAACTTCGGCTTTCCGCAGCCGGTAACCGTCGACGACGGAAGCGAAACAGCCGATTCTTGGCCTGGCTTCGTGAGCACCCTGCCGCCGTCGCCCGCCCTTGTGCCCAACAACCACGCTTCACTACGCATAGCAGCAGAGGGCGGCGCCAGCCTAGACGCAACGGTCGCCGAGGCCATCGCCTCGGGCGTGTGCTGCGTCGCGGTGCGGCTCCCCCTTTCCGATCCGTTCACGTCCGGAGTGCAGCGGTGGTTGAGAGCGCACGGCTTCAATCTTTCTGCGGTTTGCCCGCCTAAGGACACTTGGTACGCGGACCCGCTTCGGCACGATGTACAAACCCCCGCGTACGGGATCTGGGTTCGTCCTAGACCCGGGCTGGTCGTGATTCCCCCTCACTACGCCCAACGTCTGGGCGCCATCCCCGCTGAGTCGGAGGTCCTGCGCTACCACCGCGAGGTGCTCAGCCCTCGCTGGGCGTCGTTTGAGTGATCGGTCGGTGCCACGCCGTAGAACGAGGTCCAGTCGCGGCTCGCGCAGCGAGTCCTACCCGGTCGACCTTGCCCGAACCTAGACGCGGCAAGGCATCGACCACCTCGACCCAGTCGGGAGTCGCATAGCGGGTTAGGTTCGCAGCGACATGCGCCCAAAGCATCTCCGAGTTGATTGGCTCGGTCTGTTCAAGGTACGCGACCGGGCGCTGGATCCATTGCGGATGCGGCACCGCGACGGCCACCACATCCCCGACGGTTGGAAAGGAGCGCAGGCAGCGCTCGATCTGTTCCAGCGCGATCCATTCGGAGCCGGAGCGAATCAGGTTCGATCGTCGACCGACCAACCGTATTCCGCTCGGGCCTAGCTCCACCAGGTCACCGGTGCGCAGCCACCCGTCGCGCAGCCGCTGGCGCGTCGCGTCCGGGTCGTGGAGGTAGCCGGCCATCACGTGACCTGATCGGACCATCAACTCGCTGGTCCTGGGATCAACACGTACCTCAACGCCGTCGGCGGGCTGCCCCAGTTCGGCCGGCTCCGGCAGCACGGCGCCCCGGTGCGCGGCAGCCGACAGTACTGAAACCAGTGGACCAGCTTCCGTCAGACCATAACCGCGCGTCACCTCCCCTCTGGTCTCTTCCAGCACCCTTCGCAGCAGCTGGCTTTCCAGAAGATCGCCGGCATAGTTGAGCAGCCGAAGGCCGCCAAGCGCTGGTAGGTCGCCGTCCTTCTCGAGCTGCACCAAGATGGCCGGCACCACTGTCATGACCGTGGGAGAGCCGGAGCGCAGCGCGGCGCCCAACCTGCCGGGCCCACCAGGACCAGGCAACAGAAGGCATCCACCGAGCCACACGATCGTGTCCTCAAATAGGGATCCGGCGGCGTGGTATGGGGGCAACGCGCAAAGAAGTCGGTCGTGCACACACATTCCGCGGGTGACGGCGTTTGATCGTGCAGCGCTGTCGAGTTGGCCGGCGAGCTGCAGAACTGCCCGAGGTGCGCCACTGCTGCCTGATGTGAAGAGCACCCGCGCGGGAGTGGACAGATCCATCGACGCCAACTCCGGGCCGTCCGCACCAACCGCGTCCGCCCGCAGGGCCGGAATGTCGGCATCGGTCAGGATGAGATCCGGCCGCACGACGGCAAGCCGGGCAGCATGGTCAGCCGGCCCACAGTGGGGATCGATGAGCGCCTCAACCGCCCCAAGATAGTTCGCCGCCCACCGAATTAGCCGCAGTGCGACCTGATCCTGCGAGGTTGCAGCGACGATCCCTCCGGGACCTAGGCCCCGCATCGCCAGGGCGCCGGCCCAACGGCGCACCTCCCGCAGTAGTTCCGAGTAGGTCCAGGTGTTGTCCTCAACGACGATGGCTGCCGACCCGGGAGCGGCCTCGGCGGCCCGGATGATGCCTTTGATCGGACCGGCGAGTGTCAACCCAGAACCAGCGGGTTTTCTCTGACCAGGGGCAGAATGCCACCGGCGCGGATGATGTTCATCATGGTCTTCGGCAGGGGCTGTCCTTCGGCTGTGCCCCCAACTCCCGTCACAATCCCAGTAGAGAGGTCCGCCGAGACCTCCGCACCGGCAGCCAGGGCCGGCTGCGACCGGGTGCCCGGCAGTCGGATGAGCGCGAGGCCAAGGTTGAGCCCGTTCCGGAAGAATATGGACCCAAAGCTCTCCGCAACAACCAGTGTTACGCCACACTGAAGTAGCGCCTTGACCGCCTGCTCCCGGCTTGATCCGCAACCGAAGTTCGTGCCGCCGAGGACTACCGAGGCTCCATCGAGGCGTTCCGTAAAGCCTGGCAAGTGGTTTTGGAACGCGTAGTCGCCAAGCTCCGGCTCAGGCACGCGAAGGTAGGGACTCGGCAGAATGACATCAGTATTGAGGTCGTCCCACAGTTCCGACGGTAGGTGCCAGACCACCCCGCGCACGATCATCGTCCCGCCCCCGTTGCCGGGAAAGTACCCGCGACGGCCACCGCGGCCGCCACAGTCGGCGAGGCCAAGTAGATCTGGGCCGAGCTGCTGCCCGAGCGCCCGCTGAAGTTGCGGTTCTGCGCAGAAACGCACACCTCGCCGTCGCCTAGAGCGCCAACCCGGCCGAGGCAGGCGCCACACCCCGGCGGGAGGACCGTGGCGCCGGCTTTCTGCAGTGCAGCAATCGTGCCGTCGGCGGTTGCCTCATGCAATACCGTCGCGGATGCGGGACCTATGTACATTCGCGTGCCGGAGGCGATTGTGCGTCCCGCAAGTGCCGCCGCCGCGTCGTGGAAATCCTCCAATCGTCCGCCCGCACACGATCCGATGAACACTTGGTCCACGGCGATGACCGCGTCGAGGGCGGCAACCGGACGCGTCAGATCCGGCCTGTCAGGCAGCGCGACGGTCGGCACCACATCAGCCAATTCCACCGCCAGGTCAGCAACCGGATCTTCGCCGTCGCCGTCGTCGCTAACTAGGCCGACGTACTTCAGGTCGGCCCCGTGTTCGGTAAGCCACTTCCGGGACACCCTGTCGACCGGAAACATTCCACTCACGGCGCCCATCTCGGTCGCATGGTTGGCGATCTTCATCCGGTCCGCCACTCGGAGGTGCGTGATGGCCGGCCCGACGAACTCGAGTGCCATACCAAGCGCGCCATCAGTGCCAATTGCCGTGAGAATGTGCAGCGCGAGGTCTTGCGCGCTGGCCGGTTCGGCCAACCGCCCCGTTAGGCGCACCCGAATCACCTCCGGCACCTCCAGCCACAGCCGGCCCGTAGCCAGTACTGCTGCAACGTCAGTGGCGCCCAAGCCGATGGCCAACGCGCCGAAGGCCCCCCCGGTGCACGTATGCGAGTCCGCCCCAACCACCACCGTCCCCGGCCGGACCAGCCCCATCTCCGGTAGAACCTGATGGGCGATGCCCTGGCCTTGTACGACTCGAATGCCGTGGCGGGCCGCGAACGCCCGCGCCTCTATGTGCAAATTGGCCTCGGCGGCAGAAGTCGGCGGGAAGAAGTGGTCAAAAATGAAGACCGTCCGCGCGGCCCCGGCTAAGTCGTGGATGCCGTGCCGGTCAAGCGCCCGGCCAACAACGGGACCGGATCCGTCGTGCGCCATGATCGCATCGACGTCAACCGTCACAATTTCTCCGGCATGAACCTTCCGGCTGGTGAACCGCTCTAGCACCCGGTAAGTCAGGTAGGTCACCGTGTTACCTCCGCGAGCAGGGACCGTATCCGTAGCTCGTCTAGCGGTTCCCCAGTTTCGCTCAGCTCCTGCAGGCGCCGCAATAGCGTCAGGCACTGCTCGTCGTCGAGTTGGATGTCGTATAGCGCTGCCACGTGACGGATCGCGGCGCGACCGCTTGTCTTACCAAGCACGTACTCGCGCGTACCGCCCACGAGCGCCGGGGGGTAAGGCTCGTAGCAGCCCGTGTTTCGCAGCATCGCCGCCACATGAATGCCAGATTCGTGCCGGAAACTGTTGCCGCCTACTACTCCCTTATTTGCGGGAATAGGTACACCCGAATGCGCGGCAACCAAACGGCAAACCTCAGTGAGCCTGTCCAGACGGACACTCGTCGGGTGCTTGTAGAGTATCTCGAGGGCCGCGACACACTCCTCCGTCGCAGCATTGCCAGAACGTTCACCTAGGCCGTTTATGGTTGTCGATATTGCCGTCGCGCCGGATTCGACGGCGGCTAGGGTGTTAGCGACGGCCAACCCGAAGTCGTCGTGGCAATGAACCGCCACCGCGATGCCAGCATCTCCAATAACGCGCGCAACGAGGGCACTGAATTGTTCTGGCTTGGCCATGCCGACCGTGTCTGCGAGGCCAATGCGCTGAGCGCCGGAGGCCGCGAGGGCACGTGCGGCTCCAGCTACCCGGTCTGGCGGGGTACGAGTGGCGTCCTCGAAGGAAACCTGAACGAAGAGCCCGCGCTCGCGGGCGTACAGAGCGGCCTCGGCGCTCGCACGGAGCGCAGTATCAAAGTCTGTACCCAGCTTGTCGCGCAGATGGATATCTGAGAAAGCGGAAACAATGATGACCCCATCGACGCCGCATAACGCGGCGTTGTCGAGATCACGGCGGATCGGCCGAGCGAGGGCTAGTGTACGGGCGTTCAGGCCCGAATCGACGATGGACGAGATGTCGGCGCACTGTGCTTCGCCCGAGGCCGGGAAACCCAACTCAATCTCATCGACCCCAAGCTCGTCCAAAGCGTGGGCGATCTCGTGTTGTTGCTGCCGCGTAAATGCGACACCCGGCATCTGCGCCCCATCTCGCAGAGTTGTGTCATATATGACAACCACTATGTGACACCTCGTTTCGTCACGACGAACGGGCCAACCGCGAGCGCGTCCAGGGTGGATGAGTAGAACGTGCGCACTGCGTCGTACGGCGTGCACACGATCGGCTCACCGGCCAGGTTAAAGGATGTGTTCAGCACGACCGGCACCCCGCAGGTCGCCTCAAGAGCGTCGAGCAAAGTCGCGAGCGGCTTGTTCCGATCCGGCGTGACGAACTGCGGGCGACACGAACCGTCAGTGTGCACCACCGCGGGGATAGTGGTAAGCATGCCGCCCACCACGGGGACGGCGGTCAGCATGAACGGCGCCGAGCCTAGGCTCTCCACGTACCGGCGACCATCCGCTGCCCGGAGCGATGGCGCTAGCGGACGCCACTGCTCGCGACCCTTGAGTTCGTTGACCCGCGTGTGGTTCGCACGCCGCCGTGGGTCCGCCAGGATCGAACGGTGACCCAGCGCTCGTGGCCCGAGCTCCATCCGGCCCTGGAACCAGCCGACCACCTTCCCCGCGTCTAGGAGATGGGCGACCTCTGTCGCCACATCATCGAAGCGCACCGCCGCCAGACCGAGCCGGCTCAGTAGGTCGGCGACCTCATAGTCGGAGAAGGAAGGACCTAGGCCCGCCTGTTCGAGCGCACCGGCCGGCGCCTCCCCGTGCGCGGCCGCCACGGAGAGCGCCGCGCCGAGGCCTGTGCCGGCATCGCCACTGGCCGGGGAGATGTACAGCTCGTCGACAAGGCCAGAGCGTTCAATGACGCCGTTTGCGGTGCAGTTGAGCGCGACTCCGCCGCCAAGTACGAGCCGACGCTCTCCGGTCTGCTCGACGGCAAGGCGGACCAGATGGAGCAGGACTCTCTCGAGCTCGGCTTGCCCGGTGGCCGCAATCGCGGCGTGGTGGTCGGTCAGCGCAATCTCACTGCGAACGCGGCCTCTCAGCCGATCCATCGAATAGCGAACCGCCACAGCCGGACCGAAGTTCGACTCGAACCAGCGTCGCCATGCGGCGACGGTCGCCCGGAACGCGAGGACGTCACCACCCGAACCATCGACGTCGATGCTTGGGTGGTAGCCGCTGGCGGTCAGCCTGAACGCCGGTGGCGAAGATAGTGGGCGAGAGGTAGCCGCTAAGCCCATGACTTTGCCCTCTTCGCCTAGCTCAAAACCAAGGTGATTGGTCAACGCAAGGTAGAAGAACCCAAGAGATTCGGTGATCCCAAACGAAGCTAGGTTGGTGATGGTGGCCCCACTGCCACGGGCGATCGTAGTAGCAACGCCATCGCCCTGCCCGTCCGCCGTGACAATCGCTGCCGACGGAAAGCCCGAGCCAAAAAATGCCGCGGCCGCGTGGCACGTCGCATGGTCAACGATACTGATCCTTGGCCGGCGGTGGCCGGCGAAGGCGGGGTGGGCCAACATGGCTTGGTGTATCGACAGGGCAGCGCCAGCGTTGACACGGTCAGGCGCCCACGACAACGCGAGCACATCAACATCGCTTAATGTGAGCCCGGCTTCCGCAAGGCAATACAGCGCCGCCGACGTCGGTGCGGCGCCATACGCGTGCTTGTTGCGGGTGAATCGCTCCTCTTCTGCAGCAGCGACGACCTCACCGCCCTGGACAAGTGCGGCAGCCGCGTCGTGACCCAAGCCACCGGAGATCCCCAATACGATCACCTTGTTACCCTTCCGGCTCGCTCGGAGAGGGCAATTGGCAGGTGCGCAAAGCCGCGCATGTTCGCGCTGGCCAGACGAACAGCCTGGCCGTCCGGCTCGATCAGCAGTCCGGGGTCGGCTAGCAGTTGGAGCGTCGAGCGCAACTGAGCGTTCGCAATCGCAGCACCCAAGCAGTAGTGCGGTCCATACCCATAGCTGAGCCCGGCTGGGCCTCCACGGCCGACGTCGAGCCGCGCCGGAGCGAAGTACCGCTCGGGGTCGCGGTTCGCCGCCGCAATGACGACGATAACCATGTCACCGGCGCGTACAGGAATCCCGTCGAGGTCGAAGTCCACGAACGCGTGCCGCCCCGTGCTCTGAACCGGTGGGTCAAAACGAACCAGCTCTTCACATGCCGAGTCAAGCAGCGAGGCGTCATGGCGTATTCGGGTGAACTGCGACGGGTTTCGCATCAACTGCCACAAACTGTTGCCGAGCAGACTCATTGTTGTTTGGTAGGCCGCGTTGTAAACCTGGAACAGCAACGGAACAAGCTCCTCGGTAGCGATGGCACCAGCTTCGGACGCTGAGGCGAGGGCTGATATGAGGTCGTCGGCGGGCCTGTTCCGTCGGTACACGAGCAGCTCAGATAGGTAGGCCCTGATCTCGTCAACTGCCAGGTCAGCGGCGGCGACCTGGGCTGCGGTCACGCTGCGCTCGAACAGCGCGTTGAACGTCAGCGTCTGTTGGCGCAGTTCGGTGCGGTGGCTGTCCGGTATGCCAAGCACCGCATGGATTGTCCGCAAGGGCAGCACGTCCGCGTAATCGCTTATAAAGTCACCCCCGCCTCTGGCTCGGAGGCCGAGGTACAACTCCTTCGCGACGCGCTCAATTTCGGGCTTAACCCGGCCGATTCGCGCAGGCGTGAACTCGGCGCTCACTCGGGAGTGCAGTGTTCCGTGGCGGGGTGGGTTGGCCATCAGCATCATGCCCGACAGCATCACGAGCGAGTTATGTTCTCGCCACGAAGCGCCACCCTTTGCCCGGCCGACAGCCTCAATATCGTTACCGAACCGGGGGTCTCGCAGCACCGCGATGCAGTCCCTATACGCGGTGACGACCCAGGCGCCGCCTGCCACCTGGTGCGCCCGGCCCAAACGTCGCAATTCCTCGTAGTCCGGGTACGGGTCGAGGACGAAATCTCCAGAGAGGAACAGTCGCGTGAAGAGGCTGTCGACGATGTCGGACTTAAGATGCCCCGTCATCGGGCGGCACTTTCGGCAACGTCCGGCACAGGGACTCCGGTGTACGCCACCGCCTCCACGAGCTGTGCCGCCTGGTCTGGCCCTGCCAGCGATTGAAACTCACCAGATAGCTCGACTGCGCGGGCCCGCGCGCGGGCATCCGTGAGTGCCCATGTGATCGCGGCGGCGATCGTGGCCGGGCCGGCCCTCAACGCCGGGACGGCGATCCCGACCCCCAGTCCTTCGCAACGAGCCGCGTTGGTCGGCTGATCAGCGTTGACCGGCATCAACACCATTGGCAGTTGGTGTTCCAGCGCGGCGAGTACGGTGCCGAGACCCCCCGCCGTCACAACCGCTGCGCACGCTGGAAGAACGGCCCCCAATGGCACGAACTCAGTCATCAACACGTCCTGGGGTGCTGGCTGGAACAGGGCAGGGTCGATGCCCGGGCCCGTAATGACGGTGAAATGGGCCGGAACGGACTCGGAGGCAGCCAGCACATGCCGCAGCAGTTCGGGCTGGTCGTGAAACACGGTTCCGAGCGTGACCAGCACCCGTGGCCCGTTGCTGTCGTTGCTGCCATCGCTGGCACCCCTGCCGTATGTTTCGGGCCGAACGAAGCGAATTGTAGGGCCTACGTGACTCCCGAACTCGCGTGCGTTGTCCAGCTCTGGGGTCGCCGCAACCAGACTGGGCAACATCGGCGCAAGGCCGAGGTAGCGGTAAAGTTGGCCAGCTTCCAAGGCATCGGCGCCGGTGAGTCTGGCGAGCCGGGTAAGGGAATCCCCGAGCTCAGCCGCCCAAGCCTCGGTGGAGAGGAATCGGTTTTCCCGGCCGGTAACGTGAGGAATGCCCAGCGCTTCAGCGATGGCGAAGGAGCCGAACTCCGCCGGGTCGCGCACTATGACGTTCGGGTGCCAGTCGTCGACGATTTCGCGAAGGTCCGTCACCGCAGCCGATGCCAGCGCTTCAACCAGAACGATGCGGGTGTACTCGAACGATGCGTCGCGCCGGGCCCGCGCGGTGGCGAGTGCTGGCACGAAGGTGTGCTCCAGGCCGACGGTAAAGTCGACACCCATCGATGCTGGACGCAGGCCCACCGCGGCTATCTGCGCTGCGAATCGCGGCGCGGATGCAACAACGACCTCGTGACCGCGACGCCGCAGTGCCCGCAACACCGGCAGCATCGGGAAGAGATGGCTGACTCCGGGTTGGGTGACGGCGAGGACACGAAGGGACCGACTCACGATATCCACCGTGGGTCTCGCCATTGCACTGCTCCAGCGCTGGATAGCTTGGGAACCCAGTATCGGCACTTGTCGAAGAAATAGTGCGTGACCTGACTGTGTCGTGTCGCTCCAGGGCGCAAGACCGATGCGCCGCCGTGTACCAAATCGCCGACCCAGATCAGGGCATGGCCGCGGGGTATTTGTCCATAGTGGGGGATAATGCCGGCGGCGCCAAGCGCGCGTTTGATCACGTCCTCCGAATGCGGGCCTCGCGGCCGACTGACGTTGCCCATAGAGATCCCCGCGAGCGCGTGGCTACCGGGGTAGTACACGACTGGACCGGTGTCCATAGTGATGTTCTCCAACGCTACCCATCCGGCGGCGACGAACCCGCCTGGGTCAGAACTGAAGTGCGTGGCATCCGAATGGAGATGCTGCTGAGTGCCGCTGCGGAAGTTGAGGGTCTGAAAAGGGAGTGGACGGCGGCCGAACAGCTGTGCAAGTAACTCAAGGACCTGCGGGGCCAGCGCCAACCGCCGGACGTGTTCGTTGATGCCCCATACATCCATAATGCGATCGCTGAAATACCTCACGTCTCCAACTTCGCGATTGTCGTCCGCGTACGCGTCAGATAGAGAGTCAGCGATAGCATCCAGCGTGCACTGGTACCGGTCCGGTAGCGCAACTGTTGCCAGACCAGAGTTATGGAAATCTTGTCGATTGACCGCGCCGATCGTCACGGGAACTCAACCTAGGGGCGAACGTCGCTCGCCGGAAGCCTCAGCCCGCCCTACGGATGCATCCAGCCTCAGCGCCACGTTAGCCCGACGAACGTCGTGCAGCTCCGCCATGAGCGCACCGAAACTGCTATCGCCGCTGTCGACGACTGCAGCAACCTCGGGGGAAACCCGCAGCTGGAAGGGGAAGTACTTGCCGTAGACGACCTCGAGCACGCCGTCACGCAGGTACCGGTCGAAGTCATCGGGCCGACGATGCCCCCATCGTTCGACAAATCTTCTCTCCGACTCGGCGAACTCCGCCGTGCGGCCCTCACGGGTCGCAGAGGCCAGGTGGGTCAGCACCGACCGGTGGCAGTAATGCACCTCGCCGCCACCCTCAGTGACGCGGAAACACAGGTCCACGTCCTCGTAACCGTTGGTGAACCAAGTATCGAAGCCGTTCATTTGCTCGAACCAGTCCCGTGGCAGGAACATGCATGCCCCCGTGACGATACTGACTGGACCCGACCTGTTGACCACCTCGTGGTCTGCCGGCAACCCGGCGTACACATGCCGCGGGTACCCGTCGGCACAGAGCACGCAGCCCGCGTGCTGGATGCGGCCGTCGGGAAAGAGCAACTTGCAGCCGATGACCTTAGCTTGCGGGTGTGCGTCAGCGTACAAGACCAGCTCGTCGAGCCACTGCGGTTCCGGTTCCAAGTCTGTGTTGTAGAACACGAACGAACCGCCCCGTGCGGCCGCGGCGCCCGCGTTGCACGCAGAGGCAAAGCCTCGGTTCTCTACGGACCGCACGCTGGTGATCGCGTCACCGAACTCTGCAAGCACCACGGCGGTAGTGTCAACCGAGCCATCGTCGGAGACGACAATCTCGATGTCCTTGCGGTGCGACACGCTGCTGAGCAACAGTGTCAGGCAGGTCCGCAGCAGGTCAGCCCCGTTGTAGGTGGGCACCACAATCGATACAAGCGGAGACTTCCTCATCAAGTTCTCCCAGGGCCCTAGCAGTTGTTGCGACTCAGCCTAGCTCGACCCAAGGCGGTATCGTTCGTGCCACTCACGCCCGCCGCCAGAGAGTGGGCCTGACCCCGTTTCGCGGACATCCTGACTGGCCAGCTTCGCCTGGCAGGAGAGGATGCCCTCATGGGTGCAACGAGAAGGAAGTACACCCCGCAGTACCGGCGTGATGCAGCGCATCTGGTCATCGATACGGGCCGCACGATCCGTGCGGTGGCGGAGGAGATCGGGGTCGGGGAGCAGCTGCTGGGTCGGTGGGTGGCTGCTGAGCGGGCCCGGATGGATGACCCCCCGCCGGCGGTGGACTTCAACGAGCGTGCCGAGTTGGAGCGGTTGCGGGCCGAGAACGCGCAGCTGCGGATGGATCGGGAGTTCCTGAAAAAAGCAGCGGCCTTCTTCGTGGCGGAGAACGCGTCGAACCAGACACCGCGTTCGCAATGATCCACACGGAGAAGGCCAACGTGAAGCGGTCAGGGCCCTCAGTGGCGCGGATGTGTGAGCTGCTCGAGGTGTCCCGCTCGGGCTACTACGACTGGGCCGCCCGACAAACCGCCGGGCCAGGCTCGAGACAGACCCGGCTGCTGGAGTTGGCCGGGAAGGTCACCGCTGCGCACGAGGACTCCGATGGCGTGTACGGCGCGCCGCGGATCACTGCTGAGCTACGCGAGGCAGGTGAGGTGGTCTCGGTCAAGACCGTCGCGAAAGTGATGCGCGCCAGCGGCATTCAAGGGATCAGTCCTCGGGCGTGGCGCCCGGTGACCACCCTCGCCGACCCGTCCCCGCACGCGATCCCGGACTTGGTCGGGCGCCGGTTCGACACCGGCGAACTCAACACGGTGTGGACCTCCGACATCACGTACCTGGCCACCGATGAGGGCTGGCTCTACTTGTGTGCCGTGCGGGACGGCTGCTCGCGCCGAGTTCTGGGGTATGCCTTCAGCGACAGCCTGCACACCGACCTGGTCGAAGAAGCCCTCCGCCGAGCGGTCACCTTCCGCGACGGCGACACCGCCGGAGTGATCCTGCATGCGGACCGAGGCTGCCAGGGCGGATTCAACTGGTCGTCGCA
>NZ_HF570956.1:1772056-1792418 GCF_000367525.1 Phycicoccus elongatus Lp2 | reverse complement strand
GTGGCCGGCGGTCGTGAAGGCCGCGACAGCGCGGATCGGCGCGGACGCCGCCCGGTACGAGCTGGAGAACGGGCCGCCGACCCTGTCGCAGTTCAACTACTTCCAGCAGCGCATGTCCGCGTTGGGCCTGCATGACGCGCTCCACACGGAGTTTGAGGCGGCCGCGGCCCGCACCGCGCAGGACATGGGCCTCATGCCCGACCACGCCCGCACGGGAGTGAAGGACGCGGCCCGCGCGAACGTCCTCGCCGTCGACGGGAAGAACCACACGTCCCCGACCCGGTACGTCAAGGGCGACCAATGGGTCGACAAGGACACCGGCGAGATCAAGGAACGCCGCTACGACCCGAACAAGAGCACGTGGGGCGAAGGCGGGAAGAACCGGGTCCGGCAGGGCGCGAAAAGCGTCGTCGCGTGGTCCCGCCACCCCGCGTCCGGAACCCGCGTCATCGCCGGCCTGACCCTCATGCGGCCCAAGCACGACGGCGGGGAAGCCGCCGCCATAGTCGACCTGATCACCCGCGTGCAGGACCTCAACCCCGGCCTGACCCACGTCGCCGTCGACGGCGCCCTGCGCGGCACCCACCTCGCCCGGCTCACCCCGCGCGGACTCGTCGTCGTCAACAAGATCCAGACCGCCCCCACAACCGCCGAGAACGCCGTCACCATCAACGGCAAAAGGTTCCGCAAGAAGCGCGTCCACACCCTCACCCACCACAGCACCGCGTTCGGCGCCTGCGAACACCCCATCTACGGCATCGGCGGCGGACTGTTCGAGGAACACGTCACCTCCGACGGGACCGTCACCCACACCCGCCTGCCCCACCACACCACCGCCCGCGGACGCAAGAACGGCGACTACACCGACTGGTACGTCCAAACCCGCATCGCCTGCGGCCGGACCGACCCCACCAGCGGGAAGCTCACGCCCTGGACCAAGACGTTCTACGTCCCCATCAACCCCACCCGCCAAGACCAGATCGACAACGTCAACCGCGGCGAGCACGTCCGCCAGATCCCCGAAATCGACACCGACGACTTCAACCGCATCTACGGCATGCGCGCCGACAGCGAATCCGGCAACAACGGCCTCGAACACGCCTGGTACCTCGACCGGATCCCCTCCTACGGCTACGACAACCAGCTCCTCACCCTCATCAGCTACGCCCTCATGAACAACGCCGTCGCCCGCGCCACCCACCACGCCCGCGCCGCCGCACGACCACCCGGCCAAGCCGCCTGACGCCGCCCCGCCCACCCCGGACACCCCACCGGGGCGAAACCCGCGACACCACCACCCGAAAACGGCCCCCACAGGGCCGTTTCCGCGCGCTACACGCCCGCACACACGCCCCGACAGGCACCCGCCCGCCCCACTGGCACAATGACCCAGCGGACGCGTCCACTTTTAGACAACAATGCAGACACGTCCCGGGCCTGTAGCTCAGTTGGTAGAGCGCCACGTTTACACCGTGGATGTCGTCGGTTCGAGGCCGGCCGGGCCCACCGCAGGATCGACGTTCAAACCGCTTGCGGTGATCTCGGCCAGTGCCCGAGCGCCATCGAGAGCCGGACCGGCGTACGCGCCGACGCCAGGGTGCTGACGACGGACTCGGGCACCGCGGAGGCGTCGTGATGAGCCGCGGGGAGTTCGTCGAGATCGTCGAGAGCACCGCCCCGAACCGAGGCACTCACACGGGTTTGAGCCTTTGGCGAATCTTCCCGTACCGGACCGCGCTGATCGGTGATCCGAGGACGCAGCCCACGCGGCCGACGCGCCTGCGGACCCCTGATAATCTGGGAAATCAGTGAACCGAGCGGCTTCGGACGGTTTGAGAAGCACCTACGGAGGTCCACTCTCGACCATCGTCCCCCGGAGGTATGCCGTGAAAGCCGCTCCCGAGCGCCAACTCCGCCTGCTCGATCTGCAGGCCATCGACACCCGCCTGAGCCAGATCGCCCACGCCCGCAGCCACCTGCCCGAACTCGCTGAGATCGCCGACCTCCAGCACAAGGCCGGACTGCTCGACGACCAACTCGTGCGCGCCCGCACCGAGGTGGACGACATCGCACGGGAGATGGCCCGTGCCGACGCCGATGTGCAGCAGGTGCGAGAGCGCGCTGCCCGCGACCGCGCGCGGTTGGACGCCGGCACGGGAACGAGCAAGGAACTCACGGCGATCCAGCACGAACTCGAGTCGCTGGCCCGGCGCCAGAGAGACCTCGAGGATGTCGAACTCGAGGTCATGGAGCGATCCGAGGCCGCGCAGTCCGACGTCCGGGAGCTCGAGCGTGGCCGGGCCGAGTTGGGTGAGCGGATCACCGCCCTCGAGGCCAGCCGGGACGACCGGCTCAAGGACCTGGACTTCGAGGAGACCGGGGTGTCCGGCCCGCGCGCCGGCCTGCTCGGCGAGATCGGCGATGAGCTCGTCGGCCTCTACGAAAAAATCCGTGCCACGAGCGGGATCGGGGCCGCGGCCCTCACGCGTCGCCGCTGTGGAGGATGCCAACTCGAGCTCAACCAGATCGAGCTCAACCGGATCGCCGCAGCCCCGGCCGATGAGGTGCTGCGCTGCGAGGAGTGCCGTCGGATCCTGGTGCGCACGCCCGAGTCGGGGCTCTGAGGGCGAACGCGCATCGGGGTTCCGCGCGACGGGACGGCCGCTCGGCGCTTCGGCACACGGCATACCCTGTCGCCATGAGTTATGCCGGAGATGTCAGCCCCGCGGATGCGTATGCCGCGGTCACCGGTCCCGAGCAGGGCGTCCTCGTCGATGTCCGGACCCAGGCCGAGTGGACCTACGTGGGGGTGCCCGTCCTGCCCGCCGATGCGCCGGAGGTGCTGCTCGTCGAGTGGCTGTCCTATCCCGACGGGCAGGTGAACCAAGGCTTCCTCGACTCCCTGCGCGAGGCAGGCGTGGAGCCGGGCACGCCGCTGTACTTTCTGTGCCGCAGCGGAGTTCGTTCCCGGGCTGCCGCTGCGGCCGCCACGTCCGCGGGCCTCGGTCCGGCGCACAACGTGCTCGACGGTTTCGAGGGCGGTCACGACGACGACGGTCACCGGAGTGTGTCGGGCTGGAAGAACGTCGGATTGCCGTGGAGGCAGGGCTGATGGCCACGCCGGGTGACGACGCAACCTACGCACCACAAACCCTCGCGGTGCGAGGAGGCCTGACCCGTAGCGGTTTTGACGAGACCAGTGAGGCGCTCTTCCTGACCTCGGGCTATGTCTACGAGTCCGCGGAGCAGGCCGAGGCGGCCTTCAAGGACGAGGTCGACCACTACATCTACAGCCGCTACGGCAACCCGACGGTCGCGATGTTCGAGGAGCGGCTTCGCCTCATGGAAGGCGCCGAGGCGTGCTTCGCCACCGCGACCGGCATGGCTGCGGTCTGGGTCTCGCTCGCCGCCATCGTCGGGCAGGGTGACCGGGTCGTGGCTTCGCGCGGTCTCTTCGGGTCATGTTTCGTCATCGTCGACGAGATCCTGCCCAAGTTCGGTGTCGAGGCGGTCTTCGTCGACGGTCCTGACCTCGATCAGTGGCGGGTCGCCCTGTCCGAGCCGACGGCGGCGGTCTTCTTCGAGACGCCGAGCAACCCGATGATGGAGCTCGTCGACATCGCGGCGGTCAGTGAGCTCGCGCACGCGGTGGGCGCAACGGTGGTGGTGGACAACGTCTTCGGGACGCAGGTCTTCTCCTCTCCACTGCGGCACGGCGCCGATGTCGTGGTCTACTCGACGACCAAGCACATCGACGGTCAGGGCCGAGTGCTCGGCGGAGCCGTCCTGGGGTCCAAGGACTACATCGAGGGCCCGGTCAAGAACCTCATGCGCCACACCGGTCCGTCGATGTCCGCCTTCAACGCCTGGGTCATGCTCAAGGGCCTGGAGACCCTCGACCTGCGGGTCCAGCGCATGCACGAGAACGCGTTGACCCTGGCCCGGCACCTGGAGGGCAGGGCAGGAGTGGTCCGTGTCCTGCACCCCTGGCTGGCCTCCCACCCGCAGAACGACCTGGCCCGGCGGCAGATGAGCGGCGGCGGCACGGTCATCACGATCGACCTGGCCGGCGGCAAGACGGAGGCCTTCGCCTTCATCAACGCGCTGCAATTGGTCGACATCTCCAACAACCTCGGCGACAGCAAGTCCCTCACCACTCATCCGGCCACGACAACCCACCGGCGCCTGACACCACAGGCGCGCGCTGCCATCGGCATCACCGATGGCACGGTGCGCCTCAGCGTGGGCCTGGAGGACATCAACGACCTGATCGCCGACGTCGACCGCGCCCTGGCAGCCGCCGAGGTCTGAGCGCGCCATGGCCGACCGACCGACCGTGCTCGTCGTGCACCACACGGTGTCTCCGGCGCTCGATGACCTCCTCGATGCGGCCCTCGCCGGTGTGCGTGACCCCGCCCTCGACGGGCTGGTGGTGCAGCCGCGGGCAGCGTTGTCCGCCACGGCTTCCGACGTCCTGACCGCCGTCGGGATCCTCCTCGTCACGCCGGCGAACCTGGGGTGGATGTCGGGCGCCCTCAAGCACTTCTTCGACACGATCTACTACCCCTGCTTGCGCGAGACCGTCGGTCGGCCCTACGCCGCCATCGTCCACGGCGCGAGCGACACGACAGGCGCGGTGCGTTCGATCGAGAAGATCGTCACCGGCCTGCAGTGGTCCGCCGTCGGGCCGGCCCTGGAGGTGACCGGCGCGCCGTCCTCGGCAGCCCGCGACGCGGCATACGACCTCGCGGCGACACTCGGGGCCACGGTCCTGGACTAGGTCGACGTGACCTCGAGCACCCACGGGCGGCCGAGCCGGTCCGGCTCTCGCAGGCTGACCTCGAAGGTCTCGGCCAGCGCGGTCGCGGTCGCCGGCACGGTCCGCGGCGTGCTCGGCAATTGCACGAGCGCCCGGGCAACCAAACCGCGGGTGTGCTTGGCCATGTGGCTCGCACCCGGCACCCTGACCTGCACCCAGCGCGTGGCGACGGCGCCGGAGGGGCGCCACATGG
The DNA here is from genome assembly GCF_000367525.1 of Phycicoccus elongatus Lp2. GTDB lineage: Bacteria > Actinomycetota > Actinomycetes > Actinomycetales > Dermatophilaceae > Phycicoccus_A > Phycicoccus_A elongatus. The sequence goes on along the minus strand of NZ_HF570956.1, from coordinate 1,787,406 downwards.
GCAGGTAGGACCCCGATCGGCAATCGACCACCACGCCTGCGCCCGCGTGGGCGGTCAGTACCGGCGAGAGGTGCCTGCCCCACCAGGTCTCGGGTCGTCCGATGCCGGGCAGGTCGGTCCCGGCCGACAGCCGATACGCGGTGATCCGGTCCCCGAGGCGGACGGCGCCATGGAGGGCCGAGACGACGACCAGCATCCGGCGCGCTCGACGCAGCGAGGCCGCGTCGAGCGTGGCAAGACCGAGGGCGTCGTAGAGCACTCCGGTGTAGACCTCGGCTGCCGGCGTCGCAGGCGCCGAGTCGAGGAGCAGGTTGCGGGCGACCTCGTCGGCCAGGCCGGCCGAGACGCCGAGGACTTCCAGGGCGTCAGGGCGGGCACTGGCCGCCGCAAGGGCAGCGGCGACCTCGGCACGGGCCGGGATGAGGTCAGGGAAGGACCACGTGGTGGGGTCGGCCGGTCGTCCTCGGAGACGGTTCGACTTCGACTCCGACGGCGGCAACAGGACAATCACCCCGACACCCTAGGGGCGTTGCCTAGGGTGGGCGCCATGCCCCGCCAGATCGTCACAGCCCGTCACGTCAGCGCCGCCCTCAAGGCCCGGTATGCCGCGATCCGAGAGGAACTCGGTGTCCCCGGGGAGTTCCCGCCTGAGGTGCTCGCCGAAACCGAACGGGTCCTGCGCGAGCCGCTCCTGACCGTGGACAGGGACGAGACGGCGGTGCCCTTCTGCACGATCGATCCGCCCGGCTCGATGGACCTCGACCAGGCCCTGCACATCGAGCGCAACGGCAACGGTTATCGCGTGCGCTACGCCATCGCCCACCTGGCGTCCTTCATCGAACCCGGTGGCGCCATCGACACCGAGGCGCGTCGGCGCGGACAGACGATCTATTCGCCCGACGAGCGGGTGCCGTTGCACCCGCCGGCCCTGTCCGAGGGGGCGGCGAGCCTGCTCCCGGGTCAGGAGCGACCGGCATACGTGTGGGACATGCAGGTGGACAGGACTGGCGAGGGCACGTCGGTGCAGGTGTATGCCGCGCGGGTGCGCAGCGTCGACCGCTTCGACTACGAGCAGGTGCAGGAACTCATCGACGGGGGTACCGGCGACCAGCGACTGGTCCTCCTCAAGGAGGTCGGCCTGCTGCGCCTGGCCCGTGAGGCCGTTCGAGGTGGCGCGAACCTGCCGATCCCGGATCAGGAGGTCCACCAGGACGAGGACGGGTCCTGGACCGTGCACTTCCGACCACCTTTGGCCTGTGAGGACTGGAACGCCCAGATCTCGCTGATGACCGGTATGGCGGCTGCAGAGTTGATGATCGGCGCCAAGGTCGGTCTGCTGCGCACCATGCCGCCCGCCGAGCAGAAGGCGATCGACCGCTTCCGGCACCAGGCGAAGGCGCTCGGGGTGCCCTGGGGAGGCAAACAGTCCTATGGGGAGTTCCTCCGCAGCCTGGACCGCACCGAGCCCAAGCAGCTCGCGCTGATCTACGAGGCGACCGGCCTCTTCCGCGGGGCCGGGTATGCCGCGTTCGACGGTGTCGTGCCCGAACACCCCGAGCATGCGGCAGTGGCTTCCACCTATGCCCACACGACAGCGCCGCTGCGTCGCCTCGGCGATCGCTTCGTGCTGGCCGCGTGCGAGGCCATCTCGGCCCAGCACGATGTGCCGGGCTGGGTCCGGGAGACCCTGCCGACGTTGCCGGACATTCTCAAGAAGTCGGATCAACTCGCCAATGCGGTGGCGCGAGCGAGCATCGACGCCACGGAGGCCGCGATCCTCGCCGACCGGGTGGGGGAGAAGTTTCCGGCCGTGGTCGTCGAGGTCGCCGTCGATGGCGGAGAGCGGCGGCGGTCGCGCGGTGCGGTCGTCCAGGTGCTCGAACCCGCCGTCGTGGCCGAACTGGAGGGCGACGCGGACCTGGGGGCCGAGATCGAGGCGGAACTCGTGAGGGCCGACATCGGCACCGGAAAGGTGCTCTTCCGCCGGTAGACTGATCCGCGGATGAGTCGGCCAGGCGGTCGCGTCGGTGGGCAACCACCGCCGAGGAACGTCCGGGCTCCACAGGGCAAGGTGGTGGGCAACACCCACCCGGGGTGACCCGCGGGACAGTGCCACAGAGAACAGACCGCCGGTGCCTTGCGCACCGGTAAGGGTGAAACGGTGGTGTAAGAGACCACCAGCGATCCGGGTGACCGGATCGGCTCGGTAAACCCCACCCGGAGCAAGCTCAGACAGGATGCGTCTTCAGGGCGGCCCGCCCGAGCATCCGGGTAGAGCGCTGGAGGGCGTCGGCAACGGCGCTCGTAGATGGATGACCGTCGCTTCGTCACCGGTAACGGTGGGGGAGAACAGAACCCGGCGTATCGGCCGACTCATCCCTCACTGTTCGGCCGTCGCTGGGGAGGCGGTCAGTACCAGTGTGGTGAGTTGCCCTGCCAGAAGGCGAGGGCTGCGCAAGGGGACCCGTAGCGGCCTTTGATGTAGCCCAGCCCCCAGGCGATCTGCGTGGCCGGGTTGGTGAGCCAGTCCGAACCGGCACTCGACATCTTGGATGCCGGGAGCGATTGCGGGATCCCGTAGGCCCCGGACGACGGATTGCGGGCGGCCCAGTTCCAACTGCTCTCCCCGGTCCACAGGGAGTCCAGGCAGCCCCACTGACCGTCGCCGAATCCATACGCACCGAGCATCGACCGAGCAGTGGCCCGGGCCTGCGCCGGCGACATGCCGCCACTGGGTGTCCATGTCGCGGGCACCTCCACCTTCCCGGACCCCGTGGACCGCGCGGCGGCCTGAGCGGCCGCCTTGGCAGTGGCGTCCCGGGCCGCTACCTCGCGGGCTGCTGCCTCCGCGGCGGCACGCGCTGCTGCCTCGGCCGCTGCCCGGGCGGCGGCTTCGGCGGCGGCACGTGCTCGGGCTTCGGCCAAGGCATCCTGTCGGTCCTGTTCGACCTTGAGGGCCACTCCGCGCAGCCGGGCGAGGTCGGCGAGTGCCTGGTCCTGCTGCGCACTGAGGCGACTCGAGTCGGCGGCAGCCTGCGTGAGCGCCGCAGTGGCCCGATCCTGTGCCTGCTGTGCCTCTGCTGCCGCTTGAGCCTGTTGGCTGCGGGCAACCTCGGCCAACCGGCGCGCCTCGTCGGCAGCATGTGCGGACGCGCCGGCCCGCTCGAGCGCCGCCTGTCGCCGAGCGCTGATGTGCTCGATGGCCGAGGCCAGGTCGGCGGCCGTCTGTGGCCCACCCTCGTCGAGCAGGGCCGGTAGGTCGCTGGCCCCCTGGTCCTGCCAGATGAGGGCAGCATCCCGGCGCACGACCAGTTGGTTGGCCGTTGCCTGCTGGGCCAGCGCTGCGGCGCGGGAATCGGCCTGCTCCAACTCGCGGTTCCGACCATCGAGCTGAGCCTGCGCGGTCGCCGCCTGGGCCGCGGCCCGGGCCATGACGCCCTCGGTGCGGGACAGCTCGATGGCCGCGGCGTCGTAGGAGGCCTGGGCACGCGTGGCGGCGGTCGAGGCAGCCCCGACGGCGGCGCGAGCGGCATCGACATCGGCCTGACTGGGACGGACGTCGTCAGTCGACACCGCCAGGGGGGAGAGGGGGACCGTTGCGGGCGTCGCCGCGGCCCGGGAAGCGGTGGTCATCCCGATGCCTGCGACGGAGGCGGCGAGAATGGCGCACGCACCCGTGCGCAGGACACGGTGACGGCGCCGGGCATGCCTCGTCATCGGTGTCTCCTTCGGCCGGACTCCGACACGCTACGGTGCACGGTCCCACTTGTCACTCTCTTCACTCAAGTAACACGGGTGCAATTCGGTCGCCGTACCGTGAGATCCATGCAGATCACTCATCTCGGCCACGCCTGCCTGCTCGTCGAGAGCGCCGACGTCAGGGTCCTGATCGATCCCGGAAGTTTCACCGGCGACTTCACGCAGCTGCGGGACCTTCATGTCATCGTCGTCACGCACCAGCACCGGGACCATCTCGATCCGGAGCGCCTCCCGGAGCTGGTCCGGGCCAACACCGATGCGCTCCTTCTCTGCGACCCCGACAGTGTCGAGGTGCTGCGAGGCGTGGGGCTGGAGCCCAGCGTTCACCAGCCGGACGGCACGCTGATCGGCGACCTGACGATCACTCCCGTCGGTGCCATCCACGCCCTGATCCACGAAGAGATTCCACGGATCAGCAACGTCGGCGTGCGTCTGTCGGCGCCCGGGGAGCCCTCGCTCTTCCACCCCGGCGACGCCCTCGACGGCGAACCCGGCCCGGTGGACGTCTTGGCCTTCCCCCTCAACGCGCCGTGGCAGCGCAGCCGTGAGATGACCGCCTTCGTGCGCCGAATCGGTGCTCGTCAGGCCCTGCCCATCCACGACGCTCTGCTGTCCAGCACCGGGCGTGGGCTCTACCTGGGACAGGCACGCACCCTCGGGTCTCCCGACACAGAGGTGCGTGATCTCGCGGGTCGTGGGGCCGTTCTCTTCAGTTGACAGACCGCCACACGCTCGCTCACGAGCTGTGGCGGCCACGCACCTTCTGGGCATCCGCGGCCAATTTCGCGGCCCCGATGATGCCGGCCTCGTTGGCCAGGGTTGCGGCGACCAGGGGTGTGCGGCACTTGATCCGGGGGAGGAACTTCTCCGGCTTCCTGGACACACCTCCGCCGATGACGATCAGGTCCGGCCAGGTCACCGATTCGAGGGCTTGGTAGTAGCGGCTCAGGCGCGCGGAGTAGTCCGCCCAGGACAGGTCTTCGAGCTTCCTGATCGAGGCTGCAGCCTTGCTCTCCGCATCGTGCCCGTCGACCTCGAGGTGACCGTATTCGGAGTTGGGGACCAATACCCCGTCGTGGAGGACCGCGCTACCGATACCGGTCCCGAGCGTGGTGAGGATGACCAGCCCCTGCTGGCCCTTGGCGGCGCCGTAGTGCAGTTCGCCGACACCGGCCGCGTCCGCGTCGTTGACGACGACGATGTCGCGACCCAGGCGCGCCTCGAGCATGTCCTCCATCGGGCAGTCGATCCACCCCTTGTCGATGTTCGCCGCCGTCTTCACGACGCCGTGCATGACGACGCCGGGGATGGTGACGCCAATGGGGGCGGTGGGCCCGACAACGTCCTTGAAGTGGTCGACGATCTGCGCGATGACGTCCGCCACCGCCTCGGGGGTCGACGGGTTCGGGGTGTCGATCCGCAGCCGATCACTCACCAGGTGGCCCACTTCCAGATCCACCGGAGCGCCCTTGATGCCGCTTCCTCCGATGTCGATGCCGAGGGAGGCCGTGGGGTGGCTGGGCATGGCGTGGTTCTCCTTGGTCGATGGTCCGGTCTGGTCAGGGAAGGGTGAGGATCTCGTTGCCGTCCTCGGTCACGAGGATGGTGTGCTCGAACTGGGCCGACCGCGATCCGTCCTTGGTGACGACGGTCCAGCCGTCGTCCCACATCTGCCAGTCGGGGGTGCCCAGGTTGAGCATCGGCTCGATGGTGAAGGTCATCCCGGCCTCGATGACGGTGTCATAGGCCGGTGCCGCGTCGTAGTGAGGAACGATCAGACCGCTGTGGAACTCGGTGCCGATGCCGTGACCGGTGAAGTCGCGTACGACCCCGTAGCCGAAGCGCGCGGCATACGACTCGATGACTCGCCCGATGACGTTGAGTTGACGACCGGGGCGGGCGGCCGTGATCCCGCGCATCATCGCCTCGTGTGTGCGCTCCACGAGCAGACGTGACTCCTCGTCGACCTCGCCGACGAGGTAGGTCGCGTCGGTGTCGCCGTGCACGCCACCGATGAAGGCCGTGATGTCGATGTTGACGATGTCGCCGTCGTCCAGACGCCGATCGTCCGGGATGCCGTGGCAGATGACCTCGTTGACCGAGGTGCACAGCGACTTCGGAAAACCCTTGTAGCCCAAGGTCGAGGGGTAGGCCCCGTGGTCGAGGAGGAACTCGTGGCCCACCGCGTCGATCTCGTCGGTGGTCACCCCGGGGGCGATGACGGCGGCAGCGGCTGCCATCGCCTGGGCCGCGATGCGGCCCGCGAGCCGCATCCGCTCGATGGTCTCGGCGTCCTTGACGTTCGGCTCGAGTCCCTCGACCGGCTTGGGTCGATCGACATACTCGGGTCGCGTGATCGCGGACGGGACGGCTCGACGCGGCGAGATCGTCCCCGGAACAACACGCGAGGAGGTGAGCGGCATACGGTGGAGTCTAGGCAGCCCCGGCCCGGCTGCCCCACTCGATCCGGGCCTGACACGAAGGGAACTTCTCGTGCCCTACTGGTACAACGTCGACACCAAGTCCGTCGAGAGCGACGAGACGCGCGGTCAGGACGCCAATGTCATGGGTCCCTACGCCACCGAGGCCGAGGCACGCCAAGCCCTCGAGCATGCCCGGGAGAACACCGAGCGCTGGGACGACGAGGACCGCGAGTGGGACGCCAAGGGCGCCACCCCCGGGTGGGACGACGAGGACCAGGAGGACTGACCGCGCGGTCCGGTTCTCGAACTCAGTTCTCGAAACTGTGCTCGGCCGCAGGGAAGGCGCCTGAGGCGACCTCCGCGGCATACGCCTTGGCCGCGTCCGCGAGGTCCTCGCGGAGGTTTGCGTACTTCTTGACGAAGCGGGGTGCTCGCCCGCCTCGCAGCCCCGCCATGTCCTGCCAGACGAGAACCTGCGCGTCACAGTCCGGGCCGGCCCCGATCCCGATCGTCGGGATGTCGAGGCGCTCGGTGACCGCCTTGGCCAGCGGCGACGGCACCATCTCCATGACGATCGCGAAGCACCCCGCCTCCTGGAGGGCGACGGCGTCGTCGATCGTGCGTTGGGCGGAGTCGCCGCGCCCCTGGACCCGATAACCGCCCAGAACGTGCTCGCTCTGAGGGGTGAAGCCGATGTGGCCCATGACCGGGATGCCGGCGCGTACGAGAAGTTCGACCTCGGGGACCATCGCCTTGCCGCCCTCGAGCTTGACTGCGTGGGCCAGGCCCTCCTTCATGAAGCGGGTGGCCGTCGCCAGCGCCTGCTGCGGGCTGGCCTGGTAGGACCCGAACGGCAGATCGGCGACGACCATCGCATGCTTGGCGGCGCTCGTCACCGCGCGGCAGAGCGGCACGAGGTGGTCGACCGTGACCGGCACGGTGGTCTCGAAGCCGTAGACGTTGTTGCCGGCCGAGTCTCCGACCAGCAGGACCGGGATGCCGGCCTCGTCGAAGATCTCCGCGGTGTACATGTCGTAGGCCGTGAGCATGGCCCATTTCTCGCCGTCCGCCTTCATCTTCTGCAGGTGGGGGATGCGAATCCGTTTCTGCGGTGCGGCCTGGGCGCCGGTGCCATAGGGGGCGGTGGTCTCGGGCGCGGTGGTGGGGGGCTGGTCGATCATGGGGCCGATGGTATGCCGTGGCGCACGCGAAGAGGCCCCGTCACCGTGGTCGGTGACGGGGCCTCCTCATCGGTTCACTTCTTGGGAGCCACCGTGATGTTCAGGTGGCTGCCCGTGGTGGCGCCGTTGACCGTCACCGTGGTGCCGGTCTTGGGCACGTCGACACCGGTCCAGCCGGGCTGGTAGCGGCCCGCGTGCGACCCGGTGCAGGCGTCGGCGTCGCAGTTGGACCACCAGGACTTGGTGTCGTCGAAGACGTTCACGGCGGGCTGCGACGGGATCGTCGCCGCCTGACCGGCCTTGTGGATGGTGATGGCGTCCGTGGGCTCGGTCCCGAAGGTCGAGTCGTAGGCCAGCAGCCGCTGGCGCATGAGCTGGCCGTCGGCGTAGTGGTGGAAGCTCGGGTGAGCGTCCACGGGGAGGATCAGGCCGCCGCCGGGGTGGTCACCCACGTTGTTGTCGGCGTACTGCTCGTTCCAGTACCAGACGAGCAGGCCGTTCTGGTACGGGTAGGTCTCCACCCAGTCCGGCCGGTCGGCGAAGCCGAAGTTGTAGGCCGTCTTGAGGGAGGTGTCATAGCCGTCGTACTGGCGGTTCTCCAGCGCGTAGGCGTTGAAGAAGGCCTCCTTGACCACGCCGTTGACCGCCGTCTGGAAGCCGTCGAGGGTCCACGCCGAGTCCGCGATCGCGGCGCCGCCGACGGTCACGGAGTCGACGCCGAAGCCGTCGCCGAACTCGGCCGGGTCGTTGCTGTAGGCGAACCGAACCGCCGTGGTCCCGGTGGGAAGCGTGGCCGTGAGGCTGACCCAGGCCCCGGTGTCGTAACCGGCCGAGCGGCCGGTGATCCCGGTGCCCGTCGGGTTGTTGCCCTGCGGGTCCGTCGTCGTGGAGAGGTTGGTTTTCACCGCGACCCATGCCCCGCCCACCTGAGCCTGGACGAAGGCGTAGTCCCAGCCATCCTCGATGTCGTAGCGGACCTTGGCCGCCAGCGCCCCTGCCGCGGCGGGTGCGGTCATCGTCGAGGTGAAGTCCTGCTTGCCCTTGGCCCAGAAGTAGTCGCCGGCCTCGGCACCCGGGCCGAGATCCCGGTCGACCAACTTGTCCGGGAGCACGACGAAGGCCGCCTGCGGAGACTTGGTGCCGGGGACGTTCGGGCCGAGCTTGATGTTGGCCTTCTCGCCGTACTGCACCACCTGGTAGAAGGGGCCCTTGCCTTCCTGGGCGCCCAGCCAGCCGAGATTCAGCAACTCCCAGGCCGACAGGTCGGTCGGGTCGTCGCCGATACCTTCGGGCCCACCGTCGCCGATGTTGGCCCCGGAGGACATGAGCGTCCAGAAGGCCGTCGAGTTCTCGGCGCCCCCGGTGTTGCCGGACGTGTCGTACATGTCGGGCAGGCCGAGGTCATGGGTGTACTCGTGGGTGAAGACCCCGAGGCCGCCGTTCTCCGGCTGGACGGTGTAGTCACCGAGCCACACTCCGGTGGGGTTGTTCGGGATCAGGCTGCTGCTGACCAGGCCACCGTTGGTGCCGATCTGGACACCGGCCAGCCCGCCGGGGCCGCCGGCCTGAAGGTTGGCGTACCAGCGGTGGCTCCAGATGGCGTCGGTGCCCTGGTGTGGGTCACCGGCCGCCTCGTCGCCGCCGGCGTGGACGACCTGCATGTGGTCGATGTAGCCGTCCGGCTCGTTGAAGACGCCGTCACCGTCGAGGTCGTAGCGGTCCCAGACGTCGAACTTCTTCAGGTAGGTCTGGATGTCCGCCATCGACTTGCCCGAGTCGAGCTGCTGCTCGACCCAGACCGCCATGGCGTCGCGGGTCAGCGCCTTGGTGGTGGCGCAGACGATGCCCCCGCAGTAGTTGCGGCCGTAGAGCGCCTCGTTGAAGGGCACCTTGACCCAGCCCTGGACCTCTCCGGTCACCGAGTACCGGTTGGAGGACTCGGTCTGGAAGTACTTCGCCATCCGATTGAAATACATGTCCTCGTAGTGGGCCTTGTTGTAGTCGGCCTGCCACAGCGTGGAATTGTCGACGGAGCGGTCCGGCGCGGGAATCTCGTTGTGGAGAGGGCCGGTCACATCCGTCGTGCTGCCGTCGGCCGGCGGTCCCTGGAAGATGGGGTTGGGGTACTGCTGGTCGCCGAACTCGACGATGATGACGAAGACCGGGTCGGTGGCCTCACGCTGGAGTTCGACGTACTGCCCCTTGCCCACCTTGACGGTCTTGGGCGAGTCCTTGGCCCCATTCTTGAGGCGTCGCTCGATGACTGCCTGCTTCTGCGCGGCCTTCTTGTTCGCGATCGCCAAGGGGTGCGCCGGCACGTCCCCATTTCCACCCTTGTCATTCAGCGAGGCAAGGGGGCCCGAGTCGGACACGGGGGGTGCCGGTGCGGCCGAGGCCACCGGTGCCATCGAGAACAAGGCGGCGGTGAGCGCGCCCGCAGATGCGAGCGCCAGTGCTCTCATCCCTGAGCGTTGCGTGGACATTCTCACGACGGGTTCCTGTCTGTGGGTGAACTCGAGGAAGGCCCTGGACGAGGCCGGGCGTCCCGCAGGGGGAGCGCCTTCGCGGCATACTTCGCCTCGTCCGTCCCCAACGGAACCCCCGTAAACGATCGTTACCTGATCGTGATCGGGGACTCATGACTTACTCAGAAATCTGTGTATTTACGAAGAATTTACTCTTCGAGAGTCCGCCAATCCCGCCAGATGTGCCTCCTGGCGTGAAACACCGCCGTAACACGCCGTGCGCAAGGATGCGGGTATGGATCGCCAGCAGGAGTTCGTGCTCAGAACCATCGAGGAGCGGGACATCCGGTTCGTCCGGTTGTGGTTCACCGACGTGCTGGGGACGCTGAAGTCGGTGGCGATCGCGCCCGCTGAACTCGAGGGTGCCTTCACCGAGGGAATCGGCTTCGACGGTTCGGTCATCGAGGGCTTCGCACGGGTCTACGAGGCGGACATGTTGGCCACCCCCGACCCCTCGACGTTCCAGATCCTGCCGTGGCGGGGGGAGAACCCCGGCACTGCTCGGATGTTCTGCGACATCTCGCTACCCGACGGCACGCCAAGCATGGCGGACCCACGTCACGTACTCCAGCGCGCGCTGGCCAAGGCCGGGGACCTCGGCTTCAGCTTCTACGTGCATCCGGAGATCGAGTTCTTCCTGCTCAAGGACGAACCGGGTTCGGGCGAGCGCCCTGTCCCGATCGACAACGCCGGCTATTTCGACCACGTGCCGCACGGCACGGGCCACGACTTCCGTCGTGCGGCGATCACCATGCTCGAGTCCATGGGCATCTCTGTCGAGTTCAGCCACCACGAGGGCGCGCCGGGCCAGAACGAGATCGACCTCCGCTACGCGGACGCGCTGTCGATGGCCGACAACATCATGACCTTCCGCACCGTCGTCAAGGAGGTGGCGTTGGAGCAAGGCCTCTACGCGACCTTCATGCCCAAGCCGTTCGCTGACCACCCCGGCTCCGGCATGCACACCCACGTCTCCCTCTTCGAGGGGGACCACAACGCCTTCCATGAGCCGGGAGCGCCCTACCAGCTCTCCAAGGTCGGTCGGCAGTTCATCGCCGGGATCCTGCACCACGGCGCCGAGATCACGGCTGTGACCAACCAGTGGGTCAACAGTTACAAACGACTCTGGGGTGGCGGCGAGGCCCCGGCACACCTGACGTGGGGCCACAACAACCGGTCCGCCATGGTCCGCGTCCCGATGTACAAGCCGAACAAGGGCAACAGCACTCGAATCGAGGTGCGCACGCTCGACCCGGCGTGCAACCCCTACCTGGCCTTCGCCGTGATCCTCGGCGCCGGCCTCAAGGGCATCGAGGAGGGCTACGAGCTTCCCCCCGAGACCGAGGACGATGTCTGGAGCCTGACCGAGGTGGAGCGCAAGGCGATGGGGATCAAGGACCTGCCGAGCTCACTCAACGGAGCGATCCAGGCGATGGAGAGCAGCGACCTGATGGCCGAGGTCCTCGGCGAGCACACCTACGAGTTCTTCCTCCGCAACAAGCGGCGCGAGTGGGAGGACTACCGCGCCACCGTCACGGCCTTCGAACTCGATCGCTACCTCCGCCTCTGATCCGTGGTCACGTCACGTTCGGAAAGCGTCCTCGCCGGCTTGGCCCGCCTGGGTTTCGACGACCCTCGTCGAGCCCTTGGGCTGCTCGAGGATCGCGTCCTCGAAGCGGTGATCCGCTCACGCGAGGCGATCGAGGACGACGGCCTCGCACGGGCACTGGTCGACAGCGCCGACCCCGATCAGGCCCTGCTGGGCGCGGTCCGACTTGCCGAGGCCGCCGGTGCCGCACCCGACGAGGACCTGTCCGAACTGATCGTCGACACCCTGCGCGACGGGGGAGCCGGTCGCCGCAGACTGTTGCGAGTCATGGGCTCGTCGGTGGCGCTGACCGACCATCTGGTCGCCCACCCGAGTCATGTCCGGGACCTGCTCGCCGCAACCTGGATCGACGTTGAGGACCGCACCGCCCGCCTGACCGCCCCGGTCCTGGCGGCGCAGGCCGGCCACACCGGTCCAGCGGCCGAGGACGTGCTCCGGATCGAGTATCGCCGCCAACTCGTGGGGATCGCGGCGCTCGACCTGGAGTCCGACATCCCCACCGATGTGGTGCACCGCGTCGCGGCCGCCCTGGCAGACCTGGCCCAGGCGGCACTGGGAGCTGCCCATGACCTTGCCGTCGCCATGCTGGGCGCGCGGTCAGGCGCGACCCGGCTCGCGGTCATCGCCATGGGCAAGACCGGCGGCCGGGAACTCAACTACATCAGTGACGTCGACGTGATCTTCGCCTGCGAACCCGCCGAGGGTCACGACGAGGCCGAGGCACTCGCCGTGGGTGGCGACCTCGCGACGAGCATCATGCGGCTCTGCTCCGCGGTGACCCCGGCCGGCTCCTTGTGGCAGGTCGACCCGGCCCTTCGTCCCGAAGGCAAGCAGGGGCCCTTGGTCCGCACCGTGGTCAGTCACCGCACCTACTACGAGCGGTGGGCCAAGACTTGGGAGTTCCAGGCCCTCCTCAAGGCTCGTTTCGTGGCCGGGGATGCAGGAGTCGGACACGACTATCTCGAGGCGGTTCGACCCTTCGTGTGGACGGCCGCCGGACGTGACAACTTCGTGGCCGACGCCCAGGCGATGCGTCGACGGGTCGAGGACCACGTCCCACCGGCGGAGGCGGATCGGCAGATCAAACTGGGCAAGGGTGGCCTGCGGGACGTCGAATTCTCGGTCCAACTCCTGCAGCTGGTCCACGGCCGCACGGACGACAGCTTGCGCTCGGGAAGCACCCTGCCCGCTCTCGAGGCCTTGTCCCGTGGCGGCTACGTCGGCCGCGAGGACGCTGCCGCGCTGGCCACGGCATACCGGCTCCTGCGCACGCTCGAGCACCGCATCCAACTTCAACGCATGCGACGCACCCACCTGATGCCAAGCGGCGCCGCAGACCTGCGTCGGCTCGGTCGCGCACTTGGCCATCGCACCGATCCCGGCGCCCAGGTGGTCAAGCAGTGGAAGGCGACCGCCCGCGAAGTCCGTCACCTCCACGAACGGATCTTCTACCGACCCCTGCTCGCGGCGGTGGGGGGGCTGTCCGAGAGCGACGTACGGCTCACTCCCGAGGCGGCCCAGGCCCGCCTCACCGCGCTCGGTTTCCGGGACCCCAAGGGCGCCTTCCGCCATCTGCAGGCCCTCACCGAGGGGGTGAGCCGGCGCGCGGCGATCCAGCGGCATCTCCTCCCGGCGATGCTCTCGTGGTTCGCCGACGAGGCAGACCCGGATGCGGGGTTGCTCGCCTTCCGCAAGATCAGCGACGAGTTGGGATCGACGCACTGGTATCTCCGGTTGTTGCGCGACGAGGGATCGGCAGCCGAGCGGTTGGCTCACGTGCTCGGCCGGAGCCGGTTCGCGGCCGACCTGCTCGAGCAGGCGCCCGAGTCGGTGCAGTTCCTCGGGGAGTCCGGTGGGGTGCAGCCGCGCTCGCGAGCGGAGATCTTCCAGCGGATGCAGTCCGCGGCGCGCCGGCAGGAGTCGCTCGATGACGCCGTGCTGGCCGCGCGCCGGATCCGCCGCACCGAACTGTTCCGGATCGCCGTGGCCGATCTCGAGGGCAAGCTCACTCTGCACGCCCTCGGTGTCGCCCTGTCCGACCTGGCCGAGGCGCTGATGGAGGTCGCCCTCGATGCCACGATCCGCGCCCACGAGTTGCGGACCGGCCAGGACCTGACGACCCGGCTGCTCGTCGTGGGCATGGGCCGGCTGGGCGGCCGGGAGATCGGATACGGCAGTGACGCCGATGTCCTCTTCGTCCATGAGCCCGTCGACGGGGCGTCCGAGCAGCAGGCGCAGGACGAGGCGCTCGAGGTCGTGCGCGAGTTCATCCGAGTCCTGGGCCTGAGCGGTCCGGACCCCAAACTCGAGGTCGACGCTGCACTGCGACCGGAGGGCAAGAACGGTCCGTTGGTCCGATCACTGGCCTCCTACGCCACGTACTACGAACGGTGGTCGCTGGTCTGGGAGGCCCAGGCCCTGCTGCGGGCGCGGCCGGTCGCCGGTGACGCGGAGCTCGCCGCGCGTTGGGTGGCCCTCGTGGACCCCATCCGTTGGCCGCAGGGCGGCCTCGATGCCGGTCAGGTCCGGGAGATCCGCACCCTCAAGGCGCGGATGGAGGCCGAGCGTCTGCCTCGAGGTGCGGATCGCAAGACGCACTTCAAACTCGGTCATGGAGGACTCTCCGATGTCGAGTGGAGTGCACAACTGATCCAGTTGAGGCATGCTCACGCCCACCCCGACCTCCGCACGACGAGCACCCTCGGTGCCCTGGAGGCGGCAGCGCGGCTCGACCTGGTGAGCGCCCAGGATGCGGCCGAGTTGAGGTCTGCCTGGACGCTGGCTTCGCGGCTGCGCAACGCCGGGCTGCTCAACCGCGGGCGCCCACTCGATGCTCTCCCGTCCGATGTTCGCGACGCCGAAGGCATCGTGCGGGTGCTGCGGAGGCCGGCCGGCACGGGCCAGGAGTTGGAGGAGGAGTACCGCCGCGTGACCCGTCACGCGCGCGCCGCTTACGACCGGGTCTTCTTCGGTGGCTGAGACGCACGTCCGAGCGGTGAGACGGCCCTCCTAGATGTACCCGGCCAGGAGGTTGGTAGCAGTGTGGGTGCTTGAACGCGGGAGAACCTCCGGGTGGGATGTGGCTTGTCTAAGGCCCACTCCAACCCGGAGGTTCTCGTGTCCCACGCTAATGCCCGTTTAACTGTTCATGGCCGCCGCTTGATCGTCCAGCGTCATCAGCAGGGATGGAAACAGGCGCACATCGCGGCGGCGATGGGGGTCTCGCGCAAGTGCGTCGCGACGTGGATCAGTCGTCACGCCGCTGAAGGGGAAGGCGGGTTGGCGAACCGATCCTCACGCCCACGCACCAGCCCCCGCAGGACGGCTCCCGAGGTCGAGGAAGCCGTCCTGAGAGCGCGGGTCACGGACCGTGAAGGCCCTGACGTCCTGGGACCGAAGGTGGGCGTGCCGGCGCGGACGGTCTCACGGATCCTGCGCCGTCACCAGATGCCGTACCTGCGCGAGTTGGACCCGATGACCGGGGAGGTGATCAGGTCCTCGAAACAGAGCGCGGAACGCTACGAACGCGACTATCCGGGCGAACTGGTGCACATGGACGTCAAGAAGCTCGGCAAGATCCCTGACGGGGGCGGGTGGCGCGCTCACGGGTTGGCTGCCACCCAGGCCGCCAAGGGCAAGCGGGACAAGATCGGGTACGACTACGTCCACTCGCTGATCGATGACTACTCCCGGCTGGGCTACTCCGAAGTCCTGCCCGACGAGAAAGGACCCACCTGCGCGGACTTCCTGGAGCGGGCTGCGGCGTACTTCGCCGCCCAAGGCATCACCGTCATCGAACGCGTCATGACCGACAACGCCTTCGCCTACCGCCACAGCGCCGACATGAAGCGAG
>NZ_HF570956.1:1730203-1771956 GCF_000367525.1 Phycicoccus elongatus Lp2 | reverse complement strand
CGCGGCTGGAGCGCTCGACGAGCGTGTCGATCGCCGAGCGGCCTGTCTCGATGATCAGGTCGCCCTCCCAGTGCCGGGGACGGCGCGGTCCTCAGCCTCTGCGGGACGCTCGCTGAGGACGACATCCGCGGTCACATGACCCTGCGCCTTGTTCCTGGACCGGGCTCGCGGCTCCCGCAGTGCGCGGCCCGTGCGCAGACAGGTCACCAGCTCGCGCTTGAGCCCGCCACGGCCCTGGATGAACAGCGACTGGTAGACCGCCTCGTGGCTGATCCGCATGGACTGATCATCGGGGAAGTCGACCTTCAACCGGTGCGCGATCTGTTCCGGGCTCCACGCCGTGGACCATCGCCGGTCCGCCCGGCGGGGCTTGTTCAGCCCCTTCCACGGAGGCGGCGTCGGACCCGACGCGACCGTGCCGTCACGACGGCGGACGTTCCCTGCGAGCCGGTCCTGCACGTACTCACGCAACCGGTCGTTGGTCACGAGCTTCGAGGTCTTCGGTCGCTTCGCCGCCTGCTGCGCCTTCCACTGAGACTCCCCCCGAATCCGGCGGCTTCAGACCCCAACTCCTACACCCTCGATTGGGATGAGCCGGGAAAGATCGATCGGCTCGACGCCTACCGCGCCGCCCGTTCGGTGCTGTCCGGGGAGGCCACTACCGACCCCAAGGACGCCAGCATCGAACCCTGGCGGGCGCTGACCGTCATGCGCAGCAGGTTGCGTGGCGTCAGATCGGGGCACTGCTGGTCAACGCCCAGGGTCACCTTCGGGACCAGTACCGAGACCTGCCCGACGCCAAACTCATGGCCGCACTGACCAGTACCCGCCCCAAGCAAGTCCGTGACCGTGGTCAAGCGGACACCGTGCATGCGCTGCGTTCGCTGGCCCGCAGGCACCCGTCACCTCGGCGGGGAGCTCGCCGACCTCGAGCAGCGGATGCGGACCCGGGCCACACCGCCAACCCGGCCCTGCTCGCGATCAAGGGCGTCGGCGCCGTGGTCGGCTCCCAGCTGCTGATCACCGCCGGGGACAACCCCGACCGGCTGCGCTCCTCGGCCTCCTTCGCCGCGCTGTGCGGCACCGCGTCGATCCCGGCCAGCTCCGGACGCACCGACCGGCACCGGCTCTCCCGAGGCGGGGACCGACAGGCCAACGCCGCCCTGCACCACGTCGTGAAGAACCGGATGCCAGCGACGAGCGCACCCGCGCCTACCGCGACACCCACCTGGTCAAGGGTTGAACCAAGAAGGCCGTGTAGCGGGCGCTCAAACGTGCCGTGGCCCGCGAAGTCTTCGCCACCCTGGCCGGGCGCTGCACCGTGCCTCACTACACCCACCTACGCCCAGCCCGCAGCGCTAAGAACATCACCCTGACCGCCGTCGCGACAGCCCTTGACGTGTGGCCAGCCCGCGATGGCGAACTCGGGCTCGGCCGACGCCGCGACGACGCCTTCGCCGACCGCTACCGGGGCTGGCTCGGCGCCGCTTGACAACGCATAGGAGCATTCAGACCCCGTCGGGGAACTCGAACTCGGACGACGTCGCGATTACGCGTGGGACTGTCCGCCATCAGTCTCTCGGGGGACGAGCTCGACGAACGTGTTGCCCGGGCGGCACGTTCATGTCAGCCCGAGTGGACCAACGGGCACCAGGCTGTGGTGGGCGATTTCGTCTGCGTTGACTTCGCGGCGGTAGTCTCCGGGGATGTTGTAATCGGAGAAGGGACGCTCGTGGGTGCCAAGGCTACGATCCTGCTGAACCTGTGTAAGGGCGTGACGCCGTGATGAGAAGACCTGTACCCGACGCTGCGGTCGTCAAGGTTACGCCCGGCAGATGACGACGAGCCCTGGAAAGTTGTGGGGGGTCCTCGTGACGTACCGCCGCCCCGAGGCTCTGACTCAAACGCTTGCCGCGATAGGGCGCCAGAATCGGGCGGTGGACGGGCTCGTGGTTGTCGACAACGGCTCGGACTGCCACGCCAGAGCGGCTGCCGCGGCAGTGGGCGCGATGTACATCGACGCCCATGGGAACCAGGGTCCGGCGGGCGGGATTGCGTTGGGTATGCAGCACATCCTCAGGATCGCGGCTGATGAAGACTGGCTGGTTCTGTTCGACGACGATGACCCCCCTCGCACGGACGAAATACTGGAGCAGCTGTGGAACTTCGGCCAAGTGCAGTGTCGGTCCGATTCCCGAACAGGGGCAGTGGGTCTCGTCGGAGCCAGGTATGATGCCCGGCGGGGTGTCACCCGGCGAGTTCGAGATGAGGAGCTGGACGGTCCGGTCCCGGTTGACTACATCGGTGGGGGCCAGTTTCCGATGTTTCGCTGCGTCGCGCTGAAGCGCGCCGGCGTCTTCGATCGACGACTGTTCTTTGGTTTTGATGATCTGGAGCATGGTCTGCGCCTCCGACGTGCTGGCTACTCCTTGTATGCGGACGGAGACCTGTGGCTGGTTGAGCGCCGTCTCAACAAGCGCACAGGGCTGGACAAGTCCAGACTGCGCACGCCGCGTGACGCTGCAGCGTGGCGCCGCTACTACTCGGTCCGGAACACCGGTCTCATCGCGAGGGAGTATGCATCCCCGGCCACGGCAGTGTTCGTGGCACTCGGGGGCGGCGCGAAGGGGGTGATGGCTCTCGTGCGAGCACGGCGGCCAGCCATCGAGTGGGTTATGCCGCTTCGGGGCGCGGTTGACGCTGTCATGGGCCTCAGTGGGAGGCGGGTCGATCCCGGACTCGCTCACAAGACCGGCGGACTGCCCTCAGCGCCATGGTGGTCCGGGTCGAAGAGGGGTTCTAGGCATGGCCTTGGTTGATGTGGTAATTCCAACGCGAAACCGGCTTGAACTGACGACTCAGGCCGTTCGCTCGGTGCAAGCGCAGACATTCTCTGACTGGGCTCTGGTGATCATCGACGACGGAGGAGACGATGGCTCCGGTGAGCGCCTCGCCGAAGTGTTCGCCGGCGATGGCCGAATCCAGGTCATCTCGCGACCCCGGCTGGGACCCGAACGGACGCGCGATTTCGGAGTCCGGGCCGGCTCTTCTCCTTGGGTTGCGCTCCTGGACAGCGACGACCTTTGGCTGCCCACGAAGCTCGAACGACAACTTGCGGCGGTGGACGAGCACGTTGACGTAGTCCTCTGCTGGTACGAGTGGTTCCGGCCGGATGGGTCCGTCCGGACGACCGGGAAGCCAACTGGCGCCGGACGAGTATCTCCGCTGCTGACGGACAACATGAGCACCCCCCTGGTCCGTAGGGACACCTTGGCCAGCATCGGCGGGTTGGGCCACCAGCCTGGTCTCGGTCCGCTAACCGCATGTGAGGGTATCGAGTTCTATGTCAGGCTCCTGACTCGGGCGCACGTGGCAGTAGTGCCCGAGGTCCTAGTGCGATGTCGTGACCATCCCGGCGTGCGAGAATCGGCGAAGTTGTCGGGACCTGAGGGCGCAATCGCTCTGGATGCCGTGGCCTCGTATCATTCGAGCGCGCTGGCTGAGTGGCCCCGCGAGCATTCGCTCCTCTTGGCGCGGGCAGCGGCACGCTATGTGGCGGCCGGGATGACTGGAACCGGTTACCGGCGCTTTCAGTCCGCCTTCCGCATCGCGCCCCCGCGTTGCCGTCCTGCGCTGGTTCGCCGGTACGGTCCCTTTATGGTGAAGGATGTAATGAGCCGGTTGAATCGACGGGTGCGCACGTGAAGCTACTGGAACTGCGTCGTTGGCGCTCAAGTTTTCTCGGTCGGAAATCCATAGGGGTCGGGTCGCTGAATAGTTTGCGGTTGGATTCCGCCTTCATGAGGCGCAGTTCGCTCACGGTTAGGGGACGCGAGAACGAGGTCACCATTGGATCCTCGTCGAGCGTCGTGAACTGCAGAATACTCATACTTGGAAACCACAACTCCATTACCGTCGGGAAGTGGGGGACTGCTGCACGGATAGGTGACAACGACTCTGTGGTGCCGTGGGGTGCCGCAGGAGAGGATGTGCACCATGCCCAAGCCCTATCCGAAGGAGTTCCGACAGAACGTGGTCGAGGTGGCTCACGCTCTTGAGGCAGGGACGACGTTGAAGGAGATCGCGAAGGACTTCGGGATCTCGGAGTCGTGTCTGACGAACTGGATCGCGATCGCGAGACTGTCCGACCAACGGTGTAACTGGCCCAACGCGCTGACGCGGTCAGCGGGAAAGGGTCAGTGATGACCGAAACACTGGTGGGCGTGAGCCCATTGCGAAAGGCAGTCAAGAAGACGCTCACGCCTGATGAGGTGGAGCGCAACGCAGTGCGCGAGCTGGTCAAGGCCGCTCGCGCCAGGGGTGAGGATCTGACTGGCCCGGAGGGGCTGCTCAAGGCGATCACCAAGCAGGTCATCGAGGCCGCCCTTGAGGAGGAGATGACCGAACACGTCGGCTTTGACAAGCACGCTGTCGAAGGGCGCAACGGTGGCAATTCGCGGAACGGGACTCGCGCGAAGACGGTGCTGACGGACAACGCTGGCCCGGTGGAGGTCGAGGTGCCTCGGGACCGGGAGGGCACGTTCGAGCCGGTGATCGTCAAGAAGCGGCAACGCCGGTTGACCGATGTCGACGCGATCGTGTTGTCCCTGTACGCCCGTGGCTTGACCACGGGGGAGATCAGCGCACACTTCGCGGAGATCTACGGCGCGAGCGTCTCGAAGGACACCGTCTCGCGGATCACGGACAAGGTGATCGAGGACATGCAGGCATGGTCGGCTCGACCGTTGCAGGGTGTGTACGCGGCGGTCTTCATCGACGCGATCTACGTCAAGGTCCGTGATGGGCAGGTCGGTAACCAGCCGTTCTACGCGGCTATCGGGGTCGACCTGCACGGTCACCGCGACGTGCTGGGGATCTGGCCGGGGACCGGGGTCGGCGGGGAGAGCGCGAAGTACTGGCTCGCGGTCCTGACCGAGCTGAAGAACCGGGGCGTCGCCGATGTGTTCTTCGTCGTGTGTGACGGCCTCAAAGGGCTCCCGGACTCGGTGGCCACGGTGTTCCCGGCCGCGATCGTTCAGACGTGCATCGTGCACCTGATCCGGGGCACGTTCCGGTACGCCTCCAAGCGGTACTGGGAGGCGATCGCCAAGGACCTCCGCCCGATCTATACCGCGCCGTCGGCGGACGCGGCGTGGGCCAGGTTCGAGGAGTTTGAGGAGAAGTGGGGCAAGGCCTACCCGGCGATCCCGAAGCTGTGGCGGGCCGCGTGGGAACAGTTCATCCCCTTCCTCGCCTACGACGTGGAGATCCGTAAGGTCCTCTGCTCGACGAACGCGATCGAGTCGTTGAACGCCCGCTACCGGCGAGCGGTCAACGCCAAGGGGCACTTCCCCACCGAGCAGGCCGCAATGAAGACGCTCTACTTGGTGACGCGGTCCCTGGACCCCAAGGGCCTGGGGCAGGCACGATGGGTCACCCGGTGGAAGCCGGCACTCAACGCGTTCGCGATCACCTTCGAAGACCGCATGCCCGCGGCCGAGAACCTCTAACCAATGAACGCCAGTTACACCGTTAGTCGGACGGACCCGACGTGACCTCAAGACCGAGGACGTGTCCCAAGGACAGCGAGCAAGAGGCTGCGATAGTTGTGCACGTTCGTCGGTTGTATTCGGATGGCGCTGCCTGCGTGTCGTATTGACTGGCGAGTATCAGCGATCGTCCGCGCTTGCCTGGAGATGATCCGGTGCAGTGAGGCCGCACCTGCTCGGTCGTGAGCCAGTCGCCCGGCGTAGCGATCCAGGAAGACCCTCGCGGAGTCGGCCGGCGCGCTGTCGTATCGCCGAATCCGCTGGGTGGCCGCTTGTCGGTGCAGATCCGCGGCCACTTGCGACGAATACGCGACTGCCCCGGTGTCCCCCGAGGCGATCAGCTCGCACAGGCGCAAACCCAGGTCTAGGTTTTCGGAGTACCTCAGGTGCTCGTCGAAACCGCCGACGGCCATGAACACGTCGCGTCGTACCGCGAACCCGCCCGGATGGATCCTGCTGGCCCTCATGCTCGGGTCGGTCATGGAGAGGTGGCATTCGACGGTCTCGACCGGAATGGTCCCTGACCAGAAGATCACGGGCGCGGTGACGACGACGGTCTCACGGTCAACTACTGATGACCAAGACTCCAAGGCGTCGGGTCGGTACTCGTCGTCATCGTCGAGAAAGGCGACCCACGGGTGCGTGCCGGCTGCTGCCCCACGGTTGCGGGCACCCGAGACCCCGAGCCGCTCCTGCTCGATGACGCGCATCCTGGGGTCGGTGATACCGTGGAGTATTTCGCGCGTTCGTCCTCCCTCCCCGTCTGAGACAACGATGAGTTCGAGTGCGTCATGGCTTTGACCGAGCACGGATTGGACTGCGCGTAGGACCGACTGGCGCCCGTGATGTGTGGGGATGACCACCGTGAACCCCACGCTGTCAGTGTGGGCATCCGCCTCCTGCGTCACGACTTACCCCGAACGGACGCGTTGAAGAACGTGATCATCTGGTCGACGACGGCATCGATTGTGTACAGCGAATCAAAACGGGCCCGGCCGCAGTGCGCACGAGCCGCCGCTGCCTCGCCGTCGTCAAGAACCTGGATGAGCGCTCGGCCGAGCTTGGTTGCGTCCCGCGTAGGAGTCAGCACTCCGGCGCAGGCGTTACCCTCCCCCAGGATCTCCTTCGAGGTGGGTATGTCCGACGCCACGATCGGACACCCCACGGCCAAGGCTTCAATGAGGGCTCCCCCGAACCCTTCGCGCTCGGACGGGAAGCAGAATACATCGGCTGCGGCCAGGAGTGCGTTCACGTCGGCTCGATAGCCGAGGAACCTCACGTCTGCGCCCAAGGACCGGGCCTGGCGCTGGAGATCTGGGGTTGCCCGACCCGGCGGGCCTGCGATAAGCGTCACAGTGTTGGGGTGCCGTGCCAAGACGGCGGGTACTGCGGCCACGAGGTGCTGGAGGCCCTTCGCCGGCTCAACCCGCCCAACGGCCAACACCACCGGGCTCCGCGGGTCAATGGCGAGTTCGCCTCGTATTGCCTCGCGTTGCTCCCTCCTCTGAAAAGGGTACTTCTCTGGGTCGCGCCCACGGGGAATGACGTGGACGAGGTCAGGTGAGATCCCGAGCCTCGGCGGGACGCTCAACGCGATGGCTGATGAGATCGCGTGAAACCGGGTGGACGCCAGCGCTGTCACCGCGTCCAAGGTCCTGGCCGCATGGAGTTTGAGGGTGTTTGCTTCGGAATAGTGCTGAGGGCCGTACGAGTCGCTGACGATGCTCGTCGACACCGGCACGCGATGCAACAGCGCCCCGATTCGCCCCGCAATGTCGGCCTCGAACAGTGTCGTGTGGATGAGATCCGGGCGGACTTCTCGCGCCGTTGCCACCACCGCTCGGACGCTGCCCAGGCGCCCGGGTGCGGTGCGCCTTCGGTGCACCGTCGCCCCAGCGCGCTCAAGATCGGCAGCCAGGTGGAGACTCGTGCCCAGGGAAAGGACGTGAAGGTCCACTCCGCCGGCGACCAGACCGGGCGCCATGTCGGCGAGCGACCTTTCCGCGCCGCCCAGGGCCAGTGAATCGATGACGTAAAGGACCCGCATCATGTCTCGCCACCGTGCGTAATGCCCGCAATGGCCAAGGCGCTCCTGTAGAACTCGCTGTCTTCCTGGAGGCTCTTCGGAGTTCCGAGTGCGGATAGTCTGCCGCCCTCAATGACGAGAATCCGATCGCAGATGTCGAGCGTGGACATTCTGTGCGCAATGATCACGACGGTGATTTGTCCGCGCAACTGGGCAAGAGTGGTTCGGATGAGGGCCTCACTCCGTCCATCCAGCGCGGAGGTGGGCTCGTCCAGCACCAAGAGCTCAGGTTGGCCGACCAGCGCACGAGCAATCGACAGGCGTTGACGCTGCCCGCCCGACAGCTGGCTCCCTCGCTCGCCGAGATGGGTGTCGAAGCCGAGTGGAAGTGACTCTATGTCCGACAACACGTTCGCCTGGCGCGCTGCCACCCGAAGCGCGTTGTCGTCAATGCCGTCGCGGAAGAATCGGATGTTCTCGGACACCGTGCCGGTGATGAGGAGGGCGTCCTGCGCGACGAAGGACACCCGTCGGCTCCACCACGAACGGTCGACATCGCGGAGGTCGGTGCCACCGACGCACATTCTGCCCTTCGTCGGTGAGCGCAGTCCCAAGAGAAGCTGGGCCAAGGTAGACTTGCCGGCCCCGGACGGGCCAATGACACCGACCACTTCTCCTGCGCCGATACCGAAAGTAACCCCGGTGAGCGCTGGTCGCTCGGCCGTATATGCGAACTCGACGTCGTGGGCCTCGAGTGGTGCGACGTGGGCCGGGATGGCTTGGCCACCGTCGGCCCGAGCCGCCTGGTAGCGGGCGATCGTATCTCCTACGTGGTCGAGAAACGGTGCGTTTGATGCGAGCGCACCCCAAGCCGCCGCTAGTTGCTGACCGTAGCTGAGCGACCGAAGCATGAGGAGGATGACAGCCCCGAGGACCGCAAGGTCGTCAAAACCAACGAACGCGAGGACGGCGACGCCCACCAGGACGGCGCCATAGGCCAGAGTCATGTAGATCAAGGGCAGCGCCCCACTGAGGACTTGGACGCGTCGCTGAGTGGCTGTCGTTTCGTTACTCAGTTTGTCGATGCGATCTCCGAAGGGCGCCTGGACGCCGAAGGTCTGCATCTCCTGCCCGAGAGAGCCCAGCTCTGACACTGCATTGGCGAACTGGAGGCCGGCCTGGGCGGACTCACCAGCGCGGTCACGGATCCGTCGCCGCACGGGACTCAGCACGGCACCCACGAGTGCCAGGGCCACGAGCACTGCTGCGGTGGACGCTGCATCGATGGCAAGGCCGGTGGCCAAGAACGCCCCCAGACTCAAGAGCGCGGTGACGGCGCCGGTCAGCGTCGAGACCGCGTTGGAGAGGCGGCCCACGAAGGACGTGAGCAGCTCTTGGAGTCGACCTGCGGGCTCCGCAGCCTGAATCGCCCAAGTGCTGTTCAAGTAGGCGTGGGACAGAAGGCGCCGTTGGTCCCTGGTGACGTCCGCCGTAAGGTGCGCCGAGGTGCGCACGCCAGCCAGGTTGAGACCGAGCCGAACGAGCAACAGCAGAGCGGCGAACATGAGCGCACTGTTGATCGCGAGCGAGTGGCCGACGTACGGCCCCACCGACGACCGCCCGCTCACCATGGCCATAGCCACGCCGGTGAGAATGAAGAGGAACAGTGCCTCCAGCAACGCTCCGATAAAGGACAGGGAAGCGAGCAGCGCAACTTGTCCCTTGTACTCGGACACCAGGCTGCGGAGCGCTGACTGTCCCCGGATGGGTCGTTCGGGGCCAATGCCAAGAATCCTCATGTCACCCTTGCTCGAGACGTGGCCCCCAACACGACGGCCCCCAGGATATGGCGGTGGCACCTCATGCGCGTCCCCCGGCGCCCGGGTCGATGAGCTCGCTGGCCAATGCCCTCCACTGGGTAGCCGTCGCCGTGATCGTGAATCGTTCCCTACAGTGTTCTCGGGCTCGCTCGCCCATGGCGGCACGGAGGCCAGGGTCGTTCAGAAGGGTCTCAACCGGGCTAACCAGCTGAAAAGGGTCATCTGACTCAACGAAGCCGGTCGAGCTTTCAATGACGACGTCAGCCACGCCCGCTGACGCTGTCGAGACCACCGGAACACCGCTCAGCCCGGCCTCGATGAGAACCCCAGGCATCCCCTCGGTCGCTGGGGCGCTGGTCATGACGACGACCGACGCCCTTCGGAGCAGCTGCGGGACATCGGACCGGACTCCAAGCATTCGCACCCCCAGGGCTGCCGAACGTTCTTGTAGTGCCGCGCGCTCGGGTCCGTCGCCGACGATGGCCGCATCGAACGTTGCGGCGAGCGAGCGCAGCACCGCGACGACGTCGAGGAACAGGCCGGGTCGCTTCCCGGCCTCGAGCTGCCCGACAAAGAGGATCATGGGCGGGTCTGCGCGGCTCTCGTCACCCGTGGGGGGATGGTAGGTACGCGGGTCGCGTCCGTTCGGGATCACCGCCAGTTTGGCCCTCGGCACGTCGAGCACGTCGTGCGCCTGCTCTACGATCTCGTTCGACACCCCGACCACACGGGTGGCTCGGCCCGCGAGGAACCGGTAAAGACGCGTTCTCGACGGTCTGGAGAGCTCCGACGTGGACAGGCCCACCTTGTAGTAGACGGTGCGAGCAGGGCCGCCGGTTGCGACGACGTACTTCAGCGGCTCGCCGCCGTGCGCGACCACGACCTCGGCGCGCTCGTCGCGGATGGTGCGGCGGAGGCGCGCGACAGCGACCGGATCGAGCCCCGCCCGGCGCAGCAGGCCGGACCGGACACCGAGCCGGATGTCGGCCCGCAGCGCGGCCTCGGGTGCCTCGAACAGCGACACGGCGAGGTGCCTCTGCTCCGGGTCGCCGGCCAGCGCATCCCGCAACTGGCCCGCATAGACCTGAGCGCCCCTATCTAGGTCCGCGGGGAGCACGTGGAGCACGGTCGTCCTCGGATCGGCGCTCGGGCGAGCGAATCGGCCCGTCGACGTGCCCTTCCGCCGTGCCACCTCTGCATAGGTGTCGAGGGAGACCCGTGCCACCCTGCGCTGGTCGAACTCCGCGAGGGCACGCCGGCGGGCGGCGTCGCCGAGCCGCGCGCGGAGCTCGGGGTCCCCCAGGAGAGCACCGACCGCCCTCGCGAGAGCAGTCCCGTCGTGAGGAGGCACGAGCGTGAGGTGGATGCCGTCGTCGCCCACCTCGCGGCATCCGCGGATATCGGTGAGAACCATGGGCACCCCGCAGGCTGCCGCCTCCATGGCGGCCCGGGAGAAGCCCTCCCGGTGCGAGGCCAGCACGAAGACGTCCAGCGCGGCGTACACCGCAGGCATGTCGGTGCGCTCGTCGACGAACCTGATGCCGGTCGTGTCCGCCTCGCTCGCGCCAGCATCCGTGTCGTCCTCCGGCCCGACCCAGACGAACGTCGCCTCGGCGGACAGCTCCGAGGCGGCGGCGGCGAACTCGACCAAACCCTTCTCACGCACGCGCCGGCCGATGGTTCCCACAAGAAGCTCGCCCTCGGCCACTCCGAGCTCGGCGCGCACTCGTCTGCGGCCCTCGGGGTCGGGTGAGAACCGGTCGAGGTCGACTCCGTTGCCGACCACGCGGTGCCGCCCGCGCTTGAGGGCCGGACGCAGGGTGTCGCGGTCTGCGGCGTTCTGGAACAGCTCGTAGTCCGAGAAGCGTGCCGCCAGCGCTTCCAGTCCATAGACGAAGGCGCGCTTGGCAGCCTTGTCTTCTGGTCGGGCCCACAACCCGTGACACGTGTTGACGACAACCGGGACCTCGGCCAGTCGGCCAGCGATGCGACCCATCACGCCGGTCTTGGGGTTGTGCGTGTGGAGGACATCGAGGTCCAGAGCGCGGATGGTGCGGACGAGCTCGCGAGAGGCCGCGAGGTCCGAGGCGGGCGCCCATGAACGGGTGAGGGTCCGCACCGGGACGTGGGTGACACCAAGCGCTGCGACTCGCTCGACGTAGGGGCCGGGGGCGCTGATGCCGAAGACCTCGTGGCCGGCCTCGACGTCCACGGCCAGTTCGGTGCCGAGCAGGAGCGCCAGGCTCATGTCCACGGTGGTGAGGTGCGCGACCCGGAGCGACCGGGGCGGCGGCCCCTCGGTGTTTGTCGTCACGGCTCGGAATCCTCTCAGGGTCGGGGGCGGACACCAACTCCTCCTCGTTTCAGAAGCAGAACTGCTCACTTATTCGTCGGTTACACTCGGTAGTCGACCAACCACCCACCCCACGGCGGTTCCTTATGCTGCCTCAGGGGTTTTCGACCCGAGCGGGGACCCGGCATGACGCTTCGTGACTACCTGACGATCGCTCGGCGTCGGTGGCCGATCATCGTTGCGTGCGCGCTCGTCGCGGCTGCCGTGACGTGGTTCCTCACCCCCGCCCAGACCGACGAGGCGGAAGTGGCGCCTTCCTACACGGCGACCGCCACCCTGCTCGTCGGGTCCGGCGGGCCCCCTGAGCTGGTATCCATCGACCGTCTCGCCCTCTTCATCAAGACCGGCGAGATCCCCTCCCGCGCCGCCAAGGTCCTGAGCTTCGACGGGGACCCGGCGCTGTTGGCCTCGCAGATCACGGTGACCCCGGACCCGGCCGCAGCTGCCCTCACCATCGCGGCATCGGCGCCAGACGGCGAACGTGCCGCCGCCACCGCCAACGCGTTCGCCGACGAGACGGTGGCCTTCTTCGAGAAGGGCGCCCCCGGTACGGGTGGTGCGGCGGTGTCGGTGCTCCAGGTCGCCACCCCGATCCCGGACCAGATCGGCGGTGGGTTCGTTGTGCCGCCCTCGCGGCCGCTGCGGACGGCGATGGCCGCGTTCATCGGTCTGCTTCTGGGCTTCGCCCTTGCGCTCGTGATCCAGAGGGTCGACTCCCGCCTGCGCACGCGCGACGAGGTGCATGCCGCGCTCCGCCTGCCGATCATCGCCGAGGTCCCGCGTCTGAGCCAGGCGCAGAAGCGCAAGGCGAGCATCATGGTTGCGGCCGACCCGCTCGACCCCTACTCGGACGCCTACCGGGCAGCGCGCACCGCCCTCATGCACACCGTGAGTCGGAAAATGACCGGTGACTACACAGGGCGACGAGCCGCGACCGCGGAGCGAGGCGGCACGGCAACCGGTGCACGCCTCATCCTCGTCACCTCGGCGAACGCGGCGGAGGGCAAGACGACCACCGTGGCCAACCTGGCCGCGAGCTTCGCCGAGACCGGGCAGCGCGTCCTGGTCCTCGATGCCGACCTGCGCTCCCCAGACACCCACAGCCTCTTCGACGTGCCCCAGGGCGCAGGGATCTCCGACTTCATCACCGACCCGGGCGACGTCCCGCTCGAGGCCCTGGTCCGGCCGACGAGCGTGCCCGGGGTGAGGATCATCACCGCAGGAACCCGGCTAACTCACCCGGCGTCGCTCGCGAGTCGGATGGGGCACCTGCTCGAGGAGGTCCGTGGGATGGCCGACGTCGTGATCATCGACTCCGCCCCCCTCCTCGCGGCCAGCGACGTCTTCGACGTCCTGCCGATCGTTGACACCGTGCTGCTCGTCGTGCGCAGCGGTCGGCTCACCGATGTCGCCGCGCACCGGGTCGCCGAGCTCCTCGGACGCTTCCAGGTGCCGATCAGCGGCGTCGTGCTCGTTGGTGCCCGTGGCCGGCGCGCTGACGGCTACGGCTACGGCTACGGCCACGGAGACACCAAGAAGCGCAAGGGCGCGCGATCCGCTCGTGTCGAGGCGGACCGGTCGCTCCGTCCGACGCGGGCAGATGCCTCGACCCAGTTCGCGGGCTCGGAGGATGGTGCGCGGCCGTTCTCCCCGCAGGCTGATGGCGCGCCCGATGACGCGGCGCTCAGCAGGCGTGCTCGCCGCACCTCCTCGTCCGCGTAACCCTTTTCTCGTGTTCTCCACCTCCGTTCGGCCCTGGGCCGTCGGTCTGACCCTGGCAGCGTTCGTCGGCGCGGGCTTCGCGTTCGTCTGGGCGTGGGCGATCGGCCGGCAGTCGTACAACGTGTGGGGGGCCCTGCTCGTCGCGCCGCTATTCATTGCCGTCAACGCTCTGCTCATCTGGCGGGTCGCGGCGCGGGAGCCGAGCCCGTGGTTCGCTCGGCTCATCGGTTTCGCCTTCCTCGCCAAGATGGCCGGCACGATGGTGCGGTACTACGTGGCCTACGTCGTCTACGACGGGGCCTCCGATGCTGAGCGCTACAACCTCGCGGCTGCGTTCCAGTACCGGAGCTGGCGGCAGGGAGCCGTGACGTGGGACCTCGAGACGGCTCGCGGTACCCAGTACATGGAGCTCATCACCACGGCCGTCTACACCGTGATCGGCCCCACCACGCTGGCGGCGTTCATGGTCTACGGGGCCTTCGCGTTCTGGGGGGCGTACCTGCTGTACCGCGCCTTCCGGATCGCGTTGCCGGACGGTGACCACCGGCGCTATGCCCTGCTCGTGTTCCTCCTGCCCTCGATGCTGTACTGGCCGTCCTCCATCGGCAAGGAGTCATGGCTGATGCTCTTCGTCGGCGTGACGGCCCTGGGCGCCGCGAAGTTCTTCGCCGGCCAGCACGGCTCGATGGCGCTGCTCGCGACCGGGGCCGTCGGCACGGCGCTGATCCGTCCGCACATCGCCGTCCTGCTGTTCGCGGCCCTGCTCGTCGCCCAGCTGTTCCGGCCGGCCTCGACCCAGGTGACCGGGATTCTCAACAAGTTCGGTGGCATTTTCGTGATGGGGGCGGCAGCGTGGGTGCTCGCCACCCAATCGGCCGAACTGCTCGGGACGGACGACTTCAGCTGGCAGGCCGTGTCGGAATCCCTCGACATGGCGGGGGCCCGAACGACGGTGGGAGGGTCGGAGTTCACGCCCGTCCCGGTCGAGTCCCCGCTGGGGTTCCCGGCCGCAGCGCTGACCGTGCTTTTTCGGCCGTTTCCGTGGGAGGCAGGTAACGCCCAGATGCTCGTCCAGAGCCTCGAAGGGCTCTTCCTTCTCGCGCTGACGGTGGCGTCGTGGCCGCGGCTGCGCCGCCTTCCCGGCATCCTCCGGTGCAACCCCTATGTGGTGTTCTCCCTCGTGTACACGGGCGCCTTCATCGTCGCGTTCTCGGGTTTTGCCAACTTCGGCATCCTGGCGCGACAGCGGGTGCTGATGCTTCCGTTCTTCCTCGTGCTGCTCGCCCTCCCGGCCGTCCGCAGACGGAACGACCTCGATGATGAGGGGTTCGGGGGCGATGAAGCGGAGTCTGTCCGGCACCAGGAGGTGGCGAGCCTTGGCGGGGTCCGCAGACGCTGAGCGCAGCGACGAGGGCGACCGGGGTGCGCCCCCGGGGAGCGGCCCTCGGGCCCGTCTGAAGTCGGGTCTGGCCGGGATCGGGCGTGACTCGCTCGCTCAGGGTGCGACCCTCCTTATCTACCACCGGGTCGGGGGAGGGACCCGCGACGAGCTCGACCTGCCGGTGCCGGCCTTCGCCCGACAGCTCGAACAGCTCGAGGGGCACGACGTGGTGGCTCTCGACACGGCGCTGGACCGCCTCGACTCGGGCGATAGCAGGCCCAGCGTGGTGCTCACCTTCGACGACGGCTTCGAGGACGTCCACGCACATGCCTGGCCGCTGCTCAGGGAGCGCGGGCTGCCCTTCACCGTCTACCTGGCCTCCGGGTACGTGTCGCAGCCGATGGTGTGGGAGGGGTCTACCGCCAAGGGGTCCACCGGGATGGGCATGTCGTGGGCGCAGCTGGGCGAGATGGTCGACTCGGGCCTGTGCACCGTCGGCAACCACACGCACCTCCATGTCCGCCCGGAGGCCCTGACGGAGGAGGAGGTGGATGCCTGCACCGCCGCCTCAGTGGAGCGGCACCTGGGGGTGAGGCCGAGGCACTTCACCTACCCGTGGGGTGTGCGTGTCGACGAGATGGAGGCGGCCCTCCGGGAGCGGTTCCGCAGCGCCTCCTCCGGCGAGCTCGGGCGCAACGTGCCCGGCACCGAGCGGGTGCGCCTCAAGCGGGTGCCGGTGCGGCAGAGCGACCCCGAGGCGTTCTTCGCCGCGAAGCTCGTGGGCAACCTGGCCCCGGAGCGCGCGTATGCCGGGATCGTGCGCCTGGCCAAGACGGTCGGCCTGCGTGGCTAGGCACGTCAGGGCGGAGCTCGTCAGGATCGGGCGCGGGCCGGCGGGTGCGCCACTGCGGTGGGGGTACACGGCCGTGTCGGAGGTCTTGATCGCTGGTGCGAACGCTGTGGCCCGCCTGCGGAAGCGACCGTCGCGGAAGGTCACCGACCTCACCGTCATCGCCAAGACCTTCGAACGCCCAGCCAACGCCAGACGCATGGTCTCGACCCTACGGCGCGTCTTCGACGGTCCGGTCATCGTCGCGGATGACTCCCGCCACCCCCAGTCGTTCGACGATCCGGGCATCTCGGTCGTCGTCCTCCCCTTCGACACCGGAGTGGCCGCGGGACGGAACGCGGCCCTGGCCGAGGTGTCGACCGAATTCGTGATGTCCGTGGACGACGACTTCGTCTTCACCCCCGAGCTCGACCTGAACCGGGTGGTCGACTACCTTCGCCGCAACCCCGAGGTTGACATCGTGGGGGGCCGGGTCGTCAACTTGCCGCTCTGGCAGTCTCCCGACTACTCCACGGCGCCGCTGTTCGCCTACCGCGGGGAGCCCGTGCGGCCCGCTGACACCGTGATCGACGGCCTTCCGGTCCTCTACAAGGTGCCGCAGTTCTTCGTGGCCCGCACCGACCGCATTCGCCTCGTGCGGTGGGACGGCCGCCTCAAGCGCGTGGACCACAACGACTTCTTCACCCGCGCGTACGGCACCCTCCTGACCGTCTTCGATCGGCAGTTCACCTGCCTGCACGCCCAGCCCAAGTTCAACGCGACCTACCAGGCATTCCGGCGCGACGTCGCCGCCGACCTGTCCTACCTGGGTCAGAAGTGGATGTGAGCACTCGGCCACCAGGCCGTGCTGGTTCGACGACTGCCGTCAGGACCTGACCAGCTCCGCGTAGGCCCGTTGCTGCACCTCGACCGCGGACCGGATGTCGAACACCGTGCTCCGCTCGCGGCCAGCCTCAGCCATCTCGTCCCGCAGCGGTCGGTCCCGCGCCACCGTCACCAGTGCCCTCGCGAGGGCCTCCGGGTCGTGGGGTGGCAGGAGGATCCCCGTCTTCCCGGTCACCACCGCCTCCGG
Organism: Phycicoccus elongatus Lp2; assembly: GCF_000367525.1. Taxonomy (GTDB): domain Bacteria; phylum Actinomycetota; class Actinomycetes; order Actinomycetales; family Dermatophilaceae; genus Phycicoccus_A; species Phycicoccus_A elongatus. Next base: position 1,755,183 of record NZ_HF570956.1, on the reverse strand, counting down.
CACCCCCCCGACGGCGGTCGCGACGACTGGAAGACCGGCCGTCATCGCCTCCATGATCGAGACGGGCAGCCCCTCGTGGGCCGACGCGAGGACGAACAGGTCGGATGCCGCCAGCAGATCAGCGACGTCGGTCCGGTAACCCATGAGCATGACGCGATCCCCGAGGCCGAGGCTCTCGTGCAGCTCACGAACCTCATCCTCCAGGGGCCCCTGACCCACGGCGAGGACGACCAGGCTCGGCTCCTCAAGGAGTGCGATCTGGGCGGCGTGCAGCAGGTTGGGGTAGTCCTTCTCGCGACGCAGGTTGGCCACCGTGATGGCCACGACGGCATCCTGCGGGATCCCGAGCTCGCGCCGAACCCGTCCCCGCGTCCCGGCGGGGGGGTGGTCGTCGCCCTGCACGATTCCATGCACCAGGACCGCGGACCCTTGCTGGCGCCGGCGCCACATCGACCTGCGCACCTCGAGCGACACCGCCCAGCGGCGGCGGTCCAAGCCGGCCGTCGTGGCATTCAGGAGTCGGGTGGGCAGCGAGAAGTTGCCCCACACGTTGTGCTCCGTCGACACCGTCACTGGCCGTTCGCGGACCGGGATCGTCCGCGCTGCGAGTCGTGCCACGCCGGCGAGGAGCGGGGAGTGTGCGTGGACGATGTCCACCTCCCGCATCAGGCGGCGCAGGCGCCACGGCCACCACAGCCGACCCTGCCGGCCGCCGCCGAGCAGCGTGGCGGGCACGCCGCAGGCTGTCAGCCGAGGGACAAGCTGGTCCTTGTCCGGCCGAACGTATGCCGCCCGGTAGTCGAACCGGTCATGGTCGGCGACACGAGCCGAGGAGACGAGGAGTTGTTCGGCCCCACCCGGACCCAGTCCCTTGATGAGCCAGAGGACCCGGATCCTCGAGACCAGCGCAACCTCGGACGGGGACATGAGCAGAGTCTTCCGTATCCTCCATTCCGTATACTCAGCGGCCCGGCCCGCCATCAGGGTTGCCCGGACGACGCGAGGGGTAGACAACCAGATGTGCGGTGTGGTCGGGCTCCTGACTCACGGAGGCGGTGACCTGGGAGCGGACCTCGACGCGATGTCAGCAGCCGTCGCGCACCGAGGCCCGGACGATGCCGGACGCTGGCTCGACCCGGATGCCGGCGTCGCCCTCGGCCACCGCCGGCTGGCGATCGTCGACCTCTCGGTGGCGGGACACCAGCCCATGACCTCGGCGGACGGCCGCTGGGTCCTCGTGCTGAACGGCGAGATCTACGACCACGCCGACCATCGTCACCGACTGGAGGGCGACGGCGTCGCGTTTCGCGGGCACTCGGACACAGAAGTCCTCGTCGAGCTGATCGCCCGGAGGGGCCCGGAAGCCGCCGTCGCGGCCGTCGACGGGATGTTCGCGCTGGCCGTCTGGGACCGCCGAGAGCGCGTCCTCGTTCTCGCCCGGGACCGGGTGGGGGAGAAGCCGTTGTACTACGGCCAGGTGGGCGACGCTTTCGCGTTCGCCTCCGAGCTCGGGGCCGTCCGTCAGCTCTCGCACACGAGCACCAGCCCGGACCCGCAGGCCCTGGCTGACTACCTGCGGTACGGCTTCGTCCCGGCACCGCACTCGATCGTCCCGGGGATCGACAAGCTCCCGGCGGGTTGTGTCGTGCGGGTCGCGAGCCCGACGACGGTCTCCGAGCCCGTGCCCTACTGGTCGCTGGCATCGGTGGCCGCCGCCGGTCTCGCCGACCCCCTGGCACTCGACGACCGCGAACTGGTGCAGCTGGCCGACACGGCCCTGCGCGCGTCCGTACGCCGCAGGCTCGAGGCCGACGTGCCAGTCGGGACCTTCCTGTCCGGGGGTGTCGACTCCTCCACGATCGCGGCGCTGGCGCAGGCCGTGAGCACCCAACCGGTGCGCACCTTCACGGTCGCCGTGGGTGGTGAGGGAGACGAGTCGGTGACCGCTGCCGGGGTCGCCCGGCACCTGGGCACCGAGCACACCACGCTGCCCCTGGGCGATCTCGACCCGATCGACCTGGCGTCGCGGGCGGCATCCCTCTATGACGAGCCGTTCGCCGACCCCTCGGGCGTGCCGACCGCCCTGCTCTGCGCGGCGGCCCGCCAACACGTGACGGTCTGCCTCAGCGGCGACGGCGCCGACGAGCTGCTCGGGGGGTACAACCGGTATCGGGTGGCGCACGGAGGGCTCTCCCGGCTGCTCGCCCTGCCGGGTCCGCTGCGTCGCGGTGCGTCCCGCGCGCTGACGACGCCCAGCCCGGTCGGCTGGGACCGGCTGGCCCGAGTCCTCCCCGGCCGCACCCCTGCGATCGGCACGAAGGCCCACAAGCTGGCCGGTGTGCTCGCCGCGGACGACCACATGGCCGCCTACGCGGTGCTGGCCACCAGGTGGGACCCCGCGACGCTGATGACGAATCCACCGCCCCCATCAGCGACGGCCGTGCCGGGCCTGGACGCAGCCCTGCCCCTGGACCGGATGCTGCTGGCCGACCAGGAGCGCACCCTGCCCGACGACATGCTCGTCAAGGTGGATCGCGCGAGCATGGCGGTCGCGCTCGAGGTGCGCGTGCCCTTCCTTGACCACAGGTTCGTCGAGCTGACCTGGCGGATGCCGGAGCGCGCCAAGGTGCGCGACGGCCACGGGAAGTGGGTGGTCCGGCAGGTGCTGGGCCAGTACGTGCCCCACGAGCTCTGGGACCGACCCAAGATGGGCTTCGACCCGCCCGTGGCCGACTGGCTGCGCGGGCCGCTGCGGGAGTGGTCACACGACCTGCTGGCCCCGGACCGCTTGCGACGGCAGGGCCTGCTCCGTCCCGAACCGATCGCCCGGGCGCTGGCGGAGCACGACTCGGGCGCTCGCAACCACGACTACGCGCTCTGGACGGTGCTCATGCTGCAGACCTGGCTGGACGGAGCCACACCATGACGCCCCCCGTGCCCACCAAGCCCCTCGACCTCGAGCTGCGTGCGGCCCACCCGGCCGACGAGCCGGCCGTCCTGCGCCTGATGCGGGCCTCGCTGGGCTGGCGCGACGAGGACCCGAACGAGGAGTTCTTCCGCTGGAAGCACTACGACAACGCCTTCGGGGTGTCTCCCGCATGGGTGGCGGTACACCGGGGCTCGGTGGTTGGCTACCGGACGTTCCTGCGCTGGAGGTTCCTCGACGACGCGGGTCGCGAGGTGCGCGCGGTGAGGGCCGTCGACACGGCGACCGACCCCGCATACCAAGGTCAGGGCATTTTCCGCAGGCTCACCCTTCGTGGGGTGGCCGAGCTGACCCTTGCGGGTGACGGGCTCGTCTTCAATACCCCCAATGACCAGAGCCGTCCGGGATACCTCAAGATGGGCTGGAGCCTGGCCCGGCGGCTCCCGGTGGGGGTGCTGCCCGCAAAGCCCCGGTCTCTCGCGCCGATGATCGCCTCGCGGGTTCCCGCGGACCTGTGGTCTCAGGTGACATCCGCCGGGCTCGACGCGGGGGAGGCCCTTGCCGACGGTGCGGTCGCCGCAGCACTGCTGGAGCACGCGCCCACGAAGGGGTTCCGCACGCACCGCACGCCCGAGTACATGGCCTGGCGCACGTCCTTCGCGCCGCTGCACTACCGACTGCTGCTCGCATCGCCCCACGACCCTGCCGAGGGTGGCCTCGTCTTCCGGCTCCGTCGGCGTGGGTATGCCGTGGAGGCTGCGGTCGTCGAGCAGCTGGTCCCCGACCGCCGCACGGGGATCGCTCTGGTGCGCCGGATGCTCACGATGACCGGCGCGGACTACGCGATCGGGCTGCGTTCTGGCCCTTCGGCAGGCCTGCTCCCGCTGCCGGGACAGGGGCCGCTGCTGACGACGCGCCCGCTCGCGGCATCCCCTCCGTCACCCCGGGACTGGACCCTCACCCTCGGGGACGTCGAGCTCTTTTGACCGGTTCTCGCCGGCCCAGCCGAGGGTGATCCCTGCTGCGAGGACGACGACCGTGTACTCGAGCAGGTGGTCGCTGAGCGAGTGCACGATCAGCGCCGTCCATGCGGCAGCCCCGAGGACCGCATAGGGCGCCCGGCCCCGGGCAGCCCAGAGTAGACCGCCGACGACGATCAGGCCGAAGAGGGCGGCGCCGATCAGGCCTGTCTCGGCGCCGACCTGGAGCAGTGAGGAGTGGGCAGACGCAGTGTCAGGGTCGCCGCCGAGGGTGCTGTACTCCGCCAGTGAACCGGGTCCGCCACCGGTGAACGGGTGGGTTGCCCACAGCGACAGCGCGTCGTTCCACAGGGACTGCCGGGCCGGGTCCAGAGCCTGCAGGACCCGCGGCGGCCACTGGTCCCGAGCAGCGAGGTGGACGACCGCGCCTGCAGACAAGACGATCGACAGCGATCCCACGAGAACGGCCCCCCCGGCACGAGCCGCCGGCCGCCAGAGCATGCGGGCGATCGCCACGAGCAGGGGTACGGACACCGCGAACGCGGCCTTCGACGCGTTCGCCGCGATGACCGCGAGAGCACCCGCCACGGTAAGCCAGAGGAGGACGCGTCGTACACGGTCGGACCCGAGCATCGCCAACCCGGCGAGGCCGATGACCTGCACCGCCACAGCGGCGTTCGCGTTCGCGTAGGCGGTGGGCCGTTTGGCAGGGCCCTCGGTCAAGATCACAGAGAGGAAGAGCACCGTCGTCACGACGACGAGGCTGGCCACGACCACATCGCTTCGCAGCCGGGTGGCCACGAGTTGGCCAAGCGCCACGCCGGCGACCAGGACGATCGGTGAGAGGACGTACGAGGAGGTGAGCGACGGCATCCGGTCGGCGAGGAGTGCGGAGACCCATGTCCACCCCACCCAGAGGCCCAGCAGGGCCAGGGCTGCGCGCTCCGACCGCCCGACCCTGTCGAGGAGCCTCCGCATCGACTATGCCCGGTACTCGGGCAAGGTCCGGAACCAGTCGACGGTCTGCTCCAGGCCTTCGCGCAGGGGTACGGGCTCGACGTCGGGGAAGTGGTGGCGGAGCCGTGCGTTGTCTGCCTGCGAGTCGCGCACGTCGCCGGTGCGCGGCTCCACGTGCTCGACCTGCGGCGCGAAGCCGAGGACGTCCGAGAGTTCGCCCACGAGGGCGTTGAGCGTCGTGCGCGTGCCGAAGGCGAGGTTCACCGGTTCGAGGTCGGTGACCCTACGAGTGACGGCGTCGGCGATGACACGGGTGACGGTGCCGACGTAGGTGAAGTCGCGGGTCTGCTCACCGTCACCGTGGATCGTCAGGGGCATGCCACGCAGTGCGGCGTCAACGAAAGCCGGGATCACGGCGGCATACGCGTGGCCCGCGGACTGCAGCGGGCCGTAGACATTGAAGAAGCGAAAGGCCAAGGTGGGCAGGCCATAGGAATGGCCGAACGACATCGCGTAGGCCTCTGTGGCCTGCTTGCTCACGGCGTAGGGGGAGATCGGGGCCGTGCGCATGCCCTCGCGCTTGGGCAGCTCGCGGTTCGCGCCGTAGACCGATGACGACGACGCGACGACGACGTGCAGGTCGCCGGCGCGTCGGGCGGCCTGGAGCACCTCAAGGGTTCCGGTGGCGTTGGCGTGGTGCGAGGCGACGGGGTCGAGCACCGAGCGGGGGACGGAGGGAAGCGCCGCGAGGTGCACCACGGCATCCGCGCCGTCGCACGCGGCGTCGAGCGCGTCGGGGTCGAGGATCGTCCCCTCGAGGAGCCGAATGCCGGTGCCCTCGAGATTGGCGCGGAAGCCTGTGGACAGGTCGTCGAGCGCGATGACCTCGTCGACGTCAGGGCGTGAGAGCAGCTCGCGGCCGAGGTTGGAGCCGATGAAGCCGGCACCCCCGGTGACGACGACCTTCACGTGCGGTTCCCCCAAGTCGAGGCGGTGGTGCGCCCTCTCGGGCCGGACGCCCGCACGCTATCACCGGCTGTCCGGGGCCCTTGTGGGTGTAGGGAGCACACGCGCGCAAGTCGTTGCGCGGCAGATACTGTCGTGGCGTGGACACGATATCCATGCCTACCTCCGTGAGCATCCGCTTCACCCACGCCGCGCTCCAAGCGATTGCCGAGGACAACGACATCGACCTGCTTCACATCAAGGGGCCAACTGTCGATGAGCGACTCCTGGCGGTGGTTTCCGCAGGTGACCAGCTCTGCGGTGCGCCGGGGACCGTGGCGCGTCAGAGCGTCGACGCCGACGTGCTCGTCCGCCCGGCCCACGTCGACCGACTGTTCGAGGTGATGCACCGACACGGATGGACGACCGCGTACCACTTCGCGGACGGTTCGGCCTTCGAGCACGCCGCCACCCTGACCCATCCGGTCCTGTCGCCGGCCGACGTCCATCGGCGCTTCCCCGGCATCGGGATCGACGCCTCCACGGCGTTCGAACGCCTGTGGGCGGAGCGGCACACGGTCCCCATCGCCGGCACGCCGTGCCCGGTGCCGTCCTTGAGGGCTCAACGCCTCCTCCTCATCGTGCACGCAGCACGGGGAGGGGCGCTCGACCACTCCGACATTCAGAGGAGCTGGCACTTCGGCACGGAGGAGGAGCGGGCGGCTGTGCAACAGCTCGCGGACGACCTCGGCGCCGAGGTTGCTCTGGCCGCTGGCACCGGGCGGCTGGAGGAGTACCACGGCATGCGTGGGTACGAGCTCTGGAAGGCGCTCTCCACGAACGAGCGGTCGCACGTGCGGATCTGGGTGGCTCGCGTGAGGTCGGAAGCGACAGTTGTCGGCGCGCTGCGGACGGCGATCCGCCTGATCCTGCCCAACCCGCGCCGTCTGCACACCACCTTGGGCAGGAGGCCCACTGCTCGGGAGATGGCGCGGGCCTACGCGCAGCGAGCTCGCTGGGGTCTGGGAGAGGTCGCCCAGCTGGTCCGCTCGACGAGCCTCGGGCGCCGAGGCCGCCGATGACGGTGTACCGCATCCCGAAGGGCGTGGCGTTCGTCGTGCCGGACGGCGAGCCAGATCCGCCAGGCGTCGTGTTCCTGATGCACGTCCCGGACGGCCTTCCCCAGGTGCTGCAGAACTCGGCGGCCTGGATCTGGCTGTCTGCCGTGGAGGGGGAGCCGGACGTGGCGGATGCCGTCGCCCACCTCGTCGGACGGGCCAAGCACGAGGTGGCCGCGGACGTCGAGGTATTCCTCGCCGATCTCGTGGGTCGGGGCCTGCTGGAGGAGGAGCCGTCGGTCCCATGACGTCGCCAACGGCTATGGATCGCTCCTCAGCACGCCGTGCCGGAGCAGCTCCGTCACGGCGTGGCCGGTGGCGTCCATGGACGTCGACCCCTCGGGCGCGCCGAAATGCGCCTCCAGCTCACGCGCCAGCCGTTCGACCTCGACCATCTCCTCGGTGAGGTCGTAGATCGCCGCGCTCAGCTCACTGAGCCGCACGGCCATCCCGTCCACGAGCAACGCGGTCTCCCCGTCGCGCACGAGCAGGTCGTCGGCCGGAACCCGTTGCACCCTCATGATCGACCTGCCAGGAGCGCACTGAGGTAATCCTCGATCTCCGACGCCTCGGCGTACCGGACGCGCAGCACCGGCCCAGACGCCTCGAGGAGGTCAGCGAGACGGTGTAACGGCCGGTCGAGCCACGACAGGGAGGACGTCTGCTCCACCACGGCGAAGAGCGCGTCCATGACGGAGAGCTCCTCCGTCTCGACCGACGTCCCCAGCTCGGGGTCCCGGTCCAGGACGATGATCCGTGCAACCTGGGGCGCGATGGGGGCGGGCAGGAGGCCGAGGCCGTCGGGGGACAGCTCGTCCTTGAGGTGCGGAGCGTCCGGCCGTCGCACCGACAGTGGTTTGGGGTACGGGTGGATGGCGCCGTCGTCGGCGATGCCCACCGTCTCGTCGGTGAGGTAGCCGAACCGCTGTCCGAGCAGCCGGCTCAGCGTGGTCTTGCCGGTGCCGCCCGGAGCCACGTAGACGAGGCTGGCCCCGGTCTCCGGGTGGCTGACCGCACCTGCGTGCAGCATCAGCAGCCGTCCGGCCTGTCCGGCGATGAGCGTGCGAGTGATCTCTTGAGTCGTGCGCATGAGCTGGTGCGCGAGGCGACCCGGGTCGTCGAGGTGCGCGTCGAGGTGCAGGGCGTCCGATGGTCCGCAGTCGCCGCCGCCGTTGGAGAGGCAGCGAGACCACGATGCCGTCATGGCGGATGCGAGGACGTCGGCGGAATCCCCGATGCACCTCACCTCGAGGTGCCTGCCGAGTGCGCGCAGCCGCAGGATGTGGCTCACGAGGTTCGAGGTCTCCCGCGTGGATGGGGTCCGGGTCCGGATGGGCATGGTGCTGATGGTCAACATATCGAAGATTCCGGCCCGGGCCGGGTTCGCCGGTGGCTCACGCGTTTAGCCTGTTGCCCGTGACCGCTACGCGTGGGACCTCGCCGACTCCGCTGCGCCTCCTCTTCGTGTGCACCGCCAACATCTCGCGATCGCCGTACGCCGAGCGGAGGGCGGCACACCTGCTGCGCGAGCTGGGCGCGGCTGGGGAGTCGGTCACCGTGGAGAGTGCCGGCATCCCCGGGTATCCCGGGCGGGACATGGATGCGCCGATGGCGGCGCAGCTTCGGCTGCGCGGCGGCGATCCGACCGGCCACGTCAGCCGCTCCCTGACCAGCGAGATGCTCGCCCTGGCGGACGTCGTCGTCACGTTCGAGTTCGCCCAGCGAATGCGGATCCTCGAGTCGCATCCGGGTTGGGGACACAAGCTGTTCGGCCTGCACCAGCTCGTCGATGCCGTCGACCGAACCCCGGGGGGTGCGACCGGTTATCGGCTCATCCACGAGCTCCAGCTGGCCGCCGCTCCGGACTCGATGACGTGGGACGTGGCTGACCCGCATGGCCGTGGCGCGGCAGTGGCGCGCAGGGCTGCCGACGAGATCGACAGGGCACTGGTGCGTATCGTCCCCGCCCTCGTCGGTCTGGAGGCGGAGGCCATCGAGGCGTCCGCGCCGGGACAGCCGAGGCTGTTGGGGCGCGGGTTACGCCTCGGATTCGGGCGGAAGCCTGGGCGCAGCAGCCCACGATCTGGCTGACCTGGCCTGTGCGTCCTCTTCCGTCCCCACGGCCTTCTCGGAAAGCGTCGTACGGCGGCGCCGCCACGTGCTACCGTATCGTCGGTTTACCGAATGCATACCGTGCGTAGAGAATGGAATGGGGTCTAGATGAGCGGCTCGAACACCGGCCAGACAGGGGCAGTCGGTCGAAGGACGCTTGCCAAGGGCGCGGCGTGGGCTGTGCCCACGATCGCCGTGGCCGGGGCCGCGCCAGCGCACGCAGCGTCGGGGATCACGACCACGACCACCACCCTCCCCCCCCTGCGTCGCGGCGATCGGGACGACCGGTGGCACGTATCCCGTGAGCGTCAGCCTGAGTGGCTGCAACAGCGCCAGCTCGCACTGGGACTTCATCTTCCGGATCACCGCGGCTTTGAAGAGCGGCACTGCCTGCGACTGCAACTACCTGCGGCTCACCTTCTTCGACAACCCGAAGCGGACTCGCCTGTGGATCAGCAACAACACCACCGCCCAAAATCCGCAGAGCAACACGAGCAACAGCCCTCGGCTGTTCGTGCAGAAGGTTCTTGCTGCCGGGGCAACGGCGGCGTTTCCCGCCCAGGGTGACAACGTGCGTCGAGTTGGCGGCGCTTCTAACAGTTTCCAGACGGACTCGGGCACCGCCTCAGTCGGGACCATCACCGCTCCCGGAACCGCGGACGACTCACTCCACACGCTTATCTTCCCGAACGGGAGCCTCCCGTGCTCCGCGAGCGGGCCCATGGCCTATCTCAGGGTCGAGTGCGGAGCGACTTCGAACGGGCCCTGGACTCCGTTGGGTGGTTTGGCAGAGATCAACCCCTGCGTGCCGATGATCCAGGCGACCGTATGCCGGTTCGACACCACCGGCAACGATCGCTACCGACTCGGGATCTCCGTGCTGAACTCCTGCGGCATTCCGGCGTCCAGCTTCAGGGTCACGAACATCCAGCGCAACAATGACACGAACTTCCCCAACGAAGGCACGTCGGTGTGGTCAGGTAATCAGGCGCTCAGTAACGCAGTGACCAACATCGACATGACCTCCACTGGAAGCGGAGGACAGCTCTGGATTTCGTTCACGACCGACGGCGGTACCAATACGAGCCGAATCCGGGTTTCCACCAACAACAACACGTGCGTCGGAGCGCGTGCCGCCGCCGAGTCGGAGGCGGGCACGCCAGAACCCCTCACCGCCCAGTCCGAGGCTGAGACCGGGACGTCGACGCCGCCCGAGACTCCCGAGTCGGGCATCCCCGAGACTGACGCCTCGCCGCCGCCGCCGCCCACCGACCAGTAGCGGCGGGTGGACGGGTGACCGTCACGGACCTCGCGCCGATGGTGCGGGGTCCGTGACCGTGTTCGAGTCAGCCAAGGGCAGCAGGAGGGGCAGCGATGCCGTGAAGTTCATCGTTCCTGTCCCTGACAGCCCGTACTACCTGTGGCAGGCGCTCGTCCAGATGGCGAGCTTCCGGGAGCTGGGGTACGAGGAGGACGCGCACTACCCGATCGTGTACTTCAACGAGCGACCCTCCGACCTCCTCCTGCGCTTCTGGGAGTCCGACGAGATCCGGGCCTCCCTGCACCTGTACCCGGACACGCGGACCGAGACCTCCTACTCGGCGTCGATGAAGCCGTGGCTGACGGGGAAGTTCTTCGAGCAGTTCCCCGGCGAGAGCTCGAGCGTCTACAACTACCTCGACCCCGACTGCGTGTTCACCCGACCCATGGACTTCGCCCCCTTCCTGGCGGGTGACGACACGTGGTACGGCTCGAACACCCGCAGCTACACGGGGGTGCAGTACCTCCGCGACAAGGGCGATCAGCTGTTCCTCGACCTGTGCGGGATCGCCGGCGTCGTCGCCGACGACGTCCTGGCCCATGACGAGAACTCGATCGGAGCGCAGTACTTCGTCAAAGGTGCAGGCGCCGACTTCTGGTTCGATGTCGAACGCACGTCGGTCCTCGCCTATCACCACATGCGCGACACCGCGGCGCTGTACCACCCAGCGGACCATCAGTACCCCGTCCAGGCCTGGTGCGCGGAGATGTACATGCAGCAGTTCGCGACCATCAAGGCCGGCTTCACACCTCGCGCGACACCCCTCATGGACTTCTCCTGGGCGAACGCACCTGCCGCTGACTGGGATGCCAAGCCGTACTTCCACGACGCGGGGCAACCGACCGAGAACGGCCGCGACTTCTGCAAGCTCACGTGGCAGTCCTCCCCGTTCCGCAAGGAGATCGCGGTCTCACGGGAGTCAGCCTCCTGGCAGTACCTTCAGCTGATCCGGAGAACCGAGAAGATGTTCCCCGACCTGATCTGGGACTGACGTCGCGCCAAGGGTGACGCGCCGGGATGCGATGCCCCTCAGCCGCCGGAGGGCTCCTTGATCTCTCCCCGGTCGACCTCACCGTCGACGAGGTCGCCCGCGGCTGCCACGAGCAGCGGGTGCAGCGTCGTATCACCCCAGCGGATGCGGGCGAGGAGTTCGTGACGCATGCGCGGCTCCCAGAACTTCTTGATGTGGGTCGCGATCTCCATCGCCGCCTGGTCACCGGGCAGGTGCTCGAGGTGGCGGACGAGGTCGTGCCCCATCCGCACGACGGCGGGCTCGGCGGTGCTCACGGGCGACCCGCGACGGCATCCGCCGGGACATCGGCGCCCGCGCCGGCATTGGCCCGGGCCGCCTGGGTGACGACCTCGACCTGCACGGCCGTCACCTTGTACTCGGGGCAGTTCGTCGCCCAGTCGGAGTTCTCGGTCGTCACGACGTTGGCGCCGGTCACCGGGTGGTGGAACGTCGTGTAGACGACGCCGGCCGGCATCCGGTCCGAAACGAGCGCCGTCAGGCGCGTGGTGCCGACGCGCGAGGACAGCTCGACGACGTCACCCGACGTCACCCCCCGCAGCTCGGCATCCGAGGGGTGGATCTCGAGGACGTCCTCGGGGTGCCACGTCGAGTTCGGCGTGCGCCGGGTCTGCGCACCGACGTTGTACTGCGACAGGATGCGCCCGGTCGTGAGCACGAGGGGGAATCGCCGGTTGGCCCGCTCGGTCGTCGGCACGTACACGGTCTCGGTGAGCTGCCCGAGGCCGCGCACGAACGACCCGACGTGCATCGTCGGCGTGCCGTGCGGGGCGGCCTGCGTGACCGGCCACTGCATCGAGCCCTCGGCGTCGAGGCGCGCGAACGAGACCCCGGCGAACGTCGGGGTCGTCGCGGCGATCTCGTCCATGATGTGCGACGCCTCGGCGTACGACATCGGGTAGCCCATCGCCGTCGCGATCTCGCAGACGACCTGCCACTCGTCCTTGCCGACCCGGCTCGGCATGACCGGCCGCACCCGGTTGATCCGGCGTTCGGCGTTGGTGAAGGTGCCGTCCTTCTCCAGGAACGAGGCCCCCGGCAGGAAGACATGCGCGAAGCGCGCGGTCTCGTTGAGGAAGAGGTCGTGCACGACGACGAGGTCCATCGCGCGCAGCGCCGCCTCGACGTGGCTGGTGTTGGGGTCGCTCTGGGCGATGTCCTCACCCTGCACATAGAGCCCCCTGAACGAGCCGCCGATCGCCGAGTCGAACATGTTCGGGATACGCAGCCCCGGCTCGGCCTGGAGGGTCACCCCCCACAGCGACTCGTAGATCTCGCGCACCTCGGGCCTCGACACGTGCCGGTAGCCCGGCAGCTCGTGGGGGAAGGACCCCATGTCGCACGAGCCCTGGACGTTGTTCTGCCCGCGCAGCGGGTTCACGCCCACGCCCTCGCGCCCGAGGTTGCCGGTGAGCATCGCGAGGTTGGCCATGCCCATGACCATCGTCGAGCCCTGGCTGTGCTCGGTGACGCCGAGCCCGTAGTAGATCGCCGAGTTCGGCCCGGCGGCGAACAGCCGCGCCGCGGCACGCAGGTCGGATGCCGGGATGCCGGTCACGTCCTGCGTCGCCTCCGGCGAGTGCTCGGGCCCCGCGATGAAGGCCAGGTAGGCGTCAGCGTCCTCGCAGCGCTCGCGCACGAAGGGCTCGTCCCACAGCCCCTCGGTGACGATGACGTGGCACATCGCGTTGACGAACGCGACGTTGGTGCCCGGGCGCACCGGCAGGTGCAGCGCCGCCTCGACGTGCGGGGAGCGCACGAGGTCGATGCGCCGCGGGTCAGCGACGATGGCCTTGGCCCCGGCCCGCAGCCGCTTCTTCATCCGCGACGCGAAGACGGGGTGCGCGTCGGTGGGGTTGGCGCCGATGACGAGCATGACGTCGGCCTGCTCGACCGAGGCGAAGTCCTGCGTGCCGGCGGAGGTGCCGAACGCGTGGTTGAGCCCGTACCCGGTGGGGGAGTGGCACACCCGCGCGCACGTGTCGATGTTGTTGTTGCCGAACGCCGCCCGAACCATCTTCTGGACGACGTAGACCTCCTCGTTCGTGCACCGCGACGAGGAGATGCCGCCGATCGAGCCCACGCCGTGCTTCTCGCGCAGGGCGAGGAAGCCCTCGGCGACGCGGGTGATGGCCTCCTCCCACGTCACGACCTGCCACTCGTCGTCGATGGAGTCACGGGCCATGGGGGAGAGCTGGCGGTCGCGGTGCGAGGCGTAGCCGTAGGCGAAGCGGCCCTTGACGCAGCTGTGGCCCTCGTTGGCGCCGCCGTCCTTCCACGGCACCATCCGCACGACCCGGGTGTCGTCGCCGCTGCCCTGCACCTCGGCCTTGAAGGAGCACCCGACCCCGCAGTAGGCGCACGTCGTGACGACGGTGCGCGACGGCATCCCCAACTGGATCACCGACTTCTCGGTGAGCGCGTCGGTCGGGCACGCCTGGACACAGGCGCCGCAGGAGACGCATTCCGAGGACAGGAAGTCGGTGCCGCCGGCGGTGATCCGCGAGTCGAAGCCGCGCCCCTGCACGGTGAGGGCGAAGGTGCCCTGGACCTCGCCGCAGGCGCGCACGCACCGGTTGCAGACGATGCAGGCCTTGGGGTCGTAGGTGAAATAGGGGTTGGACGTGTCCGCGGTGTCGTCGAGGTGGCTCGCGCCGCCGCGGCCGTAGCGGACCTCCGCGGCACCGGTCTGCACGGCGAGCGCCTGGATCTCGCAGTTGCCTCGGGCGCACCCGGCGCAGTCCTGCGGGTGGTCGGAGAGGTAGAGCTCCATGACGCCGTGCCGCAGGGCGTGCACGGTGTCGGTGTCGGTGCGCACGACCATGCCGTCGGCGCACGGGGTGGTGCACGAGGCCGGGGTGCCCTTGGCGCCCTCGACCTCGACCAGGCACAGCCGACAGGACCCGTAGGCCGCGAGGTTGTCGCTCGCGCACAGCTTGGGGATGTCGATGCCGGCCCCGCGGGCGGCGCGCAGCACAGAGGTGCCCTCCGGGACCGTGACCGCGCGACCGTCGATGGTGAGCGTCACGTCGTGGTCGTTGGCGACCGCGGGGGTGCCGAGGTCCGGTTCGTGGATGAGCGTCATGAGGTGCTCCCCTCCGACGAAAAGTGCACTATTGGTGGGTTCTTGTCGGAGTCGACTGGTGGGTTCTGGGCGAAGTCGGCCGGGAAGTGCCTGAGCGCACTGCGCACCGGCATCGGCGTCAGGCCGCCCATCGCGCACAGCGAGCCCTTCTCCATCGTCGTGCAGAGGTCTTCGAGCAGGACGAAGGCCTGGTGGCGGCTGTCGGCGTCGGGCGCTGACCGGATCCGGTCGATGACCTCGACGCCACGCACCGACCCGATCCGGCACGGGGTGCACTTGCCGCAGGACTCCTTGGCGCAGAACTCCATCGCGAAGCGCGCCATGTCGGCCGCGTCCATCGTGTCGTCGAAGACGACGATGCCGCCGTGGCCGATCATCGCGCCGGCCTCGGCGAAGGCCTCGTAGTCCATCGGCAGGTCGAGTTGGTCCCCGGCGACATAGGCACCGAGGGGTCCGCCGACCTGGGCGGCCTTCAACGGCCGCCCGGAGCGGGTGCCACCGCCGTAGCCCTCGATGAGTTCGCGCAGGGTGATCCCGAAGTCGGCCTCGACGATGCCGCCTTGCTTGACGTTGCCGGCCAGTTGGAAGACCTGGGTGCCGCGGGAGCGGCCGGTGCCGAGAGCGGCATACGCCTCACCGCCGTCGGCGAGGATCATCGGGACGGTCGCGAGCGACAGGACGTTGTTGACGACGGTCGGCTGGCTAAAGAGGCCGACGAGTGCGGGGATCGGGGGTTTGGCGCGCACCTCGCCGCGCTTTCCCTCGAGGCTGTCGAGCATCGAGGTCTCCTCGCCGCAGATGTAGGCCCCGGCGCCGACCCGCACGTGCAGGTCGAAAGTGAAGCCCTCGCGGCCGGCGATGTGCCGCCCGAGCCAGCCGCCGGCCCGGGCCACGTCGATGGCCCGGCGCAGGGTTGCGATGGCGTCGGGGTACTCCGAGCGGACGTAGACATAGCCTTCGCTCGCGCCCACGGCATACGCGGCGATTGTCATGCCCTCGAGGAGACTGAAGGGGTCACCCTCGAGGAGCATGCGGTCTGCGAAGGTGCCGCTGTCGCCCTCGTCGGCGTTGCAGCAGACGAACTTGAGGTCACTCGCGGCCTTGCGGACGGTCTCCCACTTGATGCCCGTGGGGAAGCCGGCCCCGCCTCGTCCACGCAGGCCCGAGGTGGTGACCTCGGCGACGACGTCGGCGGGGTCGAGGGTGAGGGCCCGCTCCAGACCCGCGTACCCCCCATCGCTGCGGTATGCCGCGAGGTCGGTGGGTTCGTGGCGCCCGACCCGGGTGAAGGTCACGCGGTGCTGGTCGGCCAGCCACGGGTGGTCCTCGACGACGCCGAGGTCGACGTGGTTGCCGGCGAGGATGTCGCCGGCGTACTGGGGTCGCACCGCGGCATACCCGATCCGGCCGGCGTCGGTCTCGACCTCGACCAGCGGTTCGAGCCAGAGCATCCCGCGCGAGCCGTTGCGGCGGACGGTGGCACCCGCGGCGGCGAAGGCCTCGGCGACCTCGTCGGCGCCGACGGCGCGGGCCGCCGCATCGCAGGGCACCCAGACCGTCGTCATGCCGTCCACCCGGCCGCGGCCGTGTCGAGACGCTCCAGGGTCAGGCGCCCGACCAGTGTTCCGTCGAGGACAGCCGACGGTCCCAGCGCGCAATTGCCCAGGCAGAAGACCTCGCCGACCTCGACGTCGCCGCCAGCAGGGAACCGGGCCTGCGCCGCGGCATACAAGGCCTGCGCGCCGACCGCCTGGCAGGCCTCGCCGCGGCACACCTGGACCCGATGCGCGGGCGGGGGAGTGCGCCGGAAATCGTGATAGAAGCTGACGACCCCGTGGACGTCGGCCCGGCTGAGGTTGAGCACGTCCGCGATGACCGCGATGTCCTCGTCGCTGACCCAGCCGTGCTCGGCCATGACGGCGTGGAGGATCGGCAGGAGGGGACCACGTTGCGCGCGGCCGGCGGTGGCGAGTTCCCGGGTGGTCGTGGCCCGTGCGGACTCGGTCGTGGGGACTGTTCCAGCCATGGGCGCTCCTTTGCGTGACCCGTTGCGACCCACTGTAGGCGTCCGTGGTGGGGCATTACCTCGCGACTTGTCGAGTTGAGGTCGTCGACCCGGTCGATCGGCGACATCACCTCGCGAATTGTCGAGTTGAGGTCGCCGACCCGGTTGATCAACGACCTCACCTCACGAGGTGGTTCGGGAGTCGGGGCCTGTGGACAACCGATTGCGGTGCCCGGACCTCCGAAAGACTGGGCTCATGGCTGCCTTCGACCCCACGTCACCCTTCCGCCGCGCCGACGCCCTTGCCGCCGGACTCACCGTGGGTCAACTTCGCGGACCGGGCTATCGCCAGTTGCTCCGGGGTGTGCACGTCTCGAGCGAGGTCGAGGTCGACGTCAGGGTCCGCGCCCGCGCCGCCCTGCTCGTCGCGCCCGAGGGTGCGGCGATCGCGCGGCATACGGCCTGCGAGCTGTGGGACGGCTGGCCCCCGCCGGACTGGCGCACCCACATCGTCCTTCCCTCCGGGCAGGACAGCCGCTCTGCACGGATGGTCGGGCAGGCAGTCGATGCTCGGGCGAGCCGATCGACCGACGGCATCACGACCCTGGCCGGGATCCGCCTCACCGACCGGGTGCGGACCTTCCTCGACCTGGCCGCGGACTGCGACCTCGTCGATCTCGTCGCGGTGGGCGATTCACTCGTGCGCAGGGACCGGCTCGATCCGCGACGCCTGCGTGAGGCCGCCGCGACACCTGGTCGGCACCGCCTGCTGGCTCGGCGCGCGGCCGCGCTCGTGCGACCCAGGGTGATGTCACGGCCGGAGTCGCAACTGCGCATGCTGCTCGTCCTGGCCGGCTTGCCCGAGCCGTCCGTGGACGTCCAGTTCAGCGATCCCGATGGCCGGTTGGTGCGTCGCCTCGATCTGGGCTATCGGGACCATCGAGTGGCGGTCGAGTGGGGGGGCCGCCAGCACGCCGACGACCACGAGCAGTGGCACTCCGACATCGATCGGCGGGAGGACTTCGACAACCGCGACTGGCGCTTCGTGGTGGTCACGTCGAAGGGGTTGTGGGTCGAACCCGAGCGCACGCTGGCCCGCGTGGTCAAGGTGCTCCGGTCCCGGGGTGCAGACGTCGACATCCGCTCGGCGCAGTGGCAGAGATATTTCGGTCCGCGCCATCGTCGGACCGCCTGAGCCACTGACTGGTCCATGAGTCGGATGTCGCGACCTGTCGAGTTGATGTCGCGAGGAAACGGAACCAACGACACCAGGTCGCGATGTCGCGAGTTTGTGTCGTCGGCTGGCGGGTCTTGGTTGGGGAGGGCAGGGGGGCGTCGCTTCCGGGGACGGTCGCCGACGATTAGGGCGTATGCCGCGTGCTCGGCTACCCTTGAGATCGCCGTCTGAACGGCCGCGGAACCAGAGAGCCCCGGTGAACCAGCCCGGGCGCGCCGCGCAACGAGAATCCAGAAGGAGAGTCGGACACCCATGCCACTGAGCACCGACGTCAAGAAGCAGATCATGGCCGAATACGGCACGTCCGAGGGCGACACCGGCTCCCCTGAGGTGCAGATCGCGCTGCTCACCCAGCGGATCAAGGATCTCACCGAGCACTCCCGCACCCACAAGCACGACCACCACAGCCGCCGGGGCCTGCTGCTCCTGGTCGGCCAGCGTCGCCGCCTGCTCCGTTACCTGGAGAGCGTCGACATCGAGCGCTACCGGTCGCTGATCAAGCGCCTCGGCCTGCGCCGTTGATTTCATGACGAAGGGCGGCTCCGCACGGGGCCGCCTTTCGGCATGTCTGCACAACAACTGAATACGAAGGCAACCGCGGCACAACGACGATGCACGCGGCATACCAAGAGAAAAGGAGGGTTCCCGTGGAGGGACCCGAAATCACCTTCGCCGAAGCCACCATCGACAACGGCAGCTTCGGCACCCGCACGGTTCGGTTCGAGACCGGCCGTCTGGCCAAGCAGGCCGGCGGCGCCGTCGCGGCCTACCTGGACGAGGACACGATGCTCCTGTCCACCACCACCGCCGGGAAGCACCCGCGCGAGGGCTTCGACTTCTTCCCGCTGACCGTGGACGTCGAGGAGCGGATGTATGCCGCGGGCAAGATCCCCGGCTCCTTCTTCCGTCGCGAGGGTCGCCCGTCGACCGAGGCGATCCTCACCTGCCGGCTCATCGACCGCCCGCTGCGCCCGTCCTTCGTCAAGGGCCTGCGCAACGAGGTCCAGGTCGTCATCACCGTCCTGGCGCTCAACCCCGACGCCCAGTACGACGTGCTCGCCATCAACGCGGCCAGCGCCTCCACCCAGATCTCCGGCCTGCCGTTCAGCGGCCCGATCGGTGGCGTCCGCGTCAGCCTGATCGACGGCCAGTGGGTCGCCTTCCCGCAGTTCTCCGACATCGAGCGCTCGACCTTCGACATGGTCGTCGCCGGCCGGGTCGTTGGTGACGACGTCGCGATCATGATGGTCGAGGCCGAGGCCACCGAGTCGACCTGGAACCTGGTCAAGAACGAGGGCAAGACCGCCCCGACCGAGGAGGTCGTCGCCGAGGGCCTCGAGGCCGCCAAGAAGTTCATCAAGGTCCTGTGCGAGGCCCAGGCCGAGCTGGCGACCAAGGCGGCCAAGCCGGTCGAGGAGTTCCCGCGCTTCCTGGACTACCAGGACGACGCCTATGCCGCGGTCGAGCAGGCCGTGGCCGGCGACGCCGCCCAGGCCCTGACGATCGCCGACAAGCAGGCCCGTGAGGCCCGCCTCGACGAGCTCAAGGAAGGCCTCAAGGCCGACCTCGCCGGTGAGGGTAAGGAGTTCGAGGGTCGTGGGGCCGAGATCTCGGCCGCCTTCCGCTCGGTGCAGAAGAAGCTCGTGCGCGAGCGCATCCTGCGCGACAAGGTCCGCATCGACGGCCGTGGGCTCAAGGACATCCGCGCTCTCTCCGCCGAGGTCGAGGTGCTCCCGCGGGTGCACGGCTCGGCGATCTTCGAGCGTGGCGAGACCCAGATCATGGGCGTGACGACGCTGAACATGCTCCGCATGGAGCAGCAGCTCGACACCCTCTCGCCGGTGACGCGCAAGCGCTACATGCACAACTACAACTTCCCGCCCTACAGCACCGGTGAGACCGGCCGTGTCGGCTCGCCGAAGCGCCGCGAGATCGGCCACGGAGCGCTCGCCGAGCGCGCCCTCATGCCGGTCCTCCCGACCCGCGAGGAGTTCCCCTACGCGATCCGTCAGGTGTCCGAGGCGCTCGGCTCCAACGGCTCGACCTCCATGGGCTCGGTCTGCGCGTCGACCCTCTCGCTGCTCAACGCCGGTGTGCCGCTGCGCGCCCCGGTCGCGGGCATCGCGATGGGCCTGATCTCGGCCGAGGTCGACGGGCAGATGTCGTATGCCGCGCTGACCGACATCCTCGGTGCCGAGGACGCTTTTGGTGACATGGACTTCAAGGTCGCCGGCACCAAGGAGTTCGTCACGGCCATCCAGCTCGACACCAAGCTCGACGGCATCCCCGCCGACGTGCTTGCTGGTGCGTTGACCCAGGCCCGTGAGGCCCGCCTGCACATCCTCGACGTCATGAACGAGGCCATCGACGCTCCGGACGAGATGAGCGCCTACGCGCCCCGCGTCATCAGCGTCCAGGTCCCGGTCGACAAGATCGGTGAGGTCATCGGCCCGAAGGGCAAGATGATCAACCAGATCCAGGAGGAGACCGGCGCGCAGATCTCCATCGAGGACGATGGCACCGTCTACATCGGCGCGACCGACGGTCCGTCGGCGGAGGCGGCGCGGGCGATGATCAACGCGATCGCCAACCCGCAGATGCCCGAGATCGGGGAGCGCTTCCTGGGGACCGTCGTGAAGACGACGACCTTCGGCGCCTTCGTCTCCCTGCTGCCCGGCAAGGACGGTCTGCTGCACATCTCCGAGGTGCGCAAGCTCGTCGGTGGCAAGCGGATCGACGCCGTCGAGGACGTCCTGGCCGTCGGCCAGAAGGTCCAGGTCGAACTCAAGGAGATCGACCCGCGCGGCAAGCTGTCGCTGGCCGCCGTCCTGCCCGAGGGTGCCGAGGCCGCGGCCGCTGAGTCGGCCGACGACGCCGGCGACGATGCGGGATCGGACGACAACGGTGCCGAGGGTGGCGAGCACCGCGAAGGTGGCGAGCGCCGTCCGCGCAACCGTCGCCGTGGCGGTGGCCGTGGTCGTGGTGACCGCGGTGAGCGCTCCGACGCCGAGGGTGCCCCCACGGACGCCTGACGCGAGCACGCAAGCCAGCGGCGCGGCATACCCAGTCGGTATGCCGCGCCGCTGGCTTGTGTGGGGAGTCCTCCCCATTGTCCGGGCCCGGTGTCGTTGGAACAGTGGAGCCCATGAGCGATGTTGACGACCTCTACGACTTGCGGGACAACCTGGACGGACTCCGGTCCCGCCTCGACCGCGCGGGCGTGGCTGCGGACCCGGGACCGTTGCGGGCCCACGACGAGTCCGGAGCCGTGAGCGTCGAGACGGACGCGAAGGGTGTCCTGCGCTCGGTCACCGTTGCCATGGACTGGAGCGCCAAGGTGGCGCCGCAGGCGCTCGGCGCCGCTGTCCTCGACGCGGTCGCTGCCTTGGCGACCCAGCGGTTGGAGGAGGTCGGTCGGGCGCTGGAGGAAAGCTTCGACGGGCCGGCCCCAGCGCGCACGCCGTTGCCGGCTCAGTACCAAACTGTCGCCGGGCACCTCGAGGAGCGGCTGGGTGAGGGGCGCAGCCAGGAGGAGATCGACGCCTTCGGGATGGCCCTGATCGCCACCCTCCAGGACTTCATCGACAGCGTGGACGAGGTCAGCTCCGATCTCGGCGCGATGCGGGGTCGGGAGGTCACCGGACAGAGCGACATCGACCGCAACGTCGTGGCGACCATGGACGCCGCCGGCAACCTCGTCGACCTGGCGCTGCACCCGGTCTGGCTGGAGCGTGCCCACCCGAACAACATCAGTCGACTCATCGTCGTCGCCATCGACGACGCCCGGCGCAACCTCGGAGCCACGCTGCCCCAGGTCGTCGCCGACAGCAGGATGACTCGCCTCGCGGGCGAACTCAACGACCCGGACGCGCTCGCCGCGCGGCTCGGGCTCTGATCGGACCATCGAACCAACCATGACCAAGGGGAACCAACCATGACCTTGAAAGTCAGTCTTGACGCCTTGCACGCCGACAGCGTGCTGTGGTCCGAAGTCGCCGGGAAACTCTCGACAGCATCAGGCGCAGCGTGGGGCCAATGGCTCTCGGCGCACGAGTTCACCGGCGTCGCCGATCGTGAAGGCCTCGTCGCCCTCTACCAGGAGTGCCTGACCAAGGTGGCGAACCTGGTCAGTGAGGGATCGACCTCGGCCACCGACATCAGCAAGACACTGACGTCCGTGCGGAACCAGTACCTCGACGACGAAGCCAAGGCGCGTGCGAAGTTCGCCGGCGTCTGGGACCCCAAGTGAGAAAGCGGGCGTGACATGAATCCCATCATCGAGAAGGCCATCGAGCTCTGGAACAAGCTCATCGACAAGCTCAACGAGCTGATGGATGCCATCAACTGGATCTTGGGGAAGATCCCGTGGGGCTTGGGTTGGGTCGGGGACAAGATCCGCGAGGGCTGGAACTGGCTGATGGAGAAGTGGGGCGAGCTGGTTGCGTGGTGCGACGAGTACCTCAACAACCCGGGCAGTCCCAGTGCGTTGAGTCAGGCAGCGCAGAACTGGAACTCCCAGGTCGGCGGTCCGGTGAGTTCGCAGGCCGGGGTCATCGACGCCGGCCAGTTGACCGCTGACGACACCTGGACCGGCACTGCGGCCGACGCCTACAAGCAGGCGATTGCGCCGCAGAAGACCGCGATGGACAAGATCAAGACCGGCCTCATCGAGGGGATGCAGCAGGCCCTGGACAAGATGCAGACGGGGATCATCGTCTTCTGGACCGCCTTCGGTGCCGGTGTGGCAGCGTGCATTGCCGGCTTCATCACCGCGCTGGCCTCGACCGCGACGGTGCTGGGGGCACCGGCCGGCCCGGTCATCGCGGCAGGGGCGGTCATCATCCTGATCGCCGCGCTCGGAGGCGGAGCCCTGAAGCTCAAGGGCGACATCAACAGTTCGAAGACGATCCTCACCGGGAAGTTGAACGACCTGTCCGCCTTCCCCAATGGCTCGTGGCCGAAAGCTACTCTCGCCTCATGAGTCCCAACACCAGCCAGGCCGTGATCGCGAGTCGACGAGGCAGGGCGATCGCCCGGGTGGTCGCTCTGGTACTCGTGGGTCTCGCCCTGCTCGGTGTCGCGCTGATCACCGTTCGCCTGTCCTCCTCGGCAGGAGTGGAACTCGCCGTCGCGGCCCTTTCCATGCTGACCGTGGGCGGAGTCGGCGCCCTTGCAGTCGCGAATGCGTCCGCAGCCGGCGGAGCCACTCGTGCGGCCCCCGCGGCGCGACTGGGAACGTTGGCGTGCGGCTGTGGCGCGGTGCTCTTCTTCCTGTTCGGGGTCGTCCTCCTCGTGGCAGGAGGCGACGACGTCTGGTTGATGACCTGGCTGTCGGCGATGCTCGCCATGACCGGTGCCGTCATCGGCTGGTCGGCCGGGCGTGACCTGACACCGGATCAGAGCGTCTGACGCCGGCACGACGAAGGGCCCGACGCGCAGCGTCGGGCCCTTCCTCGTGCCGTTGGATCAGGCGGCGGTGGCCTTCTGGATCTTGCGCGGGGCCTTCCAGCGCATTTCCATGCGACTGCGGCCGTCGGGGAGGGTCACGGGGACCCACTTCATCCGCAGGGCGGCCGGGCCCATGGGTTCGGTGGCCTTCTTCATCGAGGCCTCCTTCCAACAGGTGGTTCATGCTTCGTTCACCCACAAGCATACGCGAAGGTGAACGGAAGGTGAACAACTCTCCCCTGCGTCGGCGTGGCGACCAGCGTGGGCGATGGATATCGGGCTCTCCCCTGGGAGACCTGGCGAGCCGGATAGGGTCGACGACATGAGCAACACGCGCGTGGCCGTCATTGGGGCAGCGGGCCGGATGGGGGCCACCGTCTGCGCGGCGGTCGAGGGAGCCGACGACCTCGAGCTGGTGGGGCGCTACGACGCCGGGGACGACCTGGGCGACCTTGGTGGTGCCGATGTGGTCGTCGAGTTCACCGTCCCGGCGTCCTCTCCCGCCAACGTCCGCAGGGCGCTCGCGCTCGGCGCCGATGTCGTCGTCGGCACCACGGGCTGGAGTTCGGAGCGGGTTGCGGCGCTCGAGGCGGACCTCGCGGGGTTTCCCGGCCGGGGAGTCCTCATCGCCCCGAACTTCGCGATCGGCGCGATCCTCATGATGGAGTTCGCGCGCAAGGCGGCTGCCTTCTACGAGTCGGTCGAGGTCATCGAGCTGCACCACCCGAACAAGGTCGACGCACCATCGGGCACGGCGGCCCGCACGTCAGCACTCATCGCGGCAGCCCGCACCGAAGCCGGCCTACCAGCGGTGCCGGACGCGACCACCGACGACCCGGACGGGGCCCGCGGTGCGCGCGTGGACGGCATACCGACGCACGCAGTGCGCCTGCGGGGGCTGGTCGCCCACCAAGAGGTCCTCTTCGGCGGGGAGGGCGAGATGCTCACCATCCGCCACGACTCCTTCGACCGGGTCTGCTTCATGCCGGGGGTCCTCACCGCGGTGCGGCGCATCGGCGACCACCCCGGCGTCACCGTGGGGCTGGAGCACTACCTCGGGCTCTGAGGCGCTGGACTCAGGGCGTCACGCCATCACACCCAACGCCCGCAGCACGCCCGCGACGACCGCCGCGGCGAGCACGACGATGATGAAGTTGGCGCGCAGGAGCAGGAGCACGATCGCGACGGCGATCGCGCCCACGCGGGCATCGATGACCAGCGAGCCGCCGGAGCCGACGAGTGTCTGCACGGCGAGGAGACCGGCGAGCAGGGCGACCGGCAGCAAGGTGGTGATCCGGCTGGTGCGCCCGCCGGAGACCCAGGATTCCGGCACGAGGTAGCCGACGAACTTCAGCGCGAAGCAGGCGACACAGGCCAGCAGCACGGCGATCCACATCGTCATGGCAGCGGCCCCTCGCCGACCAGATGCCCGTGGCCGTCGCTGGTCGGGCGATCCGGCCGATCCGGGCGCTGAGTGCCCCACCCGCCCAGGGCGACCACCAGGGCGGCGACCGCGGACAGGATGACCGACACCCCGGCCGGGACGAAGGGCGCGGACAGCAGGGCGATGAAGATCGCCAGCACGGCGGTGGCGATCGGGTCCCGGCCGCGCAGTCGGGGCCACAGCAGGGCGCAGAAGGCGGCGGCCGCAGCGGCGTCCAGGCCCCAGCGACGGGGATCGCCGAGGGCATTGCCCAGCAGTGAGCCGGCGAGGGTGGCGAGGTTCCAGAAGAGGAAGACGGCAATCCCGGTGTGCCAGAACCCAAGGCGCTGCGCGGCGGGCTCGGGCTGGGCAATGCCCACGGCGGGGGGGGGG
>NZ_HF570956.1:1722800-1730103 GCF_000367525.1 Phycicoccus elongatus Lp2 | reverse complement strand
CGGCATACGTCATCCCGGCGGTGGCGACGGCGAGACCCGCGCCGACCCCGGTGCCGATCAGGGCACGCCGCGAGGCGTTCTCGCTCACTGCTGGGCCAGCGCGGCGCCGATCTTGCCGACCTGCTCGCTGACCGCGGTCAGCGCGTCGGAGAGGGCCTGGATGTCGGCGGTGCTCACGGTGTCGTAGCGGGCGTAGCCGTCGCCCTGCTTCTGCTCGGCGATGAGCCCGTCCAGGGTCGCGGCGGCCCGGTCGTAGTCGGCGAGGAAGTCCGCCTTCTTCGAGTCGAGCACCGGGCGCAGCACGTCGACCCCCTTCTTGGACCCCTCCCAGTTGGCGGCGAAGTCAGCGAGGTCGGTGTGGCTGTAGCGGTCCTCCTCGCCGGTGATCTTGCCGGTGGCCATCTCGTCGAGGAGTTCCTTGGCGCCATTGGCGATCTTGAGCCCATCGAGGTCGGCGTCCTTGGCCCGGGCCACGATCGTCGTGACGTCGGCGATCAGCTTGTCGGCGATGGCGCTGCTGTCGGCCTGGAGTCCGTCGACCCAGAGGTCCTTCTCGAGCCGGTGGAAACCGGTGAACTCCAACCCCTCCGCCACCACGTCCTCGCGGCCGTCGATGGCCGGGTCGAGGTCACCGAAGGACTCGGCGACGGGCTCGATGCGTTCCCACGGGGCCCGCGCCACGGCATACCGGCTCTTGGCTGCCTCGACGTCGCCCGACTTCACTGCGGTCACGAATTCGGTTGTCCTGGTCAGCAACTCATCGGCCTGCGCGGCCACCCACACTTGGTAGGTCTTGGCCGCCTCCTCGAGTTTCGGGTCGGTCGCCGTCGTGATCGACTCCCCGGCCACCGTCAGCGTGGTGGAGATGCCGTCGCCGACCATGCCCGGTTTGCAGGTGCCTGCGTACTGGCCCGGCTTCTTGATCGTCACGTGGACCGAGCGCGTCGCGCCGGGCTTGAGGTTTTCCACCTCGGAGAGCACCATCCCCTCCTCGGTCACGACGTAGAACTCGGTGATTTTGGAGCCGTTGTTGGTGATCGTGAACTCGCGGTCCCCCGTCGTGGTCTCACTGGCCGACAGGGTGCACGAGTCATCCGTGGCCTCGACCGCGATGGCGCTCCCGGATGATGACGTGGCCGCGGCGCAGGCGCCGAGCGGGAACGCGAGGACGGGTGCGAGCAGGGCGAGGGTGGCGCGGGCGCGCATGGCGAATCTCCTGGCGTGAGGGAACGGCGTGAGTCGGGTGTGCCGCGGTGCGGCTCGATCAGCCGGCGGTGACGCCTAAGGTAAGCCTTGCCTAAGTCTCTGGCAAGTCGCCGTTCGGGTCCGTGGACCGCAACTCGGCCTCTGTGAAGGTGTGGGCCACCCGCGCCTCGGGCGGCAGCTGGTCGACGATGGCCGCCATGACGCGGGCGGTGTCGGCTTCGACCGACTCGCCCATGAGCTCGACCGGTGGCCCGATCCGCACGCGCACCGGTACCGGCTCGCGCCAGCGCGACACGCGGGGTCCCTTCGCCGATCGCGGCCACAGCACCTCGGTGCCCCAGATCCCGACGGGGATGACCGGCGCGCCGGTCGCCTGCGCCATCCGGACGACACCCGGCTTGCCGACGAGGACCGGGTCGAAGAAGGCGGCACCCCGCGGGATCGTCCCCTGGGGCATCAACCCCACGAGGTCCCCCCGCTGCAGGGCGGCGACGGCTGCGGCATACGGGGCGTCCCCGGGAGCGGCGCGATCGACCGGGATCCCACCCATGCCGTTGCAGATCGCGCCGACGAGGGGGACGTCGAAGAGCTCCTTCTTGGCGAGCATCCGCAGCGGTCGGCCGCCCCGGCGCACGAGCTGGGCCAGGACGAAGAAGTCGGCATAGCTGCGGTGGTTGAAGGCGACGACCCCCGGCCCCTGCGCCGGGAGGTGCTCGAGGCCGGAGATGTCGAAGCGCACCCACCGCTGCCACGCCGGGTGGAAGAAGTGCTGGAGCAGCAGCTGGAGGTCACGCACGGGCAGTGACCTCGCGACCGATCAGGGCTTCCTCTCCCGCCACGGTCGCTCGAACGGCAACCGCCACGAGGCGGGGGCGATGAGCTGGTGGATCTGGTTGGGCCCCCAGGTCCCGGGCGCGTAGGGCCGCACGACCGGCGGGTTGTCGATGAGCGGCTGGCTGATCTCCCAGAGGCGCTCGATGCCCTCGGCGGAGGTGAAGAGAGTGCGGTCGCCCTTGGCGGCGTCATAGATGAGCCGCTCGTAGGCCTCGAGCACCGCTCCGGCCCAACTGGTCTCCTGCATGGAGAACTGCATCGACAGCTTGTCGAGCTTCATGCCCGGGCCGGGGTGCTTGCCATAGAAGGAGAGCGACATCTTCGGCTGGTCGGAGAGGTCGAAGGTGAGGTGATCCGGCCCATGGTCGCCGACGCCCGAGCCGGGCGGGAACATCGACTGCGGCGGCTCCTTGAAGGCGATGGAGATGATCCGCGCACCCTCGGCCATCCGCTTGCCGGTGCGCAGGTAGAAGGGCACGCCGGCCCAGCGCCAGTTGTCGATGAAGCACTTGAGCGCGATGAAGGTCTCGGTCTGCGAGTCCGGGCGCACGCCCGGCTCGTCGAGGTAGCCGGTGTACTGCCCGCGCACGACGTCGGTCGGCTGGATCGGCTGCATCGAGCGGAAGACCTTGTTCTTCTCGCGCGAGATGGCGCGCGGCTCCAGGGCGGTCGGTGGCTCCATCGCGGTGAAGGCGAGGATCTGGAAGAGGTGGGTCACGACCATGTCGCGATAGGCGCCGGTGCCCTCGTAGAAGTCGGCGCGCTGGGTCAGCCCGAGCGTCTCGGGGACGTCGATCTCGACGTGGGAGATGTTGTTTCGATGCCAGATCGGCTCGAAGAGGCCGTTGGCGAAGCGGAAGGCGAGGATGTTCTGGGCGGCCTCCTTGCCCAGGAAGTGGTCGATCCGGAAGATCTGGTCCTCATCGAAGACCTCGTGCAGCCTCGCATTGAGCGCCACCGAGGTCACATAGTCGGTGCCGAAGGGCTTCTCCATGATGATCCGCGAGCGGTCGACGAGATCGGCGTCGGCGATCGTCTTCACCGCGGAGAGCGCGGCCTTGGGCGGAACCGAGAGGTAGTGCAGACGCCCCTCGTTGTCGCCGGGGAGGAGCTCCTCGCACCGGATGACCGCGTCGTGCAGGGCCTGCGGGCCGGCCGACAGGGGCACGAAGTCGAGCCGCTGGAGGAACTCGCGGTAGTCCTCGTCGGTGATCTCGCGCGTCGAGTGCTCCCGGATCGCCGCATCGGCGAGCGCGCGGAACTCGTCCGGGCTGAGGTCGTCGAGCGAGGTCCCGACCACGCGCAGGTCGTCGAGCAGTCGCGACTGGAAGAGGTGCATCAGCCCGGGGATCAGCTTGCGCTTGGCGAGATCACCCGTGGCGCCGAAGAGGATGACCGTGATGGGTGCGCTCATGGCGCAACTCTGGCCGATTGGCATGCCGCGCGCCACCCCCGGGCACGAGCCCTTGCGTCCGCGTCTTCCGTCGCACTGGCCACGCAAGACGCGGCCGCAGTGGTCTCAGATCGTCTGGCGGATCGCCGCGAGCCACTCACGCGCGGCGGCGAAGTCGGCGTCGCTGTTGCGCGGGGCAATATCGGCGGCCCGGCGGTCAGCGCGCGGGTAGGACCCGAGGAAGACGACGTCGGCGCACACCCGCTTCAGCCCCATGAGGGCCTCGCCGATGCGGGCGTCGAGGACATGCCCCTCGAGGTCGATGGAGAAGCAGTAGGACCCCATCGAGTGCTTCGTCGGACGCGACTCCAGCCGGGTCATGTTGATCCCTCGCGTGGCGAACTGCTCGAGCAACTCGAGCAACCCACCACTGTGATCGTCACGCTGGTAGAGCACGACCGTCGTCTTGTCGGCCCCCGTCGGGGCCGGCAGTTCCCCGGGCCGGGAGACGAGCACGAAGCGGGTCACGGCCGTGCGCACGTCGCCGATGTCCTCGGCGAGGACGGTGAGGCCGGCGAGGTCCGCGGCGATCGGCGCGCACACGGCGGCCTGATAGTTCTGCTCACCGGCGGCCAGCCCCATCGCCGACGACGCCGTCGACAGGGTCGGCACATAGGTGGCACCGGGCAGGTTCGCACCGACCCAGCCGCGCACCTGCGCCCACGCGTGACTGTGGGTGCCCACCGCCGTGACGTCCGCGAGCGTCAGCCCCTCGCGGGCGGCGAGCACGAAGGTGATCGGCACGAGCACCTCCCCCACGACGACGAGCGGGTCTCCGGTCGCGAGGTTGTCGAGGGTTGCGCTCACGCCGCCCTCGACCGAGTTCTCGATCGGCACCATCCCGGCATCGATGCGCCCCTCACGGACGGCGGCGAGCGTCGCGTCCACCGAGTCGTATGCCGTGGCGTCGGCTTCCGGCGCCCACGCCTTGAGGGCCATCTGGGTGAAGGTGCCGGCCGGGCCGAAGTAGCCGTAACGGGTCGGCTGCGAAGAGTCGGTCATGCGTTCCTCTTCCCGGTGCGGGCGGCGGCGAGCGCCTGCTGCTCCTCTGGGGTGAGGGTGGTGTCGGCGGCACCGGCCACGACCCCCTTGGCGTACGTGCGCGACTCCCCGCGGGCGTGGATCGAGGACAGCACGAGACCGTCCCCCTCGTCGTCGATGATCGCGGCGCTGAAGGACAGCCGGCCCCCCATGTCGCCGAAGGCGTCATAGCGCACGACGGCAACATGCCTCAGGGCCTGCCCGATGTCAGCGCGGAGCGCAGCGTGGTCACCGGACCCGATCGGCCGCGCCGTCTCCAGGCGATGCAGCCTGGCCCGCAGCGAGCGCTGCTGCACCAGGACGATGACGAGCAGGAGGAGCGGCAGGACGAAGAGCACGAGCAAGCCCGCCTCGATTCCCGTCATCCCGAACACGACCACAGGGTATGCCCGGCTTCCCCGCCCCGCCCTGCCGTCTCGCGCCCATCACCCAACGTCCGCGTCACGCAGACGTTGGGTTGAGACCGGCGCGGCGGGCGCGTGGGGGTGGGGGTGGGCGCGGCGAACTAGAGTGTCCGGGTGCTCGACCTGACCACGATGGCGCTCGTCTTCGGCGCCATCTTCCTCGTGGAACTCCCGGACAAGACGTTCATCGCGACCCTCGTGATGTCGACCCGCTTCCGACCGCTGCTCGTCTGGATCGGTGTCGGTCTGGCCTTCCTCGTCCAGACCCTGGTCGCAGTCGTCGCCGGAGGCCTGCTCGCCAAGCTGCCCACGACCCCCGTGCAGCTCGTGGCGATCGCCATGTTCCTCATCGGCGGCCTCATCCTCCTCAAGGGAGCCGCCGGAGCAGACGCCGAGGAGGCCGAGACCGAGGAGGAGTTCGCGGAGAAGTCGAACCGTCAGGTCCGCGGCTGGCAGATCGTGTCGATGTGCTTCGGCATCATCTTCCTGGCCGAGTGGGGCGACCTCTCCCAACTCCTCACCGCGTCCATGGTCCTCAAGTACGGCGAGCCGGTGTCGGTCTTCCTCGGTGCGTGGGCGGCCCTGCTCGCCGTGTCAGCGCTGGGGGCCGCCCTCGGCCGCACCCTGCTGACCAAGATGAAGCTGTCGACGATCCGGCGCATCGGCGGTGTGGTCTGCCTCGTCCTGGCCCTCGTGGGCATCCTCGAGTTCACCGGACTCTTCGGCGGCTGAGCGATCCGGCGCGACATACCGCCGCCACAACTGCCAGAGCAGCACCAGCGCGAGGACCCCACCGGCCATGCCGGCGTTCTGCAACAGCCGACCCGGCAGCCTGGGCCAGTCCCGATGGTTCAACCAAGAGATGCCCCACCACGGCAACCGGCAGAGGAACCACACGGTGACGGCGCTCGCGGCATACAACCGCCAGCGCTCGCGCAGCGGATCGGCACCGAGCAGCGCGAGGATGACGACGACCACCCAGTGGTAGTGGTGCACCCACGAGACCGGCGAGATCAGGCAGGCGACGATCCCGACGGTCGCCACCTCGGCCACCGACGCTCCGGCGACGTGGAACCGGCGGGCCAGCCCGAAGCCCAGCACCGCGACCGTCCCGGCGAGGACGAGCCAGAGCGCCGTGCCGACGAGACCGTCCGGGCCGACCCGCAGCAGGACGCCACGGATCGCCTGGTTCGCGGTGCCCGCGTTGGGCCCAAGGCGCGCCGGATCCTGCAGCGCCCCACCCCAGAAGGCGAAGGACGCCTGGGGCAGCACCAGCCAGGTCGCCAGCGTGACGACCACCGCGGTCGCGACGGCGGTCGCCGCCTCCTTGAAGCGCCGACAGACAAGGAAGTGGATGACGAAGACACCCGGCGTCAACTTGATCGCCATCGCCAGCCCGACGAGCACCCCCGCCGGCACGCGAGCCAGCAGCCTGGGCCGCGGACGCACCAGGTCCATCAGGCAGGCGAGCACGAGGAAGGCGTTGACCTGCCCGAAGCGGATGCCGTCGCTCACCGGGTGCAGCCACAGCATGGGCGCGGCAAGGACGGCGAGGGCGACCGGGAGCCAGGGGCCGAAGCGGATGAGAAGGGGGCGCGCGGCATACCAGGTGATCGCGGTGGTCGCGAGGACCTGGGCGAGCGTCCACGCCCACCCGGCCATCCCGAAGGGCACGAGCGCGAGCGGCAGCGAGAGGATCGCCGCGAAGGGTGGGTAGGTGAAGGGCAACAGTTGCGGCGCCTCGGTCATCGCCAGATAGATCGGACGCCCCGTGAGGATCGACTCCCCCGCCTGCCGGTAGACCTCGACATCGACCTGCCACTGGTCGAGCGGCCAGAAGACGAGGTAGCGCAGGACGACCGGCATCGCCGCGAGCGCGACGATCAGGGCGGCGAGGGCCCACCGGGCCCACACCTTCACACCATCCTCACGCCCCGCCACCCGTTCATTGTCAAGGTATGCCGCGGGGTTCCGTAGCCTTGGGGGGTGCCGCGCCGTGTCCTCGCCCTGATCGGGCTCACCCTCGTGGCCCTCGTCGCGATGATGTCAGCCAGTGCCGCCGCGACCGCGTCGACCCCTCGGGGATCAGTCCCGCAGGCATCGGCCCCGCGGGCATCGGCGCCGGCCGGTGCCACCGTGCTCGTGGGCACAGGAGGGCTGTCCTGGACCGATGTCTCCGAGCGGGCGACCCCGAACCTGTGGGCCCTGCTTCGGGACGGCTCCGGTGGCGCGATGTCGATCCGGTCCGTCTACACCAACACCTGCCCGATCGACGGCTGGCTGGGCCTCTCGGCGGGCGGGCGCGCGGCCGCGGTCCGCGAGGCGCCGGCGCCCCAGAAACCCTGCGCGACCCTGCCCGAGCCAC
>NZ_HF570956.1:1719003-1722700 GCF_000367525.1 Phycicoccus elongatus Lp2 | reverse complement strand
CTTCGACGGGCAGGCGGTCGACCAGCACTTCATGATCCTGGCCCTCGTCGTCGCCGTGAGCGGGCTCATGCTGGCGCGCCTGCTCGTCGCCGGGCACTCCATCGGCCGACGGATGCGTGTCCTGCGTCGTCGCCACCGTGAGTTGGTCGACATCATTGCCCTCGAGCCCCAGCCAGGCAGTCGCGTGCGTGTGCTCGAACACCCGACTCCCACGGCATACTGCCTGCCGGGTCGGCAGTCGCGAGTTGTCCTCTCGCAAGGCGTGATCGAGGCGATGCCCCCTCGCGCCCTCGCGGCTGTGCTCGCGCACGAGGGGGCCCACCTCATGGCTCGTCACGACCTGCTCGTCGAGTTCTTCTCGGTCATCCACGAGACGATGCCGGCCGCCGTGCGGTCCCCCGAGGCGATGCGCGAGGTGCGGCTGCTCGTCGAGGTGCTCGCCGATCGTGCCTCGGTGCGCAAGGTCGGGGTCGAGGAGACCCGGCTGGCACTGCTCACTCTGGCCGGCAGCAAGGCGCCCGAGGCCGCGATGGCGGCCGGTGTCGGGTCCACCGCCGTGCGCCTCGACCTGCTCGCCCGGCCGGCACCCAACCGGCTGATGACGGCCGCCATGTATGCCTATGCCGTCGGCCTGATTCTTGTGCCGCTGGGGCTGCTCGCCCTCGCGTGGACCTCGCGCTGAGGGCCACCGCAAACCCATCTTCTGCGTGACGCAGAAGATGGGTTTGTCGTCCGGAACCCGTCGTCATCGGGCCAGCCTCCCCTAACTCTGGCGGCCCTTGACTCGGTCTGGAGGATCTTGCCCACCTTGGATCGGGCGGGTTGGACCACGGCGACCACCCGCATCGGCGCCTCCGTCTGCCCGAAGAGTTGCGCCATGACAGGCCCGATCCGGGACAGCGCCTCCTCCAGCCGGGCCACCGACATCGGTGCCGCGCCGTACCAGAAGCACTGCAGCGAGGACCGTTCGATGTTGGCGATGAACTGGCCGACGTCGGGCGCGCGCATGATCACGATCTCCCCAACGCGCGCGAGGACGGGGAAACAGAGCACCCCGGGCTGCGACGTGAGTGGGGGTGGAGGGCTCGGCGGGGTCCGCCTAGATTGACGGGCATGGACCCCTCCATTGCGCCTGTTCTCCGGACGGCCCTGCGCTCGGCGATGCGTGAGCGCGACCGGCCGGCCGTCGATGCGATCCGGTCGGCCCTGGCCCGTATCGCCAATGCCGAGGCCGTGCCCATCGAAACCGTGCCGCGTGCGGGGGCGATCGAGGAAGCGGCCATCGGGGTGGGTGTCGCAGACGCCCCCCGCCGGGTGCTCGACGAGGCCGAGATGCGCACGCTCGTGGCGGCGGAGGCCGACGAGTTGGCCCAGGCCGCGGCCCACTGGCGGACGACGGGAGAGACGACCGGGCGGGCGGACGCGATCGACAAGGCCGAGTATGCCGAGCGCGGGGCTGCCGTGCTGCGCCAGCTCGCCGGGAGGGGCTAGTGTTGCGCGTCATTAATTCGTTTACATTATGGGATGATGACGTATGCCGTCACCTGTGCTGGAGATCAGCGAAGAGGACCGTGCGACCCTGACCTCGTGGACACGGTCGCGGACGTTGCCGGCGGGACGTGCGCAGCGTGCGCGGATCGTGCTGGCCGTTGCGGCGGGGACGGGAACCTCGGCAGTGGCTCGGCATGTCGGGGTCTCGCGTCCGACTGTGATCAAGTGGCGTGACCGGTTCGCCGTCGACGGGCTCGCTGGCCTGGAGGACGAGGAGCGTTCGGGCCGACCGAAACGCATCGATGATGCCGTGATCATCGCCACCACGCTCGAGCCGCCACCGGCCAAACTCGGGGTGACGCATTGGTCCTCGCGGCTGCTGGGCAGGCACTTGAGGATCGGGGATGCCACCGTCTCCCGTGCCTGGCGCAAGTACGGGGTCAAGCCATGGCGGCGGGAGACGTTCAAGTTCTCCACCGACCCGGAGCTGGAGGCCAAGGTCCGCGACGTGGTCGGGCTGTACCTGAACCCACCGGAGAAGGCGGTCGTGCTGTGCGTGGATGAGAAGTCCC
This sequence comes from Phycicoccus elongatus Lp2, assembly GCF_000367525.1. Classification (GTDB taxonomy): domain Bacteria; phylum Actinomycetota; class Actinomycetes; order Actinomycetales; family Dermatophilaceae; genus Phycicoccus_A; species Phycicoccus_A elongatus. The sequence goes on along the minus strand of NZ_HF570956.1, from coordinate 1,720,637 downwards.
AGATCCAGGCCTTGAACCGGACCGCGCCGATCCTGCCGCTGCTACCAGGCTTGCCGGAGAAGGCGACCCACGACTACAAGCGCAACGGCACCACCACGCTGTTCGCCGCTCTCGAGGTAGCCACGGGTGCGGTGACCGACCAGTGCTACGACCAGCACGGTAAGGCCGAGTTCCTCGACTTCCTCAAGAAGGTCGCCAAGGCCTACCCGCGCCGGGAGCTGCACGTGGTCCTGGACAACTACCACACCCACAAGCACGAGGACACCAAGCAGTGGCTGGCCAAGCACCCACGGATCACGTTGCACTTCACCCCGACCAGTGGGTCCTGGCTCAACCTCGTCGAGGTTTTCTTCGGGATCATCACCCGACAGGCCATCCGCCGCGGCTCCTTCGACAGCGTCGAGCAACTCGTCACAGCGATCAGCACCTTCATCGACGGCTGGAACGAGCGCTGCCACCCATTCATCTGGACCAAGACCGCCGAGGAGATCCTGCCCCACGCCACCCGTCAAACCAGTTCAGGCGCGTGACACTAGAGGCCGAACGCGCCGCCACCGACGAGGATCGCGACGCCCAGTCCGATCAGGACGATCGGGAAGAGGATGTGCTCCCACCGTTCCAGGACCTCGGCGATGGGTCGACGCGTGGCGACGAACTTGGCCATGGCCACCAACACAGCCACGAGCACGAGGAACACGATGCAGAAGGCGATGACAGCGGGAGTACTGATGTTGAGGAACACCGGGACGTAAACGCCGATGTTGTCCCCACCGTTGGCGAAGGTGACTCCGGCGACGGTCGCCACTGCAACGCTCTTACCGGACACGGCGGCATCATCGTCGTCGCCCTCGCCGCGGTAGACCTCCCACGCAGCCCAGAGACCCAGCGCGAGGGGGATGAGCCCAAAGTAGGGAATCGCCTCCTCTGGCAGCGCCCACCTTGCCCCCAAGGTCACCATGAGTGCGGCGGCGAGGATCCCGACGAAGCCAAGGTACTGCCCGGCCAGGATCTTCGCGGTCGTTCCCGGACGTCCCGCCCCTCGGGCGAAGAAGAGCGACAGCACGATGATGTCGTCGATGTTGGTCGCGATGAAGAGCCCGATCGCTTGGAGCAGCGCCGCGGCCGTCATGCGCCGGACCTCCCGTCGTGGCAGCCGGGCACCTCGCAGGCGACGTCGAGGCAGGGGGCGTCCGCGTCGACGGCCAGCTTGACCTCGACCAGCTCGGTGAGCGCACGTGCGAGGTGGGGGTCGGCGATCTCGTAGAGGGCCTGGCGGCCCTCATGGGTGCCGACCACGATCCCGCAGTCCCGCAGGCACCCCAGGTGGTTCGACACATTCGAGCGCGTCAGGTCTAGAGCGTTGGCGAGCTCTGCCGGATGCGCGGGGCACGCCAGAAGCGATAGAAGGATCCGTGAACGCGTGGGGTCGGCCATCGCCCGGCCCAGGCGCTGCATGGCGTCCAAGCGGGAAGCAAGTGTCAGCATGCACTGAACAATACAGTGAATGCTGAACTATATCCGCCCCACCCAACTCGTCAAACAAATTCAGACGCGTGACACTAGGCCCAGCTCGGCGGCGGGGGCGGCGGGGTCGTCGGAGGCGGCGGGGGCGGCGGCGTGGCCGGGGGCGGCGG
>NZ_HF570956.1:1682687-1718903 GCF_000367525.1 Phycicoccus elongatus Lp2 | reverse complement strand
AGATCTGGAGTTGGGGCCCACCTTCTCCAGCTCTCGCTGTCGCTGCGCCCATAGACTCAAGCCCATGTTCGGCCGGCTGGGGGTCCGCAGCCGCATCATTGCGGGCTCGGTGACGATGGTGGGGGTCGTCCTGGCCATTCTGGCGGTCGTCGTGTGGCGGGCGACAACGACGGCACTGACGGCCACGGCATACACGACGTCGGTGAGCACACTGCGAACGCTCAGCCACGACCTCGAGAGCCAACCACCTCGCGTTGCCCTACCCGCCGGCGGCGAGGCCATCGACCCCCGGATCCGCCAGGTGCTCGACGACAACGGTGACGTCGTCGCCTGGTCCGCTGCCCCTCTGCGCAGCGCACCGATGATCGCGCTCGACCCGTTGCCAGGTGTCGGCCAGGTCCACACCGAGTTGGTCGGGGACCTGCCGGCCGCGGACGGCGCGAGCGTCATGGTGGCCGCCACGCGGGTGACCGGCCCTGACGGACGGCTGCTCACGGTGCTCGTCGCCGAGCCGACGAGCATCCAACCGGCAGCCGCTCGCAAGCTCAGCATCGTCGCCCTCGCCGTCATCCTCGCCGCCTTGGCCGTCCTCTTTCTCGTCCTTCGGTATGCCGTGGGGCTGGCCATGCATCCCGTCGAGGTGATGCGCAGCGAACTCGAGTCGATCAACAGCTCGCGCGAGGCACGCAGCGTCACCGCCCCTCATCGTGACGACGAGATCGGGCGGCTCGGCCGGGCCATCAACGAACTGCTCGACCGTCTGCGACGCTCCGACGCCGAGCGCGCATCATTCGTCTCCGACGCCGGGCACGAGCTCCGCAGCCCCCTGTCGACCGTCAGCGTCTCGCTCGAACTGCTCTCCGGCGAGCTCACCCCGCAGCGCCGGGCGATCGTCGCCGAACGGGCCAGCGGTGAGCTCACCCGACTCTCGACCCTCGTGGACGACCTGCTCGCCCTGGCCAAGTCGGACGAGTCCGCAGAGTTGGTCGGCGCCACGGACCTCGACCTCGACGACCTGGTGCTGGGGGAAGCGGCCCTGGCGCGAGCACGGGGCGGTCAGGTGACGGTGCGCCTGGAGCCGGTTCGCGTGACCGGGGTGGAGGCGCAGGTGACCCGGGTTGTCCGCAATCTGGTGGAGAACGCGATGCGCCACGCGGCGGGTGAGATCCGGATCGAGGTCAGCGGCGACGGCGAGTCGGCCCTGCTCGCGGTCGACAATGACGGTCCCGTGGTGCCCGAGTCCGATCGGGAGCGGATCTTCGAGCGCTTCGTGCGACTCGACGAGGCCCGAGATCGCGATCGGGGCGGAAGCGGATTGGGGCTCGCCATCGTCCGGGAGCTGGTGCGCCGCCACGGCGGCAACGTGACGGCGACCGAGGCGCCCGACGGGTGGTGTCGCTTCCTCGTCACCCTGCCCGTGGCCGAGGGTTCGTCGGTGGACGACAGTCCGATGGTGCCGGTCTAGGTGGTCGGACCGCTCGAGCTCACCGGCACCAGTCGATAGCCCCGACCCCGCACCGTCTCCAGCGAGATGACGTCGAAGGGCGCGTCGATCTTCTTGCGCAGGTAGCCGACGTAGACCTCGACCACGTTGTCGGCACCGGGGTAATTGGAGTCCCACACTTCCTCGAGCAACGTGGTCTTGGACAGCACGACCTCTGGGTGGCGCATGAAGTGCTGCAGGAGGGCGAACTCGCGGGCCGTCAGCGTGATCTCGTCGCTGCCTCGGTACACCCGATGCGTCGCCGGATTGAGGACCAGGTCACCGACGGCGAGCTCGGCCGGACGCTCCTTGGCGCCGCGACGGGTGAGCGCAGAGAGCCGGGCCGCGAGGACCGAGGTGTGGAAGGGCTTGGTCACGTAGTCGTCCGCACCGAGTTCGAACGCATCCGTCTGGTCGTACTCGCCGTCCTTGGCCGTGAGCATGAGGACCGGTGTCCACACCTCGCCGGCCCGCAGGTGCTTGAGGACGTCATAGCCGTTGAGGGCCGGGAGCATGATGTCGATGCAGATCACGTCGTAGTCGGACTGCATCCCCATGGACAGGCCGGTGCGTCCGTCGTGGGCGAGGTCCACCACCCAGCCGTGTTCCTTGAGAGCCTCCGCGGTGGCGATGGCCAGCGGCCTCTCGTCCTCGATGATCAGGCAGCGCACGGCCCCAGCATGTCAGAGGCGCACGGATTGGTGCGGGACGGCGTTACGCTCGCGCTCACCGACCCGATCGGGCCGGTGTCCGCACGCCGAGGGAGACATCGTGTTCGACACCATCGCCGGGCTCCCGGTCCACATCCTCGTCATCCACGCAGTGGTCGCCTTCGCGCCCCTGGCGGCCCTCCTCGCCATCGGGTATGCCGTGCGCCCCGCGTGGCGTCGCGTCCTGCGCTGGCCCGTTGCGCTCCTCGCCGTGGCGACCGGGGTCGGAGGCTTCGTCGCGGCCGAGAGCGGTGAAGCCCTCGAACGGCGGCTCGTCGGCGCGGGCGTCGGCGGGGAGACCCTGGACCTCATCCACGAGCACGCCGAGGCCGGTGACCTCGCCCGCACGGTGTGCCTGGCCTTCGCGGCCATTGCCCTTGTCGCGGTGCTCTGGTTGCTGCGGCCCGGACGCGGCGGCGTGATCGGCCTGCTGGTCGCTGCCATCCTCGTCATCGCGTCGGTCGCCGTCACCGCCGCGGTGCTCATCGCCGGGCACAAGGGCTCGACAGCGGTGTGGTCGCAGACGATCTCCGGGACGAACTAGCCACGACGGCGAATCGGCCGCAACGACGAACCAGTCCACGAACTCGGCGAGCACCACCTGGCCCAGCAACGTTTCGACCGGGCCAACTCATACTTGGCCCGGTCGTTGACAGGCTAGGTCGAGCAGGCCCACCGGCCGTTGACCGACACGCGGCTCCCGGGCAAACGCCGCGAGAACAATCAGCCCAGGGCGTGCCGACTGATGACCAGCCGTTGGATCTGGTTCGTGCCCTCGAAGATCTGGGTGACCTTGGCCTCCCGGAAATAGCGCTCGACGGGAAAGTCCTGGGTGTACCCCGCGCCGCCGAGCACCTGGATGGCATCGGTGGTCACCCGCATCGCGGCATCCGTGGCGAGCAGCTTCGCGACGGCCGCTTCCTTGCCGTAGGGCCTGCCGGCGTCCTTGAGGCGCGCCGCGAAGAGGTATGCCGCACGCGCGCCCAGGACCGCCGCCTCCAGGTCGGCGATGAGGAAGGCGAGCCCCTGATTGCTCGCGATCGCCCGACCGAACTGCTCGCGCTCCTTGGCATACGCCACGGCGACGTCGAGCGCCGACTGTGCCAATCCCGTTGCGGCAGCGGCGATCCCGAGTCGCCCAGCGTCGAGCGCGGCGAGGGCGATCGGCATACCCTGGCCCTCGTCGCCGATCCGTCGTGCGGCGTCGACCGGCACGTCCTCATAGATGACCTCGCGCACGGTGTCGCAGTGCAGCCCCATCTTCTTCTCGGGGGCACCGAAGGACAGCCCGGGTGCATCGCCCGGGACGATGAAGCACGAGATGCCCCGACCCCGGGCGTCGGACGTGCGCGCGAAGGTCGTGTAGTAGTCGGCGTGCCCGGCGTGGCTGATCCACGCCTTGCGGCCCCTGATTCGGTAGGCCGGGTCGTCAGTTGCTCCGTCGTCACCGGCTCCGTCGTCACCGGCCCCATCGCGCGTCGCCCGGGTGGTCATCGCGGCGACATCGGAGCCGGCGAGGGGCTCGGAGAGGCCGTAGGCGCCGAGTTGGTGGCCGGAGAGCATGCCGGGCAGGAGGGCCTCGCGCTGAGCCGGGCTGCCGAAGGTCGTCACCGGGAAGGCGGTCAGGGAGTGGACGGAGACGCCCACCGCCACGCTCATCCAGGCGCTCGCAATCTCCTCGACGACCTGGAGGTAGACCTCGTAGGGCTGGCCCCCGCCGCCGAACTCCTCCGGGTGAGGAAGCGACAGCAGGCCGGCGCGGCCCAGGATGCGGAAGATGTCGGTGGGGAACTCCTCGCCCAGGGCGGCGGCGGCCTCGGCAGCATCGACCTTGGGGCGGAGTTCCTTGGCGACGACCTCACGGGTGAGGTCGAGGAGGTCGTGGCCCTCGTCGGTGGGGAAGAGTCGCTGCACCGCCATGCTGGCACTGTAGGTCACCGTTGCGTCCGGCGATTGGACGGCCGAGCAACCACTGTGCCGGACACAAGCTCATCGTGGGTAGGCGCGGACCTCGGTCGCCTTGACGCTCGCCCAGACCTCGTCCCCGGCGGCCAGGTGCAGCTCGGCGAGTGACCCCAGGGTGATGTCGGCGACGAGGTCGACCTCGCCGGTGAGGCTGACCCGGGCGATCTGGCCGGTGAGCTCGACGCGCGCGACGCGTCCGCGCCAGGTGTTGCGGGCGGAGCCGTCCGGGCGATGTCGCCCCAGGACGACGGCCGAGGGCGGGAAGCTCACCCAGTTCTCGCGGGAGATGACCGGGTCGGCTGTGACGATCGCTGCCCCCGACGCGAGGTGAAGGGTGCCCTCGCGAGCGGGCCCCGCGGCATACAGGTTGAGGCCGGCGACCTGGGCGACGTAGGGGTCCCGGGGTTCGCGGACGATCTGCTGGGGCGGACCGGACTGGACCACCCGCCCGTCGCGGACGAAGGTGAGTTCGTCGGCGAGGGTCAGGGCATCGAGGGGGTCATGGGTCACCAGGACCGTCATCCCGTCGAAGTCGGCGAGGCGAGCCGCGAGGGCCTGCCGCACGGTGGGCCGGCTCTCGGGGTCGAGGGCCGAGAGCGGCTCGTCGAGAAGCAGCACGCGAGGGTGGGTGGCCAGCGCCCGGGCGAGGGCGACCCGCTGGGCCTGGCCGTGGGAGAGCTGGTGGGGACGGCGAGCGTGGAAGGTGTCGGCGAGGCCGAGGCGGGCGAGTTCGCGGCGTGCGATGTCGTATGCCGTGTCGGCGCGCGTCCCGCGGCTGCGGGGTCCGAAGGCGACATTGTCCAGGGCGGACAGGTGGGGGAAGAGCAGGTGGTCGGCGGCGAGCAGACCGACCGAACGCTTCTCCGGGGGGAGGTCGGTCTCGGGTGTGGCCCAGGTGGTCTCGTCCACGGTGATGTGTCCGCCGTCAAGGTGGGCGAGGCCGGCCAGGGCGTGCAGGATCGTCGTCTTGCCGGCGCCATTGGGGCCCAGGATCGCCAGAGTGTGGCCGGGCTCGACGGTGAGGTCGACGTCGACCGTGAAGTGGCCGCGTTGCACGCCGAGCCGGGCCCGCAGGCTCATGACAGCCACCGTCCGCGCAGCAGCCCGAGGACGGCGATGGATAGGGCGAGCATGACGAGACTGAGGGCGATGGCGGCGTCCGGATCGGCCTGGAGCGCGACATAGACGGCCAGTGGGGCGGTCTGCGTGCGGCCGGAGAAGTTGCCCGCGAAGGTGATCGTGGCGCCGAACTCGCCGAGCGCCCGGGCCCAGGCCAGCGCGGCGCCGGACATGACGCCGGGCAGGGTCATCGGCAGGGCGACCCGCAGGAAGACGCGGGTGGGGGACGCCCCGAGCGTGCCGGCGACCGAGAGCAGGCGGGGGTCGAGCGCCCGGAACGCACCCTCGACGGCGAGGACGAAGAACGGCAGCGAGACGAAGAGCTGGGCCAGCACCACGGCATACGGGGTGAAAGGGAGGCGAAGGCCGGTCGCGGCGTCGAGCGGCTGACCGACCAGACCGAATCGGCCATAGGCGAGGAGGAGGGCGACGCCGCCGACGACCGGGGGGAGGACCACGGGGACGGTGACCAACGCGCGGATCCAACTCCAGAGCCGGCCATCACGTCGGGAGAGCAGCCAGGCCAGGGGGGTGCCGAGGGCGAGGCAGAGGGCGACCGTCGCGATCGTCGTGATCAGCGAGAGTCGGATGGCGGGGACGACGACCGGATTGGTGAGGTGCGCACCGAGGTGGCGCCAGTCGGTCGCGGCCAGCATCGCGACCAGGGGGAGCGCGACGAGTGCGATGGCCGTGATCGCCGGGATCGTGACGAGCAGTCCGGCGCGGCGGGACCCGGGTCGGCGCTGGCTCCGGGGTCGACGGCTCGAGGGTGGACGGCTCGCAGCTGGACGGCTCACGGGGCGAGGAAGCCGACCGCCTCCAACTCCTTGAGCCCGGCCGCGCTGGCGAGGAGGTCGGCGAAGGCCTTGGTGGCGGCGGTGTCGGTCAGGCGCACGAGGGGGTAGGCCAGCGTGGTGTTCTGCGCAGCCGGGATCTCGACGCCCTCGACCTTGCTGCCGGCCGCGACGACGTCGGAGTGATAGACGATCGCGGCGTCGGCTTCACCCAGGGTGATCTTGGCCAAGGTGGCCTTGACGTCCACCTCGCGGGAGACGACATGCGCCGTCACTGCGGCCTTGGTCAGCACGGCATCGGCTGCCGACCCACATGGGACGGTCTCGGCGCACAGCACGACATTGATCGACGCATCGGCGAGGGAGGCCAGGCCGGTGACCTTCTTGGGATTGCCGGGTGGGGTGGCGATCTCGAGGACGTTCCTGGCCAGCGTCGTCGTGGGCTTGGCCTTGGCCTCGGCGGGCAACTGGTCGAGCGCCTTGGTGCCGGCGCTGGCGTAGAGGTCGGCGGGTGCGCCTTGGGCGATCTGCTGCGCGAGGGTGGCGCTGGAGCCGAAGCTGATGGTCACGTCGACGCCCGGGTTGGCGGCCTCGAACGACTTCTCGAGGGCGGTGAAGGACTCGGTGAGGGAGGCGGCGGCCAGGACGGTGACGGTGCCCGAGAGGGTCGAGGAGGGCGAGGGGGTGCTCGAGGCGCTGGGCGTCATGGCCGCTGACGCGCTCGTCGCGGAGTCGGTGCTCCCCGAGCCGCAGGCCGTGAGCGCGGTCATGCCCATCAGGCCGACGGCGGTCATCAGGGGGAGAGACAGGCGCTTCATTGCGGGACTCCGATCACGACATTGGTGGACTTGATGCTGGCGACGGCGACCGAGCCGACCTCGAGGCCGAGGTCGTCGACCGCCTCGCGAGACATGAGCGAGACGACGCGGAAGGGGCCGCACTGCAATTCGACCTGGGCCATCACCTTGTCCTTGGTGACGGCGGTGACCAGGCCGCGCATGCGGTTGCGGGCGCTCTCGTCGGCGACCGGGCCGACGTGAGCGGGCCGGGCGAGTTCTTGGGCGAGGGCGGCGACCTGGGCGCCAGCCACGACCAGCCGACCCGAGTCGTCGGGGTGGGCCGCCAGGCGCTTGGACTCGACCATGCGGCGGACGGTGTCGTCGGAGACCCCGAGGAGCTCGGCGGCATCTGCTATCCGCAATTGCGTCATGGGCGGGATGCTAGCACCGCATCTGCGGCGGCTGGAGGGGTCAGTCCACCGGGGTGAGGTTCGGTCTCTTGGCCTGCAGAGCCTCGCCCGACGAGGTGCCGCGCACGCGCCGCTGGACCCAGGGCGCGGCATGGACCTTGACCCACTCGGCGTGCTCGCGCAGTTCGTCGGCTCGGGCGCCGCGGGCCATCGGGGGCAGGGGGTTGTCCCAGTCCGGGGTCGACGGACGCAGGCCGAGCGCGACGAGGGCGGCCTGCGCGACGCGCGTATGTCCCTCGGTGTTGAGGTGGATGCGGTCCTCGCCCCACATGCGCCAGTCGCGGATCGAGGCCATCCCCCACAGGTTGAGCACCGAGCAACCGTGGCGTTGCGCGATGGTGAACAGGTTGGCCGTGTGGATCGCGTGCCGTCCCCGGAGCGCCTTGAAGAGCCCGGCGTCGCGGGTGTCGGTGGGAGTGGCGAGCAGGACGTCCGCCCCGGACGCCCGCAGGTGCACGACGGCCTCCTCCAGTCGCTGGGCCAGACCGTCGAGGTCGACGCTCGGCCGCAGCAGGTCGTTGCCGCCGCCGACGATGGAGACCAGGTCCGGGTCCATGGCCAGGGCGCGCTCGAGTTGGGGTCCGACGACGTCGTCGAGTTTGCGACCGCGGACGGCGAGGTTGGCGTAGCCGAAGGGAAGTTTCTCGGCGGCGGCATGGGCGGCCAGGACGCGTGCCAGCCGATCGGCCCACCCGACGAATCGATCCGGCACCGACTCGTCCGGATCGACCATGCCCTCGGTGAAGGAGTCACCGAGGGCGACGTAGCGCGTCCAGATGGGCATGCCGACGTGCGGTCCCTGGTGCTGGTCCAGGTGTGGGTCGTTGGGTTCGGTCACGGCAGGCTCCAATCGATCGGGTCGGCCCCCTGACGGGCCAGCAGGTCATTGGCCCGGCTGAACGGGCGCGAGCCGAAGAAGCCCCGGTGGGCCGACAACGGCGAGGGGTGCGGCGACTCGATCCGCGGCATACCACCGAGGAAGGGGGCCAGCGTGCGGGCGGGGGATCCCCAGAGAATCGCGACAGCCGGGCCGCCGCGGGCGGCGAGCGCCCGGATCGCGCACTCCGTCACTGTCTCCCACCCGCGACCCTTGTGGCTGTTCGAGGCGCCGGGCTGGACGGTGAGGACCCGATTCAGAAGCAGCACACCGCGATCGGCCCACGGCGTGAGGTCACCGGAGGACGGCATCGGCAGCCCGAGGTCGTTGGTCAACTCGGTGAAGATGTTGGCCAGGGACGGCGGCAGCGGCCGCACGTCCGGCGCGACCGCGAAGGACAGGCCGATGGCGTGACCGGGTCGCGGATACGGGTCCTGGCCGACGATGAGCACGCGCACCTCGGGCAGTGGCCGCTCGAAGGCGCGGAGCACGTGCGGCCCAGCGGGGAAGTACCCACGCCCGGCCGCGACCTCCTCACGCAGGAACGCGCCGAGCGACTCGACCGTCCCGGCCACTGGCTCGAGCGCCCGGGCCCACGTGGGATGCACCAGGTCGGCAAGGGGGCGGGCGGTCACCCACCCAACCTACGACGACCACCCGCGGGCACGGCACACCCCTCCTAGACTTTGCCGGTGACCTCACAGCTGCGACGCCAGGTGCACAACACCGGTCGTCGCCGCGCCTGGGTCATCTGGCTGGTCGGGCTCAGTGTCTATGGGCTCGCGGTCTTCCACCGCACCTCCCTTGGCGTCGCCGGCATCCTTGCGGCCGAGCGCTTCGGCATCAGCGCCAGTCAGCTCGCGACCTTCACCGTGGTCCAACTCGGTGTGTATGCCGCGATGCAGATTCCCGTGGGCGTCCTCCTGGACCGCTTCGGGTCGCGGCGGTTGATGCTCGTCGGCTTGGGGCTCATGACCGTCGGGCAGTTCTGGTTCGCCTTCGCCCAGGATTTCACCGGTGGCCTCGCGGCTCGCGTCCTGCTCGGCATTGGCGACGCGATGATCTTCACCAGCCTGCTGCGGCTGGTGGCCCTGTGGTTCCGCGTCAAGCAGGCGCCGATGGTCACCCAGATCACCGGTGTGTTGGGCCAACTCGGGGCGATCGCTTCGGCCTCGCCGCTGGCCTACGGCCTGAAGCAGTGGGGCTGGACGACCTCTTTCACCGTCGCCGCCTCGGTCGGGGTGGTTCTCTCGGTGCTGCTCTTCTTTGTCGTCAAGGACTCGCCCTACACCGGCGACTCGATCGAGCGGATCAAGGTCCGCGCGCTCGCGCGCACCCTGGCCGAGGTGTGGGACAACCCGGGTACGCGCCTAGGCCTCTGGGTGCACTTCTCGACAATGTTCGGCGGCACCGTCTTCGTCATGCTGTGGGGCTACCCCTTTCTCGTCGCCGGGCAGGGCCTGAGCCCGGAGACGGCCAGTGCCCTGCTCGTCGTCATGACCGTCTCGTCGATGGCGGCGGGCCCCCTGCTCGGACTGGCAACCGCCCGGGTGCCTGTGCACCGCTCGCTCATGGTCATCGGGATCGTCCTGCTCATCTGTGTGGTCTGGGCCGCGGTCCTGCTCTGGCCGGGGCGTGCGCCCCTCTGGCTGCTGGTCCTGCTCATCGTCGTTCTGGCGATCGGCGGCCCGGGCTCGATGGTCGGCTTCGACCTGGCCCGCACCTTCCACCCCAGCGAACGGCTCGGCCGGGCCACGGGCGTCGTGAACATCGGTGGCTTCATAGCCTCGCTGCTGGCCATGGCGGGGATCGGCCTGGTCCTGGACCTCCGGGCGCCCGGCGGACCCGACACCTACACGACGGCCGACTTCAAGGCGGCCATGTCCGTGCAGTTCCTCTTCTGGGGTGTGGGGCTCGTGCAGTTGGTCCGCTACCGGCGCAAAGGGCGTGAGTTCATCGCCGAGGTGCCGGGGGCCATCGAGGCCCTGCGGGCCGGCGAAGCCCTGCTGCCGGGCATCTCACTCCTGCCGGACGACGTGCCGGTGACGCGCGATGATGAGTCCATGCACATCCCTGACGATCGTGATTTCGAGGCCCTCGTCGACGAGTTGGCGGCACGGCATGCTGACACCCTGACCCGCGAGGACGTCGCCGACGCCGTGTCGGCGGCGCGCTCTCGACTGTCCGAGCACTCTCACCACCCGGAGTTCCTCGAGGTCCTGGTCGCCCGGGCGGCACGCGAGGATCTTGCGGATCGCGTTGCGGCACAGGGCGGTTCACCCTTGGGCGTGCGCACTCTGGTCTTCGTCTCGACGCATGACTCAGTGCGCTCGCGGATCGCGGCGGCGTGGGCCGAGCACCTCGGCGGCCGGCACGTCGACGTGCGCACGGCGGGTCCCGAACCGCTCGGCCACGACAACCCGCTCGTCGAGCGGGTGCTCGCCGAGCAGGGTGTGCCACTGGCCCAAGCTGGCCACGATGTCGCCGACGATGTGGTGCACAGTGCCGACATGGTCATCGAGCTCGGGGCCGACGTCCCGCGCGTGCCGGGCCGCCGCCACGTGCGCTGGGACATCGCCGACCCGCACGGGAAGTCGGTGGACGCGATTCGCCGGGTCCGCGACGACATCGGCGAGCGAGTGTGCGGCCTGCTCGAGGATCTCGGCGTCGGAGGAGCGCGCTCGTGAGTGCTGCCGAGCCCGACGTGGCTCGCGGGGTGCTCTTCGACCTCGACGGCACCCTGGTCGACACGATCGGGCTCATCGTGGCCTCCTTCCAGCACGCCGTCATGGCCGTCACAGGGGAGGCCGTCGACGAAGCGACGGCACGCTCGTGGATCGGGCGACCGCTGCTGCCGGTGTTGCTCGAGCGCTCGCCGACCCACGGCGAGGAGATGGACCGCGTCTATCGCGAATGGAACCGCGCCAACACCGAACGTCTCATCAGGCCGTATGCCGGGATCGCCGAACTGCTCGCCGACCTCGCCGCGGATGGGGTGCCGATGGGTATCGTCACGTCCAAGCGGCGCGAGATCGCCCAGTACGCGCTCGACAGTGTGGGTCTGGGCTCGGCCATCGCCCTCCTGGGCACCCTGGAGGACACCAGCGAGCACAAGCCGGACCCCGCGCCCCTGCTGCTCGGGGCGAAGCGGCTGGGGGTCGAGCCGAGGGATTGCACCTATGTGGGCGATGCGACCGTCGACGTGCTGGCGGCCCGGGCTGCCGGGATGAGGTCCATCGCCGTCAGCTGGGGCGCCGGCACGACGGCCGACCTCGAGGCGACCACCCCTGACCTGATGGTGGGGAGTGTCGGCGAGCTCGCGGCATACCTGCTGGCTCGGTGACGCGGAAAGCTGGGGGCGAGTCTGGTGTGACTCGTGTGACGCGTGAGTGCGATGGGGCCCGGCGTGTCCAGTCGACGCGCCGACCTGCGAGTCGGGAAATGACACGACTGTCATTCACTCGTTAGAGTGGCGGCGAACGTCCACGAGCACCGAAGGGTCGAGCGTTGAACATCGTGCGTGAGCAGGCCATGCCCACCGAGGTCGTCGTCGACACCGGCGCCGACACGTCGGCCGGCCTCTCGGACCGCGACCGCCAGATCATTGCCTTCGAACGCCAGTGGTGGAAGTACGCCGGGTCCAAGGAGAGCGCGATCAAAGAGCTCTTCGACATGAGTTCGACGCGCTACTACCAGGTGCTCAACGCCCTCATCGACAACCCCGCCGCGCTCGCGCACGACCCGATGCTCGTCAAGCGGCTGCGCCGGTTGCGCTCCTCGCGCCAGCGTGCTCGCTCGGCCCGGCGGTTCGGGGTCGACGTCTGAGGCGTCCCACAAGCACAACGACGCCCGTCCGTGAGGGAAGCCGGACGGGCGTTGTTGTGCCTAGGCTGGCCCGATGAGTGAACTCGAATGGTCGACGCCGGAGGGCCTGGCGGCCATCAAGGACCACCTCGCGGCGCAGATCGAGGGCTGGTGCCCGCCCATTGCGTATGCCGTGGGGTTGTCCTCGGCGTCCAGCTCCGGCGAGTGGGAGTTCCCTCACGTCAACCGACCCGGCGGTCGGCACGGGCTGCCGGCAGTGGTGCTCGCGACGGTCCTGGGGCATGACGGCACGACCGGGACGTTGCCGCTGACAACCGGGGCGCTGGAGGCGGCGATCAGGGGCCTGGCGCCGGCTGAGGCCTGCACGTCGACGCCGCACCCCAACCTTGCCGCCTGGCGCAAAGTACTCGCCGAGGCCACCTCGAATCCGGCGCGCACCCTTGTCGCCGTCTTCGTCGCGGACCTGGGGGATCCGGTCTCCTCGGAGGCCGATGGGTCCATGCGCGCGACCTTCGAAGGTCACACGCCCGCGCTCTGAGGAAGGCCACCCGCTCGCGTCCGCGTGTTCCGTCGCCATGGCGACGGAACACGCGGACGCAGGGGGGTGGTTGATCAGAGGGGCTCGGGGAAGTCCAGCGGCCAGCCCTTCTTGGCCAGCCGGGCCCGCACTCGCGCCAGGTCCTCCTCGGAGGGCTCGACGTGGGTGAGGTCGGTGATCGCGGCCGCGATGTCCTCCGGTCCTGCAGGGCTGACGTGGTCCCGACGCAACGCCTTGGCGACCTTCTTGACCTCGTTGCGGGTCAGTCGGCGCTCGAGCAGGGCGAGCAGCGGGATGTAGTCGTGGTCGGGAACGCCGCCGGGGTATCCCTCCCGCAGCCACGCCACGATCCGCCCCAGCGTGGACTGCGGGTCCGGAGGAGTGTCGTCGTCCGTGGCCGTGCTCGCCGACGGCGGGCCGGCCAGGGGCCAGCCACCGGCGGCGAGTCTGCCGGAGACGCGGCGCACGGCGGCCGGGTCGAGGTCATCGGTGGAGCCGGTCCGGCCCGCCACGGACGCGTCGAGATGGCCCGCCGCGGCGAGGCGCAGGACCAGGTCGAGGGTCTGCTCGGCACCGATGCGGTGGCGCAGCAGGCCGACGAGGGTTCCGGAGTCCTCGGGCGGCACCCCGTCGGGGTAGGCCTCGTCGACCCAGGTGAACACGTCGCGGAGCAGGAACGGCATACGACTCACTTCTTCTTGTCGACGAGCATGGGGATGACGTGGTCGAAGGTGACGACCTTGCCGAGCCCGGACGCCACGATGATCGTGATGCCGAGGGCGACGCCACCGACGATGACGGCCAGCAGCAACGCGGTGATCGCCTTCGAGGAGGCGGTCGGGTGCAGCCGGGGCGTGCCGTCGGGGTTGGTGTCGACGCTGGCGCCGATGGTCAGCGCCCTCATGGCCAGCGCGTAGATCACCGGGAGGCCGACGCCGAAGACCAAGCCGGCGAAGAGCACGTTCGAGGCACCCTTGAGCGCGAGCGAGATGGTGTTCATGTCAGCCCTTCAGGTCGCTGGTCGGGGACTCGTGGCTGCCCGCGTGGTCGGGGGCGTGCTGGTCGAGGACATCGGCCGGTCGGTCCCACTCAGCGGTGACATTGGAGTGGTCGATCCGGTTTTCCTGGGACTTGCGGAACATCCACCAGGCCCCGGCGACGAGGACGGCGAAGACGACAAGGGCGCCCGCGACGCCGCCGATCGAGTGGCCGAGCCAGAACATGATCGCCGACGCGAGACCGGCGAGCGGGAAGGTGGTCGCCCAAGCGGTGACCATCCGGCCGGCGGTGCTCCAGCGCACGTGAGTTCCGCGCCCGAGGCCGCCGCCGAGGACCGACCCGGTCGCGACATGGGTCGTGGAGAGAGCGAAGCCGAGGTGGGAGGCAGCCATGAGCACCGACGCGGTGGCGCCGTCACTGGCCATGCCTTGGCGGGGCGTGATGTCGACCAGGCCCTTGCCCAGGGTGCGAATGATGCGCCAGCCGCCGAGGTAGGTGCCGAGGGCGATCGCGGAGGCGGCCGAGATCTTCACCCAGAAGGGCACGGCGTGGGTGTCGGTCCAGTGACCGCTGGCCATGAGAGCCAAGGTCATGACACCCATCGTCTTCTGGGCGTCGTTGGTGCCGTGGGCCAGGGAGACGAGGGAGGCGCTGCCGATCTGGCCCCACCGGAAATGGCGATCATTGAGCAGGTGGGCCACCGAGTTCGTGATGCGGTGCACGAGCCAGCAGCCCAGGAAGGCGACGGCCATCGCGATCACGGGTGAGATGAAACTGGGCAGGAGCACCTTGCCGATGACGCCGTCGAGTTTGGTGCCGTCTCCGGTCCACTTCACGCCCGCCCAGCCCAGGGCTGCGACGGTGGCGCCGGTCAGGCCCCCCAGTAGGGCGTGCGATGACGAACTCGGCAGGCCGAGCAGCCAGGTGAACAGGTTCCAGAGGATGCCGCCGGCGAGGCCGGCCAGGACGATGAGCAGGAGAGTCTGCCCGCCGTCGCCTGCCAGGGCGTCGATCGGGGAGCCGTCCTTGTTCTGGATCTTGACGACGGCATTGGAGACGGTGAGGGCCACCTCGACGGAGAGGAAGGCACCGACCAGATTGAGGATCGCCGACAGGCCCACGGCCACTTTGGGGGTGAGGGCTCCGGTGGAGATCGAGGCGGCCATGGCGTTGGCCGTGTCATGAAAACCGTTGGTGAAGTCGAAGGCCAGCGCCGTGACGATGACGAGGACGAGTGTAAGAGTCACTGCGGTCACGAGCCACACTGTGCACCCTTCATGCCCCGTCCACCAAAGGAAGGGGCGGAGTTCACGTGCCGTTCACTTTCGCGGGCCTGGCAGGCCCCGCCGAACCCCCGGCATGTGCCGCGGCATACCCGCCGGCAAGCCCAAGTTCTGCGTCACGCAGACGTTGGGTTTGGCCGGGCCCGTTTGCACTCGGCAGGGGAGAGTGCCAACATTGGATTAGCACTCTCGGCATGAGAGTGATAAGCACCTGACCAGTCCGGTGAGGTGGGGTATGCCGCGGAGCCCAGAACCACGGCATACCGCACCGTCCGTCGCGGGCACCGCCTGGTCACCACCATCGATTCGTGTGGGAGAACCCTCGAAAATGGCAAAGATCATCGCTTTCGATGAGGAGGCCCGCCGCGGCCTCGAGCGGGGCATGAACGTCCTCGCCGACGCGGTCAAGGTCACCCTGGGCCCGAAGGGCCGCAACGTCGTGCTGGAGAAGAAGTGGGGCGCCCCCACGATCACCAACGACGGTGTGTCCATCGCCAAGGAGATCGAGCTCGACGACCCCTACGAGAAGATCGGCGCCGAGCTGGTCAAGGAGGTCGCCAAGAAGACCGACGACGTCGCCGGTGACGGCACGACGACGGCCACCGTCCTCGCCCAGGCGCTCGTGCGTGAGGGCCTGCGCAATGTCGCGGCCGGCGCGAACCCGATGGCGCTCAAGCGCGGCATCGAGAAGGCCGTGGCCGCTGTCTCCGACGAACTCCTGGCCCAGGCCAAGGACGTCGAGACCAAGGAGCAGATCGCCGCGACCGCGTCGATCTCCGCCGCCGACACCCAGATCGGCGAGATGATCGCCGAGGCCATGGACAAGGTCGGCAAGGAAGGCGTCATCACCGTCGAGGAGAGCAACACCTTCGGCCTCGAGCTCGAGCTCACCGAGGGCATGCGCTTCGACAAGGGCTACATCAGCCACTACTTCGTCACCGACGCCGAGCGCATGGAGGCCGTCCTCGACGACCCGTACGTGCTCGTCGTCAACTCCAAGATCGGGTCGATCAAGGACCTGCTGCCCGTGCTCGAGAAGGTCATGCAGTCCGGCAAGCCGCTGCTGATCATCGCCGAGGACGTCGAGGGCGAGGCCCTGTCGACCCTGGTCGTCAACAAGATCCGTGGCACCTTCAAGTCCGTCGCCGTCAAGGCCCCGGGCTTCGGTGACCGCCGCAAGGCCATGCTCGCCGACATCGCCATCCTCACCGGTGGCCAGGTCATCTCCGAGGAGGTCGGCCTCAAGCTCGACACCGCGGACCTCGACCTGCTCGGCAAGGCCCGCAAGGTCGTCGTCACCAAGGACGAGACCACGATCGTCGAGGGTGCCGGTGACGAGGACGCGATCGCCGGTCGCGTGGCCCAGATCCGCTCCGAGATCGAGAAGTCGGACTCCGACTACGACCGCGAGAAGCTCCAGGAGCGCCTGGCCAAGCTCGCCGGCGGCGTGGCCGTCATCAAGGCGGGCGCGGCCACCGAGGTCGAGCTCAAGGAGCGCAAGCACCGCATCGAGGACGCCGTGCGCAACGCGAAGGCTGCCGTCGAGGAGGGCATCGTCGCCGGTGGTGGCGTGGCCCTCATCCAGGCCGGCAAGAAGGCCTTCGAGAAGCTCGACCTCTCCGGTGAGGAGGCCGTCGGCGCCAACATCGTGCGCGTCGCGATCGAGGCCCCGCTCAAGCAGATCGCGGTTAACGCCGGTCTCGAGGGTGGCGTCGTGGCCGAGAAGGTCTCCCACATGGAGTCCGGCCACGGTCTCAACGCGGCCACCGGTGAGTACGTCGACCTGATCAAGGCCGGCATCCTCGACCCGGCCAAGGTGACCCGCTCGGCGCTGCAGAACGCTGCGTCCATCGCGGCGCTCTTCCTCACCACCGAGGCCGTCATCGCCGACAAGCCCGAGAAGGCTGCCCCGGCGATGCCCGGTGGCGACGAGATGGGCGGCATGGGGTTCTGACCGAACCCCACGGCATACCCACGAAGGGCGGTCTCCCCAATGGGAGGCCGCCCTTCGGCGTTGCCGTCCCCTGAGGTGTTCGGGGTGTGAAGGAATCGTTCTCAGGGTCGGGTCAGGGACGAAACCCAGAGCGGGTATGCCGCGGGCTCACCTAGCGTTGTCGGCATGAGCGAGGGGACCATGACCGAGAACTCCACCGAGACCGCAACGGACGCTGCAGCCGGCTCCGGCGCGAACGACGCCGAGCGCCGTCCGCGTCCGCGGGCCGCGCGAGTGGCGCACCTGACCAAGCACTACGGCCACGGCGACGCCGCCGTGTCCGCGCTCGATGACGTGACGCTCAATCTCTATGCCGGTGAGTTCACCGCGATCATGGGGCCGTCCGGCTCCGGCAAGTCGACGCTGATGCACTGCGCCGCGGGGCTCGACTCGGTGACAGCCGGCACTGTGACCATCGGTGACGTCGAGCTCACCTCCCTCAGGGAGAAGGCACTCACCCAGGTGCGGCGCGACCGGATCGGCTTCATCTTCCAGGCCTTCAACCTGATCCCGACGCTGACCGCCGAGGAGAACATCCTGCTGCCGCTCGCCATTGCCGGCCGCAAGCCCGACCAGGCGTGGTTCGACCAGGTGGTCACGACCGTCGGCCTCAAGGACCGGCTCTCGCACCGGCCGGGAGAGCTCTCGGGTGGGCAGCAGCAGCGCGTGGCGTGCGCGCGGGCCCTCGTCAGCCGGCCGGAGATCATCTTCGCCGACGAGCCGACCGGCAACCTCGACTCGACGTCGGGCGCCGAGGTGCTCGGGTTCCTGCGACGCTCGGTCGACGAGTTCGGGCAGACCATCGTCATGGTCACCCACGACCCGGGTGCCGCGAGCTGGACCGATCGCGTCGTCTTCCTCGCCGACGGCAAGGTCGTCGATGAGCTGCGGCGGCCGACGCCGGACGCGGTGCTCGAGCGGATGAAGGGCCTGGACTCGCGGGGCGGGGCCCACTGATGTTGCGCGCCTCCCTGGCCAGCCTGCTGGCCCGAAAGCTTCGGCTCTTCATGAGCGCCTTCGCCGTCATCCTCGGCGTGGCCTTCGTCGCCGGCTCCTTCATCTTCACCGACACCCTGGGCGAGTCGTTCACGGCGCTGACCAAGTCGAGCGCAGGTGACGTCGTCGTGCGGGCGACCGGTGCGAACGACCCGGAGCAGCCGGCGGCCAAGCCGGTGCCGGCCTCCGTCGTCGCAGCGATCGCCGACGTGCCCGGCGCGGCCCGCGCCGACGGCAATGTCTCCGACTTCACGACCTTCGTGGTGTCCAAGAAGAACAAGCTCATCGGCGGTCAGGGCGCGCCCGGCATCGCCGTCAACCACACCGGCGGCCCGGCCGCGCACGGTGTCGAGGCCTCTCGCCTGGTCAAGGGGCACTGGCCGGAGCAGGCCGGCGAGGTGGCCCTGGACGCGGCGACCGCCAAGGCGGCCGGTTACCTCATCGGTGAGGACGTGCGTTTCGTGTCCGCCGGGTCGGAGGCGACCTTCAGCGCCAAGCTCGTCGGGACCCACGAGATGACCGGCGGATCGATGCTCGGCGCGAGCGTCACCGTCATGGACACGGCCACCGCCCAACGGCTCTTCCAGAAGGGCGCGGATCAGTTCAGTGACGCGTGGGTCACCGCGAAACCCGGTGTCTCACAGTCGGAACTTCGCACCCAGGTGGCCAGGGTGCTGCCAGCCGGCTTCGAGGCCGTCACCGGTGACAAGGTCTCCGAGCAGATGGCGACCGAGATCCAGAAGGGCCTGTCCTTCATCACCACCTTCTTGCTCGTCTTCGCGGCCGTGTCACTCGTCGTCGGGACCTTCCTCATCATCAACACCTTCTCGATCCTCGTCGCCCAGCGCTCGCGGGAGCTCGCGCTCTTCCGGGCGATCGGTGCCAGCCGTCGCCAGGTCAGCCGCTCGGTGCTCTTCGAGGCCTTCGTCGTGGGCCTCATCGGCTCGACGGCGGGACTGGTCGCGGGTTTCGGTCTGGCGCAACTGATCCGCGTCCTCTTCGGGCGCTTCGGTCTCGACATGTCGGGCGCCTCGCTGGTGCTCAACCCCCGCACCATCGTGGCCTCGTATGCCGTGGGGCTGGTCGTCACCATGGTGGCCGCCTGGCTCCCGGCCCGTCGGGCCGGGCAGGTGCCGCCGGTGGCGGCGATGCGCGACGACGCGGTCCTGCGGGAGGGCGCGCTGCGCAAGCGGATCATCGTCGGGCTCGTCCTGGCGATTCTCGGTGGCGCGGCGATGTACCTCGGCCTGGTCGTCGTGGACAGCAACGAGCTGAAGTGGCTCGGCGGCGGCATCCTCGGTGTGCTCATCGGTGTCGCGCTGATCAGCCCGCTCGTGGGTCGGCCCTTGGTGTCCGGGCTCGGGTGGATCTATCGCACGGTGTTCGGGGTGGTCGGCACGATGGCGACCCAGAACTCCCTGCGCAACCCGCGCCGCACCGCGGCCACCGCGTCGGCGCTGATGATCGGTGTCGCCCTGGTGACCTTGATGTCGATCTTCGGGTCGTCGGCCAAGGCGAGCATCGATGACCAGATCGCCAAGGACGTCACCGCGGACTACGTGGTGTCGAACGCGATCGGCCAGCCCTTCTCGGCCGAGATCGCCACCAAGGTCGCGGCCGTGCCCGGCGTGGCGGAGACAGCCCGCACCCGGTGGTCCCCGGTCTCGATGTCGGGTGAGACGGAGTGGGCCCAGGGGATTGACCCGGTCGCGGTCCGCGCCATGACAGCGGTGAAAACGAGCAGCGGCGACTTCGCCCAGGTCGGTCCCGGCGCCGTGTCGATCAGTGCCGGCACGGCCAAGGACCGTGGGCTGAAGGTCGGCGACAGCATCCAGCTGGGCAGCCAGGGCCAGGTGCTCGCGGCGCGCGTCGTCAGCATCCACGAGGAGGGCGCCATGGTCCGCAGCGGCCTGGTCACCGACCTGCGTGACCTCGAGTCGCTGGGGCTGCCCGACCAGGACTCGACGATCTACATCAAGCGGGAGAGCTCGGCCACGGCATCGACCGTGCAAGCCGGGCTCGAGAATGCCCTGGCCGACCTGCCCATGGTCACCGTCAAGGACCAGCAGGCCTTCGCCGACGAGCAGCGCAAGCCGATCGACACGATGCTGACGATCATCTACGCGCTCCTCGGCCTGGCTGTCGTCATCGCGGTCCTCGGCATCGTCAACACCTTGGCGCTGTCGGTCATCGAACGCACCCGCGAGATCGGGCTGTTGCGAGCCGTCGGCCTGGGCCGCCGACAGCTGCGCACGATGCTCCGTCTGGAGTCGGTCGTCATTGCCCTGCTCGGTGCGGCGCTGGGAGTGCTCATGGGTCTCGGCTTCGGGGTCGCCATCCAGCGAGCCCTCGTCGACGAGGGCTTCGACAGGCTGGTCATCCCGTGGGCGCAACTGGGCCTCTTCCTGGGCCTCGCCGCCGTCATCGGAGTGCTCGCGGCCGTGTGGCCCGGACGGCGGGCGGCGCGGGTGGACATCCTCCGGGCGATCGCCACGGAGTGACCCGCAGGCGCCGGCGATGACCGGCAGGCGCGGGACCGGGCGGCGAGGTGGCGAATTCAGGGGCGCCACCTCGCCGCCACTTTCTTCCCCGTCCCTCCAGCGATGTGCAACGGTGGGCGGATGAGGTCGCTGCTCTACTCGATCAATGTCACCCTCGACGGCTGCGTCGACCATGCTGGCTCGGGCGTGATCCCCGACCAGGAGCTGCACGAGCGGTCGGCCGAGACGATCGCCGCCGCCGATGCCCTGATCTTCGGCCGGATCACCTACCAGATGATGGAGGAGGCCTGGCGCCCGGTGGCCGCGGGAGAGCCCGCAGACTGGGTCGAGGACTGGATGCGGCCCTTCGCGCGCACCATCGACGGCGCCAAGAAGTACGTCGTCACCCAGACTCTCGACCGCGTCGACTGGAACGCCGAGATCATCCGCCCCGCCGACCTCGAAGCCACCGTCCGCAAGCTCAAGGCGCAGCCCGGTGGACGGTTGCACACCGGCGGGGTCCGCCTGCCCCTCACCCTCGTCCAGCTCGGACTGGTCGACGAGTTCGAGTTCGTCGTGCATCCGGCCGTCACGGGCCGCGGCCCCCGCCTGCTCGACGGGCTGCCGGCACCGTTGCCGCTCACCCTCATGGGGCGCACCGACTACGCCTCCGGCGCCGTCGCCCTCCGGTATGCCGCGAGGATCAGTGCGTGAACATCGCGGCGGCGTTGGCCTCGGCATCGGCGTAGGAGACACCAGCCGCGCCGAGCACTCGCCCGATGCTGTCGAGCGAGGTCTTCACCTGCGCCTGGGTGGCCTGCCACTGCCCGACGACGGACTGGAACTGGCTTGCCGCTCCGCCCCGCCAGGCGTCCTCGAGGGCGGTGAGCCGGCCCATCATCGCCTGCACTTGCCCCTCGATGTCACCGGCGATGCGGGTGATGTCGGCCGACGCGGCCTGGATGCGATCGGTGTCGACCTGGAACTGCGTGGTCATGGGTCCTCCTCCGTTGGTGGACGGCACCCTGCCGTCCGCTGACCTCAACGCTAGGCGCCGCAGGAGGGGGCTCCGACGTTATCCACAGGGCAATCCGCGATGGGGGACGCAGGAATGTCAACGGGAGCGTCAGGCAGTCGACAGTTGTCCGTCCGACTCGCCGTCGGTGGAGCCGCCGGTGTGGGACGCGGCTGAGTTCTCCGAGCCGTTGGTCTTCGGGGGGGCGAAACCGCGGGCCCAGAGGATGGCTGCCGGGCGCGAGTCGATCCCCAGGCGCCGGTAGGCCGAGCGGATGTAGGACTTGACGCTGTTGATCGAGACGCCGAGCTGCTCGGCGATATCAGCATTGGGCAGGGTGAGCCCGATGAGGTCGATGCCCTGGAGTTCTCGATCGGTCAGCCCGGCGTTGCGGGCACGGATGAGGAGGCCTCGGCCGCCCCTCCACTCGACCCGATCAGTTCAGTGAGATGACGAGGGTTCCGGACTCGGTGTCATGGGGGATGGAGTTCTCCAGTTTGGTCGTCTGCTCGGGCACGTCGAGGAAGAGGGTTCCCTTGACCTCGTCCTTGCCGTCGAAGCTGAGCGGAAACTGCTGGTCCGGCTTCGCGCACAAGTCACCCGTCATGCGCGGCACCTCGGTCTTGGTGCCACCGGCGTCCACGGCGGTCCACTGGCCCACGGTGATGCCCGGCGTGGTGGCGCCGCCGTTGTTCTTGACGGTGAGGCCGAGAGCAACCCACTGACCGTTGGACGCCTTGGCGGCGCAGTCGGCGCCGGTCGTGACGTCGTCCAGAGTCACCGTGACATTGTCGAAGCCGCGCAACTCGTCGAGGTTGAGGGACGCGCCCTTCGTGAGCTCCTTGGCCTCACTGGAACCCTTGACGGACATGCCGTCGCCGGCAGAGCAGCCCGATACCCCGGCGAGTGTGAGACTGAGCCCGAGGGCGAGAGCAGAGAGGGTGTGTCGGGACTTCACGGTGGTGCACTCCTTGCGGCCAGTGGCCGATCGGTGATCTGGACGTCTTCGTGGGAGACGCCGAGGCGTGCATGCAACGGTTGTCGACCCGAGGCGTCTCCTTCGGAAGCAGCGAGGTGGGCTGCCCCAGCCCGCGCCGCGGGGACCCGGATGCGCATGGGTGTCTTCGTCCCCCAACGACATTCGCCACCCTATCCAGACGTCAGGGCCCGATGGGACTCTTGGGGTCACGCGAGTCGGCGGAGACCTTTGCCAGCGTCAGGCGACCGAGTCGTCGTTGGCGGCGTCCCACACCCGCGGATCGAAGAAGGTCGGCACGAAGGCCTCGTCGCCCTGGTCATACCACTGGGCTTGGTGGCGTGCCCACAGCTGTTCGGCGAGGTCCCCGGACCGGAGGCCGCGCAGGATCGCCTCCCAACGCTCGGGTGTCAGCGGAGGCGGGTCGTTGGCCGCGCGCTCAGCTCGTCTGCGGGCGAGTTCGGTGTCGTAGGAGCCCTCGGTGAGGTCCCAGACGACGAACCGGCCGTGCAAATCCGGCGTGCGCCGCACGTCGGCCCACAGTCGCCGCTGGTGCACGATCGTGTGGTGCCGCTCGCAGAGCAGCGCGGCGTTGTCGAGTTCGCTCCGGCCGTGGTCCCACCAGTGGAGGACGTGGTGGGCGCGGGTCCACGCGGCCGGCCGGTCACAGCCGGGGTAGGTGCAGTGCTTGTCGCGGCGCATCAGCTGGCGACGCTGGGCCCGGTGGAACAAGCGGGTCTCACGGCCCTGGTCGAGGTGCTCGCCCTCGGCGCCCAGGACGTGCGGGATGAGGTCGGCCTCGCAGGCCATCCGCCGCAGGACCTCCGGTGACAACAGTGTGCCCGTGGCTCGCGAGCCCAGGACATCACCGGAGCAGAGGTCCTGATCGGCAGCTGGCTCCCTGCGCGTGAAGACCGAGTGTGGCGATCCGGGCGCGGCCTCCTCGGCCCCCGTGAACCGTCGCAGGTCGGCGAGCGTCATCGTCACGTGCACCGCGGCATACGCACCGGTGGGACCCTCGCCGCCGCTCGCGTGGGTGGCGGCCACGGCGCGGGCACAGATCTCGATCAATGCCTCGGCTCGTCGCTGTCCGGCGGAACGCCGATCGGGCTCGCCGGTCTCACCGTTCGGGGCTGGGCCGGACAACGGCCCCACCGCGGCCTCGAGGGTCGCCGCCTGCTCGGGGGTCAGGGCCAGGCGGTACTCGGTGAGGTCGCCGGACTCGACGTTGGGGGAGGAGAGGAAGGCGCCGCGAGCCAAGCGCTTCTGGAGGTCGTCGAGCTCGCCCTCCTTGCCGTACTCAGCGAGCAGGCGCGGCCGCAGCTGCCGCATGTGTGACGGCCCGTGCTGCCGACACAGGTCGACCAGCACGCGGGTCACCGTCGGCACGGCCTCGGGCTGCAACTGCGGCTCCAGCACGCGCATCTCGGACAGGACGGCCAGTCCGTTGCCCGCCGTCAGGGGAGT
This sequence comes from Phycicoccus elongatus Lp2, assembly GCF_000367525.1. Taxonomy (GTDB): domain Bacteria; phylum Actinomycetota; class Actinomycetes; order Actinomycetales; family Dermatophilaceae; genus Phycicoccus_A; species Phycicoccus_A elongatus. Next base: position 1,695,134 of record NZ_HF570956.1, on the reverse strand, counting down.
CGCTGTCGGCTGATCGAAGACGCAGGTCGATTCGTCAGCGGGTATGCCGTCCGGCTCGCCGCCACCCTCGGGATCGACCTCGCGCCCGAGGTCAGGGGCGACCGCCTGCACGGCCGCCCAGACGATGCCGGTTGGGCTGTCGGGGTCTGGGCCATGCGTCTGGCTGGTCCAGGTCGGCCCGCCCTTGGTGGCCTCCATGACCATCCGCGCGAGCTGGCTCGCGCCGCCCTGACGCAAGGACCGTGCATGCTCGCGAACCCAGGCTGACATCGTTGTCTCGACCTCACCGCGACGCACCGCCTCCGCGACCACCGCGGCCCGGACCTGGGCACCCATCGACGCGAAGGTGTCGGCCAAGGTGACCAGCTCGCCCAAGGTGTCGCCCGACGCCTCATGGAGGCGATCGCGAAACCCGGAGGCCGCCTCGACAGCGTCACGCATGACCGCGAGGCGGTCGGCGAGGCTGGTGGCGTCCATGGCTAAATCGTACAGGTGTTCGAATAGTGCCGCAAGGCTGAGAGCAACGAGTTTCGGTCAGGCAGAGACATCTCGTGAGGACGGCGCACCAAGTGAGGGCAACGCATCACCGCGGCATCCAGATCGGGAGGGGGCGGGGGTCAATCGGTCATGGGAGGAAAGGCTGTCTCACCCGTAGGGGTGACCAGGAACGGCGAATCAGGTTGCGCGGGCCCACTATTGGCCGATTGCCTCTAGGGTGGCACGAGGGCGGGCTCATCCCCGCCCACCCGCCGACTGAAAGGCCGAGTCATGCCGCCCAAGAGCAAGCCCGACAAGCCGACGCAGGCCACCCCGTCGACCAGCTCAACCCCGGGGACCCAGCGGACCAAGGCCACCGACAGGCGCGGTAACGCTGACGAGCTGCACCAAGGCGCTGCCCGCGGCGGCCCGGTGATGACGACCGCACAGGGCGCGCCGCTGGCCGACGACCAGAACTCGCTGCGCATCGGCGACCGCGGCCCCACTGCGCTCGAGGACTTCGTCCTGCGGGAGAAGATCTTCCACTTCGACCACGAGCGCATCCCGGAGCGCGTCGTCCACGCCCGCGGTTACGGCGCGCACGGCTACCTTGAGACGCTCGAGGCGATCCCCGAGCTGACGCGCGCCGCGATCTTCCAGCGTCGCGGCATACGCACCGAGGCGTTCGTCCGCTTCTCGACGGTGGCCGGCAACCTCGGCTCGCCCGACCTCGCCCGCGACGTGCGCGGCTTCGCGGTGAAGCTCTACACGCCCGAGGGCAACTGGGACATCGTCGGCAACAACATCCCGGTCTTCTTCATCCAGGACGCGATGAAGTTCCCCGACCTCGTGCACTCGGTCAAGGAGGAGCAGGACCGCGGCTGGCCGCAGGCGGCGAGTGCGCACGACACCTTCTGGGACTTCATCTCGCTCATGCCTGAGGCGACGCACATGGTGCTGTGGACGATGTCCGATCGCGCCATCCCGCGCTCGCTGCGCTTCATGGAGGGCTTCGGCGTCCACACCTTCCGCTTCGTGAACGCTTCTGGCGAGGCAACATTCGTCAAGTTCCACTGGAAGCCGCGGCAGGGCATGCAGTCGGTCGTCTGGGACGAGGCGGTCAAGATCAACGGCGCTGACCCCGACTTCCACCGCCGCGACCTCTGGAACGCGATCCAGGCAGGCGACTTCCCGCAGTGGGACCTCGCGGTGCAGGTCTTCGACGACGAGTTCGCCGACTCCTTCGACTTCGACGTCCTCGATCCCACCAAGCTCATCCCGGAGGAGGTCCTGCCGGTGCGGGTCATCGCGCGGCTGACGCTGGATCGGGTGGTGGAGAACGTCTTCAGCGAGACCGAGCAGGCGGCCTTCTGCACGCAGAACATCGTGCCGGGGGTCGACTTCAGCAACGACCCGCTCCTGCAGGGCCGCAACTTCTCCTATCTCGACACCCAGCTCAAGCGGCTCGGCTCAACGAACTTCACCCAGCTCCCGGTCAACGCGCCCCGCTGCCCGGTGGCGCACTTCCAGCGTGACGGGCACATGCAGATGTCGCTGCAGAGCGGGCGCGCGAACTACGAGCCGAACTCCTTCACCGGTGACCAGCGCGGCCCGCGGCCGGATCTCGATGGTGGGTTCCGTTCCGCGCAGGTCCCCGAGAACGGCGACAAGCGCCGGATCCGCGCCGAGTCCTTCGCCGACCACTACAGCCAGGCGCGGCAGTTCTTCCGCAGCCAGACGCCGGTCGAGCAGGAGCACATCACCGACGCCTTCGTCTTCGAGCTCGGCAAGTGCGAGATCCCGGCCATCCGCACCCGGATGCTCGCCAACCTCCGCAACGTCGACGAGTCGCTGGCCTCCGCGGTCGCCGACGGATTGGGTATGCCGTTGCCGTCGGCTTCGCCTGCGGCCGTCGCTCCGCGTGAAGACCTGCCGGCCTCCCCGGCGCTGTCGATGCTCGATGGGCGGGCCACGACCTTCGCCGGCCGCAAGCTGGGCATCCTCGTCACCGACGGCACCGACCCCCAAGTGCTCGATGCCGTGACAACGGCCTTCGAGAACGGTGGTGCCACGGTCGAGCTCATCGGGCCGGCCATCGGCGGCGTGAAGCTCGGCCGCCGGGGCGGCAGGCGCGCCGTGGACCACGCCCTCGACGGTGCACCGTCGGTGCTCTTCGACGCGGTCGCCCTCCTGCCCAGCGCCGGTGGTGCTGCGGAGTTGGCCCAGCGCAAGAGTGCCAAGGACTTCGTCAACGACGCCTTCGCGCACCACAAGTTCATCGGGGTGGGCAGCGCGGCGAGCGACCTGCTCGCGGCGGCCGGGGTCGAGGCCGACGACGGAATGGTCGCGGTCGGCGACTCCGACGACGCCGCGGCGTTCCTCGAGCTCTGTCAGGCCCTGCGGCACTGGGCCCGCGACGTCCAGCCCTGACCGTCACCCCTGTTCACCGTCCGCAGCAGAGGTGACGCAGCGGAGGCGTGCAGGGACGTCAGCAGCGACCTTCCGCCTGCGCCACGCTGGGCAGCCCGGGGCGGCGCACGACGTCGATCCGCAGGTCTGTCTCCACGTGCTGCACGACGCGCTCGAGGCCGCTGAGCGCGAGCGCACGGTCGTGCACCGCGTGACCGTCCAACGGCCAGCCCTCGATCGGGTGCAGCCAATGCACGAGGCAGAGCGTGCCGCTCGCGGAGAGATGATCACGGGCGGACGCCAGCAGGACGTCGCACTCGCTCGAGGACAGGAAGTAGCCGACCTCGCTCACGAGGATGAGGTCGAACTCGCCCTCGGGCCAGTCGTAGGCCACATGACCACGTCGCAATTCGACGTGATCCGCCAGCCCGGCGGACCACAGTCGGTCCTCGACCCGCTCCAAGGCCTGCGCGGACACATCGATCGCCAGTACGTCGTCAGCCCGTTCGGCCAGGGCAACGGTGAGCAGCCCTGTGCCGGGACCGATTTCGAGCACTCGCCCCAGACGACGCTCCGGCAGCGACGCGAGCGTGAGCGCGCGTTTGCGTTCTTCGTACCACGACGAGTCGAAGCCCCACGGGTCGTCTCCTGCGGCATACATCTCGTCGAAGGACGCAGCCCCCCGCTCGACGAACGACTCCCACGGACGGGCGAAATGCGCGAGGACCTCCGCGGACAACAGGGCCTCGTCGCCCGGTGCGGCGGAGAGCGGGCCGACCTGACTCGTGTGTGCGGCCAGCGCCTCGCGCTTGACCCCTTGGGTGGATCTGCTGAGTGGGTGGAGCAGGAGTTCGCTCCACGGCACAGCGGCTGCGTCCTGCCAGGCCCAGAGCCACAAGGGCGCCTCGAGATGGCGCACACCACGCTCGGCGCACACCTGCGCGACGGCCGCGCCAACGGCCTCGTGGTCCGGATGCCCATCGAACCTCCATGTCGACACGACGAGCGCGCTGTCCGTGGCGGTCTCGTCGAGCACGCCGCCGACCAAGCCGACGATCTCGTGGAAGTTCCTCATGAGGCCACCGTCAGGCAGGGCGGGTCGGACGAGGTGCGCGTGTGGCGCGAGCGTGGCCAGCGCCTCGGCCACCTCAGCGCGCCGCAGTCGGCGCAGGTCGGACGGGGAGTGGGTGGGGCTGTCGGGATGTGAGGCCTCGCCGTCGGTCAGGACGACGACCGTCACCGCCACACCAGCCGCCGCGGCGTCGTGGATCAAGCCGCCCACGACGAGTGTCTCGTCGTCGGGATGGGCGACCACCACGACGAGATGTGTGCACTGCCGTCCATCAGCAGCACCAAGCGTCAGGGGTGGAGACTCCGCCCACTCGGGGCGACGGGCCCACAGCGCCTCATCCACGGTCAGGCGACGGGTGGAGGGCGAGGGCGGACGTGGTCGGGATGTGCGGTGACAGCCTCACGGTGGGGAGGAGGTCGCGCAGGTACCCCGCAAAGCCGGCCGGGGCGCGGCCGTCGAGACGGGCAGACGTGAGCACGGTGAGGCTCCCCGACGCATGGACACGGTGCCCGGCCGCGCGGAAAGCGCGCACCAGAGTGACGTCCTCGTGCACGGACAACGGCCGGAATCCGCCGACGGGGTCATAGGCGTCACGGCGGAAGCTCAGGTTCGCGCCGTAGATGCGGTCGTGACCGTCGGGCATCAGTCCGACGCCGACCGATTGCCGGACGGTGGGCGGCAGCTCGTCGAGGTCGACCCGGACGTTGCCCACGACCATGTCGATCCCGGTGTCTGCCAAGTCGAGCAGGTCGACCAGCCAGTCGCGAGGCACGGCACTGTCTGCGTCAGTGCAAGCGATCCAGGTGCGACGTGACGGAGGCAGGCCCGCGGTGGCGGCCTCAATGCCCAGGGCGCGAGCCCGACCGACGTTGCCGACGTCGGCCCGGCACAGGCGGACCCATCGCCGCGTCGACGCCTTGGACTCGGTGCCGTCGATGCACCGATCGAGCACGAGGACCACGTCGACGTCGACCCCTGGCCGCACCGAAGTCAACCGACTGATCGCGTCGCCCAAGGCATTGAGACAACGATCGATGAGTTGCTCCTCGTCCCGTGCGGGGACAACCACGACGACCTGCCAGTCATCTCGCGACGATGTCGTCACCATGGGCGGTCCGACGCCAACACGGCACTGCCGAGGGCAGCTTGGTCACGCTCGGCGTGCTCTTGGCGGAGGTAGACCTGCAGGTCGGCGACGCGCCGCGCGTGGCGCTCGTCCCCTGTCAAGGGCGCCGGGCCCAACGCGTGGGCGACGCGCTCGAGCACCTCCTCTGCGCTGTGCCGGACGACCTGCCGGACCTGCAGGGCCAATCGGGCGCCCGCGGCACCGCTCGCCGCGCCGCCGTCGATGAGGTCGGCGGCCCCGGCCAGGACTGCTCGGCTGCGATGAAGGGCCGCATCGACGGCTCCCAGGTGCATCAGGGCCACTTGGTCCGGGGGTCGGGTGCCGGCCGACGCCAGGAGCCGACGCGCGACCCCAACAGCGGCGCCGTGCCAGATCGCGGCAACGCCCATGCCGCCCCAGGCGAACCCTGGCCGCTCGAGGTACCACTGCGGTTCTCCCACGGCCAGCGCCGGCACTCCGTGCAGGCGAATCGTGGGGCTCACGACGGCTGCCAAGCCGCGGGCCTTCCATGCCGTCGGCCCGATCTCGACGCCGGCCGAACGCCGGACCGCGAACAGGCCGCGCCGTGAGTCGTCGACCCACGCTGTGACGAGAAAGCCGTCGACCTCCCCGGCCAGTGAGCACCACGGCTTCTCGCCGTGCAGCGTCCAGCCCCGCCCGCCGTCGGAGGAGGCAGTGAGCCGCATCCCGGCACCCTCTGCGGCATAGACCCCGAGCAGGCCGCCGGGGCGATCGGAGTCGGAGACCCCGGCTTGGTTCAGGATCGCCAAGGCGTCGAGGTGCGGCTCGATGACCCGAGCGATCGTGAGGTCGACGGCACCGACCGTCGCCAGACTCGTCCAGAGGTCGAGCGTCCGGCCCTGACCGGGCGGCACGAGTGCGGTCGGCCACGACTCCGCCACCTCGCGCCCCAACCGCACCAACTCCGGTGCATCGGCCAAGGCAAGGCCATCGGCCTCGGGCACGATCGCCCCGGGAAACTCGACGCGCCACGAGCGAGTGGCCCTCCCGAGGTGCACGGCCTCCTGCGCCCAAGGGTGCGGGTCGGTTGTCTCGGTGGAGCGATCGAGCGGTGCCACACAGGTCCCTTCATCGCGGGACAGCGCGGAGGGGCGCTGCACTCCACCGGTCAGCGTACGTTGCGCAGCACCCGGTCCGACCCACCCCGACGGAGGGGACATGACCTCTGTGTGGGCCGAGCGGAAGGGGTGCGCTCTGCCGGGCGAGCGGCGCGGCACACTGACGCTCGAGAGCGGACAACGATGTTCGGGACGGGAAGGACCACCTGATGAGCCAGACCTTCGACCCTACCTACGACGCCCCGACGACCCTCGACGACCAGCTCCGCCGCTGGCGTCGCACCCTGCACCAGCACCCCGAGACCGCCTTCACCGAGCACGCGACCGCTCAACGGATCGCCAGGGCCGCGAGTTCGCCTCCAACACAATGGCGGCGATCCACCTCGTGGATCCGGCCAGATCTGGATGAACGAGATCAACCCCGGTCACACGATGCAGGGCACCCTCGTCGATGGGGTGTGACCGGGCGCCACTACTACGACGACCCGTTCCAGCCGCAGCCCTACGACCACGTCACCCGGACGATGCAGTTGCTCGCGACGACCTGCTGAGTTCCATTGGTCACCGGGGGCCCGCCGTGGGCCCCCGGTGACGCATGCTGATCCCATGAAACTCCCCACGGCCAGCCATGCCGGACGGTATGCCGCCCTCGCTCGCCTTCTCGTCCGGTACGGCCGCTCGGACCTCGTGGCCGAAGCCGGGCTCGACGAGTTCGCCGCGCAGTCGGGGGAGTCGGCTGTCGAGGGCGTGGACGGGCCCACAGGTGACGCCAGGGCCGAGCAGTTCGCGCGCGACCTCGAGTCGATGGGCCCGACCTACATAAAGCTGGGGCAACTGCTGTCGACCCGCTTCGACCTGCTGCCCGACAGCTACACGACGGCGCTCGCGCGGCTGCAGGACGACGTCGAGGCAATCCCGTTCAAGGGCGTCAAGGAGACGATCGAGGCCGAGTTCGGGATGGCGCTGCGGCACCTGTTCGTCGAGTTCGACGAGCAGCCGCTGGCTTCGGCGTCGTTGGGACAGGTCCATCGAGCGACGCTGCCGAGTGGGCGCGAGGTCGTCGTCAAGGTGCAGCGGGCCGAGGCGCGCGACGTCATCAAGGGCGACATGGAGATGCTCGCCGGCCTGGCCGAGATGGCGGACAAGCGCACCGATCTCGGTCGGCGGTATGGGTTCTCGTCGTTGCTTGGGCAGTTCAGACGGTCGCTCGTGGCGGAACTCGACTATCGCCGGGAGGCGCGCAATCTGCTGACCTTCCGCGACCTGACCAAGGACTATGACCTGCTCGTGGTGCCCGACCCGGTCATGGACCTCACGACGGCGCGCGTGCTGACGATGGAGCGGATCGAGGGCAAGAAGGTCACCGACGTCGGGCCGCTCGGGCTAATGGACATCGATGCGCGGCCGATCGTCGAGCAGTTGTTCCGCGCCTACCTCCGAATGATCCTCGATGACGGTGTGCTGCACGCCGATCCGCACCCGGGCAACCTGATCCTCACCGACGACGGGCGGCTCGCGCTCATCGACCTGGGCATGGTCGCGCACGTGCCGCCGAGGATGCAGGACAAGGTCGTCAAACTCCTGCTGGCGATCAGCGACGGTGACGGCGAGGAGGCTGCGCTGGTGTTGGCGGGGATGGGGCACCCGCTCGACTCCTATGACGCGGCCTCCTTCCGGGCGGACGTCTCGCACCTGGTGTCGGAGGCTGCGTCGGCGGGCCCGGACGTCCAGGCCGGGACAGTGCTGGTGGAGTTGTCGCGGCTGTCGGGCGTGCACGGGCTGCGGCCGCCGGCGGAGATGTCGATGATCGGCAAGGCGCTGCTCAACCTCGACCAGGCGACGATGCACCTGGACCCGACCTTCTCGCCGACGGATGCGTTGCGCGACAACGTGAGTGAGATCCTGACCAGCGGGCTCAAGGTCTCGCCCGGCGGTGTGGTGGCCGCCGCGATCGAGATGAAGGAGTTCACCTCGCAGCTCCCGCGACGGGCCAACCGGATCATGGACACCTTGGCCGAGGGCGACTTCCGGGTGCGGGTCCATGCGCTGGACGAGACCCGACTGCACACCGTGCTCCAACGCGTCGCCAACCGGATCACGTTGGGGCTCATCATCGCGGCGACGATCCTGGGAGCGGCGCTGATGATGCGGGTGCCGTCAACGGCGCAGCTATTCGGATATCCGGCGATCGCGATGGTGCTCTTCCTCTTTGCCGTGGTCGCTGGTGGTGCGCTGGCCGCGTGGATCGTCCTGACCGACCGCAAGGTGGCTCGCTCGACCGACGACCCGACGGTGGACCAACTGCGGTCCGGTCGCTGACCGGTCGAGCAGCGACAGGCGCGATGCGTACTGTCGAGGAAACAGCCATGTGTCGTTTCGGGCGACCCCGGCCATCACCTGGGTCGTGGTGACCACATCGTCCCGACCGGCCACAGAGGTGACCAACGAGCGAGTCCCGGTGCGCGGCATACGCACATCCGCCGTGACGGATCCAACGCGACCCGCACGACTCCTCTGAGCTGTCGCGACCTTCGCGGCCCCACCACGATGGTGTCACCCTCAAGGGGGCGGGTCGAGTTCTGGGAGCCGGTGCTCGACCTCTATGACGAGGACATCGCGCTGGCGCCACCGCTGACCCTCGGCAAGGGCCAGGTCAGCCTCAGCACCGGGGTCCTGCTCTGCATCGACTGCCCGAGCAAGGGGCGCGATCCGCGCGACCCCCGCACGGGTCGAGACAAGGGCCGCGACAGGGACCCCGCCAAGGACCGCGACCATGGACGCGACCCCGAGCGCGATCGGGATCGCGACAAGGACGACGAGCCCCGCGGAGCGCTCAGCGACGTGCCAGCGCCCCGTCGACGCGACGGCGATACGTCGGCCCGGGTTGGGCGCCGATCAGGGTGTCGACGACCGTGCCGCCATCCATGATGAGCACCATCGGGATGCTCTGCGCCTTGTATTGCTGCGCAATCATCGGCGCCTCGTCGACGTTGACCTTGACGACCTTGACTTTGCCGGCCATGTCCTGGCTCAACTTGTCGAGCACCGGCGCGATCATCCGGCACGGCCCGCACCACGGGGCCCACAGGTCGACGACGACCAAGGCTCTGGTGTCGATCGCGGCAGCGAAGTCAGTGTCGCCGGCATCAACCAGCCACGGCAGGTTGGTCTTGCACTTGGCGCAGCGCGGATGGCCGCCCGCGGCGACCGGCAGGCGGTTCTTCGTTCCGCAGGACGGGCACGCAACGAAAGGACTGGCCATGGCTCCCATCGTAGGGAGGACATCACAGGCCAGGGGAGGCCGGCGCGAGTAGCCTCGCGATCATGTGGACCGCCGCCTTCTGGGGCCTCTTTGCCGGCGCAGCCCTCCTGCTCGGTGCCGGCATCGCTCTGGTGACTCGCGTCCCCACCAAGGTCGTCGGCATCGTCATGGGTTTCGGCGCTGGCGTGCTCTTCTCCGCGGTCGCCTTCGAACTCACCGCCGAGGCCATCGAGGGCGCCGGACTCGTCGTGGTCGTGGCGGCCCTGCTCATCGGCGCGCTCGTCTACCTCGCCGGGGACTGGGCCGTCGCCAACGCCGGTGCCTACCGCCGCAAGAGCCCGCTGCACGGCGGCACCCACGTCGCCATGCACCGCTTCCTCCACCTCCGCAGCGTCCACGCCCAGGACCGCGCCATCCAGCAGGCCCTCACCACCGCCCCCAAGGTCGCCACCCCAGCGGCCGGTGCGCTGGTCATCGGAGCCCTGCTGGACGGCATACCCGAATCGGCCGCCATCGGCATCAGCCTGCTCGACGGCAAGGGCATCGGCCTGCCCTTCGTCGCCGCCGTCTTCCTCTCCAACATCCCAGAGGGGATGGCCGCCAGCGCGGGCCTGCGCGCGTCCGGTCGCTCGGTCAAGAGCATCCTCGCGCTGTGGCTGGCCGTCGCTGTCGTCGCGGCGTTCGCTGCCGGACTCGGGTATGCCGTGCTCGGAGCCGCTGGACCCGCTCTCCTGGGTGGGATCCAAGGGTTCGCTGCCGGAGCTGTCCTCGCGATGCTCGCGACGACGATGCTCCCCGAGGCTGTCGATCACGCGGGCCGCTGGGTTGGGCTGGTCACGGTGCTCGGCTTCGCGGCCGCCGTCCTCCTCGGAGAACTCTGACCGGAGTCGTCAGCCGCGCAACGCGGGAATGACCTCGCTCGCGAAGCGCTCGACGTGGTCGCGGCCGGCGTCGGGCCACCCGCAGTAGAGGTAGCTGATGCCGCTCTCGCGCAATGACTCCGCGGTCTCTCGGATCTCGGCCGGGGAACCATCCAGGGACAAGGAGGCCACCCGCGTGATTTCGCTCGGGTCGCGCCCGACCGCCTCGCACAGTTCCGCCATTTGCTCGATCTGCGCGGTCGAGAACCCGCCGAAGTTGTGCCAGTAGTCGGCGAACCGCGCCACGAGCGGCATCGTCCGCTTCGGCCCGGCCCCACCGATCCAGATCGGCGGGTGCGGCTGCTGGACCGGGACCGGGCGCATTCGCGCAGCCGACAACGAGACGCGATGACCCGCATACGACACCTCCTCGCCACTCATCAGGCGGGTGAGGATCTCGAACTGGTCCTCGAGGAGGTCGAAGCGTTCACCGGTGGACGGGAAGTCGATGCCAAGGGCTCTGTGCTCGGCCTCGAACCAGGCGTTGCCCAGGCCGATGTCGAGGCGCCCGTGGCTGGCGTGGTCGATGGTCAGGCACTGGTTGGCGAAGACGGACGGGTGCCGATAGGTGACACCGGCGACCATCAGGCCGAGGCGGATGGAGGTCGTGGCCGACGACAGGGCGGCCAGAGTGGTCATGCCGTCGAAGCACTCGCCGGGCCCCTCGCCATACATCGGCACGAAGTGGTCGAAGCCCCACACGCCGGTGAAGCCGACGTCCTCGGCGAACCGGGCACGGCTGACGACCTCGTCGAAGGGCATCCGTTGCTGGGCGATGTCGAGTCCGAACTCCATCACCCGACTCTAGGCGGACGGAGAGCACTGAGGGGGTGAGCAATTGACCCCTTCGGGAGGAGGTCCTGCCGGTGCGGGTGATCGCGCGGCTGACGCTGGATCGGGTGGTGGAGAACGTCTTTGCCGAGACCGAGCAGGCGGCCTCGCTTCGAGTTGCTCATCGGCCCCTCATCCCGCGACGAGGTCCTGCGTCGCGCCCTTCACTGTCGTGGACTGAGTCACCGCGCGGGGCCAGCACACAGCCTCGGTGAACTGGGTGATCGTTCAGACCGTGTCCGAGTCCCGGGAGACAGGGACGCGGACGCTGTCCGGCTGGAGCCCGTGGCGCACCCCCCAGAGCACGGCCTGCGAGCGGCTGGTCACCTGGGTCTTCTGGTAGGCGCCACGGATGTAGGACTTCACGGAGTTCTTCGACAGGCCCGCGCGCTCGGCGATGGCTTCGTTCGACAGTCCCTGTGTGATGAGGCAGAGCATCTCGGACTCGCGGGCGGTCAGCCCCTCCTCCCGACCGGGCCACTGGCCGCCGACGAGCGAGGCGGTGCGCGGTGCGGGGCGCACGACCTGTGTCCCGGCGTGGATGGCCTCGAGGCACTCGACCAGATCTCGGGCCGGCAGCGATTTCGAGAGGTAGCCCGAGGCGCCGCTGCGCAGGGCGGTGCGAGCCATGGCGGGGGAGAAGTTCCACGTGTAGACCGCGACCTGACGGACGTCGTGGTCCGCGATCAGTTGGGTGACCCGCTTGGCATCCGCCTGGCCCTGGGCGAACGTGTCATAGAGGGCGATGTCGACCCGCTCGCCGACCGGTCGGTTCGCGACCAGTTCGACGACACGCACCCGGTCGGCGTAGTGGCCGAACATCCCGGCGAGACCGCGAACGACGACTTCGTAGTCGTTGACGATCGCGACGGACACGGGCATGACGCCAAGGATAGCCACGCCCACCACACCCCTTGGGGCCTGGTGAACCACCCTTGGCTGCGAAACCAACTTATGCGTCACGCAGAAGTTGGGTTCTCGCGCAGTTATTGCAGGTCGCCAAGTCAGGTTCCGCGTCACGCAGAAGTTGGGTGTGGGAGGACTTGACAGGAATACGGATGTATTCCATGATCCCATGATGAATACAAACGTATCTGCAGGCCTCGCCACCATCCGCACCCACCGCCCCTGGCCGTGGGCCATCGGCTGGGCGCTCATCCCGGTCCTCTTCGCAGCGATCGGCTTCGGCTACGCGCAGTCGCAGCAGTTCGATGACCGCCGGACCTACCTGGCGACCGCAGCCGCCGTCACCGCCGCGGCCCTCGTCGGTC
>NZ_HF570956.1:1591438-1682587 GCF_000367525.1 Phycicoccus elongatus Lp2 | reverse complement strand
CCCGACCACACCCATACCTGTGTCCCGGTGCGAGTTGTGGTCCGAACAGGGTTCTGGTCCGAACAGGGTTGTGGTCCGAGACAGGTGCGCCCGTCGCGTAGAATGGTCGTCAACAGGTCCGCTCAGTTCTGCCTCGGACCGCTCTCCCCTCCGACCGCCGGACACCGACGTCCGCGGCTGCATGGAGCGGAAGACCCCGACTCGTCAGCCCCTGACCCGTCGATGCCGAATGCGCCGCGAGACGTCGCGCCGGGCAGAACGACCTTCCCACGGAGCTGTGAACCCCTTGTCCATCAATACCTTTGGCGCGCTCGGCGTGCCCTCCAGCCTGACCTCGGTCCTCGCCGACCGCGGCATCACCACCCCCACCCCCATCCAGGCAGCCACCCTGCCTGACTCCCTCGCCGGGCGCGACGTCCTGGGCCGAGGCCGCACCGGGTCCGGCAAGACCTACGCCTTCCTGCTCCCCCTCGTCGCCCGCCTGGCGGCCTCGGGCACGCGGCGCACCCCCAAGCGACCGCGCGCCCTGATCCTGGCCCCCACCCGCGAGCTCGTCACCCAGATCGACGAGGCCCTCCAGCCTCTGCTCGCAAGCAACCGGATGTCCAGCCGCACCGTCTTCGGCGGGGTCGGGCAGAACCCACAGGTTGCCGCCCTGCGCCAGGGCATCGACGTCGTCGTCGCCTGCCCGGGTCGTCTCGAGGACCTCATCGGTCAGGGCCACGTCAGCCTCGACAAGGTCGAGATCACCATCCTCGACGAGGCCGACCACATGGCCGATCTCGGCTTCCTGCCCGCTGTCCGACGACTCCTCGACGCCACCCCGCGCGGTGGTCAGCGGATGCTCTTCTCGGCCACCCTCGACGCCGGCGTCCAGGTCCTCGTCAAGCGCTTCCTCGACCATCCGGTCACCCACGAGGCCGACTCGGAGCAGTCCCCGGTCGCGACGATGGCCCACCACGTCCTGCACGTCGAGGGTCACCAGCACCTGCCGGTGCTCCTCGACCTGGTCGCCGCACCGGGCCGCACCGTCGTCTTCACCCGCACCAAGCACCGCGCCAAGAAGTTGGCCCGCCAACTCAACGCCTCCGGCGTCCCGGCGGTCGAACTCCACGGCAACCTCTCCCAGAACGCCCGTACCCGCACGATGGACGCCTTCCATTCCGGCGCGGCCCAGACCCTGGTCGCGACCGACATCGCCGCCCGCGGCATCCACGTCGACGATGTCGCCCTCGTGGTCCACGCGGACCCGCCGGTCGAGCACAAGGCCTATTTGCATCGGTCCGGCCGCACGGCGCGAGCCGGCAACGAGGGCACGGTCGTGACCCTGATGACCGACGAGCAGGTGCGCGACGTGCGTGACCTGACACGCAAGGCGGGGGTCAAACCGACGACGACCAAGGTTGCCGCCGGCCACCCGCTGCTGCGCGAGTTGGCGCCGGGCGAGCGCATATTCCCCGGCGGTCTGGCCCTGGCAGCGCCGCAACCCTCGGGTTCCGGCGGTGGACGCGGTCGCTCCCCACGGGGGTCAGGTCGCGGCAACGGCCGCGGCCAGGCATCGCCCGCCCGAGCGATATCGACCGGCCGAGCGACCACCACCTCCGGGTCACCCCGGGCCGGATCGTCGAGCCGCGCGTCCCAGGCGCCCAGAGGCGCAGCGGCGTTCTCCTCGGCCGCTCGGCCGGGGCGTCGCGCCGGGCGCTGAGACCCCGGCCTGAGCATCGGGCGCGCACACGCACCGACAGGCATCATCCGTGGATTGATGGTCCGCAGCTCTGCCAATCAGGCCCGCACGCGCACCGACAGGCAGGTCACACAACCCTCGAGCTTCTCGAACTCGCTGATGTCGGTCGTCGTCACGGTGTAGCCGCGGCCACGCAGCAACTCGGCCGTCCGTGGGGCGCTGGCCGCCATGAGGAGATGACCCTCGCCGACGATGACGACGTGGGCTCCTCCCTCCTCGGGCATGCCCTCGTAGCGAGGGAAGGCGCCGGGCCAGTCAACGACCGGATCCCAACCGATGACGGTCTCGTCGGGCAACGCCGTGACCGCGGACTTCAGGTGCAGCGCTCGCTCGACGGTCACCGCCTGGACGGTCCAGCCGCGGTCGCGCACGTGGTCGGCGAGTTGTTGGATGCCGGCGCCATTGGTCCGGCCACCCAACCCCACGTATGCCGTGCGGCCCACCTTGAGCACGTCACCTCCGTCGAGCGTGCCCTCACCCGAGATCCGGACGGACTCCAGGCCAAGGCCACTGATGGCCTCGGCAACCCCCGCGACCTCTGGCTTGCGCTCTGCCGCACCGGGATTGGTCAGCACCGCGAGATCGTCGAACATGACGACGGCGTCCTCGACGAAGACGGCGTCGGGACAGTCTTCGGCGCCCGGGACCTCGATCGTCTCCCAACCCGCCGACCGAAGGCACCCGGCATACCCCTCCCATTGGGCAAGGGCGAGGTCGACATCGATCGGCGAGCGCTCGAGGTGTGTGACGAGACCGTCCGCGAGGCGGGGGCCGGGACGGCGGATGAGGGCGCGATTGTTCATCCGACGATTGTGCGCTGCCCGCGCGTCCACCGATGACCACTCTGCAGCCACCGGTCGCCTACTCGCCGGTAGGGGTCTAGGTTCAGCGGCACTTTCATCGTCTCCCCAGGAGGTGCCATGCCGACCATGTCGTTGGGTGACCAGCTGAAGCGGCGCAAGCCGATCGTCTTCCAGCACACGCACCATCAGGGCGAGGAGTTGGCACGCAACCTCTCGACCTTCCAGCTGATGATGTTCGGGGTCGGCGCCACGGTCGGCACCGGGGTCTTCTTTGTCCTCGGTGAGGCGGTCCCCAAAGCTGGTCCGGCGGTGCTCGTCTCGTTCCTCATCGCCGGCCTGGCCGCGGGCCTGAGCGCCCTGTGCTATGCCGAACTCGCCTCGGCGATCCCGGTGAGTGGGTCCACCTACTCGTACGCCTACCACGCGATGGGCGAGTTGGTCGCCGTCGTCATCGCCGGCTGTGTGCTCCTCGAATACGGCGTGGCCACCGGCGCCGTGGCCGTCGGGTGGAGTGGATACTTCAACGAACTGCTCTCGGAGACGATCGGTTGGCGGCTGCCGCAGGCGCTGTCCATCTCCCCGATCCCCGGCACCGACGGGGAACCCACCGGCGGCCTGATCAACCTGCCCGCGGTGGTGCTCGTGCTCCTCTGCATGGTCCTGCTGATCCGGGGCGCATCGGAGTCCGCGAGGATCAACGCGATCATGGTGCTCATCAAGTTGGGCGTCCTGATCCTCTTTGCGGTCATCGGCTTCACGGCCTTCGACGCCGACCACTTCTCCAACTTCTTCGGCAAGGGTCTCGCCGGCGTCAGCGCGGCCGCGGGCACGATCTTCTTCTCGTTCATCGGTCTCGATGCCGTGGCCACGGCCGGCGAGGAGGTGAAGAACCCCCAAAAGGCCCTGCCCCGAGCCATCATCGGCGCTCTCGCCATCGTGTCGGGCATCTACCTGGCCGTCGCGGCTGCCGGCCTGGCCGCCAAGCCGGTGTCCTTCTTCGAGGACAGTGACAACGCCGAGGCGGGCCTGGCCCTGATCCTCAAGGAGATCACGGGCAACGAGTTCTGGAGCACGATCCTGTCGGCCGGCGCCGTCATCTCGATCTTCTCGGTCACCCTGGTGACGCTCTATGGGCAGACGCGAATCCTCTTCGCGATCGGTCGCGACGGCCTCATCCCGCGCAAGTTCCTCGAGGTCAGCCCGAAGACGATGACCCCGACCTTCAACACGATCGTCGTCGCCATCGTCGTCGCCCTCATCGGCGGCTTCGTCCCCTCGGACTATTTGTGGGACACCGTCTCGATCGGGACGCTGGTCGCCTTCTCGATGGTCGCCATCGGCATCATCGTCATGCGACGGACCCATCCGGACCTTGAGCGACCCTTCAGGATCCCCGGCTACCCGGTCACGCCGATCCTCACGGTTCTGGCCTGCCTCTACATTCTCTGGGGCCTGGCCGCGATTACTTGGGTGATCTTCGGGATCTGGATCGCCATCGTCCTGCTGTTCTACTTCTTCTACGGTCGCCACCACGCCACCCTCAACACCTATACCGATCCTGAAGAGATCGCCGAGCCGGCCGGCCGTCGACTGCGGGAGGACGAGGAATGACCTACGTCGTCGGCTACAGCCCGCACAAGGACGACGCCTGTGCCCTGTCGGTGGCCGCACAGTTCGCCCGATCCGACAAGGACTCGGTCCATGCAGTCACTGTCGTCCCGCAGGGGTGGGAGGTCGCAGCGGGCAGCGCGACCGACGGTGACTTCACGGCGTGGGCGCAGGGCCAGGGTGAGGCCAGCGCCGAGGAGGCGCTGACCCTATTGGGTGCCGACGCCGGGGTGCCGATCGCCGCGAGCTGGGTGACCGGCCGATCGGTCCCGGCCGCGCTGTTGGAGCAGGTCGAGGCCCTCGACGCGGACATGATCGTCGTCGGCTCGGGCGCCAACGGGGCTCCCGGCCGGGTTGCCATGACAGCAAAGACCGACCGCCTCCTGCACTCCTCCCCGGTGCCGGTGGCGATCGCCCCCCGAGGGTATGCCGCGGAGCCGGGGTCCCGGTTCACCCGGGTCACCGTCGGGTTCCGCGACGACGACGCCACGTGGCACCTGCTCCAGCGGGTGGCGGACATCTGTCGTCGCACCGGTGCCTCGCTGCGCCTGGTGACCGTCGCCCTCGACCGACCCCCGATGTATACGGCCGCGGTCAGTGGGGCCGAGGACCTCGTGCGGGAACAGTGGCGTCGTCAGGCCTCGGCCGCTCAGGACGAAGCCGTCGAGCACCTGGTGGACGCCGGCTTCGCCCGGGACGAAGTGGAGACGGTGCTGGCCAGGGGTGCCACGTGGGTGGAGGCGCTCGACAGCGTCGAGTGGCATTCCGGGGACGTGCTCGTCGTGGGGTCCTCCTCCACACACCTGTTGACGCAGGTCTTCCTCGGGTCCAGCGCGGCCAAGATCGTGCGCGCCTCGCCTGTTCCCGTCGTCGTCGTCCCGTAAGGGCGATCCTGGCTCAGCGGAGAGCCAGAGCCGCCAGAGCGCCGTTGACGATCGAGCCCGGGGTGAGGTCGTGGATCTCGTAGAGATCATTCACGGTTCCCGACTGACCGAAGGAGTCGACGCCGAGCGACACGGCGGGCACCCCGAGGGCAGACCCGAGCCACGCCATCGCGTGGCTCGAAGCGTCGTGCACGGTGACGATCGGTGCGCGCATGTCGAAGGCCGCCCGCAAGGCACCCGGGATCGACGGCGTGGTCGCCGTGCGGATGCCCTGGCGCAGCGTGCGCTGCCACGCGGCATACAGGCGGTCGAGGCTGGTCACGTCGATGACGTGCGCCGCGATGCCCTCGTCCTCCAACTCCGCTGCCGCCGCGAGTGCCTCGGGGACGACCGCGCCGGAGGCGGCGATCTGGACCGTCGGCATGCCGTCGCGCTGGCCGGCGTCGACCAAGCGATAGGCGCCGGCGAGGACCTGGCGACGCATCGTCGCATCGCCGATGCGTGCACGGGCATCGTCGAAGGGAGCCTGGTCGAGGGGGCGCGTGGTGAGCCGGAAGTAGTAACACCCGTCCTGCGCCTGGCCGACCGCGTCGGCCCGACCGGGGTCGGCTACGTGGGCGAGTGCGTCGCACAGCAACCAGTCGAGCGCCGCGGCATATGCCGGCTCGATGAGCGTCGTGTTGGGCAACTCCAGACCGACCGAGGCCGTGATCGTCGACTGGTGCGCTCCACCTTCCGGCGCCAGCGTCACGCCCGACGGGGTGCCGGCGACCACGAAGCGAGCACCGTTGTACGCGGCATACACGAAGGCATCGAGACCACGGAGCACGAAGGGGTCGTAGAGGGTCCCCACGGGCAGGAGTGGCTGGTCGGACAGATCCCATGACAGGCCGAGCTGGCCGAGGAGCAGGAAAAGGTTCATCTCCGAAATGCCGAGCTCGATGTGCTGTCCCGCAGGGCTTTCCGTCCACTTGACGAGTGGATCAGGGCTCCAGGTCCGCTTCTCCTCAGGCGCGAAGACCCCGGTGCGGTTGATGAAGCCGGCGAGGTTGGTGGAGGTGGCGACATCGGGCGCGGTGGTCACGAGGTGCTTGCCCACAGAGTCGTCACGCGACAGGTTGACCAGGACGCGTCCGAAGGCCTCCTGCGTGGACATCGGCTTGGCCGAGCGCAATTCGGTCGACACGGGCACCGAGATCGGTGCCCGACGGGTGGGCGCAGGTCGCTCCATGATCTGGGATCGCACGCCCACCCATTGGCCGGCCTCGCTCGTAGGATCGATGCGGTCCCACTCGGTGGCCGTCGTCAGCCCGATGCGGGTGCGCAGGTCGTCGACCTGCTCGGTCGTCAGCAGCGCCGAGTGGTTGCGGGGGTTGCCGGCGATCGGCAGGCCCCATCCCTTGACGGTGTAGGCGAAGACCACCGACGGGCGGTCCGTCACGGCGTCGCACTCGGCATAGGCGGCGAGCATGGCGTCGATGTCGTGACCACCGAGGTCGGTGACGAGGGTCGCCAGGTCCGCGTCCGGCATACCCTCGAGGAAGGTGACCACCTCGTGCGGCGCCCCCTCGAGGAAACGCTCGCGCACCGCTGCGGGCTCGAGGCCGAAGAGGGACTGGTAGCGCTCGTTGGGCATGGCGTCGATCCAGGCCTCAAGACCGGCTCCCCCGGGCCGGCCGTATGCCGCGGTGAGACGCGGCCCCCACTTGACCTCGAGCACGTGCCAGCCGGCCGCCTCGAACTGGGCCCGCCACTGGTGGATCCGGATGCCGGGCACGACCCGGTCGAGGGACTGACGGTTGAAGTCGACGATCCACATGACCTTGCCCAGGCCCTGGGTTGCGTTGTCGGACACCGCTTCCCAGATGTTGCCCTCGTCCAGTTCGGCGTCACCGAGGAGCGCGATGAAGCGACTTGCCGGTCGTGCACCGAAGTGGGCATCGACATAGCGTCGCGTCGCGGCCGCGAAGAGGGGTGCCGCGGGTCCGAGGCCCACCGAACCGGTCGAGAAGTCGACCTGGTCGGGATCCTTGGTCCGCGACGGGTAGGACTGCAGCCCGCCCTTGGCCCGCAACGTCGACAGGTAGGACTTGTCGAGTCCGCCCAGGAGGTAGTTGATGGCGTGCAGCACCGGCGAGGCGTGGGGCTTGACGCTCACCCGATCCGCTCCATCGAGGTGGGCGAACCACAGTGCCGTCATGGCCGACACCAGGGAGGCCGAACTCGCCTGGTGGCCGCCGACCTTGACCCCGTCACCGGCGCCGCGGTCGTGGTTGGCCGAGTCGACGATGCGGGTGCTCAACCAGAGCACTCGCTGTGCGATCTCGTCGAGAACCTTGGTGTCCGGGCGAGAGTGCACCCGGGTTTCGGGAGAAGTGGTCATGCCGAAGGGTCCCACAGGCGGTGATAGGCATTGACGGCCTGCTGGCCTCCGAGGTGTGCGTAGAGGACGTTGCTGTCGGCGGGGATGTCCTTGTCCTTGACCAGATCGATGAGACCAGCCAGCGACTTGCCTTCGTAGACGGGGTCGGTGATCATCGCCTCGAGTTGGGCACCCATGGCGATCGCGTTCATCGTCGACTCGACAGGGATGCCGTAGAGGTCTCCCGCCCAGCCTTCGAGCACCTGGATCTCGTCGTCGCGGATGTCGCGCCCGACCTCGATGAGCTCGGCGGTGTGGCGAGCGATGCGTGCGACCTGGTCGCGGGTCTTCTCCAAGGTGGCGGAGGCGTCGATCCCGAGAACCCGGCGCTTGACGCCGGTCAGCTCCTCGAGGGCGGCAAACCCGGCGATCATCCCGGCGTGCGTCGAGCCGGTCACGGTGCAGACGACGATGGTGTCGAAGAAGACCCCGAGGGCCTTCTCCTGATCGGCGACCTCGAACGCCCAGTTGGCGAATCCCAGTCCGCCGTACTTGTGCTCGGAGGCTCCAGCCGGGATCGCATAGGGGGTGCCGCCGGACTCCTCGACTTCGCGCAGGGCGTCTTTCCACGAGTCGCGGATACCGATGTCGAAGCCGGCGGGGTCGAGGCGACTGTCCGCGCCCATCATCCGGGAGAGCAGGATGTTGCCGACCTTGTCGTTCACCGGGTCCTCCCACGGGACCCACTTCTCCTGCACGAGACGGCACTTCATGCCCAGGTGGGCGGCGACCGCGGCCACCTGGCGGGTGTGGTTGGACTGATAGCCGCCGATCGAGACCAGGGTGTCGGCGCCAGAGGCGATGGCGTCCGGGACGATGTACTCCAGCTTGCGGACCTTGTTACCGCCATAGGCCAGGCCGGAGGAGACGTCCTCGCGCTTGGCCCAGACCTGGGCGCCGCGAAGGTGCTGGGAGAGGCGCCCCAGGTGGTGGACCGGGCTCGGTCCGAAGGTCAGTGGGTAGCGGTCGAACTCGTGCAACTTCATCAGTGCATTCCTTTTCGTTGCGTCCGGCTCTGTGGTTGGTATGCCGTGATCTCGCCGGACATCGCGGGTCTCAGAGCGTGTCGAGCAGGGGTTGGAGGGTCTGCCACGTCTCGTGGCTGACATCCGCGGCGGCCTCGGCATCGCCGTCCTCGGCGAGGTCGACGAGGCGCTCGTGGAGAGCCAGGGAAGACCGGCCGGAGAGTGAGGAGAAGCGCAGCCGCTCGACCCGTCGCAGGACGGGAGTGAACTGGTCGAGAACGGCCGCGAGGGCCTCGTTTCCGGTGGCGCGCACGGGGATGGCGTGGAACTCATCGTCCGCGGCCAGCGCGGCATCGGGGTCCTGCCTGCGCATCGCCCGAGCGAAAGCACGGTTGGCCTCTCTCATCGCGGTCAGGTCATCGGCAGTGAGCAGCGGCACGGCTTGCTGCACGGCGAGCCGGTGCATGGCCGCGACCACGCCCTGCGCGTCGCGAATGGTGCGCACGTCGAGGGGAGCAACCGTCGTCGAGCGGCCGGGCGCAGTGGTGACCAAGCCGGCGGCACCCAGCCGCATCAGCGCCTCGCGCACCGGAGTGCGACTCACCCCCAGCCACTGCGCAAGATCCAGGTCGCGCAGTTGCTCCCCCGGCGCGAAGGTGCCATCGACGATGGCATCGCGCAGCCGCGTGTAGACGTCATCGCGCAGCAGGCCGCGCTTGAGGGCGCTGGACCCATCGCTCATCGGGATCGGCATGCAATATATTGCACATCAGCAACGGCCTGCTGTCAACGCCGCGGGCCAGCACCCCAGAGCCGGCAAACAGTCGAGTGAGGAGAACACGCCGTCTCAGCCCTGCGGCATACGGCATGTTCTCCTCACTCGACTGTCCGGGAGAGGAGCGAAGAGTCAGGCGCCGCGCAGGCCGATCGCGGTGCCAGGGCCACCTCGAAGCCGTCGACGTTGTAGCCCACCTAGGAGGGAGTGTCCGTGTGGGGGTCGCCGAGGACCGCGGTGTAGACCTTCTTGGCGGCGCCCATGTCGGAGACCGGGATGACCAAACTGCGCATGGCTGCGCTCATGCGCCCCACCCTATGGACAGCCGCGCCACCCGAGATGCTGGCGGTCACGGCTGGCGCCGGCTGAGGCGCCCACGACAACCCAGACCGGCGACACGCCGAACCGGTTGTCGCTCATCACTTCTCGGCAGCAAGGAGGGCGCGGACCTTCGCGATGTAGTCGGCCTCGGCGTCCGCGGCGGAGGTCCCCTCGACCGCCGCCCAGGCGTCATACTTCGCGCGACCCACAGGATTGGTGAAGCCGGGGCGCTTGCCCGTCACGTCACCCTCGGTGGCCTGCTTGTAGAGCCCGTAGAGGGCCAGTTTGGTGTCGTTGCCCGGATCCTTGGTCAACGTCGGGACGGCGGCGACAGCGTCCTCGAAGGTCTTGATCTGCTCAGCCATGACGCTTCATCCATTCCTCGGCGACCTGCACGGCGTTGAGTGCCGCGCCCTTGCGCAGATTGTCACCCACGACGAAGAGCACGAGGCCCTTTCCGTCCGGCGCGCCCTGGTCGGCACGAACCCGGCCGACGTAGACCTCGTCGCGGCCGGTGGCCTCGAGCGGGTTCGGGACGTCGGCGACGACGACACCGGGCGCGTTCTTGAGCAGGTCCAGTGCTTCCTCGGGCGAGATGTCCTGCGCGAACTCCGCGTGGATGGCCAGACTGTGGCCGGAGAAGACCGGCACACGCACGCAGGTGCCCGACACTCGCAGGTCGGGCGCGTGGAGGATCTTGCGCGACTCGTTGCGCAGCTTCTGCTCCTCGTCGGTCTCGCCGCTGCCGTCGTCGACGAAGGAGCCGGCGACGGGGACAACGTTGAAGCCGACGTTCACGGCATACACCTGGGGCTCGGCGAGGGCGAGGGCTCGGCCGTCGAGCGCCAATTCCTTGGGGTCGCCCGCGGCATACCCACTCCTGAGTTGGGAGTCGAGCTCGGTGAGCCCGACGCCACCCGATCCGGAGACCGCCTGGTAACTCGACACGTGGAGGCGGACGAGGCCGGCCTTGTCGTGGAGTGGCTTGAGGACCGGCATCGCGGCCATCGTGGTGCAATTCGGGTTGGCGACAATGCCTTTGGGGATGTCGAGGAGGTCGTCACCGTTGACTTCCGAGACCACGAGCGGCACATCAGGGTCCTTGCGCCAGGCGCTGCTGTTGTCGATGACGACGGCGCCGGCCGCGGCGACCTTGGGCGCCCACTCCTTGCTCGTGCCGCCGCCCGCACTGAAGAGCGCGATGTCGATGCCGGAGAAGTCCGACGTCGCGATGTCTTCGACGATGACCTGCTCGTCACCCCACGGGAGCTGCTTGCCGGCGCTGCGCGCCGAGGCGAAGTAGCGGATCGACGTCACGGGGAAGCCCCGCTCGGCGAGAAGGGTGCGCATGACCTGGCCGACCTGACCGGTGGCTCCGAAGACTCCGACGTGCATGGGGTCAAGTCTAAAGAGGTGCCCGTATGCCGGTCGCTCGGCTCACGATGCGGGCTCACCGCGACCCGGATGCGTGCTCGACGCACGTCGTGGCCGTCGGGCGCACTTCGAGGCGCTCGGCCGGGATGGGCCGGAGGCAGACCGTGCAGATCCCGAAACTGCCTTCTTCGAGGCGGGTCAGCGCCTGTTCGACAGCGGTGAGCTGGGCTCGGGCGGCAGTGATGAGCGCGGTGAGTTGGGCTCGCTCGTACCCGATGGTCTGGCCCTCCGGGTCGTGTTCGTCGTCGGCGTTGGAGTCCACAGAGGCGTCGAAGATCGCGTGCAGGTCGGTCGTCATCGTCGCGATCCGCGCGGTGATCTCGTCGACCTCGCGGGTCAGCCGCTCACGTGGGGTGTCCTGCGCCATGGAGAAAGCATGGGCTGTCAGACCTCGTTCGTACAGTTGTTCCATGACAGCGATTCCCGAGGTGGTGGCTCGTGCGGCAGACGTCGGCGAGCTCCACGCGCGTGCTTGGGAGGTCTGCGCGCGACTCAATCGGGACCACGCCGAGTTGGTGGAGATCACCGCCGAGTTGATCGAAAGCGAGCTGTGGGCAGGCGTCGGCATCCGTTCCCCTGAGCACTGGTTGATCGTGCGGGCGGGCCTGTCCCCCGGCCGAGCGCGCGACATAGTCCTGTTGGCGCGCCGACGCACCGAATTGCCCGAGACGACCGAGGCGTTGATGGCCGGTCGGGTCTCCGTGGACCAGGCCGCCGTGGTGGCGCGGCATGTGCCGGCGACGCATTCGCGGGCAGCCCAGGAGCTTGCCGAGAACGCCTCCGTGACGCAGCTGAGGCGCGTTCTCCCCAGGTACTCCTTCACCGACGGCGAACCCCAGCCGAATCCCGAGCCCCTCGAGGAGGAGCCGACGCTCCAGATGGCCACGGCCGAGGGGCGCTTCACCTTGAGGTATGCGGGGCCGGCCGCGCAGGGGGCGCTCATCGAGGCAGCCATCCGCGAGGCCAAGGATCGGCTGTTCCGTGACGGACAGACCGATGCCACCTTGGCCGACGGCATGGTCGAGATCGCCAACCGCTCACTCGGGGCGATCAAGAGTTCGTCGCGCGTCGACAAGTTCCGGATCTACGTCCACCTCGACACCGAGGGCGGGTGGATTTCGCGCGGCGGTCGACTGCCCAAGCACATGGTCGACCGTCTCACCTGTGACGGCGTGCTCCAGCCCGTGTGGGAGACCGAGGGTCACCCGGTGAACGTCGGTCGCGCCCACCGGATCGTGCCACGCCGAACCCGACGCCTCGTCGAGGCCCGCGACCGCGGCTGCCGATACCCCGGCTGCTCCACGAGCGGTGGGCACGTTGAGGTCCACCACATCAGGCACTGGCGCGACGACGGGGAGAGCAACACCTGGGAGCTCGTCTGCCTCTGCGCCTTCCATCACGACGCTCACCATCGGGGTGAATTCGCGATCGCGGGAGATGCCGACGAGGGCGACGGGTTGCGGTTCACCGGACGAGGCGGCTGGTTGCTCACGCCCTTGGTTCGCTCGCTGCACAGCGTCGACGAACCGACCACCGGCCCGGACCGCACGCCACCACAGTTCCGCGGGCCGACCGGCGGACGACTCGATCGTCACCGGGTCGACCTGGCACCCAACCACGTCCGGCCGTGGCAGGCGTGGACCGACCGCGGGGACCGGGAGGCAACCGAGGACGACGCGCCGAGACCGTGAGCGGCGTCAGTTCTGAGGGTCGCGCTCCGCAGCGGCCGCTTGAAGCGCCGCGATCTCGGCTCGCGCCGCCATGACGAGTTCGGCGTTCGTGTGCGCCACACCGTGCAGTCCCCAACCGCCCTCCGACGCCTCGGTGAGCAGGACCCAGGTGCGGTCCCGGTCGAGGGCTCCGGCGTTGGTCAGCACCTGCACCCGCACGTAGGGCGAGTCGCCGTCGACGTTGGCCAGAGCCGACGCGGGGAGCTCGTGCACGAAGGCTGCCGTGTTCTTGCGGACATCGGGATGTTCGGCACCTGTTCGATGGTCATGACGGTCGTGGCCAGGTCCACGGCGAGTTGATCGGTGTCGGCGAAGGTGCAGGACGCGGCATACACGTCGATCGTCGGCGTGGAGGGTCTGCTGACCTGAGTGGGGTGGGCGAGTGAGTGAGTGAGTGAGTGAGTGAGTGAGTGACTCCGGATGAGGGTTTGCCGTGCGGCTGGGTGCCACATGTGTGTTCTCGGTGCGAGCAGGCGACCCCATCGACCGCCCGCGTCAGAAGCCCAGGCGCTGCAACTGTTTCGGATCGCGCTGCCAATCCTTGGCGACCTTGACGTGCAGGTCGAGGTGGACGCGGTGACCCAGCAGCCGCTCGATGCCCGCCCGGGCGTTCGTGCCGACCTCGCGCAACCGAGAGCCGCCACGCCCGATGATGATCGCCTTCTGCGAGTCACGCTCGACGAAGACATTGACCCGCACATCGCTCATCGGCTTGTCAGCCGGCCGATCGGGGCGGGGCACGATCTCCTCGACGACCACGGCCAACGAGTGCGGCAACTCGTCACGCACCCCCTCGAGGGCCGCCTCGCGGACCAACTCGGCGATCATGACCAACTCCGGCTCGTCGGTGATGACACCTTCGGGATAGAGGGGGCCCGGCGAGCTCGGCAGGTGCGAGGCGAGCACTGCGGCCACCGTGTCGACCTGGTCGCCGGAGGTCGCCGAGCACGGCACGATGTCGGCCCAGTCCCCCAACTGGTCGACGGCGATGAGGTGCTCGGCCAAGCGCTTGCGATCGACCCGGTCGCTCTTGGTCGCGATCGCCACGACGGGTGTCCGCTTGGCCCGGCGCAACTCGGCGAGTTCGGCGGCGATGAACTGGTCCCCGGGGCCCACCCGCTGGTCGGCCGGCAGGCAGAACCCGATGACGTCGACGTCGAGCAGTGTCTCGCGCACGAGGTCGTTGAGCCGCTCGCCCAGAAGGGTCCGGGGCTTGTGGAGCCCCGGCGTGTCGACGAGGATCAGTTGGCTGGTCGCCGAGGTGACGATCCCACGGATTGTGTGCCGGGTCGTCTGTGGCTTCGACGACGTGATCGCGACCTTCTCCCCCACCAGGGCGTTGGTCAGCGTCGACTTGCCCGCGTTCGGGCGGCCGATGAGGCAGGCGAACCCCGCGGCATACGGCTCGGCGGGTGGCGTGGGTGGCACCCCGGTCATCGGTCGTCCTCCTCGTCCTCGACCTCGGGCAGTCGCTCGATGATGACGGTCGCGATGCGGTGCCGTCGACCCTCCATCCGCTCGGCGGTGAGCTTGAGCCCGGCGATCTCGGCCGTCGAACCCAGGATCGGCACGCGCCCGCCGAGTTTGGCGATGAGCCCCCCGACGGTGTCCACCTCGTCGTCCTCGATCGCGACCCCCAGGTGATCCGCCAGGTCGTCGATGTCCATCGTCGCGTCCACCCGCCACGTGCCGTCCTCGAGGGCCTCGATGGCTGGGTCCTCACGGTCGTACTCGTCGGCGATCTCACCGACGATTTCCTCGAGGATGTCCTCGATGGTGACCAGGCCAGCCGTGCCGCCGTACTCGTCGACGACGATCGCGACGTGCACCCGGTCGCGCTGCATCTCCTTGAGCAGGTCATCGGCCGGCTTGCTGTCCGGCACATACGCGGCCGGCCGCATCACCTCCTCCACCGGGACGGTCGCCCCGGCCGGATCATGGGTGACCCGCCGCGCGACGTCCTTGAGGTAGAGCATCCCGATGATGTCGTCAGTGTCCTCACCAACCACCGGGATCCGCGAGTAGCCCGACCGCAGAAGCAGATTCAAGCCCTGACGGCAGGTCTTGTCGCGATCGATGACCACCATGTCGGTGCGCGGAACCATCACTTCCCGGGTGATCGTGTCCCCGAGGTCGATGACGCTGTGGATCATCCGTCGCTCGTCGGCCTCGATGAGTTCACTGTCGCTCGCGACGTCGACGAGGGCACGCAACTCGGACTCGCTCGCGAACGGTCCGTCGCGAAAACCCTTGCCCGGCGTCACCGCATTGCCGATCAGAACGAGCAGCGCCGACACCGGTCCGAGCACCCGGCGCAGCCACACTGCCACTGGAGCGGCGACGAGTGCATAGCGACCACTGTTCTGCGCGCCGATGGTCCGCGGGGACACCCCGACGACGACGAACGACACGACCGTCATGATCGCGATCGCCAACGCGAAACTCGACCACGTCTGATCGACCTCGTTGACGACGACGAAGGTCACCATGACGGCGGCGGTCACCTCTCCGAGCACACGGATGAAGGACAGGAGTGCCACGTATGCCGCGCGGTCACCGACCACCTTGACGAGCGACTTCGACCCCGGTCGTTCCTCAGTGAGCAGTTCGTGGGCACGCACCGTCGAGACGCGACCCAGCGCGGCCTCGCCGGCGGCCGCGAGGAAGGCCAGCGCGACGGCCACGACGGCCAGGATGACGAGGCGGGTCAACGGATGGCCCGGTCAGACCGGTCGGCCACGGCCGGCGAGGAAGGTGAGCAGCAGGGTGCGCTGCAGGTCGAACATCTCCTTCTCCTCCTCGGGCTCGGCGTGGTCGAAGCCCAGCAGGTGCAGGATGCCGTGGGTCGTGAGCAGCAGGAGTTCCTCTTCGAGGGCGTGACCGGCCTCCATCGCCTGCTTCTGCGCGACCGAGGGGCACAGCACGATGTCACCCAGGATCCCCTCCTCGGGGTCTTCGCCTTCGTGCCCCGGCGTCAGCTCGTCCATCGGGAAACTCATGACGTCGGTGGGGCCCGGCAGGTCCATCCATTGCACGTGCAGGGTCGTCATGGCCTCCTCGTCGACCAGGCGGACGCACAGATCAGCGCCGGGATGGACGCGCATCTGCTCCATGACGAAGCGCGAGCACGCCACCAGCTCCAGCTCGTCGAGGTCAAAGGTCGTCTCGTTGAGGACGTCGATGCTCATCGGCGGTCCTTGTCCGGGCGACCCCTGGATCCTCGCCGCTCACGTTCGTCCCATTCGCCGTAGGCATCGACGATTGCGCCCACGAGCCGGTGGCGCACCACGTCCTCGGCCGTCAACTCACTGAAATGGATGTCCTCGACACCCGCGAGAATGTCGCGCACGACCCGGAGGCCCGAGCGCGCGCCACCGGGCAGATCGACCTGCGTCACGTCGCCGGTGACCACCATCTTGGAGCCGAAGCCGAGTCGCGTCAGGAACATCTTCATCTGCTCGGGCGTGGTGTTCTGCGCCTCGTCCAACACGATGAACGAACTGTTCAACGTCCTCCCACGCATGTAAGCCAGCGGCGCCACCTCGATCGTGCCGGCCGCGAGCAGTCGGGGGATCGAGTCCGGGTCCACCATGTCGTGGAGGGCGTCATACAGCGGCCGCAGATAGGGGTCGATCTTGTCGGTGAGCGTGCCGGGCAGGAAGCCCAGCCGCTCCCCCGCCTCGACCGCCGGCCGAGTCAGGATGATCCGGTTGACCTGCTTGGCCTGCAGCGCCGCGACCGCCTTGGCCATGGCCAGATAGGTCTTGCCCGTGCCCGCCGGCCCGATCCCGAAGACGATGGTGTTCTCGTCGATCGCATCGACATACTGCTTCTGGCCCAGCGTCTTCGGGCGGATCGTCCGCCCCCGGTTGGACACGATGTTCATCGTCAGGACGTCCGCGGGCCGCTCGTTCGTCTGGGCGCGCAACATCTTGATCGAGTGCTCGACAGCGTCCCGATTGAGCGGCTGACCTGCGTCGATGACCGCCAGCAACTCGTCGACCAGACGCTCGACGAGGGCGATGTCGGCGCTCGGGCCGCTCACCCGGATCTCGTTGCCGCGCACGTGGATGTCGGTGTGCGGGAAGGCCCGCTCCATGGTGCGCAGCAACTCGTCGCGAGGACCCAACAGGGCGACCATCGAGACGTCATCGGGCACGACCACGGTGTGCTGGGGGACGCGAGAGGAAGCGCCCTCGGTGACCGAGGGCGCCGGACTGGTGCTGGAGGGTTCGGACATGTTGGCACCAGTCTACGGCGGAGGGTCAGCCCGGCGGCCACTCCATTGTCCGGCCGCCAAGGACGTGCAGGTGCGCGTGGAAGACCGTCTGGCCGGCCTGCGCGCCCGTGTTGAAGACGAGTCGGTAGCCGTCGACGAGTCCGTCCTGACGCGCCGCTGCCCGGGCCAGCAGCACCAGGTCTGCCAACTCCTCGGCGCTGGCCTTGGCGAGTTCGCCGGCGTTCTCGACATGTCGCTTCGGCACGACGAGCACATGGGTCGGGGCCTGCGGGTTGATGTCGCGGAAGGCCAGGCTGTGCTCGCTCTCGGCGACGACATCGGGCACGATCTCCCGCGCCACGAACTTGCAGAAGAGGCAGTCGCTCATTTCTCCACCCTAGGGGTGTCAACCGAGCGGCACACCCGCGCGTCTCTAGGGTCATGGGAATGAAGGTGGTCGCCGAGCGCGCAGCCGACGAGGCCGTGCGTGGCCTGTATGCCGCGCAGTGGGTTCCCATGGTCCGCCTCGCCACGATGCTGCTGCGGGACCAGTCCCGAGCCGAGGACATCGTGCAGGAGGCCTTCATCGGGTTGCACCGTCGCTGGGACAGCGTCGACGAGGGCAGCCCCACGGCATACCTGCGACGAAGCGTCGTCAATGGTGTGCGCAGTGCCCAACGCCACGACGTCGTGGTGCATCGTCACCTGCGCGCCGAGGCATCGGATCCCACGGTGGCCACGACGACCCCCGGCGCGGACACCCTCGCCATCACCCGGAGTCGGCATGACCAGCTTCTCGCCGCCCTGGACTCGCTGCCCGAACGACAGCGCGAGGTCCTCACGCTGCGGTACTGGAACGACCTGACCGAGACCGAGATCGCCGACGCCCTGGGCATCAGCCAGGGCTCGGTCAAGACACACGCCCACCGCGCACTCGCGGCCCTCGCCGCCCGCCGGGAGGAACTGACATGAACACCGACAACCACCACGACCACGGGGCCCTCGAGAACGAGCTGCGGGCCGCCCTCGCGCACCGCGCAGAGCAGGTCAGGCCGTCGGACCGCTGGGAGGAGATCGCCATGACCACCGCCAAGGCCCCCACCACGACCCGCCGCTGGCCGATCGTGCTCCTGGCCGCGGCCGCCGTGTTGGCCGGCCGTCGTCGCCGGGACGTGGTTCCTCCGTCCGCAGGCGACGCCAACCGTTCCCGCGACACCGTCACCGACGGCGAGCGCCACCGACGCGTCGCCCTCACCCAGTGCGAGTCCCTCGGCGACGCCCAGTGGAACCCCGTCGACCTCCGAGACCGGCTTCGGTGGCACCGTGCCGGTCTACTACATCGCTCCCGAGGCGCTGGGCTGGCCCGAGTCCGGCCTGGGTCTGCGCCGGGTCTGGGTGCCGGCCGAAACACCCGACACACCGGCGGCGAAGGCGAAGGCGGCCCTGGTGATCGCCCTGGGACGCCCGACGGCGACCGAGGGCCAGATCAAGGCGTGGGACGGGGTGTCCCTCTCGAACATCGTCATCGACAGCGACCGCATCACGGTCACCCTGAGCGGCGCTCCCTCGGCCGACATCGCCGACAACATTGCCGGGCTGGCTGTGCAGCAACTCGTGTGGACCGCCCAGGCCGCCGTCGGCCAGGGCAACCTCCCGGTGCAGTTGACGACGACCGATGGTGCATCACGGCTCTGGACGGTGGACATCTCGGCGCCCTTCACCCGTCCGGCCCGAGCACAGCAGTACACCGTGCTGACCGATCTGTGGATCACCGAGCCCAGCTACCCCGAGGGCGGCACCGCCGTCGTTCCGGCGGGCCGGCCCCTCAAGATCTCCGGGGAGGCCACAGTCTTCGAGGCCAACGTCCAGTGGCAGCTCAGCGACGCGACCGGACACGTGGTCGACCAGGGCTTCGTCACCGCCAGCGCCGGGGCGCCGGACCGTGGGACCTTCGACATCTCGGTGACGATCCCCGACGCAGGTGAGTACGTGCTCAAGGCGTTCGCGGTGTCGATGAAGGACGGCGCGGGTGAGGTCGCCAACGACTCGGTCTCCTTGACCGTGCGCTGACGGTCAGCGCCAGGGGCCGGCCGCGTTCAGGACGGCGAGCGCGGCCGGGCCGGCGCTGCTCGATCGCAGGACGGTGCTCCCCAAGCGCACGGGGCGTGCCCCGGCTGAGCAGAGGCGCTCGACCTCGGCGGGGGTGACGCCGCCCTCGGGCCCGACGATGACGAAGACCTCACCGGCGCTCGGGAGGGTGAGCCCCGCGAGGGGCTCGCTCGCGTGCTCCAGCAGCAGGTATGCCGCGGCCGCACCTGCGATGCGCCCGGCGAGCTGGGTGGTGGTCATCGCCTCACCCAGGAGGGGGCGGCGTGACCGGCGGGACTGCTTGGTGGCGGCGAGGAGGACTTGGTCCCATTTGCGGCGGGCCTTCTCGCCGCGTTCTCCGCGCCACTGCACGATGCTCCGGTCGGCCTGCCACGGGATGACCTCGTCGACCCCGAGTTCGGTGGCGGCCTCGATCGCCTGGTCGTCGCGATCGTTCTTGGCCAAGGCCTGGACCAGCACGAAA
This sequence comes from Phycicoccus elongatus Lp2, assembly GCF_000367525.1. Lineage (GTDB taxonomy): Bacteria > Actinomycetota > Actinomycetes > Actinomycetales > Dermatophilaceae > Phycicoccus_A > Phycicoccus_A elongatus. Next base: position 1,663,110 of record NZ_HF570956.1, on the reverse strand, counting down.
CGCGGTGACGGCTCCGGCATGAGGTCAATGGACTCGACCACGACCGTCAGCCTCTGCGGGCTCGCGTCGAGTACGGCTCCCGTCACGAGGACGCCAGCACCGTCGGCGACCAGAACCTGATCACCGACAGCGGTTCGGCGCACCGTCACCGCGTGTCGGGCCTCGGGGCCGGTCACGTCGACGCGGCTGCCGACAACCGCCGTGGCCAGCGCCCCAGGATCGGTGAGGTAGAGCGGCAGGGTCATCGCGGCATACCTCGTATGGGGTCAGCGGACCTTGAAGGCGTCGCGGAGCTTGCCGAAGAGCCCGGCTTCCGCCGGGCTGGCGACCTTGCCGTTGGGCTTCTCCTCGCCGCGCAACTCGGCGAGCTGGCGCAGCAGCGCCTCCTGCTCGGGGGTCAGCCGCGTCGGGGTCTGGACGAGGAGGTGGACGGTGAGGTCGCCGCGGGTGTTCTGGCGCAGGTGGGTGACGCCGAGACCGCGCAAGGTCACGGTGTCGCCGGACTGGGCGCCGACGCGGACGTCGACCTCGCGGGCGCCGTCGAGGGTTTCGAGTGGAATGGCCGCCCCCAGGGCAGCCGCCGTCATCGGGACCTCGAGCGTCGCGTGCAGGTCATCGCCTCGGCGCTGGAACATCGGGTGGCTGCGCACCGCGATCTCGACATAGAGGTCGCCGGCAGGGCCGTTGCCATGCCCGACCTCGCCCTCCCCCGTGAGCTGGATGCGCGTGCCGGTGTCGACGCCCGCGGGCACCTTGATCGTCAGGGTGCGGCGATGACGGATGCGGCCGTCGCCGGAGCATTCGCGGCAGGGGTCGGGGATGACGGTGCCGAAACCCTGGCAGGTCAGGCACGGGCGGGTCGTCATGACCTGGCCGAGGAAGCTGCGCTGCACCTGTTGGATCTCGCCGGCTCCCTTGCACACATCACAGGTGCGGGGCGTGGTGCCCGGAGCGCATCCGTCGCCGTGACAGGTCGGGCAGCCGACGGCGGTGTCAATGACGAGGTCCGCATTGCCACCGAACACGGCCTGGGACAGGTCGATGTCGAGCGGCACGAGGGCATCCTGGCCGCGCATCATGCGCGGCCGCGGACCGCGCGTCCCGCGGGCCGCACCAGCGCCACCGAAGAAGGCATCGAAGAGGTCGCTGGCGGAGAAGGAGAAGCCCGGGCCGAAACCGGCGGCAGCATCGGCATAGGGGTCAGCACCCATGTCGTACTGCCGGCGCTTGTCGACGTCCGAGAGCACGTCGTAGGCCTGGGAGACCTTCTTGAACTGCTCCTCGGCCTCCGGGCCGGGATTGACGTCCGGGTGGAGCTTGCGGGCGGCCTTGCGGTAGGCGCGCTTGATCTCCTCCGCGCTCGCGTCGCGGGACACGCCGAGCTCGGCGTAGTAGTCGTTCACTCAGGTTCCTTTGTGGCGGTTTCAGCGATCCAGGATGCGGCTGACATAGGTGGCGACGGCACGGACGGCGGCCATCGTCGTGGGGTAGTCCATGCGGGTCGGGCCGACGACCCCGAGCCCGGCCACGAGGTCGCTGCCGCTGCCGTAGCCGGTGGACACCATCGACGTGGCGTGCAGGCCGGCATGGGGGTTCTCGTGGCCGATACGGACGGCGAGCGCACCCTGCTCGCTGGCCGTGCCCAAGAGCTTGAGGAGGATCACGTGCTCCTCCAGGGCCTCGAGGACCGGGCCCAGGCTGGTCGTGAATTCGGCGCCGTGCCTGGCCAGGTGCGAGGTGCCGGCGACGACCACGCGCTCCTCGCGCTCTTCGACCAGGGCATCGGCAAGGGCCGTGGCGATGGTGCGGGTCAGCGTCGCATCGCTGTCGGACAGGCGGGTGGGCAGCTCTGCCAGGCCGGCGGCCGCTTCGGCGAGGGTGGCACCGGAGGCCACCGATCCGACGTCGGCGCGCACGCGCGCCATGAGGTCCTCGCCGGCCGGGGAGAGCAGGTCGACCTCGCTGGCGACGATGCGCTGCTCGACCCGACCGGTCGTGGTGATGAGCACGACGAGGAGACGATCAGCGGCGATCGGGACGAGCTCGATGTGGCGCACCGACGACCGCGTCAACGAGGGGTACTGGACGAGCGCGACCTGACGCGTCAGCGTCGACAGGAGGCGGACCGTGCGCTCGACGACGTCATCGAGATCGACGGCGGTGTCGAGGAAATGGCTGATGGCCCGGCGCTCGGCCACGCTCATGGGCTTGATGGCCGCGAGCTTGTCGACGAAGAGTCGGTACCCGGCATCGGTGGGGATCCGACCGGCGCTCGTGTGGGGGGCTGCAATGAGGCCCTCCTCCTCGAGGACAGCCATGTCGTTGCGGATCGTCGCGGCAGAGACACCGAGGTGATGGCGGTCGAGCAGTGCCTTGGATCCGACCGGCTCCGAGGTGTCGACATAGTCCTGGACGATGGCACGCAGCACGGCCAAGCGGCGCTCCTCGCTCATGCCTGCCCTCCTCGTCCGGTCCTCAACCCTGCTTGCTGGCACTCTCCCTGCCTGAGTGCCAATCCTAACGCGGTGCGGTCGGCGTGCCGTTCCCGCGCGCGGCGAGTGCGCGACCTACCGTGGCTGACCGTGACCGATCGTTATGGCCGTGACGTGCTCGCCGGTGACTGGCGGGCCCCCGCCCGCGGTCGATCCCGGCCGGTCCCGGCCGAGACGGGTCTGGTCGTCGAGGACGCGACCACCGGTTGGGTCGGTGCCGTCGTGCGCGTCGAGAAGGCCGGCGGCCAGCACGTCGTGCACCTCGAGGACCGGCACGGCCGCCTCAAGGGGTTCCAGCTCGGGGCGGGCTTCCTCGTCGACGGCAGGCCGGTCGTGCTCACGCCACCAGAGGCCGCCCAGCAGGCGCGGCTGGCGGCCGCGAGGGCGGCGACGGCCCGCACGGCGTCGGGGTCGCGAGCCGTCCAGGGCGTCAAGGCGAAGGTCGCGAGCGGGTCGCGCATCTTCGTCGAGGGCCGCCACGACGCCGAACTCGTCGAGAAGGTCTGGGGCCACGACCTGCGCGTCGAGGGGGTCGTCGTCGAGATGCTCGACGGAGTCGACGACCTCGAGTCTGCCATCCGGGACTTCTCCCCCGGTCCGGGCCGCCGGATGGGCGTGCTGGTCGACCATCTGGTGCCGGGCACCAAGGAGTCGGCGGTCGTCGCGAGGGCAGCCACCCTCCAGCCGTATGCCGCGCATGTCCTGGTCGTCGGCCATCCCTACGTGGACGTCTGGCAGTCGGTGCGCCCGGAGCGGTTGGGCTGGCAGCAGTGGCCGGTCATCCCGCGAGGCACATCCTGGAAGCACGGGATCCTGCGCGAGTTGGGCTGGCCGCACGCGACCCAGGCGGACGTGGCTCACGGTTGGAAGCGAATTCTCGGGACCGTGCGGACCTACGCCGACCTCGAGCCCTCCCTGCTCGCCCGGGTGGAGGAACTGATCGACTTCGTCACGGCTCCGGCAGCACCCTGACCGGTCCCTGAACCCACCCCGAAGCGGGGAACGAAAGGTCCCCCGGCGTGCTTCCATGGAGGGCAGGGAGCACCACTGACCACCACCCCAGGGAGAACACCATGAGCACATCACCCAACCAGCCGTTCGAGCCGGCCGAGTCGCAGGGCACCATCCCGCCGCAGGCCGCCCACTACGGGCAGGCGCCCGCCCAACTGTCACCGGAGACCGAGAAGCAGATCGGTGCGCTCGCGCACGGCGTCGGCGCCGCCGCGACCTTCTTCTCCGGCGGCACGCTCGGCTTCGTCGCCGCGCTCGTCATGTACTTCATCTACCGCGACCGCGGACCCTTCGTCCGCTCGCACGTCGCGAATGCGCTGAACGTTCAGATCATGATCGGCATCGGCCTGATCATCTCGGCGCTGCTGATGATCATCCTCGTCGGGTTCATCACCTACCCGATCGTGTGGATCGTCGGCATCGTGCTCCACGTCGTCGGCGCCGTGAAGGCGATGAACGGTGAGTACTGGAAGCCGCCGATGACCCCCGACTTCGTGAAGTGAGGCTCAGCGGCCACCGTGGTCCTCGAGCGCAGCGATCAGCGTCGCTGCGTCATGGGGCCCGGTGTGCCGCTGCGTGCCGACGAAGAAGGTCGGCGTCCCCCGGGCACCGCTGGCCTCGGCGCTGAAGGTGTCGGCCTGCAGGGCCAACAGAGTCACGCCCTGAGCAGTGCCGCGCTGCCGGCCTCGGTGTGCAGGACGTGGCGGATCCTCGACCAGGACAGGGTCACGTCAGACGCCGCCTCGCAGGAGCACCCCTCCGTCGAGAACGAGCGTCTGGCCGGTCACCCAGGCCGCGTCGTCGCTGAGCAGGTAGGCGACCGCACCGGCGATGTCCTCCGGGCGCCCGAGCCTTTTCAGCGGGTACGGCGCCGACACCTGCTCCTCGCGTCCCTCGTAGAGCGCCTTGGCGAACTTCGTCTTCACCACGGCGGGGGCGACCGCGTTCACCCGGATCGTCGGGCCGAGTTCGACGGCGAGTTCTTCGGTGAGGTGGATGAGCATCGCCTTGGAAGCCCCGTAGAAGGCGATGCCGGGGGCGGGGCGCACACCGGCGACGGAGGCGACGTTGACGATCGAACCACCCCGCTCGGCCAGGCCATCGGCGTGGAGTTTCTGCACCCAGGCCAGGGCCGCCAGGCAGTTCGTCTCGACGATCCTGCGGGCGGCGTCCAGGTCGAGGTCCATGAGGGGGCCGAAGACCGGATTGATGCCGGTGTTGTTGACCATGAGGGTCACCGGCCCGAAGGCTTCGGTCGCCGTCGCGATCACCTCGTCCTGGTGGGCCGGGTCATCGGCCGATCCCGCGACGAAACGCGCCTTGTCGGGCCCCCCGAGGGCTTCGACGGCCTCCTCGAGTGCTTCGGGCCTGCGGGCCGTGATGACGACGTGGGCGCCCTCGGCCACGAGGCGCTTGGCGATGGCCAGGCCGATTCCTCGGCTGGCTCCGGTGACGATGGCAGTCTGGTCGGTCAGTCGCGTCATGGAGGCGAGCCTAATCAGGTGGCCAGCAGGGCGTGGACGACAGTGTCCGCGAGGAGCCGACCCCGGCGGGTGAGGACCAGTCGGCGGTCAGTCAGGGCGAGCTGGCCATCGACGAGCCCGTCGCCGATGAGTTCACCGACCCGCAGTCTTGCCTGCGCGCCCAGGCCGTCGATCGGCAGACCGTTTGCCAGGCGGATGCCGAGGAGAACACGCTCATCGTCCCGCTGCTCAACCGTCAGCGTCTCGCGAGCGGCCGCCGGGGAGTCGCCCGAAGCCAGCCGCGCGGCATACGCGCTGGGATGCTTGACGTTCCACCAGCGCACGCCCCCGACATGCGAATGCGCGCCCGGCCCGATCCCCCACCAGTTCGCGCCTGACCAATAGTGCAGATTGTGTCGGCATCGATCGGTCGGGGTGCGGGCCCAGTTGCTGATCTCGTACCACCCGTAGCCCGCGGCGGCGAGGCGTTCGTCGACGAGCGCGTACTTGTCGGCCTCGTCGTCAGGATCCGGCGCGGGGTGGACGCCTCGGCGCACCTGGGCGGCGAGCTTGGTGCCCTCTTCGACCGTGAGCGCATAGGCCGAGAGGTGTTCGGGCGCGAGGGCGAGGGCAGCGTCGACGGACGTCGCCCAGTCACCCGTGGACTCCCCCGGCGTGCCGTAGATGAGATCGAGGCTCACGGCGAGCCCCGCGGCTCGGGCGGCGGCCACCGCTCGCTCGACATTCGCCGGGTCGTGGGTGCGGTCGAGGGTGGCGAGGACGTGAGGCACAGCGGACTGCACACCGAAGGACACGCGGGTGAACCCGTTCTCCCGCAACGTTTCCAGGTATGCCGCGTCGACCGAATCAGGATTGGCCTCGGTCGTCACCTCGGCGCCCGGAGCAAGCCCGAACGTCTCTCGTATGCCGCGCAGCAAACCGGTGAGGTCGGCCGCGGGAAGCATCGTGGGGGTGCCGCCGCCGAAGAACACGGTGTCGACGGGCGGCACGTCCGGTCCGAGCACGCGGTCGGCGAGGGCGAGCTCGCGCTGGGCAGAGTCGACGTACGTGGCCGGCGACCGCTCGGACCCGAGCTCGCCGAGCGTGTAGGTGTTGAAGTCGCAATAGCCGCAGCGGACCCGACAGAAGGGAACGTGGACGTAGACGGCCAGCGGACGGCGAGGGAGATGCGTCAGCGCCGACGCCGGAAGCTGCCCGGTGGGCGGCGCGGGGTCACCCTCGGGGAGTTGCGGCACACCCGTCATCCTCCCACCGCGGCTAGGTTGGGCGGGTGCGAGTGCTGACCGACGACGACGTGCGCGCGGCCCTGCCTTCGTGGGATGAGCTTCTCGACCTCGCCGAGGAGGCGCTGGTGGCGCTCGCCGAGGGCCGTGCCGAGGCACCGCCGAAGCCGGCGGTCCACACGGCTCCGGGGATGTTCGCGAACGCCATGCCAGCGGCGCACCCAGAGCGAAATCTGTTGGGCTGCAAGTGGATCAGTGTCGTTCCGGACAATCCGGTCCGGGGGCTACCCACGGCGACGGGGGTCATGATCGTCAATGACGGCACGACCGGAGAGCCCACGTGCCTCATGCCCGCGACGGAACTCACGGCCGTGCGGACAGCCGCCGTCACCGGCGCCTGCGTCCGGGCCCTGGCCGGCGACGACCCGATCACCTACCTCGGCGCCGGCAGCCAGGCACGCTCGCACGTGGCGATGCTCGCCGCTCTGGGGCGTCGCGAGGTGACCGTGTGGGCACGCCGCGCCTCGGCGCTGCGCGAGCTCACCGAATGGGCGCGATCGGGGGCGCCGGGGCTGACGATCCTGTCGGCGTCGTCGAGGGAGGCCGCGGTCCGCGATGCCGGGACGATCATCACCGGACTGTCGATCGGCCTCACCGACACGCGGCTGCCCGTCACTCTCCCCCGGTCTGACGCCCTGATGTTGCCTCTGGACTATGCGAGTTCGATCGGACCGGACCTCGCCGAGACCGCGACCTTGGCGGCTGACGACATGCGCCAGTTCGAGGCGGTGCGCGCCGATCGGGCCAAGCTGGGCGCCTACCCACGGGCCACGGCGTGGACGGGGCACCTGCTCGGGCAGTCGCGCCCGCGAGGTCGGGTCGTCATCGCCAATCTCGGCAGCGGCGCGAGCGACCTGCTGGTCGCGGACGCGATCGCCACGCGAGCGCAGTCCGCCGGGCTCGGGACGGAGGTGGCCCTGTGACCCAGGGTCGAGAGGGGAACGCCGCCCGGTGGATCGACCTCGAGGGCGTCGTCAACATGCGCGACGTCGGCGGACTGCCGACCCGTGATGGTGGGCGGACGGCATACGGCCGGTTGATCCGCTCCGACAACCTTCAGGACCTCACCGACGCCTCGGTGACCCGACTGGTCGGCGAACTCGGCGTCACCGACATCGTCGACCTGCGCAGCGAGACCGAGATGCACCTGACCGGGCCCGGCCCGCTGCGGGAGATCGAGTCGCTCACCCATCACCACCACTCCCTCGTGGAGACGCGTCCGACCGATGACGTGGCGGCCACGATGGCCTCGGCCCTCGTCGTCCACCCTGCAGCACCCGGCACGCGGGATGCGGACTACTGGACCGCGCACTACCGGACCTATCTCGATCGGCGCGGCCCGGCCATCGCCGACGCCCTCGCGGTCATCGCGGGCGCTCGGGGCGCCGCCGTCGTGCACTGCGCTGCCGGCAAGGACCGGACGGGCACCGTGGTCGCCCTGGCGCTGGACGTCGCAGGGGTCCCGCACGACGTCATCGCCGACGACTACGCCCTCACCGCCCTGCGGCTGCCCGCGATCATCGAGCGCCTCATGGCCCACGACTTCTACGGCGACACGCTGGCCACGCAACGGCCGAGCGACCAGATCCCCCATGCCGAGACCATGCTGGCCATCCTCGCCGATCTCGGCGAGCGCCACGGTGGGACACGGGCGTGGCTGCGCTCCCGTGGGTGGTCCGGGGGCGACGTCGAGCAGTTGCGCACCCGGCTGGTCGACTGACATGCGGCACAGCGCCGGGGTGATGCCCTGTCGGGTCGGTCACGACGGTGATCTCGAGGTCTTCCTCGTGCACATGGGCGGACCCTTCTGGGCCCGCAAGGATGAGGGCGCCTGGAGCATCACCAAGGGTGAGTACGACCCGGAGACCGAGGAGCCCCGTGCGACGGCACGGCGCGAGTTCGCCGAGGAGGTCGGGCGAGCGGTGCCCGAGGGTCAGTGGGTCGATCTCGGCGAGACGCGGCACAGTGGCAAGGTCGTCACTGCGTATGCCGTGTGGGCCACCGAGTCACTGGAATGGCTGCGCAGCAACGAGATCGAGATCGAGTGGCCCCCGCGATCGGGTCGCACGATGTCGATTCCCGAAGTCGATCGCGGTGAGTGGATGAGTCTGGAACGAGCGCGTGAGCGCCTGGTCAAGGGCCAGCGGGTCTTCCTCGACCGGCTCAGCGCTGCGGCTTGTCCGTGACGTGCAGCGGGATGACACCCTCGACGACGACTTCCCCGTCGGTGCGGATCGCACGGACCCGCACACGCACTTCGTTCACATCGTCGGCCCAGTCGCTCGGGTCCGTCGCGGCGATGCAGAGCAGGTCGGTCGTCGACTTCGCGAGATAGGCGACCTCCAGGCCCTTGGGCAGCCAGCGCCGGTGGCTGGGGATGGTCGCCTCGGCGAGCAGCCCCATCGCGGCCTCCAGGCCATTGCACACGGCGATGGCGTGCACGGTGCCGATGTGGTTGTGGACCGCCTTGCGGTTGGCGATCGTCAACTCGACGTGGTTGGGCCGCACCTCACGCACGAGCGGGCGCACCGTGCGGAAGTAAGGCGCCTTGCGCGCGAACATGATCGAGAACATCCGCTTGCCCTGCGGGAACGTGGCGAGCTTGCGGTAGAGCGCATAGGTCTGAGTCACCCCGTGATGTTACTCATCGGTATGCCGGGTAGGTTGCCGATGTGCCCCACTCCACGTCCGGCGTGCCCGCCCCTGCGAACCGGCCGAGGGTCCGTCGTCGCACTGCTCGCCTGCTCGTCGTCGACGAGGCGGACCGGGTGCTGCTCTTCCGCGACAGCGACCTGGGCCTGAACCCCGTGCCGCACTGGTGGATGACCCCCGGCGGTGGGGTCGACCCGGGCGAGAGCGACCTCGAGGCGGCCGTGCGCGAGTTGCACGAGGAGACCGGGTTGGCGGTGGACGCCGGTGCGCTGTTCGGGCCGGTGGCTACCCGCCGGGTCGTCCACGGCTACTCCGATGTCATCGTCGACCAGGACGAGGTGTTCTTCGGCGTGCGGACAACGGGTTTCGCGCCCGATTCCTCCGGCTACACGGAGGAGGAAGCCGCCTGCATCGTGGCGACCGAGTGGCTCACTCGCGACGATGTGACCGCGGCCTCCGAGCCGGTCTGGCCGGCCGAGCTCGTCATGCTCTGGGACCACTGGGAGGCGATGACCGGCGACCCGGGGCTGGCCGGGCTGGCCCTGCCGGACACCGAGGAGAGCACGGTCCCCTCAGAGGGGCCTCAGCCGGCGTAGGTGCCGAAACTCCAGTGGTTGCCCTCGGGGTCGGTGCAGCTGAATCCCCTTGACTCATAATCGGATTCGTTCTTGAGGGGACGGGTGATCGTGGCGCCCGCAGCCACCGCGCGCTCGTGGACGGCCGCGGGATCCGCGGTCACGACGTAGAGCGAGACCCGGCCGACACCCTCCCACTCCTGCTCCTTGGTGTCCCGGGTGGAGACCATGACACGGCCGCCCTCGGGCCAGAGCAGCTCGCTGTGGTGGATGCTCACCCCGTCTTCGTCGGGCACGACGATGCCCTCCTCGAAACCGATGCCGACCAGCCAGGCGCGCAGCGCGAGCGGGTCGTCGGCGAAGATCGCGGCCCAGACGTTGTGGTCGGTGCGGGATTGCTGCGGTGTGGTGTCCATGCGCTCAGGATGCCCCTGCCTCGCTGGTCCGGTCTTGAACGAATGCGATGTCGTCCTCGCCCGCCCAACGCCCTGGCGTCGTGCCGGTGTGTCGTCGCCATTCCCGCACAAGGTGCGACTGGTCGGCGTAGCCGCACCGCTGCGCCACCTCCACGGCGGGTATGCCGCGGCGCACCATCTCGCGTGACCTCCCGAAGCGCAGGAGCCCGGCCACGACCTTGGGCCCCTGCCCGAACTCGGCAGTGAACCGCTGCGTGAAGTGGCGCCGCGACCACCCGGCGGCGTCGGCGAGCTCGGCGATGGTCACGCGTCCATGGCTGTGCGCCAATCGTTCCCATGCGCGAGCCAGACGCGGATCCATGGGTTCGAGCGCGGCTCGCCGACCGAGCCCCGCCGCGACCAGGCGGACCTGCTCATCGGCGTCGACGGCCTCGTGCAGCCGGTCACGCAGGTCGTCCGCCAGTCGTCCGAGGACGTCCGCCCCCTCGACGACGCGCTCCGCGAGCTCTCCCGCCGGGCAAGCGAGCAGGGCCCGGCAGCCCGCAGGCGTGAGGGCGAGCTGGATCCCGCGCATCCGGCCCTCGTGGTGGATCGAGACTGGCGTGGTGTGCAGGCCGGCCAGGCTGACGCGAAGGCGGTGGCGGTCCGGTCCCATCGGTCCACCGCTCAGCTCAAGCGGGGCATCGAGGGTGAGGACGAGCGTGAGGTGGGCGGACGGCATACCGAGATGGGTTCCCGGGGAAAGGCCCACGAGAGCGTAGGGCTCGACGCGGGCGACGAGTGGGCCCATGGTCGCGAGTCTACGGAGACTCAGTCGGTGAGGGCCGCGTCGAAGGCCGAGAGAAGCGGCTGCGAGAAGAGCACAAAACGGACGAGCTCGATCGAGTCCCCGTCACCGGTCTCCGCCCGCACCGTGTCGACCGCAATCCGCGCGACCTCGTCAGCGGCCCACCCATAGACGCCCGCGCTCACGGCCGGGAAGGCGATCGACCGAGCACCCGCCTCGCGCGCGATCCGCAGGGACTCGCGGAAGCAGGACGCAAGCAGGGCCGAATCGGTCTGTCCCGCATGGCGATTCGGCCCCACCGTGTGGATGACGAAGCGAGCCGGGAGGTCGAAGCCGGGCGTGGCCACGGCATACCCGGTGGGCAATCCGTCGGGGTATGCCGTGCGCCGGACCTCGCGACAGGCCTCCAGCAGTCGCGGCCCCGCGGCACGATGAATCGCGCCATCGACACCGCCACCGCCGAGGAGGGAGGAGTTGGCGGCGTTGACGATCGCGTCGACCACCTCAGCGGTGAGGTCGCCACGGACGGCCGTGATCCGAGTCATCGACCGAGCCGGCGGGCGACGGCGAGCAGGCCCAGGCCGAGGAGCACCAACGGCACGCAGGCGGCGAAGACCCAGGCGTAACCCAGCCCGGGCAGGGCTCCCAGGGCGATGATGGGGCCGGAGAGGATGGCGCCGAGGCGCTGGGTGTTCATGAACAGGCCGGAGGCGAGGCCGGGTCGCGGCACGACCTCCTGGAAGATGGTCAGCCCGAGCCCCTGGACGGTCGCGATGAAGATCGCATTGAGGACCTGGAGGGCCACGAGCAGGACGGGTCCGTCGATGACGACCATCGAAGCGTAGTAGATGACCCCGGCGATGCTCCCCACGAGGAGTAACCGCGCGGGCCCGAACCGGGTGGTCAATCGACCCAGGCCGAGCAGGATCGGGATCTCCAGGGCGGCGCACGTGCCCAGCGCGACACCACCCCAGATGACGTCGAGGTCGAGGCGGTTGGTGGCGAAGAGCGCGACCGTCGCCACGGACGCCGAGGTGGTCCCGACCAGCACGAGGAAGGCCAGCGTCATGACGACGACGCGCGGCTCGCGAAGCACGGTGAGCACCGATTCACGCGAGTCCTCGGTGACGATGGGCCCACCGGTGCGGGCCCGCTCGCGCATCATCAGGATGGTGAAGGCCAGGCCGAGCGCGGCGATGGCCACGACAGCCCAGAGGACCGACCGCTTGCCGAGCAGGCCGATCATGAAGGTCGCGATCGGTGGGCCGGCCACCCACGCGAAGGAGAAGATCGCGCGGGTCTTCATGATGCCGGACACCGAGGTGCCGACGTGCTTCTGGTGCGCGAAGAGCAGGCCGATCCCGACGCCCGCGGGACCGCCGAGCGCCACCAGCGCCAGGAACGCCATCGGCAGGCTCATGACGAGGGCCAGGGCAGTGGCCAGCGCGATGGTCAGGCCGCCGCACCAGAGCAGGGGGCGCAGGTAGTCACCTTGGCGGTCCGCGCGGCTCGGAACGACGAGGGTGGAGATGAAGCCCGAGATGTTGTAGAGCATGAGCGCCCAGCCGACCTCCCCCGGGGTCGCCGAGTAGAGGGCAACGAGGATGATGCCGATGGACGGGGTGAGGAAGGCGAACTGCAGGCCCCAGAGGAGCGCACTGCCCGACATGAGCAGCCGCGACCGGCTCAGCCGGAGCGTCTCGGGGAGCCGGCCCCGCGGCATACGAGTTACTTCTTCTTGGCGGGCTCGTCCGAGGACAACGCCGCGATGAAGGCCTCCGGGGGCACCTCGACCGAGCCGATGTTCTTCATCCGCTTCTTGCCGGCCTTCTGCTTCTCGAGCAACTTGCGCTTGCGGCTGATGTCACCGCCGTAGCACTTGGCCAGGACGTCCTTGCGGATCGCGCGGATGTTCTCGCGGGCGATGATTCGCGCGCCGACGGCGGCCTGGATCGGCACCTCGAACTGTTGCCGCGGGATGAGTTCCTTGAGCTTTCCGGCCATCATCACGCCATAGCCGTAGGCCCGGTCCTTGTGGACGATCGCGCTGAAGGCGTCGACCGGCTCGCCTTGGAGGAGGATGTCGACCTTGACGAGATCCGCGACCTGGTCGCCGTCGGGTTCGTAGTCGAGCGACGCGTAACCCCTGGTGCGCGACTTCAACTGGTCGAAGAAGTCGAAGACGATCTCGGCGAGCGGGAGGGTGTAGCGCATCTCGACGCGGTCCTCGGAGAGGTAGTCCATGCCGCGCAGCGAGCCGCGCTTGGACTGACACAGCTCCATGATCGCGCCGATGAACTCACTGGGCGCGAGGATCGTGGCGCGCACGATCGGCTCGCGCACCTCGGCGACCTTGCCGCCGGGGAACTCACTCGGGTTGGTGACCGTGATCTCCTTGCCGTCCTCCATCGTCACGTCGTAGACGACGTTGGGCTGGGTGGAGATGAGGTCGAGGTTGAACTCGCGCTCGAGCCGCTCACGGACGATCTCGAGGTGGAGCAGGCCGAGGAAGCCGCACCGGAAGCCGAAACCGAGCGCGGCCGAGGTCTCCGGCTCATAGGCGAGGGCGGCATCGTTGAGCTTGAGCTTGTCGAGGGCGTCGCGCAGATCCGGGTAGTCCGAGCCGTCGATCGGGTAGAGCCCGGAGAAGACCATCGGTTTGGGGTCACGGTAGCCACCCAGGGCGGTGGTGGCCGGCTTGGAGGCGTTGGTGACCGTGTCGCCGACGCGGCTCTGACGGACGTCCTTGACACCGGTGATGAGGTAGCCGACCTCCCCGACCCCCAGGCCCTTGCCGGGGACGGGTTCGGGTGAGATGACGCCGATTTCGAGCAGCTCGTGGTGCGCCTTGGTCGACATCATGACGATCCGCTCACGCGGGTTGAGGTTGCCGTCGATGACCCGCACATAGGTCACGACCCCGCGGTAGGTGTCATAGACGGAGTCGAAGATCATCGCCCGGCTCGGCGCGTCGGCGTCACCGACCGGCGACGGGAACTGACGGACGATCTCGTCGAGCAACGGCTCCACCCCCACACCGGTCTTGCCGGACACCTTGAGGCAGTCCTCGGGCTCGCAGCCGACGAGCTTGGCCAACTCCTCGGCATACTTCTCCGGCTGAGCGGCCGGCAGGTCGATCTTGTTGAGGACCGGGATGACGTGGAGGTCGTTCTCCATCGCCAGGTAGAGGTTGGCGAGGGTCTGGGCCTCGATACCCTGCGCGGCGTCGACGAGGAGCACGGCACCCTCGCAGGCGGCGAGGCTGCGGCTGACCTCATAGGTGAAGTCGACGTGGCCGGGGGTGTCGATCATGTTGAGGATGTAGGGCTGCAGGCTGCCCGCCTCGTCGGCGAGTTCCCACGGCATACGCACGGCTTGGCTCTTGATCGTGATGCCGCGCTCGCGCTCGATGTCCATCCGGTCGAGATATTGCGCCCGCATCGAGCGCTCGTCGACGACACCGGTGATCTGGAGCATCCGGTCGGCCAGGGTCGACTTGCCGTGGTCGATGTGGGCGATGATGCAGAAGTTGCGGATCGCCGCCGGCGGCGTCGCGTGCGGTTGCAGCACGGTGCGGGCGCGGGGTGACACGGGAGATGGAACCTCTTGGGTGGGGGGATCAGGGCACTCCCCCTAGTCTCCCACGCTCGGCGCCGTCATCAGGTCACGTATGCCGCGTGCCCGGGCCGGACCTCACGTGGGCGATCCAGCGGCTCATCGCCTCGTCGATGTCCTCGGTCGAGCCGGCCAGGCTCATCCGCACCCACCGCTGCCCGTCGAGACCGGGAGTCGGGCCGTGTCCGGGCGCGAAGTCCACGCCCGGGGTGATCGCGACACCGGTGGCAGCGAGCAACTGGTCGCAGTAGGCGACCGAGTCGAGCGTGAGGTGAGAGACATCGGCATACGCATAGAAGGCGCCGTCGGCGGGTGCCCACTGGGTGACGCCCAGCTCGGGGAGGCGGGCGAGCACGTGGTCACGATTGTCGCGGTAGCGCCGCACGTGACCGTCCAGCTCGAGTCGCGCCGTCGGGCCGAGCGCGGCCGCGGCGGCCACCTGGGCGATCGCCGGAGCGCAGATGTTGAGGTTGCCGAGCAGCAACTCGACCGGCCGCACCAGGTGCTCCGGCAGCACCAGCCACCCGACCCGCCACCCGGTCATCGAGAAGTACTTGCTCACCGAACCCACGAGCACGGCCTCCCGCGAGGTCTCCCACGCGCTCGCGGCCTGCTCGCCGAAGGTGACCCCGTGATAGATCTCGTCGCTCACGAGCAGCACGTCGTTCGCGTCGCACCAGCGCGCGATCGCGGCGAGCTCGTCGGGCGCGATGACCGTGCCGGTCGGATTGGCCGGTGACGCGATGATCAGCCCGGCCGGTGGCGCGCCGGCCGCGGCGGTCCACTCCTCGAGCAGGGCGACGGTCGGCTGGAAGCGCACCGCTGGTCCGCACTCGAGTTCGACGGCTCGGCAGCCCAGCGCGGCCAGCGTGTTGCGGTAGGCCGGGTAGCCCGGACGCGTCATCATCACCACATCGCCGGGGTCGAAGGCGGCGAGGAAGAGCGCCGTGAAGCCGGCCGAGGAGCCGGTCGTCACCGCGACGTGGGCCGGGTCCACGCGCAGGCCGGAGGTGCGCTGGAGGTGGCCCGCGATGGCCTCGCGGCACACGGCCGTGCCCATCGCGTCGGTGTAGCCGAGCACCGCCCCGTCCCGGACCGCGGTGGCCACGGCCTCGAGAGCCACCACAGGAGCCGGTGTCGAGGGCTGGCCGGCGCACAGCGAGATGACGTCGCCATGGGTCGCTGCGCGACGGTTGGCGGCCTTGAGCAGTTCCATGACGTGGAAGGGCTCGACCCTGCCTCGCTGCGACAGCCGTGGACTCACCCGGCCATTCTCACCCACGCCCCTCATAGGGTGGTCGCCATGGCCGGACTGCTCTCCAGACTCCTCACCGTGCTGCGCGGACCCGGACCCAACCCGCCCGGGGTGGCAGGCCCCCTGACCCGCGAGGCCAGCCCTGCGGCATACCCGGGGGACTTTCACGGCGTGCCGAGGATGGAGTGGGCAGCCGACGCCGACGGCCAGCCGGACCCCGGCGAGGTGGTCTGGACGTGGGTGCCCTTCGAGGAGGATCACAGCCGGGGCAAGGATCGTCCGGTGTTGCTCATCGGGCGGGACGGCCGATGGCTGCTGGGCCTGCCGCTGACGAGCAAGGACCACGACCGTGACGGGGGTCAGGAGCGGCGCGCCGGTCGGGAGTGGGTCGACATCGGCACGGGCGGCTGGGACCGTCAGGGTCGGCCGAGCGAGGTGCGGGTGAACCGGATCATCCGGGTCGACGCTGCGAGGATCCGTCGTGAGGGGGCGATCCTCGATCGCGGGATCTTCGAGCGCGTCACCCAGGCGGTTCGCGCCCATCGGGCCTGAGGCGGCCCAACAGGAAGGGCCCGGTCACCACCAGTGGTGACCGGGCCCTTGCCGTGCGAAGGAGCGTCAGAGCGACGCGGCCTTCTTGGCCATGGCCGACTTCTTGTTGGCGGCCTGGTTCTGGTGGATGACACCCTTGCTCACGGCCTTGTCGAGCTTCTTGGATGCAACCTTGAGGGCCTCGGTGACCTTCTCACCGTTGCCCTCGGCAGCCGCCTCGCGGAAGCGACGGACCGCGGTCTTGACCTCGGACTTGACGGCCTTGTTGCGCTCGGTCGCCTTGCGGTTGGTCTTGATCCGCTTGAGCTGGGACTTGATGTTCGCCATCTGGTGATTCGTCTTTCTGAAGTGGTCGGTATGCCGTTAGAGGGCGGCAGGTGCGACTCGGGACCGGGCGTGGGGCACCCTTGCTTGAGTCACCCTGGGTGGTGCAGACGTGACGCGCACGACCTGAGCGCGCACGCAAGGGGGAAATCTACCAGCGGGAGCCCGCCCGCCCCAAAACGGTGGCGCGCCTCATCGGTTGTTGGCGTGCTCACCGCAGACGCGCAGCAGGGTGCGCTCGAGGACGAAGTGCGGGTCTCGACCGCCACCCTCGCGGTTGCCACCCTTGATCTCGAAATCGGCGGCGGCCAAGGCGCGGTGGACCCGCCCCAACGACTCGCCGTCCCAGCCGCCCAGTGTGCGGCGCGCCTTGTCGACCTGCCAGGGAGCCATCCCCAACTCACGCGCCAGGTCCGCGCTTCGCCCCCCTCGACCGGCCGCACCGACCCGGATCAGTTGGCGCACCTGGGCCGCGAGGTTGGCCACGATCGGCACCGGGTCGACGCCGACGGCGACGGCGTGCCGCAGGAGAGCCAGGGCGTCACTGGTGCGACCCGCGAGCGCGGCGTCCGCGACCTTGAAGCCGGTCGCCTCGACCTTGCCGCCGTGATACCTGGCGACGACGGACTCGTCGATGGTGCCCTGGGTGTCGGCGATGAGCTGCTGGCACGCGGAGGCGAGTTCGCTGACGTCGCTGCCCACCGCGTCGACGAGGGCCTGCACGGCCTCGCGCGTCGCCTTGCGGCGACCGGCTCGGAATTCGTTCATCGCGAAGTCGACCTTGTCGCGGTCGCTCTTGATCGCGGGCGCATCGATGACGCGGGCACCGCTCTTCTTGAAGGTGTCGAGGACCTTCTTGGCCTTCTGCCCGCCGCGATGGATGCCGATGAGCGTGACATCGGGTTGAGGAGCGGCCAGGTAGTCGAGGGTGTCGAGTTGGGCCTCGTCGGTGGCCTCGTCGAGATCGGCCAGGACGATGACCTTCTCGCCACCGAAGAGGCTGGGGCTGGCCTCGATCGCCAACTGGCCGGGGGCGTAGGCGCCCGCCTGGAGCCGGATGACCTCGAGGTCGGGCGTTCCTTCGCGCAGGGCGGCGACGGTCTGGGCCAGCGCTCGGTCGGCGAGCACCTGCTCCGGTCCGGCGATCAGGACCAGGGGGGGAACGCCGCTCATGGGGTGCAGCCTGCCACGTCGCGCGGACAGCCCATGAACGTCAGAGTGTGGATCAGGAGAGCCCCAGGGCGCTCGCGCGCGCGGCGACGACCTCGACGTCGAGCTCGAGATGATCGGCGAGTTCGTCGAGGGGGATCTCGCTCTCGAACCCGTCCCTCAACTCCTCGTCCTGCTCGGGTGTCCACGCATGACCCTTGGTCACCGCGGTGCGCACCGACGGCGCGGGACCGGGGTCGGGCGCGACGGGTCGGGTCGTGGCGCTCGGAGCGCTCGTGGTGCTCGTGGTTTCGTGCGGCGGCGGCGCGTTCTGGTCCAACCGGCGCAACGCGCCCAGCACGAGGTCGCGGTCGGTCGTCGGCCAGAAGGGCGGAAGCGAGCGTTGGAGGAACCCGGCATACCGGGCCGACATCATCCGGGAGTCGAGGAACGCGACGACGCCGCGGTCGTCGCGGCGCCGGATCAGTCGCCCCGCACCTTGCGCGAGGAGCAGCGCGGCATGGGTCGCGGACACGGCCATGAAGCCGTTGCCGCCCCGCTCCTGGATGGCCTGGGTGCGTGCCGACGCCAGCGGGTCGTCGGGCCGCGGGAAGGGGATGCGGTCGATGAGCACCAACTGGCAGGTCGACCCGGGCACGTCGACGCCCTGCCACAGCGAGAGGGTGCCGAAGAGACAGACAGTCGGCTCGGCCGAGAACTGTCGCACGAGGGCACCGGTGAGGTCCTCGCCCTGGCAGAGGAAGGTGATCTCGGAGTCAGCGAAGCGCGACCGCATTTCCTCGGCCGCTGCCTGCGCGGCCCGCATCGACGAGAACAGCCCAAGCGTCCGGCCCCCGGCGGCCCGGATGAGGGCCTCCATCTCGTCGAAACTCTGCGGGCTCGCACCGTCGCGCCCGGGCGGGGGCAGGTGGGCCGCGACATAGGCGATGCCCTGCTGCGGGTAGTCGAAGGGCGAGCCGACGTCGAGACCGGTCCACTCCGGGGCTCCCTCACCGCGCAGCCCGATGGTGCCGGCCACCGCGTCGAAGCTCCCGCCGAGCTCGAGGGTGGCCGAGGTGACGACGACGGTGCGCTCGTCGAAGATCTTGTCGCGCACCAGGAGGGCCACGCTCATGGGGGCGACCCGGAGCACCGGGCCTCGCCGCTGGTCGTGCGCCAGCCACACCACGTCGAGATCGCGCGCCTCGAGGATGCGCGCCGCGTTGTCGAACATCTCCTCAACCGCGGCGAGCGCCACCTGACGCGTCCCGTCGACACCGTCCTTGCCCTTGCCCTCGGGCTTCAGCTCGGACAGGACGGCCCTTGCGGTGTCGCGCACCCGGCCCAGGGCCATCGCGAGTGTTTCGGGTAGGCCGGTCAGTCGCCCTTCCGGCGCACCCTCGAGAACCCCGTCGAGCAGGTCGGCCGCCTCCTCCATCGTGGAGGAGGAATCGGCCTGTCGCCCGGCCTTGCGAGCCGCCGTGCGGATCATGCCCGGCGAGATCTCGTCGGTGATCGTCGAGGTGACCCGGGAGACGAGTTCGTGGCCCTCGTCGATGACAAGCAGGTCGTGCTCAGGCAGCATGACTCGCCCCTCGAAGGCGTCAATCGCCATGAACGCGTGGTTGGTGACGACGACATCGACCTGCGTGGCCTCACGCCGCGCCTTCTCGACGAAGCAGTCGTCGAAGACCGGGCAGCGTGATCCGAGGCACTCGTGGGCCGAAACCGACACCTGCCGCCAGGCCCGATCGCTCACGCCCGGGGTGAGGTCTTCGCGCTCCCCCGTGTCGGTGTCCTTGGCCCACTCGCGGACGCGGACGACCTCCCTGCCGAGCCTCGACGCGGCCGCATCGACGCTGCCGACGCCCAGGAGTGCGCCCTCGTCGGGGTCGTCCGGGAACCCACCCTCGAGTTTGTGGGCACAGACATAGTTGGCCCGTCCCTTGACCAGGGCAAAGGTGGGCTTCCGGCCGAGCAAGGGCTCCAGCGAGCTGGCCAGGCGAGGGAGGTCGCGCGCCACGATCTGGCCCTGGAGGGCGAGCGTCGCGGTGGCGACGATCGCTGTCTCCCCCGTGCGCATCGCGTGCTCGATCGCCGGGACGAGGTAGGCCAGCGACTTGCCCGTGCCGGTCCCCGCCTGCACCAGCAGGTGCGTCCGCTCCTCGACGGCGGCGGCGACCGCGTGGGCCATGGCGACCTGACCCTCACGAGTCGACCCCCCGACGCCGGCCACGGCGGCGGTCAGCAGGTCGTCGAGGGAAGGCACCAGAGCACTGTATGCCGCGGGGTCACCTGCGCGCCCCGCCGCCTGGATCGCCTGTGGACAGGGAAGGCATGCCAATGTCGGACGCAGCGAGAAGTTGGTGACAGACTCGGGAAACGTGAGCACCGACGTCGTTGCACCCACCACCCCCGTCCCCCCTGACATCGAGATCGCCGAGGCGGCGACCATCATCCCGATCGTCGAGTTGGCCCGCGACCGGCTCGGCATCGACGCCGCCGACCTCGTGCCCTACGGCCACACCAAGGCCAAGGTGTCGCTGGCACACCTGCGCACCCTGACTGACCATCCGGACGGCAACCTCGTGCTCGTCACCGCGATGAGCCCAACCCCTGCCGGTGAGGGCAAGACGACGACCTCCGTCGGCCTGGCCGACGGTCTCTCCCTCATCGGTCAGAAGGCGATGGTCGCCCTGCGCGAGCCGTCGATGGGTCCGGTCTTCGGCATCAAGGGCGGGGCGGCTGGCGGCGGGTACGCGCAGGTCGTGCCGATGGTCGACATCAACCTCAACTTCACCGGTGACTTCGCGGCGATCGCGGCCGCCAACAACCTGCTGGCCGCCCTCATCGACAACCACGTCCACCATGGCAACGCGCTCGACATCGACCCGCGGACGATCACCTGGAAGCGGGTCGTCGACCTCAACGACCGGGCCCTGCGGGAAGTCGTCGTCGGACTCGGTGGCCCGGTCAACGGGTTCCCTCGCGAGGATGGTTTCGACATCGTCGTGGCCTCCGAGGTGATGGCGATCTTCTGCCTGGCGACGTCGATCAAGGACCTCAGGGACAGGCTGGGCCGGATCGTCGTCGGCTACACCCGGGCCAAGAAGCCGGTGCGGGCCGCCGACCTCAAGGCGCACGGCCCGATGGCCGTGATCCTGCGCGATGCCCTGGCACCCAACCTCGTGCAGACCCTCGAGCACACACCGGCCCTGATCCATGGCGGACCCTTCGCGAACATCGCGCACGGGTGCAACTCGGTCATCGCGACGACGGCGGCGCTCAAATTGGCCGACTACGTGATCACCGAGGCCGGCTTCGGAGCCGACCTGGGGGCCGAGAAGTTCATCGACATCAAGTGCCGCGCGGCCGGCCTGTCTCCTCGAGCGATCGTGCTCGTCGCGACAGTGCGTGCCCTGAAGTACCACGGAGGTGTGGCCGTCGCCGACCTCAAGGCCGAGAACGTCCCGGCCATGGAGGAGGGCATGTCTAACCTGCGGCGCCACCTGCGCAATGTCACCGAGGTCTTCGGTGTGCCCGCGGTTGTCGCGATCAACCGTTTCCCCAGCGACACCGATGCCGAGATCGAGCGCCTCAAGGAACTCGTCGCCGCCCTCGGCTCGGTCGCGGTCGAGGCAACCCACTACAGCGATGGCGGCGCGGGGTGCGCGGATCTGGCGCGCGCGGTGGTCGAGGCGGTCGAGGCCTGCGCCGGACCGGTGTCCTTCACCTACCCCGACGAGCTGCCCCTGGCGCAGAAGGTGAAGGCGGTCGCCCGACGGATCTATGACGCCGACACGGTGACCTTCGACGCCAAGGCACGCAAGAAGATCGAGCAGCTGGAGGCCGAGGGCTACGGCCACCTGCCGGTCTGCATCGCCAAGACCCAGTCGTCCTTCTCGACCGACCCGACGATGCGGGGCGCTCCCAGCGGGCACACCGTCAACGTGCGTGAGGTGCGCCTGTCCGCCGGTGCCGGGTTCGTCGTCATGCTGACCGGCGAGATCATGACGATGCCGGGCCTGCCCAAGGTGCCGGCGAGCGAGCACATCGACATCGACGACGAGGGGCGCATCACCGGGTTGTCGTGAGGCGGTTGTCGTGAGGCGGTTGTCGTGAGGCGGGCCGGATGACTGCCCCTCGGGCGGCGACAGACGGCTGTCAGGGTCGAGGAGTTCACTGGTCCGGTGACCACACCCGCAACGACACCGGCGCACACACCCGCGCATGCCTCAGCCCCCGCTCCGCCCGATGACATCCGGCGGGAGACCTGGCTGGCACTCAGCGCGCTCGTCCTCGGCTTCTTCATGATCCTCGTCGACTCGACGATCGTGTCGGTTGCGACACCGGCGATCATCGAGGACTTCGGAGCGGACGTGAACACCGTCGTGTGGGTCACCTCCGCCTATCTCTTGGCGTATGCCGTGCCGATGCTCATCACGGGTCGGCTCGGCGATCGAGTCGGGCCCAAGCGGATGTATCTCGCCGGCCTCGTCGTCTTCACCCTGTCGTCCCTGTGGTGCGGTCTGACCGGGACGATCGAGGGCCTGGTGATCGCCCGCGTGGTGCAGGGTCTGGGCGCTTCGATGATGTCTCCGCAGACGATGGCCATCATCACGCGCATCTTCCCCGCTGCGCGCCGCGGAGCGGCCATGGCCGTCTGGGGCGCGACGGCCGGGGTGGCGACCCTCGTCGGTCCGATCCTCGGCGGCTTCCTCGTCGATGCTGCGGGCTGGCCATGGGTCTTCTTCGTCAATGTCCCCGTGGGGATCATCGCCTTCGTCCTGGCCTCCCGGCTGGTGCCCCGCGTCGACACGCACGCGCACGCCTTCGACTGGCTGGGCGTCGCCCTGTCCGCAGTGGGAATGTTCCTCCTCGTCTTCGGCATCCAGGAGGGCCACCAGCACGACTGGAATGCCGTGATCTGGTCGATGATCGTGGTCGGGCTTCTCGTGCTCGCCCTCTTCATCGCCTGGCAGGCCCGAAACCGGCGCGAGCCGCTGGTGCCCCTCGGGCTCTTCCGCGACCGCAACTTCGCCGTCGCCAACCTGGCGATCTCGACGATGGGTTTCGCCATCACGGCCATGGCGATCCCGCTCATGATCTGGGCGCAGGTCGTGCGTGGCCTCAGCCCGACCCGGGCTGCCCTGCTGATGGCGCCGATGGCGCTCGCGAGCCTGCTTCTCGCCCCGATCGCGGGTCGGCTCACCGATCGGGTCCACCCGCGGCTGCTGACGGCCCTCGGCTTCACCGGCACGATCATCTCGCTCGTGTGGACGGCCCGGATAATCTCGCCGACGACCGCCCTGTGGTCGACGGTCGCCCCCATGCTGCTGCTCGGCATCGGCAACAGCTTCGTCTGGGGCCCGAACAGCGCCTCCGCGACCCGCAATCTGCCACCACGACACGCGGGCGCCGGTTCCGGGGTCTACAACACCACCCGCCAGGTCGGCGCAGTGCTCGGCTCGGCCGCCATCGCCGTCCTCATGGACTCACGACTGGCCGCCCAAGGCCTGGGCGCCATGTCTGGCTCCATGCAGTCCGGCAGCGGGCACCAGTTGCCCGCAGCGGTGGCCGAGAAACTCAGCATCGTTATGGCGGAATCGCTCTACCTGCCGCCTGCAGTCCTCGTCATCGGCCTGCTGGCCGTGCTGTTCTTCGAGCGTCCCGGGCATCTCGCACGCAGATGAGGTGAGCCACCATCGCGGTCCACCCGGTCTGGTGGGTCGCGCCGCACCCCCGGCCCGTGTCACCGTCGAAGTACTCACTGAAGGTGGGGTGCACGTCCCAGAGCGGTCCGCTCGGGTGATCGCGCGGTGTCGCGGGCGCCCGTCCGCCCGGCCCGACCCGGAAGAGGCCGATCAGTCGCTCGTCCAGGTCGTCGGCCACGACGTCCAGCCCCACCATGCGCCCGCTGCCGGTGGGGAACTCTACGACGTGATCCTCGTGCGCTCCGGCCGCGTGACTACGCAGGGCGTCCACGAGCAGGGAGTTGATGGGGAACCAGATGGGTCCGCGCCAGTTCGAGTTGCCCCCGAAGGCGCGCGTGCTTCCCTCGCCCGGGTCGTAGCGCATCGACATCTGCGTGCCGGCGACCTCCATGGTCACCCCGTCGCGGTAGGCCGCGGACAGCGAGCGCACCCCATGTGCCCCGAGGAACTCACCCTCATCGAGCATTCGCCGCAGCACCGCCTGCAGTCGCGGCGACGGCAACGGGGACAGCGTCGTCGTGATCGTCCCTCCCGCGCGTGCCGACACGAGCGAGTCGGCCAGGTCCGGCCGACGTCGCTGCAGCCAACGCAGTCGGCCCACGAAGTCCGGCAACTCCTCGAAAACCCAGGTCGGGACGTTCGTGATCGCGATCAGGGGGAGGAGCCCCACCAGGGACCGGATGCGCACCGGCTGGGAATTGCCCTCGGGATCGACCAAGGTGTCGTAGTAGAAGCCGTCCTCCTCGTCCCAGAGCGACACGTCGTCGGTGCCGAAGGTCTCCATCGCCTCGGCGATGGAGAAGAAGTTCTCCAGAAAGGTCGACGCCAGCCCGTCGAAGGACTTGTCCGTGCGGGAGAGCTCGAGCGCGATCCGCAACATCGCCAGACAGAAGAAGGCCATCCAGCTCGTCGCATCCGACTGCTCCAGTCGCCACCCCTTGGGGACATCTCGTGAGCGGTCGAAGAGCGAGATGTTGTCCATCCCGAGGAAGCCACCCTCGAAGAGGTTCGACCCGTCACTGTCCTTGCGGTTGAGCCACCACGAGAAGTTCATGAGCAGCTTGGTGAATACCCGCACGAGAAAGGCGTGATCTCGTGCCCCGTCGAGGCGGTAGACCAGCCACGCCGCCCACGCATGCACTGGTGGGTTGACGTCCCCGAAATCCCATTCGTAGGCAGGTAGTTGGCCGTTGGGGTGCTGCGCCCACTCCCGCACGAGGAGCAACAGTTGGTTCTTCGCGAACCCCGGGTCCATGTGTGCGATCGCGACGCAGTGGAAGGCCAGGTCCCACGTCGCGAACCACGGGTACTCCCACTCGTCCGGCATCGAGATGACGTCAGCGAGCGCCAGATGACCCCACCCGTTGTCCCGTCCGCCCGGGCTCCGTCGAGAGGCGGGAGGGGGTGGGCCGGCAGGGTCGCCGTCGAGCCACTCCCGCACCGAGAAGCGGTAGAGCTGCTTGCCCCAGTTGAGCCCGGCGAACGCACGCCGTGCGATGAGCCGGTCCTCCTCACCTACCTCGGACGGGATGACGTGCGCATAGAACTCGTCCGCCTCGCGCTCACGATTGGCGAGCACCGCGGCATACGAGGCGCCGAAAGGCCGGTCGATCTGGTGGTCACCTCGCAGCCGGAGCCGCACGCTCACCGTCTCCCCCGGCGCCACGTGCGGGAAGTGGTAGGCCAGCGCGACCTTGGTGCCGGTGCCTGCCGGATTGATCCCGGAGTCGTCGCCGTTCACCAGCGCTCGGGTCACCCCATCCTTGGGGTATGCCGTGGTGCTGGGTCCCGCGTCCGGCCCGAAGACTGCTTCGGTGTGGGTTTCGTTGTCGCAGGCCAGGATTCGCGGTGCTCCCTCAGCAACCAGCACATAGGTGCCGAGCCAGGCATGCCTGGCCTCGACGACCGTCGTGTCCGCGGCCACCGTCTGCTTCGGAGCCAGCGCGCGCAGGCTCGGACGTCGCGGGTCGCGCCCCCACGACCACGTGTTGCGGAACCAGATCTGCGGGACGAGGTGCAAGGGCGCCGGATCGGGACCGTGGTTGGTCGCCTCGATGAGCAGGCAGATGTCGTCCGTCGCGGCCTTGGCGTGGGTGGTGACGATGTCGAAGAAGCGGTCACCGTCGAGCACTCCGGTGTCAGCGAGCCGGACCTCCGCGCCCTCCAACCCCGCGCAGGCATTGCGGTGGCGCAGTTCGTCGTAGGGAAAGGCCGCCTGGGGGTAGCGGTAGAGGTGCCGCGCCCAACTGTGGGTCGGTGTGGCATCAAGGGCCCACCAGTACTCCTTGGCGTCCTCGCCGTGGTTGCCCTCGCCATTGGTCAGGCCGAAGAGGCGTTCCTTGAGCCGGTCGTCCTGCCCGTTCCATGCGGCGACCGCGAGATTGAGGAACCCATAGCGGTCGCACAGCCCCGCGATGCCGTCCTCGCCCCAGCGATAGGCGCGCGCATGGCTGTGCTCGAAGGGGAAGAAGGCCCATGCATCGCCGTCCGCGGAGTAGTCCTCACGCACGGTGCCCCACTGTCGAGCCGACACATAGGGGCCCCACAGCCGCCACGCGTCGTCGTCACTCGGCGCCTCACCGAGGCGCTCGTGCTCATCGGTCGGAGGTCGGGGGTCCACTACTTCAATCTAGTGATCTGGTTTGCTGTCCGGGTGCCGGTCACCGTGCGCCGCCCCGCGCAACTCGTCCTGGGCTGCATCGTGCTCGGACTCGGGATCGCCCTGCTCCTGCAGGCCCGACTGGGCGCGGACGGCTACACGATGCTCGTCAGTGGCATCGTCGCGACCAGCGGGGTCGCCTTCTGGATCGTCAACACGACCTGCGGCATCGTCCTGGTCCTCCTCGCGATGCTGCGCCGCCACCGGCCCGGCCTCGGCACCCTCGTCCAGCCCGTGGTCGTGGGCGTCACCGTGTCGGCGATCATCGACCACCTCCCCGCGCCGGACTCGATCGGTTGGCGCAGCGCGCAGTTCGTCCTCGGCTTCTTCGTGCTCTGTCTGGGCGTGGCGTCGTATCTCGCGGTCGACCTCGGCGCCGGTCCCGCGGAGGGTGCAGCCCTGGCCTTCGATCCGCCGCTTCCCTTCAAGTGGAGTTACTCGATCTTCCAACTCGTGACCACGCTCGCCGGATGGGCGCTGGGGGCGACGCTGGGGATCGGGACCGTCATCGTCATCCTGGCGATCGGGCCGGTGACCGACCGGATCATCCACTGGGTGACCCCGCCGGGAGTGCGCGAGGTGCACTGACCAGCCCTGGGCGTCAGAACCGGCGCATCATCCAGATGTCGTCACGGTCATCCCCCGGCCCCACCCGGATGCCGCCGACCAGCCGCCCGCACTCGACCCAGCCCAGCCCGGCGTAGAACGTCTCGGTCTGCAGCCCACCGCGTACGCCGAGTTCGCCGATCTCGACGCCATCCTCACGAGCCACTCGGTGCATGGCGGCCATGAGCAACCGGCCCAGGTTGCGCCCGCGCAGGTCCGGGTCCGTCATGACGCGATAGGCCATCCGCCGGTGGTGGAGCAGCGGGTTCGACGGCCGCTGCCAGAAGCCGATCGCCACGACTCGGTCGGTGTCGGGCGCCCGCAACAGCACGGCCGTGACGTCGCCGGCCACCATGTCTGCCTCGTGGTGCGCCAGGGCCTCGGCATGCCGCTCGCGAGAGTCGCCCGGCAGGAAGCCCACCGCTCCCCCGGCGGCCGTGGTCGCGACCCACAGGTCGAGCACCTGGGCGAGCGTGACCGGGTCGAATCCCTCGGTGCGCACGACCTCGACCCGCGGCGCGGTCAGGATGACGGCCGCCCCGAACTCCGGCGGATCGCCGGGCAGGAGACGGCGAGACGTCGGCACCAGCCCGCAGGTGCGGGCCGTCGCGACCGACGCCGCGTTGTGCTCGGCAGCCGCCGCGACGATCGGGAGCGTCGGCAGCCACTCCAGGCCCCACGCCACCCAGGCCCGCGCGGCCTCGCGGGCCAGACCCTGCCCGACGGCCCCGAAGACCAGCCGATAGTAGAGATTGAGCTCGGCCTGGTCGTCGTTGCGTTTCAACCCCCCGCATCCGACAACCTGCCCCTGCTCCTCCACGAGGTGATAGCCGTAGCCCTCGCGATCCCAGTGCGCCAGCACCTTGTCGAACTGCACACTCGCCACCTCGTCGCTGGCCGCCATCGCGTGTGGCGCGTGCGCATAGGTGCGCGGGTCCCGGTGCAGCGCGATCCAGGTGTCTCGGTCGGCTTCCGACGGCGCCCGAAGCACGAGGCGAGCGGTGGCGATGTCGGGGGCGGACGGCATACCGGGCATCATGACAGCCGTGACCGACACCCGACATCCGCTGACGGACGTCGCCCTCGCATCGGTCACCACGGACGCCGACACCCTGTATGCCGCGTTCGCCGACTGGGTGGGTGGCCTCGAGATCACGCCGTATCCG
Organism: Phycicoccus elongatus Lp2; assembly: GCF_000367525.1. Taxonomy (GTDB): domain Bacteria; phylum Actinomycetota; class Actinomycetes; order Actinomycetales; family Dermatophilaceae; genus Phycicoccus_A; species Phycicoccus_A elongatus. Next base: position 1,635,370 of record NZ_HF570956.1, on the reverse strand, counting down.
CACCAGGACGAGGCCATCATCGAGGTCCTCTCGGGACAGCACGTCGTCCTGGCAACGCCGACCGGCAGCGGCAAATCACTCGTTGCGACGGCCTCCCACTTCGCGGCGCTCGCCGGCGACCGGGTCTCCTTCTACACGGCCCCGATCAAGGCCCTGGTCAACGAGAAGTTCTTCGCGCTGTGCGAGGTCTTCGGCGCCGACCAGGTCGGCCTGCTCACCGGGGATGCCAGTGTGAACAGCAACGCGCCGATCATCTGCTGCACCGCGGAGGTCCTGGCCAACATCGCCCTGCGGGAAGGCATCGACGCGGACGTCGGACTCGTCGTCATGGACGAGTTCCACTACTACGCGGACCCGCAGCGGGGCTGGGCCTGGCAGGTGCCGCTGCTCGAGCTGCCACAAGCCCAGTTCGTGCTCATGTCAGCGACCCTGGGCGACATGAGCCGCATCGCCGACGACCTCACCAGGCGCACCGGCCGCGAGGTCGCACAGGTGACGACGGCCGAGCGACCGATCCCCCTCACCTACGCGTGGAGCCTGGAGCCACTGGCCGACACCCTGGGCGAGATCGTCTCGACCCACCGGGCACCGGTCTACGTTGTCCACCCCAGTCAGGCCGCGGCCGCTGAGCACGCCCGCTCCCTCCACACCCTGCAGTTGCTCAGCAAGGAGGAGAAGGCCGCTGTCGCCGAGCGTCTGGCCGGTGTGCGCTTTGCCCCCGGTTTCGGTCGCACGCTGGGAGGGTTGCTGCGCAGGGGAATCGGCGTTCACCACGCCGGGATGCTCCCCCGATATCGCCGCATCGTGGAACAACTCGCGCAGGCCGGCCTGCTCAAGGTCATCTCCGGCACCGACACCCTCGGCGTCGGCATAAACGTGCCGATCCGGACCGTGCTCTTCACCCAACTCGCCAAGTTCGACGGGACCCGCGAGCGGATCCTCAAGGCCCGGGAGTTCCACCAGATCGCCGGGCGGGCCGGACGGGCCGGCTACGACACCAGCGGTGAAGTGGTCGTGCAGGCCCCCGAGCACCTGGTCGAGAACGCCCGCCGCCTGGCCAAAGCCGGTGACGACCCGGTGAAGATCAAGCGGGTCCAGAAGGTCAAGCCGGCCGCCGGGCAGATCGTGTGGACCGAGGCGACCTTCGACAAGCTCGTCGCCGCCCAGCCCGAGGCCCTCCAGTCCCGGATGCGGATCGACAACGCGATGATCCTCAATGTCATCGCCCGCCCCGGCGACCCGATCGCCGCACTCTCGCGACTGGTGCGGGACAACCACGAGACCCCGGTGCGCCAGGCCGCACTCGCGCGCCGCGGCATACGACTCCTGCGATCGCTGCTCGACAGCGGCGTCATCACCCGGCTGGCCGGGCCGGCGCCCGACGGACGGACGATTGCGCTGGCCATCGACCTGCCCGACGACTTCGCCCTCAACCAGCCGTTGGCGCACTTTGCGCTCGAAGCCCTCGACCTGCTCGCCCCCGAGTCCCCCACCCACGCCCTCGACGTCGTCTCGGTGATCGAAGCGGTCCTCGACGATCCGAAACCCGTTCTCCTGCAGCAACAATGGGTGGCACGCGGCGAGGCCGTCCAGGAGATGAAGGCCGACGGGATCGAGTACGACGAGCGGATGGAACTCCTCGACGAGGTCACCTGGCCCAAGCCGCTGGCCGACCTGCTGGAACCAGCCTTCGCGGCATACCGCACCGTTCACCCGTGGCTCCCGGAGGACTCGCTGTCACCCAAGTCGGTGCTGCGGGAGATGTGGGAGACCGGGCTGTCCTTCACCGATCTCATCGGCCGCTACGGCCTGGCCCGCTCCGAGGGGGTGGTCCTGCGCTACCTCTCCGACGCCTATCGCACCCTGCGGCAGACCGTGACCGCCGCGCACCGCTCCCGCGAGCTGGACGAGATCATCGACTGGCTCGGCGAGACGATCCGCCAGACCGACTCCAGCCTGCTCGACGAGTGGGAGTCGATGACCCACCCCGAGAACCCGACCGTCCACACCGGTGTCGCGGCCGCGCCGGTCCGGCCCTTGTCCGCCAACGAGACCGCACTGCGGACCATGGTCCGCAAGGCGATGTGGCGCCGGGTCCAGCTGGCCGCCCGCGACGACGTCGACGGCCTGTATGCCGCGGAGCAGGCGAGCGCCGCCCTCACCGACCCGCCCGGCGAGGTCGTCATGGACCGGGTCGCGTGGGACGAGGCGTTGGGCGCTTACTGGGGCGAGCACGACGAGATCCAGGTGACCGGCGACGCGCAGGGGCCGGCCATGCTTGCGATCACCCCGGACCCGGAGGCTCCCCGCACCTGGCGGGCGCGCCAGACCCTCGCCGACCCGGAGGGCGACCATGACTGGGTCATCGAGGCCGAGGCCGACCTCGACGCCAGTGATGCCGTCGGCGAGCTCATCCTGCGCGGCACCGCCCTGCGCCGACTCTGAGCGCCCTTCACCCGCAGGGGTGTACCGCCCACCCCGGGCCGCTCATAGCGTCGATGGGGCACAACCCCAGGCCGCGCCCTCACCCCGGCGAGGACGCGGCATCCTGCTGAGGAACGGACGAGCCATGACCCAACCCCCTGCACCGTGGATCGAGACCCGGGACCGGGACGACGACACCCAGACCCGGGACGTCGCCAAGAACGAGGCGGCCTCGGTCGCGAGCGACGCCAAGGACAATGCGCAGCAGGTGGCCTCGACGGCGACGGACCAGGCCAAGCAGGTCGCCGGTGAGGCCAAGGACCACGCCAAGGACCTCTTCGCGCAGGCCCGGTCCGAGTTCGCCGACCAGGCGTCGAGCCAACAGGGACGCGCGGCCAGCGGACTGCGGTCCCTCGCCGGTGAGCTCGACTCGATGGCCTCCCACCAGGGCTCTGGCGTCGCGACCGACCTCGTGCAGCAGGCGGCCACGAAGGCCAACCAGGTCGCCGGCTGGCTGGAGAACCGCGAGCCGGGGGACGTCATCGACGAGCTGAGCTCCTTCGCGCGTCGCCGCCCCGGCGCCTTCCTCCTCGGCGCAGCAGTGCTCGGCCTCGTCGGCGGGCGGCTGACCCGCGGCCTGGCCGCCGAGGCCCAGGACAGCCAGTCCTCGGACCGTCGGCCGCTGAGCACCGACGTGAGCACGCCGCGTACGACTCCCGTAAACACCTCCGCGTCGCCCACGCCCATCACGCCGATGGCTCCCGGCGTCACCTCGCCCTCCCCGACCTACGGGGAAGAGACGCGCGAGACCTCCGCCCAGGGTGGCGGGGTCCACGGTGACGGGGTCTACGGCGACGGCCCCGACGACCTGCGGGCGCCATGAGCACCGTTCCTCCCCGCGGCACCGACCGCACCGAGGGTGTCAACCCTGTGACCGGGCGCTATGACTCGGTCTCCGACGCGATCCCCGACCCCGAACCGCTCCACGGCGCCCACCAGACCTATGCCAAGGGCGAGGTGTCCTCGATCGGTGAACTGATCTCGGACATCACCGCCGACCTCGCGACGCTGCTGCGCCAGGAGGTGGCCCTGGCCAAGGCCGAGGCCATGCAGTCGGCCGGCCAGGCCGGGCGAGGAGCAGGGATGCTCGGCGGGGCCGGTCTGGCCGGCTGGTTCGCGCTGCTCTTCCTCTCGATCGCCCTCTGGTGGGCGCTCGGGTCGTGGTGGGACAACCGCGGCTGGGCGGCCGTCGCCGTCGCCGTTCTCTGGGCCGTCATCGCGGCCATCCTCGCGGCCACCGGCCGCAACCAGCTCAAGCACGTCAAGGGAATGCCGCGCACCGTGGAGACCGCCAAGAAGGTTCCCGATGCGCTCAAGGGAAACGAGGACCAGTCATGAGCAGCAACGACCCGGACCAGCTGCGCGCGGAGATCGAGCGCACCCGGTCCGACCTGAGCCAGAACGTCAACGCGCTCGGCGAGGCGGTCACGCCCGGCAACATCGCCAAGCGCCAGGTCGACAAGGTCGCGGGCGCGGCGGTGGGCCTCAAGGACAAGGTCATGGGGACCGTGGACGATGCCACCGGCTCGGCCGCTGACACCGCGAGCGGTGTGGGCGACCGGGTCGGTGAGGTCAAGGACCAGGCCGCCCGCAAGGCGCGCGGCAACCCGATGGCCGCCGGTCTGATCGCCCTCGGCGCGGGCTGGCTGCTCGGCTCGCTGCTGCCCGCCAGCGACAAGGAGCGCGAGCTCGCGGCCGCGGCCAAGGAGAAGGCGCAGCCGATGGTCGATGAGGTCAAGGACGTCGCCCAGGAGGCGGCCGAGAACCTCAAGGAGCCCGCGCAGCAGGCTGCCGAGTCGCTCAAGGCCACCGCCCAGGACGCCGTGGAGACGGTCAAGGCCGAGGGCCAGCAGGCGACCGAGACGGTCAAGGCGTCTGCCGCCGAATCGGCGGACAGCGTCAAGGAGCACCAGCAGCGCCCCGACACCAGCCTGTGAACCACTCTCCGGGCGGCACCCTGGGCAGGGGTGCCGCCCGGAGGCAGTCGGTACTGGTCGGTCGTCGTCGGTCTGCGACGGACCCCTCGCCGCTGAGCGCTCGCGGTCGGCATCCTGTCCGTGTGCCGATAGGCCTCGCACCGCTCGGAAACGCAGCGTGGCGTTGGGTCGCGACCTGGCGACGGCTCGGCGGGGCGCGATCGTCTCGCGCGTTGGCGGACTACGGGAGCTTGGACGCGAGGACGTCGGCCGCCAGGATCTCGGGTACTGCGCCGAGGAGGTGCTGGTTGGCCATCAGGGCTGCGACGATGGCGCCGTTGGCGTGGGCGTCGCGAGCGGCCTCGTCGGGGAATGCATCGAAGATCCAGAAGGTGTCGGCGTGGGTCCTGACCGCGAACCAGACGATCGTTCCTACTTCTTCGTTGGCGAGCGCGACAGCTCCGGCGAGCAGATCGGCGAGCGCGTCGTGCTGTCCATCGGCCGCGACGATCTTGGCGACAAAGGCATACGGAAGTGATGCGGGTGTGGACATGAGGGGTTCTCCTGGGTGTCGAGGCTTCTTGGTGAAGCGAGTTCAGCGTATGACGAGCAAGGGCATGTGAGAAGTGGCGTATACGCCAGTATTGCTATTGTTCGCGCCATGCGTATCGGACTGATCGCGATCGACGGCTGCTTCGGTTCGGCTGCCGCGTCGGTCATCGACATCGTGCGGGTGGCCGACGGAGCCCGCGGCGATGTCGACCCGCGGATCGACCCGATCGAACTGGCCATCCTCGGACCGAAACGGAGAGTGACCACGACGGCATCGATGACCCTGTCGGTGGACCACCCGCTGTCGGAGTCCGCAGAGTTCGACGTGGTCGTCGTCCCTGCGCTTGGAACCCTCACGGCCGCCGCTACCAACGACGCCCTCCAGAGCCGAGATGCTCGTTCGGTCATCGCCTCGCTCGGGCGCCTCGACGACGCGACCACCCGGATCGCCGCGGCGTGCACCGGCGTGTTTGCTGTCGCCGAGACCGGACGGATGCATCATCGGCGGGCGACGACCAGCTGGTTCCTGGGGCCCGAGTTCCTGAAGCGCTATCCGACCGTCGACCTCGATCTCGACACCATGGTCGTGGTCGACGGGAACCTCGTCACCGCCGGCGCCGCGTTCGCCCACATCGACCTCGCGCTCTCACTCGTACGATCGATCAGCCCCGATCTGGCCCAACATGTCGCCAAGCTCCTCATCATCGACGAGCGTCCGTCGCAGGCGGCCTTCGTCGCCTACGAACATCTCCGGCACGAGGACCCGATCGTCGTCGAGTTCGAACGCTTCGTGCGCGCCCGCCTGGACGAACCGTTCAACGTCGCCTTCGTCGCGCAGTCGCTCGGCACCAGCCGGCGCACCCTCGAACGACGAGTCCGTGCGGCGCTCAACCTCACTCCGCTCGGCTTCGTCCAACGGCTTCGCATGGAACGAGCTCGGCACCTCTCAGCAACCACGGACCTCACCTCCGCCGAGATCGCGCTACGGGTCGGCTACGCGAACGCCGAGACTCTGCGCTCCCTCCTGCGTAGGGAGCGACGCCGCTCCTGACCTATCGCCATGCCTGTAGCCGGTGTCCTGGTTGCTCGACTGGAACCACCTCTCAGCACGTCGCGTCGACGCTCCTGCGTCGCCCCTGGACGGTCGGGCGGATGGCGACGTCCGCTGGGAGGTCAGCGGACGGCATACCGCTCGAGGTCGGCTGCGAGGTCGGCCTTGGCGCGGGCCGTGATGCGGGTCCCGTCGGCGACGTGTTCCTCGGTCAGGAGGTCGGCCTCGTCGTGGACCCGGCTGACGAGGTCGCCCCGGCTGTAGGGCACGAGGACGTCGACGAGGATGTCGGGACGGGGGATCTCGTCGGCGATGAGTTGCCGCAGCGCCTCCATGCCCTGGCCGGTGTGGGCGGACACGGCGATGGCGTGCTTCTCGTGGCGCAGGATCCGGTCGATGACCTCGGGGTCGGCGATGTCGGCCTTGTTGACGACGATGACCTCCTTGACGTCGGCCGCGTCGACGTCGGCGAGGACGGAGCGGACCGCCGAGATCTGGCCCTCGGGGTCGGGGTGCGAGCCGTCGACGACGTGGAGCAGCAGGTCGGCATCGCCCACCTCCTCCAGGGTGGACCGGAAGGCCTCGACGAGCTGGGTAGGCAACTGACGGACGAAGCCGACGGTGTCGGCGAGGGTGTACTCGCGGCCGTCGGGGGTCTCGGCGCGGCGGACCGTCGGGTCGAGGGTGGCGAAGAGCTGGTTCTGGACGAGCACGCCCGCGCCGGTGAGTCGGTTGAGCAGCGAGGACTTGCCAGCGTTGGTGTAGCCAGCGATCGCGACGCTCGGGATCTCGCGGGCCTGACGCGATCCGCGCTTGGTGTCGCGGACGGTCTTCATCTCCTTGATCTCCCGACGCAGCTTGGCCATCCGGGTGTTGATCCGACGCCGGTCGAGCTCGATCTTGGTCTCACCGGGGCCTCGCGACCCCATGCCCTGGCCGGCGCCACCGACCTGGCCACCGGCCTGCCGGGACATCGACTCACCCCAACCACGAAGGCGCGGCAGGAGGTACTGCATCTGGGCCAGCTCGACCTGCGCCTTGCCCTCCTTGGACTTGGCGTGCTGGGCAAAGATGTCGAGGATCAGTGCGGTGCGGTCGATGACCTTGACCTTGACGACGTCCTCGAGGGCGCGGCGCTGGCTCGGGGCGAGCTCGGTGTCACAGATGACGGTGTCGGCACCCTCGGCGATGACGATGTCGCGCAGTTCCTGGGCCTTGCCCTTGCCCAGGTAGGTTGCGTTGTCCGGGTGGCTGCGCCGCTGGATCAGGCCGTCGAGGACCTCGGAGCCGGCTGTCTCGGCCAAGGCGGCCAGCTCGCGCATGGAGTTCTCCGCGTCCTCGAGGGTGCCCTCGGACCACACGGAGGCAAGGACGACCCGTTCGAGCCGCAACTGGCGATACTCGACCTCGGTGATGTCCTCGAGTTCGGTCGACAGGCCGCGGACGCGTCGCAGCGCGGCGCGTTCCTCACGGTCGAGTTGGTCGCCGTCGTCCCGGGAGTCGGCGGTTTCCTCGTCGGTCAGGAAGCGGGCCTCATCGAAGCGATCGTCGGTCAGGGCCTCGGCGCGCTGCGTGAAGAGGCTGCCCGTGGAGCTGTTGCGTTCAGTCATCGTGCCCACCAGCCTCTCATTTCGGCACAGGGCAGTTCCAACCCGTTTCTGGACCGCGTTTTCAGGAGCAGCCGCGCACCGGCGCCATAGCGCGTCGCCGACCCCTGCCGTCCCAGCGCCGCCTTCTGCCGGTTCACAACTGCGTGGAGACGCCGTGACCGCGCTACCGTTCTCCGGTGACCGGGCAGGACCACTACTTCAGCGCCCGACCGGCAACCGCGGACCAGCGCCAGGAGGTCGCGGTCGAACTCATGGGGCGACGGGTCGTCGTCGAGACCGCGCCCGGCATCTTTTCCCCCGGTGGCCTGGACAAGGGCACGGCCGTGCTGCTCGGCGAAGTTCCCAACCCGCCACCTGGTGGCGACTTCCTCGACATCGGCTGCGGCTGGGGCCCGATCGCCATCTCGATGGCCATGCTCTCTCCGGCAGCCCGTGTCCATGCCATCGACGTCAACGAACGATCGCTCGACCTCACGCGGCGCAATGCAGAACGCTTGGGTTGCACCCGGATTCGGGCATCACTCCCCGCGGAAGTGGACCCGGACCTGCGCTTCGACCTGATCTGGTCCAATCCCCCGATCCGGATCGGCAAGGCCGCCTTGCACGACCTGCTGCGGACCTGGTTGCCGAGGCTGGGACCGGGCGGCACGGCATACCTCGTGGTGCAACGCAATCTCGGATCGGACTCCCTCGCCCGGTGGATCGAGGCCGACCTCGGTATGCCGTGTGCTCGCCTGGGCAGCCACAAGGGCTTCCGGGTGCTCGAAATCAAAGCCGGGCGTCCCTGACAAAGGGCATGTCCGAGGCGAGGATCACGCGGTCCTCGAGGGCCCCAGTCGGGGATGGTCGGCCAGGACGTCGAGCAGGACACGCGAGTCGAGGAGCGCAGATCGGCCCCTCCTCCATCACGCGGATCATCTCCGACCAGTCCGCGTCGGCCGTTGCACGCAATGGTGAACTCCTCGCCGGCACGATGTTTCGCTCAGGGGAGGGTGACGGTTCCGTCCGCGACCAGCGCAGCGGGACCGGCCAGCTCGACGTGCTGGCCGGGCAGGAGCCGCACCCGCAGCCGCCCACCGGGGACGTCGACGGTCCAGGTGGGGGTGGCCAGGTGCTGGCCGGCCCAGAAGCTCGTCGCGATGGCGGCCGCGGCCGCACCGGTGCCGCAGGACCGGGTCTCCCCCACGCCGCGCTCGTGGACCCGCATGGCGATGTGGTCCGGGCCGAGCGGGCGGACCAACTCCACGTTGGTCCCCCGTGCCGGGGTGGGGCGCACCACGGGCGCTCGGGTCAGATCGATGGCCGCCAGGTCGACGGTCTCGGGGAGCGCCAGGACGGTGTGGGGGTTGCCCAGGTCCACGGAGAGGGCAGAGAAGGGGTCGCCGTCGTCGACGTGGACGAGCGCGTCGAAGCCATCCCGCTCAGCCGCCATCGGGTCGGTGAGGCGCCAGGGTCCGAGATCGACGGCGAATTCCTCGCCCTCGACACGCACGGTCTTGACCCCGGCGCGGGTCGCGATGGCGAACTCGTCCGCCGTCTCCAGGCCTTCGCGACGCAGATAGGCGGCGAAGACGCGGGTGCCGTTTCCGCACATCTCGGCGAAGGAGCCGTCAGCATTGCGGTAGTCCATGAACCACCGAGCCGAGCGAGCCTGGTCGCGCACCTCGGCCTCGATCGCCGACGCAGCCGGGACAATTCGGATGACCCCGTCGCCACCAATGCCCACGCGTCGATCAGCAAGTGCAGCAACCGTTTCCGGCGTGAGTTCGCGGGCGCCGTCGAGGTCGGGCACGAGGACGAAGTCGTTCTCGGTCCCGTGCCCCTTGGTGAAGGCGATCTCGCGCGTCATGTCACCCATTGTCCGTCATGGCCGTCCATTGCGAGATCACCCCGGTCGTCGCGGCCATCAAGCCGACGTCAGGATCGGTCGTGTCGAACCAGAGGATTCGGTCGTCGGGTCGGAACCACGACTCCTGCCGACGGACGAAGCGTCGGGTCGCCGTCGTGGTCTCCTCACGGGCCTGCTCGGCAGTGAGTGCACCGTCGACCTGCGCGAGCGCCTGGGCATAGCCGATCGCCGTGCGCGCCGTTCGACCCTCGCGCAGTCCCCGTTCGGCAAGGGCGGCCACTTCCTCGACCAGTCCGTGTGCCCACATCCGGTGCACCCGCTCGCCAAGTCGCTCGTCGAGGACCGCTCGCTCTGCACGCAGGCCGACCAGCAGTGTGGGAGTGACGAATTCGCGTCGCGGCATGGTCGCCGAGAAGGGTTGCCCGGTGAGTTCGATGACCTCGAGCGCCCGGACGATGCGGCGCGTGTTGCCGGGCTCGATCGCAGCCGCCGCCTGCGGGTCGCGGGCCCGCAACACGGCATACACGGCCGGCGTGCCGCGGTCAGTGGCCTCGGCCTCCCAGCGCTCCCGAACGACGGCGTCGGTCGGCGGGATGATGAGGTGGTCGAGCGCGGCCCTGACGTAGAGCCCGGAGCCGCCGACGAGGATCGGCACGCGACCTCGACCGCGGACCGCGGCGAGGTCGGCGCGCGCCGCGCTCTGGTAGGCCGCGACGCTCGCCTCCTCGGTCACGTCGAGGACGTCCAACTGATGATGAGGTATGCCGCGGCGCTCGGTTTGCGTGAGCTTGGCCGTCCCGATGTCCATCCCGCGGTAGAGCTGCATCGCGTCGGCGTTGACGACCTCACCGCCCAACGCTTCGGCGAGCCGCACCCCGAGCTCGGACTTGCCGGTCCCGGTGGCGCCGACGACGGCCAGGACTGGTCGGGCGTCAGTCGGCAAGCTCGTCGTCCGGGCTGTCGTCGTCGTGGCCGAAGGGGTCCCGGTCGACACCCGGCATCCACGTCTGTCCCGGCGTGCCCCAGCCGTTGCTGCGGACAGCCTTCTTTGCGCGGCGGGCCCACTTGCCATCGAGGCGGTCGACATAGAGGAAGCCATTGAGGTGGTCGAACTCGTGCTGGAACATCCGCGCGAACCAGCCGGTGGCGTCGTAGTGCAGGTCGTTGCCGTCGAGATCCTGGCCGGTGAGAGTCGCCCGTTCCCCGCGCTTGAGCGGGAAGGACTCGCCCGGCACGGACAGGCAGCCCTCGGACTCCTCGTCCTTGTCCGGGTCCCCTGGTGCCGGCTTGCTCGAGACCACGTGCGGATTGATGACGACCCCACGCTCGGGGATGCCGTCGGCATTGCGCATCTGCCAGGTGAAGATGCGCAGGCCCACCCCGACCTGGGGGGCAGCCAGTCCGACTCCGCGGGCCGCGTCCATCGTCTCGAACATGTCCGCGACCAGCGTGCGGATCTCGTCGTCGATGACGGTGACGGGTTCGGCGCGGCGGTGCAGGACGGGTTCGCCGGTGATGACGACGGGGCGGATGGTCATGGCCGAAATTCTGTCAGAGCGTCCCGGTGGTCTCAGCCAACTCCCAGCCGGCACCGGTTGATTTCCTCGGTTCTCGGGGACAGGCTGGGACCAGAAGTCGGGCCACCCGGCCGGACCTGGAAGGAAGGAGGCGTTTGTGGGTTTTCTCGATGACGCCAAGGAGAAGCTGACCAACCTCGCCGGGGAGCACCCCGACAAGGTCGAGGAGTTCTCGGACAAGGGCCTCGACGGGGCCGCGGACAGGGCGAATGACCTGACCGGCGGCAAGTACGGCGACCAGATCCAGCAGGGTCGGGACGCGGCGGACGAGCGCATCGGCGAGTGACGTCTCCTTCACACCGACGTCGGAGGGGCCCCGGTCATCGACCGGGGCCCCTCCTCTGTCAGTGATCAAGAGCTGGCGCAGGCCGCCCCACTCGGCACGCTCGACCGGTCCGGCGCACCCACCGACGGCATCCCGAGGCTGACCGCGGGCTTGCCCGGCACGGCCGCCGTCTGGAGCCGCTCCCAGGCGTCACCTCCGGGGGTGCGCCGCACGGCATACCGCCCGCCCTCAAGCGCTCCGTCGGCGACGAGGTGGTGCGGCGCGCCATAGGTCACACCGACGGTGACCAGGTCACCCGGCCTGGGCCGCTCTCCCCCGTCAGGTACCGAGAAGTGGACGAGCCGGTTGTCCTGTGCGCGCCCGCTCATGCGGGCCGTCTCGCCGTCCTTGCGTCCCTCGAAGGGCGCGACGAGGACCTCGACCTCACGCCCTTCGAAGCGGCGATTCTCCGCCCAGGAGACGTCCTCCTGCAGGGCGATGAGGCGCTCGAAACGTTCTTGCACAACGGCTTTGGGAACCTGGCCCTCCATCGTCGCTGCGGGAGTCCCGGGGCGGATGGAGTACTGGAAGGTGAAGGCCGAACTGAAGCGGCTGGCCTCGACCACGCGCAGCGTCTGGGCGAAGTCCTCCTCGGTCTCCCCCGGGAAACCGACGATCAGATCGGTCGTGATCGCCGCATCGGGGATCTGGGCGCGCACCTTGTCGAGGATGCCGAGGAACTTCTCGCTGCGATAGGAGCGCCGCATCGCCTTGAGCACGCGGTCGGAGCCGGACTGCAGCGGCATGTGGAGCTGCGGCATGACGTTGGGTGTCTGGGCCATGGCCTCGATGACGTCATCGGTGAAGGCCGCCGGGTGCGGGCTGGTGAAACGCACCCGTTCCAGGCCGTCGATCTCGCCGCAGGCCCGGAGCAGCTTGGCGAAGGCGCCCTTGTCGCCGAACTCGACGCCATAGGTGTTGACGTTCTGCCCCAGCAGGGTGATCTCGATGACGCCCTGGTCGACGAGCGCCTGCACCTCGGCGAGGATGTCGCCGGGTCGACGGTCCTGCTCCCTGCCGCGCAGGCTCGGGACGATGCAGAAGGTGCAGGTGTTGTTGCACCCGACGCTGATCGAGACCCACGCGGCATACGCACTGTCACGGCGGGTCGGGAGAGTCGACGGGAAGGTCTCGAGCGACTCGAGGATCTCGACCGCGGCGCGCTTGTTGTGGCGCGCTCGGTCGAGCAGCGCCGGGAGGCTGCCGATGTTGTGGGTGCCGAAGACGACGTCGACCCAAGGGGCCCGCTTGACGATGGTGTCGCGGTCCTTCTGCGCCATGCAGCCGCCCACGGCGATCTGCAGGTCGGGGTTGGCGGTCTTGGCCGGGCGCAATTGACCCAGGTTGCCATAGAGCTTGTTGTCGGCGTTCTCACGCACGGCACAGGTGTTGAAGACGACGACGTCAGCGGTGGCGGGCCGCTCGGCGGCGGGGATGCTGGCGAGGTCGACATAGCCCGCGGTCTCGAGCAGGCCGGCGAGGCGCTCGGAATCGTGGACATTCATCTGGCATCCGTGGGTGCGGACGTCATAGGTGCGCTGCGTCGTCATAACCGCTCAAGGGTATGCCGCGCGCTCCCGTCCCACGGAATCCGGCGGAACACGCGAGCCAAGGGCCGCGTTGGACCCCACGACCGGCCCGGAGGTCTCGGGCCCCTCGACGAAGGACTGTGACCGCGCCATGCGCACCCTCCTCAACATCCTCTGGTTCTTCTTCGGCGGATTGTGGCTCGCCCTGGGCTACGCCCTCGCCGGTGTCATCTTCTGCATTCTCATCGTCACGATCCCGCTCGGGGTCGCGTCCTTCCGGATGGCGTCCTACACCCTGTGGCCCTTCGGTCGGGCCGTGGTGCCGACATCGGGGGCCGGTGCCGGCAGCGTGTTGCTCAACCTGGTGTGGATCGTGCTCGCGGGCTGGTGGTTGGCGCTGGGTCACCTCACGACAGCCGTGGCGCAGGCCCTGACGATCGTCGGCATCCCGCTGGCCATCGCCAACCTCAAGCTCATTCCGGTCTCGCTGGCGCCCTTCGGCAAGGAGATCGTCGACGCCCGCCTCCTGCCGGCGGGGCAGCGTCCGCTCCACGCGATCGTCTGAGCCCGGCGCTGCGGGTTAGGCGAGCCTCGTGAAGGTGACTTCGACGGCGAGGGCTGCGGACCCGGTGCCCGAGTAGACACCCTTGAAGGGCGGCACATCCTCGTAGTCCCTGCCGCGCGCGACGACGATGTGGTCGAGATCGACGGGAGTGCCGTTCGTCGGGTCGATGGGGGTCCACCCACCGTCCCAGAACTCCACCCAGGCATGACTCTCCCCGACGCTGGACTCGCCGATCTCGAGGGATCGCTGCGGCACGAGGTAGCCGGAGACATAGCGAGCCGGGATGCCGAGCGTGCGCAGGGCGCCGATGGCAATGTGTGCGAAGTCCTGACACACGCCTCGACGCTCGGCCCAGGCCTGTTCACCGCTGCTGTGCACACCCGTCACGCCAGTTTGGTAGGTCATGGTGTCACGAAGCACGGACGCAATCGCCAAGCCGACATCACGCGGCCCAGAGAGGCCACGGACCGACTCGACGAGGTCGAGGATGCCGTCACCGGCCCGGGTGCGAGCCGTCGACATGAGCCATTCGTAGCTGCGGTCCTGCACCTCGAGGTCCCGGACGGCCTCCCAGCCGAGCGATTCCTCCGCCCGGCCCAGGTGCGTGCGCTCGACGGTCGACGTCGCCTCGACGTCCAGTCGAGGGTGCGCCGCCAAGCTCTCCATGGCGGTCACATGGGTCCCCCAGTGGTCGCGGTAGACCAGGCTCCACGTCAGAGGCTTGATGCGCAGCCTGTTCTCCAGCGTGGTCTGGCCCGGCTCGTTGAGCGGCGTCATCCGCAACTCATTGTGGGAGGCCCGCACGGGTGAGTCATAGGACAGTGAGGTGCTGTGCGTGATCCGGTAGCGGCGCATCATCAGACAAGCTCCTCGGTCCAGGTCGGCAGCGGCCCGGCCTGGAAGTAGCGGGAGGCCACCGCCTGTGCTGCACCGTTGACGCTCTGCTGGACACGCAGCATCTGCTCGGGCAACTCGGCCAGGACCTCGCTCGTCGCGCGGAACTCCAAGGAGGTGCGCACCCGACCGAGTTGCCGACGGGCCTCGTCGCTCACGCCGATCCGATCCGCATGCGGGTCCAGCGTGGCCAGATGCTGCTCTGCCTTGGTCATCGCGTAGAAGACCGATCGCGGGAACTCCCGGTCGAGGACGAGGAAGGCCGCGGCCCGGTCATCGCTGTGCAGGCCGCGCTGGGAACGCATGAAGGCCTGTTGGGCACCACAACTGGACAGCACGACGCTCCATGGTGCGCCGCTTCCCGGCCTCCCGCCCGTGGCCACGAGGCGCGCCGTCATGTCGGCGCGCTCCAGGTTGCGGCCCAGGACCAGGAAGTGCCAGGCGTCGTCGTGGCTCATCGTGGAATCCGCGATTCCGGAGATGAGGGCGGCCCGCTCGCGCGCCCATGAGAGGTGGCGTGAGGTCACGTCCTGACGGCCCAGGCCCTGCCAGCGATGCCACGTGGTGTTGATCGCCTCCCAGAGCTCTGTCGAGAGGGTCTCGCGGGCGCGCCGCGCATTCTCGCGAGCTGCCAGGAGCGCTCCGGCGATCGCACTGGGGTTCTGCCGGTCGAAGACCAGCCGGTCGCCGACGTCGGTGAAACCCACCGCACCGTCACTCGGCATGCCCATGATCACGGAGAGGACCGTGTGTGCGGCTTCCCCTTCCTGGGCCAGGTCCTCGAGCAATTGCAGGCGGAGGACGTCGACGATCCGAGCCGTGCCGTCCGCGCGCTCGATGTAGCGACCGATCCAGAAGAGGGACTCCGCGATCCGACTCAGCATTGGTCCTCCCCCGCTTCGGGCCGTGCCCACCGTGGTCCATGCGGTCGCAATTGCTGTCGTTGCTGTTGCTGTTGCTGCTGCTGCTGGGAACGGATCGAATCGTCGTGGGAGACTGTCGGCGCGCTCATGATGACGATCTGGCGCGTCTCGCCGGCCGGCTCCGCCGACGGAGCCACGCGCAGTCGCCCTCGCCCGGCGAGAACCCAGGTGTCCTTGCTGCCGCCACCCTGACTGGAGTTCACGACCAGTTCACCCTCGGGGAGCGCGACCCGGGTCAGTCCCCCGGGCAACACCTGAATGCGCTCACCGTCGTTGACGGCGAAGGGTCGCAGGTCGACGTGGCGCGGCACGAGTCGGCCCTCGAGGAAGGTGGGGACGGTCGAGAGTTGGACGACCGGCTGGGCGATCCAGCCACGGGGATTCGACCGCAGGCCGGCCCGGAGCCGGTCGAGGGTCGCCCGGTCGGCGCGGGGCCCGACGACCAGGCCCTTGCCACCTGACCCATCGACCGGCTTGACGACCATTTCGTCGAGGTGGTCCAGGACATGCGCCAGTGCCGCCGGCTCGTCACACCGGAAGGTCTCGACATTGGGCAGGATCGGGTCCTCGTCGAGATAGAAGCGGATGAGATCGGGGAGGTAGGAGTAGATGAGTTTGTCGTCAGCGACCCCGTTGCCGACCGCATTGGCCACACTGACCCGACCGGAACGCATCGCTGACACCAGTCCGGCGACACCCAGCACGGAGTCGCCGCGGAAATGGACGGGATCGAGGAACTCGTCGTCCACTCGGCGGTAGATAACGTCGACCGGGCGGCCGCCATGGGTCGTGCGCATCCGTACCTGTCCACCGGTGCACACCAGGTCGCGGCCCTCAACGAGCTCGACGCCCATCATCCGGGCGAGCAGCGAATGTTCGTAGTAGGCGGAGTTGAAGACGCCCGGTGTCAGGACGACGACGGTCGGGTCAGTGGCCCCGTCGGGCGCCGAGGCACGCAGGCCGTGAAGCAGCATCTGCGGGTAGTTGCCGACCGGTCGGATGCGCATCGTGTTGAAGGCCTCGGGAAAAACGTTGGCCATCGCCCGTCGGTTGGCGATGACATAGCTGACGCCGGAGGGACCCGCACGTTGTCCTCGAGCACGCGAAAGGTGCCGGACTCGTCGCGGACGAGGTCCACCCCGGAGACGTGGACGCGCACGCCGTTGGCGGGGCGGATCCCCATGACGGCCCGGTGGTAGTGCTGCGACGAGGCGATCAGCCGCCAGGGCATAACCCCTTCGTGGACAGCCCTGGGGATCTCACCCTCTCGCGAGTAGATGTCGTCGAGGAACATCTCGAGGGCCGTGACCCGCTGCACGACGCCGGTCTCGATGACATCCCACTCGTGGGCGGAGATGACTCGTGGGACGGCGTCGAGCGGAAACGGTCGCTCCTCGCCCGCATGGTCAAAGGTCACCCCTTGGTCGAGGTAGGCCCTGGCCAAGGTGTCTGCGCGTTCCTTGAGTGACGCGGCGGACATGTCCCTGAGGGTGTGGTGGACCGCCTTGTAGGGAGTCCTGGGCTGCTCGTCGGCATCCAGCATTTCGTCCCAAGCGGCCCCGTGGGGATAGCCGACGAACATCCCACCCGAGGTCTCGACGCTGCTCACGGTCCGACCGTAGGGCGACGCCGTTAGCCGCAGATCACGCAAATGTCACGGCCACGTTTCGTCCTCAGTCGCGTTGATGCTCCGGCGCCTCGGCGAGCGCCTCACGGATGACCCGCATCGACAGCTCCGGGCCGTAGCCCTTGCGTGCGAGCATCCCCGCCAAGCGGCGGGTCTGGACGACAGCGTCAAGGCCGGCCATCGAGCGCAGCCGGCGAGCCACGAGATCACGCGCCTGGTCCTCCTCCAGGACCGGGTCGACGGCCTCGAGGGCGTCGCGGGCCGTGTCCGCATCGACCCCCTTGGCGCGCAGTCGCTGGGCCAGGGCGCGACCGGACAGGCCTTTGGCTGATTGCTCACGACGGACGAAGTCGGCGGCAAAGGTGGCGTCATCGATGAGGCCGACACCCTCGAGGCGATCCAGCACGGCAGCCGCAACATCGTCGGGGCAGTCCTTGCGGCGCAGTCCTTCGGCGAGCTGCGAGCGCGTCTTCGGGGACGCGGTGAGCATCCGCAGCACGATCTCGCGGGCCCAGTCATGCGGATCGGGCTCCTGGCCGCGCGTGCGCGGGTCACCCTCGGGATCGGCCGGGAGCGGGGCGACCCGGCGCCGGGTGCGCATCGAGATGACGGCTGCCCCCTGCGACGCTGCCGTGCCGGACTCCACCGCCCAAGCGGGCGGTGGAGTGCGGCTGTCCGAGAACGGCATACGGGATCAGAGACGATCAGAAGTCGACCGGGACGTCCGCGATCGGCTCCGCGTCCTCCTTGCGGACGCCGACCCCCAGCTTGTCCTTGATCTTCTTCTCCAGCTCGTCGGCCAGATCCGGGTTGTCCTTGAGGAAGTTGCGGGCGTTCTCCTTGCCCTGCCCGAGCTGGTCGCCCTCGTAGGTGTACCAAGCACCGGCCTTGCGGACGAAGCCGTGCTCGACGCCCATGTCGATCAGGCCTCCCTCACGGGAGATGCCCTGGCCGTAGAGAATGTCGAACTCGGCCTGCTTGAACGGCGGGGACACCTTGTTCTTGACCACCTTGACGCGGGTGCGGTTGCCGACCGCGTCGGTGCCGTCCTTGAGGGTCTCGATACGTCGGACGTCGAGACGGACCGAGGCGTAGAACTTCAGCGCCTTGCCACCCGTGGTGGTCTCGGGTGAACCGAACATCACCCCGATCTTCTCGCGGAGCTGGTTGATGAAGATGGCCGTCGTGCCCGTGGAGTTGAGGGCGCCGGTGATCTTGCGCAGCGCCTGGCTCATCAGGCGGGCCTGGAGACCGACGTGGCTGTCACCCATCTCGCCCTCGATCTCGGCGCGCGGCACGAGGGCAGCGACCGAGTCGATGACGATGATGTCGATCGAACCCGAGCGGATCAGCATGTCCGCGATCTCGAGCGCCTGCTCACCGGTGTCGGGCTGGCTGACCAGCAGGTTGTCGATGTCGACGCCCAGCTTCGCGGCATACTCCGGGTCGAGCGCGTGCTCGGCGTCGATGAAGGCGGCGATGCCGCCGGCCTTCTGCGCATTGGCCACTGCGTGCAACGCGACGGTCGTCTTGCCCGACGACTCCGGGCCATAGATCTCCACGACCCGACCGCGAGGCAGGCCACCGATGCCCAAGGCGACGTCGAGGGCGATCGCGCCGGTCGGGATGACCTCGATCGGGGGGCGCACGTCGTCGCCCAGGCGCATGACGGCACCCTTGCCGTGCTGCTTCTCGATCTGGGCCAGAGCCGCGCTGAGCGACTTGTCCTTGTCGCCGCCCTGGGCCTTGACGACGCTGAGTCCTGCTGCCATGTCCTGCTCCTTCGGAGTCGAATCGGGTCGCGTCCACCGGCGACCATCCCGCGCTGTCGGTCTCGTCGCGAGGTCTGGTCAGACGCTAGGAGCCGCCACCGACAGTCAGCCCGCAGTTGCCGTCGGTCTGTGGACGACACACCCTCGGTGTCGGCACCTGTGGACAAGGTACCCGAACGAATGTTCGACACAAGGATTGGCGTTGCGACACGCCGGAGTGGGTCGGGCAGCCGCGCGATCAGGTGAGGAGGAGTCGCTCGATCCGGCGCCCGGCACCCCACATGCCCACCCCACCGAGGACGAGCAGGTAGGCCAACGAGCCCACCAGCCCCGACCCCACGTCCCCGAGCATGAGCCCACGCTCGAGCACGACCCCGTGGTAGAGCGGCGTCGCACGGACCACCCACTGCAGCGCCTCGGGATAGGACGACAACGGGAAGAAGGTCGCCGAGAACAGGAACATCGGCTGCACGATGAGGAAGATGATCTCGAACTGCTGCCAGGTCGTCATGTAGGTGGTTGCCCACATGCCCACCCCTGCGAAAGCCGCGCCGATGACGAGCGCCGCAGGCAGCGCCAACACCGCCCACCACGAGTGCACGAACCCCATGAAGAGCGCGACGACCAGGAAGCCGGCGGAGTAGATCCCGCCCCGGATCAGCGCCCAGGTCACCTCCCCCACCGCGATGTCCTTCGGCGCGGCAGGAGTGGCCAGCATCGTGTCGTAGAGCTTGGCGAAGCGCAGTTTGTGGAAGACGTTGAAGGTGACGTCCATGATCGCGCCGTTCATCGCAGCGGAGGCGAGCATCGCGGGCGCGACGAAATCGGCATAGCCCACCACCGCACCGGAATCCGTCGTGACGGTCTTGACCAGCGCACCGAGCCCGACCCCGATGGAGAACAGGTAGAAGACCGGTTCGAAGAAGCCGGAGAGGAACACCGGCCATCCCCGCCGGAACGAGGTGACATTGCGCAGGATGACGAAGCGGGCGAGGCCGAGCGCGAGCACGTCAGGCCTCCAACCGCGCACGGAAGGCCCGGTGGGCGCCCCACCCACCCACGACAACGTATGCCGTGAGCACGGCGAGGTGGATCGCCCACCCGGCGCCGTGGCCGGGGTCGAGCGGGTCGCCCAGGAACGCGGGACGGGCCAGCTCGGTGCCGTGCCACAGCGGGGTCACCCACGCGACGGGCTGCAACCAGATCGGCAACTGCGAGACCGGGAAAAAGGTGCCCGAGAAGAGCATGAGTGGGGTGATGACGAGGCGGAAGATGGTCGTGAAGCCCTCTTCGTTGTCCGTGCGGGCCGCGAACCAGAAGAGGGGCGCGACGAAGGCCATCGCGGTGAGGACGGCAATCGGGACGCCGAGCAGAGCCCACCACGACCGCACTCCACCGAAGAGCGCCGCGATCGCGATGAAGACCCCTGAACCCCAGGCGATCCCGAACGAGACGACCACCCAGTGGGCGCGCAACACGTCGGCGACCCGCGTGGGAGCGGCGAGCATCGCGGCATACATCTGGTTCCACTTGATGAGCGTCATGACCGGCCAGGTCGACTCCCCCACCGCCCACTGCATGGCCGAGGCCATGACAATGCCGGGCACGACGTACTGCAGGTAGGGCACTCCGGCGACACCACCGGAGGACCGATCGACGAGACGACCGATTCCGATGCCCATGGCCGCGAGGAAGAGCACCGGCGTGAGGAATCGGCTCACGACCAGACCCCTCCAGGTCCGCCGCAGCAGGGTCAGGTGGAAGCCGACCAGTCCCCACGTGCGCTCGACGGCCGACAGGGGCCTCCGCTCGCCGTGGACCAGCCGGGAGCGTGGGGACTCAGGGAGGGCACTCATCAGTCGACCAGAGTCCGGCCGGTGAGATGGAGGAAGACGTCCTCCAGCGTCGAGCGCCGGACGAGGGTCGAGAGGGGCTCGGTGCCGGACCGCGCCACGGCGCCGGCTGCCGCGTCGCCGTCGTCGGCGTAGATGAGGACGCGGTCGGGCAGGATCTCCAGGCGGTCGCCGATCCCCTCGAGCGGGCCCGCATGGACGCCGTGGTCATCGACGTCGTAGCGCACCTCGACGACCTCGCGGGTCGAGTGCTCCTGGATCAGCGCGCGTGGACTCCCCTCGGCAACGATCCGGCCGTGGTCCATGACGACGAGCCGGTCGCAGAGTTGCTCCGCCTCATCCATGTAGTGCGTGGTGAGAATGAGCGTGACGCCCTGGCGCTTGAGCCGGAACAGCCTGTCCCACAACACATGCCGGGCCTGCGGGTCGAGGCCGGTCGTCGGCTCGTCGAGCAACAGGAGCTCGGGGTTGTTGATCAATGAGCGCGCGATGACCAGTCGTCGCTTCATGCCTCCCGACAGCGGCTCGACCTTGTCCTTGCGGCGCTCGGTCAGTTGGGCGAAGTCGAGCAACTCATCCGCCCGCGCCCGCACCTCGGCGCGGGTCAACCCGAAGAAGCGGCCATAGACCCAGAGGTTCTCCTCCACCGAGAGTTCCTCGTCGAGGCGGTCCTGCTGGGGGCAATTGCCCAGGCGCGCGCGGATTGCGGGGCCGTGGGTCGCCGGGTCCTGACCGAAGATCCGCAACTCCCCGGAGGTCACCGGGGACACCGCGGCCACCATCCGCATCGTCGAGGACTTGCCGGCGCCGTTGGGGCCCAGGAACCCGAAGGACTCCCCACGCCGCACCTCGACGTCGATCCCGTCGACCGCGGTGAAGTCGCCGAAGGTCTTGGTCAGCCCCTTGGCACTCAGGAGTACGTCGTCAGTCACGACGAAGGACGCTACCGAACGCCACCCACATCCTCATCCGAGTTAGAACCCGGCCTCCGTGCGCAGGGTGCGGGCGAGGTCGGCGGCGGGCATCGGCCGCAGCCGGGCATGCCCCTCGCCGGCCCACAGGTGGACGAGGTCGGCCTCCCCGGTCGCCTTCCCGTGCGCACGCAGGGGGGCCGTGAGGTGGTGCACATGGGGGTATGCCGCGGGCGCGCCCTCCCCGATCACGTCGGTCCACGTGGTCCGCAGGGCGCGGGCGCTGCGCCCGGTGAAGGCGCGCGTGACCGTGGTGCCCTCGCGATGGGTCAGGGCGTGCAGGTGCACGGGGGCGAGCACGGCCTCGGGGCACCCGAGGAAGGCGGTGCCGAAGGCGACCGCACTTGCGCCACCCTCGAGCAGCGCGCGCGCCTCCTGACCGGTCATGACGCCACCGGCCGCCAGGACAGGCAACTCGGTGCGCGCCCGCACGGCGGCGAGCAGAGCCGCGGTCGGCAGGTGCTCCTCGCCGTTGTCGACCGGACCACCGCGGTGGCCACCGGCCTCCCATCCTTGCGCGACGACACCGTCGACACCGAGCTCCTGCGCCCACTCGGTCTCCGCGGGGTCGTTGATGGTCACCCACACCTGGCTGCCGACGTCCTGCAGGCGCTCGACATCGTGCCCGCTCGGCCATCCGAACGTGAAGGACACGACGGGCACCGGGTTGCCGACCAGCAGGTCGATCTTGGTCTCATACCCGTCGTCGTCCCAACTGGGTCGGCCCAACTCCACGCCCGCGTCGGCCGCCCACGGAGCCAGGCGCGCGGCATACCCCATCGCCTCGGTGTGGGCGAGCGGCGAGTCCGGGGAGGGCACGAAGACATTGACCCCGAAGGGTGCGGCCGTGAGGGCGCGGATTGCAGTGATCCGCGACTCGAGGTCGGTGGCCGAGAGGTATCCGGCCGGGAGGAAGCCGAAGAGGCCCGCCTCGCTGACGGCTGCCACGAGTTCGGGACTTCCCGGTCCACCGGCCATCGGGGCGAGGACCAGCGGCCCGTGCGGCCAGGTCATGACCGCACCGGGTCGTCACGGCCGAAGCGGCGCGCCTCGGGGACGTCCATGTCGTCGCAGAGCGCGAACCACACCGTGCGCGGTGACTCGGTGACGAGAGCCTCGAGGACCGTGCGCCCGCCCAGGGCGAAAAGATGATGACTGCGCGCGAGGTGACCGGCATAGGACGCGCCGAACTCGTCCTCCATGAGTTCCCAGAACTTGCTCTCCCGCACTCGCACACCCTATGTCGGGACAACCGATCCAACCGAAAACTCACCATTGTGCAGTTTCGGTCGAAGACATGGCTGTCGGTGGGAGGTGAGAGGCTTTGCAGGACATGCCAGAGCAGCCCGCCGTCGACGTCCTCGACGCCTTCTCGCCCGCGACCAGGGAGTGGTTCCGCGGGAGTTTCAACGCGCCGACGGCGGCCCAGCGCGGCGCCTGGGAGGCGATCAGCCGCGGCGATCACACCCTCGTCGTCGCTCCGACCGGGTCGGGCAAGACCTTGTCGGCCTTCCTCTGGGCAATCGACCGGCTCGCGTCCACACCGCGCCCGGCGGAGCGCAAGCAACGCTGCCGTGTCCTCTACATCTCACCGATGAAGGCGCTGGCCGCGGACGTCGAGCGCAACCTGCGCTCACCGCTCGTCGGGATCGGCCACGCGGCCGCCCGCCTCGACCTGGAGCGGCCCGACATCTCGGTCGCCGTGCGCACCGGCGACACCCCGGCCGATGAGCGCCGGGCTTTCGCCCGCACGCCGAGCGACATCCTCATCACGACGCCGGAGTCGCTCTTCCTGCTGCTCACGAGCGCGGCCCGCGAGTCCCTTGTCGGTGTCGAGTCGGTCATCATCGACGAGGTCCACGCGCTCGCCGGCTCCAAGCGCGGCGCACACCTTGTCCTGTCGCTGGAGCGCCTCGACGCGCTCCTGGAGCGTCCCGCCCAGCGGATCGGCCTCTCGGCCACGGTGAGACCGGTCGACGAGGTGGCGCGCTACCTGGCCGGGGGACGCCCGGTGACGACCGTCCAACCCCCTTCGACCAAGGCCTGGGATCTCGACGTGGTCGTGCCCGTGCCCGATCTCAGCGATCTCGGCGCGACGACCGGGGACCTCTCCGGCCCCGCGGCCGGCGCCGAGAGTCGCGCGAGCATCTGGCCCCATGTCGAGGAGCGCATCGTCGACCTCGTCAGCGCGCACCGCTCGACGATCGTCTTCGCCAACAGCCGCCGCTTGGCAGAGCGCCTGACGACCCGACTCAACGAGATCTGGGTCGAGCGGGGTCACGACGATGCATTGGCGCGGGCCCACCACGGGTCGGTGAGTCGGGAGCAGCGCGTCGAGATCGAGGAGGCGCTCAAGTCCGGGGCGCTGCCGGCGGTGGTGGCGACGAGCAGTCTGGAGCTGGGCATCGACATGGGGGCCGTCGACCTCGTCGTGCAGGTCGAGTCCCCGCCCTCGGTGGCGAGCGGGCTGCAGCGAGTGGGGCGAGCCGGTCACCAGGTCGGCGCCGTGAGTCACGGAGTGCTCTTCCCGAAGTTCCGCGGTGACCTCGTCCAGACCGCCGTCGTCACCGAGCGGATGCGCGCCGGCGCCATCGAGGCGCTCCACCTGCCGACCAACCCGCTCGACGTCCTCGCCCAACAGGTCGTGGCGATGTGCGCACTCGACGACTGGACGGTTGGTGACATCCACGACCTCGTTCGCCGCGCAGCGCCCTATGCGACCCTCACCCGCCCGCTGCTCGAGTCGGTCCTCGACATGCTTTCTGGAAAGTACCCCAGCGACGAGTTCGCCGAGTTGCGCCCGCGCGTCACGTGGGATCGCTTGTCCGACACCGTCATCGGTCGTCGCGGAGCCCAGCGACTCGCCGTCACCTCGGGCGGCACGATCCCCGATCGCGGGTTGTATGCCGTGTTCCTCGCCACCGGCGACGGTCCCGGCCGGCGGGTCGGAGAACTCGACGAGGAGATGGTCTACGAGTCTCGGGTCGGCGACCTCTTCACGCTCGGCACGAGCACGTGGCGGATCGAGGACATCACCCACGACCGGGTCCTCGTCACCCCTGCGCCCGGCCTGCCCGGCCGGCTTCCCTTCTGGAAGGGCGACACGCTGGGTCGGCCGGCGGAACTGGGCCGCGCCGTCGGGGGGTTCGTGCGCGAGGTGGTGGCGGCCCCGCGGCATACGGCCATGGAGCGGGTGCGTGAGGCCGGGCTCGACGAGTGGGCGACCGACAACCTGCTCGCCTACCTCGAGGAGCAGCGACAGGCGACCGGGCACGTGCCGGACGACGAGACCATCGTCGTGGAACGCTTCCGCGACGAGCTCGGCGACTGGCGGATCGCCATCCACTCACCCTTCGGGGCGCAGGTGCACGCCCCGTGGGCGCTCGCGGTCGCGGCGCGGATGCGTGAGCGCTTCGGAGTCGATGTCCAAGCCCTACACGGGGACGACGGGATCATCTGCCGGCTCCCGGATCTGGAGTTCGAGGACGGCCACGAGGCGATCGGTCGCGACATCCTCGACCTCGTGCGGCTCGACAGCGGCGAGGTCCACGACACGGTGGTGCGCGAGATCGGCGGCTCGGCCCTCTTCGCCGCCCGCTTCCGAGAGTGCGCAGCGCGGGCTCTACTGCTCCCTCGGCGCCGACCCGATCGACGGCAGCCGTTGTGGCAGCAACGTCAGCGGGCGGCACAGTTGCTCGAAGTGGCGGCGCAGTACCCCACCTTCCCCATCGTTCACGAGGCCGTGCGCGAATGCATTCAGGATGTTTTCGACGTGCCGGGTCTGGTCCAGTTGATGGCTGACCTGGAGGCGCGACGGGTGCGACTGGTCGACGTCGAGTCCGCCCGGCCCTCACCTTTCGCCCAGTCGCTGCTCTTCGGGTATGTCGCGCAATTCCTCTATGAGGGCGATTCACCGCTTGCGGAGCGTCGTGCGGCGGCGTTGTCGCTCGATCCGGCGCTGCTTGCCGAGTTGCTGGGCACGAGCGAGGGCCTGGCCCTACGCGACCTGCTCGACGCCGCCGCGATCGAGCGGATCGTCGCCGGGCTGCAACACCTGGTGCCCGAGCGCGCGGCCCGGGACGCCGACGAGGTCGCCGATCTGCTGCGGATGTTGGGGCCCCTGCCGACCGATGCGGTGCGGCTGCGGGTCCGCGAGGACGCGCGAGACCGGGTCGAGGGCTGGCTGTCCGCTCTCGCGCAGTCCCGACGGGTGATTCCCGTGCGGGTCGCCGGGATCGACCAGTGGGCGGCGATCGAGGATGCCGGCCGACTGCGCGATGCACTGGGCGCCTCGCTCCCCGTCGGGGTGCCACAGGCCTTCCTGGAGTCGAGCGCCGACCCTTTGGGCGAGCTCGTCGGCCGGCACGCGCGCACGCACGGACCCTTCACCATCACGCAGATTGCGGCCCGCTTCGGACTCGGCCCGGCCGTCGTCCGGTCGGCGCTGACCCAGCTGGTCGCCCGTGGGCGGGTGGTCGAGGGCGAGTTCCTGCCGCAGGGAGCCGGGGACGAGTTCTGCGACGCCGAAGTCCTGCGCCAGCTGCGCCGCAGCTCGCTCGCGGCCCTACGTGCTGAGGTCGAGCCAGTGCCGGCGCAGGACTATGCGCGCTTCCTTCCCGGATGGCAGTCCGTCGGTGGCCGGCTGCGAGGCGAGGACGGTCTGCTCCGGGTGCTCGAGCAACTGAGCGGCATCCCCCTGCCGGCGAGCGCCTGGGAGACGCTGGTCCTGCCGGCCCGCGTCGCCGACTTCTCCCCGGCGATGCTCGACGAGGTGCTCGCAGCGGGCGAGGTCCTCTGGGTCGGGCATGGCGCCACGGGGGGCGACGACGGCTGGCTCTCCTTCCACCTGGCCGACAGCGCCCACCTCACGATGCCGTTGCGCGAGCCGGCGCCCACAGCCGAGATCGGTGACGACGACGCCGAGCTGACCGCGCGCATCCTGGGGGCGCTGGACTCCGGTGGGTCCTTCTTCTTCCGGGCCCTCGCCGACCGTCTGGGTTGGCTGGATGACGCCGCGCTCGCCACGGCCCTCTGGGACCTGGTCTGGCAGGGCCGCGTCACCGGCGACACCTTCGCACCCGTTCGCGCCTTGCTCGGTGGCGGACGCACCACGCATCGCCGCGCCGTCACCGGCCCGCGCCGCAGTCGGTATGCCGCGCGCCGCGGCTCTCTCGGCAGCCCCACGGGGACCGGTGGCCGGTTGATGGCGACGAGGTTCGGGCCACCGACAACGATCGGCCGGTGGTCGGCGACGCCGCTGCCGGAGACCAATGCCACCGTGCGGGCACATGCTCATGCCGAGGTGTTGCTCGACCGCTACGGCCTGGTCACCCGGGGGGCGGCGCTGGCCGAGGATCTGCCCGGCGGGTTCGCTGGGGTGTATCGGGTGCTGGCCGGTGCCGAGGAGAGCGGCAAGGTCCGGCGCGGCTACTTCGTCGAGGGGCTCGGAGCGGCCCAGTTCGCGACCACCGGAGCGGTCGATGCACTGCGACAAGGCGGCCGCCGACGCGGGCTGCGGGCCGACGAGGCCGAGGTCGTGGTCCTCGCGGCGACCGACCCGGCCAATCCCTATGGTGCCGCCCTGCCCTGGCCGGCCCGGGAGGCCGAAGGCGGCCACCAGCCGGGTCGCAAGGCCGGTGCTGTCGTCGTCCTCGTCGACGGTGACCTCGTCCTCTATGTCGAGCGCGGCGGGCGGACCCTGCTCACCTGGTCTCACGACCCGGACAGGCTCGCCGGGGCGGCAGCCGCCATCGCCGACGCGGTGCGGCGGGGGGCGCTCGGGCGGATCACCGTCGAGAAGGCCGACGGCGAGACCGTGCTCGGCACCGACCATCCGATCGGTGAGGCGCTGGCCGCGGCCGGCTTCCACCTCACGCCACGCGGCCTGCGATTCCGCCGCTGAGTTCAGGGCACGGGTTGCGAGATCTGTTCCCCCTCGGACCAGACCTCGCACGGCACCACAGGCATACCTATGGTCGGCTGCGAGATCTGGTGTGGTGGTGCGCACCCAGCAGCGGGTGTAATACCCGGGTGCTACGGTCCCTTGTGTTCTCACACCCTGTTGCCGAGTTGCGTCCTGTTGCCGAGCTGCGTCCTGTGGCCGAGTTGCGTCCTGTTGCCGAGTTGCGCCACATGGCCCTTGAGGCAACCACCGTGCTGAGCTACGACGAGCGCCTCGCCGAGGCCGCACGGTCCGAGGGACTTCTCGTCCTCTCGCCGAGCTGAGTTCATGCCCGAGGGAGACACCCTGTGGCGCACGGCGCACCGGCTGAACCAAGCCCTGGCAGGCGACGCACTGGTGTTGGCCGATCTCCGCTGGGCCTCCGTGGCAACGGTCGACCTCCGGGCCATGACCACCGTGGAGGTTGCGGCGCGCGGCAAGCACCTCCTCCATCGCCTCGACTCCGGCCTGACCGTCCACTCGCACCTGCGGATGGAGGGTCAATGGCGGATCGCCCACCCCGGTCCCGAGACGGAGCGAGCCCTGCGCAATCCGGACCTGCGGGCGGCACTGGGCACCGAGCAGTGGACGGCGCTGGGCCTGCGACTGGGGATGCTCGACGTCGTGCCGACCGCGCAGGAGCACACCCTCGTCGGGCACCTGGGGCCGGACGTCCTGGGCCACGACTGGGACCCGGCCCGAGCGGTGGCCAACCTCGCGGCATACGAAGGGTTCGTGGGTGACGCCCTGCTCGACCAGCGCACCCTGGCCGGTGTCGGGACGTTCTGGGCGAGCGAGGCCCTCTTCGCCGAACGCATCCTGCCGTGGCGAAGGACGTCCGACGTTGGTGGCGAGCGGCTCGCCCACCTCGTCGACCGCATCCACACGCTGATGGATCGCGGCAAGGAGAACGCGGCGCAGTCCAGCACCGGCATCCTGCGCCGCGGTCAGGAGTCCTGGGTCCACGGCCGATCCGGGCGGCCGTGCCGGCGGTGCGGCGACACGATTCGCGTCGCGATGACCGGTGACCAGCCGCGCCAACGCACCCTCTTCTCGTGCCCGACGTGCCAGGGCGGGCTGGCACCGACCGACGACGGACGCCCTCAGGCACCGTTGGGCAGCAGCAGAGGATCGCTCAGGCGGCGCTGACGCGTGCCGAGTCTCGGTCCGGCACGGGCAACTGCACCGGTGCGGTCATCGCTTCCGTTCGCGCGACCCGCTCGGTGAGGTCGGCCAGGACTGCCGAGAGCGGCAACCCGAGCGCGGAGCAGACCGAGGACAGCAATTCGGAGGATGCCTCCTTGGTCCCGCGCTCCAACTCACTGAGGTAGCCCAACGACACCGAAGCGCCAGCGGCCACGTCACGCAGGGTCCGGCCCTGTTCCTGTCGGGTCTCGCGCAGGAGCTCGCCGAGTTCTTGTCTGAGCAACACCATGGCGACCTCCTTCAACCTGTCACGACCTGCGTGCGGGTCACGTTACCTGCCTGCAGCGACATCCAACACCCGCGACACCAGCAGCAGGGCGCTGTCCACACTCTGCCGGCGGATGCTGTTGCGGTCGCCGGTGAACAACACCGATTCCACCTGGACCCTTCCCGCGCCGGGCCCGGCCACGGCGAGGTGGACGGTACCGACCGGCATACCGTCCTGGGGGTCGGGGCCGGCCACCCCTGTGGTGGCGACCCCGATATCTGCGCCACAACGAGCGCGCACTCCGTCAGCCATGGCGCTGGCCACGTCGGGATCGACGGCGCCACGCGCAGCCAGCAGGTCCACGGGCACCTCGAGCAGCGCGGCCTTGAGGTCGGTCGCGTACGCCACGATCCCGCCGCGCACCACCAGCGAAGCGCCGGGCACGTCGACCAGAGCGGCGCACACCAGACCGCCGGTCAGGGACTCCGCCGTCGCGATGGTCAGGCCCTGGTCACGCAGGGCGAGGACGACCTGCCGGGCGTTCGACGGCTGGGTCACGACCCGCCTTGCCCCGCGCGGCGGGCCCGTTTCATGGCGGCCCGCTCACTCGTCTGCCGCAGGCGCAGGGCGTCGATGACGTAGTCCACACCGGTGACGGCCGTGACCACGAGGGCGGCCAGCAGGAGCACGAAGGCGATCACCGTCGTGACGGAGGCCAACGGCAGCAGGTCCAGAGGCAGGATGTAGAGACCCAGCGCCATGGCTTGGAGCATGGTCTTGAGTTTGCCGCCGCGCCCCGCGGCCATGACGCCGTGCCGGATGACCCAGAAGCGCACGGCCGTGACGCCCCACTCGCGCACGAGGATGAGGACGGTGATCCACCACGGCACGAGGGCGATGGTGGAGAGCGCGACGAGGGCCATCGTGACGAGCAACTTGTCGGCGATCGGGTCGACCACCTTGCCGAAGTCGGTGACCAGGCCGCGGCTGCGGGCCAGGTCGCCGTCGATCCGGTCGGTGATCATCGCGACGGTGAAGACTCCGAAGGCGACCCACCGATGGGGTTCACTCTGTCCGTCGTGAGCCAGAAGGAACCAGCCGAAGACCGGCACGAGGGCGATGCGGAGCACCGTGAGGTAGTTGGCGATGTTCCACGCGCTCACGCGTCGAATGGGGCCGCCAGCAGTCGTCATGGGGTGACGCTGTCGACCCGCAGGTCGACCCCTTCCGAGGACACGGCCCGACCGGCGACCAACTCGCCGACGACCCCCGAGCCGGGCGGCAGGATGCAGACACCGTCCACCTCTGGGCCTTGGTGCTCGGCCCGCCCGATGGGCTCGCCGGTCTCGTCGTCGATCTCGTCGATGAGGACGACGACGTCCTCCCCGACCCGTGCCGCAGCTCGATCCGACGTCAGCGATTCGACGAGGTCGGTGATCCGCGCCGTGCGCTCCTCGATGACGCGTGGGTCGAGCTTGTCCCCCAGGTGCTCGGCCTCGGTGCCGTCCTCGTCGGAGTAGCCGAAGACACCGATGACATCGAGGTCGGCGTCCACGAGGAAGGACTCGAGTTCCTCGACGTCGGACTCGGTCTCGCCGGGGAACCCGACGATGACATTGGTGCGGATGCCGGCGCGCGGCTCGCGTTCACGGATGCCGTCGATGAGGCGCAGGAAATGCTCGGTCCCACCGAAGCGACGCATCCGCCGCAGGACGGTCGGCGAGGCATGCTGGAAGGACAGGTCGTACCACGGCATGACCTTGCGCAGACCGGCCATCGCCTCGAGCAGACCGGGGCGGATCTCGGCCGGCTGGAGGTAGGACACGCGCACCCGCTCGATGCCCGGCACGTCGCACAACTCGGGCAGGACCTTCTCGAGGAGGGCGAGGTCGCCGAGGTCCTTGCCGTAGGACGTGGAGTTCTCGGAGACAAGGAAGAGTTCCTTGACGCCCTGCTCCCCCAGCCACCGGGCTTCGGCAATGACGTCGGTCGGTCGGCGGGAGACGAAGGACCCCCGAAACGTCGGGATCGCACAGAAGGAGCATCGCCGGTCGCAGCCGCTCGCGATCTTCAGCGGCGCCCACGGGCCGGTGCCGAGCCGGGCCCGGGTGACGACCTCCGCCCCACTGTCGTGACCGGGCAGGGCGACGGCGCCGGCGCCGTCCTGACGGGCGACCGGCGAGAGCGGCAGCAGTCGACGCCGGTCGCTCGGCACATGGCTGGCGACCTTTTCCCCGGCGAGAATGCGGCGCAGATGACCCGACATGTCGGCATACGAGTCGAACCCGAGGACGGCGTCGGCGTCCGGGAGCTCGTCGGCCAACTCCTGGCCATAGCGCTCGGCCAGGCATCCAACGGCGACGACCTTCTGGGTGCGGCCGTGCTCCTTGAGATCGGCAGCCTCGAGCAGGGTGTCGATCGAGTCCTTCTTCGCCTGCTCGACGAAGCCACAGGTGTTGACGACGGCCACATCGGCCTCGGCAGCGTCGTCGACGAGGGTCCAGCCCTCGGCCTGCAGCCGGCCGGCCAGTTCCTCGGAATCGACCTCGTTGCGGGTGCAGCCCAGGGTCACGAGGGCGACCGTGCGCTCGGGACTGCTCACGGTGGCCATGTCGTCACTCTAGTTGCGTCAGGCGCGTCGGCCACGCATGGCACAGTCCTCCCATGAGTGCGGAGCTGTTGACCGGTGTCCTGGCCGAGCATCCCGTGTGGGACGGGCACAACGACCTGCCCTGGGCGATGCGTGACCTGGTCGGTTACGACATGGAGCGGATCGACGTGGCCGCGCGCGGGGAGCGCACCCACACGGACCTGCCGCGACTGCGCGAGGGTGGTGTCGGCGCACAGTTCTGGTCGGTCTTCGTCCCCGCCCAGCTCGCCGGGGACGCGGCGGTCACGGCTTCCTTGGAACAGGTCGATTTCGTCCGCCGGATGACCGATCGGTATGCCGCGGAGCTCGCCCTCGCGACGTCCGTCGCCGACGTCGACGCGGCCTGGGCATCGGGGCGGATCGCGTCCCTGATGGGCATGGAGGGCGGCCACTCGATCAATTCCTCGCTGGGAACCTTGCGCATGTTCCATGCGCTCGGTGTGCGCTACCTGACGCTGACGCACAACGACAACGTGCCGTGGGCGGACTCGGCCACGGACGAGCCTGTGCTCGGCGGACTCTCGGACTTCGGGCGGGACGTGGTCCGCGAGATGAACCGCCTCGGGATGCTCGTCGACTGCTCACACGTGTCAGCGGACACCATGCGTGACGCGCTCGCCGTCACGTCGGCGCCCATCATCTTTTCGCACTCGTCGGCCCGTGCCGTGTGTGATCACCCGCGCAATGTGCCGGACGACGTGCTCGCGTCCCTGGCGACCAATGGCGGGGTCTGCATGGTGACCTTCGTGCCGAAGTTCGTGTCGCCCACGGTGCGCGAGTGGGATCTCGCGGCCGCCGAGGAAGCAAAGGCTGAGGGCGTCGACCCAGCCGACTACGCGGCCTACGGAGAGTTCTGTCGGGGGCGCCGGGAGCGGGAGCCCCAGCCGGTGGCTACCCTGACCGACGTGGTGGCCCACTGCGAGCACGTGCGCGAGGTCGCGGGGATCGAGCACATCGGGCTCGGCGGCGACTACGACGGGGTCGACCTGCTGCCCGAGGGGCTCGATGATGTAACCGGGTATCCGCGGCTGCTCGAGGCCCTGGCCGAGCGGGGGTGGTCGGCCCAGGACCTGGGCGCCCTGACCAGCGGCAACATCCGTCGGGTGCTCGGCGACGCCGAAGACGTGGCCGATGGCCGCGACGAGCCTCGCCGTCACTGAAGAGCGCGGCCCTTCGCTGCGTGAGGACAGGCATCAGCGATTGCGGAGCACGGTGAGAGCGACCAGACGCGAGATGACCATCGCGACATAGAGCACCCCCCCGAGCTGCTCGACGGTGGTCACCGACCGCGCGAGAGGCTTGATGGCGGTGACATCCGAGAGGCCCACGCTGGTCAGATTGGCTCCGGAGAAGTAGATCAGTTCGAGAAAGCTGCGCCGGCCCGGGCCATCGAACGCGGTGAACGACGCAGGGTAGATCTCCTGGATGGCAAGGAAGAGGTAGGCGAAGGCGAAGAGGAGCACGGTGAAGCAGGCTCCGACCGCGAAGAGTTCGTCCTTGGTGACGAAGCTGTCCTCGAACATGTAGGCGATCAGGCTGTATGCCGTGTAGAAGTAGAACGCGGAGAGGGCACTGTGTCCCAAGGCGTTGACCACCGCGGAATCGGTGAAGATCGACGCGATCTCCAAGGTCGCGGCCGGCAGGCCGAGGAGCACCGCCAGCCAGGTCAGCGCGGGCGTGCTGCGCACGGTCACGATGGCGATGGTCAACGCGATGAAGCTGAGCACGCTGAGGACGACCCGGCCATAGGAGACCGCCTGCAGCCACGGCAGCAGAAGGATCACCAGGATCTGGACGAGCAGGAGCACCGCCGACGGCTGCTGACGCGCAATCGCCTTCAGGCGATCGGTCCGGCTCGCGGGCGTGAAGTCGTCCTCCCAGGGCATGGCCATGGCGGCAGCCTAGGCTGAGCACCGACCTAGACTGAGCGCCATGCCGATCCCTGCCGGAGTCGTGGCTCCCCTGATCCTGGCCGTCGTGCTCGTGACGAGCGCCGTCGCCAAGGCCCGACAACCCTCCTCCACGGTCAGCGCCATCACGCTGCTGCGCTTGCCGCGCTTCCTGCAGAACCAGACCATCGCCCGGGCCCTGCCTGTCGGCGAGGTCGTCCTGGCACTCGCGATGCTGTCGCCGTGGGTGCCCCTCGCACGGCTCGCCAGCTGGGCCGCCCTCGCGCTCTTCGCGGCATACCTGCTCATCATCGCGCGCGCCATGACCTTCGACCCGCGGCCCTCGTGCGGCTGCTTCGGCAACATCGGCGACCAACGCGTGCGCGCACAGACGGTCTGGCGAAACGCAGTCTTCGTGACGCTCGCTCTTGTCGTCGTCTGGTTCGCGGGTCGCGGTGCGACGGTCCCCGGGACTCTGGCCGACCTCGGCAGGGCCGGCTGGCTGTGGCTGGTCATGGCCGCCGCGGTCGGCGTGGTGGTCGGGCTGATCGGATCGAGTCCGACCGGCACCCCGCGGCATACCCACGACCAGGGTCCTGCACCCGCCACCGAGCAAGCCTCCTCGACGAGCGCGATTGACGACGACCCCGAGGGCTACGTCCGCGAGCCGATCCCCGTCGCGGTCCTCGTCGATGCCGAGGGTGAGCCCCACACGGTCGCCGAGATGGCGACCACCAGGGCCCAGTTGCTCGTCTTTGCCAACTGCTATTGCGGCCCCACGGTGCATGCCCTCCGCTCGGCCCACGAGTGGCGGCAGCGTCTGCCACAGATCGACGTCCGGATGGTCTTCTCGGGCATCCCGGTCATGGAGAGCTCCACGGATCTCCCAACCGACGACGCCTGGCGGGATCACGCCTCGCTGGGATGGAAGGCCTTCGGCTTGGGTGCGAGCCCGGCGGCGGTCCTCATCGGCGCCGACGGCCTCCTGGCCGGTGGCCCAGTGTCCGGTCAGGAGGACGTGGAGCAGTTCTTCGCCGAGATCGGTGAGGCGCTGGCAGATGCGCCGATGCCCCCGGCTGAGGCCGAGGGCATCGTCGTGGGCGAGCTTGTCGCCGAGGGTCAGGACCTGCCGGTCAACTCCCAGGCGTCCTCGGACGGTTCCTCGTCGTCCCACTCGGCGGAGTTGTCCGCGACTCGGGAGTAGTCGGCGCCGACCCCCTCGGCGATCGCTCGCTCGTCACCGTCGAGCGGGGTGCCGTCATCGCCGTCGACGTCCGGCACGTCCTCGCCGCGCATCAGCGCGAGGGTGGTCGGCAGGTCGTCGGGCTTGACGAGCACATCGCGGGCCTTGGACCCCTCGGAGGGCCCGACGACACCGCGCGACTCGAGCAGGTCCATGAGCCGACCCGCCTTGGCGAAGCCGACCCGCAACTTGCGCTGGAGCATCGAGGTGGATCCGAACTGTGTGGTCACGACGAGTTCGGTGGCCTGGAGCAGCAGGTCGAGGTCGTCGCCGATGTCGTCGTCGATCTGCTTCTTGGCCGCGACGACAGTGACGTCCTCGCGATAGCTCGGCTTGAGTTGGTCGGTGACGAACTTGACGATCTCGTGGATCTCGGTCTCGGTGACCCAGGCACCCTGCACGCGCATGGGCTTGCTCGCACCCATCGGCAGGAAGAGCGCGTCACCCTGACCGATGAGCTTCTCCGCGCCGGGCTGATCGAGGACGACGCGGCTGTCGGCCAGGCTGGAGGTCGCGAAGGCCATCCGGCTGGGGACGTTGGCCTTGATCAGACCGGTGACCACGTCAACGCTGGGGCGCTGGGTCGCGAGCACGAGGTGGATGCCGGCGGCCCGGGCGAGCTGGGTGATCCGGACGATCGACTCCTCGACGTCACGGGGGGCAACCATCATCAGGTCGGCCAACTCGTCGACGACGACGAGTAGGTAGGGGTAGGGCTGGAGGACCCGCTCGGACCCAGGCAACGGCTTGACCTTGCCAGCCTTGACGGCCTTGTTGAAGTCGTCGACGTGCTTGAAGCCGAAGGCTGCGAGATCGTCGTAACGCGTGTCCATCTCGCGCACGACCCACTGCAGGGCTTCGGCGGCCTTCTTGGGGTTGGTGATGATCGGCGTGATGAGGTGAGGGATTCCCTCGTATGCCGTGAGCTCGACCCGCTTGGGGTCGACCAGGACCAGACGCACCTCGTCCGGGGTGGAGCGCATGAGGATCGAGGTGATCATCGAGTTGACGAAGCTCGACTTGCCCGCGCCGGTCGCGCCGGCGACAAGCAGGTGCGGCATCTTGGCGAGGTTCGCAATGACGTAGCCCCCCTCGACGTCCTTGCCGACCCCCATGACCATCGGGTGATCGGTGCCGCGGGCGACCTGGCTGCGCAGGACGTCGCCGAGGGACACCTTCTCGCGGTCCGTGTTGGGTATCTCGATGCCGATCGCGGACTTGCCCGGGATGGGACTGAGGATGCGCACGTCGGCCGAGGCCACGGCATACGCAATGTTCTTGGAGAGCGCCGTGACGCGCTCGACCTTGGTGCCGGGGCCGAGCTCGACCTCATAGCGGGTGACCGTCGGGCCGCGGGAGAAGCCGGTGACCTGGGCGTCGATGTCGAACTGCTCGAAGACCTGGGTCAGCGAATCGACGACCCGGTCGTTGGCTGCCGAACGCTCCTTGTGCGGGCTGCCCATCTCGAGCAGGTTGGAGTCCGGAAGGGTGTAGGTGACGTCGCCGGCGAGGGCGAGTTGCTCGACGCGCTGGGGCAGCGGCGTCGTTGGGGGGGCCTGAAGGGTGGCCTTGTCGACTGCTGGGGTGACTGCCGGCGCAGTTGTCGCGGGGGCACGGTCGGGCTTGGTCGTGGGCGCGAGCACACCGGCGGCGGTGTCGCGTTTCTGGCCCGGGCGCAATCTCTTGCCGGTGACCGGGTCGATGGCGGCGGCCTGCTCGAAGGCCTCGTCGCCGTCCAGGTCGCCCTCGAGGTCTCGGGTCGGACGGCGACGGCGCGGCTTGGCCGGGGCGGGCTCCTCGGTCGTCGGCTGGAGGGTCTCCAGCGGGACACCCGCGATCCACGCCCGCAGCTGGTGCACGCGCCCCGGGATCTGGTGGACCGGTGTGGCCGTGAGGATGAGCAGGCCGAAGAGACCGAGGATCACGAGGAGCGGCACGGCCAGCCAGGACCCGACGGCGGCTTCGAGCGGGCTGGAGGCGAGGAAGCCGATGATGCCGCCGGCGGCGCGCATGGCGTTCGCGCCCTCCGGGGGTTCGGGGATGCCCTCGGCGATGTGGACCAGGCCGCAGGCGGCAAAGGCCAGGACGACGGTGCCGATGGCGAGCCGGTTGGTGGCCTCACGGTGGTCGGGGCCGCGCAGGACGTGGAGGCCGAAGGCGAGCAGGACGAGCGGCACGGCATACGCCACGGTGCCGAAGGTGCCGGCAAAGACGGCGTGGACGATGTTGCCGAAAAAGCCGGGCAGGCCCCACCACTCTCGGGCCGCGACGACAACGGCGAGGGCGACCAGCGCCAGGCCGAGGCCGTCACGCTTGTGCTCGGGCTCCAGATCGCGACCGGCCGCACCGACCTTGCGCACGGCGCTGCCGGTCACATTGGCCATGCCCATCCAGGTCGTGCGGAAGGCACGCAAGGGCAGCGGCAGGCCGCCGCCTTGGGGCTTCTTGGCACCCTTGCGGGGGGCCGATCGGGTCTGTGGTCGTCGATTGGCCGGGCGCGAACTGGTGCCGCCGCGCGCGCGGGTGCTCGAGGACGTACGAGTCGCCATGATGGCAGGCTACGTGATCGTCACACCAATCCCACGGAGCACACGCGCACCAGCGACTGGCGCCAGGACTCGGCAGACCGCGGCGATGGAGTTCTGGCTTGACCTTGGACGCCGACACGCTGACGGTGGTGTTGAGAGGCAGGACCTGGGACGGCCCGTCACGACTCGATGACGGTGGGGATGATCATCGGCCGACGCCGGATCTTGCGGCCCACCCAGCCCCCGACAGCGCGGCGGATCACCTGCTGGAGTTCGTGGGTGTCGCGCACACCTCGCGAGATCGCCTCGTCCAGCGCCGCCTCGAGCTTGGGCCGGACCTCGTCGAAGATCACGTCATCCTCGACAAAGCCGCGGGCGGTGATCTCCGGCCCGGCCGCGACCTTGCCGGTCATCGAGTCGATGACGACGATCACCGAGATGAAGCCCTCGTCGCGCAGGATCCGGCGATCCTTGAGCAGGGTCTCGTCGGCACCGCCGACACTCGAGCCGTCGACGTAGACGTAGCCGCAGGGCACGGCGCCGGCGATCGAGACGCCCCCGTCGACCAGGTCCACGACCACGCCGTCCTCGGCCAGCGCCACATGACCTCGCGGCACCCCGGTGGCCACAGCCAGCTCGGCGTTCGCGACCAGGTGTCGCCACTCACCGTGCACGGGCATGACGTTGCGTGGCTGGACGATGTTGTAGCAGTAGAGCAACTCCCCCGCCGACGCGTGGCCCGAGACGTGCACCCGCGCATTGCCCTTGTGCACGACGGTCGCCCCCAGGCGCATCAGCCCGTTGATGACGCGATAGACCGCGTTCTCATTGCCCGGGATGAGTGAGGAGGCCATGAGCACCGCATCCCCCGGCCCGACGTCGATCTGGTGATCACCGTTGGCCATCCGCGACAGGGCTGCCATGGGCTCGCCCTGGGAACCGGTGCAGATGAGCACGATCCGGTGATCCGGCAGGTCCCTCAGTTGCTTGGCGTCGACCAGCACGCCGTCCGGCACCGTGAGGTAGCCCAGGTCAGCGGCAATCCCCATGTTGCGGATCATCGACCGCCCCACCATCGCGACCTTGCGGCCCGCCTTCTCCGCCGCATCGAGCACCTGTTGCACCCGGTGCACGTGCGAGGAGAAGCAGGCGACGATGATGCGCCGCTCGGTGTGCCGGAAGACCTTGTCGATCGCCGGCGAGATCTCCCGCTCCGGAGTCGTGAAGCCTGGCACCTCGGCGTTGGTCGAGTCGGTGAGGAAGAGGTCCACCCCCTCCTCCCCCAGCCGCGCGAACGCCCGCAGGTCGGTCAGCCGCCCGTCGAGCGGGAGCTGGTCCATCTTGAAGTCACCCGTGTGCAGAATCGACCCGCCGGGCGTGCGGATCATGACGGCCAACGCATCGGGGATCGAGTGGTTCACCGCGACGAACTCGCAGTCGAAGACACCGAGCCGCTCGCGATCCCCTTCTCGCACCCCGAGCGTGTAGGGCGTGATCTTGTGTTCCTTGAGCTTGGCCTCGACGAGCGCGAGCGTCAGTTGTGACCCAATGAGGGGTATGCCGGGTCGCTCGCGCAGCAGGTAGGGCACGGCCCCGATGTGGTCCTCATGGCCGTGGGTGAGCACGATCGCCTGGATGTCGTCGAGCCGGTCCGCGTAGTGCGACCAGTCGGGCAGGATCAGGTCGATCCCCGGATGGTCGTCGTCCGGGAAGAGCACGCCGCAGTCGACGACGAGCAACTGCCCGGCGTGCTCGATGATGGTCATGTTGCGCCCGACCTCACCGAGTCCACCGAGCGGCACGACCCGCACACCGTTGTCAGTGAGCGGCGCCGGCAGCCCGAGGTCGGGATGCGGGGTGATCACGCGAGGCCCGAAGCCGCGAGCCCGGCACGCAGCTTCTCGAGGTGTTCCGGTGTGCTCTCGACGAGCGGCAGGCGTACCGTCGCACGCTCGATGACCCCGAGTTCCACGAGCCCGGCCTTGGCCATGATCGCGCCCTGCGAAGTGTTCATCACGGCATCGGCGACCGCGATCAGCTCGCGGTTGAGCGCGATCGCTTCCTGTCGCCGACCCGCCAGAGCGGCATCGATGAGCGCGGCATACTTCTGCCCCGCGAGATGCGTGGTGACCCCGATGAGACCCACCGCGCCTTGGGCGATGTGAGGCAGCACGAGCACGTCGTCCCCCGAGTACCACGCCAGGTCGGTCGCGGCCATCACCTTGGTCGCGGCGAAGAGGTC
Organism: Phycicoccus elongatus Lp2; assembly: GCF_000367525.1. GTDB lineage: Bacteria > Actinomycetota > Actinomycetes > Actinomycetales > Dermatophilaceae > Phycicoccus_A > Phycicoccus_A elongatus. Next base: position 1,595,965 of record NZ_HF570956.1, on the reverse strand, counting down.
CGCCTTGGCGTCCTTCACGGCCACGATCCGGGGATGCTCGGCAAGCGCAATGAGGGTGTCGGTCTCGATCGGTATGCCGCAGCGCCCGGGAATGTCGTAGAGGCAGACCGGGAGGTCGGTCGCGTCGGCGACAGCCCGGAAGTGCGCGAGCAGACCACGCTGCGGTGGCCTGTTGTAGTACGGCGTGACGACGAGCAGGCCCGTGGCGCCAACGGCCGCCATTTCGGTCGCGAGGTGGACGGCGTGCGCGGTGTCGTTGGACCCGGCCCCCGCCACCACGTGCGCCCGCCCGTCGACCCGGTCGACGACCTGGCGCACGACGTCGATGGACTCCTGCGTGGTCAGCGTCGAGGACTCCCCCGTCGTGCCATTGACGACGATTCCGTCGTGGCCACTGGCGAGCAGGTGCTCGACCACGCGGCCGATGCCTGCGCTGTCGACCGCTCCGTCCGGTGTCATCGGGGTGACCATCGCGGTCAGGAGTCGGCCGAAGGGCGCATCAGTCATGCGGCCAAGGTTACCGGCGGCCGTGCGAGTCACGTCTCCGTCAGGCTGCGGTGAGCAGTTCGGTGAGGTGGCGTTCCATGGGGCTGAGGTCGTCGCACCCCAACGCAGCGGGGATATCGTGACCTGCGTGAAGCAGTACCTCGACCTCCTCGACCTCGTGCTGCGCGACGGTGTCGACAAGTCCGACCGCACCGGCACAGGCACCCGCAGCATCTTCGGGCACCAGATGAGGTTCGACCTGGCCGAGGGCTTCCCGGTCCTCACGACCAAGAAGCTGCACCTTCGCTCGATCATCGGCGAACTCCTCTGGTTCCTCCGTGGCGACACCAACGTCCGCTGGCTCCAGGAGCGGGGCATCACCATCTGGGACGAGTGGGCCGACGCGAACGGTGACCTCGGCCCCGTCTACGGCCATCAGTGGCGTTCGTGGCCGACCCCCGACGGTCGCCACATCGACCAGATCACCGGGGTCATCGAGTCCATTCGACGCAACCCCGACAGCCGCCGCCACATCGTCTCGGCGTGGAATGTCGCCGACGTCGACGACATGGCACTTCCCCCGTGCCACACCATGTTTCAGTTCTACGTCCGTCCCGCGACGAAGGGCTCAGGCGAGCACGGCTCGGGCGAGCCCACGGCATACCTCGACTGCCAGCTCTACCAACGCAGCGCCGACATCTTCCTCGGCGTCCCCTTCAACATCGCGTCCTACGCCCTGCTCACGATGATCGTGGCCCAGCAGACCGGCCTGACGGCCGGGCACTTCGTCCACACGCTCGGCGACGCCCACCTCTACAGCAATCACCTCGACCAGGCCAGGCTCCAGCTCGGCCGCTCCCCCGGACCGCTCCCCACGATGCGCATCACGCCGCGCGACAGCATCGACGCCTACGACCTACCCGATTTCGAGCTCCTCGAGTATGTCGCGCAGCCGTCCATCAAGGCGCCAATCGCGGTCTGAGAGAACGACGTTGACCAACATCACCCTCATCGCTGCACTGGGGCGCAACTTCGTCATCGGCGCCGATGGCACGATGCCCTGGCACCTGCCCGCCGACCTCAAGCACTTCAAGGCCACCACGATGGGCCACCCGATGATCATGGGTCGCAAGACCTTCGACTCGATCGGGCGCCCCCTCCCCGGCCGCCGCACCATCGTCATCACGCGCAACCGCAACTGGCACCACCCTGACGTCGAGACTGCCCACTCCTTCGCCGACGCCCTGGCGCTCGCCGGAACCTCCGACGAGGTCTTCGTCGTCGGAGGTGGTGAGGTCTATGAGCAAGCAATGCCCTTCGCCCAGCGCATGGTCCTCACCGAGGTCGACGCGAGCCCGCCGGGCGACACGCGCTTCCCCGAGTGGAACCCCAACCACTGGCGTGAGGTGGCCCGCGACGAGCGAGACGGCTTCGCCTTCGTCACCTACGAGCGCTACGCCCGCGGCTGAGACCGCTCCCGGGACAGCCCTCGAGACCGCGGATCCGGTCGCGGATCCACCGGGCCCGTGCGGGTGAAGCGCTCCCGGTGCACCCGAGCGGGGTCCACGTCGCGCCCCCCGATCCACGTCTCGGCGGTCTGGAGCAGTCCCTCGGGTCCGCACAGCCACCAGCCCTCGATGTCGGACTCCTCGCCGCCCCACACCTGATCGAGCAGGTCGGCATCGATCCGCGCGTGGCGGACACCGCGCACCTGCTCGCGGCTGAGGACGTCGATGACTCGGAGCCGGTGACCGCTCGACTCCACGAGCGCGGTGACCTCGTCGCGGAGAACAGCACTGTCGCGGGTGCGGTTGGCCAGCAGCAGATCCACGCTCGTCGCCTCGTCCGCCGCGAGGATCTCGGCCATGATCGCCAGCACCGGAGTGATGCCGGATCCCCCCGCGACCACCGCGTGCCGAGCCGCTCCCGCTGTGGGGAGGTAGGTGAACTCGCCCATGGGCGGCAGCACGCCGATCGTGACCCCGGGCTCGACAGTGGACACCAGCCACGGCGACATCCGCCCGCCGGAGATCTCTGTGACCGCCACCTTGAGCAGGCCTTCCTCGCGGGCACGTGCCGGCCGAGTCCACAGCGAATAGGACTGTCGCACGCGCTCGCCCGCCACCTCGGCGTCGAGGGTGACGTACTGCCCCGCCACATAGTCAAGGTATGCCGCGTGGCCCGGGTCACTCACATCGAAGCCGATGGAGACGGCCCGGTCCGCGACCTCCTTCACCTCGGCGACCCGCAACGGCGCGAACCGGGGGTGCCGGGCAGGCTTGGACAGCAGGGGCATCACCCCATTCAACCCCCTGGGCCGGAAGTTAGGCTGGCCGGGTGCCGATCCTCATGACGACGACCGACCGCATCGTGGTCCTCTCCATCGATCGGCCAGAGCGCCGCAATGCGCTCAACCTCGACGCCCTCGAGGACCTCGACGCGGCGGTCCGGTCAGCCGTGGCCGAGGGCGCGCGCGTCATCGTGTTGACCGGGACCGGGGGGCACTTCTGCGCCGGAGCCGACCTCAAGGAGCTCGAGGACGTCAGCTTCACCGAGCGCCTCGCCGAGGTCCTGCGCCATCTCGCGGGCGTGCCGATCACGACGATCGCCGCCATCGAGGGATCGTGCATGGGCCTGGGCATGCAGCTCGCCGTCGCCTGCGACGTGCGCGTCGTCGCGGAGAGTGCGCGCTTCGCCGTCCCCGTGGCCAAACTCGGGCTCATGGTCGACCACTGGACGATCGACCGGGTGCGACGACTCTTCGGCGAGGGCGCCGCACGACACCTCGTCCTCACCGGCGCCGTCCTCGATTCCGACGACGCCTGGCGGCTCGGCTTCGCGCAGGTCCGTGGTGGTCTCGATGACGCCGTGGCTCTGGCAACCGCCGCCACCGGCCTCGCACCGCTCTCCCAAGCGGGGTCCAAGATCGGGCTCGACGTCTCGTCCGCGGACACCGAAGGTCAGGGCCGGTATGCCGCGGCCTTCGCTGCCGCGTGGGCCAGCGCCGATCTCGCGGAAGGGCGGGCGGCCTTCACGCAGCGTCGCTCCCCCGAGTTCATGGGGCGTTGATGCCGGACAGCCACGGCCAGGGCCACGACCACGACCACGACCCCGCGCAAGGTCCGCTCGCCGACGCCAGCGTCCGCCGCGCCGGCGTCAACGATGCCCCCGCGGTCGGCTACGTGCAGGCGGAAGTCTGGCGCGCGGCATACGAGGGGAAGGTGCCGGCCGAGGTGACCTCGGCCTTCACCCCGACGGCTTTCGGGAACGCCTGGCGCGACTCCCTGGCCACGCCTCCCCCAGGGGCCCACGCCCTGTTTGTCGCCCTGGCCGGTGGCCAGGTCGTGGGGTTCGTCGCCGTGGGCCCGAGCCAAGACCCCGACAGCGATGCCACGACCGGCGAGATCACCGCCCTGGGCGTCCACCCGGCCGGTCGGCGGCAGGGTCACGGCTCCCGGCTGCTCAACGCCGGCGTCGACCACCTGACGACGGCCGGCGCCGAGCAGTTGTCGATCTGGATCCTCGTCGACGACGAGCAGACCCGCGCCTTCCTCACGGGTGCGGGCTTCGCGCCCGACGGCGCGTATCGCGACCGGGTCGTCTCAGCCGACGGCGAGGTGCTTCGCGAGGTGCGCCTGTCCTGCACCCTGTCCGCATGACCACACCGCAGACGGCTCTGGCTCCAGAACGCCGGCGCGATGTGCTGCGCCAGTCGTGGTCGGTCGGGGTGGCGACCGGAGCCTATGGGGTGAGTTTCGGGGCGCTGTCCGTCGCGGCGGGTCTCGACGTTCTGCAGACCCAAGCGCTGTCGACCCTGATGTTCACCGGTGGCTCGCAGTTCGCCTTCGTCGGGATCATCGCGGCGGGTGGGTTGGCTGCCGCCCCGGCCGCCATCGCGACCGCCGCGCTGCTCGGTCTGCGCAACGGTCTCTATGCGATCCAGAACGCCCTCTTCCTGGGGGTCCGCGGGCCTCGACGGGTGGCCGCGGCCCAACTCACCATCGACGAATCCACCGCCGTGGGCATTGCCCAGCCCGAGCC
>NZ_HF570956.1:1572381-1591338 GCF_000367525.1 Phycicoccus elongatus Lp2 | reverse complement strand
AGCGCTCCAGCCGCGCCACGCCCCTGGTGCACCTGCCGCGGATGCAGGGCTGGGCCGAGAAACCGCACGTCAAGAACGGGCCGGCGCTCGGCGGATACGGTGCCGTGGCCATGAACGCCGCGCTGACGGCGTCGATGACGAAACTGCCACAGCAGCTACGCAAGACACTGACCTGGGACCGCGGCAACGAACTGTCGGGCCACGCCCTGTTCGCGCTCGAGACCGGAACGAAGGTGTTCTTCGCCGACCCCCACTCGCCGTGGCAGCGCCCGACGAATGAGAACACCAACGGTCTGCTGCGGCAGTACTTCCCCAAGGGGACCGACCTGTCGCGCTGGTCCGCCGAAGACCTCGACGCCGTCGCTCACGCGCTCAACAACCGGCCCCGCAAGATCCTCGGCTGGCGAACCCCCGCCGAGGTCTTCGAAGAGCAACTACGATCCTTCAACAACCCGGTGTTGCAACGACCCCTTGAACTCGCCCAGTTCCGGTCCCGCAAGTACCTGCGCGCCCTGTCCCGGCACGACCTGCTCGAAGCCATGGGACAAGTCGGCTCGAGCGCGGACAACGCCGCCATGGAGAGCTGGTTCGCACTCCTGCAGAAGAACGTCCTGGACCGCCGAACCTGGGACACCCGCGACCAGCTGAGGCTGGCCATCGTCACCTGGACCGAACGGACCTACCACCGCCGACGACGCCAAGCCCGACTCGGCAAGTTGACCCCCATCGAGTACGAGACCATCATGACCACACCGGCCACTCAGGCCGCGTGACCAACCTGTCACCTATCCGTGCAGCAGTCACAAATCAGGGCTGGTGAAGGTAGCGTCAGGCACGTCGAGGCCTTACAGGTGGGCAGTGTCAGAACTTCCATCCTGCGAAGGCCTCGACGCCTATCCCCGCACCGACGCGCCGACCACGGCGAAGTCAGGTCCTACACCCTCGATTGGGAAGAGCCCGATTGCGCCGTTCGACGCGCACCGCACAAATTCGCTGGCCCGGAGGCCGAGATGAGCGACTTTTTGCAGTTCAGCCCATTCTTGCATAAACGGTAATAGCCAGATCGAGTCTTGACCGCGCTTTGCACCTGAATAGGATAAGAGAACCACACGGTCAATCCCAAGTACCGGGCACACCCTTGACGACGACGCCGGCCGGCACATTGCGCGTTACCACCGCTCCAGCACCAATAAGCGCACCTTTGCCGATCCACAGGTTCTGGAGGAGAGTCGCGCTTGCCCCGACGAGCGCAGCTGTTCCCAGAACGACTTCGCCCGAGATTACCGCTCCGGGGTTTACGGAGACAAAGTCAGAAAGGACTGCGTCGTGGCCCACGGTTACGTTGGGGTTGAGGTGCACGTGCCGCCCCAGACGGACGTTCGTCGACACCGCCACCCCCGCGCAGACGACGGCCCCCTCCCCCTTGGCGACACGAGCGCCGAACGTCGCGCTGGGGTGGATGGCCGTGAAAGGTCGCGCCCCGGTGCCCTCGAGCCGAGCGGCCAACCGCCGCCTCACCGCTGGGCTGCCGATCCCGAGCACGTACCGCCGGGTGACGGCATCCCCAGCCAGCCACTCATCGACGGTGCCCAGGTAGGCGACACCGCGCGCCGCGAGCCGCTCCATGTTGAGCTCGGAGGGCCCGTCGTCGACCACCCCGACCACCTCGACAGGTGACCCGGCCGCTGCCATGGCCTCCAGCACGTCGAGGCACTCCCGACCGAAGCCCGATGCCCCCACCACGACGACCCGTTCAAGGCCAAACCCGTCAGGCGACGTCATCGCCGACCCGTACCGCCGGCGACCCCATGAACACGCTCATCGTCGCCTCGCCCCCACCGCTGATCCCCTGCCGCTTCACCACGCAGCAAACAGTGCGAGCAAGAATCACCAGATCAAGCGTCAGGCTCCGGGTGTCCACGTACTCCACGTCGAGAGCGAACTTGTCCTCCCACGCCACACCGTTGCGCCCCGACACCTGGGCCAGGCCAGTTACCCCCGGACGCACCTCGTGGCGTCGCGCCTGTTCGGGGCTGTATCGCGGCAGGTACTCCACGAGCAGCGGCCTCGGCCCGACCAAGCTCATGTCGCCCTTGAGCACATTCCACAGCGTCGGCAGCTCGTCGAGGCTGGTGGAGCGCAGGAACCGACCCACGGAAGTGAGGCGGTCGGCATCCGTGACGTGGGCGGCGTCCGGACGCCGCATCGTGCGGAACTTCACGAGCTCGAACACCACGCCGTCGCGACCCGGGCGGGGCTGGCGGAAGAGCACCGGGCGCCCGTGGGCCGCGAGCACCACTGCGGCGGTGACGAGCTGCACCGGGGCGCTCACGACGAGCCCGACGGCGCTGACCGTGACGTCGATCGCCCGCTTGGCGACGTCGTAGCGCCGCCGCTCAACGTGTGGCACGGCGACCCTCCAGGAAGGAGGTGATGACCGCGTGGATGCGCTGCATCTGCCCATCGTCCAGTACCGAGCCGCCCGGCAGCGACAGGCCGGTCGAGAACAACCGCTCGCTCGTGCCGTCGAGCACGGCTCGGGCACCCGCGAACACGGGCTGGAGGTGCATCGGCTTCCACAGCGGACGCGCCTCGATGTCGGCGTCGCTGAGGGCCAGCCGCAGGTCCTCGGGAGCGAACCCGGCCACCGACGGGTCGATGATCACCGACGTCAGCCACCAATTGTCGTGGGTCGGCCCGCCCGCCAGACCCGACGGCTCACCGAAGGCGCTCACCCCGGCCACCCCGTCAAACAGCTCGAGGTAGCCCAGCCGGTGCTGGCGCCGCCGCTGCACCATGCCGTCGAGGCGGGCGAGCTGGGCGCGGCCGAGGGCGGCCAGGAGATTCGAGAGTCGGTAGTTGTAGCCGATCTCAGTGTGCTCGTAGTGCACGACCGGCTGGCGTGCCTGGGTGGCGAGGTAGCGCACCCGTTGCGCGAGGTGCGCGTCGTCGGTGAGCAGCGCCCCCCCGCCGGAGGTCGTCATCACCTTGTTGCCGTTGAACGACACGGCCGCCACGTTCCCGAACGAGGCTGCCGGGCGGCCGTCGCGGGTCGCACCGAGGCTCTCCGCGGCATCCGCGAGCACTGGGACCCCATGGGCTGAGGCGATGTCGTCGACCCGCGCGTGGTCCACGACCTTGCCCAGCAGGTCGACCGGCAGCACCGCTGCAACCCGTTGCCCACCGCCCGCGCACCGCTCGAACGCCTCCTCGAGGAGCCCGGCATCCATGTTGCCGGTTGCATCGCAGTCGACGAAGACCGGCTCCGCGCCGACGTAGGTGATTGCGTTCGCGGTCGCGGCGAACGTCATCGTCGACGTGAGGACGAGATCACCGGGACCGACGCCGAGCGTGATCAGGCCCAGGTGCAGCGCGGCCGTGCCCGACGACAACGCCACGGCGTGCCGGCGGCCGCAGTAGTCGGCGAGCTCGGCCTCGAAGGCGTCGACCTCGGGGCCCAACGGCGCGACCCACCCGGAGCTGATGGCGCGTGCGAGGGCTTGCTCCTCCGCCTCGGTGACGTCCGGCGAGGAGAGGTAGATGCGCTCTCTCACAACCGCAGGTCCGAGTCGGTCTTGTCCAGGAGGTACTTGAGGTCGTAGAGAACGTGCGCTCCTGGCGTGCCGAAGGCACGGATGCGCGCGGCACCCATCTCAACGAACTCGCGGTGCGCGACGGCGAGCACGATGCCGGCATACGTCCCTGGCTCCGGTGTGACCACCAAGTCGACCCGGTAATGGTCTTGCGCCTCCTGCGGGTCGGCCCACGGGTCGAGCACGTCGACTGTGATGTCGTAGTCCTCGAGCTCGCGGATGATGTCGATGACGCGGGAGTTGCGCAGGTCGGGCGTGTTCTCCTTGAAGGTCAGCCCGAGCACGAGCACTCGGGCGCCCTGCACGGGGATACCGTGCTTGCTCATCCGCTTGACGAGCTGGGAGGCGACGTAACCACCCATGGAGTCGTTAATCCGGCGGCCCGCGAGGATGATCTCGGGGTGGTAGCCCACGGCCTGCGCCTTGTGGGTGAGGTAGTACGGGTCCACCCCGATGCAGTGGCCACCGACGAGGCCGGGGCGGAAGCCGAGGAAGTTCCACTTCGTCCCGGCCGCCACGAGGACGTCCTCCGTGTCGATGCCCAGACGCGCGAAGAGGATGGCGAGCTCGTTCATCAGGGCGATGTTGACGTCACGCTGGGTGTTCTCGATGACCTTGGCAGCCTCGGCGACCTTGATCGTCGGGGCGCAGTGGGTGCCGACCGTGACGACCCGGCGATAGAGGTCATCGACGAACCTCGCCGCCGCGGGCGTCGACCCGGACGTCACCTTGACGATGTTCGTGACGCGATGCTCCTTGTCCCCGGGATTGATGCGCTCCGGGCTGTAACCGACCGAGAAATCGACATCGAGGCGCAGGCCCGATCCCTTTTCGAGGACCGGGACACACTCCTCCTCAGTCGCGCCGGGGTACACGGTCGACTCGTAGATGACGACATCGCCCCTCGAGAGCACGGCCGCAACCGTTTCGGACGCAGACAGGATGGGCGTCAGGTCGGGGCGGTTGGAGCCATCGACCGGCGTCGGCGTCGTGACGATGTAGACGTCCGCAGTCGCCAGGTCCTCCGCGCGATCGGTGAAGATCAGGTGACGAGCAGCGGCGAGCTCCTCGGCATCGATCTCCAATGTTCGATCATGGCCGGCGCTGAGTTGGCGCACGCGCTCGCCGTCGATGTCAAAGCCGATGACCTTGAGGTCGCGACCGAAGACGACCGCGAGCGGCAGGCCGACATAACCGAGACCGATGACGGCGACCGTGGGGTCACCGGGGGGGAGTGGTGCGCTCATCAGTGGGTCTGGTGCTCGCGGTCAGCCGTGAGCGACGTCTGGGTTCCGGGGCACATGCCCTCGACGATCTGCGGATCCATGCCCTCGATGACGACCCGAGTGATGCGCTCGTGACTGCTCGGTTCGGCGACCTCGAGGTCGCTGAGCAAGACCTCGTGCAACTTCTCGCCATGACGAAGCCCGGTGTACTCGATCGAGATGTCACTGCGGGACTCGGCGATCAACCGCTTGGCCACGTCGACGATTCGCACCGGACGGCCCATGTCGAGCACGAGGACCTCACCACGGTCACCGAGCGTCGCGGCTTGCAGGACGAGCTCGCAGGCCTCGGGAATGGTCATGAAGTAGCGCGTGACGTCGGGATGGGTCACCGTGACCGGCCCGCCCTGGTCGATCTGCGCGCGGAACGTCTCCAGCACCGACCCTCTGGAGCCGAGCACGTTGCCGAAGCGGACCGAGACCCAGGGTTCCCCCGTCACGACCGCATAGTGCGCGGTCAGACGCTCGGCGAGCCGCTTGGTCCGGCCGAGCACGCTCGTCGGGTCGGCGGCCTTGTCGGTCGAGACGTTGACGACGTGTCGCACGCCGAACCGGGCTGCGCACCGGAGGACGTGCAGGGTGCCGAGCACATTGGTCTTCCATCCCTCCGCCGGGAAGCGCTCCAGCATGGGGAGGTGCTTCAACGCCGCGGCGTGGAAGACGACATCGGGCTGGTGGAGTTCGAAGACCGCCGCCAGTGCTGACTCGTCACGCAGGTCGCACAGGACCATCTCATCACGGTTGAGCAGGCCGGTGCCGAAGAGCGACAACTCGAGGGCATGCAGGGCTGATTCGTCGCGATCCAACAGGATCAGGCGAGCGGGCTGGAGCCGGTGCACCTGCCGGCTCAGCTCCGATCCGATCGAACCGCCGGCACCGGTGACGAGCACAACCTGGCCGCTCACCAGGCCAGCGATGGCTGAGAGGTCGGTCTGGACCGTGTCCCGACCCAGCAGGTCGGCGATGTTGAAGGCCCGCAACTGCTCCAGCTCGACGCGGCCACCGATGAGTTCGCGCACCGGGGGGACCACGACGAACTCGAGACCGGCAACCTGACACTGGTCCGCCACCTCCTGGAGGAGGGCCGGCTCAGCCTTGGTGATCGCCAGGATGACGGCCTTGGCGCCGTGCTGGCGCGCAACCTCGATCAGGGCGTCGCCGCGACCGACGACGCGGCGACCACGGACGCGCAGGAATCGCTTGGCAGGATCGTCGTCGACGAAGGCGAGAATGCGGTAAGGCGGGTCGTCCGAGAGGTCCACCAATTGGGCGATCTGGTGGCCGGCATCGCCGGCACCGTAGACGACCGCGGAAATGGCCTCCTCGGTCCCGGTCGGTCGACGACGCAGGTCGGCGGTGCCGCGGTAGGCCCATCGCCCAAAGGCCATCAGCAGCAGGGCGAGCACCGGCACCAGCACCAGCAGCCCTCGCGAATAGCTGCGCTCGAAGGCCAACGCCACGCCGGCGCCGATCGCGGCGACAGCACCCACGACGAAGGCCAACATGGTGGTTTCGTCGAAACTGCCGATCCGGCTTCGCCCGAGGTAGAGATGGGTCCGGAAACCGATGCCGATCTGCAAGACGATCGCCGTCAGGGTGTAGACGACCACTTCGCGCCAGACATTCGCGGAGAGGTCGAAGTCATGGCGGACCAGCACGAACGCGCCCGCCGCGAGCACCCATGAGAGCGCGTCCCAGCCGGCCAGCAAGGCCGGCTTGAACGGTTTCATGGTCACATTGCCGGTCACCGGTGCGTCCCCTCATCCTGAGTTTGGCCTGCTGCAGGTCAACGAATGGTCAAGAGAATCTCAAGATCAGGTCGGCACTGCACTGGGAGAACCTTACCCGTCAAGGGTGGCACGCATTCGATATCGACCAACCTGGGGCCGTCCGCCTCAGAGTGCCCTCAGCGACAAGGTGTGGACAACGCGACCAGCCACGATCGTCGCGGCGACCTGCATACCCCTCAGGTATGCCGCGTGCGCGGGACTTCCCTCCCCCTCGGTGGGCACGGCCAGCGGGTCTGCATCGAGCAGCGCGATGTCGCCACGGCTGCCGACACCCAGCGTGGGTTGCCCGTCGATGGAGGCGCTCAAGGCCTCCGCCACCGTGATCGCCTGCTCCTGATGCCAAGGGCTGCGCTGATCACCGGAACGATGCACGGCTGCCGCCATCGCCAGCCACGGGTCCAGCGGAGACACCGGTGCATCGGACCCGAGCATGAGCACGATCCCCGCATCCACCATCGCGCGGAAGGCATAGAGCCGTTCGGTCCGGTCCCCCCACCAACGCTGCGAGACATCCCGGTCATCCAGGACGTGCGCCGGCTGCACACTGGCGTTGACGCGCAGACGCGCCATCCGCGGCAGGTCGGACCACCGGACGAGTTGGGCGTGCTCCATGGTCCCGATCTGCCCACTGGCCTCGAAGGCGTCCAGGGTCGCCGCCACCGCGGCGTCCCCGATGGCGTGGATCGCCGCGGTCACGCCGAGTGCACGGGCTCGAGCCATGATCGGCACGAGCTCCTCGAGGTCGAGGTTGGGTGCGCCGGACGAGGTGACGAGGAGGTCCTCCCCGAGGTAGGGCTCACAGCACCAGGCCGTCAAGGTGTTGAGGCTGCCGTCACTGATGATCTTGAGCGGGCCCATCGTCACCAGAGGCTGCCCGGGCACGAGAGGGTCACCGGTGCGCAGTCCGAGCGCCCCGACCTCCTCCAGGCGATCCGGGTAGACCGACGCCCGGACTCGCATGGTGTCCAGCCCGCTGGCCACTCGCGTCGGCCAGGTGTCGAAGCTCGATCCGAACTCGAAGTCGCGGATCCCCACCACGCCCTTGGCATGGGCGCGGCCCAACGCGTCGCGCAGGGCCTCGGTCGGATCAGCGGAATCGGGGTCGTGGACCTCGAGCCGGGTATACGCGGCATACCACTCCTCCTCGGCGAGGATTCCAGGCCGGGGGGGCAATCCGATCAAGCGCAGGGCTGCCGAGTTGAGCCACCCGTTGTGGCCGTCGCCGGACGCGAGAGCGACCGGGCGGTCACCGGTCACCGCATCGAGGGCGGCCACCGATGGTTGCGCGGTCCAGTCACCGCTGCGGTGGCCGTAGCCCAAGACCAAGGACGTCCCAGCGGGTATGCCGCGCATGTGCTCCGCCACTCGTCGCAAGGTGTCGCCGGGGCCGGTGGCACCGACGAGATCGATCCGGCGCCTGGTGAGGGCCCACATCGCGGGGTGGGTGTGTTGGTCCCACAGCCCGGGGATGGCCCACCGGCCCTCGGCATCGATCAGCTGCTCGGCGGAACGCCGCCCGAGGGTCGGAGCGATCTGGGTGACCTGGCCATCGACGATGCGCAGGTCGACCGGGTCGCCGCCACGCCCGCCGAGCCCGATCGGCACGAGCCTGACGGACCTGAGCAGCAAGGATGCGTTGGCCATGTCGGGACCTTAGCGAGGCCACCCGCAGCCGCGGATGCCCCTCTATGCGACCCAGGTGGCGACCGACCCCACCCAGCTGACCCCGCTCTTCGCCAGCGCGGTGTGGTCGGTCAACCCCGGGTCGTGGGGCTGAGCACAGAGCCTGCCGGTCTCAGAAGTTGATCATGTGGCCGACGATGCCCTCGACGGCCTCCTTGACCGCCTCGGACAGGGTCGGGTGCGCGAAGACGTTGCGGGCGACCTCGTCGGCGGTGAGGTCCCACTTCTGGGCGAGGGTGAGAACCGGCAGCAGCTCGGTGACATCTGGGCCGATCATCGCGGCACCGAGGATCTCGTTGTGGGTCGCGTCGGCGATGACCTTGACGAACCCCGCGGTCTCACCGAGGCCGGCCGCCTTGCCGTTTGCTGCGAAGGGGAAGGTCGCCGTCTTCACGTCGTAGCCCTTCTCCTTGGCCTGGGCCTCTGAGTAACCGAACGAACCGATCTGCGGGTGGCAGTAGGTCGCCCGCGGGATGAAGTCGTACTCGACCGGCATGGTGTCGGCGCCGGCCATGTGTTCGGCGGCCACGATGCCCTGGGCCTCGGCGACGTGCGCGAGCATCATCTTGGCGGTGCAGTCACCGATGGCGTACACCCCGGGGACGTTGGTCTGGCAGTAGTCGTCGATGGCGATGGCTCCCCGCTCGGTGAGGGCGACGCCGGTGGCCTCGAGGCCGTAGCCCTCGGTGCGGGGGGCGAAGCCGATCGCGGACAGCAACTTGTCGGCCTCCAGGACCTGTTGGTCGCCACCAGCGGCTGGAGAAACCGTCACGCGCACACCGGATCCGGTGTCCTCGACGGACTCGACCTTGGTGCCGAGCAGGACCTTGATGCCCAACTTCTTGTAGTGCTTGAGGAGCTCCTTGGAGACATCTGCATCCTCGGTCGGCACCATCCGGTCGAGGAACTCGACGATGGTCACATCGACACCGAAGTTCTTCATGACGTAGGCGAACTCGACACCGATGGCACCGGACCCGGCGATGATGATCGACCCGGGCAACTCGGCGTCGAGGATCTGCTCCTCGTAGGTCACGACGTTCTGGCTCACCTGCACCCCGGGGAGCATCCGGGTCACGGCGCCGGTCGCGATGATCAGCTTGTCGAAGGTCAACTCGCGGGTGGACCCGTCGTTGAGCGCCACCGACATCCCCTGCGGGCCGGTCAGGGTGCCCCATCCGTCGATCTCGGTGATCTTGTTCTTCTTCATGAGGAAGTGCACGCCCTTGACGATCCCCGCGGACACCTGACGCGAGCGCGCGTGCGTCGGGGCGTAGGCCATGCTCACCTCACCTTCGATGCCGTACTTCGCCTTGTCGTGCGTGAGCAGGTGGGCCAACTCGGCATTCTTCAACAGCGCCTTCGAGGGGATGCAGCCGACGTTGAGGCACACACCGCCCCAGTACTTCTTCTCGACCACGGCAACCTTCATACCGAGTTGCGAGGCGCGGATCGCCGCGACGTATCCACCAGGACCAGCACCGAGCACCACGAGATCGAAATCAGCCATGACGTCAGCCTAGTGCGTGGCGTCAGGGTGTCATCGTTCGGAGCGCCTCGTGGATCCGGCGGGCAATGGGGGCCGCCGTCTCCGCGCCTGTCCCCCCTTGGCTGACCGTCACCGCCACGACATACTTCGGCGCCGTCGCCGGCGCCCAGGACACGAACCACGCCGTGTCGCCCCGGCCGAAGACCTCGGCTGTCCCGGTCTTCCCGGCGACCGGCCAGTCCTCCGGCATCCCGGCGAACACCCCCGCTGCCGTCCCTCCCGTCACGACCGAGCGCAGGCCCTCCGCGACGTACTCGGCCACGGCGGGATCGAGACCACTGGAGCGGGTCGGGCCGGGGGCAATCGCCTCTTCGACCCTGGTGACCGGGTCCACCAGACCCAACCCGACGCGGGGGGTGACGATCTTGCCGCCATTGGCGATCGCGGCATACACCACCGCCATCTGCAGGGGGGTGGCCGCCAATTCGCCCTGGCCGATCGCGAGGTTCGCGGCGTCCCCGGCACGGTAGAGGTAGCCATCGGCGCAGTTCTCGACCGCCAGTTGTTGGAGGTATGCCGCGCGCTCCGGGTCCGTCGCGGCGACCTCGGGATAGCCGGTGGTCGCCCGCTTGCACAACTCGTCCTTCTGGGCGGTCCAGGCCGCGAGTTTGCGCTCACGACCCGGGACCGAACCGGTTGCCTCGTCGGGCAGGTCGATGCCGGTGCGGGAGCCGAGCCCGAAGGCCCGGTCGGTCATGACGAAGGGGTCGCCGTCGTCGGAACGCTGGGACAGCCCCCCTTGGGTGACCCAGGATCGGTAGGCGACGTCGTAGAACACCGTGTCGCAGGAGACGCGAAGCGCGTCGGCGTAGGTGAGGGGTGCGTGCGCCGTCGACTCGAAATTGTGGAAGGCCCGGTCCCCGATCTGGTAGCTCGCCGGGCACGGATGGAGGTCGGTGAGCGAGTCCCCGACCCGGACGGCTGCCGGGACCGACAGCGCCTTGATCGTCGAGGCAGGGGGGAAGGTCACGCCGGTCACCCGTGACAGCAACGGGTGGCCGGCCGCCGGGTCCGTGAGCCGGGCATAGTCCGCCGCGGTGATGCCGCCGGTCCAGACTCCGGGGTCGTAGGTCGGGACACTGGCCGAGGCGAGGACCTGGCCATTGCCGGCGTCGAGGACGACCGCTGCCGCGGAGTCCGCGACCTCTGCGCGACTGCGGGCGTCGGCGATTCCGTCGGCCAGTACTCGCTCGGCCACGGCCTGCAGCGCCGCGTCGAGTGAGGTGCGCAGGTCGCGTCCGGGCACGGCATCGGTGCGACGCACCTCGCGCAGGACGAGGCCGCGCGGGTCGACGGCGACGACCTGCGCCCCTGCCGTGCCGCGCAATTGCCTGTCGTACTGCTCTTCGAGCCCCGCCCGGCCGATGAGGTCGTCGACACCGAGCCGCCCGTCGGAGCCGCTCACCTCGTCACCGGTGACCCTGCCCAGATAGCCGAGGAGTTGGGCGGCGTTGACCCCATCGGGAGACGGAAAGGTGCGGGCGACCTCAGTGCGTACCCCGAGTCCCGGGTGCAGGTCAGGTCGCTCGAGCAGGGTGAGGGCGATCGTCGGGTCGACGTCGAGGGCCACCGGGACGGGCACCTGGGGAGAGCCGTTCCAGCAGATGGGGGGCTTGGGCGCACCGTCCTCACCACACAGGTGGGCCCGGCCGATCACCTCCGAGGGGTCGCGGTGCAGCAACGCGGCCAGCGCCGTCAGGCTCTCGCGAGCACGGGTGGGCTGGGCCGTGAAGACGCGCCGGTCCATCGTCACGGTCAGGGACGTGGTGTTCGCGATCAGCGGAACCCCGTGCCGGTCCAGGATGCGGCCGCGCACGGCCGGGACCGGCAGGGTGCGGGTGTTGGTCCCGGCCGCCGACACGGCGGCGGTGTCGGCACCCTCCACCAGTTGGACCTGCCCCAACCGGCCCACGAGCACCGCGAAAAGGACGAGGACGACCACCGACACGGCCAGGAGCCGGCCCCGGTGCTCGGCCACCAACTGCCCGCCACCACCGAGACGGATCGGGGTCCCGGCCCGCCCGAAGGGCCTGATCCGTCGACGTCGGTCAAGCACGCCGAGCCCATCGGGCATCAAGGCGCAGCAGCAAGGGGCCGAGCAGCAAACCGATCGTCGCCGTGGCCACCACCGAGGCAAGCACTCCGGGGACGTTGACGGGCGCGGACCTGGCCAGAGCGGCAAGGACACCGACGAGGGTCACGGAGGCACCGGTCACACCGGCGGCCAGAGCGACGAGCAGCCACGAGGCGGGCCCCGGGCGATGGAGGGTGCCTGCGAGAGCCCCGGCCACGGCATACGTGAGGGCCGAGGTGCCCAGGACTGCCGAGCCCGGAGGCAACAGGTCGAGCAGCCAGCCACCGGCCAGCCCGGCACCCAGGCCGCTGCGCCAGCCGCCTCGCAGGGCGACCACGCCCACGACGACGGCCACGAGGTCAGGGGTCGGCCGGAGGTGTCGTGCCCCCATGGCGACGACGAGGAGGGCGGCCAGCAGGAGCAGGGCTCCCCGGACCACCAGGCGCCACATCACGGCGTCCCTCCGGTGGCCGCTGGTCGCGGCTGGGTGCGCGGCGCCGTCTGCAGGATGCCCACCAGGCCCAGACTGCCGAGGTCAACCGTGGGCTCCACGACGGCAGTGGTCGTGGCCCGACCACGCAACGGCTCCACGGAGGTGACTCGACCCACCTCGACTCCCGCGACGAAGGGGCGCCCGTCGACACTGCCCAAGGTGGTGACCAGGTCCCCGACCGAGACCTCGCCCTGCTCGACGAGCTCGAGTCGCAGGGCCCGCGATCCCACGACACTGGAGCCGATGCCCAGGGCGCCCGTGGCGCTCACCGTCCCGATCCGCCCGTCCGGGCCGACGCGGACCCCGACGACCACCTCGGGACTCCCGAGCAGGACCACGTCGCACGTCCACGCCGAGATGGACTCGACGCGCCCGACGAGGCCGGCCACCGAGACCACGGTGCTGTCGGCACTCACACCGTCGCGCGAGCCGACGTCCAGGGTGATCCGCTGCGGGCCCGACGCCCCGTCGCGCCCGATGGCGACGACGTGCGCGGGCAGCACGGTCGCGCCGTCGGTCGTCGGGGCGTCGAGGAGCGCGGTCAGGTCGGCCCGGTCGTGCGCCTGTTGTTGGGCCTGTCGGGCGATGTCGGCGTACCGGTCACGCTCGGCTCGTGCGGCGGCGAGGTCAGAGTCACGTTGCGGGGCCAGCAGCCGCTCGAGCGGACCGAGCGCGCCCCCGGAAAGACCGCGGACCCGGTCCACTCCGGGCAGGCCCACCAGTCCGGCACCGACGACGAGCAGGGTCGCGACCACCGCGACGGTGAGAAGTCGGCGGCGGGCGTTGCTCGCGGGACCACGCCCGGACGACATGGTCACCGTCGAGTGGTGTCGACGAGGACGCGTTGCAGGGTCGAGAACTCCTCGACGCAGCGACCCGCACCTCGCGCGACCGCGCGCAGGGGATCCTCGGCAACCGTGACCGAGACGCCCAGTTCGTGATGCAGCCGCTGGTCCAGGCCCCGCAGCAGGGCTCCCCCACCCGTGAGCGTGATGCCGCGGTCGAGGATGTCTCCGGCGAGCTCGGGTGGGCAGACGTCGAGCACACCACGCACGAGGTCGATGATCTGGTGCAAGGGCACCTCGATGGCGCGCCGAACCTCGGCCGAGTTGATGACCACCGTCTTGGGCAGGCCGGTCGCGAGGTCTCGACCCCGCACCCGCTCGTTGACCTCCTCGCGCAACGGAAAGGCCGACCCGGCCGTGACCTTGATGTGCTCGGCCGTGCGTTCACCAAGGAGCAGGGAGTATTCGCCCTTCACGTGAGCAACGATCGCCTCGTCGATCTCGTCGCCGCCGATCCGCACGGATCGCGCCGACACGACCCCGCCGAGGCTGATGACCGCGACATCCGTCGTGCCGCCACCGATGTCGACGACCATCGAGGCAGCGCTCTCGTGGATGGGAAGGCCCGCCCCGAGGGCTGCAGCCATCGGCTCCTCGATGACGTAGACCCGCCGAGCGCCGGCCCGCAGCGTCGCATCCTCGAGCGCGCGCCGCTCGACACCTGTGATGTCGCTCGGCACCCCCACCACGACGCGAGGACGAAGGATCGTGGACGGCGCGACCTGGTCGACGAACCAGCGCAGCATGCGCTCGCTCACCTCCGCATCGGAGATGACGCCATCGCGCAGGGGGCGGATCGCGGTGACCGAGCTCGGTGTTCGACCCACCATTTCCTTGGCTCGGGCGCCCGCCGCGAGCAGGTCGGCAGTGCCGGTGCGCACCGCCACGACCGACGGCTCGTCGAGGACCACTCCGCGGCCCCGCTGGTAGATCACCGTGTTGGCGGTCCCCAGGTCGATGGCGAGGTCACGACCCCCGAATCGACCCCACACGCTCGCCACCCGCCGATGCTAACCGGCGGATCCGACCGCGAGCCGGGGGCACGCGGCATACCGGTGAAAGGCATTGGCCGACAGGCGGCGGTGATCAGAGCTCCGGGAACCAGATGCCGATCTCCCGGGCAGCGGACTCGGGCGAGTCGGAGCCATGGACGATGTTCTTCTGGACCTTCTCGCCCCAGTCGCGCCCGAGGTCGCCGCGGATGCTGCCCGGCGCGGCCTCGGTCGGGTTGGTGGCACCGGCAAGCGACCGGAAGCCCTTGATGCAGTCCTCGCCCTCGATGACGACCGCGGTCACCGGACCGCTGGACATGAAGGCGACAAGCGGCTCGAAGAAGGGCTTGCCCTCGTGCTCGGCATAGTGCTCCTGGAGCAGGGCGGTCGGCGGCGTGAGGATCTTGAGGGCCGCCAGGACATAACCCTTGGCCTCGATCCGACGCAGGACCTCACCGGTGAGTCCCCGATGGAAGCCGTCGGGCTTGACGATGACGAGTGAGCGTTCGGTGGTCACCCGGCCAGCCTAGTGGTGGCCGGCATCAGCCTCGGCGGCGGCGCGATGTTCGGCGACGAGCGCCTCGGCGCGTGGACCGCGGAGCAGGCAGAACACCCAGAGCGCGGTGAAGACGAGCCCCACGGCGAGCATCATCGGCACCCATACGGCGCTGGCCCAGGTGAGGACCTGGACGAGCCAGCCGAGCGGCAGCCCGAAGGGCGTCCGCATGAGGCCCGCGGCGAGGACGGCGAGCACTGCCAGGGCGCACCCGATCGCGAACACCCGGCCACCGTCCTTGCCGGCGGCGATCGCGGTGCCGCGGGCGACGAGGGCACCGAAGAAGAGCAGGATCGACTGCGCCGCCAGGACGGTCGCGAGCATCCGGTAGGTGAAGGTGCCGGTGCGCCCGACGAACTGCATCCTCACTGGTTGCGCCGACGGTCGTGCATCTCGACGGCGGTCCTCGCGGCAGCCAGGCCGGCGCCCGTGACGTCGCGATAGTGCTTGATGGCCAGGATCTTCTGGTTGTTGTCGAGGGCCCCGTCGATGGGCCTGCGCTGGGTCTCGGGGAGCTCGTGCACGGGCGTGAAGGCGACCGAGCCGCCCTGTTTCCCGGCGCCGATTCGCATCCCGAGGACGAAGACGATCGCCAGCAGGACGGCGAGGAGGATGAGCCACTTCATGACGTCAAGGGTATGCCGCGGGGCTCAGGCGGTCGTGGTGCCCAGCAGCATGCGCACCTCGGCCGCCGTGGTCACCGACCCCGTCGCCACCACGCCACCCGCGACTCCCCCGTCATCGGCCAGGCCGGCGGCCGTGTCGAGGGCGTCGGGCAGATCCTGGACGACATGGACGCGGTGCTCGCCGAAGATCTCGGTGGCGAGCTCGCCCAGCCGAGCCGGTGGCATGGCGCGCGCGGACGTGGTGCGGGTGACCACGACCTCGTCGAAGGCCGGCTCGAGGATCTCGAGCATCTCGGTGGCGTCCTTGTCGGCGAGGATCGCGACGACACCGACGATCTTGGCGAAGTTGAAGGAGTCCTGCAGGGCCTCGCGCAGGGCGAGCGCGCCGTGCGGGTTGTGGGCGGCGTCGACGATGACCGTGGGGCTGCGCCGGACGATCTCGAGCCGTCCGGGTGAGTCGACGGCGGCGAGTCCCTCGCGCAGGACGTCGAGGTCGAGCGCCTGCTCCCCACCGCCGAGGAAGGCCTCGACGGCGGCGACGGCGGTCGCAGCGTTCTGGGCCTGATGGGGGCCGTGCAGGGGGAGGAAGAGGTCGGGGTACTCGGCCGCCAGGCCCTTGACGCTGATCTGCTGGCCGCCGACGGCGACGTCGCGCGCGGTCACGCCGTAGTCGATGCCCTCCGCGACCAGGCGCGCCCCGACCTCGTCCGCCTTGTCGCGCAGGATCACCGCTGCCTCGTCGTGCGGCTGCAGGGCCATGACGGTGATGCCATCGGCCGTGATGATTCCCGACTTCTCGGTCGCGATCTCCTCGACGGTGTCGCCGAGGAAGTGCCGGTGGTCGATGTCGATCGGCAGGACGACGGAGACGGGAGCCTCGACCACATTCGTCGCGTCCCAGGCCCCTCCCATGCCCACCTCGACGACGGCCACGTCGACCGGGGCATCGGCGAACGCGGCATACCCGATGGCGACGAGGACCTCGAAGTAGGTCATCCGCGGGCCGCCCGCGGCGAGCGATTGTGCGTCGACCATCTCGACGAACGGCATGACCTCGTCGTAGGCCGCCAGGAAGGCCTCTTCCCCGATCGGTTGGCCGGACAGGGCGATCCGCTCACGCATCGAGTGCAGGTGTGGTGAGGTGAATCTGCCTGTCTTGAGGCCGAGTTCACGCAGGAGGCGCTCGATGATGCGGGTCGTCGAGGTCTTGCCGTTCGTGCCCGTCAGGTGGATGACCGGGAAGGTGCGCTGCGGGTCCCCGAGGAGTTCCATGACGGCGGTGATGCGGTCGAGGGAGGGCTGGAGCTGGTGCTCCGGCGCACGGGCGAGGATCGCTTCCTCCGCCTCCCGCATCCGCTTGCGAATCTCGAGATTGCGCGCGGCCTCGCGCTGGGCGGCGTCGGGTGCTGGGGTCACGGGCCCATTCTCCCGCACCTTCCGCCCTCCCTCCCCGTCCCCTCCCTCCCCCCGTCCCCTCCCTCGCCGTCCCCTTCTGTCGAGAGGGAGCAAATCGCGGGCTGCGGACCCGTGTGCCCGCGATTTGCTCCCTCTCGATCGCGGGATGCTGGGCGAACCCCTGTGGAAAGCTGTGGACAACACCGGGAGCCGGTCGGCACTCGGGTTGGCTTCTCGTATGCCGCGCACTCCCCTTCCTGCCGAACTCGCCTCCGGACCGTTCGCGGCGCACGACGCGATCAACAGGGGTGTGCCGGCCAGCCGGCTGCGTGCGAAGGCACTCCACCACATCACCCACGGGGTCCATTGCGCGACTCCCGTCGAGGACGGGCCCGAGCTTCGGCGTGCTCTGCTGCTCGGGCTTCCCGAAGCGGTGGCCCTCTCCCACCTCAGCGCCGGTGATGTCCACGGCTTCCCCCGCACGGCTCGACAGACACGGGATCGGCGCCTTCACGTCATGTGCAGCAGCAACGTCGGGCCTATCCGGCGCGAGGGCGTCGCCGGGCATCGTGGTCTCGAGCAGCGGGTCGTGCACCTGCATGAGGAGTTCGCCGTCGTCGATGCAGCAGACACCTGGTGCGACTACGGCGAGCTCGTGCGGTGCGATGGCCTGACCGTGGAAGATCTCGTGGTGGTGGGAGACGCGGCGGCCAACGTGATCCTGCGGCCGGACCACACGGCATACGACTTCTCCGATAGGCGTCCGCAATGGTGGAGCGACGTCACCCTGGACCAGCGACTCGACGTGCGACAGGTGGACGTGGAACGCGTCCGCGGGGAGCTCCGTCAGCGACTGGACGCCCGCAACCGGCCAAGAGGAAAAGTCCTGCTGAGCCAAGCATTGCCCCTCATCCGGCCGTGGGTGCGATCACCGCAGGAGTCGCGGGCGCGCCTGATGTTCATCGAGGCGGGGTTCCCGGAGCCGGTGGTCAATCTCGACATCCATGACGACGACGGGCAGTGGCTGGCCGAGGGCGACCTCGTCTGGCCGGAGCACCGGTTGATCGGTGAGTACCAGGGTGAGCACCACGCGAGTCGCCACCAGGCCAGCAAGGACTCCGACAGGAGGTCACGCCTTCGGGACCGAGACTGGCGCACCCGCGAGATCTGGGCCGAGGACCTGTCCGACCCCTTGCGGCGTCATGCGCTGCTCAAGCGATTCGCGATATTGCTCGACCATCCGTGGCCCTGACCGATCGCCCGCCCCCGTCCGAGTCGGGTGAGACCAGTCGAAAGGGAGCAAATCGCGGGCTCGGACCTCTTGGGCCCGCGATTTGCTCCCTCTCGACGGGTGGAGGCCGCGCCCGTCATTGAGCGCGCGACCGGCCCAATCAGCGCTTGGCGACCCGGATGCGGACGCGCTGCTCGTTGCCGACGAGCGTTTCGGACACGTCGTCGCCGACCGTGAGGTCGTCGAGGTTCATCGACACCGAGAACTGGTCGGCGAGGGTCTCCCCGATGATCAGGTCCCGATGCTCGAGCGCGGCACGCCACGTGTGCTCGCCGGCGGCGATCGTCAGGGTGATCCGGTCGGAGACGTCGAGCCCGGCTTCGCGGCGGGCCTGCTGGACCGCGCGGATGAGGTCACGGGCGGTTCCCTCGAGTTCCAGGTCGAGAGTGACCTGCGTGTCGAGGACCACGAAGCCACCGCCGGGCAGCATCGCGGTCACGTGTGCGTCGGCACCGGCCTCCTCGGAGACGACCGTCTCGAGCGTGTACTCGCCCTCGACGAGCGCCAACCCACCGGAGGTGACCGTGCCGTCCTCGGCCACGGACCAGTCACCGCTCTTGGAGCCCTTGATGACGGTTTGCACGTCCTTGCCCAGACGCGGGCCGGCGACCCGCGCATTGACGGTGAGCTTCTGGCTGATCCCGAAGTCGGACTCGTGGGCCGCGTCGACATCGAGCAGGGTGACCGACTTGACGTTGAGCTCGTCGGCGATGATCGGCGCGAACGGCTCGAGCGTCGCCGGGTCGGCCGTCACCACGGTCAGTCCGGCCAGCGGCAGCCGCAC
>NZ_HF570956.1:1569245-1572281 GCF_000367525.1 Phycicoccus elongatus Lp2 | reverse complement strand
CGAGCCCGGAGAGCGCGAGCCCGGAGAGCGCGAGCCCGGAGAGCCCGAGCGGGAGAGCGCGGCATACAAAGGGAACTCTCGGACGTTGGGAGGGCGGACCCCACGTCGCCCATGGGAGAGGATCGACCTCGTGAGTCTGATGGTTTCGACGCCCGCCGATGCCGAACGTCGACGGCGGCTGCGCGTCATGCGCGGCGTCGCGTTGTCCCTGCTGATCCTCGCGGCCGTGATCTTCGTGGCCACCCTGCGCCTGGACCACTCGGGGATCTGGGGTTACGTCAACACCGGCGCCGAGGCGGCGATGGTGGGTGCGCTGGCCGACTGGTTCGCGGTGACGGCGCTCTTCCGGCACCCGCTGGGGCTACCGATCCCGCACACCGCGATCATCCCCAAGCGCAAGAACGAGATCGGTCGCAACCTGCAGGAGTTCGTCACCGAGAACTTCCTCACCGAGGAGATCGCTCGCGAACGCCTCGCCGCGGCCCACGTCGCCGACCGCGTCGGCACGTGGCTCGGTATGCCGGCCAATCGCCACCGGGCCATGGTCGAGGTCGTGCGGGTGTCCCGTGCTGGGCTCGGCCGACTCAGCGACGACGAGGTCCGCGGCATCGTCGAGGACTTCCTGCTGCCCCGATTGGCCAGCGAGCCGATCGCGCCGATCGCCGGCACCCTGCTCCAGGGCATCGTCGACGAACAGACCCACCGCGGGCTGGTCGACCTCGGCCTCGAGCAACTGCATACCTGGCTGGCCGAGAACCCCGGGACATTTGCGGCCGTGATCGGTGAGCGGGCGCCGTGGTGGTCCCCGCCGTGGGTGGACGACAAGGTCATCCACTGGAGCTACAGCCAGGTGTTGCACTGGCTCGAGGACATCCGTTCAGACCACCATCACCCGGCCCGTCAGGCGTTCGACGACCTGCTCAAGCGGCTGGCACGGGACCTGCAGACCGACCCGCAGGTGATGGAGCGCGCCGAAACCCTCAAGGAGCGGCTGCTCACCCACCCCCAAGTGCCCGTGACAGCGGTCGGTCTGTGGCAGTCCTTCAAGGCCTCACTGCTCCACGCCATGGACGACGAGTCCAGCTACTTCTGGACGCGCGGCGACGAGCTCCTGGCCCACGCAGGCCAGCACCTGCGTGAGGACCAGGTGTGGCGCGGGCGCCTCGAGGCGCGCCTTGCCGAACTGGTGTCCTTCGTGGTCAACACCTATGGTCACGAGCTCGCCGAGGTCATCTCGGTGACGGTGGACCGGTGGGACGGCAAGGAGGCGGCCGAGCGCATCGAGCTCCACGTCGGGCGCGACCTCCAGTTCATCCGGATCAACGGCACGATCGTCGGCGCTCTGGCCGGTCTGGTCATCCACGGCATCGCGACCGCGATCTCCTGATCCGGGCCCTCCGGAACAGATCTCGCACCGGGACACAGGCATACCTGTGGTCCGGTGCGAGTTGTGTTCTCGAGAGCCGGGGCGGCGGGGGTAACCCAGCCCACCCGCCTAGACTCGCAAGGTGCAGTTCCTCAACGGGGTGACCCCCCAGTTCGACCTGACCTACGACGACGTCTTCATGGTCCCGAATGCCTCGGACGTCACCTCGCGGCTCGATGTCGACCTGTCGAGCACGGACGGGACGGGCACCACGATCCCCCTCGTCGTCGCCAACATGACGGCGATCGCCGGGCGTCGGATGGCCGAGACGACCGCCCGCCGCGGTGCCATCACAGTCATTCCGCAGGACATCCCGGGGGATGTCGTCAGCGATGTCATCTCCTTCGTGAAGTCCCGTCACCACGTCTACGACACGCCCGTCTCGTTGGCGCCGTCCACGACCGCCGGCGAGGCGATCGTCCTGCTGCACAAACGCGCCCACGGCGCCGCCGTCGTGGTGGAGGGCGACCGTCCGGTCGGGATCGTCACCGAGTCCGACCTCACCGGGGTCGACCGCTTCACCCAGGTGCGTGACGTGATGGTCAAGGAGATGGTGACCGTCCCCGACGGCATCGACGTCGAGGAAGCCTTCGACGCCCTGTCCCACGCCCGCCGCCGGCTCGCGCCGGTCGTCGCTCCGGATGGCCGCCTCGTCGGCATCCTCACGCGCGCCGGGGCGCTGCGCGCTCACCTCTACTCCCCCGCGGTCGATGCCGACAACCGCCTCCGAGTCGCCGCCGCCGTCGGCATCAACGGAGACGTGGCGGCGAAGGCGCAGTCGCTCATCGAGGCGGGCGCCGACGTCCTGGTCATCGACACGGCACACGGCCACCAGCGCAAGATGGTCGACGCCCTGCGCGCCGTGCGAACCCTCGACCCGCAGGTGCCGATCGTCGCCGGCAACATCGTGTCGGCAGCCGGGACCCGCGACCTCATCGAGGCTGGCGCGGACATCGTCAAGGTGGGCGTTGGACCGGGAGCGATGTGCACCACCCGCATGATGACGGCTGTGGGTCGACCGCAGTTCTCGGCCGTTCTCGAATGTGCTACTGCCGCACGGGAACTCGGCAAGCACGTCTGGGCTGATGGCGGAGTGCGACACCCGCGCGATGTCGCCCTGGCACTGGCCGCGGGCGCCTCCAACGTCATGATCGGGTCCTGGTTCGCGGGCACCCTGGAGTCGCCCGGCGACCTCTACACCGACGAGCAGGATCGGCAGTACAAGGAGTCCTTCGGGATGGCGTCCTCGCGGGCCGTGCGCAATCGCACCGCAACCGACACGGCATACGAACGGGCGCGGAAGGCGATGTTCGAGGAGGGGATCAGCAGCGCGCGGATGTTCGTCGACCCGGCGCGGCCGAGTGTCGAGGACGTCATCGACCAGATCATCAGCGGATTGCGGTCCTCGTGCACCTATGCCGGCGCGCGCACCCTCGCGGAGTTTGAGGAGCGGGCGACGGTCGGCATCCAGAGCACGGCCGGCTTCGCCGAGGGCCGACCATTGCACACCTCGTGGTGACCCGGTGTGGGTGACCTCAGCAACCAGATCTCGCACCCTGACACACGTATGGGTGGCGTCGGGTGCGAGGTGAGTTCCACGCCGAACAGAA
>NZ_HF570956.1:1516483-1569145 GCF_000367525.1 Phycicoccus elongatus Lp2 | reverse complement strand
GCACAATTGTGAGTTTTCGGTCGGCTGATCCCGAAACTGCACAATTGTGAGCTTTCGGTCGGCCCAAGATCAGTCGAGTTCGTCCTTGACGATGTCGACAATCTCCTCGCGGATCTCGCCGAGTTCCTTGGCCTCCTTGCGGTGCTTCCACCACTCGAAGAGCATCGGCAGCACGGACAGGAAGACGATGACGATGACCGCCTTGTCGATCTGCTCGCCGAGGACGGGGAAGGCCGCGCCCAGGAAGTAGCCGGCGAGCACGAGGCCGAAGACCCAGAGGACGGCGCCCACGGCCGACCAGGTGAAGAAGCGCTTGCGGTCCATCCGGCCGATGCCCGCGACGACCGTCACGAAGGTGCGCACGATCGGGACGAAGCGACCGATGACCAGGGCCTTGTTGCCGTGCTTGTCGAAGAACTTCTCGGTCTGGTCGAAGTACTTGCGCTTGATGATGCGCCCGTCGCGCTGGCGCAACTTCGGTCCGATGGCTCTCCCGATCTCGTAGCCCGCGATGTTGCCGCCGATCGCGGCCACGAAGAGCCCGACGAGGGCCACGGGGAGGCTCACGTGGAGGTTGCCGCCGGCCACGAACAGGCCGACGGCGAAGAGCAGCGAGTCGCCGGGCAGGATCGGGAAGAGCAGGCCGCACTCGATGAACACGATGACCAGAGCGATGACGAAGAACTCGGTGCCGAAGCGCTCGAGGAGCCACGCGGGGTCCATCCAGCTCGGGCCGAGCGAGGTGGGCAGGGCAGCAGGGAGCATCGTCAGCACGTCGGCGATCACCTGACAAGGGTATGGGCCTTCTCTGGGTGCGCGCTGGACGCGCCCTATCGTGGCGCTGTGGTCGAGTCACCGGAGCGAGAAGTGGGCGTCGGTCCCTGGACGGGCCCGTGGCCCGAGGACGCGCGCCTCGACCCCGAGTTGCTGCGCGAGGGTGACCGGCGCAACGTCGAGGACCGCTTTCGTTACTGGCGGCACGACGCGATCGTCGCCGACCTCGACCGCACTCGCTTCCCGCTGCACATCGCGATCGAGAACTGGGAGCACGACTTCAACATCGGCTCGATCGTCCGCACCGCCAACGCCTTCAATGTCGCCGCCTTCCACATCGTCGGCAAGCGTCGCTGGAACCGTCGGGGCGCGATGGTCACCGATCGCTACCAGCACGAGATCCATCACGGCACAGCCGACGACCTGGCCACGTGGGCGGCGCACCAGGGCGAGGGTCGCGGCATAC
The DNA here is from genome assembly GCF_000367525.1 of Phycicoccus elongatus Lp2. Lineage (GTDB taxonomy): Bacteria > Actinomycetota > Actinomycetes > Actinomycetales > Dermatophilaceae > Phycicoccus_A > Phycicoccus_A elongatus. The sequence continues at coordinate 1,567,905 of NZ_HF570956.1, read as the reverse complement.
CCATCCTCGGGATCGACAACGTGCCCGGTTCCATCCCCATCGAGGGGTATGCCGTGCCGCGGGCGTGCGTGCTCGCCTTCGGCCAGGAGGGGCCCGGGTTGTCAGACGCGATGCGCGAGGTGTGCGAGGTGATCCTGCACATCACGCAGTTCGGGTCGACCCGCTCCATCAACGCCGGCGCCGCCGCGGCCATCGCCATGCACGCATGGATCGAACAACACGCCTGAGCGATGTCACTGCGTGGCGGTCACCACGCTTGGCGCCCTCGATGGCCTCGGCCTCGGCGAGTGCCGCCGGCGGGACGTCTCGCCTCACCGGTGCGTGATGCCGGTCTTCCTGTCCACCGAGGTCGTCCACGTGCCGGTCGAGGTCCAGTTCCGACCATCGCCCAAGATCCGCAGCCTGTCCACCAAACCCCTCGGTCACGGCCTTACCGAGGCCCAGGTACTGTCCTTCCTCGACTTCCTCTCCGAACGCAAGGACTGACGGTGACCCCCGAGGCTCTCCTCGCCGAGTTCCGCCGACAGGTCCGGCTGGCCCAGAAGGACGGCGGACCGTTCGACATCACCGAACGCGTCGGATTGGTCCATCGCACCTATCCCGAGAATCCCGAGTGGGACGGCGCGACGATCGAGTCCCCCCTCGGGCTCGGGGACGACGAGGAGCAGATCGAGGCAGCGATCGCTGCGGAAGTCGACTTCTTCACCGGGCGTGGCCAGGCCTTCGAGTGGAAGACCTATGCCGACGACGAGCCGGCCGACCTCGTCGATCGACTCGTCCGGCACGGGTTCGAGGCCGGCGACGTCGAGGTCGTCATGCTCGGTGAGGCCGCTGACCTGGTCGATGACATCGCGGCACCGGAGGGCGTGCGGATCCGTGAGTTCGCCGGCGAGGACTGGGAACGGGTCCGCGTCCTCATGGACGGGGTGTGGGGCACCGCGTCGAGCTGGGTCAACGACGCGCTGCGGGCGGAGCAGGAACGCGACCCCGCTTTGCTCAGACCCGTTCTCGCCGAGGAGATTGGCGGGCTCCAACGCGTCATTTCGTATGCCGCGCTCCGGCTCACGCCGGGTGTGGACTTCGCCGGGTTGTGGGGTGGGACAACGCATGCGCAGTGGCGCGGGCGGGGGCTCTATCGCGCCCTCACGGCATACCGGGCACGCCTGGCCCTCGACGCCGGACACCCCTACGTGCGGGTGGACACCTCACCAGACAGTCGGCCGATCCTCACCCGGCTCGGCCTGCACCAAGTGACGACGACGACCCCGTGCGTCCTCGACCCAAGGGGATCATCCCGGTCAGGGTGAGACCCGCGATCGGCACGAGTGGCCACCACCAGTTCACCCCGTCTCTGTCGACGATTCCGAACATCGCCATCACGCCGAGACCCGCGCACATGGCGACACAGGCGAGGACGGCGAGCCACGCGGGCGGGGCCGGCCGCTCATCCTTGGCCGGTGATTCGAAGCGCCCGAAGACGGCGATGCAGCCGATCGTCACCGCCGCGAGCACGGCCCACCAGAGTGGCCGTGTCGCCCACCAGGCCCCGGACAACGGTTCGCTGTGCAAGCCAAAACCGCCCAGTGCCAACGAGACCCCGATGACCAGCACCATCGCCGTGAGGTGCCACAGGTAGAGCGTCATGATCCGCGCGTTGACGAGGATCGTGAACCGCCACGGCTTCGGCCGGCGCAACCACCGCTCGAGCACCGGCTCGAGAGCGAGCAACAGGCCACCTTGCAGGAGCCCGAGGAAGCCGAGGGTGACACGGGTCGGGAAGGAGTTGTTGAAAGTGGCGTTGTCCAGGCCCACCATCGACACCGGGTAGGGGCCGAGCCAGACGAGCAGGACAGTGCCCACCGCACCGATCGCGGCCAGCAGCAACCGAATTCGTATGCCGTGCAGTCGCCCGTCGAGCCAGGCGAACCCGATCATGTGGACCGCGCCGAACACGATGACATAGTTCGGGAAACCTGACAGATCGCTCCCGGTCCGGATGCTCACGAGGTCCACCAGGCCACCCAGCAGCAGGAACCCGGCCACGGCCCACCACCCCAGTCGTTCCCACAGCGCGAGGGCCGCCGGCGCGAGCGCCACGACCATGACGTAGGCGGCGAGGAACCACGTCGGCACCAGCGCCACCTGTGAGGCGGTGCGCAGGGTTCCGCCCGGCACGCCCGCGGCATACGCAATCGAGGCGATGGCCAGCCACACGATCAGGAGCGGGATCACGGGGGTGCCGAGGCGACGCAGGCGCGAACGCAACCACGCGGCATACCCCTCGCCGCGACGGCGAGCAGAGCGCCAGGACAACGCATTCGCGTAGCCGCCCACCATGAAGAAGACCGGCATCACCTGGATCACCCACGTCAACGGATGGGTCCAGGTGGCCAGGTTGAGGATCTGGTCGGGGACCAGGCTGCCGTCGCGGACGACCACGGCCGCCGCGGTCCAGTGCCCGAAGGCCACGACGAGGATCGCCAGGGCCCGCAGGAAGTCGACGACCCGGTTGCGGCTGTCCGGTGTCGCCTCGGCGAGCGCCCCCACGTCCATGGAGCGCATCCTGCCGCGCCGAGACCCGCGGCGTCTCGATCCGTGGGAAGACGGCGGGCGATCCGTCCATGTGCCGATCCCTTGCGCGCCGTCACCCGCCGAGTGGGAGGATCGGAGGCGGAAAGTGATCCCGCTCACGAGGAGAAGCAATGCCCATCGCCACCCCCGAGGTCTACGCCGACATGCTCGACCGGGCCAAGAACGGCTCGTTCGCCTACCCGGCCATCAACATCACCTCCAGCCAGACCGTGACCGCCGCCATCCGTGGCTTCGCCGAGGCCGGCTCGGACGGCATCATCCAGGTCTCGACCGGTGGCGCGGAATACGCCTCGGGCTCGACGATCAAGAACATGGTGACCGGTGCCAAGGCCCTCGCCCTCTACGCCGAGGAGGTCGCGAAGAACTACCCCGTCAACATCGCCCTCCACACCGACCACTGCCCGAAGGACAAGCTCGACGGCTTCGTCCGCCCGCTCATCGCGGCGAGCACCGAGCGCGTCAAGGCTGGCGGCCTGCCGATCTTCCAGAGCCACATGTGGGACGGCTCCGCCGTGCCGCTCGCCGAGAACCTGCAGATCGCCGAGGAGCTGCTCGCGGCCTGCAAGGCGGCCAACATCATCCTCGAGATCGAGGTCGGCGTCGTGGGCGGCGAGGAGGACGGGGTCGAGAACGCGATCAACGACAAGCTCTACTCGACGCCCGAGGACGCCATCGCCACCGTGCGTGCGCTCGGGTCCGGCGAGAACGGCTACTACATGACCGCGCTCACCTTCGGCAACGTCCACGGCGTCTACAAGCCGGGCAACGTCAAGCTCCGCCCGGAGGTCCTCAAGGCCGCGCAGGACGCCGCCGCGGCAGAGTTGGGCCTGGCCGCCGGGTCCAAGCCCTTCCACCTGGTCTTCCACGGCGGCTCGGGCTCGCTGCCGCAGGAGATCTCCGACGCCGTCGATTACGGCGTGGTGAAGATGAACGTCGACACCGACACGCAGTACGCCTTCACTCGCCCGGTCGCGAACTGGATGCTCAAGAACTACGACGGCGTCCTGAAGATCGACGGCGAGGTCGGCAACAAGAAGCAGTACGACCCGCGTGCGTGGGGCAAGGACGCCGAGGCCGGCATGGCCGCCCGCGTCGTCGAGGCCTGCCAGAACCTGCGCTCGGCGGGCACGCACGCCTGACCCTCACCGTGACGTCCGGCAGGTTGGCGCCTGGAGCGGCCACCTGCCGGACGCAAGGCGATGACCATGTATGCCGCCCGCTCACCCTCGGTGAGCGGGCGGCATACGCGTGGAGGGACATAGGCTCGGCCCATGACTGACCTGCTCGGAATCCCGCCGACCCTGCTGCCCGAGGACCCGGCCGCCGCGATGATCGCCGCCGGTGAGGAGCGGCCAGGCCGGGTCGCTGCCGCCCATCCGGCGTCGAGTCTGGCCTGGGCGGTCCTGGCCGAGGCGTCGCTCGAGGCCGACCACCCGGTGCAGGCCTATGCGTATGCGCGAACCGGCTACCACCGGGGGCTCGACGCTCTGCGCCGCGCCGGGTGGCGAGGGCAGGGACCGATCCCGTGGGAGCACGAGCCGAACCGGGGCTTCCTGCGCGCGCTCGCGGCACTGGCCAAGGCGGCCCGGGAGATCGGCGAGGAGGACGAGCGCCACCGCTGTGAGGAGTTCCTGCGCGCATCGTCGGCCGAGGGAGCCCGCGCGCTCGACCTCTGAGGACGCACCAGTCAGGGGGCTGGGACAGGCAAGCCGACACAGACGGGCCGGGACAGTGGAAGGGGCCCGACCCTTGTTGGGTCAGGCCCCTTCAGCCCCCTGCCAGGAGCTCGCGCACTGAGGCGCAGCATGTTGCGAACGTCCCCTGCAACGCGGCAACACGACCATTGTGCATGCACAGTCTCCAAAAAAGAGGCACTAAGGTGCACGTGGCAGGAAAATGCCAAATCTGGAGGGGTTCTGATGACGCGACCGACGCCACCAGCGGCCACCACCGTGGCGACCGCCGCACAGGCCCGCGAGGAACTCGCCGCCATGCTGGCCCAGGAGACGGTGCGCATGGAGGCGCGCCGACGCGACCTGGCCCGCGTCAACGAGCTGCTCCGCCTGGTCGTGGCTCCTCCGGGCGGGATCGCCGGTTCGGCGTGGGAGGCGCTCCTGCCGGACCTCGCCGCGCCGACCGTCGCCGGGCTCACCGCTCGCCTCCAGGGTGAGCTCCGAAACCTCGTCATGCTCCTCGACGAGGGGCCGGCCCTCGATGAGGCCAACATGCGCGAGACCCAGGACCGGATGCGGGCCGGCATGGTGCAGCGCACTCTCTACCCGGCGCACGTTCTCGACTCCCCCTCATCGGTGCGTTGGATGCAGTCGTGGCAGTCGGTTGGTGAGGTGCAGCGGATGCTGCCCGATGTCGAGACCGAGTTCGCCGTCTTCGGTGACGAGGCCGTCGTGGCCTTGGCGCAGTGGGGGATTCCCGAGGCCGGGTATGTCATCTCGCGCGACCCCCTCGTCGTGCGCCTGCACGCCGCCTACTTCGACCTGCTGTGGGCCCATGCCCAGCCGATTGTCGCGGCCCTTGGTGATCACAAGGACGACGACCGCCTGCTCGAGTTGCTCGCCCTGGGCTTCAAGGACGAGGTCATCGCGCGTCTCATGGGTCTGGGCCTGCGTACGGTGCGGCGTCGCATTGCCTCGATCATGGCCGTCCACGGTGCGGATACGCGCTACCAACTGGGTCTGGCTGTTGGTCAGCGAGAGAAGTCGACGTCGATCGTGGGGCGCTAGGCTGGGGTGCACCGAGGCCTCGCGTCGCGCGAGGCCTCACGCATGCGGCGCGGCACCCCGCGGCATACCCAGGGGAGCGGTGCGCACAACGCAACGGAAGGGACTTCGATGCCGGCGATCGTGCTCGTGGGCGCCCAATGGGGCGACGAGGGCAAGGGCAAGGCGACCGATCTCATGGGCAGCGACGTCGATTACGTCGTGAAATTCAACGGCGGCAACAACGCCGGCCACACCGTCGTCATCGAGGGTGAAGACGGCACGCGCGAGAAGTACGCACTGCACCTGCTGCCCTCCGGCATCCTCTCGCCCAACGTCGTGCCCGTCATCGGCAACGGCGTCGTCATCGATCTCGAGGTGCTCTTCAAGGAGCTCGACGGGCTCGAGGCGCGTGGCGTCGACACCTCCCGCCTCATCGTCAGCGGGAGCGCCCACATCATCGCGCCCTACAACCGCACCCTCGACAAGGTGACCGAGCGATTCCTCGGCAAGCGCAAGATCGGCACGACCGGTCGCGGCATCGGCCCGACCTACGCCGACAAGATGAATCGCATCGGCATCCGCGTCCAGGACCTCTTCGACGAAGGGATCCTGCGCCAGAAGGTCGAGGCGGCCCTCGCCGTCAAGAATCAGGTGCTCGTCAAGATCTACAACACGCGGGCCGTCGACGTCGATCTCGTTGTCGCAGAACTCCTTTCGTATGCCGCGCGCTTGCGACCCATGGTTCGTGACACCGCGTTGGAGCTCGAGAAGGCGCTCAACGCTGGTTCGAACGTGTTGCTGGAGGCGGGCCAGGCGACGCTCCTCGACGTCGACCACGGGACCTATCCCTTCGTCACCTCGTCCTCGGCGACGGCGGGCGGGGCGTGCACCGGCTCCGGCATCCCCCCAACTCGGGTGTCGCGCGTCATCGCGATCCTCAAGGCCTACACGACGCGCGTGGGGGAGGGTCCCTTCCCGACCGAGCTCTTCGACGACGACGGTGAGACGCTGCGCAAGACGGGCGTCGAGTACGGCACGACGACCGGGCGACCGCGCCGCTGTGGCTGGATGGACACGGTCATCGGCCGCTATGCCACGCGGATCAACGGGGTGACCGACTTCGTCATCACCAAGCTCGACGTGCTGACCGGCTTCGAGCAGGTGCCGATCTGTGTCGCCTACGACGTCGAGGGGGTCCGCTTCGACGAGATGCCGATGGGGCAGAGCGACTTCCACCACGCCAAGCCGATCTATGAACTCATGGACGGCTGGTGGGAGGACATCTCGGGGTGTCGCACCTTCGAGGACCTGCCTGCCGCTGCTCAGGCCTATGTGCTGCGAGTCGAGGAGCTCATCGGCGCGCGGGTGTCCGCCATCGGTGTCGGCCCGGGGCGGCACGAGATCATCGAACGATTCCCCCTGCTCGACGCCTGAACCCCAACTTCTGCGTCACGCAGAAGTTGGGTGTGGACGCAGAAATAGCCGTGCGTCAGGACAAGTTCCGCGTCACGCAGAAGTTGGGTTGTGCGGGCGGAGGACCGACATCCGGTGCGCGGCGCGGGTGAGCACCACGTAGAGGACGCGCGCGCCGCCGGGTGACTCCTGCGCGATGCCCTCCGGATCGAGCACGATCGTCGCATCCCACTCCAGGCCCTTGGTCGAGAGCGGGTCGATGACCTGCACCCGCCCGTCACCGGCGCCGTCGAAGACACGAAGCCGGTCGTGCCAGCGCGTCGGCGGGATGATGGCGATCGAGCCGTCGACCTCTTGGAGCAGCTCCTCGAGGGCCATCCCGACGTGACGCTCGACTGATCCGTCGATGACCATCTCACGCGGATCGATCCCGGTCTCGCGCACCGCATTGGGGATGTCCGCATCAGGAACGACGGGAAGGATCACGCGCCGCGCATAGTCGAAGATCTCGCGCGCGTTGCGATAGTTGGTGTCCATGTGAAAGGACTGGATCGGCAGTGAGCCGTATGCCGCTCGCCGCGCCTCGAGCGCCTCGCCCAGGTCCCCCCACGAGGCCTGGGCTGCATCGCCGACCACGGTCCACGAGGCCGAACGCCCCCTGCGGCCCAACATGCGCCACTGCATCGGCGAGAGGTCCTGGGCCTCGTCGACGAGGACGTGTGCATAGGACGTCGGCCGCTCGATCCGGCCCTGCAACAACCGTTCTCGCGCATCGACCGGGGTGATGACGGCGTTGCTTCGTGTCGCCATCCGGGACATGCCGCCGACCTGCACGTCCTGCACGCCGTGGGCTCCCAGGTCGTCGAGCTCCTCGATGTCGTAGAAGCCCACCTCCTCGGCCGCGGCCTCCTGGACCGGACCCAACCGGGCCGCGAGGTCGTCGATGAGCGCCACATCGGCGACCGACCAGGTGCCCTCCTCCAAGGCCTCCCGGTTGCTCACCGCGACGGCGGCCGCTTCGTCATGGGTGAGGACACCCCCGGCCAAGCGCGAGACGTCGTCGGTGTCGACCAGGCGCAGCAGGACCTCGCGCGGATCGACCTGCGGCCACCAGGCCGCCATGAACTCGTCGACATCGCGCGAGGAGTCGAAGGCGTCCAGGAAGTGCTCGCGCTCTCCCAGGCGCACCGATTCCCAGGCGGCTTGGGCCAGGGCCTCGCGGGCCTGATCCGTGGCGAGATTGTGCGCATGGCCGCGCAGCACCCTCTTGCGCAGCCCGGCCAGTTGGGGCTCGTCGAGCCTGACGGCATGGCCTGCAATGAAGGCGCGGAAGACGGTCGGGGCACCCTCTGGCGGCCGGCCGGCGGCACGGGCGAGCAGCCGCCGGATGCGCAGGCTGCCCTTGACCGCCGCCACCTCGGGGTGGTCCATGCGGGTCGCGGTCACCCCGTCGACGAGGTCCCCCAGGGCGCGCAGCGCAACCGAGTCCTCGCCCAGGCTGGGCAGGACCCTCTCGATGTATGCCGTGTAGGCCGCCGACGGTCCCACCACGAGGATCCCACCACTCTCGAAACGGCGGCGCTCCGAGTAGAGCAGGTATGCCGCGCGGTGCAGCGCCACCACCGTCTTGCCGGTGCCGGGACCACCGCTGATCTCGACGACTCCTCGTGAGGTGGCCCGGATCGCGGCGTCCTGGTGCGCCTGGATGGTCGCCACGATGTCGCGCATCTGCCGACCGCGGCTGCGGGTGAGAGCAGCCATGAGCGCCCCATCACCCACGACGACGAGGTCTTCGGGTGCCTCCGGCACCATGAGGTCGTCCTCGACGCCGATGACCCGAGAGCCCGAGCAACGCAGGACCCGGCGCCGCAGGACACCCATCGGCTCCACTGGCGTGGCTCGATAGAAGGCCGCCGCGGCGGGTGCGCGCCAGTCGATGACCAGCGGCTCGTAGTCGTCGTCCCGGACCCCGAGCCGACCGATGTGGCGCACCTCGCGCTCCCCGGGCTCCGAGTGCTCCTCGCCGAGGTCCAGCCGCCCGAAGACGAGCCCTTCGTACTGCTTCTCGAGGGTCGCGCGCCGACGTGCCGCGGCATACATGAGGGCGTCGCGCTCGAAGAGACCGGTCATCTCCTCGTCACGGACATCCCCCGTGCGATCGGTGCGGCCGCGGGCCAAACCCTCGGCGGCGACGCTGGCGGCCCGGGCGTCGGCCTTGGCCAACTCCGCATACACCCGGTCGACGTGGGCCTGCTCAGCGGCCACCTCGGTGGCGGCGACATCGCCGAGATCTGGGCGAAGCGATGAACTCGCGGTCACGAACTTCTCGAGTCTCCTGTGCCGTGGGCGCCCCCGCGCCCGAACTGGGGAACATCCAAGTTTATCCCCGCGACCAGGCGGCGTCAGAGCAGCCCGGCCCGCTCTGCCTGCGCCCCGGCCTGGAAGCGGGTCGAGGCGCCGAGGTCGTCGAGGATCGTGCGCACGAAGCGCTCCACGGTTCGCTGTGACACACCGACCTGCCGGGCGATGGTCGAGTCCGTCGCTCCGGCGGCGAGGAGGGCAAGCGTCTGGGCCTGCCGGGCGCCGAAGCGACTGCGTGCATCTGCCCGCGCTCTGGGTGCTTCCGTGCTGCCCGCGAAGCTCGCGTCGACCAACTCGTTGAGGGCCATGACGAGGGGAGTGTGACGAACGACGATGCAGCCGTAGCCCGACGGGTCGTGGTTCGTGATGTCCACGATGGCGATCGAGCGATCCGTCACGAGCACACTCAATGCCAGGGTAGGCATGAGGCGCACCTGGGCGCCGGTCTCGGTCAGCCTGGCCAGCGCCTTGGTCGTGCCCTCGACATCGAGGATGGAGGAGTCGAGGACGAGCCGGCGAGTCAGGCCGCCTCGAAGCAGGATGTCGTCGGGGCCGCCGCTGAGGACGAGATGGTCATTGGTGGGGGTGCGCGCCGCGACGAACTCGATCGACGTCCGGGCGGCCCGCAGGACCTGGGCGCGCGTGTAGTCCAACTCGCCGATGCCGCTGGTGAGGGTGACGTCGAAGGTCGCCGCCCGCTCCTGGGCGTCCTGGGCTTCCCGGTAGCGGTCGGCGAGGGCACCCAACCCCGAGCGCGAGGAGGCGGCGAGGCGCTCCAGCTCCGCGGCATACCGAGGGATGGCGACCTGGGGGTCCGCCACGGCGATGGTGCCGTCATCGAGGAGGGAGACCAGCCCGGACTCCGCGAGGCGGGGGAGCTCGACGTCGAGGAGAGGGCCGGCGAAGCCCAGCTGCTCGAGGGCCACCCGACTTGGTTGGGTGAGGCCGACGAGTGCCTCGTAGAGAGCGAGGCGGGGGTCGGACGCGCGTGCCCAACCCTCGACCGTGCTCACCTCGCTCGCCCCCCAGCGGAAGTGACGGATTTCCGACACTGTCCTTGATCCGACATGGTTGAACTTTACATGAACGCGGCCAACGCCTACTGTCGAGTCATCGACCTCGTCGATGTCTACGCAGAGCGCCGGTCTTCCCCCCAAGACCGAGAGCGCCACGCAGACGGAAGCGACGGCCCCGGGGATTAACCCCCCTGCTCCCCGGGTCCGTCGCTTCCTCATTTCTGCTCCCCGCTAGGGTCGTCCTCGTGAAGGTTCTCGTCCTCGGCAGCGGTGCGCGTGAGCACGCCCTCGTCCGGTCCCTCAGTGCCGACCCCGCCGTGGATGCCGTGATCGCTGCGCCCGGCAACCCCGGCATCGCGGCCCTTGCGCTCTGTCGCGACATCGAGGGCGGCCCCACCTCGCCGAAGGGCGTGGTGGCCCTGGCCACGGAGCTGGGCGTGGATCTGGTCGTTGTCGGCCCTGAGGCACCGCTGGTCGCGGGTGTGACCGATGCCCTTGTCGCGGAGGGGATTGCATGTTTCGGGCCGACGGCCGAGGCGGCGCGGCTCGAGGGGAGCAAGTCCTTCGCCAAGGACGTCATGTCGGCCGCCGAGGTGCCGACCGGGCTGGCCCACGTCTGCTCGACCCTGGCCGAGGTCGAGGACGCCCTCGATGCCTTCGGCGCCCCGCATGTGGTCAAGGAGGACGGCTTGGCCGCCGGCAAGGGCGTCGTCGTCACCTCCGAGCGCCAGGTCGCGCTCGCCCATGCGGCCGCCTGCCTGGCCAAACCCGACGGTCGGGTGGTCATCGAGGAGTTCCTCGACGGACCGGAGGTGTCGCTCTTCTGCCTCTGCGACGGCACGACCGCCGTGCCCCTGGTGCCGGCGCAGGACTTCAAGCGGGTCGGGGACGACGATGCCGGCCCCAACACCGGTGGCATGGGCGCCTACAGCCCGCTGCCCTGGGCGCCGGTCGACCTCGCCGCCGACGTCGTGGCCCGGGTCGCACAACCAACCCTCGACGAGATGCGTCGGCGCGGCACGCCCTTCGTCGGCGTGCTCTTCGTGGGCCTCGCGCTCACCTCGCGCGGGCCGAGGGTCATCGAGTTCAATGCACGCTTCGGCGACCCGGAGACCCAGGTCGTGCTGGCCCGCCTCGAGACCCCGCTGGCGCAGCTCCTGCTGGCCGCCGCCACCGGCCGACTGATCGACGTCGACCCGCTGCGCTGGCGCGACAACGCGGCGGTGACCGTCGTCGTGGCCGCCGAGAACTACCCGGCCGCGCCACGGACCGGCGACCCGATCGACGGGCTCACCGACGAAGGCGACACGATCGACGCAGGCGAGGGCACGGCATACGTGCTCCATGCCGGCACGGCCCTGGACGACGACGGAGTCCTCGTGTCAGCTGGTGGACGGGTGCTCTCCGTGGTCGGGACCGGGCCCACGTTGGAGCAGGCCCGCCATCGGGCGTATGCCGCGGTCGGCCGCATCGAGTTGGCCGGCTCGCACCACCGCACCGACATCGCGCGCCGGGCGATCGACGGCGAGGTCAGCGTCCCGGGCTGACCCGGCCTGCCGCCGACGAGGGCGACGATTCCGTAGAACGGGTAGCGCCACGAGATCCCGCCGAGGGCGCCGCCGAGGAGCGGGCCGGCGGCGCTGCCCAGACCGAGGGCGGCCTCGTAGAGGATGATCGCCTGGCCGACCGAGCCGCGTGCCGAGGCGACGATCGTGGCCAGGGCGGTGGCGATGAAGAGGGCGTTGCCCAGCCCCCAGACCGCGCGGAAGCCCACGATTCCGCCGATGCTGTCCATCGAGCCCGCGAGGCCCGCGCCGATGATGATGATGGCCAGACCGAGGATCAATGTGCGCTTGGCGCCCAGGCGGCTGCTCACCCAGCCGGTGACGAGCATGGTCAATCCCATGACGGCCATGTAGCTCGTGAAGAGCAGGGACACCTGGGCCGGACCGGCGCCGAGGTCGTCGGCGATTGGTTTGAGGATGGGGTCGACCAGGCCGATGCCCATGAAGGCAATGACGCAGGCGAAGGCTACGGCCAGCACGGGACGGGGTTGGCGGAACAAGGACATGGGTCAGGCTTCCTGGCGTGTGGCGGTGGACTCGTCGGCAGCGGCGGCAAGGAGGGCTTCGAGGACGGCGACAGCGGCCGGGACCGCTGCGCGCTGGGTGGGGTGGAGGCGGGCGAGGACGGGCGCGAGGGTTGCCTCGCGGGCGGCGCGGAGGCGATCGAGCTCTCGTTGACCGCTGGGGGTCAGGCTGGCGAGGGTGGCTCGTGCATCGACGGGGTCGGGTTGGCGTCGGGCCCACCCCTGGTCGACGAGGCGTTGGACCTGGGTGGTCATGGTCGGTTGCGACGTGTTGTCGTGTTCGGCAAGGGCGGTGATGCGCATCGGGCCGTGGTCATCCATGAGCGCCAGGAGGCGGGCCTGGGCATAGGGGATGTCGATGCTGGCGTGACGGGTGGCCCAGCGGGAGAGGCGGGCCGAGGCACGCAGCAGGCGGTCGGCGGATTGGTCGAGGGGCATGAGACCAACATACATAGGAAGCCTATGCAACGGTAAGGCTCATGTGGTCGAGCACGCGACGGCTGACAGACTGACGGGCATGTCGATCGCCGATCCTGCCCCGGGACTCCCCGGGTTCGTCCACCTCTACTCGGGCAAGGTCCGAGACCTCTATGCCCCGATCGGGGACGACGGTCGGGCTCGCGAGGACCAACTCCTGCTCGTCGCCTCGGACCGGATCTCGGCCTTCGACTTCGTCCTCGAACCAGCCATTCCCGACAAGGGCGCGGTGCTGACCCAGCTCTCGCTGTGGTGGTTCGAGCAGTTGGCGAGCATCGTGCCCAACCATGTGCTGTCCACGGACGTCCCTGCCGAGGTGGCCGGACGTGCGGTCCTCGTCCGTCGCCTCGAGATGCTGCCGGTGGAATGCGTGGCGCGCGCCTACCTCACGGGTGGAGGCTTGCGGGAGTATGCCGCGGACGGCCACGTGAGCGGCATACGCCTCCCGGAAGGGCTCGTCGACGGGTCGCGCTTCGACCAGCCGATCTTCACGCCGTCGACCAAGGCCCCCCAGGGGGAGCACGACGAACCCATGTCGTATGCCGCGGTGGAGGCCGCGATCGGGAGTGGCCTGGCCGCCCGGGCGCGCGAGCTGACGACGGCAATCCTGGCTCGGGGCAACGAGATCGCGGCCGAGCGCGGGATTCTCATCGCTGACACCAAGGTGGAGTTCGGTGTCGTCGACGGTGAGCTGGTGCTGGCCGACGAGGTGCTGACACCGGACTCATCTCGGTTCTGGCCCGCCGACCAGTGGGAGCCCGGACACACTCAGCCCAGCTTCGACAAGGAGTTCGTGCGTGAGTGGTTGCTTTCACCCGAGTCGGGCTGGGACAAGGCGTCAGGGGAGGCGCCCCCGCCGTTGCCCGAGGACGTCGTGGAACGGACCCGCGCGAAGTACGTCGAGGCCTACGAACGGCTCACGGGAACCACCTTCGCCCGGTGACCTCGCGGCATACCAGTGTGAATCCCGACGTCGAGTCCGCGCTCGAGCGTGGCCTTCGAGTGCAGTGTGACGCGCTGGGCGCCCGGTCGGTCGCTGCACGGGCGTCGATAGACTTGCCCTCGGCCCACTCGCCCGCCCCGGGAGTTGCTCGATGACCTCGCACGACCACGTGCTGACCGTGTTCGAGGGCGGAACCGCCCTGTCCGACTTCCGAGCCACCGCGCTCCTGGCCCGACTGCAGGAGATCACGCCCGAGATCAGCGCAGTCTCTGCGCGCCACGTGCACTGGGTGCGCAGCGCCGGCCCCCTCGAGGACGCGGGCCGGGTGGCCGCCCTGCTCACCTACGGTGACCCGCATGCCGCCGGGCCGGACGGGCCGTCCTCCCTCGTCGTCGTCGGGCCGCGACTGGGCACGGTGAGTCCGTGGGCGAGCAAGGCCACCGACATTGCCCACAACTGCGGCTTTGTCCTCGAGCGGGTCGAGCGGGTCACCGAGTTCACTCTGCACGGCGCCGAGTTGGCGCAGGACCAGTGGCAGTCGTGCGCTGCGATCCTTCACGACCGGATGACCGAGTCCGTCCTGCGTCACCGCGAGGACGCGGCCCACCTCTTCGACGAGCGGGACGCCTCCCCGATGGAGCGCGTCGACGTCCTCGGGCAGGGGCGCGCCGCGCTGGACGGTGCGAACACGGCATACGGCTTGGCCCTGTCGGAGGACGAGATCGACTACCTGGCGGAGGCCTTCACCGGTCTGGGCCGCAACCCGACCGATGTCGAGTTGACGATGTTCGCGCAGGCCAACAGCGAGCACTGCCGGCACAAGATCTTCAACGCCGACTTCGTCATCGACGGCCAGGCGCGCCCGCGCAGCCTTTTCGGGATGATCCGGCACACCGAGGCGGTCGCCGGCGAGGGAACGGTCGTGGCCTACAAGGACAATGCGTCGGTCATGGTGGGCGGGGAGCGCTCGCGCTGGTTGCCGGTCGCGCAGTCCGAACCCAGCCCGTATGCCGCGCGCGAGGGTGTCGCGCACGTCCTGATGAAGGTCGAGACCCACAACCACCCGACGGCGATCTCACCCTTCCCGGGGGCGGCCACGGGTGCCGGTGGGGAGATCCGGGACGAGGGCGCCACCGGTCGTGGATCGCAGCCCAAGGCCGGTGTGGCCGGTTTCGCGGTGTCGAATCTCCATCTGCCCGGCACGAACGAGCCCTGGGAGACAGGCGATTTCGCCGCGCCTGACCATTTGGCGACTCCCTTGGAGATCATGCTCGACGCGCCGATCGGGGCGGCCGCCTTCAACAACGAGTTCGGTCGGCCGAATCTCGGCGGCTTCTTCCGGGTCTTCGAGCAGACCGTGGACGGGGTGCACCGCGGATTCCACAAGCCGATCATGAGCGCCGGTGGTCTGGGCACGATCAGCGCGGACATGACCGAGAAGGTGCTCTTCCCCGAGGGCACCCTGCTCGTGCAACTCGGGGGTCCGGGAATGCGGATCGGCATGGGTGGTGGCGCGGCGTCGTCAATGGCTGCCGGTGCGAATGCCGCTGAGCTGGACTTCGATTCGGTCCAGCGGGGCAATCCGGAGATCGAGCGGCGGGCCCAGGAGGTCATCAACCACTGCTGGTCGATGGGGGACGAGAACCCGATCCTCGCCGTCCATGACGTCGGCGCGGGTGGGCTGTCGAATGCCTTCCCGGAGCTCGTGGACGGTGCGGGGCTCGGCGCGCGCTTCGACCTGGCTGCCGTCCCGCTCGAGGAGTCGGGCCTGGCACCCAAGGAGATCTGGTGCAACGAGAGCCAGGAGCGGTATGTCCTCGCGATCGCCCCTGAATCGTTGTCCCGCTTCGCTTCTCTTGCCGACCGTGAGCGTTGCCCCTATGCCGTGGTTGGCGTCGCGACGGGTGACGGGCAGTTGCGACTCGTCGATCCGTCGGCAGGCAGTGGGGACCACCCGATCGACATGCCGATGGAGGTATTGCTCGGCAAGCCGCCACGAATGACCCGCAACGTGACGACCGTGGCGCGCTCGGGGGACGAGGTCGACCTCGGCGCGGGGGACCTGCGCCAGACCGCGTATGCCGTGTTGCGGCACCCATCGGTCGCCTCCAAGCGCTTCCTCGTCACCATCGGCGACCGGACCGTGGGTGGTCTGACGCACCGCGACCAGATGGTTGGGCCATGGCAGGTCCCGGTCGCCGATGTGGCCGTGACGCTGGCCGACCTCTCCGGGTTCGCCGGCGAGGCGATGGCGACGGGGGAGCGGATGCCCCTCGCCGCGATCGACGCGCCCGCCTCGGGACGGATGGCCGTGGGGGAGGCGCTGACCAACCTCCTCGCCGCGCCGATCTCCGCCCTGAGTGGAATCAAGTTGTCCTGCAACTGGATGGCCGCTTGTGGCGAGGAGGGTGAGGACGCTGCGCTCTATGAGACGGTCCACGCCGTGGGCATGGAACTGTGCCCCGCGCTCGGCATCTCCGTGCCGGTCGGCAAGGACTCGCTCTCGATGCGGACGACGTGGACAGCGCCGGACGGCGAGGCCCGCAAGGTGGTGTCGCCGGTGTCGCTCGTCGTGACCGCCTTCGCGTCGCTGCCCGACGTGCGCGGGACGCTGACCCCCGAACTCGCTGGGAGGTCAGCCCTGATCCTCGTCGACCTCGGGATGGGGCGAGACCGGGTCGGCGGCTCGATCGCGGCCCAGGTCAACGGATCGTTCGGCGCGCAGGTGCCCGACCTCGACGATCCGATCCGGTTGCTCGCCCTCGCCGACGCGATGGGTGCGTTGCGGGAGAGGGGAATTGCCGCGGCATACCATGACCGCTCCGACGGTGGCCTGTGGGCGACCGTGTGCGAGATGGCCTTTGCGGGTGGGGTGGGGGTCGACGTGACGGTGGCCTCGCGCGAGGCGCTCTTCGCCGAGGAGTTGGGTGTCGTGCTCGGGGTGCCGCTCGAGCGGGCCGAGGAGGCGCTCGACCTGCTCGCCGTCCACGGGCTGGGCGACCTCTCTTCCCGGGTCGGTGTCGCCACGGCCGAGCGGCGGGTCCGCGTGCGCATCGGGGAGTCGGACGCGCTGGACGAGTCGGTGCACGACCTGGCCCAGGCCTGGGACGAGGTGTCGTGGCGGATCAGCCGGCTGCGGGACAACCCGGCCTGCGCGGATGAGGAGCACGCCGCCGTCGGTCGCGGTGACGATGCGCTCGTCGTCGACCTCGCCTTCGATCCGCGTGACGATGTCGCGGCTCCCTACCTCAACCTCGGCGCGCGGCCCAAGGTCGCGATCCTGCGCGAGCAGGGCGTCAACAGTCATGTCGAGACCGCCTTCGCCTTCGACCGGGCCGGTTTCGAAGCGTGGGACGTCCACATGACCGATCTCCAGTCGGGTCGTTTCGACCTCGCCGACGCGGTGGGACTGGTCGCTTGCGGCGGCTTCTCCTATGGCGACACGCTCGGCGCGGGTGAGGGGTGGGCGCGCTCGGTGCTCTTCAACGAGCGGCTCACCGAGTCCTTCCACGAGTTCTTCCACCGCGAGGACACCTTCGGGTTGGGGATCTGCAACGGGTGCCAGATGTTCGCGGCGCTGGCCGACCACATCCCCGGGGCGCAGGCGTGGCCGCGGTTCACCCGCAACCGGTCCGAGCAGTACGAAGCGCGCCTGTCCCAGGTCGAGATCCTCGAGTCGCCCTCGATCCTTCTCGCCGGAATGGCCGGGTCACGCCTCCCGATCGCGGTCGCGCACGGCGAGGGGTTCGCGAACTTCTCGGCCCGGGGGGACCAAGTCGCCGTGCTCCGGGCCGCGCGCTACGTCGACGGAGCTGGGAGGCCGGCCGCGGCATACCCGGTGAACCCCAATGGCTCGCCGGACGGACTGACCGCGGTGACCACGCCGGACGGCCGGTTCACGGCGATGATGCCGCACCCCGAGCGGGTGCAGCGCAATGTGCAACTGTCGTGGACCGATGGGCCGATCGACGAGGCGAGCCCGTGGTTGCGGATGTTCCGCAACGCCCGCGTGTGGGTCGCCTGAGCTTCACTCGGACCCCTCCCCTTGTGTCCGGCAAGGTGGTTGGTATGCCGTCCTCTTGCCGGACACAAGGGTTAGCGGAGGCGCCAGCGGCCGAGGTCGGGCGGCGGGGGTGAGGGTTCGGCGTCCGTGTCACTGAACCCCTTCCCGTATGCCGCGGGGCCGGGTCGGCGGGTCCCCGCCCGGAGGGTGCCCCGGGCGACGGCCCGCGCCAGTTCCGGCCCGGCGACCACCCCGTGGCGTCGAGCCACGAGCACGAGGTTGCCGAAGCGTCGCCCTTTGAGCACGTCATGGGTGCCGAGCAGGTCCACCTCGGTCAATCCCGCCTCGACAACGCCACCAACGACCCGGCCGGTCCACCGACGGTCCGGCTCATCAGCCAGATTGGCCAGGAGCATCCCGCTCGGGGCCAGCACGCGCGCCACGTCACGCCACCATTCGATACCCGCCAGCTCAGCGGGCACGCACCCCTGGGCATAGGCATCCACGACGATCACCTCCGCAGACGCAGGGGCCAGGGCCGCCAGCCCGCGTCGCCCGTCGACCGCCCGCACCCGGATCCGGTGGCCTCGCGGCAGCGGCAACTCCCGCCGCACGAGCTCGGTCAGCGCGGCATCCGGTTCCAGCACGACCTGCGGCGTCCCCGGCCAGCGGTGCTGGACCCATCGCGGCAGAGTCAGTCCGGCACCCCCGACATGCGTCACCGTGCGAGGCGGAGCCAGCCCCACGGCATACGTGTCGAGAGCGGTCGCCATGAGTTCGACGTACTCGAATCCGAGGTCCGTCGGGTCGGTCACGTTGACGTGGGACTGGGGTTGGCCGTCGAGCATGACGATCGCCCCGGCGTGACCATCGGGAATGATCTCGCCGGGGCGATCGTGGGTCATGCGCTCAGGGTGTCAGCCCTTGCTGACCTTCATCGGCACATAGGCCACCGTCCCGGTCGGGTCGGCCACGACACTGATCATGACGTCGACGTCACGGTGCCCGTTGCCCTTGGTCCAGGGCAGCAACTGCTGCTTGGTCAAGGTGAAGGAGATCTCGGCGACACCCTTGCGAGACGGGATGGGGGTGGTGTTGATGACGGGCGTGATCGTCGCCGTCGCCACCTCCGTGCCGTTGATCCGGATCGACGCGGTGCTGTTGGCCGGGGAACCCAGACTTGTCAGGTCAAAGCCTTCGAGCCGCATCGTGATCGTCTGCGGTCCGTTCTTGCTCCCGGTCACGGCCGGGGTGCCGATGACGCCGACGCCGTGCTGCACCCACGACGGCGAGACCGGGCTGTTCGCCTTCAGCCAGTCGACGAAGGCGTTCCCGTCGGAGAGGCCGGTGTCGCGGTAGTTGGCGCCCTGGAGCATCGTCGCGAAGTTGTCGGGTGCGGTGCCCACGTTGGTCACGAGGAAGCTGCTCGATGTCACCGAGTAGACCTTGGCCGGGTCGATCGGAGTGCCGTCGAGGTAGATCCCGGAGATCCGGTCGCCTTGGGCCCGGTTCGGGTCGTAGGTGTAGGTGACATTCTTCGACAGGCCCAGGGCGAGGAAAGGCCGCGACGCGCTGACCGGCTGCCACTGCTCCTCGAGGATTCGCTTGACCTGCGCTCCGGTGTAGTCCGCCGTCTTCAACGTGTTGCCGAAGGGCAGGATGGCCGCCGCCTGGCCGTAGCTGATGGTGCCGTCCGTGCCGTAGGGCAGGTCGTTGCGGACACCACCGGGGTTCATGATCCCGATGTCGGCGTGGTTGTTGCCGGTGGCGTTCACCGACTCGACCATCTGCTGGGCGATGAGGTTGGACAGGCTGGACTCGCGCCCACGGTCCTCGGCGCCGTTGTTGTAGGCGCGGGTGATCGAGGTGGTGATCTTCCCCACCGGCTGGGCCGCGATCGGCTTGGCGTAGGTGACTGCGGCGTCGACGATGGCCGCGGCCCGCTGCCACTGCGCATCGGCAGCGCAGGTGGGGGAGTATGCGACAACCGGCACGTTGCCCGCGTTGTAGCCGACGACCTTCATCGTCGAGGTGTCGATCCCGAACTGGATCTTGCCGACATTGGCGGCGTAGTTGCCGGTCTGGAGCACCGGACGGGTCGAGCCGTCGGTCGCGCCCGGGACGGGCACGTCATACACATAGGCCTGGTGGGTGTGGCCCTGGATGATGGCCGCGGCCTTGGGCGAGGTGTCGTTGACCAGGTGGGCGAAGACCGGCACCTTCATCTGGTCGGCCAGCGTGCCCGTCGTCGAGGAGTAGGGGCCTCCCTCGTGGTAGGCGACGACGACGACGTCGGCCTCACCGTTGGCTGCATCGCCGTCGGTCAGCTGGTTGACGACGGTGTTGGCGCCCTCGACAGGATCGCCGAAGTCGAGCCCGGCGATACCGAGGCCGGCCACGAGGTTGGGGGTCTCGGCGGTGACAGCACCGACGACGCCGACGCGCACACCGTTGACGGTGTAGACCTCGTAGGACTTCATCGCCGGGGTCTTGGTGCCCTTGGTGTAGATGTTGGCGCCGACGTACTCGAAGCCGTGCTCGTGGGCCCGCGGGATGATCCGGCCGGTGAGGTCGGCGAAGCCGGAGTCGAACTCATGGTTGCCGACACTCGACACCTGGAGCCCGACGGCACCGAGGAAGTCGATGGTGGGCTCCTCGTGCTGGACCTGCGAGGCGAAGGTCGAGGCGTTGATGAGGTCGCCCGCGCCCACCGTCACCGTGTTGGAGGCGCCCAGGGCCGCGCGCTGGGTGATCATCGTGCAGGCGAAGTTCTTGCCCAGCTTGCCCGTCAGGTCGCCGGAGTCGATCCGGCCGTGGAAGTCGTTGACGGTGAGCAGGTTAACCGGGGTCGAACCGGCCGGGATCGGGGCGCCCCCGAGGTTGTTGCCTGCGCTCGCGGGGGTGGCCAGCGCCGCCGCCGAGATGAGCGCGGCGCCGGCGACGAGTGCGCCGACCTTGGTGTGTTGTCGCATGAAGAAGTCCTCCGTGTCAGGGTCGTTCTCGGCCGCGCAGGTCGAGAGACCCTCCGAACTCTGCCCCAGAGTGGGTGGCCCGGGAACAGGCGAAAGTTAAAGACAAGGTAAAGATCAAGGTGTCGACTGGCGAAGTGCTTGGATGACGGGTATGCCGCCTCGCCGCCGAACGCCGGTCCCCGCCGGCCGCGCTGCGCTCGCCGCCTGGCTGGAGACCCCTGACCTCGGCCGCGAGGAGCTGGCCACGGCGGTGCGCTACACGCTCGAGGAGCTCGGGCAGCGCGCCCCGGGCCGCAGTGTCGAGGTGCGCGTCCCGCCCTTCGGCGCTGTCCAGTGCATCGAGGGGACCGTGCATCGCCGCGGCACTCCGCCCAATGTCGTCGAGACCGATGCGCAGACCTGGCTCGCCGTCGCGACAGGACGCCTGGACTGGGACGTCGCCTGGGAGTCCGGCCGCCTCCAGGTGAGCGGCACCCGAGCCGACCTCGCGGCATACCTTCCCTTGGCGGGGGTGCTCTGAGGTGCGGCACGGCATCGTCATCCTCACCGACCTGCCCTGGCGAGAGGCCCGCCCACGGTGGGAGGCCGCCGAGGCGCTCGGTTTCGACCACGCCTGGACCTACGACCACCTCGTCTGGGGCGGCCTGCCCGAGGCGCCGTGGACGGGGGCCTTTCCGGCGCTCGCTGCCGCCGCGATGGCGACCACCAGCATCGGCCTCGGATCGTTTGTCGCCTCACCCAACTACCGGCACCCCTACGTCCTGCTCCGCGACTCGGTCGGTCTGGCCGACATCAGCAGCGACCGCTTCCTCCTCGGCCTGGGCACCGGCGGCGACGGGGACGCCCAGCGCCTCGGTGAGGACCTCACCCTGCGCCAGCGGGTCGATCGCTTCCACGAGTACGTCGAGCTCCTCGACCGGCTGCTCCGCGAGGACCACGTCGACCACGACGGCGACTTCTATGCGGTGCGCGACGCCCGCACCCTGCCCGGCCCCGCCCGAGACCGTATCCCCCTGTGGATCGCCGCCAATGGACCACGCTCTCTTGCGCTGGCCGCGTCGAGCGGCGATGCCTGGATCACCTATGGCGGGTCGGGCCAGACCCTCGAGGCGTGGTTCGGCCACGTCGAGGGACTCATGGGCCGGTTCCGTGAGGCCGAAGCCGCCGCCGGCCGCTGCGGGGTCCGGGCCGTGCTGTCCCTGGACTCCTCACCGCAGTTCTCGCTGTCGTCGGTCGGTGTCTTCGAGGAGATGACCGGTCGGGCGGCGGCCCTTGGTTTCGACGACGTGGTCTCCCACTGGCCGCGACCGGACGGGCCGTATGCCGGTGACGAAGCAGTCCTCGAGGGGCTTACCCTGCGGTGAGCAGGGTCCCGTGGTCGGGTTAACCTGTCGGACGTGCCCACGCGTCCGAACTTCACTCGCTTCATCGCCACCGGTGCGATCCTGGGCTTCCTCGTCGGCGCCTGGATCGCGTGGAGCGGAGTCCTCGAGAAGCCCGCGGCGATGCCGCAGGGCTACACCTACGGGGTCAGCGACGGAATCGGCATCGTGGGCATGCTCGGCGCCGTGCTCTTCGGCACGATCGCGGCCGTCATCGCGGTGCTCGTGGACCGCCGCAACCGCTGACCCCGGGCAGCGGGGGATCGGGGGCGCACGGCATACCCGTCCCGGCATGGGAGAATCGACGGGTGCCTCGCGGAGACGGACGCCTGACCCACGACCTGCTGCCCGGTGAGAAGGGTCCGCAGGATGCCTGTGGTGTCTTCGGCGTCTGGGCCCCCGGCGAGGAGGTCGCCAAGCTGACCTACTACGGGCTGTACGCGCTGCAGCACCGTGGTCAGGAGTCAGCGGGCATCGCGACCTCGGACGGTCAGCGGCTCCTGGTCTACAAGGACATGGGGCTGGTCTCGCAGGTCTTCGACGAGCGCTCCTTGGCCTCGCTGCGCGGGCACCTGGCGGTCGGGCACTGCCGCTACTCGACGACGGGTGGCTCGACGTGGGAGAACGCCCAGCCGACTCTGGGCGGTCACGACGGCGGCACGGTGGCCCTTGCTCACAACGGCAACCTGATCAACTCGGCCGAGTTGCGTGACCTGGTCGAGGAGCGCGCCGGACTGGCCGGGCACCCGGGCGAGGTCGGGCGCGGCAACACGACGGACACGGCGTTGGTGACGGCCCTGCTGGCCGATGACCCGGACCGCACTCTGGAGGATGCCGCGCTCGATGTGCTGCCGCGGCTGCGCGGGGCCTTCTGCTTCGTCTTCATGAACGAGCAGACCTTGTATGCCGCCCGCGACCCCCAGGGGATCCGCCCGCTCGTCCTCGGTCGCCTCGACCGCGGCTGGGTCGTGGCCTCCGAGACGGCTGCGCTCGACATCGTCGGCGCCTCCTTCATTCGCGAGATCGAGCCGGGCGAGTTGCTCGCGATCGACGCAGATGGGTTGCGGTCCAGGCGTTTTGCGCCGAAGGATCCCAAGGGCTGCGTCTTCGAGTACGTCTATCTGGCGCGTCCGGACACGACGATCAACGGCCAGGTGGTCCACGAGTCACGCGTCGAGATGGGTCGCACCCTGGCGCGTGAGCACCCCATCGAGGCCGACATGGTCATGCCGACGCCGGAGTCGGGGACGCCGGCCGCGATCGGCTATGCGCAGGAATCGGGCATCCCTTATGGCCAGGGCCTGGTCAAGAATGCCTATGTCGGGCGGACCTTCATCGCGCCCTCACAGACGATCCGTCAGCTCGGGATCCGGCTGAAACTCAACCCGCTGCGTGAGGTCATCAAGGGCAAGCGACTCGTCGTCGTCGACGACTCCATCGTGCGCGGCAACACCCAACGGGCTCTGGTGCGCATGTTGCGTGAGGCCGGAGCCGTTGAGGTGCACGTGCGGATCTCCTCGCCGCCGGTGCGCTGGCCCTGCTTCTACGGGATCGACTTCGCGACGCGGGCTGAGCTGATCGCGACGGGCATCGGCGTCGAGGAGGTGTGCCGGTCGATCGGGGCCGACACTCTGGGCTACATCTCCGAGGAGGGGATGATCGCGGCCACCAACCAGGCGCCCGAGCGACTCTGCACGGCCTGCTTCACCGGGAGTTACCCGGTGCCGCTGCCCGAGGAGGACAAGCTCGGCAAGAGCCTGTTCGAACTCGAAGTGCCCGTCGACGTGGTCGCCGAGGCGGTTGCGCGCCCGTGACCGAGCAGATCACGTATGCCGCGGCCGGCGTCGACGTCGAGGCCGGAGACAAGGCCGTCGAGTTGATGAAGGCCTCCGTCCGGCGCGCCACCCGACCCGAAGTGCTCGGCGGCCTGGGCGGCTTCGCCGGGATGTTCGACGCCACCGCGATTGCCCGCATGGACCGCCCGGTGCTCGCCACGTCCACTGACGGCGTCGGCACCAAGGTCGCCATCGCCCAAGCGCTCGACATTCACGACACGATCGGCTTCGACCTCGTCGGGATGGTCGTGGACGACATCGTCGTGTGCGGAGCCGAGCCGCTCTTCATGACCGACTACATCGCCTGCGGCAAGGTCGTCCCCGAGCGGATCGCGGCGATCGTCGGCGGCATCGCCCGAGCCTGCGAGCAGGCCCGCGTCGCACTCGTCGGTGGCGAGACCGCCGAGCACCCCGGCCTGCTCGACCCCGACGAGTACGACTGCGCCGGCGCCGCCACCGGAGTCGTCGAATACGCCGACATCCTCAGCCCCGACCGCATCCGCGAGGGCGACGTCATCCTCGGACTCGCCTCCTCGGGCCTGCACTCCAACGGCTACTCCCTCGTCCGCCGCGTCATCGCGCACGCCGGCTGGGCGCTCGATCGCGAGGTGGCCGAGTTCGGGCGCACGCTCGGCGAGGAGCTGCTCACCCCAACCCGGGTGTATGCCGCGGACCTCGTCGACCTCCTCCGTGACCCTTCCGTCGTGGCGGGGGGCGGAGTGCACGGACTCTCTCACGTCACCGGCGGTGGGCTCGCCGCGAACCTCGCGCGGGTGCTGCCGCAGGGTCTGCACGCGCGGGTTGACCGGGCGACGTGGACGCCGCCAGCGGTCTTCGCCACGGTCCAGTCGCTCGGCAATGTGCCCCAGTCAGACATCGAGCGGACGCTCAACCAGGGTGTCGGCTTCGTCGCGCTCGTCCCGGCAGATGCCGTGGGCGCGACCACCGCGTTCCTGGACGCGCGCGGCATAGCCACGTGGGTGATGGGCCAGGTCCACGACGCCGACCGAGCCCCGATCGACGCCGGCCACGAGGTCATCCACGGGGCAAAGGGTGTCGACGGGGGCTCGGTGCAACTGGTGGGCGTGCACCGCTAGGCAGGATCGGGCTCGACCATGCCCTCGAGGTGGACGACCTCCTCGTCACGGTGACGACCGATGAGCGAGAGCGCGACTCCGACGACCGCCCACCCGGCTCCTTGGGCATGGCCAGGGAGGAGAGCGGGTTGCCGACGAACATCGTGAGGATCGCGCCGACGGCGATGCCGGCGCGGCCGATGAGGGCGTGCAGCCCGACGATCGCGCTCGCGGTCGCGGCCAGGGTGAGCGCCATCGCGCCCCACGAGGCGAGGAAGGACGCGGGCAGCCAGCCGAACCAGGTGTGGACGATCAGGGTGAGGAGAAGGCCGCGCGCCGTAGCCTCGCGCTTCCTGACCATCGACTCGCTGGAAGCCGCGCTCGACGGATCCCTGAGATCGGCCGCGATCTGACACGATCAGGACATGCTCGACAGCCCCCAGGCCTATCTCGATGCCGCACCAGATGCGGGCCGGCCATGGCTGGAGGAATTCTGGGCGCACGTCCATGATCGCTGCCCCGGTCTGGAGTTGACGATGTTCCGGTCGACACCGATGTTCAAGTTCGCGGACAGCTACCTCAAGGGCTACGTCATGATGACGGCCGCGAAAGCGCACTTCTCGGTGCACGCCATCGACTTCGACCTTGTGCAGCAGACCAGGGAGGAGATCCCGGGAGCCTTCGGCGGGAAGGGGAGCGTGAGCGTGAAGTACGCGAACGAGGCCGCAAAGCCGGTCCTCAGAGCATTCGTCGACGAGGTGCTGACGCGCCGCGGGATGATCTGACGGTCGGGAGGCAGGGATGTCAGTGACTCGGCCGAGCGCGTCAGGATGGCCGCGCGTGCCCGAACAGGCCCGAGTCGCTATGTCACTGGCCGCCCTGGTGCTGGCCGTGGGAACCCTCTCCCTGGTCGCCTACGTCCTGCTGCTCATTGTCGGACTCTCCGTTGTCGGCGCGATCCTCGAGGCCCTCTCCTCACTGGATGGAGACCTCGGCCCGTGGGGTGTCGTCCTGCGGGCACTGCCCGCTCTCGTCGCTGGGTGGGTGACCGGCCTGGGCTTGGCGTCGTTGGCCGGCGGCCTCTGGCGTGGGCACGACGGAGCGACCGGCATTTTGTGCGGGCTCAGCGGCGTGGGTGTCGGCGCTCTGGTCCTGCGGTTGACGGGTTTGCTCTAGGTTGACGGTCATGCGCGAACTCACGGTGGTCCCCGTGCCCGGCCCCGGCGCCGAGGACGTTCTCATCGGCCACGACGGCACCGCCTACACGGGCACGGCGGACGGCTCCATCCTGGCGGTCAGCTCGGACGGCGACACGATCCGTCGGATCGGGAACACCGGTGGGCGACCACTGGGTCTGGAGTGGCTGCCCGAGGGTCGCATCCTGGTGTGCGACGCCCACCGCGGGCTGCTCACGATGCGGTTGGACACCGGGGCGGTCGAGGTTCTCGCCGACTCGGTCGACGGTCGGCGAATGCGCTTCTGCAACAACGCCGCGATCACAGCGGACGGGACGATCTGGTTCTCTGACTCCAGTGCCAAGTGGGGCATCGAGGAGTGGAAGTCCGACCTCATCGAGGACACCCGCACCGGGCGGCTGTTGCGGCTTGCGGTCGGTGAGTCCGAGCCCGAGGTTGTGTTGGAGGGGCTGTGCTTCGCCAACGGCGTTGCAGCCGCGGCGGATTCCTCCTTCGTGGTGGTCGCCGAGACAGGGACCAGGGTGCTCAGACGTGTCTGGCTCCGGGGTCCGCACGAGGGTGAGCGGGACCTCTTCGCGAGCGACCTGCCGGCGCATCCAGACAACATCGCGCGCGGCTCGGACGGCCTGATCTGGGTCACCTATGCCTCACCGACCGATCCGGCGCTCACCTTCCTGCAGACCAAGGCCAAGCCGTGGGTCAAACTCGCCGTGCTGCGGGCACCGGAGCACCTCAAGCCCAAGCCGAAGCGGACCGTCCGGGTCGCGGCATACGACGACGAGGGCCAGGTCGTTCACGACATCGAGTGCGACGCGACGAAATGGCACATGGCGACGGGGGTGCGTGAGCACGAGGGCAAGGTCTGGCTGGGCAGCCTGGTCGAACCTGCCCTCGCGTGGTTCGAGGTCTGAGTCCCTGAGTCTTCGGGCTCAGCCCATCGTCTTCTGGCCGTCGATGGCCTCGCGAATGATGTCCGCGTGCCCGGCGTGCTGCGCGATCTCCGCGATCATGTGGACGGCGACTCGTCGCACGGACCAGCTCGCACCCGGCTCGAACCAGGGGGCTTCGGGGAGGGGATGAGACTGGTCGAGGTCGGCGGATCGCAGCAATTCAGCGGTGGCCGCGCCCACCTCGGTCGCGCGGGCGCGCAACACATCGAGGGTCTCCTCGTCGCTGAGCGTGAAGCGGGTGTCCTCCCACTCGCTGTCCGACCAGTCACCCTCGTTGGTCGCCGCCTCGGCCTCGACCGCGTCCCAGTCGACGTCGGACTCGTAGACGCCCGAGCCGCCGAACGCCTCGGCGCCCTGGGCGGCGAAGGCCATCCACTGCTCCTCGGTGTCGGCCACGTGCTTGAGCAGGCTGGCGATGGTCAGTGCGCTCACCGTGCTCGCCGTCCGCCCCTGCTCCTCGGTCAGCCCCTCCGCCGTGTGCAGCAGGAAGCCGCGGTGGCGGTCCAGGGTCTCGATGAGGTCTTCGCGCTCGGTCATGGCAGTCCCCGTTGTCGTTGCGATTCGCGGGTCGTTCCCGTCGCAGTCGACGCTACCCGACGACCACTGACAGGCGCAGCCGGTGGGAGGATGCCGCTGACGAGCTCGTGGTCGAGGCGGAACCCCATCGCGGCGTACAGGGTGCGACCGACGATGTTGTCCTGGTCCACGCCGAGGACGACCGCCGGTGACCGCTCGAACCCCACCTCGGCCAGCGCCTGGGTGACCAGTCGTCCCAATCCCTGGCACCGGCGGTCGCGGTGGATCGCGATGCTCGTGAGCCGCGTCGCGCCGCTCGGTGTGTATGCCGCGAGGCCGGTGCCCAGCAGCTCCCCAGTTCCCCTGGCGCGTACCGCGACCCACATCTCGCCCTCGGGGTCGGGCGTGATCCAGCGGGCCGTGTGGTGCTCCCCGACAAACGCCCGGGCGACATCCCTGGCGAGGGTCCGCTCCACCATGACGCCTGCCGGGACGGGCCGCAGGTCCAGCTGGCCGGGGAGGGCAGACATCGTGTGCCATTCGCCGAGCCCGCGAACGCCGAGGTCCTCGAGCAACCCGCGGTGGGTCGCCTCGACGGTGATCGACCGCTCCGCCGCCCAGCCCGGGTGGCCTCGCCACTCCGACCGGAGGAGGGCGCGCACGTCGGGCGCCGGCCCCAGGCAGACCGCCCCAGTGAAGCCGAGCTGGGTCATCCGGCGGTAGAGGACGGCTCCGCCGAGCGCCAGGGGTGGCGCGAGCAGGTCAGGCCCGACCTCGTGCTCGACAAAGGGGTCGCCCGCCGCGGCGGCGAGCAACGCGGCATACGAAGAAAGGGGGGTGGGGCCGGGCACGGGACCAAGCCTGCCACCAACCGGGGAAGCCCTGCGGGGCCGACGTCAGGTGGTGACCTGGGTGCACCGCCGGGGCGGCAAACGCCGCTACTGGGCGGCATCCCGTGCGGAGCCGGCCGCCCGTCTCACCGGGACCGGGCCTTTGCCGCCCCAGCGGTCCGGGTCGGCGTCAGGCGCGGGTCAGCAGTCCCGGCACGAGGTCGGCGATCGACGCGACCCCGGTCAGCCCCATCGTCAGGTCGAGCTCGGCCAGGACGTTCGCGACGACCGCCGCCACACCGTCCGAGCCGTCGAGTGCCAAGCCATAGATGGGCGGTCGCCCGAGCAGGCAGGCGTCGGCGCCGAGGGCGAGCGCGACGAAGAGGTCGGCGCCAGTGCGCAGGCCGCTGTCGAAGAGGACGGTGGGTTCGCGACCCACGGCTTCACGGATGTTGACCAAGGCATCGAGGGAGGCGATCGACCGATCCACCTGTCGCCCACCGTGATTCGACACGACGATGCCGTCGACACCGAGATCGAAGGCGCGGCGGGCGTCGTCCGGATGCAGGATCCCCTTGAGGACCACGGGCAGGGTCGTGCGGTCGCGCAAGGTGGCGATGTGGTCCCACGACAGGGCCGGGTTGGAGAAGATGTCGAGGAAGGTCTCGACGGCGGCGCGTGGCTCTGGGGAGGTGAGGTTCTCGCGGAAATCGCCGGGGTGTGACCGCGACATCTGGACGAGGGACTTCACGGCGCCGATCGTGGGGCGGACCTTCTCCTTGGCCGCGTTCGCTGCCGCGCCCACCCGCCCTGCGACGATCGAGCGGAAGTGCGGGTCGGAGGTGTATTGCGCGATGCCCTGGCCGCGGGAGAAGGGCAACAGCCCGATGTTGAGGTCCTGGGGTCGCCACCCGAGGGTGGTCGTGTCGAGAGTGACCACCAGGGCGCGGGCGCCCGCGGCTTCGGCCCGGCCGATCAGGGAGTCGACAAGCCCCTCGTCGGTCGACCAGTAGAGCTGGAACCACCATGGGGTGTCGCCCATCGCGGCTGCGGACTCCTCAAGGGCGTTGCAGCCTTGGTTGGAGAAGACGTAGGGCAACCCCGGCCGCCGCGGCACCCCGCGCGATCTTGACGTCGCTGTCGTCGGTGACCAGGCAGCCGGCACCGACCGGAGCCAGCATGAGTGGCGCGCGCAGGTCCGTGCCCAGGACCGAGGTCGTCAGGTCGCGCTTGGTCGTCCCGTGGAGCATCCGCGGGGTCAGCTGCCAGCGGTCGAAAGCGGCCCGGTTGGCGCGCATCGTCGCGCCCTCTCCGGCGCCGCCGGCGATGTAGCCCCACGCGGCGCGGGACATCGCGCCCTTGGCGCGGATCTCCAGCTCGGCCGCGTCGGTGGGCACCTTCGGGGTCCGCCCGAAGACGCCCTCGCGATAGATCGCGGACTGGCGTGCCCGGCCGACACCGACTCCCTCAGAGTTGTGGTCTTTGGCGGGGGTCCCAGCCCCCGCCAAAGACCTCGACTCGGGGGAGTCGCTCATCGGACGACCTGGATCTGGGGTGCGAAGAGTTCCATGGCGGCGAGCGCGCGCTCGCCGTTCTCGGGCGTGGACCCGGCACAGGCGTCGGCGATGACACGCACGGTTGCACCCGCATCCGCGGCGGGCAGCGCGGTTGCGATGACGCAGCAGTCCGTGGAGACCCCTGCCAAGGCGAAGGACGGTTGGTGGCCGATGACCGCGCACAGCGCAGGGGTCCACTTGCCGAAGGTCGCCTCGGTGACCACGTGGTCGGCGGCGTCACGCAGGGCGGGCACCACGGCATACAGGGGGTCGTCATCGGGGACGAGCGCGAACTCCCACTCGTCGTAGTACGAAGCCCATGACCCGCCGAGTCCCGGGTCGGCGACGAAGCGGGTGACGACGGTGCGCGAGGGGCCGAACGCCTCGGCCAGCGCGACGACGTGTGGCTGCGCCTTGGCCCATTCGTCGGTGCCCCACGCCGAGGCCTTGGGCGAGGCGAAGATCGCCTGCGGGTCGATGATCACCAGCCACTCGTCCTTGCTCGCGGGTTCGTATGCCGTCACGCCCGGCCCTCCTGCGCGGCGACCTTCCCGCGGCGGGCGACGTAGGTGACGAGGAAGGACACGACGAGGGCGAAGAGGACGCCGAGGTTGGCATAGGCGAACGTGCCCTCCCAGTAGCCGTCGGTGGAATTCCAGGTGCCCAGGCCGAGCGGCTCGAGGAGGAAGCCCTGCCAGTTGTTCCACGTGGCGTCGGCGGCGAAGTTGTTGACGACCAGGCCCAAGCCGATGATCGACGTGACGATCATGGTGCCGATGGACACCCAATCCCAGGCGCCGTAGCGGCCGCGCGCGTCGAACAGGGCGTCATCGTCGTAGTCGCTCTTGCGCAGGGCGATGTCCGCGATCATGATCCCCGCCCAACTTGCCAACGGCACCCCGAGGGTGATGAGGAAGGACTGGAAGGGATTGAGGAAGTTCTTGGCGACGAAGACGACGTAGAAGGTGCCCAGGGTGAGGATGACACCGTCGACGAGGGCTGCTGCTGGCCTCGGGATCTTCACACCCAGCGAGAGCAGGGTCAGGCCGGAGGAGTAGATGCCGAGCACCGCACCCGAGACCAGGGAGAGGATCGCCGCGGTGAGGAAGGGCACGAGCACCCACGTCGGGAGCAGAGTGGCCAAGGTGCCGATCGGGTCGGCCGCGATGCCGTCCTTGACCTTGTCGTCGGACCCGGCGAGCGCGAGGCCGTAGCAGACGAGCAGGGCCGGGGCGAGGGCGCCGCCCAGGGTGTTCCAGGCGACGATCGCGCCACCGCTGGCGCTGCGCTGCTGGTAGCGCGACCAGTCGGCGGCGATGTTGATCCAGCCGAGCCCGAAGCCGGTCATCACCATGACGAGCGCGCCGATCGTCGCGCCGAGACTGCCCGAGGGGATGGCCGAGATCTTGGTCCAG
This sequence comes from Phycicoccus elongatus Lp2, assembly GCF_000367525.1. Classification (GTDB taxonomy): domain Bacteria; phylum Actinomycetota; class Actinomycetes; order Actinomycetales; family Dermatophilaceae; genus Phycicoccus_A; species Phycicoccus_A elongatus. The sequence goes on along the minus strand of NZ_HF570956.1, from coordinate 1,536,563 downwards.
TCGATGTGGGTGAGGGTCATGAGGACGTAGAGGATGGTGATCGCGCCGGTGATCCAGGTGAGCACTGACTGCATCCGCATGATGATGTGGTAGCCGGCGACCGACGCCAGCACGATCATCGCGGCCACGACGACCGCGGCGATGACCTTGGTCGCGGTCCCACCACCCCAGCCGAGTCGGTCGAAGATCGTCGCGGTGGCGAGCACGGCCATGATGGCCAGGAAGGTCTCCCAGCCGATCGAGACCAGCCACGAGATGACGCCGGGCACCTTCTGTCCCTGCACGCCGAAGGCAGCGCGCGACAGGATCATGGTGGGAGCCGAACCCCGCTTGCCCGCGATCGCGATGATGCCGCAGAGGGCGAAGGACACGACTACGCCGATGACGGTGACGAGGATCGCCTGCCAGAAGGAGATGCCGAAGCCCAGGACGAACGCGGCATACGAAATGCCGAAGACCGAAACGTTGGCGGCAAACCACGGCCAGAAGAGGTCGCGGGGGGCCGCGGTGCGCTCGGCCTCGGTGATGATCTCGATGCCGGTGGTCTCGACGCCGAGGCGACGGACCTCCTGGGCGGACCCGGTGTCAGTGCTCATGGCGTGAGCATGGCAGAAACCCGCTGGTCAGCGGCTAAACCACAACTCCTGCCTGACGCGGAAACTGTCGTGTCGCGCGGCTCTCGCTGCGTGACCTGCCAAGTTCTGCGTCACGCGGAACTTGTCCTGGTGCGGCGTCAACGACGTCCGGCGGCCCACTGCTCGTAGTCGTCGTCCTCGTCGTAGGACCGGCGACCGTCCTCACGGGCGACGGGCTCGGACGGGGTGGAGTGGTGGAGTTCTCGCTCAAGCGCTGACAGGTCGGTGTCCGGGCTGTAGTACTTCAGCTCGCGAGCGACCTTGGTCTGCTTGGCTTTGGCTCGGCCGCGCCCCATGGCGTGACCCCCTTGGGGAATCAGCCGGAGGCGCATCGTGAGCATCGAGACGACCCGTCGAGTGCCCGGGGCGGTCTCGACTCCACGGAGCGGCCCCGGGAATCGTGTTATGTCGTGGGTCCAACACTACATGCGGGGTGCAAATTTCGCCGCGCCCCGTTCAGCCCGCGATCCTGGCCCTGGGGCAGGCCGAGCGGGTCACTGGGCCATGCCGATGACGAGGTTGATCGTCGAGGCGATCACGCCCGTGCCGAAGACGTAGGAGAGCAGGGTGTGGAAGAAGACGATGCGCCGCACGCCCTTGGTCTTCAGGTCGGTGTCGGACACCTGGTAGGTCATGCCCAGGCAGTAGGCCAGGTAGGCGAAGTCGGCCAGGCTCGGCTTGTCGTCGTTGTTGAAGTCCACGCACCCGCGCTCGTTGACGTAGTAGTGCCGGGCGTAGCGCATCGTGTAGACGGCGTGGATCGCCAGCCACGAGGCCGCGACCGCGCCCAGGCAGATCGCCGCCTCCAGCGGGGCGACCGACTTGTCCCCGGACGAGGCGAGCACGGTGGCGATGCCGGCGAGGCTCGCGAGGGCCCCGATGACGACGACGATGTCGGTCTCGGTCCGGCCGCCGTCCGCATCGGCCATCGCCTTCTCGGTCTCCGGCTGATCGGTCCGGAAGACGTGCCAGAGCGTGGCCCCGGCGAAGACGAGCTCGCCGACGGCCAGGCCGACGAGGAACGGGGTGGACCAGAGGACCTTGTCCGGAAGCGGAACGAGGAGCCCGGCGAGGACTCCGAGCACGGCGGCGACGACCAGGACCACACGGGACCGCTTCATGGCCTCACGATAGGACCGCCGCGCGCCTCAGCGGCCCCGTCGCGACGGTGTCCTTCACGGGTATGCCGCGGGGCTGCCTTCCGCGGGTAGCGTCACCGGGCATGGGCATTCGCATCGGGTACAAGGCGTCGGCGGAGCAATTCGCCCCGGGTGAGCTCGCGGCATACGCGGTGTTGGCCGAGGAGGTGGGGCTGGACTCGGTGACGATCAGTGACCACTTCCAACCGTGGCGGCTGACGGGCGGGCATGCGCCCAATGCGCTGGCGTGGCTGGGCTTCGTCGCGGCCCGCACCGAACGGGTGGTTCTCGGGACGTCGGTGCTCACGCCGACCTTCCGGTACAACCCGGCAGTCGTCGCGCAGGAGTTCGCGACCTTGGGCTGCCTGGCGCCCGGGCGGGTGTTCCTGGGGGTCGGCTCGGGTGAGGCGCTCAACGAGATCGCTGTCGGGTCGGTTGCCGACGGGAGATGGCCGGACTTCAAGGAGCGTTTCGCGCGGCTGCGTGAGGCGGTCGGGCTCATGCGGCGGCTGTGGACCGAGGAGTCGGTGACCTTCGAGGGGGACTACTACCGGACCGTGGACGCGCGGATCTTCGATCGGCCCGATGAGCCGGTGCCGGTCTTCGTCGCAGCCGGCGGCCCGATGGTGGCGCGGTATGCCGGTCGCGTGGGTGATGGCTTCATCTGCACCTCGGGCAAGGGCCGGGAGTTGTATGCCGATGAGCTCATTCCCGCGGTCGCCGAGGGTCGCGCGAAGGCTGGTCGTGCGGGGGAACCGATCGAGCGGATGATCGAGATCAAGGTGTCCTGGGACCCGGACTCTGACCTGGCTCTGGAGAACACGCGCTTCTGGGCGCCGCTGTCGCTGAGCGCTGAGCAGAAGCACTCAATCCACTCGCCGCGCGAGATGGAGGAGGCGGCCGACGCCCTGCCGATCGAGCAGGTGGCCAAGCGGTGGATCGTGGCGTCTCGACCGGAGGACGTCGTTGACGCGGTCCGGTTCTACACCGACCTCGGCTTCGACCACCTCGTGCTCCACGGGCCGGGCCACGACCAGGAGCGCTTCCTGCGCACGCTCGGCGAGCAGGTGCTGCCGGGGCTGCGCGAGCTGCACCCCAACTGAATCGAGGTGTTACCGACACAGATCCTGTGTCGGTAACACCTCGAATGGGGTGGTGCTCAGGCCTGCTTGATGGCGCTGATGTCGAGGACGAGCTTGATCTTCTTGGAGACGAGCACGCCACCGGTCTCGAGGGCGGCGTTCCAGGTCAGGCCCCAGTCCTCGCGCTCGACCTCGGTCTCGGCGGAGAAGCCGATGCGTGCGTTGCCGAAGGGGTCGGTGGCCGCACCGTTGAACTCGGTCTCGAGCTCGACCGGCTTGGTGATGCCCTTGATGGTCAGGTCGCCGACGAGGGTGAACTCGTCGCCCTTGACGTCCTTGATGCCGGTGGAGACGAAGGTGATCTCCGGGGTGTTCTCGGCGTCGAAGAAGTCGGCCGACTTCAGGTGGCCGTCGCGGTCGCCGTTGCCGGTGTCGACGGAGTCGACCTTCATGGTGGCGGTGGCGCTGGAGTTGGCGAACTCGTCGGCGACGACGATCTGACCCTCGACGGCGCGGAAGTAGCCGCGGACCTTGGTGACCATCGCGTGACGGGCGACGAAGCCGACCTCGGTGTGGGACGGGTCGATCACGTAGGTGCCGGCCGGGATGGGGACGCTCATGTCAGTTTCCTCTTTTGGTTGTCGGTTGAACTTTCAGGATGGACTCTAGACCCGTTTACTCGAATCTTCAACTATTTCCTTCGCGCTAGGTTTTCCCCATGACCCAGCGCCGCGGACCGCTCGCCGGCCTCACCGTCGTCGAGCTCGCCGGCATCGGCCCGGCGCCGTATGCCGCGATGCTCCTCGCCGAACTCGGGGCCGACGTCGTGCGGATCGATCGACCACCCGCCCACGGCACCCCCCAGGTCGGCCTCGCCGGCCTCGACCGCTCCCGCCCCAGCGTCGCCGTCGACCTCAAGACCGACGAGGGCGTCGAGGTTGTGCGCCGGCTGGCGGACGCCGCCGACGTGTTCATCGAGGGCCTGCGCCCCGGCGTGACCGAGCGCCTCGGCCTGGGTCCCGAGGTGCTCCTGCCACGCAACCCGCGCCTGGTCTACGGGCGGATGACCGGCTGGGGTCAGGACGGACCGCTGGGCCGGCGCGCCGGCCACGACATCACGTATGCCGCGATCTCCGGCGCCCTCCACGTCTCCGGTCCTGCGGACCAGCCGATGCCGCCTGCCAACCTCGTGGCCGACTTCGGTGGTGGCTCGCTCTTCCTCGTCATGGGAGTCCTGGCCGCGCTCCATTCCCGCGAGCGGACCGGCGCGGGCCAGGTCGTCGACGCCGCCATGGTCGACGGCGCGGCATCCCTGACCTCCATGCTCCACGGGATGCTCGCCGCCGGGCAATGGGTCGACGCCCGCCGCGCCAACGTCATCGACGGCGGGCGTCCCTACTACGACACCTACGCGTGCGCCGACGGTGGCCACATGGCCGTCGGGTGCCTCGAGCCGCAGTTCTACGAGGAGTTCGTGCGACTCCTGGAGGTCGAGCTCGAGGGCGGCCAGGACGACCGCGAGCACTGGGAGCAGCACCGGGCGGCCATCGCGGCGCGCTTCCTGACCAGGTCCCGCGCCGAGTGGACGGCGATCTTCACCGACACCGACGCCTGCGTCGCACCCGTGCTCGCCCTCTCCGAAGTGGCCGACCATCCCCACCACCGGGCCCGGGACACCTTCGTCGACCTCGGTGACGGCCCTCGGATGCCGCGCGTGGCCCCGCGCTTCTCGGCCACGCCGCCTGGCGAACCCACGCCCGGTCGTGCGCCGGGAGCCGACACCACGGCATACCTCCTCGAGAAGGGGTTCGACCCTGAGCAGGTGAGAGACCTGCTCACAGCCGGTGTGCTGCACCAGGCCTGAGGGCTGGCGGTGTGCGTTTCGTCGCGACCCGGTGGGCAGGCCACGCCCGGACCATTAGGGTCTGGGGAACGCCTTCCCCCGACCCGTGAAGCCTCGATGACACCCTCTCGCCTCAGCCCTGAAGACCGCGTGCTGCTCCGCGGCGACCGTGACCCGCGCTCGCGGTCGACGGTCGGTGGCCTCGCCGTCCTGGACTCGACCCCGGACTGGACCCTCGTGCGGACGCGCATCGATCGAGCCAGCCGCTCTGTCCCCGCGCTGCGGTCCCGGCCCGTCGAGCCCAGTTTTGCGACGACCGAGCCGCGGTGGGTCATCGACCCTGACTTCGTGCTCGACCGTCACGTGCGCCATATCGCGTTGGCCGCACCCGGTGACCGCGCCGCCCTGCTCGAGCTCGCCGAGCGTTTCTTCGCCGAGCCCTTCGACCCCGCCGCACCACTGTGGCGAGTCCTCTGCGTTGACGGCGTCGGTCAGGGTGGAGCCATCCTCACCGCCGCGAGTCCTTTGCTGCGCGTCGAGGAGGTGCCCGTCGACCTTCTCGACATCGCTCTCGACAGTCGCCACGACAGTGCCGACCTCGGGCCCATCCCGGTGCCCACCGATCTCGAACCGGCCGACCTGGCCCGCGAGGGCGTCCGCGAACTCCCTTGGCGCGCAGCGGGTCTCGCGGTCAGTGGGGTTCATGAGGTCGGCAGTCTCGCGATCCATGCCGTCACCGACTGGCGTGGCGCGGTCGACCGTGCTGCGGGCCTTGTGACGCCGCCGGCTGCCGTGCAGGGCTCGGCCCTGCTCGCTGGCCGTGGGACCGAACGGGCCATCATCCTGCGCTCCTACCCGCGGTCCCGTGCCGACGGGGCCCCGACGCATCGAGGTGGTCAGCGTGCCCACATTGCGGCGATCCGCGAGGCCCTGATCGCCTATCACGCCGAGTCCGGCCTGCCCCTGACCTCCCTCGGTATCACGGCGGCCAGCCACCCCGCCGTGCTGCGTCGCGCGCTCGCTCCGAGTCAGGACAGGGTCGAGTCCCTGGGCCGCTTGTTGCCGCTGCTTCCCACCGGCTTCGTCGACGTCGTTGCCCGCCCGACGCGTGGTGCCGATGTCGCGGTCAGCCATGTGGTCGCGGCCGCGGGATCGGTCGGCAAGGCCACGGTTGTCGAGCGGTATGCCGTGGGGCCCGTTCCCGGCAACGCGCTCACCTCCGTGGCGGTCACGACTCCCGAGCGACTGGACGTCGCGGTCCGCTATGACCCGGAGGCGATCCGCGATGTCGCCCTGCTCGAGCGGTGCCTCGACGCGGCCTTCGAGCAGGTTCTCGCCCCCGCTCCGTCTGCTCCTCGCGCCCCCCGCAAGGCGACTGCCAAAACTGCCCCCGCCGCCCAACGCACGCCGTCGGCGCGGAAGAGCACGGCATCGCAGACGCCGTCATCGAAGACACCGGCGCCGAAGAAGACAACGGTGTCGAAGAAGACAACGGTGTCGAAGAAGGCGACGGCGAAGAAGGCGACGGCGAAGAAGGCGTCCGCCCGCAAGGGGGCCGGCGCATGAGCCCGACGACACGACGGCCCGGATCGGTCGCCGAGGTGCTCGCCTCCGAGGAGGGGCCTGCGGTCGCCGCCTTCTTCGACCTCGACGGCACCTTGGTGGCCGGGTTCACGGCACTTGTGCACTCCAAGGAGCGGCTACGCTCGCGGGAGGTCAAGGCGGCCGAGGCGCTGCGCCTGATCACGACGGCCATCGACTTCCAGATCGGTCGGGCCGGTTTCGACCAACTCATCACCGATGGTGCGCGCGCGCTCGCGGGGCAGTTGGAGACCGACCTGGATGCGTTGGGGGAGAAGATCTTCCGGCACCAGATCGCCGACCTGCTCTACCCCGAGACACGCGCGCTCGTGCGCGCCCACCAACAGCGCGGGCACACCGTCGTCCTCTGCTCGTCCGCGACCTCGATGCAGGTCGAGCCGGTCGCCGCCTACCTGGGCGTCGACGAGGTGGTCTGCAATCGGTTCGTCGTCGATGAGGAGGGACGGGTCACCGGCGAGGTCGTCGACCCGATCATCTGGGGTGAGGGCAAGGCGACCGCAGCCCAGCGGTATGCCGCCGAGCACGGCCTCGACCTGACCCGGGCGTGGTTCTACGCCGACGGGGACGAGGACGTCGCGCTCATGCATCTCGTGGGGCACCCTCGGCCGACCAATCCGGGACCGCACCTGACCAAAGTGGCCGAGCGGCGGGGTTGGCCGATCTCGCGCTATGGCTCCCGGGGGACGTCGGCGGTCACCAACGCCGCGCGCTTTGCCGTGGGCTTCGGCGCTCTCGGGCCGATCACGGCTCTGGGCACGGCCCGGGCGGCGATGACCGGTAGGAAGTGGGACGGGCTCAACGTCCTCACCTCGACCTGGCCCAAGTTCCTCCTCGACAGCCACGGCGTCAGCCTCACGATCCTCGGCGCGGCGAACGCCGAGGCGCAGCGGCCGGCTGTCTTCATCTTCAACCACCGCAACCAGATGGATGCCTTCATGGCGGCCGCCGTCGTCAAGCACGACTTCACCGCGGTCGCGAAGAAGGAGCTGAAGACCAATCCGCTCTTCGGCACCTTCGGGCGGCTGATGGACATTGCCTTCATCGACCGGGCCGACAGCGCCAAGGCCGTCAACGCCATGCACGAGGTCGAAAAGCTTGCCGCACAGGGACTCTCGATCATCGTTGCACCCGAGGGCACCCGTCTGGACACGCACGAGGTGGGCCCCTTCAAGAAGGGTGCCTTCGTCATGGCGATGTCGGCGGGCATCCCCATCGTGCCCATCGTCATTCGCAACGCCGACGACATTGCCGGACGCGACTCCCTGACCGTGCAGCGTGGGGTCATCGACATCGCGGTCCTGCCCCCGATCGACGTCTCCGCCTGGACCCGCGCGGAACTCACGGAGCGCATCGACGAGGTGCGCGCGGCATACCTCGACCTCCTGGCTGACTGGCCGACCGACGATGCCGACCCACGACTGACCGGAGGATGACGACATGAGCTCCCACGACAACGTCGTCGTCCTCGCCTCGACCCGGACTCCGGTCGAGGACTCCCTGGTGCGCGCCTGGGTCCGATCGGAGGTCGAGCCCGAGCATCGTGACGTGCGGGTGGTCACCCTGCCGCCGCTCTCCGGGACACCGGCGGCGTATGCCGCCCTCGGCGCCCTCCTCGACGACCCCGACGTCCTGCTGTTGCCGGCTCACGTGGTGTGGCGCCCGGGGGAGAAGGACGGCAATCGGCGAGTGGCCATCTCGGATCTGCTCCGCGGACGCAACCCATATGACCCGGCCTCTCGCAACCAACGCTCCATCGCGGATGCCGATCCCGATCGCGCCCCGGTCATCGCCGGGATCCCAGGCACCGTGGGCTTTCTGCAGCAGCGGTATTCCGAATCGCACCAGGGCGCAACGGCCGACGCCGAGGCCTTCGGCCGCTTCGTGGCCCGCCGGGCCAGGCTGGCGCTCGAGCGCGCTGACCGTGCCGTGCTCGGGCCGGAGTTCCGGTCACCCGGCTTCCTCACCGAGGAGATCCTCCACTCGGCGCACTTCCGCCGCGGGCTGCAGGAGCTCGCCCGGCGAGTCGGTCCCGATCAGGCCTCCGAGGCGCGGGCCGAGGAGATCCTCGACGAGCTGGCCACCGGGTGGGGTCGACTCTTCGTCGACCTCGTGCCGCGGATCCAGCGGATGGTCTTCCAGCGCGGCTTCGACCCGGACATCGACGTGGTCCCCGCCGAGCTGGATCGGTTGCGGCAGACCGTGTCCGGGACTCCGGTCATCTTCCTCTGGTCGCACCGCTCCAACCTCGATACACCCGTCCTCAACGTCGCCCTCCATGAGAACGGGCTCCCCCTGCCGCACCTCTTCGCCGGCATCAACATGGCGTTCGGGCCGTTGGGTGTGGTCCTGCGCCGCAGCGGGACCATCTTCATCCGGCGCAGCTTCGGTGGGGACGAGCTCTACAAGTACGTGCTCAAGGAGTTCGTCGGATACCTCGCGGAGAAGCGCTTCAACCTCTCGTGGTCGATCGAGGGCACGCGGTCACGCACCGGCAAGATGCTCCCGCCCAAGTTGGGGCTGCTCGGCTACACGGCTGAGGCCTACCTGGCCGGCCGGGTCGACGACATCTCCTTGCAGCCGGTGTCCATCACCTTCGACCAGCTGCACGAGATCGGGGAGTATGCCAACTACGCCCGGGGCGGTCGAAAGTCGGCAGAGGGTATGTCCTGGCTCCTCGGTTTCATCAAGGCCCAGGGCGAGCGGAACTTCGGCAAGATCTATGTCCGCTTCCCCGAGCCGGTGTCGATGCGCGCCGCGTTGGGCGCCCCCGGCGGGGCCACGACGACCGACGCCGATGCCCGCCGCCTCGCCCTGCAGAAGACCGCCTTCGAGGTCGCGTGGAGGATCAACGAGGCCACCCCGGTCACCTCGGTGGCGCTCGTCACGAGTGTGCTGCTCGGCACGCGAGGGATGGCGCTGACGACCAGTCAGGTCCACACCGCGGTGTCGACCGCCGTCTCCTACATGGATCGTCGGGGCGTGCCCGTCGTGGGAAGCGGTCGGGGCCTCAAGGACATCGCTGGTGTCGAGTCGACGCTCAAGGCCCTCGCCGTCCCGGGCGGCATCGTGACCCGCGTGGATGGTGCGCGGGACACGGTGTGGCGCATCGGGACCGACAAACAGCTCGAGGCGACCTTCTATCGCAACTCGATCATTCACGTCTTCCTCGTGAGCGCCTTGTGCGAGATGGCTATCGTCATGGCCGCTCAGGCCCCACCGGCCGAGCGGATCGAGCGTTTCTGGGCGGACGTGCAGCAGTTGCGCGACCTGCTGAAGTTCGAGTTCTACTTCACCGAGCGCCGTGAGTTCCTCGAGCAGGTGCGCACCGAGGCCGATCGGGCCGGCAAGGACTGGGAGGAACGGCTGACCAGCGACCCGGTGGACCTGCGCGCGCTGCTCATGCGACGTGCTCCACTGACGGCGTCCTTCCTGCTGCGACCGTTCATCGAGGCCTACCTCATCGTCGCTGACGTCGTCTCACGCACGGAAGGCCCGATCGATCGCCCGGCCGTCGTCAAGGAGGCCCTGGCACTGGGTGAGCAGTACCTCGCGCAGCGCCGGATCGACTCGGCCGAGCCCGTGTCCGCGCTTCTCTTCGAGACGGGCCTGAAGATGATGGACAACCGCGGGCTCCTCGTCGAAGCCCCCGATCGCGCCGAGCGGGTGGGTGGTCTGGTCGACCAACTCGAGCGGGTGCAGTCGGCCATCATCACCATCGAACGCCTCACCTTCGACCTCTTCATCGCCGATCGCCGGCGCCTGCACAACCGGGGAGCCTCGTGAGCGACGGAGACACCGTGCTCGTCGACACCCGGGCGGGGGTCGGACGGATCACGCTCAACGCTCCCGACCGGCTCAACGCCGTCGATCCGCAGATGCTCGCCGACCTCGCCGACGCGATCCACCGACTCGACATCGACCCGCAGGTGCGGGTCATCGTCCTGGCGGGTGCCGGCCGCGGCTTCTGCTCGGGTGCGGCCTTGGGCAACAGCGAGCCGGGTGGGTCCGGCGAGCTCGACGCAACCCTGGTGGGACTTGGGCAGGTGGTGCGTGCCCTCGTCCACGGCGCGACCCCGTCGGTCGCGCTCGTCCACGGAGTCGCCGCCGGTGCCGGAGTGTCGATCGCCCTCGCCTGCGACTACGTGCTCGCCTCGGAGGCGGCATCCTTCGTGCTGGCCTTCGCGCGGATCGGTCTGATGCCCGACGGTGGGGCCACCGCGCTGGTCGCCGCCAACATCGGCCGGGCCCGGGCCATGCGGCTGGCCCTCACCGGTGAGAAACTCGACGGTCCGACCGCGCAGGAGTGGGGACTGGTCTCCGAGATGGTGCCGGCAGGCGACTTCGACCGGCGCGCCGAGGACGTGGTCGCCGCTCTGGCCAGTCGCGGGCCGCTCGCGTCGACGGCCACCAAACGGGCCATCAACGCCGCCACCTTGTCCCTCGAGGACACCCTCACCCGCGAGGAACGCGGGCAATCGACGCTGCTGCGCACTGACGACTTCCTCGAAGGTGTCATGGCGTTTCGCGAGAAGCGAGAGGCGCGATTCACGGGTGGCTGAGCCCCGCGGCATACCAAACCCTAGGGTGGTTCCCGTGACTCCTGCCTCGACGGACGACGTGCGCGACCCGACGACGTGGAGTGTCGAGGACCTGCTCGCCGCCAAGCACCGCGGCGGGCACCACGTGACCGTCGTCATCCCCGCCCGCGACGAGGAGAGCACGGTGGGCTCGGTGGTCGAGGTCGTGCGCCGGGCCTGGGTCGATGAGGTGCCCTTGGTCGATGAATTGGTGGTGATCGACTCGGACAGCGTCGATGCCACCGCCGAGCGCGCTCGATCGGCCGGAGCGATCGTCCACCGGGCCTGCGACATCCGGCCGGATCTCGGCCCGGCTCAGGGCAAGGGCGAGGCACTGTGGAAGGCACTCCACATCACGACCGGTGACGTGCTGGCCTTCCTGGACGCCGATCTGATCGAGTGGGGACCGCACTTCGTGCCCGCCCTGCTGGGCCCACTGCTCCTCGAGCCGGGCATCCAGTTGGTCAAGGCGGTCTACCACCGACCGCTCCTGGACGCGACCGGCCGCGAGGCCGAGACCGGTGGCCGGGTCACCGAGTTGGTCGCGCGGCCCCTGCTCGCGCTCAACGCCCCGGAGCTCGCGCACATCATCCAGCCGCTGTCGGGGGAGTGGGCGATCCGTCGGTCAGCGTTCGCGCGGATGTTCGTGCCGGTGGGTTACGGAGTCGAGATCGCGGCCCTCCTCGACACGACCAGCGCGCATGGGCCGGAGGCGATCGCCCAGGTCGATCTCGGCCGCCGCGCCCATCGCCATCACCGTCACGACACACTCGGCCCGATGGCGGTCCAGGTCATGGCCGCTGTCGAACGCCGACTCGGCGAGCGGTCCGCCGCCGATGCCGGGGTCGTCGCGTTGCAGCAGTTCGACCCCGTCGAGGGCGGCTTCGCCGCGCGGTGGCGACAGGTCGACGTCGCGGAACGGCCACCCGCGATCTCGCTCGACCCATTGGCCGAGGTCGACCCGCGACGCCAGGACGATTCGTGAGATTTCGCCTGCGGCGCAAGGAGTATGCCGCGCACGACCGCCTCGTCATGGCGATCGTCAACCGCACCACGGACTCCTTCTACGACAAGGGTGCGACGTGGGAGGACGAGCCCGCCTATGCGCGGGTGCGACAGGCCGTCGCCCAGGGGGCTGACCTCGTCGACATCGGTGGGATCAAGGCGGCACCGGGGGAGGAGGTGACCGTGGGCGAGGAACTGCGGCGCGTGGTGCCCTTCGTCGAAGGGCTCCGTGCCGAGTTCCGGGACCTGACGATCTCGGTCGACACCTATCGCGCTGAGGTGGCCGACGCGGTGCTCACCGCCGGGGCCGATGTCGTCAACGATGCCTGGGGCGGGGTCGATCCCGAGGTACCGGCCGTCGTCGCGGCCCATGGTGCGGCGCTGGTGCTCACCCACACCGGCGGCCAACGCGTGCGGACCCGCCCCCATCGTGTCGAGTACGACGACGTGGTGGCCTCCGTCATCGAGTCGCTCACCTGGCAGGCGGAGCGCGCGCTCGCGGCGGGCGTCGAGAAGGAACGGATCGTCATCGACCCCGCGCACGACTTCGGCAAGAACACCTGGCATTCGGTGGAGTGCACCCGGCGTCTGGACGAACTGGTGGCGCTCGGTTGGCCGGTGCTGGTGTCGTTGTCCAACAAGGACTTTGTCGGGGAGTCACTCGGCCGTGACGTCGGTGGGCGACTCCCGGGGACGCTGGCCACCACGGCCATTTCTGCCTGGCAGGGCGCGCACATCTATCGCGTCCACGAGGTCCGCGAGACCCGTGACGTCCTCGACATGGTCTCGGTGATTGCCGGTGACCTGCTTCCCCTGCGCACCACCCGGGGGCTCATGTGATCGCCGCCGTGGCCCTGGTGCCCTCGCCACCCTTCCTGCTCCCGGAGTATGCCGGCCGCACCGATCCCGATCCCGTCCTGCGGTCTGCCTGCGTGGAGGCCGTCGAATCTGTTGCGGCACAGGTGGATCGGCTCGTCGTGATCTGCGGCAGCGACCCGGACCGGCGCCACTCCGGCCGGTCCGTCGGCGCGCGGGTGGCCACCGAACTCCTTCCGCGAGAGGCCGATGGGGTGCACGAGGTTCCGTGGGATGCCTCGGTGGAGGCCTGCCGCTCGGCCGGGGAGTCTCTCGTCGTCGGCGAGCCGCGTGATCTGCGGCTGGGCCTGGTCGTGGTCGCTGATGGCTGCGCGACCCGCACCGAGAAGGCGCCCGGCCACCTCGATCGGCGCTCCCTGACGGTGGATGCGGCGTGGACGCGAGCCGTCGGCGCTGATGAGTTCCGTTGTGATTCACCGGCACCGATGCAGACCACGGGTGACCGTCATCCGCAGCTGGGCCGCCCGATGGACCCTCAGGCGCTCCTGGCGCTCGACCCGTCGCTCGCGGAGCAGCTGTGGTTCGGGGGACGGGCTCCCCTCCAGGTCCTGGCCGGAGCCTTGCTGGCGGACGGCCGGGATCCGGCCCCCACGGCATACCGCTCCTGGGTGGGGGATCCCTTCGGCGTGCGTTACGTGGTGCTCGAAGCGCGTTGAGGGTCGGCCACCGCGTCGGGGTCGTGGAGGTCGAGGGAGACCAGGGGGCTGTGCCAATCGGCCTGGTCCCTGGGGTAGATCACTCTCGACAGGCCGGCGCCGGCGAGCAACTTGGCACAGGTCGGGCAGGGCTGGCAGGTGACATAGGCAGTGCAGTCACGCAGGTCGCGGCGTGCGTAGAGCAGGGCATTGGCCTCGGCGTGGACGCTGATGCAGCGTCCGGGGCCGGAGTCATAGGCGCTGAACTCCTTGACCTCGTCGTAGGACAGCAGTCCGCGCGGGCACGCTCCCTCGAGGCAACCGGGGTGACCACTCGGCGCCCCCGTGTAACCGGTGCCGACGATGCGGCGACCGGTGTCGACGAGAACGGCACCGACCTTGCGGCGCCGACAGTCGCTGCGCTCGGCGACGGCCCGGGCGATGTTGACGAAATACTCGTCCCACCCTGGACGACGGGGTGCGGAACTATCGGGCACGGGCGCCGTCGATGGCCTGCGACCTCAGGGGGTCGCTGTGCCGATCGGGGAGGGCGAGCCGGTGCCGGACGCCGACGGTGATGACGAGGTGCGCGCGCTGGTCGAGGGCGTTGGTGACGTCGTGGCCGTGGCCGTGGCTGTCGGCGTCGGCGTCGGTGTCTTGCTCGGGGACGGCGTCGGGGTGGGTGTCGTGCTCGGGGACGGCGTCGGAGTGGGTGTCGGGCTCGGCGTGAGGGACGGGCTCGGTGACGGCGAGAGCGACGGCGACAAGGAAGGGGAGGGCGAAGGGGAAGGTGAGGCGGTCATGATGGTGGGCACCGTCATGACGGCCGTCGAGGGCAAACCGTTGAGGAAGGGCATCGGGTCGGTGTAGGCGCCGCCCACCATGACCTCGAAGTGGAGGTGACAGCCGGTCGAGAGGCCGGTGTTGCCCACCCGGGCGATCGGGTCACCCGCCTTGACGTCCTGGCCGGGGCGCACCCCGATGACCGACAGATGGTTGAAGGCGGTCTGCAGGGTCTTGCCGTCGAGGGTGCCGTTGTCGATGACGATCCTCAGGCCATACCCGGACACAGGCCCGGTGAAACTGACCTTCCCGTCCTTGGTGGCGACGACGGCCGTGCCACAGGGGGCCCCGAAATCCACCCCGGTGTGCAGTCGCCAGTCGCCCAGAATGGGGTGCAGGCGGTAACCGAAGGGCGAGGTCACGGGAGCCACGAGCGGGAAGAGCATGCTGTGGCCGGCGGTCGGTGGCGCATCGGCGACGATCGCCTCATCGGGGGCGAGGTCGGTCGCGTGTTCGGCCGCCAGGGCATCCTTCTCCACCTGGGCCATCGACTCTGCGATGATCGATGCTGGCGACTTGCGCGCGCCCGAGCGGGCGACGAGGGCGGCGAGCTCGGACCCGCGTGAGGCCTGTGACGACCCGGTGGCATCCGGGGTCGTCTGCGCCGGGGCGTCCCCAACGGCGGACACGACCACCCCGGTCGTTGCCGCGACGAGAAGCAGGGCTGTCAGTCCGCGAACCGGCAGGCCTGACCACGCACGTGCCTCACGTTTGGCAGCGTGCTTCATCCCCCCACGGGTGAAGAACCCCATGGGATGACTCTATGACGAAAGTGCTGGCAATGCGTTGGGAATGACCCAGCCCGGGGGCTGTCTCACCCACGGAGACATCCGACGGTCACCACCGCTCATTTTCGGTCGTGGATGGTGCGGGTCGAGATGTTCAGCGCGTCGAGGTTGTCCATCGCTGGATGACTGCGCCCGGCGGGGCCTTCGGCGAAGGTGGTGAGCAGGTTGACCGTCATGGTGCGCATCGTGCGGGCGATCCCCGGGTCCTTGCCGTGCTCGCTGCAATCGGCCTGGATCCCGCACACCCACGAACTCGTACCACTGGCGAAGACGCCTGCGCCCGAAGAGGTCGTGTAGTAGGCGACATCGGAGAACTGGGCGTCCCCCTTGCAAGTGACCGGTGAATGGAAGAGCACCTCGATGGGTCGTGGCGTCGGCGCGCTCGGGGTCACCTGGTCGTACTCGGAACCAACCAGGCCGGCCAGTTTGTCGCCCACCTTCAGACCGGTGCCGGCCAGCACCCACGACGACGCATCGGCCACGACCATGGGCGCCTTGACCGGGTTGCACTGGTAGTAGACCCCGGTCAGGTCACTCTCCGGCCGCGAGAAGGGCGGAGAGCGCCACGACCCTGTGTTCGCCTTCGGGTTGGTCGCCATGATCGGGTCCAGCGACCCGTCCTTGTAGTTGATGACCAGTCGCTCCGACCCCAGCGGCGTGGGCTCGAAACGGATCTGCCGATAGATCGCGTTCGCTCCGAGGAAGGCGATGTTGGTGCCTGAGTCCCTGGCCCTGACGAGGATGTCGCGCATGGCCTGGCTGTAGTACTCGTCATGCCCGAGCGAGATCACGGCGGTCGCCCCGTCGAGCAGGTGCGGGTCGGCCTGCATGTCCGAGTTGGTCGCATAACCCAGGGAGAGTCCGAGTTCCTCGGCGAGCATGACGAGCGGGCGCTCGTTGGCGATGAGGTCGCCGGTGCCCGCGCCGAAGTCGATGGGGCGGTCCAGCGACGCGGCGTACCCACGGTCGGCGTAGCCGGTCTTGCCGCTGTAGAGGCTGGTGCCGCCCCAATGGTTGTAGGCCGCCCACGTGGTGTTGGCGTTGATCAGGACCACGGCACCCCTCATCGTCGGGGTCCTGATGGTCAGCGGGATGAGGCCCCCCTTGGCCAGTGGGTCCCGGCTCGGTGCCAGGTGCAGGACGTAGTTGCCCGGTGGCCAATCGGTGGTGTCGAGCGTGAGCGACGGGCTCCAGTTGGACGCCGACCAGGAGCGGGTGGCCGCCGTGTAGGTGGCTGCCGGCTGGGTGACCGAGGTGACCGGCTGAGAGGTCCACACCTTGCGGGACCCGACACCCGCGTAATGGCCGAAACGGTATGCCGTGACGATCACCGGACCATCACTGGAGCGGATGCGCACGTTGAGCGACTCACCCGGGCGGACACTGGGCCGATCGGTGAAGCCCTCGATCGTGCCTCCCGGTGGGTCGCTGATGCCGGTCAGCCAACCTTCCTCGCCCGGCTTGGCGTTCTCCTGGGCAACGGCCTGCGCGCTCGGCCAGGTCGGTTCCGTGGGGGTGGGCGTGGGAGTCGCGGACGGCGCGGATGAGGGCTCGGCAGAGGTGCTGGCAGTCGGCGACGTCTGGGTGCCCGGTGTCCACGTGACCGAGCAGGCACTGAGAGCGCAGGCGAGAAAGGTGGCGACGGCGATGTGGCCTCGGGCCCGCTGTGGTCGGTGGGTGGTCAGCGGCCGCGGCGACAAGGGCTGGGACACCTGAACAGCCTATGGTCGCCGGCCGCACCGTGTCGGTTGCCCCGCGGTGGCGAAGTCTGCGTCGTGAGGTTGCGTCGTGGTGGTGAGCGGTGGGACGAAGTTTGCGGACTCGGGCATGTCGTCGAAGCCCACCACACTCACGTCACGGGGCACGCCCCGGCCGGCGTCGTGCAGGGCGCGCAGCACACCGCAGGGTAGGAGTCCCGCGGAGTGGTGGCTCTTACGCGGTTTCCCGGGTGGCCGCTGGAGAACGGATCGCCGCCAAGCAACTGTCGCGCGTGCCGCATCTCCCGGCCAACGGGGGCCTCTGGCGGTCACTCGCGGGCAGTCGGGCACCACGGCGCAACGAGCCCGGAGATGGGAAGCCGCAGGTCAGAGGCGGTCTGACCAGCGGCGTTGGTGGTGGCCAGGGACGGGGTCGAACCGTCGACCTTCCGATTTTCAGTCGGACGCTCGTACCAACTGAGCTACCTGGCCGTGCGCGCGAGCGCGCCCACGCAGATTACCTGACCCCGCGGCATACAAACAAAATGGTCCGGCCGGGGTCACCCAACCACTCGGGGGTGAGTCCTGGCCCACTCGACGAAGGCCTCCTCCGCGACGGGGAGCGTGGGGAAGCACATGTCCTCACCGATCAGGTCGACGACGCCGGCGCGACGCAACGGCTCGTAGAGATCGCGCTTGAGCCGCACCAGGCCGAGGAGCACTCCTTGGGCGGCGAGGTCGCCCTGCAGCTCCCGCAGGCCGTCGGCGGCGGTGATGTCGACCTCGGTGTTGGCCTCGACGTTGAGCAGGAACCATCGCGGTGGTGCGTCGGGATAGGCCTCGGTCTCGCGGTCGATGACGAGTTGCACGCGACGGCGCAGCTCGCCGACGTTGGCGAAGAAGAGGGGGGCCTCGAAGCGATAGATGATGAGGCCGGGCAGGGTCTGGGCGCCGGGGTAGTCGGTGACGTCGTGCATCCCCGCGAGGCCGGGCACGCGACCCAGCACCGCGTCGTGTGGTCTGGCCAGCCGGATGCCCATCTCCAACAGCGACAACGCGATCGCGATCCCCACGCCGGCCAGGATTCCGTAGAAGACGGTCCCGAAGAGGGTCACGAGCGCGAGGGCGAACTCGCGGCGACGGAAGCCCCACAGCCTCCGGAACTGCGACACCTGGACCAATTTCGTTGCGGCATAAAGCACCACGGCCCCGAGGGCGGCCTGCGGCATCCACTGCAAGATCGGCCCGGCGACGAGCAGGACCACCACGACGACAGCCGCCGCGGCCAGCGAGTAGACCTGTGTGCGCGCACCACTCGCAATGGCCAGGGCGGTCCGCGACCCGGAGGAGGACACGGGGAAGCCGCCGATCAGCCCGACGGCCACATGGACGCCGCCGAGGGCGACGAGCTCGGACTGTGGGTCCACGTCCCGCTCGCTCGGCCGCTCACCGGGCAGTGCGGGCGCCGGGAAGCCTCGCGCAATGAGCATGTTGTCGCTGTAGGCCATGACTGCCACGCCGAGCCCGACGACCAGCAGTGCCTTGAGCTCGCCGACGCTCAGGACAGGGATCGACGGGACCGGTATGCCGTCGGGCACGGCCCCGACCGCCTTGACTCCCAGCCGTCCCCAGTCGAAGACCCCGTAGGCCACCGTGGCGGCCGCGACGCCGATCAGGGCGGCGGGCCACTTCGGGAGGAGGAAGTGGATGAGCAGGATGAGCGCCAGCGTGCCGAGCGCGACCCAGAGCGTGGCCAGGTGCGTGCCGTTCAGGCCCCGCGTGAAGGAGACCATCTGGTCGACGAGCGACTCGCCCTGCACGGTCGTGCCGGTGACCTTGCCGAGTTGGCCGACGACCATGAGCACGGCCGCCCCGGCCAGGTATCCCACGAGCAGGGGCTGCGACAGCAGGTCGGCCACCACGCCCAGGCGCAGGACCCTGCCGACCAGGCACCAGAAGCCGATGATGAGCGAGAGGGCAGCGGCCAGTGTCGCCAGCTTGCCCGGGTCGCCGCCGGCCATCGGGGCGATGGCCAGGCCGGTGAGCAGGGCGATGGTCGACTCCGGGCCGACCGAGAGGACCCGGGAGCCACCCATCACGGCGTACACCAGCATGGCGGCCAAGGCGGTCCAGAGGCCGGCCACGGGCGGCACGCCGACGATCGCCGAGTAGGCCATCACCTGGGGGACGAGATAGGCCGCGACGGCGAGACCCGCGAGCAGGTCGGTGCGCAGCCAGCCGCGCTGGAAGCGCTGGAGGAGGAAGGTCAGCCCGGGCGTGGCCGCCTGGAGCGCCTTGAGGAACCATTGCTCGCCCTTGGCGTCGAGCCCGTAGTCGATGGCCGGGTGCCGATCGAGACGGTCGGCGCCGCCGGTCGGTCCCGGGTCCTGCTCTGTCATGGATCTCCTGCGTGCGAGAGGCGCGTTCACTCGCCGTACATCTGCTGGCCATGAATCTAGTCGAGCAAACCGGGTTTGCCTCCCCGGTTCCACGAAGCCCGGCACGCCCCACGCCCTAGATGTACCCGGCCAGGAGGTTGGTAGCAGTGTGGGTGCTTGAACGCGGGAGAACCTCCGGGTGGGATGTGGCTTGTCTAAGGCCCACTCCAACCCGGAGGTTCTCGTGTCCCACGCTAATGCCCGTTTAACTGTTCATGGCCGCCGCTTGATCGTCCAGCGTCATCAGCAGGGATGGAAACAGGCGCACATCGCGGCGGCGATGGGGGTCTCGCGCAAGTGCGTCGCGACGTGGATCAGTCGTCACGCCGCTGAAGGGGAAGGCGGGTTGGCGAACCGATCCTCACGCCCACGCACCAGCCCCCGCAGGACGGCTCCCGAGGTCGAGGAAGCCGTCCTGAGAGCGCGGGTCACGGACCGTGAAGGCCCTGACGTCCTGGGACCGAAGGTGGGCGTGCCGGCGCGGACGGTCTCACGGATCCTGCGCCGTCACCAGATGCCGTACCTGCGCGAGTTGGACCCGATGACCGGGGAGGTGATCAGGTCCTCGAAACAGAGCGCGGAACGCTACGAACGCGACTATCCGGGCGAACTGGTGCACATGGACGTCAAGAAGCTCGGCAAGATCCCTGACGGGGGCGGGTGGCGCGCTCACGGGTTGGCTGCCACCCAGGCCGCCAAGGGCAAGCGGGACAAGATCGGGTACGACTACGTCCACTCGCTGATCGAT
Organism: Phycicoccus elongatus Lp2; assembly: GCF_000367525.1. Lineage (GTDB taxonomy): Bacteria > Actinomycetota > Actinomycetes > Actinomycetales > Dermatophilaceae > Phycicoccus_A > Phycicoccus_A elongatus. The sequence goes on along the minus strand of NZ_HF570956.1, from coordinate 1,516,655 downwards.
GACTACTCCCGGCTGGGCTACTCCGAAGTCCTGCCCGACGAGAAAGGACCCACCTGCGCGGACTTCCTGGAGCGGGCTGCGGCGTACTTCGCCGCCCAAGGCATCACCGTCATCGAACGCGTCATGACCGACAACGCCTTCGCCTACCGCCACAGCGCCGACATGAAGCGAG
>NZ_HF570956.1:1490657-1516383 GCF_000367525.1 Phycicoccus elongatus Lp2 | reverse complement strand
GGCCGCGGCTGCCGCAGCGGCAGCTGCTCCCTTCGCGCGCCGTTCGGCCTCCGCAGCCTCCGCCTCCGCAGCGCGTTGGGCCTCGGCGGCTCGTTGCGCCTGGGCGTTCACCTCCGCATGGCGCTGCTCGGCCTGCTCGGCATAGGCGCGCTGCCCGGCGAGGGTCCCCTCGTGGCGCGCGGCCGCCTCCTGGCGCAGGGCGTGCGCCTCTTCCCGGGCGAGCTCGTCGCGGCGGGCATTCGAGCTGCGGATGAACCACCAGATGACCAGTGCCAAGAGGATCAGCAGGATGATCGGGAGCAGGTAGACGAGCTTCATGGGGCCACTCTCGCTAGGGACTGTCAGGACATGCGACCGTGCTGGGTCGAACCTACCCCGTGGGCGAGGTCCAATTGACCCGATCCGCCCCTGACCTGCACCGACGCGACAGCGGACGACTCAGCCCAGACCCAGTTCCTCCGTGCTCTGCTGGCGCATCTCGACCTTGCGCACCTTGCCGGTCACGGTCATCGGGAAGTCGTCGACGATCTTGACGTAGCGCGGGATCTTGTAGTGCGCCAACTTCCCGGTCGCGAACTCTCGCACCGCCCCCGCGTCCAGGGGCGGGGCGCCCTCCCGCATGCGGATCCAGGCGCAGAGTTCCTCGCCGTACTTCTCGTCCGGCACTCCGACGACCTGGGCGTCGAGGATGTCGGGGTGGGTGTAGAGGAACTCCTCGATCTCGCGCGGATAGACGTTCTCCCCGCCCCGGATGACCATGTCCTTGATCCGCCCGGTGATCTGCACATAGCCGTCGTCATCCATGACGCCGAGGTCACCGGTGCGCATCCACCCGTCGACGATGGCTTCGGCCGTCTTGTCGTCCTGCCCCCAGTAGCCGAGCATCACCGAGTAGCCCTTGGTCCAGAACTCCCCCGGTATGCCGCGGGGCACCGTCTCGAGGGTGATCGGGTCGACGATCCGGATCTCGACATGCGGGGCGACGCGGCCGACCGTGCCGACCTTGCGTTCGAAGGAGTCGTCCGTGCGCGTCTGGGTCGACACCGGTGAGGTCTCGGTCATGCCGTAGCAGATGGTCATCTCGTCGATGCCGGCCGCGATGAGCTTCTTCATCATCTCGGCGGGGCAGTTCGAGCCGGCCATGATCCCCGTGCGCACGCTCGACAGGTCGTAGGACGGGAAGTCAGTCATGCCCCATTCAGCGATGAACATGGTCGGCACGCCGTAGAGCGATGTGCACTGCTCGTCGGCCGTCGCCTTCAGTGTGAGCGCGGGGTCGAAGCCCGGGGCCGGGATGACCATGCAGGCCCCGTGCGAGGTGGCCGCGAGGTTGCCCATGACCATCCCGAAGCAGTGGTAGAAGGGCACGGGGATGCAGATCCGGTCCTCCTCGGTGTAGCGGCAGACCTCGCCGACGAGATAACCGTTGTTGAGGATGTTGCGGTGCGACAGCGTCGCGCCCTTGGGGAATCCGGTTGTGCCCGATGTGTATTGGATGTTGATCGGGTCGTTCTCGTCGAGGGTGGCAGCGACCTGCGCGAGCGCCTCGTCCGTGACCTCGTCGGCATGAGCGAGCAGGTCAGTCCATGAGGACTCGCCGATGACGAAGACCTCCTCGAGATCGGGGCACTCATGCCGGGCCGCCTCGGTCATCGCGACATAGTTGCTCGTCTTGAAACTCGGCGCGATGACGAGCATGCGAATTCCGGCCTGCCGCAACACATAACTGAGTTCATGAGTGCGATACGAGGGGTTGATGTTGACGAGGATGGCGCCGAGCTTGGCGGTCGCATACTGGGTGACCGTCCACTCCGCACAGTTGGGCGCCCAGATGCCGATGCGATCGCCCTTCGCCAGTCCGACGGCCATCAACGCCCGGGCGAGCCGGTCCACCTCGGCGCCGAATGCGGCATACGTCCACCGGATGCCCTGGGCGCGGTCGATCAGCGCCTCGCGGTCGCCGAAGCGCGCGATCGTCGCGTCCAGGTTGGCCGAGATGGTGCCCGTGAGCAGCGCCGGCGTGGTCTCGCCGATCGCGTGCGAGGCGGTGGTCTGGGGAACTGCAGTGGTCATCGTCGACCTTTCCGAGTGGGAGCTCCTCCATCCCACCCCCATCCGGACTCACTCGCAACCATGTCGGTATGCCGCGGGCTCACCTCGCACTGTCCGGCCTCCGTGCGCCCGCCGGACGGACCCCCACCGAAAACTCACAATTGTGCAGTTCTGGTGCGGTGTCAGATGGCGCAGGAGGGGTTGAGGATGCCCTGCGGGTCGAGGGCGTCCTTGATCGTGCGGGTGAGTTCCATGACGTCGGGCCCGAGCTGGGCGGCCAGGGAGCCGACCTTGGCCCGGCCGACCCCGTGCTCGCCGGTGATGGTGCCCCCGAGACCGATGGCAAGTTCCATGATCTCGCTGAAGGCGCGCTCGGCGCGCTCGCGAGCGGCCGGGTCGGTCGCGTCATAGATGAGGTTCGGGTGGGTGTTGCCGTCGCCGGCGTGAGCCACGACCGGGATGTCGGTGTCGTGTCGCCGCGCGATCTCGGCGATCCCGTCGATGAGGTCGGGCAACGCCGGGATCGGCACGCCGACGTCCTCGACGAGCAGGGCACCTCGACCCTCGCACGCCGGGAAGAAGGCGCGTCGGGCACCCAGGAAGGCCTCGCCCTCGTCGTGGTCGTCGGTCGCGAAGACCTCGGTGGCACCTGCCGACACACAGATCGCCTCGACGGCCTCGATCTCCTCGGTGCGGGCGGCTCCCGGCGAGTCGCACTGGACGACGAGAAGGCCACCGGCGGAGCGGTCCAGACCCATGCGCAGGTGGTCCTCGGTGATGTTGACGGCGCGCTGATCCATGAATTCGACGAGCGAGGGGCGCAGTTGTCGGCCCATCGCCACAACCGCCTCAGCCGCTGCCCGCGCCGTCGGGAAGGTCGCCACAAGCGTGGCCGCCGGTGGCGGAGAGGGCACCAGCCGAAGGGTGACCTTGGTGACGATCCCGAGAGTGCCCTCGGACCCGACGAAGAGTTTGATCAGGGACAGACCGGCAACATCCTTGATTCTCCTGCCGCCCAACGTGATCAGGCGCCCGTCGGCGAGCACGACGTCGAGGCCGAGGACGTAGTCGGTCGTCACGCCGTATTTCACGCAGCACAGGCCACCGGCGTTGGTCGCGATGTTGCCCCCGATCGAGCAGATCTCATAGGAACTCGGGTCCGGCGGATACCAGAGACCGTGCTCACGGGCGGCCTGCTTCACGGCGGCGTTGAGCGCGCCCGGCTCGACAACGGCCGTGCGCGTGGCCGGGTCGATCTCGATCCCTGCCATCCGGTCGAGGCTGATCGTGAGCCCGCCCTCGACGGCGTTGGAGCCGCCGGCCAAGCCCGTCCCCGCGCCTCGCGGCACGATGGGTATGCCGCGGCGCGCCGCCCAGCGCACCGCCGCTTGCACCTGCCCGGCGTCACGCGGGCGGACGACAGCGCACGGCATCCCGGCGCCGGGGAAGCGGGACCAATCCCAGCGATAGGCCTCCATCGCCGAGGGGTCGAGGACCACCTCCGCGGCGCCGACCTCGTCGACGAGAGCCGCGAGGTCAGCCTCGGTGAGGCCTGCACCGGGCTTGTCGGTCACGTCTGTCATCTGTTGCCTCCTGGTCCCTCAGTGTGCCGTGGGTCGGGACAGCCGGTCGAGGAAGGCGAGGAGCAGTGCCTCACGCAGCCGCGGCGGCGCCACGTCGAGCAGGGCGTTGACCGGCGCCATCCGCTCGGGCAGGTCGAGCGCTCCGTCACCGTCTGCGAGCCCGGCCAGTGCGAGCAGCCCATCGAAGTCGTTGTCGGACAAAGTCTCCGGATCGAGCGCCACAGCCGCGGCAGCCAGGCCCGAGTCCACCGAAACAGGCCCTGCCGCACGAGCCGCCTGCGTCGCTTCGGCCAGCGCCGCCAAGAACTCATCCACGGACTCGGCGGTCGCCGCAGAGAGGGTGAGGTGCAGGCTCGCCGGCGCCCCGGCATACGCCATCTGGGGTTGGACGTACCACCCCCGCGACAGCATCTCGTCGGCGATCGTGAAGACGTCGCACGAGTCGTCCGTCGTGAGGGTCACGAGAGTGGAGTCGGGCGCCACCAGCAACCGCAAACCGGGTATGCCGGGTGCTCGCCTCGCGATCTCGAGCGCGGCACCGCGGGCGCGCACCGCCAAGGCGCCGTAGCCCTCGACACCGATCCATTGGCCCACGGCCCACGCTGCCGCCAGGGGTCCGCCCGACTTCGTCGACTGCATGCTCGAGTTGAGCATCGTGTAGCCGGGCCAGTCGGCCGAGGCGAAGAAGTGACCCTTGCGCAGCGACGAATCACGATGCAGGAGAAGGGAAACCCCCTTCGGGGTGTAGGCATACTTGTGCAGGTCGATGCTGATGCTCGTCACGCCGGGCACAGCGAAGGTCCACGGCGGGACGTCGTCGAGGAAGGGCAGGACCCAGCCGCCGATGCAGGCGTCGACATGGCATCGGAGCCCGCGATCGGCGGCAATCGCCGCGATCTCCGGGATCGGGTCGATCACGCCGTGGGCGTAGGACGGTGCGGACCCGACGATGAGCACGGTGTCCTCGCGGATGGCGTCCGCCATGGCCCCGGCATCCGCGCGAAAGGTCACGGGGTCGACGTCGATCATGATCACCTCGACGCCGAAGTAGTGAGCAGCCTTGTGAAAGGCAGCGTGGGCCGTCGTCGGGATGACCATGCTGGCATCCCCTACTCGACGTCCGGAGCCGTCACGCGCCGCCAGGACCGCGAGGAGGACCGACTCGGTCCCACCCGAGGTGGCCGATCCGACCACCGAATCCGGCGCTCGGAGCACCGAAGAGGCCACACCGACCAGATCGTTCTCCATCGCGAGCAGCGAGGGAAAAGCCGTCGGGTCCAGCCCATTGGAGCCAGCAAACATCGAGAGGGCCTCCAGCCCGATGGCGTCGGCCTCGGCCAGCCCGGAGTCATAGACGTAGGCCAGCGTGCGGCCTCCGTGCGAGGGCAGGTCTCGTGCCTGGAGAGCCCGCAGTGCGTCTCGAATCTGCTCGACCGACCTGCTCGCCCTCATGCACGCGACCCTAGCCGTCGCCCTCGTCCCTCCGTTTGCGTTCCGCGCGACGCGCCCCGCACCGCCCGAGAGTGTGCGGACAACAGCCTGTCGAGTGGGCCGGTGATCGCACCGGGACAGGCGTTCCTTGAACGGCGCCCAGAAAGGACGTTGCTGCATGTGGCGAATCGGTGACGAGGTGGCTCTCACTCGCTCCCCCATTCGGGCCACCCGGCATACTGTGTGGACAGGCTTGGTAGGCGGCGAGGGAGCGACCATGACCGAGGAAAACCTGAACACTCCAGCGTCCCCTGTGATCGTCGGGATCGACGGGAGTGAGCGTGACGCCACCTGCATCGCCTGGGGCGCGGGGGCTGCGATGCGGACCGGGCGGCCCATGGTGCTCGTCCATGCCCTCAACCTCACCGCGGAGTTGGTGGCCCCGGACCTCATCGGTGGTTCGGTGCCGGCCATGGACGGCGGGACGGACACCCTCCTCCAGGCCGCCCTCGCGGGCACCCGTGCGCGGTTCCCCGACGTGCAGGTCACGGGCACGTCGCCGACCGGCAGCTCGGACCGTGAACTCATCGCCGCCTCGGAGGGCGCCCACCTGCTCGTCGTGGGGTCTCGGCGTGTGGCGGGCTTCGAGCGCCTCATCCTCGGCCGCTCGGCTCTCGCGGTCGCCATGCATGCCCACTGCCCGGTCGTCATCCTCCCCGAGGGTTCGCGCACCGATGCCGAAGGGCCGGTCGTCGTCGGGGTCGACGGCAGCCCTGCCTCGCAGAACGCGCTCGATCGGGCCTTCTGGATCGCCCACCTGCGCGACACCTCGGTGCGGATCGTCACGACCTGGAATGTCGAGGTCGTCGACGGGATGGTCGTGACCACGCCCGGCACCGACGCCTGGCGCTCCGTCGAGAACCGCTACCGCTCAGTCGTCGAGAAGCAACTCTCGCTCGTCCCCCGGGACTGGAGCGACATCCCCCATGAGGTCGCGGTCGTCCGCGGCTCACCGGCCAAGGTGCTCACCGAGGAGAGCGCACGCTCCAGCCTGCTCGTCGTCGGCAGCCGGGGCCGCGGTGGCTTCCGAGGGATGCTGCTCGGCTCGGTGACGCACAAGGTCCTCGAGACCGCCACCTGCCCGGTCATGGTGGTCCGTCACTGAGCGGACCGTTCGCCCGTCGGCGCCGCGACACGTTCACTGGGCGCATCGCCGGCCTGGGAAGCACGAGCGGCACCCGTGTCGTCATCGGCCGCTGGGACACCTCGCCGATCGGCCAGTTCGCCGACGCCATGGTCGAGCACGCCGATGGCCATCGGCTCCTCTTCGCCCCCACCGAGGTCGTGGCCGACTATGTCAGCACGACCTACACCTTCGACGAAATTCGCGTGGAGCCCGTCACGGTGGCCGGGTCACACCGCTGGGTGGTCGACTCGTCGTCCTTGCGCGTCGAGTTCACTCTTGGCGCGCGTATGCCGCTGGGTCGGCTCCTGCACGCCACTCCCCGAGCACTCTCCACCCGGCCGGCCGTCACCCTGCTCACCGACCCGGTCGCACGGATCCTGATGCGTGGCGTGCGGACCCGAGGAACCGCCGGTGGCCACCGTCGCGAGTACTACGCCGCCACCGACCTCCACGCGATCACCAGCCTGAGCGGCTCCATCGACGGCGTCGATCTCGGGGGCTTGGCACCGGTCGACCCACCGTGCCGCTTCGGGTTCTCGTCGACACCGCGCCGGCCCGCGGTCACGTCCGTGACGACGACGATCCTGGTTCAGCCTCGATCGAACTAAGATCAAGCGCAACCACATTGCCCCCGAGTCCCGGAGACTTTCCATGATCCTGATCGTCGTCAAGTGGCACGTGAAGCCCGAGTTTCGCGACACCTTCCTCGACCAGGTCGCCGACTTCACCGCGGCCACCCGGGCCGAACCCGGGAACCTCTGGTTCGACTGGAGCCGGTCCGTCGACAACCCGGACGAGTTCATCCTCGTCGAGGCCTTCGAGGAGGGCGATGCCCCGGCAGAGCACGTCAACTCGGCACACTTCAAGAAGGCCCAACTGGAGATCCCGCCCTTGCTCTCCCGCACGCCGGACATCATCAACGTCCAGGTCAATGGCAACGAGTGGAGCGCCCTTGGCGAGATGGCGGTCAAGGACTGACGTCGCCTTGGTCAGGCTGGCCGTCCGGGGAGCAGCACCGGTTCGGAGCGCGAAACAACCGCCTCTCTTCCGCAGCGCCGCATATCGGCGCTCCGGCAAGGCCGAACGTCGCGCACCCGACCAGCAGATTGGCCAATGCCACTGGATCGTCCGGCGCCTGCCCTCGCTGCGTCAGGAACGCCGGATCCGACGCGTCACCTGAGGGTCCAGACAGACCGGGCTCACCCGAGGTGCGGAAGTCCTCGAGGGCATCCTTGGCGAAAATATGCGCAACGGCACTGCAGACGCTGGAAGGTGACGCACCACGAAACCCGGGGGCGCACGGCATACCCGGCCTGAAACAATCCCCTCATGAAGCCGATCGTCCAGAGCCGCAAGCTGCACAAGGTCCGTTACGACGTGCGGGGGCCAATCCTCGTCGAGGCCCAGCGGCTCGAGGCAGAGGGCCACAAGATCCTCAAGCTCAACATCGGCAACACGGCACCTTTCGGCTTCGAGGCGCCCGAGGCGATCGTCGCCGACATGGTGCACAACCTGCCCGACGCCCAGGGCTACTCCGACAGCCGCGGCATCTACTCCGCCCGCACCGCGGTCGCGCAGTACTACCAGTCCCGCGGCCTGCGCGACACCAAGAACGAGGACGTCTTCATCGGCAACGGCGTCTCCGAACTCATCTCGATGGTGCTCACCGCCTTCATCGACGATGGCAACGAGATCCTCGTGCCCGCGCCCGACTACCCGCTGTGGACCGGCGCCGTCACCCTCGCCGGCGGCACCCCGGTCCACTACAAGTGCGACGAGTCCAACGGCTGGAACCCGGACCTCGAGGACATCGAGTCCAAGATCACCCCGAACACCCACGCGCTCGTCGTCATCAACCCCAACAACCCGACCGGAGCGGTCTACAGCGAGGACATCCTCAAGGGCCTGGTCGACATCGCGCGCCGCCACGATCTCGTCCTCATGGCCGACGAGATCTACGAGAAGATCCTCTACCAGGACGCCGACGGCACCATGCCGGTCATGCATCACGTCGCGAGCTTCGCCGGCGACGACGTCCTGACCCTCACCTTCTCCGGTCTGTCCAAGGCCTATCGGGTCTGTGGCTACCGCGCCGGCTGGGTCATGATCAGCGGCCCGAAGCACATGGCGAACGACTTCCTCGAGGGCCTCACGCTGCTCTCCAACATGCGGATGTGCGCGAATGTCCCTGCGCAACACGCGATCCAGACCGCCCTCGGCGGCTACCAGTCGATCAACGAACTCATCGTCCCCGGCGGTCGTTTCTACGAGCAGATCAAGCTCGCCTCCCGCCTGCTCAACGACATCCCCGGCGTCTCCTGCGTCGAGCCGCGCGGCGCGCTCTACTGCTTCCCGCGCCTCGATCCCGACGTCTACCCCATCGACGACGACCAGGAGTTCGTCATCGACCTGCTGCGCGCCAAGAAGATCCTCGTCACGCACGGCACCGGCTTCAACTGGTTCGCGCCCGACCACTTCCGGCTCGTCACCCTCCCCGACACCGAGGTCCTCACCGAGGCGATCGGCCGCATCGCCGACTTCCTCGAGACCAAGCGCGCCTGACTCCATGGCCGCGCCGGACCCCCGCACGGTGGCGGTCGTCGCCGCCGGTGGGGTCGTCGGCTCCCTCGGACGGTATGCCGCGGGGCTGGCTCTCCCCCACGCCCCCGGCACGTTTCCGTGGGCAACCTTCCTGGTCAATGTGTCGGGGTCCCTCGCGATGGGACTGCTCGTGGCCTGGCTGGTCACCCATCCGGGGGCACACCGCCTGGCGCGACCCTTCGTCGGGGTCGGTGTCCTCGGTGGCTGGACGACCTTCTCGACGCTCGCCGTCGACACCGTCCGACTCGGCGACGGCCACGAGCAGTTGGCCCTCCTCTATGTCGCGGCAACCTTCGTCGTCGGCATCCTGGCCGTCGGCCTGGGCAGCCTCATCGGTCGCCGCACCTGGCCGGACATCTCCGGCGCACAGGAGGATCCGTGACGACGGCTCTCCTCGTCGCCCTCGGCGCCGCCGTCGGTGCCGCCGGACGACACCTGACCAATCACTGGCTGCGTGAGCGTTTCGGCGCCACCCCGGCCGGCGGCACGCTCGCCGTCAACCTGCTCGGCTCCTTCGTGCTCGGCGTGCTCGCGGGCGCGGCGGCCGACGGGGGCTGGCTGGCCCTGCTCGGCATCGGCTTCTGCGGTGCCTACACGACGTTCTCGACCCTTGCCCTCGAGTTGTGGTCGGCCTTCGAGGACGGCCGGCGCCGGGAGGTCGTCGCCAACGCAGCGCTCAGCCTCGCGCTCGGTCTCCCCGCGGCATACCTGGGGATCTGGCTCGCCTCCTGAACGCCGGCGTCCGCGGTTTCCGTCGCTGTGGCAACGAAAAACCGCGGACGTCCGGGTGGAGCGGGTGGAGCGGGAGCTGTCAGCGGCTCACGGCGTTCAACGCGTTGACGATGCCGTCACCGTAGAAGCTGTTGAACTGCGTTGTCCCCGAGCAGGTCGCGGTGTATGCCGCTGAACGACCTTCCTGGGTGTAGCTCTGGATCCCACCCACTGGTAGTAGCCGCAGGTGTCGCCCGAGCAGTCCTTCTGCACGCCGGCGGCCGCGCCGGATGCGGTGATCTCGCCGGCCTCGTCGACCTGACCCGCCTCCTGGAGGACGTGCAAGGGTGCTGCCGAGAGGATCAGGTTGCCGTTGGTGCGGTAGGTCGGGGTGCCGAAGCGGATTTTTCCGTGCGCGCCGCACCCGGCTACTTCAGTTGACTGCTCGACAGACCGAGCAGCCGCCGCGCGACGACGAGCAACTGGATCTGCTGGGTCCCCTCGAAGATGTCGAGGATCTTGGCGTCCCGGGCCCATTTCTCGAGAAGTTCTCGCTCGCCGTAGCCGGTGGCTCCACACAGCTCGACGCAGGCCAGCGCGACCTCGACACACGTCCGGCCCGCCTTCGCCTTGGCCATCGAGGCCTCCATGGAGTTGGGGGTGCCGTTGTCGGCGAGGTATGCCGCGCGCAGGGTGAGCAGTCTGGCCGCGGCGTAGTCCGCCTCCATCTGGATCAGGTGGGCTGCCGGGGCCGACTGGGTGTGCGCCGGCCGATCCCAGTCGATCTCGACGCCCTCGGCGGCCAGCAGCTCACGCGTGGTGTCGAGGCAGGCTCTGGTCAGGCCCAGCGCCATCGCCGCGACGAGCGGTCGGGTGTTGTCGAAGGTCTGCATCGCGCCGGCGAAGCCGCCTGCGGCGGTCCGGACCTCCGCGTCGCCGAGCAGGTCCTCGGCAGGCACCCGGCAGTCCTCGAGCACGAATGCGGCCGTGTCCGAGGACCGAATGCCGAGTTTGTGCTCGAGCCGCACCAGTCGCAGGCCCGGGTTGGACCGCTCGACGACAAAGGACTTGATCGCCTGCTTGCCCAGGTTTCGGTCCAGCGTCGCCCACACGACGACCAACTCGGCGCGCTCGCCCGCCGTGACGAAGATCTTTTCGCCGTTGAGCACGTAATGGTCACCGTCCCGGACGGCGGTCGTGCGGATGGCGCCGGAGTCGGAACCGGTATCGGGCTCGGTGATCGCCATCGCCGCCCAGCGGCCGGCATACCGCCGCTTCTGTTCGTCATTGGCGACCGCGGCGATCGCCGCGTTGCCCAGCCCTTGGCGCGGGATCGAGAGGGTGAGGCCGACGTCGCCGCGGGCGGTCTCGAGGATCGAGAGCACCGAGGACAGGTTGGCGCCGTTGCGCACGCCGGGGGTCGCCGAGGGGTTTGGCGTCTCCGCCTTGGCGGAGCCGGTCGCGCCCGCTCCGCGAGCTGACCCTGAACGGCCCAAACCGTCGATGAGCGCCGCCATGACGTCGAGCTCGGCGGGATAGGTGTGCTCTGCCAGGTCGTACTTGCGCGAGATCGGCCAGAAGACCTCCTCGGCCATGCCGCGGGCCTGGGTGAGCAGTGGGCGGAACTTGCGAGGGATCTCGAGGTCGATCAAGCGAGGACCACTCCCTCGATCATCCCTGCCCCACGCAGGTCCCGATACCACCGCTCGTTGTCGAACTCCTTGACGAAGCCGTGGCCACCCAGGAGTTGCACCCCGTCCGAGCCGATACGGGGGGCGTGAACGCTGGTCAGGGTGCGCGCGTGGGCGACGGCCTCGCGCGCATCCTGGCCTGCGTCGAGCAGCGCGGCGGCCCGCCAGGTGGCCAACCGCATGGCGTCGAGGTCGATGGCGATGTTGGCGACCATGAAGGCAACCGACTGGCGGTGGGCAACCGGTTCGCCGAAGGCGTGGCGTTCGGTGACATAGCCGCTCACCTGGTCGAGGACTGCTCGGACGGTGCCGACGGCGAGCGCGGACCACGCCACGCGGGATCGACGCAGGGCGTCGAGGTGGTCGTCGGCGCTGCCCAGCAGGTTGGCGGCGGGAACGCGGGCGTCGGTGAGGACGAGTCGGCCGGTGGCCGCGGCGCGCACTCCCATGGCGGGCTCGTCCTCGATGGTCAGGCCGGGGGTGTTCGCCTCGACGATGAGCAGGCGTGCCGCCTCCTCATGGGTCACCGAGATGACGAAGAGTTCGGCCTCGGCAACCCGGGCGACGAGAGCCTTGGTGCCGGTGACGACGAGCTCGTCGCCCTCGCGCGTGGCGTTGGTGCGGGGTGTGGTGGCGTCGAAGAGCGGCTGGGGTTCCTGCGTCGCCAGCGCCGCGACCATCGGCTGCTCCGCGGTCAGGTGCGGAAGGTAGGTGGCCTGCTGAGCGGGAGTGCCATAGAGGGAGAGGGCGGTGGCGACCGAGGCCGTCCCCATGAGGGCGACGGCCAGGCCCAGGTCGCCGTGGGCCAGTTCCTCCAGGACGAGCGCGGCGGTCACTGCGGTCCCCGACTCGGCGATTCCGTCCAGGGTCGTCGGCACGCCGACGAGGTGGAGTCCCATCGCGGCCCCGGCTGAGGCCACTTCGGGTGGTATGCGGCGGGCGCTGTCTGCCGCGCTGGCGGCGGGTCGCAGGACATCTGTGGCCAGCTCCTTGGCCGCATCGCGCAGCATGGCCTGGTCGTCGGTCGGGGTGAGATCGAAAACGCCGTGATCCTCGGTCGGGTGCGGCCGAACGGGCCGCACGGACCCTGTTCTCTTGGCAAAGGCGCGCCCGACGGCCTGCTGCGCCTCGACGCCGCGATGCGCGCCACTGCCGAGCCATCGCCCGAACTGCGCTCGCCGCCGCTTGTCAGCCAAGAATGGATGTCCACCGAGGCGGCCGAGGGCTCGCACGGCGGAGCGCTGGATTTGGGTCGAGACGGACACGAGGGGCCTTCCACTGCTTAACCGCAGCCCGCTGCCACTGGTCGTTGACAAGTTTCCGATACCGACAGTACCGGTCAGATGGCGGGCTCGGGAGGACCTGGAGTGCCCTTCCGCACGTCTGCAGTTGCGCCACATCTGTGCGCATGTTGCATGCGCCCTGAGGGGAGCCATGCGACATGCGCCACCACCGGAGCCATGTAACTTGCGCCGGGAGGGGAGCCATGTAACTTGCGCCGTCATGTGGTGCAACTGCAGACGCTCCGGCACCCCCTTCGGGGGCAGGTCACCTCGGGTCGTCGGGTGCGCACCGGCCCGAAGTACGGCCGCGCGCCGGGGGGTCACCCGGCGCGCGGCATAGGAGTGAAACGAAGGCTCAGGCCTGGTCGAGCGCCTCGGCGACCCGACGATGGGCGACCCAGATCTCCTCGGGGAGGTTGGGGAACTGCTCGAGGTGCTCCTGACGGTGGCCCATCTCCTCGCGCCAGCGCTCGATGTCGATGTCGAGGATCCGGTCGAGGTCGGCCTGCGGAAGGTCCAGACCCTCCATGCCGAGTTCGTCCTCGGTCGGGATGACGCCGACCGCGGTCTGGCGGCCGGTGACCTCGCCGTCCTTGAACTGGCACAGCCAGAGCAGGGCACGCAGGTTCTCGCGGTAGCCCGGCCACAGGAAGTGACCGTCCCCGGCATCGCGCTGGAACCAGTTGACGTGCGCGAAGATCGGCTGGTGTTTGGCGGCACCGACGATGTCGAGCCAGTGCTGGGCGTAGGGCCCCTCGGCATACGACATGAAGGGCCGCATGGACATCGGGTCGTAGCGCAGCTTGCCCTCGACGCCTTCGGCGGCAAAGGTCGCCTCCGCGCCGAGGGTGAGCCCGTCGTAGACACCCTCGGCGAGGTCGGTGATCGCGCGGACCAGCGGCTCACGGTCGCGGGTGCGCCCACCGAAGATGATCGCGTCGATCCGCACACCCTTGGGGTCGTTGTAGTCGGCCGCGACATTGGGGACATTGGCGAGGCTGGTCGTGAATCGGCTGTTCGGGTGCGCCCACGGGTCGCCCGCTTCGTCAGGACTGCGGTCGGCGATCCGCTCACCCTTCCAGTCGATCCAGCCGGCGGTGTCGGCAGGGCGCTCCGGCGTCTTGCCCTCCCACCAGACCTCATGCGTCTGGTCGTTGTAGGCGACATTGGTGAAGAGCGCCTGGCTGCCGGGCGCGATGGAGTCCAGGGCGGTCGGATTGGTCTTCTCGTTGGTGTCCTTGGCGACACCGAAGACGCCGTTCTCCGGGTTGAGACCCATGAGCTCGCCACTGTCGGGGTCGACCCAGAGCCACGCGATGTCATCGCCGTAGAAGGACACGTGGTAGCGGTCACCGAGAGCATCTGGGGCCAGCGTCATGGCGAGGTTGGTCTTGCCCGAGGCGCTCGGGAAGCCGCCGCAGACGTGCCATTGCTTGCCGGTCTCCTTGTCCTTGATGCCGAGCAGCATGAACTGCTCGGACAGGAACTCCCGTGAGCGCCAGCCGTCATAGGCCGCCTGCCGCAGGCCGTGAGCGATCTTCCCGAGCAGCGCGTTGCCGCCATAGGAGGAGCCGAAGTGCAGGATCGTGCGCTCGTCGGCAACGGTCACGAAGTACCGCTTGTCCTCCGGGGTGCCCTGACCGAGGTTGGGCAGGTCACCGGTCACGTGCACGGCGCGCACGAAGTGGTCGGGCTCGGCCAGGTTGTTGATCAGGTCGATGCCGACCCGGGCCATCCGGATCATGTGGAGGCAAACGGTGCGGTTGTCGGTGATCTCGACACCCGCGGCGTACTTCTCCGACGGCGAGCCGGGAGGAGCCATGAGATAGGGGATGACGTACATCGTCTTGCCGGCGAAGGCGCCCTTCATGTGACCCTCGACGATCGGCCGGATCTCGTCGGAGTGGCGCCAGTTGTTGTAGACGCCCTTGTCCTCCTCGCGGGAGGTCGCGACGATGGTGCGCTCCTCGGAGCGTGCCGTGTCCTTGCTGTAGCTGCGCGAATAGTAGAGACCCTCACCCGCCGGCTGGATCTCGCCAGCCGCAAGGGCCTCCTCGATCAGGCGGGAGTCGTCGGCCGCGCTGACGACCTCGATCCGGTCCGGCTGCAGGTGCTCGGCCCAGTGCTTGACGTAATCGCGCACCGCCTCGTTGCTCAGTCCAGCGTCGTCCAGCACCTTGTCCACGTCGACCATCGGTGTCGTCCCTTCATTGGCGGCAGTCGTGCCATTTCACCAGATGGACGAGTGTCCATGGACCGGTCCATGCCATCCGTTCCGAGACGTTCGCCGCCCGCTGGACGGCACCATCGGCAGGGGACACACCCTTGTCGGCACCGCAGGACGTGGTGAATAGCCCTGTGCCACACCCCAATTGCCGGTATGCCGCGGGGCTGGCCCCGCGGCATACCAAGGGCCCGGGCGCGGTGAGACGGCACGAGCGCGTGACCGGAACGGCGGCAGGCGTGCCCCGGATGTGAGGCAATCCACAGTGCGCAAGCGCTTCCACCTTTGCGTCCCACCTGTGCCTCGTGGACCTTGTGGCACAACGATTTCCGCGTCGCGTGATGCTCGGGAAGTGCTGCCGGGAACAGTGACCCCCGGCGTGGCGAACGGCCAACAGGAGTAGCGTGAGGCACGTCAAAGAGCTCGGTCCACGAGGCCTCGCAGGACGCCTCGACCGGGGCGAGTGGGGCACATCGAGGCGCCCATGCGCGGGCGCAGGAGGACCAGTTCAACCATGACCATCATGACCGCCGCCACCACCCACGCGGGCCTTCAGGCCTGGGTGGACGAGGTCGCCGCCCTCACCACGCCCGACCAGGTCGTCTGGTCCGATGGCTCCGACGAGGAGTGGCAGCGCCTCACCCAGGAACTCGTCGAATCCGGCACCTTCGTCAAACTGGACGAGGACAAGAAGCCGAACTCGTTCTGGGCCGCGTCCGACCCCTCCGACGTCGCGCGCGTCGAGGACCGCACCTTCATCTGCTCGGCGGAGCCGGAGGGCGCAGGCTTCACGAACAACTGGAAGGCCCCGGCCGAGATGAAGGCCATCATGACCGACCTCTACCGGGGGTGCATGACGGGCCGGACGATGTACGTCATCCCGTTCGTCATGGGACACCTCAACGCGGACACCCCCATGTACGGCGTCGAGATCACCGACTCGGCCTATGTCGTGGTCTCGATGAAGATCATGGCCCGCATCGGCACCGAGGTGCTGCGGGCGATGGAGGCCACCGACGCCGGCTTCGTCAAGGGCCTGCACTCGGTCGGCTTCCCCCTCCCCGAGGGCACCGCCGACGTGAAGTGGCCGTGCAGCGACACCAAATACATCGCGCACTTCCCCGAGACCCGCGAGATCTGGTCCTACGGTTCCGGCTACGGCGGCAACGCCCTGCTCGGCAAGAAGTGCTACGCCCTGCGCATCGCGTCGGCCATGGCCCGCGACGAGGGCTGGATGGCCGAGCACATGCTCATCCTCAAGCTGACCTCCCCCGAGGGTCGGACGCACTACATCGCCGGGGCCTTCCCGAGCGCATGCGGGAAGACCAACCTCGCGATGATCGATCCGACCCTCGAGGGATGGTCTGCCGAGATGGTCGGTGATGACATCGCCTGGATGCGTTTCGGCAAGGACGGCCGGCTGTATGCCGTGAACCCGGAGTTCGGGCTCTTCGGCGTCGCCCCCGGCACCGGCGACCACACCAACCCCAATGCCATGCGCACGGTGGAGAAGGGCAACTCGATCTTCACCAACGTCGCGCTCACCGACGACGGTGACGTCTGGTGGGAGGGCATGACCGAGCAGCCGCCGGCGCACCTGACCGACTGGAAGGGCCGGGACTGGACGCCCGACAACGGTGAGCTCTCCTCGCACCCGAACTCGCGCTTCTGCACCCCAGCCAAGCAGTGCCCGATGATGGCCGAGGAGTACGACGAGCCGAACGGCGTGCCGATCGACGCGATCCTCTTCGGTGGTCGCCGCAAGACGACGGTGCCGCTGGTCTACGAAACCCGCGACTGGAACCACGGCGTCTTCGTGGGCGCGACCCTCTCCTCTGAGACCACAGCTGCGGCCGTCGGTCAGGTCGGTGTCGTGCGACGCGACCCGATGGCGATGCTGCCCTTCATCGGCTACAACGCCGCCGACTACGTCGGGCACTGGCTCGAAATCGGCAAGCAGGCCGATGCGTCCAAGTTGCCCAAGATCTACCAGGTCAACTGGTTCCGTCGCGACGTCAACGAGGACGGCACGGCCGGCAAGTTCCTGTGGCCCGGCTTCGGCGACAACGCTCGCGTCCTCAAGTGGGTCATCGAGCGCCTCGACGGCACCGGCGAGGGCGTCGACACACCGGTCGGCGTCGTGCCAGCGCCCGGCGCACTGGACGTGTCCGGCCTCGACATGACGGATGAGGACATTGCCAAGGCGCTCGCGGTCAACGCGGACGAGTGGGCAGTGGAGCTCGGGCTCATCGAGGAGTGGCTCGCCAAGTTCGGCGAGAGCCTCCCGACCCAGATGCAGGACGAGTTGGCCACCCTCAAGGCGAACCTCGGTCAGTGAGCGGCGAGGGCTGAGCCCCGCGGCATACCGAAGGCCCCCCACCATGCTGGTGGGGGGTCTTCGTCTCTGTCTCAACACAGAACTGGTGGTCAGAGGACCGAGCGGCCCCGAAGGGATTCGAGCCCCCCGCCTTCTGATCCGTGCGCCCACTCCGGCCCTGAAACGCCCCGGCGCGCATCGTTACGGAATCGAGACTGCGAATGAGTTTTGGGGCCCAAGCGAGGGCTCCTCACCGTGCTTGCGGCTGGAGGTCCCATTCCTCGTCCGCCGTCCGGAGGACGGCGCCGGCGACGAGCGCGTAGCCGACGGTGGTGGCGCCCCAGCCGAGGACGACGTCCAGCAGACGGTTCGGGACGACGACGGCAGAGACGACGTGTACGGGCTGGGCCACGGCGATGATGAGCCCGACCCACCAGGGGACGACCTTGGCCCTGACGACGGCGATGGCGACGAGCACCATGCCGACGAGGTGGCCGATGACGAAGGACAGCGCGCCCGCGAGCATCGGGGGGTGATCCATGAGTAGGGCTGCGCTCCCGGCCACCGAGGCCTGGTCGTCGCCGCGGCCAAGGAGCGCGGAGGTCAGGACGTCGGGGGCGCTGACGGCGCTGCCGAGGGCATAGGCGCCGAAGAGGACGGCTGTCCCCCAGGACGCGATGACGGGGGCACGGCGTCGGGCGACAAACCCCATCGCGAGCGCGCTGAGAAGGAGGAACGGGGTGGTGACCAGGGAGAGCCAGTTCATCAGCGCCCCGGCTCCCGGGTCGGCAGCGAACCCAGCGACCATCTCGGCGGGGGTGTCGTCGGTCCAGTAGGGCATCACGGCACGGATGGCGGTGACGCCCAGGGGCCCAAGGACGAGGGCGGCTGCGGCGAGCCACCGCCAGGTGCGGCGCAGGTCGCGCGGCGCGGTGTCGGGTGAGGTCTCGGTGTGGGTCGGGGTGTGACGGGTCGTGGTCACGGGAGGCTCCTGTGGAGTGGTCTGGTTGGGACTTCCACGGTGGGGTCGGGGGAACCGGCTCGTCGTCGGCGGGCGGTAGTACCGGACCTGCCGTCCGTGCCAGTACGGATGACGTCAGCTCGAGGGCCGTTCTAGCCTGAGACATGCCGTGGCCGCGACGCGTCACCCACCTGCTGTGGGCGGTCTCTGTCGTGCTGGTGGTGCTGACCGTCGTTGCGGTGCGCGACCTCGGCGATCCGGCCGGCGCCTGGATCGTCGGGGGTACCGTGCTCGCGTCGGGTGTCCCGTTCGCGGCAGGCTTCCTGGCAGTCCGGCACGACCCCCGCAACTGGGTGGGCCCGTGGCTCACCGCTGCCGGAGCGAACATCCTGCTGCAGATGGCCCACGGCAACTGGGCCGACGCCTTGGCCGCACCGCCGAGCGACCTCGCGGCCAGTGCGGAGCTCCTCAACCTCACCCAGGGCATCTGGATGGGTTGGTTCCTGCCGTTCGCGATGGTGCTGCTGCTCTTCCCCGACGGCCGCCCGAACGATGCGTGGGCTCGGCGGACGGCGATCGCCCTTCCCCTCTCGGTGGTCGCGTTCAACCTCTTCCTCGCGGTGGCGCCTGGGCCGCTGATGCCCCCGCTGGACGACTGGCCGCGCCCGTTCGGGGAGCACTGGGTCGGCTACGGCGCCATCCCCGCGCTGGTGGTGTTCTACGCCTGCCTGGTCCTTGCGGCGTTGGCGACCCGTCGTCGCTACCGGGCCGCGGCCGACGAGCTGGAACGAGCGCGGCTGCGGTGGATGTTCGTCGCCTGCCTGACGGTTCCGGCGACGATCCTGTTGTGCTGGGCGGGTTACCTGCTCACCGGGACACCCATCGTCGCCCTCGGTGGGCTGATCGCGATGAACATCACGATCCCGGCCGCCACCTTGGTGGCGATGCTGCGCCATGACCTCTACGACGTCGACCGCGCGGTGGTGGCGGCGGCCGTCTACCCCGTGCTGGCGTTCCTCGTCGTGGCCGGTCACGCCACCGTGTCGTCCGCGGTCGCCCTGGCCGTGGGAGCGGACTCCACCGCACCGGCGGTGCTGGCGACTGTCGTCGTCGTCGTTCTGCTCCTGCCCGCGCGAGCCGTACTGCTGCGCTTCCTGGGGAGGCGGCTGCACCCGCGGCGCGCCCGGGGCGTCGCGGCCGTCCAGGCGCTGGTCACCGACGTCCATGACGGCTCCAGGGAACCGGAAGAGCTCGAGTCCGTGTTGCGCGAGGCCATGCGCGACCCGGCGCTGCGCGTGGGCTACCGGTGGCCGGGTTCGGCCGACTTCGTGGACGTGGCGGGGGACGCCGTTTCTGGAACGGGTGTCCCGATCCGCCTCAAGGGCAACGAGATCGGTCTGATCGTGGCAAGTCCGGGCCGGGCACCTGTTCCCGAGGAGGTGGCGCGCGAAGCTGCTCTTGTCGCCGAGTCGACCCGGCTGCGCGGCGAGCTGGGACACGCCTTGGGCGAGGTCGAGGCGAGCCGACAACGGCTGCTGCGTGCCGGGTACGAGGAGCGGCGACGGCTCGAGATGGACCTGCACGACGGCGCCCAGCAGCGTCTGGTGTCCCTCGGCATGAGGTTGCGCGTCGCCCAGCGTCGCGTCGCCGCAGGCGGGTCGGTCGAGCTCGACGGCCTCGTCGACTCCGCCGTCGATGAGATCGCCACCGCCGTGGCCGAGCTGCGCCAGATCGCCCACGGCCTGCGGCCCAGCAGCCTCAACGACGGGCTGGCCCCCGCGCTCGAGAACCTCACACGGAGCAGCGCCCTCCCCCTGCGCCTGACCTTCGATGCCGACGAGCTTCCCGAGCACGTCAGCGTCACCGCCTACTACGTCGCGAGCGAGGGCGTGGCCAACGCCGTCAAGCATTCGGGCGCGCGGGAGGTCGAGGTCGCCGTGCGACGCGACCGCGGCAACGTCCTCGTGGCCGTCCGCGACGACGGTTCCGGCGGAGCACGCATCACCCCCGGCTCGGGTCTGTCCATGCTCTGCGACCGGGTCCACGCCCTCGGCGGGCGCCTCTCCCTGCACAGCCCACCACTGGGCGGCACCGTCATGACCGCGGAGATCCCGTGCGGGTCGTGATCGGCGAGGACTCCGCCCTCTTCCGCGCCGGCCTACGGGCCCTGCTCACCGAGGTCGGGCACGACGTCGTCGCCGATGCCGGTGACGCACCCTCCGCGCTCGCGGCAGTCCTGGACCACCGCCCGGACGTCGCCGTGCTCGACATCCGGATGCCCCCGGACCACGCCGACGACGGCGCCCGGGTCGCGGCCGAGGTCCGAGAGGCCCTGCCCGACACAGCCGTGCTGTTGCTCTCCCAGCACGTCGAGTCCCGGCTCCCGGTCCACCTCGTCGCCGGCGGACGGTTCGGCTACCTCCTCAAGGACCGCGTCCTGGACGTCGACGAGTTCATCGCCGCCCTCGACCGCGTCGCCGCCGGGGGATCAGCACTGGACCCCGAGGTCGTCGCCCGTCTCATGGTCGGGAACAGGTCCGCCCTTCAGGAGCTCACCCCACGCGAGAGAGAGGTGCTCGGGCTCATGGCCGAAGGCCTCAGCAACGCCGGTGTGGCCCATCGCCTCGTCCTCACCGAGCGCACGGTGGAGACCCACGTCAGCCGTATCCTCACCAAGCTCGGGCTGGCCGAGTCGGCCAACACCGACCATCGCCGCGTCCTCGCCGTGCTGCGCTACCTCGAGAGCCACCGAAGCCGATGAGGGACGCACCCCATCCGGGCGACGGCCCACGACAGGTGCTCGCGTGAGACTGGTCCCGGTCGACGCGGCCAACCGGGGGGCCGTGGCCGCCTGACCGTCGCCCCGGAGCAGTCTGTGGGCCATCGACGAGGAGGATGCGAGCTGCTGGCTCGGCGGCATCATCATCGACGCCCGGCACCAAGGGCGCGGCTCGGGAGGTCCGCCGTCACCGCCGCGCTCGACCTCTTGGCCGACCGAGCGACCGGCGGTGGGTTCGCCCTCTCGTACGGGCCCGACAACCATCGGGCCGCGGCCCTCTACCGCGGCGTGGGGTTCGTCGAGACGGGCGAGCAGGTCGACGGGGAGCTCGTCGCGCGCCTGTGTCGGTGAGCCTCGCCGGTCGCCAACGACCAAGCCCGCAGCACGCCGACGTGGACAACCACAGGCAGTGCGCGAGCGGGGCACACCTCAGTGCTCACTCTCCGCCCATTCCGGACTCGCGTGCCTTGACGATCGCCGAAGCCCGATCGGACACGTGGAGCTTCGTGAAGACATTGGACACGTGGTTGCGCACCGTCTTCAGGTTGATCCCCAGCTCGTGGGCGATCGCCGCGTTCCCCTTCCCGTTGGCGATGAGCGAGAGCACCTCACGCTCGCGCTGGGTCAGGGACGGGAACGTCGCCCGCGGGTGCTCGCCGCCCTGGGCGAAGTGGAGGAGGACGCGGTCGGCGATCGCGGGGCCGAAGATCGCCTCACCGGCAGCCGCTGCACGAACCGCTCGCTCGATCTCGTCCTGATCCGCCCCTTTGAGGACGTAGCCGCGGGCGCCGGCCCTCATCGCAGCGAAGACGGACGCATCGTCCTCGAACATTGTCAGCACCACCACCGAGAGCGAGCTGTGCAGACGCTTCAGCCGGCGGGTGCTCTCGATCCCGTCCAGGCCGGGCATCCGCAGGTCCATCAGCACGACGTCCGGCGTGGCCTGTGCAGCCAGCTCGACCGCCTCCTCACCTGATGCCGCCTGGGCGACGACCTCGATGTCGTCGACGTCCGAGAGCATGAGCTCCAGCCCGCGACGGAAGGCAGGGTGGTCGTCGACGATCAGCAGCCGGATCATGCCCTCTCGCCCCCCTCGGCCAGATGACCCGGTGACGGCCGGTGAGGAAGGACGGCGTGGACCGACAGCCCGGTCCCCGGGGCCCCGTTCGTCAGCGTGCACGACCCCCCGAGCTCGGCGGCTCGCTCGCGCATCGACTCCCACCCCATCCCCGAGCGCACCGTCGACGCGGCGCCTCGACCGTTGTCGGTGACCGTGATCGCGAACTCGTCGCCCGTGATGGTGATGTCGACCTCACACCGGGTGGCGCTCGCGTGGCGGGCCACGTTGGTCATCGCCTCCGCTGCGATGCGGAAGGCGGCGGTCTCGACCGCCGCAGGGAGGTCGGGCATCGCGGTCGGCCCCCTCACCTCGAACCTCGTCGACCTCGGCCACCACGTCACGACGTCCTTGGCAGGGCGCGTGCGAGAACCACGCCTCCCCGTGGGCGAGGTCCGCATCGGAGGGTTCGGAGGAGCGGCCGGACTGCGTTCGGCCGCAGCGGAGTTCGACACTGTGGTCGATGCCACGCATCCCTTCGCCGCGGGCATCTCGGCCAACGCGGCCGCCGCCTGCACCGACGTGCCCCTGGTTCGACTGGAGCGTCCGTCGTGGGTTCCGCGGGACCGGTGGCGCCTCGTCGACACCCATGCCGAGGCCGCTGCGGCGACCGCTTCCCTGGGGGCGCGTCCCTTCCTCACCGTCGGCCGCCAGTCCCTGCCCGAGTTCGTCGGTCCCCTGCGTGGGCACGCCGTCCTGGCTCGGGTCGTCGATCCTCCCGACATGGCGGTCCCGGGGACCTGGCTCGTCGTCAACGACCGTGGGCCGTACGACGTCGACGGTGAGCTGGCCCTGATGACGGGGCACCGCGTCGACGTCCTCGTGACCAAGGACTCGGGTGGGGCCCACACGAGCCCGAAGCTCGACGCCGCCGAGCGGCTCGGTCTGCCCGTGGTCGTGGTCCGTCGTCCGGCCCCACCACGCGGCGTCGAGGTTGTCACGACCGTCGACGAGATCGTGGCCCGGATCGAGCAGCTGGCGGTGTCGGTGTGAAGGTGCTCGTGACGGGTGGCGTCCGCTCGGGGAAGTCGCGCCACGCCGAGTCCCTGTTCGCCGACGCGGGTCCCGTCACCTACGTCGCACCCGGTCCGACTCCGGAGGAGGACCCCGACCCGGACTGGGCAGCGCGCATCGCGGCCCACCGCTCGCGCCGCCCCGCGTCGTGGACCACCCTCGAGACCCGCGACCTCGCGATGGCGTTGACGACCGACGGGCCGGTGCTCGTCGACTGCCTGGGGACGTGGCTGACCGCCGTGCTCGACGAGCAGGGCCTCTGGGAGGCACCGTCGAGCGACGTCCTGCGCGCCGTCGAGGCACTCGCCGCGGACGGTGCGGCCCTCCTGGCCGCCCGCGACGACGTCGTCCTCGTGACGAACGAGGTTGGCCTGGGGGTCGTCCCGTCCCACCGGTCGGGTCGGCTGTTCCGGGACCTGCTCGGCACGGTCAACCAGCGGCTCGGGGCAGCCTGCGACGAGGTCCACCTCGTCATCGCGGGTCGGGTCGTCAGGCTGTGACCCCACGGCCGATGCCGGCCGACCGGAGCGCGTGAGACGGGCCCTGCCGGGCCCGCCCGATGTCTGCTAGAGTGCGCGAGACGCAGGTACGAGGAAGCCGGTGGGAGTCCGGCGCAGTCGCGCTACTGTGACATCGCGCCACGAAAGTGGTTGCGGTGGAGCCAGACCCGAGTGCCTGTCGATAACCCATCGACCCGGGGACGCACGTATCCCCGAGGAGGACACATGTCGCAGTCCGTTGCACTGCCAGCCGTCGGCACCCCCGAGATCCCCTCGATCCCGCTCCGTGAGCTCGCCCCCTGGGCGCTCCTCTTCGGGCTCCTCGCGCTCCTGGTGCTCTTCTTCGTCAGCGCCGACCAGGGTGCCATCTCCATCCCCGCGGGCAACGCGGTCCACGAGTTCGTCCACGACGGTCGCCACCTGCTCGGCTACCCCTGCCACTGACGCCACCGTCGCGGGCCCCGGCCCGCATCGCGCCGCCCGGCTGACGTCGGTGCCGCGCTCCCTCGATCTCTGACGCGACGCGCGTCGTCCCCTCGACGACGCCTCGCCTGCCCGAACGGACCGACCTGTCATGACCGCACGCGCCATCCTCCTCCGAGGCCTCCTCGCCGGGCTCATCGCCGGCATCGCCACCTTCGCCGTCGCCTACACGGTCGGTGAGCCCCACGTCGAGCGCGCGATCTCGCTCGAGGAGGCCGCCGCCACTGCCGCGGAGGCACCCGCCCCCGCCGAGGACGACGGCCACTCGCACTCACACGACGAGGAGGGCACGGAGGTCTCCCGCTCGACCCAGAGCACGGTCGGCCTCCTCACCGGCACCCTGACCGTCTCGGTCGCCATCGGCGGGGTCGTCTCCCTCATCGCGGCGGCGGTCGCCGGGCGTCTCGGGAGGATCGGTCTCGGCGGCAGCACGGCCCTCGTCGCGGCCGTCGGGTTCGTCGGGTTCGCCCTCGTCCCGTTCCTCAAGTACCCCTCGACCCCTCCGGCGGTCGGGAACGGCGAGACGATCGGGACGCGGACGGCGCTGTACTTCGGGTTCCTCCTCGTCTCGGTCGTCGCGGCGGTCGCCGCCGTCCTGGTCGCGAACCGTCTGGCCGCCACCCGCGGCGCGTACACGGCCGTGGTCGTCGGGCTCGTCGGCTACGTCGTGGTCGTCGTCGTGGCCGGGCTCGCCTTCCCCACCGTCAACGAGGTCGGCGACTTCCCGGCCGACACGCTGTGGTTCTTCCGTCGCGCCTCCCTGTTCACGCTGACGACGATGTGGGCCGTCATCGGCATCGTCCTCACCGGACTGCTGCTGCGCCTCCAGACGCAGCAGGCGGCGCCGGCAGCGACCCGTGAGCTCCAGCCGGCCCACTGAGGTCGACGACCCGACGGTGACCGGTTCGGTCCGCCAGCCCGCCACGCTGGTCGTGGGGATGTCGATCGCGGACGTCGTGCGCCGCGATGAGCTGCTCTCCGCGGCCGCGGAGCTGGACGCGTCCCTGGCCTTCCTCCAGCAAGGTGACCCTTCGGTCGACGCCGAGCTGACCCGGCTCGCGGACGACGGAGTGGCCGTCGTCCGCGTCGTCGGGGTCGACCTCGGCCCCGTCGCGCCGGCCCACTCCTGGCTGCGGCGCATCGTCGCCCACTGGTGGCGAGCACGCACGGGGCCTCGACCCGAGGTCCACGTCGCGACCCGCCTGGCCCGTTCGCTCACCGACCCGGCCACCGTGCTCGAGGAGACCCGCCCGATCACCGGGACCGAGCCCGGGCTGACCTCCGACGCCTGGGAGCGTGTGCCCGGGTACCGGCACCAGGTGCTGGTCTGTCGTGGACCCCGGTGCACCGCCCAGGGGGCGGTCGACTCCTGGCGGGCTCTCGTGCTTGCGATGATGGAGCGCGGTCTCGGTGACGACGACGCCCTCATCGTCCAGACCGGTTGCCAGTTCCCGTGCAACCAGGCTCCCGTCTTCACGGTGCAGCCGGACGACGTCTGGTACGGCCACGTCGACCCACCCACGGCGACCCGCATCGTCGAGGAGCACCTCGTCGGTGGTCGGCCCCTCGCGGACCACCGAGCCCCGCGCCGCTAGCCCCGTCGTCGGGTGAGGACGGCGGCAGCCGTCGCGGTGACGGCCGCGGCCCCGAGGCCGACGCGCCGGGCCAGGTGGATGGCACGCACGACGTCACCGGCCTGCACGGGCCGCCCGTCCCCGAGCACGGCCCGCTCCTCGACCCGCTCGCCATAGCGGTTGATGCCACCCAACCTCACGCCCAACGAGCCGGCGAAC
>NZ_HF570956.1:1463453-1490557 GCF_000367525.1 Phycicoccus elongatus Lp2 | reverse complement strand
CTCCTGGCCGGGTACACCTAGGCGGCGACCACCGGCTCGCCGGCACGGGTTTCCGGGAGCCGGCCCCGCGGCATACCGGCAGGGCTGAGGACAGCCTGTGACCGTGGCTCACCCCGGGCCGGGCGTGGCGGGATTACCCTGCCGAGTGGGCGACGTTCACCTGATCGCTCGGTCACTCCTGTGACCACCTGCATCGAAGGGATCACTCGTGATCGCTGCCCTGACCGGGATGGGCCTGTCCGCCGCCGCGGGCCTCAACGCCTACATCCCCTTCCTCATCGTGGCGCTCATCGCCCGCTTCACCGACCTCATCACGCTGCCCACGAGTTTTGCCTGGATCGAGTCGTGGTGGGCGATCGGGATCGGCTCGATCCTGCTGATCGCCGAGCTCGTCCTCGACAAGATCCCGGCCATCGACACCGTCAACGACACGATCCAGACCTTCATCCGCCCGAGCATGGGTGGCCTGATCTTCACCGCCACCCAGTCGGCCGAGTCCCTCGACTCCAGCCAGTGGATGAAGGACAACCCCTGGGTCGGCATCGTGCTCGGCATCCTCGTCTCGGGCCTGGTGCACACCGGGAAGATGGCGGCCCGACCCGTCATCAACGCCGGCACGGTGGGGGCGGGGGCTCCGGTGGTCTCGACGGTCGAGGACGGCGCCTCGATCGGGCTCTCGCTCATCGCGATCTTCCTGCCGATCCTGGTGATCCTCGCCCTGGTGCTCATGGCGTGGCTGTTCATCTGGCTCTGGCTCAAGGTGCGACGTTGGCGCCGCAACCGCGACAGCGGGTTGCATCCCGACTACGCCTGAGGCGCCCCGCCGTCAGGCCAGGGGTGTGAGGACGAGCAGCACCGCGTCGGTCAGGTATGCCGCGCGCTCGGCTCTCGCCGGTCCGTCTCCGGCGCCGTGCGTGAGGCCGCCCAGCAGGATGCCCTCGAGGGCTGCGACGAGTCCGTCGGCCCGGCCGCGGCTGCACTCCTTGCCCGAGCCGGCGGCAATCTCCGCGACGACGTCGACCAGACCGGCGCGCCACTGAGCCAGTGCGGCGCCGAGTTCGGGCTGGCGCAATGCCTCGAGACCGAGCTCGGCCTGGGTGACGACCAGGCCCGGCTCGTCGAGCCATCGCTCGAAGAGGGCCACCACTTCACCGACCACCGCGTCGGCGCGCTCCTGGCCGTCGGGATGCCTGGCGTGGACCACGTCGAGACGGCCTCCGAGGTCGAGGACGCTGACCCGCAGCTGATGCCCGATGTGCTCGGTGAGGGCGCCCAGGAGAGCGACCTTCGTCCGGTAGTAGGACGAGCAGCTGCCCTCGGGCAGACCGGCGTCGGCGTCCACGGCTCGGTGCGTCAGGGCCCGCAGTCCGCCTGCTCCGACCACTCGCTGCGCGGCGCTCACGAGCTCGAGCCGGCGCCCCGCATGGGGTGGCGTCGGCGCCGTCGTCGTGCTCGCTGCGGTCATCGCCCACATTCTGCCTCCGCCCTGTCGTCAAACCCAGGGTTCTGCGTGAGCCGGCAGCGGGGGCTTGACATGGTTTCTACATCTGTAGATACTACAGATGTAGAAACGCCACCACTCAACAGAGGAGAACGCCATGCTCACCGGAGCCGACAACGTCATCACCTTCTTCCAGGTCCTCATCGCCCTGGGCAGCGTCGCCCTGCTGCTCGGCCTCGGTGTCGTCGTCCGCGACCTCGTCGCCACGCAGCGCCCGCGTCGTCTCGCCCGTCGCGAGTCAATCCCGGCCTACTACCTGAGCGGCCACGCCTTCGCCCACTGAGGGACGCGCGGCTCGACTCAGGGACCAGCCGCCAACCGGTGGTATGCCGCGCCCCACCGCAGGTGGTCACGCAACGCCGGGATCGTGGTCGCCTCGTCGATGACCACGAGTTCGATGCCCACCATCTCGGCGACGTCGCGCAGTTCCTCGGTGCCCGCCTGGGCCGAGAGCACCGCCCAGCGGCACGAGGTCGCAGCCGGACGAGGCCAGCCGTCCCAGTGTCCCGACCTACAGTGACCCCGTGACGACTGTGAGCCAGGCCCCCGGACGGCGCGGGCTCCTCACCGAGACCTGGCTCGTCCTGGGCGTCTCGCTCGGGGCGTCGGCGATCTGGTCCATCCTGCGGATCATCGAGCGCCTCACCCGCGAGGTCGCCCTGGGTCAGCAGACCTCGGCCCTGAACTCCTCGGTCACCCCGGATCGCCCGTGGCTCGACCTGGCCTACCAACTCGTCGGCGTCGCGCTCGGCGTCATCCCCGCCTTCCTTGCCCTGCACCTGCTCACGACGCGACCGGGGCCGGGTGCGCACGGTGAGCCCGCGGCATACCGGATCGTGGGTTTCGACCTCCGCAAGCCGGTGCAGGACCTGCTGCGTGGCGCCGGCCTCGCGACCGTCATCGGGGTGCCGGGGTTGGGCCTGTATGCCGCAGCCAAGGCCATCGGGCTCAACACCACCGTCGCCGCCGCGAACCTCTCCGGCGCGTGGTGGACGATCCCGGTGCTCATCCTGGCTGCGGCCCAGAACGCCGTGCTCGAGGAAGTCGTCATGGTCGCCTACCTCTTCGGTCGATGGGCCCAGGCCGGCTGGACGCAGTGGACGGTCATCGTCGTGAGCGCCCTGATCCGCGGGAGCTATCACCTCTACCAGGGCTTCGGTGGGTTCGTCGGCAATGCCGTCATGGGCGTGATTTTCGGCTGGATCTACACGCGGACCAAACGGGTCATGCCGCTCGTCGTCGCCCACACCCTGCTCGATGTCGTCGCCTTCGTCGGCTATGCCCTGCTCAAGGACCACCTCTCCTGGCTGTGACGGCGTTGTTCCCGGATGCCGCGGTTGTTCCCGCTCACGCGCCTCCGTAGCGCGCCAGGTTGTGCCGTGAGACGTCCAGCACGGCCTCGATGAGCGCAGGTGGGTCGACGATCTCGGCCCGCTCCCCCACGCCGGCAAGCATGGCGGCGGCAGCCTCCAGACGGTCGCAGTGGGCGGTGATCTCCTGGCGACCATCCGCCAGGGTCGCCATGCTGGTCACCCGGCCGACGGTGGACACGACGTAGCTGACGATCGGGGCCACATCGCTGGTCGCGCGCAGGATCACGCGATAGTCCTTCTGCTCACGCATGTCGGTGCGAGCCCGTTCCCAGGCTTCGCGCAAGGTGATGCCCGGCGGATCGAACTCCCGGCCGGAGTCGGCGATCGCCCGGACCCGGTCGACGCGATAGGTCCGCTGCTCACCGGTGTCGTCCTTGAGCGCCACGAGATACCAGGTCCGGCCACCGAGGACGAGACCGAGGGGTCGCACCCGCCGCAGGCGGCCTCGCTCCCCCCGCGCCCGGTATTCCACGTCGAGGACGGTATGCCGTGCGCACGCCGCCGCGAGCCGCGGCAGCAGGGCTGGGGGCTCCACGGGCTCACCCCAGCCCTCCGGGGCGATGAGCAGCCAGTCTGCGAGGTCCCCGACACCGCGGGCGGCGTTGTCAGAGAGGACCGCCTCGAGTTTTCTTCGGGCAGAACGGAACTCGGCGCCACGACCCAGAGCATCAGCGGCCGGCTCACCCCCGGGCACGAAGAGGACCGTGGACTCACCTTCGGTGAGACCAGCCGTCTCGGGCCGATATCCGGGCAGCAAGGAGAAACCGCCGAGGCGACCGTGCTCGGCATACACCGGCACGCCGCTGGCCGACAGGTCATCGAGGTCCCGCAGGACGGTCCGCTTGGACACTCCGAGGCGGCGCGCGAGGTCCGTGGCGCTGAGCCGCTCGTGGCGACGGAGCAGCGTGACGAGGTCGATGAGCCGGTCTGCCCGCATGGAGGGAGATTCTCCCAGAAACAGTGACAGAGGATGTCACCTTTTGCGGTTCACCCTGAAGGGGTCAGCATCCGCACCACCTCGAGGAGTACCCGATGAGCACCACCACGGCCCCCGCGGCCCCCACGACCCCCACGACCCCGGACCTGCGCGAGCCGCTCTTCGCGGCCCAGGCCTGGGCAGCGACCATCGTCGAGAACGTCCGCATGGACCAACTCGACGCCTCGACCCCGTGCCGTGACTTCGACGTCAGAGCCCTTCTGGCCCACATGTCCACGGTCGACACCAAGATCATCGGCTTCGCGACCGACCACCGCGATGTCCTGCGTGACCATGACGCGACCCCTGCCGAGCAGGCTGCCGCCGCCGAGGCCTGGGCGGTCGAGCACGTGGACGACCGGACCCTTCAGGAGGTGGCCTGCGCGATCCGCGAGAAGTCGGCCAGTGCCCGCACGGTCTGGACCGATGACGTGCTGGACACCCCGATCCAGCTCGGCTGGGGCCCGATCCTGCCCGGGAGAATCGTGACCGGCATCTATGTCATGGAAGTCCTCACCCACGCCTGGGATCTGGCGATGGCGACCGGCCAGCCGAGCGAGGCACCGGGTGGACTCGGGACGATCGGCCTGGCCGCCGCGCGCGCCAGCCTGCCCGACGACATGCCGCGCGGGATCGCCCATGGCGTGCCCTTCGGCCCCAAGGTCGTGTCGGCCGCTGGTGCCGGACCCACCGAGGCCATGGTCAACTGGACCGGCCGCTCCTCACGGTGAACCCAGGGCCGCGGGCGGAACAACCGCGGCAGACGGGAACAACGCCGACACGGTTGAGCGGGCGGCACACCAAGCTTTCGGTATGCCGCCCGCTCACCTCACCGCGGGAAGAACCGCGGCCGTTGCAACAACGCCGTCAGCCGCCCTGACGCATCGCCGTCCGGAGGTCCTTGTTGAGGGTGGAGATGACGTCCTGCGGGATGCCCTTGGGGCAGGCGACCGAGCAGGCGCCGGTGTTGGTGCAGCCGCCGAAGCCTTCGTGGTCGTGCTGCGAGACCATCGACACCACCCGGGCCCACCGCTCGGGCTGGCCCTGCGGCAGTTCGCCCAAGTGGGTGACCTTGGCGCCCATGAAGAGCATCGCCGAGGCGTTCGGGCAGGCGGCGACGCAGGCGCCGCACCCGATGCACTCGGCGGACTGGAAGGCGCGGTCGGCCTTCTGCTTCGGCACGGGCGCGGCATTGGCCTCAGGGGCCGAACCGGTGTTGACCGAGATGAAGCCGCCGGCCTGGATGATCCGGTCAAAGCTGCTCCGGTCGACGACCAGGTCCTTGATGATCGGGAAGGCGTCGGCACGCCACGGCTCCACCGTGATCGTGTCGCCGTCCTTGAAGGAGCGCATGTGCAGCTGGCAGGTCGTCGTCTTCTCCGGGCCGTGCGCGTGGCCGGAGATCATCAGGCCGCACATCCCGCAGATGCCCTCGCGACAGTCGGAGTCGAAGGCGATCGGCTCCTCACCCTTGGCGTTGAGCTGTTCGTTGAGGACGTCGAGCATCTCGAGGAAGCTCATGTCCGGGCTGATGTCGCTGACCTCGTAGGTCTGCAGGTGTCCGCGATCGGAGGGCCCGTCCTGGCGCCAGATGCGCAGCGTGAGGTCCATGTTCTTGGGGTCGCTCTTGGTCGAGGTGGCCATTACTTGTAGCTCCGCTGCTTGAGTTCGATGGCTTCGTAGACGAGGTCTTCCTTGTGGAGCACCGGGGCACCCATCGTCGAGCCCGGCTGGTTCGGGTCGCTCTCGCCGTCGCCGAACTCCCACGCCGCGACGTAGAGGAACTGGTCGTCGTGGCGCAGCGCCTCACCATCCTCGGTCTGGCTCTCCGCCCGGAAGTGTCCACCGCACGACTCGGCCCGGTGGAGGGCGTCGATGCACATGAGCTCACCGAGCTCGAGGAAGTCGGCGACGCGGCCGGCCTTCTCGAGGCTCTGGTTGAGGGTGTCCGCCGACCCGAGGATCTTGACGTTGCGCCAGAACTCGGCGCGCAGCCCACGGATGAGGTCGATGGCCTTGAGCAGCCCCGCCTCGGTGCGCTCCATGCCGCAGTACTCCCACATGATGTTGCCGAGCTCCTTGTGGAAGGAGTCGACGCTGCGCTCGCCCTTGATCGCGAGGAGGCGCTTGGTGCGCTCCTCGACCGCGGTGCGGGCCTCGACGACGGCCGGGGCGTCCTCGGACACCTTGGGGAAGGGGCCCTTGGCGAGGTAGTCGCGGATCGTGTTGGGGAGGACGAAGTAGCCGTCGGCCAGGCCCTGCATGAGGGCCGAGGCCCCGAGCCGGTTGGCGCCGTGGTCGGAGAAATTCGCCTCACCGGTGACGAAGAGCCCGGGGATCGTGGACTGCAGGTCGTAGTCGACCCAGAGGCCACCCATCGTGTAGTGCACGGCCGGGTAGATGCGCATCGGCGTCTCGTAGGGGTTCTCCCCCGTGATCCGCGCGTACATGTCGAAGAGGTTGCCGTACTTCTCCTCGACGGCCTTCTGGCCCAGGCGCTTGATCGCGTCGGCGAAGTCGAGGTAGACGCCGCGACGGAAGTCGCCGACCATCGGGCCGACGCCCCGGCCCTCGTCGCACATGTTCTTGGCCTGGCGCGAGGCGATGTCACGCGGCACGAGGTTGCCGAAGGCCGGGTAGATGCGCTCGAGGTAGTAGTCGCGGTCGGCCTCGGGGATCGTGCGCGGGTCCTTCTCGCAGTCCTCACGCTTCTTGGGCACCCAGATCCGGCCGTCGTTGCGCAGCGACTCGGACATGAGCGTGAGCTTGGACTGGTGGTCACCGGACACCGGGATGCAGGTCGGGTGGATCTGCGTGTAGCAGGGGTTGCCGAAGTAGGCGCCCTTGCGGTGCGCCCGCCAGTTCGCCGTGACATTGGAGCCCATGGCGTTGGTGGAGAGGAAGAAGACGTTGCCGTAGCCGCCGGAGGCGAGGACGACCGCGTCGGCGAGGTGCGTCTGGATCTCGCCGGTCACGAGGTCGCGGGCGATGATGCCTCGCGCGCGCCCGTCCTCGACGATGAGCTCGAGCATCTCGTGCCGCGTGAACATCTCCACGGTGCCGGCCGCGACCTGCCGCTCGAGCGCCTGGTAGGCGCCGATGAGGAGCTGCTGGCCCGTCTGGCCCCGCGCGTAGAACGTACGGGAGACCTGGACGCCACCGAAGGAGCGGTTGTCGAGGAGGCCGCCGTACTCACGGGCGAAGGGCACGCCCTGGGCCACGCACTGGTCGATGATGTTCGCGCTGACCTCGGCCAGGCGGTAGACGTTCGTCTCGCGCGAGCGGTAGTCGCCGCCCTTGACCGTGTCGTAGAACAGCCGGTAGACGGAGTCGCCGTCTTCCTTGTAGTTCTTGGCCGCGTTGATGCCGCCCTGGGCGGCGATCGAGTGGGCCCGACGCGGGGAGTCCTGGTAGCAGAATGACTTCACGTGGTAGCCGGCCTCGCCGAGCGTGGCGGCCGCCGCGCCACCGGCCAGGCCGGTGCCCACGATGATGACGGACAGCTTGCGGCGGTTGGCCGGGTTGACCAGCGCCGCGTCCATCTTGCGCTTCTCCCACATGCCCGCGACGGGGACCTTGGGGGCCTTGGTGTCGGCGATCTTCTCGCCCTCGGTGTAGACGCCGTGGATCAGGTCGGTCATGGGGTCCTCACTTCACCAGGCCGAAGAGGATGGACAGGGGCGGGATCGCGAAGCCGACGACGACCAGGGCAGCGGTGAGGTTCCCGATGCCCTTGGCCCGGGCGCGCGCCTTGGGGGTCTGGGTGAAGCCGAGCGTCTGCTGCGCGCTGAACACGCCGTGCGCGAGGTGCAGGCCGAGAGCGGCGAGCGCGAGCAGGTAGATGAGCACCATCCACCAGAGCTGGAAGGACGCGACGACCATCGTGTAAGGCGAGGCCTTGATCGCCGCGGCGTCAGGCCCGTCGACGTTAATGACCGGTTTGACGATCGTGAAGTGGATCAGGTGCCACACGACGAAGAGCAGGATTGCGACCCCGCCCCACCGCATCCACTGCGCGGACGCCGCCGTCTTGAGGACGGCGTACTTGGTCTTGCGCGCCGAGCCAGCGCGGCTCCAGAGCGTGAACGCGGCATACGCGTGCCCGATCAACGACCCGAGGAGCAGGATCCGGAAGATCCACAGCAGGCCGCCGTAGGGCAGCATCGGCTCGCCGAAGGTGCGCAGGTGGTGTGCGTAGGTGTCGAAGGCCTCCTGGCCCGCAAGGACCTTGAGGTTGCCGTACATGTGCAGGAGCACGTAGAGGACGAAGAAGGCACCCGTCACCGCCATGAGCAGTTTGAGGGCGATCGTCGTCTTCCGCGCTGTCGGTGCGGAAAGAGTCGTCGTGGCCACGAGTGCAAACTACCGCTCCCCGCGCGCGCTTTCACGGCAGGTGGGCCTTACCTCGTGTGAGATCCGCACGTTACCCGCCGGTACTCTCGCGCCCCCGGCGAGCAGGGGTCACCCGCGGGCGGCGAGCGCGGCGTCGTAGAGGGCCTTCTTCGACAGCCCGGTCTCGGCGGCCACCTCGCCGGCCGCGTCCTTGAGGCGTATGCCGCGGGCGACCCGCGCGAGCACCTCACCCACCGCGTGGGCCGGGTCCGCAGCCGCGGCCTCCGCACCTTGGACGACCACCGTGATCTCACCCTTGACCCCTTCGGCCGCCCAGACCGCGAGGTCGGTGACCGTGCCGCGCCGGACCTCTTCGTAGGTCTTGGTGAGCTCGCGGCACACGGCCGCCGGCCGATCGCTCCCAAAGGCCTCGGCCATCGCGGTGAGGGTGTCGGCGATCCGGTGCGGCGCCTCGAAGAAGACCATCGTGCGTCGCTCGCCGGCCAGTTCGCCCAGGACCCGGCGCCGCTCTCCCGGCTTGCGCGGCAGGAAGCCCTCGAAGCAGAAGCGGTCGACCGGCAGCCCGGAGACCGCCAGCGCCATGAGCACCGCCGACGGGCCGGGCACGCACGTGACGCGAACCTTCGCTGCGACGGCGGCCGCGACGAGGCGATACCCCGGGTCCGAGACCGACGGCATACCGGCATCGGTGACGACGAGGACGCGATCGCCGGCGAGCAGACGCTCGACCAGGTCGGCGGCGCGTGCGTGTTCGTTGTGCTCGTGGAAGCTCACGACTTGGCCGCTCGGCGCCACCCCGAGGTCCGCGCACAGCCGGCGTAGGCGGCGGGTGTCCTCGGCGGCGACGACCTCGGCGGTCGAGAGTTCGGCCGCCAGCCGTGGTGCGGCATCGCGCGGATCACCGATCGGCGTGGCCGCCAGCACCAGCACACCGGGGTCGCCGCTCATGGCCGCGATCCTCGCACGCGACCACACGGCATACCGACATAAAGTGGCCGCCGTGACCAGGGAGGAGGAGTTGCGCGAACTCCTGCTCGGCGACCGCCCGTCGCTCTCCCCCCGCGCTCGTCTGTGGGGCTGGCTCGGCCCGCTCACGCTCACGGTCCTCGGTGGCCTGCTGCGCTTCTGGCACCTCGACCGGCCCGCCAAGTTGGTCTTCGACGAGACCTACTACGTCAAGGAGGGCTGGTCGCTCATCCGGTTCGGCACCGAGATGCAACTCAAGCCCGGCGTCACCGACGCGATGTGGAACTCCGGCACCACCGACGTCCACAACCCCACCCTGGGCAACATCGTCGTCCACCCACCCGTCGGCAAATGGGTGATCGGTGCCGGAGAGTGGCTCTTCGGCGCCGACAGCCCTTTCGGCTGGCGCTTCTCGGTTGCCCTGCTCGGCACCCTGTCGATCCTCATGGTGGGGCGAATCGCGTTGCGGCTCTTCGGATCCGTGACCCTGGCGACGATCGCGAGCCTGCTCATCGCGTTCGAGGGCCTGCACTTCACGATGTCTCGCACCTCGCTGCTCGACATGCCGCTCATGTTCTTCGCGCTCGCCGGTTTCGGTGCGCTCCTCATCGATCGCGACCGCTCGCGGGCAGTCCTCGCGCGCAAGGTCGGCGCCCTCCCGCGCGGGGAGTGGCCGCGGTGGGGGCCCTGGCTGGGCGCCCGGCCCTGGCGGTGGGTCGCCGGCCTGATGCTCGCGCTCGCGACCTCGACGAAATGGTCCGGACTGCTCTTCGTCGCCTGTTTCGGGCTGATGACGGTGTGGTGGGACCTCGGAGCTCGCCGCACCGCGGGGGTGCGCCACTGGCTCGCCGCCGGGCTTCTCAAGGACGGTCCGTATGCCGCGGTGCAACTCGTCGTCGTCACCGCGGTCGTCTACCCCCTGACGTGGCTGGGCTGGTTCCTCAACCCGCATGCCTACCTGCGGGGCTGGGCCGCCGCCAATCCCGGGCAGGGCGTGCAGTGGCTGCCCGAGTGGGCCCGGTCCTTCGTGCACTACCACCACGACATGTGGGCCTTCAACACGACGCTGACCAAGCCGCACAGCTACCAGTCCAACCCGTGGGGCTGGCTGGTCCAGGCGCGCCCGACGTCCTTCTTCTACGAAGGGCCGAAGAAGGGCGAGCTGGGCTGCGCCGTCGACCAGTGCTCGCAGGCAGTGCACACGATCGGCACGATTTCGCTCTGGTGGGCAGGGCTGGTCGCGCTCTTCGTCGTGCTCCACCAGTGGCTGGCGCGGCGCGACTGGCGGGCGGGGGCGATCGCGGCGGGCGTGGTCGCGGGCTATGGCATCTGGTTCTACTGGCAGAAGCGCACGATCTTCGCGTTCTACGAGATCACCTTCGAGCCGTTCATCGTGCTCGCCGTCGTCCTGGTCATCGGACTCCTCCTGCGACCTGCCCTCTTGCCGGAGTGCCCGCCCAACGAGAGACAACTGCGGGTGGTGGGCATCGCGGCCTACCTCGTGGTGCACGTCGTGCTCTTCACCTACTTCTATCCGATCCACGCCGCCGAGGTCATCCCCTACAAGGAGTGGTACCTGCGGATGTGGTTCCCCAGTTGGATCTGAGGTCGGCCTCCACCCGGTGTCGGTGGTGACCCGTAGGTTGAGCCTGTGTTCCTCCTCGGTGACCGGCTCGTCACGAGCCCCAGCGACCTGCGCCTCGCCGCCACGTGCGAGTTCGCGCTGGTCCGCACGCTCGACGCAACGCTGGGCCGGATTGCGGGCTTGCCCGTCACCGACGACGCGATGCTCGCCCGGGTCGCCGAGCTCGGCACCCAACACGAGCAGCGGGAGTTGCTGCGCCTGTCGGCTCGCCACCCCGGCCGCGTGCTGCAGTTCCCCCGGCCCGCCTACACCCTCGAGGGGCTGACCACCGCCCACGAGACCACGTTGGCCACCCTGCGCGGCGATAGTGCCGATGTCGTCGTCCAGGCGACCTTCTTCGACGGCGGCTTCGTCGGGCACAGTGACTTCCTCGAGCGCACCGACGACGGCTGGTTGGTCATGGACGCCAAGCTCGCCCGCTCCGAGTCGGTCCCCGCGCTCCTCCAGATCGGTGCGTATGCCGCGTGCCTCACCGAGGCCGGCATCCCGACGGCACCGATCGCCCGGCTCGTCCTGGGCACCGGCGAGCCGAGTGACCACCCACTCAACGACCTGCTGCCGGTCCATCGCGCCCGGCGCGCGCGTTTGGCGGCCGTGATGGAGGCGCACGCGGCCGACGACGGGCCGGCGCTCTGGCGCGACGACCGGTGGCTGGCCTGTGGGAGGTGCGAGGTGTGCGTCGCGGCCGCCGAGGAAACGCGCGACGTGCTCCTCGTCGCCGGTGTGCGCATGCCGACGCGGCGCCGCCTGCTCGAGGCGGGGGTGCACACCGTCGAGGACCTGGCCGCCCGCACCGAGCCGGTGCCCGAGGTCCGCGCGGCCACCTTCGAGCGCCTCGTCGCGCAGGCCCGTCTGCAGGTCGAGCAGGACGGCGACCCGACCGGTCGCGTGCGCTCGGAGGTGGTGAGCACAGCGGCGCTGGCCACCATCCCCGAACCCTCGGCCGGTGACGTCTTCTTCGACTTCGAGGGTGATCCGCTCTGGGCCGAGCGTGGGTCCTCGGACTGGGGACTGGAGTACCTTTTCGGTCTCATCGAGATCGACACCGGCACACCGGAATTCCGCACCTTCTGGGCGCACGACCGCGAGGCCGAGAAGCAGGCGCTCATCGACTTCGTCACCTACGTCCAGCAGCGGCGGCGGCAGTGGCCGACGATGCATGTCCATCACTACGCCAACTACGAGGTCGTCGCCCTGCTCCGGCTCGCGGTTCGCCACGGTGTCTGTGAGGAGGAGATCGACCAGTTCCTGCGGGAGGGCGTCTTCGTGGATCTGTATGCCGTGGTTCGCGCCGGTGTGCGCGTCTCCCAGCGGTCCTACTCGATCAAGAAACTCGAGCCGCTCTACATGGACAAGCGCGCCATCGCCCTGCAGAGCGGCGGCGACTCGATCACCGTCTATCACGAGTTCTGCGCGGCGCGTGATCGTGGTGACGAGGCCGAGGCACATCGACTGCTGGAGTTGATCCACGACTACAACCGCGACGACTGCCTGTCCACGCTGGGCCTGCGGGACTGGCTCGTGCAGCAGCGTGAGGCCTCTCCGGTCGTCGAGCCGGCCTCGGACGACGTGGGTGAGGGTGCCCCCGCCGGACCGGTCAGCCTGTCCGCCGATCGTCAGGCCCGGATCGCGCTCGAGCAGGCGCTTCGGGAGTTGATCGCCGACACCAAGCCGCACGAGCGTACCGCCGAGCAGCAGGCGATCGCCCTGGCGGCGGCCGCGGTGCAGTTCCATGCGCGCGAGGACAAGCCCTTCTGGTGGCGACACTTCGGCCGGCTGCGCACCCCGGTCGCCGACTGGCCCGCCGACAGTGGAGTCTTCGTCGTCCAGGAGGCCACTGTGGTGACCGACTGGCACCGCCAGAGCAGCCGGCAGAAGCCGCGTCGCATCCTGCGCCTGGTCGGTGAACCACTCTCGGGCACTCTCCTCACGCCCCGAGACGAGGTCAACGCCGTCTACGCGGCGCCCGGGCCGGCCGGCATACCCATGGAACGGGGGTTCCACCACGGCAAGTCGCCGGCGGGGGTGCGGATCCTCGAGGCATCGCCGGCGCTCACGACCGGTGGGCACGTGCGCCAGGAGCTGGTCGTCGAGGAGTTGATGCCGACCGGTGGCGAGGAGCACGCACCGATCCCGGCGGGGCTGGTGCCCGGCGGGCTGGTGCGCGTCGACAACATCGACGCCGCGATCACGGACTTCGCGGCCGAGCTCCATGCGCAGTGGCCGGCAGTGCCGGCCCGAGCGGGCGCCGACCTGCTGCTGCGTCGCCCGCCTCGGTTCCGGCGGGGGACGGCTCTGCCCGCGGCAGCGGAGGGCGACCAGGTGGCCACGATCACCGCTGCCCTGCTCGACCTCGACAACTCCTATCTCGCGGTGCAGGGGCCACCTGGCACCGGCAAGACCCATGTGGCCTCCCACGTGATCGCCGCCCTGGTGCAGCACGGCTGGCGGATCGGGGTGTGCGCCCAGTCGCATGCCGCGATCGAGAACGTCCTGGCCGCCGTGATCCGCGCCGGCGTCCCGGCCGGGCAGGTCGCCAAGCGCACCGTCGAGGCCGAGCACCCGGCGTGGACGGACCTGGCTCAGGCCGATGACCTCGCGACCTTCGCCCGCGACCACGAAGGCGGCTATGTCATCGGCGGCACCGCCTGGGACCTCACCAATCCGAAGCGGGTCGAGCGTGACCAACTCGACCTCGTCGTCGTCGACGAGGCGGGGCAGTTCTCGCTGGCCAAGACAATGGCCGTGGCGATGGCGGGCGCGCGCCTGCTCCTACTCGGTGACCCGCAGCAGTTGCCGCAGGTGAGCCAGGGCAGCCATCCCGACCCGGTCGACCTGTCGGCCCTCGGCTGGCTGATCGGTGAGGAGCCAGTGCTCGACCCGGAGCACGGCTACTTCCTCGCGACCACCTGGCGCATGCACCCCGCCCTCACCGCCCCGGTCAGCCGGTTGTCGTATGCCGGTCAGCTCCACTCCCAGGTGTCCGTGACCCAGTCGCGGTCGCTGGATGGCGTCGAGCCGGGCCTGCACGTCCGGTCGGTCGACCACCACGACAACCGGTCGTCGTCGCCGGAGGAGGCTGCTGCCGTCGTCGACCTCGTGCGCGACATGATCGGACGGCGCTGGATTCCTGCGGTCGAGGACGGTGAGCCGGAGCGGGCCATCGGCCCGCAGGACGTCATCATCACCACTCCCTACAACGCCCAGGTCGCCACGATCCGGGCTGCCCTCGACGCCGCCGGTTTCGACGAGGTGCCGGTCGGGACGGTCGACAAGTTCCAAGGACGGGAGGCGCCGGTGGCCATCGTGTCGATGGCGGCCTCCTCCCCCAGCGACGTCAGCCGGGGCATCGACTTCCTGCTCGACCGCAACCGCCTCAACGTCGCGATCTCGCGAGCCAAGCACGCGGCATACCTCGTGCGCTCGCCGCTCCTGACCGACCTGGCCCCGAGGAGCCCGCGTGAGCTCGTCGCGCTCGGCGCGTTCATCGGTTTGTGCGAGCGGGCCGTCACGACGACGTGAGGTGTTCCGCATGGCGGAATCCGGGGGGGCGGATTAGGTGCACCTAAGTACCCTGTGATTAGGTAAACCTCACCTACTCCCGCCGGAGCGTGCCGTGATCATCTGCCACTGCAGGGTCGTCAACGACCAGGCGATCCGCGCTGCTGTCGATGCGGGAGCCACGACCTTGCCTGCGGTGAGCCGTGCGACCGGCGCCGGCACCGGCTGCGGAGGATGCGTGTGGTCGGTGAAGATGATCCTGTGCGAGAGTGACAGTGCCCGATCCGTCATGATCCCGGAGGTCCCCCGTGCAGCCCAAGAACTCGCGAGTCGTTGAGCTCTTCAACGAGGCCCTGACGCTCGAGTTGACGATCGTCAACTCCTACTTCCTCAACGCCAGGATGCTCGACAACTGGGGCTTCCCCAAGTTGGGCAAGGTCTTCTATGACCTCTCGATCGACGAGATGAAGGACGCCGATTCGATCATCCAGCGGATCCTGCTCTTCGACGGGCACCCAAATGTCCAGCGGCTCAACCCGATTCGCACGGGCGAGACCCCGGAGGAGATGCTCCGCATCGGGCTCGAGGGAGAGATCGGTGCCGTGGCCCAGTTCAACGCGGCCGCCAAGGAGTGTCACGACCTCGGTGACCACGGCAGCGCCTCGGTCTTCGAGGAGATGGTGCTCGACGAGGAACGGCACGTCGACTGGTTCGAGGCCCAGCTCGACGTGATCGAGCGGATCGGCGCGGCGCACTACTTGGCCCAGCACGTCGACCCCTCCGCCGCACCCTGAGGGTTGGGCCGAGGATGACGACGCGGGCGGGGATCGACGAGCAGAGCGTTCCCACCGGCACGGGCTGCGTCGAATGCCTGGCCAGCGGCGGCTGGTGGGTGCACCTGCGCCGGTGTGCCCAATGCGGTCACATCGGGTGCTGTGACACCAGCCCGTCGCAGCACGCGACCGCGCACTGGCATGAGACGGGCCACCAGGTGTTCACGAGCTTC
Organism: Phycicoccus elongatus Lp2; assembly: GCF_000367525.1. Classification (GTDB taxonomy): domain Bacteria; phylum Actinomycetota; class Actinomycetes; order Actinomycetales; family Dermatophilaceae; genus Phycicoccus_A; species Phycicoccus_A elongatus. Next base: position 1,475,236 of record NZ_HF570956.1, on the reverse strand, counting down.
GAGCCGCGCGAGGACTGGTTCTGGGACTTTGCCGACGGCAAGGGCTTCCTCGGGCCACGCCTGCCCGACCCGCAGTCCCATCCCGAGGACCAGCCCGCTCCGGGGCCGGCCGGTGCGGTCCCCGCCAACTGGCAGGACCTCATCCACCGCTGACCTTGCGTCCGGCACTGTGGTTGGTATGCCGTCCACTCGCCGGACGTTGGCGAGGGCCCGGCCGTTCGGCCCGCTCGGCCCCGATTTTCGGCCGTGGCAGGTGCCGATGTTATGGTTTCTCTCGCTTCTGGGGCTGTGGCGCAGTTGGTAGCGCGTCTCGTTCGCAATGAGAAGGCCAGGGGTTCGAATCCCCTCAGCTCCACCAACCGAAAGAGCCGACTACCGTCGGCTCTTTTCGTGTCAATGCTCCTGGGTGGCCTGACCCCGCCCAACGTCCGGCGAGTGGACGGCATACCAACCACCTTGACGGACGCAAGCAGGTCGGGCCCCGCCCAACGTCCGGCGAGTGGACGGCATACTAACCACGGTGCCGGACGCAAGGGGTGAGTCACCAATTAGGCTCGCGGCATGATGCCAGCCGAGGGCCATGGCCCGGCCGACCTGCCGCGCGAGGCGACGACCACGCCGGGGCAGGACGACGCGCTCACCCTGGTCGTCGCCGGCCACGACGATGCCGCCAAGTGGTCCGTGCCGATCGGCGTGCGCACCGCCAGTGAATGGGCCTGGCGCGCCATTGTCATCGCCGCCGCCCTGATCGGTGCCATCAAGCTCCTCACGATGCTCAGCGAGATCGTCATCCCGGTCATCGTCGCGCTCCTTCTCGCAGCCCTCCTCGCGCCCATCTTCAAGCGACTGCGCGCGTTCATGCCCAGCGGAGCGGCCGCGGGCCTGACCGTCCTGGGCACGCTGACGCTCCTCATCGGGCTGCTGACCTTCGTCGGCTCACAGTTCATCGACCAGTTCGACGACATCAAGACCCAGGTGGGCGAGGGCTACGACCAGATCCGCACCTGGATCATGGACACCTTCCGCGTCAACGCCACCGTGCTCGACGAGTGGATCGAGAAGGCCCGGCAGCAGGGCGCCTCGGCGCTCTCCGATGCCGGGCCCAAGGCGGCCGCGGCCGGGGTGACCGCCGGTCATGCGATCGCCGGCTTCTTCATCGCGATGTTCACGCTGTTCTTCTTCCTCCACGACGGGGCCCGCATCTGGGCCTGGGTCGTGCGCCTCTTCCCGGGCGCGGCCCGCGGGAAGGTGCACTCCTCGGGCATCGTCGCGTGGGGTCAGCTCAGCGCCTTCACGCGGGCGACCGTGCTCGTCGCCGCGGCCGACGCGATCGGGATCGGCCTGGTCGCTGCCGTGCTGGGGGTGCCTTTCGCGAGCGGGGTCGCGATCCTCGTCTTCTTCGGCGCCTTCATTCCGGTCATCGGCGCGGCCATCTCGGGGGCGGTGCCCGTCCTGCTCGCCCTCGTGGCGCTCGGCCCGGTCAAGGCGCTGATCATGCTGGCCGGTGTCATCGCCGTCCAGCAGATCGAGTCCCACCTGCTGCAGCCGCTCCTCCTCGGCCGCGCCGTCAAGGTCCACCCGCTGTCGGTCATCCTCGCCATCGCGGCAGGTGTCGTGCTCGCCGGCATCGTCGGTGCCCTGATCGCCGTGCCCACGGTGGCGGTGCTCAACGCGGTCGGCCATCACCTGCTCGACCCACCCACCCCACCCACGGCCGATTCGCTGCTCGATGCCGAGGGCCGCCACGAAGCGGCCGAGGCGCGCGAGGAAGTGCAGCAGCAGAAACCCTGAGTCGCGCCTCACCGTGCATTGCACCGGTCGGCTGGGCACACGCCTGCGTTGGCCTGGGCCAACGCAGGCTGGCCACACGATCCCGGCCTAGGGATCCGGGCAAGAGGGTCCCGACTGCTCAGCCGACCGCGGACCGGCGCGCCACCGGGAAGGACTCGGGGATGTCGTCGTCCAGGTCCGCGATGACCGGCGTCAAGCGGGAACGCGTGGGACGCACCGGCTCCTGCGCGCGCTCCTCGACCGGCACCCAGGTGGCGGTCGCCTTCATCGCGTAGGTCGGGCGCGGCACCGGGCGCGGGTCCCAGGTCAGTGGCATGTCGTCCTCGTCGAGCAGCGGCGCGGCCATCGGCGTAACCGTGTCGGGCAACGACGCAGCGCCATCCCCGGCGCTCCCCGCGTTGACATCGAAGACGCCACCACGAGCCGTCCCCGGGACAGGCGCCGGTTCCCCGACCGCCTCCACCGCGGGGGCCCCAACCGAGGTCGGTCGAGCCGACTCCCGCGCGCGCACACCCACCGGCACTCGGGCCGCGCGCGCCGACAGTGCCGCCTGGCGCACCCACAGGAACCCGCCCAGGGCAAGGGCCAGGGGCACGAGGGGGGCCCAGGCGACGAGCACGCCCGTCAACGACAAGACGGCGAAGACCACGGTGCCGAGCAGTCCGGTCAGGAAGGTGAGGCCCCGCGTGGCGCGATCCGGGATCAGCAGGTATGCCGCGGGGCCGGCAGACTCCCCCGGCTCCCACTCGTGGGCGGGGTCGGTCTCCGGCAGTGGGCGTGAGAGCAGGGTCTCGGCACGCTTCACCGTGACCTGGGGGCGGACGGCCTTGGTGGGGCTCACGGCATACGACTTGCGCGGCGGCCCATCGAGGTCGACCTCGGGGCCGTGGTCACGCACCTTGAGGACGCGCAGGGTCTCGGAGAAGGCGTCCACGGAGCGCGCGGTCGCGATGTGCTCGCGGCGACGGATCCAGTGCTGGACGAGGAAGGCAGCCCAGACGCCCGCGATCACCACGAAGATGAGGGACGAGGGTTGCATGCCAGCACGTTAGGACGTGCGCAAGTCAGCCCGACGGAGATGGGTCGGTGTGTCGCCAAAGTGACTCTTGTGACGACAGTGCACAGCGTTCCATGAGGGACTGCCCGGCCAGGTCCTCCGTCGTCACCGCGAACGACCGGTGGTCGCGCCACTCCCCGTCGATGTGCAGGTAGCGCTCCCGCATCCCCTCGTCCCGCAGCCCCAGTTTGCGGACGACGGCCAACGAGGCGAGGTTCTCGGGGCGGATGTTGATCTCCATCCGGTGCAGGCCGAGTGCGCCAAGGCAGTGATCGCCGAGCATGGCCACCGCGGTCGGCGTGATCCAGCGCCCGGCAGCCTCGTGCGCGATCCAGTAGCCGACATTGAAGGACCGGAACGACCCCTCCACGATGTTGCTCACATTGACCTGCCCGATCAGCCTCCCACCGACCTCGACCGCCATCGGGAGCGCGCGACCTGCCCGCGCCTCGGCCTCCTGGCTGTCGAGCACGTCCGAGAAGGTCCTGGGGGCTCGCGGGACCGGTGAGGTCGCATCCCAGGGAGCCAGCCATTCGGCGTTGGCCCGCCGGAGCGCGAAGTAGTCCGACTCGTCGGCCAGACCCAGCGGCCGCAGCAACACCGGCTCACCCTGCGGCGTGTGGCCACCCAAGCGAAGTGGCCACTCGGAAAGGGCCGTTGACGGCCGACGTCGCCACATCAGTGGTCCCCTCCGCGCACCTGGTCGAGGGCGTGCGCCAGGAGGGGGCCAAGGACGTCGAGCGCGTCGCGCACCCCACCACTGGACCCCGGCAGATTGACCACGAGAGTCCGGCCGGCGAGCCCGGCCACCCCCCGGGACAGGATCGCGGTCGGCACCCCTTTGACGACCCCCGCCGCCCGCAGAGCTTCCGGTATGCCGGGCACCTCCTTGTCGAGCACCCGCCGAGTCGCGTCGGGGGTGCCGTCGGTGGGGGTCAGACCGGTGCCGCCGGTCGTGAGAAGAAGGTCGGGGCCATCGGCGAGAGCGCGGACCAGGGCCTCGCCGACCTCCGGGCCATCAGGGACGACGTCGGAGTCCGGCACGTCCATCCCCCAGTCCCGCAGGGTCGCGACGAGCAGCGCGCCGCCGCGGTCGGGATAGACACCGGCAGCAGCCCGGGACGATGCGGTGATCACCCGGGCCGTGCGCCCGGCCAAGTCGACCGTCACGACTCGGTCCAGTCACCCGAGCGGCCACCTGATTTGGCGGTCACCCGCACGTCGGTGATCCGTGCGTGCTTGTCGACGGCCTTGATCATGTCGATGAGGGCGAGCGCGGCCACCGCCACCGCGGTGAGCGCTTCCATCTCGATCCCGGTGCGGTCCGCGGTGCGCACCGTGGCCACGATGTCGACACCGTCGTCGCGCACGTCGAGGTCGAGCTCGACGCCGTGCACGGCAATCGGGTGGGCGAGCGGGATGAGGTCCGGGGTGCGTTTCACGGCCTGGATCCCGGCGATGCGCGCCACGGCGAGCGCGTCACCCTTGGGCACATCGCCCTCACGCAAGGCACGAATTGCCCTGTCGGACAGCACAACTCGACCTGCCGCACTCGCCTGTCGGGCGGTCACTGCTTTGGCCGAGACGTCGACCATGTGGGCGGACCCATCGGCCCGCACATGGGTGAGTCGTCCGTCGCCGCTCATGAGCCGACCTCCGATCCGAGCAGGCGGATCACGGACAGTCGCTGGCCGACCTCGACCGCCGCGCAGGCCGGTGGGACCACGGCCAGGGCGTTGGCGGCGCCCAGGGCACCGAGCATGTGCGATCCCTGGCCGGTCATCGGTGTCGCGGCCCCCCCGGCCACGCGCACCCGCGTGAACTCGACCTTGCCCTGGACAGACCGCCAGGCCACTGCGGCCTCCACGACCCCAGCGCCGACCTCCTCACCGAGCGACGCAGCCGCGGGCTGACCGGCCAGGCGCCGCAGCAGCGGGAGGACGAACACGTGGAAGGACACGAAGGAACTCACCGGATTGCCCGGCAACGTCACGATCGGGCGACCACCGATGTGGCCGGCACCCTGCGGCATACCCGGCCGCATGGCCACCTTGACGAAGTCGACGGTGCCCGCGGCGAGCAGGACCTCCTTGACGACGTCGTGGGCTCCCATCGACACCCCACCGCTGGTGAGCACCAGGTCGGCGTCCCCCGGCGGATCCGCGAAGGCGGCCCGCACGAGGTCGGGATCGTCCGGCAGGTGCCCGCTGTGCACGAGCTCGGCACCGGCGGCCCGCACCAACTCGCCGAGCATCACCTGGTTGGAGTCCACGATCTGGCCGAAGCCGGGCGTCGTGCCCAGCGGCACGAGTTCGTCGCCCGTGGAGAAGACCGCCACCCGTGGCCGACGATGGACTGCCACCTCGGCGATCCCTGCCGCCGCCAACAAGGCGACGACGCCGGGCGTCACGCTCACGCCCGCCGACACGACCTCGTCACCGGCACGCACGTCCTCGCCGACCCACCGCACGTGCTGCCCCACCCCGGGCACCTCGGTGAACGCCACCGTCGTGGTGCCTCCGTCACTGGCCTCGACCGGCACGATCGCGTCCGCACCCTCGGGCAGCGGCGCTCCGGTCATGATCCGCATCGCGCCGCCGGGCGGCAGGCTGAGCCGGCGGGTGTCGCCGGCCGCGATGTCGTCCACCACCGCGACCCGGACACCGGCGGCCGGGACGTCGGCGGCGCGCACGGCATACCCATCCATGGCGGAGTTGTCGAAGGACGGCAGGTCCAGGACCGCGACCGCCGAGGCGGCGACGACCCGACCTCGCGCCTCGGAGACCGGCACGGTCTCGACGGGCAGCGGCGTCGCCAAGGACAGGACGGCCGCCAGGTGCTCCTCCACCGACCGCATCATGCGGCAACCATACGATGGGCCTTCATGGAGAGCGTGACCCCGGCGAGGGCCAAGAAGATGCAGCGTGCCGACCGGCGCGAGCGTCGGCGCCAGATCGCCGCGTCGCGCGATCGGGACGCAGACGACACCGCGCTCGCTGCAGCGATCACCGACCTGCTCGACGCCGAGGGCGTGGGACCCGGCGACACCGTCACCCTCTATGAGGCGCTGCCCGTCGAGCCACCGACCGCGGCCACGACAGCGGCGCTCACCGCGCGCGGACTGCGCGTCATCGTGCCGATCACCCTGCCGGATCTCGACCTCGACTGGGCGTATGTCGCCGATCCAGCACGAACTCCCTTGGGACACAACGCCATCGGCGATGCAGCACTCGTGCTGACCCCCGGCTTGTCCGTCGATCGCGAGGGAACGCGACTCGGCCAAGGAGGTGGCTGTTACGACCGCGCACTGCCCCGGCGCGCGCCCGGCGTCAAGGTCGTCGTCATGCTTCACCCGGGCGAGTTCGCCGCCGATCTGCTCCCCCGCGCCGCCCACGACGAGGTCGTCGACGGCGTGGTCACGGCCGATGGCCTCACGTGGTGCCGCAGGGGCGACTGAGCGCGCCGCCGACGCCGTCCGACAACGTCAACTGCGAGGGGCCAGGACCAAGGTGTCCTCGGTCGCCGCGGCGACAGCCCGGGCGGTGAACGGCCAGGGCCGGTTGCGACCGGCCGCCCAGTCCGCCACCTGGTCGGTGTAATGGTCCGACAGCGGGTGCCCGCTCGCACCGGTCTGGTTGATCCACACCGACGCGTCGAGGTCCGCGAGGTCGACGACCATTCGCATCGAGGGCGCCCAGGTGACGGCATACCCCTTGCTCGCGTCCCACCCGTTCGCATTGACGATCGCGCTGCCGCCGCCGAGCCGCACGGGGTCGTCGTTGAAGGCCCACCGCACGATGCCGGGCACGTTGTCGCCGCCGAGCACGGGGTGCGTCGGCGTCCACGTGTGCAGCTCTCCCCACTGCCAGCCCTTCGGGTCCTTGCCCAGTCGTCGCGTGAGGTCCTCGCGGGCGTCGACCATTGCCTGCGACAGGATCGCGCCACGTCCCTCGACGACACCCGGGGTCTTGGCGTCGTCCCACCACACGTGGTTGGGCTCGGTCAACAGGTGGGACATGACGAACCGGAAACGCGCCCCACCGTTGGCGGCCATGTCTTCGGGCAACTCGTCATCGAAGGTGAGGAGCATCAGATGGCTCCACACCGCGTTGAGGTATGCCGCGGCAGCGCTCCCCTTCCCGCGCGCCGGGCTGCTGCCGTCCCAGGAGTTCAGCAGCTCACGTGCGGACGCAGTGAACGGATCGCTGCGCAGATCGACGTCGTTCAAGGCGGCGATCAGGGCTTGGGCGGTCGGATCGCGGTCGTCGCGCTGGATGGCCTCCATGTCGGCGACGGTCGAGCCACCGGTCGCGGTCCGGGAGAGCAGGTCGTGAATGCGTTGGCTGCGATACCCCGGGTCCCAGTCAGTGGTGAGGAAGGGGGTCGGGGAGGCGCTGACCTGCTGATTGGCGGCGACGATCACCCCGCCGGCCGGGTCGAGCGCCCACGGCAGGTCGTCGAAGGGCACTTCGGCGCTCCAGTCGTGGTGGGAGTCCCACCCAGGGCTCGGCCAGTAGCCCGGGACTCCGGTGTCCCCCGACGGTGCCCGCACCGGGATCACGCCGGGCGCCTGATAGCCGATGTGGCCATCGACATCGGCGTAGATGACGTTCTGCGAGGGTGCAGCCAGGTCACGCAGTGCAGTGCGAAATTGCGTGAAGTCCCGTGCCTTGTTGAGGCCCAGCAGGGCGTCGGCCGTCTTCGACGGGCGCAGGCCGGTCCACGCCAGCGACAACGCGTAGACGTCCCCGGACGCGCCGGCACCGAAGGTCGGGGCGTGGACGCCGCCGTCCTTGGCCGAAGGCAGGACGTCCGAGACGATCGGCCCGTGACTCGTCGTGCGGACGGTGATCGTCTCGGTGGGACCTCCCGCCACCTGGATCCGCTCCACCCTCGTCTCGGGCTGGGTCCACACCCCGTCCTTGAGCACTCGGCCCTCGACATCCGTGCGCTCGAGGTAGAAGTCGGACACATCGGGACCCAGGTTGGTGAATCCCCAGGCGATCCGGTCGTTGTGGCCGATCATGATCCCCGGCAGCCCCGGGAACGAGAAGCCCGAGACCCGCAGCGGGCAGGCCTCGGTGAGGGTCTGGCAGGTGAGTGAGTTCTGATACCAGATGCCGGGGAGCCGAGTGCCCAGGTGCGGGTCGTTGGCGAGCAACGGTTTGCCACTCTTGGTCAGATCTCCGGACACGACCCATGAGTTGGAGCCGACACCTTCGCCCCGCCCGTAGAGCGCGGGGACGGCCGCGAGCGCGTCCTGCACCGCGGCATACCAATCGGGAGCGGTGGGCACCGACGAGGTCTCCCCCACGCTGGGGGCGGGGACGTCGGCCAACGCGTTGGGGACCGACGACGCCGGCGGCCTCGCCCCGGGCGCCCAGTCGCCGGTCCCGAGGATCGGGTCGTGGCCGGTGCGCTCGAAGGGCGGGTAGAGGTCGATGATCTGCTCGCGTGTGACCCGGCCGGTCAGGCGCGCGCGCGACAACTCGTCGGTGTAGTTGCCCTTGAGGTCCCAGGCCATGGCCGTCAGCCACGCCACCGAGTCCACTGGTGTCCAGTCCTCGATCGGGCGGTCCGGCAGCGAGATACCGAGCACGGCGTACTCGAGACTCAACCGGTTGCGAGAGCGGGACTCGAGGTAGGCGTTGACTCCCTCGCTGTAGGCCTGGAGCACGCGCCGGGTCTCGGGCGCCAGCAGGGGCACCGACTGCTCCGCCACTTGGTGCCACCCCAATGTGCGTACGACGCGATCGGCCGGCAGGCCCGACTTCCCGACCAACTCCGACAGACGTCCGCTGGCGATGTGGCGGCGCAGGTCCATGTCGAAGAAGCGGTCCTGGGCGTGGACGAATCCTTGGGCACGGGCCAGATCCTCCAGGGTCGATCCGGTGAGGTGCGGCACGCCCGAGGCATCGCGCGCGACGGTGACCTCGGCGGACATCCCGTCGACCGTGATCCGCCCCGTCGTCTGCGGTGTCGCCGCCTGCGCGAAGGACAGCACCACGACCGCCAGGCCGACGACGAGCACGAGCAGGGCCGCCACGACACCGATTGCGACTCGGCGAAGGGTGCGCGCGCGACTCACCCTGCGAGACTACGGGGTGACCACCGGGGTGACCACGCGAAGGGAGGCTGGGGCTTGTCGCTCGATTCCTTGGCGTCGTGGCTGCTCGTCGGGTCGCTGGTCGTGCTGTTCGGGGTCCTCGCCGTGCGTTTCTCGGTGCGCTCCGGGCTGCCTTCCCTGCTCATCTACCTGGCCATCGGCCTGCTCCTCGGCGAGCGCTTCCTCGGGGTCAGGTATGACAACGCACTGCTCACCGAGATCCTCGGGTATGCCGCGTTGACCGTCATCCTCATCGAGGGAGGCATCACGACCCAGTGGCGTGGGGTGAAACGGTCGATCGGCCCGGCCGTGAGCCTGGCCACCGTCGGCGTGCTCGTCTCGGTCGGGGTCGTCGCCTTCGCGGCCCACGCCGTGCTCGGTCTGCCCTGGCAGACGGCCCTGATCGTCGGGGCCGTCCTGTCGTCGACCGATGCCGCCGCCGTCTTCTCGGTGCTGCGGCGCGTGCCGCTGCCGCGCAGAGTGAGCGGCATCCTCGAAGTGGAATCTGGCCTCAACGACCCCCCGGTCGTCATCCTCGTGACCCTCTTCAGCCTTCGGGCTGCTGGCCAGGGCGGCGACGGGACGTGGCTGCATGTCGCCGCCATCGCCCTGATGGAACTGGCCGGTGGCCTCACGATGGGACTGGTCATCGGCTGGCTGGGGGGTCGCCTGCTCAAGGCGATCTCCGGCAGCGCCGCGACCGTCTTCGCCATCGGCGTCATCGCGGTCGCGATCATGGCCTACGGCTTGGCCGATCGGCTCCACCTCAGTGGCTTCGCGGCCTGTTATGTGGCAGCGCTCGTGCTGGGCAATCTCGACCTGCCGCACCGGGCCTCCTTCATCGGCTTGAGCACCGCACTCGGCTGGCTGGCCCAGATCGGGCTCTTCGTGCTGCTCGGCCTGCTCGCGGACCCGAAGGAGTTCGTGGCGCAATTGTGGCCTGCGGTGGCGCTCGGCACGATCCTGCTCCTCGTCGCACGGCCCCTGTCGGTGCTGCTCTCGTGTGGCCCCTTCCGGCTGTCGTGGCGCGAGCACGCCTTCTTGTCGTGGGCGGGCCTGCGCGGTGCCGTGCCCGTCGTGCTGGCCACCGTGCCGACTCTGGTCGGCGCACCCGGGATGATGTGGCTCTTCGACCTCGTCTTCGTCCTCGTCGTGATCTTCACGCTCGTGCAGGCTCCGACGCTGCCCTGGGTGGCTCGTCGGCTCGGGGTGATCGCCGCCCACCACGAGGTGGACCTGGCCGTGGAATCGACCTCGCTCGACGAGGTTGGGGCCGATCTGCTCGAGGTGAGCGTCGGCCCCGGCTCGCACCTGGCCGGCATCGAGATCTCCGAGCTGCGGCTCCCTCCCAAGGCCAACGTCTCGCTCATCGTGCGCGCAGACACCACGATCGTGCCGGGTTCGTCGACGCTCATCCGACGGGGCGACCGGTTGCTCGTGGTCGTCCCGTCCGCGCATCGGGTCGCGACCCAGGCTCGTCTGGAGGCGGTCAGCACCAGCGGCCGCCTCGCCGGGTGGACCCGAGGTGCCCCGGCCTCGGACGAGGTCGACCACTCCTTGCCGCCGAGCCTGCCGCGGCGGCTGTGGGGACGAGTCACGCGGCCCGACGCGTAAACTTGTGCACGATCGTGCGGCCGCGTTCCTGAGTCGGCTGCCCCCCAGGAGAAGCCACCATGCCCACCTATGTCTACGCCTGCACCGAGTGCGGTCACCGCTTCGAAGCCGTGCAGTCCTTCGCCGACGACTCGCTCACCGAGTGCCCCGAGTGTGAGGGGCGCCTCCGCAAGGTGTTCAACTCGGTCGGCGTGGTCTTCAAGGGCAGCGGCTTCTACAAGACCGACAGTCGGTCCTCCGGGTCGGCCACGTCGCCAGCGGGCGGTGAGTCGACCACCGCGGCCTCGGGCGAGTCGTCCGGATCGGGGGCCTCGACGAGCGGCACGTCGACGCCCGCCGCCAACGGCTCGTCGGGTTCGTCGGGTTCGTCGGGCTCGTCGGCGACTTCGTCGTCCACAGGCACGGCCACGAAGACCTCGTCATCCACAGGGTCCAACTGACCCATCGGCACGGCCGGGACCGCGCGTCTACCGTCCCGGCATGGACAAGAGCGCATCGCCCCTGCGACGTCTCCGGCTCAGCCCCGGTCGTCGCGCCCGTTGGCGCCGCCGGGTGGCCCGCCGGGTGCTCAGCTTCGCGCTTCTCACCTCGGCCCTGCTCACCGTGTTCTTCTCGACCCGGGCCCCGGCTGCCGATGGCCACCTCGTCATCGTCGCGGCGGACGACCTGACCGCCGGGGCGATCCTGACCGGCGAGGACCTGCGCGAGGTCGCGGTGCCCAGTCAGATCGCCGGAGTGCTGCTCGAATCACGCGATGGCCTGGTCGGCCGTCGGTTGGCGGTCCCCGTGGCGCGCGGCACGCCGCTGTCCGGCGCCGTGCTGGTGCCTCGCACCGCCCTCGAGGGTCTGCCCAGCGGCACCGTCGCCGTCCACGTCGGCGCCAGCGATCCACGCATGCTCGACCTGCTCTCGCCGGGTCAGACGGTGCGCCTACATCGCGTCGACTCGGGACTGCTCGCCGCCTCAGGGGTCCGCGTGCTCGCTGTCGACCCCGCCGGTGAGGCCATGGCCGATCGTGGAGCGGCCCGCGGCCTGGTCGTGGCGCTGACACCCCAGGCCGCTGACGAGGCCCTGGCCGGGGACGGCACCTTCGACACCGCCCTTCGATTCCACGTGCTGCCGGAAGCCAGCTGAACGATGGCTACTAGGCCGGGCGCCCGGTCGGTGCGGAGGTCGACGAACTGGGTTGAGAAATGGGGAACGCGCACGCCGGTC
>NZ_HF570956.1:1437282-1463353 GCF_000367525.1 Phycicoccus elongatus Lp2 | reverse complement strand
GTGGCGTCCCCGGCGGCGGTATGCCGCGGGGCGGGTTCCCGGGTGGAGCGCCCGGCGGGTTGGCCGGCGGAATGCCCGGTGGTATGCCGCCCGGTGGCTTCCCGGGAGGGAGCGGCCAAACCGGTGGCCGGGCCGGCGCGAACGGCATGGGCGGCCTGCTCAACGCGAGCACTCCCAGCGCCGAGGTGGTCGCTGCCTTGCGGGCCGATGCGAGCAGCTATCGATGGGCCGCGGCGACCGTCGGCTCCCAGAACGCCGCAGGCCTGCAACTCGGCAGCGGGGAACCGGTCATGCCGATCGGCGGCTTCAACGGCTCGGACCCCAGCCCCACCCTCGATGAGTTCAAGGGGTATGTGGCGTCCGGGGACATCCACTACTTCATGGGCGGTGGAGGTTTCCGCGGCCAGAACGGCGGTGGCAACTCCGGCAATGAGATCAGCTCCTGGGTGCAGGCGAACTTCACCCAGGTGAGCATCGGCGGCACGACGATGTACGACCTCACCCAGCCATTGAGCACTGCGGGCACGGCGTCATGACCCTCGTCGAGCGCCGGACGACGACAGACGTGGCCGAGGGAGACCCGGGATCCACCGGAGCGGCCGAGCCCGGAACGATCCGGCCGGAACTGCGCCTCGTGCTGCTCTTCCTCGCCATCGGCGCCGCGACGACGATCCTGCACCTGGGAGCGTTCGCTGCGCTGCGCGAGCAGTGGTCGGCGCAATGGAGCAACACCGCAGCCCTGGCTGTCGCCACCGTCGCCAACACGTGGGCCAACCGGCGGTGGACCTTCGGTGTCACTGGCGCCAAAGGCGCCGCGACGCACCAGCCGCAGGGTTTCCTTGTCTTCGCGCTGACCTGGACGTTGACGTCCGGCGGACTCCACCTGCTGGCGGCCGAGTGGCCGGGCGCCCCGCGCTGGGTCGAAGTGGCGGCCGTCGCGGTGGCGACCTCCACCTCGACGGCAGTGAAGTACGTCCTGATGCGCTACTGGATGTTCCGCAGGATCGTCAGTAACCCACGACGAGGAAGTCACCGTCCTCATTGATCAGGTGGACACAGCTTGTCCGTCCGATCACGTCGTGGTCACTTTGCTCGCAGTGGCGCGTGACGGCTACCCTGACGGGGCACTGGAGGCGTCGCCTAGTCCGGTCTATGGCGCCGCACTGCTAATGCGGTTTGGGTTAAACGCCCATCGAGGGTTCAAATCCCTCCGCCTCCGCCACCGCATAGTGGCCTCCGACCTGCGCCAACGCAGGTCGGAGGTCTTTACCGTTTGCGTGGCGTGTCGGATACGTGTCGGACCAGCCGTGGGCGAAGCACACTTGTCTGGATGCCGGGAGTGACTACCCAGCCAATGAGTGTGCTCCCACAACAGGGTTCCGGTTGGTCCACGAACTCGCCGTGTCAGGTCTGCGACAGGCTGGCGACAGGCTGGCGACAGACCGTGGAGCAACCCTGTGGGCAATCGTTCATCGGAGGAATGTCATGCCCACCACCCACCCCAGCGCACCGTCGGTACGACCACTGCGAGCCGGCGAGGTCGAACCGCTGATCGAGGTCTTCGACGGGCTCTCAGCCCAATCTCGCTTCCTGAGGTTCAACGCGCCGTTGCCACGCCTCACCACATTGATGGTCGAGCAGTTGACCGCGCAGGAAGAGGGTCGCCACGAGGCGTTCGTCGCGTCTGTGGACGGCATGGCCGTGGGTATCGGTCGCTGGGTCAGGTATGCCGCGCACCCCCAGCGCGCGGATGTCGCCGTCGAGGTCGTGGACGCGTATCACCGGCGCGGCATCGGTCGCGCGCTGATGCAGGCCGTCACGGAAAGCGCTGCCCTGGCCGGCGTCGAGTTCCTCCTCTTCTGCGTCCGACGTGACAACGACCCCGCGCGAAAGCCGTTGGCAGAAGCTGGAGTCCTCACCAACGTCGACGACCCGGAACAGTTGTGGATCCCGGTCTCGCGGCTGCTCGCCCACCTGCGTACGCGAGAGCCGGCCGACGGCACCCTTCCTCGGGCAGGCTGATTGGGGCTGGTTCGGCGGCCACGACGCGGCCCTGACTCGACTCAGGGCCGGGTCCGTTGCCGGACCGCTTGGATCGCCTCACAGATCGGGAGGATGAGTTCGTCGTCACGCACGGCGACCCAGCGACTCACGTCGTGACCTCCCTCCAGGTCTCCGTCCGCACCCCCTGTCGACGCGGCGGCGGCATCGACGGCTGCCGTCAGCCGGGGAAAGACGGGTACACCTTGCCGGCGGCACAACTCAGCGGCGGCTGCACTGTGCCCGCGCGCGCCCGGGACGCCCAATCGGCACAGGGTGGCCGATGCCCCGGATGCTGCCTCGGCGAGGAAGAACTGCACGACGCGCGGGCTCTCGTTGAGTGCGCGGTCGAACCAATATGCCGCTTGCTCGGGGACCTCGCAGTCCAGGGCTGCCCAGCCGGCGTTGAGAAGCAAGGTGCCGCTGGGCTCGACTCCCAACCGCCGATCGGCGTCGTCGATGGCCTTGGTGAGGATCGCGAGCGCCCGTGATGGATGCCCGGCGTCGAGCAGGGCGAGACCGATCTTGGCGACCACGGCACTGAGTTGAATGACGCCGGGCGAGGAGCCGATGAGGTGCCAAGCCTCCTCGGCCGCCGTCAGCGCAGCGTCGTGCCGTCCAGCAGTGGCTCTCATGACGGCCACGGTGGCGAGGACTTCGGGTAGGGCGTGGGCGGCGGTGGTTGCCGCGGGTTCGAGGAGAGCCTCAGCCTCGAGGAGCGCAGTGTCGACGTCGCCGACGACGTACGCGCCGATGCTCTCGACGAGACCGGCCAGAACGGACCACGCGGGGTCGTCGGCGAGTAGGGCCTTCGTCGTTGCTGCGTCGGGCGCCGTGACGTGTGGCGTCAGCGATTCATCGAGGGAGCGCTGCATCAGCGCGATCTTGGCGTGGTCGGCGGGACTGAGCAGGCTCGAGCGCAGGATGCGATCCAGCCAGGGCGTGGTCGCTGCCTCGTGGAAGAGCCAGTACCAGCCCAGAGTTACCCCGAGCCCGGCCACGCTGTGTGCATCACGGCACGTGAGAGCGTTCTCCAGGGCTTGGAGGTAGTCCTCGAATCCGTCCTCGACCTCCTTGAGCATCTCGTCGTGGAAGGGGACACCTCGCCAGCGATCGGCATACCACTCGCGATGGCGAGATTGCAGACGGGCGAGCTCGTCCGGACCGGTCTCGGCGACAAGTTCGAGCGCCAGGTCGCGCATGGTGCGAAGCAGGCGGAACCGCACCCGAGGGCCGCGCCGGTCCAACTGGATGATGGCGTCGCGGGCCAGCGCCCGCAGGATGTGGTCGGTGGCGGCGTCTCCGACCACGACTCGTGCGGCGTCCGCGGTGAAGGATCCGCGGAAGACGCCGACGCCACGAAAGGTGGCGCGCTCGGCAGGCCCGAGTCGGTCGATCCCGGACTGCGCGAGCGCGCGCAGTGAGCGATGCCGATCAGTGCCCGTTGCCCGGTCGTCCTCGACGTCGAGGCGCCGCGAGGTGAGCTCACTGAGTTCGGTCAAAGAGCGGGTCGCGGCCTGTCCGGCGATGAGTTCGATGCCGAGCGGGAGTCCGTCGACGTCACGGACGATCTGGCCGAGCTGGTCGCCATCGTCGTCGGTGATGAGGAGCCCGGGCGCGCGGTCGGTCAACCGTGCCTCCAGCAATCGAACGGCGGGAAGGGTCCGGGCCAGGGCACCTGCCTCGCCCGATTGAGGGCAGTCAAGGAGTTCGACGGGTACGAGCCGTTCGCCCGGCACTCCCAGCGGGGTGCGTGAGGTGATGACCATGGACACGCCGGGGCAATGCTCCAGGAGCACCCGCGCGATCGTCGCCACGGCCGTGGACGACCACTCCGCCTCGTCGACGAGCACGGTGAGGTGGGCCCGGGTCAGCGCGGCGCTCAAGGTGGCGACCGGGTCCGGGCCGGCCGCTCCGAGGCGGTACTCGATGCAGATCGCCGCGGCGACCTCCTGCGCGGAGGCTTCCGTGAGTCCGGACAGGTCGACGTAGACCAACTCCCCACTGACCTCACGGCCAAGTTCGTGCAGCAACCGACTCTTACCCACTCCGCCCGGACCGACGAGGGTGAGCAACCGGTGGCCCGCCTCCCGCCACCTCCGGAGCCGTTCCAGGTCCTCCTCCCGCCCGATGGTCTCGGACGCCGGCACCGGGATCGCGGTGGTGATCCGGCGGTGCTCGGGGCGAGCGGGCGCCACGAGTGACTCGGCCTGGGCCAGCACCTGGGCGTGCAGGGCCTGCGTCGGGGGGCTGGGATCGATGCCCAACTCCTCCCGGAGCCGGGTGCGCAGGTCGGCATAGGCGCGCAGCGCCTCCGCTTGGCTCCCCAGCGCGTAGGCCGCTCGCATGACCAACCTGGTGGGCCCCTCCCGCAGCGGGAACTCACCGACCAGGTCGTTCGCGACCGCCAGCGCCTCCTCAAGATGCGGGACCGTCCCGCCCTCGAGCAGGAGGGTGGCCAACTGCTCGTTCGCGGTGGCCTTGGCGTCCTCGAGGCGCGTCCGCTCCGCCAGGACCAGCTCATCCGTGACACCTTCGTAGGCCAAAGGCCCAGACCACAGGGCCAGCGCCCGACGGTACCGACGGACGGCTTCATCGACCTGCCCGGCCGAGCGCAGGTCACGGGCGCTCCTGATCAGGTGCTCGTGGTCGACCGCGTCGACATCGACCTCCAGCGGGAGGAGGTAGCCCTCCCTACCGGTCCGGACGAGGTCGGGGGCCGACAGTTGCCGACGCAGGCGAGCGACGACGGTGTGGACCGCGGTCGGGTTGAGACCCAAGGCAGCGTCGCCCCAGACCAGGTCCAGGAGAACCTCGGGGGGGACGCTGCGCCCGCGCCGTTGGACGAGGACCGCGAGCACGTCCCTGGGTCGCTGACCGGTCACTGGTCCCCGGCCAGCTGGGGTCTCGACCTCGACCGGGCCGAGGACTCGAATCCGCACCCGTCCATGGAACCACCCGACGAGGGCCCACGGCCACCGGGTTGTCAGCCCCGCACGGTCGCCAGGACTTGGAGGTGTCCCAACCGAGGGTGCGAGGTGGGCCTTCGAGGACCTGCGCCCCGAGGGATGGATCGTGATCGAGCGCGGAATCGCCTCGGTGTGCCCGACAGACCCGGGTCATGCCGTGGACCTCACCATCAGCTCGTCGGCCGTGTCTGGCTCGGCCGATCGATCGCGGTGAAGGTCGAGATGTGCGTCGAGTTGCTCGGCCAGCCAGGTGATCGCTGCGTCGGCCCCGTCAACGGCACCGGTGAGGTGATCCCCGGAGTCCAGTTCGACATGGGTCACGTGGACGCCCATGGCTTCGTAGGCCGCGGCGAGCTGACGACTCAACTCGGCGGGCACGATGTCGTCACCCTTTGCGTGGTAGAGGTAAACCGGCACCTCGGGGGTGCCGCCGGGGTTGCGTTCAGCCCGCAGGAGCGCTGCCCAGAGCGGGTCCTCCCACGGACGCTCACGCGTCGTCCAGGCCGCCATCGGTTCCGGGTGGGACACCACGAGTCCCGTCACGTCGAGGGTGGCGGCCACCGCGGCGGCTGCTCGGCCTCGCGCGTTGAGTATGTCCCACAGCCGAGGGTCCTCGTGAGCGTGGGCCAGGCCTACGAGGACGGCCAGGCCGAGACCGGAATAGGGTCCACCGTCGATCGCCTCGACGACGGCCGCGAGGTCGGTCGGGACTCCACCGGCCGCGAGGGCGACCAAGGTCAGATCGCGCGCATAGCTGGGCTGATGCTCGGCGGCCCACGCTGCGCAGCGACCTCCTTCGGAGTACCCCCAGAGCAGCACGGGAGCGCCGGCCTCCACTCCGTCCACGCCGGCGACGGCTGCCCGGACGATGTCGAGCATCGCCCGCCCCCCGACGCGGCCAGCTCCGTAGGTGTGGGGGCCGGGCAGGCCGAGGCCCTCACCATCGGTGACGACGACCGACCAGCCGCGGCTGAGGGCAAGCTCCAGGAAGGCGAGTTCGCCCTCCAGGCCGGTCGCGAGCAAGTGGCTGGGTGCGCTGTCGCGTCCGAGCCCGTGGACGCCGACGCCGTACGAGAGGACCGGCCGAGGTCCCGGTCCACGCCACGACATGGCGGGAACGAGGACGGTCCCGGAGACGGCGATCGTTCTGCTGTTGGTGGCTGCCGTGGTGTGGACAACCTGGGTGGCCGCGCAGGTCAGCCCCGGCACGACGACTGGCCGGGTGCGGAGCACGGTGCCTCCGCACCGGGGCATCGAGGCGGGTGTGTCGTAGAAGGGGTCCGTCGAGGGGGCGTGCACAACGCTGTCCTTTCGTCGAGGTGCTCTTGACCTCAGGCAGCGTCCCGAACCAGGCCGTCACCGATCTGTCACGCACGGCCGACCGGCTGACAGATCGGTGACAGGGCCCTCGCTCACGCTGTGACCCCGTCGGCCCGCAACGGATCGGCCACCACCGAAAGGACCACGTAGATGAGCAACACACAAACCCGACACCGCATCCTTCGGATCGCCACGCTCGGCGGCGTCGGACTGACCGTCGTCGCCAGCGGCCTGGCCATTCGCGCGGTGCGGTCCCTCGACGAGGCCTTCACCAGCGCTCTCTCGGACCCATATCTGGCGACTGAGGAGTCCTGAGTCCATGGGGCAACCACACCACTGATCGCTCAACAGAGCACACTTCCCGTAGGAGCGCACATGGACACTCTCGACACCGTCCACCTGCCCATCGGACCGACCGCCCTGAGCGCGAGTGGCCTCTTGGGCCCGGATTCCGAAATCATCGCCAGCTTCACCTGGCCGGGACTCGGACGGCCGCATTTCCCGCCGCGGGCCCCGAGCGATCCACCGACCGTGCTGCCGAGCGCGATCCGTGTGCCGGGGCCGGGGACGGACCCCACCGCTGTCCGACGGGCCCTCGAGGGGCGGATCGCGCTCTGGGACAACGGCGACCGCTCCCGGATCGTCCCTGCCCTTCTCGCAGACCCGCTGGCCGATGGAGACGGCTGGGTCATCCCACTCCTTGCCTCCGTCGAGGAACGCCGCCTCTACGATGTCGCCATCCGTGGCGCCCACAACTGGGTGACCGTGGCCCCCCACGCGATTTACTACCGGAGCGTCTGGGACACCTTCGGGATCGCGCACATCTCCGACCTGCACGTGGCCCGCCGGATCGACGGCTTCGCCGCCGCCCTCGCCCGCGCCGGGCACGAGCAGGCCAATGAACGCCTTCTCAACATGAACGACCAGTTCCGCCACGTCGTCAAGTACGCGAACCGACTCCACGACGAGGGCCACCTCGATCTCATCGTGGCCACCGGTGACCTCATCGACTACCAGTACGAACGCGACGACAACCGCAGAGGGTTGGGCAATGTCGGCTTCCTCAGGGACCTCCTCCTGGGCCGTTCCACCAGCAATTCCTGCCCGGCCGTCGAGGAGTTGCGAGTGCCGATCCTGCTCACTCCGGGCAATCACGACTACCGAAAGAACCACTACCACCTCGTCTTCGACGTCAACGAGGTCCGCACGGACATCACCCGCGTCCGCAACTTCAGCAACCTCGGCATCACCGAGAAGGAAGCCGCGGCGTTGGGGAACGAGCTCTACTTCCCGGGTCGAAGCCACGTCCCGAACCTCGGAGCCGGCCGCGCGATGGCGATGATCGAGGTTGACCACGAGATGCGCGCCCACCGAGAAGCCCTGTGCGACATCGGTCCCCACGTGGTCGAACTCGGCCCGCACCGGATCGTCCTCATCGACAGCGCGCACGACGTCGGCATCCCCTCCGGCACCGCTGGCGGCGCGTGGGAGCTGCTCAAGCAGTGGTGGGGAAATGGCGACGAAGACACCACGACCCTCATCGGCGGCTCCCCGAACTGCGAAGGGGTGTCCGACGAGGCGTATGCCGTCGCCGTCGCAGCCCTCGAATCGGCCCCGGCCGAGGGGGTCGTCATCGCGGCCCTGCACGCTCCCCTGGTCAATCTCGCCGGTGGTCAGATGCCCTGGTTCCTTCGCGAGACGACCCGTCCGTCCCAAGCCGCGCAGGCAGCGTGGTGGGTGGCGCGGCACTCCGGAGGCGATCCTGACGTGCGCCGCACGCATCCCCGGTGGTTCGGCCGGGAGGGTGACCCGGAGCCCGGATTCCTCTGCCGCGGGAGCAGCGGCGACCTGCTCGATGAAGGCGTCTCGCGTGGCCGCACAGAGGACCTCATCAGCGCCTTCGCCGGGATTGGAACGTCACGGCGGGCCGACCTCGTCCTCGCCGGTCACACCCACCACCACAATGAGATCTCGATCCGCGCGGAAGAGGGCGAGCCGGTCTTCCACCTGGACCACTACACGGGCAATCCGCGCGCGGCATACCCCAACGACACCGTCATTGCCGATGAGATCGGCAAGCGGGCCGACGGTCGACTGGACCTGCCGACGCACAAGGTGTACGTGGAGATCGACGACCTCGCCGTCGCGAGCGCGTCGCCGTGGCCGATGCCCGGGCCGGCACGCCATCGGCAGGTCGTCTTCGTCCCGCCGTACGCAGACACACTGGACCAGGCCACCGATCCTCGAGCGTGGTGGGACAAGCACAAGCCGCTGCAGTTGCAGACCGGTGCGGTCGGTCTCTGGGAGAACCAAGAGGTCAGTTTCAGCGGATTCCGCCTCATCCGGCTGCGGGACAACGTGATCGAACGCATCGACTTCGTGTCCCGAATACGACTCGACGAGAGCGGCTGGTCAGCATCGCTCGCGGAGGTGACGGCGCCCCTGCCCCCGCGTTCGCACCGACTCGTTCCACGCAGTGACCGGGTAGCACACCCCCCGGCCACAGGGACGCCGACCACGCTGGTCGCGCAGGGCGGGGTGTCGACATCGATCGTCCATCCGACCGCCGACGGCTCGCTCGTCGAGTTGTGGCAGACCGCGTCCGGCGAGGGAGGTGGCGTTCTCGTCGGCCCGCCCCAGACGCATGCCGTGGGACGCCCATGCGGCTACCTCGACAGCGGCGGGAGCCAGGTCGTGGTCTTCCGGACCGCCGATGATGAGATCGAGTCGACCTACTTGACCGGCGAGGGCGCTGCAGGCCACGACCGTCTCTCGCGCTCCTGTCGGGGGCCACGAGCGGTCGGCGATCCGAGCGGCTACCTCAACGGCGCGATGACGCACGTCGTCTATCGCAGCGAGGGCGGTCACCTCGAACTGCTGTGGTGGACCGACGATGCGGTGACCCACACCCGCATCTCCGGGTACTGCGATGAGCCCACTGCGGCAGGGGACCCGTTCGGCTATGTGGGCGCCGGCGGCCAGAACGTCGTCTTGTACCGAGGGGTTGACGGGCACGTTCACTCGCTCTACTGGAGCGATGGGCCGACCGGACACGACAACCTGTCGGGCGCGAGCGGTGGGCCGGAAACGGCAGGAGAGCCGGTCGGCATCCACCTGCCACACCTCAATGCGCACAACGTCTTGTATCGAGGGGTCGACGGATCGCTTCGCCTGATCTGGTGGGTGGGCGCCGAGCCCGCCCAGTCGGTCGACCTGTGCGCCGCTGCCGGAGCGCCGGCTGCGGTGTGCGACGGGGACCTCTGGTTCTGCCCATCGGACGGCACCCTTCACGTTGCCTACGTCGGGAAAGGCGGATCACTGCACGAGATCGCATGGTCTCCGGGGGGTCCCCAGACCTGGACAGACCTGACGCGCGTGGCACTTGCCCCGCCAGCCCGTCGCGACCGGCCGAGTGGCTTCTGTGTCCCGGGGGCCGCCACGAGACGGGTTGTCTACGCGGCTGCCGATGGTCGGGTCCACGAGATCCGCTGGGGCGAAGGCGGCGCCGAGCCGGGCGGCCGTCCGTGACGAGAGAGCTTGGCAATGTCAACCCCAGCTGGCCCACACGACGGACGCACCTGGTCGTAGGGCTCTCCACTGGGGATGGCTCAATGGCTCAGAATCCGCCCCTTGGTGAACCGTCCTAGGTTCTGGACCCGCCTGCCACTCTGACCAGAGCACCGGGTCAATGATGACCACAATGAGCACCGACCCGTCGTCAGCGGCCGGGAGCAGTGCTGGATGGTCGGCACGGCGCAGGTCGCGGCGCAGTCACAAGAAAAGATGTCATCGGTCAAATCGCACTCAGCGAAGTGCTTGGGTCATGCCCTTCTGTGCGTCGTCGCCCAGCTTGTTGAAGGCGGGTCGGAGCAGAGGTGCAAAAAGCTTGGTGAGTCCTTTGAACTCGAACTCGGCCACATAGTCGACACGACTGCCTGAGCCCTCGGAGGTGATCGTCATCTGGTCGTGAGCAACAAGGGTCTTGTTCTCACCCATCAGCTCGATGAACTCATCGGGCCGTAGAATTACTGTGGTGTAGGTGAGTTCGGTCTTGCGACCCAAGAATTGCGAGATGTTTCGGTAGGTGCTCCCGACGCCGCCGTCGCCACTCGTGCGGGTCGTGGACACGGTACCGGGATCCCACTCGTTGGTGCTGGTGAAGTCGGCCAGATACGTGAAGGTTTCCGTGGGAGTACGAGGCGTATAAACAGTTCGTTCGAGCCGCATGGCATTCTCCGATCGGTTGATGCGTTCTTGTCACTTCTGAAGTTGCTGCCGCACCCATAACCAAAGACGTGCCCGATCGGCGCGGCTCGCAGGAGTTGTTGGCAGCATGTGAGTGGGTCGGGAATGACGGTCATGCCAGAGAGTGGCAGTTCGTGGCGCGGGCTGGACGGCACTGAGCCAAACGGTCGTATCGGCACCTGCTGCTGCGTCGCGCAGAATCGGCTTGGTCGCGGCGCGAAATGCGGGCAGCGAGTCTTGTACTCCGGGGGTGTCCGCCCAGCCCGGGTGCGTTGCGTAAACCCTTACAGGGGCCCACGCGCGGCTGAATGTCTCAAGGAGTTCTACTTGAGCCCGCTTGCTACGGGCATAGGCAGTTGCGCCCGAGTATTTGCCTTGGGTGTACTCGAGGTCATCAAGGTGGAGAGCCTGGGTGTACATTCCGCCCGACGTGATGAAAATGACGCGTGGTTCGCGCAAGGACCCTCGCAGCCTCGGGAGCAACGCTTCGGTCAAAGCCACCGGACCGAGCACATGGAGGGCCATCGTCAACTCGTGTCCTTGAGCGGACTCAGTTCGCTTGGCCGGTAGCGCGCCGGCGTTATGGATGAGCACGTCCACGCTCGTCAGGCTTGAGCCCATTCTTTCGCCAAGTGTCCAGACGTCGTTGAGATCGGACAGATCACAGCGCCACACATGGAACCGCGCCTTTGGATGCCGCGCCTGCAGCTTCTTCCTGACCGAATTCCCCTTCGACTCGTCGCGCACCACGAGGTGCACCTCCGCGCCGAGGGCAGCCAAGTCGCTGGCCGTCTGCTCACCCAGCCCCGAGGATGCGCCGGTCACAACAGCGGTTGCTCCAGCAAGGGCCTCGGGTGACGGGTCTGCCGGCCAGTGTGGAAGGCGAGAGCGCACGGCATACCCGATGTTCGAGAAGCCACCGATCACACTACGGTCGAGTGCCCGATCCAGGACGACTTCGGCAGCGCGTCCGAACCGCTGAGCTTGAGGGATCACGTCGGTGACTCTATCAGAACATTCGACAAACGTTAGACAAGCCATCTACCCTCACCACATGGCAGCGATCCTTTGCGGCGATTCGGCGCTGTCATCGGTCGCCTGATCACTCATGCCGCAGAGGGCGCACCGCATTTCCACGCATCAGCCTGCTGATCAACACGTCGGCGCATACCCACCTGCGGGCCACGATGGCCCGAGACTGGCCTTGGGAGGACACCATGTGGGACCTGCAAGAGAGCGACGTTGTCATCGTGGGCGCGGGGTTGGCTGGCCTGCGATGCGCCTCCGTGCTGGAGCACGCCGGCCTTTCGGTGACCGTGCTGGAGGCGAGTGACGCCGTCGGTGGCCGGGTGAGAACCGATGTCATCGACGGCTTCAGGTGTGATCGCGGATTCCAAGTGCTCAACCCGAGTTACCCGCAGGTGAAATCGGCGATCGATATTGACGCGCTCGACCTCAAGAGGTTTGATGCCGGCTTGCGGGTTCGCACGTCCTACGGAGTCGAAACAATCGCAGACCCGTGCGAGCCCCGCACCTTCTGCCAGCGACACTCTCCAGTGGCTTGCTCTCGACTCGCGACTTGGTGGGTCTGGCGCGTTGGCTGGCTCCTTCGATCGCCTCGCCACAACATGCGATGACGCGTCCAGATTGCAGCCTTCGAACGGCCTTGGACGCTCACGGCGTGAATGGCACCCTCCGGCGCGTTCTGGACAGGTTTGTTGCGGGGGTCGTGGTCGATTCGCACGCCGAAACGTCAGCGAACTACGTTGCCGTGCTTCTCCGCTCCTTCGCCCTCGCGGCCGCATTATGGAGTTTGCGGACCCCGTACGCGCCCCAGTTCTCAGCACAGAGCGTGTACAAAGCGTTGGCCAGGTAGGCCTCCGGACGGTTCAGTGGCTGCCGTTCTGGAGCCACAGGACGCCGGGCGGAACCCTGATCAGCCTGCTGCATCCAGGACGACTGGGAGGAGGAAGAGCATTCCCAGTGACCAGGTGAGGTGGGTGACGACGGGGCCCAAAATCCCGCCAGTCACTCTGCGCTGCAGGCCAGTAACAACACCGAGGAGTGCGGCGGCAAGAACGAGGAGGGGTATGCCTGCGGCAGCCGTCACCAGGGTGTAGACGAGTGTCGAGATGGTCACGGCGCGCCGTCGGCCTATGGCGGCATAGAGAGCGCCGCGAAAGTAGAGTTCTTCGGCTACCCCGTTGACGGCTGTCAGCCACGACTGAGAGTGAGCCGTAGGCGGCGTGGGCGAGGAGCCGATCCACGGGCTCGCGGAGAACTGGGATCCGCGCGACGGCGACAGCCCCGACGAGGAAGATCGCCAGCAGCAGCAGTCCGAGAGTGAGCGACTGGACCACCGCCCGGCTCGACCCGCCATCACGACGGTGCGCGCGTCCCAGGTGTAGTCGACCGGACGCAAACGCACCGAGTACCCAGACGAGTGCAAGGGCAAGGGTGGCAACGTAGAAAAGCGAGTCACCAGGAGTGATGCGCAGCGCCCATGCAAGCACGCAGGCACCTACGACAAGCGTGAGAGCCGCGACGACTCTACGCCGCCGAAAGGCTTCATCCGACTCCGAGTGATCGCGCTCTACAGGCGCAAGGAGGGCTGCGCGAGCAAACGCTGACAGTTCACCGAGTAAATTCAAGGACCCGCCCAATCGGGATCCGCGGCCGTGAGTCTGGCCGGGTGTACGGAACCAGCCTCCGGACGCCGCGTGAAGTCCTGAGCTGTCACCGCCAGCCCCAGAGCCTCGTCGAATCCGGCCAACGTGGAACGGGGGCGGCCCGTCAACTCGCCAAGGTCATCCTCACCGGCGACCACCTCGTGAAGCAGACTGCCCACGAGCGGCTTGGCAAGCCCGGTCGGAACAGGCGTGACCAGTCCCACCCAGTGGCTGGCGAGCATCGGCGTCAGGACGGGCACAGTCACAATCTTCCTGGGGCGTAGCCCGGTTCGCTCGGCGAAGCGCTCGATCATTTCGCGATATGTCAACACGTCCGGACCAGCGATGTCGAAGGCTCGATTGACTTCTGGGGGAAGGTCGACAGCTGCGATGAGCAGGTCGAGCACGTCGGCCACGCCGATCGGCTGGATTTTGTTGCCGAGCCACTTTGGGGTCACCATGATCGGGAGACGGGTCGTGAGGTGGCGGAGCATCTCGAAGGACGCAGAGCCGGAGCCAATGATGACGGCTGCCTGCAGGACGGCCGTCGGTACTCCACTTGCCATGAGGAGGTGACCGACCTCGACACGTGACGCCAGATGATCGGAAAGTTCACCCTCAGGGTGCAGGCCGGAGAGATAGATGATGCGGCCGATCTTGGCGCGTTGCGCCGCCAACCCGAATCGTCGAGCCAACTCTCGGTCACGCTCGACGAAGTCGCCTTCCCCATCCATTGAGTGCAAGAGGTAGTAGGCGATGTCAACGCCGTTACACGCCTTGTCAAGCGCGTCGTTCGACGTGGCGTCGCCCTCGACGATCTCGACCCGGTCGACCCAGGCACGGCTGGCCACCTTGCTGCGGTTGCGGGTCAGAACCCGGACCATGAAACCGCGCTCGAGAAGTTCGGGCACCAATCGCGAACCGATGTAGCCCGTCGCCCCAGTGACGAGGACTCGGCACTTGGCATAGTCGGTCATGAATGACGCTCCAAGGTGAGTTGCGCGACGTCGAGGTAGGCGCTGCGAAAACCAGCTTCGCTGTAGGCGAGGTAGAACTCCCACATCCTGCGAAAGGTTTCGTCGAAACCGAGCGTCTTGACCGATGGCCATTGCCGATCGAACTCGTGCCGCCAGCGACGCAGCGTCTCCGCGTAGTGCAGGCCGAACGGGCGCACGGCGGTGACGGTCAAGGTTGTGTGCTGCTGGGCGATCGATGACAAGGCATCAAGGGAAGGGATGAGCCCCCCGGGAAAGATGTACTTTTGGATCCACCCATAGGAGTTGCGGGTGGCCAGGTAGCGCTCGTGTTCCATGAGGATCGACTGAACGATTGCGGTCCCGCCAGGGGCGAGCAGGCGGTCGATCGCCTTGAGGTAGGTCGGCCAGTACTCGTCACCCACGGCCTCCAGCATCTCGATGCTCACGATGACGTCGAATTGCCCCTCGACCTCACGGTAGTCCTGAACCCGAACCTCGACCCGGTCGGTGAGCCCGGCGTCGGCCACTCGCCGCACGGCCTCAGCGTGCTGCTCGCGGGACAGCGTGATGGTCGTAACCCTTGCCCCTCGGGCGGCAGCCACCATGGCGAGCGCTCCCCACCCGGTTCCGATCTCCAGCATCTTGGTGCCGCTGCCGACCCCGGCCGCGTCAAGGGCGGCCTCAATCTTGCGGCTCTGGGCCTCGCGCAGGGTCTGTTCGGCCCAGGGTCGGGACTCGTCGAAGAGTGCCGAACTGTAGCTCATCGTCTCATCCAGGAAAGTCGCAAACAGGTCGTTGGAGAGGTCGTAATGAGCGGCGATGTTGGCTCGCGATCCTTCGCGGGTGTTGCGGTCACGATGGGGAAGTGCGACATCCACGAGACCCCTCAGCCGCAACAGCGGTCGCGGCAGGATCGTGGCAAGCCGGGCCGCGAAAGGCGTGAGCGCGTCGGCCAGGTCGCTGCCTACCGCGGCTCTCCACTCGCCGGCCATGTACCCCTCACCCAGACCGATCTTCGGGTGAGCCTCCAACCGACGATGTAGCCGGTCGGGGTCGAGCACCTCGAGGACGGGCGAGGTGGCATCACCTCCGCCGAGAACCTCGCCCCCGGGGTAGCGGACCCGAACCGGGAGATCGCGTACGGCGCGCGCGACCAACGCCTTGGCCACCCGACCGCGAGTGACCCGCGAGCGCACGTCGGTCAGGCCCGGCAGGTACGGGTCTAGGGCAGTCATCGGTGAACCTCCGACGGAGTACGGACCGGCAGTCTTCGGGCCCAGAGGCGGATGCCGTGCCAGCGGATGAGGATTGAGACTCGTTGCGCCATGAGGGGGGCGGTCACTAGCTCGGCGAGCACTCTCCGCTTGGTCGCGGGGACCGGGTTCCCCCACGTCGCGGCCAGCAGGAGCGGACCCTTGTCGTCGTGCAGTGCCACGGAGGTGGCGACCCGCTGGGGGGAGAGCGCAAGTCGCACGGCATACCGTCCTGACACGTCGTTGAAGGGCGACACGAAGAACTCCTTGCCGACCTCGGCGCGACCTCGGCCGTCCGGGACGAGGACGTAGGTATGCCGTCCACCGTAAGTGTTGCGAACCTCGAGCGCTGCCGCTCGTAACTGACCGTCGACTCCCAGCAGCCAGTACGTGGTGAGTGGGTCGAAGACGTGGCCGAAGACATGGGCCTGGGCAAGCATGACGACCCGAGCCACATCGCGCAGAGCAACACCCTCTGCCGCGACGATAGCCAGGACCTGCTCCTTGAGGGCGGCCCAGGTGGCCGGCGAGTCGAGGTGCTGATCCGGTCGGACATCGGTGAGTCTGCCGAGCCACGTGGGGACGCCGGAGCCTGCGTCGAGGTCGATCAGCCACTGCTGGTGCCGGTGATTGAAGGCATACCGGATCGGCCGATACCGCACGTGGTGCACCCGCCCCACGACCACCGCAGGAAGTTGAGGGAGACGACCAGCCTGCTCCGCGGCAGACTGATCGGCCGAAGGATCGGTTGCTGCGCGACGGCTCACCATGACACCCCCAGCGCTTCGGCCGCTGCCACTCCAGACCGGCAGCCGTCCTCGTGGAACCCCCAACCGTGATAGGCGCCGGCGAACGCGGTGCGCCCACCGGAAAGAGAAGGGAGCCGACGCTGGGCCGCCACGGAGACGGCGTCGAAGACGGGATGGCTGTAGGTCATGGAAGCGATGACTTTGGCGGGGTCGATCCGGTCGGTCGCGTTGAGGGTGACGAGGAGTGGCACCTTCGATGGCAAGCCCTGCAATTTGTTCATCCAGTAGGTCACGATAGGCGCTGACGAGTGCGAGGACATCGGCACGAGATAGTTCCACGAGGAGCGAACTCCACGTGTGTGTGGCAGCAGCGTGAGGTCCTGGTGGAGCACTGTTTCGTTGTCTGAGTACTGAATGGCTCCGAGGACGTCCTTTTCCCGTGGTGTGGCATCGGCGAGCAGGTTGAGGGCCGTGTCCGAGTGGGTGGCGACGACGACCCGGTCGTGTGTGGCCCTGCCGCCGGTCGCGTCCACGATCTCCACACTGTCCTCATGGCGCATGATGCGGCGCACGGGCGTGGCAACGCGCACATCGTCGAGCCGGGTCGCGAGCGCATCGACATAAGTGCGCGACCCGCCCTCGACAGTGAGCCACTGGGGAGAGTTCCCAATCTCGAGCATGCCGTGGTGCTGCAGGAAAGTGAAGAGGTGGCGGGCCGGGTGGTCCAGCGCCCGATCGGTACCGGTCGACCAGACACACGCGACGAGCGGAACGGCATACAGTTCGACGAATGCACGCGGGAAGCCGCACGCGGTAATGAAATCGCCGTATGTCCTCAGGTCGTCCTCGGCGCTAGTCGCCAAGAACTTGGTCGCCAGCCGATGAAAGCGGCGAACGCCAAGGAGGAGTTGGCGGTAGTCCCGGCGCACCAACTGGCGGGGCCGCGCCAGGAAACCGATCGCACCGCGGCCACCTGCGTACTCCACCCCGGTCTCTTCGTGCCTGATGCTCATCGACATCTCGGTCGGTGACACCGCCACCTCAAGTTCGGCGAAGAGTCGGCGCAAGAGCGGATAGGTCCGGTCGTTGTGGACGATGAAGCCGGTGTCGACGGCCACCACGCTGCCGTCGGGAGCCCTGACGTCATGGGTGTGCGCATGACCTCCGAGCCGAGGCTCGGCCTCGTAGACGGTGACATCGTGCCGGGACGCCAGGACGTGGGCTGCGGTCAGCCCGGCGACACCGGCACCGACGACGGCGATCGATTCCCGATCCTTCACGTGCGACGACATAGGAGGTACAGTGACTGAACTGTCGAAGGTTTGTCAAAGGTTAACGGGGACCATCCATCCACTGCGAGATCCGGCCGCGGGTGGTCAGAACCAGGCCGGCAGGCGTCAATGCTTGCTGCCCCCTCAACCGCTGGAGGCCGAACGTGGAGAACACAAATCGTCACGATCGTCAGCGCAAGTTGATGAATGCCGTCGTGACCCGGCGCCACACGACCCTGAGCACGACGCTCGGCGACCTGCTCGCGGTCGCCGAGGACCTGGACGGCCAGGACGCCCTGATCGGGCTCTACTTCCCCGCCCACTGGCACCCGCCGGCCGACGGCACGATCGGCCACCACGTGCCGCCGACCGGGGACCGGCTCTTCACGACCTTGGCGGGTGAGCTCGCGGCATACCTCTCGGGGTCGCTCACGACCTTCACGACACCGGTCCGCACCCATGGCGACGCCTTCTCCGAGCAGGTCTGGGACCGCTTGGCCAGGATCCCCTACGGCGCGACGACGACGTACGGCGTCATCGCGGCCGAATTCGGCAACCGCAACCTGGCCCAACGCGTCGGTCAGGCCGTGGGTCACAACCCCGTGAGCATCCTCGTGCCCTGCCATCGGGTCGTCGGGTCGGACGGCTCCCTCACAGGGTATGCCGGTGGGCTCGATCGCAAGCGAACCCTCCTGGCGCTGGAGTCGCCACCGGCCGACGACGCCGGCCGTCTGTTCTGACCACCTGTGTTCTGACCGCCCGTGGTGATCGGCGAGGCGTCAGGAGCAGATGTTCTCGTCCGCCGACCGGGTCGAGATGCTGGGGCTGGGGCTCGGCGATGTCGTGCCGGAGGTCGACGGGCTCGACGAGCTGGTCGGTGAAGAACTGATGCTCGGCGTCGGCAATGGCTGCGTGCCCAGCCGGTTGGACACCTCGACGACGTCCGGGGCACCGACACCGAGAGTGACGACGACGGTGTTGCCCAGGCTGGACGCCTGACGCATGACAGCGCCCGGGAAGGCCGCGGCGACGGTGCGCGCAGCGTCCTCCTGCATCGGGGAGTACTCGACGAGCACACCGGTCGTCTGGGCGGGCGCATCACCGCGCGTGACCTGACGGAAGCCCTGGACCTGCAATGCCTCCACCGCCTGCGTGGCCAGCCCACGAACGCCCGAGCCGTTGAGGACCTGGACAGCGATCTTGTCGGGGGTGACGGTCAGCGCGGCCGGCGACTCGGTGCCGGTCGGGGACGGGCTCGCGGTCGGGGCGGCACCGATGGCGTGGTCCCCGCGGATGGCCTCCCAGATGAGGTCCGCGTCGTCGGTCCACTGCACCCGGTTCGGGTCCGGTTGGTAGACGGTCGTCGGGACGGTGACGAACTGGATGTTCTCGGCGCCGACGTCCTGCAGGCTCTTGGCGACGGTGGCCATCTCGGTCAGACCCAGGTCAGGGTCGGTCGTCAGGGACTTCGTCGCCGCGTTGAGGAAGGAGTAGAGCTTGTCGGGACGCTTGAGCATCTCGGTCGACACGGCCTTCTGCACCACCGACGACATGAACGCCTGCTGCCGCTTGATGCGGTTGATGTCCGACCCGTCGCCCAAGGTCTTGCGGGCGCGGACGTAGCCGAGCGCCGACGACCCGTCGAGGACATGCCGTCCCGGGGTGAGGTCCAGGCCGGACGCGGGGTCGTCGATGGCCACCGGGGTGCAGACCTCGATCCCGCCGAGAGCGTCCACCATCGACTGGAAGCCCTCGAAGTTCACGACTGCGTAGTGGTCGACGAAGACGCCCGTGTTGCCCTCGAGCGTGCGGATCGTGCAGCCCGCTCCACCCTTGTTGTAGTTGTAGTTCCACTGGCGGACCACCCACTGACTCTTGGGGGTCTCGGCCTTGCAGTCCTTGGGCGCGGGCACCATCGAGTCGCGGGGGATGGAAACGGCGAGGACCGCCTTCCGGTCAGCGGAGATGTGCACCAGGACATTGGTGTCGGAATGATCGCCCCCCTCGACGGTGTCGGGGCCGAAGGTCGAGGTGTCATCGAGGTTCTTCCGGGTGTCCGACCCGAGCACGAGAATGTTGAGCGGTTTGCTCTCGTTGGGCGCCGCCGCTCCCTGCGTGGGCCGATCGGTGCCCAAGGCCATCGACACGTCGACCCGGTGGACATTGTTGTTGAGCTTCCAGACCACCACACCCGTCACGACGACGAGGGCGAGGACCAGGACGCCGGCGATGATGCCGGCCATTCTGAGAATCGGATGCCGGTGAGTGCGGTGGGGGCCACGGGCGCGACGACGTCCCCGGGCGCCACGACGTGTGGGTTGGACATCGTCCGACCCGTCATCCCACCGACCCAACTGCCCAATCCCTCTCGTCAGCGGGCGCCCCTGGTCACCCGCGCAGGCGTCATCAGCCCCTGTCCGACCCCAACGATAGGCATCCAGTCTGTGCGTTCCCTGCATTACGTGCAGATCCGTCCGGCGTTGTCGTCGCCACCTGTGACTATCGGCGCCGGACCGGGCGACGCGCCGATCCACTGCGCCGGACCGCCGGACCGGTCAGGTTGACTGGAGACCATGCGTTCTCGTCCCGCCCTGCTCGCCAGCCTCATCGCCGTGGCCCTGGTCGCGGTCGTCGGCACCGTCGGCTGGCGGTGGTACTCCACCGAGCGGGACCGCGAGGCGGGATCGAAGTCGGCCCTCGCGGCATACGTCAAGGGGTGGAATACCAAGACCATGACCGGGGTGTCCTTCGACACCGCTGGGGTTGCCGAGGACTTCACCAAGACCGTCGCCGGGATGGCGACCGCCCCGGTGAGCGCCAACGCGGAGTCCCTGGCCCGCGATGGGCAGACGGCGACCGCCCGGCTGACCGTCGACTGGACCCTGCCCGGTGACCGGCACTGGAAGTACGCGCTGCCGGTCAGCCTCGCCGAGCGGGGTGGCCACTGGGTCGTGCTCGCACCCGAGGGTGGGTCGCGATGGAGCCCCGACCTGCCCGAGGGCGCATCGCTGAGCATCAAGACTGTCCAGGCCAAGCGAGGGGACCTCCTCGATCGCGGTGGGGCCGCCCTGATGCCGATGTCCTCGGTCTATCCGGTCCAGATCGACCCGGTCCGCGCGACCCCCGAGTCCGCCGCCGGACTCGAAGGTGTCACCGGCGAGCCGGCCGGCTCCCTCGTGGCGAAGCTGGCGGCGGCCAAGGCCTCGGGGTCGGCCGCCCCGATCCCCGTCATCACCTATCGCCAGGCCGACTTCGACGCCCGCAAGGCAGCCCTCGATGCGCTCGTCGGCGTGATCTATCCGCGATCGGAAGCGCCCCTGGCACCGACCCGCACCTTCGGCCAGCCGCTGCTCGGCACCTACGGTGCCGTCACTGCCGACCTGGTCACCGCCTCGAAGGGCCGGTATGCCGCGGGCGACCGCGCCGGGCTCTCCGGGCTCCAGTTGCAGTACGACCAGACCCTGGCCGGCAAGCCGGGGCTGCAAGTCGTGGCCTCGACAGGCAAGGTGCTCTTCGAGGAGGCCGCCGTCGATGGCGAGGACGTGGGGACCACGCTCTCGGTCGCCGTGCAGGACGCCGCCGAGAAGGCGCTCGTCGCGGGCGGTTCCGTGCCGTCGGCCATCGTCGCCATCGACGTCGCCACCGGAGAGGTGGTCGCTGCCGCCAACTCCCCCGGCGACGGGATGAACCGCGCGCTGACGGGCCATTACGCGCCGGGGTCGGGCTTCAAGGTCGCGTCGACGATGGCTCTGCTGGAGAAGGGTCTGGTGACGCCCGAGACGGTCGTCGACTGCCCGCCGACCATCACCGTCGACGGCAAGTCCTTCCGCAATTTCGAGGGTGGCGAGGCGACCGGCGTGACCTTCGCCCGCGACTTCGCCCTGTCGTGCAACACGGCCTTCATCGGCTTGAGCGGCACCCTGGCCCCCGGCGACCTGGCCGCCAGCGGCAAGGCACTCGGGATCGGTGCTGGGTGGACCGACCGGATCGGCGTCACGGGCACCTTCGAGGGGTCGATCCCCGAGACCACGCCCGGCACCGACCTGGCGGCATCGGTGATCGGTCAGGGCCGCATCGAGGTCTCTCCCCTGTCGATGGCCGTGGCGGCCGGATCGATGGCGCGCGGGGCCTTCCTCGCCCCCACGCTCGTGAAGGTGGGCGCGGGCGCGACCACCCCGGCTCCGGCGGCCCTGCCCCAGCCGGCGCTGGACCAGACGCGGGCTCTGATGCGGTCGGTCGTCACCGAAGGGTCCGGCACGGCGTTGCAGGGTGCCCCCGGCGGTGATGTCTTCGGCAAGACCGGGACGGCTGAGTACGGCACGGAGGTGCCGCCCAAGACGCGGGCGTGGTTCGTCGGCTATCAGGGCGACCTGGCCTTCGCGGTGCTGGTCGAGGACGGGCGTTCCGGCGGCTCGGTGGCGGCCCCGATCGCCAGGTCGTTCTTGGACCTCTACCGCGCGGCACCGACCGCGGAGTGACCTCGCCACCACTCCCGTTGCGTCCGCGTGCTCGGTCGCTGTAGCGACGGAACACGCGGACGCAAGGGAAGGCCCCCACCCGGCAAACCGGATGGGGGCCTTCGTCGAAGACTGGTGAGGTCCTCGCTCAGATGGGGCGGACCTGGTCGGCCTGCGGACCCTTCGGACCCTGGGTGACCTCGAACTCGACCCGCTGGGCCTCGTCGAGGGACTTGTAGCCCTGGGTGTCGATGGCGGAGTAGTGAACGAACACGTCCGGGCCGCCGCCGTCCTGGGCGATGAAACCAAAGCCCTTCTCAGCGTTGAACCACTTCACGGTGCCCTGTGCCATGTGGGGTAACTCTTTCCTTGTTGTAGCACTTCGGAGACGCGACCTCCGCGCCCCCAGTGGTCTGTCAACGTACGCCCCATGCCGACGGAGAACCGCCGTGTAACCAAAACAACCCGCTGACCGGTGGCCAGCGGGTGTTCTTGCTGTGCTGCGAGGAACTGCTGTTGTGCAACCGCGGATGAACTTATCAGTGATCTGGGTTACTCGCGCGTTCGACATCCAGAGTTCACTCAGGTCAATCATG
This sequence comes from Phycicoccus elongatus Lp2, assembly GCF_000367525.1. GTDB lineage: Bacteria > Actinomycetota > Actinomycetes > Actinomycetales > Dermatophilaceae > Phycicoccus_A > Phycicoccus_A elongatus. Next base: position 1,440,807 of record NZ_HF570956.1, on the reverse strand, counting down.
ACGAGGAGATGGTGTCCCTGTTCATCGGCATGGGGCGCGGCGCCATAGCCACCGATCGCGCCAGCGAGCGGAGGGCGTGGTGGGTCCTACGGCCACCGATCGCGCCAGCGAGCGGAGGGCGTGGGATTCGAACCCACGATGACGTTGCCGCCATAGCGGTTTTCAAGACCGCCGCACTAGGCCACTATGCGAGCCCTCCAACGCTCGGCCAGCCCCGCGGCATACCGAACGACGGACCCAAGCGTATGCCGCGGGCGCACCCTTGCTGTGTAGGGTCGGAGGCCGAGACCAAGGAGTGCTGATGGGCAAGCTGGGATTCCTCGCCGGGATGGCTGCCGGCTATGTGTTGGGTGCCCGTGCGGGCAAGCAGCGCTACGCCCAGATCAAGACCGTCTCCGGCAAGGTGTGGAACAGCCAGCCGGTGCAGAAGCAGGTCGCGAGCGCCAAGGAGGCGGCCCGGACCAAGGCGGCCCCGGTTGTCGCGGATCTGGTCGGGGATGCCGCAAAGACCACTGCGGCCAGGTTGCGCGCCCAGCGCACGGTGGCGTCCGAGACGATCTCGTCGACCGCGGCGACGCCGACACCGGAGGCCGATGCGTGGTCGACACCCCCGGCCGGTGACGACCCGTGGGCGGCGGCCAGCCGGCCCTGAGCCCGAGCGACGCCGCTTCGGGAGGTCCCACGACCCCTGGTTCGCAGGACCTCCCGCCCCCTCGGCGGAGTCGGACCCCCTGGCCGACCCATCGAGAAGAGCACCGTGAGCCCGTCCTGATACATCCCTGAGAGCCCGACTTCTGGGGCTGTATCAGGACGAGCGTTCGCCATCTCCTGACAGGTGTCCGCGACACCCCTACGCTGAGGCACATCGGGCCGGCTCTCAACGGCTTCTCAGCATCGAGTTCAGGAGATGCACGATGGCGGTCGAGTTCCCACCGAGACTTCCCTTCCCTCGCCGCCCCCCGGAGCGCAAGGCACCACCGACGGGCCGTCGCCCGGCCGTCGGGGCACCCGCCTCAGCGGTCGATCGACTGGGTCTGCGCTTCCTCGACCCGGCGACCGCGCTCTCGGAAGGTGGGCAGACGATCAGCGCGACCGTGTATGTCGGCGACTGTCTGCTGGTCGGCGGCGACCCGGCCCAACTCGCCGACACCGCCTCGGTCATCGAGGAGATCACCGGGCTGACCGTGACCGTCGAGGAGTCCGGACTGGCGGGGATTGCCCGCGAGGCCGGACTGTCTGATTCCGTGGCCGCCTTCGACCCGACCGTGCTGCGGTTGAGCGTCAAGAAGGGTGAGCTGTCGAGGCCTCCGGATGCCTGGGAGGCCCTCCTGCGGATCCGCCGGGACGGCCGGCTCGCAGGGACCAATCTGGGTCTGAGCCACGCAATGTTCGCGTGTGGCTGGTCCGATGGGATCGGCTGGTCCGACGGCATCGGGTGGTCCGATGGGATCGGCTGGTCCGACGGCATCGGGTGGTCCGACGGGATCGGGTGGTCCGACGGCATCGGGCGCGGGCGCAACGGCTGCCGGCCGGTGCACCTGGCCGCCCCGGATCCGGCTCAGGGCCGCGAACTCGACGGCCCCTTGGTCGCCGTCCTCGACACCGGCCTGGGAACGCACAAGTGGTTCCCGGACGGCGATGGGGTCATCCGTGACCCTCGTGTCCTCGGCCAACCGATCGGCCTTCGGTATGCCGCGGGGCTGGACCCCGAGATCACGGGAGTCACGATCGACCAGGTCAACGGCACTCTGGACCGGCTGGCGGGTCACGGCACCTTCATCGCGGGCATCATCCGGCAGCACGCGCCATCGGCCGCGCTCATGTCCGTCCCGGTCATGGCCGGCGACGGTGTGGCCGACGAGCGGGATGTCATCCGGGCACTCGCCGCGCTCGTGATCCGTCAGGAAATGGCGCTCAAGGACGGGATCGAGCGGCCCGTGGATGTCCTCTCCCTCTCCCTCGGCTACCACCACGAGACGCCAGGGGCATTCGTGGCCGAGCCCCTCCTCATCGGGGCCCTGCGGCGCCTCTCCGAACTCGGCGTCGTGGTCGTGGCGGGCGCAGGCAACGACGGCAGCAATGTCGAGTTCTTCCCGGCTGCGTTTGCGGCCACGGGCCTGCCGGGAGCCCCGATGGTCAGCGTCGGTGCCCGCACGACCTCCGAGCACGAGGTGGCGATCTGGTCGAACACCGGCTCCTGGGTGATGGCCTATGGCGCCGGCGCGTCCGTTGTCAGCACGATGCCGACCACCTTCAACGGTTCCCGCCGCAGCGGGCTCGCCCAGCCGGCTGCACCGGGACAACCGGCACGCGGCACCGGCGACAGCGATGACTTCAGCGGAGGCTTCGGGGTCTGGAGCGGCACGTCGTTCTCGACGCCCGCCCTGGCCGGCGAGATCGCGGCGGCCCTGACCGCCGATCAGGCCGGCCGGATCGACAGCGACCGCGTCAAGCGAGCGCAGAAGGCGGTCGCCGCAGTCCTCCAGGACGCGCCGTGAACGCGCCCACCCGGGACTTGGGGACGGTCACCGCGGCTGCGATCGCGGCATACCGCAGCGGTGACACCTCTCTCATGGCCGAGATGGTCGAACGCGTCTCACCCCTGCTCTGGCGGGTGGCGCGCGCCCAAGGACTGTCCACGGCGTCCGCCGAGGACGTCGTCCAGACGAGTTGGCTGCGGCTGCTGCAGCACATCGACCGGATCGACGAGGACCGGGCCGTGCTCAAGTGGCTCGTGACGACGGTCCGTCGGGAGGCGTGGAGCGTGGGCCGGAAGTCCACGAAGGACATCGTCAGTGATCCGGTCGCCATGCCGGAAATGCCGACCGTCGATCCCACGGTGCAACTGGTCGAGCAACTGGGGGTCTCGGACGTCCTCTGGACGCACGTGCGGGACCTGTCCGAGCGCTGTCGCCGGCTCCTCGCCGTCATCGCCTTCGCCGACCGTCCGGACTATGCCGCGATCGCCGAAGCCTTGGGTATGCCGGTCGGCAGCATCGGTCCCACCCGCGGTCGCTGCCTGGCCAAGTTGCGCGCCGCCCTCGAGGCCGACCCGACGTGGGTGACGTCATGACCGGCGACGAGCGCCTGGCCGACCAGCCCATCGACGACATCGATCTCGAGATCCTGGCCCAGATGCGGCGCGGCCTCGAGGAGGTCGACCCGATGCCGGAGGGGATGACCGACCGGATCCAGTTCGCCCTGACCGTGGCCTTGCTCGAGGCCGAGGTCGCGAACATGGTCTCGGACGCGCCTCTGGCGGGGGTGCGATCGGACGACTACGACCGGGCGACGACGATCACCTTCGCCTCGGACGGCTTCAGCGCCACCATCTCGGTCGAGACCGGCCGCGGCGGTCAGCTGTCGATGCACGGTTGGACCAGCGAACCCGGAGCAGAGGTGGAGGTGCGAGAGCGAGCCCGCACGCAGCGGACCGTGGCCGATGAGCACGGCAGGTTCGCCTTCGCCTCACTGCAGAGCGGGCTGGTCAACCTCGTCTTCCGCCGCACCGGCGGCCCACCGCCG
>NZ_HF570956.1:1401182-1437182 GCF_000367525.1 Phycicoccus elongatus Lp2 | reverse complement strand
GGCGGCCGGCGCGGCCTTGGGCAACGAGCTGGGGGCCTTCACGTAGCCCTTGAACGCGGCGCCGGCGCGGAAACGGGGCGACTTGGACTTGGGGATCCGGACACTGGCGCCGGTGTGGGGGTTGCGGCCCGTGCGGGCGGCACGCTCGATGCGCTCAAAGGTGCCGAAGCCCGTGATGCTGACCTTCTCGCCCTTGGTGACGGCGCGGATGACGGTGTCCAGGACCGCGTCGAGGGCCTCGTTGGCGGCCTTGCGAGACCCGAGGGTCTTCTCGAGCGCCTTGACCAGATCTGCCTTGTTCATTTCTGCTCCATCGAGGTGGGTGCGATGCCGGGTGAGCCGGCCTGGCAGTCGGTGGATCCGACATGCTTCGAAGGTATGCCGCGACCAGGGCCGAGTCCATCACCCTCCAACCTCATCGCCCTGTGGCACAACAGGTTTGGACTGTCTTCAGTCACCTGTGAGGTGTGGATCAACACGCGCCTGGAACCCGGTGGTCTGCCTGTGCTCTCGTCCCAATACCGTTGCGGCACACAATCATCGCTTCGTCACGATGAGGTCGGTCGAAACTGGTCGAGGAAGGGCAACAGATCACAGGAATCACAGTGACCACATCTGTCACACCGCCTTCGACCTCGTCCGGCGCCCGAAATCCACTGTGGCACAACGGCGTGTCGCACCGGTGCGGGGTCACGGAGAGTCTCCGTCACCGGTTTCTGCGCTCAGGCAGGCTGGGTGGTGACTGGCTTCCAACTCGGCCGGGCGGCCTCGAAGGAGTCGATGTCCTCGGCGTGCCGCAGCGTCAGGCTGATGTCGTCGTGGCCCTCCAACAAGCGCCACCGCGTGTAGTCGTCGACTTCGAAGCGGGCCACGATGTCACCGGCGGTCACGGTGCGTGACTCGAGGTCCACGGTCACCGACGCACCCGGGTTGTTCTCGAGGTACTTCCAGAGCAACTCCACGTCGTCCTGGCTGCAGACGGCCGTGAGCAGGCCCTGCTTCCCGCTGTTGCCTCGGAAGATGTCGGCGAAGCGGCTCGAGATGACGGCTCGGAAGCCGTAGTTCATCAGGGCCCAGACGGCATGCTCGCGCGAGGAGCCGGTGCCGAAGTCCGGTCCCGCCACGAGAACCGACCCCGCGGCATACGACGGGTCGTTGAGGACGAACGTCTCGTCCTTTCGCCACGCCGCGAAAAGGCCGTCCTCGAATCCGGACCGGGTGACCCGCTTGAGGTACTCGGCCGGGATGATCTGGTCGGTGTCGACATTGCTGCGACGCAACGGCACTCCGACCCCGGTGTGGGTGGTGAAGGCTTCCATGTCTCTCCTTGACCTCAGGCGCCGACGGGTTCGAGGTCCGCGGGGCTCGACAGCGTCCCGCGAATGGCGGTGGCCGCCGCCACCTGCGGGCTGACCAAGTGGGTGCGCCCACCCTTGCCCTGCCGGCCTTCGAAGTTGCGGTTGCTCGTCGAGGCGCTGCGCTCCTCGGGGGCCAACTTGTCGGGGTTCATGGCCAGGCACATCGAGCAGCCCGGCAGGCGCCACTCGGCGCCGGCCTGCTCGAAGACCTCACCGAGACCCTCGGCCTCGGCCTGCAGCCGCACTCTGGCCGACCCCGGGACGACGAGCATCCTCACGCCGTCGGCCACGCGCCGACCCTTGAGGACGCCCGCGACCGCCCGCAGGTCCTCGATGCGCCCGTTCGTGCACGAGCCCACGAAGACCGTGTCGACGCGGACATCGCGCAGCGGGGTGCCCGCCGTCAGGCCCATGTACTCGAGCGCCCGTCGTGCGGCGGCCTTGTCGTTGTCATCGGCCATGTGCTCCGGATCAGGGACAGCACTGCCGAGGGGGGCACCCTGGCCCGGGTTGGTGCCCCACGTGACGAACGGCGAGAGCTCGGTGGCGTCGAGGACGACCTCGGCGTCGAACTCGGCGCCCTCATCGGTGGCCAGGTCGCGCCACGCGGCGACGGCAGCGTCCCAGTCCTCACCCTTTGGCGCATGGTCGCGGCCACGCAGGTAGTCGAAGGTCGTGTCGTCAGGTGCGATCATGCCGGCTCGCGCGCCGGCCTCGATGGACATGTTGCAGATCGTCATCCGGGCCTCCATCGAGAGCGCACGGATGGCCGAGCCACGGAACTCCAGGACGTACCCCTGGCCGCCACCGGTGCCGATCTTGGCGATCACGGCCAGCACGACGTCCTTGGCGGTCACCCCCGCGGGAAGGTCTCCCTCAACGGTGATGGCCATGGTCTTGAAGGGCTTGAGCGGCAGGGTCTGGGTGGCGAGGACGTGCTCGACCTCGGAGGTGCCGATACCGAACGCGAGGGCCCCGAAGGCGCCGTGCGTCGAGGTGTGGCTGTCGCCGCAGACAACGGTCATCCCCGGCTGGGTCAGGCCCAGTTGCGGGCCGACGACGTGGACGATGCCCTGCTCGGCGTCACCCATCGGATAGAGCTTGACCCCGAATTCCTCACAGTTGGTGCGCAAGGTGTCGACCTGGGTGCGAGACACCGGGTCGGTGATCGGACCCGCGGTCGTCGGGACGTTGTGATCCTCGGTGGCGAGCGTGAGGTCCGGGCGTCGCACGGTCCGGCCCGTGAGCCGCAGTCCGTCAAAGGCCTGAGGACTGGTCACCTCGTGGAGAAGGTGGAGGTCGATGTAGAGCAGGTCCGGCTCACCCTCGCCCTGTCGGACGACGTGGGCCTCCCACACCTTCTCCGCCAACGTCTTGGCCATTGCTCGCTGTCCCTCTCTCGACCGGTCGAACCGACAGGCCCCGCTTCGGACGCCCTCGACCACAGCGACCTTCGCACCTTGTCCCGACCCATGGACTTGCGTCTCAGGAGTCGAGACGGCAATATCAAGACATGGACAACGATCTGTCGAGCGGGGTCGGGGTACTCGACAAGGCGGCCATCGTGCTGGGTGCCCTCGAGGCCGGGCCCTCCACTTTGGCCCAGTTGGTGACCGCCACCGGCCTGGCCCGGCCCACGGCCCACCGGCTGGCCGTGGCCCTCGAACACCACCGCTTGGTGGCCCGCGACCTGCAGGGCCGCTTCGTGCTCGGTGCGCGGCTCGGCGAGTTGGCCGCCGCGGCCGGCGAGGACCGCCTGCTCGCGGCTGCCGGCCCGGTGCTGGGCGCACTGCGCGATCACACCAATGAGTCCGCCCAGCTCTTCCGACGCCAGGGCGACCATCGCATCTGTGTGTCCACGGCCGAGCGTCCGGTGGGCCTGCGCGACTCCATCCCGATCGGTGCCGCTCTGTCGATGCTCGCCGGTTCGGCCGCTCAGGTGCTCCTCGCGTGGGAGGAACCGGACCGACTCCACCGCGGACTCCAGGGTGCGGCGTTCAATGCCTCGGCGCTCTCCGGTGTGCGCCGCCGCGGCTGGGCCCAGTCGGTCGGCGAGCGCGAGCCGGGCGTCGCCTCGGTCTCGGCGCCGGTCCGGTCCCCCTCTGGTCGCGTCATCGCGGCGGTCTCGATCTCCGGCCCCATTGAGCGGCTCTCCCGCCAGCCGGGCCGGCTGCACGCAGCGACTGTCATCGCCGGCGCCAACAAACTCACCGAGGTCCTGGCCCGCCATGCGCAGGCGCAGGAGGAGGCGCACGGCGCCTGACCGGCCGGCATACAGCCACCACGACGTGGGGGGCGGCAACGAGGAAACGGCACCCACGACGTGGATGCCGTTTTCCTCGTTGTAGCCCCGACGGGATTCGAACCCGCGCTACCGCCTTGAGAGGGCGGCGTGCTAGGCCGCTACACAACGGGGCCTCTAGCAGGTGTCCTTGCGGACCGGAGGAACCTTACCTGTCGGTGCAGGATTCTCCGAAATCGGTCCGGCCGGAGCCGGATCGACTGGCTGGGGTACCAGGACTCGAACCTAGAATGAGTGAACCAGAATCACTAGTGTTGCCAATTACACTATACCCCAAGGGGGTATGCCGTCCGGTCAGGAACCGTCGGGCGAACCGAGGGAAGATACTACCCGTCCCCCTGTGCGGCCCCAAATCGCCGACCGAGATCCGCAGCGTCATCTACAGCGTGGCCAACAAGGCCGCCAGGCGATTGAGCGTCGAGGTCTTGCCGAGGATCTCCATCGACTCGAAGAGCGGCGGGCTGATGCGTGCCCCCGAGACGGCGGTCCGCAGCGGACCGAAGGCGAACTTCGGCTTGATGCCCAGGCCGTCGACAATCGCGGTGCGCAAGGCCGTCTCGATCGCCTCGGCCGTCCAGCCGCTGTCGGACCCGAGCACACTGGTGCCATGGTCGTCGATGTCGCCCAACGCCCGGCCCGCGGCCTCGATCACCTCGGCCGCGTTGTCACCCAGAGCCGCTCGGGCGTCCTCGGCGATCTCCAGCGCATCGTCCGGGACGAAGAAGGGACGCACCAGGGGCGGCGCCTCGGACAGGTGTGCCATGCGGGTCTGGACCAACGCCGTGACCGCCTTGAGCCGGGCCAACTCGCCCAGACTCGGGTTGTCGCCGACGATGCCGTCGTCGACGAGGAAGGGCAGCAGTCGTGAGGCCAGCTCACCGACCGACAGGCCTCGAATGTAGACACCGTTGAGCCAGTCCAGCTTCTTGAGGTCGAAGATCGGTCCGACCGGGTTGACCTTGCGCCAGTCGAAGCCCGCGCTGAACTCATCGAAGGAGAAGACCTCGCGGTCCGTGCCGTCCTCGTTGGTGGCCGGCGGATACGCCAGCAGGGCAAGGAAGTTCACGAGCGCCTCGGGCAGGTAGCCCTGCTCCCGGAACCAGGTCAACCGCGCGGCAGGGTTCTTCCGCTTGGAGATCTTGGACTTGTCGGTGTTGCGCAGCAAGGGCATGTGCGCCCACTGCGGCGGCTCCAGGCCGAACCAGCGGTAGAGCAGGATGTGCTTGGGCGTCGAGGAGATCCACTCCTCGCCCCGCACGACGTGCGTGATCCCCATCTCGTGGTCGTCCACGACGACGGCCAGGTGATAGGTCGGGAACCCGTCGGCCTTGAGGATGACCTGATCATCGGGTCGAGGCGCCGAGACCCGTCCGCGGATGAGGTCGTCGAACTCGAGCTCGACGTCGTCGGGAATGAGCATGCGCACGACCGGCGTCTCCGAGAACCCGGGCAGCGCGGCCCGCTCCTCGCGGGTCTTGCCGAGGCAGAGCCGGTCATAACCGGTCGGCTGCTTGGTCTTCTGCTGGATCTCGCGCATCTGCGTGAGGCGTTCTGTCGAGCACCAGCACTCATAGGCCTTGCTCTCGGCGAGCAGCCGGTCGACATAGGGGCGATAGGTGTCGAGCCGCTCGCTCTGGCGGTAGGGAGCGCACGGGCCACCCTTGTCGGGACCTTCATCCCAGGTCAGCCCGAGCCACTCAAGGGTGTCGAAGACCTGCTGCTCGGAGTCGGCACGAAAGCGTGCCCGGTCGGTGTCCTCGATCCGCAGCAGGAACCGGCCGCCCTGCTGACGGGCGAAGGCGAGGTTGAACAGCGACATGTAGGCGGTGCCCACATGGGGGTCTCCGGTGGGCGAAGGCGCGACCCGCAGCCGCACCTTTCCGGGCAGGTCGGCGACGGTGGGGATCTCGGGCAGGGTGCGCTCACTCATGGTGAGCCGATTCTAGGGTTCGGCAGCCGCGTGACGGTTGACTGTCGGGTTGGTGGGGTCCTGACCCCATCTCCCCGACAGTCAGTGCCGACGGGCCCTCAGGGACGCACGAAGGGGTTGCTCAGGAGGCCGATGTCGCCGATCTCGACGTCGACCCGCTGGCCGACCTCGACCGGCCCGACCCCTGCCGGCGTCCCGGTGAGGATGACGTCCCCGGGAAGGAGCGTGAAGGCCTTTGAGGCGTGCGAGATGAGCTCGGCCACGCCGTGGACCATGTCGCTGGTGTGCCCGTCCTGGACGATCTCGCCGTCCAGGCGCGTGACGAGGGGTTGGTCCATCGGGTCGAGGTCGGTCTCGATCCACGGCCCGAGTGGGCAGAAGGTGTCGAAGCCCTTGGCGCGCGACCACTGCCCGTCGGACTTCTGCAGGTCCCGGGCGGTGACGTCGTTGGCGCAGGTGTAGCCGAAGACGACCTTCAGCGCATCCTCGGGTTCGACGTCCTTGCACATCCGACCGATGACGACGGCCAGTTCGCCCTCGTAGTGGACATTGCTCGACTGCGAGGGCATGACCACCGGGTCGCCCGGCCCGACGACGGCCGTGTTGGGGATGAGGAACATCAGCGGCTCGGTCGGTGCCTCCCCACCCATCTCCTTGGCGTGGTCGTGGTAGTTCTTGCCGATCCCGATGACCTTGCTCCGAGGAATCACCGGCGCGAGGAGCCGCACGTCGTCCACGGCATACGTCCGGCCGGTCAACTCGATCCGGGTGTAGAGCGGGTCGCCGGTGATCTCGGCGATCTTCTCGCCGGCCCCGTCCACCAGGCCGTAGATGGGGTCGTCGCCGGTCGTGAATCGAGCAATGCGCATGCACCCAGCCTAGGGCTGCTCGCCTACCGTGGGTGGGTGCCCACCACCGTCCTCGACCGCGACGAGTGGGAGCCGCTCATGCAGGCGCATCGGGCAGCCGTCGAGGATCGCACCCGAGCCCACCTCTTGCGTCGTGACCGCGGCGAGAAGCACGCGGTCGAGGACTTCCTCTTCGAGTACTACGCCCTCACCCCCGGTCGCCTCGCGCGCTGGCACCCGGGCCCCGGGGTCGGGCTCGCCGGCGCCTCCCGTATGCCGCGGGCAGGCTGGCGCCACTACGTCACCCTCGGTGACGTGGTCGCCCTCGACCGGGCGGGCTTCCTCGAAGCGCGGGGACGAACCGTGGAGTTCGTGCGGGGCCTGCTGGAAGCCACGCTGTCGCGGCCCGCAACCTTGGGCTGTTTCGGGCTCCATGAGTGGGCGATGGTCCACGGCCTACCGGAAAACGGTGTGCGCCATGAGAACTGGCCACTGCGCCTCGGGGCCGAGGGAACCGACGAGGTGACCCGAGCCCACACGATCAGGTGCAGCCACTTCGATGCCTTCCGCTTCTTCACGCCGACCGCGGCACCGCTCAACACGCTGCAACCGACTCGCGAGACGCAGGTCGCCCACGAGCAGCCGGGCTGCCTGCACGCCGGCATGGATGTCTACAAGTGGTGCGTCAAGCTCGAACCGGTCGTGCCGAGCGGCCTGACCCTCGATGCCTTCGATCTGGCCCGTGAGATACGGCGGCTCGACATGCAGGCCAGCCCCTACGACCTGACGGGCCTGGGCCTCGAGCCGGTGCGCATCGAGACACCGGAGGGCAAGGCGGAGTACGTCAGTCGACAGCGCGACTTCGCCGAACGCTCCAACGCCCTGCGCACACGCCTGCTCGGCGTGTTGGCTCAGGTGAGTGGCGGGACGCCCGCCCGGATGAGCCCATAGGTCACCGACTCGATGAGGGCCTGCCAACTCGCCTCAAGGATGTTGGCAGCGACACCGATCGTCGTCCACGTCGTCGTGCCGTCCGTGGTCTCGATGAGCACGCGCGTCACGGCGTCGGTGCCGTGTGCGGCGTCGAGGATGCGCACCTTGTAGTCGACGAGCTCGAGGTGCTCGATCTCCGGGTAGGCCTTGGCCAGGGCCGACCGGAGCGCCTGGTCGAGAGCGTTGACCGGACCGTTGCCCTCGCCGGTGCGGACGTGCCGCCGGTCGCCGGCAACGATCTTGACCGTCGCCTCGGAGAGGGCATCGGCCTCGCCGCGCGCGTCGGTGATGACGCGCCAGGACTCGACGGTGAAGAACTCCGGCAACGAGCCGTCGAGCTCGTGGCGCAGGAGCAACTCGAAGGAGGCGTCGGCCGCATCGAAGGTGTAGCCGCGCAACTCCTTCTCCTTGACCGACGAGAGCACGCGCTGCATGAGCGCACTGTCGTCGGCGTCGGAGGCGTCGAGGTCGAAGCCGAGTTCGCGGGCCTTGAGTTCGATCGAGGCCCGACCGGCCATGTCGGACACCAGCATGCGCATGTCGTTGCCGACGCCCTTGGGGTCCAGGTGCTGGTAGAGATCGGGGTCGACCTTGATCGCCGAGGCGTGGAGACCGGCCTTGTGCGCGAAGGCGCTGGCACCGGTGTAGGGCTGGCGGGAGTAGGGCGGGACGTTGGTGACCTCGCTGATCGCGTGGCTGATCCGGGTCGCCTCGGCGAGGCGATGTCCGTCGATGACCTCCAGCCCCTTCTTGAGTTGGAGGTTGGCGACGACGGTGACCAGGTCGGCATTGCCGGTGCGCTCGCCGTAACCGTTGACCGTTCCCTGGACATGTCGGGCACCGGCATCGACGGCCGCCATCGAGTTGGCGACCGCGCAGCCGGTGTCGTTGTGGCAGTGGATCCCCACGCGTGACTCGGCATTGTCGGCCAGACCGAGGGTCGAGACCACGTCGTGGACGACATCGGCGACCTGCGAGGGCAGCATTCCGCCATTGGTGTCGCACAGGGCGAGCACCTCCGCGCCCGACTCGACGCCCGCGCGCAGCGCTTCGAGGGCGTAGGCGCGGTCCACGGCATACCCATCGAAGAAGTGCTCCGCATCGAGGAAGACGCGCCGCCCCTCCCCGACGAGGAAGGAGACGGTGTCGCGGATCATCTCGAGGTTCTCGGCGAGCGTCGTCCGCAGGGCCCGCTCGACGTGGCCCGTGTGGGACTTCGCGACGAGCGTCACCACGGACGCCTGGCTGGCGACGAGCGCGCGGACCAAGGGGTCGGTGGACGCGGCGCCACCGGCACGCCGCGTCGCACCGAAGGCCGCCAAGGTCGCGTTCCGCAGATCGAGCTCTCGCGCCGCGCGGGCGAAGAACTCGGTGTCCTTGGGATTGGCGCCGGGCCAGCCGCCCTCGATGAATCCCACGCCGAGGTCGTCGAGGTGGCGCGCGATGGCCAACTTGTCCGTGACGGAGAGGTTGAGCCCCTCCTGCTGCGCGCCATCACGCAGCGTGGTGTCGTAGACGTGCAGGTCGGTCATCTTGTCGCCTCGTCGGTCGTCTCGTCGTGGTCGTTCCATCGTGCTCTCCTGCATGTGACGCTGGTGCTCACATCGTTCCCCGCCGCTCGCCGGTCCACCCTTCGTGGGGGTGCCCCGACCAACAAAAAGACCCCCCGGGGTGTGGGAGGTCTGCGCGACGAGGAGTGCTCGTCGCGCTATTCGATAATGAGGGCCGCGGTGGCGGCATACATCGGCATCACGGGCTCACTCTGCCAAAGGTGATGGCGGACTCGACCGGGTGTCCACACTGTGGATCGGGCGTTCCTCTGGCTGGACCCGGATTCCACCACCGGTGAAGGTGAGGTTAGCCTTACCTTTGCCATGACGACGACCCTTCCACTGCACCCGGCCGCGCCCGCCGCCGTGGGCTTCGTGCGTCAACTGTCGACCCATGGGTACTCCCCCGCACTCCACACGGGGACCACGACCATCTCGTATGCCGCGCTCGCGGCACGCGTGGCCGACTCCGCCTCCCGCTGGGGCCAGGTGAATGGCGGTCGGCGGCTCGTGCTGATCGAGCTCACCCCTGACGTGGACGCCATCGTCGACCACCTGGGGGCATTGCTCGCCGGGCATGCCGTCATCGTCGCGGCACCCGGTCGGTCGGGGCAGATCGTCGACGTGCACGACCCTGACAGCGTCGGCGGGCACCGGGATGGCCGGTGGTCGGTCACGCACCGGCGCATCGAAGCCGCGCACGAGTTGCATCCTGATCTGGCCCTGCTGCTCTCGACATCAGGATCGACCGGATCCCCCAAGCTGGTCCGGCTGTCGCACGCCGCCGTCGACGCGAACACCGACGACATCGTCTCCGGTCTCGGCATCCGAGCGAGCGATGTCGCGGCAACGACGCTGCCGCTGCACTACTGCTACGGGCTGTCGGTGCTGCACTCCCACCTGGCCGCGGGCGCCTCGATCGTCCTGACCGACCGGTCCCTCGTCGACGACCACCTGTGGGCCCTGCTGGAGTCCGAAGGCGTCACGTCCTTGTCCACCGTGCCGCATTCCTTCGACCTGATCGCCGCGAGCGGGCACCGCCTGGCGGACCTGTCCACGCTGCGCCAGGTGGCCCAGGCCGGCGGCGGCCTGGGTGCGGATCGCGCGCGGGCACTCGCCGAACAGGGTCGCCGCGACGGCTGGGAACTGCGCGTCATGTATGGGCAGACCGAGGCGTGTGCCCGGATGGCGATCGCCTCCGGAGCAGACGTGTTGACCCACCCGCACTGCTCCGGTCGCGCGGTCGGCAGCGGGGCCTTCGAGGTCTTGGTCGACGGGCGCCCAGCGCAGGTCGGCGAGGTCGGTGACCTCGTCTTCCACGGCGACAACGTCATGCTGGGGTATGCCGAGTCGCCGGCCGACCTGGCGCGCGGGCGCACCGTCCCCGCTCTCGCGACCGGGGATCTCGGGCGGCTGGATGCGGACGGCCGGGTCGAGATCGTCGGCCGCCGCTCCGGCTTCCTCAAGATCGCCGGTCTACGCATCGACACCGGCGCCATCGAGCGCGCTCTGTCGAATGCTGGTCTGGCTTCCTGGGTCGGCGGCAGCGACGAGCATGTCGATGTGCTCGTCTCGAGCGCGGGCTCCGTCGAGCGCAACCGTGACCTCGAGGCCGATGGTCTGTCGATCGCCTCGGCCGCGAGTGGCCTGCCGGCACATCGGATCCATGTGGCGGTCACGGACGATGGGCTGCCCCGCACCGATGCCGGCAAGATCGACCGGAAGGCAGCGCAGCAGGTGCACGAGGGGCTGCTGGAGTCCGACAACGGCGCCCCCACGACCACCCTCGATCACCTCGTCGACATCTATCGCACCTGCCTTGGCCGACCCGACGCCGACGTCACGGACACCTTCGTCGGCCTGCATGGGGACTCGCTGTCCTATGTCGAGGTGGCGGTGCACCTGGAGGAGGCCATCGGCACGCTCCCGGCCGACTGGCCGAGCCGCACCCTGATCGAGCTGGCGTCCTTGGCCGAGGACGACCCGGTCGCAGCGCACAGTGGGCGATCACGATGGGCGTGCCTCGACACCACCGTCGTGCTGAGGGCACTCGCGATCACGGCGATCGTGGCCGGCCACACCAAGGTGGCGACGCTCCTCGGGGGCGCCCACATCCTGTTGGCCGTGGGCGGCTTCAACTTCGCCCGGTTCGCCGGTGCGCTCCCGACTGCTCGCGAACGCACCCGTGCCGTCGCTGCCACGATCGCCAAGATCGCCGTGCCAACGGCAATCTGGGTCGGCGTCGTCGGCCTTCTCGCCGGCACCTACTCGGTCGGCAACCTCTTCCTCGTCAACTGGATCACCGGCCCCGCCACGTGGACCAGTCACTGGCGCCTGTGGTTCATCGAGGCGCTCGTCTGGATCCTCGTGGCCGTCACCGGGTTCCTTGCCCTCCCCCGTGTCCATAAGTGGTATGCCGCAGCGCCTTTCGCCGTTGCCGCCACCGTTGCCTCCGTGGGGCTGCTCGCGCGCCTCGACGTCTTCGATCTCACGTCACCGCCCGGTCGCGGCACCGCGCCGGCCGTGCTGTGGCTCTTCGCCGTCGGCTGGTCTGCCGCCCTGGCCCGCCAGGCATGGCAACGGTTGCTCCTCGTCGCCATCGTCGCCGTCGGACTTCCCGGCTTCATGGGGAACTCGGTGCGCGAGTGGACGATTGCGGCCGGGATCCTCGTGCTCATCTGGCTCCCCAACCTGCCCGTGCCACGGGTCGTCGTGCCCGCGCTCGGCGTGTTGGCCAGCAGCTCGCTCTACATCTACCTGACGCACTTCCAGGTCTACCGATTGACCTCGATGCCGCTGGTCAACCTCGCGCTGAGTTTCGGGCTCGGGATCGCCACCTGGCTCGTGGTCTCCCGCGTGAGCACAGCGCTCGGCGGGAGGCGCGCGCGACGCAGCCCCGCGGCATACGCCATGAACGTGGAAACCAAACCGCAGAACCCGATTCGAGAAGGACACCGATGAAGCGCCGACACCTGCCCGCCGTCGTGGCTGTGGCCGCCCTCGCTCTTGCCGCCTGCGGCAGCGGCGACTCCGCCACTGGCGAGGCTCCCCTCGACCCGAGCAAGCTGACGATCTACAGCGCCCAGCACGCCAATCTCGTCGACGCGTGGGTCAAGGGCTTCACCGCGGACACTGGAATCCAGGTGCAGGTCCGGCAGGGCAAGGACTCCTCGATGGGCAACCAACTCGTCGCCGAGGGGGACAAGACCCAGGCCGACGTCTTCCTCACCGAGAACTCCCCCGCGATGACCGTGGTCCAGAACGCCGGCCTGCTCTCCCCGGTGGAGCAGAGCACCCTTGACCAGGTGAGCCAGCAGTACCGCCCGAGCAGCGGTGAGTGGGTCGGCATCGCGGCCCGTTCCACGGTGCTCATCTACAACCCGAGCAAGATCTCCGAGGCCGATCTGCCGGCGTCGATGCTCGACCTTGCCGACCCGAAATGGAAGGGCAAGTGGGGAGCAGCTCCCAGCGGCGCCGACTTCCAGGCAATCGTCTCGGGAGTGCTCCAGGCCGAGGGCGCCGACCGGACCGAGACGTGGCTCAAGGGGCTCAAGGAGAACGCCAAGGTCTACCAGAACAACATCGCCACGATGAAGGCCGTCAACGCCGGCGAGGTCCCGATGGGGATCATGTACCACTACTACTGGTACCGCGACCAGGCGCTCACCAAGGAGGGCAGCGCGAACACGAAGTTGCACTATTTCAAGGGTGAGGACGTCGGCGCGTTCGTCAGTGTCAGCGCCGGTGGTGTCCTCAAGGCGAGCACGAAGCAGGCCGACGCCCAGAAGTTCCTCGCGTGGGTCACCAGCGCAAAGGGACAGGAGGCCCTGGTGAGCAGCAAGTCGATGGAGTATGCCGTCGGCGACGGTGTCGCGTCCGACCCGGCGCTGCCGCCGCTGGACTCCCTGCAGGCACCATCCATCGACCCCTTCACCCTCGATGGGCCCGAGGTCATCAAGCTCATGACAGCCGCCGGGATCCTGTGAGGCGATGAGGTCATGACGAGCACGAGCACGCTCTCCCGCCGGGGCACCGGCGGGATCGGACCGGTGGCGATCTCTGCGGTCGTCGTCGCCGGCATCTGTGTCCTGCCATTGCTCGTCATCCTCGCGACGGCGACCGAGTCCGGTCTCGGCGTCGCCGCCCAGCAGGTCTTCCGTCCCCGCGTCGGCGAGCTCCTCGGCAACACCGTCTCGCTCGTGCTCGTGACGACGACCGCGTGCGTGGTGGTCGGGGTCGGGGCGGCCTGGCTGGTCGAACGGACCGAACTCCCCGCAGCCCGGTGGTGGCGCCTGGCGCTCGTCGCACCGCTCGCCGTGCCGGCCTTCGTCAACGCCTATGCGTGGGTGTCGCTGCGACCTTCGCTGACCGGTCTGGGCGGGGCGGCCCTCATCACGACACTGTCCTACACCCCCTTCGTCTTCCTTCCGGTCGCGGCGTTGTTGCGCGGGCTGGACAGTCGGTGGGAGGACAGCGCCCGCTCGCTCGGGCTGGGCGCCTGGGGGACCTTCGCCAAGATCGTTCTCCCACAGGTGCGTCCGGCCCTGCTCGGCGGGGCGCTGCTCGTGGCCCTGCACCTGCTCGCCGAGTTCGGCGTGCTGGCCATGCTGCGCTTCCCCACCTTCACGACGGCGATCCTCGACCAGTACGAAGCGGCCTTCGACACCACCGCCGGCTCGGTGCTGGCCACGGTGCTCATGGTGCTGACCGCGCTCGTACTCACCGGCGAGCGATTCGCCCGAGGGCGGGTGTCGCTGGCCCGTATCGGGTCCGGCGTGCGGGTGCAGCCGCAGCGGGTGCCGTTGGGTCGATGGGCGGGGCCCGCGATTGTCGGGTTGACGACATGGGTGCTGTTGTCGCTCGGCGTCCCGTTGTATGCCGTGGGGCACTGGCTGGGCGCCGGTGGCACGCCGATCCTCTCTCCCGCGCTGTTGGGCGCCTTGTCGAGCACCGTCGGGCTGGCGTTGACCGCTGGAGTGCTGACGACGGTGGCGGCCTTCCCGGTCGCCCTCCTCCTGCACCGCCGACGGACCCTGCTCACCGAGAGCATCGAACGGATCACCTACTTCGCGAGCTCGCTGCCCGGCGTCGTCGTGGCCCTCGCGCTGGTGACCGTCGCGATCCGGTGGATCGGCCCGCTCTACCAGACGCCCTTCCTGCTCGTCATCGCCTACGCGATCCTCTTCATCCCACGGGCCATGGTGTCGATCAGGGCGGCCCTGGCGCAGGCGCCCGGTGGACTCCTCGAGGCCGCGCGCTCGCTCGGCGACAGCCCGTGGCGGGCGACCCGGCGGGTGCTGCTGCCGCTCATCGCGCCCGGTCTGCTCTCGGGCTTCGCCATGGTCTTCCTCGCCACCTGTGTCGAGCTGACGGCCACCCTGCTCCTGGCCCCGACCGGGACGACCACACTCGCGACGGGCTTCTGGGCGGCCAGTGACAGCCTCGACTACGGTGTGGCTGCGCCCTATGCGCTCATGATGATCCTGGTGTCCGCCCCGCTCACCTGGCTCCTCCTGAGCAACTCCACGAAGGACACCCGATGAGCGAGCTCAAGGCTGAGGGGATCGTCGCCGGCCACGGTGCCACGACGGTGCTCCACGGCGTCGACCTCACGGTGCCCGCCGGCTCGACGACGGCGATCCTCGGCCCGTCCGGGTGCGGCAAGACCACTTTGCTGCGGGTCATCGCCGGCTTCCATCGCCCGGATGCCGGTCGCGTCGTGGTCGCGGACCGCGACGTCTTCGGCGCCGGTCTCAACATCGCGCCCGAGCACCGCGGCCTGGGGTATGTCGCCCAAGAGGGCGCCCTCTTCCCACACCTGAGCGTCGCCGACAACATCACCTTCGGGCTGCGCCGGGGCGACCCCGGTCGCGCCACCCGACTGACCGAGCTGCTCGACCTGGTCGGTCTTCCCCGCGAAGTCGCCGGCCGATCCCCCGACCAGCTCTCCGGTGGACAGCAGCAGCGCGTGGCGCTGGCCCGCGCACTGGCCCGCCGCCCACGGGTGGTGCTGCTCGATGAGCCCTTCTCCTCCCTCGACGCCGGCCTACGGGCCAGCACTCGCCGGGCCGTCGCCGACGCCCTCGCCGCCGAAGGGGTGACTGTGCTCATGGTGACCCACGACCAGGACGAGGCCCTCTCGTTTGCCGACCAGATCGTCGTCATGGATGCCGGGCGGATCCTGCAGGCCGGATCACCGCTCGACGTCTACACCGCCCCGGCGGACCGCGTCACAGCCGGCTTCCTCGGCGACCTCGTCACCGTTGTCGGCCGCGCGCACGACGGTCGCGTCGAGAGTGCGCTCGGGACGCACGCCACCGACAGCGCCGCCGAAGGTGCCGTCGAGGTCGCGCTCAGGCCGGAGCAGATCGTGCTGCACAGCGCCGACCAGCCGGGGATCCGCACCGGAGCCTTCGGCACGGTGCGTCACTGCGACTACTTCGGCCACGACGCCCTCGTGCACGTCGCACTCGACGATGGCTCCGAGATCGCGGCCCGCCTCGGCGCCGGCGGCCAGGTGCCCCGCACCGGCGAACGGGTCACCGCCTCGGTCACGGGATCGGTTCTCACCTACCCCCTGTGACCCCCACTGCTGCTCACGCACTCCGGGTCGAGGGCCACCCCAACCCCACAGTCGAGAGGGAGCAAAACGCGGGAAGACTGCCGTCTTCCCCGCGTTTTGCTCCCTCTCGACTGGCGGGGAGCTCAACTGGCGTGGCGGCTGGACTGGCGGGCCGAGCAGGTGGGTGCCGCCGGTCAGTGGGCGAGGTCGCGCCACCACGGGTCGAGCGGAGGCGGGTCGCTCACATCGATGCGCTGACCGGGGCGTGGCACGACGACCGGCACCTCGTGGCGCTCGGCCTCGACGAGCAGTCGCTCGACGGGCTCCGCCCACGGGTGGAAGGCCAGATTGAAGGTCGCCCAGTGCACCGGCAGCAACAGGCCGCCACGCACGTCGAGGTGGGTGGCGACACCCTGCTCGGGACGCATGTGGATGGTCGGCCACGCACTGTCGTAGGCGCCGACCTGCACGAGCGTGAGGTCGAAGGGGCCGTGGCGTTCCCCGATGAGCGAGAAGCCCGCGAAGTAGCCACCGTCGCCGGAGTAGAAGACCCGGTGCTCGGGCCCGGCGATCACCCAGGACGCCCATTGAGTGCCATCGCGTGAGAAGCCCCGCCCGGAGAAGTGCTGCGCCTGGGTCGCCGTGATGTGCAGGTCCCCGACCTTGGTGTCCTCGTCCCAGTCGAGGTCCTCGATCCGCCGCTCGGGCACATCCCAGGCGGCCAGATGGGCACCCACCCCGAGGGGCACGAGGAACTGGCAGTCGGTGTGCTCGGCCAGCCACCGGATCGAACCCTCGTCGAGGTGGTCGTAGTGATCGTGCGAGATGACGACCGCGTCGATGCGCGGCAGGTCCTCGAGTTCGACGGGGCTGGCGTGCAACCGCTTTGGACCCACCTGCTGGCTCGGCGACACCCGATCGCTCCAGACCGGATCGAGCAGGACGCTCACTCCGTCGACTTCGAGCAGCGCCGAGGAGTGCCCGAACCAGGTGACGTGCAGTCCGTCCAGTGCCACGGGCGATGGCTGGCTGACCAGCGGCACCGACCCGCCGGGGACACCGTCGGCACGCCCGCTGATCATCTTGCCCGCAGTTTCTGCGAGCGACCGCGTGCCCGGCTCCCACACGAGGTCCTCGTTGTGGAACTTGCCGTCGCGGAAATGGGGCGAGGCCTCCATCCGCGCGCGCCGCTCGCCAGTTGCCCGGCCACCCATCGCCGACGGTATGCCGCGCGCTGCACTCACCAGGCCCGCCGCCACTCCGAGTCCGGCAACGCCGAGGGCCCGCGCGCCCCAACTCGTGAAGATCCTCATGTGTCCGCCGTCTCGAATTCGTCAATGGGTCACGTGTCCGTCGCTGGTCAACGCGCCGTTTTCATTGCATGTTCCATCCTGAGGTCAACCTGTGGATCTTCCGTTTCCGTGGGCGGCGTCGACGAAGCGCTGGCAGGGTGGACGCTGAGGCAAAGGGGGCGCCCATGGCAACGAAGCCGACAACCGCCGAGGACATCGAAGCCGTCATGACGATCGTCGACCGGACCGACGTGCGATCCACCATGACGGGCCTCGTGCGGCTCGAGAACATCCTCGTGGCCGCAGAGCCGAAGCATCGCGCGACGGTGCGGATGGCCGTCATCGACCTCCTCGTGGCCCAGCGGGAGTACGCCCACCTCATCGACTGTGCGAACAACGTCCTGACCGATCCCCACGCCAGCCCCTCCCAGGTGGCTGTGGCGACCGCGATGCGCGGGCACGGCCTTCGACATCTCGGGTTCTCCGACATCGCCTGAGCCGGACGCCTTCCCGGGCGTCGCCCCGGCGGATCACGGCACGGACGCGACCAACGCGCGGAAGAGGCGGGCGTCGGCGCCGGCTTCCGGATGCCATTGAACGGCGACCCGAAAGCGGCTGCCCGGGTCTTCCATCGCCTCTGGTGTCCCGTCCGCGTGCCAGGCACTGAAGCGGTATGCCGTGTGGTCCAACGAGTCGGCCAGCACTCCTTGGTGGTGGTAGGTCGGCACATCGAGGGGAGCGGCACCGAGGATCTCACTCACTCGGGTGCCGGCGACGGGAGTGACGGAGTGGGCGGCATACCGTCCGGGCACCGGGCAGTGCGCTTCGGTGCCCACTCGATCGGGGAGATGCTGCTCGACCGCTCCGCCGGCAGCCACCGCCATGACCTGCATACCGCGGCAGATGCCAAGGGTGGGCAGGTCGACCGCATGGGAAACGCGCGCCAGGGCCAACTCCCAGGAGTCGCGGTCGGGTCGGGGGTTCTGCGCTGTCGCATGCGGCGGCGCTCCGTAGCGCGAGGACTCGATGTCGGCTCCTCCCGCGAGGATCAGTCCGTCGACGCGGCCGAGGAGGTCGCGGGCCAGATGGTCGTCTCCGTCGAGTCGGGGCGGGAGGATGACCGCCGCACCACCCGCAGCCTCCACATGGTGGACGTAGTCATGGGGCAGCACGGCCGACCACTGCTGCACCCACGGGGTGCGGTCGACCTTCTCGACATAACACGAGATGCCGATGACCGGTCGATTGCGCGGCATGGCGCTCACCCTCCTCAGAGCGGCGTGACGTAGGCCCCGGAGATGCCACCGTCGACGAGGAAGGTGTTGGCCGTCATGAAGCTGCTCTCGTCAGAGGCGAGGAAGAGCACGGCGTTGGCCATCTCCTCGGGCTCCCCGAAGCGACCCATCGGGACGTGCACGAGGCGGCGGGCGGCGCGCTCGGCGTCCTTGGCGAAGAGCTCCTTCAGCAGCGGGGTGTTGACCGGTCCGGGGCAGAGCGCATTGACGCGCACGCCCTCGCGCGCGAACTGCACACCGAGCTCGCGCGTCATCGACAGCACCCCACCCTTGGAGGCGGAGTAGGAGATCTGCGAGGTGGCCGCACCCATGACCGCGACGAAGGACGCGGTGTTGATGATCGAGCCGGACTTCTGCTCGAGCATGTAGGGCAGGACCGCCTTGCAGCACAGGTAGACCGACGTGAGGTTGACGAGCTGGACCTTGTCCCATGCCTCGAGGTCGGTCTCGAGGATCGAGTCGTCCTCGGGCGGGCTGATGCCGGCGTTGTTGAAGGCGATGTCGATGCGTCCGTAGGTGTCGTGGGCGACCTTGAAGAGGTTGTCGACGTCCTCCTTGCTCGCGACGTTGCAGTGGACGTAGGTGCCGCCGAGCTCCTCGGCGAGCTGTGCGCCGAGCTCGTCGTTGAGGTCGGCGATGACGACCTTGGCACCCTCCTCGGCGAAGCGACGCA
This sequence comes from Phycicoccus elongatus Lp2, assembly GCF_000367525.1. Taxonomy (GTDB): domain Bacteria; phylum Actinomycetota; class Actinomycetes; order Actinomycetales; family Dermatophilaceae; genus Phycicoccus_A; species Phycicoccus_A elongatus. The sequence continues at coordinate 1,418,379 of NZ_HF570956.1, read as the reverse complement.
CGGTCGCCAGGCCGATGCCGGAGCATCCTCCGGTGACGACAGCGACTTTGTCCTGCAGGCGTCCAGCCATGGTGTGTCTGTTCCTTTCGAGTCAGGCTTGGGTGTCGAAGAAGACGTTCTTGGTCTCGGTGAAGGCATCAAGGGCATCCGGGCCGAGCTCGCGGCCGATGCCGCTGGCCTTGAACCCACCGAAGGGCGTGGAGTACCGCACCGAGGAGTGGCTGTTCACCGACAGGTTGCCGGCCTCGACCGCCCGCGACACGCGGATGGCCCGGCCCACGTCGCGGGTCCAGATCGACCCGCTGAGGCCGTATGCCGTGTCGTTGGCCTTGGCGATGGCGTCCGCCTCGTCGTCGAAGGGCATGACCGACACGACCGGGCCGAAGATCTCTTCGCGCCACGCGCGGTCCCCCGTCCCGTGCGCCATGAGGACGGTCGGTGGATACCACCAGCCCTTGCCGCTGGGCGCCGCACCGCGGAAGGCGATGTCGGGGGCCGCGTGGCCGGTGGCCTCCGCGTCCTCGACGAAGGAGCGCACCGTGTCGCGTTGGCCGCTGCTCACCATCGGGCCCATCTCGGTGGACTCGTCGCCGGGATCGCCCACCCGGACAGCCCTGATCGCCGCCTCGAAGCGCTCCATGAAGGCGTCGTAGACCTTGCGCTGGACGAGGATTCGCGTGCGCGCACAGCAGTCCTGCCCGGCATTGTCGAGGAAGGACATCGGCGCGCTGGCGGCCGCCTTCTCGACATCCGCATCGGCGAAGACGATGTTCGCGGACTTGCCGCCGAGTTCGAGGGTGACCCGCTTGAGCTGGTCGGCGGCCTTGCGCATGATGCCCTGACCGACGGCGGTCGAGCCGGTGAAACAGACCTTGCGGACGTCGGGGTGGGTGACGAAGCGCTCCCCCACGACCGAGCCCTTGCCGGGCAGGATCGTGAAGACGCCCTCAGGGAGGCCGGCCTGAAGTGCCAACTCCCCGAGGCGAATCGCCGTCAGGGGAGTCAGCTCGGCCGGCTTGAGGACGACCGTGTTCCCGGCCGCGAGTGCCGGGGCGAAGCCCCATCCGGCGATGGGCATCGGGAAGTTCCACGGCACGATGACCGAGACGACGCCGAGCGGCTCCTTGAAGGTGACGTCGAGGCCACCGGCGACGGGAATCTGCCGGCCGAAGAGGCGCTCGGGAGCGGCCGAGTAGTAGCGCAGGACGTTGACGACGTTGCCCGCCTCCCAGCGGGCGTTGCCGATCGTGTGGCCGGCGTTGGTCACCTCGAGGCGTGCCAGTTCCTCGGTGTGCTCCTCCACGACATCGGCGAAGCGTCGCAGCAGCATTCCCCGATCAGCAGGGCTGACCGCCCGCCAGGCCGGTCCGACCTCGACGGCCTTGGCGATGGCCGCATCGGTCTCCTCCACCCCCACCAGGTCGAGGGTGGTGACGACCTCCTCGGTCGCCGGGTTGATGACGTCGTGCGTGGTGCTCATCAGGTGCTTTCTCTCGTGGGTCTCAGAGCCGCTCGAAGCCACGGACGCGTTCCCAGTCCGTGACGGCGGCATTGAAGGCGCCGATCTCGATGTCGGCCGCGTTGACATAGTGGTCGACGACGTCGTCCCCGAACGCGGCCCGCGCAATGGCCGACCCGGCGAGCAGGTCGCGCGCCTCGGCCAGAGTGGTGGGCACATGGGCGACGTCCGCGGCATACGCATTGCCGACGAAAGCCGGCTCGAGCTTGAGTTCGTTCTCGATGCCATGGAGGCCACCGGCGAGCATGGCTCCGACGGCGAGGTAGGGATTGACGTCACCACCGGGGACACGGTTCTCCATGCGCAACCCGGCACCATGACCGACGACGCGCAGGGCGCAGGTGCGGTTGTCGCGACCCCATGCGATGGCCGTCGGCGCGAAGGAACCCGGCTGAAATCGCTTGTAGGAGTTGATGTTCGGGGCGTAGAAGTAGGAGAACTCACGCATCGTCGCCTGGACCCCCGCGAGGAACTGGTCGAAGACCTTGCTCTGGCCACCCTTGCGGCGCTTGTCGGCGAAGGCGATCGAGCCGTCGAGGCCGCGCAGCGACAGGTGGATGTGGCAGGAGTTGCCCTCGCGCTGGTCGTACTTGGCCATGAAGGTGATCGACTGGCCGTGCGCGACGGCGAGTTCCTTGGCAGCCGTCTTGTAGATGACGTGGTTGTCGCAGGTGCGCACGACCTCGTCGTAGAGGAAGGCGATCTCGTGCTGGCCCAGGTTGCACTCCCCCTTGGCCCCCTCGACGACAACACCCGCCCGGAACATCTCGTTGCGGATGTCACGCAACAGCGGCTCGACGCGGGTGCCGCCGAGGATCGAGTAGTCGACGTTGTAGCGGTTCGCGCCGGTCAGCCCTCGGTAACCGCGGTCCCAGGCGTCGTCGTAGGAGTTCTCGAAGACGATGAACTCGAGTTCGGTGCCGGCCAGTGCCCGGTAGCCGAGCGCCGCCGCGCGGGCGGTCTGGGCCTTGAGGAAGTCACGCGGGCTGGGCCGGACCGGCCCGGAGCCGTCGAGCCAAGCGAGGTCGCACTGGATGGTCGCCGAATGCGGCTGGCCGGGCGTGCGCCGCAGGGTGCTCATGTCGAGGACGAACTCGAAGTCGCCGTATCCGGTCTCCCAGGACGACATCGCATAGCCGTCGACGGTGTTCATCTCGACATCGACGGCGAGCAGGTAGTTGCAGCCCTCGGTGCCATGACCGAGCACGTGGTCGAGGAAGAACTGCCCGTGCAGCCGCTTGCCCTGCAGCCGCCCCTGCATGTCGGTGAAGGCAACGATGACGGTGTCGATCTCGCCGGTGACGATCTCGGCCCGCAAGGTCTCCAGACTCATTTGTGGTGCGCCGTTCCCCATGCTCATCACGTGCTCCTTCGTCATCCGATCAGGCCACGCAGGAGCGCGGCAGTGGCATCGCAGTGTTCTTCCATGGCTCGCCGGGCTTCCTCGGGGTCGCCGGCCAGGATGGCGCGGACGATGGCGTCGTGCTGGGCGTTCGAGTGGTCGATGTTGCGCCGCAACACGGGAATGGCCGCGAGCAGTTCCGCGAGGGCGGCCTGTGCGCGAGTAACGGCCTCGATGAGCATGGGCGACCCGGCGAGGGTGGCGATGGCCAGGTGCAGGCGGGAGTCGGCGAGTCGGTGCGCGGCCTCGTCCGGCGCCTGCTCCACCTCGCCGAGGGCCTGCAGGAGCCAGGCCCGTTGGTCGGCGGCAAGTGGCCTGCTCGCGGCCAGAGCCGCAGCACCCGGCTCGACGATCCGCCGGAAGTCCATCGCGTCGGCGAGCGCCGCCCCGGAGCGGACCGTGGGGACCTCGCCCGGCACCGGCGCGGTATACGTGACGACCGACCCGCCGCCGCGGCCGCGACGGGTGGAGACCAGAGCCGAGTCGCGCAGCGCGGCGATGGCCTCGCGCAGGGTGTTGCGACTGACGCCGAGTTGCTCGGCGAGGTCACGCTCGGGGGGCAGCAACTCGCCGTCACGCAGCACCCCGAGGCGGATGGCGGTCGCGAGCTGCTCCACCGTGGTCTCGAAGACGTTGCCACTCGCCGGTCGCAGGACTGCCCTCGGGAGGGAGTCCGCGACGGTGTGGGCGTGCACCCTTCGATCCAATACTGCGCGGGCAGCCGCGTCAATGGTTCTTGATCGGACCATTAGAGATCCCCGCGACGCAGACGCTCACCGGCGGGGTCGAAGGGCGCCCTGAGGGTCACCCTGATCGGCAGACGTGTGCCGGCCAGGTCGACGCTCCAGTCACCGTCGCGCAGCCACGCTGGGGCAGCGGGCCCGCCGTCGCGCGGGCCGACGAGCGCCAACCCGACGCTGCAGCCGACCGCCGCCCCCCAGGCAGCACTGGTCACCTGCCCCACGGGCTCACCGCCGCGCAGCACCAACTCCCCACCCCACAGGTATGCCGCGGGGTCCCCCACGGTGAAGGACACCACCCGCCGTCGTGGCCCGGCGGCCTTGGCCGACTCGACGGTCGCGCGCCCGATGAAATCCCATTCGGTCGCGAGTTTGCACGCGAAGGTCAGACCGGCCTCGACCGGGTTGATGTCGGTGGTGAGTTCGCGCCCGAAGGCCCGGTAGCCCTTCTCCAGGCGCATCGCCTCGATGGCGTAGTAGCCGGCGGGAAGGACCAAGAGGTCGGCCCCGACCGCGAAGAGGTCGTCGTAGAGCCCGGCCGCCTGCTCGGTGGGCACGAGCAGTTCCCAGCCGAGTTCGCCGACATAGGTCAGGCGCGTGGCCCGGACCGTCGCACGGCCCAGCGGGAGTTCGCGGCTGGTGCCGAACGGAAACGACGAAGCGTCGAAGACGCTCGGCCCACCGAGGCGACCGAGCAACTCGGCCGAGCGCGGTCCCATGACGCCGAACACGGCATACGCACCGGTGACGTCGACGACCGTAGGCGCCGGCGAGCCCGGCAGGTGACGCCGCAACCAGTCGACATCGCGCACGGTCGTCGCCGCCGACGAGAGCACGAGGAACTCGTCGGCCCCGGTGCGGGTGACCGTGACGTCGGCCTCGTAGGTGCCGCGCGCGTTGAGCATCGCCGTGTAGACGGTGCCACCGGTGGGGACATCGACGTCGGCGCTGCAGACCATGTTGAGCGCCGCGGCGGCGCCGAGCCCGGTCACGAGGTATTTGGAGAAGGACGTCTGGTCAAAGATGGCGACGGAGGAGCGGCAGGCGACCTGCTCTGCGGCACACCAGTCGACCCAGACCGGCCGGCCCCACGAGTAGGTCAACTCGCGGGAGGTGCCGGAGAGTGCGAAGACGTTGGCGCGTTCCCACCCGTTCCGGCTGCCGAGGATCGCTCCCTGCTCGACAAGACGGTCGTGGACTGGCGAGATCCGCTGTGGCCGACCGGATTCGAACTCGCGGTTGGGCCAGGGCACGGCGTAGTGCAGGCCGAGCACCTCAACGACGCGCTCGCGCAACCAGGTCGGGTTGCCCTGAATCGGCGAGAAGCGGCGGATGTCCTGACCGATGAGGTCTTGCTGCGGCTCACCGGCCACGATCCACTCGGCCAGCGCTTTGCCCGCACCTCCGGCAGAGGCGATGCCCACGGAGTTGAAGCCCGCTGCAACGAAGAAGGCGTCACATTCGGGCGCCTCGCCGATGATGAACTGGTTGTCCGGGGTGAAACTCTCCGGCCCGTTGTAGAACTTACGAATTCCGGTGTGCGCCAGCACCGGCAGCCGATGCACTGCGGAGTCCATGAGCACCTCGAAGTGCTCCCAGTCCTCGTCGAGCAGTTGGAACTCGAAGGGATACGGGATGGCATCCGGCGCGACCCATGGTTTGGCCTCCGGCTCGAAGCCGCCGACAAGCAGGCCGCCGACCTCCTCCTTGACGTAGGTCCAGCCGTCCGGGTCGCGCAGGATCGGCAGGTCGCGATGGACGCCCTCGATCTGGTCGGTGACGACATAGAAGTGCTCAGCCGAATGAAGGGGGACGTTGACGCCGGCCATCGCGCCGACGGCGTTGGCCCATTGACCTGCGCAGTTGACGACGATCTCCGCCTCGATGTCCCCGTGGTCCGTGCGCACGGCCCGGGCGCGTCGCCGCCCCGGCCCCTCGTTGACCAGGACGTCGGTAACGCGCACGCGCTCGAGGATGCGGACTCCCCCGGCCCGCGCACCTTTGGCGAGCGCCTGGGTGAGATCGGCCGGGTTGGCGCGCCCGTCGCCGGGCAACCAGATCGCCCCGACGAGGTCGTCGTCGCGGATGAGGGGATAGCGCTCCTTGATCTCCGCGGCCGTGAGGAGCTCGCACTCCAAGCCGTAGGCGGCGGCGCTCGCCACCGTGCGCCGCAGCGCCACCATCCGATCCGGCGTGCGGGCCACCGTCACTCCCCCGCAGACCCGATACCCCGTCGACAGCCCGGTCTCCTCCTCGAGCCGGGCGTAGAGGTCGGTGGAGTACTGCACGAGGCGCGTGCCTGCCTCGGAGGCACGCAGCTGGCCGACCAGGCCCGCCGCGTGCCAGGTCGTGCCGCAGGAGAGGGTGCCCTGCTCGAGCAGAACGACATCGGTCCAGCCGAGGTGAGCCAGGTGGTAGGCGACCGACGTGCCGATGACTCCGCCGCCGATGATGACCACGCGGGCCCGGTCGGGCAGGGTGCGATCAGGCAGGGTGCGATCGGGCAGGGTGCGATCGGGCAGGACTGTCATCGGGGGGATCCGACCGTGTCCAGAAGTTCGTCGAAGCCGGGCTCGGCGAAGGCCTGCGCGGCCCGGTCCATCTTGTCCATCGCCCACTCCCAGAAGTCGAAGTCGAGGTCGGAGGCGCCCGCCTGAATGGTGCCCCACAGCGTCCATGCCCACGCGCTCGCGATCCCCCACAGGGCCGCACGTGCGGTGCGGACCGGGTCCTCGTGCCCGACGTAGGCGGTCACCAACTCGGCCAGGTGTTCGGGGGTCAGGTGCGCCTCCTGGACGATGTTGCCGAGCTCGAAGGACGCCTCGTTCATCCCGCTGTACTCATAGTCCACAATCCACAGTCGCTGCGCGTCCTGCAGGAAGTTCGCCGCGAGCAGGTCGTTGTGGCAGGGCACGCGGGGCTCGGGGTGGACCCGGAGCGCAGCCTCCATGCGCTCGGCCGCAGGCGCGAGCGCGAGGTAGCCCCGCGGCATACGAAATCGGTGGGTGTGCATGATCGCCAAGTACTCGCGCTGGATGTCGAACATGTCGAAACGACCGGCGAAGGCAGGTCCCTCGTGAAGGCGGCGGACGACGTCGGCAACCCCGGCGAGGTTGGCGGCCAGGTCGGAGTCGCCGTAGGTCAGGGCGTCGGGGACGAACTGGACGACGAGGAGCCCGGGCCGGTGCTCGACCACCTCGGGTGCCACGCCGGCCTTGGCCGCGGCCCGGCTGTTGTGGACCTCTTGGTCGCGGTCGATCGAGAGCAACCCACTGCTCGCGGACGCCACCCGGACGACGACATCGCGGGTCGCCGTCGTCACCCGGTAGTTCGCGTTGGTGAGCCCGCCGGGCAGGAGCGTGACCTCACGCTCCTGCCCCGCGAGCACCGCGAGGGAGTCGAGCAGTGGCTCGAGCTCCATCGAGGGCTCAGTCCGAGAAGGCGTCGACGACAGCCTGGTCGATCGTGACCTTGGGACCCTTGAACCACTTCTTCGCCGAGGCCTGCCACCAGATGGCCAGGATGATCAGCGAGCCGATGGTGAGGATCGGCGCGTAGTTGACGAACTTCCAGTCGAAGTCCTGGCTGAAGGGCACTCCGGCCGGGACGAAGGGAAGGATGAAGTAGATCGAGATGATGGCGATCTCAATGACGGCGATGAGGTTCATCCACTTGTACTTGGCGCCGTTGTTCCATGAACCCGGGACGAAGGCATCCCCCATCCGCCACCGCAGCCAGATCGGGATGAGGAAGGCGAGGTAGAGGCCGATGACCGCGACCGAGACGACGGCATAGAAGGCGACCGGGACGATGAGCGGCTCCGCCTCGGTGCCGATGTTGACCTGCTTGAGGGCCGGCAGGGTGATGATCGCGCTCGTCACGGCCACGAGGAGCACGGCCAGACCCGGCACCTTGTTGGCGGTGAGTCGCTGCCACAGGCGTGAGCCGGGGATCGCGCCGTCCCGGCTGAAAGCGAAGGTCATCCGCGACGCGCTCGTCATGCAGGCCGTCGTGCAGAAGAACTGGCCGATGGCCGAGATCGCGAGGATGACGACAGCCCACTTGTTGTCCATGGCGTGCGTGAAGATGTAGGCGACGCCACCACCGCCGACACCCGCATTGTCCGGCTTCCCATCCGCGCCATTGGGGACGGCAAAGAGGAAGCACAGCAAGAGGATCCAGCCACCGATGGCCGAGTAGAAGATCGACTGCCAGATGCCCTTGGCCGCAGCCTTGCTCGCCGACGCGGTCTCCTCCGAGAGGTGGGCCGAGGCGTCGAAGCCGGTGATCGTGTACTGCGTCAGGAGCAGACCGAAGGGGAGCACGAGCAGCCAGTAGGTGACCGACGAGGTGGACCCCTCGGCATACCCGGAGTTGTTGAATCGCTCGCCGAAGACATAGCTGAAGCTCTGGTGCTGGTCGGGCAGGAAGATCAGCATGAGGATGATGACGGCTGCGCCGGCCACGTGCCACCAGACCGAGATGTTGTTCATGATCGCCATCAGGTGGCCGCTGAAGATGTTGAGGACGGCGGCCAGGGCGAGCAGGACGACGAAGATGAGGAAGACCCGGGTCAGCGAGTAACTGTCGGCGAAGGAGGTCGACCACGTGCTCAGCGTGAGGTCGATGAAGGTCGCGCACCCATAGGCGACGGACGCGGTGACCGCGATGAGGCCGATCAGGTTGAGCCAGCCGGTGAAGAAGCCGGCGGCGGGGCCACCCATCTTGGCCGCCCACCAGTAGATGCCGCCGGAGGTCGGGTAGGCGGACACGAGCTCGCTCATCGTGAAACCGATGAGCAGGATGAAGGCCGAGATGATCGGCCAGCCCCACGAGATGGCGATCGGGCCACCATTGTTGAAGCCCTGGCCGAAGGTCGTGAAGCAGCCGGCGAGGATGGAGATGATCGAGAAGCTGATCGCGAAGTTGCTGAACCCGGACCAGGAGCGTTCCAGTTCCTGCTTGTAACCGAGCGAGGCGAGATGCTTCTCGTCGTCGGTCAGGTGCGGGTGATCGGTCGATTCGGGCATGGCACGCTCTCCCACGGGACGAGGTCGTCAGGTGGGGTGAGCAAACACCCGCGCGGGTGGGTACGTCAATGGTTCAGACCAGAACCATTTTCGTGTCGCCGGTGCTGGAGGGCGTTTCTCGCGGCCGTGCTGTGCCTCTCAGACGAGGCGATGCATCCAGCCGTAGGAGTCCTCGGTCCGGCCCTGCTGGAGGGAGAGAAGCCGCTCGCGGATCCCGCGGGTGACCTCGCCGCCGTGCTCGCCGGCGGTGGGGGGGGCCTCGCCGCCCTGCCACTTCAGCCCACCGATCGGGGTGACGATGGCCGCGGTGCCGCACGCGAAGACCTCGAGGATGTCGCCGCTCGCGACGCCGTCCTTCCACTCCTGGATCTCGACCTTGCGCTCCTCGGGCGTGAGGTCGAACTCCTTGGCGAGCTCGAGGATCGACATGCGCGTGATGCCCGGGAGGATCGTTCCGGTCAGCTCGGGGGTGACGAGCTTGCCGTCCTTGGTGACGAAGAAGACATTCATGCCGCCGAGCTCGTCGACGTACGTGTGGGTCGAGGAGTCGAGGAAAACGGCCTGGTCGCAACCGTTTTCGGCACCTTCGAGCTGGCCGCGCAGGGCGCTGGCGTAGTTGCCACCGCACTTGGCCGCCCCCGTGCCGCCGGCGCCGGCGCGGGCATACTGCTCGGCGACCCAGAGGGTGATCGGCTTCGGGCCGCCCTTGAAGATCGAGGCCGCCGGCGAGGCGATGACCATGTAGGTCGCCTCGTTGACCGGCTTGAGCCCGATGAAGGCCTGGCTGCCGAACATGAAGGGGCGCAGGTAGAGGCTCTTCTCGCCGTCGCCGTAGGCGGGCACCCACGCCTGGTCGGCCTCGACGAGGACGCGCAAGGACTCGAGGAAGTCCTCGGTCGGCAGCTCCGGGAGGACCATCCGGCGCGCGCTGGCCTGGAGGCGCTCGGCGTTCTTGTCAGGGCGGAAGGTCCAGACCGAGCCGTCCTCGTGGCGGTAGGCCTTGAGGCCCTCGAAGATCTCCGGGGCGTAGTGCAGCACCGACGCGGCCGGGGAGATGGAGATGTTGCCGTATGCCGTGAGCTCGCCTGAGTGCCAGCCCTCGCCTTCGCCGTCGGTCCAGGTCGCCCGGATCATGTGGTCGGTCATGAACTGGCCGAAGCCCGGCGCGGCGAGGATCTCGGCGCGACGCTCGGGCGACACGGGGCTGGGGTTCGAGGTGGCGGCGAACGACAGGGCCATGGTGGCGACCTTCCTGCGGCGTTGGAGAAGGGGTGGCGAGCCTTGTGGGCTGATTGCTCACATTATCCCGTCGGCCTGGCTCACGATGGCCGCGGTTATCCTATGGGCCGGCGGCCGGGTGCCGGTGCTGGGCCGGTATCGACGGCGCCAGACGCGCGGCGGATGGCCTGCAGTGGACGCGTCAGTCGCCACCCATCTGCGCCTCGAACGCTTGACGGACCAAGCCGCCAGCGCAGGATCCACGCCTTTGGGGCGGCCCCGGTTCCTTTGCGGCAAAGGCATGTAAACCGATGGTTGACACATGTGTCAACCATCGGTTTACATGGAGTCGTGGACGAAATCATTCAGGCGAAACAGGCGGTCGACCTCGCACGGGCGAGGCTCGAGGACGCCGTCCACGCCGCTCGCGCTCAGGGCCGCTCGTGGAACGAGATCGGCACCCTGCTCGGAATGTCACGTCAGGCCGCCTTCAAGCGGTTCGGGCGCCCCGCCGACCCACGAAACGGAGACCCCATGACCACTCGCACAATCACGGGCCTGATAGAGGCGACCGAGGCAACGTTCCGCCTCATCGCGGACGGCTCGCACGACGAACTCCAGGCCCGCCTTAACCCCCGGGTGCGCGAGCAGTTGACGCCGCAGTTGATCGGTGACACCTGGGTCGTCGCGCTCGGCATGGTGGGCGAGTTGGAAGGCTTCGAGGGCACCCACGTCGAGCTGCACGACGGCACCCCGCTCGACGCTGACGAGCGCGTCATCGGCACTGTCATCGGCGCCACCGTGCTGCGCTGCGAGGTAGGCGAGCTGGTCGGCCGCGTCGCCTTCGACGAGACGAGCGCCATCGTCGGCATCCTCATCGTCCCCATCGACCACGGGCCGCTGCCGTTCTGAGCGAACGGCACCACCCCGGCCGCGACCCGGTCGCGGCAGCCGGATTTGGCTCGGATGAGGGATGCCGTTTCAGAACAACCAACGTTCCGCAGCGCGCGCCCAACGTGAGCGTTTCGGTGTTGTTGGCGGCTCCGCTGCGGGCTTGCTTTGGGGCTATTCAGGGTGCGCGTTTTCGGCGGCTGACGGGATGTTCCTGGGTGCTTCGAGCAGCGCAATAATGCGTTGGCGCTCGTCAGCGATCGTCTGGGCGGCGTCGCGTTCAGCGCGCATCACGCGCGCCTCGGAACGGGCCTGCTCAAGCTCGAGCTCGAGGCGATCAATCTCAGCCAGGTCGGCTGCCGGTGGGGCGCTCTTTTCGGCTCCGTCAGGGCGGTCGGGGTGAGCCACTCCGTCACGTGGTCCAGGGCTGCCCAACGAGCGCTGGCGCGGGATGTTCCGGAGTCGGTGGCCGCCGCTTGCCTGGAGTTCGTCCTCGGAGCGCTCGCCGAGAATCCGCAACGAGTCGGTAAGGCGTTGAGGGCACCCTTCGCTGGGCTCCACTCGGCGCGACGGGGTGACTTCCGAGTCATCTATCGGATCGATGACGAGCTAGTCCACATCCACGTCGTTTCCCTCCGGCACAGCCGCGACGCCTACCGCGCCTGACCACTGCTCAGTGGCCGACGGGCCAGTGTTGGACTTCCAGCCCCTGCATCGTGCTTCGCGGGGCGACGTCCTGCGGGCAGGTCGGCGAGCACGTCGTCGGTGGTCAGGACATCACCTGCAGCAAGCTCGTTGAGGGAGCGCTGGAGCTCGGCGACCAGCGTGGCGTCACTGAGGATTCGAGCGTCTCCAGCATCGAGTCATAGTCGTCAGCACCGAGCAGGACAGCTGCTCGGGTCCCGTTGCGGGTGATCTCGGTTCGCTCATGAGTGCGCACGGCCTCGTCGATCAGGCGCGAGAGGTTGGCTCGAGCCTCTTCGAGCGGAATCGTCGTTGTGTACAGAATTCTAGCCTTCGGGCAGCCAGAAGGAATTCGAATGCCGGCGCTGGGTCACGGCAGGTGCGCGCGGTCGAACTCCTGCTGCAGCCGTGGACGGCGGTAGTGTGTGCGCCGCAGGTCGGCGATGAGGGCGTCGACCTCGGTGGCGTGAGCCGATCCGGCAGCGAGGGTGCGCATCTTGGCCAGTCGCCGCGCTGCCCGGCGATAGTGCTCGGCTCCTGCAGTGACCAGTTCGTTCTCGACCAGCCGAGCATGGACTGGGAGCACGGCCAGAGGATCGACTCGCTCGTAGGCCTTGGCGAGCTCGCTCCACGTCGGATCCGAGGACAGGTCCAGCTCGTGAGCGAGTCGCCAAGCCAGCGCAGGGTCCTTGAGCGTGTGAAGGGCGAGGCTGACGGCCTGGTCGGGCCGCGTCGCAAGGACGGCGAGCACCTGTGCTTGAAGAGCCGGCCATTCGGCCTTCGCCGCGCGGTGAAGATCCGCCGCAGTCGACGCCGAGGGCCACTGCTCGAAGACCCACTGGCGCGCCGACAGGAGCTCATCCGGGCGGTCTCTCTCAAGCAGCTTGCACCAGTAGCCCGCAGCCTTCTGCGACTGGTGACCCCGATCGAAATGCGCTGCCTTGCAGGCCCACTCGCGAGCCAGCTCCCTCTCGCCGATCTCGTCCAGCGCGTATGCCGCATCCTCCAGCCACGCCGCCCGGTCCCCCTCCCCAGCGTGCGTGGCGATGATGGCGTCCACATCCCTGGCCAGGACCGCAAACCGCTTGGCGTTCCAGTCCAGCGTGAACCACTCTCCGGCGTGTTTCGAGCTCCAGAAATCGGCTCGGCTGGGCCGCGGACCCAGCCCCGCGGCATACGCATCCAGCCTTAGCCGGTAGGTCCGAAGACCGATGTCGCCGAGGGCCGGGGCGTAGTCGACGACGTCGAGCTCGAAGTAGTCGACGATGCCGTCGAACTGGAAGGCCATCATCCAGTCGACGAGCTTGCCGACCGGCATTCGTGCCGCGGCCGCCGTGACCGGGTGCAGCGCGAGGAGTCGGCGACAGGCGTCACCGATGATGCCGCTCGAGTCGTCTGCCCGAGCGATGACCTTGAGCGCGCTCGTCAGGGCGCGCTCGGTCACCCGATGAGCCTCGACCGGGTCGGTCGTCGGAAGTGCGGCTTCGAGGATGTCGACAGCCTCGTGCATCTCGCGGCCGTGAGCGTTCGCCAGCGACCAGCGGTAGAGGTCGGCCCGCGTGCGAATCAGCGGAAGCACGGCGTCAGCGAGCGTGGTCACGCGACCAATCCTTCACGATCCACCACGACACGCCCACGTCAGCTCTCTCCCAAACGTCAACCTGCACATCGCTTGACTCGAACATATGTTCGAGTATGATGAAGGCATGAGCAGCGTCGCCCACCTCGACCACCGCGCCGGCACCCTGCCGGCCGCGGCCGGTCAGGTGCGCAGGCGTTTGGCGTGGCTTGACCGTGGGGTCGATCGGCTCGCCTTCGAGGTCGCCGACGAGTCCCAGACCGTCTCGGGCGCCGACGTGCAGGAACTGGACCGTGTCATACGACGCATGGAGGCCACCAAGCTGGCGCTCGTCGCCAAGGCCGACCGCCAGGAGGTGCGGCGTCGCAGCGGGGCAGCCTCGACCTCGGCCTGGGTGGCGACCCTGACCAACGCGAGTGGGGGTGGCGCGTCTTGCGACGTGGCCCTCGCCACCGCCCTCGATGAGAACCTGCCGGCGACCAAGGCGGCCTTCGGCGCCGGCGAGGTCTCCCGGACCAACGCGGGCATCGTCGCGGACACGATGGCCAAGCTGCCCGAGACTCTCTCCGAGCCCGAGCGCGTCAAGGTCGAGCAGGCGATGGTGCGCGACGCCAAGCGCCTGCCGCCCGGTCGTCTCCGCAAGGCGGGCCTGGTCGCGATCGGCGCCGCAGAGCGCAGCGCGGCAGAGGTCTCCCAGCACCAAGAGGACCAGCTGGTCGACCAGGAACGGCGGGCGTATGCCGCGTCCTACCTCAGCATGTTCGACCGGCCCGACGGGACGACGAAGGGCGAATTCGTCGTGCCCACGGGCGCCGCCCACGTGCTGCGCAAGGTCGTCCAGTCGATGACCTCACCTCGCCGCAACCACCTCAACTCCACCGCCGAGGCGACGCTCGCCGACGGCCAGCAGCCGGCGGGTGACGTCGCGGATGGGTCGGTTGCTGCGGGGCTCTTCGCTGCCACCGCTGAGCAGGGGCCGAGCCGCAATCCAGACTGGGACGCACTGGACTGGCGGCAGAAGCGCGGGCGAGCCCTCGTCGAGCTGCTCGAGCACCTGCCCACCGACCAGCTCACCGGCAAGGTCGCCTCGACGGTCGTCGTGTCAATGACGGTTGAGCAGGTCATGGGTGCCGCAGCCACGGCCGAGCTCAGCGGAGCGGTGGAGACCGCCACCGGACGGGCAGTTGCGTTCGGGCCCAGCGTGGGCGCAGCGACCTGCGACACCGGCCACCAACACTCCACGTCCGAGGCGCGGCGGCTGGCGTGCAACGCGGGCCTTCTGCCCGTCGTCCTCGGCGGCGCATCGGTTCCCTTGGACCTCGGGCGCCAGGAACGCTTCTACAGCGAGGCCCAGCGCACCGCCCTCGCCGCGCTGTATGACGAGTGCGCCGCCGTCGGATGTGATCGCCCCTATGCGTGGTCCGAGCTGCACCACGAGGATCCATGGAGCCGTGGAGGTCACACGAATCTCGACCGCGCCGTCCCCCTGTGCGGCCACCACCACCGACTGATCCACGACGCGGCCGTCACCGCGACCATCAGGAACGGCCCCCAAGGGGTGAAGACCGTGACCTTCCGGCGTGATCCGTGTGGTCTCGCCAGCGACAACGAGCCCTGCGCCAGCATCGGAGACGGTGTCCACGATCGAGGCAGCATCCACGCGTGGCCGGATCGACCTCGACCCTGACCCGGCACGTCCCACGTGGGACGTGCCGCTCAGCCTTGTCCCGAGGTCGACCGGCAGCGCTCGATGGCCGTGACCGGCGCAAACCCTCACGCAGGGTTCGACTCATCGGCCAGGGACGCAGCGACCACAGCCTCCGTCAGAGGCGGGCGGTGATCGCGTCGCCGACCTGGCTCGTCGAGCGCGCGCCGCTCCCCCGCTCGGCCAAGTCAGCGGCGACGGCGGCGTCGATGCGGGCCGCCGCCTCGTCGCGGCCGAGGTGAGCGAGCAGCATCGAGACCGAGAGGATCGCGGCGGTCGGGTCGGCCTTGCCCTGGCCGGCGATGTCGGGCGCGCTGCCGTGGACCGGCTCGAACATCGACGGGTTCTCGCCGCTGGGGTTGATGTTGCCGGACGCGGCCAGGCCGATGCCGCCGGCGATGGCCGCCGCGATGTCCGTGATGATGTCGCCGAAGAGGTTGTCGGTGACGATGACGTCGAAGCGGCCCGGGTCGGTCGCCATGAAGATCGTCGCGGCGTCGACGTGCTGGTAGGCCACCTCGACGTCCGGGAACTCCGCACCCACGGCCTCGACGGTGCGCCGCCACAGGTGCCCGGCGTGGACGAGCACGTTGTGCTTGTGCACAAGGGTCAGGTGCTTGCGCGGGCGCACCTGGGCACGGGCGAAGGCATCGCGCACGACCCGCTCCACGCCATAACGGGTGTTGACGCTGACCTCGGTCGCGATCTCGTGCGGGGTGTCGACGCGCAGGGCGCCACCGTTGCCGACGTAGGGGCCCTCGGTGCCCTCGCGGACGACGACGAAGTCGATGCCGTTCGGGGCGACGCGCGCGACGTCGAGCGGGCTCGCGACACCCGGGTAGAGCTTGGCCGGGCGCAGGTTGACGTAGTGGTCCATGGCGAAACGCAGCGGCAGCAGCACCCCGCGCTCGAGCACGCCGCTCGGTACGGTCGGGTCGCCGATGGCACCGAGCAAGATGCCGTCGTGGCCCTTGAGCTCCTCGACGACGCTCGCCGGGAGGGTCTCACCGGTGCGGTGCCAGCGCGCCGCGCCGAGGTCGTACTCAGTCGTGCTCATCTTGACGTCTCCAGCAGCCGCTTCGAGGACCTTCAGGCCCTCGGCGACCACCTCCGGTCCGATGCCGTCGCCGCCGATGACGGCGATGTCGAGGGAGGTCTTGTCAGCAGTGTCGGCCATGCTCCGAGACTAGGACGACGTCTCGTGATGTGGGCATCCCGTCTCAGTTTGCGGTCGGGCCAGGTATGCCGCGCAGGCCGGGTCAGCGCAGCAAGCGCTCGAGCGCAGCCTCGAGGGCCGGCCGCATCAGTGGGTGCGCGGGCTCGGGCAGGTCTCGTGTCGAACCAGCCGATGGCGCCACGTGCTCGTCGACAGTGAGGTTGCTGGGAGTCCCGCTCCACTCCCTGACGAGCCAGGCGCTGAGCTCCGTCCGCTGGCCCCCGGCCCCCGTGGCGACCCGGTAGAGATGCGTGGCCGAGCCGGGCTCGATGTCCACGCCGAGCTCCTCCCGGAGCTCTCGTGCCAGGGCGTGCAGCTCGCTCTCCCCCGTCTCGACCGTCCCGCCGGGCAGGTCCCAGATGTCGGGGTGGTGCCGTTTGAGCGGGCTCCTCCGCGCCAGCAGCACCGCTCCGTCGCGGACCAGCGCACCGAGCACGACGTCAGCCACCCGGCCACTCGCGCCACGCGGGATCAACGCCTCCTGACGGGAGCACGTCCTCACGGAAGGTCCGGAGCCCGCAGGCCGAGCGCGGCGACCTGCGCGGCATACCGCTCGACGTTGCGAAGCTTGACGTCCTCGTACCCGCGCACGACGTCCGGCAGCGCGGCGAAGGCGGCGGCCCGGTCGTAGTTCTCCGCGGTCAGCCCACTGACGAGGTCGTGCAACGTCACGCGGTAGTGCCGCAGCAGCTCCCGCTCGACCTTGCGCACGTGGGCGCGACCGAAGGGGTCGAGCGCCGTGCCGCGGAGCTTCTTCATGGGCACCAGGGCCTTGAGGACGGCCTGGGTCGAGCCGGTGAGTCCGATCTTCTTGCCCATCCCGAGAGCGCGCAGCATCGGCGGATGGAGCTGGAAGGTGAGGTCGGTGCCACCCGGCACGGCAGCCTGCGCGAGCTCGGCTGCTCGAGGGCGGGTGAGCAGCCGGGCGACTTCGTACTCGTCCTTGTAGGCCGTCAGCTTGTAGAGGTGCCGGGCGACGGCCTCCGACAGCTCGGTCCGGTTGGTCACCCGACGCTCGGCCTGCCAGACCGCGTCGACGATCGTGACGTAGTCCTCGGCGCACCGCAGGTCGGCGAACCCGACGAGCTCGACGGCGCGCAGCTCGGCCAAGCGACGGACCTCCCCGCCGAAGGAGGCCCCGGCCAGCGCCCCCACCACGCTGGTCGGGTCGACGTCGACGACCGGCGCCGGCGCCGGGGTGGCGGCGGCAACC
>NZ_HF570956.1:1384741-1401082 GCF_000367525.1 Phycicoccus elongatus Lp2 | reverse complement strand
GGCGGCATCTGCGGCGGCCACGACGAGCAGGCCACCGCGCAGGATGCTGCGCACGCGCACTGAGCACTGAGGCCCGCACGGGAACGAGGACACCCCGCGTACCTGGAAGAGCTCACCTGCCCTTGCTGCATTCCTGCCCTGGGGGGGTTCAGTGAGGTACCACCACGCGGGGTGCCGAGCACCACTCTAGGCTGCGGGCGGCCGGCCTCGAAATCCGAGGGACGACTGAGTGGGTGCGGGCCCGTCAATTGTTCCGGCTCGCGGCCCGGGCGGAACTCGTCACGTGGACGGTGCTCCTCCTCGGCCCCCCGTGGACCTGGTCCGTGCAGCCCTGACCTGACCCCTGCGGCTTCGCCGACCCCTCTGCGCCGGACCGCCGATTTCGGCCCGACCGGTGCGCTCCGGTATCTTCCTCCGTTGGAGGATTCGCATAGTGGCCTAGTGCGCACGATTGGAAATCGTGTTGGGATAAAACCCTCGGGGGTTCAAATCCCCCATCCTCCGCCAACCAGAACGCCCCGCTTCGTGCGGGGCGTTCTGCATTGCCTCCGGTGGGCAGAAGTGGGCATCTTTGACCACTTCTGCCCACCGCGGGCGTCGTCAGGGAGCCAGCAGGGTCCAGACGCCCCACGAACACGCCCCGAGGGTGAGGGCGAAGGTCGTGTTCCACGCCAGAGCCGGTATGCCGCTGAGTTGGCGCAGCACGGCCGGGTCACTTCCCGCCGTGGTCGCCGAGGCAACGGCACCCAGGTGGCGCCAGCCCCCGACGAGAAGGATCAGCGCGATCCCGATGAGGACCTGGGCCTGCACCGCGGCCGTACCCCACCACCACAGGCAGCCCAGGGCTGCGGTCGTCAGGCCGACAACGATGGCGGTGAGGAGGGAACGCACCCGCGGGACGGTGATGAGCAAACCGACGAGAAGCGCCGTCAGCAGCGGTGCGGCATACCGCTGGGAGGCCGCCGCGACCAGGCCGAGGGCGACGACGCCGGGCATCGGGTAACCCGCCCAGGTCGTGAACAGCCGACCGATTCCTCGAGGTGGGCCGACGGTGACGGCGTGCCCGGACATGTCACCGCGCAGGACGAACCCGGTGAATCGCCGACCGACCAGCATGCCGACGAAGGCGTGCCCCAGTTCGTGGACGAGGGTCACCCCGAGGCGCAGGACTCGCCACAGCGGGTCGACGAGGGCTGCCAGTGCGGCGGCGAGAACGACGACGCCGAGCACGCTGAGCGACAGGTCGGGCGGGGTCGCTGCCGGTGAGAGCCGGTGGGCGATCTCGTCAGGCCAGGATTGGAGGAGCACACCGGTGACGGTAGCCACGGTCCTTGTGAGTGGCGTCGGTCAGGCCGTCAGGCGCTCGACGAGCACAGCCGAGCCGACACCGGCGGCGCCACTCACCGCAGCGATGCCGTAGCGGCCACCGCTCGCCTCCAGTTCCTCGAGGCACTGGCCGATGAGGATCGCGCCCGTCGCCCCGAAGGCATGACCCATCGCCATCGTTCCGCCGTTGGGGTTCATCCGGTCGGGCCCGGCGCCGAGCTCCTCGCGGAAGGTCAGGCAGAGGGACGCGAACGCCTCGGCGAACTCGAAGACGTCGATGTCGTCCGGACGCAGGCCAGCCCTGACGAGCACGCGCTCGACGGCGAGTTGGCCGGCGGTCAGCATGATGACCGGGTCGACGGCGGCCGTGGCCGCGGTGAGCAACCGAGCGCGTGGCCGCAGCCCGCGCTGCGCTGCGCCGTCCGCGGTGGTCAGGACGAGGAGGGCGGCAGCATCGGCCATGGCCGGCGACGTGCCCACCGTGTGGAGGTGTTCGATCCGGTCGACGACCGGGTTGGCAGCCAGCGCAATCGCATCCTGCCCGTTCGCGCCCAGATCCGCGAAGGCCGGAGGGAGCGCAGCGAGGGACTCGCGCGAGGTGTGTGGTCGGACGTGCTCATCGGTGGCCAGGCCCGGGCCTCCATCGGGCCCCGGCAGTGGGACCAGGCACCGGTCGAAGGCCCCACGAGCCCATGCTGCCGCCGCCTTGGCCTGGGTCTCCAGGCCGTAGCAGTCGAGTTGCTCGCGCGTGTGGCCGGCGAGGGTGGCGCAGAGGTCGGCCGCGATCCCCATGTGGACCGAGCCGACCCGCCGGATCGTCTCCCGGTCGGCGAAGAGTGGCCCACCATCGCTGAAGATGGGCACGCGCGAGACCGACTCGACGCCACCCGCGACGGCGAGATCGACGTCTCCGCCACGAATCCTGGCAGCGGCACCCGTGACGGCGTCGATGCCGGATGCGCAGAACCGGTTGACCATCATCCCGCTGACGCCTGGCCCCCACCCGGCGAGCAGGGCGGCGGTGCGAGCCGTGTTGGAGCCCTGCTCACCGACCTGGTCGGCACACCCGAGGACGACGTCCTCGACGCTGGTCGGGTCCAGCCCGGTGCGACCGGGGAGGGCGGCCATGAGATGCACGACCAGGTCTGTCGCCCTCAGGTGCGCCAGTCCCCCACGCGCCGTCGCTTTGCCTCTCGGCGTGCGCACATAATCGGCGATGACGACTTCTCGCATTCCTGTCCTCCCTGAATTACTCTGCTAGGTGAAGTATGACGAGCACCCACCGGGAGGGGAAGGCCATGACGTCAGGGGTCTGGGTCCTGGGCGGGTACCAGAGCGACTTCGCCCGCAATCTCACTCGCGAGGGTGTCGGCATCGACGGCCTCACCACCGAGGTCGTCGAGGGCACCTTGGCCTCCGCCGGGATCAGCGGTGGGGAAATCGGATCGGTCCACGTCGGCAATGCCTTCGGTCAGCTCTTCACGGGTCAGGGGCACCTCGGCGCCATGCCGGCAACGGTCGACGACTCGCTCTGGGGGACGCCGTCGGCGCGCCACGAAGCCGCCTGCGCCTCCGGCAGCATCGCGATCCTCGCCGCGATGGCCGAGTTGGCGGCCGGTCTCTACGACAGCAGCCTGGTCATCGGCGTCGAGGTCGAGAAGACCCAGTCGAGCACCGACGCCGCGCGCACCTTGGGCGCGGCCGCATGGGTCGGTCACGAGGCCGAGGGCGTGACCCATGTCTGGCCGCACACCTTTGCGCGCGTCGCCGAGGAGTATGCCGCCCGCTTCGGTCTCGACGAGGCCCACCTTCGCGCCATCTCGGCCGTGAATCTCGCTGCGGCCAAGCGCAACCCGAAGGCGCAGACGCGTGGATGGGACGTGCCGGCCGACCTCGACGACCCCGCGGCCAATCCGGTCATCGACGGGCCAGTGCGACGCTTCGACTGCAGCCAGGTCACCGACGGTGGAGCCGGTGTGGTGCTGGTGTCCGATCGATGGCTCCGCAACCACCCGGACGCCAGGCCGATCGCTCGGATCGACGGATGGGGACACACGACGGTCGGCCTGCCGCTCGCGCCCAAGCTGGCCCGGTCCGCAGGCAACCCTTACGTCATGCCGCACGTGCGCACCGCCGCCCTCGCGGCCATGGAACGCGCCGGCACGGACCTCGACGGGGTTGACGGGTTCGAGGTGCACGACTGCTTCGCCCCCAGCGAGTACCTCGCCATCGACCACCTCGGCCTCACCGGCCCGGGCGAGTCGTGGAAGGCCATCGAGAACGGTGACATCGAGCTGGGCGGTTCGTTCCCGATCAACCCCAGTGGTGGGCTCATCGGCGGCGGGCACCCGGTCGGTGCGACCGGGGTCCGGATGCTCCTCGACGCAGCGCTCCAGGTCAGCGACAAGGCGGGAGAGAGTCAGGTCGAGGGGGCCACGCGCTTCGGCACCCTCAACATCGGCGGCAGCACAGCGACCGTCGTCAGCCTGGTCGTCGGCGCAACGCCCAGGTGACGGACCCACGCCAACGCGCCCCCCACGGCATACGGAAAGGACCCACGGATGGATACCGAACTCGTCGGACGGATGATCTCGACCCTCCCCGAGGACGACGACCACCCCTATCGGACGGGCCCGTGGCGCCCCCAGACACGGGAGTGGGACGCCCCTGACGTGGAGGTGGTCTCGGGCGCGATCCCGGCCGACCTCGACGGGATCTACCTGCGCAACACCGAGAACCCCCTGCACCCCGCCATCAAGGCCTACCACCCCTTCGACGGCGACGCCATGATCCACCTCATCGGCTTCCGCGACGGAAAAGCGTTCTACCGCAACAGATTCGTCCGCACCGACGGGCTGCTCGCCGAGCAGAAGGCCGGCCGCTCACTGTGGGCCGGGACTGCGGAGTCACCCAGCCTGTCCACCCGCCCCGAGAGCTGGGGAGCCCGCGGCGGCATGAAGGACCCCTCGAGCACGGACATCGTCGTCCATCGTGGGACCGCGCTCACGAGCTTCTACATGTGCGGTGACCTCTATCGGATGGACCCGGTCACTGGTGACAACCTGGGCAAGGAGACCTTCGGTGGGCGCTTCCCGGCCGAGGGGGTCTCGGCCCACACCAAGGTCGACGAGCACACCGGCGAGCTCCTCTTCTTCAACTACGGGCGGACCGCGCCCTACATGCACTACGGCGTCCTTGACGCTGATGGGGACCTGGCCCACTATGTCGACATCCCACTGCCCGGGCCCCGGATGCCCCACGACATGGCCTACACCGAGAACTTCGCCATCCTCGGCGACTTTCCATTGTTCTGGGATCCCGCCCTGCTGGCCGACGGCCACTTCCTCCCGCGCTTCTACCAGGACATCCCGACCCGCTTCGCCGTCATCCCGAGGCGGGGAACGACCGAGCAGATTCGGTGGTTCGAGGCGGACCCGACCTTCGTGCTGCACTTCGTGAACGCCTACGAGGACCGCGACTCGATCGTCATCGACGGCTTCCACCAGAGCCAGCCGGAGCCGAGTGGCGAGGGCATCACCGACAAGTGGCTGCGGGCCTACCGCTACCTCTCCCTCGACCTCATGCAGACCCACCTGCACCGCTGGCGTCTCGACCTGATGACCGGCACAGTGACCGAGCAACGACTCTCGGACTCGTTCACCGAGTTCGGGATGATGAACCCTCTGACCACCGGTCGCCGCCACCGATTCGCCTATGCCGCAACGGCGGTGCCCGGCCGCTTCCTCTTCGACGGGCTGGTCAAGCACGACGTCGAGTCCGGCACCGAACAGCGGATCTGCTTCGGCGAGGGCGTCTTCGGCAGCGAGACGGTCATGGCGCCGCGCGTCGGGAGCACGGGCGAGGACGACGGCTACCTGGTCACCTTCGTCACGGACATGAACCAGGACGCCTCCTTCTGCTTTGTGTATGCCGCGCAGTCGCCGTCCGAGGGCCCGCTCTGCGTGCTTCGTCTCCCGGAACGGATCTCCAGCGGTACTCACTCGACGTGGGTGGCCGGTTCGGAGATCCGCCGCTGGCACACCGCTGACGAGGCCCCGGCGGCCGTCGGACTGTGACCGTCCGCGTGACCTCCGCTGTGACCTCCACCGCGCCGACCACGGCCGGCCACGTCCACCCCAATGCGCTCGCCCACGGGCTACGGGTCCTCGGTGATGAATGGGCCATGCTCATCGTCCAACGGGCCCTGCTCGGGGATCGCCGCTATGGCGACTTCAAGGCCAGCCTGCCGATCAGCGATGCCGTCCTGACCGGGCGACTCACCGAACTCGTCGATCTCGGCCTGCTTCGGCATGTCCCCGATCGGGTCGGCGGACGATCCTCCTACCAACTCGACGGCATGGGCCGTGGCCTCTGGCCGGTGCACCTGCTGATCTGGGACTGGGAGCAGTCCTGGGCGGTGCGCGACGGGCACGGCCTGCCGACCATGCGCCATCGGTCGTGCGGCCGGGTCTTTCGACCGGTCCTCACCTGCGGCTCGTGTGGCGAACGGGCAGACCCTCGCGACATGAGGGCAGCGTGGGGGCCAGCCGGTGGCTGGGAGCGTTCCATCCCCCGCGCCGGTAGGCGGCGGCGTTCGGCGACCCGGGGGCCCGGGCGCTTCCGGGCGACGATGGGCGTCGTCGCCAGCCACTGGTCGCTCGCGGTGATCGTTGCGGCGCTGTGGGGCACGCGACGCTACGGCGACTTCCAGGAGACCCTCGGCATGAGCCCGGCCATCCTCAGCGAACGACTCAAGACCCTTGTGGCGGAAGGTTTCCTGAACGAGCAGCCGACCGCCACCCGCGCGGACTGGTCCGAGTACCACCCCACCCCACGCACCATCGCCTTCCTCCCTGTCTTCGCCGTCATGGTGGCGTGGGCGGAGCGCTGGTTCGGGGAGCCGGGAGGACCGAGCGTCGTTCTCACGCACTCCTCCTGCGGCGACGTGCTCCATCCCCGCCTGCGCTGTGATCAGTGCCGCGACCTTCTCGTCGGCGGGGACGTGATCGCCGAGGAAGCCGGGTCTGGCCACGGCGGCGACCCCGCGGCATACTCTGACAACTGAAGTTTGGACGAAGGAGGGGCGATGGCGCCCAAGGTTCGGTCCCTGCACGATGCCGCCAAGGTGGCCGACTACCAGGCGAGGGGCTGGTTCTCGACGGAGACCGTCGACCAACTCTTCCGTGATCGGGTCGCCGAGGATCCCGATGCCCTGGCCCTCGTCGACGCGGCCAACAAGGAGGCGCTCGTCGGGACCCCGGCGCGACGCCTCACCTGGGGCGAACTGGCCAGTGAGGTCGACGCCCTCACCGTGCGACTCGCCGAACTCGGGTTGACGCGCGGCGACATCCTGGCGACCCAGATGCCCAACACCGTCGAGCTCGTCGAGGTCTACCTCGCGGCGTGGCAACTCGGCGTCGTCGTCTCCCCGCTCGCCGTGCAGTATCGCGAGCACGAGCTCACCGGCATGGCCCGCCAGGCCGAGTTCGCGGCCTACCTGACGAGCGGCCGGTGCGGCGATCGTGACCTGCTCGTCGAGGCGTTGGCCGTGCGGGACCGGTTGCCGAGCGTGCGCACCTTCATCCGGTATGCCGCCCCGGGGGAGACCTCCGCTGTCCCCGACGGCGCCGTCGGGCTCACCGCTGCACCCGCGACTGACGCGGATCGTGACGCGGTGGCCGCCCTGATGGCGACGACGAACGACCCGAACGACGCGATGACGATCTGCTGGACCTCCGGCACCGAGGCCGAGCCCAAGGGGGTGCCGCGCACGCACCTCGAGTGGTTGGCTGCTTCGTGGGCCGGGGTGGACATGCCGCGGATCACCAAGGACGACGTCATCCTCAATCCGTTCCCGATGATCAACATGGCGGCCTTCGTCGGCCTCCTGCTGCCCTGGTTGCGCACGGGTTGCGTTCTCGTGCAGCACCATCCGTTCGACCTCATGGTCTTCCTCGGCCAGATCGCGAAGGAGCGCGTCACCTACACGGTCGCGCCACCCGCCCTGCTCGTGATGCTGCTCCACAACGAGGCACTCATGTCCCAGGTCGACATGTCGTCGGTGACGAGGCTGGGCAGCGGTTCGGCTCCCCTGCCGCCGTCGATGGTCGCCGGCTGGCAGGAGAAGCACGGCATCGGGGTCATCAACTTCTTCGGCAGCAACGAGGGGATCGCCCTCATGTCCAGCCCGGAGGACTTCCCTGACCCGACGGCGCGCGCCCGCTACTTCCCCTACTACGCAGCGCCCGGGCGCACCTGGTCCTCCCGCGTCTCGGAGTGGATCCAGTTGCGGCTGGTCGATCTGGCCACCGGTGAGGACATCACCGAGCCAGGCATCGTCGGCGAGCTCCGGATCGACGGACCGACCGTGTTCCCGGGCTACATCGGTGGGGAGTCGATGCCGTCACCCTTCGACGAGCGCGGCTATCTCAAGAGCGGGGACCTGTTCGAGATCGCGGGCGACGAGGGGCAGTATCTGCTCTATGTCGACCGGGCCAAAGACCTGATCATCCGGGGCGGGATGAACATCGCTCCCGCCGAGGTAGAGGGCCTCATCGCCGGGCATCCGGCGGTGGCCGAGGTCGCCGTCTTTGGGGTGCCCGACGACATCCTCGGCGAACGGGTGGCCGCTGTCGTCTCGCTCAAGCCTGAGCAGTCTCTCGACCTCGATGGAATCAGCGACTTCCTTCGGGAGAAGCAGGTCGCCCACTACAAGTTCCCCGAGCGCCTCGAGATCGTGCCTGCGCTGCCTCGCAACCCGGTCGGCAAGGTCCTCAAGCGCGACCTGCGCGCCACCGTGAACTGACGCGACGGGTGTTTCCCCTCCACTCCTGTCTCCGTTCGTCGCGACATTTCGCGCGCTGGGCCTAGGTCACACCGGGATCGGTGGCGACCGGCGAGGGCCTCGCGCCACGATGGAGTCATGAGCAACGGCGCCTACGCAGCGGCATACGAGCAGTCGATCTCCGACCCCAACGCCTTCTGGGGCAAGGCCGCAGAGGCGATCGAGTGGGCCACGCCCCCCGCGACGATCCTCGATGAGTCGCGCCCGCCGTTCTATCGCTGGTTCACCGGCGGCCGCCTCAACACCTGCTTCAACGTGCTCGACCGGCACGTGCGTGATGGCCGCGGTGAGCAGGCGGCGCTGATCTACGACTCACCGGTCACCGGGTCCAAGAAGACCTACACGTATGCCGCCTTGCTCGACGAGGTGGCCCGCTTCGCCGGCGGGTTGAGCGACCTCGGTGTCGAGCAGGGCGATCGCGTCCTCATCTACATGCCGATGGTGCCTGAGGCCGTCATCGCGATGCTCGCCTGCGCCCGCCTGGGGGCCATCCACTCAGTGGTCTTCGGCGGCTTCGCCCCGGCCGAACTGTCGGCGCGGATCGAGGACGCCGAGCCCAAGGTCATCGTGTCGGCCAGTTGCGGGATCGAGCCGACGCGAACGATCGCCTACAAGCCCTTCCTCGACGGCGCGATCGAGCGCAGCAGCCACAAGCCGGAGCGGTGCGTCATCCTTCAACGGCCCCAGTTGGCGGCCGAACTCGGCGAGCGCGACATCGAGTGGCAGCAGGTCATGGCCGAGGCGGAACCGGTCGGCTGCGTCGACGTGGAGGCCACCGATCCGCTCTACATCCTCTACACCTCCGGCACGACCGGCCGACCCAAGGGCATCGTGCGCGACAACGGCGGCCACGCGGTCGCCCTCGCCTGGTCGATGGCCAACATCTATGACATCGGGCCCGGTGATGTGTGGTTCACCGCGTCGGATGTCGGCTGGGTCGTCGGCCACTCCTACATCGTCTATGCGCCCTTGCTCGTCGGCGCGACCACCGTTGTCTACGAGGGCAAACCGGTCGGCACACCCGACGCGAGCGCGTTCTGGCGGATCCTCGGCGACTACGGCGCGAAGGCGATGTTCACCGCCCCCACGGCATACCGGGCGATCAGGAAGGAAGACCCGAGCGCCTCCCTCAAGGAGGGGCACGACCTGTCTGGCCTCCAAACGCTCTTCCTCGCCGGCGAGCGCCTCGACCCCGACACCTACGAGTGGGCGAGCCAGACCCTGGGCGTCCCGGTCGTCGACAACTGGTGGCAGACCGAGACCGGCTGGCCGATCGCGGCGAACCTGCGAGGCCTGGAGCCGATGCCGATCAAGCCGGGCTCACCGTCGGTGCGCGTGCCCGGCTACGACGTGCAGGTGCTCGACGACACCGGGCAGCCGGTGCCGGCGGGTCAGGAGGGGGCGATCGCGATCAAGTTGCCGCTGCCCCCTGGCACCCTGCCGACCCTGTGGCAGGACGACGAGCGTTATGTGTCGGGCTACCTGTCGGTCTACGACGGCTACTACCTGACCGGCGACGGAGGGCTCATCGACGAGGACGGTTACGTCTACGTGATGGGGCGGACGGATGACGTGCTCAACGTTGCGGGGCACCGATTGTCGACCGGATCCATCGAGGCCGCCCTGGCCGGACACCCCGATGTCGCCGAATGCGCGGTCATCGGCGTGGCCGACGACTTCAAGGGCCAGATCCCGCGCGGGCTGGTCGTGCTCAAGGCCGGCGTCGATGCCGATGCCGAGGGCGCGCGGATCACTCGAGAGCTCGTGCAGCGGGTCCGCGACGAGGTCGGTGCGGTGGCGAGCCTGCGCCAGGTCGACATCGTCGGCGGGCTGCCGAAGACGCGGTCGGGCAAGATCCTGCGCAAGACGATGCGCGAGATGGCCGACGGCAAGACGCCAACGATCCCGGGCACGATCGAGGACGCGAGCGTGCTCGACCGGCTTGCCGGCGTGCTGGCGGACACCAAGCACTGACGCCGGGACCCCGGGCTCTGCCTGCTCCGCCCCCTTTCCCCACCCAGTTCGTCGGCCCGTCGCCGCGAAACCGGTTGCACCCGGCCTACCCGACGACATGGGTTGGGAAATGTGGAGGAGGGCGAAGGGGCGGCGTGCGGCAGGATCGCCTCGTGCTCGATGTGCTCTCCGGCTTCGCGACGATCGCGATCGTCATCGCGGTCGGCGCCTTGGTCGCGCACATCGGGCTCGTCGACGCCAGCGCGCAGGTGCTCCTCAGCCGCATCGCCTTCTTCGTCGCCTCCCCTGCGCTGCTCCTCACGACGATCGCGGCGACCGATGTGTCGCACGTCCTCTCCGGCAACTTGGTCGCGACCGCTGCTGGGGCCGCCGTCCCCGCCCTCACGTATGCCGTGGTCGGGCATCGCGTGTGGCGTCGCCGACCCGGGGAGCTGGTCATCGGGTCATTGGCCAGTTCCTACGTCAACTCCGGCAACCTCGGCATCCCGGTCGCGGCCTATGCGCTGGGCAGCGCGTCGTTCGTCGCGCCGACGCTGCTGCTGCAGTTGCTGGTGCTCCAACCCGTGGCGCTCGCCCTCTTGGACTCAGATCGCTTCGGGCGTCGACCACGAGCGCGCGACCTGCTCGTGCGGCCCTTCACCAATCCGCTGACCATCGGCACCCTGCTCGGGCTGGGTCTGGCGGTGACCGGCTGGTCCCTCCCCACTCCCGTGCTACGGCCGATCGAGCTGATCGGGGCCATGGCGGTGCCGGGCATGCTGCTCGCCTACGGGATTGCGCTGCGCCTGGGAACTGGTCTGGGTGGCGACATCCCGGCCGGCGAACTCGCCCTCACGACGGTGCTCAAGATGATCGTCCAGCCGCTCGTCGCGTGGGCTGTCGCCGCCGGCCTGCTCGGGGTGCAAGGACACGCCCTGCTCGCGGTCGTGGTCTGCTCGGCCCTGCCGACCGCGCAGAACATCTTCGTCCACGCGACCCGCTACGACCGGGCGACGACCCTGGCTCGCGACACGATCCTGCTGACCACCATCGGCTCGGTCCCGGTCATCCTGCTCGTCACCGTCCTGCTCGGCCACTGAGCCGGCGCAGCGCGACGACACCCCGGCCCACCGCCACGGTCATCGAGCCCCATTGGGCTGCCATCGCTCGCAGCGACGGCTCCGAACCGGCGATGACCAGCGCCTGCGAGAAGACGGCAGTCCCCACGACGAAGAACGCGATCGGCGCCGCCACCCCACTCCTGCGTGCCTGACCGGTCATCGACCATTCCCCTGTGCGATCACCCGGCCCCCACGACCCGGCTGCGCGACCTGTCTCACCGAGCGAGCAAGCCACAGGCCGGCCGGCCCACCTCGTGGACGCACAGGACACAATGGCGACATGCTGACGCCCGCCCTCGCTCGCCGCCTGCGCGACGAGAGCGGGCTGCTCTGGTCACCGGTCGCCGGTGACCGCTTCGTCATCGACGCCGAACTCCTCGCCGACCAGGTGTTCTGGATCAGCGACCTGACCGTGGAGCCGCAGTCGTTCGGCGGCGTCACCGTCCTGGGCTTCAACGGCACGACCGAGTGGGCGCTCGACTCCGTCGACCTCGACCAGGCCCTGTGGTTGCCGCGCGAGGACCAGTTGCGCGAGTTGCTCGGCGATCGGCTCGCCTCGGTCCACCGCACCGACTCCGGCTGGGAGGTGAGGTATGCCGCGGGCGACGGCACCCGGCATACCGTCACCGGAGCGGACCTCGAGTGCGCCTACGCGCTCGCGCTGCTCACCCTCTGACCCGCCCGGCGCCGCCCCATTTCTCAACCCAGTTCGTCGACCTGGCGCCCAGCAAGCGCTTTCCCGCCCTCAACCCACGCACTGGGTTGAGAAATTGCGCGGCCGGGGGCAAGCAGGCCGCCCGGACGAGCCGGGGTGAGCCCGACACCACCCCCCTGACGGGCTCAGCGCCGGCGCGACGTGCCGAAGATCGAGCGGGTGATCTCGCGGCCGAGGACGGTTCCTGCCGAGCGGAGCATAGACTTGAAGGCGCTGGACTTGACGACCGACTCGACCATCCCGGGCTCGCTCGCCGCCTTCTTCTCGGCAGCCACCCGGTCCCGCTCGGCGGCCTTCTGCGCGGCCGCCGCGTCCTTGGCCGCCTGCTTCTCGGCCGCCAACCGTTCCTTCTCGGCGGCGGCAGCGGCAGCCGCACGCACCTTGGCGTTTTCGGCCTCGACCTGCGCGGCCTTCTCCTCGGCCGTCCGCGCCTGGGCCTGCTTGCCGAGCATCTCGAGTGCGGACTCGCGCTCGACGGCGGTCGCATACTTGGCAGCCAGCGGTGAGGCAACAACCGCCTGGTCGAGGAGGGCATCCGGCGAGGGCGCCATGAGCGACTCCGGCGCCCGCATCCGCGTCCACGCGACCGGTGTCGGCGCGCCACGCTCGGAGAGGACCGTGATGACGGCCTCGCCGATACCGAGCGAGGTCAGCAACTTCTCCATGTCGTATGCCGTGTTGGGGTAGGTGCGGATCGCGTCGCGCAGCGCCTTGGCGTCGTCGGGGGTGAAGGCGCGCAGCGCATGCTGGACCCGGTTTCCGAGCTGTGCCAGGACGTCCGCTGGCACGTCCTTGGGCGACTGGGTGACGAAGAAGATGCCGATGCCCTTGGAGCGGATGAGCCGCACCGTCTGCTGGATCTGGTTGAGGAAGTCCTTGCTCGCATCGTTGAAGAGCAGGTGCGCCTCGTCGAAGAAGAAGACCAACTTGGGCTTGTCGAGGTCACCGACCTCGGGCAGGTCGTGGAAGAGGTCCGCGAGCAGCCACATGAGGAAGGTGGAGAAGAGTTGCGGTCGGTCCTGCACGGCGGGCAGCTCGAGCATCGACACCAGTCCCCGCCCATCCGGTGCGGTGCGGAGCAGGTCGGAGGTGTCGTACTCCGGCAGCCCGAAGAAGGCGTCGGCGCCTTGGGCGGAGAAGTTGACCAGCTCGCGCAGGATGACACCAGCCGTCGCCGACGACAGCCCGCCGAGGTCCTTGAGGTCGGCCTTTCCCTCCTCGGAGGTGAGGAAGGAGATGACGGCGCGCAGGTCCTCGATCGTGTCGAGCCACAGGCCCTTGGAGTCGGCGTAGTGGAAGACCAGCCCCAGGCTGGACTCCTGGGTGTCGTTGAGCCCCAGGCACTTCGACAACAGGGTCGGCCCGAACATCGACACCGACGCGCGAATCGGGATCCCCTTGCCCTGCCCCCCGAGGGAGTAGAACTCGGTCGCGTATGCCGTGGGCAACCACTCCTCGCCGATGTCGTTCGCCCGTGCGGTGATCTTGTCGTTCGCCACGCCGGGGCTGGCCATGCCCGAGAGGTCACCCTTGATGTCGGCGAGGAAGACCGGGACACCCTGCTCGACGAGTTGCTCGGCCATCAGTTGGAGGGTCTTGGTCTTGCCGGTGCCCGTCGCGCCCGCGACCAGGCCGTGCCGGTTCATCACCGCGAGCGGGATCTTGACCTTGGCGTCCTTGTAGGCCGTGTTGTCGAGGACGGCGGCCCCGAACTCCAGCGCCGGCCCGTTGAAGGCGTAGCCGGCCGCGATCTCGGCGATCTGGGGAGGGAGGGCAGGGGATGCTTGGCCTGGGGTCTCGGTCACGAGGGCAAATCTAGTGGGCGTGGGCCCGCCGTTCCCCGACACGTCGTCGCCACGTCATGCTCGGGCGCGCGCCCTCTAGAGTGAGTGTGTGATCTTCAAGGCCGTCGGGGACCAGCGCCCCTACCCGGACCACGGGCTGACCACGCGCCAGTGGACCGATGTCCCGCCGCGCCTCGTGCGGCTCGACGACCTGATCACGACCAAGCGCACCCTCGACCTGCAGATGCTCCTGTCGGAGGACTCGACCTTCTATGGCGACCTCTTCGCCCACGTCGTCGAATACGAGGGTGAGCTCTACCTCGAGGATGGGCTGCACCGGGCGCTGCGCGCAGCGCTCCACCAGCGGCCGACCCTCCACGCACGCGTTCTGGTGCTCTGATGTCGCAGGACGGGCAGGACGGCTACGACAACTCCGACGAGGAGTGGTCGGACGAGGAGTATGCCGCCTACGAAGCCGAGTCGGCGTCCGTGGCCCGCGCCAGGTCACGTCGCCGCAAAGCCGCCGTCACCGTGGCTCTGCTCGCCCTCGCACTCTTCTTCGCCTTCTGGTGGGCGTGGTCCTACTACAAGGAGTCCGCGGACGGCACCAAGCCCACTGCCGGCCCGAGTGCCGGAGCGACCTGTCAGCCCGATGGCGATGGCGTCGTCGCACCGCAGAAGATCACCGTCAACGTCTTCAACTCCACGACCAAGGCCGGCCTGGCGGCCGGGGCGGCCAAGGAGTTCTCCGCCCGGGGCTTCTTGGTCGGCACGGTCTCCAACGACCCGCAGAAGAAGCAGATCCCCGGCGCCGCGGAGGTGCGCTTCGGGCCGTCCGGTGCTGCCTACGGGGACCTCGTCCTCAAGACCGTCGGTCAGGGTGCGACGCCAGTCCCGGACGCGCGCCCGGAGAGCACGGTCGACGTCGCCCTCGGGGAAGGCTTCACCTCGGTGGGCCAGTTGCCCGTCGGGACCCTGCCGCTGTGTCCTGCCCCGTCGACCTCACCGAGTTCGTGAGCATCCGCAAGGCAGGGCCGGTCCGACTGGAGCCGACCTGCCTCACGAGCACCGCGGTCGTGGCCGTGGCCCGCGAGTGCCTCGATCACTGGCAGGCCAACGTCGGCCAGGTCGATGTCGATGGTGACCCCTCCGCGCTTCACCAGACCAGGGTCGGCCTCCGGCGCTTCCGGTCCGCCCTGTCGCTCTTTCGTCGGGCGCTCGACGATCCACAGGTCGAGTGGCTCGGCGACGAGGTGCGCGAGTTGGCTCTCCCACTGGGGGACGCACGCGACCTCGACGTCCTGATGGCCGAGCCCGGGCTCGTCGACCGCCTGGACCCCAGCGCTCTGTCCCAGTTGAGCGAGCAGCGCCGCGCGGCATACGTGAGGGTGGGCGAACTTCTCGACTCCACGCGGTGGGCCGACGTGTGGGTGCTCGTGGAGCGCTTCCTGGACCGCGCGCCGTGGGATCTGGAGCCCGACCCACCCGCGGTCGTGACGGCGGCCGACGCGCTGCAGCGGCGCTGGCGACGGATCCTGCGCGACGGCGGCGATCTGGCTGCTCTGAGTGCGGCCGATCGACACCGCGTGCGCATTCAGGCCAAGAAGCTGCGCTATGGCGCCCAGTTCTTCGCCGACCTCTTTCCCGACCACGAGGGCGACGATCCGTCGAAGTACGCCTCGACCCTGGGGCGGGCGCAGGACGCCCTCGGTGCGCTCAACGACCACCACATCCAGCACCTGCTGCTCGAGGGCGTGGGTGTCGCGCATCCGGAACTGGACGAGACCGCGGCCCTCAACGCCTCCCAGGTTGCCGTCGACGAGGTGATGGCCTTGCGGCCCTTCTGGGCCTCACCCCCTGTCTGACGGGCCTCCCCTTCCGAGCGCTGTCAGGAGGGTGGCAATCACCGCCGGATCCGTGGCCGAGCCCCCGTCGTCGCGGGCCGACGGTGCCTGGGCTCGTGGATGAACCTCGTTCGCCCCCGTCGCCGCGACGATGCCGCGCACCTTGGCCGGACGCAAGGAGCCACCGACGAGGATCCGTGGCCCACCGGATTCGGCGGCCTGCCGGACGAGCCGAGCGAGATGCCGACGGACGTCCGCTCCTGCGCGGCCACGTGGGCGATCGCGGCGATGTCCACGCAGACCTCGACGAGAACGGAGCCGGAGACCCTCACGCCTTCTGTTTGCGGCGGCGGCGCAGGTGCCAGACGAGCACGGCGACCAGGGCGATCGCGAGGACCGCCAGGGCTGATCCTTCGCCGAACCAGGTGGCC
The DNA here is from genome assembly GCF_000367525.1 of Phycicoccus elongatus Lp2. Lineage (GTDB taxonomy): Bacteria > Actinomycetota > Actinomycetes > Actinomycetales > Dermatophilaceae > Phycicoccus_A > Phycicoccus_A elongatus. Next base: position 1,385,064 of record NZ_HF570956.1, on the reverse strand, counting down.
ACCTTCTGGTAGGAGTGGCCGGCGAAGAAGCCGATCGCCACCACGGCTGTGCCCCAGGCCAATCCGCCCAGCGCGTTCCACGGCAGAAAGGTCGCGTAGCGCATCCGGGAGGTGCCCGCGAGCGCCGGCATCACGGCGCGAAGGAAGGCGGTCCAGCGCGCCAGGAACACGGCATACCCACCACGCTCGCGCAGGAAGGCCTGGGCCTGGTCGAGACGCTGGCGCCGCTTGTCGAAGAAGGGGCGCGCGATGATCTGCGTCCCCCAGACGCGCCCGATCTCGTAGCCGACGCTGTCGCCGAGCACGGCGGCCGCCACGACGAT
>NZ_HF570956.1:1305184-1384641 GCF_000367525.1 Phycicoccus elongatus Lp2 | reverse complement strand
GTCGTCTGTGCTGGGGCCCACCTCCACATCCACCAACCAGCCGAAATACACCAGAGTGTCGTCCGTGACCGCTGAGAGCAGACCTCGTCCACTGTGGCTGAGGCCGAGAGAACTCCTTCGATTGATCCTGGGCGTCGTGGGCGTCTTCGTGGTCCGGGCCTACGGGGTCGCCGGGGCGCTCAGTGCCGCGTTGAGCGACGGGGAGACCTTTGCGCAGAAGGCCAAGGATGCTTTGCTGGTCATCCCCAACCTGGCCGAGCGCTACGACCAGGCGGACTACCTGATCGAGCATCGCGCACAGATTCAAAGCGCGGTTGACTATCTCCACAACCACGCACCGAGCTCGGATCAACTCGCGAGCGCGGCCCAGCAGAGCGCTCGGACGCTGGAGCGCCTCGCCACGTCCTACGACGAGGTGACCCAAGCGCAGGAGTCCTTGACGGCCACCGGCCCGACCAACTTCTGGCAGACCCTTCCGGAGGTCAAGGATCACATCTCAGCAGCGTGGACCGCGTGGCCGGATCTCGACTCGATCGAGCGCCTGCGGAAGGTCTCGGACGACGTGGTGCCGTTCCTGGACCAGGTGAACGCGATGGACATCGACTTCCCGAGGATCTACTCGGCCGTGCTCAGCGTGGCCGACAACTTCGCCAGCGATGAGATCGTGGCCACCCTGGTCGCGATGGGGATGGTTCTGCTTCTCGGTTACGTCGCCGGTCTCGCCGTGGCCTTCTGGGCGCGTCGGGGCAGGCCGGGTCTGCTGGCGACCAGATTGCACGAGCTGGGCGGGAGGACCTTCCACCGCTGGTATGCCGCGAACCCCGAGTTCGCGCCATCCCTCCACGCCGGCCCCCGTGCTCGCATCGCGCGTGAGATCGTGACCGATCCCGAGAAGGCCCTGGCTGGCGATGACGTCGACGCACTGCAACGCTACTTCGATGACAGACGTGAGCGACTGGCCGGCAACTCGAGCTGACACGTTGTGCGCGGAGTTGCCGCTGCTCTTGCCAGTGAAGGGAGTCGCTCCGTCAGCGCACAGTGTCAGTCCCAGGTGGACGCAAGCCCGCCCCAGATCAGGGTCGACACATCGGTGGCCAGTTGGGATCGGTCGGTGCCTGAAGCCGAGGCACCCGATCGCAACCACTGGTCGGCGACGCTGCGCACCATGCCGACGATGGCCTGCCCCCAGATCGCGGCCTGCTCCGGGTCGCGCCCGGCCGCCACCAGTTGGTCGGCCAGCAGACCGGCCATCCGACTCGACATGACGTCCGTGACGGCAGCCGGATCAGCCGACGAGCGCTCCTTCGGCGGCACCAAGGGTGCCGCGACGATGAACTGATAGACCTCCGGATCGACCTCCACCAACTCCAGGTAGGCCACGACCGCGGCTCGCATCAGGCGCTGGGCGCGGGCCGACTCCGACGATGAGGTGAGAGCCTCCGGGCCGGACTCCGTCCCGGGACGGGCCTGCTCCGACAGGACCCCTGTGACGCCCGCGATGATCCTGGCGTCGACGCTGTGCGCCACCGCCCGATACAGGCCAGCGCGGTCGCCGAAATGCCGGTAGAACACGGTCTTCGATGTGCCCGCCGAGGCGGCGATGTCGTCCATGCCGACCCCGGCGCCATGGCGTCGGATCGCCCTGAGCGTGGCGGCCACGAGGTCGGCACGGCGCTTGGTCCGATGAGCGTCCCAGCGCGTCGTGCGGCCGTCGACGACCTCGCAGGTCTCCGGTCCGCTGGCGGCGGCTGGGGTGGGGCTGCTCACAGCCCGGACCGTAGCAGGGTTCGGGAGTTACCTGCTACCGTCAGTACCGGATATCTGGCCGATTGCCACCCAAGCCCACACCCCAGGAGTCCTCGTGACCACCTCGCTGCGCCGTGCTGCCGTCCTCGGCGGCAACCGCATCCCCTTCGCCCGCCAATTCGGCGCCTACGCCGAGGCCTCCAACCAGGACATGCTGACGGCTGCTCTCGACGGGCTCGTCGCTCGCTACCACTTGGGCGGAGAGCAGGTCGGCGAGGTCGTGGCCGGTGCCGTCATCAAGCACAGCCGGGACTTCAATCTCACTCGCGAGTCGGTCCTGGGGTCGGCACTGTCGCCCAGCACCCCGGCATACGACATCCAGCAGGCCTGTGGGACCGGTCTCGAGGCCGCGATTCTCGTCTCCAACAAGATCAAGCTCGGCCAGATCGAGTCCGGCATCGCCGGCGGCGTCGACACCAGCTCGGACGCCCCCATCGCGGTCAGTGAGAAGTTGCGCAAGAAACTCCTCAAGGTGAACCGTGCCAAGGGCGCCAAGAACCAGCTCCTCGCCCTGACCGACCTCCGCCCGACCGACTTCGGGATTGCCTCGCCGGGCAACACCGAGCCCCGCACCGGATTGTCGATGGGTGAGCACATGGCCCAGACCGCCAAGACGTGGGGCATCACCCGCGAGGCCCAGGACGAGCTCGCCGTGGCGAGCCACCGGAACCTCGCCGCCAGCTACGAGCGTGGCTTCCAGGACGATCTGGTCACCTCTTTCAAGGGTTTGGCCAAGGACGCCAACCTCCGCCCCGACTCCTCGATGGAGAAGCTGGCGACTCTCAAGCCGGCCTTCGGCAAGGGTGAGAACGCCACGATGACGGCCGGCAACTCGACGCCGCTCACCGATGGGGCATCCGTCGTGCTCCTGGGCAGCGAGGAGTGGGCGGCAGCGCACGGCCTGAGCGTCCAGGCCTGGTTCGTCGACGCCGAGACGGCAGGCGTTGACTTCCTCCACGGCGACGAAGGCCTCCTCATGGCCCCTGCGTATGCCGTGGCTCGCCTCCTGGAGCGCAACGGCCTGGCGCTCCAGGACTTCGACTACTACGAGATCCATGAGGCCTTCGCCTCAACCGTGCTGGCCACCCTCAAGGCATGGGAGGACGAGGACTTCTGCAAGAACAGGCTCGGCCGGACCGAAGCCCTCGGGTCGATCGACCGAACCAAGTTGAACGTCAACGGGTCGTCCTTGGCTGCCGGTCATCCGTTCGCCGCCACCGGGGGGCGAATCGTGGCCTCGCTGGCCAAGCAATTGCACGAGAAGGGTCCGGGCAGCCGGGGCCTGATCTCCATCTGCGCCGCGGGAGGCCTCGGCGTCGTCGCGATCCTCGAAGGGGCCTGAGCAGCCATGGCGTTCGACTACGGCAAGTTCGTCCAGGGCGGCATCGGGAAGCAACTCGCGACGGCACTGGGGCTGCCGCGCCCGACGAGATTGCGTCGCCACGACCCGAAGGGCTCCTTGGTGCCGGGGGCGGTCTACGTCACCGGCCACGGGGACGCGAAGGTCGCTCACCGGGTTTCGGCCTGGCTCGAAAGAGCCGGCGTGCCGATCGCCACGTCACCCTCGACCTCGGTGGCCGCACTCGTGCTCGACATGAGCGAGATCGAGACGCCGGCCGACCTGGAGACCCTCCGGGCGGCAGTGGCCCCGACCCTCAAGACCATCCAGCCGACCGGTCGGGTGATCGTCATCGGCCGACCGGTCGAAGAGGCGACCTCGGTCGCGCAGGGTGCAGCTCGGCGCGCGATCGAGGGCATCGTCCGGTCGATCGGCAAGGAGATGCGCGCCGGAGGGACCGCCAACACCGTCCTCGTCGCTGATGGCGCGGAGGACGCCGTCGAGGCGCCCCTGCGTTTCCTCCTTTCCGGCCGCTCGGCCTATGTCGACGCCCAGGTGTTCCACGTGGCGACGCCCGTTGCGCCCGTGGAGGACCCGAGCGACTGGGCGAAGCCGCTCGAGGGCAAGGTCGCCGTTGTGACCGGCGCCGCCCGGGGCATCGGTGCCGCTATCGCGGATGTCCTGGCGCGCGACGGCGCGACCGTCGTGTGCGTCGACATCCCCGCCGCCGGCGGACCTCTCGTGGAGGTCGCCAACCGCCTCGGTGGCTCAGCGCTGCAACTCGACGTCACGGCCGACGACGCCGGGGCCAAGATCGTGGAGCACACCGTGTCTCGCCACGGCGGCTTCGACATCGTCGTCCACAACGCCGGCATCACCCGCGACAAGCTCCTCGTCAACATGGACGCCGATCGCTGGGACAGTGTCCTGCAGGTCAACCTGCTCTCGATCCTGCGCATGAACGAGGCGCTCGTGCCGGCCATCAACGACGGCGGGCACATCGTCAACGTCGCCTCCATCGCCGGCATCGCCGGCAACCGGGGGCAGACCAACTACGGCGCCTCCAAGGCCGGGGTCATCGGCATGACGAGCCTGCTGGCCGCGGATCCGACGATCGTGGCCAAGGGCATCACCGTCAATGCCGTCGCCCCCGGCTTCATCGAGACCGAGATGACCGCCAAGGTGCCCCTGGCCACCCGGGAGATCGGTCGGCTGATGAACTCGATCAGCCAGGGCGGTCTGCCGATCGACGTCGCCGAGACCATCGGCTTCTTCAGTTGGGATGCCAGCCGCGGTGTGACTGGCAACACGGTCCGAGTCTGCGGCCAGATGATGATGGGTGCCTGACATGGGCGAACCCAGGGTCGAGACCCTCGACTCCGCGCCGGGTCTCGCCCCGATCTTCGTCCGGGCCGCGCTCTCGCGGACGAGGCGACTCGATGACGCGATCCCGCCGCGAGTCCTGCGGCTGGAAGGGCAGCGGATCGACCGCGATCACCTCACGGCATACCAACGCCTCTGCGGTTTCACGGCCGACGACCGACTGCCCCACACCTACCCGCACGTTCTCGGTTTCGGCCTGCAGGCGACCCTGCTCGGCGACCCGGCGTTCCCGCTGCCGATGGTCGGCCTGGTCCACGTCGAGAACGAGATCACCGTTCATCGGGCGCTGACCGCCGACGACCTGCTCGAGATCACCGTGCACGCCGACAACCTGGCGCCCCACGCCAAGGGACGGACCGTGCAACTCGTCACCGAGGTCGACGTCGACGGGGCCCGAGTCTGGGAAGGCCGCAGCACCTACCTGGCCCGCGGCAAGGGCGAGACCGACGCTCCCAGCGGCGACCGTCCACCGGCGATGCCCAGCGGCTTCCCGGCGGCCCAATGGTCACTGGCCGCGGATCTCGGCCGCGAGTATGCCGTGGTCTCGGGGGACGTCAACCCGATCCACCTGTCCGCGCTCACGGCCAAGCCCATGGGCTTTCCCCAGGCGATCGCCCACGGGATGTGGTCCTACGCGCGAGTCATGGCCGCGTTGGGTCGCCATGCCTCCGGCCCGGTGACCTCCCACGTGTGGTTCCGAAAGCCGATCCTGCTGCCGAGCAGGGTGGACCTCGTGGTGGACACCACCGGCATCCCGAACGTCGCGGGGCTGCGCAGCGCGCGCCGACCCGACGTCGAGCACCTGGTGTTGACCGTCAGCTGACCGGTCCGAGCCCGAAGGCCTTCTGGTAGTGGGAGAGCTCACGCTCGAGGCTGTCGATGATGGTCTCCGCCCTGCGGAAGCCGTGTCCCTCACCGTCGTAGATGACGATGTCGACCTCCTTGCCCGCGGCCGTCATCGCGTCGGCCATGAGCTGGGCCTGCGCCACCGGGACGACGAGATCGTCGGCGCCCTGGAGGAGGAGCAACTCGCCGTGCAGATCATCGATGTGGAAGAGCGGTGACCGGTCTACATAGACCGACTCGCCTTCGGGCCAGGGCGCGACCAGGGTGATCGTGTAGTGCGACTCGAACTTGTGATCGTCGGAGAGGAGTGCCCGAAGGTCGCTGATCCCGAAGTAGCTCGTGCCCGCCGTGAACGCCGTGCTGGATGTCAAGGCCCGCAGGGTTGTGTAGCCACCGGCCGAACCGCCGCGGATCGCCAGTCGAGAGCCGTCGACGATGCCCTCGTCGGCCAGGGCCTTGGCTCCGGACACGCAGTCGTCGATGTCGACGACTCCCCACTGGCCGACCAGGCGCTCGCGGTAGGCGCGTCCGTATCCGGTCGATCCGCCGTGGTTCACGTCGAGGACCGCGAAGCCCCGCGTGGTCCAGAAGTGGACGAGGGTGGCGTAGGCGGGTTCGGCGCGGCTCGTGGGCCCCCCGTGGACGAAGACGAGCAGTGGCGGTCGTTCACCTTCGGGGGCGGACACCTCCGGGTTCACCGGCCGGTAGAGAAGTCCGTGGGCGTCTCGACCCGCGTCGTTGGTCCACGTCCGAGCCTCCGCGCGTGAGACGTATGCCGGGTCGGGGCGTTCCGGCGCCGAGCTCGCCACGATGGTTCGGTCGCCGTCCAGGGGTCCTCGCACCACCTCGGGCAATCGGTCTGCGAGGCCACGTCGGAAGGCGACCTCGGAGCCGATGGCGACGAGGTGGTCGAACATGACGCCCTCGTCGTCGAGGTCCGTGAGAGTGTCCCTGGCGGGATCGAGGACGGCCAGTCGCGAGTACTCGTCCACCCAACGACGGGTGAGCACTCGCCCGTCGGGCAGCAGGGCGTAGTCGACCATTCCCAGCACCCATTGCGGCTGGGCGAGATCGGCGTCGATCGGGTGGACCCGGGTGGCGTGCCCGCCATCCCAACGGTGCAGGTTCCACCAACCGCTCTCATCGCTGATGAACCAGAGCGTGCCGTCGTCGGCGAACTGTGGTTGGGCCACCGAGATCCCGTCGCCACCGGCAATCACCTGCGGTGATCCGGCGCCATCGGTGGTCAGGTCGGCCACCACGAGGCGCGTGGAGTCCCACGGCATGTTCGGGTGGTCCCAGGCGATCCACGCGATCGCGGTGCCCTCCGTGTTCACCGCAGGCCGGGACACGAAGTCGCTGCCGCGCGCGACGACAACGCCCCCATCGGGATTGTCACCGTGCAGGTCGAGGCGCACGAGTTCGTTGACCGGCGCGCCGTCGCCGCGGTGGTCCTCACGCACGGCAAACACCTGCTCGCCGGCCAGGACCAGTCCGCCGTAACGCACTTCGCCCTCGGGAGTGAGGGGAACCGGCTCGGTCGCGCCCGGGTCGAGACGAAGCACCCGAGTGGTCGTGAACTCGCAGAACACGACCAGGCCGTCGCGCACGGCATACGACCCCCCGCCGTACTCGTGCACGCGAGAGCGGCAGTTCCACGGCTCGGGCAGCACGTCCGCCGACCCCGAACTGTCGTGCCGCACCAACGCCGTCCGGCCCTTCTCCCACGGGCGTGACTCGAGCCAATAGGTGCTCTCTCCATCGACGCGGACCTCGTCGATGCGGGCCTGTCGTGCCGTCAGGGCGCTCGCGGGAATCGGGGACGGCCAGGTGCCATGGGGGAGGGTTGCCATGCCTCCACCGTATGCCGCCGAAGGGCTCACGTTCTGGGCCCCCGGTGTGATTCCATGGGCCAATGGGTGGCTATGCCGGGGGGCTGGCAACACTGCGAGCCAGCTGGGCGGCGATTCCACCGGGTGAGCGCATCCGGTTGGCCAAGCGCACGTCGAATCTCTTCCGCGCCCGGGAGCGTTCTGGTGTGCCTGGCCTGGACGTCTCCGGCCTGCGGGGGGTCTTCGCCGTCGACGTGGAGGCTCGCACCGCCGAGGTCGGGGGGATGTGCACGTACGAGGACCTGGTCGACGCGACCCTGCCCCACGGACTGGCGCCGCTCGTCGTGCCTCAACTCAAGACGATCACGCTGGGTGGGGCCGTGACGGGGCTGGGCATCGAGTCGACATCGTTCCGTGACGGGCTGCCCCACGAATCGGTCCTCGAGATGGACATCCTCACCGGCACCGGCGAGGTGATCACCTGCCGGCCGCAGGGAGAACACGCTGACCTCTTCCACGGCTTCGCGAACTCCTACGGTTCGCTCGGCTATGCCACGCGCCTGCTCATCGAACTCGCACCCGTGGCTCGCGCGGTCGCGCTGCGACACGTGCGCTTCGACGACCTGGAGTCCCTCGCCTCGACGCTCGAGCGGATCGTCGAGACGCAGGCACACGAGGGGGAGGAGGTCCACTACCTCGATGGTGTGGTCTTCTCGGCCACCGAGTCGTACCTCGTCCTGGGGCGTCAGACCGACGAGCCCGGCCCGACGAGCGACTACACCGGCATGAACATCTACTACCGCTCCATCCAGCATGACGGCTCCACCACGCAGCACGACCTCCTCACGATCAAGGACTACCTCTGGCGGTGGGACACCGACTGGTTCTGGTGCTCCCGCGCCTTCGGTGCCCAGAACCCCCGCATCCGGCGGTGGTGGCCAAAGCGGCTTCTCCGCAGCAGCTTCTACTGGAAACTGGTCGCGCTGGACCATCGTCACGCGATCGGGGACCGGATCGAGACCCGCCACGGACGACCACCGCGAGAGCGCGTGGTGCAGGACGTCGAGATTCCCGCGCGGCGCACGGTCGAGTTCCTGCGCTGGTTCCTCGACCATGTGCCGATCGAGCCGATCTGGTTGTGCCCATTGCGTCTTCGCAACATCTCCTCACCGCACCCCTGGCCGTTGTACCCGCTGCGTGCCGGAGAAACGTATGTCAATGTCGGCTTCTGGTCCTCGGTCGCGATCAGCCCCGGGCAGGCTCCGGACGCGGTCAACCGCCAGGTCGAGCAGGTCGTCGCCGACCTCGGGGGCCACAAGTCCCTGTACTCGGACAGCTTCTACGACCGCGCCACCTTCGACCGGCTCTACGGAGGTGCCGCCCTGCGCGACCTCAAGGACCGCTACGACCCCGACCGACGACTCCTGGACCTGCACGACAAGGCGGTGCGACGACAGTGACCCAACTCCACGGTCTCACGACCCCCGGCATCGGCGAACTCATCGACGAGGTGACCCGTGGCAGCCTCACGGTGGACTTCACCGCCTACGACGGCTCACGAGCCGGCCGCCCCGGGGCGGCCCGCGGTCTCCACCTGCGCAACGAGCGCGGCGCGGCATACCTCCTCACGGCCCCGGGAGACCTTGGCCTGGCGCGTGCCTACGTGTCGGGTGACCTCGTGCCGAGCGGGGTCCACCCCGGCGACCCCTATGAGCTGCTTCGGGACATGGCGGCCATGGAACTGCATCGCCCGACCCCCGCGCAGGCGCTCGCTCTGGCCCGTCGGCTGGGACGCAAGGGCCTGACGCCGCCCCCGCCGCCTCCCGAGGAGTCCGTTCCCCGCTGGCGACGGGTGGCCGAGGGGGTGCGCCACAACCTCACGCGGGATGCATCGGCGATCCAGCATCACTACGACGTCTCGAACCGTTTCTACGAACTCGTCCTGGGTCCCTCGATGACCTACACGTGCGCCTGCTACCCCCACGAGGGCGCGACCCTGGAGGAGGCGCAGGAGAACAAGTACCGCCTGGTCTTCGACAAGTTGCGACTCACCGAGGGGGACCGCCTGCTCGACATCGGGTGTGGGTGGGGCGGGATGGTCAGGTATGCCGCGCGCCGCGGGGTCCGCGTCCTGGGCGTCACCCTGTCGGGCGAGCAGGCGGCCTGGGCCCGTGCGGAGATCGAGCGCGAGGGGCTCTCGGATCTGGCCGAGGTGCGGCACGCGGACTACCGGTCGGTGACGGAGGACGCCTTCGACGCCGTGTCCTCCATCGGGTTGACCGAGCACATCGGGGTGCGCAACTACCCGGCCTACTTCCGCTTCATCCGGGACCGCCTTCGGGACGGCGGGCTGATGCTCAACCACTGCATCACCCGCCCGGACAATCGTCGGCTGGAAACTGGTGCCTTCATCGACCGCTATGTCTTCCCGGACGGTGAACTGACCGGCTCGGGCCGGATCATCACCGAGGCACAGGACGCCGGACTCGAGGTCCTGCACAGTGAGGACCTGCGACCTCACTACGCCCTCACGCTCGCCGCGTGGTGCGGCAACCTCGTCGAGAACTGGGATGCGTGCGTTGCCGACGTGGGGGAGGGCAAGGCCAGGGTGTGGGGCCTCTACATGGCCGGCTCGCGGCTGGGCTTCGAGACCGACGTCGTCCAGCTGCACCACGTCCTGGGCGTCAGGCCCGCACCGGACGGGACCCATGACCTCCCCTTGCGCCCGTGGTGGCACGCCTGATCGCTGGGATCATCCCCGCCAAACCCGGTCGTGGTCGGCGCGCCGGGGTCGTTACCCTTGGTCGTGCGCCGACCCGGCGCGCATCACCCATCCGGAGGAGCCATGCCGCCATGTCCGCACTGACCATCCACGTCGCCGGAGACGAGCGATCGGTGGACCAGGGGACGACCGCAGCCGACCTCTTCGGCGACGACCGCGCGGTCGTCGTGGCACGCGTCGACGGTGAGTTGTGGGACCTCGATCGAGTCCTGCCCGACGGTGCCGTCGTCGAACCGGTGCGGATCGACGAGCCCGACGGCCTCATGGTGTTGCGTCACTCGACCGCGCACGTGCTGGCCCAAGCGGTCCAGCAGGTCAACCCGGACGCCAAGTTGGGGATCGGACCGCCGATCCGCGACGGCTTCTACTACGACTTCGACGTCGAGAAGCCATTCACCCCCGAGGACCTGAAGAACCTCGACAAGGTGATGCAGAAGATCATCAACGAGGGTCAGACCTTCCACCGCCGCGAGGTGAGTGACGGCGAGGCCCTGCGCGAGCTGGCCAGTGAGCCCTACAAGTGCGAACTCGTCGGGCTGAAGTCCAACGCCGAGGACGCCGGCGAGGGCGCTTCAGCTGAGGTCGGGGAGGGTGGCCTGACCATCTATGACAACCTCCGCAAGGACGGCACCCGCGTCTGGGGCGACCTCTGCCGTGGACCGCACATCCCCAACACCAAACTCATCGGCAACGCCTACAAGGTGATGCGCTCGGCCGCCGCCTATTGGCGCGGCGACCAGGCCAATCAACAGCTCCAGCGGGTCTACGGAACCGCGTGGCCCACCAAGGCCGACCTCACGGCATACCTCGACCGGCTCGCCGAGGCCGAGAAGCGCGACCACCGCAAGCTCGGCGCCGAGCTCGACCTCTTCTCCTTCCCCGACGAGCTGGGCTCCGGGCTCGCGGTCTTCCACCCCAAGGGTGGAGTCATCAAGCGGGAGATGGAGGACTACGTGCGCCGCCGGCACCTCGAGGAAGGCTTCGAGTACGTCGGCACCCCCCACATCTCCAAGGACGGGCTCTTCCACACCTCCGGGCACCTGCCCTATTACGCGGACACGATGTTCCCGCCGATGGAGTTCGAGGGCGCGAACTACCGCCTCAAGGCGATGAACTGCCCGATGCACAACCTGATCTTCCGGTCGCGCGGGCGCTCCTATCGCGAGCTGCCTCTGCGACTCTTCGAGTTCGGTGGCGTCTACCGCTACGAGAAGTCCGGCGTGGTCCACGGCTTGACCCGGGTCCGGGGCATGACCCAGGACGACAGCCACTCCTACGTGACCCCGGAGCAGGCACCGGCGGAGATCAAGCACCTGCTGAACTTCTGTCTCGGCCTCTTCCGTGACTTCGGGCTCGACGACTTCTATCTCGAGCTGTCCACCCGCGATGACAAGCACAAGGACAAGTTCATCGGCAGCGAGGAGGACTGGGCGATCGCCACCGAGGTGTTGGAGAAGGCCTGCCTGGAGTCGGGCTTGGCGCTCGTGCCCGATCCCGGTGGGGCGGCGTTCTACGGGCCCAAGGTGTCGGTGCAGGCCAAGGATGCGATCGGTCGGACCTGGCAGTTGTCGACGATCCAGTACGACTTCAGCCAACCCAAGGGCTTCCAGTTGGAGTACACCGCGGCCGATGGCTCGCGTCAGCAGCCGGTGATGATCCACTCGGCGAAGTTCGGGTCGATCGAGCGTTTCATCGGAGTGCTCACCGAGCACTACGCGGGCGCGTTCCCGCCCTGGCTCTCGCCGGTGCAGGTGCTGGGGGTGCCCGTGGCCGAGGACTTCAACGACTACCTCTGGGATGTCCTGGCGCAGATGAAGAAGCAGGGCATCCGGGTCGAGCTCGACGAGTCCGACGATCGCTTCCCCAAGAAGATCCGCAATGCGAGCAAGGCCAAGGTGCCCTTCGTCCTCATCGCGGGGGAGGAGGACCGGAGCAACAACTCGGTGTCCTTCCGGTATCGCGACGGATCGCAGGAGAACGGCGTGCCGATCGACGCCGCGATCGCCAAGGTTCGGGCCGCCATCGACGAGAAGCGGCAGGTCAGCACTGCCTCCTGACGGTTGATGCCTGGGGCTCGCTGAGCCACATGCGGACCGTGGGCACCAGTCGTCACAGGACACGCCGACGACACGCCGGGCCTGCAGAATTGCTCGAGAAAGTTGGCCCGAAGGTGTTGCGCAGCAACGGTTCTGGCGACTAGAAATAACCCACTCGATCACTTCGGTGAACGAGGGATCGGAAGAACGGAAGCACCCACACCGAGCGGCTTGCCGCACGGAGCGCCTGGTGATGAAGGCGTAGGGAGCGGACAGCCTTCCGTGAGACGAGGAGCATCACGCCGAGTCGACCGAGGCCCCGGGAACTCATACTTCCCGGGGCCTCACCCTTTCCCCCTAGAGTCATGACCATGAGCGCGCCGACCGGTCACCCCGGCCTCGAGCCGGCAGGGAGTTTCGCCGGCACGGCCGACTCCTTCGAGCGGCTGTGGACTCCGCACCGGATGGCCTACATCGAGGGGGAGCGTCCGACGGCGGACGCGGGCGACGGCTGCCCTTTCTGTGCCGCCCCGACGCGCAGTGACCAGGACGGGCTGATCGTCCACCGAGGTCGGACCTGTTACGTGGTCATGAACCTCTTCCCGTACAACCCAGGTCACGTCCTGGTGTGTCCCTATCGGCACGTGTCGCTCTACGTCGACCTCACCGATGACGAGACCGCGGAGTTCACCCGGCTCACCAAGCAGGCGATCGGCGCCCTGTCCGAGGCGTCGGCGCCGATGGGCTTCAACATCGGGATGAACCAGGGTGAGGTCGCCGGCGCAGGCGTGGCGGCGCACCTGCACCAGCACGTCGTGCCCCGGTGGGGCGGCGACGCCAACTTCTTCCCCATCGTGGCCCAGACCAAGGCCCTGCCGGCCCTGCTGGAGGACACCAGGGCACGATTGGCCGCTGCGTGGCCCTCCTGAGGCGGACCCGCCGCCTCAGGAGTGCTTGCCGCCGGAAAGGTGCTCCTTGGCCAACCGGTCCGGCAACTGTTCGTATCCGCTGAGTTCGCGGGTGAATCGGCCCGTCCCGTGGGCGAGCGACCGCAGGGCGATGGCGTAGTCGAGCAGTTCGAGTTGGGGGATCGCGGCGGTCAGGGTGCTCCTTCCTTCCTCACCCTCGGCCGGCTCCGACCCCATGATGTGACCCCGTCGCGTGCTGGCGTCGGTCATGATGGCGCCGAGGAACTCGTCATCGACGGTCACCCGCACCGTGTCGATGGGCTCGAGCAGCGCCATTGTCGCGGCGGACGCCATCTCCTTGAGGGCCAACGCGGCCGCCGTCTGGAATGCCACATCACTGGAGTCGACCGAATGCGCCTTGCCGTCGGTCAGCGTGACCTTGGCGTCGACGACCGGCCACCCCGCGAGCAGGCCCTTGTCGAGCTGCGCGTGGGCGCCCTTCTCGACGGACTGGATGAACTGCCGTGGCACGGCGCCGCCGACGACCGTCTCGTGGAACTCGTTGCCGGTGCCTCGCGAGAGCGGCTCCATCGTCAGGTGGACGACCGCGAACTGGCCGTGCCCGCCGGACTGCTTGACGTGCCGCCCCTGGGCCTGGGCCGTGGCGATGGGGGTCTCCTTCATCGGGACGCGCACCGCCACCTTCTCGACAGAGACGTTGTAACGCTCCCTGAGCCGGGCCAGGACGAGGTCGAGGTGCGCCGGACCGGTGGTCCAGAGCACCACCTGACCGGTGCCGTGCTCGATCCGGAGGGAGGGGTCCTCGGCGGCCAGGTCACGGAAAGCCGCCGGCATCCGGTCCTCGTCGGCCCTGGTCACCGGGTGCACTGCTGTGGGCAGCAGGGCATCGGGCAGGGCCCAGGGAGTGACGAGGAGGGGACGATCCGGGTCCGAGATCGTGTCCGACGTCTGGGCACTCGACAATTTGGTGACCACGACGACCTCACCGGCTATTCCCTGGCCCTTGGGGAGCAACTCGCCGTCGAAGGGAGCGCCGACGGCGCCGGGGCGCACGTCCTCGTCGTGTCCGGCGTGGCCTTCACCGATCACTGCGGCGATCTCGTCGAGGTGACCGGAGACATGGACTGCGCGGTCGGAGCGAAGAGTCCCGGAGAAGATCCTGACCAGGGAGAGGTGCCCCATGTAGGGATCGCTTCGGGTGTGGACGACCTCGGCGACGAGTGGGCCGTCCGGGTCGGCAGTGACGGCGACCGGCGCCCCGCCGGAGACCGGCCTGACGGTCGGCAGCGGATGGAGGCCGGGGTGGGGGAAGGCCACGGCGATGAGATGGACGAGCACTCCGACACCGGCGCCGGTTTCCGCCGACACCGGCAGCACGGGATGGAAGGTTCCGGCCGCGACCGCCGTGAGGAGGTCCTTCTCGAGGACGTCGAAGGGCAACTCCTCGCCCTCGAGGTAACGGTCCATCAGGCCGTCGTCCTCGGACTCCTCGATGATCCCCTCGATCAGTCCACCCCGATAGGTGTCGAAGGCTGCGGCGTGCTCGGGGCCGGCCTGACGAACCAGACGATCACCGCCGTCGGCGTAGTCGTGGATCTCACCGAGGAGGAGGTCGGCGATCGAGGACACTGCGCCCACGCTCCCGGCCACCGGTATGCCGAGCGGCTGGACGCCGCTGCCGAAGTGGGCCTGGCAGTCGGCGAGGGTGGCCTGGAAGTCGGCGTCGCTCGCATCGAGCTGGGTGATCACGACGGCCCGGGGCATTCCCACCACGGAGCACTCGTGCCACAGGCCACGGGTGGTCGCGTCCACCCCGTCCGCCGCCGACACAACGAAAAGGGCCGCATCGGCGGCCCTCAGTCCTGCCCTGACCTCACCCACGAAGTCAGGGTTCCCGGGAGCATCCATGAGGGTGACCACCACGCCTTCGCGTTCGACGGTGGCGGCTCTCAGACCGACGTTCTGGTTTGCCCCCGCGCGCGGCGCCTTGCTGCCGGCGAGCGACCCCACGAGGTGCTCGAAGAGTCTGGACTTTCCGGCTCCGCTCGGCCCGACGAGCACGACGTTGCGGATCGACTCGACGCCGGAGGGGACAGGGACTCTCGGGGTGGTGACGGTGGTCATGACTGACACATTGCTCCCATATCGGCGCCTGCACAACCGCCTCCGGGCGGCGCGCCACGTGCCGTGCGCCACGTCGTCGGCGCGGTCGCAGATACCCTTGGGGCACCATGCTCAACCGATACGCGCGCGCCTTCTTCACCAAGGTCTTCACTCCCTTCGCCCGACTGCTCGTCCGACTCGGTGTCAGCCCCGATGTCGTGACAGTCGTGGGCACCCTCGGCGTCTGCTTCGGCGCGCTGTGGTTCTACCCCCGCGGCCAGTTGCTCGTCGGCACCCTGGTCATCACCGCGTTCGTCTTCTCCGACACGGTGGACGGTGTCATGGCGCGCCTGTCGGGGCGGAGCAGCACCTGGGGTGCCTACCTGGACTCGACGCTCGACCGGGTGGGCGATGCGGCCATCTTCGGTGGCCTGGTGCTCTGGTATGCCGGGGACGGCGACCAGACCGTGCTGGCCGGGCTCGCGCTGGCCTGCCTCATCCTGGGCAGCGTCGTCTCCTATGCCAAGGCCCGGGCAGAAGGACTGGGCATGACGGCCAACGTCGGCATCGCCGAGCGCGCCGACCCGCCTCGTGGCCGTGCTCGTCGTCACCGGGTTCGTCGGTCTCGGGCTGCCCCAGGTCGTCCTGGGTGTCGTCCTCGCCCTGCTCGCGGTGGCCAGCCTGGTCACCGTCTTCCAACGCATGCTCACAGTGCGGGCCCAAGCGCTGGCGTCCAGGGGATGAACCTGCTGGGGGGAGCGGGGGATCTGATCACCGCGGCTGGTTTCCGTGCGGCGTGGACGGGAGTCCGCTGGCTGCCCGAGCCCGCGGCATACGCCCTCTTCGACCGGATCGCCGACGTGACGGTTCTGCGTGGGGGAGCCCGACGCCTCGCGGCGAACTATCGCAAGGTCCGGCCCGACCTGACCGATGGCGAACTCCATGACCTCGTCCTCACCGGCATGCGGTCCTACCTGAGGTATTACGGCGAGGCCTTCCGCCTCCCGGTGCTGAGCCCGGAGGAACTCGCCGTGAGGGTCCGCACGGAGGGTGACGCGCCCGTGCGTGAGGTCATCGATGCGGGGGGATCGGCGATCTGCTTCCTCGGACACATGGGCAACTGGGATCTCGCCGGTGCCTGGGCCAGCGTGCACTGGACCGCCGTCACGACGGTCGCCGAGCGGCTGAAGCCCGAAGAGGTCTTCCGTGAGTTTCTCGAGTTTCGCGAGGGCCTGGGAATGACGATCCTGCCCCTGACAGGAGGACCGGCGCCCTTCCCGTTGCTTCGTGAGGCGGCGCGTCGACCGGGCTTGATCCCGCTGCTCGCCGACCGGGACCTCACGCACAGCGGCGTGGCCGTCGACTTCTGTGGCCATCGGGCCCGGATGGCCCCTGGGCCGGCGGCGCTGGCGTTGGTGGAGCAGCGACCGCTCTTCCCGGTCTCGATCCGACACGAGCGGCGTGGCCGCTCCTGGGGGATCGTCATCACCTTCCACGACGAGGTGGCCGTGCCGGCAACCGGGACGACTCGCGACCGCGTCGAGGCGATGACCCAGTCCTGCGCCGATGCACTCGCGGCGGCGATCACCGACAGCCCGCAGGACTGGCACATGCTCCAGCGCGTCTTCGAGGACGACCTCGATCTGGAGCGGATCGGGAGCGGCCACCGATGAGAATCGGCATGGTCTGCCCCTACTCCTTCGATGTGCCAGGCGGCGTCCAATTTCACGTCCGAGACCTCGCCGAGCACTTCCGCGCACAGGGTCACGATGTCCTGGTGCTCGCCCCCTCGGAGGAGGACGAGAGCCACCCCGCATGGTTCACCTCGTGCGGCCGGCCGGTCGCTGTGCCCTACAACGGCTCCGTGGCCCGGCTGACCTTCGGTCCGGTGACCTCGGCGCGGGTGGGCCGCTGGGTCGACGAGGGGGACTTCGACCTGCTCCACATCCACGAGCCCGTGACCCCCAGCGCATCGGTCCTGGCCCTTTGGGCGGCCAGGCTCCCGGTCGTCGCCACCTTCCACACCTCAACCCTGCGATCACGCGCCATGCACGCGGCGAACCCGCTGCTGCGCCCGTCGATGGAGAAGATCAACGCGCGTATCGCCGTCAGTGAGGCCGCTCGACAGACCGTGCTGACCCACCTGAAGGCCGACGCGTACGTGATCCCCAACGGCGTCGATGTCGCCGCCTTCGGGTCGGCCCGACGAGACCCCCGCTTCGTCGGCCGCCCGGGCCGACGCACGGTCGCTTTTCTGGGACGGATCGACGAACCTCGAAAAGGCCTGGCCATCCTGCTGGCCGCGCTCGCCGAACTCGACACGTCGGGGTCCGAGGTCCCCCACCTCTTCGTGGCCGGCCCCGGTGACGTCGCCGAAGCGGCCGATTCCGTGCCGGCTGCCCTCACCGATCGGGTCGAGTTCCTCGGCCTGGTGAGCGAGCCCGACAAGGCCGCCCTGCTCGCGTCGGTGGATGCCTACATCGCCCCGCACACCGGCGGCGAGAGTTTTGGGATCGTGCTGATCGAGGCCATGGCGGCCGGCGCACCCGTCATCGCCAGCGATCTCGAGGCCTTCTGCAGCGTGCTCGGCGACACCGGCGCAGGCGTGACCTTCCCGGTCTCCGAGCCGGCGGGTCTGGCGGAGCGACTGCGTCAGGTCCTCGGGGATGATGACCTGAGGGCGCGGATGTCCCGGGCCGGACGCGAGCGGGCCGGCGACTTCGACTGGGAGTCCGTTGCGGCACGGATCATGGCGGTCTACGAGACGGTCGTCGAGGGCGTCGAAGCGGCGCCGCTCGCGGCCGAGTCCACGGGGATCGTGGCGCGCGTCCGCCGACGTGCGCACAAGCTCGGCTTGGGCGGGGGTGACGCATGAGCGCTGAGAACGACCTGCTCGTCATCGCTCTGGTGGTGCTTGCGCTGCTCATCGCCTTGGGCTGGTACCTGTCCTACAGCGCGGCCCGGCTGGACCGTCTCCACGCCAAGGTCGAAGGGGCCATGTCGGTCCTGGACGCCCAATTGGTGCGCCGGGCCGAGGCCAGCCTGGAGCTCGCCACCAGCGGTGCCCTCGACCCGGCCTCATCGCTCTTCCTCGCGGACGCCGCATCGGGCGCCATTCGGAGGCGCACGGAGCATCCGATCGGGGACGACCCGCTCGACGGGCAGCACTTCGCCGGCCGCGAGGGCGTGGAGTCCGATCTGAGCTCGGCCCTGGCCACGGTGCTCAGCGATGACCAACAAGCAGTCCTGCGGGGCAATGACGGGGACCCGGTGGCTCTCGAGGCTCTGGAGCGGGTCGAGGCGTCCGCCCTGCGGGTGCAACTGGCCCGGCAGTTCCACAACGACGCCGTCGCCCAGGTCCGCAGGGTGCGGGCCAAGACGGTCGTGCGGGTCTTCCGGCTCGCCGGGCATGCCGCGCTACCCGACCTGGTCGACTTCGACGACCGCCTTCCCGGGGCAGGCGCCTGACCCGCTGGGGGGCCCGACGGCATACCGCAGCGGCAGGGGTGGTCAGCGTGCCGTCGCAGCGGACCTAGACTTCGAGAAACCCGCGCAACCACCGGCAAGGACCCCGATGAACGAGAACACGACCACGACCGGCACCGGCACCACCCGCGTCAAGCGAGGAATGGCCGAGATGCTCAAGGGCGGCGTCATCATGGATGTCGTCACCCCGGAGCAGGCAAAGATCGCCGAGGACGCCGGCGCCGTTGCCGTCATGGCTCTCGAGCGGGTGCCGGCCGACATCCGCGCCCAGGGCGGAGTCTCGAGGATGAGCGACCCGGACATGATCGACGGGATCATCAACACTGTGTCCATTCCGGTCATGGCCAAGGCCCGGATCGGACACTTCGTCGAGGCGCAGGTCCTGCAGAGCCTGGGTGTGGACTACATCGACGAGTCCGAGGTGCTCACCCCGGCCGACTACGCCAACCACATCGACAAGTGGGCCTTCACGGTCCCGTTCGTCTGCGGTGCCACCAACCTCGGTGAGGCGCTGCGCCGGATCACCGAAGGCGCGGCCATGATCCGCTCCAAGGGTGAGGCGGGCACCGGTGACGTCTCGAACGCGACGACCCACATGCGCCAGATCCGCCAGGAGATCCGCCGCCTCCAGAACCTCCCCGAGGACGAGCTCTACGTCGCCGCCAAGGAACTGCAGGCTCCCTATGACCTGGTCAAGGAGGTCGCGGAGGCCGGGAAGCTCCCTGTCGTGCTCTTCACCGCCGGAGGCATCGCCACCCCGGCCGATGCGGCCATGATGATGCAGCTGGGTGCGGAGGGAGTTTTCGTCGGCTCGGGGATCTTCAAGTCCGGCAACCCCGCGCAGCGCGCTGAGGCCATCGTCAAGGCGACGACGTTCTACGACGACCCCGACGTGATCGCCAAGGTCTCCCGGGGGCTCGGCGAGGCCATGGTCGGCCTCAACGTCGACGAGATCCCGCAGCCACACCGGCTCGCCGAGCGCGGTTGGTGAGCGCCGGAGCGGGTACTCCGGTGAGTCCCGCGGCCTAGGCTTGGCGCATGGTCTCCTGGTTCGTCGTCATCGCCCTCGCGATCCTCGCGGCGATCGCCTTCGTCGGCGTCGTCGCCCTCGTCCTGTGGGCGACCGGCCGGCTCAAGAGTGGGTCCGGGAGCAGCACGTCCGGTCACCGCGGTAGCCCCACCTGATCCGGTGGCCGAGTGGGGTGACACGGCAAACCCGCTGACGACCGACCGGCTCGTCGTGCGGGTGATGCGTCCGCACGACATCCCCACGTTCGCCGCCTACCGCAACGACCCCGACGTGGCTCGCCACCAGTTGTGGGATCTGCCCTACACGGACGACGACGCGCACGGAGACCTCGACGACCAAGCGGACCGCTCCGATGTCGTCGCCGGGCGCTGGACGCAATTGGCGATCGAGCACGACGGGGAGGTCATCGGCGACGTCGCCCTCCACCTCGATGCCACCGGCAAGGTCGCCGAGATCGGCTTCACCTTGGCGCGTGAGCACTGGGGGCACGGATATGCCACCGAGGCGGCCGGCGCGGTGCTGGCCGACCTCGTCGACCGGGTCGGGGTGATCCGCGTCATCGGAGAGCTCGACCCGCCGAACACGGCCTCCGCCCGAGTGCTGGAGCGGATCGGGCTGCGGCACGAGGTGACGACGAAGAAGTCCTTCTTCTGGCGGGGCGAATGGACGGACAACACGACCTATTCGACCACGGCCGAGGACTGGTGCGAGTGGCGGCGCCTGCAGGCGACCCCGGTCGACGAGGTCGAGCTCGTCGAGATCACGTCCGAGAACCAGGAGGCCTACGCCGGCCTGGCTGCCCACGAGGGCCAACGGCGGCTCGTCGCGCCGATGCTCGGCAACTACGGCGATGCGCTCTTCCCGCCGGAGGAGCAGTGCGTCCCGCTCGTCCCGGTGCTCCGGGGCATCGCCGCGGACACGGAACCCGCGGGTTTCCTCATGTATGCCGCGGCCAACGAGACCGTTCCCGAGCCCTACCTCTGGCGGTTGCTCGTCGATGCCAAGCACCAAGGACGCGGGATCGGCCGGATGGCGCTCGACCTGCTGGCGACGGCCCTGGCTTCCGAGGGGCATCGTGTCCTGATGGTCTCCTTCGTCGACGACCGCGGCGGTCCGAAGGAGTTCTACCTCCGCAGCGGTTTCGAACTGACCGGCACGATGAACGGCGACGAGGTCGAGGCGCGCCGCCGACTCAAGTGACCGCCCCGCGCACCGAGAACTCGGGGCGCGCGAACTCGCGTGTCCCCAGCACCTCGCGCAGGTGCTCCGCTGCCCGCAGCACGTCGGCGTGGGTCAGGTACAGCGGCGCGAAACCGAGTCGGATGATGTCCGGTTCGCGGAAGTCGCCGATGACGCGGCGGGCGATGAGGGCCTGCACGACGGCATACGCGTGGGGGTGCCTCAGGCTGACCTGGGAGCCGCGTCGCGCGTCGTCACGCGGCGAGGCGACGACGATGCCGGGGACAAGGGCGTCGACGCACTCGAGGAAGAACCCGGTCAGCGCCAGGGACCGCCGCCGGCGGACGCCGGCCATTCCGACGCCGTCGAACGCCTTGAGCGCGGCCTCCAGGGCAAGGACGCCGAGCACGGGGGGAGTGCCCACCCGGGCGCGCTCGATCGTGGGGGCCGGTGCATAGTCGGGCGACATCGCGAAAGGCTCGGCGTGACCGTTCCACCCGGTCAGTGGCTGGTCGAACGACGAGATGTGCTGTGCCGCAACGTGGATGAACGCCGGCGCGCCGGGCCCGCCGTTGAGGTACTTGTAGCCGCAGCCCACCGCGAAGTCGGCGTCATGGCCGTCCAGGCCGACTTCCATGGCACCTGCGCTGTGGCAGAGGTCCCAGCAGACCAAGGCCCCGACGTCGTGGGCCGCGCGCGTGATCGCGGGCAGGTCCCACAGCTCACCGGTGCGGTAGTCCACCGAGCTGTAGGCCGCCAGCGCCATCCGGTCGCCCAGCTCGGCGATTCGCGCCGGCGCGTCGGCTGGGGAGACCCGTTCGACGACCAGCCCGGCGACCCGTGCCGCACCCTCGGCGATGTGGACGTCGGTGGGGAAGGAGTCGCCGTCGGTGAGGAGGATGTCCCGGCCGGGCCGCATCCGGGCCGCGGCGACGACGACCTTGAAGAGGTTCACGCTCGTCGAGTCGGCCACGAGGACCTGGCCCGGTGCGGACCCCACGAGGGCACCGATCCGATCGCCCACCCGCGCCGACGCACCCCACCAGTCGGCGGTGTTCCAGCTCGCGATGAGGTCGTTGCCCCACTGCCGGGTGACTGCGTCAGCGACCGCCTCCGCCACGCCGACCGGGAGTGCGCCCAGTGAGTTGCCGTCGAGGTAGGTCGTGCCCGCCGGCAACCGGAACCGGCCGCGGAGATCGGTGTCATGGTGCTCCTCGTCGAGGGAGCGAGCGCGGGCAGCGAGGGCGTCATCGACCATGACTGGACGGTATTGCATCGAAGGTCGGGCCCCGACCTCGATACCCTCGACGGGTGGACCCCTCCCCGCTGCCCGCCCGTTGGGCCACCGACCTCACCGTGCTGGAGGCGAGTGGGTCGCACGTCGAGCGCCACGACGACCACCTCGTCGTCCGGACCCCCCGCAACCCCGGTTACCACTGGGGGAACTTCGTCCTCGTCACCGACCCCAGTGCCAGCGACGACGCAGCCCGCTGGCTGGCCCGCCACGCCGATGTCTTTGCCGAGGCGGACTGGGTGAGCATCGGCCTCGTGGGCGCCCCGACGCCGAGCGCCTGGGACGGTCACGGTGTCGAGCTCGAGGAGGACGAGTCCCTCGCCATGGCCGGTCTCCCGCGTCTGGCGCCCTGCCCGCAGGGGTATGCCGTCCGCCCGCTCACCACGGACGCCGACTGGGGGGCCCGCATCGCGGTCGAGCTCGCGGAGAACGAGGAGAGCGGGGAGTACGAAGCGAGCAGCCACGAGCGCTTCGTCAGGGCCCGGACCGACATCCAGCGCGAGGTCGTTGCGGCCGGTGGGGCGCTCTTCGTCGGCGCCTTCGACGGCGACGGGCGGCTCGCCGCGGACCTGGGGATCGTCGTCGGTGACGGTCTGGCGAGGTACCAGGACGTCGGCACCCGCCCGGAGCACCGGCGCCGAGGCCTCGCGGCCCACCTGCTCGGTGTCGCAGCGCAGTGGGCGGCGACCCAGGGGGTCACGCGCTTCGTCATCGTCACGGGGGTCGACAATCCTGCCGGCCGCGTCTACCGGGGCGTGGGCTTCGAGCCGGACCGCCCGACGTGGACGGTCTACCGGCGCCCACTACTGGCTGGCTGAAGGGCACTGCGCGCCGCGCACGAGGCGATTCCCAGCCAGGTGTGGTGGTTGCGCCACCAGCACCAGCCGACCTTTGGTGCGCCCTTGCGCTCCCGGCCGTCGCGGCCGGTGCCGTTGCTGATCCACAGCGCCGGCGTGCGCGCGTCGAACGTCCCGTTCGCCCGCTGCTTTCGCGACCCGATCGTCATGTAGCAGTGGTTGCGCTCCAGCACCCCGTCGTCCTGGATCGCCCAATGGAGGCCCTCGACGAGGGTCAGTGGCGACCGCCCTCGTTCCTCGATGACCGGCACCGCGTCGGCCGGTCGGACGCTCGCGAACTCGTCTCCACGGTCGAGCCCGCGTACCACGTACGGCCCTCCCGGCATCGCCATCGTCGGCACGAACTCGTCGACGTCGGTCATGTCCTCGACGACGAAGCCGGGCCGCCCGCCGAGCCCGAGGAGTGGGGCAAGCACGGACGCCGGTGCGGGGAGGACGACGAGGTCGCCATCGGCTGCCCCACCGGCCAGGGCGAGCACCGCCTGCGGGTCGACTCCCGCCACGTCGGCGATCCCGAGGTCGATGAGTCGTCGGGCCTGGTCAGCAGCTGGGGGGAGCGGCACCGGGGTGGTGTCCTTTCGTCGGGAGCGGGTGTCAACGACCGGCGGCGACGGGAGGTTCCCGCGCGGCATACCCTCTGATGTCGTGAGCCTGACCGAACGCACCCGCACGCGCCTGGACCACACGCTGGCCTCCGCCCAGCGCGAGGGGGGTACCCCCTCGATGGTCGCCGGCGTCGTGCGTGGCGGAGAGCTCGTCTGGTCCGGGGCCGCCGGGACCCTCGACGGCCGCGCCACCGGACCCGTGCCGGGCGAGGACGTGCAGTACCGCATGGGCTCGATCATGGACGGCTACTTCGCCGGCGAGCCCCTGCACGTCGCCGACGGGACGCCCTCGCACCTCGACCTCGCGTCGTTCCGCTTCTCCCGCACCCCGTATGCCGTGGACGCCGACATCCCCGGTGGCGTCGACGAGGGCGGCTGGCCGTGAGCGGCATGCCGGTCATCGGCGTCCTCGCCGTCCAGGGCGACGTGCGCGAGCACGTCCGTGCGCTGGAGTCCGCGGGTGCGGCCACCCGGGCCATCCGTCGCCCCCGTGAGCTGGAGGAGATCGACGGCCTGGTCATCCCCGGCGGCGAGTCCACCGTCATGGACAAGCTCGTGCGCGCCTTCGAGCTGCGGGACCCGCTGGTCACGGCCATCCGGGACGGGCTCCCGGTCTACGGCTCCTGTGCCGGGATGATCATGCTCGCGGACCGGATCACTGATGGCACGAGCGACCAGCAGACGCTCGGCGGTCTCGACATCACGGTGCGGCGCAACGCCTTCGGGCGCCAGGTCGACTCATACGAGGAGGACCTGCACATCCGGCAACTCGGTCCCCAGCCGGTTCGTGCGGTCTTCATCCGCGCGCCCTGGGTCGAGCAGTGGGGGAGTGAGGTCGAGGTGCTCGCGTCCGTCCGTCCCCTGGGTCGCGAGCATCCTGTGGCGGTGCGGCAGGGCAACCTGCTCGCCACCTCGTTCCATCCCGAGGTGACCGGCGACCACCGCTTCCACTCCCACTTCGTGGCGACCGTCCGGGGCACCGTGGTGGCGTGAGTGATCTGTTCGTCGGCCTCCGCGCTCCTCGCGGGTGGGGGCTCGACCGCTCTGAACCGATGGCGTCCGGGGGCGTGGCGCGGTCAGCTCCCCTCGTGCCCGGCCAGGTGCCGGCGCAGCCCCGCCTCGCCCGAGCTCATCATCGCGGCGTGGTTCCACCGCATGAGCGGGTCGAGTGCCCGGGGAAGTCTCCGCAGCACCGGGGTGCGCACGTCGCAGGCCTGGTCGTAGTCGGCACGGCCGTCGCGCACGACCCACTGCGCCCAGCCGGCCAGGTCCCCGGCCAGGTCGACCCGCAGGATCCCCGAGGGCCGGTCCTCCACGGTTCGGGTGATGACCAGGTCCAGGGTCCACGGCAGCACCGAGCGGATCGACACGCGACCGGCGTCCGCCGACAGCCGGGCGACGCCGCACACCTCCGGCCACCACGCGGCATACGCGTCGACGTCGGCGAGGGTGTCGAAGAGTGTCGCCGCGCCGGCCGGCGCCCCGCCAGGTGGTCGCGAAACGGAAGCGGTGCGCCATGCGACGACGGTATGCCGCTCTGCGCACGAGGTGCCGGGCAGGCCGGGGTTAGGATGCTCGGCGATCGAGAACCGAGAACCACGAGCAGGAGACCGACGTGTCCGGCCACTCCAAATGGGCGACCACCAAGCACAAGAAGGCCGCCATCGACGCCAAGCGGGGCAAGCTCTTCGCCAAGCTGATCAAGAACATCGAGGTCGCGGCCAAGCAGGGCGGTGGTGACCCCGGGGGCAACCCGACCCTCTACGACGCGATCCAGAAGGCGAAGAAGTCCTCGGTCCCCAATGACAACATCGACCGCGCCGTCAAGCGCGGCTCCGGTGCCGAGGCCGGCGGAAGCGACTGGCAGAACATCACCTATGAGGGCTACGCGCCCGGGGGTGTCGCCCTCCTCATCGAGTGCCTGACCGACAACCGCAACCGGGCGGCAGCCGAGGTTCGCACCGCGCTGTCGCGCAACGGCGGCAACCTCGCGGATCCCGGCTCGGTCGCCTACGTCTTCGACCGCAAGGGCGTCGTCATCATCCCCAAGGGTGACCGCAGCGAGGACGACATCCTCGAGATCGTCCTCGACGCGGGTGCCGAGGAGGTCAACGACAACGGTGACTCCTGGGAGATCGTCTCCGAGGCCACCGACTTCGTCTCGGTCCGCAAGGCGGTCCAGGAGGCCGGTGTCGACTACGACTCGGCCGAGGCCTCGTGGGTGCCGAACCTGCAGGTGCCGCTCGACCTCGAGGGCGCCAAGAAGATGATCCGCGTCATCGAGGCCCTCGAGGACTCCGATGACGTCCAGGACGTCTTCGCCAACGGCGACATCCCCGACGAGGTGCTGGCAGCGCTCGACGAGGAGTGAACTGCCTCCGCGCGTGTCGCGGAGGTGACGCGTGGGGCACGCGGGGTAGCGTGGGTGATCGAACATCTGTTCACCCCAGCGGTATGCCGTTGGGGCCGCCTCGCCGGACCAAGGAGACCTCGTGCGCGTGCTCGGTGTCGACCCCGGTCTCACCCGGTGTGGGCTCGGTGTCGTCGAGGGCCGCGCCGGACGAGCCACCATGGTCGCCGTGGGTGTGGTGCGCACGCCGAGCGCCGCAGCGACCGGCGAGCGGCTGGTCTACCTCGAGCAAGAACTCGAGACCTGGCTGGACCGGTTCGCCCCGGACGTCGTGGCGATCGAGCGAGTATTCGCCGACGTCAATGTCGCCTCGGTCATGACCACCGCCCACGCCTCCGCGATCGCCATGCTGGCCGCCACCAAACGCGGTCTTCCCGTGCACCTGCACACCCCCACGGAGGTCAAGGCCGCGGTCACCGGTTCCGGCCGTGCGGACAAGGCCCAGGTCGCCACCATGGTGACGCGTATCCTCGCCCTCGACACCGCGCCCAAGCCGGCCGACGCTGCTGATGCCCTGGCATTGGCGATCTGTCATCTGTGGCGTGGCCAGGCCGAGAACCGCCTGACCGCGCTGGCAGCGGGGAGCCGGCGATGATCGCCAGTGTGACCGGCACCATCGGGCAGGCCGGTCTCGATCGCGTGACCGTCGTCGTCGGCGGGGTCGGGCTGCTCGTCCACACCACCCCTGCGGCGGCCGCGGCGAGCCATCGCGGGGATGAGGTGACGCTGGCGACCAGTCTGGTCGTCCGTGAGGACTCGCTGACCCTCTTCGGATTCCTGACGACTGACGAACGTGACATGTTCGAGACGGTGCAGTCCGTCTCCGGCGTCGGCCCACGGATTGCTCTGGCCATGCTCTCGGTCATGGGGCCGGACGATCTGGCCGCTGCCCTCTCGGCCGGTGACACCAAGGCCCTGACAACGGTCCCGGGGATCGGCGTGAAATCCGCACAACGCCTCGTCCTGGAACTCAAGGACAAGGTGGCAGGTATGCCGCGGGCCACCACCGCGACCACGCCGGGGTCCGCGGCTGTCACCACCGACGGCTGGCGCGACCAGGTCGCCGAGGCGCTGGTCGGGCTGGGCTGGAACGCCAAGCAGGCCGGCGATGCCGTCGAGCGGGTCGCGGTGACCGCCCCCGCAGACGCTGAGATCGCGGCATACCTGCGTCTTGCCCTCCGAGAGTTGCGGCGATGACCGAGGGCTTTCGCAGCGAGATCCGCGAGTCCGACGGTTCGCTCGAGGCGACAGCACGCGTCGTCGATGCGGGCGGGGACGACGACGAACGCATCGTCGAGGCGGCGCTGCGGCCCAAGCGGTTGGCCGAGTTCCCCGGCCAACCCCGTGTCCGTGACCAGTTGGGATTGGTCCTCCGGGCAGCCAAGCAGCGAGGCAGCACTCCTGATCACGTGCTGCTCTCCGGACCTCCGGGACTGGGCAAGACGACGTTGGCGATGATCGTCGCAGCCGAGATCGAGCGGCCGATCCGAGTGACGAGTGGGCCAGCGATTCAGCACGCCGGTGACCTTGCCGCCGTACTGTCCAGTCTCGACGAGGGCGAGGTGCTCTTCCTCGACGAGATCCACCGGATGAGTCGAGCAGCCGAGGAAATGCTCTACCTGGCGATGGAGGACTTCCGCGTCGACGTCATCGTCGGCAAGGGCCCGGGGGCCACCGCCATTCCGCTCGAATTGCCCCCCTTCACGGTCGTCGGCGCGACGACGCGTGCCGGCCTGCTGCCGGCCCCGCTGCGCGATCGCTTCGGCTTCACCGGGCACCTCGACTACTACGATGCCGCCGACCTCGAGACGATCCTGCATCGTTCGGCACGTCTGCTCGGTGTCGACGCGGACGGGGAGGGCATCGCCGAGATCGCCGGGCGCAGTCGCGGCACCCCTCGGATCGCCAACCGCTTGCTGCGCAGGGTGCGGGACTGGGCGCAGGTGCACGGATCCGGCCGCGTGGACCAGGTTGCCGCGCTCGCTGCGCTGCGCCTCTTCGATGTGGACGCGGCCGGTCTGGACCGGCTCGACCGTGCCGTGCTCGAGGCCCTCTGCCGACGCTTCGCGGGCGGCCCGGTCGGACTCTCCACCCTCGCCGTCGCCGTGGGGGAGGAGACCGACACCGTCGAGACGGTGGCCGAGCCCTATCTGGTGAGGGAGGGCTTCATGGTCCGCACACCCCGGGGCCGAGCAGCCACTCGTCGGGCCTGGGAGCACCTGAACCTCACACCTCCGGTCGGCTCGACGACCCAGGACGTGCTGCCGCTGGACGACGGGCCGGGGCGCCTGGGCTCGGCCACCGACTGACGGCACCACGGACCCGGCTCGGTGGTGTTCCGGGCGCGTCCCATTGGGAGGGCTCGTGCGCCTCGCTTACGATGGACCGACGGCCCGGCGTGCCCGGGCCGCTCCCGCGTCCCCGTCGGGGACCGCGCGCACGACGTGAAGGGCCTTCTCGATGTCTTCTGGTGCCGGCACCGGCAACCTGCTGTTGCTCCTCCTTCCCCTGCTGCTGCTCGGCTTTCTCATGTGGACCCAGCGCAAGCGCTCGCGTGACATGCAGGCGATCAACGCCTCGCTCACGGTGGGCGACGAGGTCATGACCAGTTCGGGTCTCTACGGCCGCATCGTCGCCCTCGACGACTCGATCGCGACCCTCGAGGTCGCCCCCGGCGTCAACGTCCGCTACGACCGGCGCGCCGTGACGCGGCCACCGGCGACGCCCTCTGGTCCGGCGAGCACCGCACCCGACGCGGAGAGCTGAGTCGTGGCCCAGACCTCGGCGCACACTGCTGCCCGCCGAGCCCTGCTGGCGATGGTGCTGATCACTGTCGCCCTCCTGGGCCTGCTCACCGGAGCCCACCAGTGGGGGGACGCTCGGTGGACCCCCAAGCTCGGCCTCGACCTCGAGGGCGGCACCCAGATGATCCTCGAGCCGCGGCTGACCGGCGCGAGCACAGTGAGCGCCGAGCAGATCGACCAGGCCCGCGACATCATCGTGCAGCGTGTCGATGCCGGTGGCATCTCCGGCGCGGAGGTCACGACGCAAGGAGGCCGCAACATCGTCGTCAGCATCCCCGGGACGCCAACCGAGTCGACCCTGAACGCGATCCGCCGCTCGTCACAGATGCAGTTCCGGCCGGTCCTGGCGATCGCGGACGGCGTCCTCGCCCCGACCCCGACGGACTCGGCGTCGCCCACGGTCGACCCGAGTGCCAGCCCGGCGCCGTCGACCACCGAGGCGCCGGTCGTGAGCCCGGCGCCCGAGGCGAGCCCCACGGCCCAGAGTGCGATCCCCGGCGCGCTCATGGACACCCCCACCCCGGCAGCGACAGACAGTGCCTCGCCGGCCGCCACGCCCTCGCCGTCACCATCGGCCAGCGCATCAGGCAGCAACTCGTCGGCACCGGACCCCACCAGTCTCGAGTGGGTCACTCCCGAGCTCCAGACCCTCTTTGCGGCGCTCAACTGTGCCGACCCCGGCGCCGTCGACTCCCTCATCGACGACCCGGCCAAGCCGTTGGTCACGTGCGACCAGACCGGTGCGGTCAAGTACATCCTCGGACCGGTTGTCGTTCCCGGATCCGAGATCCAGGACGCGGCCGCCGGCTACCAGGCGCTCCCCAGTGGCCAGATGAGCAACATCGTCGAAATCCAGTTGACCCTCAAGTCAACCGGTGCCAAGGAGTACGCCGACATCTCGCGCAAGATGGTGAGCCTCTCCGAACCGCAGAACCAGCTCGCGGCCACGCTCGACTCGAAGGTCATCGTCGCGCCGCGCTTCAATGAGGCCATCCTCGACGGCCGCGCGAGCATCACCGGCGGGTTCACCATCGAAACGGCCCGCGACCTGGCCCAGCAGTTGAAGTTCGGCGCCCTGCCGATCAGTTTCGACCTCCAGACCCGCGAGGAGATCAGCCCGACGCTGGGTTCCGAGCAGTTGCGCTACGGCCTGCTGGCCGGCCTGGCCGGTCTCCTCCTGGTCTTCCTCTACTCGCTGGCCCAGTACCGCGTGCTCGGCCTGGTGACGGTCGCGTCCATCGTGTTCGCCGGGCTGCTGACCTACCTGGCCATCACCATCCTCGGGTGGTCGCACAACTACCGCCTCGACATGGCCGGTGTCACCGGTCTGATCATCGCCATCGGCTTCACCGCTGATTCGTTCATCGTCTACTTCGAGCGGATCCGGGACGAGTTGCGCTCGGGACGTTCCTTGGAGAGTGCGGTCGCCACGGGGTGGAACCGCGCCAAGCGGACCATCCTGGCCGCCGACGGGGTCAACTTCCTCGCCGCCGTCGTCCTCTACCTCCTGGCGTCGTCGGGTGTCCGGGGCTTCGCCTTCACCCTCGGCCTGACCACCTTGATCGACCTGCTCGTCACCTTCCTGTTCTCTCATCCGCTCGTGGCCCTCCTGGCGCGCCGGAAGTTCTTCAGGGATGGCCACCCGTGGTCCGGCCTGGATCCGACGAAGCTGGGCGCCCAGAAGCGGACCTCGTATGCCGGTCGCGGCCGGTTCGTGCCCAATCCCGGGCGAGCCGTGGCCACGAGTGAAGGGAGCGCGTCGTGAGCTTCTCCACCTTCGGCAATGACCTCTACAGCGGCAAGCGCTCGGTCCCCGTCGTTCCCCAGCGTCGCCGGTTCTACCTGGTCTCGCTCGTCGTGCTGGCGATCGCCGTCGGTGGCCTGCTGTTCAAGGGACTCAATCTCGGGCTCGAGTTCCGCGGCGGATCCGAGTTCCGGGTGGCGGCCACGAGCGCTCCTGCGGACTACGAGGCCAAGGCACGCGAAGCCGTCCGCAGCTCGGGCGAGGGCAACTCGGCCAACATCACCAAGCTCGGCACCGGCACAATCCGGATCCAGACCGAGCGACTCTCCGATGAGGCGAGCGCGAAGGTCAAGGCCGCTCTCGTCCAGACCTTTGGTGTGCAGGACAAGGACGTCAGCGCGACCTTCATCGGCCCCTCCTGGGGGACGACGGTCAGTCAGAAGGCGCTCCAGGCGCTCGTCATCTTCTTGCTGCTCGTCGCGCTCGTGATGGCGTTGTACTTCCGCACCTGGAAGATGGCGGCGGCAGCCCTGGTTGCCCTGGGACACGACATGGTCATCACCGTGGGCGTCTACGCCCTCACCGGTTTCGAGGTCTCACCCGCGACCATGATCGGTTTCCTCACGGTCCTGGGCTACTCGATCTACGACACGGTCGTCGTCTTCGACAAGGTGCGCGAGAACACCGCGGAAGCCTTCGCCAATGGGCGATCCACCTATGCCCAGGCCGCCAACCTCGCCGTCAACCAGACGATGGTCCGCTCGATCAACACGACTGTCGTCGGGGCGCTCCCGATCCTGGCCGTTCTGATCGTCGGCATCGTGTGGCTCGGCCCGGGCGTTCTGCTCGACCTGTCGCTCGTGCTGTTCATCGGCCTGGTCGTCGGTGCCTACAGCTCGATCTTCATCGCGACTCCGATCCTGGTCTCGTTGCGGCGCAGGGATCCGGCGGTTGTGGACCTCGAGAAGCGTGCCAAGCGGTCGCAGGCCGCTCGGGCGAAGGTCGCGGCACGCACGGGGGGGACGGGGTCCGACTCCAGCGATGAGTCCTCGCCGACCGCGCCGAGCGAGCCCGCAGCGGGCGTCGACGGTGAGGCCACGGCATACCGTCCCTCGGGCGCCGAAGGCGTCGACGGCGCGTCCACGGTCACCGGCCGCGCGGTCCACAAGTGGGTTCAAGCAGGCCAGACCGGCCAGACCGGGCCGCGCAACCAGCCCAAACGGACCCCGAAGTCACGGCGATGAGCCGAACCATCGCCGAGCTCGTCGAGGGAGCTCTGCGCGACATCCCTGACTTCCCGGCACCGGGTGTCCTCTTCAAGGACATCACCCCGCTGCTGGCCGACCCCACGGCGTTCGCCGCGGTCATCGCCGACATGGCTGCCCGCCATCGCGCCGTCCAGCTCGTCGCCGGGGTGGAGGCACGCGGGTTCGTCATCGGTGCTGCTCTCGCGCATGCGCTCGGCGTCGGCTTCATCCCGGTGCGCAAGGCGGGGAAGTTGCCCGGACGCACCGCGTCGTTGAGCTACGACCTCGAATACGGTTCGGCGACCATCGAGGTCCATGCCGACGACATCCCGGGCGGCGCCCGAGTGCTGCTCGTCGACGACGTCCTGGCGACCGGCGGCACGGCCGTGGCCGCGTGGGATCTCCTCGAGTCGGTCGGGGCCGAGGTCACCGGCTTCGAGGTCATCATCGAACTCGCCGCGTTGGGTGGGCGCGAGCGGCTCGCGGGTCGCGACGTCCACGCCCTCCTCACCGTCTGACAGGCAGCTCGCGCCGTCACCTAGACTCCGTCCATGACGGAGGACACCACCCAGATCCCGCTGCCCGGTGGTGGGTCCTCCAGCCGTGCGCGGGCTCGCGCGCGGCTGGCCTTCTTCGGTGGCCAGCGAGAGGCCGCCAACCCGGTGTTGGCCCCCCTGCTCCAGAGCGTCCGCACCACCCACCCCAAGGCGGACACGACCGTCATCGAGCGGGCGTATGCCGTGGCCGAGCGGGCCCACGAGGGCCAGATGCGCAAGAGCGGTGACGCCTACATCACCCACCCGCTGGCCGTCACGACCATCCTCGCGGAACTCGGCATGACGCCGCCGACGCTTGCCGCGGCCCTCCTGCACGACACGGTCGAGGACACCGACTACGACCTCAGCCAGCTCGAGCGCGACTTCGGTGCGGAGATCGCTGCTCTCGTCGACGGGGTCACCAAGCTCGACAAGGTCACCTACGGCGCTGCCGCCCAGGCGGAGACGGTCCGCAAGATGGTCATCGCGATGGCCCGCGACATCCGCGTTCTCGTCATCAAACTCGCCGATCGACTCCACAACGCCCGGACCTGGCGTTACGTCAGCCGCGAGTCTGCCCAGCGCAAGGCCAAGGAGACCCTCGAGATCTACGCCCCGCTGGCGCATCGGCTGGGCATGAACACGATCAAGTGGGAACTGGAGGACCTCAGCTTCCAGACGCTCTATCCCAAGGTCTATGACGAGATCGTCCGGCTCGTGGCCGAGCGCGCACCGGCGCGCGAGGAGTACCTCGCGAAGGTTCGTGACCAGGTGGGTGCTGACCTGCGCGACGCCAAGATCAAGGCGACCGTCACGGGTCGCCCGAAGCACTACTACTCCATCTACCAGAAGATGGTGCACGGGGGCCGCGACTTCGACCAGATCTACGACCTGGTGGCAGTGCGGGTGCTCGTCGAGACGGTCCGTGACTGTTATGCCGCCCTGGGGTCGATGCATGCGCGCTGGAATCCGGTGCCGGGCCGGTTCAAGGACTACATCGCGATGCCGAAGTTCAACATGTACCAATCGCTGCACACGACGGTCATCGGCCCCAGCGGCAAGCCGGTGGAGATCCAGATCCGCACCCACACCATGCACCGCCGCGCCGAGTACGGTGTGGCAGCCCACTGGAAGTACAAGGAAGAAGGCCTGGCCGGTGCCACCGGCCCCTCGGCGCGCTCCGGCAACTCGGCCAACGACATGGCCTGGCTTCGTCAGTTGCTCGACTGGCAGCAGGAGACATCCGACCCCGGCGAGTTCCTCGAGTCCCTGCGTTTCGAGATCAACGCGAGCGAGGTCTACGTCTTCACGCCCAAGGGGCAGCTCGTCGGCCTGCCCGCGGGGTCCACCCCCATCGATTTCGCGTACGCCGTGCACACCGAGGTCGGCCATCACTGCATCGGGGCCCGGGTCAACGGCCGCCTCGTGCCCTTGGAGTCCACGCTCGACAACGGTGACCTCGTCGAGGTGCTGACCTCCCGGGCCGACACGGCCGGGCCCTCACGCGACTGGTTGCACTTCGTGAAGTCGGCACGTGCCCGACACAAGATCAAGCAGTGGTTCACCCGCGAGCGCCGCGAGGAGATGGTCGAGGACGGCAAGGAGGCCTTGGCCAAGGCGATGCGCAAGAAGGGTGTGCCCCTCCAACGCCTGGCCTCGGTCGAGTCTCTCACCGGCGTCGCCGAGGAGCTGCACCTGATCGACATCGACGGTCTGTATGCCGCGATCGGCGAAGGTCACGTCTCGGCCCAGCACGTGGTCAGTCGGCTGCTCGCTGCCATGGGGGGCGAGGAGGGTGGCGTCGAGGACCTGGCCGAGACGACGGTCACGACGCCGGGCCGGCCCCGACGCAGCCGTTCGGGTGACCCCGGCGTCGTGGTCAAGGGCATGTCGGACGTGTATGTGAAGTTGGCGCGGTGCTGCACCCCGGTGCCGGGGGACGAGATCCTCGGTTTCGTGACGCGGGGCAACGGGGTGTCCATCCACCGGCGCAATTGCACGAACGCCGAGTCGCTCTTGCGTCAGTCCGAGAAGATCATCGACGTCGAATGGGCACCGACGGCCAGCAGTGTGTTCCTGGTCCAGCTGCACGTGGAGGCGCTCGACCGGTCGCGACTTCTCTCCGATGTCACGCGAGTCCTGAGCGACAGTGGGGTCAACATCCTCTCGGCGTCGGTGACCACATCGCGCAATCGGGTCGCCGCGTTGAAGTTCACCTTCGAAATGGGCGATCCCGGTCACCTCGACCACGTCATCCGCACCGTGCGCAAGGTCGACGGGGTCCTCGACGTGCAACGCGACCAGGGCGGCCGCGACTGAGTTCGCGGCTGCGACCTCACAGGCTCAGCGACCGAATTCGTCCAGTCCCGCCTTCGCCTGGTCCAGCCACTGCTGCTGGGCCTCGATCTTGGCCGTGAGTTCGGCAACCTTCTTCTCGTTGCCCTTCGCGCGTGCCTTGGCCACATCATCGGTCAGTGAGGCAATCGAGGATTCGAGCTGGGTGACCATTGAGTTGGCCCGTGCGGCCACCTCCGGGTTGGAGGCCTTCCACTTCTTGTCCTCGGCCTCGCGGACGGCCGACTCGACGCGACGCAGGGCCTTCTCGGTCCGGTCGATGTCAGCCCGGGGCACCTTGCCGGCCCGGTCCCACTTGTCCTGGATCGTGCGGAGCGCCGCCTTGGCCGCTTCGAGGTCGGTGATCGGCAGAAGCGACTCCGCCTCGGCGATCAACCCCTCCTTGACGCCCAGGTTGCCCCGGAATTCCTCGTCCTCGGCGGCGGCCACCTGGTCCTTGGCGGCGAAGAACGAGTCCTGTGCGGACTTGAAACGCTCCCAGAGCGCGTCGTCATCGCCTCGTGCGGCGCGACCGGCGGTCCGCCACTGACCCATCAGGTCCTTGAATGCGCGAGCGGTCGACGCCCAGTCCTTGCTGGACGAGAGACGTTCGGCCTCGCCGACGAGCCGCTCCTTGGTGGCCTTGGCCTCACCGCGGCTCTGCTCGAGGGTGGCGAAGTGGCCCTTGCGCGCCTTGTCGAAGGAGTTGCGGGCATGGCTGAACCGCTGCCACAGGGCATTCTCGGTCGGCTTGTCGATGCGGGCACCTTGGCGTTGGTGGGTCTTCCAGGCGTCCAGCAACTCCCGCATACGCTCGCTGCTGCGCTTCCACTGGGTCGACCCCTCGGGCTGGGCGGCGATCTGCTCGGCCTCCGCGACGAGCGCCTCGCGGGTCGTGATCGCCTCGGCCCGGGCCGCGGCCCGTTGAGCGCTCTCGTGCTCCCGGCGTTCCGCGACGACGGCATCCAGCGCACCCACCCGTGACCTGAGGGCGGCCACGTCACCGACGACCTTGCCCTCCTCGAGATGCTCCTTGAGGGCCTTGAGCGCGTCGCTGAGTTCCTTGGCCGGCACCTCCGGTTTCTCGGCGCGAGCGGCGATCAGATCAGCGGTGCCTGACAGTTCGTCGAACTTGCGAGCGAAGTACTGCAGCGCGTCCTCGGGCTCGGCGCCGGGGTAGGAGCCGACCTCGCGCTCCTCACCCTCGATGGTGACGAACACCGTGCCGTCCGGTTCCACCCGGCCGAAGCGAGCCGATTCGGAGGCGGGCGTGGGTGCGGCGGCAGGTTGGGCCGGCGGGCGAGAGGCCATCCGGGCGGCGATCGCACTGGGTGAAGGGATCGCCGCCGGTGTCGGAATCGAAGCCGGCGACGGTGCAGGCGCTGCGGTCGGCTCGACGGTCTCGGTGGTTCCGGCGCTTTCGCTGGTCTCGGTTGGGTCTGGAGTGGGGGTCTGCTCGGACACGCTCAGGCCTTCTTCTCGGTGACAGCAACACGCAGGATGCTGATGGGTGCGGCGGGTGCACCGTCGGTGGCGCCATTGCCTCCGGCCACGCCCTCGGCAACGATGCGGTCGACAATATCCAACCCGGCCACCACTTTCCCGAACACCGTGTAACCGTTCGGGTCCGGCAGGGACGTCTTGGCGTCCACGATGAAGAACTGGCCACCGTTGCCCTGTTGCGGATCCGAGGTCCTGGCCATCGCGACGGTGCCGCGCTCGTAGGTGCCGTCGGCCGGTGGATTCTCGACCCCGAAGCCATAGCCGGGGCCACCCTGGCCGGTGCCTGTCGGGTCGCCACACTGCAGGACCGTCATCGCGGTTGAGCGCACGACGCGGTGACAGGGGGCGTTGAGCCAGTAGTTCTCGTTGGCCAGCTGCACGAAGGACGCGACGGCTTGTGGAGCCTTCGTGCCGTCCAACTCCATGGTGATGTCACCGCAGTTCGTCGTCAGAACGGCAGTGAACGTCTTGCCCTCGGCGCTCGCCTTGTCGGGAAGGGTCAACTGGGCACCGGTTCCGAGCGACGTCGGAGGTGCCTGGCAGCCGGCGGCATTGACCGCCGGAGCAGGGTCGACCTTCGACAGCTTGAGGCCGAGCACAGCCAGGCCTGCGGCGACGACGGCCACGACACCCAGGACCGCCAGCACGCGTCGGAAGCGTGCGGCATCGGCGGCCTTGCGGGCCTGCTTGGCCTGGACCTTCTCGTAGCGGCGGCGGGCGCGGGCGCGCTCCTGTGCTTTGGTCATCTGTTCCTACTCCGGGCGACGGTCGTCCCGGGCAGTCTAGGCTTGCTCATCGTGCTCGCCATTGCCTTCCCCGCCCAGGCCTTCGCGACCAACTGTTATGTGATCGCGCCCGGGGAAGGGGAGGAGTGCCTGATCGTCGACCCCGGCATCGGCGTCGAGGACACCGTCGCGGAGGTTCTGGCGCAATACCGCCTGAAACCGGCCGCCGTCCTGCTCACCCACGGTCATCTCGACCACGTTTATGCCGTGGCTCCCGTCTGCGGAGGCAACACCGCGGCCTACATCCACGGCGATGACCGCTACCGCCTCCAGGACCCCCTCGCTCTGGTCAATCCGGGAATGCTGGCCATGATGGAACAGCAGTTCGGGCAGCGCGCGACGTGGCGGGAGCCCGACCGCGTGGTCGAGGTCACCGACCGCCAGCACCTGACGCTGGCCGGCCTCGAGGTCGACGTCCTGCACGCCCCCGGCCACACCGAGGGTTCGGTGATGTTCGGGCTCGAGGGCATCCCGGCCGGCGTCGAGGCAGGGGAGGAGCTGACCCGGACAATGGTCTCCGGCGACGTGCTCTTCGCCGGCTCGATCGGTCGCACCGACCTGCCCGGCGGATCCGCCGACCTGATGACGCGATCGTTGCGCGAGGTGGTGTTGCCGCTGCCCGACGACACCCTCGTGCTCACCGGCCACGGCCCCGCCACGACAATGCGCCGCGAACGTGCGACCAACCCCTACCTGCAAGGACTCTGACCTCATGGCCACCAAGATCACGCCGATCTCCGGTTTCCCCGAGTTGCTGCCTCGTGAACGCTTCGCCGAGCAGCACGTCTTGGACGTCGTGCGCCGCACCTTCGAGTTGCACGGGTATGCCGGGATCGAGACGCGCGCCGTGGAACCCGTCGAGCGCCTCGTCGGGAAGGGCGGTGACGCCGACAAGGAGATCTATGCGGTGTCCAGACTGGCTGGTGGCGAGGACGCCCGCGATGCCTCGCTCGGCCTGCACTTCGACCTCACCGTTCCCTTCGCGCGTTACGTGCTCGAGAACGCGGGGAAACTCGACTTCCCCTTCCGGCGGTACCAGATCCAGAAGTCCTGGCGGGGGGAGCGCCCCCAGGAGGGCCGCTTCCGGGAGTTCACGCAGGCCGACATCGATGTCGTCGACATCGGCAGCCTCCCGGCACACTTCGAGGCCGAGATGCCGATCGTCCTCGCGGAGATCTTCGAGCAACTCCCCGTGGGGGACTTCAGGGTGCGGTGCAACAACCGCAAGATCCCTCAGGGCTTCTATCTCGGGATCGGCTTGACCGACATCGTGACCACCTTGCGCATCGTCGACAAACTCGACAAGGTCGGGGCCGCTGGCGTCCGGGCCATGCTCGTTGAGGCCGGTGCCACTGCTCAGCAGGCCGAACAGTGTTTGGCTCTGGCCGAGATCAGCACCGCCGACGGTGGCTTCGTCGACCAGGTCCGGGCGCTCGGTGTCGACCACCCCCTCCTCCAGGAGGGGCTCCAGACGCTGGCCGAGGTGATGTCGGCCGCGAGCGCGGCGACGCGTCCCGGTCGCGTGGTCGCCGACCTGTCCGTGGCGCGGGGGCTCGATTACTACACAGGGACGGTCTACGAGACCCAGCTGGTCGGTTTCGAGTCCTGGGGTTCGGTCGCTGGTGGTGGCCGCTATGACGCGCTGGCCTCGGATGGAGCAACGACCTATCCGGGCGTCGGCATCTCGGTCGGCATCACCCGGCTGGTGCAGTTGCTCATTGCCCGACGAGGGCTGACCACCACGCGCTCGACCCCCTCGGCCGTGCTCGTGGCCGTGACCGACGATGCGGGCCGACCCCGGTCCGCCGCCGTCGCGACCGCCCTGCGCGCCCGCGGCATACCGTGCGAGGTGGCGCCCAAGGCTGACCGGTTCGGCAAGCAGATCCGGTATGCCGACCGCCGCGGCATCCCCTACGTCTGGTTCCCGGGGACCGGGGATGACGACGGGGACCAGGTCAAGGACATCCGGTCGGGTGCGCAGGTGCCCGCCCAGGCGCAGACGTGGACCTGCCCCGACGAGGACCTGCGGCCGGCGCTGCGCACGGACTGATCGCTCACGCCGGGCAATAGAGTGGCAGGTGCCACCCATGGCGGTGGCTCGCGGACGCAATGGCGCGGACGCGGCCTACGAGCAAGCGAGGACGGCAGTTGTGAAGATCGGCATCCCCCGCGAGGTCAAGAACAACGAGTTCCGCGTCGGGATCACTCCCGTGGGCGTGCACGAGTTGGTCAACCACGGCCACACCGTCTACATCGAGAAGGACGCCGGTGTCGGCTCCTCGATCACCGATGAGGACTTCGTCGGGCAAGGTGCCCAGATCCTCGACTCGGCCGATGACGTCTGGGGCGAGTCCGACATGGTCATGAAGGTCAAGGAGCCGGTGGCTGAGGAATACCACCGCCTGCGCGAGGACCTGCTGCTCTACACCTACCTGCACCTGGCTGCCGACGAGCCGCTGACCGAGGAACTGGTCGCCAAGAAGGTCACAGCGGTTGCCTACGAGACGGTGCAGTTGCCCAGCGGGATGCTCCCGCTGCTCTACCCGATGTCCGAGGTGGCCGGCTGCCTCGCCCCGCAGGTCGGTGCGATGGCGCTGCTGCGGGCCAATGGCGGGCGCGGCGTCCTCATGGGCGGCGTCGGGGGCGTCGCCAACTCCAAGGTCGTCGTCCTGGGGGCCGGGGTTGCCGGCCAGAACGCCGCCAACATCGCGCTGGGTATGGGGGCCGATGTCACCCTTCTCGACACCGACCTCGACAAGCTGCGGATGTCGTTCTGGCGCTACGACAACCGCGTGCACCAGATCGCCTCCTCCTCGCTGTCCGTCCGCGAGCAGGTTCTCCAGGCTGACCTGGTCATCGGCACGGTGCTCATCCCCGGGGCGAAGGCACCCAAACTCGTGACCGACGACATGGTGGCGCAGATGAAGCCCGGTTCGGTGCTCGTCGACGTGGCCATCGACCAGGGCGGCTGCTTCGAGGGCTCGCGCCCGACGACGCACGCGGACCCGACCTTCACCGTCCACGACTCGATCTACTACTGCGTGGCCAACATGCCGGGGGCCGTGCCGCACACCTCGACCTGGGCGCTCACCAACGCCACCTTGTCGTATGCCGTCAAGCTCGCCGACCAGGGTTGGAAGGACGCCATGCGTGCCGACCCGGCGCTGGCCAAGGGCCTGAACACCGATGCCGGGCAGATCACCTACGCAGCGGTTGGCGACGCCTTCGGCATGGACTCGATCAGCCTCGAGGAGGCTCTCTCCTGAACCACCCCCCGACCACCACGGCCCGGTCGACCCCTCCCACGGCGGTCGACCGGGCGTCGCGGTGCGCGGACTGCACCGATTCCTCGCGCTCGAAGGCGAGGTGCCGGCCGACCCGTCCGCCGCTGTGAGCCCGCCCCGGCCACCTGGCCGACTTCCCAAGGCCATCAGCGTGACCGAGGTGGAGCGCCTGCTCGAAGCGGCTGCCGTGGGCGACACCCCCGCCGCGCTTCGTGACCGAGCCCTGCTGGAGGTGCTCTACGGCACCGGCGCCCGGATCTCCGAGGCCACGGGGCTGGACATCGACGATGTGGCGACGCAAGAGGGGGTCGTGCGGCTGCGCGGCAAGGGCGGCAAGGAACGCCTCGTGCCGCTGGGGTCCTACGCCTCTGCCGCGCTCGCGGCATACCTCGTCCGGGGACGCCCCACGCTGGCCGGCAAGGGGAAGGGAACCCCCGCCATCTTCCTCAACCAGCGCGGCGGGCGGCTCTCTCGGCAGAGCGCGTGGAGCATCCTGCGGGGTGCGGCCGAGCGGGCCGGCCTCGGTGGCCACTTGTCACCGCACACCCTGCGACACTCCTTCGCCACCCACCTCCTGGAGGGCGGCGCCGATGTCCGGGTGGTCCAGGAGTTGCTCGGCCATGCGTCGGTGACAACGACTCAGATCTACACCCTGGTGACCGTGCAGCAACTGCGGGAGGTCTATGCCCAGAGCCACCCCCGGGCGCGCTGATAGGGTCGACCCGATCAGCGGGACGCTGACCGTTGCACGTGCACGTTGGGAGTGAAATGGACGTCGAGACCGCAGCCCACAGCGGCGCCCCCGAGGCGACCGAGGAGGGCGGGAGCGACGGTCACCTGCCCGGCATCCGCGAGGCCGGAGTCGGCCAGATCGGGCCGACCGGGCGTCCCTTGCCTCACTTCCCGGAGCCCACGCCCCTCAGCGCCCACGGCCCGGCCCGCGTCATCGCGATGTGCAACCAGAAGGGTGGGGTCGGCAAGACGACGACGACGATCAACCTGGGAGCCGCCCTGGCCGAGTGCGGGCGCAGGGTCCTCCTCGTCGACTTCGACCCGCAGGGCGCCCTGTCCGTGGGGCTGGGGATCACTCCCAACCAACTCGACGTGACCATCTACAACCTGATGACCGAGCGCGGTCACGATGTCCGCGATGTCATCCAGCACACCGCGGTCGAGGGACTGGACATCATCCCCGCCAACATCGACCTGTCGGCCGCCGAGGTGCAACTGGTCGGCGAGGTTGCTCGTGAGCAGATCCTGGCCCGCGTCCTTCGGCCGGTGCTGGACGACTACGACGTCGTGCTGATCGACTGCCAGCCTTCCCTGGGCCTGCTCACGGTCAACGCCCTGACGGCAGCCCACGGAGTGATCATTCCCTTGGAGTGCGAGTACTTCGCGATGCGGGGTGTCGCGCTCCTCGTCGAGACGATCGAGAAGATCACCGATCGGCTCAACCCCCGGCTCGAGATCGACGGCATCCTGGCGACCATGTACGACGGGCGCACCCTGCACTCGCGCGAAGTCGTCCAGAGCGTCGTCGAGCACTTCGGCGAGACCGTCTTCCACACGGTCATCAGCCGCACGGTGAAGTTCCCGGACGCCACCCTCGAGGGCAAGCCGATCACCACCTACGACTCGACGCACAAGGGGGCCGGTGCCTACCGCCAGCTGGCCCGTGAGTTGATCGCTCGCGGCGGCGCGGCCTGAGCGATGGACACGACCGCTCCGGTCGGGCCCGCACCGCAGGCCCTTCCCGGGCTGCCCGGCCCCGATCCCGACCAGGTGACCCCGGGTGGTGTCCTGACCCGGCGCGTACCCACCCAGGCCTTCGAGGTGCACCTCGATG
This sequence comes from Phycicoccus elongatus Lp2, assembly GCF_000367525.1. Lineage (GTDB taxonomy): Bacteria > Actinomycetota > Actinomycetes > Actinomycetales > Dermatophilaceae > Phycicoccus_A > Phycicoccus_A elongatus. The sequence continues at coordinate 1,342,641 of NZ_HF570956.1, read as the reverse complement.
TCTACTCAGGGCCCTTCGACCTGTTGCTCGGTCTCATCGCCAAGCACAAGCTCGACATCACCGAGATCTCGCTGGCCAAGGTCACCGACGAGTTCATGGCGCACATCCGGGCAGCACAGTCATCCGAGGCCGGGTGGGACCTGTCGCAGGCCTCCGAGTTCGTGCTCGTGGCGGCGACCCTGCTGGACCTCAAGGCGGCCCGGCTGTTGCCGCAGACCGGACCCGAGGACGACGACGACCTCGCCCTCATCGAGGCCCGCGACCTGCTCTTCGCCCGCCTCCTGCAGTACCGCGCCTACAAGGACCTCGCCCACACCTTCGGTGAGCGGATGGCAACGGCCGGCCGCATGCAGCCGCGCGTGGTCGGTCTCGAAGCGGCGTTCGCCAAGCTCCTGCCCGAGCTCGTCATGACCATCACCCCTGAGCAGTTCGCCATGCTCGCCGCGCGCGCCCTCACGCCCAAGGTGCCCGAGAACGTCGGCCTTGCCCACCTGCACGCCCCGGCCGTCAGCGTCCGGGAGCAAGCGGGGATCATCGGCGAGCGGCTCCGGCGCGGACCGTCGACCTTCCGGGCCTTGGTTGCCGACGCCGATTCGACCCTCGTCGTCGTGGCCCGCTTCCTGGCCCTGCTCGAATTGGCTCGCGACAACAGCGTCGGCTTCGAGCAGGCCGAGGCGCTGGGGGAGTTGACGGTCCGATGGACCGGGGCCCTCGACGGGGAGATCGAGGTCGACGACGAGTTCGACGAGGACGTCGATTCACACGCACAGCCAGAGGATGGAGCCCGTGATGAGTGAGGCGACCAGCGCGGTCGATGAGGCAATCCCCGAGGCGCCGCCGGAGGACACGCAACTGGCCTTTGACGTCCACGCCTTTCCCGGTGGTGTGCGTGGGGCCCTCGAAGCGGTGCTCATGGTGGTCGACGAGCCGCTGTCTGCCGTCGCTCTCGCGTCGGCGCTCGAGGTGCCGGTGCCGGACGTCGAGGCCGAGCTCGCCGCCATGGAGGAGGAGTATGCCGCGCAGTTCCGCGGGTTCTCGCTGCGCCGGGTCGGGGACGGCTGGCGCTACTACAGCCGTGCCGACTATGCCCCTGTCGTCGAACGATTCCTGCTCGACGGACAACAGGCACGTCTCACCCAGGCGGCGCTCGAGACGCTCGCGGTCATCGCCTACCGCCAGCCGGTGTCCCGGTCCCGCGTGTCGGCCGTGCGGGGGGTCAACGTCGACGGCGTGATCAGGACGCTGCTCTCCCGCGGCTTGATCGAGGAGGTCGGGCACGACACCGAGTCCACGGCCATCCTCTACGGCACGACGAGCCACTTCCTGGAGCGCATGGGTCTGTCCAGCCTGGACGAGTTGCCTGCCCTGGCGCCCTACCTGCCCGATGTCGACGTGCTCGACGAGATCATCGAGCGGGGCCGGTCATGACCCCCGGCGCCCCGCGCCGTGGTGGTGGCGGAAGCGGTCGCCCGACGGGCGGAGCGGGCCGCGGTGGCCCAGCAAAGGGGGGGTCCGGGCAATCGCGTGGGGCTGGCCGCCCTCGCCGGGAGAAGGGCGGATCGGGCACGACCAAGCCCTCACAGCCGACCAAGGCCCCTCAATGGCCGCGCAAACCCTTCGTCGACGTCCATGACCCGGAGGGCACGCGCCTGCAGAAGATGCTGGCCGCCGCTGGCGTCGGCTCGCGGCGGGTGTGTGAGCAGCTGATCGCCGACGGTCGCGTCGAGGTCGATGGCCAGGTGGTCCGTGAGCTCGGGGTCCGGATCAACCCGGGCCAGGTCGTCCACGTGGACGGGGTGCGGGTCCAACTCGATGAGTCCCGCGTCTACCTGGCCTTCAACAAGCCCTTGGGTGTCGTGACGAGCATGAACGACGAACTCGGCCGGATCGACATCGGCGACTACGTCGCCAACCGCAAGGAACGGCTCTTCCATGTGGGTCGTCTCGACGCCGACACCGAGGGCCTGCTCCTGCTCACCAACGATGGTGAACTCGCTCATCGGCTCCAGCACCCACGCTATGGCGTCCTCAAGACCTACCTCGCCCAGATTCCCGGGCCGGTGCCCCGTGACCTGGGCAAGCGCCTGCGACAGGGGATCGAATTGGAGGACGGCATGGTGGCCGTCGACTCCTTCAAGGTGGTGGACTCCCAGCCGGGCAAGGCCCTGGTCGAGGTGGTCCTCCATGAGGGGCGCAAGCACATTGTCCGGCGCATGTTGGCCGAGGTCGGGCACCCGGTGCTCTCCCTCGTCCGCACGCAGGTCGGACCGATTCGCTTGGGTGACACCAAGTCCGGCCGCTGGCGAGCCCTGACGGCGAGCGAGGTCGGAGCGCTCTACAAGGCAGCCGACCTGTGACGATCCAGCGCGTCCACGTCATCGGCTCCGGCCTCATCGGGAGCAGCCTGGGTCTGGCGCTCTCCCGGCGCGGAGTCCACGTGACCCTGGAGGACATTTCGTCGACCAACGCCGCCCTGGCTCGCGACCTCGGGGCGGGGGCCCTACCCGAACCGCTCGACACACCCGATGTCGTCGTCGCGGCCACGCCCCCTGATGTCACCGCCGGAATCGTCGCGGGTGCGCTCGACCGGTGGCCGTCCGCGGTGGTGACCGACGTCGCCTCGGTCAAGGGGTCGATCGTGCGCGCCCTGGAGCAGCGCGGCGGTGGATCCGGGGACCTCCGTCGCTACTGCGGCTCCCACCCAATGGCCGGGCGCGAGCGGTCCGGGGCCATTGCCGCGCGCGCCGACCTCTTCGAGGGCCGACCATGGGTCGTCACCCCCACCGATGCGACCGCCGCCGACGCACTGGCCACCGTGCAGGAACTCGCCCGGCTCGTCGGGTCGGCCGTGACGGTCCTGGACCCTGCGTCCCACGACGCTGCGGTTGCTGCCGTCTCCCACGTTCCCCAGGTGGTGGCCTCCCTGGCTGCGGCCCGGCTGCGTGACCTGCCCGAGGAGGCGGTCGGTCTCGCCGGCCAGGGCCTGCGCGATGTCACCCGGATCGCGGCGAGCGACCCCGGGCTCTGGACGCAGATCCTCGCCGCCAACCCCCGGGCTGTGCGTGACGAGCTCAAGGCATTCTCCGGCGATCTCGAAGCCGTCATCGGGGCCCTGGGCCAACTGGGTGACGGTGACGACGCACCCGGTGCCCGCGGCATACTCGCCACGACGATCGCGAACGGCAACGCCGGCCACGCCCGGATCCCGGGCAAGCACGGTGCGGCGCCGACGCAGTACGGCGTCGTGCGCGTCCTCATCCCCGACGAGCCGGGCCAACTCGGAAGGCTCTTCCAGGACGTGGGGGACACCGGCACCAACATCGAGGAATTCATCATCGACCACGGTCTCGGCGGGCAGTTCGGTGTCGGCGAGGTCTACGTGGTCCCGGCGGCCGCCGAGGGACTCGCCGAGGCGTTGCAACGAAAGGGATGGACCCTGCATGCCTGAGCAACTGATCATCGCCATCGACGGGCCATCGGGCTCCGGCAAGTCCAGCGTGTCCCGGGCGGTCGCCAGCCGACTGGGGGTGGGCTATCTCGACACCGGGGCGATGTATCGCGCTCTCACCTGGTGGTGCCTCGATCAAGGCATCGACCTCGACGACCGGGACGCCGTCACCGACGCGGCCGGCGACTACCCCTTGGCCATCGGCACCGACCCCGAGGACCCGGTGGTGCAGGTCGGTGACACCGACGTGACCCAGGCGATCCGCACGCCCGAGGTCACCGCTGCCGTGACCAAGGTGGCGACGAACACCGACGTCCGACCGATCCTCCAGCTGGCCCAGCGCGACCTGATGGCGGCCATAGCCGAGGACACCGGTGGCTGTGTCGCCGAGGGTCGGGACATCACGACCGTCGTGGCTCCCGACGCCCACGTGCGCATCCTGCTCACCGCGTCGGAGGAGGCCCGGCTGCGGCGCCGCTCGACCGAACTGCACGGTCATGCCGAGGCCGAGGCCGTGGCGGCCACCCGGGACTCGATCGTCAAGCGCGATGCCGCCGACGCCACGGTCTCGCAGTTCACAACCGCCTCCGACGGCGTCGTCACCGTGGACACCTCAGACCTCGATTTCGAGGGCAGCGTCGACGCCGTCCTCACTGTGGTGACCGACCGCACTGGTCGAGTCCCTCGGTGAGCACCCCGGCCCCCTCCGCGTGGAAGGCCACGTGGGGGCACGTCGTCGGGCGTGGGCTCTTCGAGGTGTTGTATGCCGTGGAGCGCCACGGCGTCACGCGTGTCCCGCGCCGCGGGCCGGTCCTCCTCGCCGCGAACCACACCGGCTACCTCGACGGCGCCCTCGTGGCCTCGATGAGCCCGCGACCGGCCCACTTCCTCGTGCTGACCGACACCTTCGACACCGTGGCCGGGCCGCTGCTGCGCGCCTCTGGCCAGATCCCCCTCGACCAGAAGGTCGGGGATCGCACGGCGCTCGGACGGGCCATCGAGGTGCTGCGGCGGGATGGCGTCATCGGCATCTTTCCCGAAGGCGGGCGGGGCAGGGGAGACCTTGCCGAGGCCGGCCGGGGGGTTGCGTGGCTCGCGATCAACGGCCGCGCCACGATCATCCCCACCGCCTGCTTGGGCACCCGAGCGACCGGTGAGCACGCCGACTCCTGGCCGCGCGTGCGCAGCCGGCTGGTCGTCGACTTCGGTGCCCCGGTGGTCCTCGAGCTTCCCGACGGCATCCCGGGCCGGCAGCGACTCCACCTCGCCGGTGAGCAGGTGAGGCTCGCCCTGGCCGGGCACGTGGCCGAGGCGAGTCGGCGACACGGCATACCCCTGCCCGAGGACATCCCCGAGGGTCTGGTCGGGACCTGAGACCGAGCGGTCGGGCGACCCCGCGGCATACGGGACAATGGAGGGATGAACGCCGACCAGGTCCAGCCGAGTAGCACCGACGAGACCGCGGCCGACGAGTCCCAGGTGGCTGACGCCCTGCGCGCAGGGCTCGACGATTTCGACCTCTCCGACGAGGACCTTGCCCTTCTCGGGCGCGACGACGGGGACGACGTCGCCGATGACGAGGAGGCGACCCGACCGGTCGTGGCCATCATCGGGCGCCCCAATGTGGGCAAGTCGACCCTCGTCAATCGGATCATCGGTCGGCGCGAGGCCGTCGTCGAGGACGTCCCGGGAGTGACCCGCGACCGGGTGGCCTATGACGGCGACTGGTCAGGCCGCAACTTCACCCTGGTCGATACCGGCGGCTGGGAGATCGACGCGACCGGCATCCACCTGCGCGTGGCCGAGCAGGCCGAGGTCGCCGTCGACCTGGCGGACGCCGTGCTCTTCGTCGTCGATGCCACGGTGGGGGCCACCGACGACGACGAGGCCGTCGTGAAGCTGCTGCGGCGCAGCGGCAAGCCGGTCATCCTCATCGCCAACAAGGTCGACGACCAGCGCGGCGAGGCCGACGCCGCAGCGCTCTGGAACCTCGGTCTGGGCCAGCCATGGCCGGTCTCGGCGCTTCACGGTCGCGGCACCGGGGACGCCCTCGATGCTCTGCTCGAGGTGCTGCCCGAGAAGTCCTCCGTGTCCGGCGCCTACCAGCGAGGCGGCCCGCGCCGCGTGGCGCTCCTCGGCCGCCCCAACGTCGGCAAGTCCAGTCTCCTCAACAAACTCGCCGGGGAGGAGCGCGTCGTCGTCGACGAGATGGCGGGCACCACGCGCGACCCGGTCGACGAGCTCATTGAACTCGGCGGCAAGACGTGGCGATTCGTCGACACCGCGGGCATCCGGCGTCGGGTGCACCAGACTCGCGGCGCCGACTTCTACGCCTCGCTGCGCACGCAGACGGCTCTAGAGAAGGCCGAGGTTGCCGTGGTGCTCCTCGACGCCGCCAACCCGCTCACCGAGCAGGACGTGCGGATCATCAGTCAGGTCATCGAGGCCGGGCGCGGACTCGTGCTCGCCTACAACAAGTGGGACCTGACCGACGAGGAACGGCGCTACTACCTCGAGCGGGAGATCGAGCGCGACCTCGTGCAGATTCCGTGGGCCCCACGGGTCAACGTGTCGGCACGCACCGGCCGCCACCTGGAGAAGTTGGTCCCGGCCATCGAGACCGCCCTGGACTCGTGGGAGACCCGAGTTCCCACCGGGCGCCTCAACGCCTTTCTCGGCGAGGTCGTCTCGGCCCACCCGCACCCGGTGCGCGGCGGGAAGCAGCCGCGCATCCTCTTCGCGACCCAGGCCGGGACGCGCCCCCCGCGATTCGTCGTCTTTGCCTCGGGCTTCATTGAGGCCGGGTATCGCCGCTTCATCGAGCGCCGCCTGCGCGAGGAGTTCGGTTTCGAAGGAACCCCGATCGAGCTCTCGGTCCGGGTCCGCGAGAAGCGTTCCCGCCGCTGACATCCGGAGTCCGTCCTGAGGCATCCCAGGACGCATCGACCGGCACGCTGCCCCGGATGCCGCACCGCCGGAACCGATTCGGACCACCGGTTCCCATGGGCTAAAGTTGGCACGCCCTTCCACGGAAGGCACCCTCTCGGGCTGTGGCGCAGCTTGGTAGCGCACTTGACTGGGGGTCAAGGGGTTTACCCCGCTCTGGTCGGCCCGAACAACTGAAAATTTATGCCACGGGCTGTGGCGCAGCTTGGTAGCGCACCTGACTGGGGGTCAGGGGGTCGCAGGTTCAAATCCTGTCAGCCCGACGTAAAAGCCCAGGTGAGAGCAGGTTTCTCGCCTGGGCTTCATCATGTCCGGCGGTCGTCTTTCGTGGTCCCCATCTGGTCCCCCCTGGCGCTCTCGCCGGCGGTCACCTGTGGCCGAACGGGGCGCCTTGAACCCGCTTCCTGTGGATAAGGGGACCAAAAGGGGACCAGAACGCTTCCGGGAGCACTCCCGCGGGCGTCGGAGCGCATCACAGGCCCCTGGTCGCGGGGCTGCTGCGCCGGGCGTGCTTGCGTTGTCCGGCGGCGGAGAGGAAGGCGTTGGCCTGCTCGGCGGCGGAGGCGAGGTGACGGTCGTCGGGGTGCAGGTAGCCGCGTGTGGTCTCCATCGAGGCGTGCCCGAGGATGTCTTGGAGGACGTGCAGCGGGATACCGGCATCGGCCATCCAGGTCGCCCCGGTGTGACGTAGCCCGTGCCGGGTGAGGTCCGGCAGTCCGAGCTTCGCGACGACGCCGTCCCAGTTGGTGGCGTCGCGGACGGTCGCGGTGGTGAGGTAGCCGCCCTTCGGGCCGACCAGCAACGAGTCCTCCGGCTGCTTGCCATCGGTGAGGCGTTTCAGCACAGGACGGAGCGGTTCCAGGATCGGCACGCGGCGTTCCTTGCGGCTCTTGGTCGGCTTGGTGACCAGGCCACCCTTGCCGGGGAACACCTGCCGGCGGATCACGACGAGGTTCTTACTGAAGTCCACGTCCCCTACCTGCAACCCGGACACTTCCGAGGACCGTGCGGCGAGCAGCGCGGCGAGCATCACAAAGTCGCTGTAGGACTGATGCACCTTTCCGCACGCCCTGGCGAGGCGGTTGAGGGTCTTCATGTCCGGGATTGCGTGTGCCCGCGGGGAGGCGTGTTCGGCGGACTGGCTGCGGAAGGCGTTGCGGTTCAGGCTCCGCTTGGCACGGTTCTTCGCGGGGTTGATCTGGATCAGCCCGTCCCGCACGGCTTCATCAAGCACCCGCACGAGCGGGGCGATGGTGTTCTTGATGGTTGAGGCGCCGTGACGCTGTTCCCACTCATCAATGGTGCGGTCGATGATCCCCGCGGTGATCTGGGTGACCGGCAGATGCCCGAGCGCGGGCAGCACCCGCAGCTTCAGCCCGTACCCGTAGGTCTCGCCGGTGGAGGTCGGGTCCAGGCCACGCGCCCACCGGTCGCCGATGGAGGTGACGAACTCCAGCAGCGTCATGCACACGTCCATGCCCTTGGTCGAGGAGTTGCGGAGCTGGTCGAAGAACGCGTGCGCGGCCGCTTCGTCCCGCACGATCTCCGATCGGATCACCCGGCGCTTGGTGGTCGGGTCCGTCCACCGGGCGCGGGCGCGGATGCCGTAGGAGCGACGCTCCATGTCCGTGGAGACCTTCACACCGATCGGCGGGACCGGCTTGGGTTCAGCGGTCGGCTGCGGCTCAGATCTCCGAGGCATGGTCGTGTTCCAGCTCGCTCAGCCAGCGGTCCATCGCATCGAGCCGGTACCGGGCGATCCCTCCCAGCCGCAGGAACGGCGGGCCGGTGCCGGCTGAGCGCCACCGCGACAGGGTGGACTCCGAGACCTTCAAGTACGCCGCCACCTCCCGGCTGTCCAGCAGTGGCGAGACGACCAGTGCCTCGGTCTTGTCGCTCACGACACTTCTCCGGTGTCCGGGTCGAGGTCGCGGTAGAAGGCTTCCTCGGCCTCGCGGCGGGCCTGGACGTCGGCCATGACGAACTCCACGAACTCGGCGTCGCGGTCGATGATCGGGATGTCCTCGATCGGGTCTCTCGGTTCCTCGCCGGGCCAGACGGTCTGCCTGGTGGGGCGGTCGTGGTCGAGCCGGGTGCCGCAGGCGGCGACCCATTCGCGGAGCCGCTGCCGGGCGTCGGCGAAGTCGCGGTGCCAGCCGAGCGGTGCGCTGCCGTTCTGGTCGGGGTCGTAGGCGCAGAGCCAGTGGAGGTGCAGTGCGCTCAGCTCCCACAGCAGCTCGGGGTGCATGTGCCAGGCGGGCGGGATCACGGAGGCGGGGAGCCCGTAGGTGTGGCGCAGCCAGTCCACCCAGCGGTTGAGTTCCAGCCACTCGGCCTCGGCGCCCTCGGCGCTCAGTAGGTTCCAGTTGATCGGGTGCGGCGGCTCGGCGATCAGCAGCTCGTCGTAGCCGTCGTCCATCTCGTCCACATTCGAGTCGGGAACGTCGTTCGTCGTGGCGTCGCCGTGAGGTTCGTCGGACATGCTGTACTCCTGTCTGCTCTCCGGCCCCGGTGGTGCCGGGCCGTTGTGGCGGGCAGGTGCTCCTTGCCGCGACCGGCGTTCAGGTGTCGGAGCGGCGCAGCAGGGCTTCGATCTCGGTGCGGTCGGCGGTGAGCTGGGCGGCGTCGGGGCGCTTGGGCCAGGGGTGCAGGTCGGTGACGATCGGGGGTGCGGAGCGCAGCAGCACGATCCCGGTCCCGAACGGGAGACGGCGGATGCGGTCGGGCGGGAAGATCGGCACCCGACGCACGGAGCGCTGGTTGGAGCGGGTGCCGTGGTCGCCCAGCGTCACGGAGTCGGTGTATTCGTCGCGTTCGCCGACCAGGGCGCTCAGGTCTTGCAGGTCTCGGCTGTTGGATGCGCCGCCGAGGATGATCTTGACGATGGAGGCGTCCCAGATCGCGTTCGCCTGGTGCTCGTTCCACTTGTCCCGCGCCTGCGCGAGCGATTGGAGCACCGGCATCGTCGTGATGCCCGACCCGCCGCCTTCGGCCATCAGCGTTGGCAGCGACGGCAACGGCGAGAGGTTGGCTATCTCGTCCAGCGCGAGCAGCATCGGCGGATCGAGCCGGGCGCCGGCCGATCGTGCGGCCAGGCGGCGGGCGGTCTCGATGAGGTCTTCCACGAGCGCGGCGACCAGCGCGGCGCTGGCTCCGGCACCGGAGCCGGTTGCCAGGAGGAACAACGTGCCGCGGTCGCGGATGAATGCTTCGGGGTCGAAGCCCTCGCCGGGGCCGGGTGATACGGCGTCGAGCACGCGCGGGTCGGCCAGCGAGCCGAGAGCCAGGGAGACGCCCTGCCAGATGGAGTCGCGGGTGCGGGGGTCGGAGTCGATCATTGCTTCCAGGGACTCGGCCCATCCGGTAGCGGCCTGGGTGGAGCCGGTCAGGATCGCCACCGCGTCAGCGGCCGCGGTCGGATCGAGAGTCCACCGGAACAGCTCGGCCGGTGGTCGGTTGTCGATCGCCGCCGCGTGCAGCAGGGCTTGGAGCGCCGCCCGTGTCTTGCCCTCCCAGAAGCCTCAGCCATCGACACTGCCCGCGGACAGGCCGGTGCCGGCGGCGAGGCCGGCGGCGCGGATCAGCGCCGTCTGCGGTGACTCACAGCCCCGGATGGGTGACCAGCGCAGACCGGCGGGCAGACCATCGGCCAAGTGTTGCGGGTCGAAGATCGCGACAGGGCCGATCCTGCGGCGGGCACGCATGGTCGCGGTCAGGTTGTCCGGCCTGGTCGACGTGACGACGACGGCGCCGGGGGCGTCGAGGATCGCTGGGATCACCAGATGCAGGCCCTTCCCGGAGCGGGGCGGGCCGATGACCATGATCGAGTCCTCGACCGAGGCCCACACGCTGGTGCCCTTGGAGGTGCCGAGCCTGTAGCCCACGTCCTGCGGCTTCGGGTCGCTGAGGCCGGGGCGCAGGCTTCCCGCGCGGCGCAGGAGCGCCTTGTCAGATGCAGCGGCGGCGACTTCGTGCCGGGTGGCGATGCCGGCCATGCGGCGCGGATCGGCTTCGATCCGGTGGGTGTGACGGCGCAGCCGTTGCCACGCCCATAGCCCGCCGGAGACGAGGCCGGCGAGCAGCAGCCCGAAGACGATCCAGTAGACGACCGGGTTCAGGCCGTCCGCGTCGAGCGCCGAGCCGGGATCGCCGGGGCGGAACAGCACTCCGACCCCGGAGGCGGGATCGCCGGCCGGCTGGGGTGTGCCGGTCAGGAACGCGGCCACCGATCCAGCGGCGCGCAGGATCAGCGCGACGCCGAACAGGACGACCAGCCCGATCATCGCGGCGTTGGTCAACTCGTCTCCGAACGAGCCGGTCTGCCGGCCCTGCTCGTTCACGGCAGCCGCCGGATGATCGTGGTGCCGGAGACACGGCCGAACAGGATGACCTCGATGACCCCGCCGGCCCGGTCGACGCCGACCCCGGCCGGGTCGATGAGGGCGCGCGCGGTGCCGGTGTGGGCGGCGTCGGTATGCCCGGTGACGACGGCGACCGCCACGTCCTCGCCGGGAACGAACCCCTCGCCCTCGACGGCGTGGAACACCGGCCCGGCCGGCACCTCCGGTTCGGGCTCGGGGCGGGAACGCCGGCGACGCGCGGCGATGATGTCGGTGAAGGTCGTGCCGTCCGCTTCGCGGACCTCGACCCTGGCCGGTGTCGTCCGGTCGTTCGTGGCGCGGTCGATGATCTGCCCGAACGAGGATCGTCGCCACGGCGGCGCGAAAGGGTCGGGGTCCAGCCGTTTCCCGTCGACGGTGACGGTCACGGTGCCGTCCTCGTGCACGTCGAGCACGACGAGCGGGATGGAGACCGGGACGGGCTCAGGCTCGGGTTTCCTCATGCCGCAAGGTGAGCCAGAACCGCACCCGGCCGGACGACCCACGGCGAACTCGGCTTCCGCCGTTAGCCTTCTAGGAGGAGGAGAAGATCACTGGACAGGAGGGGTTTCGGCCGACTGGTCGGCGGACCAGGACAGGCAGGTGCACCCTGTGCGGGAACCGAGCCCGGCTGACCAAAGCTCACGTTCCGCCGAGGGCCGCTTTCAACCAGGGAAGCTTCGCTTGGGGCGGCACGACAGAAGACAACAGCCTCGGCTACGGACGGCCCAAGCTCGGAGGCGCGAGCCTGTACGCGCACTGTGAGGCTTGCCGCGCACACACGTCCCCCTGGGATGACGAGTACATCCGATGGGCGCACTGTTTTGCCGGCCACCTGCTCAGATCGCAATGGAAGGGCGAGCGGACCCACATCGCGGGCGAGCTGACCGATGTGCGTCCTGGCAGATTCATCCGCGCGGCCATTGCGGGCATGACCGCGCTGACGCCGAACCTCATCGACTCGCACTCTGACCTTGTGCGTGCTGTGCGCGAGGGCATCCCGATCCAGGCGCCCCAAGACATGCGATTCTTGGTAGCCATCGCACCGGACGGAAGCTCGGCCCATGTGGAGGGAAGCCACGAGGCTCTCGTTGTCCGCATGTCACAGGACAGCGAGAGCGGTGGGTGGTCAAGCACGACTACGCCGGCGCCATCCGCGGTGATTCACTTCCCGCCTTTCAGCCTGCTCCTTGCTGACCGACAACTGGTTGGCTCGTTCCCCCACGTCGACTGCACCGACTGGTTGGAGCTCGGAGTCGATGACCCAGCCAACGTGTCCGTTGCACTCCCCGTAGTCGATCTTCCCAAGACACCAAGTGCGCCCGTGCCGATTGCAATGCTTCAGTTCACGGAGGCCCGCGCATGATCCTGAATGCCGGTCATGCGGGCAGTCGTGTCGAACGCGGCCAGCTCGGCGGGGTGGAGCTGGTGCTGCACCACAAACGAGCGATCCTTGATGCGCCACAAGCCTTGCCCGGTGCCGAGTCCGGGCAGCAGGCGTTGTTCGGTGCCGGTCAGTCCTAGCGCCGCGGCAGTCGGGCCGAGCTGATCGGTCTCCTGCCGGTAGACGATCCTCGTCTCCGCATTTGCCAGCAGGCTGTTCGCCAGCGCCCGGTTCGCCGACCCTGCGTCGCCGACGTTCTCCAAGTCGGTGAGCTTGTGGAACACGAGCAGGTTCGCCAGCCCGTAGTGTCTCGCCAGCCGCCAGTGTGCGTCCATCCTCCCGCTCCTTCGATAGCTTCGCGTGGCCTCGGGTCATCGGGCGCCTCGGCCAAGAACAGCGGCAACGTACGCTCGGCACAGTCAGCGGCCCACAAGGCCAGGATTCGGCGGTCGTTCTCACTGAGAGTGAGTGCGCCCGGTGTCTTGGTTCTTGGCCGGTCCTTCGCGAGCTGCGCTCGACCTGGGTCGGCGCCGTCAGACTGGCGCAAAGATTGATCCAGTGCATGAATCAACTGGCTGACGCGACTTCGCCCACGCGGGGGGTGCGGATACCGGCGGAGGACATCACTGAGCACCGCTGTCGCTCGCTGTCGAGACCTGTTCAGCAACGCATCGCCGAGGGTGGGGTCGCCTCCGGCTGTCAGCTCCGCGATGTGGGCCGCATTTGCCGCAGCACGCAGGATGTGACCGACCTGGCTCGCCTGAGCGATCGGATGCAGGTACGCCGCGGACGCCGCATCCCCGGCTGACTGTGCGGCGAGCCGTGCAGCTTCGGAGGGAGCAGAGCGAGCGGCCCGGTGAGCGTCGAGCGACGCGACGCGCTGCAGCTTGGTTCGGTTCGCCCCGTTGACGAACGTCCAGGCCGCCTCGATCGCGGCACGGGGACGCGGATCATCGGGCACGGCCTGCTCGAACACATCGAGCACGTCCTCGGCATGCATCACCACGTAACGCACGACGGTGCGGAGCTCGCCTATCGTCAGATCGAAGTCTCCCGGTACGGTGCCGCTGTGCTGTGCCATGTTCATCAATAGTATCCTTGAATAATCCGTTGGCACTTGTCGACAAGAAGCCCGCCAGGTGCCACTCCAACCCTCAAATGGAGGTCAAGGTGAGGTCCATCGACATCGCCCGCGAGCACGGCCTCTCCACGCAGGCGATCCGCAACTACGAGGAAGCCGGCCTCATCCCTCGGGCTCAGCGCAGCCCAAGCGGCTACCGGGACTACACCGCCGCTCATGCGGCGGGCGTGGCAGCCTATATGGCCCTCATCCCCGCCTGCGGCTATCCGTTCAGCCGTCGCATCATGCTTGCCGTAACCCGTGGCGCCCTAGACGAGGCGCTAGAACTCGTCGATCAGGGCCATGCCCTCTTGGCTCGTGACCGCGACACGCTCAGAACAGTCGAGACGGCGTTGAAACATCTCGGGGCGGACATCCCGCCAGAAGTGCGCGGAACACGGGTCAGGTACAGCATCGGCGAACTTGCCGGCCACCTCAGGATCAGCCCAGCCACGCTAAGGGCCTGGGAACGCGCCGGAGTGCTCAATCCGCAGCGCGACGCACACACCGGACACCGCCAGTACCACGCTCAGGATGTTCGTGACGCCGAGCTGGCGCACCTGCTCCGCCGGGGAGGCCAACCGCTCAGCACCATCAGAACCGTCTTGGTCGAGCTTCGAGACGCTGGCAGCATCCAGGCACTCAAAGGGATGTTGGCCGAATGGCGGAGTCAGCTCAGACTGCGCGGACTCGCCCAGATGAACGGTGCTGCCCGACTCTTCGCGTACATCAATGCCATAGGTGCTTGACGGACCGATCTTCGGTCCGCTCAATGCGCCAGAAGAGCATCGATATCGCCTACCTGAGCTGCGAGCACCCTGTGGCAGGTCGCTATCGCGTCATGAACTGCGCCCATGGACCCTTGTAGTCCGCCTGGTGTTCCCGCCAGTACGTGATGCGATCGATGTACTCGCTGACACGCCGCTCGACAGGTTCTCGACAGTTGTCGACTCCGCTACCCAGCACGATCGCAGTGAGGTCGTAAACCGGAAACCCGAGTGCATGCCCATTCGCGTGGACGACTCCGCAAGCTTGCCCGACGGCATGACACAGGGCAATATCGCTGGGGGATTCCAACTCCTTCGCGAACGCGTGACAGGCCAGGATAGCCCGCTTTGCAACTGGCATCTTGACCTCGCCAGCCGCCCATGCACGAGTCGTGTCGAGAGCAACTTGTGGGCGCGTCTCTTCTGGGTAACGTCGCCTCAGTGTTTCGACGGCCTGCGAGGCGAAGTCGAACGCCCAGAGAACCATCACCTTGTGGCTCTCGCGGTCGATGATGTGGCTCAGCTCACCGAACAGCGGACTGTTCTTGGGGAACAGAACCACATTTCCACGCTTCAGCTTCGACCTCGTTTGGTCGAGCCAGTCGGTCGCATCTGCTGTCATTCACATTCCTCTTCCACGTTCTTCGGCGGTGTCTGAGGCGACGCCGGCGGTGACGCTGACCACGCAGATGGCGCAGCTCAGCAGGCAGGACGGAAACGCCTGTGGCCGTCGCGAGCAGTGACTCGGTGCGCCACAGACATCAATCCTATCACTGCACATTAGGTTGAGACTCTGTGCAGTTAGCAGCTCACATGGATCACGAAAACCCTCAATCAACGCTCAGCACAGATGTGTATCCGGCGTCGAGACTGCCAGGCACCGAAGCCGGTCGTGTCGGCTCCCAAGACAGCTTGAGCTCGGTGAGGGCGGCGACGGCCTGGAGCGGGAGCACCCCGTTGCCGAGGGCCGTTAGCTGCTGGTTCGGGCTAAGCCCGTGACGAACGTCGGTGACCCATCCGGCTTCGAGACCCATCCGCCACTCCACGAACTCCGGCGCCGGACGTGGCCCGGAATCGCCAGTCAGGAGTGCTGGTGCGGGAGCCGATCTTCCCGAGATGTGCTCCCACTGGGCGATCGCGGGGCGTAGCGTCCCCAGCGATGAAGATGTCTTCGACCAGCGACCACAGCATCTCCGCTTCGCTGCCCCTGCTCTGCGAGCCAGCCGCCCCGTTGAGAGCGAGGTCGATGATCTGATGCGAGAGCGCGATCGTTCCCCGCCGTGCCCTCACCTGTTCCAGTGACTCTCCGCCGCGCGTCGAGTCCGTGGCGAGCGGCGTCCTGAACAGTGCCTTGGTTGCGGGCGGCGATGAAGATGCGGAGCCTGGGATGAGGAGCACCGACATGGGACGCTGGTAGGCCGACCCATTCCGCGTCATACCGCAGGTCGGCCAGGTCGCCGAGTACGGCGCCGACTCCCCGAGCCATCACACGTCTTTCAGACGAGGCCGACGCCGCCCGAGGGCGGCGTGATGGAGCGGCGTTGACTGGTCGTGTCACGCCCACCTGGCGCCAGAGGAAGGGGCGCGACGGTGACGGTTTCGATGCGTGTGATGTCGGCCGGTGATGGCTACAAGTACCTGTTGAAGTCGGTCGCCGCGGGCGACGGCGACCGGAGTCTCAGCACGCCGCTGACTCGCTACTACGCCGAGGCGGGCGCGCCGCCGGGGTTCTGGATGGGCTCGGGCCTGGGCCGTCTCGGGCGCGGCGAGCTGGGCGAAGGTGCTCAGGTCTCGGAGGCCCAACTACGGCTCTTGATCGGGACGGGTCACGACCCGATCACCGGCGAACCGCTCGGACGCGCCTACCAGCAGTTCGCGTCGATCGCCGAACGGGTCAAGCAGCGCGTCGACGCGCTCGATCCCGAACTCGGTCCAGCGGCGCGGGCACAGGAAGTGACCGCGATCGAGGCGGAGGAAGCCGAGCGCGGGACCCGACGTGCGGTGGCGGGGTTCGACTTCACGTTCAGCGTGCCGAAGTCGGTTTCCGCGATCTGGGCGGTCGCGGACGCGGGCACGCAAGCGCTGATCGCGGACGCGCATCATGCGGCGCTTGCAGAGCTGGTTGCGTTCCTCGAACGCGAGGTTGCAGCAACCCGTGTCGGTGCAACCGGCCCGGACGGAGCGGTTGCACACGTCGATGTCGCCGGGGTCGTCGCGGCGGCGTTCGATCACTACGACAGCCGCTCCGGTGACCCGCAGTTGCACACCCATGTCGTCATCAGCAACAAGGTGCTGACCGTCCAAGACGGCCGCTGGCGGACTCTCGCCGGACGGCCGATGCACTCGGCGGTCGTGGCGGTCTCCGAGCTGTACAACGCGGCCCTGGCTGACCGGCTGACCCGCACGCTCGGGCTGGGTTGGGATGCGCGGGAGCGGGGTCGGGATCGGAACCCGGCGTGGGAGGTCGAGCGCGTGCCCGAGGAGCTGGTGGCCGAGTTCTCTACCCGCTCCCGGCACATCGAGGCCGAGAAGGATCGCCTGATCGCGGAGTACGTCGCCAAGCACGGCCGGCAGCCCTCGGCGCGGACGGTGCTGAAACTGCGGGCGCAAGCGACGCTCACCACGAGGCCGGAGAAGCAGGTCAGGTCGCTGGCCGACCTCACCGGCGAGTGGCGGCAGCGCGCCGGCCGCGTGCTCGGCCAGAACGTGACCGGATGGGCGCGCACCCTCACCAGCGGTGCAACTCCCCATCGGGTGCTGCGTGCCGATGATGTGCCGTTGGACGTGGTGGGCGAGGTCGGGCAGGCCGTGATGGAGACGGTCGGTGAAAAGCGTTCGACCTGGACCCGGTGGAACCTGCACGCGGAAGCCTCCCGACAGTTGATGGGCTGGCGGTTCGCCAGCATCGAAGACCGCGAAGCGATCACCGGCCTGGTCGTGGACGCGGCCGAGCGTGCATCTCTGCGGCTCACTCCGCCGGAGCTGGCGACCAGCCCGCTCAAGTTCCGCCGCCCGGACGGCACCACCCGGTTCCGGCCTCGGCACTCGACGCTGTTCTCGTCCGAGGCGCTGCTGGCCGCCGAAGACCGCCTCCTGGCCCGCGCCGACGCGCCAACCGGACCCACGGTGCTGTTGGAGACGGTGGAGCGGGTCGCCCGCACGCCCGACGCCCGCGGCCGGGTGCTCGGCGAGGATCAAGCCGCCGCCCTGTCCGCGATCGCCGTCTCTGGTCGGGTCGTGGACGTGCTGGTCGGCCCGGCAGGCGCCGGGAAGACCACCGCTATGAACGCGCTGCGCCGGGCATGGGAGAAGGAGCACGGCGCCGGGTCCGTGGTCGGGCTCGCGCCCTCGGCGGTCGCCGCGCAGGTCCTCGCCGACGATCTGGGGATCGCGACCGAGAACACGGCGAAGTGGTGGCAGAACCACCTCATGCACGGAACCACGGTCGAGGCGGGTCAGCTCGTCATCATCGACGAAGCCTCCCTCGCCGGCACCGCCTCGCTGGACCGGATCACCCGCGAGGTCGAGAAGGCCGGAGCGAAAGCCCTGCCCGGCCTCAAGTGGGGCATCCCCGCCATGCTCCTGGCCGCGGTCTACTTCTATGCGGCCGCGATCTGCACCACGATCATCAACGATGGCGGCCCCGGCTGGCTGTACCTGCTGGTCCTGCTGTTCGTCTGGAACGCCTTCAAGTTTCTCTGGATCGGACCCGTAACACTCGCCTACTTGCTCCGGCGTTCGCATCCCGAGCCCGATCCAGACGAACGATCCGATCGGCTCGCCTAGCGGGTCGAGAGAGTTCAAGCAGTGGTGCATCCCCCACAGACACGCCGGCAGCAGCTCACTCCTGCCCGCGGCGCGCCGTCGGGTTAGGGCCTGGGACGTCTGTGTCGCTGGCTAGACTGAACTTACGGCCGACAGTGAGAGATTGCGGGAAGATGACGGAAGAGCACGAGGTGTTGACCACCGACGAGGCGGCAGCGCTTCTTCGTGTCAGCACGAAGACCGTGCTGTCCCTAGCCAACTCGGGCGCGTTGCCCGGAGAGAAGGTCGGGCGAGCGTGGCGCTTCCTGCGGAGCGATGTTCTGTCCTTCGTGCGCGGAGCCGATAGCAAGCGTGGACGGAAGGGAGGAGATGGATGACCGCGGCACTGACAGAGGTCGTCACCTCTACGGTCCCTGAGTATCTGGGACACCAGCCGACTGTCATTGACTTCTTCGCCGGCTGCGGAGGAACCAGCGCTGGTCTGCGCGACGCGGGTATGCGAATCGCCGCGGCAGTCGATTTCGATGCTGCGGCGTCGGCTACCTATCGAGCCAACTTCCCAGAAGCGGAGTTTCACGAAGTCGACATTCGCAAGCTTGGGGTTGATGTCTTCGACCACTTGATCGAGAAGGATGCTCCGCTCGTGTTCTCTGCCTGCGCTCCTTGTCAGCCATACAGTTCGATGCGACCGTCCGCATCGCGGGCCCGTCCGCAAGAGCGATCGTTGCTACTCACGCTCATTCCGTTCATGGATCGGCTAAAGCCGGATGCTCTTATTGTCGAGAATGTTCCGGGTCTGCAGAAGATTCCCGGTGGCTCCACCTGGAACCGATTCCTGCGGTACCTAGCTCGCGCTGGCTACTCGACTCGGTGGGAGGTAGTAGATTGCCGCGACTACGGTGTGCCCCAGCGGCGTAAGCGGCTGGTTCTGCTCGCGTCCCGACACGGTTCCATCGACCTGCCCGAACCAACTCATGGACGCGATCGACAGCCGTATTCAACGGTACGAGACTGGATCGGCTCCCTGCCAGCCATTGAGGCTGGCGAAGCGCACCCAGACGATCCACTCCATCGTTCCGGGGCACTTGGCGATCTGAACCTGCGTCGAATCATGGCGCTTCCTGAGGGGGGAAGCAGATCGGAATGGCCGGCGGATCTCTGGCTAGATTGCCACCGAAACAGCAAGGGGCACCAGGACACATACGGTCGAATGAAATACGATGACACGGCGCCGGTCCTCACGACTAAGTGCACGGACATAACCAACGGCCGATATGGGCATCCGACGCAACACCGCGCGATCAGCGTCCGTGAGGCTGCTTTGTTGCAGACCTTCCCTCCGGACTTCAAGTTCCTCGGCAGCTTGAAGTCGGTGACGCGACAGATCGGAAACGCCGTGCCCGTGCTCGTCTCGAAAGCGATGGGTGAGCACATCGTCGAGCGCTTGCAGGCGTCCCGGTTCGGCGATCATGGCTGAGTTCAAGACGAGCGCCCGGGCCGTCGACATGCTGGGCCGACAGCAGATCGCGGGAATCCCTAGCGCGATTAGCGAACTATTCAAGAATGCGCATGATGCGTACGCCGAAAGAGCTGAAGCAGACTTCATTAGGTTCAAAGATGCGTTTGTAATCAGGGATGATGGCGACGGGATGTCGCGGCAAGACTTCGAGGGACGCTGGCTCACACTCGGCACCTCCTTTAAGTCGGCACAGAGTTCGACGGTCCAAGCTCACCCCGGCCCCAAACGCGCGATTCTGGGCGAAAAGGGGATCGGCCGGCTCGCGATCGCAGCAATCGGGCCACAGACCCTGGTCATAACGAAGGCGCGTGGACACCGCCGCGTTGTCTCTCTGATCCATTGGGGTGTCTTTGAGCTATCCCATGCTGATCTATCGCAACTCGCTGTTCCAGTCGAAGAACTGTCGGAGGGTGAGTCTCCCGACGTCCAGAGTATGGGAAGTCGGATTCTTTCGAATTTACGCGAACTTGTTACTGTCGATGATGAAGGTCTTTATGAGCGCATCGAGAAGGACATTGCGCGCTGGAGTAAGACCGATATCGTCGAGATTGCTCGAATGGCGGGATTTGATCTAGCCACATTCGACGCCGGGACGGCCTTCATAATCCTGCCCACGTCGCCAGACTTAGAAGCCGACCTTGAGCCGCCGACCCCAAAAGAGGCGGCTCCGTTGCTCAGAACCCTAATCGGATTCGCAAACACGATGACTCCTGGTCACAGCGCTCCGGAGCTGAGAACGGTATTTCGGGATCATCATGCTCCGGACAACATTCGCGATCTGATCGACGAACAGGAGTTCTTTACCGTTGAAGAGTTTCTGAATGCCGATCATCATTTTCAGGGCCAGTTTGACGAGTATGGGCAATTCACGGGGACGGTATCGATTTTCGGTGGCGATCCAATCCCGTTTCCGCTCGCTTGGCCCGCCGCCCGAGGAGTCAAGACCCAATGCGGGCCTTTTAAGCTTAATCTCGCATACATCCAGGGCAGGGCCAAGCAATCTAGGCTCGACCCGAATGACTACTTCTTGATCATCGAAAAGCTAGATCGCTACGGCGGACTTTACATCTACCGTGACGGGATCAGAGTCCTTCCATACGGCGACAGCAGGTTCGACTGGTTGGACGTCGAGCTTAGGCGAACTAAGTCGGCTTCTGATCACTTTTTCTCCTATCGTCGCATGTTCGGCGCGGTCGAGATATCGCGCGAAGCGAACAGTCTCCTGCGAGAGAAGGCCGGGCGCGAAGGGTTTGCCACGAACGAGGCTTATCGCCAGTTCCGCGCTATTCTTCAGAATTTTCTGCTTCAGGTCGCGGCCGAGTTTTTCCGCGAAGGTGGCGCTCAAGCTGAGATATACGAGGAGGGGCGTCTCGCAAACGAACGGATGGAAAAGGCGCGACGAGCGCGAAGCAAACAAGTACGCGTCCGCCGATCAGAGTACAGCGCGGCGCTCGACAAGTTTTTTGATGCGGTTGACACACATGCTCCCGAAGCGAGAGTTCAAGAAATACGGGCCGGCATCCTGGCCGCCATTGAGACAGCGAAGCGCGATGATAGCGCTGCGGCAGGGGCCGACCGCCTCGTTCGCGCCGAACTGGCTGCTAGGACGCAACTTCGTGAACTGACCTCAGACCTCCAAGTCAAGCGCCCCCGTGGCGTAGCGTTGAGTGCTGACTTGAGCCGTCGTTCTGTCGCTTACGAAGCGGCTCGATCGGAGGTTCTGTCGTCAGTTGTCGAACCGGCCGAACGCGAGATCGAGTCAGTTCTTGGCGAGGCGGGCCTCGCCCTGGACGCCGCATTGCACAGGAGGCTCCGCCTCGACCAGGCTATTGGTCAGGCAGTTTCAGAGAGTCGGACCATCGCAGGCCAGGCGAGACAGGACCTCAGCGGACGTGCGAACGCTGTCGCAAGCCAAGCCAAGGACGTCGCCAGGGATGCTCACCGTGCTCTTGAGGATGTTGCTGTCGGCGTGCTCCAGGAGGCGAGCGCGACGGATGTGTCCAGCATGAATGACAACGCGTTCACACTACTGAGGAATTCGCTTGAAGGGCGTGTTCGGAGTATGGCCGCCGCTCAAGTAGAAGAGCTCAACGCCATATCCGAGCAACTACGTGCCGTTGCATGGTCGTCGGAAGGCGACGGAAATGATCGCATATCCCTGCTCGACCAAGTGGAACAGCTAGAGGCGCGCGTTGAAGCGCTTACTGATCGTGCCGCACAGGACTTTGAACTGGTGCAAATCGGCATGGCTGTCAACATCGTGACTCACGAGTTCGAGAACAGCATTAAGTCAGTTCGCGATAATTTGCGAAGACTCCGATCGTGGGCGCAACAGAATGCCGGCTTGCGACCCCTATACACGGACCTGCGAGTCTCGTTCGATCATCTGGATGGATACCTCAAGCTGTTCACTCCGCTTCATCGGCGGCTCTATCGTGAGCCGGTCGAGATACGTGGCGTCGACGTTCAACGTTATCTTCATGATGTTTTCGAGAAGCGCTTACTCGACCAAGGCATCACGCTCAGCATCTCTGAGGCGTTTGAGGGAATGCGTATTCGTATGTACCCTTCGACCCTGTATCCGGTAATTGTCAACCTGATTGATAACGCCATCTATTGGCTTAGTCGTTACACCGGGGATCGAGTGATCTATCTCGACAAAAAGCCTGGAGTGATTACCGTAACCGACTCAGGTACCGGAATCAGCCTGGGCGATGAAGAGGCCGTCTTCGAACAGGGCTTTTCACGAAAGCCCGCAGGATCGGGATACGGCCTGTTCGTTGCGCGAGAGGTCCTACGGCGCGACGGTGCCGATATCACCCTCGCCGCCCCCGTCGCGGATCGAGGAGCTCGGTTCGAGATCGTTCTTCCGGACGAGAGCGAGGTTTGAGGTGGCGACGAGATTTGAGCTTCACGTACGGCGCCAGGTGCTGGAGTTCCTTCAGACGATCTTGATGATCGACGACGAAGCCTTTCGTAGAGATTCGGGTCCGGAGCAGGCTGCAGACGAAGACTGGGCCGACGATGACACTCCACCGGTAGGTTCGGCGCTCAAACTGGTCGCTCCGGGGGCCTCGGCCGAGGGCGATGAACTTGATGTCCAAGCTGTGTCGCGTAGCTTTGCGGAGGCGGCACTGTCATGCGCCATCTTGTCTCCGCAGTCGGCGGAAGAGAATGAAGACTTCAGGCCGGCGTTTGTTCGGACAGCGAAGCGAGCTGACGCGCTTATTCTCGATTGGAACCTCAACGGCGACAATGGTGCTACGGCTGAAAAGCTCATTCGCGCGGTTCTGCGTGAAGACACCAAGTCTCCGCGCCGACGTCTTCGGTTGGTTACCGTCTATACCGGTGAACCTGACCTCAGACAGATTACGGACCGCATCGCGAACGCCACGAGTGAGAGCCTTGGTGAGGATGAGCTGAAATGGGACGATGATCGTCACGTCGCTTTTAGCCGCGGCCCGGTGCGCGTTGCTGTTTTCGCAAAGGAGCATGTACAGAGCATTCCGGCCGAGCTTGCTGACCGCCGACGGGCGATTTCCGCGCTGCCCACAGTGGTTGTCGAGGAGTTCGGTCGCCACAGTCTTGGGCTTGTAACGACTGCTTCTCTCTCCGCCCTCGCCGGCATCCGCAACGATGCTCACCGACTGCTGGCAGCCTTGGGGCCAGAGATCGATGGCGCCGTGCTTGGCCAGCGCGTATCGCTAGCCCACCCAGAAGACGTCGAGCGACAGGTTGAAGGCCTGATTGCTTCGGAGCTAGCGGCGATCGTACAGGACCATGAAGTCGGGTCGCATGTGGGCTTACCGCGGGTCCGTGAGTGGCTAAAACATAAGAGCGGGATTGGCTCGCGAGGCGTATCGACCTTCGAGTCGATGACCGCTGAACTCCGACTACGGCTTCTTGCCGAAGGATTTAGTCATGAAGCGGTGCAGGAGTTGCAGGATGCTGGCATCGGAAAGAAGAAGCTCGCTGCCGAGGCAACTCACCTGTTCGTGGAGACTCTAGAGGAGAAGCAGCGTTCAGATCAGATCTTCTCAATGCGCATGTCGCTACGCAGCAGGTATGCCAAGCCTTCGCCGGTCATGCAGCTCGGAACGATCGTGGAACAGGAAGGCACGTACGCAGTGTGTGTCCAACCACTTTGTGACAGCGTCAGGATCAACGGGTCCCGGATGTTCCCGTTGTTGCCGCTTGAGGTCGTTAGCGAAGGCGACCGCGCTCCGAGCGATTTGACGGTACCCGACCCTCAAGCATCAAGTGGCTACGTGCGATTGCGGGTAGTGCCCAAGCCGTCGCGGATTCTGATGCGTGATTTCAACGGGGGACCAGCCGGAACCGTGCAAGTTCGCTGGTACCGAAAAGTCGGACGGTTTTCCGAGGTGAAGGTGAAAGGGAGAGGCAAGTCTTGGCGCTGGGTCGGCGACCTCAAGACTGATCACGCGCAGAGGGTGGTGGAGCGTCTGTCCTCTGAGTTTTCGCGAGTAGGTCTTGAAGAGGCAGAGGTCTTGCGGCAAGGCTGGTGAGCCTCCGCGATAATTTCCGTGGGGGACCAAAAGGGGACCAGAATCATGCAAACCATGCATCTCATGACGTGCCCTGCATGATCTGACCCGCGGAACTACGCGGCTTTCAGCTCGAATCGAGCCGTCTGGACGCCTGGGGGTCAAGGGGCCGCAGGTTCAAATCCTGTCAGCCCGACCAGAGGAAGAAGGTCAGGGGCGGTCTCGGAGCATCCGAGGCCGCCCCTGAGCTGTCTCAGGCGGGCCGCCGAAGCCCAACTCACGAGTAGGGCGACGGCGGACTTACGCAGGCGTAGGTTGGCGCTCACGGCTGCTACGAGGCAGGCCGTCCGTGTCACCCGCCAGGAGCCACGCCATGACGACCGTCGACCTGACCCAGACCGACCTGCTGCGTGAGTTGAACCAGGTCGTCGAGGGAGAGCTCAACCGCCACCTCAGGGTCGCCAAGGAGTGGTTCCCCCACGACTTCATCCCATGGAGCGAGGGGCGCAACTTCGACGGCCGGATGGGGGGCGAGGAGTGGAGTCCCGACGACGCGCCACTGTCCGATGTCGCTCGCAGCGCCCTGATCGTCAACCTGCTGACCGAGGACAACCTGCCCAGCTACCACCACGAGATCGCCCAGATCTTCGGCCGGGACGACGCCTGGGGCGAGTGGGTGCACCGGTGGACGGCCGAGGAGGGACGGCACGGGATCGCCATGCGGGACTACATGCTGGTCAAGCGGATGGTGGACCCGGTGGCCCTCGAGCGCTTCCGGATGACCCACATGTCGACGGGCTACGAGTCGGCGCACTCTGGCGAACTCGTCCACTCGCTGGCCTACGTGAGTTTCCAGGAACTCGCCACCCGAGTGTCCCACCGCAACACCGGCACGTTCACCGCCGACCCGATGTGCGAGGAGTTGCTGGCTCGGATCGCGGCCGACGAGAACCTCCACATGATCTTCTACCGCAACCTGCTGGGTGCGGCCCTCGAGCTCAGCCCGAATCAGGCGATGGCCGCGATCCGTGACGTCGTCACGGGTTTCCAGATGCCCGGCACGGACATCCCCGGCTTCCAGCGCAAGGCCGTGGAGATGGCGGTCGCCGGCATCTACGACCTGCGGATCCACCGGGACGATGTCGTTGCTCCCGTGCTCCGCTTCTGGAAGATCTGGGACCTGGAAGGACTCGACGAGACGGGAGAGTCGGCCCGACAGGAGGTCTCCGACTTCATGGACACCCTCGAGACGCAGGCGAGCCGGTTCGAGGACAAGCGCGACACCCTCAAGGAGCGCATGAAGATCGGCTGATACCCCGGATCAGCCGATCGCGCTCCCCGCCACGGACGCGATCCGCGTGACCGCTTCGGCGAGGATCTCCGGGCCGGTCGCGAAGTTGAGTCGGGCGAAGCCCCGTCCCGCGACGGCCCCATAGTGCGGGCCGGACGACAGGGCGACCCCGGCCCGTTGGCGCACCGCGGTGGCCGGGTCCTCCCCGAGATCGGTCGCCCGAAAGTCCAACCAGGCCAGGTAGGTGGCATCCGGCACCCTCACGGACACGGCGGGCAGGTGGTCGGCGACGAGGCGGGCAAGCAGAGCGCGACTGTCATCGAGTTCGCTGAGCACCTCGGCCAGCCATCCGCGCCCAGCGTCGAGGGCCGCCACGTGCGCGATCGACCCCATGTGGCCCATCCCGTAGGACACGACCAGGGGGAGCCGGGTCAGGTCTTCGCGGGACTGTTCGCCGGCGACGAGCACGGCCGCTTTGAACGCCGCGAGGTTCCATGCCTTCCCGGCCGAGAAGACGGCGAACCCACGCTCCGACACGGTGAGCCATGGCACGAACCCCGGCCCACCGGCATACACAAGGGGGGAGTGGATCTCGTCGGACACCACCGTCACGCCGAACTCGTCCGCCAACTCCGCGAGGGTCTCCAACTCGGCCCGGCTCGGGACCGTCCCGGTCGGGTTGTGAGGGTTGCACAGCAGGTATGCCGCGCGCCCACTTCCCGCGATCGCTGCGGCGAAGGCGGAGCGCAGGGCGTCGGGGTCCAGCCGGCCCGCCGGCGTGAGCGGCGCGTCGATACGCCGCCGTCCCTCGGCAGCGATGTGGTTGAAGAAGTTGTCGTAGACCGGGGGAGAGACCACGACAGCGTCGCCGGGCGCGGTCGTGACCCGAAGGATTGCGTCGATCCCACCCATGACGTCCGAACAGGTGCGGGCCGCGTCCAGGGGGACGTCCCAACCCCACGAGTCCGCGGCATACCGGCGGTAGGCCGCGGGATACGCCAGACCGTCCGGATAGCCGGTGTCGCCGCGTGCCATGGCCGACGACACCGCCTCGACGACGGCCGGACAGGGCGCGGCGTCCATCTCCGCGACCCACAGGGGGAGCACGTCAGGGCCCCAGAGCGTCCACTTGACGCTGGTGCGGTCCCGGCGCTGCTGGGTCACGTCTCGGGCAAGGATGCGCGCCATGGAGGAACCCTAGGGGAGGGGTCACATAGGCTGAGCGCATGCCGGAGACCTTGGGGGTGAGTGGCCGGGTCCTGACCCTGCCGAACGCCCTGTCGGCATTGCGACTGCTCGGGGTGCCGCTCTTCGTGTGGGCGATCCTGACCCACCGCGACGGCTTGGCGTTGATCATCCTGACGCTGTCCGGGATCACCGATTACCTCGACGGCAAGATCGCTCGCAAGTTCGGCCTCGTCTCTCGTGTCGGGCAGCTCCTGGACCCGATCGCCGACCGGCTCTACATCGTCTCGACGCTGCTCTGTCTGGCTTGGCGCGAGATCATCCCGTGGTGGGTGGTCATTGTGCTCTTCGCGCGCGAAGCCTTCATGGCAGTCGTGGTTCTCATCGCCAAGAAGCACGGGTGGAACGGCCTCCCGGTCCACTTCGTCGGCAAGGCCGCGACCTTCAACCTGCTCTACGCCTTTCCCCTGCTGTTGTTGGCAGACGGCGATGGCGCCGTGGCGGCGGCCGCCCAACCGATCGCGTGGGGCTTCGCATGGTGGGGCATCGTTCTCTACTGGGTGGCCGGAATCCTGTATGCCGTGCAGCTGCGGCTGCTCGTGGCCGAACCGGCGACGGCATGAACGCACCGCCGTCGGCACCGCGGCGCGTCGATGAGTCGATGACCCTGTTGACCGAGATCCTCGAGCGACCGCTCGACCCTGCCTATGGTGCGCTCGCCCGCCGCCGCGTGGCCGCGGGGCTGCCCGCCAGCCGGGGCTCGCGTTCTGCGCTCTTCGTCGTGACCCTCGTCGTCCTCGGGTCGGTCATCGGCTTGGGCGCCTCCACCCTGCGTGGCAGCGCCACCGCCCGGGCGGAGGCCCGCAGCGAGCTGATCCGGCAGATCGACGCGGCCCGCTCCACCCATGACGGCCGAGCGGCCCGGGTCGCGGCACTGACGGCCGAGGTGTCCGCGCGCGATGCCCAGATCCTGGCTGCGGAGTCGGGCGAGGACGCCTCGCGACTCCGGGAGCTCGCCCTGGTGACCGGCTCCGCGACGGTCACCGGACCGGGACTGGTCGTGACCCTCGACAACGCGCCCGACACCAACGCCGCGGGCAACAACAGCGATCCACGCAACTCCGCTCGCTCCCAGGACGGTGTGGTCCGGGCCCGTGACCTGCAGATCGTCGCGAACAGTCTCTGGATGGCCGGGGCCGAGGCGATCATGATCAACGGACAGCGCCTCACGGCCACCTCCGCGATCCGTTTCGCCGGCGAGGCGATCCTGGTGAACTACCGGCCCTTGGTTCCTCCGTATGCCGTGACCGCCATCGGCGATCCGGCGTCGCTGCCCACGCGCTTCGCCCAAGGCCCGGGTGGGACCTATGTGTCCACCCTGAAGGGCTCCTTCGGCATCCGCGTCGAGACCCGGACCAATGAGTCCGTCACCCTGCCGGGGCTGGCCGGCATCCAGACGAGGGTCGCGCATCCGCCCGCCGGCTCCGCTTCCCCGCCCGCCGTCCCAGCCCCTGCGCCCGCTTCGTCATCCACCCCCGCAGCATCGCCCTCAGCGTCCTCAGGAGACCGCAAATGATCCCTGCGCTCGGTCTGCTCCTCGGCGTCATCATCGGTCTGGCCCTGCAGCCGACGGTGCCGTTGTGGCTGCAGCCCTACTTGCCGATCGCCGTGATTGCGGCGCTCGACGCGGTCTTCGGCGGCGTCCGGGCGGTGCTCGACGGGATCTTCAACGACAAGGTCTTCGTCGTCTCCTTCCTGTCCAATGTGCTCGTGGCGGCGTTGATCGTCTTCCTCGGCGACAAGTTGGGGGTCGGGAGCCAACTCTCGACCGGTGTCGTCGTGGTCCTCGGCGTCCGGATCTTCTCGAACGTCGCCTCCATTCGCCGACACCTCTTCAACGCCTGACGTTCGCGATGACCCAGATACCCCAAACTCCCGAGGATGGACGCGACCTGGACGTGCAACCCTCGACCCGCACGGCGTGGCGGCGCCTGCTCCGTGCAGCGAGTCCGCGCCCGACCAAGGGAACTCTGCTGGCAGGGGTCCTCGCAGTCGCCCTGGGTTTCGCGATCGCGGTGCAGGTCCGACAGACGTCCAACGCCGGTCTGGAGGGCCTGCGCGAGGGTGACCTGGTCCGACTGCTGGACACCGTCAACCAGGACAACTCCCGCCTCAGTGACGAGATCGTCCGCCTCGAGGTGCAGCGCGACGAACTCGCCACGAGCACGGACCTCGAGCAGGCGCGGGCCGCTGCCCAACAGCGACTCGACGCGCTGGGCATCCTGGCCGGCACGACACCGGCCAGTGGGCCGGGCATCGTCATGACGATCCGCGATCCGCAGGCGAAGTACACCGCCGCCATGCTGCTCGACGCCCTGCAGGAACTTCGGGATGCCGGTGCCGAGGCCGTGCAGATCAACGACGGCCGAGTCGGGGCGAGTACCTGGTTCGCCGACGGAGCCAGCGGGGCCGTGACCATGGACGGGCGCACCTTGTCCCGTCCCTTCGTGATCACGGCCATCGGTGACAACAACACCCTCGCCGCGGCCATGGAAATACCCGGAGGGGTCAGTGAGACTGCGCGCCGCATGGGCGGCGACACGACCGTGTTGATCCGGGACACGGTCGACATCACCGCATTGCGGCCGCTTTCGACCCCTCGCTACGCTCTGCCCGAGAATCAGGCGAGTCCCAGCAAATGACCAACATCCCGGCCCAAGGAGCATCATGAGCGACGCCAGCTACCCCACGGACCTGCGCTACACCGCCGAGCACGAGTGGGTGAAGAGCACTGGAGAGGACACCGTGCGGGTCGGCATCACATCCTTTGCCCAGGAGGCACTGGGGGATGTCGTCTACGTCTCCGCCCCTAGCATCGGCGACGCGGTCACTGCCGGTGACAGCTGTGGCGAGGTCGAGTCCACCAAGTCCGTCAGCGACCTCTACTCGCCCCTGTCGGGCGAGGTCGTGGCCGTCAACGACGCGCTGGATGCCACCCCCGAATTGGTCAACAGCGACCCCTACGGCGACGGCTGGATCTTCGAGGTCA
This sequence comes from Phycicoccus elongatus Lp2, assembly GCF_000367525.1. Taxonomy (GTDB): domain Bacteria; phylum Actinomycetota; class Actinomycetes; order Actinomycetales; family Dermatophilaceae; genus Phycicoccus_A; species Phycicoccus_A elongatus. The sequence goes on along the minus strand of NZ_HF570956.1, from coordinate 1,313,283 downwards.
GGGTCTCCGACCCGGCCACGATCGATGGCCTCATGGACGCCACGGCATACGAGGGTCAGCTCGGCTGACCATGCAATGGGCCGACGGCCCCCTACCGCAACACTCACCTCGTGATTTAGGGTGAGTGCTCCGTAAACCATGGACGAGGAGTGCTGCCACATGAGTGACGGTCAGGAGGCTGCCGGCGTCGGTCCCAACGAGCCGACGACGATGCGTTTCCCGGGCTTGGGTGGACAGGAGTCCACCGAGGCACTGCAGGGGGAGCATGTCCTCACCCGCGCCGACCAGGCGACCGTCGATGCACTCCGGCCGGGCACCGCTCTGCTCGTGGTCCTTCGTGGACCCAACACCGGCGCCCGCTTCCTGCTCGATGATGACGAGGTGTCCAGCGGTCGGCACCCGGACAGCGACATCTTCCTCGACGACGTGACCGTTTCGCGCAAGCACGCGACCTTCAGCCGTCAGGACGGCCGATTTGTCGTGCGCGATGTCGGCTCGCTCAATGGCACCTATGTCAACCGGGAGCGGATCGACGAGACGGTTCTCACCACGGGTGACGAGGTCCAGATCGGCAAGTACCGCCTCGTCTTCTACGCCGCCAAGGCCTGACCGGCCGGTGCCACGCCCGTCCGTCGATCGACCGCTGACGATCGGGGCCGTCCTCAAGGGTCTGCGCGAGGAGTTCCCGGACGTCTCGATCTCGAAGATTCGCTTCCTCGAGTCCGAGGGCCTGATCTCGCCTGATCGGTCTCCATCGGGCTACCGGCACTATCGGCCAGGAGATGTCGAGCGCCTGCGCTACATCCTTCGAGCACAACGCGAGCACTTCTGGCCCCTCAAGGTCATCCGCGAGGCCTTGGACGCCCTCGATCGCGGCCTGACGCCGCCGATGCAGGAATCGGGTCGGCCGGGCCCACCACAGCCCACGACAGATCCCGACCTCGCCGAACCCGCCGGCACCGGTGGGCGCCTACGACTGACCGCTCCCGAACTCGCCAAGGCGGCAGCCATCGACACCTCGCTCGTGGACACGATGGTCGGTTTCGGGATGCTGACCCCCGACGAGACCGGCCATTTCGACGAATTGGCACTGCGGGCGGCCCATGCCGCCGGTGCCCTGTCGGCCTATGGCATCGAGGCCAGACACCTGCGCATGTTTCGCACTGCGGTCGATCGGGAGGTCGGCTTGGTCGAGCAGGCGGTTGCTGGGCGATCGAGCAAGGATGCGGCCGCTGAACGAGCTGCCGTGGCGCGATTGTGCCTGCAGTTGCACGCGGCCCTGCTCAAGGCGGGACTGCGCGGAACTCCCTGACCGGTGACCTTGACGCGGTCAGGGATTACGGTGGTCGGGTGGCAGTCATGGACGTCCTCGGCGTGCGGGTCGAACTCCCCAACAATCAGCCCATCGTGCTCCTCAAGGAGCGCGAAGGCAGTCGGCACCTGCCGATCTGGATCGGCGCGGCCGAGGCCAGTGCCATCGCCTACGCGCAGCAAGGCGTGGTGCCGCCGCGCCCGCTGACTCACGACCTGATGGCCGATCTCCTCGTCCAACTCGGAGCGTCCCTGCGCCGGGTCGAGATCACCGAACTCAAGGACGGGGCCTTTCATGCGGTGCTCGTCCTCAGCAGCGAGGCCGGCCACGAGACCCGGGTGGACTCGCGCTCCTCTGATGCGATCGCCCTGGCCCTGCGCGCGGGGGCGCCGATCGAGGCGGGTGAGTCACTCCTGGCCGAAGTAGGGGTGACGATGGCCCCTGAGGCGGAGGTCGAGGGCGGGGAGACCGGCGACACGCCGAGCGAAGATGTGCTCGCCGAGTTCAAGGAATTCCTCGACTCGGTGTCGCCCGAGGACTTCGAGACCGGGGAGCAACGTCCCAACTGAGCACGATCGGCAGGGCTGAATGCACGAGCCTGAGGATCAACTTCAGGTTTACTGTTACGAATGTTGCTGGCGACACGCTAGTGACAACAGTCAACTGGTGATTGACCTACAGGGCCGTGCGCCGTACCTTCGAGGGAGAACAACGTCGGTGTAGTCACGCTGATGTCATTCCATGGGCCGGTTTGAGGGTTGAGGAGCCAGAAGTGAACGCGATCGAGGAGTCCCGGGGGAGCACCCCGCGTCCGGTCGTCCCCGCCGGCGGCCAGGGGGTGCTCTTCACCGACGCCCTGCCGGAGTACGACACCGAGAGCGGCTACCGTGGCCCGACCGCGTGCAAGGCGGCCGGTATCACCTACCGGCAGCTCGACTACTGGGCACGCACAGGTTTGGTCGAGCCGAGCGTTCGGACCGCGTCCGGCTCCGGCACCCAGCGCCTCTACGGCTTCCGCGACATCCTGGCGCTCAAGGTCGTCAAGCGCCTGCTCGACACCGGCGTCTCGCTGCAGCAGATCCGCGGGGCCGTTCATGTCCTGCGTGAACGCGGCGTCGACGACCTTGCCGAGATCACCCTGATGAGCGATGGTGCCTCCGTGTACGAGTGCACCTCCACAGAGGAGGTCATCGACCTTCTCGCCGGTGGCCAGGGCGTCTTCGGCATCGCGGTCGGCAGGGTCTGGCGCGAGGTCGAGGGAGAACTCGCCCAACTGCCCAGCGAGCGACCTGAGGACGAGACCCCGGTCGCCGTCCCCGGTGACGAGTTGCGGGCCCGGCGGCAGGCCAAGATGGCCTGACCGCGCCCACCCGCACCGAGGTCCCAGACGCGCCACAGGCCGTCGTGGGACCTCCGCTGCGTCAGGGCACTGATATCTTGTGAGGGCTGCTCACCCCGCGTGGGAGAGACCGGCAAGCCCGTCCCGGGTTTGTTGCCGGCGCCGAAGGGGCAAACTCCCCGGAACCTCTCAGGCACCAGGACCACGCGGAGCAGGCACCTCTGGAGCGTCCCCGCGCGACAGAAGGGGAGATCGTGTTCGATCTCGCGTGCCAGGAGCCTCCCGACATGACCGACTCGCTTTCCGCGTTCACCGCCCGCCACATCGGGCCTCGTGACCACGACGTCGCCGACATGCTCTCCACCATTGGTCTGAGCAGCCTGGACGAATTGGCCTCCGCGGCCGTGCCGGATGCGATCCGTTCCGCCGACGCACTGGACATCGAGGCAGCGCCGAGCGAGCACGTCGTCGTCAAGGAGTTGCGGGGGATTGCCGACCGCAACAAGGTCCTCACCTCAATGATCGGTCTGGGCTACTACGGGACCATCGTCCCCCCGGTCATCGCCCGCAATGTGCTGGAGAATCCCGCGTGGTACACCGCCTACACGCCCTATCAGCCAGAGATCTCCCAAGGACGACTGGAGGCGCTGCTCAACTTCCAGACGGTCGTCACCGACCTCACGGGCCTCGACCTGGCCGGCTCATCCCTGCTCGATGAGGCGACGGCCGCCGCTGAGGCGATGACTCTCATGCGACGCGTGAGCAAGGCGCCAGCGGGTGCCGTTCTGCTCGTCGACGAGGCGGTCTTTCCCCAGACATTGGGGGTCATCCGGACCCGCGCCGTTCCCCTCGGGTTGCCCGTGGTCGTTGCGGACCTCGGGGGGGTCGACGATGTCGACGCCTTGCGGGCCGCCGCTGGCGACCAGGACGTCTTCGGTGTCATCGTCCAGTACCCCGACGGCGCAGGCCGTCTGCGTGACCATCGAGCCCTCGCTGCGGCGGCCCATGAGCACGGCGCACTGGTCACGGCAGCCGCTGACCTGCTCGCGCTCACTCTGGCCACCCCGCCGGGAGAGTGGGGCGCGGACATCGCCGTCGGCACCTCCCAGAGGTTCGGGGTGCCGATGGGCTTCGGTGGCCCGCACGCCGGCTACATGAGCGTCCACTCCGGCCTCGAACGCAACCTCCCGGGACGCCTTGTCGGTGTCTCGGTCGACGAGGTGGGTGCGCGCGCCTATCGACTGGCTCTGCAGACCCGCGAGCAGCACATCCGTCGCGAGAAAGCCACCTCGAACATCTGCACCGCGCAGGTTCTCCTCGCAGTGATGGCAAGCATGTATGCCGTCTACCACGGCCCGCGTGGGCTCGAGGCGATCGCCACGGTCGTCCACTCCCACGCCATCGCCCTTGCCGATGCCCTCCGGGCCGGCGGCGTCGAGGTGGGGGACGAGCCCTTCTTCGACACCCTGACCGTGCACGTGCCGGGCCGCGCGGACGCCGTCGTCGATGCGGCACTGAAGCAGGGGGTCAACCTGTGGCGCGCGAACGCGGACACCGTCCTGATCAGCGTCGACGAGACGACCGATGAGGCCGACCTGGCCGCCGTGGCCACCGCCTTCGGTGTCAACCGGCCCGTGGTCACCCTCGCGGCCCCCGCGTGGGACACCGATCTGCAGCGCACCAGCGAGTACCTCACCCACCCGGTCTTCAACAGCCACCACAGTGAGACCGCCATGCTGCGCTATCTGCGCCGCCTGGCCGATCGCGACTTCGCCCTCGACCGCGGGATGATCCCGCTCGGCTCCTGCACGATGAAGCTCAACGCCACGACCGAGATGCTCGCCGTCACCTGGCCCGAATTCAGCAACCTCCACCCGTTCGTGCCGGCCGACCAGACGCGCGGCAGCCGGGAGATCGTCGAGCAGCTCTCCGCCTGGCTGTGCGAGGTCACCGGCTACGACGCGGTGTCCCTGCAACCCAACGCCGGCTCGCAAGGCGAGTTCGCCGGGCTGCTGGCGATCGCGGCATACCACCGGGCCAATGGCGACACGGAGCGCAACGTGATGCTCATCCCGAGCAGCGCCCACGGCACGAACGCCGCCAGCGCCGTCATGGCCGGCATGAAGGTCATCGTCGTCAAGACCGACTCGATCACCGGCAATGTCGACATGGACGACCTGAAGGCCAAGGTCGAGGACCACCGGGAACACCTGGCTGGGATCATGGTGACCTACCCGTCGACGCACGGCGTCTACGAGGCGACGATCACCGATCTGTGCGCGATGGTGCACGACGCCGGCGGGCAGGTCTACGTCGACGGCGCGAACCTCAACGCGCTCATGGGGTTGGCGCGGCCCGGACGCTTCGGCGCCGACGTCTCGCACCTGAACCTGCACAAGACCTTCTGCATCCCGCACGGAGGCGGCGGCCCCGGCGTGGGCCCGGTCGCGGTGCGCGCCCACCTGGCGCCGCACCTGCCGAATCACCCCCTCGATGCGGAGGCCGGCCCCGAGTCCGGGGTCGGGCCGGTGTCGGCGGCACCTTTCGGATCGGCATCGATCCTTCCGATCTCCTGGGCCTACGTCCGCCTCATGGGCGGGGCCGGACTCAAGCGCTCCACCGAGATCGCCGTTCTCAACGCCAACTACATCGCAGCCCGTCTTCGTGAGCACTACCCCGTCCTCTACACGGGCAACCGTGATCTGGTCGCCCACGAGTGCATCCTCGACGTGCGTGGCATCACCAAGGACACGGGCGTGACCGTCGACGACGTTGCCAAGCGACTCATCGACTACGGATTCCACGCGCCGACGATGTCCTTCCCGGTGGCCGGCACCCTGATGGTCGAGCCGACCGAGTCCGAGGACAAGGGTGAACTGGACCGGTTCTGCGACGCGATGATCGCGATCAAGGGCGAGATCGACCAGGTCGCGGCCGGCACGGTCGAGGCCGCCGACAGCGTGTTGCGGCACGCCCCACACACGGCCGAATCCCTGACCCAGGAGTGGACGGCCTCCTATGACCGAGCCGCGGCCGTCTTCCCGCCCGGCGTTGACCCGACGGCGAAGTATTGGGCACCCGTGCGGCGTATTGATGGTGCCTTCGGGGACCGGAATCTGGTCTGCTCCTGCCCGCCGCCCGAGGCCTTCGAGAGCTGACGGCAGCGGTCGCCTCCGGAACCCGCTCAGGCGGTGCGGTGCAGGGCGTCATCCCGCACCACGTCGACCGTCGAGCCGTCCGGCGTCTTGGTCACCACGAGTTGGTGCGGGATCCGTGCGCGCAGATCCGCGACATGGCTGACGATGCCGACGATGCGCCCGCCGGACTGCAGTCCGTCGAGGAGAGCCATGACGTCCTCGAGGCTCTCGTCGTCGAGGGTGCCGAAGCCCTCATCGACGAACAAGGTGCCGAGGTCGCGGCCGCCGAGTTCGGATCGGACCGCATCCGCCAGGCCGAGGGCGAGCGCCAAGGAGGCCATGAACGTCTCCCCTCCGGAGAGTGAGGAGGTCTCACGCGCCTGCCCGGTCCACTGGTCGAGGACCCGCAGGCCGAGCCCGGAGCGGCCTTGACCGGAGCGGGTGTCCGTGTGCTCGAGCAGGTAGCGACCCGCTCCGAGCGAGCCCAGTCGGTCATTGGCGAAGGCCACGACACGCTCCAGGCGGGCCGCCAGGACATAGGCGGTCAGCCGCATCCTGAGCGTGTTGTCCGCACCGACCCCGGTCGCGAGGTCGGCGAGCGCCTGCACGCGGTCGTGGCGGGCCACGGTTGCGTCCCGGGCCGCAGCGGCGGTGATCGCCGACGGGGTGAGCCGCCGAAGTGCCGCGACGGTGCGCTCGGCATCGACCTGGTCGCGGGTGGCAGCGGCGAGAGCGACGCGCGCGGACTCGTGAGCTGCGGCGATGGCCTCGAGGTCCACGGGCGGGTCGGCCATCGCCGCGGAGACGCCCGGGTCCGTGAGGGTGGTGCGCGCGGCCACGCGCCGCTCCTCGTGCTCACGGATAGCCTCGAGTCGTGAGGCGAGCGCATCTGCCGAGAGGCGAGCGGCAGCCGCGTCAGAGGCATTCTCGAAGCCGGCCTCGGCCAGGGCCTCGGTGGCCGCGTCGGTGGCGGCCCGGTGGGCATCACCGGCCGTGCGCAGTGTCTCTCGAGCGCGGAGTGCGGCCTGCAGCAGCGCGCACACCCCGTCGTGGTGCTCGATGGTCCATCGCTCAACGCCGTCCGGACGGCACGGACACCCTTGATGCTCGCCAGTGAGTCGCTCGACCGTGGTTCGGTGCCGAGCCTGTGCCTCCCGCGCGCGCTCGAGCAGGGCCAGGGCAGCAGCGTGGGCCTTTTGTGCCTGCTGGTGCTCCTCCGAGGCCAACACCAGCGCTGTGGTGCTGTCGGCTGCCTCCGCCCGGAGGGCGGCGAGCCGGTCGTGGGCGGCGAGCACACGCGCGCGACGCTGGGTGAGTTCAGCCAGCCGTGCATCGACCGTCGCCACGTCCTGGCCGTCCAACTGTGCCTCACGGGTGGCGATGGCCGCCTCGATCGCGGCGATCCGCACATCGAGGGCCGCCACCTGCGCCTGTGCCTCATCAGCGGCCATGGCGGCGCCGGACAGTTCGACGTCGCTCACCGGATCGGCATCCGAGGCCGGCGCGGGATGCTCGACTGCCCCACAAACGGCGCAGGGCGACCCGTCGACGAGTGCCGCCGCCAGCTGCGCGGCGCGGCCCTCGAACTGCCGGTCGCGCAGGTCGGCGTGAGCGGTGCGGGCTTCATGGGCGTGGTCCCGGGCCCCCCGGCGCTGCTCGACCAGCCCAGATCGGGTGTCGTGGTCGGCAACATTGGCCACCAGGAGAGTCTGCTGGTCTCGGGCGGCGGCGAGGTCACGATCGACCGCCGTGAGGTCGTGCTCGGCCTCGGTGGCGGCTGCCAGTCGACGCGTGACCTCGTCGACCCGCCCCTGTGCGGCGCTGACCAAGTGACTGCGCTCCTCGGCTGCAGCCGCGGCGGTGCGCTCGGCGTCTCGTGCTGCCTGGAGCGTCAGGTCGTCACTGGTGGCCCCGTCGAGCGATGCCTGGAGCTCGCGTGCCGTGGGGTCCAGGTCCCGGGCAGCGCGTAGCACGTCGTCCAGGGTCTCCGGCTCGGTGGGGAGGCCTCGTGCCGTCAGGGCAGTGAGGCTGGCCCGCAGGCCAGTCGCCGCCCTCTCGACCTCGGCCTCTGTGCGGCGGACGGCGGCCAGGTGACCGGCCAACCCGGCGGCACGGCGTGCAGCCTCGACTTCGGCCATCCTCGCCGCGTGGGCGGGAAGGGCTGCGTCGAGGGCCGCGAGGGCCGACCGGGCCCACCGGCCCCTGTCACGCAGTTGGGCGCTGGCTCGGGCGGCGGCGAGGGTCGCGCCAGCCTGCTGCTCGGCGAGGGTGGCCGCGTCGGTCACCGACAGGGCCGTCGCCAGCTGGCGGG
>NZ_HF570956.1:1248461-1305084 GCF_000367525.1 Phycicoccus elongatus Lp2 | reverse complement strand
GGGCGGTGCGAAGTCTGTTCGGCAGGGAACAGATCTCGCAGCCGACCACAGGTATGGATGTAGGGGGGTGCGGGGTCTGTTCGAGGGAGGACGAGGGCTGGACCCGTCGTCGAGTCCGGCGGGAAGGTCAGCCTTTGAGGGCGGCGATGGTCTTCTCGGCCTCGGCGATGGCGCGCTCGGGCTTCGGTCGCGCCTTGGAGAGGGCGTTCTTGCCGATGAGCCCGAGCACGGCAGCCACGAGGAAGAGGAGCCCGGTGGTGATCGCATAGCCAGCCCACGCGGGGAGCCAGATCGCGATCACCTGGGCCAAGGTGTGGAAGAGGAAGATCAGGCCGAGGAGGGCGACGAAGCCGGCACCGGCCAGCAGACCGGCGCCCTTGCCCAAGACCTTGGCGCCCTGCTGGACCTCGGCCTTGGCGAGCGCGATTTCGCTCTTGACCAGGCCCTGGACGTCATGGGTCGCGTCGGCGACGAGTTGGCCGATGGTTCGTTGCGATTCCGCCACCGGGGTTCTGTTCTCCGACATGGACTCACCCTAGCGCCGGGGCCCCCGCCCTTTGTGGCCGACATCCGACGTCAAATAGACTGGATCGCTCAACGGAGGGTCGCCGTCCCTCCCCGGATGTCCCCCCCTGTGTCGAACTCCGAGTGGAGACGCGTGAGCCTACCCATCCTCTTGGGCCTGCTGGCCCTGGTGCCGCTGCTCAGCGTGCCCCTCACGGGGTTCCTGGGCCGCGCCGCGGGATGGCCGATCGGCGTGATCTTCCTGGGTCTGGCCGGTGCCATGGTTCCCAGTGCCATCCGGGTCGCGAACGGCGACGTGATCACTTGGCATGCCGCTTGGGTTCCCGAGCTGGGGCTCGATCTCGCCCTGCGCCTCGACGGACTGTCCGTCATCTTCATCGCCCTCGCCCTGGTCATCGGCGCGCTCGTCTTCTTCTACTCGACGACATACTTCACCAAGGGAAACCAGCGCGGCTTCTACGTCATCATGACCGGCTTCACCTTCGCGATGGTCGCACTCACGGTCAGCGACAGCCTGGTCCTGATGTTCCTCACGTGGGAGTTGACCTCGCTCGCGTCCTTCCTTCTCATCGCCCGGTCCGGTCACGCCGGTGAAGCCGCCTCCATGCGCACGATGTTGCTCACCTTCATCGGTGGGCTGGCCCTCCTCGCGGCTGTCGCGCTCATCATGGCGCGCACCGGGACGAGCACCTTCTCGCAGGCCGTCGCCTCACCGGTCTGGGGATCGGACCCCGCCTTCACCGGGCTGATCGCGGTGCTCGTGGCCGCCGCCGGCTTCAGCAAGGCCGCCCAGTTCCCGTTCCACCTGTGGCTGCCCGACGCGATGGCCGCAGCGACCCCGGTCAGCGCCTACCTGCACGCGGCGGCCGTGGTCAAGGCGGGGATCTACCTGCTCTTCCGCTTCTCGATCATCTTCCACAGCACCCTCATCTGGAACGTTCTGCTCGTCGGGCTGGGCCTTTTCACCTCGGTGCTCGCGGCCTGGTTCGCGATGCAGCAGGTCGACCTCAAGAAGCTCATGGCCTACTCCACGGTCAGCCAGCTCGGCCTGATCACGGCCACGATCGGGGTCGGCACGTCCTTCGCGATCGCTGCCGCCCTGCTCCACACGATCGCTCACGCCTGCTTCAAGTCCGGTCTCTTCATGGTGGTGGGCCTGATCGACCACCAGGCAGGCACGCGCATGATCGATCGGCTGCCGGCCCTGCGCCGCGCCATGCCGGTCACCTTCACCGTGGCACTCGTGGGCACGGCGTCGATGGCGGGTGTCCCCCCGCTGCTGGGATTCATCTCCAAGGAGAACATCTTCGGAGCGTTGCTCGACGCGCCCGGACCCACCGTCGCGGGGCCGATCCTGTTGGCGGTGGCGGGGCTCGGCGCGGTCCTGACCTTCCTCTACTGCGGCAAGATCGTCACCGGCGCCTTCCTCGACGGACCGGAGCCGAGCCGGCCGGTGACCGAGGCCCGCTGGGTCACCATCCTTCCCGCCGCGACGCCGATCCTGGTCGGCATCCCGCTCGCCTTCACGATCAACCAATTCGCTCCGATCATCGAGCAGGCCGTCGTCGCGTCGCACGCGGTCACCAGTCACACGGCGGCCTTCCACCTGTGGCACGGTGTCAATCTCGAGCTCATCGTCACGATGCTCGTCTTCGTCGGGGGTGGACTGCTGCTCCCCCGGCGCGCCTCCCTGCGCCACTTGGTCGAACGCCCCCTCTTCACCCTCGACGGGGCAGGGGTGCTCGGGGCGATCACCAGGTGGCTCGAACGGGTGGGCGTGCGCGCGGCCGGCTTGGTGCGAGCCGACAACCCGGCCCGCCACGTGGCCGCCATCATCGTGACGTTGACCGCCGTCCTGGCCGTCGGGTCGGTGCTGCTGTGGACCGGAGGCCACGTGCCCCCGCTCACGCCCGGGGTCAACCAAGTCGTGGACGTCGGTGTCCTGGTCATCGTGACGGGCTCCGTCGTCGCCCTGGTGCGCGCCGAGTCACGGATCGGCGCGACCGTGCTGCTCGGTGGCGTCGGCGTGGCAATGACCGTGCAGATCTTCCTCCTCGGTGCGGCCGATGTCGGCCTCACCCAGCTGCTCGTCGAGATCCTGACGGTGTTGGTCATCATGCTGGTGCTTCGCAAGCTGCCGCAGGAGTTCACCATCAAGAAGCGTCCCCAACAACTGCGCAACGCAGTGATCGCGATCGGCGCCGGGCTGGCGAGTGCGCTCGCCGCGTGGACCGTCATCGGTCGCCGGGAACGCTCCGAGGTCGCGCAGTGGTACCTCAGCCAGGCCCCGCAGGTCACCGGCGGCGACAACATCGTCAACGTCATCCTCGTCGAGTTGCGAGCCCTGGACACCTTCGGTGAGCTCGCGGTCCTCGGCATGGCCGGCATCGCCATCCTCGGCATCCTCGCGACGATCCCGCGAGCCCTCCTCGATCCCGACCCAGACCCTGACTCCGCCGCGACCCATGTGGCCCGGCCCAAGATCGAGATCGGCGAGGAGGGCTCCCCATCACACCGCGCCCTCGAGGACGTCGAGGCCAACACCGAGCCCCTGCGTCTTCTGCAGACCGTGCTCGTCCCGATCCTCGTCGTCATCTCGGCCGTGCTCTTCTGGCGCGGTCACAACGAGCCCGGAGGTGGCTTCATCGCCGCCCTCGTCGCCGCCTGTGCCGTCGCCTATGTCTATCTCGCCAAGGCGCACGACCGACCGGTGTCCCGCCCGTCGACCCCGGTGGCGCTCATCGTCGGTGGGATCATCGTCGCCCTGGGCACCGGCCTGCTCGGTTACCTCGGCGGCACCTTCCTCGAGCCACTCCACGTCACCATCCTGGGCACCAAGTTCGCGTCTTCCATGGTCTTCGATGTCGGCGTCTACGCCGCAGTGCTCGGCCTGGTCATTCTTGCCTTCAACGTCCTGGGTGCCGACCGGGAGGCGAAGCGATGATCCTCGCGCTCACCATCGGCGTGCTCGTCGCGGGCGGCACCTACCTGCTGCTGCAACGCAGCCTGGTGCGGATCGCCTTCGGCGTCGGGGTCCTCAGTCACGCCGTGAACCTCTTCCTCCTCACCTCCGGGGTCCCGGCATACCGGGGAGAGCCCTTGGCCAACCGCATGGACCCGGCCACCGCCGCCGACCCGTTGCCGCAGGCCTTCGTGCTCACCGCCATCGTCATCACGCTCGCCGTGACGGTCATCCTGCTCGCCCTGGCCGTCGTCGGCCGCAATGACGACACCATGCGGATGCCCGAGTCCGGAGAGGAGAGGGATCGATGAACGCCGCCTGGCTCCCTCTCGTCGTGGCCCTGCCGTTGCTGGCCAGCGCCCTGACCGCCGTCGCGCCGTGGCGGGTTGTCCGTCTCGTCCTGCTGCTCGGCACCCCCTTGGCCACGGCGGTGGTCGGGGTGTGGCTCATCGGAATCCACCGCGAGACACCGGTGTTCGCAACCAACGTCGGCGGTTTCCCCGTCGGCATCGCCATCCCCTTCGTCTCCGACACCCTGAGCGCGGTCCTGCTGGCGGTCACCGGGATCGCCACCTTCGTCGTGCTGCTCTTCGCGCTGCGCACGGGTGAGGACCGACTGCGCTTCTTCCCCGCGCTGGTCCTCATGCTCATCGCCGGTGTCAACGGCGCCTTCCTCACCGGCGACATCTTCAACCTCTTCGTCTTCGTCGAGGTCATGCTCCTGCCGTCCTACGCGCTGCTCGCGATGAGTGGCACCTGGCGTCGGCTCGGTGTCGGTCGGCTCTTCCTTGTCGTCAACCTCGTCACCTCCTCGGTCTTCCTCGTCGGGATTGCGTTGTTGTATGCCGCGGCCGGCACCGTCAATCTCGCCGCCCTCGTGGGGCGCGGGGACGATCCCAAGGTCGCGTTCGGCGCCGCCGTCGTCCTGTTCGCCCTTGTCGTCAAGGCCGGGGCGGTCCCGGTTCACGGCTGGCTCCCCCGGGCCTACCCCGCGACCTCGGCCACGGTCATGGCACTCTTCGGGAGCCTGCATTCCAAGGTCGCGCTCGTGGCCGTCTATCGCATCACTGCCGTTGTCTTCGCGGAGAACCCCGTCCTCCTGCCCGCTGTCGTCGGGCTCGTCGTGCTCAGCGTGATCGTCGGTGCGTGGTCCTCGATCGGCGAGAACACGATGCGCCGGATCCTGTCCTTCCAGATCGTGTCGAGCAACGGCCACATCCTCATCGCCGTCGCCCTGCTGAGCCTGGCGGGTTACCGCGGCGGCCTGCTCTACCTCGTGCACAGCGTGCTCACCCTCGGCGCCCTGGTGCTCGCCTCCGGGGCCGTGGAGCAGACCTATGGCACCGGTCACCTGGTCCGGCTGGCCGACCTGCTGCGCCGCGAGAAGGCGCTGGCCTGGATCGTCGGCCTGGCCCTGATCTCCCTCGTCGGCTTCCCACCCTCGGCCGGATTCATCGGCAAGGCGGCCCTCGTCGTGGCGAGTGCAGCCGCGACGCCCTGGGTCGCTGCCGTGATCATCGGGTCCGTCATCGTCGCGAGCATCCTGAGTCTGGTGGCGATGCAGCGACTCTGGCACGACGTCTTCTGGGGACCGAAGATGACCGTCTACCGCAGTCGGCTGCCCGCGGCTGTGCGCAGTGACGAGTCGAAGGATGACCTGGTGCCCCTGCCGGACTCCGTGCGCATCCCGACCCTCGACCTCGTGCCGGCCGGCCTGATGCTCGTCCTCTCGCTCGCGATGTTCTTCGGGGCCGGCCCGACCTGGGACATCGCGACCCGCGCCGCGCAGGGGTTGGTCGATCTCGGCCCCTATGTCGAGGCGGTGAGGGGGCGATGAGGCGACTACGCCAACTCTGGTATGCCGTGATCTACCTCGTGTGGCTGGCCTGGCAGGTTCCGGTGCAGTCGATGAAGTTGGCCCGCGACGTGCTCACTCCGGGTCTGGAGGTGGCCCCGTCGATCATCGAGTTCCCACTCCGTGCCCGCTCCACCTTCGAGACGGCAGCCATCGAGTCCTCGATCACCATCACCCCGGGCACCTTGACGCTCGGCATCGCCGAGGCCACCCCGGATCATCCGCGCAGCCTCTTCGTCCACTTCCTCTATGCCCACACGCACGAAGGCGCCATCGCCGAGTTGGAGGCGATGGAGACTCGTCTGTTGCGGGCCACTCGAGGCTGCTCCGAAGAGGGGATCGAGGAGTCATGACGTCCCCTGTCGTCACCATCGCCTTCGCCGCCGCCACCGCGATCGTCGGTGTCGCCGCCGTCCTGGGCATCGTTGCCGTCGTGCGCGCCCAGGACGATGCGCGCCGGGCGGTCGTCGCCGACCTGCTCTTCTTCGCCGCCGTCGCCGTCTTCGTGCTCGTGGCCGTGCTCACCGGGTCCGCCGTCGTCTTCGACGTCGCGCTGATCGCCATGGTGCTCGGCATCCTCGCCACCCTGGCCCTCGCGCGAATGCTCACGAGAGGCCGCCGCTGATGTCCCTCGTCCTCGACCTCCTCATCGCTGCGCTGGCCATCGTCGGCGCCCTCGGCTTCCTCGTCAGCGCGGTCGCCCTGCTCCGCGTGCGTGACGCCCTGAGCATGGTCAACTCCCTCGGCCCGGCGACGGGGGTGGGGGTGCCTCTGCTGCTCGCGGCGGCCCTGCTGCACCAGGGCCGCACCGAGGGATGGGACATCGTCAGTGTCGTCGAGGTCGTGCTCGCCGTCCTCGCTGCGCTCGTCGTCTCATCGATCGCGAGCAACGCGCTCGGGCGCGCGGCATACCGCTCGGGGGCACCGCTGGACCCCAAAACCGATCCCAACGAACTCGCCGGGCGCTGACGGAAGACCTGCTGACGGAGGGACCTACCCCCCCAGCGTCTCCTTGATGAGGTTCATGACCGAGGAGTCGGCCAGTGTCGTCGTGTCGCCGATGTCGCGGCCCTCGGCGACGTCCTTGAGCAGTCGGCGCATGATCTTGCCCGAGCGGGTCTTGGGCAGCTCCGAGACGATCATGACGTTGCGCGGCTTGGCGATCGGCCCGATCTCCTTGCCGACGTGGCCCCGCAGCTCCGCGGAGAGCGCGTCCTTGTCCTCGCCGTCCGAGACGGCGTCCGCGCGCAGGATGACGAAGGCCACCGGCGCCTGACCGGTCGTCTCGTCGTTGGCGCCGACGACCGCCGCCTCGGCGACCTTCGGGTGCGAGACCAGCGCGGACTCGATCTCGGCTGTCGACAGACGGTGACCCGAGACGTTCATCACGTCGTCGACCCGGCCGAGAAGCCAGATGTTGCCGCGCTCGTCGTACTTCGCGCCGTCCCCGGCGAAGTAGTACTTCGGGCCGAAGCGGCTCCAGTAGGTGTCGCGGTACCGATCCGGGTCGCCCCAGATGCCGCGCAGCATCGAGGGCCACGGCTTGGTGAGGACGAGGTAGCCGACCTTCTCGGCTTCCGTGAAGGGGTTGCCCTCGTCGTCGAGGATCTCGGCGGAGATGCCGGGGATCGGCTTCTGCGCGGAGCCGGGCTCGAGGGTCGTCACCCCGGGCAGCGGGCTGATCATGATCGCGCCGGTCTCGGTCTGCCACCAGGTGTCGACGATCGGCGCCTTGTCACTGCCGATGTACTTGCGATACCAGAGCCAGGCCTCGGGGTTGATCGGCTCGCCGACGCTGCCCAGGACGCGGATCGACGACAGGTCGAACTTGTCCGGGATGTCGTGACCCCACTTCATGAAAGTCCGGATCGCCGTCGGGGCGGTGTAGAAGATGCTCACCTTGTACTTCTCGATGATCTCCCACCACCGGCCCTGGTGTGGCGTGTCGGGGGTGCCCTCGTAGAGCACCTGGGTGGCGCCATTGGCCAGCGGTCCGTAGACGATGTAGGAGTGGCCGGTCACCCAGCCGACGTCGGCGGTGCACCAGTAGACATCGGTCTCGGGGTGCACGTCGTGGACGATCGCGTTCGTGTAGGCGGCCTGGGTGAGGTAACCACCGCTGGTGTGGAAGATGCCCTTGGGCTTCCCGGTCGTGCCGCTGGTGTAGAGGATGAAGAGCGGGTGCTCGCTGTCGAAGGCCTCCGGCGTGTGCTCGTCGCTCTGACCGGGGACCACGTCGTCCCACCAGATGTCGCGACCTTCGGTCCACGTGACATCGGTGCCGGTGCGCTTGACGACGAGCACCTTCTCGACGGTGTTGTCCGCGTGCTCGAGAGCCTCGTCGACGGCTGCCTTGAGGGGAGCCGGCTTCCCGCGGCGCCACTGCCCGTCGGTGGTGACCGCGATCTTGGCCTGGGCGTCGTTGATCCGCGTGTGCAGCGCCTCGGCCGAGAAACCGCCGAAGACCAACGAGTGGATCGCGCCCAGGCGCGCGCAGGCGAGCATCGTGAAGACGGTCTCGGGGATCATCGGCATGTAGATCATCACGGTGTCGCCCTTGCCGACGCCCAGCTCGGTCAGCGCGTTGGCGACCTTGTTGACCTCGCGCTGGAGGTCGGCATAGGTGATCGTGCGGGTGTCGCCCTGGTCGCCCTCGAAGTGGATCGCGACGCGGTCTCCGTTGCCGGCCTCGACGTGGCGGTCGACGCAGTTGTAGGCGACATTGAGCTCGCCGCCGACGAACCACTGGGCGAACGGAGCCTGGCTCCAGTCCAGCGTGGTGTCGAAGTCCTTGGCCCAGGTGAGGTACTTCCTGCCCTGCTCGGCCCAGAAACCCTCGTGGTCGGCCTCGGCCGCGGCATACATGTCCTGCGTGCCGTTGGCCTGCGCGGTGAACGCCGGATCGGGCTCCAAGGTCGCGCGGTCGAGGTGGGTGCTCAGGCTGTCGTCGGTCACGGCGGGACTCCTCATCGTCGAGTGGCTTGCTCCCAGCCAACCGTGCGCAGCCGCGGGCGGCAAGGCCAACCCAGAGGTATGCCGCGAGCGCGCCACCACGTGCGCCGAGCGGACGTCGCCGAGCGGTCAGTGACCTTCGCGCAAGGGTGGACAAAGTGTGCAGATCTGAGGGGCCCAGGGTCCGAAATTGCTGGCAGTCGTGCCCAGCGTGTCGGGCAACGGTTCCACTGCCCGTCGGTATCTGGTTGCCTCGTGGGATAGGCACTCTCACAAGGAGGTGGAGTCGATGTTCGACGAGGGACAGCTCTACTCACCCGTCACCACGGGCGAGGATGGCACCGTCGAGGTGCATCTGGCCGACAACCACCCGGGTCTGCACGACCCGGCCTACCGGGCACGGCGCTCCCACATCGCCGCGGCGGCGATCAACGCGCCGGCGGGCACGGTGCCCGTCATCGACTACACCGAGGACGAGCACCGGATCTGGCGGCTGTGCCAGGAGCAACTGGCGCCCAAACACGAGAAGTACGCGCACAGCGAGTTCCTTGCGGCCAAGCACCGCCTGCGTCTGCCGACCGACCACGTGCCCCAGTTGGACCAGGTCAGCGCCCGACTCCGGCCACTCACCGGGTGGGGCTATCGCGCCGCCCCGGGGCTGGTGCCGCTGCGCGAGTTCTACGCCGACCTCGGCGCGCGCACCTTCAACTCCACGCAATACCTCCGGCACGGGTCCGAGCCGCTCTACACACCCGAGCCGGACATCATCCACGAGGTCATCGGCCACGGGAACCAGCTCGCGTCTGCGCGCTTCGCGCGGCTGACCGAGGCCGCCGGTCGGGCGTCACTGCGCCTGGAGACCGAGGACGCGATGAAGTTCGTCGCCGACGTCTTCTGGTTCTCCATGGAGTTCGGGGTCATCAAGGAGCACGGCGAGGTCAAGGCCTATGGGGCCGGCATCCTCAGCAGCTTCGGCGAGATGGACGAGTTCGGGCACATGGAGCACCGTGGTCTCGATCTGGCCGACATGGGTACGTTGGCCTACGACATCACCGAGTATCAACCGGTCCTCTTCTGTGCCGAGAGCCTCGACGAACTCGACGACGTCGTCGGCGCCTTCTTCGACACCGTCGACGACGACCTCACCGAATGTCTGCGCGCCCGGGCAGCTCATCGTTGAGAACTCACTGAGTTGAGAACCCTCTGAGTTGCGAACCCAATGAACGACCGTGTCCACGCACAGTTCGACCGCGTCCTCGAGGGCCTGCAGGACAAGGCGCCCACGGTCGCTGCGCACATCGAAGACGCTCGCGCTGACATCGTGGCCTGCACCGCGTTCCCCAGGGTGTTGTGACGACAGGCCTGGTCCACCCAACCCCCAACGAGCGGCTCAACCGCGAGATCCACCGGCGCACTGAGGCGTCATTTGCATTCTGCTGCACGCACGCCAAGTCTGGAGTAGGGTCCGAAATCCATCTTGAGGGTGGCGCGCGTCACAGGTGGAGGACCGTGCCGGCGTCATCGCTCGGGCCGTGGCGTGTGGCAAGGGGTGTCCACCATGATTTCCTATCTCGTCCGGACTGGGGCGCGCGCACGTGTCCTTGTCGTCATCCTCACCCTTGCTGCGGCAGCCTTCGCGGGCTTCCAGATGACGCGAACGAGCATCGAAGCGGTGCCGGAGTTCGCTCCGGTGACGGTCGAGGTCCAGTCCGAGGCACTCGGACTCTCGGCCCAGGAGGTCGAGGACCTCGTCACGGTCCCGCTGGAGTCGAACCTGCTGAGCGGTGTCGCGTGGGTCGACACCATGCAGTCGATCTCGATGGCCGGGCTGTCCTCGATCGTGATGACCTTCGAGGACGGCACGGACGAGATCCGGGCTCGACAGGTCGTGCAGGAGCGGCTGACCCAGGGTGCCCTGTTGACGAATGCATCCAAGGCGCCGGTCATGTTGCAGCCGACATCGGCCGCCAACCGGGTCATGATGATCGGGCTCTCGTCCGCGGACCAGTCCTTGGTCGACCTTTCGGTGCTGTCCCGGTGGACCATTCGACCAAAGCTCATGAGTGTCGAGGGTGTCGCCAATGTCTCCGTGTGGGGGATGCGGGACCGCCAGCTCCACGTCCAGGCCGACCCTGTCCGCATGCAGCAGCACGGTGTCTCCCTCGACCAGGTGGTGGCGACCACCGGCAATGCGCTCTGGGTCTCGCCCTTGAGCTTCCTCGAGGCCTCGACCCCCGGGCGCGGCGGCTTCCTCGACCTGCCCCAGCAGCGAGTCAACGTCCAGCACGTGTCACCGATCACGGACAGCGCCACCCTCGGAAGAGTCTCGGTCGAAGGCGCGGCCAGCCCGGACATCACCCTCGCGGACGTGGCCACGATCGTCGAGGCACCCCCGACGATCATCGGCGACGGGATCGTCGACGACACCTCCAACCTGATGCTCGTCGTCGAGAAGCAGAAGGGCGTCAGCACGGCCGCGGTGAGCCAGGGCATCGAGGAAGCGCTCGCCTCGCTGCGGCCGGGCCTCCCCGGCGTGGTCCTGGACTCCTCCGTCTACCGGCCCGCTGAGTATGCCGATGACACGCGCCGCAACCTGGGCATCACCGCCCTGATCGTGCTGGCGCTCATCGCCATCGGCTCGGTGCTGGTCTACCGTGCATGGCGCCCGGTGGTCATCATCGTGGCCTCGGTGAGCATGTCCCTGCTCGTCGGTTGGCTCGTCCTGTGGCAGCGGGACACTCCCATCAACGTGCTGACGCTCACCGGGCTCGGTGCGGGCGCTGCGCTGGCCATCGCCCAATCCGTCGCCGCCGTCGACGCCCTCTCGCGCGCGCCCGATGACGGGACGGCGGCGAAGCGGCTCGTGGCCGCTTACGCCGCCGTCGGGCGTTCTGCGGCCTACACGACCCTTGCTGCCGCGTTCATCGCCGTCCCGGTCCACCTCTGGGGTGGGCAATCCGGGGTCTTCCTCTCCGAAGCGGTCGATGGTTTCCTGCTCGCCGTCATCGCCTGCCTAGTGGTTGCCCTGCTCGTGGGTCCGGGGATCGCGGCTGCGCTGGGCAGCGCTCGGCTCAAGGATGTGGGCTCGGCGCACCTGCCGATCAAGGCGCCGAGTCTCGCGCTGTCCGCCGTGGCCGCCGTGGCGGTGCTCGCCGTCGGTGCCGCGGGCGCGATCGCTCTGGGCCTCAGTGCGCAGGACCGGACCCGTCCCTCCTTTCAGGAGGGCGTCCTGGTGCTCACGGCGACGGCTCAGGAGGGGACTTCGCCACTGTCGCTCACGAGCACACTCGGGACCCTCGCCACATCGATCCGGGGCCTCGATGGGGTGGCCACCGTCGGAGGGCACGTCGGCCGCGCCGTGTCCGGTGAGCGGGTCGTGGGAAGCAACACGGGCGAGCTCTGGGTGACCCTCGCGGCCGGAGCCGACCAGGACACGGTGGCAGCACGCGTCCTCGATGCCGCGCGCCAGGTGGACGGGCTCACCAGCACCATCGGAACCAACCTCGACCACCGCATCGACCGCATTCTTCCTGCGGCGGCTGCGCCATTGGTCGTCTCGGTCTATGGCCCGGTGCCGAGCACCTTGGAAGAGGCTGCTGCCAGCACCTTGGAGGTGGTCACCAGCACTTCGGGTGTCAGCAATGCCGCGTTGGTGCAGACCCCGACCGAGCAGACGCTCCAGGTCACTGTCGATCTGGCCAAGGTCGTGGCACTGGGCATGACCCCGGGTGATGTGCGTCGTCAGGCCGCGACCCTGGTGGGGGGCCTCGAGGTGGGTGCGATCTTTCAGGAGCAGAAGGTGTTCGACGTCCAGGTGTGGACCGCAGAGGACCTCCGCAACTCGCTGGAGAAGGTCCGGGCCCTGCCCATCGACACGCCCGGCGGCGTCCATGTGCCTCTTGGTGACGTGGCCAGCGTCACGGAGGGCGAACGGCCCACGACTATCCGGCGTGAGTCGGTCCAGCGACGGCTGGACATTGTCGCCGACATCGCCGACGCCGCCACGCGGGATGCCGTCGCGAGCCGGCTCGCGGAGATGACGCTGCCGGCCGAATACCACGCCGAGGTTCGCCCGGAGAGTGCCGGGGTCGAGGAGAGCGAGCGCCTGGCGTTGCTCGCTGGGCTGGGCGCGCTCGTCGGCCTGCTCCTGTTGATCCAGGCAGCCACCCGCAACTGGTGGTATGCCGCGGCCGCCACCACCGCGATCCCCGTGGGAATGATCGGCGGCCTGATCGCGACCCATCTCCTGGGTGGGTTGACGCTCGGAGCCTTCCTGGGCTTGGCGACCCTCTCCGTCCTCGGGGTCCATCAGGCACTCATCGCTGCCCAGGGGATGCGCCCTGGCGCCCATACGCCGCGGTTGTCGATCGTGCGTGCGGTCCTACCCGCGGCGGTCTTGATCCTCCTCATGGGCATCGGGCTGCTCGTGCTCGGCGCCGGACCCGGGCGGGAGGCCCTCTGGGATCTCGGAGCCGTGCTCGCCGGTGGGGCGATCACCAGTTCCCTCACGACCTTGGTGGTGCTCCCGGCGGTCGCCGCCAGATGGGCCGACCGTGAGGAGTCCGCCGACGATTACGCCATCGACGAGCACGCACTCGGCAGTCACTCGGTGACCAGCTATGCGTGAGCTCCGAACCGTGCGCGCCGTGGCCGCGATGTCCATCTGTGCTGCTGTCGCCGGTGGCTGCACGGCCGTCGAGGAGACCGTGCACGAGTCCGTTCCGGCGGTGTCCATCGCTCCGGCGGCGACCGAGGGTGGGCCCAAGACCTTGACTCTCACCGCGGATGCCGTGCGCCGTCTCGAATTGGTGACTGTCGTCGTCGACGACGCCACGGCCGTCCCCTACGCGGCCGTGGTCTATGACAAGAAGGGCGCGCCGTGGGTGTACACGAACCCCTCGGAGCTCACCTACGTACGGGTCCCGATCACCCTCGATCGCGTCGACGGACAGTCCGCGGCCGTGTCCGCGGGCCCACCGGTCGGCACGCGAGTGGTCACGCGGTCAGCGATCAAGCTCTACGGCGCCGAGAACGGCGTCGGGGGCGGGCGATAGGAGCCGGCCATGATGCGACAGATCCTCATCTTCAGTCTTCGGTTCCGCTACATCGCGGTCGCTGCGTCCGTGGCCATGCTCGTCCTCGGCGGGTTGCAGTTGCGGGAGACGCCCGTCGACGTCTTCCCGGAGTTCGCTCCGCCGCGGGTCGAAGTGCAGACCGACGCGCTGGGGCTGTCCGCCCAGGAGGTCGAAGAACTCATCACCGTCCCCTTGGAACAAGGGTTGAGCGGTATGCCGTCCCTTGTCACCTTGCGCTCCAAGTCGATCCCGCAGCAGTCGTCGGTCGAGCTCATCTTCGCCAAGGGGACCGATGTCATCGATGCCCGCCGACTGGTGGCCGAGCGGATCCAGACCATCACGCCCACTCTGCCGAGCTGGGCCACCCCCCCGGTGGTGCTCCAACCGCTGTCGGCGACCAGCAGGGTCATGAAGATCGGGGTGAGTTCCGACTCGCTCGACCCCATCGAGCAGGCGACCATTGTCCGCTACAAGATCCGGCCGCAACTGATGGCGCTGCCGGGGGTGGCCAATGTTGCGGTCTGGGGAATGCGCAAGAACCAGTGGCAGGTCCAGGTCGATCCTGACCGCATGCGGGCCGCCGGGGTCTCCCTCGAGGAGGTCATGGCTGCGGCGTCGGCAGGCACCGATGCGGGACTCCTGAAGCACCGCACCGGGACCAAGATCGGCACGGGCGGCTATGTCGACGACGGGACTCAGCGCCAGGTGGTGCAACATGTGCTGCCCCTCGAGTCGGCCGAATCCATCTCCCAGATCCTCGTGGCGAAGAAGGGCGACAAGAACGTCCTGCTCGGCGATGTCGCGACCGTGGTCAAGGGGCACCAGTTGCTCATCGGCGATGCGGTCATCAACGATGGCGACGGCTTGTTGCTCATCGTCGAGAAGCTCCCCTGGGGCAACACCCTCGACGTGACAAGGGACGTCGAGGAGGCACTCATGAGGATGTCCCCGTCGCTCGGGGACCTCGAGCTCGACACCACGATCTTCCGGCCCGCGAGCTTTGTGGAACTGTCCATCGACAACCTCACGCGGGCGTTGACCCTGGGCATCATTCTCGTGGCCATCGTCCTGATGTTCTTCCTTTTCCAGTGGCGCACGGCGCTGATATCAATCGTGGCGATCCCGCTCTCGCTGGTTGCGGCGGCCCTCGTCCTGTACGCGCGGGGCGAGACGACCAACACGATGGTGCTCGCCGGCTTGGTCATCGCGGTCGGCGTGGTCGTCGATGACGCGATCATCGATGTCGAGAACATCGTCCGACGGTTGCGCGAACATCGAGAGGAGGGTGGGACCCGCTCCACTGCGTCGATCGTGCTGGAGGCATCGCTGGAGGTTCGGAGCCCGATCGTTTATGCGACCTTCATCATTCTGGCCGCGGCGCTCCCGGTCTTCTTCCTCACGGGCCTGATGGGGTCGTTCTTCCAGCCCCTGGCCTTGTCCTACACCCTTGCTGTGGGCGCCTCGATGCTCGTGGCGGTCACCCTGACGCCCGCCATGGCGCTCATCCTGCTACGCAAGGCCACGCTGGACCCCAAGCCGCCACCGCTCGTCCGGTGGACCCAGCGAGGTTATGACCGCCTCCTCCGGCCGATCGTGCGGCGTCCCTTGGCCGCCTATGCGTTGGTCATCGCCCTCGCGGCCGGGGGCGTGGCCGTCGTGCCACGGCTCGGCCAGGACCTGCTCCCCACCTTCAAGGAGCGCGACTTTCTCATGCACTGGGTGCTCGAGCCCAGTGCCTCCTATGACGAGACGATGCAGGTGACCAAGGCCGCCAGTCGCGAGCTCCGTCAGGTCCCCGGCGTCCGCAACTTCGGCGCCCACGTCGGCCAGGCAGTCATGGGCGACGAGGTCTACGGCATCTACTTCGTCGAGAACTGGATCAGCATCGATCCGGACAAGGACTACGACTCGACCCTCGCCCGGGTCCAGGAGGTCGTTGACGGCTATCCGGGCCTGCGACGCGACGTGCAGACCTACCTCAAGGAGCGCATCCGTGAGGTGCTGACCGGTGCCGGCGAGGCCGTTGTCGTGCGGGTCTACGGAGACGATCTCGATGTCATCGAGGCCAAGGCCCACGAGATCGAGGCGGCGATCGCGGACATCCCAGGGGTCAAGGACCCCCACACGGACCTCCAGACGCGGATCCCGCACCTGGTCGTTCAGGTCGATCTCGACAAGGCGCAGACCGTCGGTCTCAAGCCGGGCGACGTGAGGCGCCAGGCGGCGGTCTATCTCGCGGCCGAGGAACTCTCCGACGTCTATCGCGAGGGCAAGGCCTATGACGTCATGGTGTGGAGCGTCCCGGAGTCTCGGAAGACCCCCGATCACGTCAAGGACATGCTCATCGACACCCCGTCGGGTGGGACGGTGCGCTTGGCCGACATCGCCTCGGTCGAGATGAGCTCGACACCGAGCATGATCCGGCGCATCGATGGCTCCCGCCGCCTCGACGTCGGTGCCAACGTCGAGGGACGTGCACTGGCCAATGTCGCCGCCGATGTTCGCGCGGCCGCGGAGACGGTCGAGCTACCCCTGGGATACCGGTTCGAGGTCATCGGCGAGGACACCGAACGGCAGTCCGCGTCCCAGCGACTGCGGCTGCTCTCGATCATCGCCGTCCTGGCCATTCTCGGGTTGCTGTACGCGTCGTTCCGGCGTTGGCGACTGGCCTTCCTCAGTCTGCTGACCCTGCCGATGGCACTCGTTGGCGGTGTCCTCGCGGCGTGGGCCACTGGCGGCACCATGACCATCGGCTCCTTCGTCGGCCTGTTCACGGTCCTGGGTATTGCCGCGCGCAACGGAATCCTCATGATCAGTCACTGCCAGCATCTCGAGGATGTCGAAGGTGAGACCTTCGGTCCGGAGCTGGTGTTGCGCGCCGCACGCGAGCGCCTCGCACCGATCCTCATGACGACGCTCGCCACGGCGCTGGCGCTCGTGCCGCTCGTCGTCATGGGTGATGTGCCCGGCCATGAGATCGAACACCCCATGGCGATCGTCATCCTCGGTGGCCTGGTCACCTCGACCCTGCTGAACCTGTTCGTCGTGCCATCACTCTATCTGCGCTTCGCACGCGGCCGGCGCGACGAGAGTGCGGCTGAGAACGCCTCCGAGAGCGGGCCGGCAGGCCTCGAGCAGGTGCCGAGTCCCGCGGGCTGACCTCGACATGGGGCGGGCGTCAGTCGGTCGGCCTCCTCGTCGACGAGGGCTCGTCGTTGCGCTCCGGCACGACGGTGCGCTCCGACACGACGGTGCGGCCCGGCACGACGGTGCGGCCCGGCCCCTCCGGTCACTTTTCGCCCAGATGGAGGAGAAGAGGGTCACACCGATGATGACCGCCCACGGGTGGAGGTCGACGGCGCGTGACATGAGGCCGGGCTGCAGGACGAGTTCACCCACACGGAGCATCGCCCGCTCGACCTGGCCGACATGGGCACCCTGGCCTACGACATCACGGAAATACCAGCCGGTGCTCTTCTGCGCGCAGAAGCTCGATGAGCTCGATGACGTCGTCGGCGCCTTCTTCGACACCGTCGACGACGACCTCACGTTCGGGTTGCGCGCGGAGGCTGCTGCTCGTTGACCTCGTCGGCGGGCGTCGCCGTGGCGGCTGCCGCCGGGGCGCCTGCAGCCGTTGCCTCTGCCTCGTCGACGAGGGGCTCGTCGGTGTCCTGCGGATCGGACTCGCGATAGGGCGGGACCGGATCACTGCCCAACTGGGGATAGGGGTCGTGGCCGCGCAGCGAGAGCACGACGACCTTGACCAGCGCCATCGCGGGCACCGACACGAGCGCCCCCATGATCCCCCAGACGGACGAGAAGACGGTCACGCCCAGGATCACCGCCAGCGGGTGGATGTCGACGGCCCTGGACATGAGCAGCGGCTGCAGGACGTTGGACTCGATCTGCTGCACGGCCAGCACGACCCCGATCATGATCAGGGCCGCCACCCATCCGTTGCTGGCGAAGGCGATGAGCACGGCGACGATCCCGGAGAGCACCGCTCCGACGACCGGGATGAAGGCCATCAGGAAGGTCAACACGGCGATCGGCACGACGAGGGGGACGCCGAGCAGCAGGGCTCCCAGGCCGATCCCGACGGCGTCGACGGCTGCCACGATGATCTGCGTGCGCGAGTAGGCCAGGACGGCGACCCATCCGCGACGCATCGAGTCGTGGACCGGCTGCTGGGTGGGGCGGGGCAACAGTCGGAGGAACCACAGCCACAACCGGCGCCCCTGGGCCAAGAAGAAGTAGGTGCTGACCAGGGCGATGACGAAGACGACCCCCACCGTCGAGAGGGCGCTGCCCGCCGACAGCACCCCCCCGGCGAGCGAGGTCCAGTTGCTCTGCAGCCACTCGCGGCCCTGCTCGATCCAGCTCGAGACCTGGTCGCCACTGATCCCGAAGGGCTCGGTCTTGAGCCAGTCCTGGACGCTGTCGAGACCATCGAAGACCCCGTCGACGAGATCCTGAGCGCCGGAGGCGATCTGGGAGCCGGTCAGCCAGAAGACGCCGGCGAGGCCGATGAGGAAGGCGAACATGGTCAGCGTCGCCGCCAAGCCCTGACGCAACCCCAGTCGCCGCAGCCAACTCGTGAGCGGCTGGAGCAGCGCGGTGAGCAGCAGCGCGATGACGATCGCGATGATCACCGACGAGACCGGTGACAGTGCGCGGTTGACCGTGGTCAGGGCCATGCCGGTCACGACGATGATCGCCGAGACGGCACCGGTCACCCAGAGGCCGAAGGGCACTGCTTCCATGACTCGACGGGCCGTCGACGGATCCCCCTGGGTGTGGCCGCTCATGGCGGCAGTCTCTCAGGCGGTCGCGCGGGGCCTCGGGAAGCCGAGCGGGCGGCATACCAATTGGTATGCCGCCCGCCCGGGTGCCGCGATGGAGAGGACCGTCAGTGGTCGACCGCTGGTCCCACACCGTGACCGGTGAGGGAGCGGACCTCCATCTCCGCGTACTTCTGGGCGTTGTGCTCCTTGGAGAGCTTCGACCCGAGCCAGCCGAGGAAGAACGCGAGCGGGATCGAGATCAGGCCCGGGTTGTCGAGCGGGAACCAGTGGAAGTCGATGTCCGGGTTGGTGAACATCGACGGGCTCAGCATCGCCGACGTGCCGTCGGCGAGCTTGGTGGCGACCGCCGGCTTGCCGGAGACGACCGGGCTGAAGATGATCAGGCCGATCGAGGAGATGAGCCCGCCGTAGATCGACCAGAGGGCACCCTTGGTGTTGAAGCCCTTCCAGAACAGGCTGTAGAGGATCGTCGGCAGGTTCGCCGACGCCGCCACCGCGAAGGCCAGGGCCACGAGGAAGGCGATGTTCTGGCTCTTGGCGAGCATGCCGCCGAAGATCGCGACCAGGCCGATGGCGATCGCCGAGTAGCGGGCGACCTTGACCTCCTGGTCCTGGGTGGACTGGCCCCGCTTGAAGACCTCCTTGTAGAGGTCGTGGGCGAAGGTTGCCGAGGCGGTGATCGTCAGGCCGGCGACGACCGCGAGGATGGTCGCGAAGGCGATGCCGGCGACGATGCCGAGCATCCAGGACCCGCCCAGCTCGTAGGCGAGCAGCGGCGCCGCCGAGTTGGCCTTGCCGGGTGCTGCCGAGATCTTGTCCGGGCCGACCAGCGCGCCCGCGCCGAAGCCGATGACGAGGGTGAGCAGGTAGAAGCCACCGATGAGCCAGATGGCCCACTCGACCGACTTGCGGGCCTGCTTGCTCGTGGGCACGGTGTAGAAGCGCTGCAGCACGTGGGGGAGGCCGGCGGTGCCGAGCACGAGCGCGAGGGCGAGCGAGATGAAGTCGATCTTCGAGGTCGTCGTCACGCCGTACTTCACGCCGTAGTGGGTGAGCTTGTCGGCGCCGGCCACGGTCTTGGCGTTGGCCGAGCCCTTGGCGGTCTCGATCGCGCCGTCGAAGAGGCCGCTGAGGCTGAAGCCGTACTTGCCGAGCACCCACACGGTCATGACGAAGGCCGCCGTGATGAGCAGCACCGCCTTGATGATCTGGACCCAGGTCGTGCCCTTCATGCCACCGATGAGGACGTAGGTCACCATGACGACGCCGACCACGGCGATGACGAGGTTCTGGGCCATCTCGCCCGAGACGCCGAGGAGGAGGGACACCAGGCCACCGGCGCCGGCCATCTGCGCGAGCAGGTAGAACAGCGAGACGCAGAGCACCGAGACCGACACCGCGATGCGGATCGGGCGCTGCTTGAGGCGGTAGGCGAGGACGTCGGCCATCGTGAAGCGGCCGGTGTTGCGCATGAGCTCGGCGACGAGCAGGAGCGCGACGAGCCAGGCGACGAGGAAGCCGATCGAGTAGAGGAAGCCGTCCATGCCCTGGAGGGCGATGGCGCCGGCGATGCCGAGGAAGGACGCCGCCGACAGGTAGTCACCGGCGATGGCGATGCCGTTCTGGCGACCGGAGAAGGCGCCACCGGCGGTGTAGTACTGCTCGGCCGTCTTCTTGCCGCCGGCGACCTTGATGACGACGGTCAGGGTGACGAGCACGAAGATGACGAAGATCGAGATGTTGAGCGTGGGGTTGCCGACGGTCGTGGCCGCGGCGAGCGAGGTCAGGCCGGCCATGTCAGTGCTCCCTCTGTCCGTCGAGCGTGGCGCCCACGGCGTCGGCGGCCGGGTCGAGGTCGCGGTTGGCCCATCGCGCATAGATGAATGTGATCGCGAACGTCGTCACGAACTGGAGCAGTCCGAAGACCAGGCCGATCGTGATCTTGCCGAAGAGGGCCTTGTTCATGAAGTCCGAGGCGAAGATCGACAGCAGGACGTAGAGGAAATACCAGGCGAGGAAGAACGCGGTCATCGGGAAGACGAAGCCGCGGAACTTCTTGCGCAGGGCCTGGAACTCCGGCGTGGCCTGGACGGCCATGTACTGGTCGTCGGCCTCGGCGGGGGCGTGATTGCTCACTGAGGGTCACCTCCGAAGAAATCCGAGCAGGCACCGTTGCCCGACTCGGGGGCCAGCATGCTTGAGGAGGTATGCCGCGCGCACCGGTTGCGCGCCGGCCGTCGCCGGGCGGGTGGACCGAAACGGTCTGTGGGCGCCGTCACACCGCCGAACGGCGCGCGTCGCGCGCCGAGCGGTGTCTTCTGGCCGCCGCTTCCGCGGCATACGCAAGGATGGGTGTCGTGCGCGCACTGCGGAAGGTCGCCCCAGGTCCCGGTCTCGAACTCGTCGACATTCCCGAGCCCGTGTGCGGTGAGAAGGACGTCAAGATCCGGGTCCTGCGCGCCGGACTCTGTGGCACCGACCTCCACTTGTACGACTACGACGACTGGGCGGCGTCGGCGATGCAGGTGCCGCAGACGCTGGGGCACGAGTTCTTCGGCGAGGTCGTCGAGGTGGGTGTGGACGTCGAGCACGTCAGCGTCGGGGACCGAGTGTCGGGGGAGGGCCATGTCGTCTGCGGGCACTGTCGCAACTGCCGGGCCGGCCGCAAGCACATGTGCATCCACACGATCGGCGTCGGGGTCAACCGTGACGGGGCCTTCGCCGACTACGTCGTCATCCCCGCGACCAACGCGTGGGTGCAGCCGGGCGAGCTCGACCCGGACCTCGGCGTCCTTTTCGACCCGCTCGGCAATGCCGTCCACACGGCGCTGCAGTGGCCCGTCGTCGGCGAGGACGTCGTCGTCACCGGCGCCGGGCCGATCGGGGTGATGGCGACCGCAGTCGTCCGGCACGCGGGGGCCCGTCGGATCTGCGTCACCGACCTGTCGGAGGCCCGTCTGGAGCTCGCCCGGGCCGCCGGGGCGGACCGTGTCGTCAATGTCGGCACCGGGGGTTCGCTCGCGCAGGCGCAGGACGATCTGGGCATGGTCGAGGGCTTCGACGTCGGCCTGGAGATGTCCGGCTCACCGGCGGCGACGCGCGAGTTGATCGCGAACATGAACCACGGCGGCCGGATCGCGATGCTGGGGCTACCCAAGGACCCCTACGAGATCGACTGGGGCCCGGTCATCACCCACATGATCACGATCCGCGGGATCTATGGCCGGGAGATGTTCGAGACGTGGTACCTCATGGGGGCCATGCTCTCCAGCTCGCCAGACCTGGGTCGGGCCGTCACCTCCGTCATCACCGGCCGGTATGCCGCGCAGGACTGGGAGGCGGCCTTCGCCGACACCCGCTCCGGTCACGGCGGCAAGGTCATCCTCGATTGGAGTTGAGCGCAATGCCCCGCAGTCTGCTGAAGACCATGGTGTCCCGCGTGATGGCGGGTGGGTTGACGCTCGGCCTGCTCGCCGGTTGCTCCGCCTCGGGCAGACCCGAGGCAGCGTCCCCGACGCCGAAGGCGTCCTCGGCGTCACCCAGTGCCACGGCATCCGCGTCGGTGTCCGCGCCGTCACCGAGCGTGTCCTCGGGCGTCGACGCCTGCCAATTGCTCGACAAGGCGACGATCACCGCGCTCATGGGTGGCACCTACACGAAGTTCAACCAGGTGGAGAAGGTCGGACTCCCCGGCTGCGAATGGTCCAATGACGGGTCGGTGCTCAGTGTGACGTCGGTGCCCGCCGATCAGTGGGCGGCGTCGATGCCCTCGACGGTGGCGATGACGAGGATCGCGGCCAAGGGCAACCAGGAGGTCCTGGACCGCCTCGACCGCACGGATGCCCTCTTCACCGGCACGATGACCGCGGATCAGGCCTGCGCGGCGTTCTCGACGATGATCCAGTGGCAGGGCCTGGCCGCCGACGAATGGCGCATCGTCAACTACGCACCCGACCTCGACAACCCGACCCTGGTGGTCGCCTCCGGATGCCGTGGACAGCGCTATTCGACGGTGCAGTTGGCCAAGCCCGTGGTGGCCAAGAGTGAGGACCAGACCAAGGCCATGTTCGACGCCCTCGACGCCGCGGACGCCGCCGGCCGGGGCTGACGCGCGCCCACGGCATACGCTGACCGCGGTCGTCACCACCGATGGAGGTATGCCGTGTACGGAGCAGTGCGGGAGCAACTCGCCCAGACCCTGCGGGAGATCGAGGAGGCCGGGCTCTACAAGCGCGAGCGCCAGATCACGACCCCGCAATCGGCTCACATCGGCACCTCGCGAGGCGACGCCCTGAACTTCTGCGCCAACAACTACCTGGGGTTCGCCGACCACCCGGACGTCGTCGCGGCCTCCAAGGCGGCGCTCGACGAGTGGGGTTTCGGGATGGCCTCGGTGCGCTTCATCTGCGGCACCCAGACCCAGCACGACCGGCTCGAGCGCGCCCTCAGTGAGTTCCTCGGGATGGAGGCGACGATCCTCTACTCCTCGTGCTTCGACGCCAACGGCGGCGTCTTCGAGGTGCTCTTTGGCGAGGGTGACGCGATCATCAGCGACGAACTCAACCACGCCTCGATCATCGACGGGGTCCGCCTGTCCAAGGCGGCCAGATATCGCTACAAGAACGCCGACATGGCGGACCTGCGCGGGCAACTGGAGGCAGCGCGGGGCGCGGGTGCCCACCGGGTCGTCGTCGTGACCGACGGCGTGTTCTCGATGGACGGCTCCTTTGCCCCCTTGGACCAGATCTGCGATCTCGCCGACGAGTTCGAGGCGATGGTGCTGGTCGACGACAGTCACGCCGTCGGCTTCGTCGGCGCCGGTGGGCGCGGCACGCCGGAACTCTTCGGTGTCACGGACCGTGTCGACATCATCACCGGCACCCTCGGCAAGGCCCTCGGGGGCGCGTCCGGTGGCTACGTGAGTGCCCATCAGGAGATCGTCGACCTGTTGCGTCAACGCTCCAGGCCCTACCTCTTCTCGAACTCGGTGGCGCCGGCCGTCGTGGCCGGATCGCTGAAGGCTCTCGAGTTGGTGTCGACGTCTTCGCAGGCTCGGGAGACGTTGCAGCGCAACGCATCCCTCTTCCGCACGCTGATGTCCGAAGCGGGCTTCGACCTGCTCCCGGGCAGCCATCCGATCATCCCCGTCATGTTCCCCGGCGAGGGTGGTGCCCGCACCGCCGCCGCGGTCGCCGACCACATGCTGGTCGACTCGGGGGTGTACGTCATTGCCTTCAGCTTCCCCGTGGTGCCCAAGGGGAGGGCGCGAATTCGTGTCCAGCTCAGTGCCGCCCATTCCGAGGATGATGTCCGCCAGTGCGTCGATGCCTTCGTGTCGGCGCGGGCTGTCGTGGCCTGAGCCTCAGTCGTCGGGTCGTGACCGCGACACGTCGACACCCTCGGGCGTGTGCAACCGGACGAGCAGGCGAGTCGTGCCGGGCGGGACGGACGCCGGCGTCGAGAGGGACACGACGACGGTCACCAAGGTGGCGAGGGGGACCGACCACGCGGCTGGTTGGGAGAGCAGAGCTCCGGTCCACCCGGGCCATCCGTCGACCGGCCGAAGCGCGATCGACGCAAAGATCGCCGCGGTGGCCGCGACGGCACCGGTGAGCAGACCGGCGATCGCCCCGATGGTGGAGAGCGCCCGCCACCACACGCCGAGGATGAGCAGCGGTGCGAAGGTGGAGGCAGCGACGGCGAAGGCGAGTCCCACCATCGTCGCCAGGCCGATTGGCTCGACCAGCCGGCTGACGACATAGGGCACCGCCACCGCGGCGAGGGCTGCGAGGCGGAAACCGACCGGCATACCCGCGTCGCCGCCGGAGAGGCGGGCCACCCAGGGGCGCATGAGGGACTGGTCGAGGACGCCCGCCACTGACATGGCCACGCCCGAGGCCGTCGACAACAGGGCCGCGAAGGCCCCCGCGGCGAGCACCGCCGTGAGCAGGTCGCCACCCAGGCCGCCGACGACGACGCCGGGCAGGCGCAGGACGATCGAGTCCGAGCGCACCCCCTCGGGCATGGTCGGCAGGTGCACGCGGCCGAGAACCCCGTAAATGGGGGGCAGGAGGTAGAAGAGGCCGAGCAACAGCAGGACATTGACGGTGGTGCGACGCGCGGCGTTGCCATCCGGATTGGTGTAGTAGCGAACGAGGACGTGCGGCAGGCCCATCGTGCCCAGGCTCAGCGCGATGAGGGTCGAGTAGACCCGGTAGGTCGGGTGGTCACCCTCGGCGCGCGGCGTGAGGGCCACCTCCCACGACGTGCTGGGGACATCGGGGGCGGGGTGACCGGCACGGACCCAGAGAACGATGAGCACGAAGGCCGGCACGGCCAAGGCGGTCAACTTGATCCAGTACTGCACTGCCTGGACGAAGGTGATGGACCGCATGCCGCCGGCCCCCACCGCGAGGATGACGACGATGGCGACGACGGTGCCGCCGACCCAGCCCGGCACGTCGGCGACGATCTGGAGCACGAGCGAGGCGCCCTGGAGTTGGGGGACAAGGTAGATCCATCCGATGGCCACGACGAGGGTCGAGGCCACCAGTCGCACCCGCCCCGACTGCAGGCGGGCCTCGGCAAAGTCGGGGACGGTGTAGGCACCGGACCGGCGCATCGGGGCGGCGACCATGACGAGCAGCACGAGGTAACCGGTGGTGTAGCCGACCGGCAGCCACAGCTGATCGACCCCGAAGTCGTAGATGAGGCCCGCGACACCGAGAAAGCTTGCTGCGCTCAGGTATTCGCCCCCGATCGCACTGGCGTTCATGCGTGGGGAGACCGATCGCCCCGCAACATAGAAGTCGCTCGTCGCCCTCGACAGTCGCAGCCCCAACGCCCCGAAGACGATGGTGAGCAGGCACACGGCACCGACCGCGACAAGGGACAGGGACGAGGTCACCGGCCACTCAGCACGTCACGGAACTGGCGTTCCACGCGAGCCGACTGCGCGGCATACCACCGGGCGAGGAGCCACATCGTGGGGTAGAAGGCGATGGCGAGCACCAGCCAGGGGAAGGGGACGCCGATCACGGTCAGGCTGCGCGTGGTCGGGAAGACGATCAACAGCACGGGGAGGCCGCCGAGCCCGACGACGAGGAGGATGAGGACGAGCACGGACAGGCGGAACTGTGCGCGCATGAGGCCTTCGAGATAGACATCGCCGACACCGGTCTGCTCGTCCAGCTCCGCGGCGACCGGGCGCCAGGACGCCCGCTGGGAGACCCGTCGGGAGCGCGTCACGCGCACCCGCTTCGGGGTCGAGGAGGGCTGGCTCACGACGGGGTCACGGCCGCCCCTGGCGGCGCAGGACCAGATCGCGCAGGGCCTTGGTGTGCCGGCGGCTGACCTGGAGCTCGGTGGTGCCGACGACGACACTGCACCGCCCGTGGTCCATCCGGACTTCGCTGACATGCGGGAGCGCGACGAGGGTGCTGCGGTGGATGCGCACGAATCCGTGCTCGCCCCACTGCTCCTCGAGGGTGGACAGCGGGATCCGCACCAGGTGGCTGCCGTTCTCGGTGTGCAGTCGGGCGTAGTCCCCCTGGGCCTGCGCATAGCGGATCTGGCGGCGGGTGATGAACCGTGTGACGCCCCCCAACTCGACCGGGATGGTCTCGTCCTGAGCGTCTGTCTCGGTCCCGCCGGGTTCCTCGCAGCGGGTGAGAACCTTGCGGACGGCTTCCCGAAGCCGGTCCTGGCGCACTGGCTTCATGACGTAGTCGGTGGCGTCGAGGGCGAAGGCATCCACTGCGTGCTGGTCATGCGCGGTGACGAAGACGATCTGGGGTTGGGTCGAGAACTTGGCGACGACGCGGGCCAGGGCCATGCCGTCCAGGCCCGGCATCGAGATGTCGCTGAAGATCACGTCGACGTCCCGACCCTCCAGGACGGTCAGGGCCTGGGTGCCGCTGGAGGCGGCGATGACCTCGGCCACCCGCTCGTCCTGGTCGAGCAGCCAAGCGAGCTCGGACAGGGCTGGCCGCTCGTCATCGACGACGAGCGCAGTCAACCCCGGACCGGTCACGGCGGCAGCCTACCGAGAGGCATAGTCGTCATCGGAGATGCCGGGCGAGAACTTGGGGACCACGAAGCTCACCTTGGTGCCGGCCCCGGGCGCCGTCTCGATGGTCAGGCCCGAGGCGTCACCGAAGACCTGGCGGAGCCGCGCGTCCACATTGCCGAGACCGACCGAGTCCGAGCCGTCGGTTGCGTCGAGAATCCGGCGAACCCGATCCGGTTCGGTGCCGACTCCGTCGTCCTCGACCACGATCTCGGCCAGGTGGCCGAGGTCGCTGGCGAGGATGGTCACATGGCCGATCCCTTCCTTGGCCGCCAGTCCGTGCCTGACCGCGTTCTCCACGAGGGGTTGAACCGCCAAGTAGGGCACCTTGACCGACAGCACCTCGGGCGCGATGAGCAGGCTGACCTGGAGTCGCTCGCCGAAGCGGGCCTGCTCCAGGACCAGGTAGCGCTCGACGTTGCGAAGTTCCTCCTGGAGGGTCGTGAAGTTTCCGCCGCGACGCAGCGCGTAGCGCGTGAAGTCGGCGAACTCGAGCAGCAGATCACGGGCCCGATCCGGGTCGGTGCGCACGAAGGACGCGATCGCCGCGAGCGCGTTGTAGATGAAGTGCGGGCTGATCTGGGCTCGCAGGGCTCGCAGTTCCGCCTCCATGAGACGGGGACGGTCCCGGCTGCTCTGCGCGAGTTCGAGTTGGGCCGACACCCAGGCGGCGACCTCCTCGGTCGCCCGCACCAGCCCGGGGGAGGCACTGTCGGTGTATGCCGCGAGGCTCCCGATGACGTCGTCGCCGAGGACCAGCGGGACGAAGACGGCCGAGCGCAGCTCACACTCGGGGTCGCTGCAGTTGACCTCGCGGTGGTCCGCCGCCGACGTCCGACCCGCCCCCGTGAGAGCGCCGTTGACGGCCATCGTGAGCGGGCGATGCAGGGTCTCGCCCGGTCCGGTCCAGGACAGCACGTCCACCCGGTCGGTGATGGCCAGGGCGCGAGCGCCGAGCAGGGCGAGCAGGTGCTTTCCGGCCTTGTCACCGGCCTCCGACGACAGACCGGTCGACAGGTGTCGGGCGGCGAGCGAGGCACGGTGCAGCGTCGAATAGGTCGCCTGGTCGACGGGGGAGATGAAGCCCCGACGACGCAGCCTGCGCTGCAGCCAGAGAGCCAGCCAGAGCAGCAACATCCCGCCGGCGACGACGATCGCGGTGGGGACGTCGAAGCTGCGCACCCTCGCAGCCTAGAGTCAGGCGGGTGAGTGAGCTCTCGGATGTCCTCGCCCTCTCCGACCCGGCCGACGGGGTGACCAGAGGTCACCTGACGCCGGGCTGGTTGATCGGCGGCGCCATCAACGGCGGCATCCTGATGGCGCTCGGGGCCAAGGCGATGGCGCAGGCCGTGTCGGCCGGCGGTGGCCAGCGCGATGTCGTGGCCTTCAGCGCCTACTTCCTCTCGGCGAGCGAGCCCGGCCCGGTCGAGCTTCGGCCGGACGTGCTCCGAGTCGGTCGCAACTTCTCGACCGCCCAGGTGTCGGTGCTGCAGGACGTGGCCGGCTCCCCGGTCGAGCGGGTCCGGATGTTGGGCACGGTGGCCGACCTGGCCGCGACCTCCGAGCCCGTCCACCGGCAACAGCCACCACCGTCGATGCCACCGCCTGATGAGTGCATCCCCACCTCGATGGCACCCAAGGAACTCGTGGGGTCGATCGCCATCCTCCAACGCCTCGACATCCGGATCGACCCGGCGACGGCCGGCTTCGGGATGGGCGCACCGAGCGGAGAGGGGGAGCTGCGCGGCTGGTTGCGGACCGTTGACGACCACGTCCCGGATGCCGCGATGCTGCCCTTCGTGCTCGACGCCTTCCCGCCGGTCTCCTTCGACCTGGGCGCCATGGGGTGGGCCCCGACGATCGAGTTCTCGGGCCACGTGCGCGCGGTGCCGGCGCCGGGCTGGCTGCAGATCCGGCTCACGACCACCAATGTCAGCGGTGGCCTGCTCGAGGAGGACTGCGTGGTGTGGGACAGCACGGGCCGGGTTGTTGCCCAGTCGCGCCAACTTGCCGGGGTGCGGATGCCGTCCGCCCCGCCGGCGTGAGCCCGGCTCAGGGGTCCGTGCCGGACGCGGTCCGGGCAGCGGGCGAGATCGCCACCTGGCCTGCCGTGGCGGCCGCGGTCGACGAGGCACGGCAGGCCTGCACCGCCCTTCGCTGGCACCAGGCGCTGCGTCGCCGCATCCCGGAGGCCGCGGCCGAGTCACGGGTCCGTGGCGCGGCGGCCTCGATGGAACTCGAGGGTGCTCGGCTCCCTGTCGACGTCGTGCGGGACCTGATGCGCGGGGCGGTGGGATGGCACGACCCCCTCGATCCGGTCGAGCGTGTCGCCAAGGGCACCATCGCCGCGACGGCGGCGACGGAATCGTTCACCGCGGCCACCGCTCCCCTCCAGGTCCTGGCGCGGCTGCACCTGCTCGCCGCCGCCGAACTCGTGCCGGCCGACGAGCTGGGTCGCCCCCGCAATGACGACGAGGACTGCCGTGAACTCCTTGAGGTGTCACCGGCACCCGCAGCGGACGAGGCCAGGATGCGCCTGCGAGGTGTCGTGGCCCTGATGAGCGCCCTCGACGTCGTCCCGGTGCCGGTCGCGGCGGCGCTCGCCCATGCCGAGCTGGTTCACTCCCGTCCCTTCACGCGGGCGAACGGCACGGTGGCCAGGGCCGTCGAGCGATACATCGTGCGCGCCGGTGGACTCGACCCCACCGGGGTGGCGGTCACCGAGGCCGGGCACGGGGAAGCTGGCGGCGCGGCATACCTGGGGGCGCTCAGCGGTTACGCCCGTGGCGACCGGGACGGGGTGACTCTCTGGATGACCCAGGCGATCGGTGCCCTGACCCGGGCGGCACGCGAAGGTGAGCGCGTCGCGGACGCCGTGCTCGCCGGGAAACTGGGGGATTCCGATGGCTGAGCGCCAGTTGAGCGCGAAATGCGCTGCGGTTCACGAGTTTGGCTTTACTGCTTGCGCGCAGGCGATGGCTCCGATGTACTGAACCCATCGCTCCCCCCTCGGGTTGCAGCGAGGGCGGTCCGGATTCTTCCCCCCGGAGTTCGGCACGCCCCGACGGCCTCGGTCCCCCCACCGGGGCCGTCGCCCGTGTCCGGGGGTTTTCATCCACAGGCCCGTTCGGGCGAGGTGTGTCGTCCACAGGCCGCGACTCCTGGTCTGGCGGGACCCACGGCGTGCGGTCACGGTGGAGGCATGTCCTCCCCCCTCGTCGTCACCGGTGCATCCGGTGGGCTCGGCTCCTCGACCCTGGCCGCCGCACTCGCGGGCGCCTGGTCCAAGCGGGCACCCCTGCTCGTCGATCTCGACCTCACCGGCGGTGGGATCGACGTGACGTGCGGCATCGACCACGTCGAAGGGCTCCGCTGGCCCGATCTCGG
This sequence comes from Phycicoccus elongatus Lp2, assembly GCF_000367525.1. Taxonomy (GTDB): domain Bacteria; phylum Actinomycetota; class Actinomycetes; order Actinomycetales; family Dermatophilaceae; genus Phycicoccus_A; species Phycicoccus_A elongatus. Next base: position 1,275,455 of record NZ_HF570956.1, on the reverse strand, counting down.
TGCCGTGCGCGGTGTGGTCGACCCCGATCTGCTCGTGCGGTCCCTGCCGGCATCGCGAGGGTGCGCCGTGCTCTCTGCCGGTGCCTCTCGCGTCGAGCCGGCTCTGGGCCCGCCGCCGCGGGAAGCGATCGATGACGTGTTGGAGACCGTCGCCCGCGCCTCGACGCCCCTCATCGTGGACCTCCCGCGCTGGCAGTACTGGCCGCCTGACCTCGACCTCCACACGTGGATCCTGCTGACCGGAACCCGCACCCGAGAGCTCGCCGACCTGGACGCCCTGCTGCATCAGATCGACGGCCGTCGACTGTCGGGACGTCAGGCCGTCGTCGTCACGACCGGGCCAGAGCCGGATCGAGCACTCATCGAGGCGATCGAGGACCATGTGGGCCTGACCCACATCGGGCACGTCCCACGCCAGCCGGCCTTGGTCAACGCGATGGAGCGGGGTCGTTGGCCGGGCAGTCGGCCGATTGCCGGCCTGCTGGACAATCTGCAGCGACGTGGCCGACCGAGTGCCGCATGACGACCCCCTCGCCGCTCTGGTCCGCTGCCCGTCGCGCGGCCGTGGAGGCCGGCCGGTCACCCAGCGCCGAGGTCATCAGCGATGTCGTCGGCACCTCCGCCCTCCGCCTGGGTCGAGACGGCGTCGACCTCGAGGGCGCCCGACTCACGCGTGACCTGCTCGGCTTCGGTGACCTGACGGCCGCCCTCTCCGACCCGACCGTGACCGATGTCCTCGTCAACGGTGACGGTCGGGTCTGGATGGATCGCGGGCAGGGGATGGAACTGGCCGGCGTCAGGATGGCGCAGGGGGAGTTGCGACCATTGGCGGTCCGATTGGCGGGGCTCGGTGGACGCCGCCTCGACGATGCCCAGCCATGGGCCGACGTCGACCTGCCCGGCGGCATACGCCTGCACGCCGTGTTGCCCCCCTTGGTGCGGGGTGGCGCCCATGTGAGTCTGCGCATCCCGCGGGTGGCGCCGGCCGGGGTCGACGATCTCGTCCGGCTGGGCATGGTCGATGAGGCGATGGCCGCGATTCTCGTGGCCATGGTGGCCAGCCAGTGCTCCTTCCTCGTGTGTGGCGGCACCGGGACGGGCAAGACCACCCTGCTCGGCGGGCTGATCGCCCTCTGCCCGACCAACGAGCGAGTCGTGCTCGTCGAGGATGTCGCCGAGTTGCGTCCATCGCATGGTCACGTGGTGCATCTCCAGGGCCGCCCGGCGAATGTCGAGGGACACGGCCTGGTCACCATGACCGACCTGGTCCGGCAGGCCTTGCGGATGCGGCCGGACCGGCTGGTCGTGGGGGAGGTTCGCGGAGCGGAGGTCCGTGAGCTCCTTGCCGCACTCAATGTCGGGCACGCCGGCGCTGGCACGGTCCACGCAAACGGTGTGGCGGCGCTCCCGGCTCGCCTGCAGGCCCTGGGCGCGCTGGCCGGACTGTCCCGGGAAGCCGTCGACGGCCAGGTCGTGACCGGGCTCGACGTCGTGCTCACCATGGGTCGTGACGGCCCGACCCGGCGCGTCATCGACCTCGGTGTCGTGGGGTCCGAGGATGCGCGCGTGGTGGTTCGGTCGGCCGTATCGAGCCCCCACCCGGGGACGTTGGGGCGGGGGCCGGGCTGGGATCGGCTGGTGGAGGTCACGGGGTTGGAGAGCCCGCCGTGACGGTCATGGTCCTTGTGTCACTCCTCCTGCTCGCCGTCGCCGCTTGGCCGGCCGCGGGACCGCTTCCGTCTCTCCTGCGACGTGGGGGCCGTCGTTCACGGGCGACGGAGCCCCGGTCGTCGCGGTGGTCCCTGACGAGCAGGCGAGGGATGTCGGCTGGTGCGTCCGCGGAGGCAGCAGACGTCCTGGCCATCGCCCTCGAGGCCGGTCTGGACGTCCGGGCGGCGATCGAGCTCGCGGGCTCTGATTCCGAACTGCACCTTCCTCCGCTCGTCGTGCGCGCCGTGGAACTCAGCATGGAGACGGGAGCTCCGGTCGCGCCTGCGGCGCGGGCCGCCGCGGACGCCATCCGTGACCGGTCGGTGCACGCTGAGCGCTCCGCGAGCCAGGTCGCTGCTGCCCGCGCGTCGATGCACCTGCTGACCGGGTTGCCGCTGGGCGGTCCCCTGCTCTGCCTGCTCCTCGGCGTCCCGGTCTCCGCTGCCTATGGCACCGCCATGGCGCAACTGGCGCTCGCGGCCGGGCTGGTCCTCACCGCGCTCGGGTGGTTCTGTGCGCGTGCGCTCATCGACCGAGCCTCCCGGCCGCCCACGGTCCAGCGCCCACGCACGACCCGTGGCTCGATGCCGTGAGTGGGCCGGAGTGGGTCGTGGTCGTCGGCGTGGTGCTGATCGCCGCGGCGATCGCGACGTGGCCCAGTGAAAGCCGTGTGCCCGCCAGCGCGCGCTCCGCCGACAGGGCAGCACGCTCGCACGGTGGTCACAGCCCAGATGAGACGAGCACGGTGCCCGATCTTGCTGATGCGCTTGTACTCGTGGCGATCCTCCTGCGCTCGGGTCCCGACCTGACCACGGCGATGGCACGCGTCGCCACGGTGTCCACCGGTCAGGTGCGCGCCGACCTGGAGACCATCGTGGCGGCGCACCGGTGGGGCCTGCCGATGGAGTCGGTGTGGCCGGCACTGGACCCCGCTTGGCGACCGGTGGCATTGGCCCTGACCGCCGCGGAAAAGTCAGGTGCAGCGCCGTCCGGGTTGCTCCTCTCAGTGGCCACACGGATGGCCCAGGCGAGCGGCGAGGGTGTCGCGGGCAGGGTTCAGCGTGCCGGCGTACTGCTGGCGCTGCCGCTCGGGCTGCTCTTCCTCCCCGGCTTCCTGGGCACCACCGTCGTCCCCTTGGCACTGCACGTGCTGGGCGCCTGGCAGCCGTGAGTCCACAGGTCATCGGCCACCAGGTGTGTCGTCCACAGGTCTGCCCACCAGTCCTTGGCCGAAGCCCTGCCCAGGGCGTTGGCTGATCGTCGAAGGCCCTGACCCAAGGGCTGCACCCGAGAGGAGTTTTGCTGTGACACAACGAATTCGAACCTTCTGGCGCGCCATGCGGAAGGCGCCCGAGGCAGGCATGACGACGGCGGAGTATGCCGTGGGCACGGCGGCGGCCGTGGCCTTCGCGGCGTTGCTGCTCGCGGTCGTCCGGTCCGATGCGGTGCGGGCTGCGCTCACGTCGATCATCACCAACGCGCTCGCGTCAGGGCAGTGATCCGAGCCCGCCACGTATCGGGCGAGGGCGGGATGGTGACGGCCGAGGCGGCGGTCACCATCCCGGCCCTGGTGCTGGTGCTGGCGCTCTGCTTGGGGGCAGTCCAGAGCGCCGTCGACCGGGTCAGGTGCGTCGATGGGGTTCGGGCCGGGGCTCGGGCGGCGGCGCGCGGTGACCTGCCGTCGGCGGTGCATGCTGCGATCGCCGCCCGGTCACCCGCGGGCGCACGGATCGGTGTGCAGATCGGCGCGAGCAGCGCGCGGGTCACGGTCGCCACCACCGCCCGTGCTCCGTGGTCCGCCCTGGGTGTCGAGGGCTGCCGCGAGCGGGCAGAACTCACCCTCGAGTCCGCAGACCCGCCGTGATCGTCAACCTCAGATCTCTCGATCGGGCCACTGACGAGGCTCGTGCCGCGGGCACCCAAAAGGAGCAAGGGGCGGCCACGGTCATCGTGGCCGGCCTGACCGCGGGACTGGTGGTGGTGACCGCGTTGTGTTGTGGCATCGCCGGCATCCTGGCCACCGATCGGCGAGCTGACACCGCGGCTGATCTGGCCGTGCTGGCCGGCGCGGCGGCACAGTGGCGCGGTGTCGATCCGTGCTCGGCGGCGGCAGAAACGGCGCGGCGGTTGGAGGCCAGCGTCGATCGCTGTCGGGTCCTGGGTGACGACTCGGTGCAGGTGGATGTCAGCCTGCCGGTGGAGGCGGCCGGGCTTGCCCTCGTCGGGCGGGTGCACGCGCGCGCGCGAGCGGGCGCGGTGGCATCCGATCCCGAGGCCAACTGACCACCCCTTGCGTCCGCGTGATCCGTGCTCATGACGACGGATCACGCGGACGCAAGCAGGGTCAGCGGACGCAAGCGGAGGGGCGGAGGGTCAGCGGTCGCCGAGTTTGCGCTCGGCCACCTCCGCGCGCTTGCGGGCGGTCTCGGTGGCCAGGTGCTGCTCGGCCACGCGCTCGTCGGACTGCTGACGCAGGCTGGCCGTCTCGGCCTCGTGGCGACGACGCTCCTCCGCCAGTTCGCGCTCCCGGGTGGCGAAGTCGTCCTGCAACTGGCGCTCGCGCGCCGCCCGCTCCTCCTCGGCGACTCGGGCCTGTTCCTTGGCGCGCGCCCGACGCTTGGACGAGCGTCGGATGCCCGAGCGCAACAGCGCCCACCCCAGCCAGAAGATCGAGATCGTCAACGCTCCCGCGATCAACAGGGCCAGTGGTGGCAGACCCAGGGTGCCGCCCAGGATGTCGATGTCCGTGGTGTCCGTGATCTGCTGGGTGCCGATGAAGAGCAGCGTCCCCACGGCCGCGGCCAGCAAGATCAGCAGGAGTCCGATGAGGATCATGGGTGGTCCTTTCACGAGACCCGGTCGCGTCAGCGACGGTGAGCCATCGGCGTGCCCGACGTCTCTGGTCAGGCTAGTGCGGTTCGGGGCCGCTGCGGGGGCTGACCGGCCGTCCGAGAAGATCGAGCACAGCCGCAAGGGCCGAGATCGCCGCGGCCTTGTCCAGGGGCTCGTTGCCGTTGCCGCATTTGGGGGACTGCACGCAGGCCGGGCACCCGGCCACGCACCGGCATTCGCTCACCGCTGCATGGGTCGCGGCGATCCAGTCACCGAAGCGCGCGTGACCCTGCTCGGCGAAACCGGCACCGCCGGGATGCCCGTCGTAGACCAACACCGTCGGCAGCCCGGTGGCCGGATGGCGATCGGTGGACACGCCACCGACGTCCCAACGGTCCGACGTGGCGACCAGTGGGAGCAGACCGATGGCGGCGTGCTCGGCGGCGTGCAGCGCGCCGGGGACAGCCGCCTCGTCGATGCCCCGATATGCCAGCGCCGCCGGGGTCAGGGTCCACCAGACCCCCCGGGTCACAAGGCTCCGTTCGGGCAGGTCCAGGTCGTGCTGACCGATGACCTCACCACCGGGCAGGCGCCGCAGGAAGCCGGTGACCTGCGTCGTCACCCGCACCGTGCCGAAGTGGACCCCCAAGGCGCCGAGGGAGGCGCTGCGTTCGGCTCCCAGCAGTTGAAAGTCGCTGTGCGACTGGGCATGTGTGGTCCACCCCGGGTCTCCGGGCATCACGGTGGCGGTCGCTGTCTCGAGGTCCAACTCCGTCACCACATGGGTGCGTCCCTGATGCACGTGCACGGCCCCGGTGTGCACCTGGGTGTGGGCCGCGGACGCATCGATGGTGCCCAGGATGCGTCCGGTGTGGCGCTCGGCAATGGCCACGACGGCGTCCGTGCCACGCAAGGACAGGTGGTCGGCCGGGCGATCATCCCGAGCCCAGTACCACCCGTCCGGACGGCGCCGCAGGATCCCTCCGGCGACCAGGGAGTCGACGCACGCACGCGCGGTCGGCCCGAACATCTCGAGGTCCGGTGGGGTCAGTGGTAGCTCGGCGGCGGCGGCGGCGAGATGGGGTGCGAGGACATGGCGATTCGACGGATCGAGGACCGTGGCCTCGACTGGAGCCCCGAAGATCGCCTCGGGGTGGCCGAGGAGGAAGGAATCGAGCGGGTCGTCAGCGGCGACGAAGACGGCGAGTGCAGGTTGCCCCGAACGGCCGGCGCGGCCGGCCTGCTGCCACAGGCTTGCGCGTCGACCCGGCCAGCCGGCGATGAGAACGGCATCGAGGCCGCTGATGTCGACGCCCAGCTCGAGAGCGTTGGTCGCGGCAAGCCCCATCAGGGCGCCTGTGCGCAGGTCTCGCTCGAGGGCCCGGCGCTCCTCGGGAAGATACCCCCCTCGGTATGCCGCGACGCTCGCCTCCAGGTGGGGCGCCCGGTCGGCGAGGAGGCCTCGGGCCCGACTGGCGAGCGCTTCGACACCGGCTCTGCTGCGGGCGAAGGCGACCACCTGGGTGTCCCGGGCGACCAGGGCAGCGAGCAGGTCGGCAGCCTCGGTGGTCGCCGACCGGCGTCGGTCCTCGAGCATGGCCGGTTCCCAGAGGGCAAAGGTGACCGGGCCGCGCGGTGAACCGTCGACGGTGACCGGGGCCACCGGCATACCGATCAATCGGGAGGCGTGCTCCGCGGGATCGGAGACGGTCGCCGAGGCGAGCACGAAGGTCGGGTGCGCGCCATACCGCGCGGCGATCCGGCGCAGTCGGCGAAGGACGGCCGCGACGTGGGAGCCGAAAACGCCGCGATACGTATGGCATTCGTCGACGACGACCATCGTCAGGGCGCGGAAGAAGGCCCGCCAGTGCGCGTGCCCCGGCAACACCGAGTGGTGCAGTGAGTCCGGGTTGGTGAGGACGACGTGGGCGTGGTCGCGGATCCACCGACGTTCCTCGGTCGGGGTGTCACCGTCGTGGGTCGCGACACGCACGCCGGGGACGGCCCAGGACTCCACCCGGGCGCGCTGGTCAGCGGCCAGCGCCTTGGTCGGGGACAGGTAGAGGACGGTCGCCCCCCGACCGGTCGGTGCGTCGAGCCCCTCGAGCACGGCACTCAGGCCGGGGACGAGGTATCCGAGGGACTTGCCACTCGCCGTGCCGGTGGAGAGCACCACGTGGTGGCCGGACCGGGCCAGGTCCATCGCCTCGCGTTGGTGTGACCACGGTGCAGCCAGACCTTCGCCGAGCAGCGTGGCGAGCAGGGCCGGGTGCACCCAGTGCGGCCAGGAGGAGGTGTGCGCGACCCGCGCCGGGAGGGATTCGACGTGCCGGACGGCGGGCTGGGCGGTCAGCCAGTCGGCGGCCGTCGGGAGGTCCTTCGCAGGCAGCACCTGACCTGCCATTTCTGCAGGTGGATGGGCATTTCCCGACATGGACGCTACGGTAATCGCGACATGTGACACGGCTCGGTCGATCCCGGGCCGGCAAATGAGGAGTTCAGGTGGAGCTGCAGGTTGCGGAGGCACCCGAGGGTGTCGTCGTCGTCGACGTCGCTGGATCCGTGGACGTCTACACCGCCGCGGAGTTGCGGTCGGGACTCGACGGACAGATCCAGCGCGGCCGCATCCGCCTGATCGTCGACCTCGATGACGTCGACTTCCTGGACTCGACCGGGCTCGGTGTCCTCGTGGCGCGCCTCAAGGTCGTCCGCAGCCAGAACGGTTGGCTGAAGTTGGTGTGCACCTCGGAGAAGGTCCTGCGGGTCTTCCGGATCACCGGACTCGACAAGGTCTTCGCCATCCACGCCACCGTTGATGACGCTCTCGGGATCGTGGAACAGCAGGTCGAAGGCGCCTGAGCGGGGCAGGGGGCGACGGCCGCGTGAAGGTCGTCACACGAGGCCCCCGACTCCTTGCTGTGAACTGAGTCACGGGTAAGGTTCCCCACGGCACCGGCGCCCCCAGATGTGGCGCGTGCCGTCTCACCTTGTCTAGGAGGATGGAATGGCAGCACTCGGGCTCGCCTTGCCGGCAGCGAGCTCCGCGGTCGAACTCACGGGCACGAATCTCACCTTGGTCATCACGGTGGCCGCCATCGCGGTCATCGCCTTGGTCATGGGCTTCGTGTTCCGGGGACAGGTTCTGGCTGCGGATACCGGCACGGAGAACATGCGGACCATTGGCGCCGCTGTCGAGGAGGGCGCCCAGGCCTACCTGGCGCGTCAGTTCAAGACCCTCGGCATCTTCGTCGTCATCGTCTGCGCGCTGCTGTTCGTCCTGCCGGGCGACACAAACGTCAAGATCGGGCGTTCGGTCTTCTTCATCGTCGGCGCCCTCTTCTCGGCAGCCATCGGGTACCTGGGCATGAGCCTGGCGGTCAAGGCCAACGTGCGCGTCGCCGCCGCGGCCCGCCAGCCGGACGGTCGCTCCGAAGGCATGCGCATCGCCTTCCGCACCGGCGGCGTCGTCGGGATGGCCACGGTCGGCCTGGGTCTGCTCGGTGCCTCCATCGTCGTCCTGCTCTACAAGGGGGACGCCCCCAAGGTCCTCGAAGGCTTCGGATTCGGCGCCGCCCTGCTCGCGATGTTCATGCGCGTCGGGGGTGGCATCTTCACCAAGGCCGCCGACGTGGGCGCCGATCTCGTCGGCAAGGTCGAGGCCGGCATCCCGGAGGACGACCCGCGCAACGCGGCGACGATCGCCGACAACGTCGGTGACAACGTCGGCGACTGCGCCGGCATGGCGGCCGACCTCTTCGAGTCGTATGCCGTGACGTTGGTTGCCGCGCTCATCCTCGGCTCGGCTGCCTTCGGCAGCTTCGGTCTGGTCTTCCCGCTGATCGTCCCGGCGATCGGCGCGATCACCGCCCTCATCGGTGTCTACATCACCAAGGCACGCCCGGGTGAGAACGCGCTGTCGGCGATCAACCGTGGATTCTACATCGCTGCAGCCATCTCGGCGGTCCTCTCCGCGATCGCCGCGTGGGTCTACCTGCCCGCCACGTACGCCGAGCTCAACTCGACCAACGAGGAGATCGCGGCCCTCGACGGCAACCCACGCTATGTCGCGATCGCGGCCGTCCTCATCGGCATCGTCCTCGCCGGCATCATCCTGTGGCTCACCGGCTACTTCACCGGCACCGACAAGCGCCCGACCATCGACGTGGCCCGCACCTCGCTGACGGGTCCCGCGACGGTCGTGCTCTCGGGCATCGGCGTCGGCCTGGAATCGGCGGTCTACACCGCAGCCATCATCGGGGCCGCGGTCTACGCCGCCTTCCTCTTCGGCGGCGGATCGGTCGCCCTGTCCCTCTTCCTCGTCGCGCTCGCCGGCTGTGGCCTGCTCACGACGGTCGGCGTCATCGTCGCCATGGACACCTTCGGTCCGGTCTCGGACAACGCACAGGGCATCGCCGAGATGTCGGGCGACGTCGAGGGGGAGGGCGCCCAGATCCTCACCGAGCTCGACGCGGTCGGCAACACGACCAAGGCGATCACCAAGGGCATCGCCATCGCCACGGCGGTTCTGGCTGCGACGGCGCTCTTCGGCTCCTACACCGACGCTTGGCAGGGCGCGGTCAAGGAGCTCGACGCCTCCAAGATCACCCAGGCCGAGGGACAGAGCTTCCTCAACGATGCCTTCGGTCTGGTCACCAGCCCGCAGACCCTCGTCGGCCTCATCCTCGGTGCGGCGGTCGTCTTCATGTTCTCCGGCCTGGCGATCAACGCCGTGACCCGCGCTGCCGGCGCGATCGTCTTCGAGGTGCGCCGTCAGTTCCGCGAGATCCCTGGGATCATGGAGGGCACGACAAAGCCGGAGTACGGCAAGGTCGTCGACATCTGCACCCGCGACTCCCTGCGTGAACTCGCCACGCCCGGTCTGCTGGCTGCGTTGACGCCGGTCGCGGTCGGTTTTGGCCTGGGCATCGGCGCGCTTGCAGGCTTCCTCGCCGGCGCCATCGGCGCCGGCGCGCTCATGGCGGTCTTCCTCGCGAACGCCGGTGGTTCGTGGGACAACGCGAAGAAGATCGTCGAGGACGGGCACCACGGTGGCAAGGGTTCCGAGGCGCATGCCGCGACGGTCATCGGCGACACCGTCGGTGACCCCTTCAAGGACACGGCCGGTCCGGCGATCAACCCGCTCATCAAGGTGATGAACCTCGTTGCGGTGCTCATCGCCCCGGCCATCGTCACCCTCTCGATCGGGCCGTCGGCGTCCGCGCCCATTCGCTACGGCATCGCCGCGATCGCGTTCGTGGTCATCCTCTCGGCGGTCGCCATCTCCAAGCGGCGCGACCTGGCGATCGGCAACGACGACGACCCGGATTCGGCCATCGCCGAGGAACAGCACCCGCAGCACCACCACCCGGCTCAGGTGAGTGCTGCGCACCCCGAGGCCCCCGGATTCGGTGAATCCTCCGCGATCACCCAGGCACGTCAGATGCCCGGCGGCGGTCTCTGAGCCGACCATCCTCGCGGCCCGGTTCCCCTCGTGGGAGCCGGGCCGCGCGGCATACCCCCCTGCGTCGGGCCACCGATAGGCTGACCCCCGATGTCCACGACCACGCCCCGCGTCGACGACGCCCTCGTCCCTGCCCTGCGTGCAGACCTCCTCTCCGCTGGGTTCACCGTCGCCGGAGTGAGCGACCTCCTGGGGCCGATGGCCCTGGGGGCGTTGGACCGGGAGCAGTCGCTGCCGGCCCAGCGGGTCACGGCCGACGACGACTCGCGCTGCTCGACCCTCATTCGACTCTTCACCCTCGGTGACCCGGTCGACGCGCGCGACGTGGCGACCGCGCTGCCCACGCTCGGCGTCGACGGAGCGCTGGCGCTCGGGTTGGTCGCGGCGGAAGGTGACGCGATCGTCGCGCTCGCCGACGTGCGGCCCTATGCGACCGATGGCGTCGACCACTGGGTTGCCTCGGATCTTGCCGAACTGGCGACCGGTCGACCGCTCTCCCCGGACCACGTGCTCGGCATCGGGGGCGCGTCGGCGACCCTTGCGTCGTGGACCCCGCGCCCGCAGGTCGCCCGCGCCCTCGACGTCGGCACCGGGTGCGGCATCCAGGCCCTCCACCTCGCCACCCACGCCGACGAGGTCGTCGTCACCGACCTCAGCGAACGAGCCCTCGCGTATGCCGCGTTCAACGCCGCGCTCAACTCGGTCGACTGGCAGATCCGCGGCGGCTCGATGCTCGAACCCGCTGCGGGAGAGCAGTTCTCGCTCATCGTCAGCAATCCGCCCTTCGTCATCACACCGCGCTCGGGGGATGTTCCCCTCTTCGAGTACCGCGACGGCGGGGCCAGCGGTGACGCCATCGTGGCCGACCTCGTCCGATCGATCGGCGCGCACCTCGAGCCCGGCGGGATCGCGCAGTTCCTCGGAAACTGGGAGGTGCGGGCCGGGAGCACTTGGCAGGACCAGGTGGGCGGCTGGCTGGTCGGCACGGGCCTGGATGCCTGGGTCATCCAGCGCGAGGTGCAGGACCCGGCGGAGTACGCCGAGACATGGGCGCGTGACGGCGGCCACCACGCGGGGACGGCCGACTTCGATCGGATGTATGCCGCGTGGCTCGATGATTTTGCCTCTCGCGAGGTCGAGGCGATCGGCTTCGGGGTCATCACCTTGGCGCGGCCGATGACCGACCGGCAGGCGTTCGTGGATCTGGTCGAGGTGCGGCATCCGGTGGATGCTCCGATGGGGCCGACGATCCTTGCCGGGCTCTTCGCCCGGACGTGGTTGGCAGAGCATTCCGACGACGACGTGCTGGACACCACCTGGGTCATGGCAGGCGATGTCCACGAGGAACGCCACACCCTGCCCGGTGCGGCCGACCCCTCGCGCATTCGCCTTCACCAAGGAGGCGGCCTGCGACGGACGGTCGACCTGACGACCGTGACCGCGGCATACGCCTCGGTCTGTGATGGTGAGCTGAGCGCTCGAGTGGCGGCCGCGGCGATCGCGGGTGTGCTCGGCGTCGAGGCCGAGGCGGTCCGCGAGGAGGTCGTCGCCTTCGTGCGCGACGTCGCCCGCGACGGACTTCTTGTGTCCGCGTCCTCCGTCGCCATGACGACGGACAACGCGGACACAAACCGGTTGTGAGTGAGCGCTCACTCAGTTAGAGTGCTCGCTCGTGACTCGTCGCGCACCCGCCCTCGCTCCTGAGGACCGTCGCGCTGCCCTCGTGGAGGTCACCCTGCCCCTTGTTCTCGAGCACGGACGCGCCGTCACCACGGCCCAGATCGCCGAGGCCGCCGGCGTGGCCCAGGGCACGATCTTCCGGGTCTTCGCGACCAAGGAAGAACTCGTCGAGGAGGCGATCGACAGCGCTTTCGACATGGATGCCTACATCCGCGCCGTCGAAGCGCTGCAACCGCGCCGCACGCTCGACGAGACGGTCACCGAGCTCGCGCAGCTGATGATCCAGAGATTCAGCCAGGTCTTCGCCGTCATCTCGATCGCCGGGCACAAGAAGTCGCCGCCGCGCCAGAACGCCGAGGACTGGGTGAGGCGCATCTCGACCGCGCACACGCGACTACTCGAGCCCTTTGCCGACGAGTTGACCCTCCCGCCGGGTGAGGTGATGCGCTTTGTGCGGTTGCTGGCGTTCTCGGGCAGCAATCCGCACATCACCGAGGGCAACCTCCTGACCGCCGCCGAGATCTCGGCCATCGTGCTCGACGGCTCCCGACGAAAGGGCCCCTGATGCTCTGGAAACTCATCCGCAGCCACCTCGGCCCGTATGCCGGGGCGGTCAGTGCCGTCGCCGTGTTGCAGCTGGTCTCGACCGTGACCAGCCTCTACCTGCCCTCGCTCAACGGCCAGATCATCGACGATGGCGTCGCCAAGGGCGACACCGACTTCATCCTGCGGGCCGGGGCCATCATGCTCGGGGTCTCGATCGTCAACATTCTGGCGACCGTCGCGATTGCCCGCTTCGCCTCCGCGACCTCGGCCGGCATCGCACGCGACCTGCGTCGGGAGGTCTTCCACCGGGTCGGGGACTTCTCGGCCAAGGAGCTCTCCCACTTCGGGGCGCCGACCCTGATCTCACGCAACACCAACGATGTCCAGCAGGTCCAGACCGTGCTCAACATGGGCCTGATGTTCATGGCCTCGATTCCCGTGATGATGATCGGCGGGATCTTCATGGCGCTGCGCGAGGACCTCGGCCTGTCCTGGCTGGTCGCGGTCGCGGTGCCGCTGCTGGGCGTCATCGTCGGCTCGATCGTCGTCCGCATGTTGCCGTGGTTCCGCAAGATGCAGGATTCGGTCGACGCGGTCAACCGGATCCTGCGCGAGCAGATCACCGGCATCCGAGTCGTGCGTGCCTTCGTCCGCGAGCCGCTCGAGGAGGCGCGCTTCGACGGCGCCAACACGACCTACACGGGCACCGCGCTGGCCGTGGGCAAGCTCTTCGCCCTCGTCTTCCCCCTCGTCATGCTGGTCTTCAACTCGGCCTCCGTCGCCGTGCTGTGGTTCGGCGCTCACCGAGTCGACTCGGGCCAGATGCAGGTCGGCGCCCTGACCGCCTTCATGACCTATCTGATGCAGATCCTCATGAGCGTGATGATGGGCGTGATGATGTCGATGATGATCCCGCGGGCCGCCGTCTCCGCCGCCCGGATCAGTGAGGTGCTCGACACCGAGTCCAGCGTCCACCAACCGGCCCACCCGACGCCGATCCCCGCGGGTCGCACCGGCGTCGAGTTCGCTGATGTCGACTTCCGTTATCCGGGGGCCGAGCAGCCGGTGCTGTGCGGCCTGAGTTTCCGCGCCGAGCCCGGTCAGGTGACGGCCATCGTCGGCTCGACGGGTGCGGGCAAGTCGACGCTCGTCGGCCTTGTGCCCCGGCTCTACGACGTCAGCGGCGGATCGCTTCGTCTCGGCGGCGTCGATGTCCGGGATGCCTCCCTGGAGGACGTCTGGTCGCGCATCGGGCTGGTCCCGCAGAAACCCTTCCTCTTCACCGGCACGGTCGCCAGCAACCTTCGGTATGCCGATCCCGAAGCCACCGATGACCAGCTCTGGGAGGCGCTGCGGGTCGCCCAGGCCGAGGATTTCGTCAGGGCCTTGGACGGCGGGCTCGACGCCCGTATCGCCCAGGGCGGCACCAATGTCTCGGGCGGCCAGCGGCAACGCCTGGCCATCGCCCGCGCGCTGGTGCGCCGCCCCGACGTCTACCTCTTCGACGATTCCTTCTCCGCCCTCGACGTCGCCACCGATGCCCGCCTGCGCGCCGCCCTGCGGCCGTGGACGGCCGACGCGGTCGTTCTCCTCGTCGCCCAACGGGTGTCGACGATCATCGGCGCTGACCAGATCGTCGTCCTCGAGGACGGCCGGGTCGTCGGGCAGGGCCGACACGAGGAACTCCTCGAGACGTGCCCGACCTACGTCGAGATCGTCGAGTCCCAGGCCGTCCGGGAGGAGGCAGCATGAGAAAGCCCACCGAAGCTCTCCGTTCCTCCGTCCCGTCGACACGTCGCGGTGGCCTCAACACGCGCAGGGAGGTGAGCCCTCGTGGCTGACAGAATCCTCACCGAGGAGGAGAAGGCCGCTCAGGAGCGCCGCGGCGCTGCCGGCGGTGCCCAGCGGGGCGGGCCACCTCACATGCGCTTGGGTCAGCCGACCGAGAAGTCCCAGAACTTCGGGCCGTCGGCCCGGCGACTGCTCGGCCTCATGGCCCCGGACAAGGTGCTCGTGTGGGCCGCCATGGCCTTCGCCCTCGTGAGCGTCGCCCTCACCGCCCTTGGTCCCAAGATCCTCGGCCGCGCCACCGACCTCATCTTCTCCGGCCTCTTCAGCAAGCAGATCCCTGCCAATGTCACCCAGGAGCAGGCCGTCGAAGGCATGCGGGCTCAGGGGGAGACCAAACTTGCCGACATGCTCGCGGCGATGGAGCACATCCGCCCGGGCCAGGGCGTCGACTTCACCGCCGTCCGCAATGTCCTCCTCCTCGCCCTCGCCCTGTATGCCGTGTCGAGCCTCCTGTCGTGGACGCAGGCACGCATCATCGTGCGGGTCGTCAACACCGCCGTCTATCGCCTGCGCCGCGACGTCCAAGCCAAACTGGGCCGACTCCCGTTGTCCTACTTCGATTCCCAGCCGCGCGGCGAGTTGCTGAGCCGCGTGACCAATGACATCGACAACATTGCCCAGAGCCTGCAGCAGACCCTCTCCCAGCTCCTGACGTCGGCACTCACCGTCATTGCCATGCTCGCGATGATGTTCTACGTCTCCCCGCTGCTCGCGATCATCGCGCTCGTCACGATCCCCATCTCGATCGGCATCACGGCCTTCATCGGCAAGCGCTCCCAGGTGAAGTTCGTGCAGCAGTGGAAGTCGACCGGAGAGGTCAACTCGATCGTCGAGGAGAGCTTCACCGGCCACGAGTTGGTCAAGGTCTTCGGCCGGCGGGACGAAGTGGGAGCCCGCTTCCAGGCGGTGAACGAGGAACTTCGCGACGCGACCTTCGGCGCGCAGTTCATCAGCGGGCTCATCATGCCGATGATGATGTTCGTCGGGAACCTCAACTACGTGATCATCGCGGTCGTCGGCGGCCTTCGGGTCGCCAGTGGCTCGATGAGCATCGGTGATGTGCAGGCCTTCATCCAGTACTCCCGCCAGTTCACCCAGCCGCTCACCCAGGTCGCCTCGATGGCCAACCTCATGCAGAGCGGTGTGGCGTCCGCCGAACGGGTCTTCGAGGTGCTCGACGCCCCTGAGCAGACGCCCGACCCAGCGCACCCCGAGACGCTCGTGGACCCCCACGGTCGGGTTTCGTTCGAGGACGTGAGCTTCTCCTACACCCCGGACCGACCGCTCATCGAGCACCTCAACCTGTGCGTGGAGCCGGGCCAGACGGTGGCCATCGTCGGTCCGACCGGTGCCGGGAAGACGACCTTGGTCAACCTCATCATGCGTTTCTACGAGGTCGATGGCGGTCGGATCACCTTGGACGGCAAGGACATCACCGACCTGACGCGCGACAACCTGCGCAGCCAGATCGGCATGGTTCTGCAGGACACCTGGCTCTTCGGCGGCACGATCAGGGACAACATCGCCTACGGACGTCCGGACGCGTCCGAAGAGGACATCCTGGAGGCGGCTCGCGCCACCTATGTCGACCGCTTCGTGCACTCGCTCCCCGAGGGCTACGACACCGTGCTCGACAGCGAGGCCGGCAACATCTCGGCCGGTGAGAAGCAACTGCTGACCATTGCGCGAGCCTTCATCAGTGACCCGGCACTGCTCATCCTCGACGAGGCGACGAGCTCGGTCGACACGCGCACCGAACTCCTCGTCCAGCAGGCCATGGCCAACCTGCGCCAGGACCGGACCAGTTTCGTCATCGCTCACCGACTCTCGACGATCCGTGATGCCGACCTGATCCTCGTCATGGAGGACGGACGGATCGTCGAGCAGGGTTCACACGCCGAGTTGCTCGAGCGCGGCGGCGCCTTCGCCCGGTTGTATGCCGCGCAGTTCGCCGGGGCGCTGACCGAGGACGCCGAGGCCGGGCAGGGTGCGGTCCCGAGAGGAGTCCCCGTTCACTGACGCGGTCCCGCGGAGACGGGTGTTTCAGGCGGTCGCGCGGTCGAGTTTCTGGAGCAACTCGTGGGCGGCGAGTTCGACGTCCTTGTGGTGCCACTCCGCGGCGCGGTAGACGCAGGCGATGAGTGCGCTGCGGTGCACCCGGCTGAAGTCACCGACGCAGAAGGCGAAACGTCCCTTGGTCTCCTCCGAGGCGCCTTCGGTCAGCCCGAGGTGCCACCGACCGTAGGCCACCCAGTCGTGCCGCTCCAGGAAGGCGTTCTCGGTCTCAGCGTCGGGATTCGCCTCGGTCCATGTGCTCTGCAGGACGTAGCGGCGCTTGCTGATCAACTCCTCGACGAAGTCGACGGCATCGGTGTTCAGCAGGTACGTGGCCATTGCTCAGGCTCCCACGTCAGGGCGTCCTGCGGCGGGGTGGGAGCGGGAAGAAGCCGCTCGTGCGCTCCATGTACTCGCGATACCCCGGCCTCTTGGCCATCTCCTTCTCGAGCAGCCGGGCGCCCGTGCGGAAGACCAGGAAATAGGTCATGGCCAATGGTGAGAGGACGGTGAGGATGCCAGGCCATGCCTCGGCGCTGACGAGGAACAGGCCCCACCACACGGTGGCGTCACCGAAGTAGTTGGGGTGCCGTGTCCAGGACCAGAGTCCACGGTCCATGATCTTGCCCTTGTTGGCCGGGTCGGCCTTGAACCTGCGCAGTTGCGCGTCACCGAGGGCCTCGAAGCCGAGGCCGATCGCCCACACGGCGACACCGAGCCAAGCCACGACACCCACCGGCCTGTTGGTCGCGGCGGCCACCGTGAGGGGCATGGCGATGATCCACGCGATGACCCCCTGAGTGACGAAGAAGCGCTTCACGGCATACGCGAAGCGGCGCTCGGGGGGGACCGACGCGAGCATCGCGGCATACCGGAAGTCCTCCTCGTGACCGCGCGCCCGTGCCCAGAGGTGCGTCGCGAGGCGGACGCCCCAGACCGTGGCGAGGACGGCCAGCAACAGGGCGCGGGCGCCGGGGTTGACCACCAGCAGGGAGCACCCGATGGCGGCGAAGAAGAGCCCCCAGACGACATCGACGACGGCGACCTTCCCCGCCCGGTGGGACCACCACGCCGTCACGGCGACGAGGACAACGACGGCGAGGGCACTCACGAGCAGAGCGAGCCCGAACCGTCCGGCGTCGAAGGGCATCAGGGTCCTTTCAGCGAGGTGTGGCCACGAGCGAATTGAGGGCGTCGGCGGCCTCGACGAGGTCCCGAGGCAGCAACTCGGCTCCGGCCGGCTCGGCGACCTCCTCGGTCGCCCCTCGGCCGCCGAAGAGGATGCGGGGGCGGTCCTGATGGTCGGCCAGGTCACCCACCGCGCCTCGCAAGAGAGTCGTGGTGGTCGAGGACAGGACCAGGGCCTGCGGCCGCAGGAGCCTGCAGGCCGCCGCCAGGTCGGGCGCGGGGGTGTCGGCGCCCAGGAAGCGAACCCGCCAGCCACGGCGCCCGAGGAGCAGGCCCAGGCAGAGCAGGGGGATGTCGTGGCGTTCCCCGGGGGGACAGGCGAGCACCGCGAGCGGTCCCGCGCCGGACCCCCAGGACAGGGTCATTGCGGCGAGGCGTTGGCGGAGCAGGTTGCTCGCGAAGTGCTCGTGGGCGACCGTGATCGTCCCGTCGGCCCACTGTTCACCCAGGTCGACGAGTAAGGGCATCAGGGCCGACCGGATGACCTCTTCGAGGTCGAGTCCGGCCAGGAGTCGATCGAGATGGACGTGCAGGCCCTGGTCGTCGAAGGCGCGCACGCAGGCCAACATCGAGGACACCGTTGCTCGGACATCAGCGGGGCCAAGGGGTGACGCCGCCTCGCCGTCCTGGAGGGTGGTCGGGCGGGAGCGCTCGCTGCGCAGGACGCTGCGACAGGCCTCCGCGGCGGACGACCCGGCCTCGCGCAGGAGCAGAACGGCGCGCACACGGCGCTCGTCGGCGGGCCCGTAGAGGCGGTAACCGCCCGAGGAGCGGACCGGCCTCAGCAGGCCGTAGCGCGACTCCCAGGCACGCAGCACGTGGGTGCTCACTCCGACCCGGCGACTGAGCTCACCGATCCGCATGGTCATCACCTGGGGTGACATGGACAGACAGCCTAGAGGTTGGACAGACGTAAGACAAACCTTTGACATACCTTAGACAGTTCCGTCATCGTGGATTGCATGACCGGCTCGGTGCTCTGGCTGCGTCGCGACCTGCGGCGTGCCGACCACCCTGCGCTGGTCGCCGCTGCGTCGGAGGGGCCCGTCCTGCCACTCGTCGTCATCGATGCGACCCTCTGGGAGGGCGCAGGGGTGGTGCGCCGCGCCTGGTATGCCGCGAGCGTCCGCGCCTGCGCGGAGGCCTACGACGGGCAGTTGGTGCTCCGCGTCGGTGATCCGCGGAAGGTCGTGCCGGCGGTTGCGCGGGAGGTCGGCGCCCAGGCGGTTCACGTGACCCGCGAGTCGACTCCCTTCGGTCGTCGGCGCGACGCGCAGGTCGAGAGGGCGTTGTCGCACAGGGATATTCGCTTCATCTCGACCGGCACTCCCTATGCCGTCGGGCCGGGTCTGGTCGTCAAGCAGGACGGTGCTCCCTATCAGGTCTTCACACCCTTCCGGGCGGCCTGGCGCGACCACGGCTGGCCGGCCCCGGCGGGAGCGCCGGCGAATCTTGCTGTCGCGCACCTCGAATCGGATCGTGAGGCATGGTCGTTCGTCGACGACGCCTTGTCGGTCGAGGGCCTGCCGCCGCTGCCCGAGCCGGGGGAGGCGGCGGCCTTACGGAAGTGGCGCGAGTTCCTCGATGGTGAGCTCGCGGCATACGACACCGATCGCGATCGACCTGATCGACCCGGCACCTCGCAACTCTCGCCCCACCTCAAGGTCGGGGCGATCCACCCGCGCACCCTGCTCGCCGACCTGGCGGGTCGGCGGGACCGTGCCGCCGACACCTTCGTCAGCGAGCTGGCGTGGCGCGAGTTCTATGCAGATGTGCTGTGGCACAACCCTTCCAGCGCGTGGCGAGACCTGAAGCCGACGCTGAGCGGGCTGGCCTACGACGAAGCCGATGACCTCGTCGAGGCGTGGCGGCAGGGGCGGACCGGCTACCCGATCGTCGACGCCGGGATGCGTCAGTTGCTCGCGACCGGCTGGATGCACAACCGGGTCAGGATGATCACGGCGAGCTTCCTCACCAAGGATCTCCACGTGTGGTGGCCGATCGGCGCCCGCCACTTCCTCGACCACCTCGTCGACGGGGATCTCGCGTCCAACAGCCACGGCTGGCAGTGGGTCGCCGGCACGGGGACCGATGCCTCGCCCTACTTCCGCGTCTTCAACCCGGTCACGCAGGGCAAGAAGTTCGACCCGGACGGCGCCTATGTGCGGCGCTGGGTGCCCGAGCTGGCGCACCTGACGGGCGCGGCCGCGCACGAGCCGTGGACCCGCCACGACGGGTATGCCGCGGGCTATTGCCCGCGCATCGTCGACCACGCGCAGGAGCGGGTAGACGCCCTGGCCCGGCTCGCGGCGGCCAAGGAGCGCGTCACCAGGTGATGGCGCCGCCCTCACGGAACCGATCGAGGGCTCCGTCGGGGTCGTCGGGGGATCCGCCGCGGTTCCACAGGGCCAGGTAGAGGTCGACCGGGGTGCCGCTGAGGGTCAGGTCAACGGCCACCTGCTCCTCCGGGTCGATGCGTCGGGACCGGACCGGCCCGTCGGAGATGGTGACCACCCACGCGACGGGAGAGGTGTCGGGGCGGACGAGCACGGCATACGGGATGGCGGAGCGGATCGCGAACTTGCCTCGCTGCCAGAAGCCGATGAGCAATTCGTCGATGCCGTCGAGCGCCAGGTCGTCGTCGAACCAGGCGTCGGCGGCGGTGAGCGGGCGACCCCGGACGGCGCCCAGCGCGTCGAGGGCGTGCACGGTGGTCTCGTGGCATTGACGGCGTGCCCAGAAGGCCTTGGCGCGCGGGGCCTCCTTCAGGAAGACCAAGGTGTCGAGGTCGTCGGGTGCCTGCCCCAGCGCCTGGATGAGGTCGGCGGCCCCGGCCTCGAGCCAGCCGATCGGATCAGCGCTGGTGCGGCCCTCCGTCTCGCGGCTCGCCGCATTGCCCATGCCCTCAGGGTCGAGGCGGACGGCCGCCGTCGCCCAGCGGTGCACCATGCCCTGGTGGGCGACGAGGTCGAGGACCGTCCAGTCCGGACAGGTCGGCACCGGTGCGCCGAGCCAGGTCTCGCGTGCGGCCCGAGTCATCGCGCCGGCCGCCTGGGCCAGGCGCTCGAGGTGCGTCGGCGTCGACAGCAGCGATGGTGAGTGCGGGTCGAGGGTCATGGCTCGACTGTGCCACTTGCCGCCGAAGAGCCGCACCCCAGTGGCGGGGTGCACCTCGACGGGAGACTCAGGCGAGCTGCCAGCTGCGCTTGGACAGGCCGAACCAGAAGCCGTCGATGACACTGCGCGCCTCGATGCCGGCGGAGGCGTCTGCGGCCCCGAGCGCGACATAGAGCGGAGCCCAGTGCTCGGTGCGCGGGTGGGCCTCGTGCGCAGCGGGGGCCTTGGCGAGGAAGTCGAGCAGGCTGTCGACGTCCCCAGCGGCCATGGTCTCGGCAGCCCAGTGGTCGAACTCGCTCGACGGGGTGGGTGGTGTGCCGTCCGCGCCGGCGCGGGGGTTGAACCAGCGCAGGTTGTGGGTCGTGAAGCCGGAGCCCACGATCAGGGTGCCCTCGTCGCGCAAGGGCGCGAGGCGGCGGCCGAGTGCGAAGAGGCGCTGCGGGTCCAAAGTGGGCATCGAGAGTTGGAGGACCGGGATGTCGGCCTCGGGGAACATCTCGACGAGCGGCACATAGGCGCCGTGGTCGAGGCCGCGGTCGGGGTCCTGGTGCAGATGCTCCCCGGCGCCGGCGAGAAGGCCGGCCACGGAGGTGGCCAGGTCGGGGGCGCCGGGCGCGGCATACGTCACCCCGTAGTATTTCTGCGGAAAACCCCAGAAGTCGTAGACGAGAGGGGTGGTGCCCGACGTCGACGAGACGGCGATAGGGGCGGATTCCCAGTGCGCGCTCACCATGAGGATGTTGCGGGGGCGGGGGAGTTCGGCGGACCATGCCGCGAGCTCGGCGGTCCATCGGGTGTCGTCAGCGAGCGGCGGGGCGCCGTGACTGAGGTACAGGACGGGCATCGGGTCGGCCGTGGGGGTCATCAGTGGTCTCCTTCGTTGGTTGTAGGTTAAAGCATTCGTGGTCCGTTTGTCTTCCCGACCCGCTCAGGTTCTACAGTGGCGGGCGTCCCGCACGTCGGAGCAGCGACGAATCCGCTGCACGTGACCGGGGCAGGAAGTGATGGTTGCGATGGCTCCCCCCACCGCGACGGGCCACAAGCTCGTCATCGTCGAGTCCCCCAACAAGATCAAGTCGATCGCCGGATACCTGGGCGCCGGATGGGTGGTGGAGGCCTCCGTCGGCCACATCCGCGACATCCCCACCCCGAGCGAGATGCCGGCGGACATGAAGAAGGGGCCGTTCGGGAAGTTCGGCGTCAACATCGAGGACAACTTCGAGCCCTACTACGTCGTCGATCCCGACAAGCGCAAGAAGGTCGCCGAACTCAAGCGGGCCCTCAAGGACGCCGACGAGCTCTACCTTGCCACGGATGAGGACCGCGAGGGCGAGGCCATCGCGTGGCACCTCGTCGAGGCGCTCAAGCCCAAGGTCCCGATCAAGCGGATGGTCTTCCACGAGATCACCAAGGAGGCCATCCAGCGCGCCGCCAACAACACGCGCGACCTCGACACTGCGCTCGTCGACGCGCAGGAAACCCGGCGCATCCTCGACCGTCTCTATGGCTACGAGGTCTCGCCGGTGTTGTGGCGCAAGGTCAAGGCGGGTCTGTCCGCGGGCCGCGTGCAGTCCGTCGCCACCCGGCTGGTGGTCGAGCGCGAACGGGAGCGGATGGCCTTCCGCGCCGCTTCGTACTGGGACGTCGAGGCCGATGTCACGCCGGGGTCGGCCGCCGAGCAGTTCACCGCCAAACTCACCGGGGTCGACGGTCGCCGGGTCGCCGCGGGGCGTGACTTCGCCGATGACGGGACCCTGACCTCGGACAAGGTCATCCACCTCGACGAAGCGGTGGCGACGGGGATCGCTGCGGCGCTTCGGGCTGCCGACGCCAAGGTGACCTCGGTCGCCGAGAAGCCCTACACCCGCCGCCCGTCGGCCCCCTTCATCACCTCCACCCTGCAGCAGGAGGCCTCGCGCAAGCTGCGGCTCAACAGCCGCGATGCGATGCGCGTGGCGCAGCGACTCTACGAGAACGGCTACATCACCTATATGCGCACCGACAGCACCTCGCTGTCGGAGACCGCGCTGACCGCGGCCCGCCAGCAGGCGCGCGACATGTACGGCGCGGAGTATGTCCCCGACGCACCGCGGCGTTACGGCAAGGTGCAGGGTGCCCAGGAGGCGCACGAGGCGATCCGCCCCGCGGGCGACCGCTTCCGGACCCCGGCCCAGGTTGCCGGTGAGTTGCGGGGCAACGAGTTCGCCCTCTACGACCTGATCTGGAAGCGCACCGTGGCCTCTCAGATGGCCGACGCCCGCGGCTCGACCGCGACCATCAAGGTCGGCGCGACCCTCGACCCCGACGCACCTGCCCGCGAGGTCGAGCTGTCGGCCAGTGGCACGGTCATCACCTTCCGCGGCTTCCTCGCCGCCTACGAGGAGGGCCGCGACGAGCAACAGGCGGCCCGCAAGAAGGACGTGGCCGCGGAGGAGCGGCGCCTGCCCAAACTCTCCGAGGGCGTCGAGCTCACCGTCCTGCGCGCGGACTCCGAGGGCCACGAGACCTCCCCGCCGCCGCGCTACACCGAGGCAACCCTGGTCAAGGCCATGGAGGAGAAGAAGATCGGTCGCCCGTCGACCTATGCCTCCACCCTGGGCACGATCCAGGACCGCGGCTATGTGTCGACGCGCGGCCAAGCCCTCGTGCCATCGTGGCTGGCCTTCGCCGTGACCCGACTGCTCGAGGAACACTTCACCCAGCTCGTCGACTACGACTTCACCGCTCAGATGGAGGAGGGGCTCGACGAGATCGCCCGCGGCGACGAGAACCGCGTGGAGTGGCTGCGCCGCTTCTACTTCGGCGACGAGGCGTCCTCGGCGGAAGGGCTGAGGGAGTTGGTCGAGGACCTCGGCGACATCGACGCCCGGGGCATCTCCACCATCGAGATCGGCGACGGCATGGTCGTGCGCGTCGGCCGCTACGGCCCCTACGTCGAGGAGGTCGTGCCGCCCGGAGTCGACCCCAGCACCGGTGAGGTGACCGACGAAGCCAGCGCCGCGGCATACGAAGGGAAGGCGGGGCAACCGCGCCGGGCCACCATCGGCGACGACATCGCGCCCGACGAGATGACGCCGGCCAAGGCGCGCGAGTTGCTCGAGGCGGCAGCCGACGACGGTCGTGTCCTCGGCCGGGATCCGGTGAGCGGCAATGAGATCATCGCCAAGGCCGGCCGCTACGGACCCTATGTGACCGAGGTGCTGCCGGAGCCCGACGAGACACCCAAGCGGGGCAAGGCCAAGGAGAAGCCGCGCACGGCCAGCCTCTTCAAGGACATGGATCTGTCGAGCATCGGCCTCGAGGATGCGCTCCGGCTGCTGTCGCTGCCGCGGGTCGTCGGCGCCGGCGAGGACGGCGAGGAGATCACGGCACAGAACGGTCGTTACGGGCCCTACCTCAAGAAGGGCGCCGACTCGCGGTCGCTGGAGACCGAGGCGCAGCTCTTCGACATCACGCTCGAGCAGGCGCTCGCCATCTACGCGCAGCCCAAGCAGCGTGGTCGGGCCGCCGCCAAGCCGCCGATGGCCGAGTTCGCACCCGACCCCGTGTCCGGCAAGAAGGTGACGATCAAGGACGGTCGCTTCGGGCCCTATGTCACCGACGGCGAGACCAATGTGACCGTGCCGCGCGGCGAGGATCCAGAGCAGGTGACGGCCGAGCGTGCCTACGAGTTGCTCGCGGACAAGCGCGCGAAGGGACCGGTCAAGCGCACCGCGCGCAAGACCGCTGCCAAGAAGACGACGGCCAAGAAGACCGCCGCGAAGCGGGCGCCGGCCAGGAAGACGGCGGCGAAGAGGACCTCGTGAACCCGCTCGTCATCGCGGCGACCATGGCTCGGCGCGGGATGCTCGCACCGAACCTGCCGCACCGCCTCGTCGGTCAACTGACATCGCTCGCGACCTGGGGGATGTCCTTGGTCGGCGAGGTGCGCCAGGCCGCCTTGGGGGCACCGCAGCGGATCGCCGTGATCGACCAGGCGCGGGGGGCCACGACCTATGCCGAGCTCTTCGACCGTGGCATGCGGGCTGCGGTCGCGCTGCGCTCGCAGGGGGTGGAGCCGGGCCACCGGATCGGCCTGATGGCGCGCAATCACGTCGGCGCGGTCGAGGTGATGGTCGGGGCGAGTGCGCTCGGCGTCGACCTCGTGCTCGTCAACACCGGGCTGGCGGGGGAGCAGTTGGGGTTGGTCCTGGCGCAACAGGAGATCGACCTGCTGGTGCACGATGAGGAGTTCGCTGCCATCGTGGATGTGTTGGTGGACGGCCCGAAGACACTGTCGGAGAGCGCTTTTGCCGCTGCGGTCGATGCGCTCCCTGTCGGGACCTCGGTGGACCGGCCGGAGCCGGCCGGTCGGACGATCATCCTGACCTCGGGCACGACGGGGGTGCCGAAGGGGGCCGCCCGGCGCACGCCCAAGGGGGTCGGCGCCCTGGTGTCGATGATCGACCGGATCCCGCTGCACGTCGGGGATCGGATCCTCATCGCGGCCCCGATCTTCCACACGTGGGGGTATGCCGCCCTCCAACTGTCCTTCGGGATGAGCGCCACCGTCATCCTGCGGCGGCGCTTCGACCCACGCGATGTCGTCGAGGTGCTGGAGGGGGAGCGGGTCCAGGCGATGTTCGCCGTGCCCGTGATGCTCCAGCGGATGATCGAGCAGCTGCCGGCGGATCCTGGTGGCACGGTGCGCCGACCGTCCTTGCGCGTCGTCGCGACCTCCGGGTCGGCCTATCCCAGTGGCTTCACGACGCGGTTCATGGATGAGTACGGCGACGTCCTCTACAACCTCTATGGCTCCACCGAGGCCTCGTGGATCTGCATCGCGACGCCGTCGGACCTGCGGCGCCACCCGGACACGGCCGGTACGCCGCCCCTCGGCACGGTGGTGCGGCTGCTCGATGCCGACGGTGCCGAGGTGCCCGACGGAGAGACGGGGCGGATCTTCTGCGGCAACGAGATGGTCTTCGAGGGCTACACGTCGGGGGGTTCCAAGGAGTTCATCGACGGGATGGTCTCCACGGGGGACATGGGGCATCGTGCCGACGGGCTCTATTTCATCGACGGCCGGGACGACGACATGGTCATCAGCGGCGGCGAGAACGTCTATCCCTCCGAGGTCGAAGGCCTGCTCGTCGCCCATCCCGCCGTGCGCGAGGTATCGGTCGTCGGCGTGCCCGATCCCGATTTCGGCCAGCGGCTCGCGGCGTTCATCGCGCTCGAGCCGGGTGCCGAACTGTCGGCCGACGACGTGCGCGATCTGGTGCGCTCCCAGCGGGCCCGCCACTGCGTGCCGCGCGAGGTCGTCTTCCTCGATGAGTTGCCGCGTAACACGACCGGCAAGATCCTCACCCGGGAGCTGAAGGCCCGCTTCGCCTGACGCGGGCGCGGGGCGGGTGCGGGTGCGAGTGCGCATTTCCCAACCCGGTTCGTAGGCCGCGGGTCGCTTGGGCGGGTTGGGTCCCCATTTCCCAACCCGGTTCGTATGCCGCGTGCTCCCGGCCCAGGCCAGCTCCCGTCAGGCCGCGGCACGGCGTATCGGGAAGTGTCGTCGCCACTCGTTGCTGCTGATCCTGACGCGCATCCCCTTCTTGGAGAGCACCTTGACGATCCTTGCCAAGGTCTGGTCGGGATGAGTGAAGAGTCCTGGCGAGCGCACGATCACGAACCGCCACTCGAGGTCGTCGAACTCCTCGCGCCGATCGATGTCGCTCTGCCATTGCTGGTCATTCTCGGCGTGCTGACGACCGTCGTACTCGATCGCGACCCGCGGCTCGCGATAGCCCATGTCCAAGCGGCGCAGGATGTTTCCCTCGTCGTCGCGGAACTCGATGTTGACCGTCGGCTCCGGCAGGCCGGCGAGGACGACCAGCAGGCGAACCTTGCTCTCCTGTGGCGAGTCGACCCCGCTGCGGACGAGGGCGGCCGCCCGGCGAGCCAGCCGCGCGCGCTTGCCGCGGTACGTCGCGGCCGCATCGACAAGCTTCTTGGGCGACGTCGCCTTCTTCACCAAGGTGTCCCCCGCGACGACAAGGTCGACCAACTCCAGTTCGGCGGCGAGTCTGAGGAAGGTCGCTTCCGGCGTCGTCACCGACACGCCGTACCGACGCGTGGTCGCCGGCCGTTGTGGTGGCCGATGCATGCGTATGCCGTGAATGGCCGTGGTCTGTCGCCGGTCGAGCAGAACCTCGATGTCGGCCGAATCGGGCACGATCGCACCCCAGAGCTTGGCGGCGGACCGGCCGCTGATGACTCCGTCAGGGAGGGCGACCAAGGCAGCCCGGCACCTCGTCAGGTGATCGAGTTCCACCTCGGCGGCCACGTGGACTCCCCACAGAACCTGCGTGAATCGACCGCTGCGCAGATCACCGTCGGTGAGGCCTCGTGTGATCGCGGTGGTACGGCTGAAGGGTCGGCTGGTGTCCAGCTTTTCGGCCGGGTGTGTCCCGGCAGCGTCGGGTGCGCTCGTCATGCCCCCAGCATCCCGAAAGTGACGCAGGCGACCCGGCGGTTTCCACAGGCAGCGGGCCGCGGCATACGAACTGGGTTGGGAAATG
>NZ_HF570956.1:1191683-1248361 GCF_000367525.1 Phycicoccus elongatus Lp2 | reverse complement strand
CCCCCCCCCCCCCACCACTCCACATCGCCTCGGCGGTCTGCTGGGTCCGCGTGCTCGCCGAGCACAACACCTCGTCAATGCCCATGCCCAAATCGTGCAGCCATCTCCCCGCAGCCTCGGCGTCCTGCACGCCGCCCTCTGTGAGTTCACGTTCGATGTCGCTCGATCCCGGATTCGCTCCACCGGCCTCCGCATGACGGACGAGGACGAGGACGCGGTCTTCGGCAGCAGTGGTCATACCAACGATCTTGCTCCGAGCAGCGGCGGTTGTCAGCCCACCACGGCGCAGATGCCTCATGGATCACGTCCCCGATTCGCGCCCGCGCAGCACCCGCCCACCACGTCGCCTCCTGAGCCGACGCTGAACCCACAGCGCCCGGCCAATCCCACCGCTCCCGAAGGGGCGGCATCCGGGTTAGGTTCAGATCTGACGTGGGCACTGGCCCACGCACAACGTCACGGAAGGTCCCCCATGTCAGCCATTGACGACATCCTCGGTCAGCTCCCCATCGACCAACTGGCCGACCAACTCGGCGCCGACCCCCAGCAGGTCCAGGCTGCCAGCGCCGCCGTTCTCCCCGCGCTGCTCGGGGGCCTGCAGGCCAACGCGGGCGACGGCGGAGCCTCTTCGATCCTGAGCGCGCTCGGCCAACACAACAACGACCTCCTCAGCGGGGGAATCGACCTCTCCCAGATCGACACCCAGGATGGGGCGGCGATCGCGGGTCACATCTTCGGCGACCAGCAGGATGCTGTCGCCAATCAGCTCGGTGGTCTCGGGGGCGGCGCAGCCGGAGCGGGCAGCGGGATCGGCTCGGCTCTCATCAAGAAGCTCATCCCGATCCTCGCGCCGATCGTCCTGTCCTACATCGCCAACCAGGTCTTCGGAAAGATGGGCCAGTCCGGCGGCAGCTCCACCCAGAGCACCGCCCCCAGCCTGCCCACGCAGACCCAGTCGCAGGGCCAGAGCGCCGGCCCCGGTTCGCTCGACGACCTGCTCAAGGACGTGCTCGGGTCGGCCGTCGGCGGCGGCAGCACCACGCAGGCGCCGCAGCAACAAAGCGTCCCCTCGGGCGGCAGCATCATCACCGACATCCTCGGTGGCCTGCTCGGCGGCGGCCGCCGCTGATTTGGTATGCCGTGGGGCCGGGGTCCGATCGGAACCCGGCCCCGCGGCAGGTCCGGCTTCTCGCCGGCGGATCAGGTCAGGCCTGACCCAGTCGCGACAGGATGAGAGCGCGCGCGGCGGCAGCATCACCCTGGCCCCGCATCTCCTTCATCACCTGGCCGATGAGAGCCCCGACTGCCTGCACCTTGCCATCGCGGATCTTCTCCGCGACCTCGGGATTGGCGGCAATGACCGCGTCGACGGCGGTCTCGAGAGCCCCACTGTCCTGATTCAGCTGCAGCCCACGGGCATCAGCCACGGCGGTCGGCGACCCTTCGCCGTCGAGGACACCCTCCCACGCCTGACGAGCCATCGCATCGTTGAGGCGGCCACTGGTCACCAGAGTCTCCAACTCCACGACCTGGGCCGGGCCGACACCAAGGCCCGCTGCATACGAGGGGACGTCCTGGCCGTCGGCATTGGCTCGACGGGCCACCTCACCGGACCACCACTTGCGCGCCGCCGCCGGCGAGCCACCGGCGGTGACCGTCTCCTCGATGAGGTCGAGCAGACCGGCGTTGAGGACGTCGCGCATCTCCAGGTCCGAGTAGGAGTACGCCGCCTGCAGTCGCTTGCGCCGCTGGGCCGGCGGCTCGGGCAGGGTGGCACGCAACTCCTCGACCCAGTCCCGCGCAGGCGCGATCGGCACCAGGTCGGGCTCGGGGAAGTAGCGATAGTCCTCGGCGTCGGACTTCTCGCGACCGCTCGTCGTGATGCCGGTGTCCTCGTGCCAGTGGCGGGTCTCCTGCAGGATCGAGCCACCGCTCGCAAGGATCGCGCCATGCCGACACATCTCGTAGCGCACGGCGCGTTCGACCGACCGTAGCGAGTTGACGTTCTTGGTCTCGGTGCGTGTGCCCAGGACGCCAGACCCCTTGGGGGACAACGAAAGGTTGACGTCGCAGCGCATGGAGCCCTGCTCCATCTTCACGTCCGAGACGCCCAGGGCCTTGAGCAGGTCGCGCAGCGTGGCGACATAGGCGCGCGCCACGTCCGGCGCGCGCTCCCCCGCGCCGACGATCGGCTTGGTGACGATCTCGATGAGCGGGATGCCCGCCCGGTTGTAGTCCACGAGCGAGTGGGTCGCGCCGTGGATCCGCCCGGTCGCTCCTCCGACGTGGAGTGACTTGCCGGTGTCCTCCTCCATGTGGGCTCGCTCGATCTCGACGCGGAACACGGTGCCATCCTCGAGGTCGACGTCGAGGTGACCACCGAAGGCGATCGGCTCGTCGTACTGCGAGGTCTGGAAGTTCTTCGGCATGTCCGGATAGAAGTAGTTCTTGCGCGCGAAGCGGGACCACGTCGCAATCTCGCAGTTGAGGGCCAAACCGATGCGGATCGCCGATTCGACGCCGATGGCATTGACGACGGGGAGCGCCCCGGGCAGGCCGAGGCAGACCGGGCAGACCTGGGTGTTCGGCTCGGCGCCGAAGGTGGTCGCGCAACCGCAGAACATCTTGGTGTTGGTCCCGAGTTCGACGTGCACCTCCAGGCCCAAGGCCGGGTCGTATGCCGCGAGGACGTCGTCGTAGCCCATCAGGGCCTCGGTGTCGCCAGCGCTCATCTCAGGCCCCCTTCGTCGTGGCGTCCGCGTGCGGCGTCGCCATAGGTGTCGTTGGCGCGGACGCAAGCAGGTCCGGGATGCGATCGAGCAGCGGCCCGCCCCACACCGCGTGGAGGCGCTGCTCAAGGGCCGCGCCCACGGCATACAGACGGTCGTCGGCCATCGCCGGGGCGAGGATCTGGAAGCCGGCCGGGAGGCCGTCCTCGTCCGCGAGCCCGCTGGGCACCGACATCCCGGGAATGCCCGCCAGGTTCGCCGGGATCGTCGCGATGTCGTTGAGGTACATCGCCAGCGGGTCGTCGATCTTGGCACCCAGACGGAAGGCGGTCGTCGGCGCCGTGGGCGAGACCAGCACGTCGGCGCGCTCGAAGGCGGATGCGAAGTCGTCGGCGATGAGTCGGCGAACCTTCTGGGCGGAGCCGTAGTAGGCGTCGTAGTAGCCGCTCGAGAGGGCATAGGTGCCCAGGATGATGCGGCGCTTGACCTCGTCGCCGAAGCCGGCGTCACGGGTGGCTGCCATGACCTGCTCAGCACTCGGGTCGTCGACATCGCGCGGCGCCACGCGCAGGCCGTAACGCATGGCGTCGAACTTCGCCAGGTTGCTGCTCGCCTCGCTCGGGAGGATGAGGTAGTAGGTCGCGAGCGCGTAGGTGAACGACGGACACGAGACCTCGACCACCTCCGCGCCTGCGTCGACCAAGTGCTGCACGGCCTCGTCGAAGCGCTGCTGCACGCCGGCCTGGAATCCCTCGCCGGTCAGCTCTCGGACGATGCCGATGCGCATGCCCCTGACGTCGGCGCGACGCGCGGCCTCGACGATCGGCGGCACCGGAGCATCGATCGAGGTCGAGTCCAACGGGTCGTGGCCGGCCATCAACTCGTGCAACATCGCCGTGTCCAGGACCGTGCGCGCGCACGGGCCGGCCTGGTCGAGCGAGGAGGCGAGGGCAATCAGGCCGTAGCGCGAGACCCCGCCGTAGGTCGGCTTGGTGCCGACCGTGCCGGTCACCGCGGCCGGCTGGCGGATCGAGCCGCCGGTGTCGGTGCCGGTCGCGAGCGGGGCCTGGAAAGAGGCGAGCACCGAGCTGGAACCGCCACCGGAGCCACCGGGGATGCGGTCGAGGTCCCACGGGTTGTGGCTGGGCCCATAGGCGCTGTGCTCGGTGGAGGAGCCCATGGCGAACTCGTCCATGTTCGTCTTGCCGAGGATCGGCAGTCCGGCGGCCTTGATCCGCGCGACGACCGTCGCGTCATAGGGTGGCACCCACCCCTGGAGAATTCGGGACCCGCACGTCGTCGGCAGACCGGTCGTCGTCATGACGTCCTTGACCGCGATGGGGACACCCGCGAGCGCGTGGAGTGTCTCTCCGGCAGCTCGTCGGCGGTCGACGGCATCGGCCGTCGCGAGAGCGCCGTCGCGGTCGACGTGGAGGTAGGAGTGGACGGCTCCGTCGACGGCCTCGGTCCGCTCGAGAAGGGCAGTGGTGATCTCACGGGAGGTCGTCTCGCCGCGCGCCATCAGATCGGCCAGTTCAGCAGCGCTGGCCCGGGTCAGGTCGGTCATCTCGGGAGTGGCTCTCAGTCTTCGTCGAGGATTCGGGGCACGCTGAACCGCTGCGCGTCGGACTCAGGGGCGCCGGCGAGCGCTTCCTGTGGCGTCAGCGATGGCCTGATCTGGTCAGGTCGCGTCACATTGACCAGTGGCATCGGGTGCGACATCGGGGTGACGGCCTCGGTGGGCGCCTGCTGCACCGTGGCGACCGATTCGAGGATGACGCCGAGTTCGCCGACCATCCGGTTGAGCTCGGATTCATCAAGGTCGATGCGGGCCAGTCGAGCCAGGTGTTCGACGGCGTCGCGGGTGAGTTCAGCCATGAACCGGAGTCTAGTTTGCCCGTGACTGACGCCGACGCGGGTGCTTGGCGGGGCGCTGAGAGACCACGCGACCCCTTCTGTTCACCGTCTCGACATATCAGAACGGGTTCCACCTGTGGGCTTTCCACGAGTATTCTGCGAACGTTTCGTGCTCCCGAGGGGGCAACGGATGCACCGGCCGACACCTCGGGCTCGGTGCCGCACGGCGTTTTGACCAAACCTTGAAAGGTCCCCATGATCCAGACCATGCGAAGGGCAGTCGTCCTTCTCGCCACCACAGCCTTGGCCGTCACCGGCCTGCTCCTGGTGGCGCCGACTGCCCAAGCGGCCCGTGCGGCACAGACGGCAAACGTCCCGACGGTGTACGTGGACACCACTGGCGGCTACTACCGCACCAACTACGCCGGCGCCCCCGTCACCCCAAGTTCGGGGAGCGCCGCGTGGTCAGCGGTCAACGGAAGTGGCAGTCACACCATCGGTGCCTTCACCACGACCGAGGTCGTTGACCCCCTGAACCCCCTGAACAACTTCGTCGACTCCGGTCAGGGCGAGATCCGCGGGCGGGGCAACTACACGTGGAAGACCTTGCCCCTCCTCCACACCTTCTCTGCGTGGACCCAGTCCCAGGGCGGGGTGACCTTCAGCTCATCGGCCGTGAGCAAGCGTCCCTACCAGCTCAAGCTGTCGGCCGGCCGCGACGTCCTGGGCATGGGCTCGGGAAAGACCTGGATCCTTCTGGCCAACCATGGTGACGCTTCGCTCATCAGGAACAAGGTGGCCCAGGACCTGGCCGCTGAGTACGGCCTGCCCTACACCCCACAGTCGCGATTCGTCGACCTCGTCGTCAACGGCGAGTACCTGGGCAACTACCTGCTCACCGAGAAGGTCCATGAGGGTGGGCGACGCGTCCCGCTGAAGGACCCGGGCGCCGTCTTGGTGGAGATGGACAACAACTACTGCGACACCGAGCCGTCTGCCCTGCGGTGGCGTTCTCCGTCGGGGAACTGCTTCGTGCTCAGCGACGCCAACAACGGTGACATCCCCGACCCGACGGTGTCCGGTGGCAGCATCACCCTGCCCGCTCACGTGCAGGCCGGCTGGGATGCCTTCAAGGCCAAGGTGACCGCCTTCGAGGCGGCCCTCAACGCCAAGGACTGGAACACGGTCCAATCCCTGATCGACGTCGACTCCTTCGTCAAGTACTACTTCATCTACGAGTTCACCGAGAACCCGGAGATCTCCCGCTCGAGCATCTACTTCTGGATGGATGCCAGTGTGAACTCCAAGCTCAACGCCGGGCCGACCTGGGACTTCGACTCCTCCCTGGGCACGTACACGGACCCGACCTACGGCGGAAACGCCAGCGTCCTCTACGTCCGCAACATCGGGACCTACCGCTCGGGCCTGATGTGGTACCAGGACCTCTTCAAGATGTCGCAGTACACCGCGGCGGCCACCACCCTCTACCAGACGCAGCTCAAGCTCCCGACGGAGGAGTCCGTGGTCAAGGTGGGTCGCTACACGGCCCTCATGAGTGCATCGGCGAACAAGAACTTCCAGAGGTGGCGGATCCTGGGTGGGCGGACGTTGTTCCCGCCGTTCCAGAACAGCTACAGCAGCACGTGGCAGGGCGAGGTCAACAAGGTCACATCGTTCATGCAGCGTCGGATCAGCCTGCTCAATGCGACCTACGCCCCGGGCATCTCGGCCACGGCCTCGGATTGCAAGACGGTCGCTGCGACCGCGGCGATCCCGGCAGCGGGCGCGTTCAACCCGCTGGACCCGTGCCGCATGCTCGACACCCGCACTGGCAACGGCGCGCCCAGCGGTGCCGTCGCCGCCAACGGTGAGGTGTCGCTCAAGGTGACAGGACGTGGCGGCATCCCGGCCACGGGTGTCTCGGCGGTCCTGCTCAACGTGACGGTCGCCAACCCGACCGGCACGGGCACCATCTCGGCCTACCCCGCCGGCGCGAACCCGGGTGAGACCACGAACCTCAGCTTCGTGGCGAACCAGGTCGTGGCCAACCAGGTCACCGTCAAGGTCGGTGACGGCGGTGTGGTCAAGTTGAAGAATTCGGCAGGCGGCAGCGTCCATGTGATCGCCGATGTGGCGGGCTTCTACGTGGATGGGGCCACCACCGAGGCTGGTGCCTTCCAGGCCATGGCTCCCGTCCGGATCCTCGACACCACCAAGGCCGGCAGCACCTTTGTCCGGGTTCCCGGCAATGGCACCATCGACCTCCCGGTCGTGAGTGCCGCCAGCGGCGTCCCGGCCACGGCCGGTTCGGTGGACCTGAACGTCACGGCCGTCAACCCGGCCTCCGACGGTCACATCTCGGTCTACCCGACCGGTGCCCGACCGAACCCGATCGTCTCCAACGCCAACTTCAAGAACGGTCAGACCGTCGCCAACGCGGTCACCGTCAAGTTGGGGACCGACGGCAAGGTCACCCTGGAGAACGGTGGAACCGGTGCTGTTGACCTGAAGGTCGACGTCAACGGCTACTTCCTGGGCGGCACCGCGACGCAGTCCGGAATGTTCGTCCCGCTGGCGCCGGCCCGGATCCTGGACTCCAGGACTGGCGTGGGTATGCCGAAGGGCGACTTCTCGGCGGGGACGCCTCGGATGCTCAACAACTTCGAGGTCGTTCCGCTCAAGGTGGCCGGCGCCGGCGGCGTCAACGCCACCACCGCTGGGGCCGTTGTCATGAACATGACGATCGCCAACCCGACTCAGGTGGGCTACCTCACGGTCTTCCCGACCGGAACGGTGCGCCCGCAGGTCTCCAGCATCAACTTCACCCAGTGGCAAGACATCCCGAACCTCGTCACGGTGAAGCTCGGAACCGGCGGGTCGGTCAACCTGTACAACATGAACGCAGGTCAGACCAACCTCGTCTCCGACGTGGCGGGCTACTACATCAAGTAGCCGAAACGTCATCACAAACTGGTGGTGCCGCCCGACTCGGGCGGCACCACCAGTGCTTTGTTCTGGTTGGCGTGTCTCCGCCGTGCCGTGGACTAGCCTTTGGGCGACCCTCAGAAAGGCTTTCGATGAAGGTGATCACGATCGCCTCGCGTCTCGCTCTCCCCCGCGTGCGTGTCCTGGCACGCAGCGTCGCGACGTGGCACGAGACCGGCTCCTTCGCCGCCGTGATCACCGACCTCGCGAGCGACGACGACCTGTCGGGCGAGTCGTTCCACGTCGTTGCGCCCTCGGCATTGGCCTTGCCCGAGGACGACTTTGCTCGCATGTCCTTCATGTACGACCACAAAGAACTGGCACTGGCGCTTCGCCCGTGGGCGTTGGCCTGGGCGCTGCGAGACGGCGCCGATGTGGCCATCCACCTCGACGCCGACGCAGCCGTCTACGACTCATTGCAAGAGGTGAGCGACGCGGCGGTCGCAGCTGGAGTGGTGGTCGCCCCTCGACGGCACACTCCGGTCCCGGAGGACGGCCTTCGTCCCGACACCTACGACTTCAGCACCTTGGGTGTCCAGTGTCCAGGACTCATTGCCGTCAGTGATCGAGGCCGGAACTGGCTGGACCAATGGCAACGTCGCGTTGTCGATGCACCAGGTGGCCGTCAAGCACTCGAGGAGTTCTCGGACCAACAGTGGATCGACACGGTGCCCGCTCTCTTTCCAGGCGGGCAGATCGTCGACCCCGGCCTGTGTGTCGGCTACTGGAATGTCGATGAGCGCCCGATCGACGTCAGCGACGGTCGATGGATGGCCGACGGGATGCCGCTGCGCACCTTCCATTTCACCCAGTTTGACCCCGACCGTCCCTGGCTCTTGACGACCGCGGGAGTTGACGCACCACGCGTCGTCCTGTCCGAGCACCCCGCCCTCGAGAAG
The DNA here is from genome assembly GCF_000367525.1 of Phycicoccus elongatus Lp2. Classification (GTDB taxonomy): domain Bacteria; phylum Actinomycetota; class Actinomycetes; order Actinomycetales; family Dermatophilaceae; genus Phycicoccus_A; species Phycicoccus_A elongatus. The sequence continues at coordinate 1,239,891 of NZ_HF570956.1, read as the reverse complement.
TTGGTCGACGAGTACGCAGAACTGCTGGCCAAGGCAACCCCCACGGATCCTGACGCACCCGAGTACCGGTTCGACACCTTTGCGGACGGCACCCCGGTCACCCCCGGCATCCGCCGCCTCTATCGCAACGACCTTCGTGCGGCGACCCGTCACGCGCCTGGTCGCCCCACCGTTCCACCCCCCATTCCCGACCTCGAGAACGGGTTTGCCAACATTGCCGACTGGCTGCGGGAGGCAAGCGACCGGATGCCCGGGATGAGCCGGCTCGCCTATGGGATCTGGGCCTCGCGCATCGATCTGCAGGGCACCTTTCCCGAGCCTCAGGGTGCCAGTCGACAGGCCTTCGCCGACTGGCTCGACACCTGCGGAGTCGCCGAAGGGTATGTGACCGCGCAGTGGGCGTCGGCGATCCTTCCGAGGTCGGTCGATTCCCGTCCTGTCGTCGACGAAGCCGGCCTCAATGTCTTCGGTTACTTCGCCTCCGTGCTCGGGGTGGGCGTGACCGCTCGTCACGTCGTGCGGGCGGCCGAACGTGCCGGTCTTCCGGTCAGCATCCACACCTCCACTGTCGCGCCCGGTCCCGTGACGAGGGACTTCGACACCGAGCGGCCCGACGTGCGTTATCCCGTCAACCTGGTGGCGATGAACGCTGACACCTTCCCGCTGTGGGTTGAGCGCTGGGGGACGCAGTTCGCCCCGGGTGCCCACACAATCGGCCTCTGGGCCTGGGAACTGGCCGAACTGCCGCAGAGGATGCGTGGGTCGTTCGGTCATGTCGACGAGATCTGGACGCCCAGCGAGTTCAACGCCAGCGCATTTCGACGAGCCACCGACCTCCCGGTGCACGTCTTCCCAATCCCCGCCGTCGCGCAACACCGACAGCCGTGGCCCGACTTCGCCGAGACCACGGAGGAACGTGGTTATTTCGTGTTCGTCTTCGACTACCTGTCGGAGGTGGAACGCAAGAACCCCGTGGGGCTCATTCGCGCCTTCCTGAAGGCCTTTCCCGATGACGAGGGTCCGGATCTTGTCCTCAAGTCGATCAACGGTGACCAACGTCGGGCGGAACGGGAAAGCGTGCGACGAGCGGCAGCCTCCAGTCGTCGCATCCGACTCCTGGAGCAGAACCTGCCCGCCGAGGAGGTCCAGTCCCTCATCCAGCACGCCATCGCCTTCGTCTCGCTGCACCGCAGCGAGGGTTTCGGCCTCGGACTGATGGAGGCAATGGCTGCCGGGACCCCAGTCGTCGCCACGGGCTACTCCGGGAACCTCGAGTTCATGAGCCGGGACAACTCCATCCTCATCGAGGCCACCCAGATTCCCGTGACGGAGTCCGGCGGCTACTACCGAGGTCTTGGCCATTGGGCCGATCCGGACGAGGCCGGGGCTGCCGAAGCCTTGCGGCGATTGGCTGCGGACCGCGCCTTCGCAGCAGAGTTGGGCGCCCGAGGACAGGCCGACGTGTTGGAGCGATTCTCGCTGGACCGCGCCGCTCACTTCATCGCTGGTCGGGTCACCGACATCACGACGCCACCACCACCGGAGCCACCACCTCCCCCTCCCCCGCCCAAGTCCTTCAGGGAGCGGGCGACGGCCAGGATCCGGCGCGCCACACCGGGTTGAGGCACGAGGTGTCGAGGGAGTGGATTCTTGGTGATCCGAGCTCAGCTCCTCGGATCACCAGTCAAAGGTCGACGCCAGGGCCTCACCGAAGGCCTCCCGACTGAACTGCTGCGCCCGACTTCTTGCCATCTCACGCATCGGCCGGAGTTCGTCCTCGGTGCGCGAGAGCAACTCGGCGGTTCGGGCCGCCAGCCCCTCGACCGAGTCATAGTGGTAACCATCGATGCCGTCGCGGACCGTGGCGGCCGGTCCGCCGTTGTTGACGACAACCGGAATGGTCCCATGGGCCATGGCTTCGATGGGGGCAATCCCGAAGTGCTCGCACCGCTCGGGTTCGACGGTGGGGTCGACGCCGAGTCCACTGGAGTGCCAGTAGATGGAGCTGGCGGCATACAAGTCCGTGACCTCGGACAGTGGCGCATCCACATGGAACTGCACAGCCAGGCCTTTGGCCGCATCGATGCAATCGATGAGGAATTGGCGATGGATGGGACGGGTCGCCGACGACCCGACGAGGTGGAGAGTGACTCCGTCCGCTCGACCCGACTCGACAAGGTGCCGGAAGGCTTCGATCTGGAGATCCTGACGCTTCGAGTGATCTCCACTGAAGAATCTCCCGACGGACACAATGCCGGCCTTACCGGGGCGAATCGGGTCGGCGGCGAGGTCAACCGGCGGTGTGAGAACCGTGATCGGCAATGGCGCAACGTTGGCTTCCGCCAAGCGGGCACGAACCGCATCTGCGGTGAACGGGGAGTAGACGGCAATCTGCTGGTACTCGGCCAACCAGTGCAGGCGTGCCCGCCATTGCTCGACACCCGACCGGAACGGGAACTGGCACAGCAGAGTGTTGCGCAGCCCCATGGAGCGGACCGGGGGCACGAGCTGGTTGCTGAGGGCAATCCACTCGTCGAACGGCCCCCGTCGCTCCGCTTCGTCCAGCGGCGTCAGGCAGAGTCCGTCGAGGTCCAGGCCGAACATTGCGGCCAGCGCGGTCAGGCGGACGCGAGAGTACGGCGCCGGTGTCACGAGGTGCACCTGTCGCCCGTGGGCCAACGCTTCCATCGCCACGGTCAACAAGTAGCGCTCCCCGCCACCGGGCGTGAGTTCGAAGGGGGTGTAGAGGCCGACCGTTGGCCGATCGTCCTGAATCGAACACTGGATCAGTGGGCTGCGAGCCGGCGCCGATTCGTGGCGACCGGTCCGCAGGTAGTCGCCCCATCGCCCCAAGAACTTCATCCGGTTCAGTTCGGAAATGTTGTTGAGTTCCAAGCCGTGGGAGGTGTCTGACGTGGTCACGCTCTCGTGGTGGACCACCGTCGACTCCGAGACATAGACCACGCTCAGGCCCAGTTGGTTGAGTTTCAGGCAGAGGTCGGCGTCCTCGTAGTAGGCCGGCTCATAGCGCATGTCGAATCCGAGGACGCGCTCGAAGTCCTCCTTGCGGAACAGGCAGCAAGCGGCCGACACGTAGTCGACCGGGCCGGATTGGTTGAACTCCGGCAAGGTGGGGTCCTGATACTTGCCCACCTGGACCGAGTGAGCATTCTCGTCCAGGAGGCCACCCGCCTCCTGGAGCAGGCCGTTGGGGTAGATGAATTTGGGGCCGACGAGACCGCAGCCAGGGGAGTCCTGGAGAGTACTCACCAGTGGTTCGAGCCACCCGGGGGTGACCGTCACGTCATTGTTCATCAAGACGACCAAGGGCGCCTTGGCCCGGTCGACCCCGATGTTGTTGCCCTCGCCGAAATACCGATTGATGTCGAGAAGGACCGTTCGGCACGGCCCCGGGAGGGACGCGAAGCGGGCCCGATCGCTGTCCCGACTCCCGTTGTCGACCAGGACGATCTCGTACCTGTGCCCTGCAGTGTGCTCCCACAGCGAGTGAAGGCACTCCAAGGTCACGTCGCTACGGTTCCAGTTGAGGACGACGACCGAGACCTCGGGGGCTTGGTCGTCGTACCACGCAGGGGTGATCGGAGCCGGGGTCGGTTGCGGGGCCGGTGCGCGAAGAACGGGAGGTGGCACCAAGACTCTGACACCACCTGGACCGTCACGAAGGGCCAACCCCAGGGCCTTGCGGGCCGCGGGTCGCGCTCCGCCCTCCCGGCGGACGATCTGCGGGATGGACGCCACAGTGTGCCGCCCTGTTCTGGTGTGACGCTCGACCGCACGGCCCAAGCGCATCGGGTTGGTGATCAGGCCGAGGACGCGGCGGGCATTCCATTCACGGACAGGACCCGCCGGGAGGACGACGGGTGCGTCGGCCAGGGCAGCTCGGGCAGCGCGGGCCTGCTCTCGCAGTTGCGCCATGGTCTCGAGCTTCTTCGCATGGCGATGAGTAAGGACATCGGCGGGCATGGCGGCGGCTTCAGCCTGCCATCGAGCCAAGTCGTCATCTCGTGTGTTCATCAGATCGCCTCGGTCGTCGGGTCAGCTTCGACACAGGTGCGCGCCGGACGCATTGGTGGCACGGTTCTCCTCGAGACCGAAGGTGAGGTAGTGGACCAGCGGATTCGTGCCGTCCCGGCAGAGGTCAGCATTGGCCGCGATGTACCACGATGTGTCGAAGTCCGGATGAGGATCGCGGCCCTTGAGGGCTCCGTCGCGCAGGTAATCGGACAGGGCAATGCGCCCGGAGTCGGCCACCTCGGGATAGCGATCGAGGTACCACGTGGTGTGGAAGGCCGGGCTGGGGTCATGCCCCTCCTGGTGACCGACGGTGGCGAATCGGGTGAGGGCCAGCTCACCCGGCGCCAAGTCCTGAGCGTGCTGCCGGCGGTACCACGAGCTGTCGAAGACAGCGTTGGGGTCGCGCCCTTCACTCTCACCGAAGACCAGGTAATGATCGACAGCCGGAATGCCCGCGGCGGCCACATCCGGGTTGACCGCGAGGTACCACACGGGGTCGATGAGCGGTGTGGGGCTCTCGTGAGCGGGCCATCCGTTCTCCACGTAGTGCTCGAAGGTCGCCTCCTCGGGCGCGAGCTCGGGGTGCTGTGAGGCGTAGTAATCGGCATCGAACAGGGCTGCCAGTTGATCCCGCATGGTCTGGTCCGGACCCTGGGAGTCGAGGAGTCGGACGCCCTCTGCCCGCAGCCGTTCACGAAGCAGACCCTTGAACAGGTTGGGGGTTAGATGGCGTGCTTCGCGCACGTCGCGTTCGAGGTCTCTGACCGTTCGCAGCAGAGTCAGCTCCCGTCCTGCGGCCTGTCGGGCGATGGCATCGGTGGTGTGTTGGAGGCGTTCGTTGGCCGCAGCGAGCGCTCTCTGGAGTTCCTCCGCGCGACGCATTCCTTCCGCCCCGCTGATGGCCCTGCCGAGTTGGGAGTACATGCGGCGCACCTGCTCAGCCTCGGCGGAGTCCTCACCGAGGCTGGTCAACCGACCGATGGCCTCGGGTGCGTCTTGCCCCACGGCCACGACCCCGAGCCCGTGTTCGTGCCTGAACTCGAAGGTGGGGTATCGGTCTTTCAGTTCGACCCAATGCCGCCACACCCCGAAACCATGCCCACGCTCCATGATGTCGTGCATCACGACCACCCCACGGTCGGACATTTTCGGGAGGTAGGTGTCGAAGTCCTCGACCGCATCCTCATAGAGGTGGCGTCCGTCGATGTGGAGCACGTCGATCGAGCCGTCCTCGAACGAACCGACAGCCTGGTCAAAGCGCATGCGCATCATCGCGGCCGTGCTTCCATACCCCTTGGCCACCGACGCGACGTAATCGTGGACCTCGTCGGAGTAGAACCCGGCGTGCTCGTCACCCTCCCAGGTGTCGATGGCCACGCACCGGGTGTTCAGGCCCAACGTTCTCACCGCCTCGCAAAAGGCGAAGAAGCTGTAACCCCAGTGCGTTCCCAGTTCCACCAGAAGATCGGGAGACGTCGCCTCGACCAACCACGCGGCGAACGGCCCGTGCTCGATCCATCCCGAGGGCGTGATGACCGGCGGATCCTGAAAGGACATCGGACTCAGGAACTGACCAACGGTGCTGGCAGACATGGGCAAAAGTCTAGAGGTCCGGCCAGCGGCTCTACTCCGCCAGCGGGCCCACGACCACAACCCATATCATGGCCGGGTGCACCGTGCCCCCGGTCTTTCCCGACTCACCATCGCGCTGATCGCGGCCACCATCGTCCTGGTCGTCACGGGATTGGCACTCTTCGGCTCACGCCTGAACTGGAGCGCTGCCGACAAGTCGGCCCCGACCGCAAGCACGCTCCCGACCACCAGCGCCCCCAGCGCCAGCACGCCCACACCCAACGTCGCCGACGTGTCCTTCGCCGTCATCGGTGACTTCGGGAGCGGGGACCAGCACGAAGCCGACGTGGCCCGCTTGGTCGCCTCGTGGGACCCGGCCTTCATCGTCGGCCTCGGTGACGTCTATTACTCCGAGGCCGGAGGCAGCGGCTCTGAGCGATATGACCGCGCGGTGGGGCGCTACTACTGTCGCTGGCTCAAGGACGTGAGCACGACCGGGAGCGCTTGCCCGCAGGGCGGAGCCTCGAAGAATGCCTTCTTCACCACGATCGGCAACCACGACATCAGTGATGCCGAGCCGTCCCCCGAGAGTTACCTCGACTACTTCGACCTTCCCGGCAACGGGTTCACCAACACGTCGGGCAACGAGCGCTACTACGACTTCGTCGAGGGACCAGTCCACTTCTTTGTGCTCAATTCGAACGACGACGAGCCGGACGGCATCACTGCCGATTCTCGCCAGGCCACATGGCTGCGTTCCCAGGTCGCAGCCTCGACGTCACGCTGGAACGTCGTCGTCGACCACCATCCGCCGTACTCTTCGGACAATTCGCACGGTCCCACGGTCGTCCTGCAGTGGCCCTTCGCCCGATGGGGTGTCGACGTGGTGATGTCCGGCCATGCGCACACCTACGAACGCATTCAGCGGGACGGGATCACCTACTTCGTCAACGGGCTCGGGGGCGCCCATCTCTACAGCTTCGGTGCCCAGCCCGTGGACGGCAGCAAGGTGCGATTCGCCGACAACTGGGGTGCCCAGCGGGTCCGGGCGACGCAGGACTCGATCACCTTCGACTTCATCGACGTCTCGGGTGCCCTGATCGACTCCTACGTCGTTCGCTGAGCACCGCACAGGAGGCCCACAGGGACATCAAGGACGCCGGACAAGAGTCACCGGCTCAATGGAGGTCATCCACGAACTGACCTCCAGGAGCACCTCATGTCCCTCGTTCTCATCGCCGCCGACCTGGCCGCGATCGCCGTCCTCATCGCCCTGTTCCTCTCGCGCCACCACCGCCGCGACCTCGTGGTCGCCTACCTCGGCGTCAACGTCGGCGTCCTCGCCGTTGCGGCGGCCTTGTCGACGATGACGGCCTCCGTCGGGTTGGGACTGGGCCTGTTCGGCGTCCTGTCGATCATCCGGCTGCGGTCCGAGGAACTGAACCAGACCGAGGTGGCGCACTACTTCGCGGCCCTCGCCCTGGGCCTCATCGGCGGCATCGGCGTGGGAATGCCGGCCCTCGCCATGGCTCTCATGGCACTGGTCCTGGTTGCCGTGTACGTCGGTGACCACCCGATGGTCTCGCGCCGGACGGTCCGGCAGGACCTGCTCGTCGACCGCGCGATCGTCGACCGGGCCACACTGCGAGCGCACGTGGAACTCCTCCTCGGCCACGAGGTCACCGACGTGACCGTGCGCCGGACGGACCTGGTCAACGACACCACCTTGGTGACAGTCACCAGCCGCGCCGACGCCGCCACTCGCGCGACCATCGCCCAGACGGCGCGAGTCGGATCATGAGCCTGACCCTGGTGCCGCCGCTGCACCCCACGACCCCTTCGTATGCCGCGGCGCTGGCCGAGTTGTCGTCGGTCAGTCTCGAGACCTTGGCCGCGCAGGCGGGCCGGATGACCCGGATCGACCGCAAGTACGTCATCCCGGCTGACGATCTCGACGCCGTGTTCAGCTCGACCGCACACGAGGCGGTCGCCCTCGATATCGACGGTCGCCGCACCTTCGGCTACTCCTCGATCTACTTCGACACTCCTGACCTGCGCTCCTTCCATGACGGGGGTCGACGTCGTCGACGCCGCTTCAAGGTGCGCGCGAGGAGTTATCTCGACAGCGACCTGCACTTCCTCGAGGTCAAGACACGTGGCGCCCGAGGGACCACGGTCAAGGAGAGGCAGTCCCTCCCCCACCCCGTCCACGGCGGCCTCGACCCGGCCGGGCAGAAGTTCGTCGCCACCACCTTGGCGGCGCACGGCATACCCGACCTGGACCCGCGCGACCTGCATCCCACCCTCGAGGTGACCTATCGACGCAGCACCCTGGCCTTCCTCTCCGCCGGTCACCGGACCACCGTCGACACCGATGTGCGCTGGACCGCCCAGGACGGCATCCGCGCCTTCGTCGAGAAGGTCGCGGTCGTCGAGACGAAAGCCGGCTCCACCCCGACGGCGGTCGACCGCGCGCTCTGGCGACTGGGGCATCGACCGATGCAGATCAGCAAGTACGGAGCCGGGATGGTCACCACCCACGCCGACCTCCCCCACCTGAAGTGGCACCGCACCCTCACCAACCCGCTGCTCGCCCACGCGAGCTGACCCCAAAGGACGACACCATGAAGACCAACCGCATCGCCAAGGGCCTGGTGGCCCTGTCCGCAGCCCTGGCCCTCGCCGCCTGCGGCACCAGCCTGGGTTCGATCGCCGACGTCGGAGCGACGACCTCCTCCGGCACGACGTCGAGTGCGGTCGCGACGACCGCCACCGACGGCAGCTACACGATCCATGCCCAGGCCGATGACGTCGACTACGACGCGTCGACCGCCAAGGCCATCGCGCTCGGATCGGGCAACGTCGAGATCACCGAGCCGGGCACCTACATCCTCACCGGGACACTGAGCAACGGCCAGGTCATCGTCAACTGCTCCGCAGAGGGCAAGGTGCGGATCGTCCTGTCGAACGCCTCCATCACGAACTCGTCCGGCGCGGCGATCGACGTGCGTGCCGCCGACGAGGTCGTCGTCGTGCTCGCCGAGGGGACGAGCAACTCGTTGACCGACGGGTCCGGCTACGACACCAGCGGCGAGGACGCAGCGGATGCTGCCCTCTTCTCGATGGCCGACCTCACCATCGGCGGCACCGGCTCGCTCATCGTCACCGGCAACACCGCCGACGGGATCGCCTCCAAGGACGGACTGGTCATCCTCGGCGGGACCATCACGGTCAAGGCCGCCGACGACGGCATCCGGGGCAAGGACTACCTGGTGATCCAGGACGGCACGCTCGACGTCACCTCGGCCCAGGATGGCCTCAAGTCCACCAATGAGACCGACGCGCAGTACGGCGACATCGTCATCTCCGGCGGCACCGTCACGGTCAATGCCGGCGACGACGGCGCCCACGCCGAAGGTGACCTGGCCATCACCGGCGGCACGGTCACGATCGCCAAATCCAGCGAGGGTCTGGAGGGGCACACGATCACGATCGCCGGTGGGAGCACCTCGGTCACGAGCAGCGACGACGGTGTCAACGCCTCGTCGGGCACCGGCTCCACCAGTGGTGGTGGTGGGGGTGGCGGCATGGCGGACGACGGCTCGTCGCTGCTCATCAGCGGCGGCACCCTCACCGTCAACGCGGGCGGCGACGGCCTGGACAGCAATGGCTCCATCACGATCAGCGGCGGCACCACGACCGTCGCCGGGCCCACCGGAAATGGCAACGGATCGTTGGATTCCAACGCGGGCATCACCTACACCGGCGGCACGCTGATCGCGGCCGGCAGCGCCGGGATGGCCGAGGCCCCGGATTCCGGCAACTACGTCCAGGCCAATGTGTCGGCCCCGGCGGGCGCGACCATCGAGGTGCGCAGCGGTGACACCGTCATCGCGACCTACACGACCGTCAAGGCGGTCGCCAACGTCGTTGTCGCGAGCGACCACATCGTCTCGGGGCAGTCCTACACCGTCACGGTGAACGGCTCGACGACCGCGACGGTGACAGCGGGCCAGGCCACCGGCGGCGGCATGGGCGGGGGTCCACGCGGCTAGAGACACCTCCATTCCCGTATGCCGTGGGGCCGGCCACCAGCCGGCCCCACGGCATGTTCGCGTGCTGTCACAGTCCATGTCACAGTCCATGTCGCAGTCACGGATCACGCACAGGGAGAGCACAATGCGGCCTCCTTGACTCTATCCATGACGACGATCACACCGCCCCAAGCACCCCAACAGCAGACGACCACCGGTCTCGAGCAGAGCGCCACCCCCAAGCGCCCGATGACCCGCCGCGCACTTCTCGGCGGCGGCCTGGCCGGCCTCTTCGTGGTCAGCGGGGGGACCGGTTGGGCCCTCAACCGCTACGTCATCGACCACGTCGAGGTGAGCAACACCAGCTCGATGTCCTCCTCCACCGTCCGGCAGGCGGCGGCCAGCACGACCGGAACGACGACCAGCAACGGTTACACCTCGGACACCGCGACGATCACCATCGACAAGGTGGTCACCGGCAGCGGGACCAGCACCGTGACCTATTACGTCGCCGATGTCACCATCAGTGACGCGACGATCCTGCGGTCCGCCTTCGCCAACGACCAGTTCGGCGAGAACATCGTCGCCAATCCGTCGGTCATTGCCGCGCAGGTCGGTGCCAAGTTCGCCATCAACGGCGACTACTACGGCTTCCGTGACACCGGAATCGTCATCCGCAACGGCGTGGCTTTCCGCGACAAGGGCGCACGCCAAGGGCTGGCCTTCTACAGCGACGGCTCCCTGAAGCTCTACGACGAGACGACGACAACCGCCCAAGCCCTCCTCGACGCGGGTGTCTGGCAGACCTGGTCATTCGGGCCCGGCATCGTCGATGGTGGCAAGGTCGTCTCGGGCATCGACTCCGTCGAGGTCGACACCAACGTCGGCAACCACTCGATCCAGGGCAACCAGCCCCGCACCGGCATCGGCGTCATCGCTGAGAACCACCTCGTCTTCGTCGCCGTCGACGGCCGCAGCAGCGGCTACAGCAAGGGCGTGACGATGACCGAGTTCGCCCAGATCTTCGCCGGCCTCGGGGCCCAGACCGCCTACAACCTCGACGGCGGCGGCTCGACGACGATGGTCCTGGACGGCACCCTGGTCAACAACCCGCTGGGCAAGGGCCAGGAACGCGGGACCTCCGACATCATCTACATCGCAGGCTGAGGCTCGGCCATGGTCATCCTCGTCCCGTCCTACGAGCCCGACACCCGCCTCCTGGTGCTCGTCGACGCACTCGTCGCAGCGACCGACGACCCGGTGGTCGTCGTGGACGACGGGAGCGGCGCGGCATACGCCGACCTCTTTGCCAAGGTCGCCATGGCCGGGGCCACCGTCCTCACCCATCGCGTCAACCGGGGGAAGGGTGCCGCCCTCAAGACCGGGTTCGCCCACATCGCCGCCACCCATCCCGGCGCCGATGTCGTCTGCGCCGACAGTGATGGCCAGCACGCTGTTGCCGACATCGTGCGAGTGGCCGACCGACTCGCCCTCGGTGACATCGACATGGTGCTGGGCGGACGCCGATTCACCGGACGCGTCCCGGCGCGCAGTCGCATCGGCAATGCCCTCACCCGGCACGCCTTCACGCTCGCCACCGGGTCCCGCATCCACGACACCCAGACCGGCCTGCGCGGTCACCGCGCTGCCACCCTGGCCTGGCTCACCTCGATCGACGGCGACCGCTTCGAGTACGAACTGCGCGTCCTGCTGGCCACTGCCCGCGAGGGGCTGCGCCTCGACGAGATCGAGATCGAGACGATCTACCTCGAGGGCAATGCCTCGAGCCACTTCCGCCCCCTATGGGACTCCCTGGCCGTGTGGGGCCAACTGCTCGCCTTCACCGCGTCCTCGCTCGTCGGGTTCGCCGTCGACGTCGCCCTCCTCGCGCTCCTCCATGCCCTCACCGGCAGTGTGTTGGTCGCCGTGGTCGGCGCCCGCCTGGCGAGCGGGTCGATCAACTTCGCGCTCAACCGACGATTCGTCTTCGCCGGGGGACGCGCACTCCCGTTGGGCGCCGCCGCATGTCGGTATGCCGCGCTGGCGGCGGTCATCCTCCTCGCCAACACCCTGCTCATGGAGGGTTTGGTCATCGTGACCGGCTCGCTCGTCATCGCCAAGGTGGCCACCGAGCTCTCCCTCTTCATGGGTAGTTACGTCGTCCAACGGACGGCCATCTTCGGGCCCCACCGTGGATCACCCGGCAGGGCCTGCGTCAACGTGGCCGAGACGACACTCACACCATCGACGCAGTGACACCGGTCGCGACTAGTTTCGCCCCATGCGGTTGCTGCACCTGTCCGATACCCATCTGCACGACCCGCAGTGGTCGACCTACCACCCTGAGATCGACTCGGCGGCGCGTCTGGACGCCGTCCTCGCGGCGACGCGCGAGCACGGACCCTTCGATGCGATCGTGCTGACCGGCGATGTCACCGATGACTACTCCGTCGTCGGGGCCCTGGCGGTCCACGAGCGTCTGACCGCGGCATACCCCGGCGTGCCCTTGCTCGTCGTCCCCGGCAACCACGACCTCACCGAATCGGTGCGTGAGGTCTTCCCCGACCCCTCCGGCATGTTCAGGGGGTGGAGGGTCGTCGCGGTCGCCACCAACGTGCGGGACCAGATCGAGGGCGAGGCCGCGGCGACGGTCGCGGCGCTCGATGAGATCGATCCGGCCGACCCGACGCCCTTGCTGGTTCTCCAGCACCACCCGCTACGGTCCCGCAGCCGCCACGAGTGGTTCGTGCTCCGCGACGAGGACGCGCTGGCCGCCCGACTGGACACCCAGATCGGTCCGGTCGTCCTGCTGAGCGGACATACTCACCAGGCCTTCGAACTCGTCGAGGGACACGTCCACCACCTCGGCGGCCCCGCGAGTTACTACGCGATCGAGCACGCCGGGGAGGCATGGGACTTCGCCCCCGCCGGCACGGGGACCGGCTTCCAGGTGATCGATCTGGGCCCGGAGAGGGTCGAGTCGGTCACCGTCGTCGAGGCCTGAGACCTCAGGCCTATGCCGAGGGCGCGTCCTGGGCGGAGTCCGTCGGTGGGCCCACCTGGCCCGATGCCAGTAGGGACACGAAACCGGCCTCGTCGAGGATCACCAGGCCCAGTTCGCGGGCCTTGGTCTCCTTCGAGCCGGCACCCGGGCCGACAACGACGAAATCAGTGTTCTTCGACACGGAGCCGGCCGCCTTGCCACCGCGGGCCAGGATGGCTTCCTTGGCACCGTCACGGGTGAACCCTTCCAACGACCCGGTGACGACGACCGTCCTGCCAGCGAGGGTCTGCTCGATCGAGTCGTCGCGGTCGTCGACCATCCGCACCCCGGCGGCGGCCCAGTCGTCCACGATCGCGCGATGCCAGTCGGCATCCTCGGCGTCGAACCATGACCGCACGGCCTCGGCGATGACGCCCCCGACTCCATCGACGGCCGAGAGTTCCTCCACCGAGGCCAGGCGGATCGCCTCCATCGAGCCGAAGTGCTGCGCCAGGGCACGCGCGGCGGTCGGCCCCACGTGACGGATCGAGAGGGCGACGAGCACTCTCCACAAGGGCTGCGACTTTGCCGACTCCAGGTTGGCGACGAGCTTGGCCCCGATGGCCGACAGGACCCGCCCGTCGACCACTGACTCGGCCGAGTCCGTCTTCTTGGCTGCTCGCGTGAACAGCGGCACCTTGGCGATGTCGCTGTCCTGCAAGGCGAACAGGCCACCTTCATCGGTGATCACCTGCGCGTCGAGCAGAGCGCCGGCGCCCTCCCAACCCAGGGCCTCGATGTCGAAGGCGCCGCGGCCGGCCAGCCCGGCCAACCGTTCCCGCAGTTGTTGCGGGCACGACCGTGAGTTGGGGCAGCGGATGTCCTTGTCGCCCTCCTTCTCGGGTTTGAGAGGGGTGCCGCAGGAGGGGCAGGCGGTGGGCATCACGAACTCTCGCTCGGTGCCGTCCCGAAGGGCGACGACCGGCCCGAGGATCTCGGGGATGACGTCGCCGGCCTTGCGCAGGACGACGGTGTCGCCGATCAGAACGCCCTTGCGCCGCACCTCATCGGCGTTGTGCAAGGTGGCTCGCTCGACCGTCGATCCGGCGACCAGCACCGGTTCCATCACGGCGAAGGGGGTGACCCGACCCGTGCGTCCCACACCCACCTGGATGTCGAGGAGCTTGGTGTTCACCTCCTCCGGTGGGTACTTGTAGGCGATGGCCCATCGCGGGGCACGACTGGTCGCGCCGAGTTGGCGCTGCACGGCGACCTCGTCGACCTTGACGACGACACCATCGATCTCATGCTCCACGTCGTGACGGTGCTCGCCGGTCGCTTCGATGAAGGAGAGCACCGCCTCGATGTCGTCGACGACCACCGAGTGGGTGGACACCGGCAGCCCCCACTCACGCATGAGGTCATAGCCCTGGCTCTGGCGGGTCAGCTCGAAGCCCTCCCGTGCCCCGATCCCGTGCACGAGCATGCGCAACGGGCGGCTCGCCGTGATGCGCGGATCCTTCTGCCGCAACGATCCTGCCGCGGCATTGCGCGGATTGGCGTAGGGCGGCTTGCCCGCCTCGACCTGTGCAGCGTTGAGGTCGGCAAAGGCCTCGATCGGGAAGAAGACCTCGCCCCGGATCTCGATCAGGTCCGGCACCTCGTCACCGGTGAGCCGGGTCGGGACACCCGCGATGGTGCGCGCGTTGAGGGTGACGTCCTCTCCCGTGCGACCGTCTCCACGGGTGAGGGCACGGGTGAGTCGTCCCTTCTCGTAGAGCAAGTTGACCGCGAGGCCATCGATCTTGAGTTCACACAAGTAGTGGCATTCGGCGCCGCCGGCCTCACGCTCGACGCGCCCCGCCCACGCCCTCATGTCGTCGGCATCGAAGGCGTTGTCGAGGCTGAGCATCCGCTCGCGGTGGTCGACGGCCGTGAACTCGGTCGAGAAGATCGCCCCGCCCACGACCTGGGTGGGGCTCTCCGGTGTGCGGAGGGTCGGGTTGGCCTCCTCGAGCGCCGACAACCGTCGGATGATCCGGTCGTACTCCCCATCGCTGAGGGTGGGTGCGTCCTTGACGTGATAGGCAAACTGCGCCGCCGTCGCCTCCTCGGCGAGGCGTTGCCACTCCTGTCGATCGGCGTCCGGGATGTCGGTTGGGTTGGCGGACCCCTGGCCCGGCGTGTCCTTGGCACTCACGTGGCAATCCTGCCGCACCACGCCGACACCGAGGGGGCAGAATACGGCTCGTGCCGAACACGGGGGCTGGGCTCGTGGACCTCAACGCGGCCATCTGCCCCGACGACACGTGCACGGCTGTGCGCGACGGGGTCGTCATCTATCGAGACTCCGACCATCTGACCGTACGGGCAACCCAGCACCTCGTCGAACCCTTGACGCGCGCGATCGCGGCACTGGACAGCGACCGCACCCATTGATTGGCGAGACTCTCCGGATCGAATCTCCAACTATTACGCATTGTGCAATAGTGTGCGAGCCACAGCAGCGTGCGAGGTTTGACCGATGTGGGAGAGACGTGGGGGACACGTGGACGTGACAGAACCGGGACGAGCACCGTCGAGTGCGGGCGCAGCCGACTTCCTCGCCCGTTTCGACGGGGATCTCGAGGCGGCGATCGCCGCACTGCGGGCGGCGGCTGGGACCGGGACACCCGCAACCACGGCCCCGATCCCCACACCCCGCCGACCGGCTCGACCTCGCTCGGGCCGGGCCTTGATCGATGTCACCGACCTCCGCAAGACCTACACGGTGGGACGACAGAAGATCCAGGCTCTTGACGGCGTGAGCCTGACCATCGACGAGGGCGAGTTCGTGGCCCTGGTCGGGGCGAGCGGCTCGGGCAAGTCGACCCTCCTTCAGCTGATCGGCGGCCTGGACAAGCCCTCGGCCGGCCGCATCGTCGTCGACGGGGCGGACATCGGCAGGATGCGCGATGCCAAGCTCTCGACCTTCCGCAACTCCACGATCGGCTTCGTCTTCCAGTTCTTCTACCTCCAGCCCTTCCTCCAGCTGGTCACCAACACCGAAGTGCCCGGCATGTTCGCCGGCACCAAGCGCGGGCCCCGACGTGAGCACGCCCTCTCACTCATCGACGAGGTGGGGCTGACGGAACGGGCCAAGCACCGTCCCCGCGAGATGTCCGGCGGTCAGATGCAGCGCGCCGCGATCGCCCGTGCCCTGCTCAACCGGCCCAAGTTGCTCCTGGCCGACGAGCCCACCGGAAACCTCGACAGCGTGACCGGCGCGACGATCATGGATCTCTTCGAGCAGATCCGCGACGAGTCCGGCACGACCGTCGTCATGGTGACCCACGACGAGGAGATGGCCGCGCGCGCGGACCGGACGATCCGCCTCAGGGACGGACTCATCGTGCCGCAGGAGGTGCCGGCATGATCGGGATGCGCGATGCCCTCACCCTGGCGCACACCAAGATTCGCTCCAAGCGACTGCGGCTGATCATCACGACGATCGTGTCGGGACTGGTCTTTGGGGTGATGGCCGGGGCGACGATCCTCGTCGACGGGATGAGCAAGAGCCTGACCGAATTCGCCCGCCAGAACCTCGACGGCCGCTTCCTGGTCTCCGGGACCCCGAACTACTACGGCCCGGTGGACTTCAACCCGAGCGATGCAACCCTGATCGCCGAGGTGCGGAAGTATCACGCGGCATACCTCGCGGAACGCAAGGCAGCCGCCAAGCGATACGGCATCGAATACGACGAGCGCAGCGAAATCCAGCCGGTCACCGAGGACACCAACCCCAATGTGCCCGCGGAGTTCCGCAAGCAGATCAACGTCCAGTCGGTGGCCTGGCAGCGCTACAGCAAGGACCACCCGAGCAGCGCCACCCCGAAGGACGCCAAGGCCTTCCGCGCCCTCGTCGACCCACTCGGGGCAACCACGGTCTACGAGCCGAAGAACCTCGGTCACCTGTCGCTCACCCTCCTCCCGGCCGGCACCGAGGACCTGACGACCACGTCGACCGGTGAGCCGTCCAAGGAGATGCAGACCGCCATCGGGCAGGGCCAGTACACGGTGGTTCCGAACGAGCTCGTGGCCCCCTTCATCGCCCCCGCGAACAACGCCCGGGAGCCCGCTCAGGGCGTGCCTGTCCTCCTGAGCGCCGATGACGCGGCCACGGTCTTCCAGAAGACCGTGGACCTGCCCAAGCGACCCAAGGACCAGGCTGCCCAGGTCCGTTGGTTCAAGGGGGTGCGGGACGCCGTCAACGGCGCCACCTTCGTCAGCTGTTACCGCAATGATGCCGAGCGCGCCAAGATCGAGGAAGCTCGCGCCCAGGCTCAGGAGATCGCTGCGAACCGCGGCAATCGTGACTACGTCCAGCCGGACCTCCTACTCGCTCTCCCCACGACGCCGTGCGGCCAGGTCACGGTCACCAAGGACACCAGGACCGCGGAACTCAAGAAGGTGCAGGACAACCAGAAGGCCTTCGAGCAGGAGTTCAACCCGACACCCGCACCGCGCGCCGAACTCGTCACCTTCCAGGTCGTCGGACTGCTCCCGTCACCGGGACAGGCCAATTCGGGAATCGACGCCGTCCTCAGCATTCTGGTCGGGACGAACTACGGCTTCGGGGCGGTGATCCCCAGCGACTCCCTGGCCTCCCTCCCCGACACCCTCCGCCACGATTCCCTCTTCGCGATCCCGGCTCCGGTCAACAACGACCCGTGGATGGGACCGATGAGCCAGGACATGTTCATTGCGTCCTTCCCGTCCGTCGAGAAGGCCCGCACCGCGGTCGCGAGCAACTCGTGCCAGATGAACTGGACTCCTGCGTGCGAGAGCATGCCGTTCAGCCTCGGCGCCTATGGCACCAACTACCTCACCGTCGACGACATCGTGCGGCAGTTGCGCCCGGTCATCCTCACCCTGCTGATCATCGCCTTCACGATTGCGACGATCATCATCTGGGCGATGATGGGGCGGGTCATGGCCGACTCGCGGCGAGAGACGGCCGTTTTCAGGGCGATCGGTGCCAAGCGGTCGGACATCGCCGCGGTCTACGTCACCTATTCGGTCTGGGTGGCCGTGCGGATCGTGATCTTTGCGGCCGCGCTGGGCCTGATCATCGCCGGGACGGTGCACGTCCTCTTCGCAGATCGCGCGACCAAGACGGCACAACTCGCGTATGCCGTGTTCACCCCGGAGCCCACCTTCAGTTTCCTCGGCTTCCGCAACCCGGTGCTCTGGTTGATCCTCGGCGGAATCGTCGTCATGTCGCTGATCGCCATCACTCCCCCGCTGCTGCGCAACATCCGCCGCAACCCGATCAAGGACATGCGCGACGAGTGATGTGGGCCTGGGGCCGCGCTGATCAAGGACGTGCCGGACGCGCGAGCAGCACGTCACGGATGACCTCGAGTTGGCCCAGGTGCTGGGCCAACTCCTCGTAGACGTGCAGGAGGACAGCACCACAGGACTGGGCCGCCCGGTCCCGAGGCGGGTTGGATGACAGTGCCGCGAATCCCGGTCGCGCGAGACGACGGTGCCGAGGTTGACCGTGCGGGCCCACCGCCCCGCCAGGCCCACGACGTGCGCGATCACGCCGTATGCCGTGTTGGCACCCACCACGTCCGGCCGGGCGTTGATCAGGTCCTCACCCAACTCTTGTGCGATCGCGGCATACCCGTCCCAGGCGGTGTCGCCTTACGTGAGGAACTCATCGGTCGTGATCACCACGCAACGCTAGCCAAGCCCGCGGCATACGGGTTGGATGGGGGAAACCCCCCCGGCAAGGAGGCCGATTGTGACCAACCTGGCGACAGTCCTGACCAACACCGCGCAGGCACGACCCGATGCACCCGCCCTGAAGTTCATGGGGCATGACATCGGCTACGGCCCGCTCGCGGGAATGGCCGCCAAGGTCGCAGGAGCCTTGCGGGAGAACGGCATCCAGCCCGGTGACCGCGTCGCGATCATCCTCCCCAACGTGCCGGCCTTCCCGGTGGTCTTCTGGGGGATCCTGCTCGCCGGGGGCACCGTCGTGCCGATGAACCCGCTGCTCAAGGCCGGCGAGATCGACTACTTCTTCTCGGACAGCGGCGCCAAGGTCGCCTTCGTCTGGCCGGACTTCGTCGACGAGGCCACCAAGGGCGCCGCCAACGCGGGCACGCGGATCATCCCGTGCGGTCCGATGGGCCCGGCCGACGGCACCCTCGAGGGCGGTGAGCCGATCGCCGAGGCCATCGAGCGCGACGACGAGGACACGGCGATCATCCTCTACACCTCCGGCACGACCGGACGCCCCAAGGGTGCCGAGCTCACGCACCGCAATGTGCGCCTCAACGCGGAGCGGTCCAGCGGGGTGATCCTCGAGGTCCGGCCCGACGACGTCGTCATGGGCTGCCTTCCGCTCTTCCACGTCTTCGGCCTCGTCGTCGGTCTCGTGGCAGCAACCAACGTCGGTGCGAGCCTGGCCCTCATCCCCCGCTTCGACCCGGGCGAGGCGATCAAGGTCATCTCCAACGAGAAGGTCACGATCTTTCAGGGCGTGCCCACCATGTATGCCGCGATTCTCAACCACCCCGAGGCCGACGCCATGGACGCGACCTCCCTTCGCGCCTGCGCCAGCGGTGGCTCCGCGATGCCCTTGGAGGTCATGCGCGGTTTCGAGGAGAAGTTCGGGTGCATGGTGCTCGAGGGCTATGGCCTCTCCGAGACCAGCCCGGTCGCGTCCTTCAACATGCCCGACCGTGAGCGCAAGCCGGGGACGATCGGCGTGGCGATCCCGGGCTGCGAGATGCGTTGTGTGGACCTCGAGGGCAGGGAGGTGCCCGTTGGCGAGGTCGGCGAGATCGCCATCCGGGGCGACAACGTCATGAAGGGCTATTGGAACAAGCCGGAGGCCACGGCCGAGGCGATCCCGGACGGCTGGTTCCGCACCGGCGACCTGGCGACGATGGACGACGAGGGCTACTTCACCATCGTGGACCGCAAGAAGGACATGATCCTGCGCGGCGGTATGAACGTGTATCCCCGTGAGGTCGAGGAGCTCCTCTACACCCACCCCGACGTCCTCGAGGCCGCGGTCGTCGGGATGCCCGATGAACTCCTGGGCGAGCAGGTCGGGGCGGCCGTCGCCCTGCGCCCTGGCGCCACGGTGACGCCCGAGGAGATTGTCGAGTGGTCCAAGGAGCGGATCGCGGCCTACAAGTACCCGCGCCGGGTCTGGATCGTCAACGAGTTGCCCAAGGGGCCGACCGGCAAGATCCTGCGTCGCGAGGTGCACGCGCCCGCGGATAGCTGATCCGATGTCGCGCGGGCCCTGGCGTCCGATCGTGCTGGGCTGCCTTGGCCTCCTGGTCCTGGCCGTGGCGTGGCTCGGCGTGATGTATGCCCGGATCATCACCGATCCCAGCCCGTCGACGGATCCTCATGGATACGTCCGGCTCTTCATGGTCCCGGTGCTCGTCGTGGCGGCGGTGATGGCCGGATTCGCCCTCTGGGCTGCCCTCGAGGTCATGCGCGGGCGGCGACGTGGGTGGACGACAGCCATCGTCCTGGGCTGCATCACGACAGCAGCAGCCGCCGGCGAACTGGTCGTGGCGGGGATGACCATGGCCCTTCTGACCTCCGACGCCATGGGTACGGGAACCCCCGGCGTCACACCGCCGAGCCTGGGAAGTACGTCAGTGCTGCTCGTCCCCGGCCTCGTCGGCCTGGCCGTCGGGCTGGGCATGGTGCTCAGCGGCCTGCGCGGTCAGCGTGCCCTCAGTCCACCGCAGCCCGCGGTTTGGCGTTGATGACCCAGGCGGCCACCAGGACGACCGCGAAACCGAGGATCTGGAAGGTCCCGAGGTGCTCGCCCAGGACGAGCACGCCGAGGAGGACCGACACCACGGGGATCAGATAGGTCACCGTCGTGCTGACGACGACGCCGGCCGCACGCACGACGTCGAACTGGAGCATGTAGGCCAAGCCGGTCCCGACGATGCCGAGCACCAGCACGCAGACGACAGCCAGCCAGGCCGGATGCTCCCCGTGCACGCCCGGCGTCAGTGACCACGGTGTCGCGGCCACGTCATGGTGGAGCCACCACCAGGTGAGGAGCACCGGGGTCATGAGCACCGAGCCGGCCAGCAGGACTGCGGTCGGCTGGGCCAGGCCACCGAGGTCGGCGTGGTGGAGGAAGCGGCGCTGCCAACTCCAGCCGATGCCATAGCAGGCGGCGGCCGCGAGCACGATGCCGAAGCCGACGAGGTCGGGGCCGGATGTCGAACTCCAGGGCTCGGCGATCACGACCACACCGACGAACCCGGCCATGACGGCGAGCAGTCGGCGGCCGGTCAGCCGGTCCTGGGGCAACAGCAGAAGCCCGAAGATCACCGCCGAGATCGGCGTGAAGGCATTGCCGATGCCCGCCAGCGCCGACGACACCCGCGTCTCGCCAACGACGAACCCGATGAAGGGCAGGACGGTGAGGAAGGCGCTACTGAAGGCCAGGTGGCCCCATGTGCGGGCATCTCGAGGCAGCTTGGCGTGCGTGACCTTGAGCAGGATCAGGAGCACCAGGGCGCCCGAGTAGATCCGGAAGGCCGAGATCTGCAGTGGCGCCAAGGCCGACAGGGCGACCTTCATAAGCAGGAAACTCGAGCCCCAGATGACCGCGAGCGCCAAGTACTTCGCCTGCCAGGGGATTGTCGACGAGCGCGTCACGCGTGCCCTTCCTCGCTGAGTTCGTGGGCGGTGTCGACCGCCACTCGATGAGCGTCCTGGGCCCCCCGCTGTGTGAGTCCGGCCAGTCCGCACGAGGGAGTGACGGTGATGTGGTCGAGCCACTGCGGGCCGAGACCGGCTCGCTCCATCCCCTCCCGTATGCCGCGGGCCGCACCCCGCGCGGAAGCCGCGGCCCCGGTGGTGGGCAGGCACCCGGCATACAGGGCCACGCCGGCCTCCAGGGTGGCGGCGAGCGACTCCCACCGAGCGGCCGTTGCCTCGGTGAGATCCACCGCGATCGCGCCGGGAGAAACGTTGCGCAACAGCTGAATCGGCGCCCGAGGATGGCACGAGTGCACCACCGTGGGCCCGTCGTGCGTGGCGAGCACGGTGCGCAGCCCGGCGGCGACGACCTGACGGTCGACGGCACGCACCTTCCCGAAGCCGGAGGCCGTCGGCAGGGTGCCCTCGAGGACGGCAGTCAGCGACGGCTCGTCGACCTGGAGGATCACGTCGGCGCCGGGCACGAGCCGGCGC
The DNA here is from genome assembly GCF_000367525.1 of Phycicoccus elongatus Lp2. GTDB lineage: Bacteria > Actinomycetota > Actinomycetes > Actinomycetales > Dermatophilaceae > Phycicoccus_A > Phycicoccus_A elongatus. The sequence continues at coordinate 1,218,033 of NZ_HF570956.1, read as the reverse complement.
ACGTCGCTGACATGGCGGCGGAGGCCCTCGGCGAGCGATTCGACGATCTCGCGGGCGGCTCCCTCGTCGGTGACCGCACGCTCGCCCCGGTGCAACTCGATCGAGGCCGCAAGCGTCCACGGGCCGGCGACCTGGACCTTGAGGGGCCCGGCATACCCGTCATAGGCGGCGGCGAGCTCGTCGAGGTCCTCGGTCCACAGCGACGCGGCGCGACGAGCGTCGCGGCCCGGGCGATCGGTGAACCGCCAGCCGCTGGGCTGCAGGTCCACGGGAAGCTCGACGAGCAGGCTCGCGGCACGACCGATCATGTCAGCACCCGGGCCCCGCCCCGGTGTCTCCGGCAGGTAGGGGATGCCGAGCCGGTCGGCGTCGAGGAGGAGGTCGCGCACGGCGACGATGGCCTCGCGGGAACTCGTCCCCGGCATCGACCCGATCCCCGTTGCGCGCGTCACCGGGCCATCCTGCCGCAGGTCACCGGCGATTCCGCAGGGCGTGCACCGACGCGGGCACGAGACCCACCGACCAGGGTGCCGGCTCGGGCTCACCGAAGGTGCGGGTCATCGGCACGACGCCGCACCAGGCCTGGTGCTCCTCGGCCGGCTCCCCCGGCCCCCCGGTCCGCTCCTTGTAGAGCCAGGACCCGTCGGTGATCGGCAACTCCATGGCCAGCGTGGCGGCCCACTCCTTGGGGGTCGAGGGGCGCACCTCGGTCGTCCGTCCGGGAAGGATGCGCTCCGAGAGCCGATCGAGCGCACGGGCACGCTCGTCATCACGCAGGTTGCGGACGTGCCCGCGCAGGACGGCGGAGCGGTAGTTGGCCGAGGACTCGAAGGTCGACTCGGCAACGACGACTCCGTCGATCGCGATGACACAGAAGGCAATCGGCGCACCGGCAGTGACATGACGCAGCGCGCCCGCGCCGGTCGAGCCGTGGAGCAGCAGGCGGTCGTCGTCGCGCGCGAAGAGCAGCGGCACGGCCCACGGGTCGCCGTCGACGACCGTGGCGAGGGTGCCGACGAGCTCGTCGTCGAGGAGCGTGTCGAGGCGATCGCGCGACGAGGAGCCTCGATCGGGCTTGCGAGTCAGGGTGGTGAGGTCGGGCCGCATGGGTCCATGATCAGGCACGACCGACCCGACTGGCCCGACCGTTTCAGGTCGGGCCAGGGGCGTGTTCGGTCAGAGGACCTGGTGGCCCGGTTGGTTGTCGCGGGGCAGGAAGGTGTGCGGGTTCTCCGGCATCACGCCCAGGCGCCCGGCCTGGAAGTCCTCGAAGGCCTTGACGAGCTCGGCCCGCGTGTTCATGACGAACGGGCCGTAGGCCGCGACCGGCTCGCGGATCGGCGCTCCACCGAGGATGAAGAGCTCCAGACTCGGCGAGCGGCTCTCCTGCGACTCCGCGGCCGTGACCTCGATGAGATCGCCCGCCCCGAGCGTCACGAGTTGACCCATCCGGATCGGTCGACGGTCGGCGCCGACATGACCAGAGCCTGCGAGGACGTAAACCAACGCGTTGAAGTCCTTCCGCCACGGCAGCGAGAGCCGAGCACCCGGGGCCACAGTGGCGTGGGCGAGGGCGATCGGTGTGTGGGTGGTGCCGGGGCCGGCATGGCCAGCGACCTCACCCGCGATGACGCGGATCAGTGCCCCACCGTCGTGCGAGGCGAGCAGCCCCACCTCGCCACCTCGGATGTCCTGGTAACGCGGCTGGGCCATCTTGAGGTGGGAGGGCAGGTTGACCCAGAGCTGGACCCCGTGGAAGAGGCCGCCGCTGACGACGAGCTCCTCCGGGGGAGCCTCGATGTGGAGCAGGCCGGAGCCCGCTGTCATCCACTGGGTGTCACCGTCCTTGATGACACCGCCCCCACCGTGGCTGTCCTGGTGCACGAAGGTGCCGTCAAGGATGTAGGTGACCGTCTCGAAGCCACGGTGCGGGTGCCACGGAGTGCCCTTGGGCTCACCCGGTGCGTACTCGACCTCGCCCATCTGGTCCATGTGGATGAAGGGGTCGAGGTCGGCCAGGTCGACGCCGGCGAAGGCACGTCGCACGGGGAAACCCTCCCCCTCGAAACCGCTCGGCGCAGTCGTCACCGAACGCACCGGACGCGGGAGCTGATCCAGGGCAGGGCTCTGGACGCGCGGGAGGTCGAGAATGCTGTCGACGGTGACGGCTGGCATGGCGGTCAATCCTCTCGATGACTGGGTGGGCAACTCACCGCTCTCAACGGTAGTTGAAACTGAAATTATTCCGCAACCCCTCGCCCCCATCTCCGGTCGAGAGGGAGCAACACGCGGGTACGGCGGCCGGCTACGCGCGTTTTGGTCTATCTCGACTGGGGGTGGGCGCGGGTCGAGCTGATGGTCGCCGAGCCGATGACGCGGGTCCCGTCGTAGAGGACGACGGACTGGCCGGGCGCCACTCCCCTGATCGGCGCGTCGAGGGTCACCTCGAGTTCCCCTGCCGGGCCTTGGTATGCCGCGCAACCCACCTCCTCGCCGTGGGCGCGCACCTGCGCACCCGCCCGGATCGTCCCGATCGGCACAGGACCACACCAACGGGCGTGTTCGCCGGTGATCTGCCGGACGCCGAGTAGCTCCGCAGTGCCGATGACGACCCGGTTGGTCGGGGCATCGACGTCGACGACGTAGCGCGGCTCGCCGTCGAGACGACTGCGGTCGATGCCGAGACCGCGCCGCTGCCCGACGGTGAAACCGAAGGCACCGGCGTGCGTCCCGACCACCTCGCCATCGGTCGTGACCAGCTCCCCCGGCTGCTCGCCGAGGCGGCCCGCGAGGAATCCGCGGGTGTCGCCGTCGGGGATGAAGCAGATGTCGTGGCTGTCCGGCTTCTTGGCCACCGAGAAGCCGCGGGCGGCCGCCTCCTCACGGATCGCCGGTTTGGTCGTGTCGCCGAGCGGGAAGAAGGCGTGGACCAGTTGGTCCTCGTCGAGGACACCGAGCACGTAGGACTGGTCCTTGGCAGCATCGACGGCACGGTGCAGTTCACGCCGCCCGTCGGCGGCCTGCACGATCTGTGCATAGTGACCAGTCGCGACCGCGTCGAAGCCCAGACCGAGGGCCTTGTCGAGCAGGGCGGCGAACTTGATCTTCTCGTTGCAGCGCAGACAGGGGTTGGGGGTGCGGCCCGCGGCATACTCCGCTACGAAGTCCTCCATGACGTCCTCGCGGAACCGCTCGGCCATGTCCCACACGTAGAACGGGATGCCGAGGCGATCGGCGACTCGGCGGGCATCGCCGGCGTCCTCGATCGTGCAGCAGCCTCGGGCGGATTCGCGCAGGGTCGCGGCGGACTGCGAGAGGGCGAGATGGACGCCGACGACCTCGTGACCGGCCTCGACCATGCGAGAGGCGGCGACGGCGGAGTCCACGCCCCCGCTCATCGCGGCGACGACGCGCAACCGGGCGGTCATCGGGCCCGCTGACTGGCCCGCCGGGCGCGCTCCACCACCCCGGGCAGGGCACCGAGGAAGGCGTCGACGTCGGCGTCGCTCGACGACCACCCCAGGCTGACCCGGATCGCGCCGCGGGCCTCCCGCTCGGTGTAGCCCATGGCGAGGAGCACGTGGCTGGGGCGTGGCACGCCGGCCTGGCAGGCCGAGCCGGTGCTGACCTCGACGCCGGCGGCATCGAGGAGGTAGAGCAGGGAGTCACCCTCGGCGTCGGGCACGAGCAGGTGAGCGTTGCCCGGCAGCCGTCCTTCGATGTCACCGGGCGTCCAGCAGCCGCTGACCGTGATCCCGAGGTCGAGTCCGATCGCGCCCTCGATGAGCCGGTCCCGCAGGGCGCCGAGCCGCTTGGCCTCGACGTCACGTACCCGCACCGCGTCGTCGAGCGCCACCGCGAAGGCGTGGACGCCCGCAGCGTCGAGGGTGCCACTGCGCACCTGTCGCTCCTGGCCGCCACCGTGCGACAGCGGCACCAAGGTGGCGTCGCGGCGGGCGAGCAGTGCGCCCACTCCCACCGGGCCCCCGAGTTTGTGGGCAGTCACCGTCATCAGGTCGACGCCACTGTCTGCGAAGGACACCGGGAGGTGGCCGACGGCCTGCACCGCGTCGGTGTGGAAGGGCACCCCGTGCGCACGGGCCACCTCGGCGAGTTCGGCGATCGGCTGCACCGTGCCGACCTCGTTGTTGGCCCACATGACGGTGATCAGCGCTGCCTGCGCGGCCGACCGGGCAAGGGTGGCGGTGAGGTCATCGACGCTGACGTGGCCGCACCGGTCGGGTTCCAGCCACGACGGCGCGGCGCCTTCGGCAGCCACGAGGTACTCGATCGGGTCCAGGACTGCATGGTGTTCGATGCCACTGGCGATCACCATGCGGCGCGAGTGGTCTGCCGCGACTCTCGCCCGGAAGGTCCCCTTGACGGCCAGGTTGTCCGCTTCCGTGCCGCCGCTGGTGAAGATGACCTCCGAGGGCCGGGCATCGAGGGCGGAGCCGATCCGCTCTCGGGCCTCCTCGACGAGGGCACGGGCTCGTCGCCCGGAGGTGTGCAGCGAACTGGGGTTGCCCACCTCGGCGAGCGCCGCGGCATACGCCTCGAGGGCAGCCGGGGCCATCGGCGTGGTCGCCGCGTGGTCGAGGTAGGTGCTCATCCCTCCAAGTCTAGGTTCTCGCCGTGGGACGCTCGACGGGCTCGTTCGGCGAGCAGGTGCTCGTCGGTGCGGGCGTCGTAGCGCCAGAAGTCCTGCAGCGCCGCGGCCGCGAGGACGACCCCCACGACGCTCGCCACACCCCCGAAGGAAATGGCTCGACGGACGCCCCAGGTGTCGGCGGTGTAGCCCGCCCGGATCTGGGCACCCAGCGGCCCGACCGAGTAGGACAGCATCTCGATACCGGCCAACCGACCGCGCAGGCTCTCGGGGATCGACTGGTTCCACAGGGTCATCCGGAAGACCGCGCTCGTCATGTCCGCGGCCCCGGCGAGGGCCAGTGCCAGGCAGCAGAGCCAGAAGCTCGGGGCCTGCCCGGCGACGGCGATGAACACTCCGTAACCGCAGGCGGCGATGACGATGACTCGCCCATAGGAGTGGATCCGGCGATGCCAGCCGGACAGGGCCGAGGCGACCAGGGCACCAACCGTCTCCGAGGTGTAGAGCAGGCCGAGCAGATGTGGCCGCGCGAAGATCGTCTCGGCCAGCGCGGGGAACAGCACGATCGGCATCGCGAGGAACATGACCGCGACGTCGACGAAGTAGGTACCGAGCAGGTCCTTGCGGGAGATGGCATAGCGCACGCCCTCGGCGATCCCTCGCAGCGACGGTGGTGTCGTCTGCTCCCGATGCGGGAAGGCCGACATCCGTGCGTAGAGGAGCACGGCGACCGTGATGCCCACGACGTCGACCGCGAAGCACCAACCCGCCCCGGCCGAGGCGACGATGAGGCCACCGATGGTCGGGCCGAGCAGGCTGCCGGTCTGCCAGCCCAGGGCGTTGAGTGCGTTGGCTGCGGGTAGTTGGTCGTGACGGACCGTGCGGGGCAACAGCGCCTCCTTGCTCGGCCGCTGCAGTGCCCCGGCCGACACGAGGAAGGGCGCCACGACGAAGAGCACCCAGATGTGCGGCTCGTCGCGAAAGGCGTTGAGCGCCAGCAGGGCTGTGAGCACCACCTGGGCCGCACCGGTGCCGACCAACATCTTCTTGCGGTCCACATGGTCGGCGAGCGCGCCTCCCCACAGGCCGGCGACGAGCAGCGGCACGAGTTCGACGACGCCGATCAGGCCGACCATCGTGTTCGAGCCGGTCAGTGTGTAGATCTGCCACGGGATCGCCACATAGGAGATCGCCTGCCCGAGTGTGAAGACGGTGCCGGCCAGAACCATGAGGCGGAAGTCGCGTGACTCGCGGGCAGGGCTGAGATCGACTCGCAGCCCACGCAACACTCCCGGCCCGCTCACGAGGGGCCATCTTCGCACCCGTCACAACGTGAGTGCGCGGCACACCCAGAGGTATGCCGCGCACTCACTGCAGGTGGGCCCTTGAGGCCCGAGGTCACCAGACCCGGCGACTGCTCCCGCCGATCGGCACGAAGTTGAGGATGAGGCCGACGACGATGAGGATGATCCCGATCGTCTTCAAGATGCCCGCACCACTGATGAACAGGCCGAGCAGCAAGAGGATGAGTCCCAGAACGACCATGACGCGCTCCTTTTCCTGGCAGGGTCGGCGGTCCGGGCGGACCGCTTCTCTTCGAGATTAGACAAACCTTCAACGTCTGGGGGCTTTCGGGTACGGCAAAGAGGAACGGCGAAGGGGCCCACCGCACTGGTGGGCCCCTTCGTCGTCGAACGCGCGGGTCAGCCCTTGCGCTTCTTGACCTCGTCGGTCGCCTGCGGGAGGACGTTGAAGAGGTCGCCCACGACACCGAAGTCGACGAGCTCGAAGATCGGCGCCTCCTCGTCCTTGTTGATCGCGATGATCGTCTTGGACGTCTGCATGCCGGCCCGGTGCTGGATGGCACCGGAGATGCCCGCCGCCACATAGAGCTGCGGGGACACCTGCTTGCCGGTCTGGCCGACCTGGTTGGAGTGCGGGTACCACCCGGCGTCGACGGCGGCGCGGCTGGCGCCGACGGCCGCGCCCAGGCTGTCGGCGAAGGCCTCGACCGGGCTGAAGTCGCCACCGGTGCCGCGCCCGCCGGAGACGACGATCTGGGCCTCGGTGAGCTCGGGACGGCCGGACTTGGCCTTGGGCTGACGGTCGGTGATCGGTGCCGCGGTCGCCAGGTCGGAGAGCGTGACCTCGACCTTCTCGACCGCGCCGGCGGCCGGCGCTGCCTCGATGGCCGTGGAGTTCGGCTTGACGGCGATGATCGCCGCACCCTTGGTGACCTGCGACTTCACGGTGTAGGAGCCGGCGAAGACCGACTGGTTCGCCACCGGGCCACCCTCACCGGCCTGGACGTCGACGGCGTCGGTGATGAGGCCGGACTCGGTCTTGACCGCCAGTCGGGCCGCGATCTCCTTGCCGGCAGTGTTGCTCGGGATGAGCACGGCCACCGGCGAGGTCTTGGCGGCGACCGCGGCGAGCACCTCCGCCTGGGGGGCGACGAGGTTCTTCAACGCGGCCTCGTCGTCGAAGACGTAGACCTTGCTCGCGCCGTACTTGGCGAGGGTGACCTGCGCGGTCTCGGCACCCGGGCCGATGTGCACGGCCGAGGGCTCGCCCAGGCGACGGGCGATGGTGAGGAGCTCCGCGGTGGTCTTGCGCAACTTGCCGTCGACGTGGTCGACGAGGATGAGGACTTCACCCATGGGGTTTCTACCTGCTCTCTTGTCGGTCGACGTCTTCAGAGGAACTTGCGGGCGGCGAGGAACTCGGCGAGCTTGGTGCCGCCGTCGCCCTCGTCCTTGACGATCTCGCCCTGCTCACGCGGCGGGCGCTTGGCGATCTCGACGACCTTGGTCCACGCGTTCGCCAGGCCCACCTGACCGGCGTCGATGCCGAGGTCGGCGAGGGTCCATGACTCGACCGGCTTCTTCTTGGCCGCCATGATCCCCTTGAAGGACGGGTAGCGCGGCTCGTTGATCTGGTCGGTCACCGAGACCAAGGCGGGGAGGCTGGCCTCGATCGTCTCGGTGTTGGCGTCGTTGTCGCGACGGATCGTGACCTTGCCGTCCCCAAGGGTGAGCTCGGAGGCGTAGGTCACCTGAGGCAGGCCCAGTCGCTCGGCGAGCATTGCCGGGACGACACCCATCGTGCCGTCCGTGCTGGCCATGCCGGTGATGACGAGCTCCGGGTTGCCATCGGTCGCCTTCTTGATCGCCTCGGCGAGGATCAGTGAGGTCGCCGGGGCGTCGGACCCGTGGATGGCCTCGTCATTGACGTGGACCCCCTTGTCGGCGCCCATCTGCAGGGCCTTCTTGACCGCATCAGCGGCTTGGTCCGGGCCGATCGTGACGACCGTGACCTCGCCACCGCTGGCCTCGGCGAGCTTGAGAGCCTCCTCGACGGCATACTCGTCGAGCTCGGACAACAGGCCGTCGACGCCGGCGCGGTCGACGGTGTTGTCGCTCTCGTTGAAACCCCGGTCCGCCTGTGCGTCCGGGACGTGCTTGACGCACACGACGATATTCATGCGTGCCTCGTCCTTCTCCTGATGTGGGGGGCAAACGATCCCGCCCATCCTCTCAGGTCAGCCGGCCCGAACCCGCCGCTCCGGGGCGTGACGATCACCACCATGCCCGGCGGGCATCCCTCTCCGAACCACGACCCTCGCCGGACGGGTATGCCGCGGACTCAGCGGCCGGTGAAGGTCGGCTTCTCCTTGGCGACGAAGGCGGCCATGCCGATCTTCTGGTCATCGGTGGCGAAGAGCGAGGCGAAGGCCATCCGCTCGATCTCGAGCCCGGTGGCCAGGTCGACCTCGACGCCGCGGTCGATGACCTGCTTGGCCGCGGCATACGCCATCGCCGGGCCGCCGACATAACGCTGAGCCCAGGCCCGGGCCGCGGCATACACGTCCTCATCCTCGGGCACGACCTGGTTGACCAGGCCCATCGCCAGTGCCTCTTCGGCTCCGATGAACCGGCCGCTGAAGACGATCTCCTTGGCCCGAGACGGCCCGATGAGCCGCGCGGCACGCTGGGTTCCGCCCATGCCGGGGATCACACCGAGCGTGATCTCCGGGAAGCCGACCTTGGCGGTGGCACCCGCGATCCGGAAGTCGCAGCACAGGGCCAACTCGAAGCCGCCCCCGAGCGCATACCCGGTGATGGCGGCGATCGTCGGCTTGGGCAGGGCCGCCAGGCCGTTGGTGAAGTCCTGGAGGAGCCGGCCGTAGGTCGTCATGCCGGCCAGGTCGAGGTCGGCCATCTCCTTGATGTCCGCTCCGGCCGCGAAGACCTTCTCACCGCCGTGGACGATGACCGCGCTGATGTCGGAGCGTTCGGTGATCTCGGGCAACAGGGCGCCGAGTTCGCGACCGAGTTGCGCGCACAGCGCGTTCATCGGGGGGCGGTCGAGCCGGATCGTGCCGATGCCGTCCTCGACCTCGAGCCGCACCAGCTCGGTCATGCCGGGCCTCCGCCGTCGACCGGGTTGCCGTTCTCGTCCAGGCCGAGCGCCCGCTGATGCCAGAAGGACACCGTCGAGAGCACGAGCTGGATCCCGATCTGTACGGCGGCATCGAGGTCGACACCAGCGGTCATCAGGTGGTCGCAGGCGACGGCGAGGGTGCCATTGCCGATGCCGGTCTTGACGCAGTTGAGGGTGAGGTTCAACTCGTTGCAGGTCTCGAGCGCCTTGGTCTCCTGGCCGATGAGCTGCTCGGGCAACTGCCACTGGCCGAAGATCCGCATGATCTGCAGCTCACCCTCGTGACAGCGGATGAAGAGGTTCTGGTCGTTGACCGTGAAGGTCACGTCGCCATCGGCATCGATGTCGGGCTGGACCTCGAGGTCCTGGAGGACGTCGAGGACCCGGCCACGCAGCGGGTGCTCGTCGGCCGGCGGGGGGAAGTTGGGCAGCGAAGCGGGATCGGTCATGGTGCCACGGTAACCACTCCTTACGCTTGGTCACCATGTCGACCCGCTCGCACGCCGCGACACCGGCCTCGCAGGCCTTCACGACCGCGCCCCTCCCGCTGGGTCGGGACCTCCCTCCGAACCCCGGGGTCACCCTGGTCCGGGGCGGTGCCGACGTCTGCGTGTATGCCGGTCACGCGGAGGCCGTGTGGCTGTGCCTCTTCGAGAGGGGCGACGACTCGGGCGCGACCGAGCGGAGGATCCCGCTCGAGGAGCGCGCGTTCGGCTGGTGGTTCGGATTCGTGCCGGGGATGGGCGACGGGCAGCGCTACGCCTATCGGGTCGACGGGCCCTGGGATCCCGCGAACGGCTTGCGGCACAACGTCGACAAGCTCCTTCTCGACCCCTACGCCAAGGCGATCGAGGGCTCCATCGCGTGGGGTCCGCAGGTCTATGGCCACGAGGTGGACGACGAATGGGCCGGTGACCCTGATGTGCGGAGCACCCTCGACAGCGCCGCCGCCATGCCTCGCTGTGTCGTCGTCCATGACGACTTCGACTGGGAGGACGACGCTCCACCTCTGGTCAGCCGTAGTGACTCGGTGATCTACGAGACCCACGTCGTCAACCTCACCAAGGAACGTCCGGGCGTGCCCGAGCACCTGCGCGGCACCTATGCCGGGCTGGCCCACCCGGACACCATCGCCCACCTCAAGGGGCTGGGGGTGAGCGCCGTTGAGTTGTTGCCGGTCCACTCCTTCACCAGTGAGCCACATCTGCTCCAACGCGGGCTGACCAATCATTGGGGCTACAACACGGTCGGCTTCTTCGCTCCCCACGCCAGGTATGCCGCGGCGCGGGACCCGCAAGGCGCCCTCGACGAGTTCAAGGGCATGGTCAAGCTGCTGCACCGGGAAGGCATCGAGGTCATCCTCGACGTCGTCTACAACCACACCGCCGAGCAGAGCCGGGAGGGTGCGACCCTCTCTTTCCGTGGCCTGGACAACCGCGCCTACTACCGGCTCGACGAGCGCGGCCAGGACATCGACGTGACCGGCTGCGGCAACACCCTCGACCTGCGGCACCCCATCGTGTGCCGAATGGCGCTGGACTCCCTGCGGTACTGGGTGACCGAGTGCCACGTCGACGGCTTCCGCTTCGACCTGGCCGTCGCCTTGGGTCGCGGGCGTGGCGACGAGTACGACCCGGACCATCCGTTCCTCGTGGCGGCCCGCACCGACCCCGTCCTCTCGCGGGTCAAATTGATCGCCGAGCCGTGGGACGTCGGCATGCACGGCTGGCGCACCGGACAGTTCCCGCCGCCCTTCTCGGAATGGAACGACCGCTACCGTGACGGCCTGCGGACCTTCTGGCTGGCCGACTCCAGGGCCCAGCTCCACGGCGAGCTCGGACATGGCGTGCAGGAACTCGGCACCCGGCTCGCGGGATCACGCGATCTCTTCGGGACGCACGACCGTGGGCCCACGGCCTCGATCAACTACCTCGCGGCGCACGACGGCTTCACGCTCGCCGACACCACGGCATACGACGTAAAACACAATCTGGCCAACGGTGAGGACAACCGTGACGGCAGTGACGGCAATCGTTCCTTCAATCACGGCATCGAGGGCCCGACCGACGACCCGGTGATCCTCGCCGCCCGCCGCCGCTCGATCCGCAACCTGATGGGCAGCATGCTGCTGTCGGCCGGGATCCCGATGATCAACGCCGGCGACGAGTTCGGGCGCAGCCAGGGCGGCAACAACAACCCCTATTGCCAGGACAACCCGATCTCGTGGTTCCACTGGGACCTCGAGCCCTGGCAGGAGGACCTCCTCGCCACGACGACACACCTGCTCAGGCTCCGGCGCGAGCACCCGGCGCTGCGCCAACGCACCTGGGCCCTGGGACGCCAGGTCAACGAGGACGGCTCGATGGACATGGCGTGGTTCGACGCGTCCGGGTCGCCGATGGACGGTGCCTGGCACGACCCGGCGACACGCATCCTCCAGATGCTCGTCAACGGTGCCTACGTCGGCCAGCGCTCGGTCCTCGTGCTCGTCAACGGCTCTCTCGACGACGTCGAGGTGACGCTTCCCACGGTGCCCGGGCTCACGGCTTACCGACTGCTGTGGGACAGCGCGTGGGAGCGGCCACAGGAGGTCGACTCCGATGTCGAGCCCGGTGCCGTGAGCGTCGACGCCATGAGCATCCGGGCGTATGCCGCGAGCGACCCCACATGAGTGCGTGCGGCACCGCTGGGCGGTAGCGTTCCGGGGGTGAAGGCACCGCAGACCTCGGCCCCCCAGTCCCCCATCGGTCGCATCCCGGTCCAGAACGTGCGGCCGTGCGTCGACCACGGCACCCGACCTGCGAAGTCGGTCGTCGGCGAGGAGTTCGACGTCACCGCAACGGTTTTCCGTGAAGGTCACGATGCGGTGAACGCGACGCTCGTCGTCACCGACCCCGATGGCCAGGAGCGGGCCCAGCTCATGACCTGCCTCAACCCGGGACTCAACCACTGGGCTGCCCCGTTGGTCGCCGACCGTGAGGGCTGGTGGAGCTACCGCGTCGAGGGCTGGTCCGACCCATACGGCACGTGGGTCCACGACGCCGAGATCAAGGTGGCCGCAGGGGTCGACGTCGAGTTGATGTTGGCGGAGGGCGCCTTGGTCCTCGAGCGCGCGCGGGACGAGGTCAAGCGACCCAAGAAGGCCAAGGCGCTGATCGACGAGGCGATCGACATCCTGCGCGACGACACCAAGGAGCCCTTCGACCGGCTCGGGGCGGGCACCCATCCCAAGATCCGGTCCGAGATGGCCGAGCGTCCGCTGCGGGACCACCTCTCACCATCTGCCGACCTGCCGCTGCTCGTCGAGCGGGAGCGTGCCCTGGCCGGTGCGTGGTACGAGATCTTCCCTCGGAGCGAGGGCGCGACCTACGACGTGACCGAGCACAAGTGGACCTCGGGGACCTTCCGCACCGCGGCCAAGCGCCTTCCGGCGATTGCGGCGATGGGCTTCGACGTCGTCTACCTGACCCCGATCCACCCGATCGGGTCGGCGGCCAAGAAGGGCCCCAACAACACCCTCAACGCGGGACCGGACGACCCCGGATCGCCCTATGCGATCGGCTCCCCCGACGGCGGTCACGACGCGCTGCACCCCGACCTCGGGGACTGGGACGACTTCGCCTTCTTCGTCGCCGAGGCCGAGCGCAACGGCCTCGAGGTGGCGATGGACATCGCCCTGCAGGCCTCCCCCGACCACCCGTGGGTGCAGTCGCACCCGTCCTTCTTCACCACCCGCGCGGACGGCACCATCGCGTATGCCGAGAACCCACCGAAGAAGTACCAGGACATCTATCCGCTCAACTTCGACAACGATCCTGCCGCGGCCTATGCCGAGGTCCGTCGCGTGATGCAGGTCTGGATCGACTGCGGCGTGAAGATCTTCCGCGTCGACAACCCGCACACCAAGCCGGTGGAGTTCTGGCAGTGGCTGATCGACGACGTCGCCAAGGACCACCCGGACGTCATCTGGCTGGCCGAGGCGTTCACCAAGCCGGCGATGATGCACACGCTCGGCAAGGTCGGCTTCCAACAGAGCTACACCTACTACGCGTGGCGCAACTCCGCGCAGGAACTCCAGGAGTACGTCGAGGAGCTCGCGGGTGACGCCGCGGCATACATGCGGCCGTCGTTCTGGCCGACGACCCACGACATCCTTACGCCCTACATGCAGTTCGGCGGGCCGGCGGCATGGAAGTTGCGCGCGGCGCTTGCGGCGACCCTCGTGCCGACCTATGGGATCTACACCGGCTACGAGTTGATGGAGCACGTGGCGCGCCCGGGCGCCGAGGAGCAGATCGACAACGAGAAGTACGAGTACAAGGACCGCAACTGGGCGGACTACGAGCCCGGCGGTTCGCGCGCCGGGCGTACGCTCGCCCCGTACCTGACTCGGCTCAACGAGATCCGGCGCTGGCACCCGTCCCTGCTGTGGCTGCGCAACATCACCTTCCATCGCGCCGACGACTCCCGCGTGCTCGTCTTCAGCAAGCGTCGACAGGTCGTGCAGCCGGACGGGAGCACGTGGGACGACGTGATCCTGGTCGTCGCGAACACCGACCCGCACTGCACTGCGACGACGATGATCCACCTCGACATGCCGGCGCTGGGCTATGAGTCCCACGAAGGCTTCATCGCCCACGACGAGATCACCGGCCAGGAATGGCCGTGGTACCAGGACAACACCGTCATACTCGGCCCGAGCAGCGAGCCGGTGCACATCATCCACGTCCGCCGCTACTTCTGATCACCCTCAGAGGCCGTCGAGGCCTGGGTGTTGGGTTGAGGGGGTCCTGACCCCCTCAACCCGACACCTGTGTGGCTCTGCCGACGTCAGGGTCCCGCGCCCTGTGGACAGCGCCCGCCGCGTCACTTCGGCCCGGCACGCTGGAGGGTATGCCGCACTCAACCCGGACCGTCGACTGGCCGCCCCTGCTGCTGGCAGCGCGCTTCCAGTTCGAGTTGGTCACCCGAGGCCAGTGCCTGAGGGCTGGGATGTCCGTCGAACAGATTCGGCACTGCCTGCGCACTCGCCGTTGGGTGCGCGTCGCCTCTGGCGTCTACCAGACCGCCCCCGGCAAGAGCGGGTGGGAGGTCGATGCAGCGGCTGCGCTTCTCGCCGTGACCGGCCGGGGACCGACCGATCTCAGGTCCGACAAGGGCAGCCTGCAGAGCCCACCTGTAGCCCTCTTCGGGACTGCAGCCGCCCGGGCCTGGGAGATGCCCGGAGTCGCCCGCGCCCCGATCCAACTGGCGATCTCCGCCCCCCGGACGATCACACCGGTCAAGGGCGCTGCCCTACGGCGCATCGGCCGGTGGGACGAGCGCGTTGATCCCCTCACCTTCCCGTGGCGCACGACGAAGGCGTCGACGATCATCGACTGCGCCGCCGGAAGCGAGCCCGATGGCGCACTGGCCTGGTTGGCGCTAGCTGTCCAGAAGCGCCTCGTCCCCGTGGAGACGCTGGAGGCGGAGTTGGCCAAGCGCACCCGCCTCCGGCACGGCGCCCTCATGCGCGAGGCGATGGCCGATGTCACGTCGGGCGCCCACTCGGCGGCCGAGGTCCGCTACGTGCGCGACGTCGAGCGAGCACATCGCCTGCCCACCGCGATCCGGCAGTCTGCCAGCAGGGTGAACGGTGGATCAGTGCATGACAACGACTATGCCGATTTCGGGGTCGTCATCGAGGTGGATGGGAGGTTGGGCCACGAGGAGTGGGCCAGCCGGATCAAGGACGGTCGTCGGGATCGACGGCTCGGCGGCGCCGGCCGCTTCACCAACCGCGTGTTCTGGCCGGACGTCGCCGTCACCGTCTGCGCGACGGCGGCGGAGGTCGGTGCGCTCCTGCGCGCCAGGGGCTGGACCGGTCGACCGATGACCTGCGGCCGGCCCGGATGCGCGACCGAGTTGGCCGCGACTGCCGCTTGGGTGTCGGGTTGAGGGGGTCCTGACCCCCTCAACCCGACACCCAAGGCCAGCCGTGTCCCGGTATGCCGCGGTCAGACGCCAGTCTTGACGTGCCAGATCCGGTCGATGTAGTCGCGGATCGAGCGGTCCGAGGAGAAGAACCCGGTCCGAGCGACGTTGAGGATGGCCATCCGTGACCAGTTGTCCTGGTCGCCGTAGGCGGCCTCGACCTTGTCCTGCGCCTCGATGTAGGCCGCGTAGTCGGCCAGGGCGAGGAAGCGGTCGTTGTAGAGCAGGTCGCCGACGAAGGAGCTGACTGCGTCACGGCTGCCCTTCGTGAAGTGACCACTCGCGATGAGATCGATCGCGCGGCGCAACTGTGGGTCGCGCTCGTAGTACTCACCCGGCCGGTAACCCTTGGCCTGGAGCTCGGCCACCTCGGGCTCGGTCATCCCGAAGAGGAAGAAGTTCTCATCGCCGACGAGCTGCCGGATCTCGACATTGGCACCGTCGTCGGTGCCGATCGTCAGTGCGCCGTTGAGCGCGAACTTCATGTTGCCCGTGCCCGAGGCCTCCTTGCCGGCGAGCGAGATCTGCTCGGAGAGGTCCGCAGCCGGGATGAGCTTCTCGGCCAGAGTCACGTTGTAGTTCGGTGGGAAGGCGACGAAGAGGCGACCGTCGACGCGCGGGTCATTGTTGACCGTCTGCGCCACCGAGTTGATGAGGAAGATCGTCTCCTTGGCCATCGCGTACCCGGGGGCCGCCTTGGCGCCGAAGACCACCGTGCGCGGCGTGACCGTCGACGGCTCGACCTCACCGGAGATGAGCCGGTCGTAGAGCGTGACGATGTGGAGGAGCTTGAGCGACTGCCGCTTGTACTCGTGCAGGCGCTTGACCATGACATCGAGTAGGTGACCCTCGGGGAGGGCGATGCCGTCCCGGGAGACCAGGACGTTGCGGATGCGCGTCTTGTTGTGCGCCTTGACCGCGCGGAACTTCTCCCGGAAGTCCGCGTCGTCGGCATAACCCACGAGTTCCTCGAGCCGGTCGAGGTTGGCGACCCAGCCCTTGCCGATGGTGTCGGAGATGAGCTTGGACTGCTCGGGGTTGGAGAGCTTGATGAAGCGGCGCGGCGTCACGCCGTTGGTGACATTGGTGAAGCGCTCCGGCCACAGCTCGGAGAAGTCGTTCAGCACCTTCTCCTTGAGCAACTCGCTGTGCAGGGCGGCCACGCCGTTGACCTTGACCGACGCGACCGTGGCCAAGTGGGCCATGCGCACCGAGCGCTCGGGGTGGTCCGCGATGATCGACATCCGCCGCACGCGCAGTTCGTCGCCCGGGTAGGTCTCACGCAGCTCGGCGACGAAGTCTTCGTTGATCCGGTAGATGATCTCCATGTGGCGCGGCAGGAGCCGCTCCATGAGGGACACCGGCCAGACCTCGAGCGCTTCGGGCAGCAGGGTGTGGCAGGTGTAGGCGAAGCACTGCTTGGTGATCGCCCACGCCTCCTCCCATTCGAGGTCGTGCTCGTCGAGGAGGATGCGCATCAGCTCGGGAATGCCGATGACCGGGTGAGTGTCGTTGAGCTGGAAGATGATCCGCTCGGGCAGGTCCCGGACGTCGAAGTCCTTGGGCATCGTGTGCTGGATGAAGTCCTTGATCGACGCGGCGACGAAGAAGTACTGCTGCTGCAGCCGCAACTCCTTGCCCTGCGGCGTGGAGTCCTCGGGGTAGAGCACCTTGGAGATGTTCTCGGCGAAGGTCTGTGCGCGCACCGCCTCGGCATAGTCGCCGGCGTTGAAGATGTGCAGGTCGAAGGACTCGGTTGCGCGGGCCCGCCAGAGGCGCAGCGTGTTGACGACGCCGTTCTGGTAACCGGGGACCATGTAGTTGTAGCGCAGCGCCATGACGCCCCAGGCCGGCGTCCAGCGCCGACGCTCACGGCCGTCCTCGCCGACGTAGGTCTCGACGTGCCCGCCGAAGTTCACGGGCACCTCCATCTCCGGGTGCACGACACCCCAGGGCCCGCCCATGGACAGCCAGGCGTCCGGCTTCTCGACCTGTCGGTTGTCGACGAAGGTCTGCTGGAAGATGCCGTACTCGTAACGAATGCCGTAGGCGATGCTCGACGCGCCGAGGGTGGCCATGCTGTCGATGAAACAGGCGGCCAGGCGGCCCAGGCCACCGTTGCCCAGCCCGGGCTCGACCTCCTGCTGGCGCAGGTCGTCGATCTCGATGCCGCAGGCCACCATCGCCTCGGTGGCGATGTCGGTGAGTTCGGTCGCCAGCAGGGCGTTGTCGAGCTGTCGGCCCAGGAGGTACTCGGCGGACAGGTAGCCGACCATCTTGGCCGGCTTGTCGGTGCGGCGCCGGCGGGCCGTCTCCAGCCAGCGCGCCATGAGGTAGGAGCGCACCGTGCGCGCGAGCGCGAGGTACTGGTCGTTGACCGAGGACCGCGACAGGGGCACACCCTGACCGAAGTTCAACTCGTGGAGGAAGGCCTTGACGAAGGCGTCCACGGTGTGGGGCGGGGAGATGACCGGACCGTTGGCCAGCGTGGAGGTGGGGGTATGCCGCGGCCCGGTCTCGTGGCGCCAGGCGTGGCCGTCGGTGCTCTCGGAAGCGCCACCGGTGGTGCTCTCGGAGAGGCTCACCGGTGCGCCGTCGGTGCGGTCGTTCTCGGGGTCCTCGGCAACGAGGTCGAGGGGGGTGGGGGCGTCGGTCACGCGCACTCCTGAGGGTGCTGGGGGGAAGGTATGCCGGTCGCGTCGTCGAGACTTCCGCTCAACGGTAGAGGATCAGGCGCGAAAACGCTCTCACGGTTCGCGTAACCGCTTACCGTGCGATGGTGAATGATGGTCTGGACGTCCTGTCCCCTGACGTGTAGGAGCGAACAAAGGTGTCTGGCTTCCCCACCGGCGCGAGCCCTGTCCCCGGCCTCCGGCGTGACCCGGAGTGGTTCAAGACGGCCGTCTTCTACGAACTGCTCGCCCGGGCCTTCTCGGATACGACCGGCTCGGGGACCGGCGACTTCCAGGGGGTGATCTCCAAGCTCGACTACATCCAGTGGCTCGGTGTCGACTGCATCTGGCTGCCGCCCTTCTATGCCTCTCCCCTGCGTGACGGCGGCTACGACATCGCCGACTACACCGCCGTGCTGCCGGAATTCGGCACCATCGAGGACTTCCGCCAGCTCGTCGGCGAGGCGCACGCCCGCGGCATACGCATCATCACCGACTTCGTGATGAACCACACCAGCGACCAACACCCGTGGTTCCAGGCCTCGCGCAGTGACCCCGAGGGGCCGTATGGCGACTTCTACGTGTGGTCCGACACCGACGAGAAGTACGCCGGTGTCCGGATCATCTTCGTGGACACCGAGGAGTCCAACTGGACCTTCGACCCGGTCCGGCGGCAGTTTTTCTGGCACCGCTTCTTCTCCCACCAGCCGGACCTGAATTACGAGAACCCGGCCGTCATCGACGCCATGAAGGACGTCGTCCGTTTCTGGATGGACATGGGCATCGACGGCTTCCGCCTCGACGCCATCCCCTACCTCATCGAGGAGGAAGGACACAACGGCGAGAACCACCCGCGCACTCACGAGATCGTCCGCGAGATCCGAGCGATGGTCGACGAGGAGTATCCCGGTCGGATCCTGCTCGCCGAGGCCAACCAACCGCCGGCTGAGGTCGTCGACTACTTCGGCAGCGACGAGGAGCCGGAGTGCCAGATGTGCTTCCACTTCCCCGTCATGCCGATGCTCTACTACGCCCTGCGTGACGAGCGCGCGGCCCCGATCATCGACGTCCTCGCCGACACCCCGCCCATCCCGGCCGGCGGCCAGTGGGGCACCTTCTTGCGCAACCACGACGAGCTCACCCTCGAGATGGTCACGCCGGAGCAGCGCGCCGCGATGTACGGCTGGTATGCCCCGGACCCGCGGATGCGCGCCAACGTCGGCATCCGCCGCCGCCTCTGGCCGCTGCTCGGCAACACAGCCGCGCCGAGGTCGAGCTCATCCACGCCCTCGTGCTCTCCCTGCCCGGCTCACCCTGTCTCTACTACGGCGACGAGATCGGCATGGGCGACAACATCTGGCTCGAGGACCGCGACGCGAGCCGCACGCCGATGCAGTGGACCCCGGACCGCAACGCCGGTTTCTCCAGCGCCGACCCGGGCAAGCTCTACCTCCCCGTTGTCGACTCCCTCGCCTTCAACCGCGGGGCGATCAACGTCGAATCCGCCATGGCACAGCCGAGTTCGTTCCTGCACTGGTTGCGCAAGGTGCTGGCAGCACGCAAGGAGCACCCAGTCTTCGGGGTCGGTGACTTCACCGTCGTCGAGTCCGGCAACGAGCGCGTCCTGGCCTTCCTGCGCACGGACAAGCGCAACCGCACGCCGGAGGACCGGTCCGCCCGCACGGTGCTCTGCGTCAACAACCTGTCGTCGACCGCCCAGGGTGCGTCGGTGCAGTTGGGCGAGGAGTATGCCGGGGCGCGGGTTCGCGATGTCATCGGCGGCGCGGTCTTCAACGTCGTCGGCGACGACGGCCGCGTCCCGGTCACCCTCGGCGACCGCGGCTGGTTCTGGCTGGCTCTGGAGACGGACGAGGACCGTGGCTGAGATCCACACCGGCACCTACGTCCGCCCCTCGAAACTCGAGTTGCTCACGGCGTGGATGGGTGCGCAACGGTGGTATGCCGCCAAGGGGTACGAGCCGCAGTTGACTCGGATCGACGCCTGGCGACTCGGTGATCCCGCTGGTGAGGTGGGCATCGAGACCCTGATCGTCTGGGACGACGCGGGCACGGGTCCGGTGGCCTATCAGGTGCCGCTGACCTATCGCAGCGCTCCCGTCGAGGAGCTCGAGCACGCTCTGGTCGGCACGACGGAGCACGGCGTCCTCGGCCAACGGTGGGTCTACGACGGCACCCACGACCCTGTCTATGCCGAGCAACTCCTCGAGTTCGTGCGAGGCCGGGTCCACGCCGAGAGTTCGACGGAGTCGGACACGGTCGATGACCGCTACGTCGGGGTGCCCGCCACCACGTGGACCGAGGACCTCTCCTTCGGTTCGTCGCGGGTCCTGGCCGGCGAACAGTCGAACACGTCGATCATCGTCGACACGGTGACCAGCGACGGGTCCGCCCGCCCGGTGATCATCAAGGTCTTCCGGATGCTCTCCCCGGGCGATAACCCCGACGTCGTCCTGCAGACCACGCTGCGCGAAGCCGGCTGCGAGCGGGTGCCGGCCGTGGTCGGCTCGGTGCGCGGAGAGTGGGACCTGACGGCATACGCCCCCGGCAATGGGGACTCGATCGGCACGCCGCAGACCGTCCACCTGGCCTTCGCCCAGGAGTTCCTGCCCGGCGTGCAGGACGCGTGGCGGGTGGCCTCGGTCGCCGTCGACGAGGGCACCGACTTCACGGGGCCGGCACGACTGCTCGGCGAGGCGACGGCGCGGGTGCACGGCATCCTCGCCGAGGCCCTGGGCACCACGCCGACCACCCACGACACCGGCTCGGCGATCGTCGACGAGATGCGCGGACGCTTCGAGGCGGCGGTCGCGGAGGTCGACGAACTCGCCCGCTTCGCCCCGCTGGTGGACCGGATCCTCGCGGAGGCAGCGGACGTGGCGTGGCCACCGATGCAGCGCATCCACGGTGACTATCACCTGGGTCAGGTGCTCCATTCCCCCACTCGTGGGTGGATCCTGCTGGACTTCGAGGGCGAGCCCATTCGACCGCTCGCCGAGCGCGTCCTGCCCGATCAGTGGATTCGCGACGTCGCCGGCATGCTGCGCAGTTTCGACTACTGCGGCGGATCGTGGGAGCAGGACAATCCGGGGTCGGCCAGGCCGTGGGTGACCGCCACCCAGCGGGCCTTCCTCGATGGGTATGCCGCGGTCTCCGGCGTCGATCCGCGTGCCCACTCCGCACTTCTCACCGCCTTCGAACTGGACAAGGCGATGTACGAAGTGGTGTACGAGGCCCGGAACCGGCCAGACTGGGTCAGCATCCCACTCCAGGCCATCGACCGGCTCACCGCCGGTCACGACGAAACCCTGAAGGAGACATAGGTGACTCCCACTCCCCGTCACGAGGTGTCCGGCGCGATCGCTGCCCTCGTCCAGGGTCGACACCAGCAACCGCACGACCTGCTGGGCCAACACCTCGAGGACGGAGGGCTGCGGATCAGGGTCCTCAAGCCGATGGCCGGCCAGGTCCGCGTCCGCTTCGAGGACGGTGAGGAGTTGTCGCTCGCGCACGAAGCGGAGGGCGTCTTCAGCGCGGTCCGTCCGGACGTGGACACCACCATGGACTACCGCGTCCTCACCACCTGGGGAGATGGGGTCGAGCACGAGAGTGATGACCCGTATCGCTTCGCCCCGACCCTGGGCGAGATGGACCTGCACCTGGTCAATGAGGGCCGGCACGAGCAGTTGTGGACCGTCTTGGGCGCGCGGGTGCAGACCTACCCCGGCCCGATGGGCAATGTCACCGGCACCTCCTTCGCCGTCTGGGCCCCGCGGGCCAAGGCCGTGCGTGTCATCGGCGATTTCAACGGCTGGGACGGTCGGATCCACCCGATGCGCCTGATCGGCCGGTCCGGAGTCTGGGAACTCTTCATCCCGGGTGTCGGCGCGGGGTCCATCTACAAGTTCGAGATCCGTGGGGCCGACGACGTCGTGCGCGCGAAGGCGGACCCGATGGCTCGGCGCACCGAGTGCCCGCCCAACACCGGCTCGGTGGTCGAGGACTCGCACCATCAGTGGGGCGACGACGACTGGATGGACCGGCGGCAGGAATCGAACCCGCACAACGGTCCGATGAGCGTCTACGAGGTGCACCTCGGGTCGTGGCGACAGGGCTCGTCCTACCGCGACCTGGCCGAGCACCTGGTCAACTACGTCAAGGACCTCGGCTTCACGCACGTCGAGTTCCTCCCGGTCATGGAGCACCCCTACGGCCCCTCATGGGGCTACCAGGTGACCGGCTACTACGCACCGACCGCCCGCTTCGGCGACCCGGACGACTTCAAGTACCTCGTGGATGTCCTGCACCAGAACGGTATTGGCGTCATCCTCGACTGGGTCCCGGGGCACTTCCCGCGCGATGCCTTCGCCCTGGCCCGCTTCGACGGCCTCGCTCTCTACGAGCACCCGGACCCCCGTCGCGGCGACCAGCCCGACTGGGGCACGCACGTCTTCGACTTCGGCCGTCGCGAGGTGCGCAACTTCCTCGTCGCCAACGCCCTCTACTGGCTCGAGGAGTTCCACGCCGACGGCCTGCGCGTCGACGCGGTCGCCTCGATGCTCTACCTGGACTACTCCCGCGCCGACGGGCAGTGGATCCCCAACATCCACGGCGGACGCGAGCACCTGGAGGCGATCGGGCTGCTCCAGGAAGCCAACGCCACGGCATACAAGCGGGTCCCGGGGATCGTGACGATCGCCGAGGAGTCCACCTCCTGGCCCGGCGTCACCAAGTCCACCGACAGCGGCGGTCTCGGATTCGGGCTGAAGTGGAACATGGGCTGGATGAACGACTGGCTGCGCTACCTCAAGGAGTCGCCGGTCAACCGCCAGTACCACCACAACCTCATCACCTTCTCGATCATGTACGCCTTCGGCGAGAACTACCTGCTGCCGATCAGCCACGACGAGGTCGTCCACGGCAAGGGCTCGCTGCCCGGCAAGATCCCCGGGTCCAAGCAGGAGAAGCTCGCCACCCTGCGCGCCTTCCTCGCCCACATGTGGGGCCAGCCGGGCAAGCAGCTGCTCTTCATGGGCTTGGAGTTCGCGCAGCAGAGCGAGTGGGCCGACGGGCGCTCCCTCGACTGGTGGCTGCTCGAGGACCCCGCGCACTACCGGGTGCACAACCTGGTCAAGGAGCTCAACCGGATCTATCGGGAGCACAAGGCGCTGTGGGCCTTCGACTCCGAGCCGGCCGGCTTCGAGTGGATCGATGCCGACGACAAGGGCGGCAACACCTTCTCCTTCCTGCGGTTCGGTGAGCACGACCGCAGCGGCGAAGACGTCGTGGCCGTGATCGCCAACTATTCAGGCCAGGACAAGGAGTGGGTGCGGATCGGCGTGCCGCGCGGCGGGGACTGGAAGGTCATCCTCGACACGTCTGGTTTCGAGGGCGACGGACGCGCCTCGCAGGCCGACGTCGTCGTCACCGCGGTCGACGAGCACTGGAACAACCAGCCGCACCACGTGACGGTGCGGGTCGCCGCGCTCTCGACGCTCTACCTCGCGCCCGTCACGCACACCGAGACTCTGCCCGCGCCGGAGTCCCAACCGGAGCCGGAGTCAGAGCCGGCGCCGGAGTCAGAGCCGGCGCCGGAGTCAGTGCCGCTGTCGGAGTCAGAGCCGGAGACAGCGCCGGTGCGCGACGGCGGCACCGACGGCAACGCCTGACCTCTCAGGAACAGATCTCGCGCGGGGACGCAGGTATACCTGCGTCCCCGCGCGAGATCTGTCGGCGTGGATCGGCCCCAGGGGCCTGCGCCGAGAGGGAACGGAGAAGGGATGCGGCGTCCGGGTCCCCGATGGAAGGATGGGCGCCATGAACAGCCCTCGCGCAGGACAACTCGCAGAGCCCTCCGACCTGGTCGACATCGCCCACCTGATCACGGCGTATTACACCGGCAAGCCGGACCCCGAGGACATCGACCAACAGGTCGCCTTCGGGACCTCGGGACACCGCGGCAGCAGCCTCAACACCGCCTTCAACGAGGACCACATCGTCGCCACGACCCAGGCCATCTGCGACTACCGCAAGGGCCAGGGCTTCGACGGGCCGCTCTTCCTCGGACGCGACACGCACGGGTTGTCCGAGCCGGCTTGGGCCAGCGCGATCGAGGTGCTCGTCGCCAATGACGTGACCGTCCTCGTCGACGCCCAGGACCGTTACACGCCGACCCCGGCGGTCTCGCACGCGATCCTCACCGCCAACCGCGGCAAGCTCACGACCGTCGACGACATGCGCCCAGGCATCGGACTGGCCGACGGCATCGTCGTCACGCCCAGCCACAACCCGCCGAGCGACGGTGGTTTCAAGTACAACCCCCCGCATGGTGGTCCGGCCGACAGTGACGCGACCAAGGTCATCGCGGCTGCCGCCAACGCCTACATCCGCGACGGGTTGAAGGGGGTCAAGCGGATCCCGTTCACGCGAGCGCGAGCCGCCTGCGCGGCATACGACTTCCTGGGGACCTACGTCGACGACCTGCCCAATGTCCTCGACATCGCCGCGATCCGCGAGGCGGGGGTGCGGATCGGGGCCGACCCGCTCGGCGGCGCAGCGGTCGACTACTGGGGCGCCATCGGTGAGCGGCACAGGCTCGACCTCACCGTCGTCAACCCGCTGGTCGACCCGACGTGGCGCTTCATGACGCTGGACTGGGACGGCAAGATCCGGATGGACTGCTCGTCCCCCAGCGCGATGGCCAGCCTGATCGACAAGCGCGACGACTACGACATCGCGACCGGCAACGACGCCGACTCCGACCGGCACGGCATCGTCACGCCGGACTCCGGCCTGATGAACCCCAACCACTACCTCGCCGTCGCGATCCAGTACCTCTACGGCGGGGCGCGCGAGGGCTGGCGTGAGGACGGCTTCATCGGCAAGACGCTCGTGAGCAGCTCGATGATCGACCGCGTTGCGGCCGACCTCGGACGGCGGCTCGTCGAGGTGCCGGTCGGCTTCAAGTGGTTCGTGCCGAGCCTGCTCGACGGGTCGGGGCCCTTCGGCGGCGAGGAGTCGGCCGGCGCCTCCTTCCTGCGCACGGACGGCTCGGTCTGGACCACCGACAAGGACGGCATCCTGTTGGCCCTGCTCGCCTCCGAGATCCAGGCGCGCACCGGGAAGTCCCCCAGCCAGCACTATGCCGCGCTCGTCGCCAAGCACGGCGACCCGGCATACGCCCGCATCGACGCAGCGGCCAACCGCGAGCAGAAGGCCAAGCTTGCTGCGCTGTCACCGGACGACGTGAAGGCGGATTCCCTTGCGGGAGAGGCGATCACGGCCAAACTGACGAAGGCACCCGGCAATGATGCGGCGATCGGCGGCCTCAAGGTCGTGACCAAGTCCGCGTGGTTCGCGGCTCGCCCGAGCGGCACCGAGGATGTCTACAAGATCTACGCGGAGTCCTTCCAGGGTCCCGAGCACCTGGCGCAGGTGCAGGCCGAGGCCAAGGAGGTGGTGTCCGCGGCCCTCGGCGCCTGACCGCAGGCGGCCGTGCCGCGCCGGCCCGCCATTTGTGACACCAGGTTCGTCGGGTCCGGCACGTCGCAGCGCTCCCCACCCGCCATTTGTGACACCAGGTTCGTATGCCGTGTGCCCGGCCCTGTGGATATCGCGCCTGTCACTTTGCCGCGTTCCGGGATGCTGACGTCATGTCCAACAACGTGAATCGTGACATCGACATCCTGAAGCCGTTCCTGCGCCACCGAGCGATCAGCGCCGGGTTCACTGAACGCGAACTGAAGAGCCGCGCGTTCACTCAATTGGTCTGGGGAGTGCATGTCTCTTCGGAGGTGCCGATCGACAACTACATCCTGTGCAAGGCGGCGCTGCTCGCAGTGCCGGAGGGAGCGATCTGCGGCCGGTCAGCCGCCAGGTTGTGGGGCGCGATCGTTCCCGATTCCGCCGATGTCGAGATCCTGCTCAATCGCAAGCAGCGGACGCTGATCAAGGGTCTGCGCATGCACCGTCCTGCGCAGCCTCCACCGACGACCATGCGCTACGGACTCCGGGTGACGACACCGGAGGCAACCTTTCTCAAGTTGGCCGGCGAACTTGAACTCGTCGACCTCGTGGTCGCAGGCGACACGCTGTGCAAGAAGGCAACGACGCCCCAGAAACTCGTTGCAGCAGCGGCAGCCTTCCGCGGAAAACGCGCTCGCCTCGCGCGCGAGGCAGCAGCTTTGGTCCGATCCCGGGTCGACTCACCTCAGGAGACGAAGGTGAGGCTGCTCATGGTGCTCGCGGGCATTCCAGAGCCGACGGTCAACATCGTCTTCCGCGACGAGGAGGGCAACATCAAGCGCCGGATCGACATGGGCTATCTAAAGCTGCGACTCGGGGTCGAGTACGACGGTCGGCAGCACGCCGAGAACGACGAACAGTGGCAGAACGATATCGACCGGCGCGAAGAGTTCGATGAGTTGGAATGGCGCCTGATCATCCTTCGCTCACCAGATCTGTTCGTGCGTCCTGACCTGGCGCTTGCCCGCGTCGCCAGGGCACTCGCGTCCAAGGGCGTGATCGTGCACCTGAAGCAGGACTGGCGGCGCCACTTCCCGGTCCGCCGAGCAGCGGCGTAGGCAACCCCTGATCCAGCCCCACGGCATACGAACCTGGTGTCACAAATGGCGGG
>NZ_HF570956.1:1111895-1191583 GCF_000367525.1 Phycicoccus elongatus Lp2 | reverse complement strand
CCCCCCCCCCCCGCCGCACCCGACTTAGGGTGTGGCGGTGACGCTTGTCGAGGCCCTCCTGATCGTCCTGGCCGGATGCGCGGCCGGGACGATCAACACGATCGTCGGCTCGGGCACGCTGATCACCTTCCCCACCCTGCTCCTCTTGGGGATTCCGCCCCTCAACGCCAACATCTCGAACAGCGTCGGCCTCGTCGCCGGCGGTATCACCGGGACCTACGGCTATCGGCGCGAACTGGTGGGTGCCAAACCCGACCTGCGCGCCCTGATGCCGATGACCTTCGTCGGGGCGATCGCCGGGGCCCTGCTCTTGCTCGTCCTGCCGTCGTCGGCGTTCCGGGCCATCGTGCCGGTACTCGTCGCGCTGGGGATCCTTCTCGTCGCCTTCGGCCCCGCCCTCTCCCGGTGGACCGAACGGCACCGGGGTCAGCCTGCGGGGACGCGGATGGGTCCCCTCGTGCGCCTCGGAGTCTTGGCGGCCGGTGCCTACGGTGGCTACTTCGGGGCGGCTCAGGGGGTGATCATCGTGGGCCTGCTCAACACACTCACTTCGTTGCCGCTCCAGCGGTCCAATGCCTACAAGAACGTCCTGGGAACCGTCGCGAACCTGGTCGCCGCCCTCGTCTTCGTCGTGGCGGCTCCCCAGCACGTCGATTGGGCGGTGGCCGGACTCATCGCGGTCGGTGCCCTGGCCGGCGGCTGGGTGGGATCGACCGTCGGACGACGTCTACCCCCCACCGTGTTGCGTGCAGTCATCGTCCTCATCGGCCTGGTCGCCATCGTCAAGCTCATCTGGTTCCCCTGATGGGGAGCCCAGTCCTCGTGCTCGGCCTGGCCGTCGTCGCCGCACGGTCCTGCTCGGCTGACGACGTCGGCCGACCGCCTAGGCTGATCCGCGATGCCAGACCAGATCACCGACCCGCAGGATCCCCGCCTCGCCGACTATGTCGCCCTGACCGATGTCGCTCTGCGGCGCCGGATCGAGCCCGAGGGCGGGCTCTACATCGCCGAGTCCGAGAAGGTCATTCGACGGGCCCTGGCCGCCGGGCACCGGCCTCGGTCGTACCTGATGGCCCAGCGCTGGCTCACCGATCTCGGTGACGTGGTCGCCGACGCGGAAGCACACGGCATACCCGTCTATGTGGGGGAGCACTCGACCATCGAGAGCCTCACGGGCTTTCACCTGCACCGTGGCGCCCTGGCGGCGATGCACCGCCCCACCCTGCCCGCGGTGGCCGACGTCGTGCGTGGAGCGCGGCGGGTGGTCGTGCTCGAGGACATCGTCGACCACACCAATGTGGGCGCGATCTTCCGCTCCTGCGCCGGGCTGGGCGTCGATGCCGTGCTCGTCACCCCACGCTGTGCTGACCCGCTCTATCGCCGCTCGATCAGGGTGTCGATGGGCACCGTCTTCCAGGTGCCGTGGACCCGGATCGATCCGTGGCCAGGTGGGATCAGGACGCTCCAAGCGGCTGGGTTCGTGACCGCGGCTCTTGCCCTGTCCGAGGATTCAGTTCCCCTGGATGTCTTCTCCCGCAACTCTCCCGAGCGTCTGGCACTGGTCCTCGGGACAGAGGGCGACGGGCTCGGCCGGCGGACCCTGGGCGAGGTCGACGTGACCGTGACGATCCCGATGGCCGGGGGAGTGGACTCGCTCAACGTTGCGGCGGCAGCGGCGCTGGCGTCGTGGGAGTTGCGTTCGCGCGGCTAGGCTCGGTGGGCATGGAGTCGCTCACGGGACGCACCCTCTCCGGCCGCTACCGGCTGGAGGAGCAGATCGGTGCCGGTGGCATGGGGCAGGTGTGGCGGGCGATCGACACGGTGCTGGACCGGCAGGTCGCCGTGAAGATCATGTCTCTCGACGCGGCCCACCCCGATCCGACGGCCGTGGAGCGATTTGCCCGTGAAGCCCGCACCACCGCGGGGATCAGTCACCCGCATGTCGTCACCGTCCACGACAGCGGGGCGACCGATGACCTGGCCTATCTGGTCATGGAGTTGCTCCCCGGGCCCAGCCTGGCCGACGAGATGGTGAGCGGTCCGATGCCAGTGGCGCAGGTCGAGGGTGTCGCGCGTGAGGTGGCGAGCGCGCTGGGTGCCGCCCACTCCCGAGGGCTCGTCCACCGCGACATCAAACCCGCCAACATCGTGCGCGGCGACGACGGTCGCTGGCGCGTCGTCGACTTCGGTATCAGTCGTCTGGCCGATGGCCCGACGGCCGTGACCCAGCCGGGCTTGACGGCCACGCACATGATCATCGGCACCGCGGACTACCTGGCCCCCGAGCAGGCGCTCGGCAGGCCGGTCAACGGTCGCACCGACCTCTACGCCCTCGGCGTGATGCTCTGGACCCTGCTGGCCGGGGCCCCGCCGCTCTCGGGCACGACGCCGGTCGCGACGATGATGCGCCACGCGACCGAGGATGTGCCCGACATCCGCGACGTCCGTCCGGACGTCCCGGCGGGTCTGGCCGAGATGATCACGGCTCTCACCGGTCGCAACCCTGAGGATCGACCGGCAACGGCGGATGCCGCGGTCACCCTGCTCGACCGGACCCCCGACGTGTCCGGCACCGTTGCGTCAGCCGGTCTCGCGGCCACCGAGGTGATCGCGGGGGCCAGTGCGGCCACCGCCGTCCTGCCCACCGCCGGGTCGACTGCACCTCGGCCCCCAGTCGTGGCGACGGGTCCCGGGACTCCGCGGCCACAGGCCGCCCCGTCATCGCGGGCGCCATTGACGCCCGAGCCCGACCAGCGCCGCTGGGGGGCGGTCATCCTCGGTGTCGTCGCCGCCCTGCTGGTCATCGCGCTGGCATGGAACTGGTGGGCGAAGCGCGACGCGACGACGCCCGATCCGGCCGACTCGCCGTCGGCCAGCCAACCGCTGGAGGCTCCATCGCTCACGCCGTCAACCAGCCCTTCACCCTCGCCCACACCCACGCCGTCTCCGAGCGCGACCAGTCCGTCACCGGCCCAGACGTCGGGGGCCGCGGCGACTGCCGTCGCGGCAGCCGCCGACGCCCTCCAGTCCGCGGTGTCCGGGGCCGAGGCGCTGGGTGCGGTGGAGAAACCGGCCGCCAATGCCCTCAACAAGCAGTTGAGTGCGATCTCCAAGGCGGTCAGGGCCGAGGCGCCCGACGACGCCTCGCAAGCGATGTCGGACTTGCGCAGCGCCTATGACCAGGCAGTCTCCGACGGCAGGATCAAGGGCACTGGGGCGACCGTGCTCGACCCCCTCATGGGTGCCTTGCAGAGTGCGGTCGACCGCTGGGCAGGCTGAGCGCTAACGGACCATGGCGTCGGTGAGTTCGGTCAGGGCGACCAGCGGATCGGAGCACACGCCCCCATGGAGTGGACCGGGCTGCAGGACGGTGCTGCGCGGTGCACTGATCCAACCGAACCTCTTGCCGGCCGTGGGGAGCACCGGCAGGCCCGCACCCTGGCGACCGGCACAGATGTCCGCCAGGGTGGAGAGCCCGGCCCTCACTCCGTCCACGTCGACGTTCGTGTGCAGGCACCGCAGCCGGGCCTCGTCGACGTGGGCCTCGATGGCGAGAACGTCAGCGCTCTGACTGTGGAGCACAACGGCGACGTTGACGAACTCGCCGCGGTCCACGCGGGGGACGCAGCGGATGACGACATATTGGTATGGATGGCTGAGCGTCGTCATGACAGCCACGCTGTCGGGTTCGCCAGGCGCGCCGCCAGATGATCGAGGTATGCCGCGCGCACGGCGTCGGTGTCGGGCAGCCAGTCAGTGGTCTCGAGCCACTTCTCGGGCACAGTGTCGACGATGGCGGCGAGGGCCTCGGGCGTCAGGGCGGCCACCGCCTCGTCGTGCACCGCGCCGGCCGGGGGACCCACGTCCGCGAGAACGTGACCTGAGGCGTCAAAGGGCTGCGCGGCATACCTCTGCGGGTCGGGGGAGCGGCGCGGCCAGCCGAAATGGAAGTAGAGCGCGGCGCCGTGGTCGATGAGCCAGAGGTCGCGGTGCCAGACGAGAAGGTTCGGGTTGGCCCACGTGCGGTCGACATTGGCGGTGTAGGCATCGAGCCAGCGGGTGAGTGCGGCCTCATGGGGTGGTGGTGGGCGGGAGCCGTCGTACCCGAAGGCGCCCGGGAGGAAGTCGACGCCGAGGTTGGTGCCGGGGCTGGCGTTGAGCAGGTCCTGGACCTCTTCGTCGGCCTCGTAGCGGGCAATGCTCGACGGCAGGTCGACGACCGCCATCCGCGGCACCCGCAGTCCGAGCCGCTCGGCGAGCAATCCGACGATCACCTCGCCCACGAGCACGCGCAGTCCCTGACCGGCGCCCCGGAACTTGACCACGTAGGTGCCCAGGTCGTCGGCCTCGACGATCCCGGGCAGGGATCCACCCTCGCGCAGGGGAGTGACGTAGCGGGTGGCGGTGATCCGGTCGAGCACGGACCCACGGTAGGGGATCGGGCCCCACCCCGCGGATGCTGCTGTGCCGATCGGGCGGCAACGGTGGGTCGTTGCGGCCCGGGTGTGCTGAGCCCGAGCACCGGAGCTCTCGTTTGCCGCCCGGGCGGAACGGTCATGCAGCCAGGGACCGGGCAACGAAGAACCCCGACTCGCTGGCAGGCAGCGAACCGGGGTCCGAATGTGTCCGAGGGGGGACTTGAACCCCCATGCCCTATACGGGCACTAGCACCTCAAGCTAGCGCGTCTGCCAATTCCGCCACCCGGACGAGTGGAGACGACCGCGGGGAGCGGTCGAGCACGTCGCGAAACGATACACGCTGGACCGCGCCCCGAGAAATCCGCCCGAGGCGCCCCGCGACCCCCGCCTAGAGTGGGTCGACATGAGCCAATCCGCCCCGATCACACCCGAGGACGAGGTCGTGGACCTCTGCCGTGACCTGCTCCGGATCGACACCAGCAACCCCGGTGACGGGACCGGCCCCGGGGAGGCGGAGGCCGCGGCATACGTCGTGGGGAAACTGCGGGAAGTGGGCCTCGAACCGGACGTCTACGAATCGGACCCGGGTCGACAGACGGTTGTGGTGCGGATCGCCGGCGCGGACCCGACTCGACCCGGCCTGTGTGTCCATGGGCACCTCGACGTCGTGCCGGCCGATGCCGCCGACTGGCAGGTCGATCCCTTCGCTGGCGTGGAGCGCGATGGGTGCCTCTGGGGGCGGGGCGCGGTCGACATGAAGGACATGGTCGCGATGATCCTGGCCTGCGCCCGCGACCTCGCGCGGACCGGTACCGTGCCGCCGCGTGACCTGCTCTTCGTCTTCTTCGCCGACGAGGAGGCCGGCGGGGTCAAGGGAAGCCACTTCATGATCGAGCACCACCGGGCCGTCTTCGACGGCATCGGCGAGGCGATCAGTGAGGTCGGCGGCTACAGCGTGACCGTGGAGGATCGCGAAGGCACGGAGAAGCGGGCCTACCTCCTGCAGACCGCAGAGAAGGGCATCGCGTGGCTGCGGCTCAACGCGCACGGCCGGGCGGGTCACGGGTCGGTGCCGAACCCGGACAACGCCATCGTCCACCTCGCCGGGGCGATCGAGCGGATCGCGGCCCACAAGTGGCCGCGCGAATACATCGCCTCGGTCCGTGAACTCCTCGACGGACTCTCCGGGATGACCGGTGTCGGCTGGAGCGACGAGGACCTCGATGAACTTCTCAGCCACCTCGGTGGCGCCGCCGGTTTTGTGCGAGGGACGTTGTCGGACACCGCAAACGTGACGATGCTGCAGGCCGGCTACAAGCAGAACGTCATCCCGCAGCACGCCTACGCCAACGTCGACTGTCGCTTCCTGCCCGATCACGAGGACCACCTCATGGCGACGATCCGCGATCTGGCGGGGGATCAGGTCGAGGTCGAGGTCCTGCATCGGGACATCGCCCTGGACTCACCCTTCGGCGGCGACCTCGTCGACGCCATGAAGGCCGCCCTGCTCGCCGAGGACCCGGACTCGACAATCCTGCCCTACTGCCTGTCCGGCGGCACCGACAACAAGGCCCTGTCGCTGCTGGGCATCGTCGGATATGGCTTTGCGCCGCTGCGGCTGCCCAAGGACCTCGACTTCGCGCCGATGTTCCACGGAATCGACGAGCGCGTGCCGTTGGAGTCGCTGCGCTTCGGTGCACGCGTGTTGGCCAGGCTCCTGCGGGCCTGCTGACCGAACGTCTCAGGCGATCAACTGCCGACGTGGCGCGCGGATGATCCGGCGTCGCAACCACGTGCGCATCCGACCGCCGACATAGATCCGGGTCCGGTGCAGTTCCCACTGGCCGTACTCGGCCTCCGCACTCAGCGCACGGCGAATCTCGGCCCGGCTCATGCCGCGATCGAACGTCAGGACGCGGTACTCGTACTCGACCATCGTCGCCCATTGTGCGTCATGACCAGATAGCGTGCGGGCATGAGCGCCGACCCGCGTGCCGCCCTTTCCGTCCTCGTCAGTGCCTTCGAGCGTCACCTCGAGGCGTGTGCCGGGAGACGGGGGGAGGACGACCCGACGGTCGCCGCTGCCTACGACGACCTCGTGGAGGCCTTCGAGGCCTACGACGGTGCGCTCTACGACGCCACCGGTGAGATGACCCCCTTCGACATCTACGCCGATGATGCCGAGGAGGGCGACGACGATGGTGACGAGGAGGAGGACGACGACGTGGACGACGACTTCGACGACGACCTCTACGACGCCGACGTCGAGTCGGACGAGAACTGAGCTACGCATGAGGCTGGCCGTCAACCTCGGCTACTTCGGCATGGGCCTGGACGCCGACAATCTCGTCGTGGCCCAAGAGGCCGACCGCTTGGGGTATGCCGTGGCCTGGGTCGCGGAGGCCTATGGCTCCGACGTGCCCTCCATCTTGGGTTGGGTCGCCGGCCAGACCGAGCACATCGGCCTCGGCGCGGCCATCATGCAGATCCCGGCCCGGACTCCGGCCATGACGGCGATGACCGCGGCGACCATCGACCACATCAGCGGTGGGCGCATGTTCCTGGGCCTCGGAGTCTCCGGGCCGCAGGTGAGCGAAGGGTGGCACGGGGTCCGCTTCGCGGCACCGCTTGGCCGCACGAGGGAGTATGTCGAGATCGTGCGCAAGGCCCTGCGTCGCGAGCGGTTGACGTATGCCGGAAAGCATTTCACGCTCCCGCTGCCGGACGGCCCCGGCAAGGCCATCAAGCTCACCCTGCCGGTCAGGGCCGACCTGCCCATCTACCTGGCGGCGGTGGGCCCGAAGAACTTGGAGTTGGCCGGAGAAATCGCCGACGGACTCCTCGCGATCTTCTTCGCGCCCGACCATGCCGCCAGCACGATCGAACCCCTCGCCCTTGGCCGGCGGCGAGCCGGCGCGGGAGCGCCGGACAACCCGATGGCCGGCTTCGATGTCGTCGCAACTGTCCCCGTCCTCGTCACCGACGATCTCGATGCCGGATATGCCGCAGTGGCTCCGTATGCCGCGCTCTACGTCGGCGGCATGGGATCACGGGAGCAGAACTTCTACAACCAACTGGCGACTCGGATGGGGTTCGGGCAGGCTGCGGCCGAGGTCCAGGACCTCTACCTCGCAGGTCGCCACCGGGATGCGGCCGATGCGGTGCCCCGCGAATTCATCGCCGCCACCAGCATCATCGGCCCTGCCTCCCACGTTGCCTCCAGACTTCGGGCCTACGCTGACGCGGGCGTGACGACGCTGGCCGTCTCGCCCTTCACCTTTGACCGCGCTGAGCGGCTGCAGACCCTGTCGGTGATGCAGCAGGCCCTGCAGGAGTCGGGCCTGTCCGACGACTGAGCAGTCACCGCAGCCCGAGCACCAAGGATTTTCGTGGAAACACTCACGTACTGGCAGGCCGTGATTCTCGGCATCGTCGAGGGTCTGACCGAGTTCCTGCCGATCTCGTCGACCGGGCACCTGACCCTGACGAGCAAGTTGCTGGGCCTGCGGATCGACGACCCCGGCGTCACGGCATACACCGCCGTGATCCAGATCGGCGCGATCGCCGCAACCTTCCTGTACTTCGGCAAGAAGATCTGGCGACTGCTCGTTGCCTGGGTGCGTGGGTTGACCATTGCCACCGAGCGTGGTCACGACTACCAGTTGGCCTGGGCGGTCATCGCCGGGTCAATTCCTGTGGGGATCGTGGGGTTTGTGCTCAAGGACGTCATTTCGGGGCCGCTTCGCTCCCTGTGGGTCGTCGCCGCGGCCCTGATCCTGTGGAGCGCCGTCATCTGGTGGGCCGAGCGTCGCCACGATGTGCTCGCCGCGGATGGGCGCCAGCGCGGTGAAGGGGATGTGACGATCAAGGACGGCCTCGTCATCGGCCTCGTGCAGTGCGCGTCCCTCGTACCCGGCGTGTCGCGCAGTGGCGCGACGATCTCTGCCGGTATCGCCCGCGGCATCAACCGGGTCGTCGCGACCGAGCTGTCCTTCTTCCTGGCCATTCCAGCCCTGACGGCCGCCGGCATCTTCGAGGCCGTCGGGGAGCGCACGCACATGGCGGCGCTCGGCGTCCCGCAGATGGCGGTGGGTATTGTCGTGAGCTTCGTGGTGGCATATGCGTCGATCGCGTGGCTGCTCAAGTTCGTGTCCACGAACTCGTTGCGCGCCTTCATCTCCTACCGCGTGGTGCTCGGCGCGGCGATCTTCGTCGCCCTGGCGGCAGGTTGGCTGAGCTCCACCTGATCGACCCGGTTCCGCGCTCACAGGTGGCGCGCAGGCGGTGTGTGGTCAGAGCCACCCGCTCCTGCGGAAGCCGCGATAGAGCGCCACGCACGAGGCGACCATCACGGCCAGGACGACGAAGTAGCCGTACTTGACCTCCTGGCCGCCGATGTCGAAGGAGGCCGAGAGCTCAGGCATGAACTCGAAGTTCATTCCGTAGATCCCGGCGAGCATGGTGGGCAGCGCGGCAATGGCCACCCAGGCCGAGATCTTGCGCATGTCGCTGTTCTGTCGAACCCCGACGGCCGCCAGGTGGGCGGTGAGGATGTCGGCGAGAAGCCGGTCGTAGGCGTCGATGTGGTCGATGACCTGCTGCGCGTGGTCGGCGACGTCCCGGAAGAGCAATTGGAGTTCCTCGTCCTTGACCGGCGATTGGGGTGATCCGTAGAGCCCGTGGATTGGCACCGACAACGGGACGACCGCTCGTTTGAACTCGAGGATCTCGCGCTTGAGCCGATAGACGGCCCCGGTGTCGACGTCACCATCGGAGAAGACATCGGATTCGATCTCCTCGAGGTCGGCCGCGACCTCCTCGTCGATGGCGACATAGTCGTCGACGATCTTGTCCAGGACTGCATGCAGCGCCGCCTGGGGCCCTCGGGCCAAGAGCTCCTCGTCCTGTTCCAGACGCTGCCGGACACCGGCCAAGGGTGCGGCCTCACCACGTCGAACGGTCAGCAGGAAGTGCGAGCCGACGATGACCATGAGCTCGCCGGACTCGATGTCCGACGTCGCCTCGATGTAGCGCAGCGGCCTCAGGACGAGCACCACCACACCGTCGGCATAGTGCTCTAGTTTGACGCGCTGGCGGCCGCGGACGGCGTCCTCGATGGCCAAGGGGTGCAGCCCGAGTTCCTCGTTGACCTCGGCGAACTCCTCGATGGTCGGGTCCTTCAGGCCCACCCAGAGGAAGTCGCCCGCGGGGGCGCTCGCCTGCAGGGTCGCCAACTCGTCACTCAGGTCGCCGCACCATTGCCGGCGACCGGCGCGATAGAGCGCCTTGTCCACGATCACAGGGTCATTGTGCGGGCAGTCCTGCGCTTAGGCTTGCCGACCATGGCGGTGTGTCTCCTGGTCCGGCACGGGCATTCGTCGGCCAACGCCGACGGCGTCCTCGCGGGCTGGACACCAGGGGTGGCCCTGACCGATCGCGGTGTCGCGCAGGCCGCTGCTGTCGCGGCCGATCTGGCCGGCCTGCCGGTGACCAGGATCGTCAGCAGCCCCTTGGACCGTTGCCGCGACACGGCTGGCCCGCTGGCCGCAGCCCTCGGTCTCCCGATCGAGACCGACGACGACCTGGGAGAGTGTCACTACGGCGGCTGGACCGGGGGCCGGCTGGCCGATCTTGCCAAGGATCCGCTCTGGCGGGTGGTGCAGGACGATCCGGCGAGTGCTCGCTTCCCGGACTCCGCGGCATACCGTGCCGAGTCGTTGGCGCAGATGGCCGCCAGGGTGGTGAACGCGGTCCGTCGACTCGACGACGAGGTCACGGCCGAGCATGGAACCGACGCGGTCTGGGTGGCCGTCAGCCACGGCGACCCGATCAAGTCGGTCCTCGCCGACGCGGCGGGTGCTGGCTTGGCCGGCCTGCAGCGGATCCACGTCGACCCCGGGTCGGTCTCGGTCATCCGGCGCACGGATGGCCGATCGCTCGTCGTCACGACCAATCGACGCGCGGCCAGCCTGAGCGAATCGCTGGGCTCGTTGGAGCAGGCGAGAGGTCGGCCGGGCGATGCGCCGGTCGGCGGCGGATCCGGTTCGGCAGCCTCGGGGGAGTAGTCTCCTTTCTGCTAACCATTCGCAACAAGGTCTACCGCTGAGGTGATGGCGTGCACGTTCCTGACGGCTTCCTCGATGCCCAGACATCCATCGGCACCGGAGTGCTTGCTGCCGGCGTCGTCGCCGTGTCGTTGCGCAAGGCTCGCGGCGAGCTGGACGATCGCACCGCCCCCTTGGCGGGCCTGGTCGCCGTCTTCATCTTTGCCGGTCAGATGCTGAACTTCCCCGTCGGTGCGGGCACCTCGGGTCACCTGCTCGGCGGCGCCCTGGCCGCCGTGCTCGCCGGGCCCTGGGTCGCGACCCTCTGCCTCACGGTCGTCCTGATCGTCCAGGCGCTGCTCTTCGCCGACGGTGGACTCACCGCGCTCGGCACCAACGTGACCCTCATGGGCATCGTCGGTGTGTGGGTGGCCTGGGGCATCTTCCGCCTGGGGCGCCTCCTGCTGCCCAAGCGACTCTCCAGCGTGCCCCTGGCCGCGGCCCTCGGTGGGTTCGTGTCGGTTCCAGCGGCGGCGCTTGCCTTCGTCGGACTGTATGCCGTGGGTGGCGCGGCCCCGATCCCGCTGGGATCGCTCGCGGCCACCATGGGCGCCTGGCACGTCGTCATCGGACTCGGTGAAGCGCTCATCACCGCGCTGGTCGTCGGCAGCCTGGTGAGCACCCGCCCCGACCTGGTGGCCGGTGCGCGCGATCTGGTGG
Organism: Phycicoccus elongatus Lp2; assembly: GCF_000367525.1. GTDB lineage: Bacteria > Actinomycetota > Actinomycetes > Actinomycetales > Dermatophilaceae > Phycicoccus_A > Phycicoccus_A elongatus. The sequence goes on along the minus strand of NZ_HF570956.1, from coordinate 1,180,400 downwards.
AGGCCGACGAACTCGAAATCCGTGCGGTGGTGGCGGCGTGAGAGAGCGCCTGAGCCGCAAGATCTCACTGCGCACCGTCCTGATCTGCGGCCTTGCACTGAGTGCGGCGCTCGCGGGCATCGTGTCGACATGGGCTTCGTCGCACCCGGACGGCCTCGAGTTCGTGGCCGAGAAACTCGGCTTCCTCGACACAGCCGGCCCGCACAACAGTGACAACTCACCGCTGGCGGGTTACGCGATCCGAGGCATGGAGGGGTCGGCCTCGGCAGGCTTGGCCGGTGTTGTCGGAGTTCTTGTCGTCGCCCTGCTCGCCTTCGGCCTCATGCGATTGCTGCGGCGTCGCCCGTCGACGACCGACTGACGTGGGCGGCGGTCACGCACACCACCTGCAGATCGCCGGTGACACCCTCCTGCACCGCTTGCCGGCGCACGCCAAGATCGTCGGCCTGGTGACCTTTGCCCTCGCCGTGGTCGCGACGCCGGCCCCGGGCTGGGTCCCCCTCGGAACCGCGCTGGTGATAGGGGTCGCGCTGGTGGTCCGCAGCGGGGCGCCTGGTAGACACATCGGGCGCCGCTTGCTCGTCGAGGTGCCCTTCCTCATCTTCGCGGTGGTCCTGCCGTTCGTCGCCACGGGGGAGCGGACCAGCATCGGCCCGGTCACGGTCTCGGCGCCCGGCCTCATGGCGTCATGGCTCCTGGTGGCCAAGGCGACCTCTGCCGTTCTGGCGGCCACCGCCTTCAGCGTGACGACCACGAGCCGCGACATCGTCGCCGGGCTGCAACGCTTGCGCCTGCCCGCGACGTTGGTGGCCATCTTGTCCTTCATGCTCCGCTACCTCTCCGTCGTCGGTGACGAGATGACCCGGATGCGCATTGCTCGCGAGTCGCGAGGCTTCAGGAGCCGCTCGGTCCGCAGCTGGGGGGTCCTGGGCCGCTCCCTCGGCTCCATGTTCATCCGCAGCTTCGAACGCGGTGACCGGGTCCACGTCGCCATGCTCAGTCGCGGCTGGACGGGCCGACTGCCGGTCCTCGACGAGACGCCCGTGGCGGGCCGTACCTGGCTACAGGTCCTGACTCCGGCAGCGCTCGTGCTCTGTGTCGCTGCCTTTCTCGCGGTGCGACCATGAGCACGCCGGTGCTGGACCTTCGCGGTTTGGCCTTCCGCTACCCCGGATCGCAGCAGGCCCTCTTTGGGGTCGATCTGCACGTCCACGCCGGCGAGCGGGTCGCGCTCCTGGGCCCCAACGGCGCCGGCAAGACCACCCTGGTCCTCCATCTCAATGGCGTGCTGCGCGCCGGCGCCGGGACCGTCAGCGTCTCGGGGCTGAGCGTCGACGATGCCAACCTCGCAGAAATCCGCCGTCGGGTCGGGATCGTCTTCCAGGATCCCGATGACCAACTCTTCATGCCGACGGTTCGGGACGACGTCGCCTTCGGCCCTGCGAACCTCGGTTTGCGGGGCGCCGAACTCGAGGCCCGCGTCGCCATGGCCCTGGCCGCCGTGGGGGTCGCCGACCTCGCGGACCGCGTGCCGCACCATCTCTCCTTCGGTCAGCGTCGCCGGGTCGCCATCGCCACGGTGCTCGCCATGGAGCCGGACATCCTCGTGCTCGACGAGCCCACCTCCAACCTCGACCCGGCCTCCCGCCGGGAGTTGGCCGACATCCTGCGAGCCCTCCCCGTCACGGTGCTCATGGTCACGCACGACCTTCCGTATGCCGCTGAGCTCTGCGAACGCTCGCTGATCCTCTCCGGCGGTGTCGTGGTCGCCGACGGCCCCACCCTCGAACTGCTCGCCGACCCCGAACTGCTCGCGTCCCATCGCCTCGAGTTGCCGTGGGGGTTCACCGTGCCCACCGCCGGTCGTGGTTAGGGTGAGTCCATGACCGTGGCCGACTTCGACCCGGCCGAGCGCTTCGTCGCCGGCACCGTGGGACCACCTGGATCCCGCACCTTCTTCCTCCAGGCGAGGGGGCGTGGCCACGTGGTCTCCGTCAGCCTCGAGAAACTCCAGGTCAGCATGCTGGGAGAGCGGATCGGGGACCTCCTCGACCGTGTGGGGGAGGACGGCAGCGTCGGGCGTCCCGACAACGATCCGCTCGACACACCGATCGAGGACGAGTTCCGGGTCAATGCGATCGGCCTGGCCTGGGACACCGAACGCAGCCTCATCGTCATCGAGTGCCACGACCACGACCCGGACGAAGGGGAGCCCGAAGACGGCACGGCACTGCACACGCTGCGCGTGTCCCTGCAGCCCGACCAGGCGCGTGAGTTCGCCCGCCGGGCGGGCGCGCTCGTCGCTGCCGGTCGACCGCCCTGCCCCTTCTGTGGTCAGGCGCTGGACCCGAGCGGCCACATCTGCCCCAGGGCCAACGGCTATCGCCGGTGAGCGAGGTCCTCGACCTGCTCGGCCGAGGTGACCTGCGCGTTCTCGGTCGAATCATCGGGTCGTCCAACTCGGCCCTTCTCGTCGAGGTCTCGCTCGACGGGCAGACAGCGCTCGCGATCCACAAACCGATCGCCTTCGAGCGGCCGCTCTGGGATTACCCGAACGGCGACCTTGCGCATCGTGAGCACGCGGCCTACCTGATCTCCGAGGCGGGTGGGTTCGAGGTCGTGCCGCCCACCGTGGTGCGCGAGGGCCCGTGGGGGCTCGGCTCGACCCAACAGTGGGTGGGTGACCCGGACCAGCCGGTCGACCCCGTGGTTGTCGTGTGCGCGGCCGCTGAGGTGCCCCAGGAATGGCTGCGGGTCATCGAGGGGCAGGATGAGGACGGCGAGGCCGTCGTGCTCGCCCACGCCGCTGATTCGGCCGTGCGCTCGGTGGCGGTCCTGGACGCCGTGCTCAACAACTCTGACCGCAAGGGCTTACACCTCGTGCGCGTCGACAACGGGGTCCGAGGCTTCGACCACGGCGTGTCGCTGGGGGTGCAACCCAAACTTCGCAGCGTGCTCTGGGGTTGGGCAGGCGACCCGCTGCCCAGCGCCGATGTCGACCGCCTCGACCAACTCGCCTCGGCACTGAGCGAACCCATCCTGCGGGGCGCGCTCACCACCTGCCTGACGGCCGATGAGGTGGCCGCACTCGAGGCTCGGGTGGCACTGTTGCGACGCACGCGCAGACATCCTGTGCCGACGACCGACTGGCCGGCCATCCCATGGCCGGCGATGTGACCGACGGGTCGTAGGCTGGCGCGGTGATCTCCTGGCCGATGCCCTTCCTGCCCGCGATCCCCGGCACTGGTCCCGGCCTCCGACTGCTCGACACGGCGTCCGGCGCCGCCGAAGAGGTGGCGTCGCCTGGTGCGGACTTCACGATGTATGTCTGCGGGATCACGCCCTACGACGCCACCCACCTGGGCCACGCCGCCACCTATGTGACCTTCGACCTGGTCAACCGGGTGATGCGTGACGCCGGCCGCACCGTGCGCTACGTGCAGAACGTCACCGATGTGGACGACCCGCTCTTCGAGCGCGCCGACCGTGACGGGGTCGACTTCCGCGAACTCGCCGCGGATGAGGTCGCCCTGTTCCGCGACGACATGACCGCGCTCGCCGTGCTGCCACCCGATGCCTTCATCGGCGTCGAGGAGTCGATGGCCGACATCGTGGCGCGGATCGAGGCATTGTTGGCCAGCGGCGCGGCATACCCACTGTCCGTGCTCGACGGGCCCGGCCACGACGTCTACCTCGACCTTGCGCAGGTCGCGGACTTCGGGCGGGTCAGCGGCTGGAGTCGCGACGACATGCTGGCGGTGTATGCCGACCGCGGGGGCGACCCGGACCGTGTGGGCAAGCGTGATGCTCTCGACCCCCTTCTCTGGCGGGCAGCGCGGCCGGGCGAGCCGACCTGGGAGGGCGCCTCGCTCGGTGCCGGTCGCCCGGGGTGGCACATCGAGTGCACCGCCATCGCCCTGGAACACCTGGGCGTGCCCTTCGACCTCAGCGGCGGCGGTTCGGATCTGGTCTTCCCGCATCACGAGATGAGCGCGGCGCAATCGGTGGCACTCGGTGGCGGCGACATCTTCGCGCACCACTACGCGCACCAGGCGATGGTCGGCCTGGATGGCGAGAAGATGAGCAAATCCAAGGGCAACCTCGTCTTCGTCTCGACGTTGCGCTTCGACGGGGTCGACCCCATGGTCATCCGCCTGGTGCTTCTGGACCATCACCATGCGACGGATTGGGAGTTCACCGACGAGCAGCTCACGGTCGCGCAGGAGCGGCTGGACACCTGGCGCCGAGCCCTGTCCGGAAACTCTGCCCCCGAGGCCGAGCCCCTGCTCGCCGCGCTCAGGGAACGGCTCGCGGACGATCTGGACTCCCCCGGAGCCCTGGCGGCGATGGACGCCTGGGCCGCGCGCTCCCTGGACGGTGAGGGAGCCGATCCGACCGCGGCGGGAGTGGTGGCCCGGGCGCTCGACGCCCTGTTGGGCGTCCGCGTCTGAGCGCGGCACATCGGGTCAGGGCGTGGGTTCTTCGCCCCTGCGCCGCAGGTAGCGCTCGAACTCCTTGGCGATCGCGTCTCCGCTGGCCTCGGGAAGTTCGGCGGTGTCCTGGGCTTCTTCGAGGCTCTCGACATACTCGGCGATGTCGGGATCGCCCTGGGCCAGTTCGTCGACACCGCGCTGCCAGGCGCGCCCGTCCTCGTCCAGGTCACCGTGGTCGATCGGGGCGTCGAGGAGGGTCTCGATCGCCGTGAGCAGCGCCGCGGTCGCCTTGGGGGAGGGCGTGTGTCCGGCGTAATGCGGAATGGCGGCCCATGCCGAGACCGACGGGATGCCGACCTGCACGGCCGCGTCGGCGAGCACGCCGACAATGCCGGTGGGGCCCTCGTAGTTGCTCATCTCGGCGTCGAAGCGATGGCGCACCTCCTCCTGGTCGGAGGAGACGGTGACCGGGATCGGTCGGCTGTGCGCCACGTCGGCCATCAGGGAGCCGAGGGTGAGGACCAGTTGGACATCGGCGGTCTGCGCGAACTCCATCAACTCGATGGCGAACGCCCGCCACCGGAACGACGGCTCGACCCCGTGGATGAGCACGACATCGCGGCCGATCGGCGTGTCGGTGGCGATGAGGATGCGGGTGGTGCGCCAACTGATCCGGCGCTTTCCACCGTCGATGACGACCCTGGGCCGGTTGACCTGGAAGTCGTAGTAGTCCTCGGGATCGAGCGCGGCGACCGCCTCGGCACCCCAGAGCTCGCTCAGGTGCTCGACGACCGCCGTAGCGGCATCCCCGGCGTCGTTCCAGCCTTCGAAGGCGGCGATCATGATCGGGTTGTCCAGCTCCGGAACGTCCTCGAGCTCGATCATGCGTCCTCCTGTGTCGTGGAATCCCAACCCTACGCAGTGGCGGTCCGGGCGGCCCGCACCTGCTGCCTAGACTCTCTGACGTGAGGGATCTGGCAGCCGTGCTCTGGGACATGGACGGCACCCTCGTCGACACCGAGCCGTACTGGATCCAGGGTGAGCATGAGGTCGTCGAGTCCTTCGGCGGCACCTGGACTGACGAGTTGTCGCATCAACTTGTCGGGCAGGACCTGCGGGTCTCGGCGGGGATCATGCGCGCCAACTCACCGATCACCTGGGATGTGGAGCGGATCGTCGACGAACTGCTGGGTAAGGTCATTCGTCGCGTCGACGAGCACGTGCCGTGGCGTCCGGGCGCGCGAGAACTCCTGGCGTCGCTGCGCGCCTCGGGCATCCCGTGCGTCCTGGTGACCATGTCGTGGACCTCGCTGGCGACCGCCGTTGTCGACAATCTGCCGGAAGGCACCTTCACCCACCTGGTGACCGGCGACGTCGTTGCTCACGGCAAGCCGCACCCGGAGCCCTATCTGGCCGCCTGTCGACTGCTCGGTGTCCAGCCGGCGCAGTGCGTCGCCCTCGAGGACTCTCCGACCGGTGTGCGATCTGCCGTCGACGCCGGCGTTCCCACGGTCGCCATCCCACACATCCTGCCGGTGCCCACGCGGGCGGGCAGCGTGCAGGTGGACACACTCGCGGGGATCGACACCGCGGGACTGACCGGGCTGTGGAGGGCTGCCGCTCAGTCGTCACCAACGACGACCTGACCCGACGCCTCCGGTCGCAGCGCGAGGAGTGCAGCCCCCTCTGGGAGTGGTGGAGGTGTGCCCCCGAACTCGGGGCACAGGTCCCTGAAGTCGCACCAGCCACACAGCCGCGACCTGCTCGGCCTCCAGTCGCCGGTCTCAGCCGCTCGCTGCACCGCCGCCCAGACCGCCTTGACGTTGCGCTCCATGCCCCTCAGGTCCTGTTCGTCGGGCACATAGCGCACGACCTGCCGGTCACCGAGATAGACCAACTGGAGCACCTTGGGGATCTCGCCACGCAACCGCCACAGGACGAGGGCATAGAACTTCATCTGGAAGAGAGCCTTGGCCTCGAAGCCTTCGCGTGGAGAACGCCCGGTCTTGTAGTCGACCACCCGCATCGCCCCGTCTGCTGCGACGTCGAGTCGGTCGACGATGCCGCGCAACGTCAGGCCCTCGATCTCGGTCTCGACATACAACTCACGCTCTGCTGGCTCGAGACGCTGAGGATCCTCCAGCTCGAACCATCGCTCCACGAGCTCAGCGGCGTCCTCGAGCCAGGTCACGTCGTCGAGGTCGTCCGATGCCTCGATCATCTCGACCAGCTCCGGACGCTCCTCGGCGAGCGCCGACCACCGCTCCGGCAGCAGGCGCACGGCGGCGTCGACCGTGCGCTCGGCGGCCGGGAGCTCGAAGACGTGCTCGAGCACCGAGTGCACGAGCGTTCCGCGTGCTGCCGCGGGTGAGGGCGGCCCCTCGAGTTTGTCGACCGTCCGGAAGCGATAGAGCAAGGGGCACTGCTTGAAGTCCGCGGCCCGGCTCGGGGAGAGGGCGGGCGTCATGCCTTCACCGTATGCCGCGGGGCCGACACCGCCGGCGCGCCAACCGATCAGTCCTCGGGTTGGTACCCGAGGTTGGGACCCAACCACCGCTCGGCCTCGGCGAGCGACCACCCCTTGCGCGCGGCATACTCCTCGACCTGGTCACGCCCGACGCGGCCCACGACGAAGTACTGGCTGCGGCCGCTCCCGGCCACATCGCCATCGACTCGGTGAGTTCGATGCCCGCGCGCTCGGTCGCGTCGAGCAGGCCGAAGAGGGTCAACTTCTCCGTGTGGTCCGGGCAGGCGGGGTACCCGGGCGCGGGCCGAATCCCGGCGTACTGCTCCTTGATCAAGGCCTCGTTGTCGAGGTCCTCATCGGGTGAGTACCCCCAGAACTCGGTGCGCACCAAGTGGTGCAGCCGCTCGGCAAAGGCTTCGGCGAGCCGGTCGGCGATCGCCTCGAGCAGGATCGCCGAGTAGTCGTCGTTGTCCGCCTTGAAGGCCATGATGCGGTCCTGGGCGCCCAGACCGGCCGTGACGGCGAAGGCGCCGACATGGTCGAGGACTCCCGAGTCGCGCGGGGCCACATAGTCCGAGAGGGCCCGGTTCGGCACTCCCGCCCGGTGCTCACCCTGTTGCCGCAAGCCGTGGATGGTGGCCACGACCTCTCGATCGGACCCCGCGGCATACACCTCGATGTCGTCACCCACCGCGTTCGCGGGCAGGATCGCCGCGACGCCTTTGGCGGTGAGCCACTCCTCGGCGATCACCCTGTCGAGCATCTCCTGGGCGTCCTCGTAGAGCTTGCGCGCGGCCTCACCCACCCCGGGCTGCGAGAGTACATCGGGGTAACGACCCTTGATCTCCCAGGCGGCGAAGAAGGGCGTCCAGTCGATGAATCGGCGCAGGTCCGCGAGCGGGTGGTCGAGCAGCTCGATGACGCCGGTGCGCTTCGGCATCGATGGGGGAGTGGCGGTGAAGTCGACGACCTGGGCGTTCGCGCGGGCTGCCTCCAGCGAGACCAGTGGCCGCTCGGTCGCCTTGGCGGCGTGCCGGGCACGCATCGCGTCGTACTCCTGCTTGACACCGGCCATGAGGGTCTCGCGTTGCACCGGGTTGAGCAGTTGGCTCACGACGGGCACCGACCGTGAGGCGTCCTTGACCCAGACGACGGGGCCGGAGTACTGCCCGTCGATCTTGACCGCCGTGTGGGCGCGCGACGTCGTGGCGCCACCGACGAGCAACGGGATGTCGAAGCCCTGCCGCTCCATCTCGCCCGCGACCCGAACCATCTCGTCCAGGCTCGGCGTGATGAGGCCGGAGAGGCCGATGACATCGGCGCCGATCTCCGTGGCGGTGTCGAGGATCTTCTGGGCAGGCACCATGACCCCGAGATCGACGACCTCATAGTTGTTGCACTGCAGGACGACGCCGACGATGTTCTTGCCGATGTCGTGGACATCGCCCTTGACCGTCGCCATGACGATCGTGCCCTTGGTGTCCTTGCCCGCCGTCTCGGGGTTGTTGGCCTTCTCCTCCTCGATGTAGGGGATGAGGTGGGCGACCGCCTTCTTCATCACCCGCGCCGACTTCACGACCTGCGGGAGGAACATCTTGCCGGCCCCGAAGAGGTCGCCCACGACGTTCATGCCGTCCATGAGCGGGCCTTCGATGACCTCGATGGGAGCCCCGCCGGCGGTGGCGATCTCCTGCCGCAGTTCCTCGGTGTCGTCGACCACATGGTCGTCGATGCCCTTGACGAGGGAGTGCGTGATGCGCTCTCGGACCGGGAGCGAGCGCCACTGGTCGACCTGCTCCTGGACCTGCTCGGAGGTCGTGTTGTGCTGGTCGGCGATCTCGAGGAGACGCTCGGTCGCGTCCGGGCGACGGTTGAGGACGACGTCCTCGATCCGGTCGCGCAGGTCGGGATCGATCGAGTCGTAGGGAACGAGCGCGCCGGCGTTGACGATGCCCATGTCCATCCCCGCCGCGATGGCGTGATAGAGGAAGACGGCGTGAATCGCCTCTCGCACAGGGTTGTTGCCGCGGAAGGAGAAGGACACATTGGAGACGCCACCGGACACCAGGGCGCCCGGGAGGTTCTCCTTGATCCAGCGGGTCGCCTCGATGTAGTCGGTTCCGTAGGCCGCGTGCTCCTCGATGCCCGTGGCCACGGCGAAGATGTTGGGGTCGAAGATGATGTCCTCGGCCGGGAATCCGACCTCGTCGACGAGCAGGTCGTAGGCGCGCTTGCAGATCTGCTGACGGCGTTGGAGGTTGTCGGCCTGCCCGTCCTCGTCGAAGGCCATGACGACGACCGCCGCGCCGTGCTTGCGGCACAGTTGGGCCTGCTCGAGGAAGGGCTCGATGCCCTCCTTCATCGAGATGGAGTTGACGATGCACTTGCCCTGCGCGCCCTTGAGCCCGGTCTCGATGACCTCCCACTTCGAGGAGTCGATCATCAGCGGCACGCGGCAGATGTCGGGCTCGCCGGCCGCGAGTTTGACGAAACGATCCATGGCGCCGACGCCGTCGATCATGCCCTCGTCCATGTTGATGTCGATGACCTGTGCGCCGGCCTCGACCTGCTGGCGCGCCACGGTGAGGGCGGTGGGGTAGTCCTCCTCCTTGATCAACTTGCGGAAGCGGGCCGACCCGGTGATGTTGGTGCGCTCGCCGATGTTGACGAACAGTGAGTCCTCGGTGACGACGAGGGGCTCGAGACCGGACAGCCGCAGCGCCGGCTCGATGACCGCGGGAGTACGCGGCGCGTGGGCAGCGGCACTCGCGGCGATCGCCGCAATGTGGTCGGGCGTGGTGCCGCAGCAACCGCCGAGGATGTTGACCAGGCCATCGCGCGCAAATCCCTCGATGACCGAAGCCATCTGCGCCGGCGTCTCGTCGTATTCCCCGAAGGCGTTGGGGAGACCGGCGTTGGGGTAGGCGCTGACGAAGCAGTCGGCCAGCCGCGCCAGTTCCGCGACATAGGGCCGCAGTTCGTCGGCGCCGAGCGCACAGTTCAGACCTACGGCGAGCGGCCGGACATGACGGATCGAGTACCAGAAGGCCTCGGTCACCTGACCGGACAGGGTGCGTCCGGACGCGTCCGTGATCGTGCCGGAGATGATGACCGGCCATCGGCGACCCTCCTCCTCGAAGAGCGTCTCGAGGGCGAAGATCGCGGCCTTGGCATTGAGGGTGTCGAAGATGGTCTCGAGGAGGAGCACGTCGGCGCCGCCGTCGACCAGGCCCCTGGCCTGCTCGTGGTAGGCCTCGACCAACTGGTCGTAGGAGATGTTGCGCGCACCCGGGTCGTTGACGTCGGGGGAGATCGAGGCCGTGCGTGTGGTCGGGCCGAGTGCGCCCACCACCCACCGCTGCCGACCGGTGGCCTCGGTGACGGTGTCGGCCGCCCGACGCGCGAGGCGGGCCGACTCCACATTGAGTTCGTAGGCCAGGTCGGCCATGTCGTAGTCAGCGAGCGAGATCCGCTGGGCACTGAAGGTGTTCGTCTCGACGAGGTCGGCGCCGGCCTCGAGGTACTCCCGGTGGATGGCCTCGATGATGTCGGGCTGGGTCAGGCTGAGCAGGTCGTTGTTGCCCTGGAGGTCACTGGGCCATTCGGCGAACCGCTCGCCCCGGAAGTCCGCCTCGGACAGCCCGTACCGTTGGATCATGGTCCCCATGGCGCCGTCGAGCACGAGGATGCGCCGGCTCAGCGCGTCACGCAGGTCGGCGGTGGCGTCAGGCCGATGGGCAGTGGTCACGCTGGGACTCTCCGGGAGTGAGGACGAACACCCAAGTATGCCGCCCGGAGCCGGCGGCCCCGCAGGGCATTTCACCGGCACATAGGGTTTGGGACATGACCGACCCCTCGAGAAGCCCATCGGCCGGGCTGCGGATCGCGTCGATCGCCGGCGTGCCCGTCTATCTGGGCTGGTCCTGGTTCGCGCTGGCCGCCGTCATCACGGTCGTCGTGGGCAGCGGGGCGGGCGCGGTGGGCTATGTCATCGGCCTGGTGTATGCCGTGGTGCTCCTCCTCGCCGTTCTCGCCCACGAAGGGGCGCATGCCCTGATGGCGCGCCGGCTCGGGCTGGTGGTCCATCGCGTCGTCGCGGACTTCCTCGGGGGCCACACGGCCTTCGACTCGCGCGCGCTCACTCCCGGGCGAGCGGCGGCTGTTGCGGCGGCCGGGCCCCTGACCAACCTGCTCCTGGCCTTGGTCGGGTGGTTGGGTGCCCAGGCCGTGCAGGGGACGATGGCCGGGCTCGTGCTGGGCGGTATCGGTTGGGTCAACCTGCTGCTGGCCCTGTTCAACCTTCTGCCGGCGCTGCCCCTGGACGGTGGACAGATTCTCGAGTCGCTGGTGTGGGGGGTGACCGGACGGCGGGCGAGCGGTCTGCTCGTCGCAGGCTGGGCCGGCAGGGTGCTCGCTGTGCTGATCGTGCTCTGGGCAGTGGGCCTGCCCCTCGTTCAGGGTCGCACCCCGGATCTGATCCGCATCGTGTGGGCCGGATTCATTGCCTCCGTCATCTGGCGAGGTGCCGGGCAGGCCATCGCCAGCAGCCAGGCCCGAGCCGCCTTGGAGGGTCGCACCATCGATCAGGTGGCTCGACCGGTCACCGTGATTCCCGGCAGCCTGCCCGTCGGCTCGCTCGGTCCGACACCCGGCATTCCCCTCGTGCGGGAGGGCGGTCGTTACCTGCTCCTCGGCTCACCCGGTGAGGGAGTGACCGTCCCGCCCGACACCCCCGTCTCGGCACTGGGAACGGCGCTGCCCGAGGGTGCCGTCGTGGAATCCGCACCCGGCGACGAACTCGTCCCCGCCCTCACGACGATGCAGTCGTCGAGGTCGTCGGTGGTGGTGCTCACCGATGGGGGCCAACCATGGGCAATCGCCATCGCTGATGACCTCAACACCCTGCTCGGGTCCTGACCGGGCGGCCGCGGAGGCCAACTAGACTCGCGCCCCATGACCGCCATCGGTGCCGACCTGCGCCGCGGACCCTTCGGCGAGGGCGAGCGCATCCAGTTGACCGACCCCAAGGGACGCCTGCACACCATCACCCTCGGGGCCGGGAAGCAGTTCCACACGCATCGGGGTTACCTCGCTCACGACGACCTCATCGGGGCGCCCGACGGGTCGACGGTCAAGAACACGGCGGGTGTCGAGTACCTCGCGCTGCGGCCCCTGCTGTCGGACTACGTGATGTCGATGCCGCGAGGCGCCGCGGTGGTCTACCCCAAGGACGCCGGTCAGATCGTCACCATGGCCGATGTCTTCCCGGGCGCGGTCGTGGTGGAGGCCGGCGTCGGGTCCGGTGCCCTGTCGATGAGTCTGCTGCGGGCCGTGGGCGAGGAGGGGCGGGTCCACTCCTTCGAACGACGTGCCGACTTCGCCGACATCGCTATGGCGAACGCGCGGGCCTTCTTCGGCCTCGACCACCCCGCCTGGAGTGTGACGATCGGAGATCTCGTCGAGGAACTGCCCGAGGTCGTCGAACCGGGGACCGTGGACCGTGTCGTGCTCGACATGCTCGCGCCATGGGAGTGCCTCGACGTCGTCGCCGACGCGCTCGCTCCCGGCGGCGTGCTCATCTGCTACGTCGCCACGGCCACGCAACTGTCCAAGGTCGCCGAGGCGATGCGTGACAAGGGCGCCTTCACCGAGCCCAACGCCTGGGAGTCACTGGTGCGTGGGTGGCATCTCGAAGGTCTGGCCGTGCGGCCCCAGCACCGCATGCACGGACACACCGGCTTCCTCATCACCACCCGCCGGCTCGCGCCGGGCGTCACTCCGCCGCTGCGCAAGCGCCGCCCCGGTGGTGGCTATGACGTCGAGGTCGACGAGGTGGAGGCCTGGTCACCCGAAGCGTTGGGGGAGCGGATCCCGTCCGAGAAGCGCGTTCGGCGCGTGCGGAAGACGGTGACGGCAGGTCGGGTCACCACGACAGTGACCGAATCGTCACCGTCGTGATCCTTCCCACGGCCTGAAACCTCCTGCTCTCCCGCCACGTTGGGGGTTACTGTCAAGTGAACCGGGTCGAACCTGACCCGGTGGCGCGACCACCACGGCGCGTGCACGGCATACCTCAGGAGGCGTTTGTGTCGGACGCGACCAGCCCCACCACCCCCGCGCGGCCCGACGACGAGGTGCTGCGCCTGCGCAGCCAGGTGAGCACCCTCAACAGCCAGAACGAGCGACTCGTGCGCACCCTGCGGGACGCCCGCTCCCAGATCGTCACGCTGAAGTCGGAGGTGGACCGGCTCGGCCAGCCGCCGGCCACCTACGGTGTCCTCCTCGAGACCTTCGCCGATGGCACGGCCGACATCATGACGGCAGGCCGCAAGATGCGCGTCGCCGTGAGCCCGGCGCTCGCCACCGACGATCTCGAGATCGGCCGGGAGGTCATGCTCAACGAATCCCTCAACATCGTGGCGGTGCACCGCTTCGAGGTGGCCGGCGAGGTCGTCCTGGTCAAGGAACTGCTGGACCAGGACCGGGTCCTGGTCCTGGCGCACGCCGACGAGGAGCGGGTCGTGCGGATGGCCAAGCCGCTCATCGACACCCCGGTGCGGGTCGGTGACGCGCTCCTGCTGGAGCCGAAGACCGGTTTCGTCTTCGAGCGGATCCCGAAGTCCGAGGTGGCCGACCTCGTGCTCGAGGAGGTGCCGGACATCTCCTATGAGGACATCGGGGGCCTGAGCGGTCAGATCGAGATGATCCGCGACTCCGTCGAGTTGCCCTACCTGCACCCGGACCTCTACGTGGAGCACCAGCTCAAGCCGCCCAAGGGGGTCCTTCTCTACGGCCCGCCCGGGTGTGGCAAGACGATGATCGCCAAGGCGGTCGCGGCGTCCTTGTCGCGCAAGATCGCCGAGAAGGAAGGCCGCCCGGAGGGCAAGAGCTACTTCCTCAACATCAAGGGCCCCGAACTGCTCAACAAGTATGTCGGTGAGACCGAGCGACACATCCGTCTCATCTTCCAGCGGGCTCGCGAGAAGTCCAACGAGGGTTACCCCGTCGTCGTCTTCTTCGACGAGATGGAGTCGCTCTTCCGAACTCGCGGCTCGGGTGTGTCCAGCGACGTCGAAACCACGATCGTCCCTCAGCTGCTCGCTGAGATCGACGGGGTCGAGGGGCTGGAGAACGTCATCGTCATCGGGGCCTCCAATCGAGAGGACATGATCGACCCGGCCATCCTGCGACCCGGTCGCCTCGACGTGAAGATCAAGATCGAGCGACCGGACGCCGAAGCGGCCCGTGACATCTTCGCCAAGTACCTCACCGCCGACCTGCCGCTGCACGCCGATGACCTGGCCGTCCACGGTGGGGACGCGGAGGCAACCGCCAACGCCATGATCGACGCTGTGGTGGCCCGGATGTACTCCGAGGAGGAGGAGAACCGATTCCTCGAGGTCACCTATGCCGGTGGCGACAAGGAGATCCTCTATTTCAAGGACTTCAACTCCGGCGCGATGGTCCAGAACATCGTCGACCGCGCCAAGAAGTCAGCGATCAAGGACCTGCTCACCACCCACCAGCGCGGCCTGCGCGTCGAGCACCTGCTGCAGGCCTGCACCGACGAGTTCCGCGAGAACGAGGACCTGCCCAACACGACCAACCCCGACGACTGGGCGCGCATCTCCGGCAAGAAGGGGGAGCGGATCGTCTACATCCGCACCCTCATCAAGACCAAGGAGGGTGGCACCGAGCACGGGAAGTCGATCAACACGGCCAACACCGGGCAGTACCTCTGACCGCTGTGCTGAGCGCCATCGGTCAGGCCCCGACGAGACCGGCGATCGCCCGCCACCCCAGGAGCAGCACGGAGAGCACGGCCGTGGCCACGAGCACGAAGGACCAGGCCACACCCTGGGCGAAGACAAGGCGCAGACCCATGCCGACCACGACCGTCGCCGCGACCACGACGAGCCCGAAGGGGACGGACCGCGGTGCCAGATCGGTGAGCCCGGCGGCGAGCAGCCAACCGGCCGCCGTTCCGCACAGGAAGGGTCCGGCCGTCTGGAACAGGCCGGTGAGGGAGAGGCCGTGCTCGTGACTGCGCCGACCGAGAAAGGCGAAGAGGAGAACCAGAGCCGCGTCGGCGAGAACCGGCAGCAACCGCGTCATGCGTCCGCCCGATCGAAGAGGGAGCGCTGGCGTGGGGGCGCGTGGGTGGGGTCGACCCCGTCGAAGAGGCTCGAGATCGACTCGCCCTCGTGGATGCGGGTGATGGCCTCGGCGAAGAGCTTGCTCACCGATCGCACCTTGAGTTCTGGCCAGGCCGCGGGGGCCGGCACGGTGTCGGTCGTGACGACCTCGCTGATCAGGGGGTGTCCGCGAAGTTTGTCGACGGCCTTCCCGGCGAAGAGGCCGTGGGTGCAGGCCACTGCGGCTTCGGAAACGCCCTGCTCGGCGAGTTTGTCCATGAGTTCGACGATCGAGCCGCCGGTGGCGATCTCGTCGTCGAGCACGATGGCCCGCTTGCCGACGACATCGCCGACGATCGAGTCGATGACCACACGGTCGTCACCGAGCCGCCGCTTGGAGCCGGCCGCCACGGGAAGTCCGAGGAGTCGGGAGAACTGGGTGGCGTCCTTGGCATTGCCCAGGTCGGGGGACACGACCACGCAGTCGGTGAGGTTCTGCTCGCGGAAGTGCTCCGCGAGGACACCCAGGCTGGTCAGGTGATCGACCGGGACCGAGAAGAAGCCGTGCACCTGGGGAGCATGAAGGTTCATCGTGAGGACCCGGTGAGCGCCGGCCGTCGAGATCAGGTCCGCCACGAGTCGACCCCCGAGGCTGATCCTCGAGGCGTCCTTCTTGTCCGAGCGGGCGTAGGCGAAGTGCGGGATGACGGCGGTGATCTGCGAGGCAGAGGCTCCCCTGGCCGCGTCGATCATGAGCAGCAACTCCATCAGCGAGTCCTGCGTGGGAGGCACCAGTGGCTGCACGATGTAGACGTCACGTTGACGGCAGTTGGCCAGGAGTTGGGCCTGCAGGCAATCGTTGCTGAAGCGGCTGATCGCGGTGTCGGACAGGGTGACGCCCAAGTGGTCACAGATGCTGGTGGCGAGGGCCGTGTGGGCGTTGCCCGAGAAGACGACGACATCGCGCATGGGGTCAGCCTAGGGGAGCGGTCGGCCTGCTCTGGCGGCCAGCGACATTCCCCGTGGCGGCCGGATGCTGCGGCATTGCGTAGCCTTCCGGCATGAGTGTGCGGCGGGTCATGGGCATCGAGACGGAGTACGGCATCTCGGTGCCGGGGGCACCCTCGGCCAACCCGATGGTCCTCTCGGGAGACGTCGTGACCACGTATGCCGCGGCGCGCGGCATCCGGCGGGCGCGGGCGTCGTGGGACTACGCCGACGAGGCCCCCCTGCGCGATGCCCGAGGCTTCGACATGGGGCGTGGCACGGCCCATCCCAGCCAGCTCACCGACGAATGGGCCGACGACCCGACAATGGCCAACGTCGTCCTCACCAACGGCGCTCGGCTCTATGTCGACCACGCCCACCCCGAGTACTCCTCGCCGGAGGTGACGACGCCGCGCGACGCGATCCGCTGGGACCGCGCCGGGGAACTCATCATGCGTGAGGCGGTCGCTCGACTGGCGTCCCTGCCGCCGGGTGTCAACCTTTACAAGAACAACACCGATGGCAAGGGGCAGTCCTACGGGACCCATGAGAACTACCTGATGTCGCGGCGGACCCCGTTCCTCGACATCGTCAAGCACCTCACGCCGTTCTTCGTGGTCCGACAGATCCTGTGTGGTGCAGGGCGTGTGGGCATCGGGGTGGACAGTCGCACCAACGGTTTCCAGTTGGCGCAACGCTCGGATTTCTTCGAGACCGAGGTGGGACTCGAGACCACGCTGAAGCGGCCGATCATCAACACCCGGGACGAGCCGCACGCGACAGCCGACCTCTATCGTCGGCTGCACGTCATCATCGGCGACGCCAACCACTTCGACGTCGCCAACCTGCTCAAGCTCGGCACGACCAGCCTGGTCCTCGGAATGATCGAGGATGGCTGGCTCCAGCGGGACCTCACCCTCCAGCAGCCGGTCGCGACCCTCCAGCGCATCTCGCACGATCCCACGCTCCGGGCCCGGGTCACCCTGGCGAGCGGCCAGGAGCTGACCGGCCTGGACCTGCTGGAGGTGTATCGCGACGAAGCCCAGGCGTGGTTGGACGCCCGCCATGGCGGCGCGCTCGACCCCGACACCGCCGAGGTCATGCACTGGTGGGGCACCACCCTCGACCGACTGCGCCGCGACCCGATGGAGGCGCGCGGCGAGGTCGAGTGGGTCGCCAAGCTCGGCCTCCTGGAGGGCTATCGCTCCCGAGATGCTCTCGGCTGGGGAGATCCGCGACTCAAGGCCGTCGACATCCAGTGGTCCGATGTCCGGGCCGAGCGCGGACTGGCGCATCGGTTGGCCGCCACCGGTCGGATGACCCGCCTCGTCGACGAGGCGGCAGCGGCCGAGGCCATGACGCGCGCGCCCGGGGACACCCGGGCCTGGTTTCGGGGGGCATTGCTCGAGCGCTTCCCCGACGAGGTGGTCGCTGCTTCCTGGGACTCGGTGATCGTCGAGGTCGCGGGCCAACGGCAGCTGCAGCGGATCCCGCTCATGGAGCCGCTCAAGGGAACCCGGGATCAGGTGGGTGACCTCGTCGAGTCCAGCACGTCGATCGGTGAGTTGCTCACGCGACTCAGCGCACCGGCCTGACCACCGCCGTGGACCGAGCGACTAGGCTCGGTGGTGTCGACGACCGATCGCGGTCGTCACGGAGGCAGGAGGCGACCGATGGCCGGCCAGGAGCAGATCAAACGTGACCGTCGCGACGACGGGCCGGACGACCTGCCCGAGCTTGGTGCGTCCGCCCCGGCCGGCCAGACCCACGACG
Organism: Phycicoccus elongatus Lp2; assembly: GCF_000367525.1. Lineage (GTDB taxonomy): Bacteria > Actinomycetota > Actinomycetes > Actinomycetales > Dermatophilaceae > Phycicoccus_A > Phycicoccus_A elongatus. Next base: position 1,162,605 of record NZ_HF570956.1, on the reverse strand, counting down.
TCGACGACCTGCTCGATGAGATCGACGGGGTCCTGGAGTCCAACGCCGAGGAGTTCGTCAAGGGTTTCGTCCAGAAGGGCGGCCAGTGACCTCGCGACACGACGGCGGTCGCCTCCCCGCGGCATACCTGACGTCAGGTTCTTCGTCCTTCCACGACTTCCTGCGTGCCCACGCCCCCGAGGTGCTGCCGAGCGGGCGCCGACTGCCGAGCGGCGCGAGCATCGACGCACCGCACGGCACCACCATCGTGGCGATCACCTTCGACGGTGGGGTGCTGATGGCGGGGGACCGACGGGCCACGATGGGCAACATCATCGCGAACCGCGAGATGGAGAAGGTCTTCGCCGCTGACGAGTTCTCCACCGTCGGCATCGCCGGAACCGCCGGTCTGGCCATCGAGTTGGTGCGCCTCTTCCAGGTCGAGTTGGAGCACTACGAGAAGATCGAGGGCACGTTGATGTCTCTCGAGGGCAAGGCCAATCGCCTGGCCTCGATGATCCGAGGCAACCTCGGCATGGCCATGCAGGGGCTGTCGGTGGTGCCGATGTTCACCGGGTACGACGTCGACCTGCGCCTGGGCCGGATCTTCTCCTATGACGTCACCGGCGGCTGCTACGAGGAGCACGATCACCACAGCGTCGGCAGCGGCTCGCTCTTCGCGCGGGGAGCGATGAAGAAGCTCTTCCGGCGTGGCATGACAGGCGAGGAGGCACTTCGGGTCGCGGTCGAGGCCCTGTGGGATGCGGCGGACGACGACAGCGCCACCGGAGGGCCGGACCTCGGCCGACGGATCTGGCCGACGGTGGCCCGGATCGACACCGACGGGGTGCGGTTCGTCGAGGACGATGCCGTCGCGGCGGTGGTCGATGCCATCGTGGCTTCTCGCTCCGGCAACCCGGGAGGTGCGCGATGAGCCAGATGCCCTTCTACGTCTCGCCCGAGCAGTTGATGAAGGACCGGGCCGACTTCGCCCGCAAGGGCATCGCCCGTGGCCGCTCGGTGATCGTGGCGTCGTGCACCGAGGGCATCCTCTTCGTGGCCGAGAACCACTCGCGGACCCTTCACAAGGTCTCGGAGATCTACGACCGCATCGGTTTCGCTGCCGTCGGGAAGTACAACGAGTTCGAGAACCTTCGGGTCGCGGGAGTCAGGTATGCCGATCTGCGCGGCTACTCCTACGACCGCTCCGATGTGTCGGCGCGGGGACTGGCGAACGCCTACGCCCAGACCCTCGGGACCGTCTTCACCCAGGAGTCCAAGCCGTACGAGGTGGAGATCGTGGTCGCCGAGGTCGGGGTCGACGTGGAGGCCGACCAGCTCTATCGGCTGACCTATGACGGGTCGGTTGCCGACGAGCGGGCCTTCGTCGCCATGGGCGGCGCTGCGGAGCTCATCGAGGAGGGCCTCAAGGAGGACTGGAACCCCACCCTCGGGCTGGCCGAGGTGCTGCGCCTGGCGGTCGGCCTGCTGGGCCGCGACCCGGCCGGGGGAGCAGCTCGTGAGTTGACCGGGGACCAATTGGAAGTCGCACTCCTGGACCGCAACCGACCACGACGGACCTTCCGACGCCTCGGTGGCGACGGCCTGAGCGGGCTGCTGACTCCGGGTCCTGGTCAGGTCGTGGAGGCGGACCGGTCCGAGGTGCCCGGCGACAGCCCGCGTGCGGTGGCCACCAACCCGCAGACACAGCGCCCGCACCAGGACGGCGACGGCGGCGCATGAGCGCCCACGCCCGCCGGATCTTCGGGATCGAGACCGAGTTCGGCATCACCTGCACCTCCGGCGGGCAGCGCACCCTGACCCCCGACGAAGTGGCCCGCTACCTCTTCCGGAAGGTGGTCGCGTGGGGGCGGTCGAGCAATGTTTTCCTCGGCAACGGCTCACGCCTCTATCTCGACGTCGGTTCGCACCCGGAGTATGCGACGGCCGAGTGCGACTCACTGCGCCAACTCGTGGCCCATGACCGCGCCGGTGAGCAGATCGTGGAGTCACTGGCTGTCGATGCCCAGGCCCGGCTCGCGGCCGACGAAGTGCGCGGGGAGATCTACGTCTTCAAGAACAACACCGACTCCGCGGGCAACTCGTATGGCTGCCACGAGAACTACCTGGTCCGTCGCGGGGGCGACTTCGGTGCCGTGTCCGACGGCCTCCTGCCCTTCCTGATCTCACGCCAACTCATCTGTGGCGCAGGCAAGATCGTTCACACCAGCAAGGGCGCGACCTACGCCCTCAGCCAGCGGGCCGACCACATCTGGGAGGGCGTGTCGTCGGCGACGACCCGGTCGCGGCCCATCATCAACACCCGCGACGAGCCCCACGCCGACGCCGAGCAGTATCGACGGCTGCACGTCATCGTCGGCGACTCCAACATGAGCGAGACCACCAACCTGCTCAAGGTGGGGTCCGCCGACCTCGTCCTGCGGATGCTCGAGTCCGGGGTGCCCCTGCGTGACCTCAGCCTCGAGGTGCCGATCCGGGCGATCCGCGAGATCAGTCACGACCTGACCGGCCGCAGGTCGGTGCGGTTGACCTCGGGTGAGACCATCTCCGCGCTCGACATCCAACGTGAGTACCTCGGCCGCGCCAAGGCCTTCGTCGCCGCCGAGGGGGCGCACGATCCCCTCCACGACACCGTCCTCGACCTCTGGGAGCGAACGCTCGACGCGGTCGAGAGTGGCGACCACGCCAAGGTCGACACCGAGATCGACTGGGTCATCAAGAAGCGGTTGATCGAGGAGTATGCCGCCCGCCACGGCCTTGGCCTCGAGGATCCGCGTCTGGCCCAACTCGACCTCGCCTACCACGACATCCGTCGCGACCGAGGGCTCTTCCACCTGCTCTCGCGTCGGGGCCGGGCGGCACGCGTCGTCACCGACCCGGAAGTCTTCCGGGCCAAGACGGTGGCGCCCCCCACCACTCGCGCGGCGCTTCGTGGCCGGTTCATCAAGGCGGCCCAAGAACATCGGCGCGATTTCACGGTGGACTGGGTGCACCTCAAGCTCAACGACCAGGCCCAGCGCACCGTGCTCTGCAAGGACCCCTTCCTGGCCGAGGATGCGCGTGTCGACCGGCTCATCGAGGGCATCGAGGCGGCGGCCGCACCGTTGGCCTGATCGGGTGGGGATCGCGCGATTTCCGGTCCGCACAGGGCACGAGGTTATGGTGGGCGCAGTTCATGCCCCCTGCGAAAAGGTTCTCTCCGTGCGTGCACCACGTCGTCCGGTCCTTGCTGCGCTCGTCGTCGCAGCATCCCTGAGCATCACCGGTTGTGCCTCGTCCACCGCGTCGGGCTCGGTCCTCGATGCGGTCAAGATCGAGGGGTCCGACCCGGCTGCCGCGCCGACCGTGGCCATCTCCAAGAAGCCTCTCAAGGCGACAGCCTCTGTCTCCAAGGTGCTCAAGGAGGGCGATGGTGCCGCGGTGACCAAGGACGACATGGCGTCCGTCAACGCGCTCATCGTCAACGGCACCTCCGGCAACACGGTCGACAGCACCTGGGACACCAAGACACCGGTCGGCATCGACCTGAGCCACGAGGCGCTCTTCCCGGCCCTGCGCACCCAGTTGCCGGGCAAGAAGGTCGGCAGCCGAGTGCTGATCGTGGCCCCGCCCAAGGACGTCTTCGGCACCGAGGGCAACTCAGCGGCCGGCCTCAAGGGGACCGACACCGTCGTCATGGTGTTGGACATCCTGGGGGCGACCAAGCCTCTGGCGGAGGCCAAGGGCGAAGCCGTCGCGCCGGTCGAAGGCCAGCCGACGGTCGAGTACAAGGGCCCCAAGGAGCCCTCGGTCGTCACGATGCCGGCCGGGGCAGCAGCCCCGACGAGCCTTATCGTTCAGCCCCTCATCGCCGGCACCGGCGCGGAGTTGACCCAAGGCCAGACCGTGCGGGTCAACTACACCGGGGTGCTGTGGAAGGACGGCAGCGTCTTCGACTCCTCGAGCACGCGTGACCCCGGCTACTTCGAGTTCCAACTCGGTGGGGGCAACGTCATCTCGGCGTGGGACAACGGACTGAAGGGGCAGAAGGTGGGGTCGCGGGTCATGCTCATCGTGCCCCCGGCCGACGGTTACGGAGCCACCGGCAGCCCGCCGAAGATCGCAGGCGACGACACCTTGGTCTTCGTCGTCGACATCCTCGCCGCCTACTGACACACACGACGTCCGACCATCCGAGCGACCAAGGAGCAGCCATGCCTTTCGACCCTGACACCACCAAGCCCGAGATCGACTTCCCCGGGGACGCCGCCCCCACCGACCTCGTCATCGAGGACATCTGGGAGGGCGATGGTGACGAGGCGACCCGCGGCAGCACCATCAGTGCCCACTACGTCGGCGTCGCCCACAGCACCGGCGAGGAGTTCGATGCCTCCTGGAACCGTGGCGCTCCGCTCGACTTCCGGCTCGGCATCGGCCAGGTCATCCGCGGCTGGGACGACGGCATTCTCGGCATGAAGGTCGGTGGGCGCCGCAAGTTGGTCATCCCGCCCCACCTGGGCTACGGCGATCGAGGGGCGGGCGCGGCGATCAAGCCCGGCGAGACCTTGATCTTCGTCGTCGACCTGGTGTCGGTGCGCTGACGCCTACTCAGGCGTGCCGGGGGCGCAGGACCGGATGCTCGCAGCCCATCGACCAGCGATCGCTGACGCGATGAAGGCCTCCGGGTCGGCGTCGAGCCCGCGTCCCATGGTCGACAGGCCCACTGGAACCGCTTCGAGGGCCTGCCGCAGGCCGGCCGCCTCGACCGCCACCGGTCTCAGAGGTGCGGTCGCGTCGGCAGCCAGGGCATGGACCTGCTCCGCCACGAGTTCCTGCGCGACGTTCGTCGGGGTCGCGTAGGGGAGGGTGGCGGGGGCCAGGCAGACCCGCCCGTAGGCGGTTCGGCTGTGGTGCGAGAGGCCTCGGTGCCGCCCGCGGGCGTCGCCGAAGGACACCCGCACGGCACCGATCCCGGTGCCGCCCAGAGTCCAGGCGGCATTGAGGGCCTCTCCGGCGGCAACCCCGGAGAAGCCCCAGGGTGTGCCGGTGCCGACGTTGCCCGGCCCCTGGGTCACGACGACGATGTCGGCGGCGAGCACTCGTCGAGCCGCGACCAGGGCGCTGTGGAGCGTCACCGCCTCGTGCTCCCCACCGAAGGCCTGGCCGACGGTGATCGTCGAGGTCAGCCAGCCGGCGTCGATGAGGCCGGCCACCGACCGGGAGAACGCCATGGGGAGCGCACCCCCATCGGTCATGACGTAGACGACACGCAGGTCCGGCGCTTCGGCCCGGATCCCGGCGAGGATCGCGGGGAGCGCCGAGTGGAGATCGGCCACGACGACCGGCATGCTCCCGAGTGAGCCCGCGGCGGCGACAGCGTCACTCAGAGCGTCGTGGTGGGGAGAGTCCTGCTCGTCGATGGCGAGGAACATCTGCTGCTGGGGCGTGTAGCGCGCCTTGACGATGTGGCCCGGCCCATCGACATCAGGGGGGAGCCGATCGGGGACGGCGACGACGAGCGCCAGCCCGCCGGTGCCCAGGCCCTTGACGAGGGCACTGACGTTGAGCAGCACCGTGTCGCCGGGACAGGGTTCACCGACCATTGCCAGATAGGCCAGGGCGCGCACCTCACTCGGCAGTCCGGCGGGGTCCTCGGTGGCCAGCCGCACGGCATACTCCACTGCTCCGGACCACCGACGGACCTCTCGCAGGACCTCGGCCCGACGCCACGACATCACCCAGCGAGCGTAACCAAGACCGGCCCGGTGGCTGGCGTATCGTGCCCGCCATGAGTGCCACGAACAGCCCGGCCGCCAAGACCGAGCGGCTGCTCAACCTGGTGCTGGTGCTGCTCTACACGCGGCGCCCACTCACCAAGGCACAGATCCGCCGGACCATCGAGGCGTATGCCGCGGCGCCTTCGGCCGAGGCCTTCGACCGAACCTTCGAGCGTGACAAGGACGAACTGCGCGAACTGGGAATTCCGCTCGTCACAGAGGTCGTGTCGGCCGGATGGGACGACGAGCAGGGCTATCGGATCGACCAGCGCGAGTACGCCCTGCCCGACATCGCCTTCGAACGCGACGAGCTCACCGTGTTGGGTCTGGCAGCGCGCGCCTGGGCTCAGGCCTCGCTCGGCGGGGCCGCGACCCAGGCTCTGCGCAAACTGCGTGCCACGGATGTCGAGCGCGACGAGGAGTCGCTCATCGGCATCGAGCCGCGCCTGCGCACCGCTGAGCCGTCCTTCGACGCCTTCAAGGACGCGGTCATCGCGCGGGCACCGGTTTCCTTCGACTATCGGCGAGCGGACTCGGACGAGACGACGACCCGTCGGCTCGAACCGTGGCGCGTAGTGCTCTGGCACGGTCGCTGGTATGTCACCGGCCGAGATCTCGACCGGGATGCGCCGCGGGTCTTCCGACTCTCGCGAATCTCCGGCGAGGTCACGCGGATCGGGACGCCGGGGAGTTACGACATCCCGGCCGACCATGATCCGCACGTGCTCGTGAGCGGCTCGACCTCGGTGGCCGAACCGAGCCCCGCGGTCCTGCGGGTGCGCGTCGGGCGTGGGCACTACCTGCGCCGGCAGGCCCGAACTGTGGGGGAGATCGACGACGACTTCTCCCTGATCGACGTCGACCACCGCGACCTCGACGAGTTCGCCACCGACATCGCCAGCCACGGCGCCGACGTGCGGGTCGAGCAGCCGGTCGACCTGCAACGTGCGGTCGTGGCCCGTCTCCGGGCCACCTTGGCCGCGCACGAAGGGAGACCGTGATGGCGGGCGCGAAGCAGCCGGTCGAGACAGCCCAGGCCCGGCTGGCCCGTCTGCTCACCATGGTGCCGTGGTTGGTCAACCGGCAGGGCATCGACGTCGAGGAGGCGGCTCGCGGCCTGGGCATCTCGGTGCCGCAACTCGAGAGCGACCTCAACCTGCTCTTCGTCTGCGGTTACGGGAACATGCCAGACGAACTCATCGATGCGAGCTGGGAGGGCGGCAAGGTCTTCCTGAGCAATGCCGAGACGATCGCCAAACCGCTGCGGCTCGGGCTCGACGAAGCGGTCTCGCTGATGGTGGGGCTGCAGGCCCTGCTGTCGCTGCCGGGGCTCCACGAGCGGGACGCGGCGCAGCGGGCCCTGGCCAAGCTCGAGGCGGCCGCAGGATCCTTCGGGCAGGCGGCGGCCTCGGTCACGGTGCAGGCCGCGGACCCGGTCGACGAGGACCTGGTCGGTCGCGCGCGCGCAGCGGTGGAGGCAGGGCGCAGGGTGCGCCTGGAGTACCTCGTGCCAGGGCGGGACGAGTCCACCGAGCGCGATGTCGACCCCCTGCGGGTGATTTCGATGGACGGCCGGATCTACCTCGAAGGGTGGTGTCATCGCGCCGAGGCGATGCGGATGTTCCGCCTGGACCGGATCGAGGCCCTCGAGGTGCTCGACGTCGCGGCCACGCCGCCACCGGCAGCCACATTGCGCGACCTCGCTGGCGGGATCTTCCAACCCGGACCGGACGACGAGGTCGTCACGCTGCGGCTCGATAGGGTCGCCCGGTGGATCGTGGACTACTACCCCGTCGAGGCGGTGCGGGATCTCGGTGACGGGATGACAGAGGTCGACCTGCGCACTGCCGACACGCAGTGGCTGGTGCGCCTGATGCTGCGCCTGGCCGGGCACGCCGTCGTCACGGCGCCGGAATCCTTGCGCGGCGAGGTCGCCGCGGCTGCGCGAGCTGCGCTCGCGGCATACGCCTAGAGCCGCCTGCCCCTCCTTGCGTCCGCGATTTCCGTTGTCATGGCGACGGAAGCCTCGGACCCATGGGGACGGGACAGGATCGGCACAGGCGCGCCCGTCTACACTGGACCGGCAGTCAGACCAAGCGTCACCCGAAGGGACACCGACCACCAATGGGCGCACTCAAGCCATGGCACATCATCATCATCGTGGTGGCCTTCCTCCTGCTCTTCGGATTCAAGCGCCTCCCGGATGCAGCGCGCAGCCTGGGCCGCTCGATGCGGATCTTCAAGTCCGAGGTGGACGAGATGAAGGCCGAGCACGAGCAGAGCAAAGCCAGCCGGGCCACCGTCGAGGGCGAGAAGATCGAGCGTGCTGCCGACGATGCCACAGACACCGTCAACCCGGTGACCGAGCGCAACGACCGCTCCGCCTGACCTCCGATTCGTTCGCGAACTCTGTCCCATGGCCCTGCCGCGCCGTCGTCCGCGTGACCCCGAAGGTCGGATGCCGCTCGGGGAGCACCTGCGTGAGTTGCGGCAACGGATCGTCAAGTCCGGCATCACCCTGCTGATCGCCACTGCCTTCGGCTGGTTCGTCTATGACCCGGTGATCGAGGATCTGCTCAAGCCCTACAAGGACTACGAGGCCGCCCACCCCGACAAGGTCGTGACGACGGCATACAGCGGCCTGACCTCGGCCTTCTCGCAACATCTGAGCATCGCGATCTTCCTGGGCGTGCTCATCTCGAGCCCGGTGTGGCTCTACCAGATCTGGGCGTTCATCGTCCCCGGGCTGACGAAGAAGGAGAAGCGCATCTCGCTGTCCTTCATCGCAGCCGCGGTCCCGCTCTTCCTGGCCGGGTGCGCCATGGCGCGCGTGTCGCTGCCCTATGTCGTCAAGGTCCTGCTGGACTTCTCGCTCAACGATGTGTCCAACATCCAGCAACTCTCCGACTACATGAGTTTCGTCGTCCGCTTCATCCTGGCCTTCGGCTTCGCCTTCCTCCTGCCGGTCTTCATCATCGCGCTCAATCTCATCGGCGTCCTGCCCTTCGAGCGCCTCGCCAAGGGATGGCGGATCTCGGTCTTCGCGATCCTCGTCTTCAGCGCGATCATGATGCCGACCCCGGACCCCTTCACCATGTTCCTGCTGGCCGGGCCCCTCATCGTGCTGTTCTTCGCGGCGCTCGGTTTCACCAAGGTGCTGGACAAGCGGCGCTCGAGGAGCCGACCTGAGTGGCTCGAGACCGACGACGAGGCCGCCAGCGCCATCTGATGTCTGTGGGTCCGCGCGTGGCCAAGGGCGATAGCCTCCCCCCGTGACACTGCGCATCGGGATGGTCATCAATCCCACCTCGGGCAAGAACACCGGCGGTCGCATCGGCACCGAGGCGGCAACGCTGCTGAGGGCTCGCGGCCACGAGATCGTCGACCTCTCGGGAATGGATGCCGACAGCGCCAAGGGGCAGGCACGTGAGGCCTTGGCTCAGGGGCGGATCGACCGGCTCGTCGTGTCCGGCGGTGACGGCATGGTCCACCTCGGCCTCAACCTGTGCGCCCAGACCGATGTGCCCCTGGGCATCATCGCGGCCGGTACCGGCAACGACATCGCGCGCGAGCTCGGGTTGCCGGTGCGGAACGCGATCGAGGCGGTCGAGCGGATCGAGCGGGGCACCGCCCGCCGGGTGGACCTGGCCCGGTCGGTCATCGGTGACGGCTCGACGATCTGGTTCGGGGGCGTCCTCGCGGCCGGCTTCGACGCCGTCGTCAACGAGCGGGCCAACGGCTGGCGCTGGCCCAAGGGCCAGATGCGCTACAACCTGGCCATCCTGCGTGAGCTGCCGGTCTTCCGGGCGATCCCCTACGTCCTCACCCTGGACGGGGAGCGAATCGAGACCGAGGCGATGCTGGTCGCGGTCGGCAACGGACCGGCCTACGGCGGGGGGATGAAGGTGGTCCCGGGCGCGAAGTTCGACGACGGGCTGCTCGACGTCCTGGTCCTCTCCAGGATCTCGACGCCCGAGTTCCTGCGGGTCTTCCCCAAGGTCTTCAGCGGCGCGCATGTCGACCACCCGGCCGTGACGACCCACCGCGCGCACCGGGTCCACCTCGAGGCGACCGGCATCGTCGGGTATGCCGACGGCGAGCGGTTCGCGCCCCTGCCGCTGAGCTGCGAGGTCGTCCCCGGTGCGCTCACCGTCCTGACGTAGGTTTGGCCCCATGACCGGGCCGCTGCTGCGTGACTTCGCCGCCGAGCAGGGCTTCCCTCTCGATGACTTCCAGGTCGAGGCCTGCCTCGCCGTCGAGGGGGGGCAGGGAGTGCTCGTCGCCGCTCCCACCGGGGCCGGTAAGACGATCGTCGGTGAGTTCGCCGTCCATGCCGCCCTCGCGACCGGCCGCAAGGCGTTCTACACCACCCCGATCAAGGCGCTGTCCAACCAGAAGTACCACGACCTCGTCGCCCGCCACGGAGCCGACAACGTCGGGCTGCTCACCGGGGACACCTCCATCCGTGGTGAGGCCCCCGTTGTCGTCATGACGACCGAGGTACTCCGCAACATGCTGTATGCCGGGTCGCGGACTCTCGAGGGCCTCAGCCACGTCGTCATGGACGAGGTTCACTACCTCGCCGACCGCTTCCGGGGCGGGGTGTGGGAGGAGGTCATCATCCTGCTGCCCGAGTCCGTCCAGGTGGTGTCGCTGTCGGCGACGGTGAGCAATGCCGAGGAGTTCGGCGACTGGCTCACCGAGGTGCGCGGCAACACCGCCGTGATCGTCTCCGAGCACCGGCCCGTGCCGCTCTGGCAGCACATGCTCGTCGGGCAGACGATGTTCGACCTCTTCGCCGGAGTGGACGACGCCAACATTCTCGGGTCACGCGAGCGTCGCAGCACCGGCGTGGCGCGGATCAATCCCGAACTGCTGGAGGCGATTCGGCGCCAGGAGCGATCCGGGGCCTTCATGGACGAGCCGCGGCGCGGACGCGGCGGGGGAGGGACGCGCGCGAGGGGGGGCCGCGGCATACCGGAGAAGCGGGGTGGACCCGACCAGCGACGAGGCGGCCGCCCCGGCGGCGGGGCCACCCGCGCCGAGGTGGTCCTCGAGCTCGACCAGGACGGCCTGCTGCCCGCCATCACCTTCATCTTCAGCCGTGCCGGGTGCGAGGGGGCGGTCGCGCAACTGCTGAGCGCCGGAGTCAAGCTGATCCCGGAGGCCGAGGGACACCGCATCCGGCGGCTGGTCGAGCAGCGCGTCGGTCACCTCACCGATGCCGAGTTGGGCGTCCTGGGCTATTGGGACTTCGTCGACGGCCTGTCGCGTGGCTTCGCGGCACACCACGCCGGGATGCTGCCGCTCTTCCGGGAGATCGTCGAGGAACTCTTCACCGAGGGGAGGATCCGCTCGGTCTACGCGACGGAGACCCTCGCCCTCGGCATCAACATGCCGGCGCGCACGGTGGTGCTCGAGAAGCTGGTGAAGTTCAACGGCGAGGCCCATGTCGAGGTGACGCCGGCCGAGTACACCCAGCTCACCGGGCGGGCCGGGAGGCGCGGCATCGACATCGAGGGGCACGCAGTCGTCCAGTGGTCACGGGGGCTCGACCCGATGGCGGTCGGCGGGTTGGCGTCGACCCGCACCTATCCGCTGCGCTCGAGTTTTCGGCCGACCTACAACATGGCGGTCAACCTGGTCGCCCGCGTTGGGCGCCACACGGCGCGCGAGATCCTCGAGACGTCCTTTGCGCAGTTCCAGGCCGATCGCGGCGTCGTCGGCCTGGCGACGAGCGTGCGCCGCAACGAGGAGGCGCTCGAGGGCTATGCCGAGTCGATGACGTGTCACCTCGGTGACTTCCGGGAGTATGCCGAATTGCGGCGTGCCCTCGCCGACGCCGAGAAGGATGGCGCGCGGCAACGCGCCGCGAGTCGCCGGGCCGAGGCGGCCCTGTCGATGGAGGACCTGCGCATCGGCGATGTCTTCCGGATCGGCTCCGGCCGGCGCTCCGGGTGGGCCGTCGTCGTCACCCCCGCGCGCTCCCACAAGGGGGAGTGGTCAGGACCGACCGTCGTCACCGAGGACAAGCACCTGCACAAGGTGACCCTCAACGACGTCCCCGCCCCGGTCGCCGCAGTGGCCCGCGTCAAGGTGCCCAGCCACTTCAACGCCAAGAACCCCAAGGCGCGCCGTGACCTCGCGACCTCGCTGCGCATCGCTCTCCCGCACGGTGAGCCGTATGCCGCGCGGCAAGCGCGCGAAGCCGGTGCCGGTGCCGAAACGACGGGGGAGCGCAGCGCCCGCGTGGACGACCTGCGCCGCCGGCTCAAGGCGCACCCGTGCCACCAGTGTCCCGAACGCGAGGACCATGCCCGCTGGGCGGAGCGATGGTGGCGACTGAAGCGGGAGACGGTCGGCCTGCAGCGCAAGGTCGAGGGCCGCACCAACACCGTGGCCAGGACCTTCGACCGGATCTGCGCGGCTCTCGCCCAGATCGGCTATCTGAGCGCTGACGGCGAGTCCGTGACCGCCGACGGGGAGCGGCTGCGACGGCTCTACAGCGAGAAGGACCTGCTGGCGGCCCTCTGCCTGCGTGAGAACGTGTGGAAGCGTCTCGATGCCCCGGGCCTGGCGGCCTGCGTCTCGGCCCTGGTGCACGAGCCCCGTGGCGAGGGCACAGACGTGTCACCTCGGATGCCGACCGACGAGGTGGCTGCAGCCGTGACGCACATGCAGCGGTTGTGGAGCGACGTGGAGGGCCTGGAGACCGAGCACGGACTCACGCCGACCGGCGCCCCGGATGGCGGAATCGCGTGGGCGATGCACCGCTGGGCCAGTGGTCGCGATCTCGACCAGGTGCTTCGTGGAAGTGACCTCACCGCCGGTGACTTCGTGCGCCGCTGCAAACAGGTCGTCGACCTGCTCGGGCAGGTCGCCGATGCCGCCGACGACGCCGAAGTCCGCCGCACGGCACGCAAGGCGATGGACGCGATCCTGCGCGGCGTCGTCGCGACCGACTGAGGCCTGCGGCGGCGGCGCGCCTCAGCCCAGGCCGAGCGCGGACAGCAGGCGGTTGATCGGTGACGTCAGGCCGTAGGTGGACGCCAGTTCGCTGAGCAGGCGCGTGTCGGCCACCGTGGTGGGCAGCCTCAGGTCGGTGTCGGGCAGGGGTGCGTCGGGCGCCACCCGCACGACCGTGGGAGCGACATCGAGGTAGTCGGCAGCCGCCTCCAGATTGGTCCTCCGCGCCCCCTTGAGGCGAGCATCACCATTGTCGACAGCAGCCCGGATCGCTGCGAGAGAACCGAATTCAGAGATGAGTTGGGCCGCGGTCTTGTCGCCGATCCCCTTGACGCCGGGTAGTCCGTCACTGGTGTCGCCGCGCAGGATCGACATCTCGAGATACCCCTCACCGTGCGCCACGGCATACTTCTCGCGCAGCATCGCCTCGGTGCCGATATCGGGCTCGCGGACACCGCCCTTGCCGGTGTAGAGCACCCGCACCGGGGCGGCGTCGTCGACCAGTTGCAGCATGTCGCGGTCGCCGGAGACGACGTCGATGGGAAGGCGGCCCTTGTGCCTGGCCACCAGGGAGCCGATGACGTCATCCGCCTCGTACCCGTCAACGCCGATCCGAGCGATCCCGAAGGCGGTCAGAGCGTCGACGATGAGCGGCACCTGCGGTCCCAGATCGTCGGGGACCTCCTCGGCGAGGCCTCCGGTCGCGGGATGCTCCTGATCGGGTTCCTCCCCGGCAGGGACGGCGTCCGACACGCCGGCCACCCGATGGGCCTTGTAGCTCGGGATCAGGTCGACCCTCCACTGCGGGCGCCAGTCGTTGTCCCAGCAGGCGACGAGTTCGGTGGGATGGTGGGCATTGATCAGCGTGGCGAGCATGTCGATGAAGCCACGGACCGCATTCGTGGGGTGCTCGGTCGGGCTCTCCCGTTGGTCCGGAACTCCGTAGAAGGCCCGGAAATAGAGCGAGGCGGAATCCAACAGCAGCAGGCGTTCCCCGGACATGCGAGCACCCTATCCACGTCGCCAACTAGGGTGAGCGTGTGGAACAGACCGACCGGCGCATCGTGGACCTGCTGAGGGCCGATGGGCGGATGAGTTTCACGGACCTGGGCAAGCAACTCGGCCTGTCGACCTCGGCCGTGCACCAGCGAGTTCGGCGCCTCGAGGAGCGTGGCGTCCTCGCGGGGTATGCCGCGCGCGTGGATCACGTCGCGCTGGGCAATGCGCTGACGGCCTTCATGTCGATCACCCCGCTGGACCCCGCCGCGCCCGACGACGTCCCGGACCGGCTGCGCGGCATACCTGAGATCGAGGAGTGCCACTCGGTCGCCGGCGACATGAGCTACGTCCTCAAGGTGCGCGTCGCCTCTCCGGCCGCTCTCGAGGAGCTGATCGCCAAGGTGCGCGCGGCGGCGAATGTGTCCACGCGCACGACGATCGTCCTGTCCACCCCCTGGGAGTGACCGGTCACCTGGCGACGTCGGCGAGGACCGCCTGGGTGATCGCGAGCAGATCCGTGGGGGAGAGACCGATGTCGAAGCCCCGTCGGCCACCGGAGACGTAGACCCGGTCGTGCAGGACTGCGGTCTCGTCGAGCACGGTTCGCAGAGGGCGCTTCTGGCCGATCGGTGAGATGCCACCCACGACATAGCCCGACGACCGCTGGGCGGCTCGCGGGTCGGCCATCTCGGCCTTCTTGACACCCAGGGCGTGCGCGATGGCCTTGAGGTCGAGGGTGCAATTGACCGGCACGATCCCGACGGCGAGCTCCTGACCGGTGTCGACGAGCAAGGTCTTGAAGACCTGGTCGGGCGGGAGCCCGAGAACCTCGGCGGCCTCCAGGCCGAAGGACCGCGCCGAGGGGTCGTGATCGTAGGCATGGGTCGTGAAGGGCACGCCCGCCCGGGTGAGGACGACGGTGGCAGGGGTCCCCGCCGAGTCCTTGCGCGACATGGGAACCAACCCTATGCCGCCCGTGTTGAGACCGCCGTCAGGCGTGGATCCTCACCGAGGCATGTCGACTGGCGCCGGCCTCCTCGAAGGCTGCGGCGTGCAGGGCGTCCATGTCGGTGTTCTTGCGCCACCAGTCCTGGCCGAGCTGCGACAAGGTGTAGATCGGGTCGTAGTAGACATACTCCCGCGAGAGCGCTTGCTCGTCCCCGGCCTCGATCGAGGTGCGATAGTGCTTGCGCCAGAACGACATTCCCTTGTCGCGGTCGTAGGACTCAACTTGGTGCACCCAACGCTTGCCGACGAACGGCACATCGCAGACGATGCGCGGTGTCGCAAACCCGGGCAGGTAGCCCATGATCGCGTGCTGCAACTCCTGGGCCTCGCGAAGCGACAGGCGCCAGTGCTCCGAGAAGGGGATCATGTCGCACATGTAGAAGTAGTAAGGCGTGATCATCGCCTCGTCCTGCAGGGCGAAACAGAGGTCGAGGAGTTGCTCGGGCGTGTCGTTGACGCCACGCATGAGGACGCCCTGATTGCGGACATTCCGGAGCCCGGCATCGAGCATCGCGACGGCTGCCTTGGCGACGAGAGGGGTCACCGACTGCACATTGTTGACGTGCGTGTGGATCGCCACCGACACCCCGCGGGAGCGCGCCTTGGCCGAGACCCGGGCGACGCCTTCGACGACGTCGGGCTGGAGCCAGTGCTGGGGCAACCCCATGAGCGCCTTGGTCGCGAGCCGGATGTCGCGGATGGTGTCGACCTCGAGCAGCTTGTCGAGGAAGCCCTCGAGGTTCTTCCACGGCATGTTGGCGACGTCGCCGCCGGAGACGACGACATCGCGCACACCCGGGGTGCGCTGGAGGTAGTCGAGCATCGCGGCATACCGGTCGACCGGCTTGCCCGCGAGCTTGAGTTTGGCGACCTGGGGCGTGGAGTTGCCCACGAGGTCCATCCGCGTGCAGTGCCCGCAGTACTGCGGACAGGTCGGCAGCATCTCGGCCAACACCTTGGTCGGATAGCGGTGCGTCAGCCCCTCGACCGCCCACATGTCGTGCTCGTGGAGGCTGTCGCGCGTGGCGAAGGGGTGCGAGGGCCAATCGGACCGGCGGTCGGAGAAGACCGGGATCATGTAGCGGCGGACCGGGTCCGCAAGGAAGGCCTCGGTGAAGTCGTGGCCGGCGGCCGGCATACCGTCGTCGGTCGCGGGGACCATGGTGTTCATCATCTGCGGCGGGATGAGCATCGACATCGTCGCGCGCTCGGCCTGGTCCCGCTCGAGGTCCTCGTAGAAGGACTCGGTGAGCAGGTCGCCCATCAGCTCTCGCAGTTGCTTGACATTCTTGACGCAGTTGACCCGCTGCCACTGCACGTCCTCCCATTGCGCCGCGGTGACGTCGCGGTAGCCCGGGAGGCGGGTCCAGTCCGGCTCGACGAGGGTGCGTCGCCGATAGACATAGGGCTGTTCGAGGTCTGTCGCCATACGTGGCAGGATACGCAAGAGATCGTGCAATCACCTAGTTGGACCGCAAATCCTTCGGTGTCGTGTCGAGTCCGAGGAGTTTCTTCCCATGGATACCCGTCAACCCACCACCCCGTCGTCACCGGTCGGCGTCCACCGAGTCCTCGAGCCCGTCGGGTCGAGCCTGCCGCAGGCGGCGCGGCGCCTCGACACCCGCCCGCAGGTGTGGCCCGACGAGGTGCGCATCGACATCGAGACCCTCAATCTCGACGCCGCCTCCTTCCGGCAACTCCACGACAAGCATGCCGGCGACGGGGCAGCCATCCGCGACGAGGTCCTCGAGATCATCGCGAGCCGCGGCAAGATGCAGAACCCCGTGACCTGGTCGGGCGGCATGCTCATCGGGACCGTTGCGGACGTCGGCCCGGAGTCGACGCTGGGCCTCCAGGTGGGGGATCGGGTGGCCACCTTGGTCTCGCTCTCGCTCACGCCCCTCGCGATCACCGACGGCCTCGAGCGCTGGGACGGCAGCTCCGAGCGCATCCCCGCGACGGGTCACGCGATCCTCTTCGGGCGCACCATCGCCGCGAAACTCCCCGACGACCTGAGTCCCGAACTCGCCCTCATGGTGATGGACGTGTGTGGGGCTCCCGCGCTCGTCTCCCGCGTGGTCACCTCGTATGCCGCGCGCGGCTTCGCGCCGACGGTGGCCGTCCTCGGCAGTGCCGGCAAGTCGGGCTCCTTGTCGCTGGCCGCTGCCCGCCAATCCGGTGCCGGGCGGACGATCGGCGTCGTGCCCTTCAAGGCCGAGGCAGACCTGTTGACCGACTCCGGGCTCGCCGACCAGGTCGTCATCGCTGACGCGCGCTCCCCGCTCGGGCTGAGCGAAGCGGTGGCGGCAGCCGGTGGACCTGCGGATGTCACCGTCGTCTGCGTCGACGTGCCGGGGTGCGAGCAACCGGCGATCCTGTCCACCGCTGAGGGTGGCACGGTCATCTTCTTCTCGATGGCCACGAACTTCGCCGCTGCCGCACTCGGCGCCGAGGGCCTGGCAGCGGACGTCACCATGCTCGTCGGCAACGGCTACGTGCCCGGTCACGCCGCGTTGGCGCTCGACCTGATCCGTTCCGACGGTGCCGTGCGACGACTCTTCGAGGCCCGCCTGGCGGCAGGCTGACCCGGGCGCGTGCGGCGTCAGTTCTTGCCGGTGAAGGTCCGCTCGAACCAGTTGGCGTGCCGGATGACGACCGAGCCCAGGCCCGCCTGGCCGTGCAAGAAGATGGTCGGGCAGTCACTCGCCGGTGTCGGGGCGACCTTGACCTTGACATCGCCGACGCCCTTCTTGAGCCGCTCGGCATTGGCCGCCCAACCCTCGGGGAGCACGAGCACCACGCTGCCCGCCCCGATGCCGACCTCGATGTCGATCACCGCGGTCTCGGCGTGGGCTCGGCGGCAGTCCAGACGGATGGACCCGACACGGGGGAGCACACGCAGATAGGGCGGCAACACCCACACCCCCGCGCGCTTGTCACTGGCCATGCCGCCCCCGAGCACCAGTCGGTCGTCGGCGCGATGACCCGCCGGGACCGGCAACGCGGGCTGCGACGCGGAGGTGCGGGCCGGCGGGCTGGCCGTGGCGCGCTCGGAGTTGGGCCACAACAGGTCGGTGTCCCTCGTCGGACGCAGGCCCTCGAGCACGTCGTCGAGTTGGCCGACGAGCAGCACCTCCCGGACTCGACGGGAGCGCTCGTCCAGCGCGGTGGGCGTGAGGCGCCCGTCCTCTGCGGCACGGCGAAGCACGGTCAGGGCGCGCTGCCGATCCGCCTCGGTGATCAGCCGTGCCGGATCGTCGGTTGTCATGCGACGAGGATAGGTTGGCCTCGTGGTCGAGAGCATCTATTTGGCCGCCACCGAGGCGGCATCGGGCAAGTCGGCAGTGGCCTTGGCCCTGCTCGAACATCTCGGTCGGCGAGTGGGACGTGTCCTGCCCTTCCGACCCATCGTGCCGGCCGTCGGCGAGGACGCCCTCCTCGACGTGCTCCGCGCCCGTCTCGGCCCCGAATCCCCGCCGACGGAGGACCTGTGTGGCGTGTCCTATGAGGAGGTGCACGCCGACCTCGACGCGGCGATGAGCGACATCGTCGACCGCTTCCATGCGGTCGCCGATCGTTGCGATCTCGTCCTGGTCATCGGCTCCGACTTCAGCGACATCGCGACCCCCACCGAGTTCTCGGTCAACGCCCGGATCGCCGCCAACCTCGGCGCGCGCATGGTGCTCGTGCTGCCGACGGGGGAGCGGCCCGCCTCGGGCGCAGCCGCGGCCGTGGATGCCGCCCTGGCCGCGGCGGCCGAGAACCACGCAACGGTGAGCGGCGTGGTCGTCAACCAGGTCGCACCCACCGATGTCGACCGGTATGCCGCGGCCGTCGCCGAGCGGGTCGGTCCCGTCCCCGTCGTCGCGCTCCCGGACGTGCCACTGCTGCGCGCGCCGACCATGCAGGACCTCGCCGAGGCCTGTGATGCGGTGTTCGTGCATGGCGACCCCGACCTGCTCGATCGCGAGTGCCTGGGCATCGTCGTCGCCGCGATGACTCTTCCCCACGTCCTCGACCGGCTCATCGAGGACGGCGTCGTGGTCGTGCCGGCCGACCGGGAGGAGATCGTCATCGGTGCGCTGCTGGCACACCGCTCCAAGACCTTCCCGACGCTGACCGGGATCATCCTCAACGGCGGGTTCCCCCTCTCCCCCCAGGTCGATCGCCTGATCGACGGCATCGACGTGGCACTGCCGATCGTCGCCTGCGAGACCGGCACCATGCAGACGGCGCGCGCGCTCAGTCGGGCGGCCGGTCGGATCGGTCCGGACTCGACGCGCAAGATCGACACGGCCATCCAGGTGCTCGGGAACCGCCTGGCCACGTCGTCGGTCCTGGCCGCGCTGGAGCTCCCGACGCGGCCCGGGGTCGTGACCCCCCTGATGTTCGAGCACCAGTTGGTCGACGATGCCCGGGCGGCCAAGGCACGGATCGTCCTGCCCGAAGGCGCCGAGCCGCGGATCCTCGAAGCGGCCCGTCAGGTCCGCGAGCGCGGGATCGCCGAGCTCGTCCTCCTCGGTGACCGGTCGGCGATCGAACAGGCCAACCGGCGGGTCGGCCTCGACCTGGGCGAGGTCACCGTCATCGATCCCGCGAACTCGCCGCTGCGGCTGGCCTTCGCCCAGGAATATGCCCGGCTGCGCGCTCACAAGGGTGTCACCGTCGAGATGGCCGCCGACGCCGTCGTCGACCCCTCCTACTTCGGCACCCTCATGGTCCATGGCGGCCACGCCGACGGCATGGTGTCCGGATCGATCACGACGACGGCCGCGACCGTGCGGCCGGCACTCGAGGTCGTGCGCACCGCACCGGGGGTGTCCATCGTCTCCAGCGTCTTCCTCATGTGCCTGGCCGACCGGGTGCTCGTCTATGGGGACTGCGCCATCAATCCGGACCCGAACGCCGACCAACTCGCTGACATCGCGATCTCCTCGGCCCAGACCGCCGCCCAGTTCGGCATCGAACCCCGCGTGGCCATGCTGTCCTACTCGACCGGCGGATCCGGGTCAGGCGCCGACGTCGAGAAGGTCCGTGAGGCCACTGCACTGGTTCGTGAACGTGCACCCGAACTCCTCATCGAGGGACCGATCCAGTACGACGCGGCCGTCGATCCGCACGTCGCCGCGACCAAGCTCAAGGACAGCCCGGTCGCCGGCCGGGCCACGGTGCTCGTCTTCCCCGACCTCAACACGGGCAACAACACCTACAAAGCCGTGCAGCGCAGCGCCCGCGCGGTCGCCATCGGGCCGGTGCTTCAGGGCCTGGGCAAGCCGGTCAACGACCTGTCGCGGGGGGCCCTGGTCCGGGACATCGTCAACACCATTGCCATCACGGCCGTCCAGGCAGGTGCCCAATGACCTCCCTCGTGCTGGTGATCAACGCCGGTTCGTCGTCGCTGAAGTTCCAGCTCATCGACGTGTCCTCCCGGGCCACCCTCGTCAAGGGCCTCATCGAGCGTGTCACGGACCATGGTGCCGCGCTGACGGAGGCGCTGCGGCGGATCGGCGCCGACGGTCACGACCTCGACGGACTCGTCGCCGTGGGCCACCGAGTCGTCCACGGCGGCGCGAGTTTCAGCGACCCAGCGGTCATCACCGCCGAGGTCCGGGCCGAGGTGGAGCGACTGGTTCCCCTTGCCCCCCTGCACAACCCGGCGGGGTTGCTCGGCATCGACGCCGCCCTCGCGGCCTTCCCGGACGTGCCGCACGTCGCGGTCTTCGACACCGCCTTCCACCAGAGCATGCCGCCCGCGGCCCACACGTATGCCGTGCCCGCCGCGTGGCGTGAGGAGTTGCGGGTCCGTCGCTATGGCTTCCACGGCACGTCGATCGGCTACGTCTCGCGGCGCGCCGCTGCGCTCCTGGGTCGCCCGGTGGACGTGACCGACCTGGTCGTTCTCCACCTGGGCAACGGGTGCAGCGCCGCCGCCGTGCACGCCGGCCGGTCGGTCGACACCTCGATGGGCATGACACCACTCGAAGGACTCGTGATGGGCACGCGAAGCGGGGACGTCGATCCCGCGCTCGGGGCCTACCTGGAGCGGGTCGCGGGACTGGACGCCGCGGCATACGACACGGCGTTGAACAAGGCGAGCGGACTGCTCGGCCTCGCCGGGGCCTCCGACTTCCGGGAGATCCTCGACCGACGGGCCGCCGGTGACCCCGACGCGTCGTTGGCCTTCGACGTCGTGGTGCACCGGTTGGTCAAGTACGTCGGGGCGTATGCCGCCGAGCTCGGTCGCGTCGATGCCCTCGTCTTCACGGGGGGAATCGGTGAGCATGCGGCGCCGTTGCGCGCGGCCCTGATCGAGCGGCTGACCCTGCTCGGTATGGTCCTGGATGCGTCTGCGAACGAGGCGGGCGCAGGGGAGCGGAGCATCACCTCGCGCGAGAGCCGGATCCCGGCCCTGGTCATTCCCACGAACGAGGAGTTGGAGATCGCTCTCCAATCGGTGCGCGTGGTCAGCGGCGAGATCGGCGAGTGACCCGCCGCCCGACCGGAATCGACCTCACTCACTCCAGGGCCGGCACCAGTCGCAGGGCCTGCTCGACCGGGACGATGGACAAGGGCAGGTCGTCGGACTGGACGATCACCGCGTGGCGACGACCCCGTTGCTCGTGGCCCCGGGCGCCACGGGGTGACGGCAACTCTAGGATGTCGCCACGCACGGCGTGACTCGAGGCTGCTCCGGTGGAACAACCGCGGCCATTGGAAACAAGGCCGAAGGACGGGAGGATTTGCGGTCACGGCGCTGATGGGCCGCAAGTCCTTGCGTGACTGATAGATTCTGGGCGTGACTCCTCGTGTGCCGCGCCGTCTCGAACTCGACCCCGTCACCGTCCGGCGGGCCCGCACGCTGGCTCGCCGAGCGGGGAAACCGGTCGTTGACCTTGCCCGGGCCCACACGACCGTCTCGGTGGAGCGGGCCACCTTGCGGATGGCCGGCCTGACCGGCGCTGACCATGAGAACGTCCCGTGGGTCAACCACCTGGTCGACGCCGTCCGCGAGCAGGTCGGCCTGGAGCATGGCGTGACCACCCCGATCTGGGATGCCCTGATCTCCGGTGCAGCGCCCGACCTGCTCACGCTCGCGCAGAAGGCGAGCAGTGGGGGAGTGACCTTCCGACTCCCCGAGAAGGCGCACCGGACGCGGGCCCGCCGCGCGGCGCGGACGGCCGTGGGCCGCGGCATACGCACCATCGACAAGCAGCGCGCGACACGGGAGCGGCTGATCACCCGCCACGGCGACCCGAAGCAGAAGCCGTGGATCTACCTCATCGTGGCCACGGGCGACATCCGCGAGGACATCCCGCAGGCCCAGGAGGCGGCCCGGGAGGGTGCCGACATCATTGCCGTCATCCGGTCGACCGGGCAGAGCCTGCTCGACTTCGTCCCCGAGGGTGAGACCCACGAGGGGTATGCCGGGACGTATGCCACTCAGGAGAACTTCCGGCTGATGCGGGCCGCCCTCGACGAGAGCAGCAAGGAACTCGGTCGCTACATCCGCCTGACCAACTACGCCTCCGGCCTGTGCATGCCCGAGATCGCCACCCTGGCCGGACTCGAGCGGCTCGACATGATGCTCAACGACTCGATGTACGGAATCCTCTTCCGCGACATCAACCCGATCAGGACCTTTGTCGACCAGCGGTTCTCGCGCCAGGTCCACGCGCGGGCGGGGATCATCATCAACACCGGCGAGGACAACTACCTGACCACGGCCGACGCCGTCGAGGCCGCCCACACGGTGACCGTCAGCCAGCTCCTCAACGAGTACTTCGCCAAGGAGGCGGGGCTGCAGGACTGGCAGCTCGGGCTCGGTCACGCCTTCGAGATCGATCCGTCGATCCCGGATTCCTTCCGCCTCGAACTCGCCCATGCCCTGTTGGCCCGGCAACTCTTTCCCGAGGCGCCACTGAAGTGGATGCCACCGACCAAGCACATGACGGGCGACGTCTTCCGGGGCCATCTGCTCGACGGCTTCTTCAACCTCGCCGGCGCGATGACCGGGCAGGGCATCCTGCTCGTGGGCATGATGACCGAAGCCGTCGTCACCCCGTGGCTCTCGGACCGCGACCTCGCTCTGCAGAACGTCCGGTACGTGCTCAATGCCGCGGGTGGACTCACCGAGGACTTCCACCCGCCACGTGACGGCTTCATCCAGACCCGCGCCCGACAGGTGCTCGACGAGGCCGTCGCCCTGCTCGATGAGATCGCAACCGGTAGCGGTGGCGCGGACACGGCATACCCCCAGCCGCTGTTGGCTGCCATCGCCGATGGCACCTTCGGCGCGATGAAGCGACCCCCGACCAAGGGCAAGGGCCTGGACGGCGTGGCACGCAAGGCCGACGACTACGACAACCCCGCGATCGACCTGCTGGAGACGGTGGATCCGCCGCGCAGCGCGGCGGGGCGACGACGCGAGGAAGGAGCAACCCGATGACCCCCCGCACGGAGGCCCAGGAGGCCCGCAACACGACCCGTCACCACATCGGTGAGCGCCGGATCGAGGACGCCCTGCCCGGGGAGGCGAGTCTGCAAGAGCCGAGCCCGCTGGTGCGGCCCTACGGCGACACGACGGGCGACGGGATGGTGCAACTGTCCTTCACCCTCCCGTTGCCGCACGACAAGAGGGCCGAGGGCGCGGCACTGCAACTGGCGAGCAAGATGGGGATGAGCGCCCCACTGTTGGTGCACGCCAAGGCCATTGGACCGAAGTTCACCTTCTTCGTCGTCTACGGGCCGGTCACCCACCTCGTCGACGTCCGCGCTGTCGAGGTGGCCGAGCGTGAATTCGACCTGCTGTCCTCCAAGGAGGTCAACACCGCGGTCAAGAAGCACCTGCGCCGCAAGTTGGTCGTCGTCGGCGCCTGCATCGGCACCGACGCCCACACCGTCGGCATCGACGCCATCCTCAACATCAAGGGATTTGCGGGGGAGAAAGGGCTGGAGTACTACCGCGAACTCGACGTCCACAACCTCGGCGCCCAAGTGCTCGTCCCCGAGCTCGTCAACACCGCCCGGGAACTCAAGGCCGACGCCGTCCTCGTCAGCCAGGTCGTGACCCAGCGCGACGCCCACATCCACAACACCACGGCCATGTCGGCGGCCTTCCGCGAGGCCTTCCCCGCGGGCAAGGTGCCGCTGCTGGTCGTCGGTGGCCCCCGCTTCGAGGAGGGATCGGCCGGCGCTCTGGGTGTCGACCGCATCTTCGGTCGTGGCACCACGCCCGGTGAGGTGGCCAGCTATCTCGTCCACGCCCTCGTCACCCCGCCCACCACGCAGCGCAAGGGAGCCTGAGATGTCACGCGAGGACCTCGTCGGGACCACCGTCACCCACCGCCGGTACGTGCCCTACTCGCACGCCCATTACGCCGGCAACCTCGTCGACGGCGCCTACTCCCTGGCCGCCTTCGGCGACGTCGCCACGGAGGTGTGCATTCGTACCGACGGCGACGAGGGGCTCTTCGCGTCCTACTCCGACGTCCAGTTCAGGGCTCCCGTCCGCGCCGGCGACTGCCTGGAGATCGAAGCCCGGATCGTCCGCGCTGGGAACCGCTCTCGGGAGATGGAATTCGAGGTGCGCGTCATCGCGCGCGGAAACCCGGAGCGCTCCGAGTCGGCCGCTGACGTGGTGGACCCACCGATCGTGGCCACGACCGCTCGTGGCGTTGTCGTGGTGCCCTCAG
Organism: Phycicoccus elongatus Lp2; assembly: GCF_000367525.1. Lineage (GTDB taxonomy): Bacteria > Actinomycetota > Actinomycetes > Actinomycetales > Dermatophilaceae > Phycicoccus_A > Phycicoccus_A elongatus. The sequence continues at coordinate 1,138,184 of NZ_HF570956.1, read as the reverse complement.
CCGAGTGACCTAACGTGTGCGGGTGCCTTCGCTGATCCGGTATGCCGCGCGCCCCCTCGGCGCCGTCGCCGGCGGCGTGGCGGTGTGGCTGAGTTTCCCGACCCATGACCTCTGGTGGCTGGCTCCGGTCGGGGTGGCCTTGCTGGCCGCTGTGACGTGGCGCCGCGGTTTCCGCGCCGGTTTCGGCCTCGGGATGCTCGCGGGCTGGGGCTACTTCATCCCCACCCTGTCGTGGTCCGGAACCTATGTCGGGGCCCTGCCGTGGCTTGCTCTGGCCACCTTGCAAGCGCTCTATGTCGCGGTCATGAGCGCCCTCGTCGGGTGGGCATCCAGGCGGCTGCTCGCCGGAACCGAAAACTCACAATCGTGCAGTTTCGGGCGAGGGGGAAGGGGAGGCGGCCCCGTTGGTGCGTGGGCGGCATACCTGCTCGTCCCGCTCGGCTGGGTGGCGCAGGAGATGGCCCGCTCGACAACGCCGTGGGGCGGTTTCCCGTGGGCGCGGTTGGCCTTCGGGCAAGCCAACGGCCCGCTGCTGCCGCTGGCCCGCTGGGGCGGTGCTCCCGGAGTCACCTTCGTCACCGCCCTGCTGGGAATGCTGCTGCTCGTCGGAGCCCTCGCGCTGACCCGACGACGCCGGGTGACGGTTGCCGCCGCCGCCGTCGGGGTCATGCTGCTCCTGCAGCTTCCGCGCGCTGCGGTGCCGCCGGAGGTGCAGTACGCCGTGTCGGTCAGCGAACGCATCGGGCTGATCCAGGGCAATGTGCCCAAGGCGGGGCTGGACTTCAACGCCGAGCGGCGAGCCGTCCTCGACAACCACGTCCGGGGAACGGAGACATTCGCGGCGCAGGCGCGCCAGAACGGCTGGAAGGACCTGAGCCTCGTCGTCTGGCCGGAGAACTCCTCCGACATCGACCCCTTCCGCAACACGGACGCTGCCGCCCAGATCCAACGCGCCGTCGACGCGGTCGACGTGCCGCTCGTCGTCGGCGCGGTGCTGGCCGAGCCCGTCGACCACAACAGCAATGTCTCGCTGCTCTATCGGCCCGGGGGAGGGGAGCCGGAGCGCTACACCAAATTGCACCCGGTGCCCTTCGCCGAATACATCCCTTATCGCGACTTCTTCTCCCGCTTCAGCCCGGCGGCGGAGTTGGCCGGCAATTTCGTCGCCGGTGACGAGATCGGCGTCTTCGAGGTGCAGGGGAGCGCGCCGGGACGGGGGACCGCCACCGACAAGGCGTATGCCGTGCTGCCGACGATCTGCTTCGAGGTCGCCTATGACGGGCTGATCCGGGACAGCGTGGCGGCGGCCGGCTCGACCCCGAGCGTCCTGCTCGTCCAGACCAACAATGCGACCTTCGGCTTCAGCGCCGAGTCCGAGCAGCAGTTCGCCATCTCGCGACTGCGGGCCGTCGAGCACGGGCGGCACGTCGTGCACGTGTCCACGGTCGGGGTGTCCGGGTTCATCGACGATCGCGGGCGGGTGACCGGCAAGACCGGCCTGTTCACGGCGGAGCAGCGAGCGGGCCTGGTGCAGCCGATGGCCCAGAGCAGCCTGGCCGACCGGCTGGGCTCTTGGCCCGAGCGTGGCGCCGTGCTCGGCTTCGTCGTCCTGCTCGGCCTGGCCCTCAACAGCCGGGCGATCCGGAAACGCGCGACGCAGCCCGCGCGTTAGGGTTTGGCGAAGGCTGCACAACACCTGAGTCGTCGTTCAAAAGCACCCGAGGACCTTTCTTGCCCGAGACCCCCCGACCGGCCCTGACCCGCGTCGCCGTCCTGATCCCGACCTACAACGAGGCCGAGAATCTCGCCGGCGTGGTCGAACGTGTCCGGTCCGTCACCCCCGAGGTCGACGTCGTCGTGCTCGACGACAACTCACCCGACGGCACCGGCGAGATCGCCGATCGCCTCGCCGCGGCCGACGAGCAGGTCCACGTCCTGCACCGACCGGGCAAGGCCGGTCTGGGCGCGGCCTACCTCGACGGCTTCCAGTGGGCGATCGATCGGGGCTATGACGCCGTCGTGGAGATGGATGCTGATGGTTCCCACCAGCCCGAACACCTCCCCGCGATGCTCGCCGCCGCTGCCGACGCGGACCTGGTCATCGGATCGCGCTGGGTGCGCGGTGGCGCCATCGAGAACTGGCCCTTGCACCGCAAGGCTCTCTCGGTCGGTGGCAATGTCTACACCAAGGTACTGCTGGGCATGCCCGTCCATGACGCGACGGCCGGTTACCGGGTCTATCGCACCGCAGCCCTCCAGGAGATCGGGCTGGCCGATGTGGCCTCGCAGGGCTACTGCTTCCAGGTGGACCTGACCTGGCGTGCAGTGCGCAAGGGCCTGACCGTCGTCGAGGTCCCGATCACCTTCGTGGAGCGCGAGATCGGGCACTCCAAGATGAGTCGCGACATCATGACCGAGTCGTTGCGACGCATCACGACCTGGGGTGTGGGGCACCGCTTCCGCCAGGCTCGCAGCGCCGTCGCTGCGGCCCGACCGCAGGAGAAGTGGCACACCCTGTGAGCCCCGCGTCCACACCGTATGCTGCGGGCCCGCGTCGTCGTCCGCGGATCCTGCGGTGGGTGCTCCTCGCGCTCCTGATCGTGCCGGTCGTCGAGGTCGCGGCCATCATCGGGGTCGGCAAGGTCATCGGTGGCTGGCCGACCCTGCTCCTGCTCGTCGCCTTGTCCATCGCTGGTGCCTGGCTGCTCCGGCGCGAAGGCACACGGACCTGGCGGGCACTCAGCGAGGCTCTGCGGACAGGCCAGATGCCTTCGCGCGAGATCGCCGACGGCGCCCTCGTGCTCGTCGGCGGGACGCTGCTGTTGTTACCCGGCTTCCTCACCGACGTCGTGGGATTCCTCCTCGTCCTGCCGGTGACGCGGCCCCTCTTCCGGGGCCTGCTGGCCGCAGCCGTCGCCAAGCGACTGCTGGGCGACGCGGTGTCGACGGCCGGGCGTTCCGACCGCCCGTCCGGCCCGACCGTCATCGAGGGCGAGGTCGTCGACTGACGAAGGGGTGCGCGGTTCGCAGAATCCGCACTATTGGTGAGTTTCGGACTCGGCCCAAAAACAGAGGTATGCCGCGCGCCCGGGTGGGCACGCGGCATACGCACAGTGTGGGGGAGGGTCAGGCGGACTTCTTCTTGCCCGGCTTGATCCCGCGCGACTCGCGCAGCAGGGTCAGGCGCTCCTCGAGCAACTCCTCGAGCTCGGGGATCGAGCGACGCTCGAGCAGCATGTCCCAGTGGGTCCGGGCCGGCTTCACGGCCTTCGCCTCGACCTCGACGCCGTCCTTGAGCTTGGCGTCGGCGCCGCAGCGGCACTCCCACGTCGGCGGGATCTCGGCCTCGACCGAGAACGGCAACTCGATGACATGCCCGTTCGGGCAGAGGTAGGTCGTGATCTGGCGCTCGGAGGGGACGACGTTCTCGTCGGTCTCCATGCTGAGGGCGCCGAGACGGCTCCCGCGAAGGCTGCGCTCTGCCATGGGTGTCTCCCATCGAAGTGGTTGATGTGCGCAGGTGTACCCACGCGACGATCAGTGGTGTGAACGCATGGCAGGGACACGGTGTTCCCGTGTCGTCGGAGCTGGGTTGCGCTGCCATGCGCTCGCGCTCGGACGTGACCCCAAACGCGCTGAATACTTCATTGTGGCAGAAGAGCGGTCACGGGCACCAATCCGCTGTGAGGGCGTTCAGGCGCCTTTCAAGGTCAGACGACGGCCGGCATCTCGTTCCCGGCGTCCTTGATGCCCTGGCGCACGTCCACCTTGCGCAGGAAGAACCAGCCGAGGGCGAAGAAGAGGATCAGGGCGACGATGGCTGGTCGGTAGCTGTGCGTGACCTGGTGGACCAGGCCGAAGACGAAGGTCCCGAACCACGAGGTGCCGCGCTCCATCGCCTGGTAGAAGGCGAAGAACTCCGCCTCTCGGGCCCTGGGGACCAATTGGCTGAAGAGGCTGCGCGAGAGCGCCTGCGAGCCCCCCAGGACGATGCCGATGAGCACGCCGAGCGCGATGAAGGGCAGGAACGCCTTCTCGGGTACGAAGAAGGCCATCACGACGATCGCCGACCACGCGACCAGACTCCAGAGGATGGTGCGCCACGCGCCGAACTTCGAGGCGAGCCAGCCGAAGAACAGGGCTCCACCGAAGGCCACGAACTGGACCAACAGGATGAGCGCAATGAGTTGTTCCTGGGCGAACTTCAGTTGCTCGGCCCCGTAGATGCTCGAGGATGCGATGACGGTCTGGATGCCGTCGTTGAAGAAGAGGTACGCGAGAAGGAACATCAGGGTCTGCGGATACTTCTTGAGGTCCCGGAAGGTGTGCTGCAACTGGGCGATGCTGCCGCCCACGGCGCCCTCGCTCGGCGCGTCGGCCAGGTGGACCTGTCCATCGCGGGCCACGGCCGAGCCCCGCAGTCTGCGCAGACCGAGCACGGGGATGAGGGTGAACAGCGCCCACCACAGACCCGCCGACAGCATGCTGATCCGGACCGCCATCCCCTTGTCGACACCGATCAGGTCCGGCTTGGACACGATGACCAGGTTGAGGGCGAGGAGCAGACCACCACCGAGGTAGCCCAGGGCCCAACCCCGGCTGCTGACCTTGTCCCGGTCGTCCGGATGGGCGATCCGGACGAGGATCGCGTCGTAGACCACGAGGGAGGCGCCCAGGCCGATGGTGGCGATGATCATCATCAGGGCGCCGAAGCGCCAGTTGGTCCCGACGAGGAAGAAGAGCATGCAGGCGGCAGCCGCTCCGAGCCAGGCGAAGATGCCGAGCAGTCGCGCTGGTTGCTCGCTCCGGTCGGCGATCGCTCCGACAATCATGAGCAGGACGGCCGAGACGATGGTCGCCAGGGTGGTCGTGTAGGACGCCGCTGATCCCGGGTCGAGCGGTGCCATCAGGACGAACGCCAAGAGCGCAGCACCGGTCCCTGCCAGGAGACCCTTGGCCGCACCGGAGGCGGTGCGGTTGGCCTTGGTGTCGGCGCGGAACTGCAGGACGGTGAGGGTGGCCAAGACGAGGGTCGTGACAAGGGCGAGCACCCACACCCAGGAGGGGAGGCCGGATGCCGCGGGCACGGCATACAAGGTGGTCGTGCACTTCTCGTCGTCGGCGAGGCCGGGGCACGCCGCCTCTTGGGCGATGTTGGTGAGATAGGGGCCGAAGAGGACGGTGCCGACCGTCGTCACGAAGGCCGAATTGGCCCAGTCGTACCAATACCAGGAGCGGTGGTACTTCTTGGTGTCGGCCCAGCGGTCCACCATCTCTGTGGTCATGGCGCACAGAGTGACACACCGGGCGCATGCACCGGGTCAACTTCCGTGGTCGACACCCGGGGGGTTCTCAGTTGACCGGCAGGCCGGCCAACTTGAGGGCGCCGCCCACGGCGCCTGCGATGAAGGCGTGGCCGGTGTCGTTGGCCTGGAGACCGTCCGGGGTCACTCGGTCCACGTGACCGGTCAGTGGCTGGCCGGTATCGGCGTAGGTGACTCCGGCCGCCGCCGCTGCCGCCTTGATCGCTTCGGTGTAGGTGGCGAGGGCGGGGTTGTTCTGGCGCATGTCCCACCATGGATTGACGACGACGATCTGTGCGTTGGGGAGGCCGGTCCGTAGCGTGGTCAGCGTGGCTGCCACGCGGCCGCCGTGGCCGGATCCTCACCCAGGTCGTTGGCGCCGCCGGTGATGATGACCAGGTCCACGCCGGCTTGGACCGCGGCCGTGGCGGCGGTCGCGAAGTTGGGGCAGCTGTCGGCCGTGCACGGTGCTTTCGAGCCGGCGCGCAGATACCCGGTTTGCGCGTGGGCGACATTGGTCTCGGTCCACCCGTTGGCGGTGCTGAGCAGGGTCGTCCAGCGCTTGCTCGGGGTCGAGGCGCCGGCACCCGCCGCGACCGAATCACCGATGAACGCCGCCTTCTTGATCACCAACTGTGTTGGCGAGGGGGAGGCTGACGACGACGCCGACTCGGAGGGTGACGCAGACGCCGACGGTGACGCGGAGGCCGAGGACGACAGGGACAGGCTCGGGGAGGGACTTGCCGAGGCCGCGGACGTGGAGCCGTCGTCCTTGCGCAGGGCGTAAGCGACCAGCACGAGAGCGATGATGAGGGCAGCGACCAGGGTGAGGTTTTGTGCCCGTGCGGTCATGGCCTGTGATCCTGTCACGCATCAGTGGGGGAGTGCGAACGCGTCGGAGGTGTGTCGTCGTCCACAGGCGGTCGATGGGTGGGTCTGTCGTCCACAGGCTCTCGGCGATCAGGTGGACTGCCTGTCCGCCGGGGCGCATGGTCGGCGCCAGGCAGGACGCGCCAGCGAACTCGGCGCGATCGAGATACGTGGGGAATGGAGGCAGACATGGCAGGAAGTTATGTCAACCAGGTGCGACTGGTCGGCAGGGTCAGTGATGTGGGGGAGGCGCGTCAACTGCCCAGCGGCGACACGGTGCACGCGTGGCGGCTCGTCGTGCCTCGTGAGGACAAGGCCACGCGGTCCGGGCGCAAGCAGCCAGATGTCATCGACGTCGTCTGTTGGTCGGCGGTGACCCGCAGGGCTGCCGGCCGACTGCAGATCGGCCAGGACGTCGAGGTCGAGGGCGCACTCCGTCGTCGCTTCTTCCGGACAGCTGCCGGTGTGGGCAGCCGCTACGAGGTCGAGGTGCGAAACCTGACGCGGCTTCGGATCGAATCACTACCCTGAGCGCGTGACCGACGATCGAGCCGCGCACTGGGACCAACGGTATGCCGCGGGTGACCAGTTGTGGATTGTGGGTCCGCATCCCCTGGTCGTCGAAGTCGTCTCATCATTGCGACCCGGTCGCGCGCTCGATGTCGGCGCGGGCGAGGGACGCCACGCGGTGTGGCTGGCCTCGCGCGGGTGGAGGGTCACGGCTCTGGACTTCTCGGCGGTCGGGGTCGAGCGCGGCCGCGAACATGCTCAACGCGAGGGTGTCAGCGTCGACTTCGTCGTCGGTGACGTTGCCGACTGGGAGCCTGTGAGCGGTGGTTTCGACCTCGTCCTGGTGTCCTACCTTCACCTCGAGGAGGAGGCAATGGAACGGGTCCGCGGTTGGGTGGCGCCCGGCGGCCGGCTCATCGTGGTCGGGCACGCTGCCGGGAGTGCAGCGGGGCCCCGCAACCCGCGATTCCGGCATACGGTCGCCTCGATGCGCAACCGGGCCGGTGATCTCGACGTGCGGCGCTGTGAGGAGGTCGTGGACGGGGCCGCCGAGCGCGCCGACATCGTCCTGGTCGCTGCCCGTCACCACGGCGACGTGAGGGAGGTCGAACTCGTCGGAGGGGTCGAGCAGCGCGACCTGTTCCTTGTCGCGCCAGACGACCGCTGGCCGGCGGAGTATCGACGGCACGAGGCCCGAATTCGGCGGGCCTTGGGGGAGGCCGCCGTCGCGGTGGAGCACATCGGGTCGACATCGGTCCCCGGGCTGGCGGCCAAGCCGATCATCGACATCCTCGTCACTGTGCCCGACATCGCCGCCGAGCAGGACCATGTCGAGCCCTTGCTGGCTGCCGGCTACGTGCTGCGCGTCCGCGAGCCGGGGCACCGCCTGGTGCGAACGTCCGAGCGTGACGTGCACGTCCACCTGCTCCAGGTCGGGGATCAAGCGGCTGAGGACTACCTGTTGTTCCGCGACCATCTACGTGCCGATGCCTCTGACCGCGCGCTCTACGAGGACACCAAGCGTGAGCTGACATCCCGCCAGTGGCCCGACATGAATGCCTACGCGGATGCCAAGACGGACGTGATCGAAGCGATCAAGGCCCGCGCCCGGGAGCAGGTGGGATGAAGTAGGACGGAGATCACGTCCTGAAGTCTGGCGGCCGACGGCCACTGGCCGCTCAGGCTCGAGGTGACATTGCACAGGTGCGGGCGTTGACGTAACAGCGACCCGACCCCACCCGGGGGAGAACCAGGCCGTCGGGTGGGGGAGATGTCAGCGGACAGTCCCGAATCCCGGTCACTCTTTGGCTGCGCGAGGTTACGCGCTCATCTCGTGTGGCGGTGGCGGGTCATGGGTGCTTTGGGTTTGTAGATGGAAAGGGCGGTCATCACCAGGAAGGCGAGGATGTTGCCGGTGGCGCCGAGGGTGATGCACAGGGCGTGGGGAGGGGTGCTCGCTGCAGGCGCTGCGAGCGATTCCTCGACCCAGAGTCCGAGTCCAAGGGTGGAGAAGATGATCGTCGTGACGGTCAAGACCAGCTTGATGAGGACCCACCAGTGTTTGAACAGTCCCCATTTGGTGCCCAGGGAAAGGACCACTCCGGTGGTCAGGGCTCCAAAGGCCGCCGGGATGACAACGTAGGCGTCGATTCGGTGGATGGCCTGGTAGGTGGTCGCCGAGGGTAGAGGGCCCCCTTGCGCGCCGAGTGCCGAGCTCGCCAGGGCGAGGTTGGCCGCGCCGGCTCCCAGCCAGCCTACGGACAGGACGACATGGGCCAGGAGCCATAGTCGTCGTGCGCGCCGGGAGAGTTGTCGTGGTTCCTTGCCTTCAGCCGTGGGGGTCACGATCGAGGCTTGTCTTATCGAGGAAATGGCGGATCGCGCGGAGGTTCGTCACGAGTTGGGGTATGTCGGCATCGGCGACGCCGATGTGCTCGGAGGCGTTGAAGTGGGCCACCTCGGGACGGACCTGACCCATTAGGGCCCGCCCCGCCTTGGTGATGTGGATCCCTGCCGCGCGCCCACGACCTGCTGGACCGTTGCGATCAACGAGGCCGCGTGTCAGCAGGCTGGTGATCAGCGGGTCCATGCTTTGCGGCGTGACGAGCACGGCGCGAGCCAGTTGTGCCTTGGTGAAGTCGTCTCCGTCCTCGAGGCACGCGAGAACACCGAACTGAGTCGGGGTGAGCCCGTGTCGAGCGAACAGGTCTCGAAAGCCCTTGGCGACGATGTGGGAGGTTTGAATGAGTTCCCACAGGGGCAAGACGGGTTCGTTCATGGCGCATACCGCTGCACGTGGCGAAGAAGGGAGGCGATGCGCGTCGCCGCGGGAAGTGCGATGGCAGCGGCGGCAGCACCGATGGGGTGGGCCGATGCCTTGATCCAGGTCACTGGTTGGAGCGACTCGCGAACAGCGGTGGCGGAGCGGGTCCGCATCCGGGCCGCGGACACGTTCAATGCTTCCGCAATCCCGCGCGTCGTGCAATCTGTGTCCACGAGCAGGCACGCCAGGTCGTGCCCATCGACGATTGCGGTGGCTGCGCCTTGGCCTCCTGTGGGCGGCATGGTGTGGGCCGCGTCGCCGATGGCAGTGACTCGTCGGGCCGTCCACGGTGCGATGTTCTCAGGGTCTGCGGCCAGGAGCGGGAAGCCTGCAACAGAGACCGGTAGCGATCGGCCAGGCAGCTCCACGAGAGACGGCACCCAATGCCGGCGTTGCAGTGCCTGCGTCGCCGCAAGCGCCGCAACACCGGCGTGGTGTGCGTCCCCCTCAACCAAGGCTCCGGAGACAGCGATAACACCCCAGATGACCACTGGCTCGACGGACAATTCTTCACGCTTCGCGCTACCTGGCGCGCCGACGTATGGGTCGTGCCAAGAGGCGAACAGACCAATGCCGCCTGGTCCGAAGGCAAGCATCGGGTCGTCTCGCAGGAGCTCTTGAGCCTCCACCGACAGCGCGTCCGTCCTGGTCCGCCCCGCTATGGCCGTGAGCCCCGTGGACCTGCACGTTGGTGACCCAGCGAGCTGTCGCGCCAACCTGGATCCGGCACCGTCGGCGATGACCAGAGCATCACCTGCCACCGTTGCGCCGTCCTCGAGGTGGACGTGCACACCATCATCATCCTCGTCATAGCCGATCGCTGCCGACCCCCAACGCAATCGGTCGTCGAGCCCTTCGGTCAGCAGACGACGAAGGGTGATCCGATCGACGTCGAGCGAATCGCCAAGCTCTCGCTCACTGGCCCGCAGCAGAAGGCGACCGCGATGATCACGCACCGCCAGTCGAAACCCGCGGGTGTGCACCGACGACGCCTCAAGGGCCGAGATCAAGGCCGGAGGAACGAGCCGTCCCAGGGCGCGGAGCGCACTCGGCCCCAGGTGCAGTTTGTACCCACCGGTCTCGAGGAGGTCGACGTCCTTCTCCACGACGACGACGCCAATGCCACGCATGCTCAACCCTTGGGCGAGGGCGAGCCCACCGATGCCGCCACCGACCACCACGACCTTCATGACCAGACAGTATCAGTCATCTGAAACTTCCTGGCATGTCGGAGGTTGCTTGTCTTGACCGCTCGATCTGGTGATGGGGGGTGGGAAACGGCGCCGGACCGGCCCGGACGGACAAAGCGAATTGCGGCGACGCGTTCTTGGCTTGCGGCAGGTCTGCTGTCAAGGTAGGCGCGATCGGGCCAGATTCCGCGGGATGTTTGTCGCAGACCGCACAAGGTGTTGACAAGGCATCCACCATGGACTGTGAGGCGAAGTTGCTGGGGTTACGCGTCTAAATGTCCTTCATAGCATCAACTGGTGAGAACGGGAGTTCATGAGCCGGGAGTAGCCGTCCATCGAGTTGCAACTAGCCACCATCAAGAATCGTCCCAACAGCCTTGGGACGATTTGCGACTTCCGTGCCAGCGACCGGTGTGCGCATCGTGTATGCGTCGGGAGATCGTCTGCCTCAGACAGCCGGCGTGACATCCCTCATCTGCCGATGTGCGGGAGCCAGACTCATGGCTTGAATCAGCGCTGGTCGAGTGTCCGAGGAACGCGGCGTGGAGACTAGTTGGCCTCGAGGAGGAAGAAGAGGAAACAGAGGAACGACTTGCCCGGCTCCAGTCCGTCCGGCAGAAGTTCGATCGGCGTGTCAGGTGCTGGCGGCGGCTCGCTGATTGAAGTGATCCTGAAGCCGGCGGCGCTGAACGAGTCGGTCATGGTGTGCAACGGCCGGTGGAAGAAGGTCAGCCACACTTTGTGGCCAGCGAAGTCGTAGTCCTCGGTGTACTTGGTGATGGCGAAGTAGTCAGAGTCGGGGTACACGACCGGGAAGATCACGGGATGGTTGACAGAGACCAGTAGTCGCCCGCCGGGCTTTAGCACACGTCGAAGTTCAGTCAGAGGCCCTGCCCAGTCCTCGAGGTAGTGGAGGACGAGGGAGGCAATCGCGTCGTCGAATTCAGCGTCCGCGTAGGGCAACGGGTCGGCCAAGTCTGCGACTCGAAGGTCAACGTGCTGGCCCAGTCGCTCGCGCGCGAATCCAATCATTCCGGCGCTTCGGTCGAAGCCGGACACGTCGGCGCCGGCTTCGCGCAGCTTGGCGATCGTGGGCCCGGAGCCACATCCGACATCAAGGATCCGACGACCACGCACGTCGCCGGCGAGCCTCAACATGGCGGGCTGCTCGTAGTAGGCGTTGAAGAGACCGGTCTCGTTCTGCCGTGCATAGGCTTCGGCGAAGTCGTCGTAGTCGCTGTCGGTCACGGTTGCTCCTTGGCCAGAGATCGGTCGCGGACAGCGACCTCGCATGCCGACGATATTCCTCGTGGTGCGGAAACACCCCGGGTGCCGCTCGGCGAACACCCGCGCCGTCAGGACGTCCGACTCTGCCGCAAGGGGGCCCTCCGGATTTGCCAGCATGCGAAGGGTCACGGTCACGATGCGGTCCGGTCACCCCTGCTGGTCAGCTCAGGACGGTCCGAGCGGAAACCATCCGTGGACCCAGTCCCCACGCGCGCCATGAGCCATCTGGGTAGCGACAGAGCGTCAGGAAGAGCATTCCGCGGATGTTGAATGAGGCGAAGGTCTGGGCGGTGCCGACAACCTCCGGCACGAACCGCACAACCGCTATCTCGGTTGGTCGGTCGACGGCGTAGTAGACCTTGGACGCGATGGACATGTCGGTGAGGAGGTCTGTGGCCCACTGGAAGTCGCCCCAGGCTTCAGGAGCGTGTGTCAGCCACGTCAGTTCTTCATGGTGCTGACGGGGATCGAGCACGGCGAGCCACCAAAGGGCAGCAACCTGAAGGGGCTCTGTGAGGTTGGCACCCTGCGTCAGCGCAGCCAACGGCGAGTCGTCGGGGTCCGCCGTCACGTAGGCGGGGAAATCGCTGAAAGGCCCGTCCTCTTCAAGGAGTTGATTGGCCATGTTCGCGAACGTCGGCACTGTCGTGGCCAGCGAAGCCAAGAGTTCGGATGGGCTGGCAACCGGATTGCTCCGACGCGCGGCGTCTGCACGAACTGCCGCCACGGTTGGCTCTCGGTCAAGTGCGAGCAACTCGAGCAGATAGTCCTCAGGATGCACAGCCTTCACGCCGTAGGGACGGCATGCAGAATCCGGGAAGTCATCGAGATTGAACGTCACGATGACATCGGCGTCGCTGGCGATGGCTGCCGCGAGGACGTGCCGGTCCTTGGGATGGCACTCGAGTTCCTCGATGAGGTGCTCGAAGCCGACGACAGCGGCTTCAGGGAAGGCTTGCCGCATCGCGTTCAGGCGCCGGTCTGCCCGCTCTGGGTCGAGATCGAGTTTGCCAGTGAGCGCCCGGCGGGTTTCCTCCAGGATCTCGTCACTCCACCTCAGCTCCAGAAGTTCTCTCTCACCCAAGGTCAGAAGAAGGCTGGCGAGGTTGTATGGAACGAGAACGCAAGCGTCCAGGACTGCTCTCCGACTCACCTGGTCGAAACGACCTGATCGTCGCTCCCCGTTGCCGTCCGCTCGAACTCGGCCATTCCGGCCGCCCGGCGTACGGCAGCTGACTCAATGAACCGGTTGATCGACGCCAGGCTGATCCGCCGGTGCGAACCCGGCTGCGCGAACTCGAGCAGACCGTCATCACACATCTTCACAACCGTTGGTCGGCTGACGTGAAGGAGCTCAGCCGCCTGTCCCGTGGTGACGAATGAGTCAAGTCGAGTGACAGCCACGTCATGGCCCGCCGCAAGTTCATCGATCACCGTGAGGATCGCCCGCCTGAAGGGCTCGGTCACTTCCAGACTCTCGGAGCCGACGCGAAGGACAGCGCCCGGCCGTATCAGTGCCGCACGCACTCGCTCAGCGTCTGGGCTGCTTATCGCCTGGTTGGTCGTCTGACTCATGATCCAAGCGTAAACGCAAAACGCAAGAAACGAAAGGCGTGTCTTGCTTGGCGGCAACAGGCCAGAGGCGCCGAACGCTCTGTCATGCCGCTGAGTGCGAGAGCCCCCCGCAGGATGCCGAGCACGATCAGGTGACGCGAGGATGCGCCCTTGACCGAGGGCGCTCATCCCAACTGGCGTCTGGCTGCGATGTATTGGGAATAGACGCTGGCTGAGCCGATGGCGTGGCGCTCGATGGTCGCTGGGTGATATCCGAGCGCGTCGGCGATGATCGGGATGGGTCCGAGTTTGGTGAGTTCGTGGAGGGTCCCGAGGCGTGCTGATCGGGTGCCGAAGATGGTCTTGAGGCGGTTGCGCAGGCTGGCTCCGTGGATATGTTGGCCGGGGGAGTAGCCCGGGAAGACCCAGTTGCTGTTCGGATGCGCTGCGGTCAGGCCGTTGCCGGGGGTAGCCGCGAGTTGGCGGAGGGGCTCGTCCAGGGGGGAGGGGAGTGCGAAGGTCGTCTTTCCCAGCCGGAGGGTGACGACGTCGTCGGTGACGGTTACGTTGTCCCAGGTCAATTGTACGACGTCCTCGATGTGCTGGCCGAAGACGATGACCAGGATTGCGGCGGCCCGGTCGCGAATGTTCAGTTCGTCCGTGTGGACCACCCGCTCGACTGCTGAGTCCTGCTCGGACTTGGAGAGTTTGGGGCTGGTGCCGCGGCGGTGCGCTTTGATAATGAGCTCGGGGTCGACGAGCCGACCTTTGATCGCCCACGGGAGGAAGCGGTCGATGATCCTGCGGGTGCTGGGCCCATCGGCGAGCCAAGCATCGAGATGCTCTTGTCGGAGGTCTTTGAGGGTGACGCCGCAGCTGTCGAGCCAGTTGAGGAACTCTGCAGCCATCGTGACAATCTGTTTCGCTCGCAGGAAGGTTCCCCGCGGCACGGTCTCCATCTCGTTCATGCGGCGCCGGTGATGCCAGTGAATGTAGCGGCGAAGGACGGTCTGGTGCTCGACAGTCGTCACGCGCTCGAGTGCGCCGGTAGCCCAGTCGTCGTAGCGAGCGGCGAGTTCGTCGCGGCGCGGCAAGACGCCGTGCTCCACGAGCAGGCCGCGGACATAGTTGCGGGTGCGGTCTGCTCCGGGTAGGTCGTCGAGCAACTCGTGGGTGATCGTCTGTGACACTGCCAGTTCCTTGAGCAAGTCCGTGACGTGGCGCTGCCTGATCCAGGTCAGTCCGCTGTTGGGTCGCTTCATTGACTTCAGCGCCGCCGCCACTGGAACCAGTTCGTCAGCCATGACGCCCGTGTCAGGGTTGGTCAGCAACTGATCCACGACTGCTGCCAGCTCGCAGGACCAGCATCGGCCGGCGCGGTACAGCTCGCCTTCGGCGCCGCAGGTCTTGCACTCGATGTTGAGTTTGACGCCAGAGCATCTCTTGCAGGCCGGCTGCCCGTCGATGCGGCCTGGGAGGACTCCCTCGTGGCCGCAGGCGCAGATGCCCGTCGTCCGTTTGGCCTGCTGATAGCAGTACCCGCACACGCCCCCGTCCGGCCATTTCGCGGCGATTTGGTGATGCTCACCGCAACGGCAGCAGGGGACGGGCCACTGGTTTGGGTCGCTCTGCCTGCGGGGCCTAGCCATCGTCGTCCTGGACGATGCGAACCCGCCGCGCGACAGGGCTGCCGGGGGTCAAGCCGAGGTCCTCGGGGCGCTTCGGCGCGTTCGCCGTCCGGGCAGCGCGCATCTCGACATAGGGCTCGAACAGGTCGTTGGGCTCGCAGTCGAGGATGTCGCACAGGGCTGCGAACGTGCGCGCTGGAATGCGCTCAGGGGTGCCGGTGACAAGTCGATAGACCTGACTCTCGGACAGGTTGATGCCACGCGATCTGAGCAGTGGCATGAGTTCGGTGCTCTTCCACAGGTTCCGCTGCGCCATGACAGTGCGCAGGTTCCACTTGTAGCCGATGCGGCGTTGCTCAGTCATCAGGATTCGTTTCCTCGGGTCGCGCGATGCGGCGGGCGATCAACTTCTGGATCGTCTTCTGTTTGAAGTCGTCACCAACCGATGTGTAGACGCTGGTCACCGAGGCGTACGCATGACCGGCCTGGGTCTGGACGAACGCTGGGTCGTAGCCGGCCTCGATGAGGTGGGTGATGTAGGAGTGGCGCAGGCAGTGCAGGCCGAGCTCTTTCGGAAGGCCCACTGCGGCGCGCGCTGCGGCGAAGGAGTCCCCGAGACTGCCCAGGCGGATTCGGTCAGCTCGTTCGCTGGGCCACAGGGCAGGGGAGCGGTCGGCAGTGGGGAACTGATCGCGACCGCCTTCGTGGATCCAGAACTTGAGCAGGTCCACGACCCACTCGAACTCCGGGACGGTCAAGACGGTTCTTCGGCGCGGTCCTGATCCAGCGGTGCCCTTGGCCCACCGGATCGTGACTGCCCCGAACTCGCCGTACTCGGGCACGTAGGGGTTCGGCCCGAAGTCGTGCACGTCGAGCATGGTCACCTCGCGGCGCCGCAATCCGTAGGCGTAGCAGACCTTGAAGGCGATCGAGTCGCGCAGCGCTTGGAGCCACCGCTTGCTGCCGGCGGCGTACTCGCGGTCGACGAGGTCGTCCATGTGGTCAAAGAGTTGCTGCAGTTCCTTCTTCTTGAACGCGCGCCGTCCAGGTGGCACGGCGTCGTCGGTGGTGTGGCGCGGGGTGTTCCAGTCGAAGGCGATCTGTGCGGGGACGTCGCCGAACGTTTGCTCACAGAGTTCGCCCCAGCCGTACGTCGGCGAGGCGGTGTACGCGCAGAACATCGCGATTGCGTTGCTGTCCGAGCGCAGCGTCGTGAGGCTGATCGGCTTCTCGCCCGAGCGTCGCTCCGCCATGTAGTCGTCGAGGTCGACGGGGCGCCACGTCCACGGGAAAGTCCCGGCGTACTCCTGGAACTTTTGTACGACGCGGCAACGACCCTCGATCGTCTGGACGGTCAAGCCGCGCGCCAACATCTGAGCCTTCCAGCCGTCGAGCATCGCCTCGAATACGCGATCTTCGGCTCGGAACAGCCCGACATCGGGGTCTCGGAGGACCCGAGGGACGAAGCCCGGAACTCCCTGCACGATGCACCTCACACCCGTGGAAACCTGCATCTAATGCAGATAACCTACGACGACCTGCGCGGAGGCCGCAACGGGACAGGCGGGCTCGAGGCGTCACCGCCAAAGGAAACCGGCGCTGACCTGCACTGACCCGCACAGCCCGACGAAGAGGGAGTTCTCGCATCTAGTGAAACTCCCGTTGTTTAAACGCCGATAAGCCACATTATGTCAGTTAGTAGTCCACGTATTGCATCAGCTGAATCACTGCGGCCCGAGGCGCGTCGCGCTCACCCCAACACTCAACGGCGAAGAGCCCCTAAAGTGTCGGGCTTACCGACTCGGCTGGATGCTGCTGGGGCGAGTCCATGCGTGGCGTACTCCTCGCGTAGCGACCCGGTGGCCGGACGGGCTTGCCGAGCACAGCAGTTACGCTAGAATTTTGTACATGACGACTCTGTCCCTCGCTGACGCTCGGGCGAACCTTTCCAAGCTCGTGGAGTCCGCGGTGGCCACTCACGAGCGGTTCGAAGTCACCCGCAACGGTGACCGGGCCGTCGTGCTTCTCAGCGCTGAGGACTACGACGCCCTGCTGGAGACCGTCGACGTCCTCAGTCGCGCCGAGGAGGTGCAGGCCCTTAAGGAAGGGCTTGACGACCTCGACGCCGGGCGGACCTCATCATTGGATGAGGTCCGCTCAGCGATGCTGCGGCGCGGACGCCTCCAATCTTGAGTACGGACCTAGGCGAGGAAGGCGGGTACGACGTCGTCCTGACCCGAAGCGCAAGCCGAGCCCTCGAGGAGCTGTTGCCCGAAGCGGTCGCTGCGGCCGCCTTCGAGTTCATCGCTGGCCCGCTGCGCACCGATCCCCACCGCGTCGGTAAGCCCCTGCGTGAGCCGTTGGCGCCGCTGTGGTCAGCACGGCGAGGCGAGTACCGCGTCCTCTACCGGATCCTCGAACACCGCCTCGTCATCGAGGTCGTCTCTGTGGTTCACCGTCGCGACGCCTATCGCCGATGATCGATCCCGGGTGAAGTCGTCAGCGAGCTCGTCGAACAGCCGCGCCACCCTCGCGGCATACGGCCTCTTGGCCGTGACCAACGTCGTGGCCGTGGGAAGTACCCACGAAACCCTCTCCAACCTGACCCAATGGCTGCTCATGCCGACCCTCGTGGTCGTCCTGCTGACCCTCGCCCCGCGCGGACGGCGCCCGCTCCCCCGGCTGCGCACCGCCACGCTCGTTGCGCTCGGCTTCTCGTGGCTTGGCGACCTACTGCCCGACCTCGTCCCGCAGTCCGCATCCTTCCTCGCGATGGTCGGCGCCTTCCTCCTCGCTCAGCTCGCCTTCATCGTGGGCTTCCTGCCGTTCCGCAGGCAGAGCATCCTCAGCCGGCGGCGCGGCCTCGTCGCAGCGTATGCCGTGGCCTTCGTCGGTCTCGTCCTCGCGTGCGCCGGAGGGGCCGGCTCGCTCCTCGTGCCGGTCGTCGTCTACGGCGCGACGCTGACCGTCATGGCCGTGCTCGCCACCGGCGTCAACACCTTGACCGGCGTCGGCGGCGCCGTGTTCATGCTCTCGGACTCGCTGATCGCCCTCGGCGCGTTCCGCGGATGGGAGAGCCGGCCCTTGTCGGTCGCCGTCATGGCCACGTATGCCGTGGCCGAGCTCCTGCTCGTCCTCGGCGTCCAGCAGCGGCGGCGCTCCCCCGGCTCCCTGGACGAGTGAGGGCCGAGCAGCTCAGGTGGACGCGAGCTGGTCGACGAGCGCCTCCGTGCGTGGGATCGGTATGCCGTGAGCCCGAGCTGCGCGCCCGATCGTGTCGAGCTCAAGGGTGTTGCCCGCCTCTGCGTCCCGGAGCATCGACGACTTCGTCCCGGGCCCGAAGGAACGGAACGCAGCCAGCGTGGGCGCCGGGTCGCACGGTCCGCCCTCGGCGCAGACGACCGACGTCACCTCGGCGGTCGCCTTGGTCGCGACAAGGACGGCATCGACGTCGCGGTCGAGGCGATCCACCACGTCGGGGCGGGTCACCCGCTCACCGAAGACCGGGCTCGAGAGATGAAACCCGCTCTCGCGCAACGTCTCCACGCTGGAGGTGCGGGCCACGACGACGACCTCGTGACCCGCGTCGGTGAGGGAGACGGCCAGGAGACCACCGACCCCACCAGGGCCCAGCACGGCACACCGACTCACCGACCGACCCTCCGCTTCGTGGCGCACATGACCGTCAGGCCAACCCGCGAGAAGGCAACGCCATCGGTCTCGCCGCCCCGATCGAACGCGCACCCAGGGTGACCTCTACGGTGGGGCCATGAACGGCCTGAGCCTCTCCGACGTCGACATCGACACCTACCGGCGCGACGGCGTCCTCGTGGTGCGCGACCTGCTCTCTCCCGAGGAGGTCGAGGTCGCCAGGGCCGGCATCGCCGCCGTGCTCGAGGCTCCGAGCATGCTGGCCCAGGTCGCCAGCGGGGTCGACGACCCCGGGCGCTTCGTCGAGGACTTCCGCCGCTGGCAGGACATCCCCGAGATCGCCTCGCTGGCCCTGTCGTCGCGGGCCGCGGAAGTCGCGGCGCAGCTCCTCGACACTCCCCAGGTGCGCTTCTACCACGACCATGTGCTCGTCAAGGAGGGCGGCACCAAGCAGCGCACCCCGTGGCACCAGGACCAGCCGTACTACAACGTCGACGGCCACGGCACCAGCGCCTGGATCCCGGTCGACCCGGTCCCGCTCGCCGGGTGCCTCGAGCTCGTCGCCGGCTCCCACGAGGGTCCGTGGAAGATGCCGCGCACCTTCCTCGACGGCAAAGCCAAGTGGTTCCCCGAGGGCACCCTCGACGAGCTGCCTGACATCGAGGCCGACCGCGACGCCTTCGACATCCGGGCCGCCGAGATGCAGCCCGGTGACGCCATCTTCTTCGACTTCCTCACCGTGCACGGCGCGCCGGGGTTCCCCTTCCAGGGAAGGCGACGCGTCCTGTCGCTGCGCTACCTCGCCGAAGATGCCCGGCACGCTCCGCGTGAGTGGGTCACCTCTCCCCCGTTCGAGGAGCTCATCGGCGTACTGCCCGAGGGCGCCCCGATGGACCACCCGCTCTTCCCGGTCGTCTGGCCCCGCTAGGGCCGGGCTTCAACGCCGTGGGTCGAGCAGGGCGTCCGTCCCCCCGTCGATGACCACCGTCGCACCGACGACCAGCGAGGCCGCAGCGCGCGCGGCCACCTGCTCCACGACACACCGCCCACCCTCGGGATCCGATAGGTCGGCGACGATGTCCACCCCCTGGCCCGCGACCCGGTCCACCCGAGCACCCGGTCCCCCGACCGACGCCGCAGCGCGGCCGTCGCGGCCCCCATTCCCGACGCCGCTCCTGTCACCACATGAGTCCTGGCAACCGTGCTTCTCCTCTCGACGACAGGCCCGGAGCGTATGGGCGGGGCCGGCATTCGGGCGGGACAGGTCCTGCTCGCGGCGCGTAGGGTCGTCAGCGCACCTGTCAGCACGAGTCCCCGAGGAGCAGCGTTGAGCCGCGTCATCCACGTCGAGATCCATGCCGAGGACGTCGCGGTCCTCACCATGGGGAGCGAGGACTACCATCCCACGCACGAGCGGGTCATGGCGGCCGGCGGTCAGGTGGCGCACCCCCAGGCCGCCCTCCCCGGCATGGCCTGGCAGGGCTACTACCTCGACACCGAGGGCAACGTCTTCGGCGTGCACCAGCCCGACCCCGAGGCGCGCTGACACGGGATGCAGTGTGGCTACTTCGAGCGGCACGAATGTCGCTCGTGCACCTTCATGGGCCGGGCGTATGCCGAACAGCTGGCCGGCAAGGACCGCGCCGCTCGCGCAGGGCTCGCCGAGGCGGTGGGGGACAGTGCCTGGCGTGAGCCCTTCGCCTCGCGAGAGTCGCAGTTCCGCAACAAGGCCAAGCTCGTCGTCGGCGGCACGCCCGGGGCGGTGACCCTGGGCATCCTCGACGGCGACCGCCGGGGCGTTGATCTTCGCCGCTGCGGACTGCACGAACCCGTTGTGGCGCAGGCGATCCCGGTGCTCGCCGACTGGATCGACGACCTGCGCCTACTCCCGTATGACGTGGCCAAGCGGCGCGGAGAGCTCAAGCACGTGCACGTCACCGGCAGCCCGGCGGAAGAGCTCATGGTGCGCGTCGTGCTCCGCGGGGACAGTCAGGCGCAGCGCGTGCGGGACGGCCTGGAGGACCTGCAGGCGGCACTCCCCCACCTGCGTGTGGCCACGGTCAACTACCTCCCGGAGCACGTCGCCCTCCTGGAGGGCGATGACGAGGAGGTCCTCACGCCGGCGAGGACCCTGGCCATGGACCTGGGCCGGCTCACCCTCCATCTCGGGCCGCGCAGCTTCTTCCAGACCAATACCGCTGTGGCCGTGGGCCTCTACGAGCAGGCGCGCGACTGGGTTGCCGAGCAGGCACCGGCCTCACTGCTCGACCTCTACTGCGGCGTGGGTGGTTTCGGGCTCTTCGCCGCCACCCTTCCGGATGCCCCGACCGTGCTGGGGGTCGAGGTGAGCGCGGACGCCGTCGCCAGCGCGCGGCATACCGCAGAAAGCCTGCGGGACAGCGGAACTGCGACGAACCGCGTCGAGTTCCGTTGCGGCGACGCCGGATCCGAGCTGCCGGACGCCGAATGTGTCGTCGTCAACCCTCCGCGCCGCGGCGTCGGAGACGAGCTGTGCGCCGCCATCGAGTCGAGCAACGCCGCGACCCTCATCTACTCGAGCTGCAACCCGACCACCCTGGCCCGCGACCTGGCTGAGCTGCCCACCTTCGCGGTCACCGACGCCCGCCTGTTCGACATGTTCCCGCAGACACCGCACGCCGAGGTGGTCGTCCGGGCGACGCGCTGAGGCCCGCACCCGAGCTGGTCGGTCAGAAGCGCCCGGCGTCCCCGGCACCGATGCGGACGACCTCGGCCTGCCCGTCGCTGAAGTCCACGACGGTGGTCGGCTCGGTGCCGCACTCCCCCGAGTCGATGACCAGGTCGACCTGGTGGTCGAGCTCGTCCTTGACCAGCCAACCCTCGCTCATCGGCTCGCTCTCGCCGGGCAGGATGAGGGTCGAGGAGAGCAACGGCTCACCGAGCTCGGCGAGCAGCTCACGCACGACCGGGTGCTCGGGGATGCGCACGCCGACCGTCTTCTTCTTCGGGTGCATGAGCCGCCGTGGCACCTCCTTGGTCGCCGGCAGGATGAAGGTGTACGGCCCCGGAGTCGCTGCCTTGATGGCCCGGAACACCGCGTTGTCGATGATGACGAACTGCCCCAGCTGGGCGAAGTCGCGGCAGATGAGCGTGAAGTGGTGCTTGTCGTCCAGGTGGCGGATCGTCATGATCCGGTCCTTGGCGGCCTGGTTGCCGAGCATCGCGCCCAAGGCATACCCGGAGTCGGTGGGGTAGGCGATGAGGGCGCCGTCGCGCAAACGGTCGACGGCCGTGCGGATCGCTCGCGGCTGCGGATCGACCGGGTGGACGTCGAGGTAGGTCGCCATCGGTCAGTCCACGGCCCGCATGGCGATCGGGGTGCCGAGCAGCACCGTGCGGCTGACCGTGCACAACCGATCGTGCGACATCTGGATCGACTTCGGCAGCATCTCCCGCGCCCGGTCGCCGGCCTCGCCCTCGGGGAAGGTCACCGTGAAGGTCACGGCGATGTCGTCGAGGTGGTTGCCCCGCTCGTCCCTGACCTTCACGCCCTCGCTGAGCACCTCGAAGCGCTCCGGCTCGGCCCGCTTGCCCGTGATGAAGTCGACGTCGACGGCCGAGCATCCGGCGATCGCCGCGAGCAGCAACTCGACGGGGGTGAAGTCGGCACCCTCCCCGGTGCCGATGTGGATCCGCCCACCGCGCACGTTCTCGACGTCGAACTCCCCGTGGGCGGTGCGACGCAACTGCACCTCGCGGTGACCGGTCCCCGTGCCGCCCGTCTGCTCCTGCTCCATGTCCGCAGCCTAGTCTTCAGTCGTGTGCACCAGTGCGCCCAAGGGCCGTCTCGTCCTGATCCGGCACGGCTCCACCGAGTGGAGCCGCAGCGGCCAGCACACCGGCCGCACTGACCTCCCGCTGCTCCCCGAGGGCGAGCAGGATGCGTATGCCGTGGGGCGTGCGCTCGCGGGGCGCAGCTTCGCGCTCGCCCTGTGCTCGCCCCTAATGAGGGCTCGTCGAACCGCGGAACTGGCCGGCCTGACCCCGGACCCCTCCGATGACCTGATGGAGTGGGACTACGGCGGCTACGAGGGCCTCACCACGGTGCAGATCCGCCAACTCGCGCAGCCCGACTGGACTGTCTTCAAGGACGGTGTCGTGCCGGGAAACACACCCGGGGAGACCCTGGAGCAGGTGGCCGATCGGGCCCGGCGGGTGGTCGAGCGGATCCACCCCGTCCTGGCAGTGGGGGACGTGACGATCGTGGCCCATGGCCACCTGCTGCGCGTGCTTGCCGCTGTGTTCCTCGACCAGGCGCCGGTCACCGGGGCCGGGCTCCTCCTCGATGCCGGCTCGATCTCGGTCCTTGAGTTCGAGAAGGACGTGCCGGCGATCCGCACGTGGAACTGGCGACCCGACGCCCCGGCATACCCCATGGAGGGGTGAGTCGACGTTCCGCGCTCGTCAGGGCAACGGCCAGGTGTGCACCGGCTCATTGGTGGCCATGTGGTCCGCGTAGAGCCTCAACATCTCGTGCAGCGCGGTGCGCCGATCGAGGCCACCGTCCTCGAGCCGCTGGACGCATTCGGACTGCCACACGGCACCATTGACCCCCGATGTGCACCTGGCCTCGACGATGCCCAGGTAGCGGTCGCGTACCGCTCGGGAGACGCCCCAGTCCTCCAGACCCTCGTGGGCCATGGGCAGCAGGTGTCGAAGGATCAGTTCGTCGGCGCCGATCTCACCGAAGCCCGGCCAGTAGAAGCGGGCGTCGAGCCCTGACCTGGCGGCCAGTTCGAAGTTCTCCGCCGCCGCCGAGAAGCTGAGCTTGGTCCAGACCGGCCGATCCTGATGCGCCAGGACGCGGATGCAGCCGTAGTAGAAGGCCGCGTTGGCCAACACGTCGGCGATGGTCGGGCCGGCCGGCAACACGCGGTTCTCCACCCGGAGGTGGGGTACCCCGCCAACGGTGTCGTAGATGGGACGGTTCCACCGATAGACCGTGCCGTTGTGCAGCCGCAGCTCCGCGAGGTCCGGCGCGATCCCGGCCTCGAGCTTGGCGATCGGGTCCTCGTCCGTGGTCTCGGCGAGCAGCGCCGGGAAGTAGCGAACGTTCTCCTCGAAGAGGTCGAAGATCGAGGTGATCCAGCGTTCGCCGAAGAAGACGCGGGGGCGCACGCCCTGGTTCTTCAACTCGATGGGCCGCGTGTCGGTCGCCTGCTTGAAGAGCTCGATGCGGGTCTCGGCGTGCAGTCGCTGCCCGAAGAAGAAGGGGCTGTTGGCGGCCAGCGCAACCTGCGGCGCGACCAACGCCTGGGCGGCATTCCAGTGATCGGCGAACTCGTGCGGTGCGACCTGCAGGTGCAATTGGACGCTCGTGCAGGCCGACTCCGGGGCGATCGAGTCGCAATAGGTCGCGACCCGCTCCCCCGTGGGCCCTTCGATGTCGAGAAAGATGTCTTCGCCGCGGGCGATGAAGATCGAGTCGTTGAGCGCGGCGTAGCGGTTGTTGTCGCTGATCCACTCGCGCTGGTAGTGCTCCGGCATGATCGTGGGCAACATCCCGATCGCGACGATCCGAGACCCCACCTCCCGGGACCGCTCGTCCGCCTTGTTGAGCGAATCACGCAGGTCATGCTCCAGCTCCAACGCGGAGTCACCCGGCAGCGGCCGCGGCTGCACGTTGAGCTCGATGTTGTATTGCGCCAACTCCGTCTGGTAGTCGGGATCCGCAATCGCCTCGAGGACCTTGGCGTTGTGGAAGTCGGGTTCGTACTTGTCGTTGACCAGGTTCAACTCGATCTCGAGGCCGGTCATCGGCTTGTCGAACTCGAACGAACTCGCCGTGAGCATGCGTTCGAAGACGTCAAGGTTCTGGCGCACCTTCTCGCGGTAGCGCTGGCGTTCCTCGCGTGTGTAACTCTGCGCGTTGACCTCGGCACCCATGTGGCAGAGACAATCACAAGACGGCGGCCTGCGAAAGGCGAGAACCGCGTTTCGGTCCCGGCCGCTGTCGGTGCCTGCTCCTAGCGTTGCGGTCATGCGGCTGCTGCACACCTCCGACTGGCACCTGGGACGGTCGTTCCACGGTGCCGGGTTGCTCGGTGCCCAGAGCCGCTTCCTCGACCATCTGGTCGACGTCGTCCGGGCGGAGCGCATCGACGCGGTCCTCGTCGCAGGCGACGTCTACGACCGGGCCCTCCCGGCGCCGGACTCGGTGGGGTTGCTCTCCGATGCCCTGTTGAGACTGGTGGACGCCGGTGCCCAGGTGGTGATCTCCAGCGGCAACCACGACAGTGCCACCCGGCTTGGTTTCGGCAGTGGTCTGCTGGCGCGGGCGGGTGTGCATCTTCGGACCTCGGTGGACCAGATCGGGATCCCCGTCGTCATCGGTGACGTTGCCATTCACCCAATCCCCTACCTCGAGCCTGCGGTGGCGGCCGGACCGCTCGGGACCTCCGAGCGCACCCATGCGGGAGTTCTGCGGGCCGCCATGAATCGGGTGAGAGCCACCCCCACTGATCAGCGGCACCACGTGGTCATGGCGCACGCCTTCGTCACCGGGGGTGTCGGCTCGCAATCCGAGCGCGACATCTCGGTCGGTGGGGTCGCGGCGGTCCCGCCCTCGGTTTTCGGCGAGATGGCGTATGCCGCGCTCGGACACCTCCACGGTCCGCAACAGGTCGACCCGCACATCCGCTACAGCGGGTCCCCACTCGCGATGTCCTTCGGCGAGGTCAACCATCGCAAGTCGAGCGCCATCGTCGACCTGTCCGGAGACGAGGCGGTCGTCGATCTCGTCCCAGCACCCGTGGATCGGCGTCTCGCCGTGCTGCGAGGTGACCTCGAGGACCTCCTCACGTCTCGGGCCCACGACGAGGCGGAGCAGGCGTGGTGCCAGGTGACGATCACGGACCCGATCCGACCAATGGGTGCGATGGACCGCATCAAGGGCCGCTTTCCCCACACGCTCGAGCTGCGTTTCGAGCCTCAGGGGGCACCGGTCGATCTCCGGCCGTATGCCGAACGCCTCGAGGCCCGCACCGAGCTCGACGTGTGCTGCGACTTCCTGACCCACGTCCGGGGCGGTGCCGTGGCATCCGAGGACGAGCGTGCCCTCTGGCAGGAGGCCATCGACGCAGCACGGCTCGGCAGGAGCCGCTCGAGTGACGAAGGCGTCGTCACCCCCGAGCGGTCTCGGGCGGCGGGTGCCGCGTGAGGATCCACCTGCTGGAGGCCGAGGCATTCGGCCCCTTTCCCCAACGAGTCCGGGTTGACGTCGACGACCTGGCCGCTGGCGGGCTCTTCCTCATCCACGGCCCCACTGGGGCGGGGAAGACGAGCATTCTGGACGCTGTCTGCTACGCGTTGTTCGCCGACCTGCCCGGCACCCGGACGAAGAAGGGACTGCGCAGTGACCACGCCCCCGCGGACCGGGTGCCCGAGGTGGTCCTCGAGTTCACGATCAGCGGTCGTCGGCTGCGACTGACCCGCTCCCCGGAGTTTGCGCGTCCCCGCAAACGCGGTACCGGAACGCCGGTCACGGTGCGGGCGCGCGTGCGACTCGACGAGTTCGACGGTGCGACCTGGAGCACCAAGAGCACCAGGCACGACGAGGTCGCCGAGGAGATTCACGATCTCGTCGGCATGGGCCTGTCCCAGTTCGCGAAGGTTGCCGTCCTCCCGCAAGGTGACTTCGCCGCCTTCCTGTCCGCCTCCGCCGAGGAGCGGCGAGCGGTGCTCGAGCGGCTCTTCGACATCGCGACCTTTGCCGATGTCGAGGCCTGGCTGACCGAGCAGAGGCGTGAGAGCGCCACCCGGTCCCAGGCTGCCCGCTCCGAGCTCGAAGCTGTGCTGCGACGGATCGAGGACGCCCTCGTCACCGGGGGGCACTCACCCCAAGAGGGTCCGTCCGACACGGCGGTGTTCTTCGGTGATACCGATGCCCCGGCCCTGACCGAAGCCCTCACCACGCTTGGCGAGGAGGCCGACCG
>NZ_HF570956.1:1104535-1111795 GCF_000367525.1 Phycicoccus elongatus Lp2 | reverse complement strand
GGCAGCCGCCGCGGCGCGCGGCGCACGGGTCACTCTGGTGACCACGGCCGACCTCCAGTTGCCAACCGGCGTCGAGTCGGTGCGAGTCGAGACCGCCCAGCAATTGCGGGCGGCGATGCTCGAGCACTTCGACAGCGCCGACGTCATTGTCATGGCAGCTGCCGTCGCCGACTTTCGACCGGCTGACTACGTCGACACCAAGATCAAGAAGGGGATGGCGCCCGGCGACGACTCGGCCCCAGAGATCCGATTGGTCCGCAACCCCGACATCCTCGCCGAGCTGGTCCGCCACCGCGGAGATGCTGCGGGCCCGGTGATCGTGGGTTTTGCTGCGGAGACGGGTGACGCGAAGGCCTCCGTGCTCGAGCACGGTCGCGCCAAACTGGAGCGCAAGGGCTGTGACGTCCTGGTCGTCAACGAGGTCGGGTCGGACAGGACCTTCGGGAAGGACGAGAACACCGTCCACCTGCTGCTTCAGGGCAGCTCTCGCGTCGAAGATGTCGGGCCCGCTGACAAGCGAGTCATCGCCGACGCCATCTGGGACCTCGTCGAGACGTTGGTCTGAGCCCCGGGTCACTGCGCTGGACTCGCGCACGGGCGAAGGCGCCGGGGACGGTAGATTGATCGTGGCTGCCGCCGCGACCCCGGTGGTCGGCCCGAAACCCTAGATGCAAGGAGCCACAGCGTGTCCGCACGCCTATTCACGTCAGAGTCCGTCACCGAAGGCCACCCCGACAAGATCTGCGACCAGATCTCCGATGGCATCCTGGACGCCATGCTTGCTCAGGACCCGCGCTCGCGCGTGGCCGTGGAGACGATGGTGACCACCGGTTTGGTGCACGTGGCTGGCGAGGTCACCACCGAGGCCTACGTGGAGATCCCGAAGATCGTCCGGGACACCGTCCTGCGGATCGGCTACGACTCCTCGACCAAGGGTTTCGACGGGGCGTCGTGTGGGGTGGAGGTCTCCATCGGTCAGCAGAGCCCGGACATTGCCCAGGGCGTCGACACGGCCTTCGAGAACCGCACCGGTGGCGTCGACCCGAAGGACAAGCAGGGAGCTGGCGACCAGGGCCTGATGTTCGGGTATGCCTGCGATGACACCGCCGAGCTCATGCCGCTCCCGATCTTCCTCGCCCACCGCCTCGCGGAGCGGCTCACCCAGGTGCGCAAGAGCGATCAGGTCGCCTACCTGCGCCCGGACGGCAAGACCCAGGTCACGATCGCCTACGACGGGGCCAAGGCAGTGGCTCTCGACACGGTCGTCATCTCGTCCCAGCATGCTGACGGCATCTCGCTCGACGGACTGCTCGCCCCCGACCTGCGCGAGCAGGTCATCGAGCCGGTGCTGGCCGAACTCAAGGACGCCGGGTCCGACCTCGACATCTCGAACTACCGCACCCTGATCAACCCGACCGGCAACTTCGTCATCGGCGGCCCGATGGGTGACGCGGGCCTCACCGGGCGCAAGATCATCGTCGACACCTACGGCGGCATGGCCCGTCACGGTGGCGGTGCGTTCTCCGGCAAGGACCCGTCGAAGGTCGACCGGTCGGCGGCCTATGCAACCCGGTGGGTGGCCAAGAACGTCGTGGCCGCCGGCCTGGCCAGGCGCTGTGAGGTCCAGGTCGCCTACGCGATCGGCAAGGCCCAGCCGGTCGGTCTCTACGTCGAGACCTTCGGCACCGAGACCGTCGACGTCGACAAGATCCAGAGCGCCATCACCCGGGTTTTCGACCTGCGCCCGGCCGCCATCCTCGAGGACCTCGATCTCCTGCGCCCGATCTACTCCCCGACCGCGGCCTACGGTCACTTCGGCCGGACCAGCGCCAAGGGCATCGAGAACGCATTCACCTGGGAGCAGACCAACCGCGTCGAGGAACTCCAGGCCGCCTCTCGCGGCTGAGCTGATCGGCCTGCAGCCACGACGGCCCCGACGCTCGGCGTCGGGGCCGTCGGCTATCTTCGCGGGCATGACGGAGCCGGTTGTGAGCGGTGGGGACGAGCAGCTCACGCTGCTGCCCCTGCGCACCCCCCGCACCCGCCGTGACGCCGCCCGCGCGGGCACCGCCGCATCAGATCCGGTCGCGAGGGTCCAGGTCGACACCGGCCTGCCCCACCTGGATCGTCCCTTCGACTACCTCGTGCCGGCCGATCTGGCTGACGAGGTCCAACCCGGAGTCCGCGTCAAGGTCCGCTTTGCCGGGCGCGATCTCGACGGCTTCGTCCTCGAGCGCGCGGACCTGTCCGACCACACCGGGCAACTGCAGCCGATCCGCCGTGTGGTCTCGCCCGAACCGGTCCTGGGTCCGGCCCTGCTGGCCGCCTGCCAAGAGGTCGCCCGCCGCTGTGCAGGCTCCCTGGGTGACGTGCTCCGGTTGGCGATCCCGCCCCGTCACGCGGCGGCCGAGCGGGCGTTGCCCCACGACCTGCCCCCTCCCGAACCGCTGTCCGCGCCCGGTGCTGACGACCCGGCATACACGGGGGGGTGGGAGCCCTACCTCGGGGGTCCGGCGTTCCTCGACCGGCTCGCCAACGGCGAGAGTCCGTCGGCGAGCGCCCTGGTGGCGCCGGGCATCGCGGGCGCCGACCGGTGGCCGGCTCTGCTCGTCGACGCTGCCCAGGCGACACTGCGCTCCGGTCGTGGCGCGATCCTCGTCGTCCCCGACGCCCGTGACTGCGACGCCCTGGAGGCTGCGGTCATCGAGCGATTCGGACGTGGTGCCGCCGTCCGCCTGACGGCCGATCAGGGCCCTCAGGCGAGGTACACCGCGTGGCTGAAGGTGTTGCGTGGCCAGGTGCGCCTGGTCATCGGCACCCGAGCAGCCGTCCATGCCCCCGTGCACGACCTCGGGCTGATCGCCTGGTGGGACGACGGCGACGACTCCCACACCGAGCAGCGGGCTCCGTATCCGCACGTTCGCACCGTCGCTCTCGTGCGGCGTGACCTTCAGGGGGTGGCCCTGCTCGCGGCGGGCCACACCCGCTCGAGCGCCGTCCAGCAGCTCGTCGAGTCCGCGGTCCTCAAGGCCGTCGAGTGCCCCCGCCTCGTGGTCCGCGAACGCTCACCGTGGGTCAAGGTGGCCGGCGAAGGTCCTGAGGGCGCTCGCGACCCAGGGGGCGGCCACGGGCGGATGACGAGCCTGGTGCACGAGAGCGTCCGCGCCGGACTCGCGGCCGGTCCAGTGCTCGTGCAGGTTCCCCGGGTCGGATATTTGCCTGCGCTGTCCTGTCAGGATTGCCGACAGCCTGTGCTCTGCCGTACCTGCCACGGACCCATTGCCATCCCCGCGCCGAGGGACGCCCCGCAGTGCCGTTGGTGTGGCCGACTGGTCACCGACCACCGGTGTGAACACTGCGGGCCCACGCGGCTTCGTGCCCGCGTCGTGGGCGCGACCCGCACGGCCGAGGAACTCGGACGCGCCTTTCCGGGAGTTCCCGTTCAGGTGTCGGGCCGCGCAGAGGTGCTCGGCTCGGTGCCGTCGACACCCCGGATCGTGATCGCGACACCCGGCGCCGAACCCACGACCGAGGAGGGGTATGCCGCGGGGGTCCTCCTCGACGCGTGGTCACTTCTCGATCGGCCCGAACTGGACGCCGCCGAGGACACCCTGCGTCGATGGATCGGTGCAGCCGCGCTCGTGCGCCCCCGCGCACAGGGCGGAGTCGTGGTCGTCGGTGGCGTCCCCGACCACGTGATCCTGCCGGTCGTCGAGGCCCTCGTGCGATGGGATCCAGGATGGTTCGCCGCCCGCGAGTTGGCGGAGCGGCGCACGCTGCGCCTGCCGCCGGCCGCCCCGGTCGGCACCGTGACCGGGGGCCACAACGACCTCGTCGCAGCGACGACGGGTGCCCCGTGGCCACCGGGGGCACGGGTCCTTGGCCCCGTGCCGGTGGGGACTGACGGCACCGAACGCCTGATCGTCCAGGTGGATGACGAGGCCGAGCAGGCGCTGGCGACCGTGCTGCGCCAGGTCCGGGCGCGCTGGGCGGCGCGCCGCACCGGCGAGGCGGTCCAGGTGCGGATGAACCCCGCGGACCCCTCGCGCTGAGGGAGGGTGACTGGCGGCGGGGCTGTCGCGCGCGGCTCCTAGGATGAAGCCGACGAATACGGTCAGATGGGAGGTGCCGAGTGCGCGTGGTCTTCGCGGGGACTCCAGACGTGGCCCTGCCATCGCTCACCGCCCTGCTGGAGTCCCGCCATCAGGTCGTCGGCGCCGTGACTCGACCTGATGCCCGCGCGGGGCGGGGCCGCGCGTTGACCGCCTCACCGGTCAAGCAGGCAGCCCAGGCCGCAGGGGTCGAGGTTCTCACCCCCCTGCACCCTCGGGACCCGGACTTCCAGGCCCGACTTCGCGACCTGGCGCCCGAGGCCTGTCCCGTCGTGGCCTATGGCGCACTCCTGCCGCAGAGCGCCCTCGACATTCCACGGCACGGCTGGATCAACCTGCACTTCTCCCTGCTGCCCGCCTGGCGTGGTGCAGCTCCGGTGCAGCGGGCACTCATGGCCGGGGACACGGTGACCGGCGCGAGCACCTTCCGGATCGAGGCCGGCCTGGACACCGGTCCGGTGTTCGGGACGATGACCGAGGCGATCCGCAGCACGGACACCGCCGGTGACCTGCTGGGCCGGCTCGCGGCCGCGGGGGCAGGTCTGCTCGTGGCGACGCTCGATGGAATCGAGGACGGCACACTGGCGGCTCGTCCTCAGTCCCACGACGGGGTCAGTCATGCGCCCAAACTCACCGTGGCCGAGGCGCAGGTGCGCTGGGATCACCCAGCCTTCGCGGTGGACCGTCTCGTTCGGGGCTGCACACCGGATCCGGGGGCGTGGACCACTTTCCGTGGGCAACGAGTGGCGCTCGGGCCGGTGAGCCTGTTCACCCATGACGCCCCTTCGCTGCCGCCCGGACGCCTGCTGGCCGACAAGAAGTCCGTCGTCGTGGGCACCGCGACCGGTCCCGTGCTGCTCTCCACGGTGCGGCCCCAGGGAAAGAAGGAGATGGCGGCTGCCGATTGGGCCCGCGGCGTCCGTATCGATGTGGGGGAGGACCTCGGTGGCTGACCGCACGCCTGGCCGGGATCGGACCGATCGAGCGGATCGAGGGGGTCACCCTCCCCGTCGGCGGTCGAGCACCCGTCCCGCCGAACGCACCCGACGCGCCGAGCCCACTCGCGCCGCGGCATACCACCTGCTGCGGGCGGTCGAGGAGGGTGCCTATGCCAACCTCGAGCTGCCCAAGTTGCTGCGCAGGTCGCACCTGGCCGGCCGTGATGCGGCGTTCACGACCGAGCTTGCGTTCGGCACCCTGCGTCACCGGGCCTTCTACGACGCGGTGATCGCGGTGGCTGCGGACCGCCCGATCACCGCCATCGACGGCCGCGTCCTCGATGTCCTGCGGCTCGGAGCGCACCAATTGCTGGCAATGCGTGTGCCCGATCACGCCGCCGTCGACCAGACGGTGGGCCTGGCTCGGGCCGTGGTCTCACAAGGGGCCGGCGGTTTCGTCAACGCGGTCCTGCGGCGGATCAGCGAAGGCGACCGGGAGAGCTGGCTCGTGCGGGTTCGTCCGCCCGGTGGCGTGGCCGCGCTGGCGCTCGAGTACTCGCACCCCGAGTGGGTCGTCACCGCGCTTCGGGGCGCCCTGGTCGGCCATGGGCCCCCGCCGAGGCGGTCGACGATCAACTCGAAGCGCTCCTGCGCGCTGACAACGACCCGCCCCGGGTCGCGCTCGTCGCGCGGCCCGGACTGACGACCGTTGACGAGTTGATCGCCCAAGGTGGGAGGCCCGGTCGGTGGGCGCCGACAGCCGTCCTGCTCGACAGTGGCCAGCCAGGCGACCTGCCTGAGGTGCGTGACGGTCGGGCTGCCGTCCAGGACGAGGGCTCACAGCTGGTCGCGCTCGCCCTCGCGGCCGTGCCGTCCGAGGCCACCGGGGTGACCGCCGGCCGATGGCTCGATCTGTGCGCCGGCCCCGGCGGGAAGGCAGGCCTGCTCGCCGTCCTGGCCAGTGCTGCCGGCGCTGACCTCGTCGCCAACGAGGTCAGTGAGCACCGCGCCGATCTGGTGCGCGCCACCCTCGCGCCGGCGATCGCTGCCGCCGTCGAGCGCGGTTCGACCATCGAGGTGCGCACCGGCGACGGCCGCGATTACGGTGCCGAGGAGCCGGGGGCATATGACCGCGTCCTCGTCGATGCGCCGTGCACCGGTCTGGGCGCATTGCGGCGACGGCCGGAGGCGAGGTGGCGCCGGCAGCCAGGGGATCTGACCGCGCTCGGCCCGCTCCAACGCGACCTGCTCCGCAGCGCTCTCGACGCGACCGCGCCCGGGGGAGTGGTCGGATACGCCACGTGCAGTCCGCATCTGGCAGAGACCAGCTTCGTGGTCCGCGATGTGGTCAAGCGCCGCGACGACGTGGAGATCCTCGATGCCCGCCCCTTCTTCACCCAGGCCAGCAACGGCGCCCTGATCGACCTGGGGAATGGCCCCTTCGTCCAGTTGTGGCCGCACGTGCACGGCACCGACGGCATGTTCTTTGCCCTGCTGCGGCGCCGATAGGGTTGTGCCCGTGCAGATCTCGCCCTCAATCCTGTCGGCCGACTTCGCCAACCTCGAGTCAGAGTTGGCGGCGATCGCCAACGCCGACTGGGCCCATGTCGACGTCATGGACAACCACTTCGTCCCGAACCTCACCCTCGGGCTGCCCATCGTCGAGTCGCTGCTGAAGGTGACTCCCATCCCCATCGACTGCCACCTGATGATCGACGACCCGGACCGCTGGGGACCGGGCTATGCCGAGGCCGGCGCTGGCTCGGTGACCTTCCACATCGAGGCCGCGTCCGACCCGGTCCGGCTTGCGCGCGACATCCGGGCGGCCGGCGCGAGGGCCGCCTTCGCCCTCAAGCCCGGGACTCCGTTCGAGCCCTATGCCGACCTGCTCGCCGAGGTCGACATGGTGCTGGTCATGACCGTGGAGCCCGGCTTCGGCGGGCAGTCCTTCATGGCCGATCAGATGCCCAAGGTTCGGCAGGTGCGAGAGGCCGTGCGGCGCCACGGCGGCGAGGTCTGGATCCAGGTCGACGGAGGAGTCTCTGCGCGCACGATCGAGCAGTGCGCCGACGCCGGTGCCGATGTCTTCGTCGCCGGTTCGGCCGTCTACGGCGCCGCCTCGGCGGCCGCGGCGATCGATCACCTGCGCGACCTCGTGTCCCGTCACTAGCGATAGATCTCGCACCGGACCACAGGTATGGGTGTGGTCG
>NZ_HF570956.1:1034984-1104435 GCF_000367525.1 Phycicoccus elongatus Lp2 | reverse complement strand
GGTCGGCCGCCGCCAAGGCGACGAACTTCGACTCTTCACTGGGCGCCGTGGGGGCGGCGGCGGCCGCTGGCAAGCAGTGCATCGTGGCCGTCGGCCCGGGCGCGGGGGTGGCCGCCGCCGAGCCGGACGGGACCGTCGACAACTGGGTGCCCTTCGTCCCCGTGAACCTGGTGCGCGATCTCAACGCCTGCCCGATCAGCATCGTCGACGTCGGAGCACTGCGCGACGACGTGGCCGCCGGGGAGGAGGCACCTGATCAGTCGAGGGCCGCTCAGGTGTCGGCGATCGACGAGCGCATCGGCCTGGTCGCGACCGCTGCCCCCAATGGCGCGGACATCATCGTCGGCAGTCTGGCGGACGCCGGCGTGCAGGAGAGACTTCGCCTGGCTGTCGCCCGCGGCCCCCACTACGGCCCCGGCGAGTTGCAGTCGACCTCGACCCGCCAGGCCGGACTGATCCAGGCGCAGGACCTCACCGTCACCCTGCTGTCCGCGCGCGGGTTGACCGTGCCGGACAGCCTCGGGGGCTCCACGCTGACCTTCGACGCCGCCTCGGGCAACACGGTCGAGGCGGCACGCGCACGGCTGACCCGCCTGGTCGACTACGACGAGGCCAGCCACAAGGTCCACGCCCTCGTACCGCCGTTCTTCAACACCTTCGCCTACGGCCAACTCGTCGCCTACCTCATCGTGCTGCTCGTCTGGCGGGGCAAACTCGGCTCGGACTCCTCGCGCCTCAAGGTGCTGCGCTGGGTGCGGACCCTGGCAGTCTGCGCCGCCTCGGTGCCGGCCTCGACCTTCCTGGCCAACCTCATCCCGTGGTGGCGCTTCTCGATGCCGATGCTGTCGGTCGTCGTCTCGGTGTTGCTCTTCGTCGCACTCATCGCCGTGGCGGCGCTGAAGGGGCCGTGGGGCCGCACCGCCTGGGGGCCGATGGTCGTCGTGTCGGGGGTGACGATGGCGGTGCTGGCGATCGACGTGGTGACCGGCTCGCGCCTGCAGCTCTCGTCCCTCATGGGCCTGCAGCCGGTTGTCGCTGGCCGCTTCTACGGGATGGGCAATGTCACCTTCGCGATCTTCGTGACCGCTGCCCTGCTCCTGGCGACCGCCCTGTCGTCCCTCCTCGTGCGCGCCCACGGCCCCACGTTGGCGTCGATCATCGTGGCTCTCATCGGCGTCGGGACCGTCCTGGTCGACGGCGCGCCCTTCTGGGGTGCCGATGGTGGCGGTCCGCCCGCGGCGATCCCCGGCTTCGCCTACCTCGTGCTGTCCATCCTCGGCATCGCCATGACCTGGCGACGCGGCCTGATCCTGGCGCTCTCCTGTGCTGCGCTCTTCCTCGGCATCGCCTTCCTCGACTGGCTGCGACCCGCGACCGAGCGCACCCACCTGGGCCGGTTCATCCAGTCGATCATCGACGGTGGTGCCCTCGACATCGTGATCCGCAAGGGGAAGCAGAACATCGACATCCTGCTCGGCAACGCCCCACTCACCCTGCTCGTCCCGGCGGCGCTCCTCTTCGTCATCTACGTCCTGGCGCGCCCCACCTCGTGGGGGTCGCGCGCCCTGCAGCGCTCCTTCCAGACCCTGCCGACGTTGCGGGCCGGCCTCGTGGCGCTCGTCATCACGCTGACGATCGGCTTCCTCATCAACGACTCCGGCACGGCCATCCCGGCCGTCGGCGCCACCGTGGCGGTGCCGCTCATCGTGGCCGTGGCGGTCAGCGCGCTCGCCGACGAGGCGCGGGTGGGTGCCCCCACCCGTCGGGACCGTCGTCGTCGCTGATCCTCCCGCGACGGTGGGTGGTGTGCAGCAGGAGCGTGACCGCGACCACCCACAGGCCCAGTTGCAGCCAGGGCGTCACCTCACGCCGCAGCCCCAGGGTGAGCGCCTCGACACCGGGGGTCATCCCGATCACCCGCCCCGGCACATAGGCCGCCGCGATGAGTGTCAATCGCGCGAGCAGAATGCCGTCGAGCACCGACGGGACGACGAGCGGCAGCAGCCCCCAGGCGACGAGGTCGTACCACGGCAGGGTGTAGGGCGCGAGCAGTCCGTAGGCCGCGGTGAGCACGAGCGTGATCCAGGCTGCCCGCCGGGCCAGACCCAGCGATCCCTGACGTTCCGATGGTTCGCGACCCCCGAGCGGTCGCGTGGCCCGCCAGATGAGCACGGCCAGGCCGATCATGGCGACGCCCGCGGCCACCGTGATGATCGATCGCATCGTGCTCACCTCGACCGAGGAGGTCCGGCTCCACTCCAGGAGCAGGCGCCACGGGGTGGCCAGACTCACCGCCCGCCGCGAGCGCCCGACCTGGTCATAGACGTGTCCACCCGTCCACAGATGCAGGACCACGAGGACCGCACCCCAGCCGGCAAGGAGCCACAGCGCTCGTCGAACGCCCCGACCCGCGAGGAGCAGCGCGAGCAGGGCCACGGCATACGTGAATTTCACGGAGGTCGCCGCGGCGACCAACCCCCCGGCCACCAGCGACCACGCCGGTCCCGCACTCCGACCGACCCCGACGCAGGCAGTCAGGACCAGGGCGATCGCCAGGACGTCGACATGGGCACCCAGCACACCGACGGCGAAGACCAGAGGATTGAGCGTCCACAGCACGTCCACCCGGCCGGCGTTCTCCTCGTCGACGAGCCGGCGCAGACACCACCGCACCAGCAGCCACGCGGCGACAACCACGACCTGCCAGGCGAGCACGACGAGCCGCAGGTGCGTGCCACCGATGGCCGCCGCACCCGCCTGGATCAAGCTCGCGAGCGGGCCGTAGACACTCGGTTCGGTCCGCCACGGCTCCTCGACCGCCGACGTGATCGGGTCGCTGCCACCCGCGAAGTCCGCCGGCGAGGCCGTCCAGGGGTCCCCACCGAGCCAGAGGATCCGGCCGTAGGCCGCGTAGTTGACGTGATCAGCGGACCCGATCGGTGCCGCCAGGACGGCGAGCAGGCCCAGTCCGCCCAGGACCCATGGGGTTCGCCGACCGAGCGCCGGGACCGGTCGCCACAGGGCGAGGGCCATGGCGACGGCGGCCACGGCATACGCGACCCAGAGCAGTCCGGTGACGAGCGCCGACGAGAGGGTGAAGGGCAGCAGGCCGTCGAGCGGCCAACCGGAGCGCAGGTCAGGTTTGGCCGCATTCGGGCCTGAGAGAGCGACGACGAGGATCAGGGCCACGGAGAGGCCGACGAGCAGCCGGTGGCGCCGCGTGCCCTGCTGCATCACCGACTCGCTCAGGAGCCGCGTGCGGCGCGACCGACGGTGCGCGGCGAGAGGCCGCGGGCTCGCAGCGCACGAAGGGCGTCGCGATACTGCTTGGCTCGATGCAGTTGGCCGCGCCAGTCCGAGCCGGTGACGCGATGGTGCAATTCGCAGGGGACCTCCAGCACCGTCAGCCCGGCACGCACCACATCGACGGTCAGTCCGACCTCGACGCCCCACCCGCGGGCGAGCGGACTGGCGGCATCGAAGGCGGCATCGGACAGGCACCGCATGCCTGACAGCGGCTGAGCGGCCTCGAACCCGGTGAGTTCCCGGATCCCGTCACGCGCCAGCCGGACGACGAAGCCGTGACCACCGCCGGACACCTTCTGTGGGGGCAGCGTCGCGATCGTCATGTCCGCTTCGCCCGTGAGCACCGGGGGCACGAGCACCCCGACCGCGCTCGCGGACTCCTCGAGGTCACCGTCGACGAAGAGGTAGTGCCAGGCCATGGCCGATCCGACGCCCCCCGCCGCCCGCGCCCGGGCGAACCGCACCCCCGTGTCGAGGGCCGCCGCCTTGCCCGAGTTCTCGGCGTGCCGGACGACATGGGCGCCGGCGTCATGGGCCCGGGCCGCCGTTTCGTCGGTCGAGCCGTCGTCGACGACGACGACAAGGTCGACGCCGTCGATGCCGCGCACCGCCCGGACGGTGGCCGCGATCCGGTCGGCTTCGTCCTTGCAGGGGATGATCGCGGCGACGCCCATCAGCGCAACGTCACCTGTCGGGAGAGCAGCCCGTTGCGGGCCCGTCGCTCCTCGGGAGTGAGGGGGGCAGCGGAGGCCAGCGCCGCGGCATACCGCTCACCCCAGGCGGCGAGCGCGGACTCGTGGGCGGCCGGCTCGACGGCAGCGTCGACCTCGAGGACGGGCACGAGAACTCCACAGGCCCGGAAGGCGCCGAGGAGGCGCGTGCCCTCGCCGAGGGAGTCCTCGCCGGCGGCGTGGAGGCGGGCGAGGGCGTCGGTCGCCGGGTCCTCGTCATCGCCGAGGATGACGCGGATGAAGGACCGGTCGCCGAAGTTCACGTGGTAGGCCGACGGGAGGGCGGCGAGGCGGGTCATCGGCACGATCGACTCGTTGGCGCGCTCGAGGGACTCGCGGGCGGCGTCGTCGAGTTCGCCGTCACCGACCCAGAAGTCGAAGCCGTCCCGCACGGTGACCTCGAAGTCCCCCTCGACGATGTCCTGCAGACGCGGGGTCTCGGCCGTGACCACGGGCGGCTGCGGCAGCGGATTGCCGGGCTCGAGCGCGCGGGTCGCCAGGATCGCCGCGGCCAGGTCGCGGGAGGCGTCACCGGACGAGGCACCCGACTGGGTGCCGACGAGGACGGCACCATCGGCACGGTGCAGCCCCGGCCAGGCCATCGGCAGCACGGTCGCGACCGTGACCTCGCGCGGGCCATCGCCGACCGAGTCCCGCAACCGGATGGTCGCTGTGGCGGCCGGGAGGATCTCGCGGATCGCCACCCACTCGGGCTCGTTCGCCAGACCCTCGAAGGGTCTAGCGACATAGGGCGCCGGGGCGACCTTGGTGCGTGGCTCGCCGGCCCCGCGCTGACGACGTGATGCCTTACCCATGGGGCAACTCTGTCACGCCTCAGGTGGCGCGCCGGCGACTCGGTCCACCGAGCGCGGCCCACACGGTGCGCCCCAACTTGTCATCGGAGACCCCCCACTCGTGCGCCAGGGCACGCACGATGCGCAGGCCGCGACCGCTGGGCGCCCACACCGCCCGCGGCGCCGGCGTCGGCACGGTGTCGCTGCCACCGTCCGTGACCTCGATCTCGACGACCTCGAAGCGGACCTTCCAGCGCACGCGGATCGTCCCATCGCCAAGGGGTGATCCGTGCCGGAGTGCGTTCGTGAAGAGCTCGGAGACGACGATCTCGGCCTCGTCGATGGTCTCCTCGAGGATGCCGCGTTCGGTGAGGTCGTCGACGATCGTCCGGCGCACCATCGGCACCGAGTCAGGGGTCGCCGGCACGCGGATCATCTCGACCTGGGTCAGGGGGTCGCTCGTCGCCACGGGGCGACTCTAATCGGCGTGCACTGAGCGGTCGAGAAGCGTGCGGGGCCGATCGGCTATCACCTGATGCACTCACATGATCTGGCGCCCTACCGTTGGATGATCGTGAGCCTGCCGCCCTTCCAGTCCCTCGTCGACGCCCACTGGCGTGACGTCGCCCGGCTGGCCCATGCCCTCGCTGGTCCCACCCACGGGGACGACGTCGCCCAGACCGCCTGGACCAAGGCGCTGGCCGCCTATCCCTCGGTGCGATCGGCCACCAATCTGCGCGGCTGGCTGCTGACGATCACCCGCAACTGCGCGATGGACGCGCATCGATCGGCCCGCCAGACCGTCGCGGTCGAGGACCCGGCCACGCTTCTGGCTGCCCCGGTCGCCGCTCCCCGGATCGACCCGCGCCCCGAGCTCTGGTCAGCGGTGGCCGGGCTGCCGGAGCGGCAACGGGCAGCGGTTGCGCTCAAGTACGTCTCCGACCTCGACCACCGCGAGATCGCCCGCGTGCTCGACACCACCCCCGCGATGAGCCGGCGACTCGTCAGCGACGCCCTCGCCACCCTTCGCCTCACCCTCCCCGAGGAGTCCCGATGACCTCCCCCTTTTCCTTCACCCCCACGATCACGGCACCCGTGCTCCCCGAGTCCGACGTCTCGTATGCCGCGCTGGACACGGCCGTCGGGCGCCTCCTCCTGGCGACCGCGGGGGGTCGTCTCGTCCTCTGTGCGTTTGCCGCGGGCGAGACCGAGGAGCACGCCCACCTCGCCCGGGTCGCGGCGGCCGTGAGCCCGCGAGTCCTGCGCCTGGCCCGTCCGCTGGACGACGCCCGCCGACAGGTCGAGGACTACCTCGCCGGTCGGCGACACGACTTCGACGTGGCCACCTCCCTGGCGGTCGCCACGCCCTTCCAACGCGAGGTGCTCGCGGGCCTCTCCGCCACGGCATATGGGCGGACGACGACCTATGGCGAGCTCGCCGGGCGGATCGGCCGGCCGCGCGCCTCGCGCGCCGTAGGGACCGCCTTGGGCGGCAACCCCTTGTGCCTCGTGCTCCCCTGCCATCGAGTGCTCCCCGCCGGTGGCGGCATCGGTGGGTATGCCGGTGGGCCGGCCGCGAAGGAGAAGTTGCTGACGCTGGAGGCCACCGCGGGGTAGGTTCCAGCGCATGTCGGTTGCCCCCGTCCGTCGTCGTCGCCGGATCGTCCGCCGCGTCCTGCTCGGCCTGCTCGTCGTCGTCATCGTGGCGCTGGTGGGCGGGTACTGGTATGCGCGCCCGCTGCTCATGACCGGCACCGGGTATGCCGCGCACAACGCGTGCGCCGTCACCTTCGTCGCCGGGCGGCAGGACCCGCAGAATGACCTGCCACCCAACCCGCTCGTGCCCTACCTGTCGACCGAGGCCTCCGGCAGCGAGGCGAGCTCGTCGATCAAGGGCCTGCTGTCGAGCCAGAAGGCCTGGTACACACCGGGACTGGGCTGCACCTTGGGCAAGGACAAGGGTGAGTACGGCACGATCACCCAGGTGCCCGACGGCAAGAACCCCTACACGTCAGTCCCGACGCCCGTGATGGACGCGAAGACCAAGGCGGCCGTCGACCGGGCCTTCGGCGACGACCTGTCGGCGGCGGACAAGGCGACCCTGGGCACGCGCGGCATCGTCGTGCTGCGCGGCGGGACCTTGGTGGCGGAGCGGTATGCCGACGGATTCGACGCTCGCACACCGCAACTCGGATGGTCGATGACGAAGTCGGTGGCCTCGCTGCTCACCGGGATCGCCGTCGAGCAGGGGAAGGTGGCGCTGAGCGACAACGGACTCTTCCCGGAGTGGACCGACGGGCGCAAGGACATCACGGTCGAGAACCTGCTCCGCATGGACAGCGGCATCCAGTGGGACGAGACCTATGACCTGGGCACCCCGATCACACGGATGCTCTACCTCGAGCCGTCGATGGCCGGCTATGTGTCGTCGTTGCCGTTGGCGCATCCCGTGGGGACCGTGCAGCAGTATTCGAGTGGCTCGACGAACCTGCTGTGCGCGGTGCTGCAGAACCGTTTCGGACATTCCGACGATGCCCCCGCGGACTTCCCACGGGCCGAGCTCTTCGCGCCGCTGGGACTCTCCTCTGCCGTGCTCGAGCCGGACGGGACAGGGCTGCCGGTGTGCTCGTCCTACCTGTGGGCGACACCGCGCGACTGGGCAGCCATCGGTCAGTTCGCCCTGCAGGACGGCGAATGGGACGGAGACCAGTTGCTGCCGGCCGACTGGATGACGCAGTCGGTGAAGGTCACGGCGCACGAGAGCAGTGACGAGGAGAGCTACGGGCTGGGCTGGCGCTCCAACACCGACGCGTCGGGTCAGGTCGTCGAGCCACTCATGCCGGCCGACGCCTATTGGATGAGCGGCCACGACGGTCAGCGGGTCGTCGTCGTGCCGTCGGCCGACCTGGTCGTCGTGCGGCTCGGGTTCTCACCGGCCGCGGACGACATCCGCGTCAACCAACTCGTCGGTGACCTCGCCTCGATGCCGATCGGCGGCTGAGGGTCGCCGGCCTCGCTCTCAGAGGCTCCGCCTGAAGACGACCTCGGTGGCCCCGGTGAGGTCCTCGAAGAAGGGCAGGCAGGAGAACTTCGTGGTGCCGGACTCCACGGTGCAGTAGGTGGTGTCGAGTTCCTGGGCGCCGTTCATGACCGAGACGTCGATGATGGCGGACTCCACCGGCGCATCGGTCGTCAGGCCCGTGATGGTTCCGGTGCCGAACGAGTCGTCGTCCCCGATCGACCACCCGCTCTGGAAGGACAGCTCGCCCAACGTGAAGGCCTCCCCGACGGCGGCCGTCGCCTCGGCGCCGTCACTGCCCGGCAGGGTCGGCAGCCCCGGCAGGCCCGGCCCGGAGGTCGACGTCGGAAAGGTGGTGGGGATGATCTCCTCAACCTTCTTCTTGGCCGTGTTGTAGAGCACGATCCCGGCGACGACCATCAGGGCCACCAGGACGGCCACGATCGCGGCCGCGATGAGGCAGCCCTTGCCGACGCCGCTGCCGGACGACGGGGCACCGGGCGACGTGCCCGGCTGGCCGTAGGTGGCCTGACCAGGCTGGCCGTAGGTGGCCTGACCAGGCTGGCCGTAGGTGGTCTGGCCGTAGGCGGTCTGACCGTAGGGGTGGTCAGCGCCGGTTGCCGCGCCGGCTGTGGTGTCGGTTGCGACTCCGGCCTCGGACGACGCGGCCGCGTCAGCCGCCGGTGCTGTCGCGTCGTGGTAGTGCTCGGTCCACTGGGTGCCGTCCCACCACCGCTGCCGTCCGTCAGGCTGCGGGTACCACCCAGCCGGTGCGCTCATCGTGCTCCCCCTTGATGCTCGGTCGACCACTCAGCCGACGCCCGGGGACAGCGTAGACCCGCCGGCAGGTCGGGCATGATGGATGGTCCCCGAGCGTTGACCCGTGGGATCGCCCCCCGCGCTCGCCCCCCGGAGGTTTCCCGTATGCCGCGCAGTCGACGTGACGTCGTCCGCTCAGCGCTGCCCGCGGCGGCGTCCGAGCGCGTCGACCAGGCCGCCGCGATTCTCCGGCGGCGACCCAAGGTGGACCCGGCGGGGTGGACGACACCCGAGCTCACGGCATACTTCCGGGCGCCGAAGGCGGGCCTGGTGGCGCCTCGACGGGCCGGTCACGAGGCCGTGCGCCTGACCAATGCCCTCGACGGCACCCTGCCGGTCGAGGCGGTGCTGCTCGCGCGGACGGTGGCCGATGCGGCGCCCCCGGTCGGCACCGAGATCAGCTCGACCCTGCTCCAGATCGTCGACCGCTACCTGCCCGACACCCTGCTCGCCTACCGCGACAGCGGGTCGGCCGCCGCCACAGTGCAGGGGCACCGGCTGATCGTCGAGCAGCTGCGGCTGCTGCACCAGGTGACGGCCGACGTGCTGCGGGCCGAGGCCGAGCACGACGACCATGGGTTGGTGCTGCAACAGGCGTTCTTGTCCGAGAAGTTCGAGAAGGCGAGCAATGGCCTGGATCTCGGGGCGCCGTCGCGCGTGGGCATCGAGCCGCTCGGCCGGGTGATCCCACCAACCGAGCCGCGCGGGCTGGCTTCCTCATCGCTGACGACGCACCATCGACTCGATGTCGTGCGTCGCCCGACAGCCGTCTTCAGCCCGGACGAGGCGAGCGACGGCATGTTGCGCGGGCGGCTGGCCCTGCCGGCCAACCTGCACGTGACTCTCGGGGCGGTCTATGAGAAGCACACCGGTGCCATCGGCTTCGCGACGGCGACCTCGAAACGCTGGCAGGCCAAGCGACGCCAGCGTGGCTTCGGCGCGAGCCAACTCGATGTGGCGATCCGCCTGCCGCTGAGGGAAATCCGCCGTTTCGTCGTCCACGTGTCGGCCAAGCCGACCGGTCGGTCCTGCGAGATCGTCCTCTTCCTCACCGAAGGGGCGACCAACACCGCCGAGTTGCCGACGAGCCTGATCCGGCGGCCGGGGGCGACGACGACGGTGATCGCGAGTGGTCACGACACCAGCGACGGACTCTTCGTCCGCAACGAGTCGATGGTCTACGGCAGCCTGCGCGCCGCCTGCACAGCCTTCGACTACCGCCGTGTCACCTGGCTCTCCGACGACACCCCAGCGATCTGAAACCAACTTCTGCGTCACGCAGAAGTTGGGTTACAGGCAACGCTGACCGTCGATGGAATATACCCCTAGGGGGTAGGTGTACAGTGGGTGTCATGGGCGAGCACGAGCACTCCTACATCGCGAGCGGGTCCAAGGACGACCTGCTCAAGCGGCTGCGCCGGATCGAGGGGCAGACCCGAGGCCTGCAGCGGATGGTCGAGGAGGACACCTACTGCATCGACATCCTGACCCAGGTGTCGGCGACGACGAAGGCCCTCGAGTCCTTCGCCCTCGGGCTCCTCGACGAACACCTCGCCCACTGCGTCGCGCACGCCATCGAGACCGGCGAAGGCGCTGACGAGAAGCTCGCCGAGGCGAGCCGGGCGATCGCGCGACTCGTGCGCTCCTGAACCATCCATCCCCTTGTCGAAAGGCAGATCACCATGAGCACCACCAGCACCTGGACCGTCACCGGCATGACCTGCGGGCACTGCGCCGCGAGCGTCACCGAGGAGA
The DNA here is from genome assembly GCF_000367525.1 of Phycicoccus elongatus Lp2. GTDB lineage: Bacteria > Actinomycetota > Actinomycetes > Actinomycetales > Dermatophilaceae > Phycicoccus_A > Phycicoccus_A elongatus. The sequence continues at coordinate 1,094,011 of NZ_HF570956.1, read as the reverse complement.
TCACCAAGATCGACGGTGTCGAGGGCGTCGAGGTCGACGTCCCCACCGGACAGGTCACGGTCACGAGCGCCGCGCCGCTCGACGCTGCTGCCGTCAAGGCTGCCGTCGAAGAGGCCGGCTACCAGCTGGCATGAGCGCGCCGGCCACCGGCGGCGAGGTCGAACTCGCCATCACCGGCATGACCTGCGCCTCCTGCGCCAACCGGATCGAGCGCAAGCTCAACAAGGTCGAGGGAGTCACCGCGACGGTCAACTACGCGACGGAGAAGGCGAAGGTCACCTATGGTCCCGGGGTCACCCCCCAGAACCTCGTCGCCACCGTCGAACAGGCGGGGTATGCCGCGGCCCTCCCCGAGCCTGCCGCCGCCGAGAACGCATCGGAGACAGCCGACCCGCACGAGGTTGCCGTTGCTGCGCTGCGCCAACGCCTCGTCGTCTCGGCCCTGCTGTCGGTGCCGGTCATCGCGATGGCGATGATCCCTGCGCTCCAGTTCACCTATTGGCAGTGGCTCTCGCTGACCCTCGCCGCCCCCGTGGTCGTCTGGGGCGCCCTGCCCTTCCATCGCTCCGCCTGGACCAACCTCAGGCACGGCGCGACGACGATGGACACGCTCATCTCGATGGGCACCCTCGCGGCCTTCCTCTGGTCGCTCTATGCCCTCTTCCTCGGCGACGCCGGGATGCCCGGCATGAAGCACCCCTTCGAGTTGACGATCAATCGCCATGACGGGTCGAGCAACATCTACCTCGAAGTGGCCGCCGGGGTGACGACCTTCATCCTGGCCGGGCGCTACTTCGAGGCACGGTCCAAGCGTCAGGCCGGCGCTGCCCTGCGAGCCCTCATGGACCTCGGCGCCAAGGACGTCTCAGTCCTGACCACCGATGGCACCGAGCGACGGATCCCGGTGTCACAGTTGACAGTCGGCACGACCTTCGTCGTGCGCCCCGGCGAGAAGGTCGCCACCGATGGCGTCATCGAGCAGGGCACGTCAGCGATCGACACCTCGATGCTCACCGGTGAATCGGTGCCCGTCGAGGTCGGCCCCGGGGACGCCGTGACCGGCGCGACCCTCAATGCCGGCGGCCGCCTCGTCGTCCGCGCGACGCGTGTGGGCGCCGACACCCAGCTCGCGCAGATGGCCCGCCTGGTCGAGGACGCCCAGAACGGCAAGGCGCAGGTGCAACGCCTCGCCGACCGGATCTCGGGCATCTTCGTCCCGATCGTGCTCGTCCTCGCCCTGGGGACGCTCATCCTCTGGCTGGTCAGCGGGGCTGGGGCCGCGATGGCCTTCACCGCGGCCGTCGCCGTGCTCATCATCGCCTGCCCGTGCGCCCTGGGACTGGCCACACCGACCGCCCTCATGGTCGGCACCGGGCGCGGCGCCCAACTCGGCATCCTCATCAAGGGCCCCGAGGTTCTGGAGTCCACCCGCCGGGTCGACACGATCGTGCTCGACAAGACGGGCACCGTGACGACCGGGCAGATGACGTTGCACTCCATCACCGCTGCGGTCGGCGAGTCCGAGGACGACGTCCTTCGGTATGCCGCGGCCCTCGAATCCGCCTCCGAGCACCCCATTGCCCGAGCCATCACCCGCGCCGGCCAGGAGAAGCTCGGCGCGCTGCCGGCGGTCGAGGACTTCGCCAACCTCGAGGGACTCGGCGTCCAGGGCGTCGTCGCCGAGGCCGAGGAGAGTCACGCGATCGTCGTCGGTCGCCCGCAACTCCTCGCCGACTGGTCAATGCCGCTGTCCCCTGACCTGGTCTCTGCCCTCACCGACGCCCAGGCGGCGGGAGGAACCGCCCGCCGTCGCGATCGGCTGGGACGGGCGGGCCCGCGGCATACTCGTCGTCGCGGATGCGGTGAAGCCGAGCTCGGCCGAGGCGGTCCGTCAACTGCGGACCCTGGGACTGACCCCGGTGCTGCTCACCGGTGACAACGCGACCGTGGCCCGGGCCGTGGCGGCCGACGTGGGCATCGACGAGGTCATCGCCGATGTCCTGCCGCAGGACAAGGTCGACGTCATCACGCAGTTGCAGGCACAGGGCAAGGTCGTCGCGATGGTCGGCGACGGCGTCAATGACGCCGCCGCTCTCGCACAGGCCGACCTCGGACTGGCCATGGGCACCGGCACGGACGCCGCGATCGAGGCGAGTGATCTCACCCTCGTCCGTGGTGACCTGCGGGTGGCCGCCGACGCCATCCGGTTGTCCCGCAGGACGTTGTCGACGATCAAGGGCAACCTGTTCTGGGCGTTCGCCTACAACGTCGCCGCCCTACCCCTGGCCGCGATGGGCATGCTCAACCCGATGCTCGCCGGCGCCGCGATGGCCTTCTCGTCGGTCTTCGTCGTGAGCAACAGCCTGCGCCTGCGGGGCTTCCGCCCTCTCACCGCAGCGGACTGAGGTCAGGCGAAGACGACGGTGCGGTGGCCGTTGAGCACGACCCGATGCTCGGCGTGCCATCGCACAGCACGCGCGAGAACGCGCGACTCGCACTCCTCGCCGGCCCGCACCAACGCCTCGGGCGCCATCCGGTGGTCCACCCGGTGCACGTCCTGCTCGATGATCGGCCCCTCGTCGAGGTCAGCGGTCACATAATGCGCGGTCGCACCGACGATCTTCACGCCCCGGTCATACGCCTGGTGATACGGCTTGGCCCCCTTGAAGGACGGCAGGAAGGAGTGGTGGATGTTGATGACCCGACCCTCCAATGCCCGGGAGGCCCCGTCGCTGAGGATCTGCATGTAGCGCGCGAGCACGACGAGGTCGACCTGCTCGGCCTCGACGAGCTCCAGGAGTTCGGCCTCCGCCGCGTCCTTGGTCGCCGCCGTGACGGGGATGTGGTGGAAGGGCACGGCATACGACTCGACGAGCCCACGCATGTCCTCGTGGTTCGACACCACCCCGACGATGTCGATGTCGAGGTTGCCGGACTGCCAGCGGAAGAGCAGGTCGTTGAGGCAGTGCCCGAACCTGCTCACGAGGATGAGGGTGCGGCAGCGCTGGGCGGCCGGGCGGACGTCCCACTCCATCGCGTATGCCGCGGCCGCCGGTTCCAGCAGAGCGTGCCAGTCCGCCTCTCCCGTGGGGTCCGTGAAGTGGATGCGCATGAAGAAGCGTCCGGTCCCGGAGTCCTTGTACTGCTGGCTGTCCTCGATGTTGGCGTCGTGGGCGGCCAGTGTCGCCGTGACGGCGGCGACGATGCCGGGGCGGTCGGGGCAGGAGAGGAGCAGGACGTGCTCACGCGCGGTCATGCACGGGATTCTCGCAAGTCGCCCGGGTGGGCGATGTGGCGTCCCTACCGGCGGACCTGGTCGAGGACCTCCTGCATGAGGCGCTGCACGGCGATGGTGTCGTCGAGCGGCATGATCGGGCTCTCGGTCAGCCCCTGCGCCAGGCACTCGCCGACGTGGATGACCTCGTGGTGATACCCCGGCGTGAACTCCTCGGTCCCCACCTGCTCCTTGCCGCGCCACACCGTGATGGACGGCGCCCGGTGGAAGCGCGGGTGGACATCGATCCAGCCCTCGCTGCCGATGAGCATCATCCGACCCGGCCCGTAGGCCGTGAACGCTCCCGACAGCGTCGCCGACCGGCCGTCGTCATAGCCGAGCAGGACCCCGAACTCGCCCTCGACGCCCGACGGAAACAACCCCCCATGGGCGTGCACGACGTCGGGGGTGCCGAGGAAGTACTGCGCGAAGGACAGCACGTAGACGCCGAGGTCGAGCACCGCACCGCCCCCGAGCTCGGGTGCGAAGAGCCGATCATCCGGGTCGAATGCCCGGAAGGCGGTCAGGTCGCCCTGCACCCCGCGCACCTGGCCGATCGCACCCGAGTCGACGAGTTCACGCACTCGCACGATCCCGGGGTTGAAGCGCGTCCACATCGCCTCCATCGCGAAGACGCCCGCGCTGCGGGCAGCGTCGACGATCCGCTCGGTGTCGGAAACCGCTGCGGTGAAAGCCTTCTCGACGAGAATCGCCTTGCCGGCCTCGATCGCTGACAGTGCGATGTCGGTGTGCTGCGGATGTGGCGTCGCGATGTAGATCGCGTCGACGTCCGGGTCGGCGACGAGCGCGGCATACGACCCGTGTGCCTTTGGTATGCCGTGTTCGTCGGCGAACTCCCGCGCGCGCCCCTCCGACCGGGATCCGACCGCGACCAACGAACCATTGCTGACCTGCCCGAAGCCGGCGACCATGGCCGCCGCCATCTTGCCCGGCCCGGCGATTCCCCAGCGTGTGCTCACGCCTGCGAGCCTATGCGCTGCAACGCTTTCCACGAGGTTGAGTTGGCGGCGACGACACTCACGACAACGGCCGGTGCGGCGGGCGGCCCACCAGCAAGGGCGGGTTCGTCAGGCCGCGCGGTGCGGCTTCACCGGCTGATCCGCCGACTGGTCCACCGTCAGCTCCGCAGGCTGGGCCGGCGTCGCGGTCGACGTGTCGTCCCAGGTGTCGGTGCCCAATTCGTCGAGGCGGGTCATCCAGGCGGCCGCGTCTCGGTGCCGACCCTCGCGCTGCAGGACGCGCACGAGCAGGCGCATCATCGCCTCGTCCTTCGCGCGCCGCGTGATCACCCGAAGGGACGCCTGCTCGGCCTCCGCCAACCGCCCCAGGTGGTATGCCGCGTGCGCCCGCAGGCGCTGCGCGTCCAGGTCCGCTCGGGTCCGGGGAGCGCGGGCGGTGAGGGGCGCGACGAGACGCAGGACCGCGGCATACCGGCCCTGCGTGTGGAAGCCTTGGGCGAGATCGAGGCGCTGTTGTGGAGTCATGGTCGTTGGGGAAACGCCCACACCGGTGGCATTGTTCCTCGACGCCGATCAGTGGTGTCTGTGCGGGCCGACTCACTTGCCCTTCGGCGGCACCTTGCACGTGGCGGTGGCCGTGTTGCCGGCCGCGTCGGTGGCGGTCAGCAGGGCATCGCCCTTGAGCAGGATCTTCCAGTTGACGGCACCTTCACCCGGGACGGCGGACGGTGCCGCGCCCAGGGCCTGGGTCAGCTTGATCGTCGTGTCCGGCGCATAGGGTCCGAAGCTCGCACTGGACTTGGTGTCCGACACGGTGACCATGACGCCCGGCAGGTTGTCGGCGGCCACGAGTCGATAGAACCCGGCGTTCTGGTAGCCCGGCGGGGTGACGCCGCCCGGGTTGACACCGGGGCCGCAGGAGACGGTCGGCGCGGTGATGGCGTCATTGATCGTCTTGCCGTTCCTCGGGTCGTGACCCATGGCGTCACCGAACCAGACGACGAGACGGGTCGAGTCGGGCCGGAAGCCGATCGCGCCGGAGCCGACCTGATAGAGGGCGTTGATCTGGTCCTCGGGGATGTCGCCGCCCCCGCTCGCCGTGATGCTGTTGGCGGCGGCGATGGCCGTGGCGGCGCTAGCCGTCAGGTTGCTGTCGACCGTGAAGGGCTGGGAATCCCCCATGTCCTTGTAGTCGGCCACGGCGAACAGGGCGTCCGGCTGGGCGGTCTGGACCGTGGTGAGGATGGTCGACAGATTCGCCTGCACGTTGCCGATGGCGGGGTTCATGCTGTAGGTGCTGTCGACGAGCAGCACGACGTCCGGCTTGGGCGGGATGGTCGGCGTGGCCACCGTCTTGGTGACATGGATGGTCGCGCCGGATTGACGGACTGGGTGACGGAGGCGGGAGTGACGCCGTCCGCGAACGCCGCCGTGGGGAGCGCGACGAGCGAGGTGGCCGCGACGAGCGCCAGCGAGTGGTGCCGATGGGACTTCATGGGCTTGCCCCCAATGTCGGCGGCACGGGGATCGTGCCGATTCCCTGAAGAGGCACGCACGATGCAGCCTGATACCAGCCGAGGTGCAAGAGTTCTCGCGTGAGTGACGAGGTCGAGGTCAGGACGCTGCTTGCTCGCCTCGGGGCAGCACTCGTGGCCGCCGGCCAGCCGGTCAATGAGGTCGAGGCCGACCTGCAGGAGGTCGGCACCGCCCTCGGCTTCCCGGACGCGCAGATTGCCGCCGCACCGACGGGGGTGACCCTGTCGCTCGCCGTCGGGAGCCCTTCGACCTTCGCCGCGAATCCGGGCACGCTACGCCTGGACCAGGCCTCGGAGGTCCGCGAGATCAGGCACCTGATCGCCCGCGGCCGTCTGGATCCACCCGCGGCCACCGCGCGCCTGCTCGCCGTGCGCGACCAGGCCCCGCGGCATCCGGCGTGGCTCGGCACCCTCGGCTGGGTGATCTGCCCGCCCGGCATCGCCCTCATCCTCCAACCGATGTGGTCCAGCGTGGCGGTTGCGACGGTGGCCGGGATCGCGGTGACAGCGCTGGTCCGACTCTCCCAACGCGCACCGCGGTTCACCGCCCTGCTCCCCGTCGTCGCCGCCTTTGTGGTCGCCTGCATCGTCTTCGCCGCCGCCCGCCACGGCCTCGTCGAGGCGCCCCTTCGCACCCTGCTCGCCCCCTTGGCCGTCCTCCTGCCGGGCGCCCTCCTCGTGACGGCGATGGCTGAACTGGTCACCGGCCACATGGTCGCCGGCACGTCGCGCCTGGGGTATGGCCTGGTCCAGGTTCTGCTCTTCACGCTCGGGATCCTCGGGGCGGCGCGGCTCCTCCCCCTCTCCAGAGCCGACTTCGCCAACGTCCGGATCAACGACATCGGTTGGTATGCCGCGCCCCTCGGCCTCGTCCTCGTCACCCTCGCGATCGCGCTCCTGGAGTCACCACCGCCGCGACTGGTGCCATGGATCTTCGTCGTGCTCGTCCTCGCCTTCGGTGCCCAAGTGGCTGGTCAGGCGCTCGGTGGCGCGGTGGGCGGCGCCTTCCTCGGCGCCCTCGTCGCCATCCTCGGTTCGTATGCCGTGGAGTCAGTCGTCCCCCGCCTCGCACGTCTGGTCGTCTTCCTTCCGTCCTTCTGGCTCCTCGTCCCCGGAAGCCTGGGCGTGCTCGCCGCGACCCAGGTGGCGGTCGACCCCACCGCCGATGCCGATGTCCTGGGCGTCGTCGGCATCGTGGCCGCCATCGCCCTCGGGTTGCTCCTCGGTGCGGCGATCGCCCAAGGCCTGGGTGGGATCGCGCGCCGTCGGTCGGTTGCCAGGCGCGCTGGCGACTGAGGGTCCACCAGTGAGCGTCCGGCCGGCGGCCGGGGCGGGGGCCGTCAGGGGTCAGGGCCCTTCTCCGCGAGTGGGGGTCGGCCGACCGACAACACGGCGAGCACCCCCGGCTCGACCTGCGCCGCGGTCTGCGCATCCAGTCGCGCACCCAGCGCGTCGAGAACCGTGGCGAAGAAGAGGCGGACGCCCACGGCATACGTGATGTCGGCGATCTCCGGATCAGTCAGCCCGAGCCGACGCAGCCCATCGATGTCCGCCTGCCGGATCGACGTCGGGTCACTCGCGGTGGCCGCCGCGAACCTGAAGACCGCAGCATCAACCACGTCCAGGGTTGACCCGGTTGGGTCCGCAGCAAGGGCGCGCAGATCGTCGCCGCCGCCGTTGTCGCGGAGGAAGGTCGCGTGGGCCACGGCGCAATAGCTCGACTTGCGGGCACGCGCTGCGGCGATCGTCACGAGCTCATAGCGGCGTCTGGGCATCGACGTGGCCACTGTCCGGGACAGTGCGCTCCACGCGAGTGCTACGTTCGGGCGAGCGGCGAAGCAGCCGACGTAGTCAGGCAAGAATCCCCACGCCTGGCGCTGCTGCTCCATGTACTCCCCGAAGTCCGCCGCCGCGTCCTCCGGCGCGGTGGTGTCGATGAACATGGCGCCCCCCTCAGTAGCTGAAGGTCGTCGCACCCTGGTCGCCGATCCACTCCCAGAGCTGGACTGAGCCCGCCTTGGTCGCGTTGTCGACGAGGGAGTCGGCGTCGATTCCCTTGGCATCCACGCAGATTCCGCAGGCGATCATCGTCCCGCCAGCGGCGGCATACCGTTGCATGAGGGTGTCCAGCGATGGGCATCCCTCGCAGGCCACCGCCCGGGCGTGCCCCGGGACGGCCAGGCGAACGGCTTCCTTGGTGAGGAACATGATCGTCGGCCTTCCCGACTCGGCGGCACCGACGGCGACGAGGAAGGCGACGGTCACCTTCTCGGGGTCCTCGAGGCCTGTCGTCAGGCTGATGGCGGCCTTGCCCATGATGTGCTCCCTGCGGTCCGGACGGGTGATCCCCGTCGTCCTCGACGCTAGGGACAGGTCCGCAGTGGTCGCGAGAGCGTCGGTACCCAACCTGCCGCCGGTGTCGCGCTGGCGAGTGTCGGTCAGCGCGTACTGGGTGGGGAGCCGAGCAGATTCGCGACGGCACCCGCACGCGCCGACGGGCCGGAGAGCTCGAGCTTGGCGTAGATGCGTTGCAGATGACGCTCGACCGTTCGGACGCTGAGGTGCAGGTCGGCAGCGATCGTGGCGTTGTCGCTCCCCCGGGCCACCAGGCGCAGGACCTCGAGTTCGCGCGCCGTCAGGGCATGCACCCCTCGTGTCCTGCCGGCTCCCGATTCGGCCGAGCCCGCGGCTAGGAAGGCTGTCACCTCCCGCAGGAAGACCGGCCACGCCGGCTCGCTTTCGAGCAGGATGTGGTTGTTGCTCTCCAGTGGCACCAGCCGCGCGCCCGGGATCCCGGCCGCGAGCGCTCGACCGTGCTCGAAGGAGTTCATCCGCTCGTGGCGAGAGTGGACGACGAGTGTGGGGACGTCGATGTGGGGCAACAGGTGGGTCGCGTCGGCCTTTCCCCGCTCGCGCCGCGACAGGTATGCCGTGCGCGCCGACACCGCGCGTTGGTGCAGGTCGTCGAGCCAAGCCATCTGCTCCTCGCCCGCGTCGGGAATCATCATGGTCGTGAAGACCCGGCGAAAGAGCGGGTCCTTGCGGTCCCAACCGGCCCGGATCATCGCTTCGAAGGCGGCCTCGAGGTCGCGGTCGTCGTCCGTCACATGCTGCCCGGCTCCCGAGTAGGTGCTCGCACAGACGAAGCGGGTCACCCGGCCCGGTTGCTCATGCAGGTAGTGCAGCGACACCGGACCGCCCTGGGCCATGGCGATCAAGGCGAATCGGTCCAGTCCCGCGTCGTCGACGACAGCCGCGAGATCGTCGACCCGACGTCGCAAGGAGAAGTCCGAGACCTCCCGATCCGAGAGCCCGTGGCCTCGCTCGTCGAAGCGGATGACCGTCGCCACCCGCCCGAGCTCCACGAGATAGTGCCGCCACACCGGACTGCGCCAGTCGAACTCGAGATGGCTCAGCCAGCACGCGTCCAAGACGACCGGGGGCCCGTGCCCGTGCACGGCATACGCAATCCGGACGCCGTCACTGGAGCGACAGAACCGCACCCGCTGTGACGCCTCCAACTGCGCGGCCGTGGTCATCTGATCAGGGTATCCGCGTCCGATGCACCGGAGTCGCCCAATCTGCCCGAGGCGAGTCCCCCGGGGACGAGGGGGTCCACGAGCGTCTGCAGTTGCGCCACATTCCGGGCCATGTCACATGCGCCACCATTTGGCGCAAGTTACATGCGCCACGATCTGGCGCATGTCACTTGCCCCCGTGGGTGGCGCAACTGCAGAGGCTCCGGAGGGGGTAGGTGAGGTGCCGGTGAGCAAGCCCGGGACGGGGTCCGGGATCGACCCGTGGATGGCGTGTCCGGGCGGTGATCGGCGTCGGGATGCTCGGCTCTCGGTCGTCAGGCGCCGTATGCCGCGAGGAAGATGCGCACACCTTCGTCGGCGTAGCCGTCCAGTTGCGCTCGGGTGTAGAGCAGATGGTTGCCGACGACGGCCATCGCCTTGATCACGGGGATCGAGAGCACGAGCCAGTTGAACATCTGGGCGGCGAGTTGGGTGTCGGGGATGTTGAGAAGCCCACGCTCCCCTAATAGGTGTTGACCAACTCGCGCTCGTGCTCGTCCTGCTCGGGGCGCTCTCACCACAGGACCGGCGCGCGACCGGGGCCTAAGCCCGCGAGTGACTGATCCGCGGGATGGTGCACGATCCACCGGGGGGCCTGTCCGGCGACCAGTGCGTTGCGCTCGTCGCTGCGGCCGTCAGTGCCGTACGCCTTGCGGTCCTGGCGGTAGTCCGCGACACCCCGCACACTCTCAAATTTGTCCGGTCGGCCGCCCCATCACTCTCATCCACTCTAGAAATCCTCGACCAACTCTCATTCTCCGACGCCGCCTGTCGGGCCTGCAGGAAAACGACACTGGGATCAGCGTGGATCGAGGAGCCTGAGACCGATCTCGAGCGAGGGCTTTGAGACTTGGTTCTTGGACGGCCGACGGCCTCGAAACACCCCGCTCACACCTGGACTGCAGCGCCGATGGCCCAGTGCAGCGCGACTGGTCGGCCGTCGATCTCGTGGACCGGGATGTCGAGCGCAAAGACCCTCCGCAGCCCCTCGGCCGAGATGACCTGGCGTGCCGGGCCCTCTGCCACGACGCACCCCTGCCGCATCCCGACGATGACGTCGCAGAAGGCCGCGGCGACGTTGACATCGTGCAGGACGACGATGACGGTGCGCCCCAGCTCATCGGCGGCCCGGCGCAGCAACTGCATCGTCGCCCCCGCGTGCTCCATGTCGAGGTTGTTGAGCGGCTCGTCGAGGAGGACGAACTCGGTCTCCTGCGCGAGCACCATCGCCACGAAGGCGCGCTGGCGCTGCCCGCCGGACAGTTCGTCGAGGTAGCGGTCGCGGAATGCGTCCATCCCCACCTGGTCCAGGCACTGCTGCACCACCTCGTGGTCGTGCGCGGTCAGCCGTCCCTGGCTGTGGGGGAAGCGCCCGAAGCGCACGAGGTCGACGACGGTGAGCCGCGCCGTCACCCTCGCGTCCTGGCGCAGCACGGCCAACCGGCGCGCCACCTCCTTGGCCGGGGCGCGAAGGACGTCGATGTCATCGAGCAGCACTTGACCGGAGTCGGGCACGAGCAACCGGGCCATCGCCGACAACAGGGTAGACTTGCCGGCCCCGTTCGGCCCGATCAGGCCGGTGACACAACCCCGTTGGAGTTCGACCGAGACATCGTCGAGGACGAGGGTCGTGCCCTTGTCGTAGGAGTGCGTGAGCGCCTGGGCACGGATCACAGCCGGACCGCCTTGACGAGGAGGACGAGGAAATACAGACCGCCGACGAGGTTGATGACCACCGAGAGCGGCACGGACAGGCCGAGCCCGTGCAGGACGACGAACTGGCCGAGCACGAGGGCGAGGACGCCCACCAGCGCCGCACCCACCGCGAGCACCCGGTGCTCGTGCGTCGGCACGAGCTGGCGGGCCAGGTTGGCGATGAGCAGGCCGAGGAAGACCATCGGCCCAACCAACGCCGTCGACGTGGCGACGAGGACCGTGACCACGAGCAGCACGCGGGTCACGACCTTGTGGTGGTCGACCCCGAGCGAGGTGGCCCGGTCCCGGCCGAGGTCGATGACGTCAAGTCGGCGCAACAGCGGCCAGAGGACGAGGCACGACACGACGGTTACCACCGCACAGGCCAGCAGCAGGTCGAGGTCGACCGTCGTGAAGCTCGCGAAGAGGACCGCCTGAAGGGTCAGGTAGTCGTCCGGGCTGAGCAGGCGTGAGGCGAACGAGCTCAACGACGAGAACAACCCACCAAGGACGATCCCGACGAGCACCAGCACGAAGAGGTTGCGACTGTGGGCCCGGAACAGCCAGCGGAACAGCAGCATCCCGAAGGCCGCCAACAGGACCGCATTGAGCAGGAACTGCTCGACGACCCCGAGCAGTTGCAGCGTCCCGGCCCCGAGCGTGAAGACGATGACCGTCTGGATGAACGCGTAGAGCGCGTCGAACCCCATCACCCCCGGGGTCAGGATCCGGCTCCCCGACACCGTCTGGAAAACCAGGCTCGAGACCCCGACCGCGACCCCCACGACGACGAGCGCGCCGAGCTGTCGGCCACGCAGGTTCATCGCGTACGTCCAGTTCCCCCGGACGTTGAAGACCAGGTATGCCGCGCACGCGGCAGCGCAGAGACCGACCAGGACCAGCAGGGTCACCGTGACCCGCCGCCACCGTCTGGCCTCCACCGGCGAACGGTGTGGCGTAGCGGGTTCCGTCGCCTCGCCCGGGTCAGCTGCCCCTCGGGACAGGACACTCGCGCTCATCCGTGGGCCTCCTTACCGGCGGCGCTGCGCATGACCAACCAGACGAAGATGGCGGCGCCAATGACGCCGGCCACGGTCCCGACGGGCACCTCGTAGGGGAAGCGGATGACTCGCCCGAGGACATCGCAGAGCAGGACGAAGCCCGCCCCCGCGAGGGCGGTCACAGGCAGGGTGCGACGCACGTGATCGCCCATGAGCAGGGACACAACATTCGGCACGATCAACCCTAGGAAGGGGATCGCCCCGACCACGACGATGACGGTCGCCGCCATGACGGAGACGATGACCAGGCCGATGTTGAGGACTGCGCGATAGGACACGCCGAGGTTCGTGGCGAACTCCCGGCCCATGCCCACGACAGTGAACCGGTCGGCATACCAGTAACCGATCAGGCCGACCGCGACGACAAGGTACAAGGGTTCGTACTGGCCGGACATGGCTGCGCTGAAGGACCCACTCGACCAGATCTCGAGCAGTTGCAGCAGATCCACCTGATAGGCGACGAAGACGGTCACGGCGCCGATGACGCCGCCGTACATCAACCCGACCAGGGCCACAACGATCGGGTCACGGGCCGGCATCCGGCTCAGAATCTGCAGGAAACCGAACGTACCCGCCAGCGAAACCCCAATGGCGAGAACCATTTTGGCGAGCAGGCTCTGCCCCGGCACCACGACGGTCGCGATGAGGACGCCGAGGATGGCGGCCTCGGTCGTGCCCGACGTGGACGGCGAGACGAAGGAGTTCTGCGTGATCCGCTGCATGATCAGGCCCGCCACGCTCAGCGCCGCACCAGCCATGAGGATCGACAGCACGCGCGGGATGCGCGAGAGCGAGAGAAGTTGCCACTGCGCGGGGCTCGGGTCGAGCAAGTCGCCCACGGGGATGTCGACGACGCCGACCGCCAGCGACAGATAGGCCGCGACGAGCAGCGCCACGGTGGCGACGCCGAGGTGCCAGCCACGAAGTCTCGCCCTGCGAGACTCCGTGGCCGGCGCATGCTGGGTGATCGTCAGAGCGAGCCCTGCACGTCCTCGACCATCTGCTGCCACGAGCTGGGCGCAGAGGTGGCGATGTACCAGGAGAAGCCGTCGATCTCGACGATCTTCTTGTCCTTGGCGGCATCGGTGGTGCCGACGAGACCGTTGTTGAGCACGTCGAGCGCCGGGGCCTGCGTCTGGCCGACGACCTTGGCGCGGTCGAGGACGAAGAGCACACCCGGGTTGTACTGGACGAAGAACTCCTGGCTGATCTCCTCACCGTGCCCGCCCTCGTCGTCGAGCGGGGCGCCGGTCGGCTTGTAGCCGAAGTCCTCATAAACCGTGCCGAAGCGGGAGCCCGGGCCGTAGGCGCTGACCGTGCCGTCGGAGACCTGGACGACCATGGCGCTCTTGCCGGAGTCGGTCGCGGACTTCTTGACCTTGGCGACGTCGGTGGCGATCTTGTCCATCAGATCGCTCGCCTGCTGCTGCTTGCCGAAGATCGAGCCCAGCTGGGTGACCCGCTCGGTGGTGAGCTTGAAGGTGTCGGCCGGGCTCTCGGAGCGCACCGACATGTCGATGACGGCGGGCGCGAACTTCTCGAACTCCTTGACGATCTCCGGTGTGCCACTGCGCGATCCGACGATGACCAGGTCGGGGTTCATCGCCGCGATCGCCTCGTAGTCGGGCTCGAAGAGGGTGCCGACCTGCGTCGCCTTCTCGTACTTCGCGAGGTCCGCCGGCAGGGCCGAGTTCGGCTTCGGGACGGCGTCGACCTCGACGCCGAGGTCGGTCAGCGTGCGGATGACGCTCCAGTCGATGGCGACGACCGTCTTGGGATTGGCCGGCACCTCGACCGTGCGCCCCTGAGCGTCGGTGATGCTGACCGGGCCGCTCGGCGCGGTGCTGCCAGCGACCGTGCTGCCCGAGCCGGGCGAGCCGCTCGCGGATGGTTCTGCGGTGGAGCTGCCGCAACCGGTCGCCAGCAGGGCGGCCGTCGCGATGGTGGCGATTGCTACTCCCCGGCGGGATCGGAGGTAGAACATCAGGTCATGCCTTTCGGTCGGTGTTGCGGAGTCACTTCGTATGCCGTGTGGTCGGTTTGTCATTCGTCGAGCGGGGCGTGGTGGTCGCGTCCGGCGATGCCGCGCTTCCAGTAGCCGTCGACCTCCAGGTCGTCCTGGGCGACCCCGAGACCCTTCGCGGTTTGGCGGACGGCGAGCATCGCGCCGGCTTCCCCGGCCGCCCAGATGAGGTCGCCCGGGCGCGGCCCGAGGGCAATGAGCTCACGGACAAGCGCGGTGCCGTTGGCGCCTGCCACGACGGTGACGCTCGCCTCGGCCCGAGTCGGCAAGTCGGCGGTGAGGCGGTCCTCGGTCTCGAGCACGACGTGCACCTCGGCCCCGTCGGGCGCCTCCTCGAGCCAGCGCGCTGCCGCGGGATGAGCACTGTCGTCGACCAGGACGAGGTATCGAGACCGATCCGCCGGCATGACGTGTGACCCGCGCGGACCCAGCACGCCGACCCTGGCGCCGACGCCGGCGCCGCGCGCCCACGTGCTGCCGGGGCCACTGCCGTGAAGCACGACGTCGACGATGACGCTGTCCTCGTCGGGCACCGCGCGGATCGTGTAGTCGCGCATGACGGGGCGCTCGCCGCCTTCGAGGTCGAGTTCACCGCTGTCGGGGTGCGGGAAGGCGAGCTTGACGTGGTCACCGACCGCGAGGGGGATGTGGGGCACCGGCGCCGTCCCCGGCTCGAAGGTGATCCTGACGCGACGCAGTCGGTCGCTCAGGTCGGACACCTCGGACACCGCCCCCAGCCTGGTGTGCAGGTCGTGACGGATTCTCTCGCCGATCATCGCTTGGGCTCCTTGTAGTTAGGTAAGCCTAACCTTAGTCCCTCCCTCGCATCGCTGGTCACTCGGGGTCGGTGCTGAGTCCTGCCCGCCTGTCGGCCTCGGTGGAGGCAGCGTGACCTCGCAAGGATTCGCCCGGCCGGTCAGCCGATCCGACCGGTCAGCCGATCCGACCGGCGGAGACCTGACGGGCCAGAGCCGCGCGGTCGATCTTCGCGTTGTGCCGACGGTCGACCGGGAGCTCGTCGATGAACTCGAAGCGATCGATGCCCGCTGTGGCCTCATGACGCGCCGCCAGCTCCACCAGCACGGCCGCAATGGCGACCGAGCGATCGCGCGCCGACGGATGGAGCTCGACGACGACCAACGGGACGACGCCGGCAGGCCCGGCACCTGGCGGCCCCGTGAGGGCGCTTCGGGCCACGTCCGGGTGGCCGTTGATGATGGGCCCGCAGCACGGGGGATGGTAGGTCCGACCCCGCATGCAGCGGCACCGTTCGCTGCCACATCTGGTCCCCCGGGTCCAGGACCACACGCCGCTGCCAGGCCGTGTCCGCGTGGTCCCCGACACCGAGGTCGGGAAGCACGCCCTTGCGGGTGTTGCGCAGAATGGTCGCGGCGACGGCGGCCGCGGCTGGACCCGAAGGTCCGCACCTCGATCCACAACTGGGCGGCGACCAGTTCATCGATGTCCGGGGAGAGCGTGGCCAGCCGGTTCGCCAGCAGGCTCGCCCCCGGGACCAGGAGCCAGGCCAACGCGGCCGCGCCCGGCACGTCAGAGCATGTCCGTGAAGAAGTCCGTCAGGTGCGTGGCGGAACAGCCGGCAAGGTGGGGGGCGCCGCCGCCGGATTCAGCGACATGATCAGGGCAGCTTTGGACAAGATCGATGCCCTGCACAAGTGCGCCGAGAACCCAACCAACCCGGTGTTGGCCGGGAGCTGCACGAACGACGCGGTCGCCTTATTGATCTCACCCCGAAGGGTCTTGAGCTGGTCGGGACCTTTTGCTGGGCGGCTGGGTCCTTGTCGTACTGCTGCCGGGTCAGTGCGAGCACCCGGACAGGCCGCGGTGGCGCGGTGGTCCCCGGTCGCCAGCAGCAGCTCGGTCATCGACCGGCGGGCTGGGCGTCCTGGGCGGCTCGGCAACGGGCGGTGAGTACGGCGAGCTCGGCGAAGAGGTCGTCGTCGACCCGGGTGAAGTTGAAGCATGACTTGCCCTGCATGCGCTTGCGCAGGGCCGGGCCGAGGTCGGCGAGCAGCCCCGGATCGCGATAGACGGGCATCAGGTGGTAGGCCACCTGCGCCTTCTTGCGCATCACCGCGCCGAAGAACTCCGCGGGATCCTGCGACGTCTCCAGGTACAGCTGGTCCGCGTCGTCGCGCGTGGCGACCAGCCCCTCAGCGTGCTCGCGCAGCATCGCTGCAAGACGTTCAAAGACGGGGTCGAGATCGGGCATCGGCGCACCTTCCGTTCCGACAGCACTTGTCCAGCAGGCTTGCAATCGCTCAGGAGTCCTCGCGGGCGAAGCTCACGAGACCGAGGGTGTTGCCCTCGGAGTCGGTGACGAAAGCCTGCCACTCGGTCGTGCCTGCAGGACCCAGGACATCGTCCTCGTGCCTGAAGATGGGGTGCGGCTCGCTGACGACCTCCACCCGGTCCCGCAACGCCTCGAGGCTCCTCCGGACGTCATCGACCTCGAGATAGAGCATCGACGACGGCGCAGTCGCGTCGAGAAGCAGCCGGGTGCCGTCCAAGTCGAAGAACACCAGCCCCGGTGGGTTGAAACGGCCAGTTGGCTCCGTACCGAGCACGTCGCCGTAGAACGCGGCCGCGCGGTCGAGGTCGGTGGCCCGGAGTGCAACCTGGACGAGCTTCATCGCGACTACCTCTATCAGGGCGGATTCAACTGGTCGTCGCAACACCCTCTTCATGGAGGTGTTGATGGGCAGGCCAGCGGGATGGATGACGCAGCTGACGGGTCGGGGACCGATGAGGTCGCCGGGGGCGCCGTCGCATCGTCGGGAGGTGGAGAGAGGGTTCTGGCGGGAGATCGCCAAGGGGCTGTTGGCCGAGGAGGCTGCCGAAGTGGTCGGCGCGTCGCAAGCCGTGGGAGCGCGATGGTTCCGCCACGGTGGCGGCATGTCACCGTTCGACCTGAAGGCGTTCTCGGGTAGGTATCTGACGTTCGCCGAGCGCGAGGAGATCGCGTTGTTGAAGGCTCAGGGCGCTGGCGTGCGGACCATCGCACGTGAGGTGGGTCGTTCACCCTCGACTATCAGTCGGGAGCTACGCCGTAACGCTGCGACTCGTGGCGGGAAGCTGGAGTACCGGGCGTCGGTGGCGCAGTGGAAGGCTGAGCTGGTCGCCCGCCGGCCGAAGACCGCGAAGCTCGTCGCCAACGAGCCGCTGCGCGCGTATGTGCAAGAGCGGCTGGCGGGTCAGGTCACCCGCCCTGATGGCACGGTCGTGCTCGGCCCGCCGGTCGGAACGTGGAGCGGACGGAACAAGCCCCACCGTAAGGACCGGGCCTGGGTCAGTGGCTGGAGCCCGGAACAGATCGCCAACCGGCTACCGATCGACTTCCCCGATGATGAGTCGATGCGGATCTCGCACGAGGCGATCTACCAGGCGCTGTACATCGAAGGCCGCGGCGCCCTGAAGCGTGAGCTGATCTTGTGCCTGCGCACCGGACGCGCGTTGCGCGCCCCGCGGGCCCGGTCGCGGCGCAAGACCCGGGCGCACGTGACTCCCGAAGCCCTGATCAGTGAACGTCCCGCCGAGGTCGAGGACCGTGCCGTGCCCGGGCACTGGGAGGGCGACCTGATCATCGGCCTGGAGCGCTCCGCGATCGGCACACTGGTCGAGCGCACGACGCGCTACACGATGCTGGTCCACCTCCCCCGTGAGGAAGGGTGGCGACACAAGGGCGCGGTCAAGAACGGCCCGGCCCTGGCCGGCTACGGCGCGATCACGATGAAGAACCGCCTCGCCGAGACCATGTCGACCCTGCCCGAGCAGCTGCGCCGCTCGATCACCTGGGACCGCGGCAAGGAGATGTCCGCCCACGCACAGTTCAAGGTCGAGACCGGCATCCCGGTCTTCTTCGCCGACCCCCACAGCCCCTGGCAGCGAGCCACCAACGAGAACGGCAACGGCCTGCTACGGCAGTACTTCCCCAAAGGCACCGACCTCTCCCGCTGGTCCGCAGAAGACCTCGACGCCGTCGCCCACGCCCTCAACACCAGGCCCCGAAAAGTCCTCGACTGGAAGACCCCCGCCGAAGCCCTCGACCAGCACCTACGATCGTCCCCACCAACCGGTGTTGCTTCCACTGGTTGAATCCGGTCAGTGTCACTAAGATGTGTTAGGTAACCTAACATGATGCGTGTGGACACGGAAGAGCTGACCGAGGCCGGCAGGCGGCTGAACTCCTTCGCCATCCACCTGCTCCGCGCGATGCGCCGGGTGGACGCGGAGTCGGGCCTGACGCCGGCGCGGCTGAGCGCCCTCTCGGTCCTGCACTTCGGTGGGCCGCGGACACTTGGCCGGCTCGCCCGCGACGAGGACGTGACCAGCGCGACCATGTGCCGGCTCGTCGACGCCCTGTGCGAACTCGGACTGGCCGAGCGCGGCCCACACCCTGACCACGGCGGCATGGTCCTGGTCGCGGCCACCGAGAAGGGCAACGCCTTGATGCGCGCAGCCGCTCAACGGCGCATCGACCTCATTGCGAGGGCTCTGCACGACCTACCCGCCAGTGAGCAACGCCTGGTGCTCCGGGCCAGCGGCCCCCTCGGCGAACTGGAGGAGCGCGTCCGGCAACGGGTGCGGCCCGGCTAGGACGCACGCCCTGGAGCCGTCCGGCTCCCACCCTCGACAGCCCTCCGGCGCACACGGTGTCGAGGGCACCAGCCCGCTCCGATCGCCCACAGTCCCCACCTCGGCTGGTGTCCTCCGGGTGGTGGACATCACCTGCAGCGTGCGACAGGCGGCTGCTGAACGATTGCCGGTAGCTCCGTTTTCCGGCAAGACTCGGGCCGAGTCGGCGGAAGCCCTCCATGCGATTGCCCACCCACCCAGTGTTGGGAGGCTCAAGTGGCCAGGTTCTGCCGGAAGAAGGCGAAGGTCTGTTTGCCGGGTGTGGCGGTCAGGCCGATGACGTGGGCGTCGAAGTACTCGAGCACCCCGCGCCAGACGCCATAGATGGAGCGGTGTGCCTCGTCGATGATGACGAGGTCGAAGGCCTGTGGAGGCAGGTCCTTGGAGTAGGTGACGGTGACGGGCGCGTCGGGGACCTAGTCGTCCAGGTTGGGTTCATCGCCTCGAACTTCGCCGCCGAAGTGCCGATCTGTCTCACGCCGTCTCAGGCTCCCGGTAAGTCTCAAAATCGCTCACCGTTGACACGTTGAACTGTCCGGGTCCGAGGGAAATTGATCCATGGGGCACCTACGACCTACGAAACTGAGCGCACTTCGTTCGAAGAAACTGATCAGCGAGCACGTCGGCCACTCTCGGGCCGACAGCTGTTGGACATGTTTGCGGCGCGAGCCCCAGCGAACGTCGACCGATCGCACTCAAAATGCATGCAGCTCTCCAAGCCAGCGGAAATGGAGCACCTCAGCGCGCATGCAGTCATCGATGCCTCCGGCACCTGGAGCGGCCCGAACCCCCTCGGAGGAGGAGCACCGAACCTCTACTACACAGTCCCGGTGCCCCCCCTCGATCCTGGACGCGGGGTAACTCCCCCATGAGGCACGCCAACACTCATGGAGCACCTAACCTGTGTGCGTGGACCTCCCGCCATGGTCGAGCGCAATGAGTATCGAACACCCCACGCATTCGACCCGCACGTCCCTGCCGGAACGGCGCAACAAGTGGGCCGCAGCAGGTGCCGGGGCTGCCGTTGGGTTGCTCGGCGGCATGATCGGCCTGGGCGGTGCCGAGTTCCGGCTACCCCTGCTCATCGGACTCTTTGGGTTCTTGGCCCTCGAAGCCGTCATCCTCAACAAGGCCATGAGCCTCCTCGTGGTCGCCACCGCATTGCCCGCCAGGCTGGTCGCGGTCCCTTTGGAACAGCTCACCCCGCACTGGCCGATCATCGTCAACCTCCTCACCGGAAGCCTTCTCGGCGCCTACCTCGGTGCGACCTGGGCAACCCGCATGCGAAATCGCACCCTCCACCGGGTCCTCGCCATCCTGCTGATCCTGATCGCGGCCGCCCTTTTGGTCACCCATCTCGGACGGGTGCAACCCGCCGAATTACAAGGGCCACTTCAAACGATTACCGGCGTCGCAGCAGGAGCAGGCATCGGCGTGGTCGCCGCCCTCATGGGAGTCGCCGGTGGGGAACTGCTGATCCCCACGATCGTGCTGCTCTACGGGGCAGACATCAAAATCGCAGGCAGCCTCTCCCTCGCAGTCTCGCTGCCCACGATGCTGGTCGCGTTCGCCCGCTATAGCCAAGACAAATCCTTCGCCGTGCTCCGGCACAACCGTGCCTTCCTGCTCGCCATGGCCATCGGATCAGTGGCCGGCACCGCCGCAGGCGGAGCGCTCCTCGACGTCGTCCCCACCGAGGTGCTTGTCCCCCTCCTCGCCGTACTACTCGTCATTTCAGCTCGCAAAGTCTGGCAACACGGCTGACCCAAGAACGTGATCGAAACCCGCCGACGGAGCCAGGTGTGCGGCGCCGTCGGCCGATACGACGGTTGATACTTAAGTGCTGGTTGGGGTCAGGCGGTCGCGTAGCCAGCAGAGGCGATCGCGGCACGCACCGCGGCTTCGTCAACGTCCTCACCGGTGGCGGTGACGGTTGAGGCGGCCAGGTCGACGTCGGCTCCGGTGATGCCGGGGACGGACTCGGCCGCGGCGCTGACTTTGGTGGCGCAGCCGCCGCAGGTCATACCGTTGACGGTGATAGTGGCGGTGGAGCTGGTGGTGCTCATGGATGGGTCCTTTCGTGAGCGATCGCCCGGTTCGTGGCGAATGTTGCGAACTATACCCTTAGGGGGTATATGTATGTGACGCGTCCCTGCTCGAGGGTGGGATCGTGGAAGCGCATCCTGCGCGCGTGCGAGAATCGGAGTCATGTTGGCCTCAGTGGCAATGGCTCGGCGCGGGTGGCAGTTGGTTGCTGTCTTCGTGCTGGCCTTGGCTGTGGTGGGGATGCATTCCCTGGGCGCTGGTCACCACGGCGCGACGACGACTGTGGGTCACGGCTCTCACCTAACTGCGGGGGCCGAGGTCGAGGCAGACGATCATCTGCCTGCCACCAGTTCAGGCATGGATCACCACGCCGCCGATGTGGCAGCGCCGACCGTCGCGCAGGAGGCGATGCAGACCGGGGTCATGGCGACATGCGTCGGGTGCCTGGCCGGCGAAGGCGCCATGGGTGCCATGTGCCTGGCGGTGGTGTCGAGCTTGCTCGCCCTGGCACTGCTGCTGTCCTTGCGGCACCTGTTGCGTGGGCGGCCTGCCCTGACGCTTCCGGCGTGGGCGCGAACAGCGGTCACGCCGCGCTCACCGCTGCGGCGAATAGCGCTCTCACCGATCGAGGTTTGTGTGCTGCGGACGTGAGCAAGGGCGCGGGCAATGCCCGCACCCCACTCTTTCCTGCACGCCCAGCTAGACCCTCGAAAAGGAGAATGACCTATGAAGCGCATCACCCGTGTCCTTGTCGTGTCCGCCCTCGCGGCCGCGACCCTGTCCGCCTGCACCGACAACGGTGGGCATGACATGGACAACATGAACAGCACCCGCACCAGCCCCGGCGCGGCCTCGTCCTCCCCCTCAGGACAGTCCGCCCCGGGAGCACACAACGACGCCGACGTCGCCTTCGCGACCGACATGATTCCTCACCACGCTCAGGCTGTGGCCATGGCCAAGATGGTGCCGACCCGGGCCAGCAGCCAGCAGGTCAAAGACCTCGCAACGCAGATCCAAGCCGCACAGGACCCCGAGATCAAGCTGATGTCGGGGTGGCTGGAGGCCTGGGGTGAGCCGGTGCCCGCAGCAGGTGAGATGCAGCACGGCGACGGCATGATGAGCATGGAGGAGATGGGTCAGCTCGAGACCGCCACCGGCGCCGCGTTCGACAAGATGTGGTTGGAGATGATGATCAAGCACCACGACGGGGCGATCGTCATGGCCCGTATCGAGTTGACCGAAGGCGGCGACGCCGAGGCCAAGAAGTTGGCGCAGGCGATCGTTGATGGGCAGGGCAAGGAGATTGCCGCCATGAACTCTTTGCTCGCCGGCAACCAGAATCCGTGAGACGACGGATTGTGCTGCCGCTGGTCGCAGCGGTGGTGTTCGCGGCGTTGATCGTTGCCAGCGGCGGCCTGTTCGAGCCCGATGACTCCACCCCCGGAGATCTCGCTGTCGGTGGCCAGAAGGGTTCGAGCCCGCTGATCACCGGGCATGTGCACGGGATCGCCAGACATCCCGATCGTGGGGACGTCTATGTCGCCACCCACGACGGGCTGTTCGTGATCACGGGGTCGGCACCGCCGCGGTTCGTTGGTCCGGCCATCGACCTCATGGGCTTCACGATCACAAAGTCGGGTGATCTGCTCGCGTCCGGGCATCCCGGGGTCGGCACAGATCTCCCGCAGCCCGTGGGACTCATCGAGTCGGTCGATGGCGGGAAGAGCTGGGCTGTCCGTTCTCGTGGTGGGCAGTCCGACTTCCATGCCCTGAGCGCGTCAGCGGGTGGCGTCGTCGGCTATGACGGCACGCTGCGGGCCAGTGACGACGGCAGCTCGTGGCGGACGTTGTCCTCGCCGCCGGAGGTGATGTCGCTGGGCGCTTCCCCCGACGGGGTGCACTTGTTGGCTGCCACCGGTGCCGGATTGCAGTCCTCGAGCACCGCAGGGAAGGCGTGGGCGCTCGTGCCCGGCGCACCCGCCCTGGTGCTCGTGGACTGGGCCGACGACAACCAGGTCGTGGGTGCGGATCGTGCCGGCGCTGTGTTCTCCAGTGGCGATGCCGGTCGCACTTGGGAGCGAGTCCCCGCGAAGGCACTCGGGCCACCCCAAGCCCTGAGTGCCAGCATCCAGGACGGGCGGGTGGAGATCTTGGCCGTGACCCACGCGGCCATCCTGCGCTCGAGCGATGGTGGGTCAGCCTTCACCCCGCTGGGCTGACGCTGCCTCAGGGCTGCTCAGCACGTGGCCTCAACCCGCACCGGCTACCTCCTTGTCGATGGCAAGGGGGTAGCCGGTGCGGAACTCACGCCTGCTCGGCGGGCTGGGGACCCGGGGTGAGCGCGAGAGCGATGAGAGCCGACGCTGCGGCAGCGATTGCGGCAACGGCGAACCCACGGGTGAACCCGTCGTTCGTGGCGCCGGTGAGACTGACCGCGGCCACACTGGAGATGACCGAGGCGCCGATGGAGGCACCCAGCTCGTGCGAAGTGCTGACGATCCCGGAGGCGATTCCTGCCTCGTGCGGGGCGACCTGCCCCAGAGCGGTTGCGGAGGCGACCACGAACAGTGCGCCGGTGCCTGCCGCCGCGATCACGACTCCGATCAGAGCCCATCCCACGTGTAGGGACAGGGCTGGGATCGCCATCCCTGCGGCCGCGAGACCGAGCCCGGACACCGCCAGTGTGCGCACGCCCAGGCGGGCCAGCAACCGGCCGGTCAGTTGCGCACCGGCCATCGTGGCCAGTGCGACCGGCAGGAACAACAGTCCGGCCCTCATCGGCCCGTAACCCAGTCCGTGTTGGAAGTAGAACGTGCCCAGGAAGAAGACCGCAACCATGAGGGCTGTTGCGACGAAGATCAGGAACGTGCCCGTGGCAACAGGCCGGCGAGCCAACAGTCGCACATCCATCAAGGGGGTCGCAGTGGTGCGCTGCCAGGCAACGAACAACGCAAACCCGATCGCGGAGGCCGCGACGAGCACGCCGGTGCGGGCAGCGAACCAGCCGGTTTCACCTGCCCCGACGAACGCGTAGATCAAGACGACCGACGACGCCGTGACCAGTACAGCGCCCAGGACATCGAGGCGAGGATCGGTGAGCGACGTCAGGCCGGTCGGCAGCATCTTTGTCAGCGCCACCAGAATGACCAGGCCGATCGGAACGTTGACCCAGAACACCCATTCCCACCCGGGCCCGGCGGTCAGGATCCCACCGATGAGGACACCCAGGGCTGCTCCCCCACCCCCGAGTGCGGACCACACGCCTAGGGCACGGTTGCGCTCCTCGCCCTGAAACAGCGAAACCACCAGCGACAACGCGGCCGGCGACAGGAGTGCGGCGCCCGCTCCTTGCCCGACGCGACCCAACAGCAGCGTTTCCGCAGACGTCGAGAAACCGGCCATCAGCGAGGCTGCCGTGAACAGGGTCAACCCGATGAGCAGGACGCGACGCGCACCGAAGATGTCTGCGAGCCGACCACCCAGGAGCATGAGGCCACCGAAAGTCAGGGTGTACGCGCTCACCGTCCAGGTCAGAGCCTCCCGGCTCAGGCCCAGATCGCTCTGGATGTGCGGCAGCGCGATCGCCACCACGGTCACATCCAGAATCAGCATCAGCTGGGCCACACCCAAGAACCCCAAAATCTTCCAACGTGCAGCGTGCGCTGCCCCCACCTCGACGGGATCGGATACCTGCTGGCCAGTCATGGCACTACCTCCACTCTCGTTACTCGTACTTTGATGTACGACTTAGAACCGTATCCTAAGTCGGATATTCCCGTACGAGTTAAGATGGGTGTCATGACTTCGCCACGAGGGACCGCGCCCCCGTCGACGCGACGCCGCGCGGAGCGCGCAGATGCGCAGGAGAACCGGCTGCGGATCCTGGATGCGGCTCGCCGCCTGCTCAGTCGCGAACCGAGCGCGACCATGGAGGACATCGCGCACGAAGCGGGTGTCGGCCGAATGACCCTGTACGGGCACTACCGCACGCGCGCGATCCTGCTCACGGCTGCGCTCGAGCAAGCCCTCGTCGACGGTGAGAAGCAGCTGAGCGGTATCGACCTCGGCGGGGCCCCTCGCGAAGTCTTGACCCGGCTGCTCACCTCGAGCTGGGCGCTGGTCGCCGAGTCGGCCTCCCTGCTGACCGCGGCCGACGGGGTCGTGCCTGCCGATCAACTCAAGGCCATGCACGCCGAACCAGCACTGCGGATCACCGCCCTGCTCCGGAGAGGACAAGCCGAGGGAGCCTTCCGTCGCGACCTGTCCGACCAATGGCTGGGAAGTGCGATCCATTTCATCCTGCACGGCGCCGCCACAGAAGTACGCAACGGCAACCTCTCCCAGGACGAGGCAGCCCGCGTCGTCGTGGGCACCATCGACGCGATGGTCCGCCCCTAACGCGCCCGACCATCCTTCGAAAACTCCCACGCAGGAAGCTCGAGACATCAGCCTCGCTTGCGCCTCGCGCGGCGCCGGATCATCCAGGACGAGCCCAGCCACACGGACCACCCTGTGCGCGGCGCCAGAAGCCGTGGGATCAGCTCCGACAGGGGATAACGCGTCCCAGCCAACAGGTTCGCCTCGTTGACGGCATACCCCTAGGGGGTATACCGTTACACGCATGAGCCATCCCACTGAACGCGCCACTGCTGCGACCACGGTGAAGGATCCTGTCTGCGGGATGGACGTCGATCCCACTGTCAGCACCCACCGCTCTGAGCACGACGGCGCCACATTCCACTTCTGTTCCGCGCGCTGCAAGGCCACGTTCGACGCCGATCCTGCGTCGTACTCCTCGAGCGGCCCCGACGCTCTGGCCGACCACGACGGCGCGCACGAGCACCACGGCCACGGACCCAGCGCGGACGGCGCCGCATCGACGCCGGCGCCTGGAGAAGTCGCGGAGTGGACCTGCCCGATGCACCCGGAGATCCGACGACCCGGTCCCGGTTCATGCCCGATCTGCGGGATGGCCCTTGAGCCGGTGATGGTAACCGCGGACAGCGGGCCCAGCCCTGAGCTGGCGGACATGACCCGCCGTTTCTGGACCGGCGTGGCCCTGTCGATCCCCGTGGTCATCCTGGGCATGGGTGGCGACCTGGTCCCGGCGATCCACGACGCGATCCCGCCGCGCGTGTCCGCGTGGTTGCAACTGATCTTCGCCACCCCGGTGGTGTTGTGGGCGGGGTGGCCGTTCTTCCAGCGGGGCTGGACCTCGGTGCGCACCCTGAAGCTGAACATGTTCACCCTCATCGCCATGGGCACCGGTGTCGCGTGGCTGTTCAGCGTCGTTGCCACCCTCGCACCGGGGATCTTCCCTGAGGCGTTCCGGATGGATGGTGCGGTCGACGTCTACTTCGAAGCCGCCTCGGTCATCACCACCCTTGTCCTGCTCGGGCAGGTTCTCGAGCTGCGGGCCCGCGAGCAAACCTCCGGCGCCATCCGCGCCTTGCTCGACCTCACCCCCGACACGGCGCGCCGGATCGACCCGGATGGCACAGAGCATGAGGTGACCCTGGACCTGGTGAACGTGGGTGACCGGTTCCGGGTCCGGCCGGGCGAGAAGATCCCCGTCGACGGGCTTGTCGAGGAGGGGCGTTCCACCCTGGACGAGTCCTTGGTGACTGGTGAGTCCATGCCGGTGACCAAAACTGTTGACGACACCGTCATCGGCGGCACCATCAACCAGAGCGGCTCCCTGATCGTGCGCGCCGAAAAGGTCGGCCGCGACACCATGCTGGCCCGGATCGTGCAGATGGTCGCCGACGCGCAACGCTCCCGCGCACCGATCCAGCGGGTCGCGGACCAGGTGGCGGCGTGGTTCGTCCCCGCCGTCATCATCATCGCGATCGTCGCGTTCGCAGTGTGGGCAATAGTTGGCCCGGACCCGCGGCTGGCTCACGCGCTCGTCGTGGCCGTGTCCGTCCTGATCATCGCGTGCCCCTGTGCCCTGGGGCTGGCGACACCGATGTCGATCATGGTCGGTGTCGGGCGAGGTGCCGGGCTCGGCGTCCTCATCAAGAACGCCGAAGCGCTCGAACGGATGGAGAAGGTCAACACCCTCGTCGTGGACAAGACCGGAACGCTCACCGAGGGCAAACCGTCCGTGACGCAAATCGTCACGACCAATGGGTTCCAGGAAGACGACCTGCTTCGCCTCGTGGCCGGCGTCGAACGAGCCTCCGAACACCCCCTGGCCACAGCCATCGTCAACGCCGCCACCCAGGCCGGCCTGACCATCCCCGACGTGACCGACTTCGACGCACCCGTGGGCAAGGGCGTGATCGGAACGGTGGAACAGCGACAGGTCCGGGTCGGCAGCGCATCCTTCCTCACCGACGAAGGGCTCGACCCGAGCGCCTTGACAACCCAGGCCGACCAGCTGCGTGCCGACGGTGCCACGGTGATCTTCGCCGGCGTCGACGACCATGTCGCCGGCATCATCGCCATCGCCGACCCCGTCAAGGAGACAACACCGCAGGCCGTGAAAGAGCTGCGCGCCGAGGGCATCGAGGTCGTCATGCTCACCGGCGACAACCGCGTCACCGCCCAAGCCGTCGCCCGCCGACTCGGCATCGACCACGTCGAAGCCGAAGTCATGCCCGACCACAAGGCAGGCGTCGTCCAGCGGCTACGCAGCCAAGGACGGGTCGTGGCCATGGCAGGCGACGGGGTCAACGACGCACCCGCCCTCGCCGCCGCCGACGTGGGCCTGGCCATGGGATCAGGAACCGACGTCGCCATCGAGAGCGCCGGCATCACCCTGCTCAAGGGCGACCTGACCGGCATCGTGCGAGCACGCAAACTGTCCCAGGCGACCATGTCGAACATCCGGCAGAACCTCGTGTTCGCGTTCATGTACAACGTCGCCGGCATCCCCATCGCCGCCGGAGTCCTCTACCCCACCTTCGGACTCCTGCTCTCCCCGATGATCGCCGCAGCAGCCATGGCCCTGTCCTCGGTCAGCGTCATCGCCAATGCCCTACGGCTGCGCACCGGCCGCCTCTGAGCGGCCCCACTCGCACGAACAACGCGCGCCAGTGTGTTGCCGGCCGAGGTGCGCATCTCCGCACCTCGGCTCGGGCGACCCCCTGGACGCGGTGAGCGTCGAGGAACATCAGCGTCGACAAAAGCGTGGAGAACCAGTGATGGTCGTTGACCTCTTGGGGCGCGACCCGACGCTAGGCGCCGCGGCTTGAGGTGAGTTCCCGGCGCAACGCGTCGGTGAGGTCGCTCTGGTTGGGCACCCGCCCTGACCCGGGTACAGGCGGCAGGACAACGCGGGAGTTCGGTTTCCGTCGAAGACGTCCCGGCCATCCACGCGGAAGGTCGGCGACCCGGGAAAACCAAAGGCCTGCGCCTGTTCATCGGTGCTCACAACCACGATCCTGAACTGGAGCTCACCGACGCCAAGCTCAGTGAGAGCGGTCTCCAACGCTCGCGTCGCGTGTTCCGCGTGGGGGCAGTCGGGTATCACCAGCAGTTCGATCCTCATGACTCCAGCATCGGCCACCCCTCCGCCGGTTGGGAACCGAGGCAGTGACCCGGGCCCCTGCGGCCCCGCGGGCGACCGAGCCCTCAGGTGCATTTGCGATGATCACGACCATGAGCCCGGACGTTCCCCCGATCAGCGCCACAGCAGCTCACCCCTTCTGGAACGAGCCGATGCTCCCGCCCACCTCCCCGGGAGCTGGCGGATGACTTGCAGGACCACTGGGCGTGCCCTATCGCGCGGCGCCGTTGCCCTCGCTTTCGTTGTGGCGCTCGTGGCCCTGGGAGGCTGCTCCTCGGACCCGAACTCCATCGCGGAGCAGGCCAAGAAAGGCGACCAGAAGGGATACATCGCGGGCAACGGTGCGATCGAGCAGATCCCTTCCGCCCAGAGGTTGAAGCCGATCACCCTCGAAGGCACGACCTTGGACGGCGCGCACTGGTCCAGCACGTCCGCGAGGGGCAAAGACGTGGTCGTCATCAACCTGTGGGGGTCGTGGTGCCCACCGTGCATCACCGAGATCCCCGACCTGGAGAAGGTCTGGACGGAGGTTCAGGCGGCCAAGAAGCCGGTGATGTTCATGGGGATCGACTTCCGTGAGTCCGCCGAGCGCGGGTCGGCGTTCGTGGCGACGCAGAAGATGACCTACCCCAGCCTGACCGACGAGTCGGGCGTCCTCATTCTCGCCTTCGGCCGCCAGGCCCCCACGAGCCCGCCTTCCACTCTCATCCTTGACCGTGAGGGGCGGGTCGCGGGTCGCGTCAGCGGCGTCGTGTCGGCCGCAACCTTGCGAGGCCTCATCGACGACGTGCTCGACTCCTGATCACTGTGACCGACGCAATCGCCTCCGGAGCCCTGCCGCTCGCTGTCCTCGTGGCGGCACTCGCCGGGCTGGTCTCTTTCGCGTCGCCGTGCGTCCTGCCGCTCGTGCCGGGGTTCCTGGGCTACGTGACAGGGCTGAGTGACACCGCGCTGGAGCGGCGTTCACGCGGTCGGATGTTGCTCGGGGCGGTGCTCTTCGTCCTGGGCTTCGCAGCAGTCTTCGTGGTGGGGTCGATCTTCATCGCCTCCCTGGGTCGGGCGCTGACCGAGCACCGTGTGATCCTCATGCGAGTCGGCGGCGCGGTCATCATCGTCATGGGCTTGGTCTTCCTTGGCGTGGGTGCTCGCGCTGGCTCGCAGCGCCAGTTCGCACTCAGGTGGCGACCCCGGACCGGCCTACTCGGGGCGCCCGTGGTCGGGGCCATCTTCGGGCTCGGGTGGGCGCCCTGCACCGGCCCAACCCTCGCCGCAGTCATGACCCTGTCGGCCTCGACCACGAACCCGAGCACGGGACGCGCAGCCACCCTGGCCACGGCATACGCGCTGGGTCTGGGGTTGCCGTTCATCCTCGCTGCGGCCGGGATCGAACGCTTCGGTGGCGTCTCAAGATGGGTGGGTCGACACCACCGTCCCATCCAGATCTTCGGCGGCGTCATGTTGATCCTCGTGGGGCTGCTGCTGCTGACCGGGGTATGGGAAGACCTCACCCGCTGGCTCCAGGCAGAACTCGTCTCGGGGTTCACCGTCCCGATCTGAACCACGGCCGGTCAGTTGCCCAGCGTCACCCAGTAGTCCCAGAACTGGATGACGATGAGGCCGGCGATGACCACGAGCCACACGGTCACGACGATCGGACCGTAGGACGCGATCCCGCGCAGTCGCGCGGGAACGGGGAGCCGTCCCGTTCTCACGTTGTGGGCGGTGGCGGCCGCGAACGCGGTGATGGCCGCGACCCAGACGATCATGCAATAGGGGCACAGGGCGCCGATGCGATACAAGCTCTGGAAGATGAGCCAGTGCACGAACACGACCCCGAACGTGGTCCCGGCCTGGATGCCCCACCAAAACCACCCCGGCAGGCTCACCCGGGCCATCAGCACCACACCAACGGTCAGCAGGGCCGTGAAGCCGGCGACGCCCAGGATGGGGTTGGGGAACCCGAACGCTGCTGCCTGGTCGGTGTTCATGACCGACCCGCAGGAGAGCACCGGGTTGATGCTGCACGAGGGCACGTAGGTGGGGTCGGTGAGCAGGGCGATCTTCTCGACGAGCAGCACGAACGCTGCGGCCAACCCGGTCAGGCCGGCCAGGGTCAGGGACCAGACCGTGCCTCGACCAACCGCTTCGATCTGAGCTGTTGGTTGAGCGGTCGGCCGGGCGGGTGGGGTTTCAGCCATTGAGGGCGGCGTCGATCTGGTCGCGGAAGTCCTGGACCGAGGACGGCTGCAGCTTCTTGCCGTTGAGGAAGAACGTCGGGGTGCCTTCCACGCCGAGGTCGATCCCGTCCTGCCGGTCGGCCTCCACCCGGTCCAGGGTGGCCTTGTCCGCGACGGCCTTGTCGTAGGCGGTCAGGTCCAGACCCAGCTCCTGGGCGAAGCCGCGGAACAGCGCAGCCTTGGAGTCCTGCTGCTCGCCCCATTCGGACTGGGTGTCGTACATCCGCTTGTACATCTCTTCGAACTTGCCCTGTTGGGCTGCGGCCTCGACAGCGACGGCGGAGTTGATCGCGTTGGTGTGGCTGGGGATCGGGAAGTAGCGCACGACGAAGTCGACCTTGCCCGCATACGTGGTACGCAGCTCTTCCACGACGGGGTATGCCGCCCGGCAGGATTCGCATTCGAAGTCCAGGAACTCGACCAGCACGACCTTGCCCGTGCCGGCGGCACCGAGCCGGTGGCTGTTCTCACGGACGAGTTTGCCCGTCCCGGTCCCTGCCCCGGTGGTGGCGGCGTCGGTGGGGTCGGCCGTCTTCGGGCGCAGGGCCAGGGCGGTCGCCACGAACGCCACGAAGAGGGCGACGACGATGGCAGAGACGATGGCGTTGCGTTTCACGGGGGTCACAGGGGTCAACTCCAGGGCAGGGTAAGGGACAGGGCAGGGCTTGGTGGGGCGAACGGTCAGTGGCGCGGTCAGGTTCCGCGATCGACCTTGGTGGACGCGTCGTGGTCGAGTTCGGTGGCGCTGGGGGTGCAGCAGTCGTCCTCGGCGCAGTGCGTGGTCACGGCCGGCACGTCCGTCACTGCCCGTGGCGTGGTGAGTGCTGCCGGGGTGCAGCAGTCGTCGCCCTGCCAGTTCTCCCAGCCCTCGCGAGCCGCGACCGCGGCGATGATCAGCGCGGCCACCGGGTCGGCCCAGAACCAGCCGAGGGTGGCGTTGAGGACGAGCCCGACCAGCAGGACCGCGGATAGGTAGGTGCAAAGCAGGGTTTGGGTGCCATCCCCCTCAACGGCAGCCGAACCCAGTTCTCGACCGGTGCGGCGCTGCCACAGGCTCAGGAACGGCATGACCGCCAGGGACGCCAGGGCCAGGCCGATGCCGACGGGGCTGCTCTCTGGTTGGGCTCCGCTGATCAGGGCGTGCCCCGCCTCAACGGCGAGGTAGGCAGCGAGGGTGAAGAACGAGACGGCTATGAGGCGCTGCGAGGTGCGTTCCCTGCTCTCTGGCATGGGGTGGCGGAACTGCCACAGGATCACCAGCCCGGAGGACACCTCGACCAGTGAATCCAGGCCGAACCCGACCAGGGCGGAGGAGCCGGCGATGTTTCCGGCCGTGATCGCGATGACGGCTTCGATGGTGTTGTAGGCGACGGAGGCCCCGGCCAACAGTTGGGCGCGGCGCATCAACGTCGCGCGTCGCTCGTTGGTGCCCACAGTGGTCCACGTGCTCACCAGGTCACCTCCTTGCAACCGGTAT
Organism: Phycicoccus elongatus Lp2; assembly: GCF_000367525.1. GTDB lineage: Bacteria > Actinomycetota > Actinomycetes > Actinomycetales > Dermatophilaceae > Phycicoccus_A > Phycicoccus_A elongatus. Next base: position 1,061,939 of record NZ_HF570956.1, on the reverse strand, counting down.
GGGTGTCGGGTTCGACCTGCAGGGTGGCGTGCTCGACCCCGAACTTCGTGCGCATGACCAAGCGGGCGTTGTCCAGGACGGCGTGCGGGTCCGCGTCCTGGTCGGTCATCAGGTGCGCGGTGGCCACGTTCATCCCAGAGGTCAGGGTCCACACGTGCAGGTCGTGAACGTCGCTCACTCCCGGGACCCCTGCCAGAGCCTGCTCAACCTCGTCCGGCGCCATCTCAGCAGGGGCGTGTTGACCCAGGACGGTGAGGACTTCACGTCCAAGCATGACGGCGCGGACAGCGACGAAGACGGCGATGGCCAGCGCGATGCCGGTGTCCCACCACGCGTTCCCGGTCGCGCTCACCATGACGCCGGCGATGATGACACCGACCGACCCGACCGTGTCCGCGACGACCTCGAGGTAGGCGCCTTTGACGTTCAGGCTGTCACTGGCCCCACCACGCAGCAGGAGCAACGCGATGACATTGACCACCAGTCCGACGGCGCCCACGATCAGCATCGGCCCGGACGAGATCTCAGCGGTTTCGCCGATGCGCCCGATGGCCTCCACCGCGATGTAGACCGAGACCCCAAGCATCAACAACACCGCCAGCCCCGACGCGAAGACCTCGGCCCGGTAGGAGCCGAACGTCCTACGCCCGGTGTTGTCGGGGCGAGTGGCGATCCGCGTGGCGACCAACGCCGCACCCAGGGCGACGACGTCGGCGGCCATGTGGCCCGCGTCGGAAAGCAACGCCAGAGAGCCCGACATCAGGCCTGCGACGAGTTCAACGACGAAGTACCCGGCGACGAGGATGAACGCCAACCGCAGGCGCCACCGGTGCGCGCCGCCCGCGTGGCCGTGCCCGCCACTCATCGGGTCACCTGGGTGGACGGACCGACAGCAGTCACCGGCCCTTCGGAGGCGCCGCCAGCGTCGTGGGCCAAGTGCTCTCGGGTCAGGTCCAGAAGCATCCGCACGTGCGAGTCCGCGAGCCGGTAGAACACCAACCGCCCCTGCCTGCGCCCGGTGACCACCCCCGAGGCACGCAGCATCCGCAACGACTGCGACACCGTCGCCTCCTGAGTCCCGGTCGAGGCCGCAAGATCGCACACACACAACTCTCCGGCTTCGAGCAGGGCGAACAACAGTCGGGAACGGGTCAAGTCCCCAAGCAGCTTGAACATGCTTGCCGCCCGGGCCAGATCATCGACCGGCAACGTCGCATCGAGCACCAGCTGAACCTTTTCAGGGTGGACACAGTGGACCGAGCAACCATCCAAGCCAACAATTATGTCATCTGAGCGCATGATCAGATATTAGGGGTGTTGGCAACCGAGATCCAACTATGAGCACGCATGAGGGCTTGGACGTACCGGCCTGCCGTCTGTCCCAACGGTGGATCCGAACACGCGAGAGACCCGTCCAACGCAAGGGTCAACCGGTTGTGCTGACAACTTGAGCCGACAAGCGCGCCACTCTGGTGGTGATTGCCTCGAGGGCGTCGTCGAAGGCTCGGTCGCTGCCTGCAGGCACGGGGTCGGGGATGGACCAGTGTGCCCAGTCGCGGCCGTCGAGGTCCTCGTGGGCACGGTCGCACACGGTGACGATGAGATCGTTGGTGAGGTCCGTTGGGCCCAGCGCGCGGGGGGTGATCGCCGGAAGGTCGAGGTCGTGACGCTGTGCTGTGGCGATCGCGCCGTGGTGGGTGCTTTCGCCCGGGTGGGTGCCCGCCGACGTCGCCGGGATGTCGCTGACACGTCGCCACGCAGCGGTGGCCAAGTGGGAGCGGGCCGTGTTCGCGGTGCACACGAAGACGATGCGGGAGGCGCTCACCTGGGTCTGCCCCGCACCAAGGTCTCGCAGGAGCCACTCGTTGTGGCCGTTGAGGGAGAGGTAGGAGCGGCGCGCATCACCTTCGGAGCGGCGACGGGTGAGCAGGCCGGCGGAGTCGAGGACCTTGAGGTGGTGCGCGAGCAGGTTGGATGGGATCGCGAGGGCGGTCCCCAGCTCGGTCGCGGACCGGTCGCTGACGGCGAGCAGGTCGACGATGCGCAGGCGTGTGACGTCGGCGAGGGCGCCATGAAGAGCGGCCCGTCGCTGCAGAATCTCTGTTTGCTCAGTGTTCATTGACTCAAGTTTGACTGAGCCACTGGGGTTGAGTCAACATTCTCGTGTGACCGACATTGAGACACCGCCCCTGCCGCGCCGCTTGCTCGCCGAGTTCCTCGGCACCGCCCTCCTGGTGGCCGTGGTCGTCGGGTCCGGCATTGCCGCGGCACAGCTCTCCCCGCAGGACGTCGGGCTCCAGCTCCTCGAGAACAGCACGGCAACCGTGCTCGGCCTTGCGGTGCTCATCCTCATGTTCGGACCGGTGTCCGGGGCTCACTTCAACCCGGTCGTCTCTCTCGCCGACTGGTTCATCGGGCGGCGCGCAGGGACGGGCCTCTCCCTCTCAGAGGTCGCTGCCTACGCGGTCGCGCAGGTCGTGGGCGCGATCACGGGTGCCGTCCTGGCCAACGCGATGTTCGGTGCATCGATGGCGTTGTCGACCAAGGAACGCGCCACCGGCCCTCACCTGCTTGCCGAGGTCGTCGCGACCAGCGTTCTGGTCGCTTTGATCTTTGCCCTGGCGCGCACTGGCCGCGGCGCCATGGCCGCCCCGGCCGTCGGTGCCTACATCGGTGCCGCGTACTGGTTCACCAGCTCAACTTCGTTCGCCAACCCCGCGGTCACCGTTGGCCGCATCTTCTCCGACACGTTCGCCGGCATCGCCCCGAGTTCGGCCCCGGGGTTCGTGGTGGCGCAGCTGGTCGGCCTCGTCGTGGGCGTCGCCATCACCTTGGCTCTGTACCCCGACGCCGCCTCGAGCGCCGACGACGTCGTCGTCCCTCACCCCGCTCCATCGAACTCGGCCTAAGGAAGGGCTCCGCCATGAGCACTATCTCCCCCTCGAAGGACCCGTACGCGGCGATCACCGAGGACCTCACTTACTCCTACGAGGGCATCTTCTCCTCGCAGAGCGTTGCCGCTGCCGTCGACGCCGCACGTCTGGCACTCGAGCCGGCGTCCACCGTCCAGACCTACCTTCCCGTGCTGGTCGCACGCCAGGCCCGGGAACAGCTGATGGCCGCCGCCCAGGCGGAAGGTCACATCGCCAAGACGGTCCCCGAGATCGTTTTCGTGTGTGTCCACAACGCCGGCCGCTCCCAGATGGCAGCAGCGATGACCGAACACCTCTCGGCCCGCCGGGTCCACGTCCGCTCCGCCGGCTCCGCCCCATCGCGAGAGATCAACCCCATGGTCGTCGACGTTCTCGCCGAGCGCGGCATCTCCCTGGTCACGGCATACCCGAAACCGCTGTCCGACAACGTCATTCGCGCAGCCGACGTGATCATCACCATGGGTTGCGGCGACGCGTGCCCCATCTTCCCGGGCAAACGCTACGAGGACTGGGACGTCGCGGACCCGGCCGACCAGCCCATCGAAGTCGTCCGCGATATCCGCGATGACATCCAGGCCCGAGTCACCACCCTCCTGCGCGAAATCCTCAACTGACCCGCACCCGCCACACCAGAAGGAGCCCACCCATGAGCACCGCAACCAAGCCTTCCGTTCTGTTCGTCTGCGTGCACAACGCCGGACGATCGCAGATGGCCGCCGCGTACACCCATCACCTCTCCGGCGGCGCCGTCGAGGTCCTCTCGGCCGGATCCGCACCCGCAGACCAGGTGAACCCGTCCGCCGTCGAAGCCATGGCCGAAGAGGGCATCGACATCATCGCCGAAACCCCGAAGATCCTCACCACCGATGCCGTGCAGTCCAGCGACGTGGTCATCACCATGGGATGCGGCGACACCTGCCCCATCTTCCCGGGCAAGCGCTACGAGGACTGGGAACTCGAAGACCCCGCCGGCAAGGGCGTCGACTCCGTCCGCCCCATCCGCGACGACATCAAGCAGCGGGTCCTGACCCTCCTCGACGAGCTCGGCGTGACGCCCGTGAGCGCCTGAACGTCCCACGAGGAGAACGCACGTGACCACCGACGTCCGCAACGTCATCATCATTGGTTCCGGCCCGGCCGGCTACACCGCCGCGGTGTATGCCGCCCGCGCGAATCTCCAGCCCGTCCTGTTCGAAGGGGCCGTCACTGCTGGTGGCGCCCTGATGAACACCACCGAGGTCGAGAACTTCCCCGGTTTCCGCGTGGTGCTGGGCCGACAGTTCGCCGCGCAGCTCGTAACGCCAGCCCAAGGCGGTGGCGGTCGCCTGGGCAAGGACGAACACCGCGTGCGCCTCCGCGGAGTCCAGACGGGCACGCCGTGTGACGTCGAGGAGGGTGACGACACCGTCGACCGTGACATAGAGCGCGTCCGGGACGTGGGTGCGCACCCCCGACGCGAAGGGCCACTCCAGTCGCAGCGGCTGGGTGGTCATTTGGGTGATCGGACGCGTCAACAGCAGGTCACGGTAAGTCTCCTGCTCGTTGCGGGACTCGAACCAACCAGCGTGGGCTTCCCGGTCCACCGACGGCAACGCCATCCGGCCGATGTAGTTCCGCATCCCGTGGTAGGACACCGGGCGACGCACCTCGGCCAGCACATCCGGTGTCAACGTCGCGGCGCCTGGAACATCGCACGCCTTCTGCCGGTCACGACCCGAGACCGGGTCCACCTCCCGGATGGTCACCGACGAGGTGAGCGCGACCTCGCGAGCCAGGGCGGCATCCTGTGCCGCCGAAACGACCTCTTCCCACGGGGCTCGCGGCCCACGAAGAGATTCGAGGAAGTCCACTCGGGTTCCGCGACGATGCGACACGCTCGCGCGCGTGACCGTCACAGCGGCACCCGGACCTTCGACACAGCGTTGACACGACTGTGGGCTGTCCCCAAGAATGGCAAGGCAAAGCCTCCTTGCTTGATCTGACAGGTTTCGACGCGCGACCACGAATCGCGCGGTACACCACACACGCGCCGGGTTCCCGCCCGGCCTTGTGTGTGTCTGGGGTGTTTGAGGCTCCCAGCGCCGCCCCGTTGGCGCTACGTACTCCCTGTCACCAGACCGCCTCTCACGCGTCGCGGACCAACCACAACGCCATCACCGGGTGCGATGCGCCCCCTTGGCGCACCTCGCCATCAAACGTACCCGTGCGCGCAAGGGCGACGCAGAGATTGCATGCGGCCACTGCTCATGGTGTCGCGGGATCCGGGTTTCGCGGGTGACCTGCGATGGCACGGTCACGCTGGGCCGTTATGCCGTCGCTCGTACAGGCGCATCGCCTCGAGCAGGACAAGACCGCTGGTCCCGACGGCGAGGCTGATCCCGTCATCCGAGGCCACGAAGTGCGCTACCCCGCCACCGTCGATGCGCGCGACAAAGGTTCGATCCGATCCGAACATGCTGGCCCACACCTTGGTGTGCTGGTACCCGGACAGGCGGCGCCACTCGGCCACCACAATGCGCGCATAGTCCGTGCCGTGTCGAGACACCAGCCAGTCCAGCTTCGGGACCTCGTCCGTCAGGTTGACCTTCCTCCCCAGTTCCGCGTACTCCACACCGAGCGCCTCGGCGTCACGCCGGTAGCTGGCACCCGCTGTCGCCCGCCGCTCAGCTGCCTGCTCGCGATACTCCCGTCCATCGGACAACTTGCCGAGCTCTTCCAAGAAGGCGAGCTCCGCCTTGTGATCGAGAACTTCGTAGTGCAGCCCTCGGCGACGGCGGTCATGACTCCTTCGAGGGTCAAGCAGCCAGATCGCCCACAACGAGTTCTCCAGGACCGGTCGGAGCAAGTTGAAGGGGGCATTCGGGCCGAAGCCGATCGCCCGGACCAAACCCAAGAACGCCAGGTGGTTTTCGTGAGCGATCGTCAGCAGCCGATGCGCCGCGATGTACGGACGATGACCCGCGGGCTGGACCCGATCAACCTGCCGCGCGGCCAAGCTCGTCGAGGCTGCCCCAGAGTCGTCGAGCCCCTGCATGCGGCTATAGGCGTCGGCAATGGACGGCCACAGCTCGTCCGCGCCCTTCCAATCCACGGTCGCAGGCTCAGTCATGAACGCACAGTAGAGGCAGCCCCTCGAAGCCCTGTTCCCGCCGGTGGATCTCATGTCGATGGGATCAGAATCCTCACCCAGAAGACTCAGTTTCTTCGATCAGTGCCTCAAACAGTTCGCCATGATCAGATTCCAGTCCCAGATCCCGTAGAAAGCTCAGAATCAAGCACCTCCGGACAACAAGAACGGCCATCAGGCGTGGTCGCGCAGATACCTGCCGAAATGCGGCACTGTGAAGGCGATCTGACCTCGCTCGGCAGAGTAGATCAACCCCTTCTTCAGCAGCGCATCCCTTGCCGGAGAGAGGGATTGCGGCTTCTTGCCGAGGATCCGGGCGACCTCGGCTGTGGGCACGGAGTCCAACTCGGTCTCCAACACCGAGGTGTATGCCGCGTCGGCACCATCCGGGGCACCCTCGGATCTCAGGTACGAAGCTTCCGCCATGGCCCGCAAGTACTCCCGCTCGGCTGGGGTCGCGCGCTCATAGCGTGAGCCGAAGAAGCCAACGGCCAACTCTGCCTCGGCCTCGGGCGCGCCGACCGTGACGTCCTCAGCGGTGATCGGCGAGCGAGGTGCCCTGTCCCACACGGCTTTTCCGTAGGCCTGGACGAAATAGGGATAGCCGCCGGTCACGGCATACATGGCGGACAGCGCGTCCGGAGACCACTCGGCGTCCTCCTCCTCGGCCGGGGCGGACAGCGCCAGTTCCATGGCGACCGAGTCGAGGCGGTCGATGCGTGCGTAGCGAAAGAGCCTCTCCGAGTATGACTTCGACGCCGACAGCACTGCCGGCAGGTGCGGCAGGCCTGCCCCCACGACGATGACGGGCAGGCCCGCCTGACCCATCTCATGGCACGCCGCGCAGAGCGCGGACACGTCCTCCGGCCCGAGGTCCTGCATCTCGTCGATGAAGAGCGCGATCCCGCGACCGGTGTCCGCGGCATACCCACCCACGTCGGTCAGCAGCTCGAGGAGGTCGATCTCGATGTCGCCGGAGTCGGCTCGCCCCTTGGTGGCGGTGGCCGTGATGCCCGGGTTCCACTTCTCACGCAGTTTGGCGCCGGCTCCGGAGTCGCGCTCGGCGAAGGCACGGATGACCCCCAGGACGTCGTCGTGCCGACCGCCTGACTGGCCGAGTTCGCGCACGGCCTGGTGCAACGCCGATGCCAGCGGTCGGCGGAGGCGCTGATCGGGGCGCGCCTCCAACTTGCCGGTCCCCCAGCCGGCGCGCACAGCCGCAGATCGGAGGGCATTGAGCAGGACCGTCTTTCCGACCCCGCGCAGGCCAATGAGCAGCAACGAACGCTCCGGTCGACCGCGCTGCACCCGCTCGAGCACGACGTCGAAGGCGGTCAACTGCTCGTCACGGCCGGCCAACTCGGGCGGGCGCTGGCCGGCCCCAGGGGCATAGGGGTTGCGAATCGGGTCCACGATCGGAGGCTATAGCGAAATCTAGATTTCACGGCATACATCTTCAGACTTTGGTATGCCGTGTCCCCCACGCCACCCCTTCGCGCCCCAGACTGACCGAATGGGTGACGTCCCCCAGCGCGGTGTAAGTCGCCGGGAGTGTCCTCGTTGAAGTTGGGGAGGCCATCGCGTGAGTCTTTGCGTGTCAGGTGGCCGAGCTCGTGCGGCTGGCCGGTTCCGTGGCGGACGCGCTGGCACGGCCCGAGCACTGGCTGCGGCTGGCCCCTCGGGATGTGGCCGCCAGCCGGGCTCGCCCGACACCTTCTCGCGCCCGATAGGGCTGTCTAGCGCACACGGCATACAACTACAGAGAGCGGTATGCCGTGGCCGCGGCGGTGACGCTCGGGTTGGGCTGTCGGTGGTCGTTCGTACATTTGTTCCATGAGCATCCAAGCCCTCCACCGAGCGCCCGGCAGGGGTGCGCGTCCTGCCCTGGACGCCGTCCACGGAGCGCTCGACGGCGTGCCCGCGGAAGGCTCGGTGCTCGACGGTTCGGTGCTCGAGGGTGCGGTCGGTCCGGCGGTGGTGCTGGGGGAGATCGACAGGGCCATCCGGCGACTGCAGGGCCTGCGGCTTCGGGTCATCGCGGAGGCCGACGAGAAGCAGGTGGCGGACGACTCGGGGATGTCCTCCACGAGCGCTTGGGTGGCCGCGCGGTCACGCACGTCCGGTGCGGACGCTTCGGACGACGTCCGGCTCGCGGTGGCTCTGGACGGCGAGCTCGCCGCGACGAGGTCAGCGCTGTCCGAGGGCCGGTTGTCGACCGAGCACGCCAAGGTGATCGCGACGACGGCGGCGCGACTGCCCGAGGCGCTGGCCGCCACGGAGCGGGCACGGATCGAGACCTCACTCGTGGCGGCGGGCGAGCGGATCGACCCCGAGCGGTTGCGCAAGGTGGCCCGCCGGGCGCTGGCGCTGGCCGAGCGGTCGGTCGAGGAGACCGACACGCATGAGGGCGAGCAGTTGGCAGCCGAGGAGGAGTTGGCGTGGCAGAAGTGCCGCTTTACGCTCCGCCACAACGACGATGGCACGTCCACCGGGCATTTCACCGTGCCGCGGACCGCGGCGGACATCCTCAAGAAGGTCGTCCAGCAGTTGGCCTCACCCAAGCGGCTGGCGGCGCGCGAGCAGGAGCGGGGCCGAGCGCTCGGCCTCGACACCAGGGGGACCGAGCACCGTGCAGCGACCGTGGTCGGTGAGATCGACTGGCAACAGCGCAATGGGCAGGCCTTCGCCGAGATCCTCGAGCATCTGCCGACCGAGCGACTGCACGGCAAGGTTGCGGCGACGGTCGTGGTCACCGTCGAGCATCAGAAACTCGTGTCCGGTCTGGGGGCCGCGGGAATGGACACGGGTTCGGCAATGTCCATCGGGCAGGTGCGGCGGCTGGCCTGCGAGGCCGGAATCCTGCCGGCCGTCCTCGACGGTGATTCAGTCCCGCTGGATCTGGGCCGCACGAAGCGGCACTTCCAGGAGTCTCAGCGGGTCGCCCTGGCCACGGCCTACCACGAATGCGCCGCCGCAGACTGCGATCGGCCCTACGCCTGGTGCGACCTGCACCACGAGAAGCCATGGTCACGCGGGGGGCGGACCGACCTGGCCGATGCCGTCCCCCTGTGCGGGTTCCACCATCGCCTCGTGCATGGCGAGAGGCACCAGACGCGCATCCACCGGGTGGGAAACCGCAAGGTCGTCACCTTCAGGCGACGGCCTTAGATGTACCCGGCCAGGACCGATTGGGGGGAGCATCGGTGGGCAAGAGCGCACCGGTGGGCGAGGGCGCGCCGGGGGACGAGGGCGCATTGGTGGACACGTGGGCGCGCGCTACTTGAGGAACTTGCTGGTGCGCCGATCCGCCAAGGGCTTGCCGCCGGTCTGGCAGGTCGCGCAGTACTGCAGGGAGGAGTCCGCGAAGGACACCTCCCGGACGATGTCACCGCACTCCGGGCAGGACTCTCCGGTCCGACCATGGACGCGCATGCCCGCGCGCTTGGCGTCCTTGAGCTCCGCTGCCGGTTTGCCCGAGGCCGCCGCGACCGCAGCGGAGAGCGTGTCGCGCAACGCGGCATACAAGCGGGTGACGGTCGCGTCGTCGAGCGAGCCGGCGATCGCGAAGGGCGACAACTTCGCGACGTGGAGGATCTCGTCGGAGTAGGCATTGCCGATGCCACCGATCGTGCCCTGGTTGCGGAGCAGGCCCTTGAGCTGGACCCGTTGTCCGGCAAGGATCGCCGCGAAGCGCTCGAGGGTGAAGTCGTCGGAGAGTGGGTCCGGGCCGAGCGTCTGGATGCCGGGGACGTCGGCGACCGAGTTGACGATGTATGCCGCGAGCCGCTTGCGTGTCCCGGCCTCGGTGAGGTCAAAGCCCGAGCCGTCGTCCAGCCGGACACGAAGGGCGATCGGCGACTTGCCCGGGCGAATCACGGTCTGTGGCAGGGCATCGGACCACCGCAACCAACCGGCGCGGGCCAGATGGAAGATCAGGTGCGTTCCGCCACAGTCGATGTCGACGAACTTGCCATGACGAGTGACGTCCGTGACGGGCGCGCCGATGAGGGCCTGCGGCGGTGGGTTGAAGGTCTTGAGGACGCTGATCGAGCCGAGATCGACCCCCGTGACGGCCAGGCCGTCCAGCCGCGTGCTCAGGAAGTCGACAAGGGCTTGCACTTCGGGCAGTTCAGGCATCGTCGGCGTCCTCCTCGTCGTCGAGCAGCTGGTCGTCCTCGTCGTCCATCAGGTCGTCATCCTCGTCGTCGACCAGATGGTCATCCTCATCGTCCACGGCCTGCGGGTCGAGGGTGAGTTCGGGTCGCCCGAGGCCGAGGATCGGGCGGAGCAGCCGAGCCAGGCCGTAGCCGTCGGCGGCGCGGACGACGGGCATGGGCAGGTCCTCGGTCGGTGCAGGCACGAGGTCGTCGTTGGCGACGGGCAGTCCGTGGGAGAGCACCTGCTCGCCCGTGGTCAGCTGACGGATCGCAATGGCGCGGACGCTGCCGGGTCGGGCGGCCGCGAACTCGGCATACACCTTCGGGTCGTGTTGGCCGTCGTCACCGACGAGCAGCCACTTGATGTGCGGGAACTCCCGGGCCAGCCGATGCAGCGAAGCCCGCTTGTGCTGCTGCCCGGACCGGAACCAGCCGGTGTTCGTGGGACCCCAGTCCGTGAGCAGGAGGGGCCCCGACGGATAGCCGTGGCGGCGCAGGAAGCGGCCCAGATTCGGGGCGATGTTCCACGAGCCGGTGGAGAGATAGACGAACGGCATGTCGGGATGGGCGGCGCGCAACTCGCGATAGAGCGTGGCCATGCCCGGCACCGCACGCCGGGTGCCCTCCTCCCGGACGAAGGTGTTCCATGCGGCGATGACCGGGCGAGGCAGCGAAGTCGAGAGCACCGTGTCGTCGATGTCACTGACCACCCCGAAGCGCTGGGTCGTGGACACGACGATCACGTCGGCGTGGGCGTCATCGGCGTGCGGCGTGGAGAGCAGGACCTGGTGCCGACCGGGAGGCAGCCCGTGGCCCCTGACCGTGAGGTCGATGAGCCCGCTGGCATCAGTCGTCGTGTCGACCGTGCGCTCGCCTATCGTCACGGCCACCGGCACCTGCATGGCCGGCGAGGACACGAAGTCGCGCCACCACCGCGTCGCACTGTCGAGGTCGCGGATGGCGTCGCCGGCCCGGGGGGATCGGCGAGCGTCGTCGGTCCCATTGCGGCCGTCACGGTCCATGACCACCCGGCCCAGCACGCGCAGGGTCATGGTCGAGCCATAGCCGATGTGCGGCACGATCCGGGTGCCCCACCCGCGATCGGTCAGCCGCCTCGCGACACGCTGATTCCACGCGTCGTGCACGAGCGCTGCGACGTGCGGGCGTGGCATGTGTTGCAGCCTAGGGGAGACTGTCTTCGTGACTCCGGCGCAGCAGACCTCCGCGGGTGTGGCCGAGGGCTTCACGATCCAGGTCTTCGGGGTGCGTTGGCAGGTGCGTCCGGTCGGGATCGACGCGGAGCTCGTGGCCCACCTGCACGGGCTGTGGTCCCGCGCGATCGTCGAACCCGACAGCCCCGGCCCGGCTGTCGAGGAGTTGGTCGTCGCACCCCACCCGGAGGATCTCCAGGGTCCGGAGCCACCGTTTGTCGCCTTTGTCGGCACCGATCCGGAGGCGGCCCCCTATGCGCTGTCGGGAACCGTCACCATGCATTCGATGCACCGCCGCCGGGGCACTGCGCTGATGCTCCACGCCGTCGGTGTCGCCGGAGCGAACGGTCGCACCGTGGCCCTGGTCGCCCCGTCGGGGACGGGAAAAACCACGGCAGCCAGTCGCCTGGGCAAACCGCTAGGCTACGTCACCGACGAGACGGTGATCGTCGAGGGGACGATCGCATCTCGCCCTACCCCAAGCCGCTGTCGATCATCGTCGACGCGAGCCGGCCGGGCCACAAGGAGGAGTTCTCCCCGGACACCCTGGGGCTGGGGCCCACCCCGAAGGACCCGACCTTGGGCGCGATCGTGATCATCCGCCGCGACCCCGCGATCACTGTGCCCGACTTCGAGTTGCTCAGCCTGCCGGAGGCGATGATCGCCACGATCCCGGAGACGTCGGCGTTGCCCAAGATCCCCATGCCTCTGGCTCGCCTGGCTAGAGCGTTGTGCCAGGGGGGTGGCCCTTATCGATTGGTCTATTCGGAGATCGCCGACTGCGTGGACGTGTTGATCGGACTGACCGAGGGCCCACCCGCTGGTGCCCCCGCGTCACCGGAGTGGGAGCACCTGCCCGACGACGAGCGCCAGCCTCTCGACACCCCCTGGACGACCGTCTCCTGGGACTCGGTCGTCACCCGCGCCCCGTGGAACGATGCGGTCGCCAGTGAGGGTGAGGTCGTGGTCCTCCACGACCACGTCCCCAGCCTGCTCAATCGTCTCGGCGGAACGCTCTGGCGGCTCAGCGGCGACCGGATGTCGGTCGCCTACCTCACCCGCGTCGTCGAGGACATCGGTGGGCACCCCCGATCGAACGCGCTGGTCCTCGAAGCCCTCCAGTCCCTCGTCGACGGCGGCATGATGCAGATCGTCGACGACCCCGCGGCCGCGGACCGATGAGCGACGAGGGACCGGGCGACCTCGGAGCGCCGGCGCCGCCGGGCGAGCTCGTGCCGCGTGCACCGCTGGCCATCAGCGATCTCGTCACGACGCTCGACGTCGTCGGGCACTCGGCGAGATCGCCGCGCTCTCGGGTCCGGGATCGGCCAGGCGGCGGCAGGAACTCGTCGGCGCCCTCCTGTCGCCGGCGACCGACAGTGAGCGCGACCTGCTCGTGGCCGCCGTCCTCGGCGACGTGCGCACGGGAGCGCTCGACGGAGTACTCACCGATGCCCTTGCCAGGGCCGTGGCGCGACCACTGGCACAGGTGCGGCGGGCCGTCATGCTCGAGGGTGACCTCGGCCGCACGGCAGCCATGGCACTGCGTGATCCATCACGGCTGGCGACCGTGGCCCTGCGTGCGGGCACACCCGTGCAGCCGATGCTCGCGTCGACCGCGGCTGATGTCACCGAGGCACTGGCCACGACGGGCCGGGCAAGTGTCGAGCACAAACTCGACGGTGCCCGAATCCAGGTGCACCGCACGGCTGCCGACATCAGCGTCCACACGCGCAGCCTCGCCGACATCACCGAACGGGTGCCCGAGATCGTCGCCCTCGCAGCCACGTGGCCCGCCGACTCCTTCGTCCTCGACGGCGAGACCCTCATGCTCGACGAGGCCGGCTCACCCAAACCCTTCCAGGAGACGATGAGCCGCTTCGGCAGCCAGGGCGCCGACCCGGCCATCGCCCTCCAGCCCCGCTTCTTCGATGTCCTGACCATTGACGGCGAGGACCTCACCGGCCGACCCCTCGCGGAGCGCCGGGAACGGCTCGTGGCGCTCGTCGGGCCCGACCTCGTCATTCCCGGGACCGTCACCGAGGATCCCGTGGCAGCGCAGCAGGTGCTCGACGAGGCACTTGCGGCCGGGCACGAGGGCGTCCTCGTCAAGGCCATCGACAGCCCGTATGCCGCGGGCCGCCGCGGCAAGTCGTGGGTCAAAGTCAAGCCGGTGCACACCTTCGACCTGGTCGTCCTCGCCGCGGAGTGGGGCTTCGGCCGGCGCACCGGCTGGCTCTCCAACCTCCACCTCGGGGCGCGTGACCCGCAGGGCGCCTTCGGGGAGCCAGGTGGTTTCGTCATGATCGGCAAGACCTTCAAGGGACTCACCGACCAGACCCTGCGCTGGCAGACCGAAACCTTCCCGGGGTATGCCGTGCGCGAGACCCCCGGTGTCGTGTGGCTGCGGCCGGAGATCGTCGTCGAGATCGCCATCGACGGGGTCCAGCGGTCCTCGCGCTACCCGGGTGGGGTGGCCCTACGGTTCGCGCGGGTCAAGGGCTATCGCGACGACAAGTCAGCGGCCGAGACGGACACCATCGAGGCGGTCCGCTCGCTCCTGCGTTGAGCCGGTCAGTGAGCCGGCCAGGTGTGGGACTCAGCCACACGCACAGGGGACGGCGTGGCACTTGGGGCAGCCCGCGGCATACCTCTCGAGGGCGTGGGTGAGGTCGATGTCGAGCTGGTTGGCGAGTGAGGCGACCCACGCGAGGACGTCGCTGAACTCGTGCTCCTGCTGCGCTCGGGTGCCCTTGCGCACCGCCTGCGCGAGCTCGCCCACCTCCTCAGCGATCCACGCCACCGTGGAGGGGATCCCGCGCTCGGCGTCCCGCGCCCCATAGGTCGCGGCGATGACGGACTGGAGCTCGGCGAGGGTCATCGCGTCATGCTCGCACAGCGTCGATCAGCCGCGGCGGCGGTGTGGGATGCGCGGACGGAGGTCGGTGGCGGCCGGGAGCACCCAGCCGAACCGTCGGGCCGCGACGGCGAGGACGCCGGCCAGCAGGATGGCCGAGCCCATGCCCATCTCGGGGTGCCCGGCGAGGGCGAGCAGGGCGGCCGCGACGGCGGAGACGAGGGCGACCGACGCATAGAGCGTGCCGCTGAAGACCTTGGGGATCTCGCGGACGACGAGGTCGCGGATCATGCCGCCGCCGACGGCGGTGACCAGCCCGAGCAGGATCGCGGAGAGCAGGGGGAGATCCTGGGCCAGAGCCTTGGTCGCGCCGGTCGCCGCCCAGGCGCCGAGGGCGAGGGCGTCGGCGACGACGAGCCCGCGGTGGGTCAGTGTGCCGCGCAGGTCGACGAGGAAGGCGATCGCGGCACCGGCGAGCGCGACCCCCAGATAGGCGGGATTGTGGAGGGCGACGGGCGGGACCTGGAGGAGCAGGTCGCGCAGGACTCCGCCGCCGAGCCCAGAGATGAGGGCCAGGACGACGAAGCCCACCGGGTCGAAGCCGAGTCGGCGCGCGAGCAGCCCGCCCAGGACACCGTTGGCGAGCACGCCCGCGAGGTCAACGGCCTGGAAGATCAGGGTCGGCCCGACGGTCGTGCTCATGGGGCGCATCCTAAAAGGAGGGCGACGTGCGAGACTCCCGCCCATGGAGCACAGCACGTTCACGGTCCGCGCCGCCGATGGCACCCCCCTTCACGTCAATCGCTGGCTGCCGGAGGGCACGCCGCGAGCGGTCGTCCAGGTCGCGCACGGGATGGCGGAGCACTCGGACCGCTATGAGCGGTTCGCCGAGGCGCTGACCGGTGCCGGTTTCGCGGTGTATGCCGCGGACCACCGCGGGCACAAGGGCACCGCGGGCACGCACGACGCCGAGGGTTACTGGGCCGACCACGACGGGTGGGACACCGTCGTCGACGACCTCGCGGCCGTGACGGCCGCCGCGCGTGGCGAGCAGCCGGGGTTGCCCGTCGTGCTCTTCGGGCATTCAATGGGCTCCTTCCTCTCCCGGGCGTATGCCGCCAAGCACGCCGGCGCGGAGGGTGACCGGGATGCCATCGCCGGGCTCGTGCTGTCCGGCACGGCCGGCGACCCCGGCCCGCTCGGTGTCGTCGGCACGGGCATCGCTGGGTTGCAGGCGCGCCTGCGGGGGCGGCGGCACACCAGTGGACTGATGGACAAGTTGTCGTTCGGTCAGTACAACGCGGCCTTCAAGCCGAATCGCACGGCCTTCGACTGGCTGTCGCGGGACCCGGCCGAGGTCGACAAGTACGTCGCTGACGAGTGGTGCGGCAATGTCTTCACGGCCGGCTTCTATGCCGACCTGCTCGGCGGGCTGCGACAGATCAACAGCGACGCCCTCGTCGCCCAGGTCCCCAAGGACCTGCCGATCCTCGTCTTCTCCGGTGATCAGGATCCTGTGGGCAACAACGGAAAGGGGCCGCTGGCGGTCGCCGAGCAGTATCGCGCTGCCGGTGTCCGCGACGTCGAGTTGGTCCTCTATCCCGGTGGGCGGCACGAGATGCTCAACGAGACCAACCGGGACGAGGTCACTGCTGACGTCATCGCCTGGATCGACCGCGTCCTGTCCTGACGCTGCTCGATCGAGCGATTCGTCTCAGTTGAGCGATTCGCCGCCGGGCATCTGGTGGATCGGCCGTCCACCGAACTGGCTCTGCAGCCACTGCTCGTGCCGGATCAGCTCGTCGGCCAGGGCATCACGGGCTGCCGGATCGGCCGCCTCGAGGATGCGTTGGCGATCGCGCACCGAGAGACCCGCCTCGGCCGCCCGCCGGTGCGTGAATGGCGCTCGATCGTCGTCGGCAAGCCAGCCGACCTCCGCGGTGAGATATGCCGTGGGGCCGGCTGACGGCATACCGTCAAGGCGGAATCGCCTGTGCCCCAGGAGTTCCCACATCACCACGCGGCTCCCGTGGAAGTCGGCCTCCTCCGATCGTTGGAGCACACCCTCGGTCCCGACGGGTGCGAGGCGGCCGGCGTTGCCGTCACCCACTTCAGACCCTCCCTGGATGAGGACGATGCCGACGGATCGTTGATCCTCAGGCCGGGCCATCAGGTCGTCGTGGAGGGCGAGGTAGCGGTCCTCGAAGAGGCGCAGCGGCAGTGCCTGGCCCGGGACGAGGAGGGTCCCGAGCGGGAAGAGGGGGATGACCGGCACGGTGTCAGTCCTCCTCGTGGGTCTCCGGGTCGCCGTCGAAGAGTCGGCCGTCGGGGCGGCCGAGTGCGGTGATGGCGGCGACCTCGTCCGGGGTCAAGGTGATCTCGAGCGCGGCGAGGTTGGCCACCTGTCGGGCCGGGTCCGCGGACTTGGGCAGGGGGACGATCCCGCGGGCCACATGCCACGCCAGCACCGCCTGTGCCGGCGAAATTCGGTGTGCCGCAGCGATCCTGGTCAGCGGGTCGTCACCGTCCCCCTCGGATTCCATGCGGGCCAGCGGGCTCCACGCCTGGGTCCGGATGCCGAGGGATTCGTGTCGTGCCACGAGTTCGGCCTGGGGGAAGGAGGGGTGCAGCTCGACCTGGTTGACGCTCGGTGTGAAGCCGGTGGCCTCGATGACTTCGTCCAGCAGTCGCTCGGTGTAGTTGGAGACGCCCACGGAGCGGACCAGCCCACGCTCGCGGCAGGTGAGGAGCGCCTCGACGACCTCGACATAGCGCCCCTGGCTCGGATTGGGCCAGTGGACGAGCACCAGGTCGAGCACGTCGAGGTGCATCCGGCGCAGGCTGTCCTCGACCGAGCGGATCGCGAGGTCGCGGGCGTGGAACCGCCCGGGGACCTTGGTCTGGACGAGGATTTCGGCGCGGGGCACGGCACTCTCCCGAACGGCCCGACCGACCTCGGCCTCGTTCTCGTAGTTGACCGCCGTGTCGAGAAGTCGGTAGCCGACGTCCAGGGCCGAGCGCACCGCAGCCACGGCGTCATCGCCGCGCAGCGGCCAGGTGCCGAAGCCGATGGCGGGGAGCTCGAGGCCGTCGTTGAGCGTGTGGGTGGGCAACGGTGCGATGGTCATGGCGTCCATTGTGGCGACCCCCTCGCCCGATGGGTCCGTGCGCTCTGACTCTCCCGTCCCCCAACGCCCCCGAGACTCTTGCGGCCGAGTTAATACTGGGTGAACCGGCTTGCGGAAGCGCTTTCACGGGAGAACACTGGAAACCGTGAACGCAGTGCGCACCACCGACCCACTCCCCACGACGACGCCCAACCTTCTCTCGGCCGTCAACCTGCGTCTGGCCCTGCTCGGCCTGCCCACCCTGCAGGGGGTGCACGACGCCGAGGAGGACCTTGTCGCCCCGCTCTTGGAGCGCCAGCGCGAGTTGAGCCGCCGCCTCGACGATCGCCTGCCCCCGGTCGACGAGCGGATCGAGGCCTTCCTCGCCGACTTCCTCGAGGGCACCGACACCCAGCCGCGGCTGCCGCGGCGCACCCTGACCCTGGACCTGCCGGGCCTGGCGCGCACCCTGTCGCTGCCGGTCGACGCCGACGACTACTCCTCCGAGTTGCTCACCAGTTACCGGCTCGCCAACGGGGTCCTGCACAACCCGCGCAATGACCGCCGCACCACCGCCGGTGTCTTCCACATCGCCGAGGGTGGCCTGCCGATCCCGGCCGACAAGAAGGCCGTTCCCCGCGAGGTCTTCGGTCACCTGCTGGAGCGCGCGCTCACCCCGCCGGCAGCCGCCCTGGAGTTGCCGATCACGAGCACCCAGGCCCAGGCCGCCTCCTGCTTCGTCTCGCTGCTGCTGCGCCCGCTCGTCGTCGTCGGCGTCCCCGGTCGCACCCGCGAGCGCCGGATGGAGACCCGGTTCATCGTGCCCGGGTCGATGGTCGCGAACCTCGACTTCGTCGAGGGCATCTTCGGCAACGCCGGAGACCCCTACCTCCCCGAGAACGATGCCGCCCTCGATCCCCTCGGGTGGACCGGCCACACCGGCTGCGTCATCCTCGCGCCCCACCTCACCCACGTGACCAAGCAGTCCCTAGGCCTCCCCCATCGCGACAAGGCGACCGAGCGGCAGATCCGTGACGGCATGTGCTGGTCCGACCCGGCCGAGCGCTACAACGACGGCAAGGCCTTCAAGGTGTGCGCCCGCGACGAGCGCGGCGTCATGGTCACGATCATCGCGGACAACTACTTCGGCTACTGCAAGAAGGAGGTCAAGACCCAGATCTCCATGTCTGCCAACCTTTTCGGCGGAGCCGAGGAGGAGCACAGCGGCGGCGCCATGGTCTTCCCCTCCTGGGACGAGGGGCAAGAGTTCGCCAATCGGTATGCCGCGGGCTCACCCACCGTCGACGACGTCGTCTCGCGTGATCCGGCCGCCTGGGAGAGCCACGACCTGGGCTGGGCCAGCCTCGCCGGGCATCCCGAGTTGGTGCTCGTCCCGACCGGTGCTCGCTTCTCCCTGGCGACCCGCTCGATCACCTGGGGTGACGAGGCGGGGACCAACGGCGGCGGCGAACGCGGCATACCCTTCCGAGGCGACACGACCTACCTCGAC
Source organism: Phycicoccus elongatus Lp2 (assembly GCF_000367525.1). Lineage (GTDB taxonomy): Bacteria > Actinomycetota > Actinomycetes > Actinomycetales > Dermatophilaceae > Phycicoccus_A > Phycicoccus_A elongatus. The sequence goes on along the minus strand of NZ_HF570956.1, from coordinate 1,043,037 downwards.
CCGACCGGCTTCCGAGTGGCGATGAAGCAGGTCCGCAACGACCCTGCACAGTGGACGATCATCGGCACCTCACCACAAACCACGGTGTGCCACAAGCCTTCCACTGTCTCCGGCGGCGGGAAGTCCGAGATCTCGAAGTCGATCGCCGATGCGATCACCTTGGGCAACGCCTATGTCGCGGACTTCGACGCCGACATGGATGCCGTCGAGGCGATCTTCGAGCGAGACTGGGCAGATCGTTACGTCGACACCTCGTGGAACGGTCAGGACCACCGCCCCATCCTGGGCAGCGACCGGAGCATGGGCAGTGTCATCAAGTTGCTCACGCCCAGTGCGGAGTTCAGCGATGACCACAATGCATTCATCCGCAGCATCCCGCCGCACGTCCTCGAGCTCGTCTTCGTCATCAAGCGCGCCTACCGACCCGAGTGGGGTGAGGACTGGCGCAGCCACTTCTCGGTGAGCCGCGTCAACGGCCGTCCCGGCAACCGGCTGCGGCTCGATGGTCAGCAGGTGCTCGTCGACATGCTGCGCGTCGGCTTCGAGTCCGACGGCTCCTATCGGCTCTTCAGCCTGCGGCCCGACTATGCCGCGGCGGTAAAGGTCCAGACCGAGGACGACATCACCGCCTCGACCGTCGTGCCCAGTGTCGACCCTGCTGACGAGGGCCGGTCGGTGAAGTACGTCGAGAATTGCGAAGGCCTGCTCTTCCAGCGCCCCGATGACGCGATCAAGCCCGGCTACGACACGATCGCCGAGGCCGACATCGCCACCCCGGGCACCTTCTTGTCGAATTTCGAACCGCTGGATCGTGCTGCGGCACAGGCGATGCGGGACGACGCGATCAGCCTGAGCGAGTTCACGGCGCCGATGCGCAACCTCATCACCGAGTTCGCGACGGCCACATCCTCAGCTCTTGGTGCAACCAGTGGATCGGCCCCCGCGGGCTACCTGGCCTGCTCGGCACGCCCGCGCTTGGTCGACGGCAAACCGAGCAAGAACCCTCGCTACCTCCAGCTCCGGCCGGACCTGGCCGACCCGGTGGCCACGCGCGCGGCATACACGGCCCTGCGGTTGCACCGCGGCCTGGCCATGGACGCCCCCATCACGACGGGGGTCGACGTCGTCGCGGCCGGTCGACGCAACAATCCGCCCGAGCCCGGTGCGCCTGCCCTGTGTGCGTTCTCGCCGCTGCACTACCTCGAATTGCCCGAGTTGCTCATGGAGTTCATCTCCTCGATGACCGGCAAGTCTCCGTCGACGACGGGCGCGGGCAGCGAGGGAGCGATGACGAAGTCACCCTTCAACGCCCTCCCCACGACCTACGACCTCAACGCGGCGTTCCTGTCCTTCGCGCTCAGTGAGTACGACGGCTGGATCTCCGGCGCGGGTCACGTCGGCCCGCAGGTCCGCGTCGACCACGACATCAGCCTGCTCGTGCCGGAGGTCTTCGCCCGCATGACACCGCAGGAGCGGGATGCACAGTGGCTCATCGAGCACGGTTATCTCGAGCCGGTTGCCGACCTCGAGATTGACGGGCGCGTGGTTCCGGCGAGCCGGCTCGGGCACCGCATCACCGAGGCCTTCACCCGCACCTTCCTCGGCCGGATCTTCATGCACCCGACCGCCGTCCTCACCGAGGCGATCCTGCGCCCGGAGACCCAGGACCGGCAGGTCTTCGTCGACTCGGTCGACGTCATGGTCACCACCCACGAGCGGGTCGCGCGCTCCTACCTCGAGGACGGCACCATCGCCTCGGCGTGCCCGCCGGTCCGAGCTCTCCTCGAGATCATGGCGAACGGCACGTCGAGCGAGGGCTGGACGGTGCACTCCCCCGAGTTCCGGGCGCTCTTCACGCGCGAGTCGGTCCTCAACTCCTCGTGGTATGCCGCGCGCCTCGACGCCGCGCAATCGGCCGAGGTCGCGGAGCTCGAGGCGGGCATCGGTGCGCTGGAGGCATTTCTGGCCGGGTCGCCGGATCGCGCCGGACTCGGTGAGCGCCTCGCGGACGTCCGCGCGGCCCGCGACGAGGCCGCCACGCCTGCAGCGCGCGAGCGCCTCGTCGGCACCTTGGGCCGGCAGCAGGCCTTCCGCTGAGCTCCGCCCGCGGCGCGGGGGTCAGCTGCTGAAGAAGAGCCCGGAGAAGCCCTTTTTGCGGTAGGGGCGGCCGTGGTGGCGGCGCCTGGTAGTGGCTGACCTGCGCCTCAAGTTTGGTCAGTGCCTCGAGTTCGCCGACGTCGAGGAAGACGCCGCGGCAGGTGTCGCACTGCTCCAGGTGGATGCCGTTGCGCTCGTAGGTGCGCATCGTGCCGCGACATTTGGGGCAGGTGAGCTGGCCCGCGGCCGCGTCGGATCCTTGGTAGGGCTGGTAGGGCGGTGGTTGGCTCATGGCCCCAAGTCTGGCGCGTGAGTCTGTGTGATTCGTGTGCACGCGCTGAGCAGTCGGCGGATGATCTCGGCGTCCTCCCCGTGCCGCAGGGCCTGCGCGGTGAGGATCACCAGTGCCATGCGGGCCGGGGCGTCGAGGTGCTCCCAGAGGTGCTCGTCGGGCGGGAGGAGGCCGGGGCTGCGGCGGCGGTGGGCCGCGAGGAGTCGCGTCCAGTCTTCGTCCGCCAGGAGCCCCACTGCCCACAGGGCCGCCGGGCGTGCGAGGTCGGCCACGGGATGGCCGCGTCCGAGGTCGTCGATGTCGAGCAGGAGCCACTGGCCGGGCTGTGAGCCGTTCGTGGCGTGGGTGCCGAGGTGGCCCGGCTGGCCCCGCTGGCCCACTTGGCCCAGTTGGCCGAGGTGGAGGTCACCGTGGACGACGATGCTCGCCGGCACATCGTCCGGCACCCCGGCGAGCACCTGCTCGAGCAGGGCGCGCTGCGTCGGATCGGGCACCTGCGCCACAGCGCGACGGGCACGCGCGCGAGGGTCGGCCGCCGGCAGATGGCCCTCGACGGGCAGGGAGTGGAGGCGGGCCACCGTGTCCCCGAGCGCGTCCCACGGCAGGGGGTCTGCCGCGGGGTCGACCGGCTCGACCCGCGGCCACAGCGTGAGCAGACGACCGGAGGGTGCCTTTCGCGCAGCGGGTTCCAGCGGAGCAAGGAGGATCCCGGCTGCCCGTGGATCAGCAGCCACGGCGAGCCTGGCCGAGAGATGCTCCTGGGAGGCGTCCGCGGAGTGCAGTTTCGCGACGACCCCACCTGCTCGCCACAGCCGCGCGTTCGCGGGCAACCGAGACCAGCCGGCAGGATGGGCGCCGACCGCGACCACGGACTCGCCGGGGCAGATCTCGGCCAGTTGCTCACCCACCCAGGCGATGTCGTCATCCACCCGTTCAGTGTCCACGGTCGCCTCTCACCCGGTCCTGGCTCGTACGATCAGCCCGTGGCAGCACCCTCACCGGACCCTTGGTCGCTCCTGCGAGACGCAGCGGTCATCGTTCTCGCTCATGCACATCCCGACGACGAGACCTTGGCGACCGGCGCCTTGATCGCCGAACTCGTCGCGTCCGGGCACGAGGTCCACGTGGTGACCGCCACGCGCGGTGAGCGGGGCGAGTTGATGCCGGGCGTCACGGACGTCGAGCCGGGCTCCCCGGCGTATGCCGCGTGGCGCGAGAGCGAGCTCGCCGCCGCGCTTCGGGCACTGCGCGTCGAGCACCACGCCTACCTCGGCGCAGTGGCCGCGCAGTCCGGGCAATCGGCGCGGGCGACGGGCGCTGCTCGCGTCTATCACGACTCGGGCATGGAGTGGATCCGGGAGGGTCTGGCCGGACCAGCTGCCGACAGTGGTCCGGACTCCTTCACGGCGGCACCGGTGGCGGAAGCGGTCGACGACCTCGCGGCATACCTGCAAGGGGTGGGGGCCGACGTGGTGGTGACCTATGACGCGGGCGGTGGTTACGGGCACCCGGATCACGTGCGGATGCACGAGGTGACGCGGAGGGCGGCGCAACGATGCGGTGTCGCGATGATCGAGGTGATCCCGCCCGGGCGGGAGGTCGACGGTGATCCCGCAGCCGTCGTGTGGCGCAACCTGGCTCGTCACCTGGACGTCGTGCAAGAGGCGCTGCGTGCCCACGCGACGCAGGTGCGGGTGGACGAGGGGGAGGTCGTGCACGTGGGTGGCCAGCGCGAGCCGATCGTCACGAATGTCGGTGTGCGCGTGGTGAATTCGCGTTAGCGTGCGGCGGCGATGATCTCGAGGGCACGGATTCGGTCAGGGAGTCCGATGGCCTGATTGGTGACCATGACCTCGTCGGGGTCGGTGAGGCCGGCGAAGTCGCTCAGGCCCCGAGCCACGGCCGTGGTGTCGCCCACGATCGTGTGGCGCATCATGTGGCGTGCCTGCGCACCGCCTGGGCCCGCGACGAGGGCCTCGAGCTGGTCGTCCGTGAGGTCCTTGCCACCGGGGACGAACCGGCGGACGCGGGAGCGGATCACTCGGTCGAGGGTCGCCCGGGCGTGCTCGGCGTCGTCTGCGGCAATGACATTGCAGGCGGCAATGACGTAGGGGTGCGGATTCGCCTCTGAGGGTTGGTAATTGGCACAGTATGCCGCGATTGCCTCCTCGAGGGCGTCCGGCGCGAAGTGGCTGGCGAACGCATAGGGGAGGCCCAATTGTGCCGCGAGCTGGGCACCGAAGAGGCTGCTGCCGAGGATGTAGAGGGGCACCTTGGTGCCGCGGCCAGGAGTGGCGTGGATGCCGGCCGCCGCGAGGCTCGGATGGTCGTCGGCGAGGAACGCCTGGAGCTCGACGACGTCCTCGGGGAAGCGATCGCTGGCCCTCGGGTCCCGACGCAGTGCCTGCCAGGTGCGTTGGTCGGTGCCCGGGGCACGGCCGAGACCCAAGTCGATGCGGCCGGGGTGGAGCGCGGCGAGGGTGCCGAACTGCTCGGCAATGACGAGCGGGCTGTGGTTGGGAAGCATGATGCCGCCGGCGCCGACGCGAATTGTCGTTGTCGCAGAGGCGATGTGGCCGATGAGGACGGCCGTCGCCGCGCTGGCGATCGAGTCCATGTTGTGGTGCTCGGCGAACCAGATGCGCTCGAAGGCGCCTGTCTCCTCGGCCTTGCGCGCCAGCGTCGTGCTGTCGGAGAGCGCCTCACCCACGGTTTGGCCCTCGGCGACGAGGGCGAGGTCGAGGACGGAGAGACGGGGGTTGGGCATGTCGTCGATGGTATGCCGGGTTCACTCAGAGGCGTTATGCCCTGAGCGAAACTGCTGCGGGACAGCAGAATTGCCTGCCCTCTTCGGTTGTGATCGAACGTGTGTTCGAGTATCGTGAGGTATGACCTCGACCCCCGTTCCTGCTGCTGGTGGGGGTGTGGCGTGCCCGGTGGGGCGGGACTGGTCGCTGGTGTCGCTGGAGGCGAAGTTGGATCGGTTGGTGGCGTTGCAGGAGGCCGCGAACCGGATCGAGGCCGAGAAGGTCGAGGTGTTGGCGGCGATCGCGGTGGACCGGGACCGGCGGATCCTGGCCGACTGCCCCGACGAGGACGACACCGAGTTCGACACCCATGGCCGGTTGGAGGACTGGTCGGATGCGCCCGAGCTGGTCGCGCCCATCCTGGGCGTCTCCCTCGGGGTCGCGACCGGACGCCTGCACACCGCGGTCGGGCTGGTCCACCGCGCGCCCGCCCTGGTCGCGGAGATGGCCGCAGGCCGGTTGGACGGGTACCGGGCCTCGATGGTCCACGCCGATCTCGCCGACGCCCCAGCCGCGGTCGAAGCCGCGGTGGTCGCCCGCCTCGTCGGGCACGCCAGAAAGGTCGGTGCCTGGGTGGAGCCGGTCGGGCCGCTTCGGCGTCGGACCAGGACCATCGTGGCCAGGTGCGCACCCGACCTGCCCGTTGCCGGCGCGAAAGCCGACCGCCGCGACCGCGGAATCGATGTCCGAGGACTCAGCGAAACCCTGGATGAGTGGACCTGGCGGGTGCCGGTCGAGGACTCGCGCCTCGTGCGCGCCGCCGTCGAGGAACACGCCGGCGTGCTGCGATCGAAAGACCAGGACCTGAGCGTTCTCCAATCCCGCAGCGACGCCCTCACTGCCTTGGTCCTGGACCACACGAAGGTCACCGTGCACCTGCACGCCGCCGTTCCAGCCGATGACACGGCATCGGACCTGGTGCGCCTGACCGGGTTCGGCGCCACCGACACCACCCTGGTCCCCACCACCTGGCTACGCGACGCCCTCGACACGGGCCGCGCTGTGATCGACCAGCCCCTGCTGTGCGACCGCGGCACCGGCGCCCTGATCGCCGGGGACATCACCCGCGGGTTCCGACCCTCCACCCGCCACCCGACCACCTGCACCACCACCCGGGGAGCCACCACCGCGACCGACGTCGACCCCCGCTACCGCATCCCCGCCGCGATCCGCCGATTCATCGCGTTCCGCGACAAAACCTGCCGCTTCCCCGGCTGCGCCATCTCCACTACCTTCTGCGACCTCGACCACGTCACCCCCTGGCCCCACGGACCGACCACCCCGAACAACCTCATCGCGTTGTGTCGCCGACACCACCGACTCAAGCAAACCCCCCACTGGAACGTCCGGCTCCTTCCCGACGCCACCACCGAATGGACCACCCCCTACGGCAAGACCATCACCACCAGCCCCGTCAACCTCCTCAACACCATCCCTCCAACCCCCAACCTCGCCGCCCTGCCCCCCGACCTCGCCGCCCTGCCCCCCGACCCAGCCGTCGATGACCCTCGCTGTCCCGCGTCAAGAAGTTGGCAGGTTTTCGGGCTCGGGAAAGTTGGGTGTCGCCGGGTCAGCGAGGCCCAAGTGGACCTCTCGGGGCCTGTTCCAGGCCAGCGCCTCGTGCGGCCGGTGGGTGTTGAACTCGATGCGGAACGTCTCGGCTTCTCGGACCAGGTCGAGGGCGTCGTCGATCTGCTCGCGGTACAGCCGCTCGTACTTCAGCGACTGGAACGCGCGCTCTCGCACGCCGTTTTGGCCCGGCGACCTCACGCGGGTGCGGACGTGACGCAGCTCGGGTCGCTTGGTGATGAAGGACTCGAAAACGAACGAACGGAACGGGCCGCCGTTGTCGGTGACCAGGGTGATCGGGACGATCTCGCCGGTGTCGGGGTCGGTCAGGTACTCGATGAGCGACTGCCCGTCCGGGAGCAGCCGCTCGGCCTCGGCCAGCGCCAGCTCGACGGCCTCGATCGCGTCGTGCTTGTTCGCCGTCGGCGACCAGTGCCACCCGAACTCGTACTTCGACCAGTAGTCCGCGACGCCGGCGACTCGCCAGGTTCCGCCGGTGGTGGTCTCGTACTCGCTGAAGTCGAACTGCCACACCATGTTCGGCCCGGTCGGAGGCGCCGCGAACGCGGCCTTGCGGGCTGCGGCGAGTTGACGTCGTTCCCGCTGGTAGGACGCGGACAGGAGCAGGCCTTCCTCGGCGAGCACCCGAAGAACGGTCGACTGGGAGAGCCGGTGTCCGGCGTGGCGGGCCATGGCCCACACCTTCCGATGTCCCCATGCCGGATGCTGCCCAGCCAGCGACGTCACGACCTCCCGGTGCGCGTCGCGGGCCGGCGCCGGCCACGGTCCTTTCGGCGGATGCCCAGCCCTGGCCTTGGCCTGCCACCGCCGGTACGTCCGTTCCGGGATGCCGACCAGCTGGGTGAACCTCGCGGTCGGCATCCCCTCGCTGACGCGGACTACCTCGAGGTCCGTGAAGGGCCCAAACGGCCCTCCGCGCTCTTCTTCCACACCCGGATCTCGACCGCGGCCTCACCCAGCGCCCGGGTCAGGTCATCAACCTCGGCCTCCAGCTGGGCCTCCCGAGTCGACGGACCGGTCTTCCCAGCAGCCAAGGCGGACTTGCCGGCCTCGATGAACTCGGCCTTCCACCGCCCAATCGACTGCTCGGACACCTTCTCCTTGCGGGCGGCCTCGGCGATCGAGACCTCCCCGGCAAGGATGCTCAACACGATCCGGGACTTCTTCTCCGGCGGAATCACCGGTGGTCGCCCCATGGCACACCTCCCTGACTCAGGCGCCGATCATGCCCTCATAACCGGCCTGCCAGAAAGTCTGAAGCGGGACA
>NZ_HF570956.1:999774-1034884 GCF_000367525.1 Phycicoccus elongatus Lp2 | reverse complement strand
CGGCGGGCGGCCCGAGCGCCCCCACCGGGCCGATGGGCACCGAGCCGACGGTCACCTCCGAGCGCGACGACTCGCCATACGGAGTCTCGGCCGAGGAGCTGGCGAGGCGGGCACGTGCGCTCACCCCCGCCCGGATCGTGATGGCGCTCTTCCCCTACCTGCTCGTCATCGCCGTCTTCTCGGTCGCCAAGCTCGTGCCGGCCGTCAAGGACTTCCTCACCGGCACCGACCGCAAGATCCCCTGGCCCGGGCTGGACGGCCACGTCCTCACCGTCGCCGGCAAGGTGAGCACCTCCACGGTCTACACGCTGCCGTGGCTCTCCTCACCGGGCACGCTGCTGCTGCTCTGCTCGCTCGTCGTCGCCGCGGTCTACCGTGTGTCGATGTCCACCTGGGCCCGCGAGGCCGGCGCGACGGCGCACAAGATGCGCTTCGCCTTCCTCACCGTGGCCTCGGTGCTGGCTCTCGCCTACGTCATGAACCTCTCCGGCCAGACGATCACCATCGGCGTGTGGATCGCCGGCGCGGGCGCCGCCTTCGCCTACCTCTCCCCGCTCCTGGGCTGGCTCGGCACCGCGGTCACCGGGTCCGACACCTCCGCCAACGCCCTCTTCGCCACCCTCCAGCAGACCGCCGCCCAGAAGGCCGGGCTCGACCCCACCCTGCTGGTGGCCGCCAACACCAGCGGCGGCGTGGTCGGCAAGATGATCTCGCCGCAGAACCTCACCATCGCCGCAACGGCGGTTGGTCTGGTCGGCCGCGAGGCGGCGATCCTGCGCAAGGTGCTCCCCTGGTCGATCGGGCTCATCGTCCTCATGTGCCTGCTCGTGGGCCTGCAGTCGAGCGTCCTGGCCTGGATGCTGCCGTGACCGCGGGGGGAGGGACGTCGTTGCGGGTGGCACTCTTCGCGACCTGCTTCAACGACACCATGTTTCCCGAGGCACCCAAGGCGACGGTGCGCCTCCTCGAACGCCTCGGCTGCCGGGTGGAGTTCCCGCTCGCGCAGACGTGCTGCGGGCAGATGTTCACGAACACGGGGTATGCCGCGCGCAGCCTGCCGCTGGTCCGCTCGTTCGTCGACGTCTTCGGCTCCTACGACGCCGTCGTCGCACCGTCGGGGTCGTGCGTGGGGTCGGTGCGGGAGCAGCACGCGATGGTGGCCCGGCACGGCGGGGACTCCGGGTTGGCGGCAGCGGTGGAGGCTCTCACCCCCCGCGTGCACGAGTTGAGCGAGTTTCTCGTCGACGCACTCGGCGTGGTCGACGTCGGCGCCTACTTCCCTCACCGGGTGACCTATCACCCGACCTGCCATTCGTTGCGAATGCTCAAGGTCGGTGACCGACCGGAACGCCTGCTGCGCGCGGTCAAGGGGCTGACGCTTGTCGAGTTGCCAGGGGCGCGCGAGTGCTGCGGTTTCGGCGGCACCTTCGCGCTGAAGAATGCCGATGTCTCGATCGCGATGGGTTCCGACAAGGCCCGCCACGTGCGCGAGACCGGCGCCGAGGTTCTGGTGGCCGGCGACAACTCGTGCCTGGCCCACATCGGCGGGATCCTGGAGAGACAGCGAGCCGGGGTGCGCACGATGCATCTGGCCGAGGTGCTGGCCGCGACGGAGGGGGGCGCGTGATGACCGATTCGCCTCCGTTGCAGCGGACCTCACCGATCTATGTCGGTATGCCGTCCTTCCCCGTGGCCGCTCGCGTGGCCCTGGACAACACTCAGCAACGGCGCAATCTGGCCCACGCCACGTCGACGATCCGGGCCAAGCGCGCCGCAGTCGTCGCCGAGGTCGCGGACTGGGAGGACGTGCGCCTCGCGGGAGCGTCCGCCAAGGACGACGCGCTCGGTGACCTCGCGGTATACCTCGAGGAGTTGGAGACCCGACTGACCGAGCAGGGCGCGAAAGTGCACTGGGCGCGCGATGCGGCCGAGGCCAACCGGATCGTCGTCGACCTGGTGCGAGCGCGCGGTGCCGACGAGGTGGTCAAGGTCAAGTCGATGGCCACCCAGGAGATCGAGCTCAACGAGGCCCTGGAGGCAGCGGGTATCCACGCCTGGGAGACCGACCTCGCCGAGCTCATCGTGCAACTCGGCCATGACCGGCCCAGCCACATCCTCGTGCCGGCGATCCACCGCAACCGCAGTGAGGTGCGTGAGATCTTCCGGCGCGAGATGGGCGCGGTGGGGCGGCCCGCCCGCACCCGACGACCTCACCGATGAGCCGGCGCGCTTGGCGGAGGCGGCGCGATTGCACCTGCGGGAGAAGTTCCTGCGGGCAAAGGTGGCGGTCAGCGGCGCGAATTTCGCTGTCGCAGAGACGGGAACGCTCGTCGTCGTGGAATCCGAGGGCAACGGCCGGATGTGCCTGACCCTGCCGGAGACGCTCATCTCGGTCGTCGGGATCGAGAAGGTCGTGCCGCGCTTCGCCGACCTCGGGCCGCTCCTGACGCTGCTCCCCCGCAGCTCGACCGGGGAGCGGATGAACCCCTACACCTCGATGTGGACGGGCGTCACGCCCGGAGACGGACCGCAGGACGTGCACGTCGTGCTCGTGGACAACGGCCGGACGCATGTGCTCGCGGATCCCGTGGGGCGACAGGCACTTCGATGCATCCGCTGCTCGGCGTGCCTCAACGTGTGCCCGGTCTACGAGCGCACCGGGGGACACGCCTACGGTTCGGTCTACCCGGGGCCGATCGGGGCCATCCTCAATCCGCAACTGCGTGGGGTCGGCTCGGAGGTCGATGCCTCCCTCCCCTACGCCTCCTCGCTGTGTGGTGCCTGCTTCGAGGCGTGCCCCGTGCGCATCGACATTCCCGAGGTCCTCGTCGACCTGCGCACCAAGGTCGTCGAGGCCAAGGGCGCCTCGGCGGAGGGCGTGGGCATGGGAGCGATGGGCTGGCTCTTCGGCTCGGCCGGTCGACTGGGCCTGGCGCAGCGCGCGGCGACCCTCGCGGGGCGACTCAGCCGGGGTCGGATGCCCCGCAACCTCCCGGGGCCACTGTCCGGCTGGACCAATGCGCGCGACCTACCCGCACCCCCACCGGAGACCTTCCGCGACTGGTGGATGCGCACCCATGACGCCGATGGCACCCGGCGCGACGGGAGCGACCGATGAGTGCGCGCGACGAGATGCTGGCCCGCATTCGCACCGCCAACGCCGCGGCAGGGGCTGGTCCCACGGGCAGGTTGGTGCCGCCCGTCGAGGTGCAGCACGGGGACGTGGACCTCTTCTGCGAGAACGTCGCCGACTATCGGGCAACGGTGGTCAGAACCCGCGAGGGCGAGGTCGCCGGGGCCATCGGCCGCGTCGTCGGCGACCTGGGGATCGGCTCTCTCCTCGTGCCGGCCGGCGCAGACCCTGACTGGACGACCGCCCTGGGCCCGGAGGTCTCCGTGCTGCAGGTCGATGACGGCACCGCCATCAGCTATGACGAGCTCGGTGCGGTCGGCGCCACGCTGACCTCGTCCAGCGTGTCGGTCGCGCGCACCGGCACGATCATCCTCGACCACAGCGCAGGTCAGGGCCGGCGGGAGCTGACGCTCGTGCCCGACCGCCACATCTGCGTGGTGGCCGCCAGAACGGTCGTCGACGATGTGCCCGATGCGGTTGCTCGCCTGGCCGCCCTGGGCGTCGAGCAGCGGCCGCTCACCTGGATCAGTGGTCCGAGCGCGACCAGTGACATCGAGCTCGACCGGGTCGAGGGTGTCCACGGCCCACGCACGCTGGTCGTCATCGTCGTCGACGACGACTGACGTGCCCACGGCATAGCGTGGGGCATGGGCCTTCCTGACGCTGCCGTCCTCCGCCTCGACCACCTCGTGGCGACCGCCCAGGTCGAGGGGCGCGTGCCTGCTCTGGTCGCCGGCGTCGTGCGTGACGGAGCGTTGGTCTGGTCCGGCGCTGCTGGCAGCGTGGGCGCCTCGGCGCCCGATGATGACACGCAGTTCAGGATGGGTTCGATCACGAAAACCTTTGTCGCCGTGACGATCCTGCGCCTGCGGGATGCCGGGCGACTCGACCTCGCCGACCGGTTCGAGGAGCACGTTGCGGGGACGCCCTTCGGGTCGGTGACCATCGAGCAGTTGCTGACCCACACCGCCGGGCTGCAGGCCGAGACACCGGGACCGTGGTGGGAACGCACCCCCGGTGGCACCTGGGACGAACTCGTCGCCGCGGGCGTCGAGCAACGCTTCCGCGCCGGCCGGCGCTTCCACTACACGAATGTCGGGTATGCCGCGCTCGGTCACCTCCTCGAGGTCGTGGAGCATCGACCGTGGTTCGAGGTGGTGCGCGACGACCTGCTCGTGCCGCTCGGCATGATGCGAACGACGTTGCGCCCCAGCGGCCGTGCTGCTCAGGGCTGGGCGGTGCACCCAGTGGCCGACCTCGTGCTTCGTGAGCCCGAGCACGACGCCGGGGCAATGGCGCCGGCTGGTCAGCTGTGGTCGACCGTCGCCGACCTCGGTCGTTGGGCGGCCTTCCTCGCCGGACGCACCGAGGGTGTGCTGTCCGCCGACACGGTGGCCGAGATGCTCGAACCGCACATGGTGCACGAGGAGGTTGGGGCGCCGTGGACCGGCGCCCACGGACTGGGTTGGGAGGTCTGGAACGTCGACGGCGTCAGGTATGCCGGTCACGGCGGCTCCATGCCGGGCTTCCTCGCCGGCCTGCGGGTCAACCTCGCCACCGGCGACGGCGTCGTCACCCTGCTCAACACGACCTCCACGCCCGTCGGCCGCTCTCTCATGACCGACCTGCACGCCACACTGCTCGAGGCCGCACCGAACGCACCGACACCGTGGGTGGGCCAGGGTGAGGCGGTCGGGCTCGACCTCGTCGGGCAATGGCACTGGGGGCCAGCACCGGTAGTGGCCAGCCTTCGCCAGGGGCGCCTGGTGCTCGGGGAGCCCGGCGAACGGCGCGGATCGCGCTTCGACCCGGTCGGCCCTGATGAATGGATCGGGCTCGATGGCTATTACACCGGGGAGCCGCTGCGGGTGGTCCGGGACGCCCATGGTGCCGTGAGCCACCTCGACCTGGCGTCCTTCCGCTTCACTCGGGAGCCCTACGACCCGGCCCGCGACATCCCCGGTGGCGTCGACGAGGCCGGCTGGCACTGACCGACGTCGCGTTCGGGGCGGGTTCATCCGTGCCAGGGCACGGGAGAACCCGCCCCGAGCGAAGGGGAAGGCGCGGTTGCCCGCGGTGTCGGCCCCGCGGCATACGGTGGGGAGACCATGGTGAACTCGACGACAGACCTGACCGCAGCGGCAACGGCCGCCCTGCGCCGCTTGGTGGGCCGCGACGACGCGGACTTCCGCGACGGCCAACTCGAGGCCGTGCGCGCCCTCGTGGCCGACCGTGCACGGGTGCTCGTCGTGCAGCGCACCGGATGGGGCAAGTCGGCCGTCTACTTCGTGGCGACAGCGCTGCGGCGGTCCCAGGGGTCGGGCCCGACGCTCATCGTGTCGCCGCTGCTCGCGCTCATGCGCGACCAGATCGCGGCGGCCCATCGGGCGGGCATCCGCGCCGTGACGATGAACTCGGCCAATGCCCAGGACTGGGACGAGGTCCGCGACGCCCTCTCGCGCGACGAGGTCGACGTGCTGCTCGTCAGTCCGGAGCGGCTCAACAATCCTCGCTTCCGCGAGGAGCAATTGCCCGATCTGGCGCGACGATGCGGGCTCGTCGTGGTCGACGAGGCGCACTGCATCTCGGACTGGGGGCACGACTTCCGCCCCGACTATCGCCGGATCGCCGATCTGCTGACGGCGCTGCCGGAGGGCACGCCGGTCCTGGCGACGACGGCGACCGCGAACGCGCGAGTCGTCGCGGACGTCGAGGAGCAGCTCGGGCGCGCCGGTGACGGCTCGCGGGTGCACGTGGAAACGATCCGCGGCGGCCTGGCGCGCGCGTCGCTCCGGCTGGGTGTGCTGCGGTCGATGTCACCCGAGAGCCGTCTCGCCTGGCTGGTGACACACCTGCCCTCACTGCCCGGCAGCGGCATCATCTACACCTTGACCGTCGCGGCAGCCGAGGATGTCGCGACAGCGCTGTCCGAGGCGGGGCTGACGGTTGCGTCCTACACCGGCCGCACGGACCCCGCCGATCGTGAGCGCCTCGAGGAGGCGTTGCGGCACAACGAGGTCAAGGCGCTCGTGGCGACCTCCGCGTTGGGGATGGGCTTCGACAAGCCCGACCTGGGATTCGTCGTGCACCTGGGTGCACCGAGTTCGCCGGTGGCCTACTACCAGCAGGTGGGGCGAGCCGGCCGAGCGACCGAGCGGGCCGACGTGCTGCTCATGCCGGGGGTGGAGGACCGCGACATCTGGACCTACTTCGCATCGGTGTCCATGCCGCGCGAGGACCAGGCCGGTGCCGTCCTGACCGCTTTGACGCAAGCCGGCCGAGCGCTGTCGACGGCCGCCCTGGAGACGATCGTGGACGTCCGCCGCACCCGGCTGGAACTGCTCCTCAAGGTGCTCGACGTCGACGGTGCTGTGCAGCGGGTGACCGGCGGGTGGATCAGCACCGGCGTGCCGTGGACCTATGACGCCGAGCGCTACGCACGCGTGGACAGGGCACGGCGTGACGAGCAGCAGCTCATGCTCGATTACGAGGCGACGACGACCTGCCGCATGCGGTTCCTGCAGGAGAGTCTCGACGACGGGACTGCTGCCGATTGTGGCCGGTGCGACAACTGCGCCGGTGCCTGGTTCCCGACCGAGGTCGGCGACGAGGTGCGTGCTGCGGCACGGGCTCGGCTGGCGAAGGTGGGGGTCCCGATCGAGCCGCGGGCCCAGTGGCCGACCGGGATGGAACGCCTCGGCGTGCCGGTCAAGGGTCGGATCGCGGCTGACGAGGCGATGGAGCCCGGTCGGGCCCTGGGGCGGCTGTCGGACCTCGGGTGGGGCCAGCGGTTGCGCGAGGTCCTGCGCGAGGACGCACCAGCTTCGGCGGAGTTGCTGCGTGCCGTCGTGCCGGTCCTCGCCGAGTGGGGATGGTCCGAGCGCCCCGTCGGTGTCGTCGGTATGCCGTCGCGCAGCCACCCCACGCTCGTCGCCTCCCTGGCCGCGGGGCTGGCCGAGATCGGTCGGCTGCCGCTGCTCGGGACACTCGACCTCGCGCACGGGGGCCCAACCGGTGAGCCCGGAGGAAACAGCGCCTTCCGGCTCGCGGGCGTCTGGGATCGCCTGGTCGTCGGGACGGACCTCGGCGTGGCCCTGGCAACGCACCCGGGGCCGGTCCTGCTCGTCGACGACCTCGTGTCGTCACGGTGGACGTTGACCGTGGCCACCCGGGCGCTGCGGTCGGCCGGGGCTCGGGCGGTGCTGCCCCTCACCCTCGCCGTCGACGGCTGAGCGCCTACAGTGGGCCACGCGCGCGAGTGGCGGAATTGGCAGACGCGCCAGATTTAGGTTCTGGTGCCCTCGGGTGTGCGGGTTCAAGTCCCGCCTCGCGCACGTAGACGTTCATATTGGAACCTGCACAAAACAGATCAGCCAGTGTGCACGTCTCGGGATCTTCGCCCTCGGCCATCAGGTCGGGGGCGATTCCTTTTGCGATAGCCGAGCCGAGCGCGGGCTTGTCAGCCTCCTCGTAGGCGACAGCAGCGTCGTGCAGTTCCTGCACGATCGGCGTCTTCTGTCGCGCTTGATGCCGTCCTCATCGATCCAGAGTCGAGTGAAGCTGGCGATGTTCAGTCTCGGCGGACGGCGTCCGGTGCCGTGGCGTATGTAGGGTGCGGGTCGTCGAGAAGTCGCAGGTGCCGGTCAAGCACTGTCGCACCGACACTGATTTTGTCGCCGGTCTCCTGCATTCCTTCTTCAGCCGCCACGCGCTCGATCTGTATCTGCCTGAGTCGAGCATTGATCTTCTCGCGCGGCAGTGCCGAGTCTTCAGCGAGGTCGAGCAGCTTCTCCTCGCGAACGGCGAGCCGGTCGAGTTGCTTCCGGTATCCAGCGTGGATCTCACGCAGGTTGGCTTGCTCATTGTCCAGAGTCGCTCCGACGGCCTCGGTGATGGCCTCACGGAAGTCGTGCGGCAGCCCGAGACGTACGTAGTGATCGGCGACGTGCCACTCGACCTGCGCAGCCGGCAGATACGGCAGGTCGCATTGACCTTTGCCCTCCAGTCGGACACGACAGGCGAAGTAGTCGTAGTAGTCACCACGACGCCCCTCGGCCTTGGTGAAGATCATGCGGCTGGCCCGGCCGTTCTGAGTGCAGCGATCGCAGTACATCAGTCCCTTGAGGTAGTGGTAGTGCACGCGATCACGCTGTCCGCCCTTTGAGCGATGCTCCATGACGCGCTGCACCTCGTCCCACACGTCCACATCAACGATGGGCTCGTGTGTCTTCCCGGATACTGCTCACCCTTGTAGACCACGACGCCCTTGTAGTACGGCTCGATCAGGATGCGATGCATCGCCGAGCGAGAGATGGGCCCACCCTTGTAGCGACGCGTCGGACGCGTGGTCAGACCCATGTCGGTGACAGTGGCTAGCACGCGGTCGACGGTGTAGTCGCCAGTGGCGAAGAGTTCGAACGCTTTGCGGATCAGGTGCGCGCGCTCTGGATCCAGCTCGATGCTGTTGACTTGGCGTCCCTCGTGTTCGATGCGAACGTTCTT
Organism: Phycicoccus elongatus Lp2; assembly: GCF_000367525.1. GTDB lineage: Bacteria > Actinomycetota > Actinomycetes > Actinomycetales > Dermatophilaceae > Phycicoccus_A > Phycicoccus_A elongatus. The sequence continues at coordinate 1,026,249 of NZ_HF570956.1, read as the reverse complement.
GTAGCCAAGTCGCGCGCGGCCATTGGTGCCGCCGCGCTCCGCCTTGTGCTGCATCTTGACCTTGATGTCCTCGCCAGACATGCGGACCTGGACCTCGTTTATGATGTCGGTCACAGCCTCCATGGCGTCGGCCATGATGCCCTCGCCGAAGTCCTCCTTGGCCGATATCAGCCGCACACCCTCCGCTTCGAGTCTGCGCTTGGTCATGACAGCGTCTGCCAGATTTCTGAAGGCTCGTGATCGCATGTAGATGATCACGTAGTCCACTTCGGGGTGAGACGCGAGGTACGCCAGCGCGCGCTTGAACACGGGCCGTTTGTCTATCGACTGCGCCGATGCGCCAGGTTCGATGAACTCCTTCTGGATCACCGCGCCCATCTCGTCAGCCTTCGCCTGGTTGGCGATGCGCTGGGTCGCGATGCAGTTGCCGTCAGCAACGACATCCGAGCCGGTATTCATCTGGCGAGTGGTCGACACCCGCAGATAGGAGATGGCGATCTTCTGGCTGCTTGCCTGTGTGCTCATTTGAAGCTCCTCTTGACGGGGCGGAAGCGCTGAGAGCGCCATGGGGTTGTCTGGACAGGCCTCGCGCACCTTAGGTTGCGCGTGAACGTCGTGGGATCGATCAGCCCGACCTGGTCGAGCCGAACTCGGACGGCTGCAGTGCTGGTACCGAAGTGCTCGGCAAGGTCCTCAACGCGCTGCATTCCGCCACCGAAGAGCCGTTTCCTCTCACGCATCGGCATGAGCACGCATCCTGCGGAGAAGTCAGCGGCACGCTCAGCGTCTTCCTCGCTCGCATAGAGGACGACGCGGTCGACATGGTCGATGACGTGCTTGTACTCGTGCAGCATGCTGAAGCGCTGCCGAGCCGGACTCTCGACCTTGTTGATGACAAGCATCCACTCAAATGCCATTCCAGTAGCTCAAACCCGAGGTAGGTAGCTCGTCGTACTCGATGCGAATGCGAGGCAATATGGCTCATCACAATCCAGGGTGTAGGCGGGACCTGAAGCCACCGGTCTCGAGCAGGGATCTGGCGATGTAGTTGGTCAGGTTGCGGAAGCCCAGGGCGGAGCCGCGCAGGTGTTCCAGGCGTCCGTTGAGGGCCTCGGTCGGGCCGTTGGAGGTGCCGGGCCGGTCGAAGTAGGCCAGTACGTCCGCGGCCCGTTGGGTCAGGGTCCGGCCCAGGCGGCGCAGCTCGGTCAGCGGGGCCGGGACGCCGTCGCGCAGGCAGCCGATGAGCGCGCGCATCGCCTCCCGGGCTCTGGTCCGGTCGGGGTCGCGGTAGGCCGCGATCATCCGCTGGTAGAGGCCCCAGGTCGCTTCGACCTCGACGTGGTCGTCGGTGCTGAACAGCAGGACCAGGCGCTCTCGTTGCCGGTCGGTGAGGAGGTCGTCCCCGGTGTGCAGGGTCCGCCTGGCCCGGTACAACGGGTCGCTGGCCAGGCCGCGGTGGCCGTGCAGTCCTGCTGGACCCGGCGCCGGCACCGGTCCAGAGCGTCCCCTCCCAGGCGGACGAAGTGGAAGGAATCCATGACCGCGACCGCGTCGGGCAGCTCCTCGGCCGCCGCGGTCTTGAACCCGGTGAACCCGTCCATCGCGACCACCTCGACGGCATCCCGCCAGGCCTGGGGACGGTCGGCCAGCCAGGTCTTGAACGCCGCCTTGGAGCGGCCTTCGACCATGTCCAGCAGCCGGGCCGGGCCAGGACCGTCGCGGATCGGGGTCAGGTCGATGATCACGGTGACGTACTTGTCACCCTTGCGGGTGTGCCGCCACACGTGCTCGTCGACCCCGACCACCGCGACCCCGTCGAACCGGGCCGGGTCGCTGATCAGGACCCGCTTGCCCTCGGCCAGGACCGCGTCGTTGGCGGTGTTCCAGGCGACGGTCAAGGCCTCGGCGACCCGGGCGACGGTCAGGTGCTGGACAACCAGCGCGGTGAGCGCCCACCGCAGCGCCGCCCGGGACAACCTGGCCCGCGGCTGCGCAGCCTTGGTCGTGTCCTGCCGCCATACCCGCCCGCAGCCAGTGCACCGGTACCGGCGGATGGTGACCGCCAGCGTCGTCGGACGCCACCCGAACGGCTCGTGCGCCAGCTCCCGGACCACACTGTCGCGAGGAGCACCCTCGCAGCCACAGTGTCGGCACCATCGGTCGTCGTCGATGACGCGGCAGGCCAGCACCGCCCTGTTGGGCTCCAGGCGTTGCCCGGTCACGACCAGCCCGAGCTCGTCAAGGCGCGTGAACGTGGCCAGGTCGGGGCGAGCGAAGGTAGCGTCGGGCACGTCGAGGTCTCCCGGATGGACAGTGTGAGAACTTCCATCCTCGGGAGACCTCGACCCCTACCTCGCCACCGACGCGCCGACCAGGCCTACACCCTCATCTGTGATGAGCCAGTTTCTCGCTTGTTGGTGTCGATAGTGAACAGAAACCTGTCCCGCTCGAGGTGAACGAGGAGCGAAAGCCATCGGGCGAGCAGGAGTTCACCGTTGAACGCGTCGTCAAGACACTCAAGAAGCTGTTTATGTTGAAAGCACCTCACGGGGACAAGCAGCGCACTTGGCGGATGCAGTGGCCTGGAGAGTTGTGGCCATGCTTTACGGTCACAACTATCGGCGCTTTGAGTAAGGAAACGACGGTGAGTTCGCAAACCCTAGGGAACAGCTTGGTCATTACGATAGCCAAGCTGCCCGAGTCATCTTCGGTCGCGAACACTTAAATGAGCATCTTTGTTATAATGAGCCTCATATACGAAAAAAGAGGAGAATTGAATGACCCCGAGTACTAAAGAAGCTCAACGAGCCGAGCTGCACAAGACGATCTGGCGGATCGCGAACGACCTGCGAGGCAGCGTGGATGGTTGGGACTTCAAGAGCTACGTGCTCGGGATGCTCTTCTACCGTTTCATTTCCGAGAACCTGACAGCGTTCGTCAACGAGGAGGAGCGTGCGGCCGGGGATGCGACCTTCGACTACGCGGCGCTGGATGACGAGGACGCCGAGTTCGGCCGCAAGGACACAGTCAACGAGAAGGGCTTCTACATCCTGCCCTCGGAACTGTTCGCTAATGTCCGCAAGCACGCAGCGGCCAACCCGGACTTGAACGAGACGCTCCAAAAGGTGTTCAAGAACATCGAAGGCTCGGCTCTCGGCACTGACAGCGAAGATGACCTAAAAGGTCTGTTCGACGACCTTGACGTCAACAGCACAAAACTCGGCAACACAGTTGCGAAGCGCAACGAGAAGCTAGTCAAGCTGCTCGACGCCATCGGCGATCTGCCGCTCGGCAACTTTACCGACCAGACGATCGATCTCTTCGGCGATGCCTACGAGTACCTGATGCAGATGTACGCCTCACAGGCCGGCAAGTCCGGTGGTGAGTACTACACACCTCAAGAGGTCTCCGAGTTGCTAGCGCGGATCACTGTCGTCGGCAAGAAGACGGTGAACAAGGTGTATGACCCTGCCTGTGGCTCGGGGTCGCTGCTTCTGAAGTTCGCAAAGGTGCTCGGCAAGAACAACGTCCGCAACGGCTTCTACGGTCAGGAGATCAACCTGACCACATACAACCTGGCGCGCATCAACATGTTCCTGCATGACGTGAACTTCGAGAACTTCGAGATCCGTCACGGCGACACACTGACCGATCCGCAGCACTGGGACGACGAGCCCTTCGAGGCGATCGTGTCCAATCCTCCGTACTCGATCAAGTGGGACGGAGACAGCAACCCGCTGCTGATCAACGATCCGCGCTACGCTCCGGCTGGCGTGCTGGCGCCGAAGTCCAAGGCCGATCTCGCCTTTACGATGCACATCCTCAGCTGGCTGGCCGTCAATGGCACTGCGGCAATCGTCGAGTTTCCGGGGGTGCTCTACCGTGGTGGCGCAGAACGCAAGATCCGCCAGTACCTGATCGACAACAACTACATCGACGCCGTCATTCAACTGCCACCCGATCTGTTCTTCGGCACCACCATCGCTACCTGCATCATCGTCCTGAAGAAGTCAAAGAGAGACAGTGCGGTTCTGTTCATCGACGCCAGCTCCGAGTTCACTCGTCAAGGCAATAAGAACAAGTTGACACCCGCAAATCAAGACAAGATCCTCGACCGCTTCATGGGTCGCGAGGACATTGACCACTTCACCAAGCTCGTCTCGAACGAAGACATCGCGGCCAACGACTACAACATCGCCGTCTCCTCCTATGTTGAGCAAGAGGATCTGCGCGAGGTTGTCGACATAGCTGAGCTCAACGCCGAGATTGCTCGGATTGTCGTCCGTCAACAGCAACTTCGCGCCTCGATCGATGAGATCGTGGCCGTTTTGGAGGGCACCAACCAATGAGCGACATGCCCACATGGGAGGCGTTCATGACGCCGACACTTCGCGTCCTCAGCGACGGCGTCGTGCGCACGCGGCGCGATCTTCGACCACTAGTGGGACGAGAATGCGGACTGACGGAGGCGCAGATGAAAGAGACGTTGGCTTCCGGGCAGCCGACCTACGAAAACCGCATTGGCTGGGGACTGTCGTTCCTCACGAACGTCGGTGCGCTCGCACGGCCGACGCGGGGCAACTACACCATCACCGACGCTGGCCGGCACCTCTTGGAGAAGTTCCCGGACGGCGTCCTCGAGCGTGACATCAGGGCACTTGGGGAAGATCCGTCCGCGCCTATACGCCCATACGTAGCGACGGCCACGAGGAAGCCGGGCCCTGCGGAGGCGCCCGCCGAGACATCAGCGTTGACTCCGATCGAGCAGGTGCAGAACGGCGTCGAACGAATCCATGCTGAGGTCGCTCATGAGCTGCTACAACGCCTGCAAGACAAAGATCCCGCCTTCTTCGAGGAGGCGGTCGTCGAGCTACTGGTGGCAATGGGCTACGGCGGAGCGAACGGGAGTGGTTCAGTCACTCAGCTGACGAATGATGGTGGGATCGACGGTGTTATCGACCAAGACATCCTCGGACTGAGCCGGGTCTACATTCAGGCGAAACGCTACGCCCGCGACAACGGTGTCGGTCGTCCCGATGTCCAAGGCTTCGTGGGCGCGTTGCACGGCCGAGCTGACAGCGGCGTGTTCATGACAACGAGCTACTTCTCGCAGGGCGCTCGTGACTACGTTGCCTCTTCGCCAACGCGGATTGTGCTGATCGACGGCAAACGCCTCACGGATCTCATGATCCAGTTTGGCGTCGGAGTCCAGGCCAGTGAGACCTACACGATCGTGGAGATTGATGAGGACTTCTTCGCATGAGCCGAATTGATGAATTGATCGCGGATAAGTGCCCGGATGGTGTTGCATTTAGGACAGTCGGTGATGTTACATCGAAAGCGTCGAAGGTAAAGTGGCCTAGCACGGCCGGGGCCCCTTTCCAGTACATTGACCTGTCGTCCGTCGATCGTAATACTCACAGGATTGGCGTGACTACAACCATCGCCGAGGGTAACGCGCCGAGTCGGGCTCAACAGATCGTGGAGGCTGGCGACGTGATCTTCGCGACGACTCGACCTGCACAAATGCGTTGGGCAGTCATTCCAGATCAATATAGCCACCAGATCGCGAGTACGGGATATTGTGTCCTTCGCCCCGACACCTCCGTCATGCTGACTGGGTTCCTGGCTCACATGCTTGGATCCGACGATTTCCGTCGTTACGTCGAAGCTAATCAGGTCGAAGGCAATTACCCCGCGATCCCTGACGGTCGCGTACGAGCTTATCGACTCCCAGTGCCGCCTCTCGAAGTGCAGCGAGAGATCGCGGGCATATTGGATAAATTCAGTCAGCTGAAAGCGGAAATGGAAGCGCAACTGGAAGCGGAACTGGAAGCGCGACGACGTCAGTATGATTACTATCGGTCCAACATCCTGACCTTCGATGACGACGTCGAACGAGTCTTCCTTGGTGATGTCGCGACCATTGGGACCGGCAGTCATGACACGAAGGACGCCGTCGCTGACGGAGAGTATGTCTTCTATGCGCGTGGCCGCGAGCCTTTCCGGCTCGACTCCTTCGACTTCGACGAGACGGCGATCATAACAGCAGGCGATGGCGTCGGAGTTGGAAAGGTTTTCCACTTCGCGTCCGGGCGATATGCGCTTCACCAACGCGCTTACCGAATTGTTCCCGGGGAACAGATTGACGCTCGATACCTCTACCACTACCTTGTGGCTGATTTTACCCGCTACCTTGAGCGAACGTCGGTGCATGCCTCCGTGACATCACTGCGACGGCCGATGTTTCTCAGATATCCGGTGGCGTTGCCGAGCTTTGAGGAGCAGCGTCGCATCTCGTCAATCCTCGACAAGTTCGATGCTCTATCGACCGATCTGAGCATCGGGCTTCCGGCCGAGATCTCGGCTCGACGCAAGCAGTATGAGCACTTTCGTGACAAGCTCCTCACCTTCGAGGAGCTCCCCGCATGAGTGATGCATCTGCACGTAAGTACGACCCCATCGCGCTCAGCGCCGAGAGCACTGTCGTCGCTGAGTACGTCCCTGAGCCCAGTGACAGTACCGGCTACCAGTCGGAAGCCCAACTAGAGAATCAGTTCATCGCCCTCCTTGAGTCGCAGGCCTACGAACGCCTGACGATCACCTCTGAGGCGGATCTTGTGGCGAACCTGCGCACCCAGCTCGAGACCCTCAACCACGTCACGTTCTCGGACGCTGAGTGGGACCGCTTCTTCAACGAGCGGATCGCGGGCAAGAAAGACGGCATCGTCGAGAAGACCGTGCGCATTCAAGAGGACCACGTCCAACTGCTGCTGCGGGACGACGGCTCGACGAAGAACATTTCGCTACTCGACAAGAAGAACATCCACAACAACCGACTGCAGGTGCTCAACCAGTACGAGGTGACGAGGGGCGGCGACGCGGGCGGCCAATTCGCAAATCGCTACGACGTAACCATCCTGGTCAACGGGCTTCCTATGGTCCACGTCGAGCTCAAACGCCGGGGTGTCGACATCCGCGAAGGATTCAACCAGATCAACCGCTACCAGCGGGACTCGTTCTGGGCCGGCTCTGGGCTCTTTGAGTATGTCCAGCTGTTCGTGATCAGCAACGGCACGCTCACAAAGTACTACTCGAACACGACACGTCGTCAGCACATCAGCGACGCGTCCAGTAGCAAGAGGCGCGGCAGGCAGACCTCCAACTCGTTTGAGTTCACCTCCTGGTGGGCCGACGCGACTAACAAGCCGATTCGGGATCTGAGCGCCTTTGCCAAGACATTCTTTGCGAGGCACACCATCCTGAGCATCCTCACCCGATACTGCGTCCTGACCAGCGACCGGATGCTGCTGGCCATGCGGCCGTATCAGATCGTCGCCACCGAGCGGATCCTGCAGAAGATCGACGTGTCTACCAACTACAAGCAGCTTGGCACCGTGGCGGCTGGCGGCTACGTCTGGCACACCACAGGGTCGGGCAAGACCTTGACGAGCTTCAAGACTGCGCAGCTGGCGAGCAAGCTCGCGCCGGTCGATAAGGTGCTCTTCGTCGTCGATCGCAAGGATCTCGACTATCAGACGATGCGAGAGTACGACCGCTTCGAGAAGGGCGCTGCCAACTCAAACACGTCGACGCGCGTACTGAAGAAGCAGCTCGAAGACCCGAGCGCGCGAATTATCATCACGACCATCCAGAAGCTCGCTACGCTCATCAACGCCAACAAGGGCCACTCGATTTTCGACGGTCATGTCGTGATCATCTTCGACGAGTGCCATCGCTCGCAGTTCGGCGATATGCACACCGCGATCACCAAGGCGTTCAAGAAGTACAACTTGTTCGGCTTCACCGGGACCCCCATCTTCTCGGCCAATGCTGGAACCGGCGGCAACGTCAACCTGCGCACCACTGAACAGGCGTTCGGCGAGAAGCTGCACACCTACACCATCAAGGATGCCATCACCGATAAAAACGTGCTCCCGTTCAAGATTGACTACATCAGCACTGTCAAGGTCGGCACGTTCGAAGACAAGCAGGTCTCTGCTATCGATCGCGAGCGGGCACTGCTGTCCACCAAACGCATCAAGGAAGTCGTCGCCTACACGTTGAAGCACTTCGACCAGAAGACGAAGCGGGCCAGCGGCTACACCCACTCGATCATCACTAATGTGGCCGAGATGGCGGGCCAGCGTCGAGGTGCGATCGACGAGCTCAAGCAAGCGAAGCGGGTCAAGGGCTTCAACGCACTGTTCGCAACAGCATCCATCGATGCGGCCAGGATGTACTACAACCAGTTCCAGCTCCAGCAGGAGGACTTGCCGCCGGATCGCCAGCTAAAGGTGGGATTGATCTACTCCTACGCCGCCAACGCCGAGGTGGAGGATGGGGCGCTCGACGAAGAAGACTTCGACACCTCGGAGATGTCAGGCGATGCACGCGCCTTCCTTGAGGACGCGATCCAGGACTACAACGACATGTTCGGCACGAGCTACGACACATCAGCCGATCGCTTCCAGAACTACTACAAAGACCTGTCGCTGCGGATGAAGAACCGCGAGATCGACCTGGTCATCGTAGTGAATATGTTCCTCACTGGCTTCGACGCGACCACGCTGAACACCCTCTTCGTCGATAAGAACCTGCGGTCACACGGCCTGATCCAAGCGTTCTCCCGCACCAACCGAATCCTCAACTCGGTCAAGGTGGCAGGCAACATCGTGACCTTCCGTGATCTCGAGGAGGAGACCAACGATGCCATCGCCCTGTTTGGCAACAAGGACGCCAAAGGCATCGTTGTCCTCAAGCCCTACGGCGACTACTACCAGGAGTACACCGAGACCGTCGACAAGCTATTGGCTCAGTTCCCGCTCGGGCAGGTCATCGAGAGCGAAGCGGCGCAGAAGGAGTTCATCAAGCTCTTCGGGGCCATCCTTCGGCTACAGAACATCCTGACCTCGTTCGACGAGTTCGAGGGTAACGAGATGCTCACCGAACGTCAGAACCAGGACTACCGCAGCGTCTACCTGGACCTCTACGCGGAGTTCCGCAAAGACACGATGCCCGAGAAGGAGTCGATCGTCGACGACGTCGTCTTCGAGATCGAGCTCATCAAGCAAGTCGAGATCAACGTCGACTACATCCTCATGCTCGTCCAGAAGTACCGCGCCGAACACGGCGACGGTGACGATAAGGAGATTCGCGCCGAGATCAGGCGCGCCGTCGACGCCAGCCCGAGCCTCCGCAACAAGCGCGACCTTATCGAAGACTTCGTCGACAGCGTCTCCCCCAGTGGCAGCGTTGACGACGAGTGGCAAGCCTTCATCGCTGCACGTAAAGAAGCCGAACTTGCCGCCATCATCGACGATGAGGACCTCAAGCCCTCTGAAACGCGTCACTTCATCGACTCAGCCTTCCGCGACGGTGGTGTCCAGACAACAGGTACTGCGATCACCAAGGTGTTGCCGCCAGTGTCACGCTTCTCACGTGACGGGAGCCGCACCGAGAAGAAGCAGCGCGTGCTGAGCCGACTGACAGAGTTCTTCGAACGATTCTTCGGCCTCGGCGCAGGAGGAGGTTCATAGTGAGGGATGTCATTCCGTCAATATCAGCGATGACTGCGCTGTTCCAACACACGGTCGAACAGAAGGGGGTTATCTAGTGGCTTCCACGCCTCAAGAGCGCCGCGACTGGACCGCTGCCGGTTCAGACGTCACGGCAAAGAACACGTACTCCTCAATTAAGAGGGCACTTGCAATCTTGGAGAGCGCTTACAACGTCGAGATTTTCTTGCAGGGTTCATATGCTAATGCGACAAACATCCGAGCTGACTCGGACGTTGACATTGTAGTGATGACGAAGAGGACTTTCCAAGGCTCTCGTAGTCGACTAAGTTCTTCCCAGCAGGCAAGGTGGGATGCTCTTCCAGCTGCAACCTTCACCGAGTCGGACCTGCGGGCGGAAGTCTTGAGTGCCCTGTCTCAGTACTACGGGCAATCGCGGGTGCACTCCCGCAACAAATGCATCACTGTTGATGCTGCCCCAGGGTATGTCGATGCAGATGTCGTGCCGTGTCTGCAATACCGGCACTACCCAGGCCCTAACAGCGATATATCAGCTGGCTTTGTCGAGGGCATAGCAATCCATCCGCTTCGCGGTGGACAGATCGTCAACTTCCCCAAGGAGCATATCAAGAATGGCCAAGCGAAAAACGCTGAATGCAGCAAGACATACAAAGCGACCGTTCGCCAAGTCAAGCGCCTACGCAATCGTGCGGTGCGGAATGGAATGCTGCGCGACGGAATAGCCCCGGGTTACTTGCTCGAGTGCATGGTTTACAACGTTCCAAGCAGTAGATTCATTGCGGATGATTCTCGTCGACTCTTAGAAGTGCTTTCCTGGTTGAGAGTTTCGTCCAAGGCGTCGTTTAAGTCGTGCGATGGAATACATGACCTCTTCGCTACGGATCCTGGTGGCTTCAGTGTGTCTGTGGCGCAAGAGATTCTCGACGCATTGTGGGAGGCCTACTAGGAGATGCACCCATACTCAACCAATGAATCACGCGTCGGCATATACTCGACAATGGCGATCATCGCAGTTGTGTGCGCTTGGTCTATCACCACGCTTACATCGAGGTACTCGTGGCCCGAATGGCTAGTCAGCGCTCCCTCCCTCGCTGCAGTATTCACACTGCTCTTTCACGTATTTGATCGCTATTTGTGGCGGTGGCCGGTGCTCTCTCGAATGGGAGTTGTCGGCATCCCAGATTCGTCTGGAACCTACGAGGGAAAACTGTCAAGCACCTTCAGGGACATTGCAGGACAATCAGTTCAAAGGGACGTTGTGCTACGTGTTCGGCAAACGTGGACTCATATGAAGGTCGAGATGGAGGTTGCAAGTGGAACGAGTACGTCTGTATCCACGTCCGCGCTGGGGTCAGTTCAATCCGACGGCTCAGCGACCTGCCTCACCTATGTTTATGCAAACCGGGTCAATCCCGCCTTGGCAGACTCGGATATGGGCGATCATGGCGGCACAGCGGAATTGCGCATTTACGCGGATGGGCGTTTCAACGGTCGGTACTACAACAGTAGACCCCGCGCAGGGACCATTCAGGGCCTCAAGAAGAGTTGAAATTACTGTCCGTCTCGACTCGCGGGCGGTTCGCTAGACCGGCATTGGGCTGCAATCAACCCGACTGTAGCTTGGGGCATGTGAACGATGCGAGATATCTCCATGACAGAGTAGTTGGCCGCAACTAATCCGCCAATACGAAGAAGGGTGTCGCTGTCCAAGGACTTGCCATGGACTTCTAACCCACTCTCAGCAAGGATCAGGCGGACCGAGTAACTGCTCAATGAGTACTTCTTCATGAGCCACTGCAGTGTCGCCCCCAGGTGACCCTGCCTCCCATAACGCGCTCTTCGACTTTGAGCGGGGTGCCCTGACCTGAGGGGGCTCGTGGCCCCAGTCATGCTGTTGGTCTCTACTCCGTCAGCAGCAACGAGGCCACGAGCATGATCGACAGTACGTCAGTGCTGTTCGGGCTGGAAGACGATTTCGTCGTCATCAGTCTCGAGCGGCTCAGCGAGAACGACGTGAGGGTCGTGATTGAGCAGCGGGACCGGGAGGCGCCCTGCCCGGCCTGCGGAGTCTTCACCTCCAGGGTGAAGGAGCGTCCGCTGGTGCGGGTCAAGGACTTGGCCGCGTGCGGGCAGGTGATCGAGCTGTGGTGGCGCAAGCGGCGCTTGGCCTGCGCCGAAGCGCTGTGCGGTACGGGCTCGTTCACGCAGCAGTCGGAGGCGATTCCGACACGGGCGCGGCTGACCAGCCGGCTGCGCGAGGTGATCGCGACCGAGATCGCTTCGGGGAACCGGGCTGTCGAGGAGGTCGCCCGTACCCATGGGGTGTCGTGGCCGACGGCGCACCGAGCGTTGGTCGCCGCGGCCGCCAGGTGGCTCCCGGCCCCCGAGTCCACCAGGGTGCTCGGGATCGATGAGACCCGGGCCCGCTCGGTGCGGTGGGTCCTGGCCGGGGCTGGCTGGCGCCGGACCGACCCGTGGCTGACCAGCTTCGTCGACGCGGACACCACCGGCCCCGGTTGGATGCTCGGGTTGGCGCCGGGACGGTCCGGTGCGTGTGTGAAGGACTGGCTGAGCGAGCAGAGCCCCGGGTTCCGGGCCGCGATCGAGGTGGTCGTCATCGACACCTCCGCCCCGTACGCGTCCGGGATCCGGGCCCCTGCCGCACGCGCGGATCGCGGTCGACAAGTGGCACCTGGTCGCCCTGGCCAACACCATGGTCACCGAGGTCCGGCAGCGGGTCACCCGCGAACGGTACGGTCGGCGCGGCACCACCAAGGAGCGGGTGTGGGTCAACCGGCAGCTGCTGCTCACCGGGTACGAGCACCTGTCCGTCAAGGAGCGTGCCCGGTTCAAGGCCACCCTGGCTGCCGAGGACCCCACCAACAAGATCGGCGCCGCCTGGGGCGTCAAAGAACGCCTCCGACTGCTGCTCGCCGAGACCGATGAGCACCGGATCCGGCACCGGCTGTACGAGTTCTATCGGGACGCCGCGCAAGCGGATATGCCCGAGACCACCCGCCTGGCCACCACCATCGAGACCTGGTGGCCGGCCATCCACGTCGCGTTGACGATGAAGGTCACCAACGCCCGCACTGAAGGCTTCAACCGGATCATCAAGAACACCAAACGCGTCGCCTGCGGCTTCCGCAACCTCAAGAACTACCAGCGCCGGATACTCTCAACCATCGCGCTCACCCGAGCACGACGAGACGCAGCATGACCACCACCCCGCCCCGCTCAAAGTCGAAGAGCCCCATAACGACGCATACTGTGCACGTGGCCGAGCGACCTCGCTCAGTGGGCCTCGCACTGGCCCGACTCGTCGGCGAGCCGATCAGCATCAGTCTCCTCGGCAACACCGGCCCCGACCGAGCGTGACGGCGGGTCGACCCGGACGGTCAGCAGCGGCAGGAAGAACTGCACGATCGGCCCGATGAGCAACGCATAGAGAACGGTCCCGACACCGACGACGCCACCGAGCAGCCACCCGACGGCGAGCACGGTGACCTCGATCGTCGTGCGGACCAAGCGCAGAGACCAGCCGTACTTGCGCGAGATGCCCACCATCAGGCCGTCACGAGGCCCGGGGCCGAACTGGCTTCCGATGTAGAGCGCCCCCGCGATGCCGTTGACGAGGATCGCGCCGAGCAGGAGCGCCCAGCGCCACCCCAGCGACGTCGGGGCGCCGAACATCCCCAGCGTCACATCGGTGGCAATGCCGATGAGGACCGAGTTGAGGATCGTGCCCAGACCGGGCCACTGGCGCAGCGGGATCCAGAGCAGCAGGACCGCAAAGCTCACGACGATGACGACCGTGCCGAAACTGACATCCCAGTGCGTCTGGACGCCGAAGTGGAAGACATCCCACGGATCGAGACCAAGCCCGGCCCGGATGAACATCGCCATCGACACGCCATAGAGCCACAGCCCGATGACGAGCTGGACGAAGCGCCGCGTGAAGCGCCCCGCCCGCAGTTGCTCCACTGAGGTCATCGGCACGAGCTCGACGCGGCGGCGGACTCCGCGATGCAGGAGTTGGATCGGCGCCATGTCCACCAGTGTGCGGCCAAAGTGGCCACACCTTCGATAGCCAATTGTGAGACAGTGGCCTGCATGTCGCCCACCGTCGCCGCACCCCGCCTGGCCACCCTCGTCGGTGACCTCGCCGATGCTCGTCCCGCCTATCGAGCGCTGGCCGACCGGATCCGCCTACTCATCGCCGACGGGCGCGTCGTCGTCGGCACCCGCCTCCCGAGCGAGCGCGACCTCACGACCGCGCTGGGTGTGAGCCGCACGACGGTCACTCGCGCCTATGCCGTGCTCCGCGACAGTGGGTATGCCGTGGCGCGGCAGGGCTCCGGCACGACGGTCGCCATTCCCACCGGCGAGATCCGCCGCGGCACCGGCGCCTCCCTCTATCCCGCCGAGCCGGGCCATGACGTCCTCGATCTCACCTGTGCTGCCACCCGCGCGCCGAGCGGAGTGGCCGAGGCGTACGCCGCAGCGGTCGACGAGTTGCCGGCCTACCTGGCCGGCGCCGGCTACTTCACCCTCGGCGTGCCGGAGGTGCGCGAGGCGATTGCCGCACGGTTCACCGCCCGCGGCCTGCCGACGAGCGCCGACGAGATCCTCGTGACCAGTGGTGCCGTGGCCGGCATGGCCATCCTCGAGCGGGCCTTCCTCTCGGCCGGGGACCGGGTCCTGATCGAGAACCCTGCCTACCCCAACGCCGCAGAATCGCTGCGGCGCACCGGAGCCCGCCTCGTGCCCGTCCCCGTCGACGACACCGGCTGGGACACCACGACCGTGACCTCCACCATCGCCACGTCCCGTCCTCGGGCCGCCGTGCTCGTGCCCGACTTCCACAACCCGACCGGCGCCTACATGCCCGACACCCAGCGCGCCCTGGTGGGTCGTGCGCTCGCCCGTCAGGACACCCTCACCTTCATCGACGAGACGATCACCGAGGTCCGGCTCGACGACGGCGAGGCCGCCCTGCCCTTCGCCGCCCACCACCCCGGTGCCATCACCGTCGGCTCGTCGAGCAAGTCCCATTGGGGTGGCCTGCGCCTGGGCTGGATCCGCGCCCGCGCGGACCTGCTCACCCGACTCGTCGACGCCCGCGTCACCATTGACCTCGGCGCCCCTGTCCTCGAGCAATTGGTCCTGCTCCACCTGCTCCGCCAGTCACCCGGCATGCCGGCCGACCGCCGCGAGGACCTCGTCCGCGCCCGTGGTGCCGCCATCACCGCCCTGCGCACCCACCTGCCCCAGGTCGACTTCACCATGCCAGCGGGGGGTCTCAGCCTGTGGCTGCGCCTGCCCGAAGCCACCTCATCGGCCCGGGTCGTCGACGCTGCCGAGCGCGAGGGCCTGCTCCTCGCGGGCGGCAACCGCTTCGCAGCGACAGGCACCCTCGATCGCCGGCTCCGTCTCCCCTATGTGCTCTCGCCGGGGCAACTCGACGAGGCGGTCCAGCGCCTGGCCCGTGCGGTCACGATCGCCGGGCACACGGCATACCGACCGGGGAAGCGCACCACTCGTCCGCTGGTGGCCTGATGCGCCGCGCGCACTAGGCTGCCGGGGTGACCGAGTCCCCCGTCGACCGCCTCCTCGCGACCCTCGACCTGCAGGAGGTCGGCGCCGTCGAGGTCAACCTCCGTCCGACCGACCAGACCCCGGCCGAGCTCCCGGCCCTGGTCAACGAGGACGTCACCGTCTTCCTCGGCCAGAGCGAGCGGATGCCGCACCACCGCGTGTTCGGTGGCCAGGTCCTCGCCCAGGGAGTCATCGCCTGCGGGCGGACGATCACCCTCGAACCCGGCGCGCCGCCGCGCCCGATCCACAGCCTTCACGCCTACTTCATGCGACCGGGTGACGACGAGGCACCGATCCACTTCGCCGTCGAGCGGATGCGTGACGGCGCCTCCTTCTCGACCCGCCGAATGCACGCCATCCAGCACGGCAAGCCGATCCTCGCGATGAGCGCGTCCTTCCAGGAGGTCGCCGGCGGCCTCGACCACCAGGACGAGATGCCGACGGTGCCCGCGCCCGAGGACCTGCCCTCGATGACCGACCTCTTCGGCGGGATCAACGAGCCGCGCGCCCAGGACCTGGCCAATCGGCGACCAATTGACATGCGGCACAACGACGGTCACCTCTTCTTCGCGCCCGCCGAGGAGCGCACAGCAGAGCAGAGCGTCTGGATGCGCACCAAGGGAGCCCTCCCGGATGACCCGCTGATCCATGCTGCCGTGCTGGCCTACAGCTCGGACTACTCCCTCCTCGAGCCCGTCCTGCGTCGGCACGGCCTCGTCTGGCCCGATGCCCGCCTGCGGATCGCGAGCCTCGATCACGCCATGTGGTTCCACCGCCAGGCGCGCGCCGACGATTGGGTGCTCTACGCGCAGCAGTCGCCGTCCGCCCAGAGCGGCCGAGGCCTGGCCATCGGGCGGATGTTCGGCCGCGACGGCACGATGATCGCGACCGTGGCCCAGGAGGGCATGATCCGCGTCAAGGAGTGAGGCGCAGCACGGCGCAGTCGTCGGGGTCGAGGACCAACCCCTCCCCCGATATGCCGCGCAGCTCGCTCCCGTGGTCGGCCCACCTCAGCAGGGGCACGGCGCCGTCCGGCACCGGCACGGTCTGCGGATGGTCGGCGAGGTTGGCCGCGATGGCCAGTCCGTGATGACTCACGACGACCCACCGCGCGGCCTCGTCGAAGCTGACCAGGACGTCGGCCAGTCGCAGCGGTGACCCGATGGGGAGGAGGCGGTGGCGCAGCGCCGAGCACGCGGCATACCAACTGAGCATGTGGGCGTGCGGCTCGCGACCCGGCTCGGACCAGTCGAGGACGGACGCGTCCCGGGTGCTCACGGCCTGCGGGTCGGGCACCTCGTCCACGCTCCAGCCATGACTGCCGAATTCCTCGCGCCGACCACGGCTGACCGCTTCGCCGAGGGCGAGATCGTCGAAGGATGTGAAGAACTGCCACGGAGTGGCGGCCGCCCACTCCTCACCCATGAAGAGCATCGGGGTGAAGGGTCCGAGCAGCACGAGCGCGGCCCCGATCGCGTGCCGCCCGGGCGAGAGCGTCGCGTGCAGGCGATCCCCCAGTGCCCGATTGCCGACCTGGTCGTGGGTCTGCAGATAGGCGAGCAGCCGCCGCGCGTCGAAGGTGTCGACGTCCACGGCTCGACCCCACAGTGCCCCTCGGAAACTGGAAAAGCTGCCGTCGTGGAGGAAGCCGCGGGTGAAGACCTTCGCGAGCACGGCGAGTGGGCCGGCTTCCTCACGCTCGCCGCCGCCGGCGAAGTCGGCGTAGTAGCCCTGGCTCTCCCCGCTGAGCACGACGTGCAACGCGTGGTGCACGTCATCGGCCCATTGGGCGGTCATCCCCCGCCCGCCGAGTGCCGTCGGCTCGACCATCGTCACGTCGTTGAGGTCGCTCTCGGCGATCAGGTCCAGGGGCCGCCCGAGCTCTGTCGCGAGGGTTGCCGTCGCGTCGGACAACTCGGCGAGGAGGTGATGCGGGGAGTCGTCGGCGAGTTCGTGCACGGCGTCGAGGCGCAGGGCATCGACGTGGAAGTCCCGGAACCACCGCAACACCTGATCGACGAGGAACGATCGGACGCCGTCGGCCCCGGGGGCATCGAGATTGACTGCGGACCCCCACGGCGTGTGGTGGGTGTCGGTGAAATAGGGACCGAAACGCGAGAGGTAGTTGCCGCTCGGCCCGAGGTGGTTGTGGACCAGGTCCAGGCAGACGCCGATCCCGCGCGCGTGGGCGGCGTCGACGAACCGCTGCAACGCCGCCGGGCCTCCATAGCGGTCATGGACCGCGTAGAGGGCCACCCCGTCATAGCCCCAGCCCCAGTCACCCGGGAAGGCCGCGAGCGGCATGAGTTCGACGAGGTCCACGCCGATCGCCACGAGCGCGTCGAGTCTCTCGATCGCCGCGTCCAGGGTGCCTTCGGGTGTGAAGGTGCCGACATGCAGCTCGTAGACGAGACCTCCGAGGACGCCTGCGCCACAGCGGGTTCCGCGCCACTGCTGGTCGCTCCAGACGAACCGTGAGGCGTCGAAGAATCGACTCGGCGAGTGCACACCGTGAGGCTGCCAAGCGCTGCGCGGGTCAGGCAGCGACGGCTCGGCGCCGTCGAGGACGAAGGCATAGTCAAAGGTTTGGTATGCCGCGGGGTCACCGTCCCAGTGCCACCACCCGTCGTCGTCGCGAGACATCGCCTCCCGCGCGACGGGCGCACCGTCGCCACTCCACTCGATCTCGACAGCAACGGCAACCGGCGCCCACACCGAGATCACGCGTGGCTCACCCAGACCTGGACGGGCAGCCTGTCCGGCCACAGCGGCTCCCAGTCGCCCTCGGGCAGGTCGATGTCGCCGGCGTCGAGGGAGGTCCGGCCCTTGATCGGCACGGCGACGAGCACATGAGCCCCGGAGTCGTCGCCTCGGGTGAAGGCGAGGACGCCCTCGGGGGCCGGCCACGCGGCATAGGTTGCTCCAGCCCCGACGAACCACTCGGGGTGGTCTCGTCGCAGCCTCAGCGCGCGGGACACGACGAGGAGTTTCTCGTCGTCGAGGTCGAGAGCCGGCTCACCCTCGTCGAGGCGGGCGAGGCGGACGGCGCGGTCGTCGTACTGCACCGGTCGGCGGGTTGTCCGGGTCGACGAGTGTCAGGGTCATCAGTTCGGTGCCCTGGTAGACGTCGGCGACGCCCGGCATGAGGAGTTGGACGACCTTCTGGCCGAGCACGTTGGCGCGCATCGAGTCCGCCTGTGCCACAACCCATTCATCGAGGTGTGCGCGCACAGCGTCGACACGCAACACCCCCGTCGCGAAGTCGACGACGGCCTGCTCATAGGCATCGTCGCCGTCAACCCAGGCGGTGTGCAGCTTGGCCTCGCGCACGGCCTTCAGGACATACTCCTCGAGCCGCGCGGCCGTGATCGGCCAGGTGCCGACGAGGGTCTGCCAGACGAGGTACTCGGTTGGTGCATCGACGAGCGCCGACCGGTGGACGGCGCCCAGGGCGGAGGCAGCCCGCACCCACTGCTCCCAGCCCGCCGCGTCCGAAGCCAACACCATGAGCCGGGCGCGCACGTCCTCGGACCGCTTGGTGTCGTGCGTGGTGAGAGCCGTCATCGTGACGGGCCAACGCTCGAGCCTCCCCGCGGCATACGAGTGGAAGGCGGTGGTGGGGATCGAGAGGGTTTCCGGGTGCCCACCGACCTCGTTCGCGCCGACCAGCCTGAACCAGCGGTAGAAGGCGGTGTCCTCGATGCCCTTGGCCATGACGGGGCCACAGGTCTGCTGGAAGCGGGTACGGAACTCCGCCTGCGCTGGCACCTCGCCCAGCGCAGCCTGGGGCAGCCGGCCTCCCCGGACCAACTGGGCGACCACGGCCACCGCGTCGGCGTCCTCGGGCGCGACGAGCGAGCGGGCGCGAGCCTCGACCTCGTCGACGACGGCATACTGCGCGACGTCGGCCTCCTCGCCGGGCGTGAAGTAGGCCCGATAGCGGTCCATCGCCACGAGCATCGCCTCGAGGGCACTGCGCAATGGCCGCGGGTCCTCGGTGGGCAGCACCCGCCGCAGCAACCGCATGAGCCGGTCGACCTCGGCCGCCTGCACGTCGTCGACGACGAGCCGCTTGGCGTCGACAATGACGGATTCGAGGGTCCCCGAAAGCGATGTGCCAGAGGCATGTTCATCCCAGAGCCGGTCGAGGACGTCCTCGCCGGCGGGCGACGTCAGGACCTGTTGCACGCGCAGCAGGGCGTCATAGCCCGTCGTGCCCATGCACCGCCAGTCGTCCGGCAGCGGCTCGTCGCCCTCGAGGATCTTCTCGACGACGACCCAGCCGTCGCCCGTCGCGTCGGCGAGCATCGCGAGGTAGCCGCGCGGGTCGGCAAGGCCGTCAGGGTGGTCGATCCGGAAGCCGTCGACGGCGCCGTGCCCGAAGAGCGACACGAGCAGCGCATGGGTCGCCGCGAAGACGACCGGGTCCTCGACGCGCACCGCCACCAAGGAGGTCACGTCGAAGAAGCGTCGGTAGTTCAGGGCCTCCCCCGCCTCGCGCCAACTCGACAGGCGATAGGCCTGCGCCTCGACGAGTTCGGGCAGCGGCAACGTCTCGGTGCCGGGCCGGACCGGGAACTCGTCGCCGTGGTGCCAGAGCACCCATTCGCGACCGCTGGGCCCACCGTCCTGGGCGAGCACCACGTCACCCCGCTCGACGGCCTCGCCGATCGTCCCACCGAGCACGGGCATGAGGATCCGGTCGTCCTCGACGTCCCAATCGACGTCGAACCACGCGGCATACGGACTCTCGCGTCCCTCGCGCAGCAGCGACCAGAAGGGCGCATTGAGATGGGTGGGGCGCGGCACCGTCATGTGGTTGGGGACGACGTCGACGATCACACCCAGGCCGTGCTCGCGTGCCGCGGCGACGAGCCGGTCGAAGGCCTCTCGCCCACCGGCCTCCTCATGGATGCGCGTGTGGTCCAGCACGTCGTAGCCGTGGGTGGACCCCGGTGCCGGCTGGAGGACCGGCGAGAGATACAGATGGGTCACCCCGAGGTCGGCGAGGTATGCCGCGCGCGCGGCGGCGTCGTCGTAACCGAAGCCCGCGTGGATCTGGAGGCGGTAGGTCGACACCGGCACGACCCGCCCCGGCCCGGGGCGGTGCGTGAGGTGCGTGACGTCGGCCACGGTCAGGTCGCGGCGGTCGGTGAGGCTCCGGCCGGGACGACGGGCTCCTCACGGCGGCTGCGCAGCACGACGATCGACCGGCCACCGACGGGGAGGGCCGAGCCCGCTCCGTGGCACTCGCCGTCGACGACATCGGCTCCCGTGTCGACCTCGATCGACCAGGTGCCGCCCCACGCCCCGGTGGGCAGGGTGAAGGCGGCGTCATCGGCGCCCGCGTTGAAGATGATGAGGAAGTCGTCGTCGAGAATGCGACGCCCACGTCCGTCCGGCTCCGGGATGGCGGAACCGTTGAGCCACATGCCCATGAGGCGGGCCTCTCCTGCTGCCCAGTCGGACTCGCTCATGAGGTCGCCGCTGGCCTTGAGCCAGTAGATGTCACCCAGGTTCGATTCACCACCGTGATCGGCACTGCCGGCGAAGAAGCGGCGACGCCGGAAGACGGGGTGGTTGGCGCGCAACGCGACGATCGTCTTGGTGAAGGCGAGCAGTTGCTTCTGCTCGTCGGTGAGCACCCAGTCGACCCAGGAGAGCTCGTTGTCCTGGCAGTAGACGTTGTTGTTTCCGTCCTGGGTGCGGCCGAGTTCGTCGCCGTGGGCGATCATCGGCACGCCCTGGCTGAGCAGGAGGGTGGTGAGGAAGTTGCGCTGCTGGCGGGCTCGCAGGTGGTTGATGGCGGCCTCGTCGGTCGGGCCTTCGGCGCCGCAGTTCCATGACCGGTTGTGGCTCTCGCCGTCGCGGTTGCCCTCGAGGTTGGCGTCGTTGTGCTTCTCGTTGTAGGACACCAGATCCCGCAGCGTGAAGCCATCGTGGGCGGTGATGAAGTTGATCGAGGCGATCGGCTTGCGGCTGCTGTGTTCGTAGAGGTCGCTGCTGCCGGTGAGCCGTGACGCGAACTCGCCGAGGGTGGCCGGCACGCCGCGCCAGAAGTCGCGCACCGTGTCGCGATACTTGCCGTTCCATTCGGTCCACAGCGGGGGGAAGTTGCCGACCTGGTAGCCGCCGTCGCCGACGTCCCAGGGCTCGGCGATGAGCTTGACCTGCGAGATCACCGGGTCCTGCTGGATGATGTCGAAGAAGGCCGACAGCTTGTCCACCTCGTGGAACTGGCGGGCCAGGGTGGCGGCGAGGTCGAAGCGGAAGCCGTCGACGTGCATCTCGGTGACCCAGTAGCGCAGTGAATCCATGATGAGTTGCAGCACATGGGGATGGCGCATGAGCAGGCTGTTCCCGGTGCCGGTCGTGTCGTAGTAGTGCTCCTTGGCACCGTCGACGAGCCGATAGTAGGACGCATTGTCCAGACCCCGGAAACACAGCGTGGGGCCCATCTCGTTGCCCTCGGCCGTGTGGTTGTAGACGACGTCGAGAATGACTTCGATACCGGCCTCGTGCAGGGCCTTGACCATCGTCTTGAACTCGGTGACCTGCTGACCCTGGCTACCCGCGGCATACGCGTTGTGGGGGGCGAGGAAGCCGATCGTGTTGTAGCCCCAGTAGTTGGTCAACCCCTTGGCCTGCAGCGAGGTGTCCTGGACGAACTGGTGCACCGGCATGAGTTCGATCGCGGTGACGCCCAGGTTCGTGAGGTGATCCACGATCACGGGGTGGCCGATCGCGGCATACGTCCCGCGGATCTCCTCGGGGATCTCCGGGTGCGTCATCGTCAGTCCCTTGACGTGGGCCTCGTAGATCACCGAGTCGTGGTACTCGTGCCGCGGTGGGCGGTCGTGGCCCCAGTCGAAGTAGGGATTGATGACGACCGAGTGCATCGTCTTGCTCAAGGAGTCGTCGGTGTTGGGCTCGGTCGGGTCGGCGAAGGAGTAACTGAAGAGCGCCTGGTCGTTGGTGACCTGCCCCTCGATCGCCTTGGCATAGGGGTCGAGGAGCAACTTGCTCGGGTCGCAGCGGTGGCCATTGACCGGGTCGAAGGGCCCGTGCACCCGGAAGCCGTAGCGCTGCCCTGGCTGCAGACCCGGCAGGTAGCAGTGCCACACGTGCCCGTCGACCTCGGGCATGGCGATGCGTTGCTCGGTGAGTTCTCCGTCGGTGTCGTCGAGCAAGCACAACTCGACGGCGTGGGCCACCTCACTGAAGACCGCGAAGTTGACACCGCTGCCGTCGTAGGTGGCACCCAAGGGGTATGCCGTGCCGGGCCAGATCTCCACTGCGTTCCCTCCGATGTGACATGCGTCGAAGACGCCTCACTCGGCGCTGGGTAGGGTCGGACGCGACCACTTAAGTTACCGCCTGCCCCGAAGGACTCCAAAGCAGATGAGCACCTCTCGTGTCGCCGTCGTCACCGGCGCCGCCCGCGGCATCGGCGCCGCCACCGCCGCCCGCCTGGCCAAGGACGGCCACGCCGTCGCCATTCTCGACCTCGACGAGGCGGCCTGTGTCGCCGTTGCCGACCGGATCACGGCCGATGGCGGCCGGGCGATCGGCGTGGGCTGCGATGTGTCGTCCGCCGATCAGGTCGACGCGGCCGTGGCACGGATCGCCGAGGAGTTGGGTGCCCCCACGATCCTGGTGAACAACGCCGGCATCATCCGCGACAACCTCATCTTCAAGATGACCGAGTCCGACTGGGATGCGGTGATGAACGTGCACCTCAAGGGCGCCTTTCTCATGACCAAGGCGTGCCAGGCGCACATGACGGCCGAGAAGTTCGGCCGAATCGTCAACCTGTCCTCCTCGTCGGCGCAGGGCAACCGCGGCCAGGCGAACTACTCCGCCGCCAAGGCCGGCCTCCAGGGCTTCACCAAGACCTTGGCCATCGAACTCGGCAAGTTCGGCGTGACCGCCAACGCGGTGGCCCCCGGTTTCATCCAGACCGAGATGACCGCGGCCACGGCCGAGCGCATCGGCGTGCCCTTCGACGACTTCATCAAGCACTCGGCCTCGCAGATCCCCGTGCAGCGGGTCGGCCAACCCGAGGACATCGCGGCCACCATCGCCTTCCTCTGCTCCGAGGAGGCCGGCTTCGTCAGTGGGCAGGTCATCTATGTTGCCGGTGGACCGCTCGACTGACGTCGCTGTCAGTCCCTCGGGTTCAACGTGGGCCCGCGCGGTGCACGCGACCGATGGAACGGGGCCAGATGACCTGGATCCACGGGCGGATGAGCATGCACACACAGACGACCAGGATGCCCAAGAGCACCACCGTCACGGACTCGTTGCCATGGTTGGCCAAACCAACACGGATAGCCAACACCTGCACCACGACCACGACGAACTTGTGGGTCTCCAAGGTGGGCAATGAATCCCTGCCGACCCTCGCCAGGACAGGCAAGTCCACAGCAGCCGCGGCGCAGGGACCCCGTCCTTACGCCTATCATGGTGCGCCGACAGGGGCCGTGCCGCATGAGGAGGCAGATGAGCCAGCGACGCGCGCCATCTGGGTGGAGCGACATCGCCGAACGTGCCCTGCAGACCCCCGAGGGGAGCACCGCCGCTCTCGCAGTGGCCCTGCTGCTCGCCACAACTCGGCCGCCGACGCGCGATCTCGGCTCCCCCGTCCGTGCCACGCGCCTGGGCGAGGTCTTCGCCACCAACACTGCCGCGCTGGTCCTGGCTGTGGGGATTCTCGGCTACCGCGCTCGGGTCGAGCCGGAGCTGGAGGCGAGGCGCCAAGTGGCCGAACGTGCAGCGGTGGACAGAGTCACGGGTCATCAGCAAGGAAGGAGGGCTGCGGGTGCTGGCTCACCAGAGAGTCCGTCGCATGCGTCCTGATCGCCATCAGCTGATCGGTCACGGCGGATCCCCATCACACTCGGTCGAGGACTACTGGTGGTACGTTGCCCGATCCCGTCTTCTCGAGACCGCGCTCTCGTCGTATGCCGCCAGCTCACGACTGACGCTCGATCTCGGCTCGGCCGATGGACCCAGCGCGCAATGGATACGACAAGGGGCTGCCCATGTGGCATCCCTCGACATCGACCCTCGCGGTCTGGGGTCCGAAGGTGTCTGCGGCTCGGCCATGGCTCTCCCCTTCGGCGACGAGACCTTCGATGTGGTCAGCGCTTTCGACGTCATCGAGCACTGTGAGCCCGAGTCAGTCGCGCTCGCCGAGGTGGCGCGGGTGATCCGCCCCGGTGGGGCCTTCCTCATGGCCGTGCCTGCCTATCAGTGGGCGTGGAGCGACCACGACGTCGCCAATGGTCACCATCGCCGCTACACACGCAAGCGCGCCGCCGCAGCCGTGACCGCGGCCGGCTTCACGGTCGACCGCACCACCCATGCCTTCGCGGCCGTCTTCCCCTTCTTCGCCGCCGAACGACTCGTCCGCCGGGTGCGCGGCGACCGCACCGAGGCGCAGGACATCGCGGAGATCCCCAGCGTGCCGCCCGTGCTCAACACGGTGTTGCGCCACCTGTGCCGCCTGGACGAGCGGATCCTTCGGCGGCGCGACCTGCCGTTCGGTTCATCGGTCTTCGTCGCCGCCCACAAGCCGACCTGACGACCTACCCTCCCGCCTCTTCCCCGCAGCGCCTCCCGCCCCCAAGTGCCTCCCTCTCCCCGCTGAGTGCGGGTTTCTGCGGGCCCAGGCACTGAGGAACCGACAGCTAGCTGTCCTGACCGGGAACGTTGATCAATCGTGAGTAGGGCGGCTGGTTGCCGCAGGCCGTGTGGGGCCGGTGCTCGTTGTAGTAGCGCAACCACTCCTCCAGCTCACCTCGGCGCTCAGACTCTGAGGTGTAGCAGCGGGCGTCGGCCCAGCCGTCAGACAGCGTGCGGTGGAAGCCCTCGTCCACAACCAGACGCCCCACCAGGTCAAGCCCGGAGCGGTGGTGTACGAGGTGATCGTTCGATGGTGATGTTCAGGCGCTGATGGCGCGGGCGATCAGGTCGGGGTTCACCTCCTCGGTCAGGAGGACTGTCTCGCGGTCGGCGAGGGCTGCGCGGGCTTGTTTGAGGGCCTCGAGTCCGAGGTAGCGGCGTTGTTCGGCCCATTCGTCGTGTTGCTCGGCCAGGACGGCACCGACGAGGCGGATGATCGCTTCGCGGTTGGGGAAGATGCCCACGACATCAGTGCGCCGGCGGATCTCGCGGTTCAACCGTTCGTTGGGGTTGTTGGACCAGATCTGTCGCCACAACACTTTCGGGAAGATCGTGAAGGCGAGGATGTCGGCGCGGGCGTCCTCGAGGTGCTCGGCTACTGCGGGGAGCTTGTCGTGCAGCCCCTCGAGGACGCGGTCGAACTGGGCGTGGACGGCTTGGGCGTCGGGTTGGTCGTACACCGAGTGCAGGAGGGCTTTGACCCAACCCCACTGCGATTTGGGGGTCGCGGCCATGAGGTTCGCGGCGTAGTGGGTGCGGCAGCGTTGCCAGGACGCAGCTGGCAGGGTCGCGCCGATGGCCTCGACCAAGCCGGTGTGGGCGTCACTGGTGACCAGGCCGACCGGGCCTTCTTTGGTCAGGCCGCGGGCGACGAGGTCGCGGAAGAACCCCAGCCAGCCCGCACCGGATTCGGTTGTCGCGCACTGGATACCGAGGATTTCGCGGTAGCCGTCGGCGTTGACGCCGGTGGCGACCATGACCGCGACCTTGACCACCCGCCCGTTCTCACGCACCTTCATCGTGAGCGCGTCGGCGGCCACGAACGTGTACGGCCCCTCGTCCAAGGGTCGGGTCCGGAACGCCTCGACCTGGGCGTCCAGGTCCTTGGCCATCTCGGAGACCTTTGACTTCGACAAGCCGGTGATGCCCAGCGTGCGCACCAGTTTGTCCATCCGGCGGGTGGAGACCCCAAGCAGGTAGCAGGTGGCCACGACGGTGGTCAGGGCGGCTTCAGCGCGGCGGTGCCGTTCCAGCAGCCACTCCGGGAAGAAGCTGCCTTCACGCAGCTTGGGGATCGCGATGTCGAGAGTGCCGGTGCGAGTGTCCAGGTCCCGATGCCGGTACCCGTTGCGCCGGTTCGTCCGCTCGGTTGACCGGGTCCCATAGTCGGCGCCGCACACACTGTCGGCCTGCGCCGACAACAAGGCGTTGACGAAGGTGGAGAGCAGGTCACGCATCAAGTCCGGGCTGGCCTGCGCGAGCTGCTCGTGCAAGAACACGTCAGGGTCGATACTGAGGTTCGCGGTCATCGCGATGCTCCATTCGAGAGTGCTGTGAGAGGTTCACTCGAAGGATCACGCGGTGACCGCACCTGCATCCAGCAGGGACACGCCACCGGTGTCGACGTACACCAACGCTACGGACTCAACTC
>NZ_HF570956.1:909581-999674 GCF_000367525.1 Phycicoccus elongatus Lp2 | reverse complement strand
CGGCTCCCGCCCAGCGGGAAGCCGCTCATCACCAAGCGGCTGGCCGCTTGGTGGGCCCTTGCCGCGGGCGTGGTGGTGGCCCTGGTCTTCGTCGCGACCGACCACATGTGGCGCGCGACCGGCACCCTGGCCCTGACCCTCCTCGGCGCCGCCGTCCTGCGCGTGGTGCTCCCCGTCGAGGGCGCCGGCGGCCTGGTCGTGCGCCGCACCGCCATCGACGTCGCGATGCTCGTCCTGCTCGCGGTGGCCGTGGCCCTGATCGGCTTCAACCTCGACCTCACCAGCCTGCGCTGACTCCGCCCCCCGACATGGGTATGCCGCGCGCCCGGGTGGGCGCGCGGCATACGGACCGGAGTGGGTGACCTCAGCCGATCAGGCCGAGCTCGCGCACCTGGTCGCGCTCGGACGCGAGCCGCGCGACGGAGGCGGCGATCCGCTCCTTGGAGAACTCGTTGAGCTCCAGCCCCTGCACGATGGAGTACTGACCGTCGGCGACGGTGCACGGGAAGGACGAGATCAGTCCCTCCTCGACACCGTAGGACCCGTCCGACGGCACCGACATGGAGACGACCTTGCCGTCCGTCCCGAGCATCCAGTCGCGCATGTGGTCGATCGTCGCGTTCGCGGCCGAGGCGGCCGACGACAGGCCGCGCGCCTTGATGATGGCACCGCCACGGGTCGCGACGGTCGGGATGTAGGTGTCGGTGATCCACGCCTCGTCGACCAGGTCGGCGGCGACCTTCCCGTTGACCCGGGTGTTGTAGAGGTCGGGGTACATGGAGTCGTCGTGGTTGCCCCAGATGGCCAGGCCCTCGACATCGGTCACCGCAACCTCGAGGTGTTTGGCGAGCATCGACAGGGCCCGGTTGTGGTCGAGGCGGGTGAGGGCATTGAACCGCTCCGCGGGGATGTCCGGGGCGTTGCTCTTGGCGATGAGCGCATTGGTGTTGGCCGGGTTGCCGGTGACGAGGATCTTGACGTCATCGGCGGCGACCTTGCCGAGCGCGGCGCCCTGACCGGTGAAGATCCTGCCGTTGGCGGCGAGCAGGTCGGCGCGGTCCATGCCCTCCTTGCGCGGCATGGCGCCGACCAGCATCGCGGCGTTCACGCCGTCGAAGACCTGCTCCGGGTCATCACCGATGACGACATTGGCCAAGGTCGGGAAAGCGCAGTCGTCCAGCTCCATGACGACGCCCTCGAGGGCCTTGAGGGCTGGGGTGATCTCGAGGAGCCGGAGCTCGATCGGGGTGTCGGGCCCGAGCAGGGCACCGCTCGCGATGCGGAAGAGGAGGCTGTAGCCGATCTGACCGGCAGCTCCGGTGACGGCGACCTTGACGGGGGTGCTCACAGGATCGAACCCTTCGTTGACAGTGATCTTTGGGTCGATTCCGACACTAGCAGCGCGGTCACCTCGACCCGCACCGGGTCGCGCCGAGGGATCGGCTCAGGGACGCCGCCTGACGGCGCCCGCCAGCCGGACCAACTGAGGGAACCGATGAGAAAGGCTGTCCTTGATCGCCTGCCGTGCACCGACCGGCACCGGCGCCAGCGCCTCTCGCACGTAGCGCAACTGCTCCTGGGTGCCTGCCGGCAGGACCGAGGACACGCGCTCCAACTTGTATTCGAGGAAGGAGTAGTTGATCGACGCCCAGTCCTGGTTGATGACGGACCGCACGTGATAGCCGGCGTCGAGCGCGGCATACGCCAGGAGCCGCTCGAGGACATGGGTGAGGCTGCCGTCGTGGTAGCCGCCATCGCCCGGAAAGTCGTCCCAGTGCCACGGGTGCTCGACGAGGGTGCGGAGGGACTCGGGTCGCGCCCAGAACATCGAGCCGTATGCCGCCAGCGGCGTGGTGGCATCGAAGCGGGTTCCGATGCCCAAGGTGGCCGCGAGGTCCTCGGCGGGCGCGCGATTGGCGAACCACGCGTGACCCAGAGTCGGGTAGCCGATGTTGACCACGGGTGGGAAGGCCATCCCGAGCGTGGGGTGATCGGCGAAGAGCCGCAACACCTGGGCGACGTAGCCGGGGGAGTGCAGCAGGTTGTCGTAGAGATGGTCCCGGAAGAGGCCGCTGACGTTGACCGAGTCCTGGGGCGACTTCTTCGAATGCACTCGGCAGACCACGTCGTAGGCGTCCGACAACAACAGGTCGCGCTGCCCGATCAGCAGAGCGCTGGTGTCCCGGCCACGGTTGCTCGCGACGACCCGGACATCGACGGTGCTGATGTCATGGTCCTCGAGCTGACGCTCGATGGACGCTTTCTTCGCCGCGGTGTCAGTGGTGACATGCAGGGCGTAGGGCACCGGGATGTTGCCGATGCGCTGCATCATCCACGGGATCATGTCGTCGTAGTAGACGTGCGCCAGCACGCCGATCCGCAGGTCCGTCGGTGCCCCGGCGGCGGGGGCGTGATCGGGGAGCACCTCGAGCAGGGACAGGTTCGTGTAGACATGACGCGGCTCGGCGCGCCGCGACAGCGTCTTCCAGAGGGCAGGCAACGGGTAGGCAGTGCCCTCGAGTGCCGTCAGGACGCGACGACCGAGGACTGCGGACTGCTCGAGCTCGGACGATTCGTGTGTGAACAGGTCGAGAGCCACCACGGGGCAGCGGTCCCGCAGGAGCAGGTGGGCGCTGTCGAAGGCGGGGTTGGGGGTCGGGTAGTTCTCCACGGGCCAGGCGGCTGCCCAGGTGAATCCGCGGGCAACGAAGGCAGAAGTCAAGGACTCCGGGGCGTGCCCACTGCCCGAGGCGGCCTCCGGGCCGGCCCAGAAGGCGGCCCAATCCGGTGTGGAGGTGAGGGAGCGCCGGGCCACGATGAAGGACGGTTGCAGTTGGGTCGACTCCACACCGGGGTCCGTGGACCGACGCGAGGTCATGCCCCAGAAGTCGACCGGCTCGGCCTCCATCCTCGAGAAGGTCTCCGCCAGGTCGAAGACCGGCCCGATGACGCGTCCGTCGACGATGACCACTTCGTCGTAGGCCTCGAGGGGTTCGCCCGCGAGGGCCGACACCGTGGTCGGGCGCGGCCCCCCGGTGCGGGGAAGGACGACGACGTCGTCGGCGACGTCGCGCAGCCTGCCGAGGTCCTCCTCGTCAAGAGGGGCATCGGCCACCACGACGAGTCGGTCGGCGATGCCACGCAACCCGAGGGTGGTGTGCATGACGACGTCGTCGACGATGCCGTCGGGATCCGAGAGACGCTGGGCGACGAATCGCTTCACACCGGTCCTTTCGCCGGATCGGGACGCGGCTTCAGGAACCGGCCACTCCGGACAGGATCTCGTTGAAGGCCGTGGACGGCCGCATCACCTCGGCCGCCTTGCTGGCCTCCGGGCGGTAGTAGCCACCGATGTCGACCGGATGGCCCTGGACGGCAATGAGCTCGGCGTCGATGGCCGACGCCTGCGCCGACAAGGCCTTGGCGACGTCCGTGAAGGCGGCCGCCAGGTCCGCGTCCTCGGTCTGGGCTGCGAGTTCTTGGGCCCAGTAGTTCGCGATCCAGAAGTGGCTGCCGCGGTTGTCGATCTGGCCGACGCGACGGGCCGGGGACTTGTTCTCGTCGAGCAGGGTGCCGGTCGCCCGGTCCAGGGTGTCGGCGAGGATGCCGGCGCGCGCGTTGCCCTTGTTGGCCTCGTGGCGGAGGGACTCGGCCAGCGCGAGGAACTCGCCCAAACTGTCCCAGCGCAGGTAGTTCTCTTCGACGAGTTGCTGCACGTGCTTGGGGGCCGAGCCGCCCGCGCCGGTCTCGAAGAGGCCACCTCCGTTCATGAGCGGGACAACGGAGAGCATCTTGGCCGACGTGCCGAGCTCGAGGATCGGGAAGAGGTCGGTGTTGTAGTCGCGCAGGACGTTGCCGGTCACCGAGATGGTGTCCTTGCCCTCGCGGATTCGCTCGACGCTCGTGCGGGCGGCGTCCACGGGAGCAGCGATCGTGATGTCGAGGCCGTCGGTGT
The DNA here is from genome assembly GCF_000367525.1 of Phycicoccus elongatus Lp2. Taxonomy (GTDB): domain Bacteria; phylum Actinomycetota; class Actinomycetes; order Actinomycetales; family Dermatophilaceae; genus Phycicoccus_A; species Phycicoccus_A elongatus. Next base: position 995,719 of record NZ_HF570956.1, on the reverse strand, counting down.
CGTGGTCCCGGAGATACTTCTCGACCAGCCCGATCAGGTTGCGGTCGTGGGCCCGGGTGTCGTCGAGCCAGAAGATCGCCGGGGTGTCGGACAGTCGGGCCCGCGTCACGGCGAGCTTGACCCAGTCCTGGATCGGGGCGTCCTTGGTCTGGCAGGCGCGCCAGATGTCGCCGGCCTCGACCTCGTGGCTCATGAGGACCTCACCGGCACCGTTGACGACCTCGACGGTCCCGTCCGCGGACATCTCGAAGGTCTTGTCGTGGGAGCCGTACTCCTCGGCCTTCTGCGCCATCAGGCCGACATTGGGGACCGAACCCATGGTCGTCGGGTCGTAGGCGCCGTGAGCGCGGCAGTCGTCGATCACCGACTGGTAGACCCCTGCATAGGACGAGTCGGGGATCACCGCGAGGGTGTCGGCCTCCTGACCGTCGGGGCCCCACATGTGGCCGGAGGTGCGGATCATGGCCGGCATCGAGGCGTCGACGATGACGTCGCTGGGGACGTGGAGGTTGGTGATTCCCTTGTCGGAGTTGACCATCGCCAGGCGCGGTCCGTCGGCAAGTGCCTGCTCGAAGGCCGCGCGGATCTCCTGGCCGTTCTCCAGGGCCCCGAGCCCGTCGAGGATCGCGGCCAGGCCGTTGCTCCCGTCGAGACCGGCGGCGAGCAACGCCTCGCCGTGCGCGGCATACACATCGGCGAAGTAGGCCCTCACGACGTGGCCGAAGATGATCGGGTCGGAGACCTTCATCATCGTGGCCTTGAGGTGAACCGAGAAGAGCACGTCCTCGGCCTTGGCGCGGGCAACCTGCTCGACGAGGAAGGCGTCGAGGGCCTTGGCGGAGATGAAGGTGCCGTCGACGACCTCGCCCGCGAGGACCTTGAGCCCGGACTTGAGGTCGGTGACGGTGCCGTCGGTCGCGCGGTGGCGAATCGTCAGGGTGTCGTCGGCGGGGATGATGACCGACTGCTCGTTGGAGCGGAAGTCGTTCTGGCCCATGGTCGCGACACTGGTCTTGGAGTCACTGCTCCACGCGCCCATCGAGTGCGGGTGCTTGCGGGCATAGTTCTTGACGGCAGCAGGAGCGCGGCGATCTGAGTTGCCCTCGCGCAGAACCGGATTCACCGCGCTGCCCTTGACCTTGTCGTAGCGCGCGTTCGCGTCCTTCGCGGCGTCGGTCTGCGGGTCGTCGCTGTAGTCCGGCAGAGCGAAGCCCTGGGCGCGCAACTCCTTGATCGCCGCCTTCAGCTGGGGAACGGAGGCCGAGATGTTGGGGAGCTTGATGATGTTGGCGTCCGGAGTGGTCGCGAGTTCTCCGAGTTCAGCGAGCGCGTCCGGGCTCTGCTGATCCTCGGGCAACTGGTCCGCGAAGGCGGCGAGGATGCGCCCGGCAAGCGAGATGTCGCGCGTCTCCACCTCGACTCCGGCGGCCTTGGCATAGGCCTCGATGACCGGGAGGAAGGAGTAGGTCGCCAGCATCGGCGCCTCGTCGGTGAAGGTGTAGATGATCTTGGCCATGAGCGGTACGCACTCCTCGGGGTCGGTCCGCGATTTATCTTGACGTCAAGAGAACACTATCGGGTCTGCCCAGACGACACCATCGAGCCGGTCGACTCCGGCACCGTGTCAGCGCGGTCGGCCGGAGGCGCGCCAGGCACCGGGGCCGCGGGTCGGGTTCGACCGCACTCCTCGACTGTGGTCGGCCCACGCCGAGCCCGACTCCGGTATGCCGTCCGCGCCCGTCCCCGAGGCGGCCGTGAGGACGGCGACCAGCGCCGCGACCTCCTCCGGCGTCGCGTCGCCGTGAATGGTGAATGCGGGCCCACCCAGCTGGCCGGGAGGGACGGACTGGTCGTGGGCGGCCATCAGAGGGGGATGTTTCCGTGCTTCTTGGGCGGCAGGGACTCGCGCTTGGTGCGAAGGGCCCGCAACGCCTTCGAGACGTTCATCCGCGTGTTCGACGGCGTGATGACCGTGTCGATGTAGCCCCGCTCGGCGGCGACATAGGGGTTGGCCAGCGCGTCCTCGTACTCCTTGATGAAGGTGGCGCGGGCCTCGTCGACCGAGCGTCCTTCGGTGGCAGCGGCCGCCAACTCCTTGCGATAGAGAATGTTGACCGCGCCCTGGGCACCCATGACCGCGATCTGTGCGGTCGGCCAGGCGAGGTTGATGTCGGCGCCCAGATGCTTGGAGCCCATCACGTCGTAGGCGCCGCCGTAGGCCTTGCGGGTGATGACCGTGACCAGGGGGACCGTGGCCTCGGCATACGCGTAGATGAGCTTGGCGCCCCGCCGGATGATGCCGTCCCACTCCTGGTCGGTGCCGGGCAGGAAGCCCGGGACGTCGACGAAGGTGAGGATGGGGACGTTGAAGGCGTCGCAGGTGCGCACGAAGCGGGCGGCCTTCTCCGAGGCGTCGATGTCGAGGGTGCCCGCAAACTGCATCGGGTTGTTCGCGACGATGCCGACCGAGCGCCCCGCGACCCGGCCGAACCCCACCACCATGTTGGGCGCGAAGAGTGGCTGGACCTCGAGGAACTCGCCGTCGTCGAGCACCGCCTCGATGACGGTGTGCATGTCGTAGGGGACGTTGGGGGAGTCCGGGATGAGCGTGTCGAGGGTCCGGTCGACGTCATTGACGTCGAGGTCGAGTTCCTCCCCGAAGACCGGCGCGTCCTCGAGGTTGTTGCTCGGCAGGTAGGACAGCAGCGCCTTGACGTAGTCGATGGCATCGTCTTCGTCGGCGCCCATGTAGTGCGCCACACCGGATTTCGTGTTGTGGGTGCGGGCGCCTCCGAGTTCCTCGAAGCCGACGTCCTCGCCGGTGACCGTCTTGATGACGTCAGGTCCGGTGATGAACATGTGGGAGGTCTGGTCCACCATGACGGTGAAGTCGGTGACAGCGGGCGAGTAGACCGCGCCTCCGGCGCACGGGCCCATGATGAGTGAGATCTGCGGGATGACGCCGCTCGCGTGGACATTGCGACGGAAGATCTCACCGTAGAGTCCGAGGCTGACCACGCCCTCCTGGATGCGCGCCCCACCGGAGTCGTTGAGCCCGACGACCGGACAGCCGATCTTCATGGCGAAGTCCATGACCTTGCAGATCTTCTCGCCGAAGACCTCGCCCAGGGACCCGCCGAAGACGGTGAAGTCCTGCGCGAAGATCGCCACGGTCCGGCCGTCGACCGTGCCATAACCGGTGACGACGCCATCGCCGTAGGGACGATTCTTGTCCTGCCCGAAGGCGACGCTGCGGTGACGTGCGTACTTGTCCATCTCGACGAACGAGCCCTCGTCGAGGAGTAACTCGATCCGCTCGCGGGCTGTCTTCTTGCCCCGCGCGTGCTGCTTCTCCACGGCCCGCTCGGAACCGGCGTGCGCGACCTCGGCCACCCGACGCTTCAGGTCCTTGAGCTTGCCCTCAGTGGTTGTCGTGTCGATGTCCGCGGGGACGTCCGTTCCGCCGATGGACCCGGTAGTGCTCGTCATGCTGCCGAGCCTAGCCTTGTGACCGTGCCCGACGCCGTGGACCCCCGAGTGCTCGATGTCACGCGGCTGCCCGTGCGCGACCCGTGGCTCGCGATCGAGGTGCGCGACGAGGTCGATTCCACCAACGCGGTGCTCGTCGCCGACCCCCAACCGTGGCGCGTCCTTGTCGCCGAGCGCCAGAGCGCGGGCCGTGGGCGGCTTGCGCGCTCGTGGGTCACCACACCGGGACAAGCCCTCGCCGTCTCTGCGGTCGTCCCTCCCGACGGTATGCCGGTGGGCTGGGTCCCGCTGGTCGCCGGCCTCGCGGTGGCCGAGGCGATCACCGCAACCTCAGGGGTGGGTGCCGCCCTCAAGTGGCCCAATGACGTACTCCTGCCCGGGGACGGGGACCGAAAGGTCGCGGGCGTCCTGTGCGAATGGACTCCGGTCGGGGTGGTCGTCGGTGTCGGCATCAATGTCACCCAGGCCCGTGCGGACCTGCCGCTCGAGACGGCGACGTCGGTGCGCGCCGCCGGGGGTGAGGTGACCCGGGAAGTGTTGCTCGCGGCATACCTCGAAAGACTGGCTGCCCTCGTCGCCGAGATGCACTCACATCCTGCGGCCGTGCGCGACCGATACCGTGCGCGCTGCGCGACGATCGGGGCCCAGGTGCGGGTCGAGGAACCTCAGCGCGGACTGCACGGGATCGCGATCGCGGTCGACGACGAGGGCAGACTGGTGGTGAGCAGCGGCAACGGACGACGCGTCGTCAGCGCCGGTGATGTCATCCATGTGCGGAGGTGTGATGGAGCAGGACCTTCCTGACGCCACCCCGCTCATGGACGCGGACGACATCGAGCGCGCCCTGCTCGGCCGGCCGGCATCCATGCGGCGCAGCGAGATCTCGCAGGATGTCGAGGTCACGCCGGGCAGCGCGCGACGCTTCTGGCACGCCCTGGGCTTCCAGATCGTCGAGGACGAGGAGGCGATGTTCACCGAGGCCGACCGCGAGGCCCTGCAAGCAGTGGCCCGGTTGACCCATGACCTCGACGTCGAGGAGGAACTCGCTCTGGCGATGACGCGCGCGCTCGCCCGGACGGCCGATCGGCTCGCGGTCTGGCAGACCCAACTCATGGCGGAGTACGTCACGGGGCACGACCAGGTCCCCGACCTCGCCGAGCGCGACGCGCGGGCAGTCGAGAACGTCGATGTCGCCCGACGGGCCGGCACCCGACTCGTCGAACTCGCCGACGAGATCGAGCCCCTCATGGTCTACGCGTGGCGTCGCCATCTGGCCAGTGCCATCACCCGGATGCTCGCCGACGCCGGCAACGACGAAACCCCCTCGGCGCCCGGCCGGGTCATCGGTTTCGCCGACCTGGTCAGCTTCACGACCCTGGTGCGGCGGATGTCCGAGCGGCAATTGGCGGTGCTGGTCCAACGGTTCGAGAGGCTCGCCTCCGATGTTGTCACGACTCACGGAGGGCGCGTCATCAAGACCGTGGGGGACGAAGTCCTCTTCATCCACACCGATCCGGCGGCGGCCGCCGCGATCGCCCTGGACCTCGTCGAGGCCATGTCGGAGGACGATGTCCTGCCTGAGGTGCGCGTGGGCATGGCTTGGGGCAGTGTGGTCTCCCGTCTCGGCGACGTCTTCGGCGTCACCGTCAACCGAGCCAGTCGCCTCACGGCCGTCACGCCCTCCGGCCGGGTCTTCGTCGACGACGAGCTCGCTCGCCGATTGGGCACGGTGAGTGGCTTCACCGTCCGGCCCCAGCGGCGTCGCAGCCTGCGCGGCATCGGCTTGGTCACCCCCGGGGAACTGCACCGACCGGCCGCGGGCCGCCGCGGTGCCTCGGTCGAGGAGCAGGCCGGGTCCAGCCGGGCCGGATACGATCCCCAGTCATGACCACGGTCCTGCTCGCCGAGGACGATTCGGCCATCTCCGAGCCGCTCGCCCGGGCGTTGCGGCGAGAGGGTTATGAGGTCGAGGTCGTCGAGGACGGCGAGCGCGCGCTCGAGTCGGCCCGCCAGGCGCCGGATCTCGTTGTCCTCGACCTGGGTCTGCCGAAACTCGACGGACTGGACGTCTGTCGGCGCATCCGGGCCGAGGGGCTGACGATCCCGGTGCTCATCCTCACCGCGCGGGCCGACGAGGTGGACACCGTTGTGGGGCTGGACGCCGGGGCTGACGACTACGTGACCAAGCCCTTCCGGTTGGCTGAGCTGCTCGCGCGTGCGCGCGCCCTGTTGCGCCGCGGACCCGGGGAGGCGACCGCCTCGGAGGACGCGCCGGTCCGGATCGACCCGGCCGGGCACCGCGTCTTCGTGCAGGGCGAGGAGATCGGCCTGACCGCCAAGGAGTTCGAGTTGCTCAGCGTCCTGGCCCGGCACGAGGGTCGGGTGGTGTCTCGTGAGCAACTGATGCGTGAGGTGTGGGACACCTCGTGGTTCGGCAGCACCAAGACCCTCGACATGCACATCTCGGTCCTGCGCCGAAAGCTCGGTGATGACGTCGCCAACCAACGCCTGATCACGACCGTGCGTGGGGTCGGCTTCCGCTTCGACAACCAATCGGGTTGACCTGTGCTCCGGCAGTTGCGCCGAAGCGTCGGCCGGGTCGTCGGCCTCACTGCCCTGTGCGTCTTCGCGCCCCTGCTGCTCGCCGTCGGGCTCTGGGGCCTGCGTGGGGGCTCACCGATCACGGTCGCGCCCATGGCGGCGATCGCCTTCCTGTCCGCCCTCACCGTCACCCTGGCCGCGGTCGCCACGGTCGTCGGGTTCCTCGAGGTGCGAGGACTCACCGCGCGGATCGTCCCGGCCCTCGGTCGTCTCGCGGACTTGACCGACCGGATCGACGAGGGGGTCCACCACCGCGAGTCCCCGCCAACCGGCATACCGGAGATCGACGAGCTCACCGCTGCTCTCAGCCGCGGCACTGCGCTGGCCTCCAAGCGGCTCGCCGCCGAGCGGACCTTCGCGGCCGATGCCTCCCATCAACTGCGGACTCCGCTGACGGCGCTGCTGATGCGCCTCGAGGAGATCTCGTCGACGGAGAACCTCGACGTCGTCGCCGAGGAGTCACACATCGCCATCGCCCAGGTCGAGCGGCTGAGCAGCGTCGTCGACGACCTCCTCGCCCGATCCCGGTCGGGTGCCGATCGCCCGCCGAGCGTGTCCCTCGACTCGGTCCTGGCGGCTCTCCAACGCGAGTGGCAGCCGACGTATGCCGTGCGGCGACGGGCGATCCACATCACCGGTGCGCGTGGGCTCCGGGTGCTCGGGGCGCCGGGTCCGTTGTCACAGATCTTCTCCACGTTGCTGGAGAACTCCTTGGCTCACGGGGCGGGGACGGTGACCGTGGAGGCCCGACGATCCGGGCCGAGCGTGATCGTCGAGGTGCGCGACGAAGGTGCAGGCATCGACCCGGCGCTGGCGCCACACATCTTCGAGCGCTCGGTGTCGAGCCGGGGCAGTGGCCTGGGCCTCGGGCTCGCGCGCGACCTCGCCTCCGCCCAGGGGGGCCGGCTCGAACTCGTGTCGGCCAGCGGCGCGGAGTTTGCGCTCTTCCTCTCGGGTGCGGCGGACTGACTGCCGCAGCCCTGATCGCCGTCAGCGGCGGTCGTCGACCGTGGGTTCCGGATCGTCGACCGACGGGGTGCTCCGCGCGTCGATGGGTTCCCCGGCGAAGACGAAACGTCGGTAGGCCCAGAACCGCAGCAGGGTGCCCAGGGCGATGCCGAGGAACTTGGCGATGTTGTCCGCGGTCAGGGTCTGCAGGGCCAGCACATAGTGGCTGAAACCGACGACTCCCATCTGGACCAGCATCGCGGCACCGTTGGTGCCGGCGAAGAGCAGGGCCTCGTGATGAGCGGGCCGATTGCGTCGGTGCCGGAACGTCCAGGCCCGGTTGCCCACCCAGGCGACGACGGTCGCGACCAGGGCCGAGATGACCGTCGCGGTGGTCGGCTTGTGGGCGAAGAGCCCATGGCGGAGCAGGTTGAAGGTGCCCATGTCGACGACGAAGGCCACCGCACCGACGACGCCGAACTTGAGCATCTCGCGATACAAGAGGTCGATCGCGCCGCGGAGGCGGTCGAGGAGGCCCCGAGGGGCACCGGCGGGGGGCACGGACGAAGCGTAACCGCGCCGGGCACTACGCTCGGTTCCGTGTCGAAGCCCGTTCGCAGCCCCGGCGGATTCCCTGTCGTCGGCATCATCGGCGGTGGGCAACTGGCCCGTATGTGCGCGGGCCCGGCCGCTGAACTGGGACTGACCCTCAGCGTCCTCGCGGAGGCTGCGGACGCCTCCGCGGCCCTGGTGATCCCCTCGGCGCCGGTGGGCCAGCACACCGACCTGGAGGCCGTCCTCGCCCTCGCCGAGCACTGCGATGTCGTGACCTTCGACCACGAACACGTCCCCGCCGACATCCTGGCCGCCTTGGTGGCAACAGGTGTCCCCGTCCATCCCCGCCCCGAGGCGCTGGTCTTTGCGCAGGACAAGATCGCGATGCGCGAGCGGCTGACCGCACTCGACGTGCCGTGCCCGGCGTGGGCCGTGGCACGCACTCCGGCCGAGGTGGAGGCCTTCGGTGCCGAGGTCGGCTGGCCGATCATCGCCAAGACGCCGCGCGGGGGTTATGACGGCAAGGGCGTGCTCGTCGCGGGGAGTGCCGGGGACCTCACGCAGTGGCTGGCCCACGAGGGGACGGCCGAGACCGGGCTGCTGCTCGAGGAGCGCGTGCCCTTCGTGCGCGAACTCGCGGCCCTCGTGGCCCGCAGCCCCTCCGGCCAGGCTGCGGCGTGGCCGATCGTGGAGACCGTGCAGACCGACGGGATCTGCACCGAGGTGCTGGCGCCGGCGCCCGCCCTCACCGGCGGCGAGGCTGCCGCGGCGACACACATCGCACTCCGGATCGCTGGTGCCCTCGACGTGACCGGGGTGCTTGCCGTCGAGCTCTTCGAGTTGGCCGATGGCCGCGTCGTCGTCAATGAGTTGGCCATGCGTCCGCACAACTCCGGGCACTGGTCGATGGACGGCGCGGTCACGGGTCAGTTCGAGCAACACCTGCGGGCCGTGCTCGACCTGCCGCTGGGGGATCCGTCGCCGCACGAGCGCTGGACCGTCATGGCCAATGTGCTCGGGGGTGAGGATGAGGAGCTCTACTCGAGTTATCGGCACGTCATGGCCCGTGACCCGGGCGCCAAGGTGCACCTCTATGGCAAGGGCGTCCGGCCCGGTCGCAAGATCGGCCACGTCAATGTCAGCGGCGACGACCTCGCGAGCCTGCGCGAACGCGCGGGCCATGCTGCGGCATACATCCAAGGGAAGGTCAGGGAATGACTCAGGCGAGTGGCCCCGTCGTCGGCATCGTGATGGGCAGCGACAGTGACTGGCCGGTCATGGAGGCCGCGTCGATCGCCCTGACCGAGTTCGGGATCGACCACGAGGTCGATGTCGTCTCGGCGCACCGGATGCCGGAAGAGATGATCGCCTACGGGCGTGGGGCCGCAAATCGTGGGTTGCAGGTCCTCATCGCGGGGGCCGGCGGTGCGGCCCACCTGCCCGGCATGCTCGCGTCGGTGACATCGCTGCCGGTCATCGGTGTGCCCGTGCCGCTCACGTACCTGGACGGCATGGACTCCCTGCTGTCGATCGTGCAGATGCCGGCCGGGGTGCCGGTGGCAACTGTCTCGATCGGGGGGGCGCGCAACGCCGGCCTGCTCGCAGCCCGCATCCTGGGCAGCGGCGCCGACGGGGAGGCGGCCCGGATCCGCGTGGCGATGGACGCCTTCCGCGGTGACCTGGGCGATCAGGCCCGGGCCAAGGGTGCGGCCCTGCGGGAACGACGCGCCAACTAGCCTTGGGCGCATGACCGACGCCCCACGCCACGACGGCCGCGCCCCCGACCAACTCCGCGACATCCGGATCACCCGCAACTGGCTCGACCACGCCGAGGGCAGCGTCCTCGTCGAGTTCGGTCGCACCCGCGTGCTGTGCGCTGCCTCCTTCACCGAGGGTGTGCCGCGCTGGCTCAAGGGCAAGGGCACGGGCTGGGTCACCTCGGAGTACGAGATGCTGCCGCGCTCGACGAACACCCGCTCCGACCGGGAGTCGCGCAAGGGGCGCGTCGGTGGACGCACCCATGAGATCTCCCGACTCATCGGTCGCTCCTTGCGCGCCATCATCGACACGAAAGCGTTGGGGGAGAACACCATTGTCATCGACTGCGATGTGCTCCAGGCAGACGGTGGGACCCGGACCGCCTCCATCACCGGTGCCTATGTGGCCCTCGTCGACGCCCTCGAGGATGCACGGGCCAAGGGCCTGATCGGCAAGGACGCCAGTCCGCTCGTCGACTCCGTTGCCGCGGTCTCTGTCGGCGTCGTGGGCGGTGTCCCAGTCGCCGACCTCGACTACCCGGAGGACTCGACGGCCGACACGGACATGAACGTCGTCATGACCGGCTCGGGGGAGTTCATCGAGGTCCAGGGGACCGCTGAAGGCGCCGGCGCAGCCTTCGACCGCGGTGTCCTGGACAGTCTGTTGGGGCTCGCGACGGCCGCCTGCGCCCAACTGTCCGCGCTCCAGCAGGAGGCCCTGACCGCACCGGCCCGCGAGCGCGTCCGGTGACGCGCCGCGTCGTGCTCGCGACCCGCAACGAGCACAAGGTCCACGAACTCGAGCAGATCCTCGGTGACCTCGTCAGCGAGCTCGACCTCGAGATCGTGCCGGTGACGGCATACCCCGACGTCGCCGATGTGCCCGAGACCGAGGTGACCTTCGAGGGGAACTCACTGCTCAAGGCGCGCGCCGTCGCGGCCGCGACCGGCATGCCGGCCATCGCCGACGATTCCGGCCTCGCTGTCGAGGTGCTCGGTGGATGCCCCGGCGTCTTCTCGGCGCGCTGGTCCGGGACGCGCGCCGGTGCCGACGCGGCCCGCGCCGACAAGGATCGGGCGAACCTCACGCTCCTGCTCGAGCAGGTCGCCGACGTGCCCGACGAGCACCGTGGGGCTGCCTTCGTGTGCGCCGCCGTCGTGGCGCTCCCCGATGGCCGGTATGCCGCGGCCGAGGGTCGCGTCTCCGGCCACCTCGAGCGAATCGCGCGTGGTCAGAACGGTTTTGGCTACGACCCGATCTTCGTTCCCGCTGAGCAGGAGTCCGGACCGGTCCGCACCCTGGCGGAGTACACCGACGTGGAGAAGAATGCGATCTCGCATCGGGGCCGCGCCTTCCGTGCCCTGGCCCCGTCCTTGAAGGACCTCCTGACCTGAGCCGCCGACACCGTCCCGGTCAGGGGATCAGCGGACCTGTCCTTCGCCGATCATCCGACGCCGCTCGATCTTTGGGCACGTGTCCATGACGACCTCGAGGCCTGCTTCGGCAGCCCGGGCGGCGGCCGCCTCGTCGACGACACCTTTCTGCAGCCACACGGCATCGATGAGCAGGCGGTCCTTGTGGGCGATCACGTCGTCGACGACGGCCCCGACATGCTCACTGCTGACGAAGCAGTCGACGACCTTGATGTCCTGGTCCGGCACGTCAGCGAGCGTCGCGTAGCCCGTCTCCCCGAAAACACTCTCGGCCTTGGGGTGCACGGGGATGACCGTGCGGCCCTGCTCGTGGGTGAGCCAACGCGCGATCGAGTGAGCAGGCCGATCGGAGTTGGTCGAGAGACCGACCATGATCCAGACGCCGGGGTCCATGAGGAGTTCGCGGATGATGACGGGGTCGTTCTGGTGACCCACGGGTGTGACACTCATGACCCCATCATGTCCGGTCAGTCATGACCGAAGATATCCCGCGTGTAGACCTTTTCGGCGACGTCGGTGAGTTCCGGTGACATGCGGTTGGCGACGATGAGGTCGCACGAGTCCTTGAGTTCCTGCAGATCGCGCACGACACGGGAGCCGAAGTAGCTGTCGGCGCGCAGTTCGGGCTCGTGGACCAGCACCTCGATGCCCTTGGCCTTCAGGCGCTTCATGATCCCCTGGACACTGCTGCTACGGAAGTTGTCCGAGCCGGCCTTCATGACCAGGCGGTGGATGCCGACAGTGCGTGGTTTGCGCGCGACGATGTCGGCGGCGACGAAGTCCTTGCGGGTGGTGTTGGCCTCGACGATCGCCGAGATGAGGGTCTGGGGCACGTCCGCGTAGTTGGCCAGGAGTTGCTTGGTGTCCTTGGGAAGGCAGTAGCCGCCGTAGCCGAAGGACGGGTTGTTGTAGTGCAGACCGATGCGAGGGTCCAGACCCACCCCCTCGATGATCTGCCGGGTGTCGAGGAGGTGCGTCGCGGCATACGTGTCGAGTTCGTTGAAGAAGGCGACGCGCATGGCCAGGTAGGTGTTGGCGAACAGCTTGATCGCCTCGGCTTCGGTGCTGCCGGTCAGCAGGATCGGCACATCGTGGTCCAGGGCAGCGCTCGCGAGCAGGTCGGCGAACGCGCGCCCCTCGGGCCCTTCGTCCCCGACGACGATCCGGGACGGGTGGAGATTGTCGTGGAGGGCGCGCCCTTCACGCAGGAACTCGGGGGAGAAGATCACCCGATCGGTGCCCAGTTGCGCCCGGAGTCGCCGCGTGAAGCCGACCGGAATGGTGGACTTGATGACGGCCGTCGCCGTGGGGGCCATCGTGATGACATCGCCGACGACCTGCTCGACCGAGGTGGTGTTGAAATAGTTCGTCGCCGGGTCGTAGTCGGTCGGGGTGGCGACGACGACGAAGTCCGCACCCTCGTAGGCAGTGGCCCGGTCACTGGTCAGTCTCATGTCGAGCGGGCCGGCGGCAAGCCGGGCCTCGATGTCGGGATCGTCGATGGGGCTCTGGCCGCGCCCGAGGAATTCGAGCCGACTCTCGTCGATGTCGTAGGCGGTGACGTCCGCGACCTCGCTGAGCAGGACAGCCAGGGACAGGCCGACGTAGGACGTGCCGACGACCGTGACGTGCGGAGGCATGGCTGCACTGTAGTTGTCGGAGGTGACCGTGACCGGGCGGTTCGCGTGGGAAGCAACCCACCCGGCCGGCCGTGGAGGCGGCAGGATGGGGGAATGCGATTCGGACTCTTCATTCCCCAGGGCTGGCGCCACGATCTGGTCGGCATCGAGCCTGCCCAACAGTGGGGCGTCATGGCGGGGCTTGCTCGTCGGGCCGACGAGAACGATCAGTGGGCCTCGTTGTGGGTCTATGACCACTTCCACACGCTCCTGCATCCCACGCAGGAGGCGACCCATGAGGCGTGGTCGCTCATGGCGGCCTATGCCGGCATCACCTCCCGGATCCGACTCGGCCAGATGTGCACGTGCATGGCGTATCGGCCTCCGGCCTATCTGGCCAAAGTGGCCACGACCGTCGACATCGTGTCCGGGGGACGGGTCGAGATGGGCATCGGCGCCGGGTGGTACGAGCACGAATGGCGGGCCTACGGCTACGGGTTCCCGCCGCCGAAGGAGCGACTCGGCCGACTGCGCGAGGGCGTGGAGATCATGCGCCAGATGTGGACGACCGGCTCCGGAACGCTCGACGGGACCCACTACCAGGTCGCTGGGGCGCTGAACTTCCCGCTGCCCTTGCAGGGCAGCAGCATCGAGGGCAGCCCGGCGAACGGCATTCCCCTGTGGATCGCCGGTGGGGGCGAGAAGGTCACCCTCCGCATAGCCGCACGGTATGCCGACTACACGAACTTCGCCGGTGGGTCGTTGCCGGACTTCGTGCACAAGGACGAGCTCCTCAGGGGTCACTGCGCCGCCGTCGGGCGGGACGACGCCGAGATCACGCGTTCGACCAACCTCGATGTCGTCATCGGCCACAGCCAAGGCGAGATCGACGATCGGCTCGCCGGCATCCGCGACCGCGCCTCGAGCGAGGCGGTGTGCCGCAGGACAAGGTCGAGGCGCGGATGCGTCACTACGCAACGTCGCCGGGCTGCGGCACGCCCGAGCAACTCCTCGAGCGTCTCACCGCCCTCGGCACGGCAGGGCTGGGCTACGCCATCGCCAACTTCGCCGAGGCGGCCTATGACACCTCGGGCGTCGAGGCCTTCGAGCGAGAGGTCATCCCGGAACTCGCGTGACGTCCGGACAGATGTCGCAGCGGGACACACGTATGGATGTGGTCTGGTGCGAGTTGAGTTCGGCGGGAGAACAGATGTCGCAGCGGGACACACGTATACGTGTGTCCCGCTGCGAGATCTGTTCCGGGAAATTGGCGTCGAGCGGGCGTGGCGCTCCCCACGGCCGGTGAGCACGCGGCATACGCGCAGGTAACCTTGGCGGCGTGAGCGGCGCGAACGACTTCGACCTGTTTCGGACCAGCGAGTTCCACGAGGAACTACGCGCGGCGGTGCAGGAGGTGGTCAAGGACAAGATCGCCCCGTATGCCGCGGCGGTCGACGAGGAGGCCCGCTACCCCCAGGAGGCGCACGACGCCTTGGTGGCCAGCGACTTCTTCGCTCCACACGTGCCGGAGGAGTACGACGGGGTGGGCGCCGATGCGCTCGCCACCTGCATCGTCATCGAGGAGGTCGCCCGCGCCGACGCCAGCGCCTCCCTCATCCCGGCCGTCAACAAGCTCGGTTCGATGCCGGTGATCCTGGGCGGATCCGAAGCGATCAAGGCGACGTACCTCCCGCCGCTGGCACGTGGAGAAGCCGGATTCTCCTACGGGCTGTCCGAACGTGAGGCCGGCTCGGACACCGCGGGCATGAAGTGTCGGGCGAAGGCGGACGGTGACCACTTCGTCCTCAACGGCCAGAAGTCGTGGATCACCAATGCCGGTGTCTCGCAGTACTACACGGTCCTGGCCGTCACCGATCCCGACGGCCCGCGCGGCAACAATGTGACCGCCTTCGTGGTCGAGAAGTCCGACGAGGGCTTCACCTTCGGCGAGAAGGAGCGCAAACTCGGGATCAAGGGCAGTCCCACGCGCGAGCTGCACTTCGACAATTGCCGCATCCCCGCCGATCGCATGGTGGGCGACCCCGGTGAGGGGCTCAAGATCGCCCTGCGGACCCTCGACCACACGCGCGTGACGATCGGCGCGCAGGCCGTCGGCATCGCCCAGGGTGCCCTCGACCATGCCTTGGCCTACGTCAAGGAACGCAAGCAGTTCGGCAAGCACATCGCCGACTTCCAGGGCATCCAGTTCATGCTCGCCGACATGGCGATGGAGCTCGAGGCTGCGCGCCAGATGGTCTACGTCGCGGCGGCCAAGTCCGAGCGCAACGATGCTGACCTGTCCTTCTTCGGCGCGGCCGCCAAGTGTTACGCCTCTGATGTGGCGATGAGGGTGACCACTGATGCCGTGCAATTGCTCGGTGGCGCGGGCTACACCCGTGACTTCCCGCTCGAGCGGATGATGCGCGACGCCAAGATCACCCAGATCTACGAGGGCACGAACCAGATCCAGCGGATCGTGATGGCGCGCCAGTTGCTCAAAGGCTGAGGCCGACGCCGGCCTTGGGTGCCGGTTCTGCCGTGTCTGAGCACCGGAGAGCCGGCCCACAACTTCGGTGCGGGTTCTTCAGCCGGAGGGGACCCCGTCCGTGCCCGCCGGCGGAGCGGTCAACGGATCGTCACGTTGGAGTGCCTCGAACAGCGCGAGTGCGCGCTCCTTGTCCCACTGCACGGCGACCCCGGCGTTCTTGGTCTGCAGAGCGGTCGTCTTCAGTGGCACGACGAGCGAGTTGCCGTCCCCTGAACTGACCGAGCGCATCGTCGACAGCATCGTGACGGTCTCGCTCAGTGAGGTGTCCTCTCCCAGACGCACTCCGGCGGCGCCGGCATGCGTGACCTTCCAGTACGTCACCGGGTTGAGGACGGTCGACGGAGTCGCGATCGCCTTGACGACCGCTGAGAGGAACTGTCGCTGACGCTCCGCCCGGCCGATGTCGCCGCGCGGGTCGGAGTGCCTGGCCCGCACATAGCCCAGGGCGGTCGGCCCACTCAGCACCTGACAGCCGGGTTGGAGGTTGATCCCGGCCATCGGGTCGTCCATCGGTTGCGCCACACAGATGTTCACGCCGCCGAGTGCGTCGACGACCCCCGCGAAGCCGCCGAAGCCGATCTCGAGATAGCCATCGAGCCGAAGGCCGGTCGCCTGCTCCACTGTGGCCGCCATCAACTGCGGCCCACCGATCGCGAAGGCGGCGTTGATCTTCTGGGTGCCATGACCCGGAATGGGCACGTAGGAGTCGCGCGGGATCGAGACCAAGGACGAGGGGCCGCTGTCACTGTGGTGCAACACCATGACGGTGTCGGTCCGATTGCCCTCGACCTGTTCGGTGGCCATCTCGTCGAGCTGCTCGGCGGTGAGCCCTTCGCGTGAGTCCGAGCCCAGAAGCAGGTAGTTCGAGCCCTTGCCCGGCGCCGGCCGATCGCCGGCCGGTGCAGCGTTGACGCGTGTCACCTCGGAGTAGGCGTGCAGGGGCACGCCCAGGAGGTAGGCCAGCACGACGACGAGGGCGAGCACGGCCCAACGCAGCGGTCTGCGACGACGCGGTGGGCGCGGGGGCGTCGGCTGCTCGGCCGTCAGCGGCCGGGACGCCTGGGGCGGTCGTGGCGGGGGCATCGTCGTGGCCGGGCGTCCCTGGTCGTCGAGGCGACGCATGGTGGGCTCCGTCGGCGCAGGGATCCGTTGCTGTGGTCGGCGCCGCTCCCCAGGGGTATGCCGCGGGGCCGGGGTCCGTCCTGCCGGCTCCGCCTCACGGCGGGCCGGGCGCGGTGGCGTCGTGCGACCGCGGCCACGCGTGTCGACGATGAAGACGTCGTCGTCCTCGGCACCCCCGGAGCCGGAGGTGCCCGGGCGACCCTGGGGTATGGGCCGTGCGCGCGATCCGTCGTCGGCCATGGTCAGGCCCCTCCATCGATTTGAGTCGGCCGGATGCGCCGCGTCGGCACCGCGGTGTGAGCCACGGTCGCCACCACCCGCGACAGGCCGTAGCGAACGGTGAGCCCAGCCCCGATCGCCCAGCGCAGGGGAGCCCGCGCGGGCCCGGCATACCGACCGGAGAGATAGCGGTAGGCACTGCGGTGGTGGGTGCGTGCCATGAGGTCGGCCGACGCCGGGTCCTTCGTGGTCGAATGGCCACCGACGTGGAGCACTTTGGCCTGCGGGACGTAGACGCTGGTCCACCCCTGGCGGCCGAGGCGGTCGCACAGGTCGACATCCTCGAAGTACATGAAGAAACCCTCGTCGAACCCCCCGACGGCTTCGAAGGCCGCTCGGTGGACCACCATGAAGGATCCGGACAGCCAGCCGACCACACCCTCGCGGGGCTCACCTCGGTCGTTGCGATAGGCGGTGCTCCACGGATTGCTCGGCCAGACCCAGCCCAAGGTGGCGTGGCCGACTCCGCGGCGCAGTGATGGCAGAAGGCGCGCCGAGGGGTAGAGCTCACCCTCGGGTGTGAGGATCCCCGGTCCGAGGACGCCCGCCGTGGGCCATCGTTCGGCCGCCTCCAGGAGGGTGTCGAGGCAGTCCGGGGTGAGGCGGACGTCGGGATTGGCGATGACCAGCCACTCCTCGGCCGCACCGGCCGCCCCTCTGTTCGCTGCAGAGCCGTAGCCGAGATTGGCGCCATTGCGCAGGACGGTGACGCCCGGCCGTCCTTCGGCGATGGCGAGGCTGCCGTCACGAGAACCGTTGTCGGACACCGTGACCGCGATCTCACGCTGCGATGATTCGGCGATCGAGTCGAGAAATGGCCCCAGGAAGCGCTCAGAGTTGTAGGTCACGACGACGACCCGCACGTCCGCTGTCATGGCATAGCCTCCTGGGTGCTCGCCAACCCTTCGATGAGCGAGACGTGCTCGTCGACCGTGTGCTGCCACGAGAACCCCTGGGCGCGAGCCAGGCCGGCCGCCGCGAGCCGAGATCGTTCGGCCGGGTCACCCAACAGGTCGCGCAGCGCGTCGGCAAGATCGTCGGGTGTCGGCGACGCGGCATACCGGACCGCGTCGCCGCCCACCTCAGGGAGCGAGAGCAGCGACGTGGTGAGCACCGGTGTGCCACAGGCCATTCCCTCCAGCACCGGCAATCCGAAGCCCTCACCGAGGGAGGGGTAGGCGACGACCTCGGCGCCGCCGAGGAGACCGGCGGCGAGGTGCTCGGGCACGAAGCCGGGCCGGCGGACGGTCAGGTTTTGCGGAACCGCGGCAATGGCTGGATCGACCTCGTCGTCCCATCCGCGACCACCGGCGAGGACGAGTGCCGGTGGATCGGCGACTTCGCGGCACACCTGGGTCCAGGCTCGGATCAACGCGGGGACATTCTTGCGGGGTTCGATGGTGCCGAGGAAGGCGACATACGGGACACCGGCTGCCAGACCGGCCCACTCGCGCGCGGCCTCGATCTCCGCGCCCGTCGGCGGGTGGAAACGCTCCAGATCGACCCCGTGCGGAATGACCGAGAACGTGTTCGCCGGTGCCCCGGTCACCCGACGCACCTCGTCGACCGTGGCCTGGCTCGGTGCGATCAGGGCGTCCGCCAGGCGCACCGAGGCCCGGGTCCACGCCGGGAAGAACTTCGCCTTCACCCCGTGGTGCAGGTGGGGGTGACTGAAGAAGGTGGCGTCGTGCAGGGTGACGACCTGCGCGACCCGACGACCGTCACGACGGAGGAGTCGGCCGGCGAGCGGCATCGTGTAGTGCGGGCTGAACATGACGTCGACGTCACGTTGAGCGATGAGCCGAGGAAGCCCGACCTGCTCCCACGCCAGGCGCACCGGCTGTCGGCCCAGAGCTGCGGGCCCCGTGACGACCCGCCCGGGACCCAGCTGCGCGGCATACCGGGCCGAGTCGTAGGGCTGGGCCACGACGGTGAGCTCGACACGCTCGATGGGCCAGTGCCCGACGAGCTCATCGACATAGCGCGAGACCCCACCGCGGGACGTGCCCGGGGGCAGCGCCGTGGCGTCGAGGAGGACGTGGGTGGTCGCGGAACCAGTCATGGGCCGGTCAGCGGCCGCTCACGGTCTCGCGAGCGATGCGGCGCACCCGCCCGGTCATGCGTCGCACCAACTCGCCCGGGCCACCCTGGTCGAGGTAGGTGCGGAACAGGGCAAGGTCGGCGCGCGGCCCGAACTTGGGCCGGTGCACGAACCCAGCGGGTGTGTGCGGCCTGGGTGTGTCCGGGTGCAGGTCCGGAGCCCGACGTGGATCGGCCATGAACGCCATCAGCGGGGCTAGGGACTGGCGCCACGTGAAGCGCTTGGCCACCTCCTTGACGCGCTCGGACGCCGCAGCGCGGGCCGGCTCGTCGGTCAACAGGTCGATGAGTGCGGTGGCCAGGCCCAGGACGTCCTCCGGTGCGGCCGTGGCTCCCAGCCCCTCGGTCTCCACGAGCGTGGCGAAGGCGTCACCTTGGGTGCACACGATCGGCAGCCCCGCCCAGAGGTAGTCCAGGATCCTGGTGCGGAAGCTGAACTCCGTCTCGATGTGGTCGAAGTGGCAGCTGACACCGATGTCGGCGTCGAGCAGGAGATCGGCCCGGTCCTGATAGGGCACCCAGGTCTCGTTGAAGAAGACATGCCGACCGGTGAGGCCGAGTTGCTCGGCGAGTTCCCGGCTGTGGTTGGCCATGGCCATGGCGGGGACATCCGGATTGGGGTGCTTCATGCCCATGAAGACCAGCCGCGCCTCGGGCACCTTCTCGGCGACCACCGCCATGGCGCGGATCAGGGTCAAGGGGTCGAACCAGTTGTAGACCCCGCCACCCCACAGGATCACCTTGTCGTCCTGGCCTATGCCGTCGATGACTCCACGCAGGCCGTGCTGCTTCTGGACGGGCGGCTCCTCCGGCAGCCCGAAGGGCGCCACGTCGATGAGTCGGCGGAGAGAGGCGTCCTCGTCGTAGCTCGTGGGGTTGATCCGACCCTGACCGGCGAGTTGGCCGAGCCAGAAGTCGCGCTGCTTCTCCGAGGCGCAGACGAAGTAGTCGCCGCGTCGGATCTGGTGGTTGAGGGCTTCGACCGTCATGTGGGAGACCTCCCACCGCTCGGCCATCGGCCGGTCGCTCTCCTGCTCGAGGGTCTCCAGATGGAAGGGGTCATAGATGTCGGGGATGATCACCGCGTCGCTGTTGGCTGCCCAGTGGTAGATCGACAGGAAGACGCCTTGGAAGATGATGACGTCGGATCCCTCGACGAGTTGGCGCGCGTTCTGGTGATTGAGATGGACCGTCGTGATGCCCTCGATGACGAGGTCGCATCGCCCCATCGTCGCGAGGATGACGTCATTGTCGGGCTTGAGCAGGGTGGCCATCTCCAGGGCGCGGATGGCAGGGCCAGCCATTTTGGTGCCCAAGGGTTCCCCGGTGACGATCAGGACATGGCGTCTGGTCGGGCTGGTCACTGACCCAGTGTAGGTGGACAGGCGCGCGCGACCGGCCACGTCAGGCGCTCTCGGGCACCCCGCGATGGTCGGGTCAGGCGCGACCGAGCGCCGTTCGGTATGCCGCGAGGGTCCGCTGCGCGGCCCGCTCCCAGGTGAGTTCGCCGGCATGTTCCCGGGCACCCGCGACCATCGCCGTCATCCCGGCCGAGCCCGAGGTGGCGCTCACCAGAGCCTGCGCCAGCGAATCCGGGTCACCGATGGCGGAGATGGTGGCCCACCCGCCAGCGGTCTCGAGCAGGGACGGATCGTCGCTGATGACGACCGGAACGCCATGGGCCATCGCTTCGATGACGGGAATTCCGAAACCTTCGGCGCGGCTGGGCAACGCGAGGGCTGCTGCGCCCGCGTAGACAGCGGCGAGGTCCTCGTCGGACACCGCCCCGAGCAGGTGGACGCGGGACCCGATACCGGCCTGGTTCGAGGCGGTGAGGACGTCGACGTCGCCCCAGCCGATCGGCCCGACGACGACCAGGTCGAGGTGGCTCAGCTCGGCGTGGCCCATGGCCGTCACCAGCACGTCGAGACCTTTGCGCGGCTCCCGGGTGCCGACGAAGAGGACATAAGGAGCCCGGCCGATACCGAGTCCGACGCGTCGCGCCGGTGCGTCCGGAGGGACCGGCATCGGGGTCACGCCCAGCGGGATGGCTTGCACCTGGCAGGGGGGGTCGAGCAGTTCGGCCAGTTGGTGCGCGACCCGCTGGGTCGGCGTGATGATCAGGTCGGCCCGCGCCATGGCGCGCTCGGCCATCCGCCGATGGAAGCTCACGCCCCGAGGGGTCAGGGTGTCGGGGTGCGTCCACGGCACGGCGTCGTGCACCGTGACCACCAGCGCCGCTTTGCGGACCGGTGGCACGAGCAGGGTGGGGGCGTGGACCACATCTGCTCCCGGGCCAAGGGTCGGGGGCAGACCGCGCTCCCAGAGCCGGGCCAGGACCGGCCCACCAACTCCGATGGTGCGCACCCGGGGAACGACGTCGGTCACCCGGGCACAGGGCCGGCCGACGACCGCACGCAGGTGGAGATCCTCACCGGACGCGCTGGTGGCCAGGTGGGCGAGCAACTGCGCGGCATACCGGCCGGTGCCGCCGGGAACCCGCGAACACACCTGCTCTGCCAGGAAGTCAACGCGCACGGGCTCAGCTCCTCACGCCTGTATCCTGTCGGGCACAGTACAGGCACGCGCGGTTGCGGAAGGACATGCATGGGGGTCACGCGCCCGTCGGGCACCCAATCCCGGCTGCGAACCGAACTCATCGGTCAACTCATCCGCAAGGATCTCAAGGTCAAGTACCAGGGATCGACGCTGGGTTTCCTGTGGTCGCTCGCGAATCCGTTGTTGATCCTCGTGGTCTACACCTTCGTCTTCGCCGTGGTGTTCAAGTCCGCCGTCCCCTACTTCGGCCTCTTCCTGATGTCGGGGATGCTGATCTGGAACTTCTTCACGATGGGCGTGTCGGGGGCGACGACATCGATCCTGGCCAATGCGGGTCTGGTCAAGAAGGTGCCCTTCGCCCACGAGTCCCTCCCGCTGGCCTCGATCGGCTTCGCCGGAGTGCAGGTGGCGCTGCAGTACATCGTGCTGGTGGTCGCCCTCTTCGTCGTCGGGATGCCCCCGCTGCGCCCTGAGCTGCTCCTCATCATCCCGGCACTCATCGTCGTCCTGGCCGCGACGATCGGGCTCGGGCTGTTCACGGCCGCGTCGACCGTTCGCCTGCGGGACACCCAGCATCTGGTCGAGGTGGCGCTCTTCGCGTGGATGTGGATGACGCCGATCATCTACCCGGCCACCTTGGTGCACACCCAGGTGAACAACCACGTCATCGAATGGCTCTACTACCTGAACCCGATGGCCGGCCCGGTGATCGCCATGCAGCGTGCGCTCTACGGGGTCGTTCGCTACCCGGACAACCAGGCCGCGCGCGACAGTGGGCAGGTCGGTCAGCTCCTGTTGCCGAGTGCGGACAACCTCTACTACGTGCAGGCGCTCGGGATGAGCGCCATCACGGCCGCGATCTTCCTGGCGGCCGGGATCTGGCTCTTCCGGCGCCGGTCAGCGGACTTCGCGGAGGAACTGTGACGACGACGCAGGGGTCGGGTGCCGTGAGCCCGACGGCACCCATGGAGGGCGAGATCCTCATCGATGCCCGCGGGGTCAGCAAGAGGTTCGCGAGTTACCACCGGCGGGCGACCAGCCTCAAGGAGCGGATGGTTCGCCGAGAGCAGTCCGAGGGCGATGTCTTCTGGGCCCTTCGTGACGTCGATCTGCAGGTACGCCGCGGCGAGACCGTCGGCCTGACCGGCCCCAACGGTTCGGGCAAGTCGACCCTGCTCAAGGTCCTCTCCGGGATCCTGCGACCCAACGACGGCACCGTCGAGGTGCGGGGCCGGGTCGCCTCCCTGCTCGAACTGGGCGCCGGCTTCGACGGCGAACTCACGGGGCGCGAGAACGTCTATCTCAACTCTGCTCTCCTCGGTGTCCCGCGGGAGGAGACCGACCGCCTCTTCGAGGCGATCGTGGACTTCAGCGAGCTCGGCCCCTTCATCGACTACCCGGTGAAGCACTACTCGTCGGGCATGTACGTCCGGCTCGGCTTCGCGGTCGCCGTCCACGTCGACCCGGACATCCTCATCGTCGACGAGGTGCTGGCCGTCGGTGACGCCGCCTTCCAGCGCAAGTGCCTGGCCCGGATCGAGGACTTCCAGCGACAGGGCAAGACGATCCTCTTCGTCTCCCATGCGGCCGGTCAGATCGAGTCGCTGTGCACCCGGGCCGTTCTCCTCGATCACGGTCGGGTCCTCTTCGACGGGCCGCCGCGTCAGACGATCAAGCGGCTCAACAAGCTCCTGGGGGTCGACGGAGTCGCCACCATCGACGGCGAGTTGGCCCGGATCATCGACTTCGCCGTCGTCGATCCGAGCACGGGTGCGCCCCTGGAGGAGTTCGTCGTCGGCGCCCGCGCCACCGTCTCGTGCCAGGTCGAGGTGTTGAGACAGCCATCCGCCAAGGCCAAGTTCTCGCTCCACGTCAACGCGCCCGGCCAGCCCGATGCCGTGGCCCATGTGACGCCCCGATTCCACACCGTGCCGGCCGCGGAGTTGCCGGTCGGGACGCACGCACTCTCGTGGCAGATCGAGGAGTGGCCGGACATGCCCGGGGACTTCTCGTTGGGGCTGGGCATCTTCGTCGACGACACCCTCATGGCCGCCGCGCGCATCGATGGCCTTCGGATCAGCGGGGGCAGCGTCCGGTGCATCCCGGGTGAGGTCAGGCTCGATGACGGGGAGGCCGTCCGCGAGACGGCCCCGGAGAACCTCACCTGATCAGCGGGTCCGCCGCACTGCCAGGTCGTATGCCGTGTGCGTCGCCTCGGCGCACGCCCGCCAGGTGAAGCGGGCCGCCCAGTCCCGGCGCGTGGTCGCCGTGCCGACCGGAGCAGCCGTGACATCGGCGATGCCTGCCGCGATGGCCTCGACGTCCAGCGGCGGGACGAAGAGGGCCTGGTCCCCGAGGACCTCGCGGAGGACCGGGATGTCGGCAGCGAGCACAGGTGTGCCGCAGGCCAGCGCCTCCAGAGGTGGCAGACCGAAGCCCTCGTCCAGGGAGGGGAAGAGCAGCGCCCGGGCCGAGGCGACGACGCCGCGCAGGTCCGCCCAGGGCAGATGGCCCGGGGTGACGACCTGGCCGTCCGGGACGCCGGTGAGGTCGAGGGCATCGCCCCAGCCCTGGCCGCCGACGATGACGAGTTGGGGCAGGTCGGGGTCGTCGCGCAGGGCCGCGGCGTAGGCAGCGAGGAGACGGGGGAGGTTCTTGCGGGGCTCGAGCGTGCCCACGACGACGAGGAAGTCCTCGGCGATTCCCCACTGCCGCAGGGCATCTGGCGTCTTCGGGGCGGTGGCCCCCCACACCGGGTCCACGCCCTCGTGGGTGACGACCACGGACGCCGGGTCCACGGCATACGCGTCGAGGACCTGGTCGGCGACGGCCCGGCTGGGGACGACGACGGCACCGACGCGCGCCAGTCCCTTGGGGACGAGTTCGCGGTAGGCCAAGGTCGCGGCCGACACGGTCTCCGGGAAGCGCAGGTAGGCGAGGTCATGGATGGTGACGACCCCGGCCGCCCGGCCGACGGGCGGCATGAGGAAGTTGGTCGCATGGAAGACGTCGAGGCGGCCGGCGAGGTCCTCGATCCGCGGCCGTTCGGTGAGTTGCCAGGCCTGGCGCAGGAGGCGGGCCGGCACGGGGCGACTGGCCACGGTCACGCCGGGAGGCACGGCCTCTGCCAACTCGCGACGCCCGTTCCACGTGAAGGCGGTCGCGGCGAACTCGTCGTGCGGGTAGCGGTCCACGAGGGCCTCGAGCAGGTGGCGGGTGTAGGTGCCGATGCCGCTGCGCCGGCCGAGCAGGGGAGTGCAGTCCAGACCGATCCGCATGCTCACCGCACCTCGCCCGCATCGTGATCTCGCCCGCTCCAGTGCCGGACCGTCGGCGCGCGTCGGTCACCGTGGGCGGCGCGGGATCGCCGCCGCAGGGTGTCAGGGAGGAGGCGGGCCACTTCGCCGAGCACCCGCAGGCGCAGGGCGGGGTCGAAGACGTGGTCCGGCGGCACCACCTGGCCGGTGGCCTTCTTCGCGGCGAGCGATGCGGTCGTGAGCAGGAAGCGGGCGGTGCGGCTCGCGGCATACGCGAGGGGAGCGTGGCGAGCAAGGAGCAGGAGGCGGTTGCGCTCGGTGTGGCGGGCGAACATGACGGAGGCGGGATCCGAGCTGGCGGCGTGACGGTGGTGGACGACGGCGGTGGGGACATAGACGATCCGCCAGCCGGCCAGCCGCAGCCGCCAGGAGAGGTCGGTGTCCTCGTAGTACATGAAGAGCGAGGCGTCGAAGCCGCCGACGGCCTTGACGGCGAGCGTGCGCAGGACGGCCGCGCCACCGGAGAAGCCGAAGACCTCGACCGGCTCGGCAAAGCGATCGTCGTCGACCTCACCGAGGCCCCGGTCGGCGCCATATCCGGAGTCGAGGAGGACGACACCGGCATTGTTGACGCGCGCGGTGGGTGACCCGTCGTCGAGGAGGAGTTTGCTCGTCGCGGCCGCCACGTTCGGCTGGGCGTCGAGGACCGCGACGGACGCGGCGAGCCAGTCGGGATCGGCGCGGGCGTCATTGTTGAGAAGCGCGGTGTAGCGGGTGTCGACGCGATCGATCGCAGCCGCCATGCCGCCCGCGAAGCCGGTGTTGGTCGGCAGTCGCAGGACCTCCACCTCGGGGTGTCCGATCGCCACCGCCTCGGCCGTGCCATCGGTCGAGGCATTGTCGACGAGCAGCACGCGGTGCGGGATCGTCTGTGCTGCAAGCGAATCAAGAGCGGCAAGGGTGAGCTCGCGTTGCTCCCACGTGACGACGACGACCGTGACGTCCGGCGTCACGGTCGGGTCGGGGCGGGTGGAGCTCACCCGCTCAGGGTAGTTGTCAGTGGGTGGGCGCCGGCTGCAGGTCGACGGTGAAGTCGGGCCCGGTGGCCTCTTTGACCTGCTCCTCGGTGACACCGGGAGCGAGTTCGCGCAGGACCAGGCCGTCGTCGGTGATGTCCATGACGGCCAGGTCGGTGATGATGCGCTCGACGACGCGCTGGCCGGTCAGGGGCAGCGTGCACTCCTGCACGATCTTGTGTGAGCCGTCCTTGGCGACGTGCTCCATGAGGACGATGACCTTCTTGGCGCCGTGCACCAGGTCCATCGCGCCGCCCATGCCCTTGATCATCTTGCCCGGGATCGTCCAGTTGGCGATGTCGCCGACGACCGAGACCTGCATGGCACCCAGGATCGCGGCGTCGACCTTGCCGCCGCGGATCATCCCGAAGCTCGTCGAGGAGTCGAAGAAGGAAGCGCCCTTGCGCAGGGTGACCGTCTCCTTGCCGGCGTTGATCAGGTCGGGGTCGACATCCTCCTCGAAGGGATAGGCGCCGACGCCGAGGATGCCGTTCTCGGACTGCAGGACGATCTCGACGTCGTCGGGGACATAGTTGGGGACCAGCGTCGGCAGGCCGATCCCGAGGTTGACGTAGGACCCGTCCGACAACTCCTTGGCGGCGCGGGCCGCCATCTCCTCACGTGACAGTGCCATGGCTCAGGCCCCTTCCCTCGCGCGGACGGTGCGTCGCTCGATCCGCTTGTCCCGGGCCTGTTCGGGCGTGAGGGGGACCACACGCTGCACATAGATGCCCGGCAGGTGGATCGAGTCCGGGTCGAGTTCGCCCGGCTCGACGAGTTCCTCGACCTCGGCGATGGTGACCTTTCCCGACATCGCGCACAGCGGGTTGAAGTTGCGGCTGGACTTGTTGAAGACCAGGTTGCCGTGACGATCGCCCTTCCACGCCCGCACCAGGCCGAAGTCGGCGCGGATCGCCTCCTCGAGCACGTAGTCACGCGCGACCCCGTCGACCTCGAAGGTCTGGACCTGCTTCTTCGGTGAGGCGACGGCAACCGAGCCGTCCGCGGCATACCGCCCGCCACGGCAGTCCGCCGTCGGCGATCTGCGTACCCGAACCGGTGATCGTGAAGAAGGCCGGAATGCCGGCGCCGCCGGCGCGCAGTCGCTCGGCCAAGGTGCCCTGGGGGGTCAGCTCGACCTCGAGCTCACCCGAGAGGTACTGCCTGGCGAACTCCTTGTTCTCCCCGACGTAGGACGAGATCATCCGACGAATCCTTTTGTCCGCCAACAGGATTCCCAACCCCCAGTCGTCGACGCCGCAGTTGTTGGAGGCGACCTCGAGGTCGATCACCCCCTTGTCGTGCAGGGCCTGGATGAGCACCGACGGGATGCCGCAGAGACCGAACCCGCCGACGGCCAGGGTGGCGCCGTCGGGGATGTCGGACACGGCATCGGCTGCCGAGGAGACGACCTTGTCCATGAGGCGACCCTATCGGGTGGGCCAGGCGGCGGTGACGTGCTCTGCCGCCATGCGCCGGGTGAGGGTGTGGTCGTCGGGCACACCTCGGGTCAGGACGACCGAGCCGCCGGCGGCCCAGGTGTCGAGAGCGGTGCGCAGGAAGGTCTCGGGGTCGGGGTCGAGCAGGTGGGTGCGGTCGGCGCCCGCCGGGCCCACCAGGTCTCGGTATGCCGCGGTGCCGAGTCCCGTGACGAGCGCGGCCCCGCCGGGATCGGGTTCGTCCCAGGCGGTGAAGACGTCCGGGAAGGTGGCCAGTTCCCTGGCCTCGTCGAGCACCCCGACCGGTGGTGGCGTCGGGGCGGAGCGGGCCAGCCCGGCCAGGGTGACGAGGACGGCGGGATCGGCGGTGGCGGCCAGCACGGGGTCGTCGGTGACGGTCAGGGCGAGGTCATCGGGATCGGCTGTCTCCTCGGGAGTGCCGAGCAGGACGGTCGCGCCCACCGACCAGCACGCCAGGGCCCAGTAGGCCGTGCGCCAATGGGCCGGCAGCGCGAGCCGCACGCTCGTGCCGCCGCTCACGTCGAACTCGTCCTGGAGCAGGTTGGCGGCCTTGGCGACCCAGTTCGCCAGGACCTTGGCGCTCAGTTCGATGCGCTCGCCGTGGGTCGGGCCGCCGGTGTCGTCGTAGCAGGTGATCCGGGGTGCGCCCGGATCGAGGCGCAGGAGCGTGGGCAGGACGTCGGCTGGGAGGGGCACCTGCCCACCGTAGGCGAGCACGCGGCATACCGTTGGGCGGGTGGAGACGACAGCGAGCGCGCCCGCGCGCCTGGAGCGCCTCGTCGTCACCGCGGGCCTGTGGCTGGTCGCGCACTGTGCGCTGTCCGTCGTCCTGGCAGCCGCCGGGTGGTGGAGGGTCTGGCTCGTCGTCCCCGCCACCCTGCTGTTCGCGGTCGGCTCCTGGCTCCTTGTCGGCGTTGTTCCGGATTGCCGCGGTTGTTCCCGGCGGGGGCCAACCGCGGCAATCCGGAACAACGCCGCCACCGGGGTGCTGGTCGCGATCTGCGTGGCCTTCGCCGTCTGGGCAGGAACCACGCACGCCGAGCAGGTCCTCCCGCGGCGCGACTCGGCGAGCAATCTCCAGGCGGCGATCTCGCTCGCCACGACCGGCTCGCGGGTCGTGCCGGTCGACGCCGACATCCTCGGGGGCTCCCGAGTCCTGGAGTTGCCCGGAATCACCCTGGCGAGTCCGGCCTTCTACGCGGTCGGTGGGGTGGACCACCCGGCGATCCAGCCGCAGTTCGTCATCGGTCCGGCCGCGACCTATGGGCTGGGGATCTGGGTCGGCGGTCCGCGGACAGCGTTCTGGCTGCCGGGAATCGCGGGAGCATTCGGGCTGTTGGCGATTGGCCTGCTGGCTGCCCGATTCCTCGGTGCCTGGTGGGGAGCCATGGCGGCGGGGGTCACCGCAGTGGCCTTCCCGATCCTGCACCTCTCGCGTTCGACCTATTCCGAGCCACTGTCGATGCTCACCCTGGGTGGCGGCTTCCTCGCCCTGAGCCTTGCCGCCAGCGCCGATGACGCCCGTGCGCGTCGCCACGCACTCCTCGCCGGACTGCTCGTCGGCGGCACCACCTTGGTGCGCATCGACGGCCTGCGCGAGGCGATCCTCCTGCTGATCGTCGTGGGGCTGGCGGCGGCCCAGCGACGGGTGTGGGCGCGACCCCTGCTCGTCGGCGTCGGTGTGTCGACAGGGGTCGGCCTGCTGGCCGGCCTACGACTGTCGCCTCGCTACCTCGGCGACATTGCCGGGAGCCTGCTGCCGCTGCTCGCCATCGGAGTCGCCGTCGCACTGGTCATGCTCGGCGGGTTGTGGTGGCAGCGTCGTGGCGCCCGCCTGCCCCCGTGGTATGCCGCGCGCCTCCCACGCGCCGTCGGCGGCCTGACCGCCCTGGTCCTCATCGGGCTGGCCTCCAGACCGCTCTGGATGACGGCCCGTCAGGACCCGAACGACCCGGGGGCGCGCTATGTCGCCGGCATGCAGACCCGGCAGGGACTGCCGGTCGACGGGGCCCGCACCTATGCCGAGCAGAGTGTCGATTGGCTGAACTGGTGGCTCGGTCCGATCTCCTTGGTGCTCGCCGCCCTGGCCCTGGTCTGGCTCGTGCATCATGCGACCACGCGATGGGTTGCCGCGCAGGACCTGCCGCCCTGGTCGTGGCCCCTGCTGGTGGCCCTCGGATCGACCCTGATGACGCTCTGGCGGCCGGGGATCACACCGGACCATCCGTGGGCCGAGCGTCGCCTCGTCATCGCCATCCCGCTGGTCCTGCTCCTCGCCCTCGCGTCGATCCGCCACCTCGCCGCTGGATCCGTGCCCATACTGTCGCCAACGCCCCCAGCCCCCACGTCGAGTGAGGAGAACACGCCGTCTCAGCCCCACGGCATACCGCATGTTCTCCTCACTCGACTGGGGGGTCGGGGGGTCGGGCGGGCGGTCGCTGCCCTTGCGGCGGTCGGAATGGTCGTGCCGACCACCCTCGCGACGTGGCCGCTCGCAAGTGCGCGAGTCGAGGCGGGTTCATTGACGGCCGTGGAGCAGGTGTGCGCGGCACTTCAGCCCCGCGATGTCGTGCTCATGGTCGACGCGCGGGCGGCGAACGAGTGGGTGCAGGTCGTGAGGGGCCAGTGTGGGAATGCGTCCCTGGCGACCAGTCCTGCTCTGCGCCGAGACCAGGCGGCACTGGTGGCGGCCGCCCAGCAGGTGCGGGGAAGCGTTGCGGCAGCGGGCGGAAGGCTCGTCTACCTGTCGGCGGACGATGACCAGAGCAGCGCTGTCTCGGGACTGGGGGAGTGGATGACGATCGTCGACCAGACGGTCCAGGAGAGCGAACATGCTCTCGAGCGCCGACCCAGCCACCTCGATCCGCTGGCCCTCGTGGTCCGCCTCGCCAGGCCCTGATCCCACGCGGCCACGTCAGCGAGACCGCGTGAGTGCCTCCTGCGCGAGCGGCTGCACCATGGCATATGTCTGCGGGTCGGCGGCCACGACCAGGCCGCGCACGTCCGAGCGGCGGGTGTAGGGCGAGCCGTCGGCCTGCCCGAAGGCCCCACCGGCCTCGGCGACCATGAGGGTGCCGGGGAGGTGATCCCAGGCGTTGCTCCGGGTGTAGATGATGTAGTCGCAGTCGCCGTCGAGCAGGTGCGGGTAGTCCACGCCGCAGCAGACCCAGGACAGGCGCATGGTCGGCAGGTGGCCCAGTTGCTTGCCGCGCAGCGCCCAGGTCGACGTCGCGCCCAGAGCTGCTGACACGTCCCGGAGCGGGGTCCGCACCACGCGGGTGCCGTTGCGCCACACCCCTGCACCGCGCTCGGCCACCCACGCCACCTCGTGCTCCGGCTGCCAGATCCACGCGCGCACCGTCTCGTCTGCGCGCGACTCGGCGACCATGACGGCATGGTCGGGCGAGCCCTCGACGAAGTTCTTGGTCCCATCCACGGGGTCCACGGTGAAGGTGTGGTCGGCGGCGAGGTAGCGCTCGAGCAGGCTCGGGTCGGCGCTGTGCGCCTCCTCACCGAGCACGACGACGTCGGGGTATGCCGCGGTCAACGCCGCCGTGATCGCCACCTCCGCCTCCCGGTCGGCCACGGTGACCAGGTCCCCGGGGTTCTTCTCCATGACCTGGTGCTCGGTCAGGGACCGGAAGCGCGAAGTGATGAGGTCGGCGGCCACCTCCTGGAGCAGGGTGAGGATCGCGTCGGTCGACAGGCCGGCCATGGGACCTACGCTCTCACATCGCGCGGGTAGGCTCGACGGCGATGAACGAGCACGCCGAGACCGAGTTGATTCCGGTCACCCCGCCCAGCACCAGCCCCCACTACGGTGCGATCTCCCGCCACGCCGGGCACGCGGCATACCCCATCGAGGACGGGCCCGCCGGCGCGGGACCGGCGCCCTACGTGACAATCGTGCTGCCCTGCTACAACGAGGGCGCCCACGTGCTCAAGGAGATCGAGCGCATCACGGCGACGATGAACGCCAGCGAGTTCAGTTATGAGGTGCTCTGCATCGACGACGCGAGCACCGACGACACGCTCGCGGTGCTGCGCGATGCGGCCCAGCGTTACGCCCACCTGCGCATCCTGCCCTTCCGGCGCAACGGTGGCTCCGGCACGGCCCGCCGGATCGGCACCCAGCAGGCCCGCGGCGAGGTCGTCGTGTGGACCGATGCGGACATGACCTACGAGAACGAGAAGATCCCGGACCTGGTCCGCATCCTGCGCGACGACGCGACCTATGACCAGGTCGTGGGGGCGCGGACCACCGAGGAGGGTACCCACAAGTGGGCCCGGGTCCCCGCCAAGTGGTTCATCCGCAAGGTCGCCGAATGGCTGACCAAGACCAAGATCCCCGACCTCAACAGTGGGCTGCGGGCCTTCCGCCGCGAGGTGGCGCTGCCCTACCTGCGGTTGCTCCCGGCCGGCTTCTCGTGCGTCACGACGATCACGATCGCCTTCCTGTCCAACCAGCACGACATCAAGTACGTCGAGACCACCTATGCCAAGCGAGCCGGGACGAGCAAGTTCCACTTCGTCTCCGATGCCTACCGCTACATCCTCCAGGTGCTGCGGATGGTCATGTACTTCGACCCCCTCAAGGTCCTCATGCCGCCGGCCATCTGGCTGATCCTCCTCGGCGTCGTCAAGGGCGTGGTCGACATGGTGCGTCACCCCTTCTACTTCCCCGCCAACACGGTGCTCCTCGTCGTCAGTGGCGTGATGATCGGCTCCCTCGCCCTGCTGTCCGACCTCGTCGTGAGATCGAGAGATGGTGTCTGACAACGTCATCGGCGGGCGGGATCTCACATCGCCCGCTGCGCTCAAGATCGCGGTGGTCGGACCCAGCCATCCCTACAAGGGTGGCGTGGCGTCCCACACGACCACCTTGGCGCACGAACTCGCCGACGCCGGGCACGACGTCACCCTGGTGTCGTGGAGCCATCTCTACCCGAGCCTGATCTACCCGGGAGAGCAGGCCGTGCCCGGGGGCGCTCCCGATGTCGAGCCCTTCCCGCGCACCATTCGCGCGCTGTCCTGGGCGCGTCCGGACACCTGGATCCGCACCGGTCGCCGGCTGGCCGACATGGACGCGATCATCGTCGTGCACGTCATCCCACCGGTCATCCCGGCCCACCTGGCACTGCTGCGGGCCGCAGGCGCCGCCCGCACGAATGCGACCGGCATCGGCCCGCGCACGATCGTCATCGCGCACAACGTCCTGCCGCACGAGGCCCGCCCCGGCGACCGCCAACTGCTCACCGCCTTCTTCTCGCGGGTCGACTCGGTCGTCGTCCACAGCGACGCGCAGGCCCGACTGGCCACCGAGCTGGGGGCACGGCACGTCCGCGAACTCGACCTGCCACCCCATCTGCCCGGTGGCCCGGCGATCACCGCCGTGCCCGGGGACGGGCGCACTCGCATCCTTGCCCTGGGCATCGTGCGTGACTACAAGGGCGTCGACCTGCTGCTCGAGGCCGCCAAGGAGGTTCCGGACGTCACCGTCACGGTCGCCGGTGAGATGTGGGGAGACGCCGGCCGCACCGTCAAGGAGTTGGCGCGCGACCCACGGCTCAAGGACCGGGTCGAGGTCCACGGGGGATATGTCCCCGCCGACCGGATCCCCGAGTTGCTCGCCCGGCACGACGTCCTGGCCCTCACCTACCGCGATGCCACGGCGTCCCAGAACGTCCTGCTCGCCCGCCGCCACGGCCTGCCCGTCATCGCGTCGTCGGTCGGCACCTTCGCCGAGCAGGTCCGCGACGAGGTCGACGGCCTGCTCGTGCCACCCGGCGACGTGCCGGCCCTCACCGCCGCCCTGACCCGCCTCGCCGACCCTTCGTATGCCGCGCAGTTGCGTTCCAGCGTGCGTCCCCTCGACGAGTCGGGGCCCTGGGCGCACTATGTCGGCGCGCTCGAGGCCTTGGCCAGTGCCGAATCGGACGCGATCGGTGACCGGCCGGTCCCACCACCGGCCAACAGCATCGGCGGGCGGGTGCGCAACCAGGTCGCCGGACTGCGCGCTCGGCTGCGGTCGACGCCGGTCCTGGCGCTGCGTCCCACCGACTTCCCCGACTGGATCCGACCGTCCGACGTCCTCACCCTGGACAGCGACGCCGTCGACGCACGGCAGTCCGCTGCCGACCTCGGGCTCCCCAAGTGCGCCGACGCGGTGGCTGCCTGGGCGGCGCTCGGTGCCCTGGCCGCCATCGTGCGGATCACCGACGGCGATGGGCGCCGCGACGCCGTCATCGTCGACGAGTCCGGCACCAAGAGCCCGCTGTCGCGTTGGGTGCGGGCGCTGGGCTTCGCCCCGGTCGAGCTGGAGTTGACCGGTCGGCGGACCTCGGTCGAGGTCCTCGACGTCGACACCGCGAGCCTGGACGTCATCACCCGCCTCCATCCCGGTGGGTGCGCGGCCGACGACATCGACCATGCCCTCGGTCAGGCCTCGTGGGCACTGCGTTCCGGCGGCCTGCTCGTCATCACCCTGCCGCTCGGAGAGGGCGACCCCGAGTGGGCGCTCACCCCGGCCGACATCCGGGGTGTCCTGGCACGCGCCGGCGACCTCGGCCTGGTGCTCGTCGGCGACCTGGACGGTGACCTCATGCGCCGCATGCGTCGCGACGGGGGCGCGGTCGCGGGAGGCGACCCCGCGGCATACGGGATCCTGCGGCTGACCTTCCGTCGGCGATAGGCGAGACCGGTGACCAGGCAGCGACTGCTCGACGGCGCGCGGATCGTCGTCGGCCTCCTCGTGCTCGTCGCGATCTTCGTTGCGCTGCAGGGCAATTGGGACAAGGTGGCGCCAGAGTTGGCCCGGCTCTCCTGGATATCCCTGGGTGGTGCCTTCCTGCTCGCCCTCGTCGCGCCCTGGCTGACGCTCGTGGGCTGGCGGGTTCTGCTCGCCGACCTCGGCACGCCCTTGCCGTTGCCGTCCAGCGCGAGTGTCTTCTTCGTCGGACAACTGGGCAAGTATCTCCCCGGCTCGCTCTGGAGCATCGCCGTGCAGGCGGACATGGGCGGGCGCCTGGGTGTCCCTCGCCGCACGCTGGGCGTGGCCGGGCTCCTCAACATCGCGCTCGCTGCCCTCACCGGCACCCTCGTCGGCCTTCCTGCGGTGCCGCTGCTGCTGCGGCGCGCCCCGGAGGACGCCGTCTCGCCCTGGTGGGTCGTCCTGGCCATCCTGCTCGCCGTCGTCGTGCTCTGGCCGCGGCTGCTCAATGCACTGCTCGACCGAGGGCTGCGCCTGCTCGGTCGCCAGCCGTTGCCGCAGCCGCTCAGTGCGCGTGCGCTGGCCACCACCGTCGTGTTCTTCGTCGGCGCCTGGGTCGCGATGGGTGCCGCGGCCTGGGTGCTGGCCGCCGGACTGGCTCCCGACGTCGAGGGACGCACGCTCTTCCTCGCGGCCGTCTGCGGGTTCTGCCTCGCGGCCGCGATCGGCATGTTCTCGGTGCTCGTTCCCGCCGGATTCGGTGTCCGCGACGGGTTGCTCGTCCTCATGCTGGCTCCCTTCACGTCGACCGCGGCGGCCACCGCCGTCGTCGTCGTGCACCGCTTCCTGTCGGTGGTCATTGACCTGCTCGTGGCCGGTGGCGCCTACCTCTGGGCCCGACGGCACCACCTCATCGGGAGCGGTGAGCAGTGATCATGAGTGATCATGAGTGAGCGCGAAGAGCAACTTGCCTACTCCGAGCAGATGGCCACGATGCTCGACGAGGGCAAACGTCGGCAGAAGGCGCGCAAGCTGATCGCGGTCATTCGTCACGGCCTCGGCGTCGAGGACCTGTCGGGCCTGCGAGCCCTCGATGTCGGGTGCTCGGCCGGCTTCATTGCCGACGAGCTGGCCCTGGCCGGTGCGGCCACGCACGGCGTCGACATCGACGAACCCGGCCTGGCCAAGGCGCGCCAGCGCTTCGGAGACCGGGTCGACTTCCAGGTGGCGCGCGGGGAGGACTTGCCCTTCGCGGACGATTCGATGGACGTCGTCGTCCTCAACCACATCTACGAACACGTCGTGAACCCCGAGGCCGTCGTCGCCGCCATCCATCGCGTGCTGCGACCCGGTGGGGTCCTCTACCTGGGCGTCGGGCACAAGTGGCAGGTCCTCGAGCCGCATCACCGATTGCCCTTGCTGTCGTGGCTCCCGCAACGGCTCGCGGATCGCTACCTCCGGCTGGCGGGCAAGGGTGATCACTACTACGAGCACTACTACACGCCGGCGGGACTGCGGCGGCTCTTCGCTGCCTACGACGTCTGGGACTACACGTTGCCCGTGCTCGCCGACCCCGTGGCATTCGCCGGCGACGACATCGTGCCCGCCTGGGTGAGCCGACTGCCGGAGCGGGCTCTCGCTGCGCTCCTCCCCGCCGTGCCGACCTATGTCTGGTTGGCCTTCAAGGGCACGGGCGCACCCGAAGGCCCGGACCTGGCCGTGGCTCCGCGCCGCGTTCGCTGACCACCGAACCCTCGGACCGGACGCCCTCAGGCCGCGGGGTCGAGTCGCAGAAGCCGCCCGCCCTCGCCGTCCTCGAGGACCCAGATCGCGCCATCAGGACCCTGCTCGACCTCGCGGATCCGTGCCCCCATCGACCACTGGTCACCCTTGGCCGCGCTCGTGCCGTCGAGATCCACTCGGATGAGGGCCTGGCCGGACAGGGCGCCGAGGAAGGCGTCGCCGCGCCACTGCGGAAAGGCGGTTCCGTCATAGATCATCAGCCCGGCAGGTGAGATGGAGGGATTCCACCAGACGGCGGGGGCCGCGAACCCATCGCCGGCCACATGGTCGGGGATGTCCTGACCGCTGTAGTGCGACCCATTGGACGCCAGCGGCCAGCCGTAGTTCGCTCCGCGCTCGATGAGATTGACCTCATCGCCTCCACGGGGGCCCATCTCGTCGGCCCACAGCCGCCCCTGGGCGTCGAAGGCGATCCCCAGTGGGTTGCGATGTCCGTGGGACCAGATCTGCGCGCTCACCCCACCCCGCGCGGCATACGGATTGTCTGGCGCGGCCCCGCCGTCGGGGGTGAGCCGGACGATTGTCCCGAGCGTGTTGGTGAGGTCCTGGGCAGGCTGCATCTTCTGGCGTTCGCCGGAGGTGACGAAGAGGTGCTCGCCGGTGGGGTCGACGGCCAGGCGCAGTGAGAAGTGCCCGTCGCCGGACGTCTTCGGGGTCTGCCGCCAGATGACTTCGAGTCCGCGCAGCGTGGGGGTGCCGGTGACGTCGAGCCGGGCCCGACCGACGACGCCGCCGGTCACACCCTCGCCGGCCTCCACCCAGGAGAGGTATGCCGTGGGCTCACCGCCGGTGTCGGGCGCCAGGATCACGTCGTGGAGGCCGCCCTGACCGGCGTCGACGACCTCGGGGACGCCCTCGACCGCGGTCGTGCTGCCCTGGACGACGTCGACGAGGAGCAGTCGACCCGGGCGCTCGGCGACCAGCGCCCGGCCGTCGGGCAGGAACGTCATCGACCACGGCTGGTCGAGGGTCGCCACGGGGGTGACGACGAAGGGCTGACCGGCCGAAGGTGTGCCCGCGCCGGTCGGTGCGCCGGATGGGCCCGGCGTGCTCGGCCGGGACTCGCCGGTGCAGGCCGCCAGCAGCGCAGCCACGACGAGGCAGCCGAGGACGGGAGTTCGCATCGACGTCGTTCCTTTCGTCGGCCAGGCGTCCACGGTAACCCGCGGTGTTCAATGGCCCCGTGTCCAGCGCTCGCCGTCTCGTCCCCGTGCCCGAGGGCTACTCGCTCTCGCGCACGGTCGGCGTGCTCCGTCACGGCGCCTCGGACCCCACCTGTCGAACCGATGCCAGTGGCTGGTGGTTCGGCCAGGCGACTCCGGACGGTCCGGCCACGCTCTCCCTGCGCCGAACGGACGACGGTGTGGAGGCCCAGGGCTGGGGCGACGGCGCGGCGTGGGCTGTCGACAATGCGCCCCACCTGCTCGGCTGCGACGACGACCCGGCCGGCTTCGTCGCCCACGACGCCCTGGCGGCCGAGGGTGCGCGCGTCATGGCGGGTTGGCGAGTGGCCCGCAGCCGGCTCGTGGTGCAATCGCTCGTCCCGGCCATCATCGAGCAACGGGTGACGGGCAAGGAGGCCTTCGCCGGGCACACCCGGCTGGTGCGCCGATTCGGTTCTCCCGCACCCGGTCCGGGCGCCGATCTGGGCCTCATGGTGCCGCCCGCCCCGCGTGATTGGGCACACATCCCCAGTTGGGAATGGATCACGTCGGGCATCGACAAGTCCCGGGCCGAGACGGCCGTCCGCGCCTCGACGTATGCCGGTCGGCTGGAGGCGGTGGCTGACCTCCCCCTCGTCGAGGCGCATCGGCGCCTGCGGGTGCTGCCCGGGGTGGGGGAGTGGACGGCTGCTGAGGTGGCCCAGCGGGCGCTCGGGGACCCCGACTCCCCGAGTTTCGGCGACTATCACATGGCCAAGAACCTCACCTGGGCACTGACGGGCACTCCTGCAGGTGACGACGAGGCCCGCGCCCTGCTCGCTCCCTACACCGGCCAGCGGTATCGGGCGCAGGTCTTCATCACGGCCGCGGCAGGGATGCGTCCGCGACGGGGTCCGCGGATGACGCTGCCGACCCACGTGCCGAGTCGGCTGCACCAGCGTCGCTGAGACGCACCGTGGCCGGAGCGAGCGAGATGGCGAGCGACTCGGCCCACGCAGCGACCTCCAGGCGTCCGAGGATGCGCCCCACGGCACGGTCCGGGCCACTGAGGGCCAGGTCGACGCAGGCGTCGCGGTGCTCGACGTCGATGGCGACCTCGGGGTCATCGAGCGCCAGCCCGAGCACCCGGTGCGCGCGAGCAGACCAGTGGTCGAGGGCGCCGACCGAAGGGATCCCGATGGTGGAGGAGCGCTCCGTGCCCGGGGGGACCCCGAGAGCGGCGCGCACCGCCTCCACATGGCCGAGCGCGAACCAGTCACCGGGGCCTGTCCGGACGACCGTGCCCGCACCTGCGGCGTCGGCGTCGAACCATGACGCGGGCAGGCCAGTCACCAGGGCAGCCGGTATGCCGCTGGCCTTGCCCTTGACCAGATCGGCGGCCGCTGCCAGTTCATCGACCGGGCAGCGGACGGTCACCGAGAGTTGACGGCCGTCGGCGTCGAGCTCTCCGCGGTGGTCGATCAGTGGGCGGATGCCGGCGGAGCCGAGTGCGAAGTCCGTGACACCCCCGCGCCAGGGCCGGCCGGCGGTGTCGGAGACGACGACGGCCAGGGCGTCGGTGACGGGGCGGGCCAGCAGACCGAGCACATCCTGACGAATCTGCGCGGCGAGCGCGTCGGCATCGCGGGGAAGCACCAGCACGACGTCCTCACCCCCCACGTTGGAGGCATCGACCCCGGCTGCCGCCATCACCGGACCGGCGGCGGCCGCCGCGACGATGCGGGTCACGCGGCCACCGGTTGCCCGCTCCGCCACGACCCGAGTGGTCTCGGCCGCGATCACGGCGTCCTTGTCGGCCGCTGGGGCGCGCAACCCCAAGGACTTCGAGAGGACCTTGCTCGACAGCACGATCGCGATCGGTGTGGGCATCCCGGCCAGAGTCGGCGCCAGCAGGGCAGCGAGATCGGCGCCCTCGGTCACCTCCGGCCAGCCGAGCAGGGGCGTGACCACCAGTGGTGCCGTCATCGCCGGTCCCGGCCCCGCAGAGCCCGGCCCCGCGGCATACCTCTCATGGCCGGAGGCCTGTGGCGAGCGCGAGCGCTGCGCCGGCGATGTCCGCGGCGGACTCCACGTCGCGCATGAGCAGGGGGCCCTGGTGAATCGCGACGCGCGCGCGGGGCAAGCGAATGCCTGCATCGGCCGGATCAATGAGCCAGGCATCGAGGAAGTCCTCGTAGAGGCCGGCCACCGCCACGGACGTCGACGGCACACCGATCGCGGCCAGACAGGCATCGGCGTGGCCGCGGACGGGTTGGCCGTCGATGAGCGGCGAGACGCCGACGACCGGGGCGCGGGACCCGCGCAGTGCATCCCGGACGCCGGGGATGCCCAGGATGATGCCGATGGAGACCACCGGATTGCTGGGCGGCAGAAGGATGACGTCGGCGTCACGGATGGCTTCGAGCACCCCGGGGGCGGGCGCCGCGCGATCCAGACCGGCGACGACGAAGCGCTGAGCGGGCAGGGTCGCCCCGTGGCGCACCCACCACTCCTGGAAGTGGATGGCTCGCTGCCCCTGCTCGTCCTCGACGACGACGTGGGTCTCCACCGGTGCGTCGGTCATGGGCATCACGCGCACCCCGCGGTCCGGCAATCCCCATCGGGAGGCCAACCGCGATGTCACCTCGGAGAGGGTCGCGCCCTGTCCCAGCCACTGGGAGCGCACGATGTGCGTCGCGAAGTCGAGGTCGCCCAGTCCGAACCATTGCGGTTGGGCACCGTAGGCCGCCAACTCGGACTGGACACGATGCGACTCCTCGGCTCGGCCCCACCCCTGGGCCTCGCTGATGCCGCCGCCGAGCGTGTAGAGAAGGGTGTCGATGTCCGGGCTCACGCGCAGCCCGAAGAGGGTGATGTCATCGCCGGTGTTGGCGACGATGGTGAGGTCGTGGGGGGCGGCGTCGGGTCCGGAAACGGACTCCAGGTGGTGGAGCAGGCCGCGCAGGAATCGAGCGCCGCCGACGCCACCGGCCAGGGCGGTGATGCGCATGTGTCCATCCTGTCAGCAGCCGGGGCTCGTCGGCCGCGGGGGGTGCATAGCAGATTGCGGCTTGACGAATCATCCAGACACGCGTGTAATTTCATCATTGTGGTTCAGCGGCGGGAGCGGATGTCCGCCGTCTCGCGGGTCGGTCGTAGGGCTGTCGCGCACGCAGTGGTCGAGGGTCGATTGGGTCGAGGAGGCAACAGATGCGTGAGTTGATGGTGATCGATTCGCTCGTCTCGGACGAGGAAGCATTGTCGTGGCAGGAGCGGTCGCTCTGCGCCCAGACGGACCCGGAGGCCTTCTTCCCGGAGAAGGGAGGATCCACCCGCGAGGCCAAGAAGGTCTGCATCGGGTGCGAGGTCCGGTCCGAGTGCCTGGAGTATGCGCTGGCCAACGACGAGCGCTTCGGCATCTGGGGCGGCCTCTCCGAGCGCGAGCGTCGCAAGCTCAAGAAGCGGGCCGTCTGAGCGGCGCGGCCGCCGCCGCCCTCGCCACCCATGACGTTGACCCTGTCTGACACGACTCTCTCCTCGCCCACGCCGGCGCGGACGAGGGTTGCTGCCCTCGTGGTCACCGGCGACGGCGATGATGGTGTGAACGCCGCCCTGGATGCGCTGGCCGCCCAGACCGTCACCCCCGAGCGAGTAGTCCTCGTCGACCGACGCCAGAGCGACCCGGGCAGGCCACCGGTGGACCTGCAGCCCTTGGCGCGGATTCGTTTGCCGGACAGCGAAGTCCTCGTGCACAGGACCGGCCCTGTCCCCGTGCGGACCGCCGTTCACGCCACCGTCCTCGACCTCGACGACCCGACGGGCTGGCTCGTGTGGGTGCTGGGCTCGGGCGTGACCCCTTCGGCGACCGCGCTCGCCGAACTCTTGGGGGCGCACCGGCGGTCACCCTCCGTGGGGGTGGTCGGCCCCAAGCTGGTGCAGGCCACGGATCCTCACCGCCTGCGCAGTGTCGGCATTTCCGCCACCCGATCTGGCCGCATCGTGCCGGACCCGCCCGATGGGATGGCCGACCAGGGCCAATTCGACCGCCGCGCAGATGTGCTCGCCGTGCCGGTCACCGGCGCCCTGATCGAAGCCGCCCTCATCCGGGATCTGCGTGGCTGGGAGCGCACGTTCGGGGACGTCGGTGCCGATCTCGACTTCGGCTGGCGAGCCCAACGCCTGGGCCGCCGTGTCCTGGTCCACCCACAGACGACGGTCCGGGTCGCCGACGGGCTGGGCGATGCAACCGCCACCACCGGTGCTCGTCGGCGCGCCGGACGCCGGGTCGCGCTCACTCGCGCAAGTTGGTGGGGCGCACCGCTTCTGGCCGTGTGGTTGCTGGTGTCCTCGATCGCCGGCGCTGCTGGCCTGCTGTTGGCGAAGCGACCTCGATCGGCGTGGACCACTCTCGCCGATGTCTTCGCTCTGGATCCCTTTCGGGTGGTGCCAGCTTGGTTGCGGACGCGCGGAGCCGCACCGGTGCGCCGCCGCGACCTGCAGGGACTCTTCGTGTCCGCCGCCCAGGTCCGCGCGAGGTTGGCCGACCAGGTCCACCAGGCGGTCGTGCCGGGTCGTGGAACGGTGGAGGACGGACCCCCGGAACTGAGCCGCTCCAGTGCGCTCAAAGCGCTGACCAATCCTGGCCTGCTGGCCACTGTTGTCGTGGCCGCCGTCTTCGCGGCCGCCGGCCGGACCCTCGGTTTTCCCTTCCTGGCCGGCCTGGGGGGCGGCCCCGTTGGCGGCGAACTTCTGGGCGGGCGCCTCACCTCGTCCGCTCTCTGGCATGCGGCCACCGACCCTTGGCGGGGCGCGGGTCTGGGGTCGGCCACCGAACTCATCGGCGGCCCGCACCTGGCCGTGCTGGCCCTGCCGACCTGGGTGGTCGAGCACCTCCCCGGACTCGCAGGCCTCACCTCCCCGGGGGGCCTGGTTGTCGGGCTGCTGCTCGTCGCCGGCCCCGTCCTCGCCACGATCAGTGCGTATGCCGCGGGCCGGGTCATCACCTTGGCCCGCTGGCCGCGTGCCGCCGCTGCTCTCGCCTGGGCGACGGTTGGCCCGATGGCGCAGGTCTACGGCGAAGGTCGAGTGGGCGCGGTCGTTGCCCATGTGCTCCTGCCCGCGGTAACCGCCGGCCTGGTCCTGCTCGCCCGTCCGCGGGGCACGGCCACCGCGGCTTGGGCGACTGCTCTCGCGGCCGCCCTCTTGGGGGCCTTTGCTCCGGTCGCGCTCCTGCTCGTCATGGCGGTGGCGCTCCTTCTCGTCCTGGCGGCGCCCACCGCCGCCGCGCGCTTGCGTGCCGTCGTGCCGTTGGTGGTGCCGGGAGTGCTCCTGGGGCCCTGGACGGCCACGGTGTGGAGCCACCCTCAGTTGGCCCTGGCCGGGCCGGGGCTCACCTCCCGCGTCGACGAGACCCTCGAGCCATGGCAACTCGGGTTGCTCCAACTCGCGCCGGATCCTCAGGTCTGGTCGATCGCCACGGTCGGCGCGATCGCTGTGCTCGCGGTGCTGGGGTGGGCCCGTGGCACCGGCGTGCGGAGCGTCGCCACCGGCGCCGCTGCCACGGCCCTGATCGCGCTGGGTGCCGTCCTGATCGCCCCCAGGGTGGCTCTGACGTCGGCGGGGGAGGGGGTGGACCCGGTCCGACCGTGGGTCGGTCTGCCCATGATGTTCCTTCTCATCGCGCTCCTGGGCGGGGCACTCCTGGTCTGGCAGCAACCAGAGGGCGCAACGCGCTCGTCCCGCGCCGTGCGCTCGGGCGCAACAGCCGTGCTGGGGTTGGCGGGGGTCCTTGCCGGCGGACTGCTCGTGGTGACCGGTCTGGGCGTCGGCCTGGTGGCTTGGCAGGATCCGCGGCCCGCGGTCGCCGTCGAACACGCGCAGGGAGACGTCGCCGGACGCACCTTGTTCCTCCTCCCGGGCGGGGACGGGGTCGGCTATCGCCTCGTGTCCCGTGAGATCACGGACGTCGCGCGCTCGCTCCCGGTGGATCGGTCCGATGACGCGGTCCTGGCTCCCACCGTCTCGGCCCTGCTCGATGACGGCGAAGGTGCCGCCGCCCTGCAGCAGTTCGCGATCGGTGTCGTGGCCCTGACCGAGGGCGCCGATCCGGGGCTGACCAGGGCGCTCGACTCCGCCGACGGGATGACCCGTCTGGTGGCGCGCGACGGGTGGAACTACTGGCGGGTCACCGCGTCCGGCGCCGAGAACACGCGACCCGTGGCCCCACCGCGCCTGCAACTCAGCGACGGCACGGGCCACTCGACCGTCCTGGTGCCGACCACGGGTATCCATGCGGCGACCACCACCACCTTGACCGTGACCGGCGACGACACGCGACTCACTGTGGCCGAGGGCCAGGGGTGGTCGGCCCACGCGCAGGTCATCTGGCTGGGTCAGGTCGTGGCGCCCGAGCCCGGGGAGAGAGCCGTCTACCGTCTGACACCGGGCGAAGGAACCCTTGACATCAGCCTGATGGACCCACATCACGGCTGGCGGCTCCTGCAGTTCGCGCTGCTGGGGATCGTGCTCTTCCTCGCCATTCCGTTCGGCAGCCGCGCATCGAGGAGCCGGTCGTGAAGCCCCGCGAGATCGGGTGGATCCGGGCCGGGTTCGCGGCACTTGCACTGGTCGGGCTCACCGTCGCGGCAACGTCGTCGACCGCCGTCGTCGACTTCGCCGGCGCGTCGCCGTCTGAGCAGCAGCGCACCACGCCGCTCAGCCGCCCGACCACGAGTTCGGTCCACTGCGTGGGGCCAGAACTCAGCGGCCTGCGCGACGTCCCCGACCAGCTCCAAGAGGTCACGGTGCGGGCGGAGGCGCCACCGGCCGAGGTCAGCGGGATCACCGACCCCGGTTCCATCGACCTCGCCGCACCCGATGGCTCCCGCACGACGACCGCCGGGCGCGTCGCAGGGGTGTCGACCGGTCAGCCCGGAACGGTCACCGGCACCGGGCACGACGGATCTGCACCCGGACTCATTGCGGCGCAGCAGTATTCGAGTGATACCAACGATCTTCGTGGCCTGTCACTGGCCGGCTGCGGTCAACCGGTGGCCGATGCCTGGCTCGTGGCAGGCGGCGGCGACGCCGGACGCCAGGAACGACTCCTGCTGGCCAACCCAGGCGCCAACGAGGTCACCGTCGACGTAACCGTGCTGGGCGCCAAGGGCATCGTGGCCTCCCAGAACGGGCGGGGGATCGTGGTTCCCGGTCGTGGGCGAACCAGCGTGCTCCTGGACGCCGTGGCCGCCGGTGAGGCTTCTCCGACGGTGCACGTGACCGTGCGGGGTGGCACGGTGGTGCCGGCGTTGGCCGATACCTGGCTCGACGGCTCGGTCCCGGCCGGCGCCGAGACGACCACGGCCGCTGCCGCCCCAGCGATTCGACAACTGGTCCCGGTGGCCGACTTGGCGCAGGCC
Organism: Phycicoccus elongatus Lp2; assembly: GCF_000367525.1. Classification (GTDB taxonomy): domain Bacteria; phylum Actinomycetota; class Actinomycetes; order Actinomycetales; family Dermatophilaceae; genus Phycicoccus_A; species Phycicoccus_A elongatus. Next base: position 951,843 of record NZ_HF570956.1, on the reverse strand, counting down.
GGCGTGCTTCGGGTCGCCGTCCCCGGAGACACCGAGGCCGTCGTCAATGCTCGGCTGGTCTCGACGAGCGGAGCCGCCCCGCTCCCCGGGGGCGGTGTGCAGAGAATCGCCGGCGGCTCCAGTGTCGACATCCCCCTCGCCGATGTCCCGGCCGGAACCTACGCGGTCGAGATCAACGCCGACCTCCCGGTTGTCACCGCCGTGTTCTCTGCGGCCCGTGCGGCCAGCGAACCGGGTGACTTCGCGTGGACCCCCGCGTCGGCCACCCTCGGACCACTCTTTGGCCTGCCTCTGCCGGAACTCGGCGCGGGGACCCGCCAACTCGCCCTCGTGAGCAGCGGGGCGGACGCGACGGTGACCGTGATCACCCGTGGGCAAACGGTCACGGCCAAGGATGTCTCGCTGCCCGCCGACACCCTGGTCCTCGTCGATCTCACCGGTGCGCAGTCCGTCTGGGTGGCTACCGGCGAGGGCCGCGACAGCGGCGAGGGCGTCCACGGGGCCGTCCTGAGCGCCGTCGGCACCGGCCCGACCCGCCTGCTGGCTGCCACACCGCTGCTCGATGTCCTCCTCGAGGCCTCGACGACCTCGGCCTCACCGCTTCCCTGACCGGCGCGGTCCGGCGGTCAGAGGCTGATCTCGTCCGGCGGGACTCCGAGAACGAGCGCAACCTGCTCGGCCACCACATCGCGGATCAGGGCGGCGACCTCGGACTGGCTGCCAGCGCGTGCCTCGACGGGACGACGGTAGATCACGATCCGTCGCTCGGAACGAGTCCCGACGAGCCGACCCAGGCTGGTGGCCCGGACCTCCCACGCGGCGGGATCGTCCGGGGGGACCTCCTCGACCGCGAACGAGATGTCACCGTGTCGGCTGCCCAACCAGGGGCGGGCACGCTCGGCCGCGGCGAGCACCAAGTCGTCGAAGCGGTCACGACGGGTGGTCATCGTCGGGACCGGTGGCCACGCCAAGGGGCCACGCAGGCCCCGTCCGCGACGGTCCCGGGCCGGTCGACTCCGGCCAGCCGGTGACGCCGGCGGGGTCGTGGTCATGCCCAGCATGCTACGACCACGGGTCGGCGTGCCGGGCGTCGCTCGGCGTCACCGTGACCTAGAGTCGCTGCGTGACTTCCGCGCGTGGGTGCAGCAAGACCGCGTGCCGCCAGCCGGCCGTGGCGACCCTGACCTATGCCTATGGCGATCGCGCCGTCGTCGTGGGCCCCTTGGCCACCCACGCCGAGCCGCACAGTTATGACCTCTGCGCCGACCACGCGATGCGTCTGACGCCTCCGCGTGGCTGGGACATCGTCCGTCTGTCCTCCGATGGCTACGTCGTCGTGACCGACACCGATGACCTGCTTGCCGTCGTGGATGCCGTCCGCGAGCGACCGGCCCATCGGGCCACTCGCGCTGACCGGACCGAGCCCGTCGAGACCAGGCCCGCGTCGCTCGAGACGCTCGGGCGGGCTCGGGGGCACCTGCGCGTCCTGCCCGGGCTCGACGACACCCCCTGAGTGCACCCTGCGCGACTGAGCACCGGCTGACCGTCCCGGTCCGTGGTCAAGTAGCCTCTGACCTCGTGAGCCGCCCCCCGTTGACCGACTTCGTCAAGGCCTACGACGTGCGTGGCCTGGTGCCCGAACAACTCGACGTCGATGCCGCGTGGTCCCTCGGTGCCGCCTTCGCCGAAGTGGTCGCCGTGCGCGAGGCTGCGCGCGCGGTCGTCATCGGCCACGACATGCGTGACTCATCACCCGAACTGTCCCGGGCCTTCGCGCGGGGGGTCACCAGCCGGGGGGTTGACGTCATCGAGATCGGTCTGGCGAGCACCGACGGCCTCTACTACGCGAGTGGGTCCCTCGACCTGCCCGGCGCGATGTTCACCGCGAGCCACAACCCCGCGGCATACAACGGAATCAAGCTGTGCCGGGCCGGCGCGAGACCCGTGGGGCAGGACACCGGCTTGGCCGAGATCCGAGACCTCGCCCAGGAACTCCTCGACGGCTCCGCCGAGATCCGCGCCATCGAGCCCGAGGGCACCGTCCGGGTGCAGGACGTGCTTGCCGATTACGGCACCTTCTTGCGCTCGCTGGTCGACCTGAGTGCAATCCGCCCCCTCAAGGTGGTGGTCGATGCGGGCAACGGCATGGGCGGACACACCGTGCCCGCGGTGCTCGGCACGGCGGCAGGTCTGCCCGAGTTGCCGCTTCAGATCGTGCCGCTCTTCTTCGAACTCGACGGCTCCTTTCCCAACCACGAGGCCAACCCGCTCGACCCCAAGAACCTCCTCGACCTCCAGGCGGCGGTCGTCGCGGAGGGTGCGGACCTGGGCCTGGCCTTCGACGGTGATGCGGATCGCTGCTTCGTCGTCGATGAACGAGGTGGAGCCGTGAGCCCGAGCGCGATCACGGGCATGATCGCCCGGCGCGAGATCGGCAAGGAACGTGCCGCCGGACGTCTCGCCTCGGACGTGGCGATCGTGCACAACGCCATCACGTCGGCGCAGGTGCCCGAGATCATCGCCGCCGAGGGCGCGCGGGCGGTGCGCACGCGGGTTGGGCACTCGTTCATCAAGGCCCAGATGGCCGAGCATGAGGCCGTCTTCGGCGGGGAGCACAGCGCCCACTACTACTTCCGCGACTTCTGGTTCGCCGACACGGGCATGCTCGCGGCCATGCACGTGCTTGCCGCCCTCGGCGAGCAGGATGGTCCGCTCAGTGAGCTGATGGCCGACTACTCGGCCTACGTGGCCTCGGGCGAGATCAACTCCACCGTCAGCGATGCGGCCGCCGCCACGGAGAAGGTCCGGGCCTGGGCAGCCGACCACGAGGTCACCGAGGACACCCTGGACGGCCTCACGCTGACCCATGCCGGCAGTGGAGGGGATGCCATGTGGTGGCTCAACCTGCGCGCCTCGAACACCGAGCCGCTGCTGCGCCTCAACGTCGAGGCCGCCGACACCGAGACCATGGAACGGGTGCGTGATGACGTGCTCGCCATCGTGAGAGGAGAGGGCCGATGAGCACCATCGAGCCGTGGCTGCGCGCGATCCTGCGCTGCCCCCAGTGCCGGTCCGAGCTGCGCGACGACACCGGTCCGGACGGGGCGGAGCTGGTCTGCACCAACGCCGAGTGCGGCTTGGCGTATCGCTTCGACGACGGCATACCGGTCCTGCTCATCGACGAGGCCCGACGCCCCGAATGACTCGACCATGACCTGGCTGGACGAGGCGCGACTCGACGACGTCGCGGCGCTCGAGGCGCTGGACCGCAAGGAGGCGCTCCGGTCGCTCGCGACCTCCGGTGCCCAGGTCAGGCGTTCGCTGCTCGCCGCCCGCGAGGCCGGCATCGACTCCTGGAGCCCGCAGGACCGACCTCGCTCGGTGCTCGTCGCGGCGATCGGCGGCTCCGCGGTCGTCGCGGACGTTCTGGACCTGCTGGCCGAGCCACACAGTCCGGTGCCCGTCACGACGCGCCACTCCGCGCCCCTTCCGGGCTGGGTGGGTCCACTGGACCTGGTGATCGCCGTCTCCCAATCCGGTCGGGCGGCGGGACCCCTCGCGCTCGCGCATGAGGCGGCGCGGCGAGGCGCGCAGTTGCTCACCATCGGTGCCGCCGACAGCCCGCTCGCCGACGTGTGCGCGCGGGCGCGGGGCACCCACGTCGACCTCGTCAGCACCGCGTCGTCGACACGCACAGCGCTGTGGTCGCTGCTCACTCCGGCCCTGTATGCCGCGGGGCGCCTGGGTCTGGTCGAGGTCGGCGAGGAGGTCCTCGAGTCGGTGGCGACATTGCTCGAGGCCAGAGCCGATGAATGCCGACCGTCGAGCGAATCCTTCGTCAATCCGGCCAAGGACCTTGCGATGGCCTTCTCCGGCGTCATCCCGATCGTGCTGGCCGACGGGCCCCTGGCGGGGGTCGCCGGGCGTCGACTGGCGTCCGGCTTGGCCCGGACTGCCCGGATCCCCGCGACGCATGGCACGCTGCCCGATGCTGCCGCGGAAGTCGTCGCGTGCTTCGACGGCCCGCTCGCGGGTGCCGGTCGGTTTGGAGCCCCACGCGGACCGGACGCGGACATCTTCGCTGACCCCTACCTCGACGCCCCGGCGACGCTGCCGCTCAGCCTGCTGCTCGTGCGGGACGCGTCGCCCGATCCGTCACGGCTCACCCGCGTCGAGGCCGATCGCGTCAACCTGGCCACAGCGGTGGCCGAGTCTGCTCGCGACGCCGGTGTGAAGGTGCGCGAGATCGAGGCGAGCGCCGGAGCCCCATTGGTCCGGCTTGCTTCGCTGATGTCGCTGGGTGACTACGCCGTGACGTATGCCGCCCTCGGACTGGGCGTGGACCCGACGGACTCACCGCACGTGGCGGACCTGCGTCGCCGCACCGATCACTGAAACCAACTTCTGCGTCACGCGGAAGCTGGGATTGCGACCGGTTATTGCTGCGTGGGTTGCGATCGTCTGCGTCACGCAGACGTTGGGTTTCGGTCCCGTGCCGGGTGGGGGGGTGGGGTGGGTCAGGCCAGCGGGGATGCGAGGTCGAGGACCGCGGCGGAGGGCAGCGCCGCCAGATCTGCGGCGTCGAGGAGGATCTTGCTGCGCCGCAGGCCCGAGCCGACGACGACCGGCCCCGCCTCGAGTACCGCCCGATCGATGAGGACCGGCCAGTCCGACGGCAGCCCGATGGGCGTGATCCCACCGAACTCCATGCCCGTTCGCCCGGTCGCTTCCTCGCGCGGCGCGAAGGAGATCTTGCGGACGTCGAGGTGGCGCCGCACCACGCCGTTGATGTCGGCTCGGTGGGTCGCCAGCACCATGACGGCCGCGTAGGTCTCGCGGTCACCGCGGCGTCCGGCAACGACCACGCAGTTGGCCGACGAACCCAGGGCCACGTCGTATGCCGCACAGAAAGCGGCCGTGTCCGCGAGGGTGTCGTCGATGGGCGCCACCTGGGCGCTCGGGCACGAGGCGACAGCGTCCGCGGTGGCGTCGGCCAGGAGCTCGGGGTGCTCAGCGGCTGGTGACCAGGGGAGCGTGCCGTGGGCGGACGGCATACCCATCAGTGGGCTTCCGCCGCGACGCGGGCGCGCTGGGGAAGCAGGTGCAGCACGGCGACGACGATGGCGCCGACGATCAGGCCGAGGATCGCCGAACCAATCGTGTTGGTGATCCAGCCCAGGAGGCCGCCGAGCGCGCCGGTCGCCCCATGGACGGCTTCCTCCGCGTGGTGAACCCATTCGTAGGGGAGGGCCAGGACGTGCCAGCCAAGCATCTCCGACAGGTCGTGGAGGCCGAGGAGCAGGATGTGGCCGCCGACCCAGATCATCGCCGCGATCCCGACCGTGCTGAGCGTGGTGAGCACCTTGGGCATGGCAGCGACCATGCCCCGGCCGAGGCGGCTCGCGACGCCGTTCCCACGCGCTGCGAGGTTGAGCCCCACGTCGTCCATCTTGACGATCAGCGCGACGACGCCGTAGACGAGAGCGGTGATGGCAAGAGCCACGATCGCGAGGATGACGGCCCGCGAGAGCAGTGGCTCATTGGCGACCTCGTTGAGCGAGATGACCATGATCTCGGCGGAGAGGATGAAGTCGGTCCGCACGGCGCCGGACACGATGTCCTTCTCGTCGGCGACCTGCCCGCCCTCGTGGAGCTCGTCGGCCTGGCCCTCGGGGTGATGTGAGATCTTCTCCCAGATCTTCTCGGCACCCTCGAAGCAGAGGTAGGTGCCACCGATCATCAACAGGGGGGTGAGGGCCCACGGCAGGAACTGGCTGAGCAGGAGGGCGGCCGGAAGGATGAAGAGCAACTTGTTGCGCAGGGAGCCGATGGCGATCTTCTTGATGATCGGGAGCTCGCGCTTGGGGTCCAGGCCCTGGACGTAGCGCGGGGTCACCGCGGTGTCGTCGACGATGACACCGGCCGCCTTGGCGCTGGCCCGGCCCGCGGCCGCGCCGACGTCGTCGATCGAGGCCGCCGCCGCCTTGGCGAGCACGGCGATGTCGTCCAGGAGCGCGAAGAGGCCACCACTCATGGGTGAAGGCTAATGGGGGGTCGGCGAACCGGTAGAATCGAACCTTGCCGGCGTGGGCGATAACCCACCACCTCCAGCCCAGATGGGCGGCGCCGGGTCAGCCACCTTCCCCAAGGAGATTTGTCATGTCCTTCGACTTCAAGGTGCGAGACCTTGGCCTCGCCGAGGCCGGCCGCCACCAGATCCGCCTGGCCGAGCACGAGATGCCCGGCCTGATGTCGCTGCGCGAGGAGTTCGGAGACTCCAAGCCGCTCGCCGGCGCCCGTGTCGCCGGCTCGCTGCACATGACGGTCCAGACGGCCGTCCTCATCGAGACCCTCACCGCGCTCGGCGCCGAGGTCCGCTGGGCCTCGTGCAACATCTACTCCACGCAGGACGAGGCCGCCGCGGCGGCGGTCGTGGTCGGCCCGAACGGGACCCCCGAGGACCCGCAGGGTGTGCCGGTCTTCGCGTGGAAGGGCGAGACCCTCCCGGAGTACTGGGAGTGCACCGACGCCATCCTCACCTGGCCCGGTGGCGAGGGCCCGAACATGATCCTCGACGACGGCGGCGACGCCACCATGCTGGTCCACAAGGGCCGCGAGTGGGAGACGGCCGGCCAGGTGCCGCCCACCACCGAGGAGGACTCCGAGGAGTTCGGCGTCTTCAAGGCGCTCGTGCGCCGCACCCTCGCGGAGAACCCCACGAAGTGGACGGAGATCTCCAAGGGCATCAAGGGCGTCACGGAGGAGACCACGACCGGCGTCCACCGCCTCTACGAGCTCGCCAAGTCCGGTGAGCTGCTCTTCCCGGCCATCAACGTCAACGACTCGGTGACCAAGAGCAAGTTCGACAACAAGTACGGCTGCCGCCACTCGGTCATCGACGGACTCAATCGCGCCACCGACGTGCTCATCGCCGGCAAGACCGCCGTCGTCGCGGGCTACGGCGACGTGGGCAAGGGGTGCGCCGACGCGCTCAAGGGCCAGGGCGCGCGCGTCGTCGTCACCGAGGTCGACCCCATCTGCGCGCTCCAGGCCGCGATGGAGGGCTTCCAGGTCGTCCCGATGGACAAGGCCGCCGCGTACGGCGACATTTTTGTCACCACCACCGGGTGCTACGACGTCATCACCGCCGAGCACATGGCGTCGATGAAGAACAAGGCGATCGTCTCCAACATCGGCCACTTCGACAACGAGATCGACATGGCCGGCCTGGCCCGGATCGAAGGCATCGAGAAGACCGAGATCAAGCCGCAGGTCCACGAGTGGACCTTCCCCGACGGCCACTCGATCATCGTGCTGTCCGAAGGCCGCCTGATGAACCTGGGCAACGCGACCGGTCACCCGAGCTTCGTGATGTCGAACTCCTTCTCAAACCAGACGATCGCCCAGATCGAGCTCTTCACCAAGACCGAGGAGTACGTCGACGAGGACGGCAAGCCGGAGGTCAAGACCCTCCCCAAGCACCTCGACGAGAAGGTCGCCCGCGCCCACCTCGAGGCCCTGGGTGTGGAACTCACCGAGTTGACCAAGGAGCAGGCCGAGTACCTCGGCGTCGACGTCGCCGGCCCCTACAAGCCGGAGCACTACCGCTACTGAGTTCTCAACTCACACAACGGCTTCGGTATGCCGCGCGCCCGCCCGGGCGCGCGGCATACCCATGTCAGGGGGCGACCAACAGAGTGTAGCCGTCGGTCCTCTGACGTTCTGTCCAATCGAGTTGCTGGACCAACGCCAGGGTCATCGGGTCCTCGGTGGGGAGGACCGCTGCGCCGGCACCGGTGGCCGCCACGAACGCCTGCCATCCCGGACGGAGCCCCCGCGCCCTGCCTTGGGCGACCAAGTAGTCATAGTCGTACAGGTAGGTCCGAGTATCGACCGCCACGGTCAGGTTCGGCTGGGTGAGCAAGAGCCATCCGCCCAGGCTGTTGGATCCACGGACGGCTGGACAGTGCAGGGTAGGGATCGTTGAAGACCACTTGCCCGGGGATGGGGGCGGCCCTGCCCTGACCTGCTCAGCGCGACGACCGCGAACCCGAGCCGGATCTTGGTCGAAAGGTCGAGTGTTTGGCGAACCTCTCCGGGCATGGGGGAAGGGTAAGGTCGCCGGCGGCGCGGCATACCCGCTTCGGGGAATCCCGCCTGGTGATCACGGGCCGATGTGTGAAGATTGTCCGGACCGCCGCACAGAGGGAGCGCAGAAGGTGAAGGGACGAATCCTGATCGTCGACGACGACCTGGCGCTCGCCGAGATGCTCGGCATCGTCCTGCGCAATGAGGGTCTCGAGGTCACCCACGTGGCCGACGGGTCGTCCGCCGTTGCCGCCTTCCGTGAGTCACGCCCCGATGTGGTCCTGCTCGACGTCATGCTCCCGGGAATCGATGGCCTCGAGGTGTGCCGGCGGATCCGCGCCGAGTCCGGGGTCCCGATCGTCATGCTCACCGCGAAGACCGACACCGTCGATGTCGTGCTGGGGCTGGAGTCGGGGGCTGACGACTATGTCGTCAAGCCGTTCAAGCCCCAGGAGCTCATCGCCCGGGTGCGGGCCCGGCTTCGCCGCGGTGACGACCCGGAGCCAGAGCGTCTCCAGATCGGTGACCTGACCATCGACGTCGCCGGACATTCGGTCAAACGCGATGGTGAGCCGCTCAGTCTCACGCCCCTGGAGTTCGACCTGCTCGTCGCCCTCGCCCGCAAGCCGTGGCAGGTCTTCACCCGTGAGGTGTTGCTGGAGCAGGTCTGGGGCTACCGCCACGCCGGTGACACGCGCTTGGTCAACGTCCACGTGCAGCGCCTGCGCAGCAAGGTCGAGAAGGACCCGGAGCGCCCCGAGGTCGTCGTCACCGTTCGCGGCGTCGGCTACAAGGCCGGCCCGGCCTGATCATGGAGGCGGGCACCACACCCACGCTCGCCGGCCACCTGCGACAATTCCGCACGGCCAGCTCGTCCGGCCTGCGCGGCCTCGAACGTGCGGCGCGGACCACCTCGAGTCGCGCGGTCCGTGAGTGGCGGCAGTCACTGCAGCTGCGGGTCGTGGCGACGACGGTGCTGCTCAGTGTGCTGGTCATCGGCCTCCTCGGGGCCTACCTCTACAACGAGATCGCTCGCGGGCTCAAGGACCAGAAGATCACCGCCAGCCAATACGACGCGCGCACCCTGTCGCGGGAGGCGCAGACCCGCTGGGAGTCATCCACGGCGCGCACGGTCGGCGAGCTCAACATCGCGGCCGGTGACATCATGGCGCGCCTGCGTCCCTCGGATCCGGACCCCAACCGCTACGTCATCATGACTCGCGGCATCGGCAACACCAACCCCACGGTGTTGGCGACGGTCGAGTCCGGGTCCCTCGGCCTGGCCTCGATCCGCAGTGAGCTCAAGCAGGCGGTCAACGATCACCCCGGCACTCAGCAGACGCAACTCAGCGATGTCATCATCGACGGCGCGCGGGTGCCCGCCGTCATGGTCGGCAGTTCGATCCAAGTGCCCTCGGCCGGCGCCTATGACCTGTACTTCGTCTACCCGATGCGCCAGGAACAGGCGACGATGGAGTTCATCCAGAACAGTTTCCTGATCGCCGGACTCATCCTGTCGGTGCTCGTCGGCGCCATCGCCTGGGTGGTGACGCGTCAGGTCGTCACCCCGGTGCGTCGCGCAGCCGCGGTCGCCGAGCGGCTGGCGAGCGGGAAGCTCAACGAGCGGATGGCGTCGCACGGTGAGGACGATCTGGCCCTGCTCGCCACGACCTTCAACGAGATGGCAGACTCGCTGCAGAGCCAGATCCGCCAACTGGAGGGGCTCTCGCGGGTCCAGCAACGCTTTGTCTCCGACGTGTCCCACGAGTTGCGCACCCCACTGACGACGATCCGGATGGCTGTTGACCTGATCCACTCCAGCCGGCAGGACTTCGAGCCCTCGGTGGCTCGATCGGCCGAGCTGCTCCAAGGGGAACTGGACCGATTCGAGTCCCTCCTCGCCGACCTGCTCGAGATCAGCCGATTCGATGCCGGTGCCGCCAACCTGGATCTTGAACCGGTTGACCTGCGCACCACCTTGCGCAAGGTGGTGGACGCGGCCCGGCCATTGGCTGATCGACGCGGCACGCACCTCACTCTCGACCTGCCCAACACGCCCTGCGAGGCCGAGGTCGATGAGCGGCGGGTCGAGCGCATCCTGCGCAACCTGGTGGTCAACGCGATCGAACACAGCGAAGGTCATCCGGTCGTGGCCACGGCTCGCTCCGATGGTGACGCGGTCGCCGTCGTGGTCGAGGACCGCGGTGTCGGACTCCGAGCGGGGGAGGCCTCGCTGGTCTTCAACCGCTTCTGGAGAGCCGACCCGGCTCGGGCCCGCACGACGGGTGGGACCGGACTGGGACTGGCCATCGCCCTCGAGGATGCACGCCTGCACAACGGCTGGCTGCAGGCCTGGGGGCGCCCCGGGGAAGGTGCCAGGTTCCGGTTGACGCTGCCCCGCCGATCCGGCGAGTCCATCACCCTCGCACCCTTGCCGCTGGACCCGGACGAGGTGTCGGCGTGAGACGTCCGCGGCTTGTGCTCCTGGTGCTTGTCGCCGCGCTCCTGGGGCTCTCCGGGTGCGCGGGGATCGGGGGAACCTCTCCGGTGCAGCCCGGTCTCGAGGTCGGGGGGGCCGACGCACCCCGCGTGCGCGTGTTCTTTCCCGGCCCCGTCAACGGCGCCACGCCCGAGTCGATCATCAGGGGATTCCTGCGCAGCGGTGCCGCCAGCGATGGCGACTACGACACCGCCCGGTCCTTCCTGACCCCTGACGCCGCGAAGTCCTGGGTGCCCGACGGCGAGATCCTCGTCTTCTCGACCGAGGCGGACGTGGCGATCCACACGGTGGACGACGCCACCACGACCGTCACCGTGCCGGCCTTGGCGAGGATCAGCGCCGACGGCCGGTATGCCGCGGCTGCGCCCGGCGACACCGTCCAGGCCACCTTCCGCTTCGCCCGCATCGAGGGGGAGTGGAGGATCGCGCAACTGCCCGACGGCTTCGCGCGGTGGCTCGCCGGTGCGGATGTCGGGCGCCTGGTCCAGCCGTATGCGGTGAACTACGTCGCGGTGGACCGACGCTCCCTGATCCAGGACCTCCGCTGGTTCCCCCTCGATCACCTGACCTCGCGGCTGGCTCGCGCCCAGCTGGCGCCGGTGCCTGACGCCCTTGCCGGGGTCGCCACGACGGCCGTGCCGGCCGGCACCCGGTTGGCCGCTGAGTCCGTCTCGGTCGTCGACGGGGTCGCGACGGTGGACCTGTCGGTCAGGCCCCCGGCGGACCAAGCGATTCGTCAGAACCTCTGGGCCCAGTTCGTGGCCACCCTCACCCAGGATCCGAGCGTCGTGTCGGTCACCCTCCAGGTCGACGGTTCGGCGATCGAGCCGCCGGGTGCGTCCGTGCCCGTGTCGGATCCCAGTCAGGTGGGCTTTGCCCCGATCCCCCTGACGACGGCAGCCCCGCTGGTGCGACGCGGCGACCGACTGTGGCCCCTGGACACCGAGGCGCCGATCAGTGGACAGGACCCCAAGTCCGCCGCCCCGGCCCGTGACGACCTGCCCGCCATCGGTGCGGCATGGACCTCGGTGGCGGTGTCGGCTGATGTTCGTGACGTGGCCGCGCTCACCCGTGACGGGAACAACCTGGCGAGGTGGCGAGGTCGTGACCGCTACGACGTTGCCCCTTTCGGGTCCTCCCTCGCCCCCCCGACCTTCGACAGCCGGGGTTATCTGTGGACAGCCATCGGTGGCCGCAGCGACGGAAACCCGGTTCGGGTCATCAGTCTGGCCGAGGCCCCAGCCACGGCTGCGCCGCGTGAGGTCAGCGCCGACTGGCTCGCCGGCGAGGCCGTCCAGGCCGTGAAGGTCAGCCCTGACGGTGAGCGCGTGGCACTGCTCGTGGGCACCGAGGGCGGCGCGTCGCGACTGCTCGTTGCGGGCGTTGTCCGCGGGGCGGGAGCGGCGCCGACCAGTCTGGCCGAGCCGGTCGAACTCGGGGCGCAGGTGGGCCGCAAGCAGGCCGTGGTGTGGTTGAGTTCCACGAGTGTTGCGACGCTCGCCACGGCAGAGGGAGGGGTGACCCGACCGGTCGTGCTCTCGCTGGACGGGACCTCGCTGTCCTTGCCCGACACGCCGGCTGCGCTCTCCCTGACATCGGCCGACAACGAGCGTGGTCTCGTCGTGCTCGACGGCAGCGGTCACGTGCTCGTGCGTGCCGGGCAGTTGTGGCTGTCCGCCGGTGAAGGTGCCGAGGTGCTCGTCCCCGGGCGGTGATCCACAGGCGTCTCGCGATGTGGGCGTCGTCCACAGGCGGCTCGGACGGATTGGTTCCGCAGCGGCGGTGGCGCAAGGCTGGGCGCATGGGGATGCGGCGCTCGGTGGGTGATGTGGCTCGCGCCGTGGTCGGGCTTCTCCTGCCCGGCCGTTGCGCGTCGTGCGGGCAGCCGGCTGACGTCCTGTGTCGCCCCTGCCGCCACGATTTCTCCCGGGCGCGCCTGCCGTTTCCCTCCCGGGCCACCCCGACCCCCTGCCCTCCGGGGCTCCCGACGACGATCACCGCCGCTCCCCTCGTCGAGCCGCTTCGGGGGTTGGTGACGGCCTACAAGGACCAAGGTCGCCGCGACCTGGTCGACCTGCTCGCCGACGTCCTGGCCGGTGCCCTCCGGGTGGCCGTCCACGCGACGGCGTCACCTGTCGTGGTCCCCGTGCCCGGCTCATCGCGAGGCCGACGTCACCGCGGTGATCGCCCGGTCGAGGACCTGGTGGTGGCGGCGACTGCTCGGCTCGCGGATCCGCCGCCGGTGTGGCGGGCCGTTGTCTTCGCGCGGTCACCGGCGGACCAGGCCGGACTCGATCGGGAAGCCCGTGCCGCGAACCTGCGCGAGTCGATGATGCCGTCACCGGGTCTGGGGCGCCGGCTCGAGGGACGGCAGGTGGTGATTGTCGACGATGTCATGACGACAGGCGCCACCCTCGTCGAGGCGGCGCGGGTCCTCCGGGAGTGTGGCGCACACCCTCGTGCGGCGGTGCTCGCCGCGACCCAGCGACAACCGGTTGTCCGCGACCGCGAACCCGACTAGCGTCAGGGGACACGGACATCCCCTCGGGAGGTGGTGCGGCCCCAATCATCGGGTTCGGTGCGCCCGCGCAGATCACCAGTCGAAGCCCCAAGGAGGACTTGTGGACATTGTCGTCACCGGCCGTCACGTGAACGTCTCAGACCGCTTCCGGCAGCACATCACCGAGAAGTTGGCCAAGGTCACGCAACTCGCCCCCCGGACCCGCCGGGTCGAGGTCATGGTCAGCCATGAACCCAACCGCCGGCAGGCCAAGGCGTGCGAACGCGTCGAGATCACGTGCCACGACAAGGGGCCGGTGGTGCGCGCGGAGGCCTGCCAAGAGGACCCGTATGCCGCGCTCGACGTCGCGCTCGACAAGTTGATGGAACGCCTGCGCCGGCAGAACGACCGGCGCCAGGTGCGGCGTGGTCGGCGCAGCCCCGAATCGGTCGCGAGTGCGACAGCGCGCAGTTGGGCGGCCGAGCCGTCGGTGAGCCCCGCGCCCGAGGAGTCGGCACCTGATGGTGGTGACGGCTTCGACGACAGTCCCGTCGAGGTGCGGGAGAAGATCCACACGTCGGCGCCGATGACCCTCGCCGATGCTCTGCGTGAGATGGAGCTCGTCGGTCACGACTTCTACCTCTTCCACGACGTCGAGACCGACAAGGCCAGCGTGGTCTATCGGCGCCACGGGTGGTCCTATGGCGTCCTTCACCTGGATCTTCGCCGGTCTGCGGGGGGCGACGACGCCGAGAATGCCGAAGAAGCGGCATCCTGACCTTGCCTCGTCGGCGGTCCGTGCAAGCATGGTCGCCGTGAACGCTGTGCCGCCCGTGGGCATCGACCGGTTGCGCGTACTCGTGGCTGACGACCACGACCTCTATCGCCGGGGAATGCAGGTGGTCCTCGGACAGGAGGATGACCTCGAGGTCGTCGGGGAGGGTCGCAACGGGGCCGAGGCGGTCGACCTCGCGGTCGAGTTGGTGCCGGACGTGGTGTTGATGGATGTCCGCATGCCCGTCCTGACCGGCATCCAGGCCTGTGGGCGCATCAAGGACCTCGTTCCCTCGGCCAAGATCCTCATGCTCACCATGAGCGACGAGGAGGCCGACCTCTTCGACGCCCTGCGGGCGGGAGCCAGTGGCTACCTGCTCAAGGACGAGCCCGCCGAGGCAGTCATCGACGGGATTCGGGCCGTGCACGCCGGGCACTCGATGATCCCGCCGCAGATGGCGGCGATGCTCGTCACCGAGTTCGGGCGATTGTCGCGGAAGGCGAAGGAGCGGGAACGCGGTCCCAAACTCACCGATCGCGAGATCGAGGTGCTGCGACTCGTGGCCCGCGGCGCGGCGAACAAGGAGATCGCCAAGACGCTGTTCATCTCCGAGAACACCGTCAAGAACCACATCCGCAACATCCTCGACAAGTTGCAGATGCACAGCCGGGTCGCGGCAGCGATGTACGCGATGCGCACCAATCTCCTCGACCAGGACTGAGCGCGGCGATGTCGGCCATGTCACCCGAGGTGATCAGCCGCGACCGTGCGCGGCGGATTGCCCTGGCCGCACAGGGATTCGCGCGGCCACGGCCGAGCAGTGCCCCCACGGTCCGGGACCTCAAGCGGGTGATCGACACCGTCGGCATCGTCCAGATCGACAGTGTCAATGTGCTCGCCCGCAGTCAGTACCTCCCCTTCTTCTCCCGACTGGGTCCCTACGACACCGGTCTGCTCGATGCGCTGAGGGATCGCGCCCCTCGCCACGTCGGCGAGTACTGGGCTCACGAAGCCAGCCTCGTGCCGTGGCCGGTCTGGCGGCACTTCCGCTTCCGGATGGACCGCGCCCAGCAGGATGCCTGGGGCGGGATGCAAAGTGTGGCCCGAGAGCACCCGGACGTCGTGGCAGCGGTCCTGGCCGAGGTGGCCGCCCGCGGCCCTCTCACCGCGCGTCAACTCGAGGCTCGGATGACCCACGATCACGACCGCCCTCGCGAGAACTGGGGGTGGAACTGGTCCGTGGTCAAACGCGCTCTCGAGCACCTCTTCTGGTCCGGTGAGGTCACCTCCGCGGGACGCACCACCCAGTTCGAGCGTCGGTATGCCGTGCCCGCGCGCGTGGTGCCCCCGCGCAGCCGCGAGGTGCTCTCGGACCCGCCGAGTCCGGAAGAGTCCTTCGTCGCGCTCATCGAGTTGGGTGCCCGGGCCCACGGCATCGGCACCGAGCAGTGCTTGCGGGACTATGCCCGCTTGTGGCCCGAGCAGGCTCGTCCCGCGATCGCCCAACTGGTGGAAACCGGCGTGCTGCGGGAGGTGCGGGTGGAGGGATGGAGGCGGCCGGCATACCTCCACCGCGAGGCGCGAGTGCCGCGGAAGGTGCACGCGAGAGCGCTGCTCAGTCCCTTCGATTCCCTTGTCTGGCAACGGGATCGGGTGCGTGCACTCTGGGACTTCGACTACCGGCTCGAGATCTACGTGCCGGAGGCCAAACGCGTGCACGGCTACTACGTCCTCCCCTTCCTGCTCGGTGAGGGCCTCGTCGGTCGGGTTGACCTCAAGGCCGACCGCGCCGCTGGTTTGCTCAGGGTCCAGCGCCTCACCTGGGAGCCGGGCCGCGGGGGAGTCAGCGATCGCGCCGAACTCGACGCCGAACTCGACCTGATGGCCCAGTGGCTCGCCCTCACCCCAGCTTCTGCGTGACGCGGAATTTCGTACCTCGCGCAGAAATAACCGTTCGCGAACCCATTTTCCGCGTCACGCAGAAGTTGGGTTGGCGCGCAGCACCCAGTGACGGGCATCGTCGAAGGAGCCGTCCTCGCGGGCGCAGAAGGCCGGCTCGCGGCCCCACTCGGCGAAGCCCAGGCGCTGCAGCACTGCGGAACTCGCGTCGTTGTCACCCACCGTGAGGGCGACCGCCCGGCGCATTCCGAGTCCGCCGTCCTCAACGGGCGTGAAGGCGTAGGTCAGCGCGAGGCGCCCCGCCGCGGTCGCCGCGCCCCGACCCCGAGCAGAGCTCAGCAGGAAGTAGCCCAGCTCGACCGTGCCCTCTTCCTGGCCGTCCTCGATGAGGCAGACGTCACCCAGGGCTCGATCCGTGGCGCTGTCGGCGATGCACCAGTTGGTCGCCTTGCCCAGCGCGCGGTTGAGGCCCCGCCGGAGCCGCCAGGCGTCATAGGTCTCGGCGATCGGCTCCGCTCCCGGCGGCATGAAGTGGCTGGGCGAGTCGCCGGGTTCGAGGGCATCGACATCGTCGTCCCTCCACGGCCGCAACCGGACCCCCTCGCCCTCGAGGACGACCTGCTCGCGCCACGGCTTGACCGGACGGGTCAGGTCGTCGTCACGACCCACGCTGGCGCGCCAGGCGTCGACCATGGTCCCGCGATGGTCCAGACCCTGAGGGATGACGCCCTGGAAGGTGAAGCCGCACGCCCACGCCACGCGCCACGAGGCGAAGTTGCCGGCGTTGGCGTCCCAGAACATGCGCACCCCGCCCTGGTCGAACCACCACTGGGTGGCCAGCCGCAGAGCGCCCGTCATGAGGTGCCGTCCACGGCCCTCGGGATGCAGGCCAAAGCCGATCGCGCCAAGGCCACCCCCTCGGGGGCGGACGTCGATCGTCCCCAGGAACTCGTGGGCGTGCTCGGTGTCGTCGTCGGCGACCGCTTCGATCGCCCACAGCCGGTTGGCCCCTTCGACGCCCCAGTCCTGGTGGCTCGTCTCGACCCAATCGCGACCCATCGCCTCGTCGTAGCCCAGCGGCACGGTCGTCCAGCGAATCGACTCAGGGTCAAGGCATTGCTCGACGATCCGGGGCACGTCCCCGAACCGGTGCGCGCGCAGCCGCACGACACCATCGGTGAGTTCGGGGATTTCGGGAGCGCGCGTCCTACCGTCGGCCATGGCGTCCACCCAATCACGCGGCCCCGACGGCAGGGAACCGAATATCGGGGTATGCCGCCCAGCCGACTAGTCTTGGTTGGTCCCCGCGGAATGTGCCGCGGTCGAAGTGGTGACTGCGTCAGGAGAGTTCCCCCGTGGTGAAGATCGTCGAGAAGCTGCTGCGTGCCGGTGAGGGCCGGACGGTCAAGAGGCTCGAGAACATCGCCGGGCAGGTCAACGCCATCGAGGAGGACTTCGAGAAGCTCTCCGATGCCGAGCTCCGCGGCGAGACGGACAAGTTCAAGGCCCGCCTGGCCGCCGGCGAGACCCTCGACGACCTCCTCCCCGAAGCCTTCGCCGCCGTGCGCGAGGCGAGCAAGCGCACGCTGGGCAAACGTCACTTCGACGTCCAGCTCATGGGCGGCGCGGCGCTGCACCAGGGCAAGGTCGCCGAGATGAAGACCGGTGAGGGCAAGACCCTCGTCGCGACGCTGCCGTCCTACCTCAACGCCCTGACCGGCAAGGGCGTGCACGTCGTCACCGTCAACGACTACCTGGCTGAGTACCAGTCCGAGCTCGTCGGCCGCATCCACCGGGCCTTGGGCCTGGAGACCGGCTGCATCCTGTCCTCGATGACGCCCGAGCAGCGCCGGGTGGAGTACGCCAAGGACATCACCTACGGCACCAACAACGAGTTCGGTTTCGACTACCTGCGCGACAACATGGCGTGGAGCCCGGCCGAGCTGGTCCAGCGCGGGCACAACTTCGCCATCGTCGACGAGGTCGACTCGATCCTCATCGACGAGGCCCGCACGCCGCTGATCATCAGCGGCCCGGCGGACCAGCCGACCAAGTGGTACCAGGAGTTCGCCCGGATCGCCCAGCGCCTCGAGCGCGGTGAGGACGGTGACCCGATGCGGGGCATCGAGCCGCGCGGGGACTATGCCGTCGACGAGAAGAAGAAGACGGTCGGCGTGCTCGAGAAGGGCATCGACAAGGTCGAGGACTACCTGGGCATCGACAATCTCTACGAGTCGAGCAACACACCTCTCATCGGTTACCTCAACAACGCGATCAAGGCCAAGGAGCTCTTCCACCGCGACAAGGACTATGTCGTCATGAACGGCGAAGTCCTCATCGTCGACGAGCACACCGGTCGCATGCTCGCCGGCCGGCGCTACAACGACGGCATGCACCAGGCCATCGAGGCCAAGGAGGGGGTGCAGATCCAGAACGAGAACCAGACGCTGGCGACGATCACCCTGCAGAACTACTTCCGCATGTACGCCAAGCTGTCCGGCATGACCGGCACCGCCCAGACCGAGGCCGCCGAGCTCAACGGCATCTACAAGGTCGATGTCGTCCCGATCCCGACGAACCGGCCGATGATCCGCATCGACCAGCCCGACCTGGTCTACAAGTCCGAGGTCGCCAAGTACGACGCCGTCGTCGACGACATCGTCCAGCGCCATGAAAAGGGCCAGCCGGTCCTCGTCGGCACCGTGTCGGTCGAGAAGAGCGAGTACCTCTCCGAGCAGCTGCGTCGCCGCGGCGTCAAGCACGAGGTCCTCAACGCCAAGCACCACGAGCGCGAGGCCGCGATCGTCGCCGAGGCCGGGCGCAAAGGTGCCGTCACCGTGGCGACGAACATGGCCGGGCGAGGCACCGACATCATGCTCGGCGGCAACCCCGAGTTCCGGGCCGTGCAGGACCTCAAGGCACGGGGTCTGGACCCCCAGGAGACGCCCGAGGACTACGAAGCGGCCTGGGACGAGGCGTATGCCGCGGCCGAGAAGGCCGTGGCCGCCGAGCACGATGAGGTCAGGGCTGCTGGCGGTCTCTACGTCCTGGGCACCGAGCGCCACGAGAGCCGCCGCATCGACAACCAGTTGCGTGGTCGTGCCGGTCGTCAGGGTGACCCGGGCGAGTCACGCTTCTATCTCTCGCTCCAGGACCACCTTATGCGGCTCTTCAACGCCGGCATGGTTGAGCGGGTCATGAACACCGCCGGCCTGGCCGAGGATGTGCCGATCGAGTCCAAGATGGTCTCGCGCTCGATCCAGTCCGCGCAGACCCAGGTCGAGGCGCAGAACTACGAGATCCGCAAGAACGTCCTCAAGTACGACGACGTCCTCAACCGCCAGCGCACCGTCATCTACGAGGAGCGTCGCCGCGTGCTCGAGGGCGAGGACCTGCAGGAGCAGCTGCGCCACTTCGTCAACGACGTCATCGAGGGCTACATCGACGCCGAGACCGCCGAGGGCTATCCCGAGGACTGGAACCTCGACCGCCTGTGGACCGCCCTCAAGGGCCTCTACCCGATCTCGGTCACGCCCGAGCAGCTCGCCGACGCGGCCGGGGGCCTCTCCGGTCTCTCGCCCGAGCGGCTCAAGGAGGAGATCCTCTCCGACGCCCACCACGCCTACGACGCCCGCGAGGCCGCGCTGGGCGAGGAGGTCATGCGTGAGGTCGAGCGTCGCGTCATGCTCTCGGTCCTGGACCGCAAGTGGCGCGAGCACCTCTACGAGATGGACTACCTGCAAGAGGGCATCGGCCTGCGCGCGATGGCCCAGCGCGACCCGCTCGTCGAATACCAGCGTGAGGGCTTCCTGCTCTGGCAGGCGATGAACGAGTCGGTCAAGGAGGAGGCCGTGGGTCTGCTCTTCCACGTCGAGGTCCAGGCCGAGGAAGCCCCGGCCGCGCCCCAGCCCGTGCACGTCTCCGACATGCTCTCGGCTCTGGCCGGTGCGGCCGGCGAGGAGTCCGCGACGCACAGTGATGGCACCGAGCCGGTGGCTCCATCAGCCTCTGGCCACGGCGTGAAGGTCACCGGTGCGGGGCTCGAGGCACCCAAGGCCCGGAACCTGCACTACTCGGCACCCAGTGAGAGCGGTGGTGTCGAGGAGCACGACGAAGGACCAGGTGGCCAGGGTGTGCAGCTCACCCAGGAGCAGTTGACCAAGACGCCGAAGAACGCTCCCTGCCCATGCGGATCGGGCAAGAAGTTCAAGATGTGCCACGGCAAGGCCTCCTGACCTCCTGACCCTCTGATGGCGCCGGGCCCCGGCCTGCCCAGTGGCAACCCCTCGGGACGCCGCCATTGGGGGATGACGTCAGCCGACGTGGAGGGCCTCGACTCGCCATCGCCCGTCCTGCCCGACCAGACGCAGTGCCATGGCACGCACGCGAGGACCGTCCTGCAGGACCACCGCAAGCTCCGCGACCCCGTCGGCCGGCTCGCACACGCGCACGCTGCGTACAGCGATTCGGGGCCGGGGTGACTGGCCGCTGGCCGAGGTGCCCGATCGTGAACGGGCCACCAGCGACCGACGGGCGATCACGGCATACACCTCGGGGGTGGTCCAGCGCAGCAACTGCGTGGGTTGCCGCAACCCCACCAACACCTCGGCGAGCGCCTGGGCGAGTCGGCGGCCCCACTTCAGGGGCTCGGGCAACTCGGCGCGGGCCGTCGGTTGAGGTCCGAAGAGGATCCGGTCCGGCACCAGTTCGAGCGCGAGGGTGCCCTGGATGTGGCGAGGGGATTGACGGTCTGCCCGGGATCGCGCGATCGCCTCGTCGAGCGAGACGACTTCCGGTCTGTTGGTGGGTTGGGAGGTCGCCCGCACCGACGGAAGCCAGGTCGACATTCCCGGTGGCGGCACCGGGCTCATCGCCGTCACCGCTTCCCCGGGATGGTGAGCTCTACTCCGGGACGCAGGAGGTTGGGGTCGGGCCCGATGACAGCGGCGTTCGCGGCATACCACTGCGGCCAGGCGGCCGCGATCTCGCTGTCCGGCGCGCCAGCGGCGAGATGGTCTGCCGCGATGCTCCAGAGGGTGTCGCCCCGTAGGACCACCACCTTCTCGTCGGCCAGTGGTCTCGCCGCCATCGCGGGGCGGGGGTCGAGCGTGGGCTGGACCTTCACTGTGGGGGCGGTGGCGCGGAAGTTGGCCGCGGGCGCCGGAACGGTCCCGCCGGGCATGACCGAGGCAGTGGGTCGGAAGCCGACGTCGCGGACAGCCCCGATCACGGGCGACGGAGTTCCTTCGGCCATGGCTGCGGCGACGGGCTGTGGAGTTGCTGCCGACGCCATGGCCGGCAGGGCCGAGGTCGTGACAGCCAAGCCCAGGGCGATGGCCACGGCGCGTCGGACCACTGCCGGGACCATGCCGTGGCCCACCCGAGAGCGCGTTCGACGAAGGCCGTGGAAGACCTGGCTGGTGGCCTCGAGAGCGGTCAGCACCCAGAGGAGGGTCGCCACCGCGAGTGCCGTCGCACAGCAGCCGACCATCAGAGCCTCCGCCGGGGACACCGGGCCAGCGCTCGCCAACCGCGTCCACTCACCTCGGACCCACCAGGCGCCGAGCGCCAGGAGCCAAGCGGCGGCGGCCAATCCGAGCGTGACGCCGATCAGTCCCGTGAGCAGCCGAAGGCAACCGATCTTTTGCCAATGAGGCGATATAGAGCGATTTGAGGCAGTTTGCATGGATATGACCATAAGTGAGATGAGTCAGCCGTGCAACCGTTCGCTGCTGGGACGGGTTGACCGGGTGGCTCCCCGAGGCGGAGGCATGGCACCCTTCGAGCCATGGGGGAGCAACGGTGGGAGGACCTGTTCGCGGATCTGGATGCCCAGATGGCGATGCAGAACCGGCTCGAGGCTGATGCCGAGACCGCTGATCGAACGCGTCGTGAGCAGGCCCTCGTCGGCTGGGTCGACCGCGTCATCGGCCATCGCACGCAGCCCCTGAGCCTCGTCCTCGACGGGGGCGTGATCATCGAAGGCGCGGTTCGCGACGTCGGGGCCGATTGGCTGCTTGTTCGACCGCAGAGCGGTGGTGAGGACCTCGTGCGTACCGCCGCGGTGCTCTCGATCACCGGGCTCGGCCGACGCGTCGGGTCAGATGTCACCTCGCGCCGGTTCGGCCTCGGGTCAGTCCTGCGCGAGCTCGCGCGCGACCGGGCTCCCGTGGAAGTGGTCGACCGACGAGGTGGCCGGTCGGCCGGGACGATCGACGTCGTCCATGCCGACGCCCTCGAGCTGGCCCGTCATGACCTGACCGAGGCTCGGCGGGCCGAAAATGTCCTCGGGCGGGTGATCATCCCCTTCGACGCCGTCAGTGTCGTCCGACGTCGGTGAGCGAGGTGGTTGGGATCAGGACCGCTGCTCGGGCTCGACCATCTCGCGCGTGCGTGCGTACATCCGCTGGATGTAGGCCTCCAGCTCGACGGTCTCGACCCTCCACTGGCCACGGCCGCCGACCTTGATCGCTGGCAGGTCCCCGCTGCGGACGAGGGCATAGGCCTGGTCGCTCGAGATGTCGAGGATCTCGGAGACCTCGGTCAGGGGGATGAAGCGGCGGGCCACCCGGGAGTCTCCTTGTCAGGTGTGGACAGTTGGTCCAGTCTGCCACTGCTCAACCCTCCGTCCGCCGCCGTCCACAGGCACGACACTCCGGTGATCGGATCGAAGCGTGGTGTCCACAGGGCGGACCGCCCGTCGGGCGAAGCACCACCGGCTGGGGCAGAATCGCCTCAGGCGTGCAGGGGGTGCGCCGGGGAGGAACACGCATGTCGGACGTCACGACCACTCAGGCCAACCGGCTCCGCCGGCCGACGTGGAAGGACTCCCGCCTGCTCGTCGGCTTGCTTCTCGTCCTGCTGTCGACGGCCCTGGGTGGCTTTGTGGTGTCCCGAGCCGAGGACACCGTGCCCGTGTATGCCGCGAAAGCCGACCTCGTGCCTGGTCAGGCCCTCGGTGACGGAGACGTGCAGCGGGTCGATGTCCGACTCGGCGACACCATGGGGCGCTACCTGAGCGCAGAGGGCGATCTGCCCGCGGGCCTGCACGCCCTGCGTGCCATCGGTGGGGGTGAGTTGATCTCCCGGTCGTCAGTGGGTGACCGCGAGCGCGTCGACACGCGTGTCGTGTCGGTGCTCGTCGACAGTGTGGCGGCGAACTCGCTGGCCCAGGGATCCTTGGTCGACGTCTACGTCAATCGGCCCACCGGAACGACCGGTCCCGGTGGTCGACCCGTGCTGGCCGGCCCGGAACGCCGGCTCGAGCGGGCCACGGTGGCTGCGGTCCCCGAGGAGGGCAGCGTCCTGGGCGGCATCTCCAGTCAGGTGCCGATCCAGCTCATTGTGCCGACCTCCGCAGTCCAAGGCCTCGTCGAGGACATCGATCTGGCCGCCAAGATCACCTTGGTGCCGGTTCCGGGTGACCGCGCCGGAGCACAGGGATGACGCTGACCCTCCTCACGGCGGTCGGCCATCGCCACGAGGCCCAACTGGTGGCCGCGCTCGAGGTGGCGCCCGACATCCGGGTGGTCCGCCGCTGCGCCGACACTCCGGAACTGCTGTCCGTGGCGGCCTCGGGTGCCGCCGACCTCGCGCTGGTATCGGCGACCTTCCGTGGTGTGGATCGTGACGCGCTCAGGTCCCTCGCGAGTCATGGGGTGCGCACGATCGGCGTCTGTGCTGCCGATGACGAGGTCGCCGAACGAGTTCTCCGGCAACTGGGGATCCCCGACATCGTGGACCCCGGGGCTTCGCCCGACTCAATCGCCCAGTCACTGCGTTCGCTCGGCATCGGCGAAGGGCTGGCGTCCGTTGGTGCCGGTGGCGCGTTCTCTCGAGCCACCGACCCGGTGGACCGACCAGCACCCGATCTGGTCGGTCCAAGCGGTGCTGCGGCCTCCGGGTTGCGACCCATTGGTGTCGGAGCAGGACTTGATCCGACCCCGCAGTCAATCGCACCCGAGGAGTCGGTCGGATCCGGCGATGACGGTCCGGTGGGGCGGGTGGTGGCCGTGTGGGGCCCGACCGGCGCCCCCGGCCGGACGACCCTCGCGGTGAGCCTGGCGGCCCTGGCCGCCTCGGAGGGCAAGCAGGTGCTCCTCATCGATGCCGACACATGGGGCGGCAGCATCGGGCAAGTCCTCGGCCTGGTCGATGAGGCGCCCGGCATCGCGGCGGCTGCCCGGCTCTCCGAGCAGGGAATGCTCGACGTGCCCAGGCTCTCGCGGGTGTCTCCTGAGGTGGCCCCCGGCCTGCGTGTCCTGACCGGCCTGCCCCGGCCCGATCGTTGGCACGAGGTCAGGGCGGCCGCCATGGCGGACGTCCTCGCCGTCGCCACCCGATTGGCGCAGGTCGTCATCGTCGACTGTGGCTTCGCGATCGAGGACGACGAAGAGCTCAGCTACGATACCGCCGCACCCCGGCGCAATGCCACGACGCTCGCGAGCCTGGCCGCCGCGGACGAACTGGTCGTTGTCGGGTCCGCCGATCCTGTGGGCCTGCAGCGACTCGTCCGCGCGGTCCAGGACGTTGTGGAGCATGCCGACGTCACGCCGCGGGTCGTCGTCAACAAGACCCGGCGTTCCGCCTGCGGCCCCGACCCGGAGCGCACCATCACCGAGTTGCTCGGGCGGTTCGCCGGGCTCGACGTGGTGCATTGCCTGCCCTGGGCCCCGGACGAGACCGATCGCGCCCTCTGGGAGGGCCGCAGTTTGAGCGAGGTCGCAGGCGACGGACAGCTGGTGACGGCCATCCGGGCCTTCGCCGGCGGGTGGTTGCTGACCCAGGAATCGGCCGTTCGACGGGGACGTCGTCGACGTCGCTGAGCCGTCCTCGTGCCGCAGTGGCCCGCTGTCTGACACCATGGCCCCGTGCCTGACCGACTCACCTCGCTCGATGCCTCCTTCCTGGTGATGGAGGACGCCTCGACACCCATGCACGTGGGGTCGGTCATGGTCTTCGACTCGCCACCTGGGGGTTTCGACCACGACGCCATGGTCGACCTCATCGCCCACCGCCTCGCCTTCGTGCCGCGATACCGCCAACGGGTCAGAGGCGTTCCCGGCGGTTTGGCCAACCCCGTGTGGGTCGATGACGAGCACTTCGACGTCGGCTATCACGTTCGGCGCTCTGCCCTTCCTCGACCGGGCACCGATGCGCAACTCGAAGAACTCGTGGCCCGGATCATGCCGCGCCCCCTCGACAGGCACCGGCCCCTGTGGGAGGTCTATCTCGTCGAGGGCTTGGCCGAGGATCGATTTGCGATCCTCACCAAGACCCACCATGCCCTCGTCGACGGCTACAACACGGTCGACATCGGTCAGGTCATCCTCGACGGTGCTCAAGACGCCGAAGTGGCCCACCCTCCCGCCTGGCGCCCCTCTCGCGAACCCACGGGGCCCGAATTGCTCGTGGGCGCCATCGCGGACTCGGTCCGTGGACCTGCCGAGTTCATCGAGACGGTTCGATCCGGTGTCTCTGACGTCAAGGCTGCCGGGGGCCGGGCAGTGTCCGTGGCGGGTGAGGTGATCTCGGCCATCGCTCGCGCGTCCCGGTCGGCCCCCGAGTCCCCCCTGAACGCCAAGGTGGGGCGGGCCCGCCGGTACGTCATGATCGGCACGGACCTCGAGGACCACCGGCGCGTGCGAGCGCGGTTGGCCCAGGGCAATGTCGCCGAGGACATCACGGTCAACGACGTCGTCCTGGCCACTCTGGCCGGTGCCTTCCGGGCGTGGTTGCTCACCCGGGGCGAGCCGGTTCACACCACGACCACCATCCGTGCGATGGTCCCGGTTCGACTGGACCGAGCCGACGAGCCCGGCAAGGAACTCACCGCCTGCTTCGTCGACCTGCCGATCGGCGAGCCCCGGGCAGCCATGCGCCTGCACCAGATCTCCTTCGCCATGCGCCAACAGATGGAGGGCGGCGGTGCCATGGGCGCCGACACCCTCGCCGGCCTCGCCGGCTTCGCGCCACCGACCATGCACGCCATGGGGGCTCGCCTGGCCGGCGCCTTCAACCGGCGCCTCTACAACGTCGCCGTCACCAACGTGCCGGGTCCCCAGCGCCCCTTGTATGCCGCGGGCGCGGCGATGGTCTCGAGTTACCCGGCGATGCCGCTCAGCCCCGGCCAGGGCCTCTCGATCGGTCTGACGTCCTATGACGGCGGCGTCTACTACGGGCTGTATGCCGACCGGGATGCCTTCCCCGACCTCGACGTGCTCGGCCACGGCATCGTGGATGGACTCCAAGAGCTCCTCGACGCGCCCCGTGCCCGTGGACGGCGGTCCTGATGGCCCGGTCGCGGGTTTACCTGCCGTTGCGCCGCGATGGTCTGCTGGCCCTGCAGGCCGGCGCGCTCCCCGCCGGCGCCGAGGTCATCGCTGTAGCGCCGGGAGCCACCGAGGAGCGCGAGCACGAGGCCTGGCTGCAGGCAGCCGATCTGGCCGGGACGTGGGCCACAGCCGATGGCCGCCGTCGGATCGTCGTGGCTGCGGACGTCGACGAGACCGCCGTGGACCCGATTCCCGGTGACCACCCCATGCCCGGTGTCCTCACCGTCGCTCTGCCATTGAAGGCGGTCGTGAGTTTCCACGTCGACGAGACGGTGGGCTCCGAACTGGGCGACCTGCTCTGGCATGACGTGACCGAGATCGAGGCTGTTCGCGCGCTCGTGGACGCACCCTGAGGGAGCATGCACCGCGGGGGTGAGACGATGAGCGCATCTCATCGCCGAGCCCAGGAGTGTCCCTTCATGGATGCCGTGACCAGCACCCCCGCACCGATCAACGAGCCGGTCCTCGACTACGCCCCCGGAAGCGCCGAGCGTGCCGCCCTGGAGGTGGCGCTCGCCGAACTGGGCAACGCCAAACCGACCGAATTGACCCACGTCATCGGTGGCAAGCGGGTGCAGGGCAAGGGCAAGGCAGCCAAGGTCGTCCAGCCGCACGCCCACCGCAAGGTGCTCGGCACCCTGCGGGACGGCACCAAGGCCGAAGCCGGGGCCGCCATCGACGCGGCCATGGCCGCTGCCCCTGCCTGGCGCGACCTCTCCTTCGACGACCGGGCCGCGATCCTGCTCAAGGCAGCCGACCTGCTCGCCGGCCCCTGGCGAGCCCGGATCAACGCCGCGACCATGCTGGGACAGAGCAAGACGGCATACCAGGCCGAGATCGACAGCGCGTGCGAGTTGATCGACTTCTGGCGCTTCAACGTCCACTTCGCGCGGCAGATCCTCGCCGAGCAACCCCCCGCGAATGCGCGGGGCATCTGGAACCGCACGGACTACCGCTCGCTCGAGGGTTTCGTCTACGCCGTCACCCCCTTCAACTTCACGGCGATCTCGGGCAACCTGCCGACCGCGCCGGCGCTCATGGGCAACACGGTGGTGTGGAAGCCGAGCCACACCCAGCAGTTCGCCGCCTCGATGATCATGGAGGTCCTCGAGGAAGCCGGGATGCCTCCCGGCGTCATCAACATGGTGACGGGCCATGGGCCGGCGATCACTCCAACAGTGTTGGGACACAGCGAGTTCGCCGGGCTTCACTTCACGGGGTCCACGCGAGTCTTCCAGGAGTTGTGGCGCCAGATCGGGGAGAACCTGCCGAACTACCGGCACTACCCGCGGGTCGTCGGCGAGACCGGCGGCAAGGACTTCATCCTCGCGCATCCGTCGGCGAACCCGGACGTGCTGCGCACGGCCATGATCCGTGGTGCGTTCGAGTACCAAGGGCAGAAGTGCTCCGCCGCCTCACGTGCCTACGTGCCGCGGTCGCTGTGGAAGATCATCAAGGACGACCTCGTGACGATCACCGACGGACTGTCGATGGGTCCGGTCACCGACCTGTCCAACTTCATGGGCGCGGTCATCGACGATCGCGCCTTCGCCAAGCACAAGGCGGTCATCGACCGGGCGCAGGCGACCGCGGGACTCAACATCGTGGCCGGCGGCACCTACGACGACTCCGAGGGCTGGTTCGTGCGGCCGACCATCATCGAGTCCAATGATCCGACCGACCGGATCTTCACCGAGGAGTACTTCGGTCCGATCCTCTCGGTCCACGTCTACCCCGACGGGCAGTTCCGCAGGGTGATGGCGCAGATGGAGTCGTCCTCGCCCTATGCGCTCACCGGGTCGATCATCGCCCAGGACCGCGAGGTCATCGCCGAGGCGATGCAGGCACTGCGCTTCGCGGCAGGCAACTTCTACATCAACGACAAGCCGACCGGTGCGGTGGTGGGGCAGCAGCCCTTCGGTGGCGGTCGGGCCTCCGGCACGAACGACAAGGCCGGCGCCCCGCAGAACCTGCTGCGCTGGACGTCACCACGCTCGATCAAGGAGACCTTCGTGCCGCCGACGAGTCACGCCTACCCGCACATGGGGTGAGCAAACGACCGGAGGGGTGTGCCGCGTGGTCACGCGGCACACCCCTGCGGTCATGATCGACGAGGGACTGACCCGTCAGCCCTTGGAGACCTTCACGGTGAAGGTCGTGTTGGGCAGCGCGGGAACCGAGGCCAACGACCACCTTGCGCATGAGTGCCTCCTGATCACCCTGTGCTGAAGGTGGATGTTGCCTGGCACAACGATGGCTGACCGCGTGCGTGGATTCCCACAGTCCAGGGGAAGGTATGGCCGAACGAACGATGCGTGACAAGGACTCCGCTGAGAGTCCCCAGAAGCAGGCCGTCAGCCGTGCAGCCGCTCCTTTGCCATCTCGGCGACCGCGTCGATGCCTGCGAGGATTGCGGGGGCGGCGGCCTTCTCAATGGTGCCCCCGATGAGAGGGACCTTGGCCTTGAGGTCGGCCCTGACCTCCTGGGTGGCCCCCTTGGCGCTGGGTGTGAGGTCGATGGTGCCGGTCAGGGCCACCGGCACGCCGTCGATGCGAAGCGTGACGGTCCCGTGACGGGCGCCGTCCGGCCCTGCCGGTCCCCAGTCCTGGACCTCGTCGAGGATGAGCACGGGCCCAGCGAACTTCTTCGCGACATCGGGAAGGTCGTCGGTCGGAAGCGTCCGCCGGGTGGTCACCACGGTGTGGTCGCCACGGGTGGTCACCTGGTGCGACTGCCCGCCCACCGACATCTGGTTCACTGTGGCCGCCACGAAGTCGGGGTCCGTCAGGACGGTGAAGACCTCGTTGGGCCCGTGGTCGTAGTCGGCGCGGGTGCGGATGTCCATGGGCGCGATCCTCTCACCCGCGCCGCAGTCGGGCGGACTCCTCGGCCACACGAGTCATCGAGCCGCGGAGCACGTCCTCGAGGCGAGCTCGTCGGCGCGCGGCATCCCGGATGAGGGACTGCAACTGAGCCTCGAGAAGGGACAATTCGTCATCCAGGTCGACCTCGTGCTGCACGTCGACCGTCCCCCTGATGCCGGGCTCCGGGCGCAGGTGACGGTCCTCGAGCACCAACCCGCGGACCGCCGCCCGGTCCAGGACCGCGCGCAGCGACGCGTGCGTCGTCGAGAGCTCGTCGGCGTGGGTGCGCAACGCCTCGCCGACTGTGCCCAGCTCAGCGGCCGCCGTCGTGCGTGCTCGGTCGAGGGAGCACCGCTGGCGATCCAACTCGCGGTGCACCCGGTCGAGGCGGCGGGGCAGGTCGTCGGTCACGGGGGGCTTGGGTGGGTCGAGAGTGGCCAGACGGCGCTGGACGACCCCAGCGGCCGTGGCGAGGCGGGCGATCGAGCCCGGATCGCCCGGTGCCGTGTTGGCCAGCCCCCGCGTCATGGCAGGTCCCCGTCTGCCAAATTGGTGCGCAACTCCGTCTCAGAGGCGAGCTCGCCGATGGCCCGCAGGAGATCCACGACCTGGTCGACCCAGTCGTCGACGGCATGCTGCGACGAGGCCTCCCCGAGGACCGGAATCATCGAGAAGAGCTCCTCCTCGGCGTCGGCTCCGGCGGTGATCAATGCCTTGAGCCAGGCGCTCGCGGAGCGTGGCCCCGCCGTCAGCGCTGCCTCGAGTGACGATCCGGACGAGGGAATGCCTGCCTCCACCAGCCGGATCCCGGGGCCATCGCTGGTCCGGGATCGCAGGTCATCGGTCGAGGGCACCTCCACACGTTAGCCCTGCGGGTCGGTGCGCCGGGGGTCGTCCACAGGCGCGCGGGGAAGTGGCTAGGCTCAGGGTGCGGCACGACGATGTGCCGCGCCCGGCGCGATCAGTCACGAAGGAACACCCACCGAGATGACCGAGCAGACGACCATGACCTCCCGCGAGTCGATCCTCGAGCGGATCGCCGAGTCCTACGAGAAGTTGGGCGGAGGGGGGGACGCGGCTGACTTCGTGGGCCGGTTCTACCGACACGTCGCGACCGACGAGTTGCGGTCCCGTTCTGCGGCAACGCTCGCCGGCGTGGCGGCGGCCCACCGTGAGCTCGCCGAGGTCCGCCAACCGGGCACTGCCAACGTGCGGGTGTTCAACCCCACGACCGACGACGACGGGTGGTCCAGCGCCCGCACGGTCGTCCAGATCGTCACCGACGACATGCCCTTCCTCGTCGACTCGGTGACCAATGCCATCGTCGGTCAGGACCTCGACATCCACCTGCTCGTCCACCCGCAACTCGTCGTCAGTCGTGACGCTGCGGGGCGTCTGGAGTCGGTCGAGCACGCCGAACCGGGGCAGGGTGTGCGTGTTGACGCCGTCGGACGGATCAACGAGTCCTGGATGTTGCTGACGATCGACCGCGAAACCGACGAGCAGACCTTGGCCGACCTCGAGACGACGATCCGCGGCGTCCTCACCGACGTGCGCGAGTCGGTCGAGGACTGGCCCAAGATGCGCACCCGCTGCCTGGTCATTGCCGCCGAGCTCGAGGGGACGCCCCCGGTCGGGCTGGACGCCGACGAGGTCCGCCGCGCCACGACCTTCCTGCGCTGGATGGCCGACAACCACTTCACCTTCCTCGGCTACCGCGACTACGTCCTCAAGGACCTCGGGGAGGGGGAGGCGGTCGTCCCGGTGACCGGCACCGGGCTGGGGCTGCTGCGCAGCGACCCGCCGATGGGCCAGGAGCCCGATGTCCTCACCCCATGGGCGCGTGAGCTCGCGCATGAGAAGAAGGCCCTGGTCATCACGAAGGCCAACTCCCGCTCGACAGTGCACCGGATGACCTACCTCGACTACGTCGGCGTCCGCCAGTTCGACGAGACCGGCGAGGTCATCGGCGAGCGTCGCTTCCTCGGTCTCTACGCGTCGACGGCCTACACCGACTCGGTGACTCGGATCCCGCTCGTGGCCGACAAGGTGGAGGAGGTGATCCGTCGCTCCGGCGTTGCTGCTGACTCTCACACGGGCAAGGACCTCCTCGGCGTCCTGGAGACCTTCCCCCGCGACGAGCTCTTCCAGTCGAGCACGGACGAACTCTTCGACACCGCGATGGCGATCACCCAATTGCAGGAGCGCCGCCGCACCAAGCTCTTCCTCCGCGAGGACGACTTCCGACGATTCGTCTCCGCGCTCGTCTACATCCCCCGGGATCGCTACAACACCTCGGTCCGCACCCGCATGGCGGACCTGCTCAAGGAGACCTTCGGGGGCGAGAGCGTCGAGTTCACCGCACGCGTCTCCGAGTCCGCGCTCTCCCGACTCCAGTTCGTCGTTCGTATGCCGCTGGGCGAGCGGGTGCGCCACCTCACCGCAGCGGAGCAGCACCGCCTCGAGGAGCGGCTCGTCGCGGTGAGCCGCACCTGGAGTGATCGCCTCGGTGACGCGCTGCGCGAGCGACTCGGTGAGGTCGAGGGCAACCGCCTGGTCGACTCCTTCGCGCGGGGCTTCCCCACGGCATACGAGGAAACCTTCACCACCAGCCAGGGTGTCGCCGACCTCGCCCACCTTGACCGCCTGAGCAGCGGTCAGGGTACGAGTGTGGCGCTCTACCGGCCGTCCGACGCGAGCCCCGACGTGCGTCGTTTCAAGCTCTTCCGGGCCGACGCGTTGTCGCTCACCGACGTGCTCCCGATCTTCACCCACATGGGGGTCGAGGTCGTCGACGAGCAGCCCTACGAGGTGACCCGGGTCGACGGAACCCCCCTCGAGGTCTACGACTTCGGGCTGCGCGTCAAGGACGCCACCACCTGGGAATCGCTGCCCCATGAAGGCCTGCGTGACCTCTTCGAGGGCGCGGTCCTGGCGGTCTGGGAGGGTGAGGCCGAGTCCGACGGCTTCAACCGACTCGTGCTCGGCGCCCACCTCACGTGGCGCCAGGTCATCATCCTGCGCTCCATCGCCAAGTACCTCCGCCAGACCCAGACGGCCTTCTCCCAGCACTACTTCGAGGACGCCCTCGTTGCCAACCCTGCGGTGGCCGCCGACCTGGTCGCCCTCTTCGAAATCCGCTTCGATCCGGCCCGGTTCGCCGACGACGAGGCCGGCCGCAAGGCCCGCGAGGCAGCCTGCGACGAGATCAGCGCTCGGGTGCTCGATGCCCTCGACGCGGTGTCCAGCCTCGACCACGACCGGATCATTCGCGCCTTCCTCGCCGTCGTGAAGGCGACCCTGCGGACCAACTTCTACCAACCCGACGCCGAGGGCCGACCCAAGCCCTATGTGTCGCTCAAGCTCAACCCCAAGGCGATCCCCGACCTGCCGGCGCCGCGCCCGGCCTACGAGATCTGGGTCTACAGCCCCCGGGTCGAGGGCGTGCACCTGCGCTTCGGCGCGGTCGCCCGCGGTGGCCTGCGGTGGAGTGACCGGCGCGAGGACTTCCGCACCGAGATCCTCGGCCTGGTCAAGGCCCAGATGGTCAAGAACGCCGTCATCGTGCCGACCGGCTCCAAGGGGGGCTTCTACCCCAAGGCGCTGCCCGACCCCACCGTCGACCGCGAGGCATGGCTCGAGGAGGGGAAGGCGTCCTACCGCATGTTCATCTCGGGCCTGCTCGACCTCACCGACAACCGAGTGGGCGGCGACATCGTGCCGCCCGCGGACGTCGTGCGCCACGACGGGGACGACCCCTACCTGGTCGTCGCCGCCGACAAGGGCACGGCCAGCTTCTCCGACATCGCCAACGGGGTCGCCCAGTCCTACGGCTTCTGGCTCGATGATGCCTTCGCCTCCGGTGGCTCGGCCGGCTACGACCACAAGGGGATGGGCATCACCGCCCGAGGCGCGTGGGAATCGGTCAAGCGCCACTTCCGCGAGATGGGTCACGACACCCAGACCGAGGACTTCACCGTCGTCGGGGTCGGTGACATGAGTGGCGACGTCTTCGGCAACGGCATGCTGCTCTCCGAGCACATCCGCCTGCTGGCCGCCTTCGACCACCGCCACATCTTCATCGACCCCAACCCGGACGCTGCTCTGTCCCACGCCGAGAGGCGCCGCCTCTTCGACCTGCCGCGATCGTCCTGGGATGACTACGACAAGAGCCTGATCTCCGCCGGTGGTGGCGTCTTCGCCCGATCGCTCAAGGCGATCCCCGTCTCGGCCGAGATGATCGCGGCACTGGGCCTGCCCAACGGCACGACGAGCATGACGCCGGCTGAGCTGATGAAGGCCGTCCTGCTGGCCCCCGCCGATCTGCTCTGGAACGGCGGCATCGGCACCTACGTCAAGGCGAGCACCGAGGACAACCTGTCGGTCGGGGACCGCGCCAATGACGCCATCCGGGTCAACGGCGAGGAGCTTCGCGTCAAGGTCGTGGGGGAGGGAGGCAACCTCGGCTGCTCCCAGCTCGGCCGGATCGAGGCGGCCTTCGCGGGCGTGCGGATCAACACCGACGCCATCGACAACTCCGCGGGTGTGGACACCTCCGACCACGAGGTCAACATCAAGATTCTGCTCAGCGAGGTCGTTCGGTCGGGTGGTCTCGACCTCGAGGAACGCAACACCTTCCTCGCGTCGATGACCGACGAGGTCGCCGATCTCGTGCTCCGGGATAACTACGAGCAGAACGTCCTGCTCGGCAACGCCCGCGCCCAGGAGCACCAGATGGCGAGCGTGCACGAGCGGCTCATGAAGTGGCTCGAGGAGCGCGGTGACCTCGACCGGCAGCTGGAGTTCCTGCCCAGCGAGGCCGAGCTCGCCCAGCGCGCCCACGAGGGCAAGGGCCTGAAGTCCCCGGAGTTCTCGGTCCTCGTCGCCTACGCCAAGCTCGCGCTCAAGCACGATCTGCTGGCCTCGGCGCTCCCCGACGACCCCTACTTCGAGGCAACCCTCGCGGACTACTTCCCGACCCCCATGCGGGAGAGGTATGCCGCGGAGCTCGCCGAGCACCCGCTGCGCCGAGAGATCATCACGAACTCGGTCGCGAACTCCATCGTCAACCGTGGAGGCATCACCTTCCCCTTCCGCGCCGGTGAGGAGACCGGTGCCAGCGTCGAGCAGATGGCCCGAGCCTTCGTCGTCTGCCGCGAGGTCTTCGGGCTCGCGCACTTCGTCGAGCAGGTCGAAGCCCTCGACAACGTCGTGTCGACCAACGCGCAGACCTCGCTCTACCTCGAGTTCCGACGCCTGCTCGACCGGGCCGTGCGGTGGTTCCTCACCGCCCGCCCCGGCCGGCTCGACATCGGTGCCGAGGTCGAGCGCTTCGGCCCCGTCGTCGAGGCGATGGGACCCCAGGTGCCCGAGCTGCTCCGGGGAGACGAGCGCAAGAGGCTCAACCGCCGGGCGGCGGAGTTCGAGAAAGCCGGGGTGCCCGAGGCGCTGGCTCGGCACACCGCGAGCCTGCTCGACTGGTACTCCCTGCTCGACATCGTCGAGATCGCCACCGACACCGGTCGCGACCCACAGGACGTGGCGGCGCTCTACTACGTGGTCTCGGAGCGGTTCGGGATCGACGCGATGCTGGGCAAGGTCACGCGGCTGCCCCGTGAGGACCGATGGGACGCACTCGCCCGGGGTGCCCTCCGGGACGACCTCTACTCGGTGCTGGAGTCACTCACCCGCGGGGTCCTGGACGCCAACCCGGCCGACGGGGCGGCCTCCGACCCGGGCGAGCAGTACGACGTGTGGGCCCGCGCCAACCAGGACTCGATCTCGCGGACCAAGGGGGCGCTCTCGGCGATCGTGCGTCTGGACAACCCGAACATTGCCGCCCTGTCGGTCGCCTTACGCACCCTGCGCTCGGTGGTCCGCGTCGGGGCGGCCACGACGTGAGGACCTCAACGGCGAACTAGGCTTGATCGGTGTGACGACCCTCGCCGAGCACCTCCAGTCCCTCACGACCTTGGAGCCTGCCGAGATCGAGTGGCTCCACCTCGTCGTGGGGGACTGGCAACTCGTCGCAGACCTCGCCTTCAGCGACCTCGTCCTCTGGGTCCAGGGCGGCCAGGCGGGCTGGCAGACGGTCGCCCACGTGCGCCCCAACACCGGGCCCATGGTCTTCCATGACGACATCGTCGGCACGGCGCCGACGTCGACCCGCCGGGCCCTCATCGAGGAGGCCCACCGGTCGCGTCGGCTCGTGCGGGGCCGGGAGCCGCATGCGGGGGAGGAGTACGGCGTGCGCGTCGAGGCGATCCCGGTGGTCCGGGGCGCCCGGACCGTGGGCGTCATCACGATGCACACCCATGCCATCGCCCAACGCACGCCGAGTCGACTCGAGCTGACCTATCGGCGCCTGGCCGACGCGTTGGCCCGGATGATCGCCCATGGCGAGTTCCCGTCGCCGGCGGCGCCGACCGGCCTGCGTCGGGGAGCTCCCCGGGTGGGCGACGGGGTCATCGTGCTCGATGTCGACGGCGGCGTGACCTACGCCAGCCCCAATGCGCTCTCGGCGGTCCACCGGCTGGGACATCTGGGTGACCTCGTGCGATCGAACTTCGCCAGGATCATCACCGACCTCGCCCAGGCCGCTGAACAACCCATCGACGAATCGCTGGCCTTGGTGGTCACCGGCCGGGCGCCCTGGCGCACCGAGTTCTCCACTCGGTCGGCGAGCGTCAGCATGCGCGCCATCCCGATCACGGCGAACGCGACGCGCACCGGGGCCTTCATCCTGCTGCGCGACGTCTCCGAGCTGCGGCGCCGCGAGCAGGAACTGCTGACCAAGGACGCCACGATCCGCGAGATTCACCACCGGGTGAAGAACAACCTCCAGACCGTGGCAGCTCTGCTTCGGCTCCAGGCCCGCCGGGTGCCGGAGCCGACGGCCAAGAACGCGCTCGCAGAGGCGGTGCGCCGGGTCGGGACGATCGCGCTCGTCCACGAGACGCTCAGCCAGGGCTTCGACGAGATGGTGGATTTCGACGAGATCGCTGTCCGGGGCCTGCGCGCCGTTGTCGAGGTGGCCACGCGTGAGCATCCGGTCAGTCACACGCTGACCGGCAGCTTCGGGCGGATGCGGGCCGAGGACGCGACGGCGATGGCGATGATCATCTCCGAACTCGTGCAGAACGCGGCCGAGCACGGGCTCGCCGACCGCGGCGGCACGATCGACCTGGCGGCCCATCGGGCCACCGGGACGGACGGCGCAGAGGAACTCACGGTGACGGTGACCGACGACGGGGTCGGGCTGCCGCCGGGTTTCCGTCCGGTGCTCGCCGGGCTCGGCACGCGCATCGTGACATCACTGGTGCAGGACCTACAGGGTCGGATCCGCTGGGAGAACTCCTCGCCGCACGGCACCCGGGTGGTCTTCGTCGCGCGGCTGCGACCGCTCGAGCGCTGACCGCTGGAACGCTGAGGGGCGCGCCCGAGAACGCCCCGCTCCATGACCAGGATGAGGTCGCTGGCCTGGAGGTCTGCCGCGCGGGTCCGCTCCGGCCGGACACGCGCACCTTGGTCAACCCGCCGTTCATTAGAGTTGACCCCATGCCCGATGCCGACGATCACCGCAGCGTGCCCAGGATTCTCTCCGGGATGCAGCCGACGAGCGATTCGCTGCACCTGGGCAACTACATCGGGGCACTGGTCAACTGGGTCACCCTGCAGGACCAGTTCGACGCCTACTACTTCGTCGCCGACCTGCACGCGCTGACCGTGCCGACCGACCCTGCCGTGCTCCGCCGCCGGACGCGCGTCACGGCTGCCCAGTTCATCGCCGGTGGTGTGGACCCGGCGCGTTCGGCGGTCTTCTGCCAGAGCCACATCACCGAGCACGCCGAGCTGGGCTGGGTCATGAACTGCCTGACCGCCGATGGCGAAGCGCGCCGAATGACCCAGTTCAAGGACAAGGTGGCCCGCGGGCAGAACGCCAACGTCGGTTTGCTCACCTATCCCATGCTCATGGCGGCCGACATCCTCATGTATGACGCGGCATACGTCCCCGTCGGTGAGGACCAACGCCAACACCTCGAGATCACCCGCGACCTCGCCGAACGCTTCAACACGCGGTATGCCGCGGACACCCTCGTCGTGCCGGAGCCCTACATCCTCAAGGAGTCGGCCAAGATCATGGATCTGACCGACCCCACCTCGAAGATGTCGGGGTCGAACTCGCCGGACAAGGGTCTGCTCCTGCTCAGCGACGACCCCAAGAGGCTGCGCAAGAAGATCATGTCGGCCGTCACCGACACCGAGGCCGAGGTCCGCTACGACCCCGCCACCAAGGCAGGGGTGTCGAACCTGCTGGTCATCCACTCGACGCTCTCGGGCAGTTCGCTTCCTGACCTGGAGTCACGGTTCGCGGGCCAGGGGTACGGCGCGCTGAAGGGGGAGGTGGCCGACGTGGTGCTGGCAGCGGTCGAGCCCTTCCAGACCCGCATGGCTGAACTGCTCGACGACCCGGCCGAACTCGACAGGATCGTCGCCGCCGGGGCGGAGCGGGCCACCGTCGTGGCCAGGGCCACGATGCAGCGCGTCCGCGAAGCCGTGGGCCTGCTGCCGGCCAGACCCGCGGGTGCCTGAACATGCCGGTCGTCGGCGTCGCCATCGCCATTCCCGAGCCCCATCGGGCCAAACTCTCGGCTGCGCGCCATGCGGCCGGTGACCCGATGGCAGCCGTGATCCCTCCGCACGTGACGTTGTTGCCGCCGACCGTCATCCCGGGCACCGACCTGGACGCCTTCATCGATCATCTGTCCTCCGTCGCGGACAGCCATCCGGCCTTCACGATGCGGCTGGCCGGGACGGGCAGTTTCCGGCCGGTGTCCCCGGTTGTCTTCGTCCAGGTCAGTGAAGGCATCTCGTCGTGCGAACGCCTCGAGCGGGCCATCCGGTCAGGACCCGTGGAACGCCGTCTCGAGTTCGACTACCACCCGCACGTCACGATCGCCCACCATGTCGAGGACGAAGCCCTCGACGCCACGGCCCGATCGACCGCCGACTTCGTGGCAGAGTTCCCGGTCGTGGGTTTCGACCTCTTCGAGCAGGGCAACGACGACGTGTGGCGACCGCTGCGGACCTTCTCGCTGGAGGGCGCAGGTCGGGACAGGAGCTGAAGCGCATGGATGCAGTGAAGAAAGCCTGGAGCCGTTTCCAACGGACCGAGGTGATGCGGGCCTGGCAGCGCTACAGCGATGCGCGCGGCAACCTGCTCGCAGGCGGCGTCACCTACTTCGCGTTCTTCTCGATCTTCCCGGCGGTGGCGCTGGCCTTCACCATCTTCGGGGCGCTCCTCAAGGGGCACCCCGAATGGCTGGACCAGATCCGGGACTACCTCAACGAGACCCTGCCCGGCTTCATCAAGGAGGGTGACGAGGGACTGATCCCGCTCGAGGCGCCGACCGGCAACACCCTCTCGGTCACCGGGGCCATCGGTGTCGCGGGCCTGCTGTGGGCAGGGCTGGGGTGGCTGGGGGCCCTGCGGGACGGCATCCGCACGATCTTCGGGGCCGAGGGCGAACCCGGGAACTTCTTCACGAACAAGCTGCGCGACCTGGGCGTCCTCGTGCTGCTCGGCCTGGCTATCGTCGTCTCGGCGGCCGTGACCGGTGTCGCCGGCGCCGCCGCCTCGGGGATCGCCGAGCTCATCGGGCTCGGCGGCTCGTGGTGGGTCGTCAAGGCGATCAGTGTCCTCGTCGGCGTCGTCCTCGACGGCCTCATCGTCCTGGTCATGCTGCGCCTGCTCAGTGGGGTGGACGTACCCTGGCGCGGGCTTCGGTCGGCCGCCCTCATCGGGGGCATCGGACTGACCGTCCTCAAGGCGCTCGGCACGACCTTGCTGGGCGCGATGAACAACCCGCTCTTCGCCTCCATCGCCCTGGTCGTGGGCCTGCTGGTCTGGCTCAACTACATGTCCAGGATCGTCCTGTTGGCATCTGCCTGGGCCGCGAACCATCTCGACGAGCAGCAGTCGGTGGCGCTCACCCCCGGCGTTCAGGACAAACTGGCCGAGGGCCCGCCCTCGGCGGACGCGGCCCAGGTCGAGGCTGCCGCGGGCTCCCTGGCGCCGGCCCGCGACCCCGCGGCAGACCTCTCGGGCGCCGAGCAACGTGCGGTGGATCGGGCCTCGATCGTCGCCGGTGCCGTCGTCGGCGCCGGCGCGACGGCGGCGTTCGGTGCTGTGGTCGGCACCTGGCGTCGAGTGCGTCGGCGCCAATAGTTGTCAGGCCGCGTGTGGCGCGCGGGCTCGACGCGTGACGCGGGCTCGCTCGTAGTGGCCGACCAATTCAGCGGTGAGTGCCCCCCAGGAGCACTGGGCGATCCGGGCCAGCCCGACCTCACCCATCGACACTCGCAACTGTGGGTCGGCGACGAGCGTCGCCGCGGCCTCGCGCAGTGCGCCCGGACGATCCGGGTCGAAGAGGTAACCGGAGCGGCCGTGGTCGACGAGGTCGATCGGGCCACCGCGGGCCGGCGCCACCACCGGCAGGCCCATCGCAGCAGCCTCCTGCAGGGTCTGCCCGAAGGTCTCGCGGGTGCCGGTGTGGACGAAGACGTCGAAGGCGGCATACGCCCGGGCGAGGTCGTCGCCACAGCGTTGGCCGAGAACGATCGGGGTGCGGTTGGGCCGCCCCGGCATGTCCGCGACGGCCTCGGTGAGGAGGGCTCCGACCTCGGATCGAGCGGGGCCGTCACCGACGATCACAAGTCGGGTGCCGGGGATGGTTGCGGCTTCTGCCAGACGGTGGAGTTCCTTCTCCGGGGCGAGTCTGCCGACATAGCCGATGAGCACCTCCCCGGCCGGAGACAGCGCCCGCCGGAGCTCGCGCGCCCCTGCGTCCCCTCGCCACCTCGGGCAGAAGAGGGAGTGGTCCACGCCCCGGCGCCACCGCTCCACCCTCGGTATGCCGTGGTGCCGGAGCTCCTCGATCGTCGCCGAGGAGGGGGCGAGCGTGAGGTCGGCGTGAGCGTGCATGCGCCGGATCCAGCGCCATGCGGCGTTCGAGGCTCGGGTGCCGATTCTGCCGGGCGTGTGCTGGGCGAGGTAACTGGGCACATCGGTCTGGTAGATGGCGACGGCTGGGGTCTGGGTGCGGTCCGCCCACTGGAGCGCACGCGCGCCGAGCACGAACGGCGAGGCGACGTGGACGACCTCCGGGGCGAAGTCCTCCAGGGCCTGTCGTAGCCCGGGCGTCGGGAGTCCGGTCGGGAACTGCCGCACCGACACCGAGGGGCAGGTGGCCACCCGGATCTCGCCGAAGCGGTCGGGGGCCGGTGCAGGGGCGACGATGCGAACGTCGTGGCCCCCGGCATACAACTGCTCGGAAACCCGGCAGACGCTGGTGGTGACGCCGTTGAGCGTCGGGAGGAAGGACTCGGTGACGATGGCCACGCGCATGGGCACCACGGTGGTGCAGCGTCGTGCTGCCACGGTGACCCGCGAGGGTGGGTCGGGTGAGCGTTGGGCATCGGGCCGGAGAACGCGTTCACCGGGGCGTCACCTCCTCGTGGCCGCGGCGCCCGTCGCTAAGGTGACCGGCATGTCCTCGATCCCCGACTTCTGGGCCGTCATCCCGGCCGGCGGCTCCGGCACGCGTCTCTGGCCGCTCTCGCGGGCCGGGCACCCGAAGTTCCTGCACGATCTCACCGGTGAGGGACACACCCTCATCCAGGGCACCGTCGACCGGGTCGCGCCGCTCGCCGCCGACCGGGTCGTCGTCGTCACCGGCGTGGCGCACGCCGAAGCCGTGCGTGCCCAGTTGCCGGGTCTGACACCCGACCGGGTGCTGGCCGAGCCCAGCCCGCGTGACTCGATGGCGGCCATCGCCTGGGCAGCTGCCGTCATCGAGCGAGAGGACCCGGAGGCGATGATCGGGTCGTTCGCTGCCGACCACGTCATCCCGGACGGCGAGGCCTTCCGGGCGTGCGTGGCCGAGGCGGTGGCCGTCGCGCGCGAGGACTACGTCGTGACCATCGGGGTGGAGCCGACGTTTCCGGCGACCTCCTTCGGCTACATCCAGATGGGCCAAGCGCTCGACGGTCACGCGACGGCGGCGCGGGTCCGCCAATTCGTCGAGAAACCGGACGCCTCGCGCGCTGCGAACTATCTCGCGACGGGCGAATTCCGTTGGAATGCAGGCATGTTCGTTGTCAAGGCGACCGTGTTGCTCGACCTGCTGACGCGCTGGCACCCTGAGTTGGCGGCGGGAGTCCGGGCCATCGCTGCCGACCCGTCGACCCTCGCGCAGCGCTGGCCGGAGCTGACGAGGATCGCGATCGACCACGCGATCGCGGAGCCTGCCGCCGACATCGGCCGGGTGGCCGTCGTGCCCGGCGCGTTCACGTGGAACGACGTCGGCGACTTCGCCACCCTGCGCGAGCTGCTGCCGACCGCGGACGACGGGGTCGCCGTCCTCGGCGATCCCGCTCTCGTGACGACGATCGACGCCAGCGGGTTCGTCGCCCCACGCGGCGGTCGACACGTGGCCGTCCTCGGTCTCACCGACGTCGTCGTCGTGGACACCGGCGATGCCGTGCTCGTGACGACGGTCGAGCGGGCCCAGGATGTCAAGGCGGTCGTCGACGCGTTGAAGGCGGGCGGCCGTCCCGACCTCACCTGACCCTGTCGGCGTTGTTCCCACATGCCGCGGTTGTTCCCGGGTACCCGGGAACAACCGCGGCCATCCGGAACAACGCCGGTTGGCGGTCAGGTCAGGTCGCGCCGTCGGTATGCCGCGAGACCGGCTCCCGTGAGCACCACCGCGATCGCGGTGAGGACGAGGACATTGGCCCAGTCCCAGTGACCGAGGGGGTAGGCCTCGACGTGCGCGAACGGGGAGAGCCCCACGAGCCATGACGGCAGGTTCATCGTCGTCCCGAACTCCCCCAGCACGAAGGCGGCGCCGAGCACGGCCCACGCGTAGGGCGCCCAGCGGGCGTTGAGTCCGGTGAGCAGGGCGGCCGCGCCGACGACGACCCACGCCGCGGGGATCGCCTCGGCGGCACCCTGCAGGGTCTGCCCGACCGAAGGGGCCGCGGCCAGAGCGGCGGCACCGCGCGAGCCCATCGCGAAAGCCATGACGAGCGTGAGAAGCGCGACGAGGGCCAGGCCGCCCACGGCATACGCAAGGAACCAGCGGGCGCGGCTGGTTGCGCTCGCCATCACCACTTCGCCTCTGCCGGAACGCTCTTCGACCGCCAGGCGAACGATGACGGCGATCCCCGCGGCGGTGATGAAACCGACCGAGATCTTGAGCATGGTCGCCGAATAGACCGCCGCCATGGCGGGCGGG
>NZ_HF570956.1:903722-909481 GCF_000367525.1 Phycicoccus elongatus Lp2 | reverse complement strand
CGCCGGGGGACACATGTATGGCTGTGGTCGGGTGCGAGGTGAGGGGGACGGAAATAGTTAGCCGACGTAATGAGTTAGGCTAAGTATCATGCCAACGACTCCGCCGACCGTCCGCGACAAGGCCCCGATCGCGTCGCGACTGCGCGTGGCGTGCATGCGGATCTCGCGTCGAGTGCGGTTCGAGAGTGAGAGCCAGGTGCTGCCGCACCACTTCTCGGTGCTTCTGCGGCTCGAGGAGGGACCCAAGACGCCGCGTGAACTCGCCGACATCGAGAAGGTCAGCGCTCCGAGCATGACTCGGACCGTGGCAGCGATCGTCGACAACGGATGGGCCGGTCGCGCCGGGGACCCCGACGACGGCCGCCAAGTCATCGTCACGCTGACTGCTGCCGGTCGACAGGTGCTCCGCGAGACCCGGCGCGCGCGTGAGGGCTGGATGGCCAAGCGTTTCAGTGACCTCAGCGACGACGAGATCGAGACGTTGGCCCGAGCCACCACCATTCTCGAACGAATTGCCGCGTCATGAGCCCCACGTTCCACTCCCTGTCGATCCGCAACTACAGGATCTGGTTCCTGGGCGGGCTCGTCTCCAACATCGGCACCTGGGCCGGCCGTGTCGGCCAGGACTGGCTCGTGCTCACCGAACTCACCGACCACTCCTCGACTGCCCTCGGAACGGTGACAGGCCTGCAGTTCCTGCCGATCCTGCTCCTCGCCCCGTGGGCCGGGGCCATCGCCGACCGCTACGACAAGCGACGCACTCTCCAGCTCACCCAGACGGGGCTTTTGCTGACCACGCTCGCGCTCGGCATCCTCGCCGTCACGGGCACGGCGCAGTTGTGGCACGTCTACCTGATCGCCGCGCTCCAAGGTGTCATCACGGCCATCGACAATCCGGCCCGCCAAGCCTTCGTGCCCGAGATCGTCGGCCGCGAACACCTGAGCAACGCGGTCGGCCTCAACAGTGCCTCCTTCAACTCGGGCCGCCTCATCGGTCCCGGCCTGGCCGGCCTGGTGATCGCCGCCTGGGGCACCGGCCCGGCGCTGCTCATGAACTCGGCCTCCTTCCTCTTCGTCCTCGCGGCTCTGGTCGCGATGCGTGGAGCCGACCTTCGGCCGGCGCCCCGCCTGACCGGGCGCGGCGGCATACGAGAGGGGCTGGCCTACGTCAACCGACGCAAGGACCTGCGGCTGATCATGCTGCTGATCTTCGTGCTCGGCACCTTCGGGATGAACTTCCAGATCACCACAGCCCTGATGGCCACCCAGACCTTCCACAAGGGGGCGGGTGAGTATGGACTGCTCGGGTCGATCATGGCCATCGGGTCCTTGGCCGCGGCGCTGCGGACCGCAGGGCGCAAGGAGCCACGCCTGTGGATCATGCTCGTCGCCCTCGGGGGCTTCGTCGGGGCCAGCGCCGCTGCGGCGCTCGCGCCGACCTACCTGACCTTTGCGGTGCTGCTCGTGCCGGTCGGCTTCACTGCGCTCACCGCCATGACCGTCGCCAACACGCTCGTGCAGACGCGCGTCGACCCGATCATGCGTGGCCGGGTCATGGCCCTCTACATGGCGATCTTCATGGGAGGCACGCCGATCGGTGCGCCGATCATCGGATGGATCGGCGAGCACGCCGGGCCACGCTGGACCATCCTCGTTGGTTCGATCGGTGTCGGTCTCGTGCTGGCGGTCGTGTCCCGCCTGTTGCTCAAGGAGGAGAATGTGCGGGTGAGTTGGGACACCGAACGTCGCCCGCACTTCGACGTGCACACCAGCCCGCGCCACCGACGTGGCCCCCAGGTGGAGGAACCGACGCCGGAGCCCGCCCGGTGACGCCGACCTTTCGTCGCCGGATGACTCTCGGCGTCCTTGCCATCACCTTGCTCGTCGTCGTTCTCGTCGCGATCTTCCAGTAAGAAGCGGACTCCGGTGAATCACCGGC
This sequence comes from Phycicoccus elongatus Lp2, assembly GCF_000367525.1. Classification (GTDB taxonomy): domain Bacteria; phylum Actinomycetota; class Actinomycetes; order Actinomycetales; family Dermatophilaceae; genus Phycicoccus_A; species Phycicoccus_A elongatus. The sequence continues at coordinate 907,542 of NZ_HF570956.1, read as the reverse complement.
GCCGGCGACCGCGTCCGGCGCCGCGGCCCGACAGTCGGGGTCAGAGACGGTCGACGACGAACTCGATCGAGGCGATCAGTTTGCTCACGTCTTCGGGTTCGACAGCCGGGAAGCAAGCGATCCGAAGCTGGTTGCGCCCAAGCTTGCGGTAGGGCTCCGTGTCGACGATTCCGTTGGCGCGCAACGTCTTCGCGATCGCCGCCGCGTCGATCTCGTCGTCGAAGTCAATGGTGGCGACCACCTGCGAACGGGCGGCCGGGTCGGCGACGAAGGGTGCGGCATACGAGACCGAGTCGGCCCATGCGTAGAGGCGGCCCGAGGAGTCAGCGGTGCGCTCGGCAGCCCACGAGAGCCCGCCCTGCGCGTTGAGCCACTCGACCTGGTTGGCCATGAGGGCGAGCGACGCGACGGCCGGAGTGTTGTAGGTCTGGTCCTTGAGCGAGTTGTCGATCGCCGTCGGGAGGCTGAAGAAGTCCGGCACCCAGCGGTCGGTCGCCGCGATCTCCTCGACGCGGGCGAGAGCGGCTGGGGAGAACAGCGCCCACCACAGCCCACCGTCGGAGGCGAAGCACTTCTGCGGAGCGAAGTAGTAGACATCGGCCTGGGTCGGGTCGAAGGCGATCCCGCCGGCGCCGGAGGTCGCGTCGATGAGCACGAGAGAGCCCTCGTCGGCGCCCTCGACCCGGTTGATGGGTGCCATGACGCCGGTGGAGGTCTCGTTGTGGGCCCAGGCGTAGACGTCGATGCCGGCCTCGGCCTGTGCGACCGGAAGCGTGCCGGGGTCGCCCTTGATGATCGTCGACTCGCCGAGGAAGGGTGCTTTGGAGGTCACCGACCCGAACTTCGCCGAGAACTCGCCGAAGGCCAGGTGCTGCGCGCGCTCGCGGACGAGGCCGAAGGCCGCGATGTCCCAGAAGGCCGTCGCCCCACCGTTGCCCACGATGACCTCGTAGCCCTCGGGCAGCGCAAAGAAGTCCCGCAGGCCGGAACGGATCGCGCCCACCAGACCCTTGACCGGGGCCTGGCGGTGGCTCGTGCCCAGGACGCTGGTGCCCAAGGAGGCGAGGTAGTCGACCTGCGCCGAGCGCACCTTGGAGGGGCCACAGCCGAAGCGGCCGTCGCTGGGCAGGAGGTCGGCGGGGATGGTGAGGGCGTCAGTCACTTCGGGCGTCTCTCTCGGATCGCGGACAGGGTGGGCCGGTCGCCGTTGACCACCGCTCATCCTCGCGTATGCCGCGGGGTCGCCGGGCGTGAAGTCCGCCACCCGGAACGGGGTCCAAGGGGTCAGTGGCGGTAGCCGGCGACGTCCTCGAGCGGCCGCGGGCCGGGGCCGACATAGCGCGAGGACGGCCGGATGAGGCGGCCGGTCTTCTTCTGCTCGAGGATGTGGGCTGACCAACCGGCGGTGCGCGCCGAGACGAAGAGCGGCGTCATCATCTCGCCGGGCACGTCGGCGAAGTCGAGCAGGACCGCCGCCCAGTAGTCGACATTGGTCTCCATCTTGCGCTCGGGGTAACGCTCCGCGAGCTCGGCAATGGCGGCCTTCTCGAGCTCGAGGGCGACCTCGTAGCGCGGCGCACCGAGGCGCCTGCAGGTCTCGCGGAGGACGGCGGCGCGGGGGTCGTAGGCGCGGTAGACGCGGTGGCCGAAGCCCATGAGCCGCTCCTTGCGGTCCATGACGTCCTTGACGTACTTGCGCGCATCCCCGGTCCGCTCGACGCCCTCGATCATGTGCTGGGCCCGGCTCGGCGCGCCGCCGTGCAGCGGCCCGGACAGGGCACCGATCGCACCAGAGATGCACGCGGCGACGTCGGCGCCGGTCGAGGCGATGACGCGAGCGGTGAAGGTCGAGGCGTTCATGCCGTGCTCGGCCGCCGAGATGAAGTAGGCGTCGATCGCCTCGACGTGCTTGGGGTCGGGCTCGCCGCGCCAGCGGATCATGAACCGCTCGACGATGGTCCTGCCCTTGTCGACCTCGCTCTGCGGCACCATCGGCTTGCCCAGTCCATGCGCGGACTGCGCGATGAAGGACAGGGTCGTCACCGAAGCGCGGGCGAGGTCCTCGCGGGCCTGCTCGGGGGTGATGTCGAGCAGCGGCTTCATGCCCCAGACCGGTGCGAGCTGAGCGATCGCGGACTGCGCGTTGACCCGGATGTCCCCGGTGTGGACCGGCAGCGGGAAGGGCTCGGCCGGCGGCAGTCCCTCGCCGAACTCGTTGTCCACCAACAGGCCCCACACCTGGCCGAAGGACACGCGGCCGACGAGGTCGTTGATGTCGACGCCGCGATAACGCAGCGCGCCACCCTCCTTGTCGGGTTCGGCGATCTCGGACTCGAAGGCAATGACGCCTTCCAGACCGGGGCGGAAGTCCGGGTCAGCGGGCGGGTTGGACTGGGCGGACGTCGTCGTCAACGGGGTTCCCCTTCGTGATGCGGAGCCGTGGTGTCGGCGGATCCATTGTGCACGCCGATCCCGCAGCCTGACGCCGGGCAGTCCGGCATACAGTGACGACGTGACACACGACCGGCTGGACTACGACGGCGAGGGACTCTCCGAGGCCCAGGTGGAGGGTCGGTCGCCGCTGGAGGTCGCCAGGGACTGGGTCGACGCCGCCGTCGCACGGCAGGCCGAGCGAGGGGACGTCCCCGAACCGCTCGCCATCAGCATCGCCTCGGTCGACGCCGACGGCGCGCCCAACGTGCGCACCGTCCTCATGCGCTTCTTCGACGAGCGCGGCCCCGGCTTCGTCACGGCCCTGACATCGGCCAAGGGTCGCGAATTGCGCGCCCATCCGGCCGTCGCCGCAGCCCTCACGTGGCCCTCGATGTTCCGCGCCATTCGCTTCCGCGGCACCGCGGTCCAGGTCGGTCGCGACGAGGTCGAGGCCTACTTCGACTCCCGCCCCTACGGCTCGCGCATCTCGGCCTGGACCTCCCGCCAGTCCGAGCCGATCGCCTCCCGCGCCGCTCTCGAGGAGGCCTACGAGCGGTATGCCGCGCAGTGGCCGGACGGTGGGCGCGCCGACGACGTGCCCGTCCCCGACTTCTGGGGCGGCTTCCGGATCGTGCCGGACGAGGTCGAGTTCTGGGGCGGTCGGCGGAGTCGGCTGCACGATCGAATCGTCTTCTCCCGCACAGGTTCTGGCAGTCTGGCCGATGTCGACGCGTGGCGCGTCTGGCGCCGCCAGCCTTGACGGCGGCTGCGTTCAGCGCTCCCGGTCGACCTTGTGCGGCGCCGCCTGCGCACGCGGCTTGATGACGAGCAGGTCGACATTGACGTGCGCCGGGCGGGTCGCCATCCACACGATGGCGTCGGCGATGTCTTCGGCGACGAGCGGTCCCTTGACGCCCTCGTAGACCTTGTCGGCCCGCTCCTTGTCCCCGCCGAATCGCACGAGTGAGAAGCCCTCGGTCTGCACCATGCCAGGCGCGATCTCGGTGATCCGGACCGGTCGGTCCCACAGCTCGAGTCGCAGGGTCTCGGTCATGACGGCGAGCGCATGCTTGGCCGCCGTGTAACCGCCACCCCCCTCGTATGCCGTGCGCCCGGCGATCGACCCGACGTTGACGACGATGCCGGCGCCGGTGGCCTCCAGGGCCGGCAGCAGTGCCTTGGTGACCTGGAGCGTGCCGATGACGTTGATCTCGTACATCCGCCGCCACTTGACGATGTCGCCCTCGTGCACCGGTTCGAGGCCCAGGGCGCCGCCGGCATTGTTGACGAGCACGTCGAGGCGATCACCGACGGCAGGGCGAGGGCCTCGACGTCGTCGGCGGACGTCACGTCGCAGGTGACAGCGTCACCGTCGATCTCGGCGGCC
>NZ_HF570956.1:874994-903622 GCF_000367525.1 Phycicoccus elongatus Lp2 | reverse complement strand
CCCCCTGCCGGTAATGGCGGCGGCGACGCGCTGGGCCGGACCGGGCAGGGCCTCGCTGTGCACCACGAGGACCTGCTCTGCCTGCTCGGGCAGGACTTCGGCCACCTGGTCGAGCAGGTCCCGGCCGATGGTGACGTCATAGCGGTCGCCGACGCTGACGACGCTCATCGGGCGCCCCCGAGCAGGGCGACGATCTCGGCAGCGATGTCCTCGGGGGTTCGGGTCGCGGTGTCGACGACATGGGTGGCCAGTCGGGTGTAGGTGGGCCGGCGCTCGTTCATGAGGCGGGTCCACGACGCCCGCGGGTTGACCGAGAGCAGCGGCCGCGACTGGTCGAAGCCGATCCGCTTCGAGGCGTCGGAGATGCCGACGTCGAGGAAGATCACGGTGTGCCCCGCCAGCGCCACCTGGGTCTCCGGATCCATCGGGGCGCCGCCGCCGAGGGCGACGACGCCGGTCTCCTCACGCAGGGCCCGCGCGACCTCGGCGCGCTCGAGGGCGCGAAAGGCCGGCTCACCGTCCTCGATGAAGATGTCGGCGATGGTGCGCCCTTGCGCCTGCTCGACGGCAGCGTCCGTGTCGTGGCACATGGTGCCGAGTGCCTCGGCCAGCGCTGCGCCGACCGTCGTCTTGCCGCTGCCGGGCGGGCCGATGAGGACGACCTCGGGTGCCATCACCAGCTCCGCATCGACTCGGGGATGGCGGCGAGGTATGCCGCGTGGTTGCGGGCCGTCTCGGTCACCGAGTCGCCGCCGAACTTCTCCAGGCAGGCCTCGGCGAGCACGAGCGCGACCATGGCTTCGGCGACGACCCCGGCCGCCGGCACCGCGCAGACGTCGGAGCGCTGGTGGATGGCCTTGGCCGGCTCGTCGGAGGCGATGTCGACGGTGTCGAGGCTACGGGGGACGGTCGAGATCGGCTTCATCGCGGCGCGGACGCGCAGCACTCCCCCGACACTCATGCCGCCCTCGGTGCCTCCGGCACGACCACTGCGACGACGAATGGTCCCGTCGGCGTCACGCTCCATCTCGTCGTGGGCCTGGCTGCCTCTGCGGGCGGCGGTGCGGAAGCCGTCACCGACCTCCACCCCCTTGATCGCCTGAATGCCCATGAGGGCCGCGGCCAGACGAGCGTCGAGGCGACGGTCCCAGTGGACGTGCGAGCCCAGGCCCGGTGGCAGGTTGTGGGCGACGACCTCGACGACACCACCGATCGTGTCACCGTCCTTCTTGGCCGCCTCGACCTCGGCGATCATGGCTGCACTGCCGGGGCCATCAAGGGTGCGGACCGGGTCGGCGTCGATCTCGTCTACCTGGTCGGGGTGCGGAAGAGGCGCATCGTCGGAGACAGCGGCGGTGCCGATCGACACGGTGTGCGAGACGAGCCGGATGCCGTAGGCCTGCTCGAGGAAGCGGGCCGCCACCTCGCCGAGGGCCACGCGTGCCGCGGTCTCGCGCGCCGATGCGCGCTCGAGGATCGGCCGGGCGTCGTCGAAGGCGTACTTCTGCATCCCGACGAGATCGGCGTGACCGGGGCGCGGTCGAGTGAGCGCCCGGTTTCGGGCGATCTCCTTCTCGGCGTTGACGTCGTCCGCCGCGGCATACGCCTCGTCGGTGACCGGGTCGGCGCTCATGACGGTCTGCCACTTGGGCCATTCGCTGTTGGCGACGCGAATCGCGACCGGTGAGCCGAGGGTCCGGCCGTGGCGGACACCGCCCAGGAATTCGACCTCGTCCTGCTCGAACTTCATCCGCGCTCCCCGGCCGAAGCCGAGGCGACGGCGAGCGAGCGCCGCGGCGACGTCGACCGTGGTGACCTCGATGCCGGCCGGCAGTCCCTCGATGGTCGCCAGCAGGGCAGGACCGTGCGATTCCCCCGCAGTCAGCCAGCGCAACATACGCCCGATCCTTCCACGCCCGTCTCAGCAGGTGGTCGCGCAGGTCAGAATTCGGACTCGATGCGGCGGCGATCCTGGTCGCTGCGTCTGGTATCGCCGGCTACGTCGCAGTAACTGTCGTCCGTTGCCCTTGGTGTTGCTGGGTGCGCTGTTGTTGTCGGCTACGTCGCAGTAGCTGTCGCCGGCCGGTCTGGTGTCGCTCGCTACGTCGCAGTGAGTGTCAGCCGCCCTGTCCAGTGTCGCAGGCTACGTCGCAGTAGCTGTTGCGATCGCAACACCTACTGCGACGTAGCTCGCGAAGCGTTGCTGTCCACAGGTGGAGACTCACGGGCGGCAATATCCACAGGACGTGCGACTCGTTGGGGTAGCACCCGTGTCATCGCGCGATGGTCGGGCGATGGACCACAGTGCACTCAATCGGCTGCTGGCAGGTCAGGACCAGCTCGCGACCCGGCAACAGTTGCTCGCTCACGGAGTCTCCAAGGCGACGATCCGCCACCGGGCGGGCCGGCAGTGGCGTGTCCTCCTGCCGAGCGTTTACCAGATGGGCATGGATCAGCCAACGCCACGCCGACGTTGGATCGCTGCCTTGCTGCACGCCGGCCCTCGATCGGTGCTCGCCGGCAGCACCGCCGCACGGTGGCACGGGCTCGACTCGGCGATCGACGAGACAACCGTCCGTGTCGTCGTCCCCCCACCCCTGAGGCCGCGGCGCACCGGCTTCGTGGTGATTCGGCGGTCCATGCTCTTCGATAGCGGAGTGCGCACCGTGGGTCCGGTACGTGTGTCGAGCCCGGCCCGGGCGGTGGTGGACCATGCCCGCGAGCTCCATGGCGAGAGGCAACGTGCGGCACTCTTCATCGAGGCAGTCCAGAAGGACCTGGCATCGGTTGATGAACTCACAGAGTGGTTGTCCCGCCTCCGCACGCGGGATGCGGCGGCCCTGTGGCCCGCTCTTGAAGCAGCTGCCACCGGGTCCTGGTCAGTGCCGGAGCACGATCTGCTCGAGCTCGTCTCGACATCGACGGTGCTCCCTGAACCAATGATGAATCCCATCCTCACCGATGAGTTCGGTCGGCTGCTGGTGTCGCCTGACCTTTGGTGGGACGACGTGGGGTTCGCGGCGATGGTGCACTCGAAGCGGTGGCACAGCAATGGTGAGCAGTGGGACGAGACTGTCGAGCGCGACGGCGATCTGGTTGCGGCCGGGGTGATCGTGGCGGGTGTGACACCCAGACGCATCAGTGACAAGCCCGCGGCCGTCCTGGCCCGGCTGGAACAGAGTTATCGGACAGCCGAGGCTCGGCCACGCCCGCCCGTGCGCGCGATCGCGCGTGCCGCCTGAAATGCCGCTACCTGAATCGTCCCCTGCGTTGAGGCGCTCTGTCCAGAATCACTGGCTCCTTCACACGCTCCGTTGAGGCGCTCCGTCAAGACTCTTTCGCTGCCGTGAATCGCTCTGTGCCGCCCACCCATGCGAAGGTCCGACCGGGCTGGTGCCCACCGGGAGCCGGTCTCGTCTCGCTGGCTACGTCGCAGTAAACGCTGCGATCGCGACACCTACTGCGACGTAGCCGGCGACGCCAAGCACGGCGCCCGGCACCTACTGCGACGTAGGGGGGCATGCCCACAGGAACGGGCACCAGCACCCTGGATCAGCACAGAGCGGCACGCCCGGCGGCCATCATCGCGTCGACGGGGGCCGCCACGCCGGTGAAGAGCTCGAACTGGGCAGCCGCTTGGTGGACCAGCATGTCGAGGCCGCTGATCACCTCACCGCCGGCGCGGCGCACATCACGCGCCAAGGGCGTCGGCCAGTCCGCATACACGACATCGAGCACGGTCATGCCGACGAAGTCCCGGCCCGCCTCGGACAGCAGCCCGCCGACGCCGACGCTCGCGGTGCCCGGCAGGGTGGAGATGACCAGGCGCACCGGGTCCTCGATCCACGACTCCAGGGGGATCGCCGACGCCGACATGCCAACAGCCTCGGCGAGGGCCACCGCATCCCGTGCGGTCGCCGGGTTCCGGGCCGCGATGGTCAGGTGCTCAACGCCCACCTCCGCCAGGGCGAGCACGGCGGATCGCGCCGTGGCGCCGGACCCGAGCACCCGGGCTCGTCCGTCATGCTCGACATGGGCGATCGAGGCGACCAGGCCGGTGACGTCGGTGTTCGTCGCGTCCCAGCCGCCGTCGGCCCGCCGCACCAGGGTGTTGATGGCGCCCGCGCTCCGGGCGACCTCGGACACGGTGGTGGCCACCTCGAAGGCGACTTCCTTGAGTGGCATCGTCAGCGAAAGCCCACGCCAGGAGTCGTCGAGGGTGCCGACGACGAACGCCAACTCCCCTGCGGTGACCTCACGCCGGCCGTAGCGCCAGTCCCTGAGTCCACACGCGGCATACCCGGCTGAGTGCAGGATCGGCGAGAGGGAGTGGGCGATCGGCGACCCGAGGACCCCTGCGTGCTGCACCACGGTGGTCATCCGGAGTCAGCCGGCCTCGCACTTGCCGGGGTTGTCCTTGCACCACTGCTTCCACTTGGCGATGTTCTGCTCCTGCTCCGCCAAGGTCTCGGCGAACAGGGTCTCGCCCGTGTCGAAGTTCACCGTCACGAAGTAGTACCAGTTGCCCGGGGTCGGGTTGGCCGCCGCCACGATCGACGCCTCGCTCGGGCTGTTGATCGGTCCCGGCGGCAAGCCCTTGTGCGCATAGGTGTCGAACGGGCTCTCCTTCGACTTCGCGACATCGGCCGCCGACAGGTTGCCGCGCTTCTGGATCGCGAAGTTGCGCGTGGAGTCCATCTGGAGGAACCCCACCGTCGGACCGGTCGGGTTGTCGAGCCGGTTCTCGATGACGCGCGCCACCTTGCCGCGGTCCGTGCCGGCATTGACCTCGCCCTCGACGATCGACGCCAGCGTGAGGATCCGCTGCTGCTCGTCGGGGGCCACATTGGCCCGGGCCAGCTCATCCACGGTCCGTTTGACCATGATCGCCAACTGTTGCGTGGCGGTGGAGTTCTCGGGGAACTCGTAGGTGGTCGGCGAGAGCCAGCCTTCGACATTGCCACCGGCTGCGGCCGGCAGGCCGATGGCCGCTGCATCCTTGGCCGCCGCTTCGTAGTCGGCGACGGGGATGCCGGAGAAGGACGACAGCCGCGCAAAGGTCTCGCTCGCCCAGAGCCCCTCGGGGAGCGTCACCGCATTGCGCACCACGTTGGCCGGATTGGAGATCACCTTGAAGGCGTCGACGCCACGCATCCCCTTCTTCAAGGTGTAGGTGCCGGGCTGGATCCGCGATGCGGCCGCCGGGTCCCCCTTGGCCGCTTCGAGGTATGCCGTGCGCGTCTTGGTCACGCCGTTGTCCCGCAGTGTCGTGGCGATGTCGTCCCCGGTCTGGCCTTGGGCGACGGCGATCTTCACCTCGCCCTCGCCGGGACCCGTGAAGTCCATGTCCTCATTGACGCCACCGACGCCGGTGATCTTGGAGATCAACGGCTTGAGCACGGTGAACGCCGCCACGCCGGCACCGGTGACGAGAGCCAGGGCGACAAAGACGACGACGACCTTGCGGCCGGTGCGCTTGGCCGGGGGCCGGGGAGCGCGCCGCCGCTGCCGACGGGAGATCGCCTCGGCGCCTCGGTCGTCGCCGAAGATCGCTCTGTCGAGGGGGTCGCTCATCCTCTACTCACGTCCTTGCCGCGGCTTGCGCCGCTTGTGGGCCACGGGCGAGCCCGGCGGCCGGCCGGTGCTCCGCTCCTCGTCCAGGGCGGACTGCAGGATGATCACGGCAGCCGCTTGGTCGACGACCGCTCGCTGTCGCCGCCCTGCGACCCCGCTCTCGCGGAGGGCACGATGGGCATCCACCGTCGTGAGTCGTTCGTCCACCAGACGCACGGCGACGGGGGCGATCCGTCGTGCCAGCACCGCAGCATACTGACGTGCCTTCGCCGCGGCCGCACCCTCGCCGCCCGCGAGTGTCCGCGGCAGGCCGACGACGACCTCGATGGCCGCCTCGTCATGGACGATCCCGGCCAGGGTGACGACGTCGGCATCCTGCACGTCCGGCAGGTCGCCGGCCGTGCGCGCCAAGGTGGCAACCGGCGTCGCCAGTAGGCCCGAGGGGTCACTACGCGCGACGCCGACGCGCACGGAGCCGACGTCGACCCCGATCCTCACCCCGAGGCGAGGGCCCCTCACCGACTGCTGTGGCTGGTTCAGGACCGGGCCGCCAGTTCGCCGACCCGCCACTCCACGGCGTTCGTCGCCTCACCGACCTTGGTCGGATCCTGGCCACCGCCTTGGGCGATGTCATCCTTGCCGCCACCTCCGCCACCGAGCGTCGTGGCCGCTGTGCGCACCAGCTCACCGGCTTTGATGCCCTTGGCTCGGGCGGCCTCGTTGGTCGCAACGACGACCAGAGGTCGGCCCTTGGCGACGGCCGTCCCCACCACCACGCTCGGGCGGTCGACCCCGAGGCGACCGCGCAGGTCCAGGACGAGACCGCGGACGTCGTCGGCGCCGGCCTCCCCGAGGTGGTGTGCGAGGAAGGTGACACCGCCGACGTCCTTGACGCCGTCGACCAACTTCGCGGCGTCCGCGAACAGCGCATCCTTGCGCGCCTTGTCGAGTTCCCGCTCGGCATCCTTCAGACGCGTCACCATGGCCCCGATCCGCTCGGTGAGCTCGTGCGGTTGCGCGTTGACGAGGGTGGCGAGCTCAGCGACGATGGCCCGCTCGCGGGCGAGGAAGCGCAGCGCATCCATCCCGACGAAGGCCTCGAGTCGACGCACTCCCGATCCCACCGACGACTCGCCGGTGATGGTCAGGGCGCCGACCTGGGAGGAGTGCCGCACGTGCGTGCCGCCGCAGAGCTCGCGCGACCACGGGCCGCCGATCTCAACGACGCGCACGGTCTCCCCGTAGGTCTCGCCGAAGAGTGCCAAGGCACCGAAGTCGCGAGCCTCCGGCAGCGTCATGTGCAGTGCACGGACCGGGAGATCCTGTCGCACAGCGAGATTGGCGACCTCCTCGATCTCGCTGCGCGTGGCAGCGGACAGCCCTTGGTTCCAGGCGAAATCGAGACGAAGGTAGCCCGGCTTGTTGTAGGAGCCCGACTGCAGGGCTGATGGGCCGAGGACCTGACGCAAGGCCGCGTGGACCACGTGAGTGCCCGAGTGCGCCTGGCAGGCCGACAGCCGCCACTCCTCGTCGACCTCGGCGAGAACGGGCGAGCCGATCCGGATCGGGCCGGTGAGGACCTCAACCGTGTGGGCGATGAGGCCCTTGATCGGGCGTTGGACGTCGACGACCTTGAGGTGGGCCCCGTCGCTGCTGATCACTCCATCGTCGGCGATCTGACCACCGGATTCGGCGTAGAAGGGGGTGCGGTCGAGGATGACCTGGCCGCGCTGGCCGGGCTCGAGTTCCTCGACACGCTCGCCGTCGACGACCAGTCCGACAACAGTCGCCTCCGAGGTCAACTCCTCATAGGCCCGGAAGTCGGTGGCTCCCAGGGCGCGCAGGTCCTTCCAGACCTCGGTGTTGGCATGGCCGGACTTCTTGGCCTTCGCGTCCGCCTTGGCGCGTTCGCGTTGCTCCTGCATCAGGCGGGTGAAGCCCTCGCGATCGACCTCCAGGCCCTGCTCCTGGGCCATCTCGAGAGTGAGGTCGATCGGGAAGCCATAGGTGTCGTGGAGCGCGAACGCCTGGTCGCCGGCCAGGACGCTGCCCCCTTCGGACTTGGTCCGCGCGACGGCAGTGTCGAGGATCGTCGTGCCCGAGGCGAGCGTGCGCCGGAAGGCATCCTCCTCGGCATACGCAATCTGGGCGATGCGGTCGAAACCGGTCTCCAACTCGGGGTAGGACTGCTTCATCCGCTCCAGGGAGACAGGCAGGAGTTCGGGGAGGCATGGATCCTCGAAGCCCAGCAGTCGCATCGAACGCACCGAGCGGCGCAGCATTCGGCGCAGGACGTAGCCGCGACCCTCGTTGCCCGGGGTGACGCCGTCGCCGATGAGCATGAGTGATGAGCGGACGTGGTCGGCGACGACGCGCAGGCGGACGTCGTCGGGGTGGCTGTCCCCCGCGGACTGTCCGGAGTTCTTGCCGTACTCCTTGCCGGTCATCTCGGCCGCCCGAGCCAGGACGGGGTACACCTCGTCAATCTCGTACATGTTGTCGACGCCCTGCAGGATGCTCGCGATTCGCTCCAGGCCCATGCCGGTGTCGATGTTCTGCGCGGGCAGCGGGCCGGCGATGTCGAAGTCGACCTTCGAGCGCACGACGGACAGGTCGTACTGCATGAAGACGAGGTTCCAGAACTCCATGAACCGGTCCTCGTCGACCGCCGGACCGCCATTGGGGCCGTACTCCGCGCCACGGTCGTAGAAGATCTCCGAGCACGGGCCGCCCGGGCCGGGCACGCCCATGTGCCAGTAGTTGTCGGCCAGCCCACGACGGACGATGCGTTCCTTGGGCACGTCGGTCAGCTCGAGCCAGAGGGCGATGGCCTCGTCGTCGTCCTCGAAGACGGTCGGCCAGATCCGGTCGGGGTCGAGCCCGAAGCCACCGGCCTCCTGCGGGGTCGTGATCAGCTCCCAGGCGAGCTTGATCGCGCCCTCCTTGAAGTAGTCACCGAAGGAGAAGTTGCCGTTCATCTGGAAGAAGGTGCCGTGCCGAGACGTCTTGCCGACCTCCTCGATGTCCTGGGTGCGCACGCACTTCTGGACACTGGTCGCCCTGTCCCAGGGCGGGGTCTGCTGGCCGAGGAAGTAGGGCTTGAAGGGCACCATGCCGGCGTTGACGAAGAGCAGGTTCGGGTCGTCGTGGATGAGCGGGGCCGAGGGCACCACGGTGTGGCCGTTCTTCTCGAAGAAGTTCAGCCAGCGGCGGCGGATCTCTGCGGTTTCCATCGGTGCCTTGTCGTCCTCGGGTGGTTGCGGGGCGCGTCGGGTATGCCGCGCACGGACCAGTCCGTCATGTTACGTGAGCACGCACTCCCGTCTCGACCGGCTTTGCCCCGGCGTTGTTCCCAAATGCCTCGGTTGTTCCCATGACGCATCCCCGGACCATCGCCCCTTCCTGTGCCGCCTGGGTGCACCGAACCGTCCGGACCCACAACCCGCAGGACATGACGATCCGGTCCAAGACGTGCGGGCGGTGCGGCCACGTCATGGACATCAGCGGCTACCTCACGCGCGGCAACGCCGACGGCGTGGCCTACGGCAACGTCTTCCTCAGCGGCGGGCACTGAGCTCGGCGACCTCTCACCCGCGTCCGAGCCGTTCGCGCAGCCAGGTCCAGCGCTCCTGCAGCCTCGCCTCGAAACCTCGATCGGTCGGGCGGTAGTAGCTGTGCTCCTGCATCGCCGCCTGCAGGTCATCGGGCAGGTACTGCTGAGCCGAAACTCCATCAGGCTCGTCGTGGGCGTAGACGTACGCCTTGGCCTTCACCCCTCCCGACGCCTTGGCGGAGGCCTGCTTGATCCGCTCGGCACCGGCATACCCGCTTCCTCGCAGGTGAACCGGGACCGCGCCGACCTTCCCGGCGCGGACGTCGGCGATCGCCTCGTTGATGCCCACATAGGCGGCGTTCGACTTGGGCGCCAGCGCGTTGTGAACCACGGCCTGAGCAAGGATGATCCGCGCCTCGGGCATCCCGATCTGGGCCACCGCATGCATTGCGGCGACGGCGGTCTGCAGGGCGGTCGGGTCGCCCATCCCGACGTCCTCACTCGCCGCGATGACGATGCGGCGGGCGATGAAGCGAGGGTCCTCCCCCGCCTCGAGCATCCGCGCGAGGTAGTGCAGGGCGGCGTCGACATCGGACCCCCGCATCGACTTGATGAGCGCCGAGGCGACGTCGTAGTGCTGGTCCCCCGCTCGGTCGTAGCGCACCGCAGCGTGGGCGATGGCCTGCTCGGTGTCGGTGAGGGTGATCGTCACCGGGCGTTCGGGCTCCGCCCCCAGGGGTATGCCGTCCTGCGCCACTCCCGCGGCCGCCTCCAGTGCCGTGAGGGCACGCCGGGCATCGCCACCGCTCATCCGGACCAGATGGTCGCGGGCATCGTCGGCGAGGACGAACTCGGCGGCCAACCCCCGCTCGTCCGCGGCCGCCGCATCGAGGACGTCGGCGACCTCCTCGTCGGTGAGTGAGGTGAGTGTGATGAGCATCGAGCGTGACAACAGCGGAGCGATGACCGAGAAGGAGGGATTCTCGGTGGTCGCGGCGACGAGGATGACCTGTCGGTTCTCCACGCCGGGCAACAGCGCGTCCTGCTGGGCCTTGGTGAAGCGGTGGATCTCGTCGAGGAAGAGCACGGTCTGGCGTCCGTAGAGGTCGCGGGCCCGGTTGGCTGCGTCCATGACGGCACGGACGTCCTTGACGCCGGCCGTCACGGCGGAGAGCTCGACGAACTCGCGGTCGGCAGCGGTGGCGACCAGGTTCGCCAAGGTGGTCTTGCCGGTGCCCGGTGGCCCCCACAGGATCGCCGAGAGCGGACCCGCGGCGCCGCCGCTTCCCTCGATGAGTCGACGCAGGGGGCTGCCCTGACGGAGCACGTCACCCTGGCCGCGGACCTCCTCGATCGTCCGCGGCCGCATCCGGACGGCCAGCGGGCGCATCGTCGCGTCGGTCGGGGGGACGTCCCCGGAGGCCGCGGCGAAGAGATCACTCACCCACGCAACGCTACCCGCGGGGTGTGACTCTCACTTGGGCAGAGCCACCCGTCGACGACCGTGCTGACCGTGGCCAGCTGCTCCAGATTGATGGTGTGCATGATGCCGGTGCCCGGCGGGTTGAGGTGAACGCTCGGCATGGCTGCGGCAGCACACTTGAGGAATCCGAAGCGTTCGGCATGGCGGGTCAGTTCCAGAGCTTCGTTGCGCGCCTGGGCCACGGGCGCGGCATACGCCTCGACGGCGAGGGAGTGGTCGACCGAGACCTCGACCGGAAGCACTGGTGAAGGCCAACTCATTGGCGCGCACCGGATCGACGGCGAGGAAGCAGATGTCGGCGACCCCGTCCCGAACGGCATCGACACTGTGGCGGGCGGCGTCCCAGAGGACCAACTCGAGGGGACGCCCAACCGTCGTGCGAGCCCGGCTGCGAGGTCGACGCTGATCTCGCCGCGATGGGCGGCGTCACCATTGGTCAGAACGGCGTTGCCGAGGTTGATCGAGGCGCACAGCGCGCCCGTGGGGGCGAGCGCCATGACTGGTGCGGGGTTCCACCGTGGCATGGTGTCACCCCACCTCGAGGTCCTGTTGAGACTCATTCCGGAGGACCGCCGCCGCGCCTCGTGATTCGAGCAAGTGATGGCCAACCCGCTACATTACACTCGTGCCGCGGCTTGCGGACGTCCGCGCGTCATCGCCGTGCTTCAGGGGGAGGAACATGAGCGCCGGCTTCATGGGTCGCCCCGAGAAGGCGACGAAAGTCGACCCCAGGGACCGTCGCCAACTCGAGGAGTCGCCGGTTCGCCCGCGACGCGTGATGCAACTCTTCCGTCCGCATGCCCGTCCGCTGGCCCTGGTGACCGTGCTCATCATCGCGACGTCGATCGTCGGCCTGGCGCAACCCTTCCTGATCAAGCGAGTCATCGACGACGCCCTCCCCAACCGGGACACCGACCTTCTGGTGTGGGCCACAGTCGGCATGGTCGCGGTCGCTGCGGTCTCGGGCCTGCTCAGCGTCGTCCAGACGTGGTTGGCGACCTCCATCGGGCAGCGGGTCATGCACTCTCTGCGAGTGGCCGTCTTCGCCCACCTCCAAGACCAGTCACTGGACTTCTTCAAGCGGACGCGCGGCGGCGAGATCCAATCCCGCATGACCAACGACATCGCGGCGATGCGCAGTGTGGTCACCAACACCGCGACCTCGGTCGCCTCGAACCTCACCACGGCTGTGGCCGCTGCCGTCGCCATGGTCGCCCTGGACTGGCAGCTCGCCCTCATCACTGCGCTCGTCCTGCCTCCTGCCGTGTTGTCCACGCGCAAAGTGGCGATGACCAAGAAGGCGCTGACCGGGGCCCGCCAACGCCAACTGGCCGAAATCCAGACCCAGGTCGATGAGTCGTTGTCCGTGAGCGGCGCCCTGTTGACCAAGACCCTGGGCATCAAGGACCAGCGGCTGGTCAGCTACACGACCAGTTCGGCAGCCCTCATCGACCTCGACCTGCGCGCCGAGCTGGCGGGCCGCTGGCGCACCATGACCATGCAGATCGTGTTCGCCATCATCCCGGCTGCGGTGTACCTCGCAGCTGGCACGAACATGATGACCCACCCCGTGTCGATCGGCACGATCGTGGCCTTCACCGCCCTGCAGGTCGTCATCTTCCGGCCGATCATGGGCCTGCTCAACATGGGTGCCCAGTGGATTGCCTCCATGGCGCTGCTCAGCCGCATCTTTGGCTACCTCGACCTGCCGATCGGAGTTCCGGCACCGGAACATCCGGTCCCCATCGATCGTGCCTTGATCCGGGGAGATGTCGTCTTCGAGGACGTGCACTTCAGTTACCCGGACGGCGACGAGCCGGTCCTCGACGGCGTCAATGTGAGAATTCCAGCAGGCGGCAGCTTGGGCGTGGCCGGTGAAACCGGTTCGGGAAAGTCAACCCTGGCGTCCCTGCTGATTCGTCTCGCCGACCCCACGCGAGGTCGGGTCACCATCGATGGCATCGACGTGCGCGACCTCGCGCCCGCCGATCTGTCCGCCATCGTCGGGATGGTGTCACAGGAGACCTATCTGGTTCACGACACGATCCGCGCCAACCTGCTGCTGGCCAAGCCCGATGCGCACGACGAGGAGATCTGGGCATCCCTGCGCGCGGCGCAGGTCGAGGGTGTCGTGGCGGCGCTCCCAGATGGGTTGGACACGCTCGTCGGCTCCCGAGGGCACCGATTCTCCGGCGGCGAGCGTCAACGGATCGCCATCGCCCGCACCATTTTGCGCAATCCTCGGATCCTCATCCTCGATGAGGCAACCAGCGCGCTGGACAATGACACCGAGCGCGAGGTCCAGGCGGCATTGTCCGAACTCGCCCGGGGTCGGACCACCCTGATGATCGCGCATCGCCTGACCACCTTGATCGATGCCGACGAGGTCATGCTCATGTCGGAGGGCAAGGTCATCGAGCGTGGGCGCCACGCCGATCTCATGCTGGCGGGCGGCCGATACGCCCAACTGGTCAACGCGGGACAGTCTCCGAGCGCTCAGCACGAACCGACCTCCATCCCCGATGACGACGAGACCATCGGGGTGCCCATGAGCCCAGAGGTGCCTCGCAGCGCAACGGTCGCTGGCCGCATGTGGGACGACACCTCAACCCTGCCCTTGATGCGCCCCGTCCGGGCAGCGCGCGCCGACGACCAGCTCTTCTGGACAACGCCGGTGTCGGGCATGGATTCTGCGGGTGCCTCGTCATGGACCGCTCCCCAGCAGCCCGAGGACGAGAGTCTGATCGACCCCTTCGATGGGGATCCGCTGCGTGACCACGAGCACTCACGGTTGTCGCGAGGCCTGCTGATCGCGGCTCTCTCGATCGGTCTCGGAGCCCTCAGCATCGGCGCATGGGGGCTGGAACAACGCTCCTCGCTTCCGCAGGCTGCACCATCGATGGAGGTGTCGCCGCAGCCGACGCCGACGAAGAGCGCGACCGCAACACCGACGACCAAGGCGTCACCAATCCTCGATCCGTCCCCCGCCGAGACTCCGACGGCCTCGGAGACTACGGCCATCGAGGTGGTTTCACGACCGGCGCCAGCCAAGAAGCGACCCACGCCATCAGCCGTGCCGAGCGCACCAACCGTCATCGACGTCGCCCCGCCGGCCCCCGAGCCCACCACCCCTGGTCCGACGCCCACGCCGTCACCGACGCCGACTCCGACCCCAACTCCCACCCCGACGCCCACCCCCACCGGATCGGTCACGCCGACGCCATCTCCCCAAGCGACGCACACCCCGTGACGGCGTAGAGGCACGAGGCGAGTTGAGATCAGCCGATCAGCCTCCCGCACCGTGCCCGCTGCTCGCAGGCCCGGGCTGACGATTGTGGACGACGTGCTGGTCGAGCGGGTACTCCGCGCCGTCGAACTCGTCCCCCGCGGGAAGGTCGTCACCTATGGCGACATCGCCGAGCTCGTCGGCATCGGCCCTCGACTGGTCGGTCGGATCATGAGCACCTGGGGGTCGGGTGTGCCGTGGTGGCGGGTCGTCAACGCCTCCGGCGACCTACCCGATGTCCATCTGACCCGCGCGCACGAGGAGTGGGTGCTCGAGGCCATCGAGATCAAGCCCAGCGGCAAGGGTTGTCGCCTCCGTCGGCACCACGCCGACCTCGAGCTGCTCGGCCAGGCCTGGGAGCTGGCCGTGGCCGACCTCCCTCCCCTGCCTCAGAAGTAGGCCTTCTCCCCGTCGAGGAGCTCCCGGAGGATGTCCAAGTGGCCGGCGTGACGGGCGGTCTCCTCGATCATGTGCGCGATGATCCAGCGCAGGGTGGGTTCGGCCGCATGACGACTCGGGCGTCGGGAGCGTGAGGGTCCGGGCTCGTGTGAACGAAGGCCATGCTCGAGGGTATGCCGCTCGGGCCCCACCCCGACCACCTCCGCCGCCACCGGCAATGGCAGGATCGGGGGGTGACGCACGACTCCCGCGACCGTGGGCTGCTGGGCCGTTGGGGGCGCCTGGTCTCCCGCCGCGCATGGTGGGTTCTCGCCTTCTGGTTGGTCTTCATCGTTGCGGGTTTCGGGCTCGCCGGCGGAGCCTTCGGCAACGAGGGTGTCTTCCAGCGCCTCCACAGTGGTGAGATCACCACGCCCGGGGAGAACCACGAAGGTCGCCAACTCCTCCAGGCGGGTGGGTCGACAGGCTTCTCGACCTACACCCTGACCCTTGAAGGCGTCGACCTCACCGACCCGCAGGTCGCGGCTGCTGCGACACGTGCCGTGCAGGACCTGGTGGCCGTCCCCCGGGTCACCCAGGCCGTCAACCCGTTCGTCGTACCGGGCGGGCCGACGAGTCCGCAGGCGGCGCCGATGCTGGGCATCGGTGGCCTGACATCGGGTGACTTCGCGACGGTGGTGACCTATGACCGCACGAACACCAAGGAGCAGGAGGCAAACGCCCAGGAACGAGTCGACGTCATCTTTGACCGCCTGACGGAACAGACGCATGCCACCACCAGCCAGCGCGGCGGCATCCGCACCTTGGTCGATGCGGTCGTCGCCCAGGTGAAGCGGGACGGCCAGACCGGAGAGGGTATTGCCCTGCCGATCAGCTTCCTCGTCATGGTCGTCGTCTTCGGTGGGTTCCTCGCGGCCGGGATGCCGATCCTGGGCGCCATCGCCTCGATCTCCGGCGCCCTGGCCTCACTGTGGGCCTTCTCGCACGTGATGGATCTCGACGCCTCGGTCGTGAATGTGGTCACCGTCCTCGGTCTCGGACTGTGCATCGACTACGGCCTGTTGGTCGTCTCCCGATTCCGGGAGGAGCTCCGGGCGATCCGTCGGGAGTCCGGCCGTCGGAATCTCACGATCGAGGATCGCCAACTGGCCACCGAGCGCACCGTCGACCGTGCCGGGCGCACGGTGATCTTCTCGGCGCTCATCGTGGCGATCTCGTTGGCGGGATTGATGTTCTTCGACATCGAGTTCATCCGCGCCGTGTCTGCGGCCGGCATTTCGGTCGTGCTCGTGGCACTCGCGGTGGCCATCTCACTCGTCCCGGCGCTGTGCAGCCTCGGTGCACGACGCCTGATGCGCCGTGGCTCCGAGGTCTCAGGTGACCGTGGCCTCTTCCACCGGTTGGCCCGCGTCGTCCAGGCGCGCCCCTGGCCGATCATTGCCGGTCTGCTCGTCGTCCTGATCACGCTGGCCGCACCCGCCCTCGGCATCCGCCTGACCAGCAGTGGCGCGGAGCTGCTCCCCAAGGCCGCCCCGGAGCGGATCTTCTTCGACAACCTGCGAGCGACCTTCCCCGACCTCGGCGGCGCCGACGTCACGGTGGTGACCTGGGCGCCGATCGCCACGGTGACCGAGTGGGCCACCTCGGTCGCGCCGTCGCTGCCGGGCGTGCGCTCGGTCGACCCGGTCACCCAACTCGAGCAGGGCGTGGTCAGCGTCGGCTTGAGAACCGGCGACGGTGGCTTGGGGGACACCTCCCGCGACCTCGTCCAGCACCTGAGGGACGACCGCACACCCTTCACGTCATGGACGGTCGGCCAAGCCAGCGGCGTTCACGACTTCCGCGCCGCGATCGTCGACCGCGGTCCGTTGGCCCACGCCGTCGTGGCCCTGGCGACCTTCGTCCTCCTCTTCCTCATGACCGGCTCCCTCGTCATCCCGCTCAAGGCCCTCTTCATGAACCTCGTGTCCCTCGGCGCCTGCCTTGGCGTGGTGGTGTGGGTCTTCCAGGAAGGTCACCTCGAGGGACTGCTCGGCTTCACCTCGACCGGAGCGATCGAGAACACCATGCCGCTGCTCATTCTCGCCTTCGGCTTCGGCTTGTCGATGGACTATGAGGTCTTCCTGCTCTCCCGCATCGTGGAGCTGCATGAGCAGGGTCATGACACGGACGAAGCGGTGGCCCTTGGACTGCAACGCTCCGGCCGCATCATCACCTCGGCGGCCCTGCTCATGATGATCGTCTTCGCGGGTTTCGCCGCCGGGAAGCTGCTCATCATGAAGCAGATGGGACTCGGCATGGTGATGGCCGTCCTCATCGACGCCACTCTCGTCCGCATGCTGCTGGTCCCGGCGACAATGACGGTCCTCGGCAGCGCCAACTGGTGGGCCCCAGAGCCCCTGCGCCGCCTCCACCAACGCTGGGGCATTCGTGAGTGAGTCAGGCCCACCCCCTCCACTGCGGGTGGGGCGACGAGGTCTCCTGGTGGCGGGCGGAGCCGCCTGCCTGCTCGCCGCGACGTCGCCCTTCGTGCGGCCGGTCCGCTCCGATCCCGACGACCAGGTCGTCAAGCTCAAGGCCATCGATCCGCGCGCAGTGTCCTCGGTCCCCACCTCAGCACCTCTGGTGGCGCTCACCTTCGACGACGGGCCGGACCCGGCATACACGCCTCGGGTTCTGGAGATCCTCGCCCAACACCAGGTACGAGCAACCTTTTTCATGATCGGTCGTAGTGCGGCCCGACACCCCGAACTCGTGGCGGCTGTCCTCACCGCGGGGCACACCATCGCCAACCACACGCAGGACCACCTCTGGCTCGACCGCCTCGACGCCGCCGACGTGCAGTCACAGGTGGAGGAGTGCAGGCAGACCTTTGATCGGCTCGACGTGCCCGCGAACGCGCTCTTCCGCCCCCCGCGTGGGCTGACCAGTCCCACCGTCGCGTCGGTGACCGCCACCTTGCACGAGCGCTCCTATTTCTGGGGCACCTGTCTGGAGGCCAACCTCTCCCACCATGACGTCGATACGTCGGCCGCCCTGTGTGCCGAGCGCACCCACCCGGGGGCCATCGTCCTGGCCCATGACGGCGGACACCTTGAGGGCCCGAATCCTCAGTCGATCGACCGATCGGGGACCGTGGCCGCCCTGCCTGCCCTCATCTCCCTCATCCGCGCCCGCGGGCTCGAGTTCGCGACCCTGCCGACGATGTTGCCGGCGCGGCGTGCCGGGTGACCGGTCTCCTTCGACGAACTCGACGCGACAGAGGGTCGTGACATGGTGCGCTTGGTCACTCGCTGGATGCGAGCATCACCTCGAGAAGCGCGCGCAGGCCGTTGACCCCCTCTGCGGGGGAATGGCGCAGGGCTCGGATCCCGAGAGCCTGCGCGGACGCGACATTCTGTGCGTTGTCGTCGATGAGGCCGACCTGATCGGGGGCGAGCCCGAGGTCGTCGAGAATGATCTCGAAGAACCGCCGATCCGGCTTCACCACACCCATCTCGCATGAGTAGTACACCCTGTCGAAGTGCCGGTCATAGCCCAGCACGTCCCGCATCCACGCCCGCCGATGGTCCTGCTGGTTGGTCGCCAGATGGCAGGCCATTCCCCGTCGCCGCAGCTCATCCACCAGGGCCATCGCTGACGGGTCGACATCGGTCATCTCCCAGAGGCCGATGAGGTCGTCGGCCTCCAGCGGTGTGTGCGGGTGCTCGAAGAGCAGTCGCGCCAGCGCGTCGCGCATCGGTTCCTCACCACGCAGGGAGGGCAGCTCAGCCTCGAACACGATGTCAGAGAACCCAGGGCCCCCGACCCGCTCCAGTTCGGCCCGCCAGTTCCATCCCGAGGGCGGGTGTTGCAGGACCCCGTCGGCGTCCCACAGAATCGCACGAACAGGGCTCATGCGAGCACTGCCAGGACGTCGTGGAGCCGATCGGCAGTGACCTGCCAAGGTCGCGCATTCGCGAGTCGCCAGGCCAGGCCCTCGACACCCGCCGTGGCCGCGAACCACAGCACGCGCCCCCTGAAGTCTGCGCCGGTCGGCCCGTGGTAGTCGTCGATGAGTGCGTCGACGATCCCTGGGCCGAAGTCGAGGGTGAGCAGGCCCAGGTCACGTGCCGGATCCCCCAGGACGGCATCGCTCCAGTCGATCACGCCTCGCACGTGCCCGCCGTCCTCGGACAGCACGACGTGCTCGTCGCCGAGATCGTTGTGGCAGAACGTGATGCGCCGCACGTCGCTCGGCGCAGGCCCCACGAGGAACTCGTCGACCCTGTCCCGCAGGGTCACCGGGGTTCGATCTGCCACCGCTGCCCATGCGGTTGCCGTGTCGACCAACCATTGCGCCGCTGAGCGTGGATCCATCTCAGTGACGAGGGCCGCCTCGACAACCGGTGCAGTGTGCAGGCGGGTGAGAAAGGTCGCCATCGTCGCGGCGAAGGCGACCCGGTCGGTGGGCCGGATCTGGTCAGCGGTTCGGCCCGTCACCTCGGTGAGCAGGAGTGCACCGGCGTGCGCGTCGGCGGCGATCACCTCGTTGGTGGTCAGCGAACTGTGGCGGTTGGCGAACTCCAGCAGGGCGACGTCCTTGGTCAGCACCCGCGCACGCTCGACGGGGTCGGCGACCTTGCTCACGCGCAACAGCAACCGCGCTCCCGAGGGCGAGCGCACGGCATACGCAATGTTGTCGAAGCCCTCACCCACTTCGGTCAGTCCGAGACCGGCCAGGGACCGGTCCAGCCCGGCGAGCAGTGCCGCGGGGTCGGCGTCAGGACGTCTCGGCAGGCTCATGCTCTCCTGCCGGGGGTGCCGCCTTGACCTCCGGGGTGACATCGACCCCTGCCTCCTTGCGTTGGGCCGCCGTGATCGGCGCCGGCGCGTCGGTGAGTGGGTCGTAGCCGCCGCCGGACTTCGGGAAGGCGATGACGTCACGGATGCTGTCGAAACCGCCGAGCAGCATGACGATCCGGTCCCACCCGAAGGCGATGCCGCCGTGCGGGGGGGCGCCGAAGGCGAAGGCGTCGAGAAGGAAGCCGAACTTCTCCTGGGCCTCCTCATCGGTCAGGCCCATGACCGCGAAGACGCGCTCCTGGACCTCGCGCTTGTGGATACGGATCGAGCCGCCGCCGATCTCGTTGCCATTGCAGACCATGTCGTAGGCGTAGGCCAGCGCAGGACCGGGGTCGGTGTCGAAGGTCGCCTCGAACTCGGCCTTGGGTGAGGTGAACGCGTGGTGCACCGCAGTCCACGCGCCGCCACCGACGGCGACGTCACCGGCCGCAACCGCCTCCGACGCCGGCTCGAACAGTGGGGCGTCGTTGACCCAGAGGAAGCTCCACGCCGACTCGTCGATGAGGTCGCAACGACGACCGATCTCGAGGCGGGCGGCACCGAGCAGCGCGCGCGAGGACTTCGTCGGGCCAGCGGCGAAGAAGACACAGTCACCGGGCTGGGCACCGACGTGAGCGGCCAGACCGGCCTTCTCCTCGTCGGACAGGTTCTTGGCCACGGGACCGCCCAGCTCGCCGTCGTCCTGCACCAAAACATAGGCCAGGCCCCGGGCACCACGCTGCTTGGCCCACTCCTGCCAGGCGTCGAGCTGCTTGCGCGGCTGGCTCGCGCCGCCGGGCATGACGACGGCGCCGACGTAGTCGGCCTGGAACACCCGGAAGGGCGTGTCCTTGAAGTAGTCGGTGCACTCGACGAGCTCGTTGCCGAAGCGCAGGTCCGGCTTGTCCGAGCCGAAGCGGCGCATCGCCTCGGCATAGCTCATCCGTGGGAACGGCGTGGGCAGGTCGACACCGATGAGCGCCCAGATCTCCTTGACGATCGCCTCGCCGAGCTCGAGGACGTCGTCCTCGGTGACGAAGGACATCTCGATGTCGAGCTGGGTGAACTCCGGCTGCCGGTCGGCGCGGAAGTCCTCGTCGCGGTAGCAGCGCGCGATCTGGTAGTAGCGCTCCATGCCCGCGACCATGAGCAGCTGCTTGAAGAGCTGCGGGCTCTGCGGCAGGGCGTACCACGAGCCCGGCGCGAGACGCGCGGGCACGAGGAAGTCGCGAGCACCCTCGGGCGTGGACCGGGTCAGCGTCGGGGTCTCGATCTCGACGAAGTCGCGCTCCCCCAGCACCTTGCGGGCCGCGGCGTTGACCTTGGAGCGCAGCCGAATGGCGTGACCGGCGTTGTGGGTGCCGGGGCGGCGCAGGTCGAGGTAGCGGTGCTTGAGACGCGCCTCCTCGCCGACGGTGGTGCGCTCGTCGATCTGGAAAGGCAGCGGGGCGCTCGCGCTGAGCACCTCGATCTCGCTCGCCACGACGTCGACCTCACCGGTCGGGACGTTGTGGTTGACGTCCTTGTCGGCCCGTCGGGTGACCTCACCGGTCACCGTGACGCAGTACTCATTGCGCAGGTCATGCGCGGCCCCGGTCAGCACCTCGTCACGGGCGACAACCTGGACGATGCCGCTGGCGTCGCGCAGGTCGATGAAGGCGACGCCCCCGTGATCGCGCCGCTTGGCCACCCAACCGGTCAGAGTCACGGTGGTGCCGGTGTCGGCGGCACGCAGGGTGCCGGCCTCATGGGTGCGGAGCACGGAGAATCGTTCCTTTGTCAGTGGGTGGCGAACTGGACCAGTCTACGAACCTCGCCCCACGGCATACGAATCGGTTTGTGCCTCAGAAGACCTGGGGCACGAACGTCTGCTCGTGCATCGGCGGACGCACGTAGTGGATCTCCTGCATGTCGGGGAGCTCGACCACCTCGGGCGCGACGTCCTCGTAGGGGAACTGCGAGAGCAGGTGCGAGATGCAGTTGAGGCGGGCGGCGCGCTTGTCGTCGCTCGGCACGACGTACCAGGGTGCCTGCTTGATGTCGGTGTACTGGAAGGTGATGTCCTTGGCCATCGAGTACTTCACGTAGAACTCGTGCTCGGCCAGGTCCATGTCGGAGAGCTTCCACCGCTTGAGCGGCTCGGCGTTGCGGGCCTCGAAGCGCTTGCGCTGCTCCTCGAAGGAGACCGAGAACCAGTACTTGATGAGGATGATGCCGCTGCGGACGAGCATCCGCTCGAACTCGGGGCAGGAGCGCAGGAACTCCTCGTGCTCGTCCGGCGTGCAGAAGCCCATGACCCACTCGACGTTGGAGCGGTTGTACCAGGAGCGGTCGAAGAGGACCATCTCGCCGGCGGCCGGCAGGTGCTCGACATAGCGCTGGAAGTACCACTGGGTCTTCTGCCGCTCGGTGGGCGTCGGCAGGGCCGCGACCTTGACGGTGCGGGGCGAGGTGCGCTCGGTGATCCGCTTGATGACGCCGCCCTTGCCGGCGGAGCCGCGGCCCTCAAAGAGCACGACGACCTTGAGCCCCTGCTTCTGGATCCAGTACTGCAACAGAACCAGTTGCTCCTGCAGGCGCTCCATCTCGGCCTCGTAGGCGTCCTTGCGCACTCGCCCGCTCCTGGTGTGGATCGACGGCAACTGCTCGACCGGGTCGATGAAGCCGATGTCGTCGGCGCCCTCGGGGACGATGGCCTTCTTGCTCATCTGCTGCTCCTCACACTCGGGTCTCGGCACCAAGATAGAGCCAGCGGCCACCACGCCGCGCGAAGGTGCTGCGTTCGTGGAGCGTGCCGGACTGCCGGCTGCTCCCCTCCCCCGAACGCCAGTGGGCGCGGAACTCGACGATACCCCCGGTGTCGTCGGCGGCGCCGTCCACGACATCGACGACGTCGAGGCCGATCCAGGTCAGTGCCGGGTCCGGCTCGATGTCCGCGGGCCGGGTGCGGGGGTGCCAGGTGCGGAAGAGATGGTCACCGCTTCCCATGGCGTATGCCGTGTAGCGGCTTCGCATGAGGGCCTCCGCCGTGGGCGCGAGCTCCCCGTCGACGACGAACCGGCGGCAGCACGCGGCATACGACAGAGACGTTCCGCATGGACAGGGCTCGGCGCCCGGGATCATCCGCGCCGCCGCTGCTCGGCCGCCATGAGGATGCCGACGATCAATGTGCCGTTGTGGATCGCGCCGGCCATGATGGCGTCGACGACCTCCTCGAGAGGCACCCAGCGGGTCGGCATTCCCGCCTCCTCGCCGTCGCGTTCGTGGCGTTCGGCGGCCGGGACCTCACTGAGGCCCCGCGCGAGGTAGACGTGCAACACCTCACTGGAGCCGCCCGGGGAACTGTGGTGATGTCCCAGCGGCTCCCAGGTGCGGGCGCGGAGGTCGGCCTCCTCGAGGAGTTCGCGCCGGGCGCACTCCACCGGGGGCTCCTCCGGCACGTCGAGCAGGCCGGCCGGGAGCTCCCATTCGTAGGTGCCGATCGGGTGGCGGTACTGCTGGATCAGCAGGACCCGGTCGTCCTCGTCGAGGGCGACCACGGCCACCGCACCCGGGTGCGCGACGAACTCCCTGGTCAACTCACCGGCCAGAGGCAGGCTGAAGCTCTCCTTCGCCACGTCCCAGACGATCCCGTGGTGGACGATCTCGCCCCGCTGCACGGGGGCCGGGTCACGCCGATCGACCAGCGCCTCCCCAGCGGTCACGCAGTGGCCTCAGCGGCGACGCGAGGCCGTTCGACCTCGACCAGGCGCGAGGCGCGTTGGCTCTCGATGGCGGCACCGATCAGGCCGGCGAAGAGCGGATGGGCCCGGGTCGGACGCGACTTGAACTCGGGATGGGCCTGCGTGGCGACGTAATAGGGGTGAACCTCGCGCGGCAACTCGACGAACTCGACGAGTCCCCACTCGGGGTGCGTCCCGCTGACGACCAGGCCCCCGTCCTCGAGCCGGCCACGATAGGCGTCGTTGACTTCGTAGCGATGGCGGTGCCGTTCGGTCACGGTCGTCGCGCCGTAGGCCTCGGCGATGACCGAGCCTTCGAGCAGTTTGGCCTCCTGGGACCCCAACCGCATCGTGCCACCGAGGTCGCCGGCACCCTCGACGAAGGCCTTCTGCTCCTCCATGGTGGCGATGACCGGCGCAGGTGTGTCGTGGTCGAACTCGGTCGAGCTCGCACCCTCGATGCCGACCACATGGCGCGCGAACTCGATGACCATGCACTGCAGGCCCAGGCAGATACCAAGGGTCGCGACGCCGCGCTCGCGGGCCCACCGGAGGGCGCCGACCTTGCCCTCGATCCCGCGCACTCCGAAGCCGCCGGGCACGAGGACGGCATCGACGCCGCCAAGGGCCTTGGTGGCACCGGCCTCGGTGGTGCAGGTGTCCGAGGCGACCCAGCGGATCTTGACCCTTGCGTCATGGTGGAAGCCGCCGGCCCGCAGCGCCTCGGTCACCGACAGGTAGGCGTCCGGCAGGTCGATGTACTTGCCGACGAGCGCGACCTCGACCTCGTGCTCCGGCTCGTGCACCCGTTGCAGGAGCGTGTCCCACGCGGTCCAGTCGACATCGCGGAAGGTCAGGCCCAGCCGGCGGATGACATAGGCGTCCAGTCCCTCACGGTGCAGCACCTTGGGGATGTCGTAGATGCTCGGCGCGTCCACGGCGGCGGCGACCGCCTCGGTGTCCACGTCACACATCAGCGAGATCTTGCGCTTGATCGGGTCGGGGATCTCCCGGTCGGCGCGCAGGACGAGGGCGTCGGGCTGGATGCCGACCTGCCGCAGGGCCGCCACAGAATGCTGGGTCGGCTTGGTCTTCAGTTCGCCACTCGGGGCCAGGTAGGGCACGAGGGAGACGTGCAGGAAAAAGACGTTGTCGCGACCGAGATCGTGGCGGACCTGACGTGCGGCCTCGAGGAAGGGCAGGGACTCGATGTCGCCGACCGTGCCGCCGATCTCGGTGATGATTAGATCGGGAGCATCCTTGGGGTCCACACCGGGCGACCCTGCGGCCTCCGCGCGCATTCGGGAGATCAACTCATTGGTGATGTGCGGGATGACCTGGACCGTCTGGCCGAGATACTCACCCCGGCGCTCCTTGTCGATGACCCGCTTGTAGACCTGGCCGGTCGTCACATTGGCGCTGCCGTGCAGGTTCACGTCCAGGAAGCGCTCGTAGTGGCCGATGTCGAGGTCGGTCTCAGCGCCGTCCTCGGTGACGAAGACCTCTCCGTGCTCGAACGGGTTCATCGTGCCGGGGTCGACATTGAGGTAAGGATCGAGCTTCTGCATCGTCACCGTCAGCCCACGCGCTCGAAGCAGGTGTCCGAGGGAACTGGCGGTGAGGCCCTTGCCGAGGGATGAGGCGACGCCTCCGGTCACGAAGATCTGTTTCGTCGTCTGCACCACGGACCCCCACCCTACGTCATGACCGGGACTGGCTTGGCCTCGACGCGCGCCTCACGTCCGCCCCGCCCCGACGGATCGGTATGCCGCGAGGGCCGCCTCCACGGCCTGCTCCAAAGTTGGGAGCTCCCCCGCCCGGTGCACAGCCTTCGACCGCAGGTCATCGCGCACCGACCCGTGGCGCAGGACATCCACGAGTGCCGAGGCCAGTGACTCTGCGTCCCCCACCGGAGTGAGGAGGGCCGCGTCACCCACGACGTCGGCCGTCCCCCCGGCGTCGGTGGCGACGATGGCAGCGCCCACGTGGAGTGCCTCCTGCAGGGCCACCGGTTGGCCCTCCCAACGGGCCGACGACACGACGACGTCCGCGGCGGCGATCAGGTCGGGGACATCCCGTCGGTGGCCGAGGAAACTCACGGGCAGTGCTTCTCGACGCGCGCGGCCGCTGAGGGCGGCTGCCAAGGGGCCATCGCCGGCGACCGCGAGCACGACCGGCAACCGATGTCGTTCGGTGACGATCCCAATGGCATCGAGGAGCAGGTCGAGGTCCTTCTGCGGGGCCAGTCTGGCAATCGTGACGAGCAGGGGCACCCCGTCGGGGACCGCCAGGGCGGCCCGCACGGCATAGCGATCGGCGGTGATCACCGGCTCGGTCGCGGCGGGGACGACCGCGAGTTGGGCCCGTCTGGCCCCCAACCGCGACTGGCCACGCACGAGATCGCTCGAGACCCCCAGGACCAGGTCGGCGCCCTTGGCGACGACCATCTCCAACGCTCGGTGGATCGCTGCCCCCACCCGGCCCTCGGGAGCCGCGTTGTGCAGCGTGACCACCAGGGGGACACCGGTGCGCGCCAACGCCAGCACGGCCAGGGCACCGACTCGCAGGCCGTGGACGTGCACGACATCCACCCCTGCGGCGGCGACCCGCAGTGCGGCCACCGTGGCGACATCCTTGCGCGGGTGCGGTCGGTCCGTGACCGTCAGGACCTCGACCCGCTCGGCGACCCCGGCGAAGGCGAACTGCTCGAGCACCTCCTCGGGCGCGGCGACGACCACGTGCTCGCCGCGGGAGGCGAGAGCAGCGGCGAGGTCGTGGACGTGACGACCGACCCCGCCGGTGCTGGTGCCGAGGGCGAGCAGGATTCTCATCCGCGCCGCCTGGCCCGACCACGCGTGACCGCTGCTGCGAACTGCTCACGATCACCGATGGCGAGCACGACGAGACCCGCCACGGAGGCGGCCAGGCCCACGGTGAGTCCCTGGGCGAGTGACGGGCCGATTCCCGCAGGGGTGTGATCGGAGCCCTGGACCAGTGAGCCCACGGCCACGGCAGCTGCCATCGCGACGACGACCGTGCCCAGACTGCGACCCACGCCGGCCAGTGCGTCGCCGCCCCAACGCTGTCGCACCAGCAGGGCGAGAAGGAGGGCGCTCACTGTCATGCCGAGACTTGAGGCCATGCCCAGCAGTCTGAGGGTCGATGTTGCCGAGGACCCCGTGGCCCCGAGCAGGAAGGGCAGTCCGGCGGCAACGACCCATCCGAGGCCGACAGCGACACCGGCGAGCAGTGGGGTGCCCCGTACGTAGAGCGCCCGCGTGAGCAGTGCTGCGACCCCAAAACCCACCAGGCCGGGGGCGTAGGTGACCAGGCCGACCGGCAGGGAGCCCAGGGCCTCGGGGCTCGCACCGGCGCTGCCCCGACGGGCATCCAGTGCGGTGAAGAAGCCCCCGATGGCCGGCGCGGTCGCCATGAGGACGCCGGCCGCCAGCCCGGTGAGCAGGATGACCCCACGCAGGGCGCGCGCCACCAGGTGGGGCCGTTCCTCGCCTGCACCGGCGGCGTGGGCAAGCGCCGGGAAGACGCTCGTGGCCACCGGAACGGCCAACACGGCATACGGCAGGAGATAGACGGCCTGGACATACTGCTGCACGGGAAGCAAACCCGAATCGGCCGCATGCCCACAGAGCCAGAGGACGGCCAGCACGCAGAGTTGCTGCGCAAAGAGAGCGACCAGGCCGGCGCCGGCGAGCGCGCCGATGCGGCGGCGATCCGCGGGGTCCAGGGAGAGTGATGGGCGATAGCGCCATCCGGCGCGGAGCGCAGGACCGATGAGAGGCAGGCTCAGGGCCACGACTCCCGCGGTCGTGCCCCAGCCCAGGACCTGCAGGGCTGAATCCGAGACCTTGGAGGGTGATGTCGCGCCACCGGTGAGCGAGCCGTACCAGAGGTAGGACGCGAGCACGACGATGCTGGACAGCAGCGGCGCCAACGCGGCGGCGAGAAACCGTCGGTGAGCCTGCAGCACCCCGGTGAGCACGATGCCGACCCCATAGAGAGGCACCTGGATCGCGAAGATCCGCAGGAGGAGGGCCCCGACTCGGTGGGACTGGGCATCCCGGGCCTCGATCAGGAAGGCGGTCAACGGGTCGGCCAACACCAGGAGCAGCACCGCGGCCGGGATGAGCAGGACGAGCACCCAGGTGAGCAGGGTGTTGGCCAGCCGATCGGCGCGTTCGGTTGCTCCAGCGCCGAGGTGTTGGGCGATGAGTGGCACGGCAACCGCTGCCAGCACTCCACCGGCCGCCACCTCGAAGAGCACATTGGGCAGGGCGTTGACCGCCTGGTAGATCTCGCCCACTCCACCGGCGCGCACCGCATCAGCGAAGACGACGATGCGCGCCAGTCCCATGCCACGGGCCAGCAGGGTGACGACGGCGATCAGCCCGGCAGCGCCGGCGATCGTTCCGGCGACCCTGCGTTCGTTCATCGGGAGGCGCGCCCCCAGCCGTCGATCTCCCGGAGCACGGGGGTCGACTCGATCACCTTGGTGAAGGATACCTTCTCCGAGGCCAGGGTAAGAGCGGCGACAACGGTCAGGAGGGCAAAGCGGGTCCTCGTCGGGCGGCGCTCGACGAGGGCGAGCCCGAGCACGGCTCCGAGGGCGTTGGCGCCAGTGTCGCCCAACATCGCCTCACCCGTCAGGTCAGGTCGAAGCACTCCCAGCGAGGCACCGACGGCCGCCGCCGCACCGATCCGACCGGGGGTGGGGCGCAGCACCATCGGGGTGGCCACGAGCATCCCGACCTTGAGCGCCCTCCCCGGCCTGAGGTCGAAGAGGTTGAGCAGATTGGCCATCCCTGCGACGGCCGCGCCGCCGACCAACGTCGACGTCACCCCGGTGGAGTATGCCGCGGTGTCAGCTGCCGAGTCCGGCGCCGAGCCCGCCCACCGAGTCGACCGTGCGCGACGATCAGCCAGGGCGACCGTCACAGCTCCGGTGACACCAAGGCCGACGATCTTGAGCAGGCCGGTGGTCACCTGGCCCTGAGCGGCGGCGCGCAGGTGGCCCTTGAGTCCCTTGCTCGTGGTGTTGCCCACCAGGTCGTCGAGGGCGCCGAGCGATGCCGCGGCCACGGCAGCCACCATCGTCGGCGGGCCGGCGAGCACAGCGCCGGTGGCCAGTCCGGCGGCGTGCGCCGGACCCTCGAGCAGTGTGACAGTGCGCCCGGCATGGTTGGTGCGTGCCCACGGCTGGCGGGAGCGCTCGGGGAGCGTGCGTGCCGCGGCGTACGCCGCCGCGGCACCCAGTGCAGCCGCCCCGAACGTGAGGAGGGCACGCCCCGCGCTGCCCGCCATCAGTTGCTTCCGGGCAGCGGAGCGAAGGCCGCCGTGGCCCCTTCGGCCAACCCGTAGTGCCCAGCGGTTCCCGTCTCCTGCTGCGCCAGGGCCAGGACAACACTGGCCAGCCCCATCGGGCTTTGAGCATTGTCGACGCTGGAGACCGTCGTCACGGCCGCCTTGTCCTGGCGGACGGCTCCGATGATCGTGAGGTCCTTGGCTGCGGGTGCAGGGTCGGCACTGGCTGCGACGACGGTGCCCGCGGCAGACGCATCCAGCGCGCGGGTCAACGAAACCCACGAAGCGAGTTCGGTTTGCAACGCCTTGGTGTCCGCACCATTGGTCGAGGGCGCAACGACGACGATCAACTGGGCACTCACCGCGGTCTTGGGGTCGACCTCGAGGAACTTGGCGTCCACCAACGAAGTCAGGGTAGACCGGGCCGCATCCTGCCCGATGGTCGTGCTGTCGGCGGTGAGGGCCGCC
>NZ_HF570956.1:864278-874894 GCF_000367525.1 Phycicoccus elongatus Lp2 | reverse complement strand
TGGCCGACCTCCACGCTTCCCGGGG
This sequence comes from Phycicoccus elongatus Lp2, assembly GCF_000367525.1. GTDB lineage: Bacteria > Actinomycetota > Actinomycetes > Actinomycetales > Dermatophilaceae > Phycicoccus_A > Phycicoccus_A elongatus. The sequence continues at coordinate 874,869 of NZ_HF570956.1, read as the reverse complement.
GGACGCACCAGCACCGTAGGAGAACCTCGTGAGCAAGCGTACGTTCCAGCCGAACAACCGTCGCCGGGCCAAGACGCACGGCTTCCGCCTGCGCATGCGCACCCGCGCCGGCCGCGCCATCTTGGCCGCCCGCCGCCGCAAGGGCCGCGCCGAGCTGTCCGCCTGAGGTCCCGCCGGTGCTTCCGGCGCGACACCGCCTGCGTGAGCGAGCGGACTTCGCGTCGGTGCTCCGGGGCCCGGGTGGGGCACGCGCGGGGTCGAGCCTGCTCGTGGTGCACGCACACCGAACCGATTCGCGTCAGGGTCAGCCCCCGCGGGTCGGTTTCGTCGTGTCCAAGGCCGTCGGTGGTGCCGTCGTCCGCAACCGCACCAAACGTCGTCTGCGGGAGATCGTCCGGGCCGAACTGCCCAGTCTCCCGCACGGCGTCGACCTGGTCGTGCGCGCCAACCCGGCAGCCGCGGAGGCACCGTTCACCGAGTTGCAGCAAACGCTCAAGTCGTTGTCGCACAGGGTGATTCGTCGGCTGGAGGCCAGCGCATGACCTGGCAGAAGGCGCTCGCGCTGCCCCTCATCGGGCTCGTCCGGCTCTACCAGCTGACCATCTCACCCCTGCTGCCGCCCTCGTGCCGGTACTACCCGAGTTGCTCGGCGTATGCCGTGACCGCCTTGACCCGCTTCGGTCCCCTCAAGGGAACCTGGCTGGCCGTTCGTCGGTTGGGCAGATGCCACCCCTGGTCGGCTGGTGGCGTGGACCACGTCCCGGCCCGCCGCGGCGAGGTGCTCGACGACCTGGGGCGGCCCGTGCCGGCCCCGACCACGACCAACGCGACGGCCGACCACTGACCTTGGCCCCGCGGCATACCGACCCCACTGGGCCCGACCGGGCCCATGAGCACTGAAGGACATGATGGGCGACTTCTTCCAATCCGTGATGTACCCGATCGAATTGTTGGTCGCGTGGATCATGTACGGCTTCCACCAGGCCTTCACCACGATCGGGATGCCGGCCGCCAGCGGGTGGACCTGGGCGCTGTCGATCATCGGTCTCGTGATCGTCATGCGGGCGGCGATGATCCCGCTGTTCGTCAAGCAGATCAAGGCCTCACGCAAGCTGCAGATGATCCAGCCGGAGCTGCAGAAGATCCAGAAGAAGTACAAGGGCAAGACCGACCCGGACTCCCGTCAGGCGATGACGCAGGAGACGATGGCGCTCTACAAGAAGGAGGGGACCAACCCCTTCAGTTCGTGTCTGCCGATCCTCGTGCAGTCACCCTTCTTCTTCGGCCTCTTCCGGGTACTCAACGGCCTGCAGAACATCGCCGACGGCAAGACCGACCCGATCGGGCCGATCACCAAGGCGGTGGCGGCCCAGGCCGAGTCGGCCACCCTGTTCGGGGCGCAACTCTCCGACAAGTTCGTCGGCGCGGACAGCCTGAGCACCCAGATCGTCACCGTCATCCTCATCGTCCTGATGTCGGCGACCACCTTCACCACCCAGCGTCAGCTGATGATGAAGAACATGCCGGCCTCTGCGCTGGACAACCCTTTCGCCAAGCAGCAGAAGGTCCTGCTCTACGCGATGCCGCTGCTCTTCGCCGTCTCGGGCATCAACTTCCCGATCGGTGTCCTCATCTACTGGTTCACCACCAACATCTGGTCGATGGTGCAGCAGTTCTACGTCATCCGCCGGATGCCCACCCCCGGCTCGGCGGCCGAGAAGGCCCGCAACGAGCGACTCGCCAAGCGGGGCAAGGCGATCCCCGGGGCGCCTGCGGCTGCCACGGACGGTGACGATGCCGGCACGGACGGCACCGAGGTGGTTGCTCCCAAGAGTGGCCAGCGCCAGCAACCCAAGGGCAAGAAGCGCTCGAAGGCTGCCATGACCAAGCCGTCGGCCGTCCAGGAGAACGTTCCGGACACCGACAACCCCACCACCTGACCTCTGGTCGACCACCGACCACCCACCGGCCTGCTGCCGATAGGAGATCTGCATGACTGAGCACGACACGCTGACCAGCGAGGACGTTACCGTCGACGCGACGCCCGCCGTGGATGCCGACGAGGTGGTTGACGAGACCACCGACGAATCGACCGAGTCCGCCGGGTCACCCGAAGGCGCCAAGGCCACCGACCCCGCAGCCGGGGCCACCTCGACACCGAGCGGCCGCAAGGCGCAGTTGGAGCGCGAGGGTGAGGTGGCAGCGGACTTCCTGGAGACCCTGCTCGACATCTGCGACCTCGACGGCGACCTCGATGTCGACATCGATGGTGACCGTGCGATCGTCTCGATCGTCGACTCGGACGAGGGCCGCGTGCCGCGTCGGCTCGTCGGTCAGGGTGGCTCCACCCTCGATGCCTTCCAGGAGTTGACCCGGCTTGCCGTGCAGAGCGCGACTGGTGAGCGCTCGCGGTTGATGCTCGACATCGCCGGGCACCGCGCTGAGCGCAAGGCAGCTCTCGTCGAGTTGGCGAAAGAGGCCATCGCCAAGGTCAAGGACGGCAGTGAGCGCGAGGCGCTGTCGCCGATGACGGCCTTTGAGCGCAAGGTCGTCCACGACGAGGTGCTGGCCGCTGGCCTGGTGTCAGAGTCCGAGGGGGCCGAGCCGCGACGCTTCGTCGTCGTGCTGCCCGCGTGATGTTTCACGTGAAACATTGGGTGGGGCGGTCGTGACCGATCCGCTCGAGACGCCAGCCGCACCTTCGGGTGCGGCTGCCGTCTTTGGTGAGCGTCTGCCGATCGCCACCGCCTTCGTGGCGATTCTCGCCGACACCGGGGTGAGCCATGGACTGATCGGTCCGCGGGAGGTGCCCCGCCTCTGGGATCGTCACGTGCTCAACTGTGCGGTCGTCGAGGATGCCTTCCCGAGCGGAGCCATGGTGATCGATGTGGGCAGCGGGGCCGGCCTGCCCGGTCTGGCGCTGGCGATCGCCCGCTCAGACCTCGACGTGCATCTGGTCGAGCCGATGCTGCGCCGCACCAAATGGCTCTCGGAGACGGTGTCGGCACTTCATCTCGACAGTGTGACCGTGCACCGTGGCCGGGCCGAGGAGTTCGCGGGGGTGCTCTCGGCGCCATGGGTGACAGCGCGTGCTGTGGCCCGGCTCGACAAGCTCGCCCGCTGGTGCGTGCCCCTGCTCGGGGACGAAGGCACCCTGGTCGCCATGAAGGGACGCACGGCTGCCGACGAATTGGCCCAGGACCGGCCGGCATTGACCACGCTGGGGCTGCTCGACGCGACGGTGACTGAACACGGTGGCGCGGTGCTCGAGGAACCCGTCCTGTCCGTCGACCTGGTCTTTTGTCCCCGTGGAGGCACGGCGCACCGCCCGCATGCATCCCGAAGGGTGCGCAAGGCCCGCTGACCCGGCACCATTTCTCAACCCGTTTCGTAGGGTCGCCCCTTGCGGGACCAGGATCGGGCCAAATTCTCAACCCAGTTCGTATGCCGCGGCCGTCCTGGGCTCTCACCGGGCCCACTTCTCATCCCGGTTCGTATGCCGCGTGCTGGGCGCCGGAACAGGTACGACTCACAAAGCCCCGGCAACGCCGCTGCCGACGGGAGATCGCCTCGGCGCCTCCGATGTTTCACGTGAAACATCGTTGAGTGCGTTGACGGGAGCGTGGTGTGCTGAGGCATGAGCCTGCGCGTTTCGCACACGACGATCAATGCCACGAACGCCCATGCACTCTCTGTGTTCTGGGCCGCCGTGCTCGGGTATGCCGAGGACCCCGATGACCCGAATGCATCCGGCCATGGGAAGTGCATGATCTTCTCGCCGGACCTGCGACATCGAATCCTTTTCATCGAGGTCGAGGATCTTGTTCCGGCCGGGCGAATGCACTTCGACCTCACTGCCACCGACGGCACCCGGGAGGCTGAGCTCGAGCGTGTGCTGGCCTTGGGCGCGGCTCAGGTGGCTGATCGACGGACCCCCGGCGGCAAGGGCTGGGTGGTTCTGGCTGACCCGGAAGGCAATACCTTCTGCGTCCTGCGCTCCGATGCTGAGCGACGGGCGATGGGTGACCCCATCCTGCCCGGGCCCGCAAATATCCCCGGCGTCGAGACGCGTCCTGGTGGGTCGATCCCGATCCTGCCCATGGGCGATCCTGCCTCAGTGTTGGTGTGGTGGGGACGCCTGGGATTCGTCGTCGAGTTCGAGCATCGCTTTGCCCCGGAACTGCCGCTCTATGTCGGCCTACGCCGCGGCATGGCCGATGTACATCTTTCGCAGCACCGAGGAGACACCACGGGTCCTGGAGTGATGTACCTCTGGGTCGACGACGTGGACGAGGTCGCCGCAGAGTTCGGAGTTCCTGTGGACGACAACCCCTGGGGTCGCGACTGCCAGATCGTCGACCCGTCCGGCAACAGGGTTCGGGTGGGAACCGCCCTTCGTGCGCCCGCGTGATCGGTCGCTATAGCCACGAGGGACGCGGACGCAAGGGGCTGGCTTTGGCGTGTCGGGGGTGCGTGATGTTGGATGGGTGGGTTCCCCTGCTCCCCGACGAAGGTGTGACTCGTGACCTTGAGCGTGGCCGTCGAAACCCGGCGTGTCGTCGCCACGGGGATAGGTTTCCCCGAGATCCCACGCGAGGCGTCGTCACCCCTGGGGTGGCCATCCAGCGCGCTGCATGACGCGGTCGATCACCGTCAGGGGGAGGGCGATGTTTCACGTGAAACACAGCCATCTCCGGCCGCCGTCCGAGTCGTGGAACCACCGCAGGATGCCCGCGCCACTGGGGACGTTTCACGTGAAACACCACCAGCCCCCCTGGAGGCGCCACCGAAGGCAACGAACGATGTTTCACGTGAAACATCTCCCGAGGGTCGGGCCGAGCTCGTTGCCGCGCTCCCCAGCGGAGACGATGACTCACCTCTCGCCCAGGCGGTTGCCGAGGATGCCCGCAAGCGGATCACCTTCAGCGGACGCACCTTCCCAAGGCCGGCGACGACCCGAGTGCTCACCGTCGCCAACCAGAAGGGCGGCGTCGGCAAGACGACGACGACGGTCAACGTCGCCGCTGCGCTCGCCCAGGCCGGCGCCCGGGTCCTCGTCATCGATCTCGACCCGCAGGGCAATGCGAGCACCGCGCTGGGCATCGACCATCACGCCGAGATCCCGTCCATCTATGACGTGCTCGTCGACGGCACACCTCTCACCGACGTCGTCCAGCCCTGCCCGGACGTCGACGGACTCTTCTGCGCCCCCGCGACGATCGACCTCGCCGGCGCCGAGATCGAGCTTGTCTCACTCGTCGCCCGCGAGACGCGCTTGGCAAAAGCGGTCACGGCATACCTCGAGGGGCAGGTGGAAGGTGAGCGGATCGACTACGTTTTCATCGACTGCCCCCCGAGCCTGGGCCTGCTCACGATCAACGCCTTCGTGGCCGCTCGCGAGGTGTTCATCCCCATCCAGTGTGAGTATTACGCCCTCGAGGGGCTGTCCCAACTGCTCAAGAACATCGAGCTGATCAAGAACCACCTCAACCCCGGCCTGCACGTCTCCTCGATCCTGCTCACCATGTTCGACGGGCGCACCCGACTGGCCTCCCAAGTTGCCGACGAAGTGCGCACCCACTTCCCCGACCAGACCTTCCGGGCTGCGGTGCCACGCTCGGTCCGGATCTCCGAGGCCCCCAGTCACGGCCAGACCGTCATGACCTACGACCCCAACAGCAGTGGCGCGCTCTCCTACCTGGAAGCCGCAAACGAGATGGCCGACCGCGGTGCCCGTGGCGAGAAGGAGCAGTCATGAGCGAGAAGCGACGCGCCCTGGGACGTGGTCTGGGTGCTCTCATCCCTGCCAGCCCGGGCACGGACCGACCGATCGACGTCTTCTTCCAGGACTCCCAAGGCGCGACCGCCACAACCGAGAGTCAGATCGGTGCCGGAGCCCCACCAGAGACAAGGAGCGACTCAGGGCTGGGCGAGCACTCCGCAGAAGCCGTCGCCACTGGCGATTCGACCGATTCGACCGCACCCTCTGCAGGTGACCCCGACCTTGCCCCCGTGCCGGGAGCCACCTTTCGCGAGCTTCCCCTCGACGCCATCCGTCCCAACCCTCGCCAGCCGCGCACGGTCTTCGACGAGGACGACATGGGCGAGTTGGTGCACTCGATCCGGGAGATCGGTGTCCTCCAGCCGATTGTGGTGCGCCCCCTGCCGGCCGACGCGGATGCCGAGCCCGGCGTCACTCACGAACTCATCATGGGAGAGCGGCGCTGGCGCGCCTCTCGAGCGGCTGGCAAGGAAACCGTCCCAGCCATCGTCAAGGCCACCGAGGACGACGACCTGCTCCGGGACGCCCTCCTCGAGAACCTTCACCGCAGCCAACTCAACGCCTTGGAGGAGGCAGCGGCATACCAGCAGTTGCTCGACGACTTCGGGTGCACCCAGGAGGAGTTGGCCACCCGGATCGGACGCTCCCGCCCCCAGATCTCCAACACCCTGCGCCTGCTCAAACTCCCGCCGCCGGTCGCCCGACGCGTCGCCGCCGGAGTCCTCTCGGCCGGTCACGCCCGTGCGCTGCTCGCTCTGCCTGATGCCGACGCAATGGACCGGCTGGCCCACCGGATCGTCGCCGAGGGTCTCTCGGTGCGCAGCACCGAGGAGGTCGTCGCCCTCGGCGGCGACCAGGACAAGCCTCGCCGCCGGGCACCTCGCGCCGGAAACCGGCGCCCGCAACTCGACGACCTCGCGGGGGAGTTGTCGGACCACCTCGAGACGCGGGTGCGCATCTCCCTGGGCCAACGACGGGGCAAGGTCACCATTGACTTCGCCAGCGTCGAGGACCTCCACCGGATCACCGACGCCATGGGCCTGAAGAAGCACCAGGACTGACCCCACAGGGCCGGCGTGGCTCGGGCCGCAGCGACAAACCAAGACCCGCACTCACAAGTCAACCCCGTCCCTCACCGAGAGGGACGGGGTTGAATATCGTTGCGGCAGAACTGAACTCAGCCGAGGAAGGGCTCCAACTCACGGAGCAACTTCGGCTTGGGCATGGCGCCGACGATCGTCTTGACGATCTCGCCGTCCTTGTAGAGATGCATGGTGGGGATGCTCGTGATCCCGAGCTTGCCGGTCACGGCAGGGTTCTCGTCGGTGTTGAGCTTGACGATCTCGACCTTGTCGCCGTGGTCGCGGGCGATCTCCTCGAGGATCGGGGCGACCGCACGGCACGGGCCGCACCACGGCGCCCAGAAGTCGACGAGCACCGGCTTGTCAGAGTTCATCACCTCGAGCTCGAAGTTGTCGTCGGTGACGGCCTTGAGGTCAGCCATGGGTGTGTCCTTTCGGGAACGGGTCGCCCACCAGTTTAGGTGGGTGAGGGGACAGTGGTCAGTGCGCGAGGAAGCGCTCGGCGTCCAAGGCGGCCGCGCAGCCGGACCCGGCCGCGGTGATGGCCTGGCGGTAGGTGTGGTCGACGAGGTCGCCACAGGCGAAGACCCCGGTCACATTGGTCCGTGTCGAGCGACCCTCACACACGACGTAGCCCTCGGCATCCAACTCCACCGTGCCCTTGACCAGTTCGTTGCGCGGATCGTGCCCGATCGCGATGAACAGCCCGGTCACCGGCAACTCGCTCAGCTCACCAGTTTGGGTGTTTCGCAACGTGATTCCGGCCAGCTTGTCCTCGCCATGGATGGCCTCGACGGCAGAGTTCCAGGCGAACTTGATCTTCTCGTTGGCCAGCGCCCGCTCGGCCATGATCTTGCTCGCCCGCAGCTCGTCTCGCCGATGCACGATGGTCACCGACCGCGCGAACTTGGTCAGGAAGGTCGCCTCTTCGACGGCCGAGTCACCGCCGCCGACGACCGCGATGTCCTGATCGCGGAAGAAGAAGCCGTCGCACGTCGCGCACCACGACACGCCGTGACCCGACAGCCGCTTCTCGTCGGGCAACCCGAGCTCGCGATAGGCCGACCCCATCGCCAGGATGACGGTGCGCGCCTCGTGGCGCCCACCTTCGGAGTCCACGACGACCTTGACGTCGCCTTCGAGCTCAACGGACTCCACGTCGTCACGCACGAGTTCGGCCCCAAAGCGCTCGGCCTGGGCCCGCATGTTGTCCATGAGATCCGGACCCATGATGCCGTCACGGAAGCCGGGGAAGTTCTCGACCTCAGTGGTGTTCATCAGGGCTCCGCCCGCGGTCACCGACCCCTCGAAGACGAGCGGCGCGAGATTGGCGCGCGCGGCATACACGGCCGCCGTGTAGCCGGCGGGGCCGGAACCGATGATGATGACGTTGCGCACGTCGGAGGCGACCTCTGCGGCCACGGGGAAACACCGTCCTCACGGGATCGTTCGGAGCGCGCCGGTGGGGCGCACGCATCAGGTAGCGATCCTACGGCCGCAGACATTCCCGACCGTTCACAGCGCGCGGGCTCAGAGCCGCTGAGGGCCCGAGATCAGCTCGGCGGAGCCGAGCCGACAGTTGCGCCGGACAAGGTATGCCGTGTGCTCGCCCCCCAGCGTCGCCACGACCACCGCGGCGGGGGAGTCGTCGTGGGTGACCAGGTCCACGACCAGGGCTGCGTCGCTGGGGACACCCAGGGCGGTGGCGCAGTCGCGAGCGCCCATTTCGGTGCCGATCGGGCCGATGGCGGGGCTCTCGGAGGCCAGGTCGTGCAGCGGGGTCACACCGGTCGACATCGCCTGTTGGGCAGCCGACGCCAGGCCGGTGCTCGTCACGACCTGCCCGGTCATGACGACGGTGACGCCGATCGGGGACCCGATGCCAGAGGCTGCCGAGTCGCCAGCGGCCGCCCGCTCGGCGGAGAGGGATGCGGCGGCGGACCCGGCGGCACTGCTGCCGCCGAACGACAGGGCGGAGAGCATGTCCCCACCCTGGGTGGCCAGCATGCCGCCGCCCGCGACGGCCACGAGACCTGCAGCCGCGGCCCAGTGGATCGGCCGGAAGCCCGATCGACGAGAGCGACCGCGGATGTCGGCGACCGGTGCATATCCGGTCTCCTGGCTGTCGCGGCGGGCGAAGGGGCCGGTCTCGGCCGCGAGGGAGAGTTGGATGCGCTTGACCAGTTCGTCGGGCATCGGTCCCGGATCCGGAAGGGAACGCAACAGCGCACTCATGCCGGTGGGGTCCGACCCGGGGTGGTCGGCAGGCCCGGGCGGCTGCTGCGGCGTGGTCACGGGGTTCCTTCGGGGGCGAGGTTGACGGTCGGGTCGGGGGCGCTCGGCGTCCTAGTCTTCGACGCACGGCCGGCGTCGATGGTTCCCACGGACTCCCCGGCCCGTTCACGCAGGATGAGCGCGAGCGCTGCACGACCCCGGAAGCAGCGGGACTTCACTGTCCCCTCGGCCACTTGGAGCACCGCGGCGGCCTCGGCGATCGGCAGGCCGTGCATGTCCACCAGGACCAGGGCCATCCGTTGCGCTTCGGGCAGGGTGGCGAGTGCGGCGCGCACGTCCAGGACCGCCTCGGTGCTCGCGTGGTCGTCACGGTCGGAGGCGAGGTCGATCTCCGCGAGGTCGCCGGCTCGGCGCAGCACATGCCGGTCGCGCCGCACCCGATCCATGCAGGCGTTGACGACGATCCGGTGCAGCCAGGTCGTCACGGCCGCGTCCCCGCGGTACCCCGCGGCGTGGCGATAGGCGGAGATGAAGGCGTCCTGGACGCAGTCGGCGGCCAGTTCGCGATCTCCGAGCACTCGCACGGCCACGGCCCACATGCGGTCCCGGTGGCGCCGGAAGATCTCACCGAAGGCGTCGGGGTCCCCACCCTGGTGCGCACGCATGAGGGCCCGGTCGTCGAGCTCGCGCAGGGGACCGTCCATGATCAGCCGAGGACGGAGACCTCGCCGAGCACGGCGCGGTAGAACCCGTCGACCTGACTGAGGTTGGTGAACCAGACGATGAGGTACTGCTTGCCGGCGGTCTGATCCGGCGGAAGGTCGAATCCGAAGGCACCATTGGCGTCGGTCGCCTCGGCGACCTTGGTCGCATTGGTCAGCGAACGATCCGCCGCGACGTAGATCTCGAGACTGGCCGGTGCGCCGAGCGTGAGGTCGACGTGCTTGGGCGTGACATTCGGGCCGAGGTCGATGATGACACCGACGCCCGGCTTGAGCCCGCCGAGGTTGGGCGTCTTGTAGCCCTCGCTCATCCACGCCGTGTTGGGATCGCCGTCGAAGACCTTGGGGGCGGACTGGCCGTTCTCCTTGCCGTCGCCGTCCGGGTCGAAGCCGTCGGCGCTGAGGATGGCCAACGGCTGCGGTCCTGCCGGTTCAGCGGCTGTCGCGCTCGGCGAGGCCGACGGCTTTGCGGTCTTGCCGCTGCCCACGCTCAGGTCGAAATTCGTCTGCGAGCCGATCTTGGAGACACCCATGATGCCCACGACCAGTGCCATCAGGACGAAGGCGGCCACGATGCTGAGCGCCACCTTGCTCTCGTCCTTGGTCAGCGGATCGGTCGGGACCAGAGGTGCCGGGGCGTCGGCATCCATCCCGGGGAAGTTCGGGCGAGGCAGGGCACGGACCCGAGCGGCACCTTGCGACGTGGCCGCTGCAGCGCGTGCCCAGGCGCTGGCGCCCGCTCCCTGCGCGGCGGCGGGCCGCGCGACCGG
>NZ_HF570956.1:835189-864178 GCF_000367525.1 Phycicoccus elongatus Lp2 | reverse complement strand
CGGCCCGGCCGAGGGCACGCCCGCCGGTTCGCTGGTCCTGGACCAGTTCGGCCGCAACCTCACGGTCGCCGCCCGCGAGGGCAAGCTCGACCCGGTCATCGGGCGCGAGAAGGAGATCGAGCGGGTCATGCAGGTGCTGTCCCGCCGCACCAAGAACAACCCCGTCCTCATCGGTGAGCCCGGCGTCGGCAAGACCGCCGTTGTCGAGGGCCTGGCACAGGACATCGTGCGCGGCGACGTGCCCGAGACCCTCAAGGACAAGCAGCTCTACACCCTCGACCTCGGCGCGCTCGTGGCCGGCAGCCGCTACCGCGGTGACTTCGAGGAGCGGCTCAAGAAGGTCCTCAAGGAGATCCGCACCCGCGGCGACATCGTGCTCTTCATCGACGAGATCCACACCCTCGTCGGTGCCGGTGCGGCCGAGGGCGCCATCGACGCGGCGAGCATCCTCAAGCCGATGCTGGCCCGCGGGGAGCTGCAGGTGGTCGGCGCGACCACCCTCGACGAGTACCGCAAGTACATCGAGAAGGACGCCGCCCTGGAGCGCCGCTTCCAGCCCATCCAGGTCATGGAGCCGACGCTGGCGCACGCCATCGAGATCCTCAAGGGCCTGCGCGACCGCTACGAGGCGCACCACCGGGTGTCCATCACCGACGGTGCGCTCGTCGCCGCCGCGACGATGGCCGACCGCTACGTCAACGACCGGCACCTCCCCGACAAGGCGATCGACCTGATCGACGAAGCCGGCGCCCGCCTGCGGATCAAGCGGATGACCGCTCCGCCGGACCTGCGCGAGTTCGACGAGAAGATCCAGTCCGTCATCCGGGAGAAGGAGTCGGCGATCGACGGGCAGGACTTCGAGAAGGCCGCCCGCCTGCGTGACGACGAGAAGAACCTGCGTGCCGAGAAGTCCCGCCGTGAGTCCGAGTGGCGCAATGGCGACATGGACGTCGTCGCCGAGGTCAACGAGGAGCTGATCGCCGAGGTCCTGGCCGCCAGCACCGGCATACCGGTCTTCAAGCTGACCGAGGAGGAGTCCAGCCGCCTGCTCCACATGGAGGACGAGCTCCACAAGCGCGTCATCGGCAACAACGACGCGATCAAGGCGCTCTCCCAGGCGATCCGACGCACCCGCGCCGGCCTCAAGGACCCGCGTCGCCCGGGCGGCTCGTTCATCTTCGCCGGCCCCACCGGCGTCGGGAAGACCGAGCTCGCCAAGACGCTCGCCGAGTTCCTCTTCGGGGACGAGGACGCGCTCATCTCGCTCGACATGAGTGAGTACTCCGAGAAGCACACGGTGTCGCGGCTCTTCGGGTCACCTCCCGGTTACGTCGGCTACGAAGAGGGTGGCCAGCTCACCGAGAAGGTGCGCCGTCGCCCCTTCTCCGTGGTCCTCTTCGACGAGGTCGAGAAGGCCCACCCGGAGATCTTCAACAGCCTGCTGCAGGTGCTCGAGGATGGCCGCCTCACCGACTCCCAGGGTCGGATGGTCGACTTCAAGAACACCGTCATCATCATGACGACCAACCTCGGCACCCGCGACATCTCCAAGGCCGCCATGGGCTTCTCCGCCGGGCCGGACACCCGCTCCGACTACGACCGGATGAAGGCCAAGGTGACCGACGAGCTCAAGCAGCACTTCCGGCCTGAGTTCCTCAACCGGGTCGACGACACGATCGTCTTCCCGCAGCTCTCGCAGGAGGAGATCGTCCAGATCGTCGACCTCGAGATCGCCAAGCTCGACAAGCGCCTCAAGGACAAGGACATGGGCCTCGAGCTCACCCCGGCCGCGAAGAACCTCCTCGCGACCAAGGGCTACGACCCGGTCCTGGGCGCGCGGCCGCTGCGTCGCACGATCCAGCGCGAGATCGAGGACACCCTCTCGGAGAAGATCCTCTTCGGCGAACTCACCTCCGGCCAGATCGTCAAGGTCGACGCCGAGGGCGAGGGCAAGGACGGCATCTTCACCTTCGAGGGTGCCGCGCAGGTCCGCGAGATCGACATCCCGATGGTCGTCGGCAACGACTGACCGCACCACGCCACCCCCCGTTGCGTCCGGCAAGGGGACGTCATGGCAACCACATTGCCGGACACAAGCAGGGCCTACAGGTATGCCGCCCGCTCACGTGAACCCCACACTTGAGCGGGCGGCATACCTCTTTTGGGCGCCGCTGACGGGTAGGAAGGGGGGATGGAGCACCAGGCGGTGGTGGAGTTCGTCGGGCCGTGGACCGGGCCGCTCGTCGCGACGTCGGTGCACGCCGGCCACGACCTGCGCCCGGAGATCGCCGCCGCAATGACGCTGCCCGAGGCCGATCGCTTCCGCGAGGAGGACCCCTTCACCGACCTCATCGCGAGCGCGGTCGAGTCTCGGATGGACGTGCGCTCCAACATGTCGGTGGGCGGCAAGGCCGCCAAGGCCAGGGTCACCGACGACATGCTCCACATGGTTGACGTCGTGCGACCGAAACTGGTGGCGGACGGGATGTTCCTCGTCGGGCTCGACATCGTCGGCGACAAGCTCATGGAGATCAACGTCTTCTCCCCCGGGGGCCTCGGGAGCGCCCAGAGCCTGGTCGAGGTCGACTTCGCGCCGATCATCATCGAGGAACTCGAGCGCAAGGTGCGCATCCGCAAGCACAACCCGGGCCTGGACAACCGGAGCCTGGCCACGAGCTGAGCCCAACGGCATACGTCCGCGCCTTCCGTCGCTGTGGCAACGAAGGGCGCGGACGCAGTGAGTGGTGGGTCAGGCGGTGGCGGGTGCGTTCGCCGAGGCCGCCGCGGTCTTCGCGTGGCGGAAGCCGAGGAGCGCGAGGACCAGGAAGAGCACCGCGGCGGCGAAGGCGCCGATGGCTGCGTAGCCGGCGATGGTCCCCATGGTGGCGAAGGCGTAGCCGTAGAGGAGCAGGCCGCGCAGGGTGCTGCCCATGAAGAGCGACTGGCGGAGGTTCATCAGGGCCTTGGTCTCGGGGGCGTCAGGGGCGGTCTTGTTGGCCGCGAGCGCCTTGCCGGAGACGACCGAGTAGGTTTCGCCATTGGACGACGCGTTCATGTGGGCCAGGATGTAGTGGTCGGCGTAGGCCTTGGCCTGCGAGCCGTTCTCGAGCTTCTGGCCGATGAACGGGGTGAGGGCGTCCTTGTCGGCCTGGTTCTCCAGAGCGTCGATGCCCTTCTGGTCCGGCATCGTGATGTCCTGCGCCAGGAACTGGGTCTTGACCTCGTTGTCGACGAAGTTCGAGGCCCAGGTGAGCAGGCCACCGGCGACCAGCATGACGGCGGCGAGGCCGAGGCCGATCCACGAGACCAATTTGTCGAGTGTGCTGCGCATGGGGTTCTCCTCCTTGATTCCTTCTCCCCATTCTGGGGCTCGGTTCAATTCTCCTACCTCGCGTAGTAGTTGAAGGCCAAATCATCTGTCTACTACGCCACATAGGAGATCCTTGGTTGACGCCTGCCCCCGGCGCAGCCCAGCGTCGTAGAGTGCGGCGGTGACCTCCGGCCTCCGTGTGCGCCCTGCCCGCACCAGCGACATGCGCGCCATCCGAGCCCTCGTCTCCCCCCTCGCCGAGCGGCGGATCCTGCTCCAGAAGGAAGCGGTGGCCTACTACGAGGCGACCGGCGACTTCGTCGTCGCCGAGCTCGACGACCGGATCGTCGGCTGTGGTGCCGTCCACGTGCTCTGGGAGGACCTCGCCGAGATCCGCACCCTGGCCGTCACGGACGAGGCCCTCGGTCGCGGCGTCGGCACGGCCATCCTCGACGCCCTCGTCGAGCGCGGCCGCGGTCTCGGGGTGCGGCGGCTCTTCTGCCTGACCTTCGAGACCGCGTTCTTCGAGCGGCACGGCTTCGAGGCGATCGAAGGCCAGGCCGTCTCCCCGGAGGTGTATGCCGAGTTGTTGCGGTCCTATGACGAGGGAGTCGCCGAGTTCCTCGACCTCGAACGCGTCAAGCCCAACACCTTGGGCAACACCCGGATGCTCAGGGTGCTCTGATCACGTCCCCCGCGTAGGCCGTGAGCTGACCGCGGGCGGCGCGACCACGGCATACGCGGGGAAAGTCGTCCACGGCCGGGCGCGCATTCGGGGCCTGCGAGCAATAGTGACGACGTCATGTCTGACGTCGTGGTGGTCATGGGCGTCTCCAGCGTCGGGAAGACAACCGTCGCCAAGGGACTGTCCGCGCTCATGGGCTGGGAATTCGCCGAGGGCGATGCCTTCCACCCGCAGGCCAACATCGACAAGATGCACGCGGGGACACCGCTGACCGACGACGACCGGTGGCCGTGGTTGCGGTTGATCCGGGACTGGATGGCGGAGGCGATCGATGAGGGACGCAGCGCGGTCGTCACCTGTTCGGCGCTGAAGGTGTCCTATCGGGATGTCCTGCGCGAGGCAGGTTCGCAGGTGCGCTTCCTCCATCTCGTGGCGCCGGAAGTGCTCGTCGGTGATCGGATGGCCCACCGGGAGGGGCACTTCATGCCGACGTCCCTGCTGCACAGCCAGTTCGACACCCTCGAGGCGCTCACGGCCAAGGAGCTCGAGCACGGCAGCACCGTCGTGTCCGTCGAGGGCACCCCACCCCAGGTCCTCGAGCGCTGCATGAACGCGCTCGGCCTCTCCGCCCCAGCCGATATCGAGGAAGGTCACCGCGCATGAGTCTCACCGCCACCTTGACCAGCGCCTGGTCTGTTGCCCTGCCCTTCGCTGATGCCCAGCCCAAGCTCACCGACGCCGGCAACACCCAGTTGCTGCTGGCCGCGTTGGCCGGGATCGCCGCCGTGGTGCTGCTCATCAGTTGGGCCAAGTTCCACCCCTTCCTCGCCCTGATCATCGGTGCCGCCGTCATGGGTGGTGTCGCAGGAGTGCAGCCCGCCGACATCGTCACCAGCTTCACCAAGGGCCTGGGCAGCACGACCGGATCGGTCGGCCTGCTCATCGCGCTGGGGGCGATGATCGGCAAGTTGCTCCAGGACTCGGGAGGGTCAGAGACGATCGTCGACCGGTTGATCGGTGGCGTGAGTCCCCGACGGCTGCCCTGGATGATGGCGCTGATCGCCTTCATCCTCGGGATCCCGCTGTTCTTCGAGGTCGGCGTCGTCCTGCTCGTGCCGGTCGTCATCCTCGTCGCCCGCAAGCTCGACCTGTCCCTGATGAAAGTCGGCATCCCGGCCCTGGCCGGCCTGTCGATCCTGCACGGGTTCGTGCCTCCGCACCCCGGGCCGCTCCTCGCGATCGACATCGTCAAGGCCGACCTCAGCACGGTCCTGCTCTACGGCTTGGTCATCTCCGTGCCCACGCTCATCGTGTCCGGTCCGCTGCTGGCGCGCTTCGTCGACCAGTGGGTCCCGGTGCACGCCTCGGGGGCACCCGGTGGCTCCGATGCCGGACCGACCCACACCCAGACCCACTCCCAGCCCCAGACCAGCGCGTCCGAGGCACCTCGCCTGACGAAGCGACCCGGCTTCGTCCCCGCCGTCCTGTCGATCACCCTTCCGGTCATCCTCATGCTCCTGCGCGCGATCGGCGAGCTGACATTGGACGAGGAGAACGGCGTCCGCAAGTTCCTCGAGTTCCTGGGCACCCCGGCGGTCGCTCTGCTGCTCGGAGTCCTCGTCTCGATGTTCTTCCTCGGCTTCCGCACGGGGATGAACAGGAGTCAGGTCGAGAAGTCGGTGGGCAGCGCGTTGCCCGGCATCGCCGGCATCCTGCTCATCGTGGCCGCCGGTGGCGGCTTCAAGCAGATGCTCGTCGACGCCGGCGTCGGTGCGGTCATCGGTGACCTCGCCAAGGGGTCGGGCTTGTCCCCCCTGATCCTCGGTTGGTTGATCGCGGTCGGCATCCGCCTGGCCACCGGCTCGGCCACGGTCGCGACGATCACGGCCGCCGGGATCGTCTCCCCTCTGGCAGCGGGGCTCGACAAGCCCACCCTGGCCCTGCTCGTGCTCGCCGTCGGCGCCGGCTCGCTCTTCTTCAGCCATGTCAACGACGCCGGCTTCTGGCTGGTCAAGGAGTACTTCGGCCTGACCATCGGTCAGACGATCAAGTCGTGGTCGGTCATGGAGACCGTGATCTCGGTCGCCGGGCTGATCTTCGTCCTGCTCTTCAGCCTCGTCGTCTAGGGCGCGCCCGCTCAGCGCGTGAGGCGGAATCGGTTGCCGTTGTTGGGCAACGGCTCGACGAAGCCCTCGGTGATGAGGGCATGGAGCAAGCGGTCGATGCGGCCCTCGGCCGGGTCGATGTCGTCGAACTCCTGACGCGGCAGGGAGTTGGGCGCATCCCGCAATCGTTGGAGGATGTCGCCGCGGACCTTGCGATCGGTTCCCTCGTAGCCCTGCCCGCGCCTCACCGCCCCCTCGTATGCCGGTCGGCCGGCTTCCACCCACGCGCACCCGTCGGCAAGGGGGCAGGACTCACACCGTGGCCGCCGCGCCTGGCAGACGAGTGCACCCAACTCCATGATGGCGACGTTCCAGACAGCCGAGGTCGCCGGATCCTCGGGAACCACCGAGGCGGCCAGGCGTGACTCGGCGGCGGTCAACGAAGGCGCCGCCTGTGCGACACCGGTGACGGCACGAGCCAGGACTCGACGAACATTGGTGTCCACCACCACAGTTCGGTCCCCGAAGGCGAAGGCAGCCACCGCCGCGGCCGTGTAGGCACCCACGCCGGGCAGGGCCAGCAGGTCGGTCTCCAGCCGCGGCACCTCTCCCTCGTGCCGCTCGACCATCGCCACCGCGGCCTCGCGCAGGCGCAGTGCCCGTCGCGGATACCCCAGTCGCCCCCAGGCCCGCACCACGTCACCGGGCGATGCTGCGGCCAAGTCCGCGGGCGTCGGCCAGCGCGCCATCCACTCCCGCCACGGGGCCTCGACCCGAGCCACCGGTGTCTGCTGCGCCATCACCTCCGAGACAAAGACGCCCCACGGTGAGCACTGCGGGTCGCGCCAGGGAAGCGGTCGGGCGTGCGCGGCATACCAACTGAGAATGCGTTGGTGGAGAACCGAATTGGGTAGCGTCAAGGCTCAGACGTAGCGTTCGAGGATGCTCGACTCGGCCAGTCGTGACAAGCCCTCGCGCACGAGGCGGGCACGGCCTTCGCCGACACCGTCGACTTCCTGGAGATCATCGAGCCCCGCGGCGAGCAACTTCTGGAGCGACCCGAAATGGTCGATGAGGCGGTCGACGATGGCCCCGGGCAGCCGGGGCACCTTGGAGAGCAGCCGATAACCGTGGGGACTGATCGAGGAGTCGAGGGCATCGCCGACGACGGGGAATCCGAGGGCCTTGGCCCCGCCGACCGGGTCGAGCAGCTCGGTGGAGTCGAGGGCCTCGAGGTTGGCGATCGCCTCCTCCGCAGAGTAGCCGGCCTTGGACTCGGTGATGTAGTCGCGGATGACGTGCTCCAGGTCGTCGGCCAGGCCCCCGGTGAGCTCCTCGAGCTGCAGCGACAGGAGGCGACCATCGGTCCCCAGCTGGACCACATAGTCGGCGATCTCGTCCTTGATCCGCCGCACCATCTCGAGGCGTTGCAGCACATTGGCGACGTCGCGCACCGAGACCAGGTCCTCGATCTCGAGCGCGGACAGCGTGCCGGTGACCTCGTCGAGGCGCTTCTTGTAGCGCTCGAGGGTCTGCAAGGCCTGGTTCGCGCGCGAGAGGATCGCGCTGGAGTCCTCGAGGACGATCCGCCGGCCGGCGACATAGAGCGCGACGATCCGCATCGACTGGCTCACCGTGACCACCGGGAAACCGGTCTGCTTGGCCACGCGCTCCGCGGTGCGATGCCGGGTGCCTGACTCGCTGGTCTCGATGCTCGCGTCGGGCAGCAACTGCGTCGCGGCCCGCACGATGCGGGTGACATCGCGATCGACCACCACGGCGCCGTCCATCTTGGCCAACTCACGCAGGCGGGTGGCCGAGAACTCTACGTCGAGCGGGAAGCCGCCGGTCGCGATCTGGTCCACGACCCGGTCGTGTCCGAGGACGATGAGGGCGCCGGTGCGGCCCCGCAGGATCCGCTCGAGGCCGTCGCGCAACTCGGTGCCGGGCGCGACCGACCCCAGCGTGTGGCGGACGAGCTCGTCGCTGTGCAGCGCAGCCATCGACTCACTTCCGTCGCGTCGGTCGGTATGCCGCGAGCCTCCCAACCCGCGACCGGTCAGTCGCACGTGGGTGCAGGCCGACCACGAGGAGTCTACGGGTCGCAGCCCAATCGATGCGTCAGGGCGCCGCCAGTGCTTGGACGGCCTCGAGCACCGTGCCGACTTCGACCACCTGCACCTCCGGCGGCACGGGGCCGGCACCGAGCACGCCCTTGGGCACCACGGCATACCGAAAGCCCAGGCGCGCCGCCTCGGAGAGGCGACGATGAGCCCCGGTGACCGGACGCACCTCGCCGGCGAGCCCCACCTCCCCGAAGGCGCAGGTGCCCGCACGCACCGGGCGATCCGTGACTGCGGACGCGACCGCGAGCGCGACCGCCAGGTCGCTGGCCGGCTCGGTGAGGCGGACCCCGCCGACGGTCGAGAGGTAGACGTCCTGCTTGCCGATCGGCGCGCGGGCGCGGCGCGCGAGGACGGCCAGGATCATGTCGACCCGCCCGCGGTCGAGCCCTGAAGTGGCCCGCCGGGGGGTGGGCAGGTCGGTGGCGTCGACGAGGGCCTGCACCTCCGTGACCATCGGCCGCCGCCCCTCGAGGGTGACTGTCACGCAGGTGCCCGGGACCTCGGCGGTCCGGCCGGACAGGAAGAGCCCACTGGGGTCGGCGAGGCCGACGATGCCGACATCGGAGAGGTCGAAGCAGCCGACCTCGTCGGTCGGGCCGAAGCGGTTCTTGACGGCGCGCACCAGGCGCAGCCGACTGTGCCGATCACCCTCGAACTGCACGACCACGTCGACGAGATGCTCCAGCACGCGTGGCCCGGCGATCGAGCCGTCCTTGGTCACATGGCCGACGAGCAGGACCGCGATGCCGCGCGACTTGGCCGCCTGGATCAGCGCGGCGGCAACCTCACGCACCTGCCCCACGTTGCCGGCCGCCCCGTCGATCTCGCCGCTGGAGATGGTCTGCACCGAGTCGACGATCACCAGCTCGGGTTCGACCCGCTCGATCTGGCCGAGCACGGTCGCCAGGTCGGTCTCCGACGCGAGAAAGAGGGTGCACGCCATCGCCTCGATCCGCTCGGCACGCGTGCGGACCTGGGCCGCGGACTCCTCACCGGTGACGTAGAGGACGCGCCGCTCCCCCTCCGGGCCCCCCTCACGCGCCGCTCGGCCGGCGACATCGAGCAACAGGGTCGACTTGCCGATGCCCGGCTCGCCGGCGACCAGCACGACAGCTCCGGGCACGATGCCCCCACCCAGCACCCGGTCGAACTCGGGCACCCCGGTCGACCGCGCCACTGCGCGCCGAGCATCGACCTCCCCGATCGGGACCGCCGGGCGCTCGACAGCCCCTGCCGCGGTCGTGCGCACCTTGACGGCCCCGACCTCACTGATCGACCCCCAGGCCTGGCACTCCCCGCACCGCCCGATCCACTTGCTCGTCTGCCACCCGCACTCCGAGCACTGGTATGCCGCGGCGCTGCGGGCGGAGGACTTGGCTGCCATGCGGCATACGGTATGCCGCGGCGCCGACAGCGCCCGCTCCCTCCCGCGCGCCGGGCGCGCGGTGCGAGACTGGGGCCATGGCCCACATCAGGATCGACAAGACCGAGCAGACCCTCACCGTGGATCTCAGTGCCGTGGAAGTCGTCGAGTCACTGCACCGCGACCTCACGGTGCCGCTGTCGTCCGTGCTGTCGGCGCGGGTGACCGACAAGGCCCTGGGTGAGGTCTTCGGAATGCGGTTCCCCGGGACCGGGCTGCCAGGGCTCGAGCTCGTCGGGACCTTCATCTCGGCTGACCTGGGGCGGACCTTCGCGGTCTGCCACGGACGCGGTGAGGGCGTCGTCATCGAGCTGGATGTGGACGTCGCCGGCTTCGACCGGGTCGTGGCGACCGTGGACGACCCCGAGGCGATCGTCGCCGAACTCAGCTGACGGGTCGCTCAGCGGCACCGATCACAGCACCGATCACGGCGCCGATCACGGCCCCGGGCAAGACTCTGCCCCGGGGCGCGTCAGCACGCGCCGCGGGGCAGAGAATGGATCGTCAGGCGGAGACGACGTTGAGCGCGACCTTGGCCTGGACCTCCGGGTGCAGACGCACGAGTGCCTCGTGCGACCCGAGGGTCTTGATCGGCGTCGGGAGCTCGATCTTGCGCTTGTCGAGGGCGGGGCCCCCGGCAGCGGCGACGGCAGCGGCGATGTCGGCGGTGGAGATGGCGCCGAAGAGGCGACCCTCCTTGCCAGCCTTCGCGGACACCTGGACGGCCTTGGCCTCGAGGTTGCCCTTGAAGGACTTCGCCTCCTCGAGGGACTTCACCGCGCGGGTCTCGCGACCCTTGGCAATGGCGTCGACCTGCTTCTGGCCGCCCTTGGTCCAGGCGGTGGCCAGACCGCGACGGAAGAGGAAGTTGCGGGCATAGCCCGCCTTGACCTCGACGACGTCACCGGCGGAACCGAGGCTCGAGACCTCGTGCGTGAGAATGACCTTCATCGTGTGCGCTCCTCTCAGCGACCGGACGAGGAGTAGGGCAGCAGGGCCATCTCCCGGGCGTTCTTGACGGCGTTGGCGATGAGGCGCTGCTCCTGGACCGAGACACCGGTCACGCGGCGGGCGCGGATCTTGCCGCGGTCGGAGATGAACTTGCGCAGCAACGCTGCGTCCTTGTAGTCGATGTTCTCGACCTTGGCGACCTTGAGGGGGTTCGCCTTCTTCTTGGGCTTGCGAATGACGGGCTTGGCCATCGTGGTGCTCTCCTTTTCGCTGGAGTGTCCAGCGGATGAGCCCTGGTCTCCCAGGGATGGGGTGTTGCTGTGTGTGGATGATTTGCGTCCGAGAGAGCCGTTGCCGTGGCGACGGAACGCGCGGACGCTCTCGATCAGAAGGGGGGCTCGTCGTAGGACGGGGCGTTGCCCCAGCCACCCTGGTTGCCCGAGCCGCCCTGGCCGCCGGAGCCCTGGCTGCCGGAGCCCTGGCCGCCGGAGTTGCCACCCCAGCCGCCTTGGCCGCCGGAACCCCCCTGCGGGGCGGAACCACCGGTGGCCCACGGGTCGGACTGCTGGCCGCCGAAGCCGCCACCACCGAAGTCACCGCTGCCGCCGCCGCGCGAGGTCTTGGTGACCTTGGCGTTGGCATAACGCAGCGACGGGCCGACCTCGTCGACGTCCATCTCGACGACGGTGCGCTTCTCGCCCTCCTTGGTCTCGTAACTACGAGACTTCAGGCGGCCCGAGACGATCACGCGGGTGCCGCGCTGGAGCGACTCGGCGACATTCTCGGCCGCGTCGCGCCAGATGGAGCAGCGCATGAAGAGCGTCTCGCCGTCCTTCCACTCGTTCGACTGGCGGTCGAACGTGCGGGGGGTGGACGCGACGGTGAAGTTCGCGACCGCAGCCCCGGACGGGGTGAAGCGGAGCTCGGGGTCACCGGTCAGGTTGCCGATGATGGTGATGGTGGTCTCGCCTGCCATGGGTCAGATCCCCTTTTGGTCTTCTCGGTGCAGTGCGGGTGTTGATCGAGTGCTGTCTCGCGCTCGGGCTCAGGCGCCCGGACGGAGGAGCTTGGTGCGCATGACCGACTCGTTGAGGCCGAGCTGGCGGTCCAGCTCCTTGGCCGTGGCCGGCTCTGCGGTGAAGTTGACGACGGCGTAGATGCCCTCGGACTTCTTCTTGATCTCGTAGGCCAGGCGGCGACGGCCCCAGATGTCGACGTTGTCGACGGACCCGCCATCCTTGGACACCACGGTGAGGAACTTCTCGAGCGACGGCTGGACGGTCCGGTCGTCGAGCTCGGGGTCGAGGATGACCATGAGTTCGTACTGACGCATGCGTTAACCCGCCTCCTTTGGTCTGTAGCGGTCACGGTCCTTCCGTGACAGGAGGGTATGCAGCATCGCCGACTACCGGTGGAGGTTTTCCACAGGCCGAAGGCAACCTGTCAAGGGTACCCGTCGGTGCGTGCCTCCCCGAAATCGACGGCACCGCCGCCCGGGCCAGCCAGGCGATGCCGGCGAGGCGCACGAGGAGGAACACGGCATACCACCCGGCCGGCAAACCCTTGGTGTGCTCGACCAAGCCGTTGACGAAGAGCCAGTGCGCCACGAAGTAGGCGCCCTCGCAGGCCGCCCAGACCAGGTGGTCGCGCCACCGCACCCCGGCGAGGGCGGCGAGGGGCACCAGCCACAGGGATGCCCCGGGCGGGGCCGCGGTACCGGTCACGAGCACGATGGCGACCGCCACCAGGGCCAGGCCGGCCAGCGAGGGCGCGGGCCCGCGACGAGTCAGGAGCAAGGCGACGACGAAAGCCGCGGCCACCCAGCCGAGAACCGCCAGAGCCACAGCCAGAGGGTCCGGCACTCCCGTCCCCACGAGGGACGGCACGTGCCACGGGGAACCCAGGGAGGTGCCGGCTGCCCACCACGCCCGCCACGCCGAAATGACGGTCCCGGGGTGCCAGGCCAAGGGCAGCGCCACCGCGACCACGCCCCCGAGAGCGCCCAGGGCGAGGGGTCGCAGGTCGGGCCGGCGCTGCGGATCGCGCACGAGGACGACCGCCACCATCACGGCCAGGAGGACGAGCGGGTAGGTCCGGGCCATCACCGCCAGCCCGAGCAGGACCCCGGCCAGGGCGGCGCGGCGACGAAGCCAGGCCACCAGGCCCAGGGTCGCCAGCGCGACACCGAGCAGGTCCGGCGACACCAGGACCGTCAGGGCGGCGACCGGCGAGAGCACCACCTGCGTGGGGTCGGCGCCGGGCACGGTGGCGACCCGGACGGCCATCAGCCCGAGCAGGACGACGGCGAGCACGGCCCAGGTGATCACCAGGGCCTGCTGTGCCGTGAGCAGGGTGGGCGCATCCGTGACGCCGCCGATCAGGCTCATCACGGCCGCGGTCAGCGGCGGTTGTCGGACGTCGAGGTCACCGGAGAGGTATGCCGCGAGCCCCCGGCCGAGGTTGTCGGCACCGACCGCGGTGGCCAGGTCCGACGGGCACATGCGCGTGGTCGGGGTCCGGCCGGACCAGCCGGTGGCGAAGCAACTCTGCAATCTCAGCAGGGCGACCAGGACGCAGGCCAGGGCCGCAACCACGAGCGGCCCCGCCCCGAGGAGACGACGGTCGATCCCCCGGGCCGAGCGGACGGCATACCTCCCCAAGGGGCCACCCGCCCACGCGAGGTGAGCGGGTGGCGATGGGGTGTGCGGCACGCCGACAGGCTATTGCGGCTGCAGGCTATTGCGCGGGCGCCGGCTGCAGCGGGATGGTCGGCGTGGGGTTGTTGCCATTGCCGTTGCCGTTCCCATTGCCCGTGCTGGATGACGCCGACGGGGTCGGGGTCGCCGACGGGGTGGGAGTCGGCGAACGTGTCGGCTGGGTCGGTTGGGTCGGCTGGTCGGCGGGTGTCTCGGCCGGCGTGGGCGTCGGTTCGGCGGTCGACGGCTCGACGGTCGGTGTCGGCTGGAGCGAAGACTTGTTCATGTAGACCGGCTCGGGGAACTTCTGCACCTCCACCCCGTCGAGCGCGACCTTCATGTAGGCCGTCCACACCTTGATCGGCAGCGACCCACCGGTGATCTCGGCATACCCCCCGACGTCCTGCATCGAGAGTTCCTCGCCATTGGGGCCCGGGCGATACATACCCACGGCGGTCGCCAACTGCGGTGCGAAACCGTCGAACCAGGCGGCCTTGTTGTCACTCGTCGTGCCGGTCTTGCCCGCGAGTGGGCGGCCGACGGCCAGGGCCGTCTTGCCACTGCCTCGCTGGACGACCTGCTGCATGGCATAGGTCGTGTCGGCCATCACGTCGGCGTCGAAGGCCTGGGTGACCTCGGGGTTGACCGTGTAGTCGAAGGCGCCGTCGGCGCTCTTGGCCGAGGTGACGAAGTAGGGCGTGGCCTGCTTGCCCTGGGCCGCGATCGTCGCGTAGGCGTTGGCCATCTCCAGGACCTTGACGCTGGAGGTCCCAAAGACGTTGCCGTAGTTGGCGGCGACCTCGGATGTCACGCCCGCCGCCTTGGCCGCCTCGGCGGTCGCCTTGGGCGTGGCCAGGATGTTGAGCTGGGCGTAGACGGTGTTGACCGAGTTCGCGGTCGCCGTCGAGACGTCGATCGTGCCGAAGCCGGTGTTGCCGAAGTTGCGCACCCCGCCCTGCTGGCTGAACGGCTTGTCGGAGGCAGGGTCCTTGAACTCGTTGAAGTACTGCGGGCTCGCCCCGTTGTAGGTGTTGCGGAGGTTGACCTTGCCCTCCTTGAGGGCGGCGATCAGAGTGAACGGCTTGAAGGTCGACCCCGCCTGCATCTTGGCGTCGGTGGCCGAGTTGAACTGCTCGGTGGCATAGTCGGCGCCGCCGTAGAGGGCGACCACCGCCCCGTTGCCGGGGACGACCGAGGCCAGACCGACGCGGAGGTCGGGGGCATCGGCCGGCATCGACTCCTGGACGGCGGCCACGGCGGCGTCCTGTCGCGGCTTCTCGATGGTGGAGACCACCTGGAGGCCACCGCGCTCGATGTCGGCGTCGGAGAGCTTGAGTTTGGCCTTGAGCTCGGACTTGATGAGCTGGACGAGGTAGCCATTGGTGCCAGTGGCCGTGGGCGGCTTCCACTCGATCGGGGTCGGGAACTGCATGGCCTGACGGGTGGCCTGGTCGAGCCAGCCCTGGCTGACCATGCCGTCGAGGACGTAGTTCCAGCGGGTCGTGACGTTCTTGAGGTTCTCCGGTGCGACCTGGGGGTCGTAGATCGAGGGACCGCGGATGACCGAGGCGAGGACGGCCGACTCCTCGACGGTGAGGTCCTTGGCGGACTTGCCGTAGTAGGCCTGGGCCGCGGTCTCGATGCCGTAGGCGCCGCGTCCGTAGTAGATGGTGTTGAGGTAGTTCTCGAGGATCTGCTGCTTGCTCTGCTGCTGGTCGATCTTGATCGAGAGCAGGATCTCCTTGTACTTGCGGGTGAGCGTTCGGTCCGAGGACAGGAAGTAGTTCTTGACGTACTGCTGGGTGATCGTGGAGCCACCCTGGGTGGCCCCGCCACCCTTGATCGCGACGATGACCGCCCGGAGCATGCCCTTGGGGGACACACCGTTCTCCTGGTAGAAGCCGCGGTCCTCGGCCGCGAGCATCGCCTCGCCGACGTGCTCGGGCAGGTCGGCGATGTTGACCGACTCCCGGTTGATCTGGGAGATGCGCTGCAGCTCGGTCTTGCCGTCGGCGTAGTAGATGACCGAGGCCTGCGCGGTCGCAATGTCATTGGGCTTGGGCGGCTTGATCGTCGCGTAGGAGATGCCGACGAAGAGCAGGCCGAGCACAGCGACCGCGAGCGCGGCCCACAGGATGCGGCGCAGCCAGAGACGGCGCGGCTTGCCGGACCTGCTGTTGGCGGCGCGGGCGGCCCGACGGGTGCGGGGCGCCTTGCGGGGACCATTGCGTGGCGCGTTGCGTGGGCTCGAGGCGGTCATGGACGACTTCCGGTCGGGGGCAGGGGTGCAGGCGGGTGGGACCGCGGACATTCTGCGACTCCAGCGTCCGGACGGGCGCTGGAGTTCCTGTCCAGTATGACCACACCCACCTGTGCAGCCCACATCCTCGGCACGAGACGCGCCACCCTTCACACAATTCTCACGATGTATCGCTGCGATACATCGTGCGCTAGAGTGCGGTGCGTTACGGCATCAGCGACGGCAAGGAGGAACGGTCATGGCACGACGCGCCGATCTCCTCGAGTTCGCCATCCTGGGCCTGCTTCACGAGGGCCCGACCCACGGCTATGACCTGCGCCGCCGCCTCAACAGTGCGCTCGGTCCCTTCCGGGCCCTGTCCTACGGCTCGCTCTATCCCGCGCTGCGCACCCTGACCGACCGTGGCCTGATCGCCCACGTCGACGAGCCCGGGATGACCCCGCTCAGCACCGGTGCGCGCGCCGCTGCCAGCGCCCGCCCGCGGATCTCCTACCAGCTCACGGCCGAGGGCAAGGAGCACTTCGAAACCCTCGCCCGCCGCGCCGGCACCGACACCGCCGAGGACGACACCTTCGAGGTGCGCTTCGCCTTCTTCGCGCGGACCGAGGCCGACATCCGTCGGCTCATCCTCGAAGGGCGGCGCCACCGCCTGCAGGAACGACTGGACGCCGGTCGCGCCGACCGCGACCGCCGCCGCGAACAGGCCGACTCGTGGAGCGCCGCCCTGGCGCAACACGCCGAGGAGAGCACCGAGCGCGAGGTGCGCTGGCTCTCCGAACTCATCGACGCCGAGAAGCGTCACCCCCAAGACCCCGGTCCCCAGCCCTAGCCGGACCGACGACGGCACCGGGCCCCGCGGCATACGGACTGTCGAGCAACCCCCCTGCACCACCACAAAGGAGTACTCCAGATGAGCACCATCCGCGTCGCGATCGTGGGCGTCGGCAACTGCGCGAGCTCACTCGTGCAGGGCGTCCACTACTACAAGGACGCCGACCCGGCCGCCACCGTGCCCGGTCTCATGCACGTCACCTTCGGTGACTACCACGTCCGCGACGTCCAGTTCGTCGCGGCCTTCGACGTCGACGACAAGAAGGTCGGCAAGGACCTCGCCGAGGCGATCAACTCCTCCGAGAACAACACCATCAAGATCGCCGAGGTCCCGACCTCCGGCGTCACGGTGCAGCGTGGCCACACCCTCGACGGTCTGGGCAAGTACTACCGGATGACGATCGACGAGTCGGCCGCCGAGCCGGTCGACGTCGTCGCCGCCCTGCGCGAGTCGCAGGCCGACGTGCTCGTGTCCTACCTGCCGGTGGGCTCCGAGGAGGCCGACAAGTTCTACGCGCAGTGCGCGATCGACGCCGGCGTCGCCTTCGTCAACGCCCTGCCCGTCTTCATCGCGTCCGACCCCGAGTGGGCCGCGAAGTTCGAGGCGGCCGGTGTGCCGATCATCGGTGACGACATCAAGTCCCAGGTGGGCGCGACCATCACGCACCGCGTGATGGCCAAGCTCTTCGAGGACCGCGGCGTCGCGCTGGACCGCACCTACCAGCTCAACGTCGGCGGCAACATGGATTTCAAGAACATGCTCGAGCGCGACCGCCTCGAGTCCAAGAAGATCTCCAAGACCCAGGCCGTGACCTCGAACCTCGAGGGTTCGCTCGCCGGTGTCGGCGCCGATGACCGCAACGTCCACATCGGCCCGTCGGACTATGTCGCCTGGCTCGACGACCGCAAGTGGGCCTATGTGCGCCTCGAGGGTCGCGCCTTCGGTGACGTGCCACTGAACCTGGAGTACAAGCTCGAGGTCTGGGACTCCCCGAACTCCGCCGGCATCATCATCGACGCGATCCGCGCGGCGAAGATCGCCAAGGACCGCGGCATCGGCGGCGCGCTGCTGTCCGCCTCGTCCTACCTGATGAAGTCCCCGCCGGAGCAGCGCGAGGACACCGAGGGTCGCGCTCGCCTCGAGGCCTTCATCGCGGGCACCGAGCCCCGCTGACGTCTGCCCGCTTGCGTCCGCGCCCCCCGTTGCCATCGGCACGGGGGCGCGGACGCAGTGCGTTGGGGGGTCGGTCAGACCCTCAGCCCTGCTGGACGAGGTAGACCGTTGCGCCGGAGTCGGCGGTGCAGGTCACCAACGCGGTGCCGGTGCAGCGCAGCGTGTACGCCTTGTTCGTCACCGGCGACGTGGCCGAGATCTCGACATCCCCGCCGGCGGTCGGCGCTGCGGCATACGCCTTCTGGACCGCGAGCGCGAAAGGGCACGAGGTGTTCTGGTCGGCAGCGAAGACTCCGGTCGCGGGGCCCGCACCGACGCTGCCGCACGCGATCGACCCCTCAGGGGCCGGCCCCGCACTGGTGCTCGCCGAGGGAGTCGACGCCGACGGTGACGCCGACGCGGACGGTGAAGTGGCGCTCGGGCTCTGCTGGCCCGACGCGGTGCTGCTCGTTGTCGGCCGCGGACTGGTCGTCGTCTGGCCGCTGCTCGCGTTGGACGCGCCCTCGTCGGTCCGAAAGAGCGACCACGCCGCGAAGACCACGGCGAGCACGACCGCGGCGGCCGCGATCACGACCAGCCAGCGACCCGCCCCACCCCGACGCTCCTCGGGCTCGTATGCCGTGTGCCACTCCTGCGGGCCCGGCTGCCCCGACGTGTACGCCGGCGTCGCCGCCGAGGCCGGCATCGGCAACGCCTGGGTCTGCGCAGGCGGCTGCCATTCCGGTGGCTGCTGCGCCGGCGGCTCCCACGCCGGCGGCACCTCACTCGACGACGGCCCGGCGGCGAAGAGCTCATCGGTCAGCGAGCCCTCCGGTTCGGCCGGCCCCTGCGACGAATCGGTCGCTTGCACCGACTCGCCCTCCGGGCGTTGGGCCGCACCGCAGTGCGGGCAGAAGGCGGCCCACACGGCCACCGGCTGCTCACAGGTCGGGCACTGCACTGGTGATCAACTCCTTGTGGTGCGCGGGCAGGCAAAGACCCAGTCTTGCCCGCGGCGTCGACCGTTGGCAATCCGCACCCTGTGGGGCCCCTAGGGATTTTGCCAGTTGACCGTGACCGACTTGCTCTGCTTGGCGCTGGTGCACGTGACCGTCACCCGTGGGTAGGAGAGGTAGCCGAAATAGCCACTCCCCTCCCAGGTCGAGCCGTCAGCCATGCTCCACGAATCGGTGTTGTCACCGTAGCCCGCGGTCACGGCATTGGCGCGGTAGTTGCAACTGGCCGGGCCGAGGAAGTTGTCGATGTGGACCCTGACGCTGTAGCACGGTGAGACCGGGTCACACAGTTGGTCGGGGCGGTTGGAGACCTTCCGCCCGTGCGAGACCTGGAGCACCGGCGTCGGCAGAGCGGTCTTGGCCGACATCGTCGTCCACGCCGACCAACCACCTTCCGAGTGCGCACGCACCTCGATCGTGTAGGTCGTGTCCCACCCGCCACCGGCGCTGATGGAGGTCCGCACCCCGGAGCCGGATGCCGCACCGCGCACCTCGACGTTGTCGATCGGTCGACCATCGGTCGGCAGGTTCCACCGGAAGGTCACCGTCTGGCCGCTGACGCTCGTGCCGCTCTCGACCGGCTTGGGGGTCGGCCCGAAGGGATGCACCTGGGCACTGGCTGGGTTGCTGTCCTGGCTGCCGTTGTTCGCGACGACGGTGAAGGTCTGGTTCGTCGTCGGCAGTGTGCCGGTCCTGACCTGGATGGGCGACCCGACGGTGCAGCCACCACCGCTGCAGACGGTGCCACTGGCTCCCGAGGACGAGGTCCACCGCACCGACGAATAGCCGGTCGCGTGCGGGTTGCCCAGGGTCACGACGAGGGTGGCGGTCTTGTCCGGACTGGGCGTTGATGCCGACACGGACGGGTTGGCAGGCTGTCCGATGGCCGTGAACGAGTTGACATTGGCCTGCGGCGACACGAGGTCGGCGCCGTTCGTGGCAGTCACGACGTAGTCATACCGAGAACCGTTGACACTCACCTGATCTCGCGCCGTGAAGGTGTTCGGAGCGGTCGTCGCCACCACCTGCCAGGCGCCTCCACCGGCTCGCCGATAGACGGTGTAGTTCTTCAACGGCGGACCATTGGGCCTGGTCGCCGACCAACTGATGTCGACGGAGGTCAGGTCGGCCGTCGGCCCGAGGCCACCTGGGCTCAGGGTCGGCGCCCCGACCGCCGGCGGCGTGCCCGCCGACTGCATGAGGGTGGCGGCACCGAAGGGGCCAGCGCCGACCTCGTTCCAGGCCTGCGCCGAGACGTTGTACTGCACCTCGTTGTTGAGGCCTGTCACCGTCGTGCTCATCGCGGGCGCGGCCACGTCGACGGTGCGCGCCGACGACCCGTCCGAGGCGATGAGGCGCAGCGAGAACTTCGAGACCGCGCTCCCCTTGTTGTCCGGAGCCTGCCACGCGATCGAGAGTTGCCCGTCGCCGCGGGAGGCCATCGTGACGCCGTTGACCGGACCGGGTTTGGTGTCCGGCCGCGCGACATTGCTGGGCGCACTCGGGTCACCGGTGCCGACCGCATTGGTCGCGGTCACGGTGAAGGTGTAGTCCTGCCCGTTGTTGAGGCCTTCGATGGTGCACGGCGAGGCGCTGCACGCCAGCGACCCCGAGCTCCCCCCCGTCCAGTTCACCGTGTAGGTGCGGATCGGACTGCCCCCGTCATACGTGGGCGCCACCCAGCCGACGCGAGCGCGGCCACCGGCGTCACGGTCCGCCTGCGCGGTCACGCCCGTCGGCGCTCCCGGCCGACCCAGCAAGGTCACCTCGACGGCACCACTGGCACTGCGCCCCGGGCCGTCGGAGACGGTGAGCGACACCGTCGCCGTCAGGCTCGGCGCCTTGCCGGCCGTCACCGTGAGAAGGCACCCGCTGTGGGAGGCGGTGACGTTCTGCCCGGCCGTGACCGACTCGGCGTCGATCGAGCACGCGGGCTTTTCGAGCGGGCTGTCGAGGTAGGCCGCGACGTCGAGGGTCTGCGACTGCCCCTCCTGGAGCCCGGCGATCGCCATCGGACGCAAGCGCGGCGGCGGCAGCGGTGCCTCCTCGTCCGTCCCACCGATGACCTGCACCTTCACCGTGCCGGTCGTCGTGCCGCCCTTGACCCCGATGGTGAGGGTTGCTGCACAGGCCCGTGGTCGATGGCCGTCACCAGGTGCACGACCACGACCGGGGTGTCCCAACTGACGTTGCACGCCCGCCAAGCACGACCGTCGATCTCGAGGCCAAACGTCGGGTCCACCTGGGCGTCGGGTTGGGCGTGTTCACCGGCCACCATCTCGTCGAGCAGGTCGTCGAGGGTCACGTCGCGGCCCACCGTGCGCAGCGCGACGGTCACCACAGCCCGTCCACCATGGCGCTCGAAGCGCACGAGGTCTGCGCCGGCCGGGACCTGCGTCCAGTCGGCGGCGAGCTCGACGTGGACCTCGGGTGCCGCCGGTGAGAATGCACTCGGATGGCTGGCGGGGGACATGCGAAAGGGCCTTCCGTTGCTGGCGCGATGGTTCTCGACAGACTAGACGCAGATCGCCCGCCCTCCCATGGGGAGTTCTCCCCACACGGATGCCGGCCCTGAGGGTGGGGCGGGCGCGGCGGGCCCACCCTCGGGTACGAAGAGCCATATGTCTCAAAACGACGTGGGCTGTCCAGTCGCCCAAGCGTGCCCCCACCCAAATCAGTAGACCTAGGTCATCGAGGGTGGGGCTCTTGCGACCGCCAAGCCCTCGGCGGGTAGGTCAGCGTGCCCAGTGGATCCACGGAAGAACGAGTGCCCCAAGGGTTCCCGCGACCATCGCGGGGCCGAAGGCCAGGTGGGTCGAGCGTGAGGCCCCCCGGGCGAGCACCAACCAGAGGGCCGCCAGGCCCCCGAGGAGGAAGGTCGCCATCGTCGCGACCAGAACGGCGCCCCAGGTCAGGTGCCCCAGCAGCAGGCCGAGGGAGGGTGCCAACTTGGCATCGCCCACGCCCATCCCGGACCCGCCACCGATCAGGACGAGCACGAGATAGAGGGCCCCGAGCACGAGCGCCGCGAGCAGCGCCCGACGCCACGACAGCCAGTCGTCCTCGACAACGGCGACCCCGGTGAGCCCGGTCAAGGCGATGAGGAAGGTCGGTCCGGTCAACGCGTCCGGGAGCCGGTGCACATCCAGGTCCACGGCACACAGGATGAGTAGCAACACCGACACGACGACATAGACGACGGTGAGCACCACCGAGTCACCGTGCACCCATCCGAGGACTCCGCCGACGACCGCCGCCACCGGCAGCAGCCAGCGAGCCCCGGGCACGTCGCCCGCGTCGGTGTCACTCTCGCGTCGGTGTCCGCCAGCCCTGACCCACCGCCAACCGGGGAGGGCGAGCAGGGCCGCGAGTGCGGCATACCCGACGACCGCCAGGCTCACCGGGACTCGGGCTGCTCGGCCCACCACGCGAGCAACCGCTCGCGGGCAACGTCCGGCCCGATCGGCCCCTCGTCGAGACGCACGGACAGCAGGTAGGTGTACGCCCGCCCGAGCACCGGGCCCGGCGTGATCCCCAGGACCTTGGCGATCTCGTTGCCGTCCAACTCGGGGCGCACCTTGCCGAGCTCCTCTGCTTCGAGCAGTCGCCCGATGCGTGCCTCGAGGTCGTCATAGGTTGCGGCCAGTCGCTTGGCCTTGCGCACGTTGCGGGTCGTGCAGTCCGCGCGGGTCAGCCGGTGCAGCCGCGAGAGCAGCGGCCCGGCGTCCGTGACATAGCGTCGCACCGCCGAGTCGCTCCACTGCCCCTCGCCGTAGCCGTGGAAACGCAGGTGCAGCTCGACCAGCCGCGACACCGCCTTGATCGTGTCCTTGTCGAAGCGCAGGGCCCGCAGCCGCTTGGCCGTGAGTTTCGCGCCGACGACCTCATGGTGATGGAAGGACACCCCACCGCCGGGCTCGAACCGCCGCGTCGCCGGCTTCCCGATGTCGTGCAGCAGTGCGGCCAGACGCAGCACGAGGTCGGGTCCGGGCAGATCGCCACCTTCCAGTGCGATCGCCTGGTCGAGGACGGTGAGACTGTGCTCGTAGACGTCCTTGTGGCGGTGGTGTTCGTCCATCTCGAGCTTGAGGGCCGGCAACTCCGGCAGGACGTATGCCGCCAGGCCGGTGTGGACGAGCGCCTCCAGTCCCGCTCGGGGGTGGTCGGCGAGAAGGAGTTTGGTCAGCTCGTCGCGGATCCGCTCGGCCGAGACGATCTCGAGGGTGGTGGCCATCTCGGTCATCGCGGCCAGTACTTCGGGCGCGGGCACGACGCCGAGTTGGGCGACGAAGCGTGCCGCGCGCATCATCCGCAGCGGGTCGTCGCCGAAGGACACCTCGGGGGGGCCGGGCGTGCGCAGGGTGCGGTCGAGGAGTGCCGGCAGGCCGGCATACGGATCGACGAAGGTGAGGTCCGGGAGGCGGAGGGCCATCGCGTTCATCGTGAAATCGCGGCGCTTGAGGTCGTCCTCGAGGGAATCGCCGAAGGCGACGACCGGCTTGCGGGTCACCCCGTCATAGGCATCGGCGCGATAGGTCGTGACCTCGACGATGGTGTCGTCGCGGCGGGCGCCGATGGTGCCGAACTCGCGGCCCATGTCCCAGGTGGCGCCGCCCCAACGGGCCAGGATCGGCTCGATCTCGTCGGGACGGGCGGAGGTGGTGAAGTCGAGATCGGGCGAGGTTCGCCCCAGGAAGGCGTCGCGCACGGGCCCCCCGACAAGGGCCAGGGAGTGGCCCTCGGCCGCGAAACGGTCTCCGAGGTCGGTGAGCAGCGGCAGCACGGGCGCGAGGTGGGCGACGGCGTGGCGGAGCAGCTCAGCGGAAGGTTGTGCGGGCACGAGGACCAAGCGTAGGCGCGCGACCCCACCAGGTCCGGCCGGCACGTGCGCTGGCAGGGCCTTGAGCACCAGGTCGACAGGTGGCGAGTTGGTGTCGCCCGGAGTCGGCTGGTGCGACATCACGTCGACAACTGGCGAGTTGGTGTCCTGCCCCGGGTGCTCTGGTCACATCGTTCGCTCTGGTTACAGTGACAGTTATGAGTCATGCAGCCGCCGAACCCCCCCGGGTTCCCCGACGGCTGCCCTGCGTCGAGGAACGCTCCGCCGGTGGCGTCGTCGTCGACGTCTTCGAAGGCCAGGCCCGCATCGCCGTCATCGCCCGGCGCAATCGGGCCGGCCGCGTCGAATGGTGCCTGCCGAAGGGGCACATCGAGGGCGAGGAGACGCTGCCTCAGACGGCCGCGCGCGAAGTGGCCGAGGAGACCGGCATCGAGGGGCGCGTGCTCATCGAGTTGGGGACGATCGACTATTGGTTCGCGGTGGGGGACCGCCGGATCCACAAGTACGTCCACCACTACCTGCTCGAGGCCATCGGTGGCGACCTGACGATCGAGAACGACCCTGACCAGGAGGCCATCGACGTCGCGTGGCTCCCGCTGCGCGAGGCACATCGGCATCTCACCTTCCCCAACGAGCGTCGGATCGCGCGGGTCGCCTGGCAGCGACTCGCCGGGGACACCTGATGCCCAGCGGCCCGTCCATCACCGGGCGGGTCCCCACACGATCGCTCCATCTGCTGGTCCTGACCCTGCTCATCGCCCTGATCCCCTGGCTCACGGCTGCGCCGGCCCATGCCGCAGACAATTCCGTCCTCGGCATCGTGGTCCGGACCGTCACCCCGGTCGTCGCCGGAGCCGGCGACCCGATCACCCTCCAGCTCGAGGTGTCGAACTCCGCGTCCTCCCCCAGTGCCCCCACAACGCTCAACGTGCTCCTGGGCACCGAACGGCTCGATGACACCGCCGCTGTCGACGCCTGGGCGGCCGGTCACCAGGCGGCAAGTGGTCGACTGGTGGCCCAGACCGAGGTGGCCGCCATCCCCGCCGGATCCGTCACGCCGGTGACCGTCACCCTGGCCCGCGCCGGCGACCTCACCCGCCGCCCCTACGACGTCGTGGCCCTCTCGCTCGAAATCGGATCGGCGATCACCCACACCTTCGTCGGTGTGCAGCGAGCCAAGGAGTTCGAACCCCTCAGCGTCGCCTGGCTCGTGCCCGTCACCCTCGACGCCCAGCCCGGCCTGTGGACCTCCCCGTCAGTCGACCGGTGGCACGCGTGGGAGGACGCCCTGGCCGACGACAGCCGCATCGGCCGGCTCATCACCGCCAC
This sequence comes from Phycicoccus elongatus Lp2, assembly GCF_000367525.1. GTDB lineage: Bacteria > Actinomycetota > Actinomycetes > Actinomycetales > Dermatophilaceae > Phycicoccus_A > Phycicoccus_A elongatus. The sequence goes on along the minus strand of NZ_HF570956.1, from coordinate 839,453 downwards.
CCGAGGGACTGAGGTCACGCTCGCCGTCGACGCCGGCTTGCTCACGCCCGTCGCCCAGGCTTCGGCTCCCGCTGTCGCACCAAGCGCCACACCCACGCCCTCGGCGACACCCACCCCCAGCGCCTCACCCCAGACCGACACCCAACTCCAGGCCCTCGACCCCCTCGAGGCAGAGGCGATCGTCCGCAACCGTGCCACATCACGCCTGCGGGCAGCCCTCGCCGATCGCCAACCGATCCTCCTGGCCGCCGGTGACCCCGATCTGGCTGCGCTCACCGACAACCCGGACCCAGCGGTCGCGCTGGCCCAGCAGCAGGCGACCACGCTGGCCTCGGACCTCGGGGGCCGCGCGGACGTGGCGTGGCCCGTCGACCCCCGCTACTCCGACGACGCCGCCAACCGGTATGCCGCGGCGCTGGGTCAGCGCCCCGCCGCCACCATCGTGGACCGGGACCGGCTGGCCTGGCGCCTCGACCAGGGCAGCGCGGGACGCAAGTCGCGCAGTGAGGTCCCCCTGCTGGCCCGCGCCTCGGCCCTGAGCGCCGCCGCCGGTCAGGCCATGGTGGCCGAGACGGCGGGCGCGGCTCGACAACTCTTCCTGGCGCACAGCCTGACCCTGCTGCAAGAGTCCCCCGGACTGGCACGCACCGTCCTCGTCGCCCCCGACCGTGGCCTCGATGCTGACCCGACCGCACTCAACGAGTTGCTCACCTTCGCTCGGTCCGTGCCATGGCTCTCGTCGACCACCGTCTCGACCCTCATCGACCAAGCGGCCGGCGCCGACGCCGTCACGACCGCCGCGAGCGGAGACGAGGCACCGATCCCTGTCAGCCCCCTGTCGCCGGCCGTGCGCACGCACTTGACCGAGCTGGGCGCCGAAGCCGGCGAGGTCGGTGACATCCGGTCCGATGGGGCGAGCATCCAAGCCGACGTGACCGCGCGCATCGCCGCCCTCACCTCGAGCGCCTGGCGCGGCCACGAGGAGGCCTTCGGTGTGGTCATGCAGGGTTTGACCCAGGAGATCACGGCCAATCGCAACGCCGTGCGCGTGGCGGACCAGACCATCAACTTCCTCGCCGACAGCGGTCGCGTCCAGATCACCGTGGTGAACTCGTTGGACGTGCCGGTCCGCGGCGTCCGCGTCCAACTCGTCCCGCAACGCCCCATCCTCCGGATCGCGCAGGACACCAAGGTCGTCGACATCGGGGCCAACTCGCGCACCACGGTGACGTATGCCGTGGACGCGCTGGCCGCCGGAAATGTCCGGCTCGAGGCCCGCGTCACCGGGCCGACCGGGCGTGCCGTGGGGCCGACCACCTCGATGCTCGTGCGAGCCACGCCGACTGGTGCGGGGATCTACTGGGTCCTCGGTGGCGTCATCCTCGTGGTCTTTGCCCTGGGCCTGTGGCGCAACCGTCGTCAGCGTCGACGCGCAGCTGCGACCGGTGCGACGACGCCCAATGTCGTCCAGGTCGACGATGACGGCGATGTCATCGAGCAGTCCCGCATCGCGCGGGATCACGAGCCCGAGGTGGACCGGGCGGACACGGTGGAGGAGCGGGCGTGAGCGAGCAGAGGGCCGTGGCAACAGCGGGCGGCGACGTCCGCCTCGCCCGAGCCGGCCTGGTGATGGCCGCCGGCACGCTGACGAGCAGAGTCCTGGGGCTGATCAGGGTCTCCCTGCTCGGCGGCATCATCGGGACCACCGGGCTCGCGGCCGACGCCTTCGGCGTGGCCAACACGCTGCCCAACCAGTTCTACCTGATCCTCGCCGGCGGCATCCTCAACGCCGTTCTCGTGCCCCAGATCGTCAAGTCGATGACCCATGACGATGGCGGGCAGGAGTTCGTCAATCGCCTGGTGACCCTGGCGCTCATGCTGTTGGTCGGTGCCACCGTGCTGGTGACCGTGGCCGCACCGCTGCTCGTCATGGCGTTCTCGAAGGTCCGCTCCGGGCCAGCCTTCCACCTCGCGGTGGCCTTCGCCTTCATCTGCTTGCCGCAAGTCTTCTTCTACGGCCTCTACACCCTGCTCGGGCAGATCCTCAACGCGAACAACCGCTTCGCGGCATACATGTGGGCGCCGGTCGTCGCCAACGTCGTCGCCCTCGCCGGGCTGCTCTACTTCCTGGCGTCAGGGCAGCCGTCGATGGTCGGCCCCGCCGACTGGACCCCGACGATGATCTGGATCCTCGCGGGCTCCAGCACGCTGTCAATCGCCCTGCAAGCGCTCTTCCTCGTCATCCCCCTGCGCCGCATGGGTTTCCGGTATCGCCCGGTCTGGGGGTTCCGCGGCGTCGGGTTGGGCTCGGCGGGAAAGGTCGCCGCGTGGACCTTCGCGGCCGTGATCGTCGCCCAACTCGGCTTCGTCATCACCTCACAGGTCCTGACGCGGGCCTCTGACCTGATGGATGCGCTGCACCAGGTCGGCCCGGGGCGGGCCACCTTCGACAACGCCTTCCTCCTCTTCATGCTGCCGCACTCGCTGGTCACGGTCTCGCTCGTCACCGCCCTCTTCACTCGGATGTCACGCGGAGTGACCCAGGGCGATTCCACGGCGCTGGCCGCTGACGTCCGACGCGGCCTGCGGATGCCGGCGGTGATCCTCGTCCCCGGTGTCGTGCTCGTCCTCGTCTTCGCCGACCTCGTCACCCGCGTGCTCTTCTTCCGCAACGACTACCCCCAGACCCATGCCGTCGCCATCGTCGCGATGGCCCTCTACTGCGGCGTCATCCCCTTCGGGTGGCTCTACCTCTCCGAACGCTTCTTCTATGCCCACGAGGACGCGCGCACGCCCTTCTTCATCCAGTGCCTCGTCACCACGATCTCCCAGACGGGCGCGCTCATCGGGGCCACCCTCGATCCGCGACACACCGCGATCGCCATCGGCATCGCGCAGTCGATCGCCTACGCGACCGGGGCCATCATCGGCTTCACCCTGATCCGCCGCCGACTCGGGCGGCTGGGGCTGGGAGGGGTGCTCGCGGCATACCTGCGCCTGCTCGGCCCGGCGATCGTGTCGGCCGCCCTGCTGTGGTTGGGGCTGCGGGCGCTCGCGCCCGATCTGCTCGACCGGGGTCCGGCGCCCGCTCTGCTGGCCCTGCTCGTGGCCGGACCGGTGCACCTGCTCCTCTCGCTCGGCGGCGCTCACCTGCTGCGGGTGCCCGAGGTCGGCGAACTCGTGAGCCCCGTGCTGCGTCGGCTCCGGCGTGGCTGAGCCGCCTGCGCCTACTATGAAGGGCCGAACGGGTGGACCGCACCCGGGCCATCCGTGAGTTCGCCCCGGCGAGCGCACCGCACGCACGAGGAGTTGTCAGTGGAGGGCGTTGGACCCGGTTCGGTGCTCGCGGGCCGATACACCGTCGGCGCCTTGGTGCGGCAGAGCGCCGGTGCCCAGCGGTGGACCGCCCGGGAGCCGGTCCTCGGCCGCTCCGTCTCCCTGCTCATCCTGCCCTCCGGTGACAGCCGCGCAGCCGCCGTTCTCGACGCGGCACGGATGGCCGCCGGTCTCGACATCCCGGGTTGCGTGCGGATCCTCGACATCGGCCTGGAAGGGCCTGCGGCCTGGGTCGTCGAGGAAGCCCTCGCGGACGCCAAGTCCGTCGTCGACCTGGTGCGCAACGGCGGACTCCCCGGAGACGAGGTGCGCCGGATCGTCGGCGAGGCCGCGACCTCCCTCGATGCCGCTGCCGCGCGGGGGCTGCACCACCTGCGGATCACGCCCGAGGAGGTCTTCCGCACTCCCGAGGGCGACATCAAGGTGCGTGGTCTGGCCACCGAGGCGGCCCTGCACGGGGCGGAGGAGGACTCCGTCTCGGCCGATAGAACCGATGCCGTCTGTCTCGTCGCTCTCACGTATGCCGCGTTGACCGGCCTCTGGCCGCTGCGTGATCTGCCGTCGGCGCTGCCGCCGGCCCCTCGGCTGGTCCACGGCGTGCCGGCCCCCTCCGAGATCGCCGCAGGGGTGCCTCGGGACCTCGACACGCTGTGTCGCCTGACTCTCGGCGGTACGGGTGGCCCGACGTCGCCGGGTGACTATGCGCGCCAGATCGCGCCGTGGTCGTCGCGTCAGATCTTCGGGCGGCCGACGCTCCCGGAGGAGTCTCCGGTCGCGGCTGTGGCGCCGGTGGCGGTCACGTCACCTGCGGAGCCGGCCGTGGCGGCGCCGGCTGCGGCCTCGCCAGCCATGGCGGCGCCGACTCCCGAGGGGTCGGACGCTGCTGCCCCCGCGGTGGCGATCACGCCGACTGCTGCCGTCCCGCCGG
>NZ_HF570956.1:800660-835089 GCF_000367525.1 Phycicoccus elongatus Lp2 | reverse complement strand
GGCGGCGCCGCCGGGAGCGGACCAGCCGCGCTCGTGGGCGACCGCGAGACCGGCCAGCGAGGCACCGGCAGCGCCCGGCCCCTGGTCGGCGCGCCCGTCGAGGAAGCCGGCGAGCACGCGTGACATCTCCTGGAAGGACACGACCTTGTCGGGACCGCGGGTGGGCCGGACGTCCTGGCCGGAGCGCAGGTCATCGACCAACTTGATCGTGGAGTCGGGCGTCTGGTTGTCGAAGAACTCCCAGTTCGTCATGACGACCGGCGCGAAGTCACAGGCGGCGTTGCACTCGATGCGCTCGAGCGTGATCAACCCGTCGTCGGTGGTCTCGTCGTGCCCGATGCCCAAGTGCTCCGAGACAGCCTCCCAGATCGCGTCGCCGCCCATGACCGCGCACAGCGTGTTGGTGCAGACACCGACGGTGTAGCGGCCGTTGGGGTGGCGCTTGTACTGGGTGTAGAAGGTGGCCACACCCGAGACCTCGGCCGTGGACAGGTCGAGCAGCTCGGCGCACAGGTCGATGCCGCGCCCGGTGATGTAGCCGTCGACCGACTGCACCAAGTGCAGCATCGGCAGCAGCGCAGAGCGCTTCTGCGGGTAGCGGGCGATGATCTGCGCGGCGTCGGCGCGGAAGCCGGCCTCGACGTCCGCGGCATACGGCTCCTTGGACTCCGCGGGCACGGTCAGGTGGCCGGCGGCGGTCTGCAGTCCGTAGTGCTCCATCAGCGGTCCACGCCTCCCATCACGGGGTCGATCGACGCGACGGCGACGATCACGTCGGCAACCATCGAGCCCTCGCACATCGCGGCGACGGCCTGCAGGTTGTTGAAGCTCGGGTCTCGGAAGTGCGCCCGATAGGGGCGCGTGCCGCCGTCGGACACCAAGTGCACACCGAGCTCACCCTTGGCCGACTCGACCGCGACATACACCTGGCCGGGCGGGACACGGAAGCCCTCGGTGACGAGCTTGAAGTGGTGGATCAGGGACTCCATCGAGGTGCCCATGATCTCGCGGATGTGGTCGAGGCTGTTGCCCTGACCGTCGCTGCCGACCGACAGCTGCGCCGGCCAGGCGATCTTCTTGTCCTCGACCATGACCGGGCCGCCGGTGGTCCGCAGCCGCTCGACGCACTGCTCGACGATCTTGAGCGACTCGAACATCTCGAGGATGCGGATCATCAGTCGGTCGTAGGCGTCCGCACCCGTGCGGGTGATGACATCGAAGTCGTAGGTCTCGTAGCCGCAGTAGGGCTCTGACTTGCGAAGGTCGTGCGGGAGACCGGTGGAGCGCAGGACCGGACCGGTGATGCTCAGCGCGATACAGCCGGTGAGGTCGAGGTACCCGACACCCTTGGTGCGGCCCTTGAGAAGCGGGTTCTCGGCGAGGAGCATCTCGAGCTCGTGGATGCCGCGACGGAGTTCCCCGACGATCGTCGTGATGTGGTCGAGGGCGCCGTGCGGGAGATCCTGGGACACGCCACCGGGGCGGATGTAGGCCATGTTCATGCGCAGGCCGGTGACCTGTTCGAAGACGCGCAGGATGCGCTCCCGCTCGCGGAAGCCGACGGTCATGACCGTTGTGGCACCCATCTCCATGCCACCGGTGCCGATGCACACCAGGTGCGAGTTGATGCGCGTGAGTTCCATCATCAGCACGCGAATGATGCTGGCGCGCTCCGGAATCTGGTCGGTGATGCCCAAAAGCTTCTCGACCGCCAGGCAGTAGGCCGCCTCCTGGAACATGGGGGTCAGGTAGTCCATCCGGGTGCAGAAGGTCACGCCCTGCACCCAGGTGCGGAACTCCATGTTCTTCTCGATGCCGGTGTGGAGGTAGCCGATGCCCGCGCGGGCCTCGGTCACCGTCTCGGCGTCGAGCTCGAGGATGAGGCGGAGCACGCCGTGCGTCGACGGGTGCTGCGGACCCATGTTGACGACGATCCGCTCCTCGTGGAGGGCCGTGGCCTCGTCGACCAGGTCGTCCCAGTCGCCACCGGTGACATTGAAGACCGGCGAGCCGTCGGTGTCGCCCAGGGCGTAGTAGTCGGTGCCGCGCAGCGTGTCGTCGCCGGGGAGGTCACTGTCCAGGCCCGGGCTGGGCTCGGACGAGACGTCGCGGTCCTCGAAGATCGTGTGGTCGGTGCTCATCAGTTGTACGACCTCCGCTGGTCCGGCGGCGGGACGGTGCCGCCCTTGTACTCCACGGGGATGCCACCCAAGGGGTAGTCCTTGCGCTGGGGGTGACCGGGCCAGTCGTCCGGCATCAGGATGCGGGTCAGGGCCGGGTGTCCGTCGAAGATGATCCCGAACATGTCCCAGGTTTCGCGCTCGTGCCAATCGGCGCCCGGCCAGATGGCCACGACCGATGGGATGTGCGGGTCGGCGTCCGGGGCGGTCACCTCGAGCCGCACGCGGCGGTTGTGGGTGATGGAGAGCAGGTGGTAGATCGCGTGCAGCTCACGGCCTGCCTCGGCGAGGAAGTGAACCCCAGAGACGCCGGTGCACACCTCGAAGCGCAGGGCCGGGTCGTCACGCAGGGCACGCGCGATGGCGAGCAGGTGCTCACGGCGCACGAAGAGGGTCATCTCGCCCCGGTCGACGACGACCCGCTCGACGGCCGTGCCATAGCCGTCGCTCGGGAGGGCGGCAGCCAGGGTGTCGGCGACCTCGTCGAAGTACGAGCCGTAGGGACGCTCGGAGGCGCCGGGGAAGAGGATCGGGGTGCGCAGGCCGCCGTAGCCGGTGGTGTCCTGGCCACGGGTGGCGCCGAACATGCCGCGCCGCTCCCCCACCTGCACCGGGGTGGTGTCGGTGGCCACGTCACGGCTGACGTCGGTGGACCACAGCTCGCCGCTGTCGGTGCCTGCCGGGGTGGTCGTGTCGTCACTCATGCGAGCAGGTTCCTCCCGGGCGTGGCCGTCAAGGGCGCGTGGTGCTCATGGGTCGGGGCCATGAGCGAGGTCGGGACCGCGCCCAGGGCGGCCTGCTCGGCGGCGCGGGCCGCGGCCACCCGGTTGACGCCGAGCTTGCTGTGCTGGATCTGGTCGTGCAGCTCGATGATCGCGTTGAGCAGCATCTCCGGGCGCGGCGGGCAGCCGGGCAGGTAGATGTCGACCGGGATGATGTGGTCGACGCCCTGGACGATCGCGTAGTTGTTGAACATGCCACCGCTGCTCGCGCACACGCCCATCGAGATGACCCACTTCGGGTTGGCCATCTGGTCGTAGACCTGGCGCACCACGGGGGCCATCTTCTGGCTCACCCGGCCGGCGACGATCATCAGGTCGGCCTGGCGCGGCGTGGCGCTGAAGCGCTCCATGCCGAAGCGGGCGATGTCGTAGTCAGGCGTGCCGACGGCCATCATCTCGATGGCGCAGCAGGCCAGGCCGAAGGTCGCGGGCCAGATCGAGGCCTTGCGCATGTACCCGACGACGTTCTCCAACGTCGTCAGCACGAAGCCGGCTGGCAGTTTCTCCTCGAGTCCCATCAACACTCCTTGGTGAGGGAAGAACGACGGCGGGCGCGCGGCATACGAATAACTCCTGTCAGTCCCACTCGAGCCCGCCGCGCTTCCACACGTAGGCGTAGGCCACGAAGACGGTGATGATGAACAGGACCATTTCGACGAGGGCGAACAGGCCGAGTTGGTCGAAGGCGACCGCAAAGGGGAACAGGAAGATCGACTCGATGTCGAAGATGATGAAGAGCATGGCCGTCAGGAAGTACTTGATCGGCACGCGACCGCCGCCCTCGGCGCGCGGCGAGGGCTGGATGCCGCACTCGTAGGCCTCGGCCTTGGCCCGGTTGTAGCGCTTGGGTCCCACGACGAGGCTGGTGCCCACCGACAGCGCCGCGAAGCCGAAGCCAAGAGCCAGCAGGATGAAGAGCGGGACGTAGGGGTTGCTCATCGGATGTCAACTCCCCTTTCGCGAATAGGCGCACGCCGACGGACCCATGGCCGGGTTCGCGGCCATCCTAGAGGGAGTGTGGCCTTGGCCACTCGGTGACCCGGGCATCTGCGCGAGAGGGTGTGCGGCGACCCCTGCGTCGGCGATTCCTCGCCCGCTTGTGAAGCCGTTCACGAACACGCCGCGAGTGTATGCCGCACCCTCGCGAGTGTTGAGTGAGGCTCGCCTAAGTCCGGGGGTGGGGCTCACCCCTTGATCGCGCGGTGGAGCGCGACGATGCCACCGGAGAGGTTGCGCCACGCGACCTGGTCCCACCCTGCGGCCCGTACCTGCTCGGCGAGGGCGCGCTGGTCCGGCCACGCGCGAATCGACTCGGCGAGGTAGACGTAGGAGTCGGGGTTGGAGCTGACCCTGCGGGCGACCGGTGGCAGGGCCCGCATGAGGTACTCGGTGTAGACGGTCCGGAAGGCCTTGTTGGTGGGGGCGCTGAACTCACAGATGACCAGGCGGCCACCGGGGCGAGTGACGCGCGCGAACTCGCCGAGGGCGTCGTCGACGTCGGCGACGTTGCGCAGGCCGAAACTCATCGTGACGGCATCGAAGGAGTTGTCGGCGAAGGGCAGGCGCATCGCGTCAGCGGCGGTGAAGCCGAGGTCGTCGCGCCGCTTCTTGCCCACGCGGAGCATGCCCAGGCTGAAGTCGGCGGGGACCACGTCGGCGCCCGCGTCCACGAAGGGCTCACTGCTCGTGCCCGTGCCGGCCGCGATGTCGAGGATCTTGTCGCCGGGTCGGGCGTCGACGGCCCTGAGCACGGCACGGCGCCACAACCGGTCCTGCCCCAGGGAGAGCACATCGTTGGTCACGTCGTACTTCTCGGCGACGTCGTCGAACATCGCCGCGACGTCGCGCGGGTCCTTCGCGAGGGAGGCACGGCTCATGCCGGACATCCTCGCACTGTCGACCCGGGACTACGCTTTGGCCCTGATGACCTCCCTGCCCGACGCGGGCGCCGAGCGCAAGCCACTGCTCGCCCGCACCGTCTCCCTGCCGGTCGCCGACCTCCCCGCGCTGATCGAGCTGTTGCCGTTTGCCGCGGCTGGTGAGTTGTTCTCCTGGGTGCGTCGGGGTGAAGGCATGGTCGGCTGGGGCCGGGCGGCGGAGCACGTTGCCACCGGTGCCCAGCGCTTCGCGAGCCTGCGTTCGTGGTGGGAGTCGGTCGCCGGCGGCGCGATCGTCCGCAACGAGGTCGGCGTGCCCGGGACCGGACCGGTCGCCTTCGGCTCCATTGCGTATGCCGCGAGCTCAGCCGCCGCCGCCACGCTCGTCGTGCCGCAAGTGGTGGTGGGACGGCGCGGTGATCGAGCCTGGCTGACGACGATGACAACGGGGGACGAACTGCCCTCGGTCATTCCTCCGGCGAGCGGCTCGACCCCGACAGCACCCGAAGGAGTGACCTTCGCCGACGGCGCCTCGTCGCCGACCCAGTGGGCGGGTGCTGTGGCGCACGCCGTCGAGCTGATCACGCAGGGGCATCTGGACAAGGTCGTGCTGGCGCGCGACCTGGAGGTGCGCAGCGAGCGCCCGATCGACGTCCGCTGGCTGCTCGCGCGCCTGGCGGAGCGCTATGACAACACCTGGGTGTTCAGCGTCGACGGGCTCGTCGGCGCGACACCGGAGATGCTCGCGCGTTCCGAGAAGGGGCTGGTGACCTCGCGCGTGCTCGCCGGCACGATCCGGCGCACCGGTGATGACGAGCACGATCTGGCGCTGGCGGCGTCGCTGGCGCGGTCCTCGAAGGACCTGGAGGAGCACGAGTACGCCGTGCGCTCGGTGGCTGACGCCCTGCGCCCGCACTGCTCGTCGATGAACGTGCCGGAAACGCCCTTCGTGCTGCACCTGCCCAATGTCATGCATCTGGCGACGGACGTCACGGGTGTGCTCGCCGACGGGGCGTCGTCGTTGGCGCTGGCCGAGGCGCTGCACCCGAGCGCGGCGGTGTGCGGGACCCCGAGGGCCATCGCCGACCAGGTGATCGCGGACCTCGAGGGCATGGATCGCCGTCGGTATGCCGGTCCGGTCGGCTGGATCGATGCCTCCGGTGACGGGGAGTGGGGCATCGCCCTGCGCACCGGGGAGGTGGACCCGGGCGATCCGTCGCGCATGCGCCTCTTCGCCGGGTGCGGGATCGTTGCCGGCTCCGATCCGGAGGCCGAGGTCGCCGAATCCGACGCCAAACTCGTCCCGATGCGCGACGCCCTGACGCAGTGACCCTCGGGCCGCTGACCGGCCCCTCCCACAACTCGACACATCGCGACTTCGCGTCGTCCGGCTCCCCGATCGACGACTTCACCTCGCCACATCGCGACTTCGTGTCTCCGAGCTGAAGGCGGCGCGTCAGCACTGGCGAGGTCACCCAGGGAGGTCACCCAGGGAGGTCACCCGGCGAGGTCAGCTGAAGGGCGGGCGGGCGTCGACGGCGATCGAGCGGCGGCCGGCCCAGCGCCAGACGCGCGCCGAGCGGTCGCGGTCGTCGTCGGTCACCAGGTTGCCCATCCAGCGCAGCGCAAGGGTCATCAACCAGTCCGAGCGCATGCCCACCGGCCCGAGGGCGGTCAACACCTTGGGGACAGTGAAGACCCCGGCCAGTCGCCGGGCGATCGAGAAGGCCTCGCCGTAGTGCTCCTGCAGGGTCGTCGGCCAGGACCGCGAGAGGTCCGTGTCGAGCAGGTCCGCGATCATCCGGCCGGTTTCCAGGCCGTAGTCGATGCCCTCGCCGTTGAGCGGGTTGATGCACGCGGCAGCATCGCCGATGAGGGCCCAGTTGGGGCCGGCGACATTCGAGACGGCGCCGCCCATCGGCAGCAGGGCGCTCGTGGCCATCCGGGCCGCGCCGGTCAGGCCGAAGTCGTGTCGCCGTTGGTCGGTGTAGTGCGCCATCAGGGGTTTGATCGCGACCTCGGCCGGGCGCTTGGTCGTCGCCAGGCTGCCGACGCCGACATTCACCTGACCACCGCCGAGCGGGAAGATCCAGCCATAGCCGGAGAGCACCTCGCCGGTCTCGCCGCGTAGTTCCAGGTGGCTGCTGATCCAGGGATCGTCGGCCATGGTGGAGTCGACATAGCAACGGCCGGCCACGGCATACACGGTGTCCTTGTGCCACTCGCGCCCGAGCACCTTGCCGAGCCCGGAGCGCACCCCGTCGGCGACGACCAGGCGTTCACACTCGATCTCGAAACTCTCGCTCCCACGCTGGAAGGTCACCCCCCGGACGCGTCCGCCCTCGACGCGGGCATCGACCGCCTTGGCTCCCTCAACCCCCGTGGCACCGTCGTCGAGCGCGACCTGCCGGATGCGGGCGTCGAGGTCCATCCGAGGGGCGGCCGAGCCCCAGTTCGGGAGCGACCCTCCGGGCCACGGGAGCATGAGCGTCTGCCCGAACCCATGGGCCCGCAGCCCACGATTGACGGTGCGAGCGCGCAACCAGTCCTCGAGGCCCAAAGCGGTCAACTCGCCGATCGCTCGCGGGGTGAGGCCGTCGCCGCAGGTCTTGTCGCGGGGGAAGGTGGCGGCGTCAGCGAGGACGACGTCGAGGCCGGCGCGTGCAGACCACGCCGCGGCGGCTGACCCGGCAGGTCCGGCGCCGACGACGAGCACATCGGTGCGGAGCGAGTGGGTCACCCACGCATTCTCGCAAGCGGGCGGTTGGTCCCGAAATCGGCCTCAGCCCAGAGCAGCGTTGGCCATCGCCTGCAAGCGGGCGCGCTCGGCTCGATGGGTCTCGCGCCGGATCGCCACCTCGACGACTCGTATGCCGTGGGGCCGGGTTCCCAGCGCCGCCGCCAGGGACGCTTCGCTGTCCGCCCGGGTGTGCGCGATTCCGTGGGCGAGGCTCAGCGCCGACAGGTCGGTGCCGGTGGGCGTGCCGAAGAGTCGCTCGAAGGGCTCAGCGAGGTCGGGCTGCCCCGGCTCGAGGGTGGTGAAAATGCCCCCGCCGTCATCGTTCGCGACGACGATCGTCAGGTCGGGTCGGAGTTCATCGGGGCCGATGAGCAGGCCATTGGCGTCGTGGAGGAAGGTCAGATCCCCCATGAGCGCGAAGTGCGAACGTGGTTGGCCGGCATGAGAAGCGTTGTCGGACAGGGAAATCCCGATGGCGGTCGAGACACATCCGTCGATGCCGGCGAGACCGCGACCGGCGACCACCGTGACCCCGGCTGCGCGCCCGGTCACGGCGACGTCGAGGTCTCGCGGGCTGTTCGAACTGCCGACAAAGAGGACGGCATCGTCCGGGAGGTTGGCGACCAGCGCCCGCGCCAGGGCCGGGCCGGTCCCCCAGGCCGGCGGGTCCGCGGCGATCGCCCGGGCCACGGCACCACCCGCCTCCATCCACGATTCACGCCACCTGCTCCGCCCGGGGTCCGCCGCCTCGCGCTCGGACGCGCCCTGCAGGGTTCCAGGCGCCCGGAACAACCGCGGCACATGGGAACAACGCCGGAGGGGGAGATGGGTAACCTGCCGGCCGGGGACCTCGAACTCCAGGCCGGCCGCCACCACCATGACCTTGACGTCTGTCCGCTGGAGGAGCCGGGCGACCGGTCGACTGAGGGTGGGGCGACCGACGACAAGGACGTTCTCGGGCAGATGCGCGTCGAGGAAGGGCGCGGCTCCGAGCAGGAGGACCCCGTGCGGCACGGGCGAGTTCGTTCCGTGTCGACCGAAGGGTTCGGCGACGACCGGCAAGCCTTGAGCTCCTGCCCAGTCGAGCACGAGTTCCGCGTCCGCAGGGTCGGGCAGGTCGCCCAGGACGACCAGGGTGCGCCCGGTCAGGGCCGGAAAACGGTCCGACGCGGTCGGGTCCGCGGGCGACGGTTCGGCGGGCGGGGTGGCCACGCGATCAGAGGAGCGCCGATCGGCCAAGGGCGGCTCAATCGGGGCAACCGGCTCCACCGTGGGTGGCAGTGGCCCAACCGGCACGAGCGGCGGCGCGAACTGCACGTTGAGGTGCACCGGCCCGGTCGACGCCGAGGCCACGACAGCCGTCAGGACCTCGCCGAGCGCGGGCCCCGCCTCGGCAGCGGCGAGGTCCCACTCGCCGTGCACCGCCACGCCGAAGATCCCCGGTTGGATCGTCGTCTGGTTCGCCCCCGTCCCGCGCAGGGCGGCCGGGCGATCGGCGCTGACCACGACGAGGGGCACCCGCGCGTGATGCGCTTCCAGGACCGCTGGGTGCAGGTTCGCGACGGCTGTCCCGGACGTCGTGACGACAGCGGCCGGCACCCGCGACGTCTTCGCCAGCCCGAGGGCGAGGAAGCCCGCCGAGCGTTCGTCGACCCGCACGTGCAGGCGCAGGCGGCCGGCGTGCTCGGCGGACCACGCGGCATACGCCAGAGGGGAGGATCGGGAGCCGGGGCACAGGACGATCTCGCGCACACCGGCCGCGACCAATCCGTCGACGATCGCCGTCGCGAACGCCAGCGAATCGGTCACGAGCGTGGATTCTGCCACTCCCGCGTCAGGACGATGTCGTGCGCAACGGCGGTGGCGCCGGGCTCGACGAAGGGTGCGATCACCTCCTCCCATTCCAACTCGCCCTCGCGTGCCACCATGTCGAAGGCGCGCGCCGAGCCTTCATAGAGCTCTCCGGCGTGGCTGCGACTGGCCCGCCCGCCGGTCTCCTGCACGTCCGGATCAGTGGTGAGCGTGTGCCATGTGTCGTCGGTGCGTCCCGCCACCCCGTCGAGGCGGGGGACGAAGTCACCCCGGTGCTCCACGGCGACCACACCCACCGAGGCGGGCACCGGCATACGGCCGATCGGGGATCCTGCGGTCACGACTCCCGTGACGTTGCGGCCGTGCCGGAAGGCCGGATCGGCCGCCAGCCCGGCGGCGAGCATCCCGCCCAGGCTGTGCCCGCTGAGCAGGATCGGCTCCGCACTGGTCTCCCTGCCCGTCGAGCGCTGGGCAGCCAGCACGGCGCGATGGACCCCGATGGCGGCGATCGTCGCGCCGGCCTCGATGGAGCGGACATCGGTCGTGACGTCGAAGGGGTTCGAGCCAGCGCGGGGGTCGAGCACCTTCGTCCCGGAGATCGCCACGACCCAGGCATGCGTTCCGTCGGGGCGGGTCACCTCGGTGATCCGGACGAAGCCGTCACCCTCCTCCACGGCAATGTCATCGGCGACGAGGTCGGCCAACCCTTTCGGCGCGGTCACATCCCGCGGAGGGCCCGTGTCGATGCCCACGAACTGGTGCGGGCCCTCGACAAGGAGACCCCCACGTTCCCCCGCGGCGAGCAAGGGGGCGAGTGCATGTTCGTGCCCACGCGCCGCCAGCCACTCGACCGTGTCCGGGTGGTCATGCGCCAGTGTGTCCAGACGGGCCAGTGCATCGGCCACCCCGTCCTCCACGGCACCCAGCACGCGGGCGGCCCTCACGAAGGCCCCCGCCAGCGCCAAGAGCTCCCCGCGCAGGACGTGCACGCGGGCGACGACCTGAAGGACAGCCGTCTCGACCTCGGCGACGCAGCGCGCTGCCTGCACCGCCCCGACACCATCGGCCTGGGTGATCGCGCGTTGCAGACCGACCGCCGCTGCGGCCGCCATGACCTCCCAGGCTCCCGCCCGGGACAAGCTCTCGTCGACCTCCGCGGCCATCCCACGCAGGCGTGTCGCCAACGCCACCGCTCCCGGCGGATCGACCCACAGGGTCATGCCGCCAGCCGCCTCGCCAGGTCGGCGACGGCCGACATCATGCGCGCGATCGCGAGGGCCTGCTCACGGCACTCGTCCATGAGATCGGCCTCCCGTCCACCGAGCACGGGGCCGCCGAACGCGGGCGGGAGACGCTGCAGTTCGGCGGCACGCTCACGGAACTGATCCGCCGCAAGATCGAAGGACAGGGCATGTCGGGAGAGTTCGTCGGTCGTCATGGCGACAGCGGATCAGCACTGGCCGGGCGGCAGCCACTGGCACCAGCCAGCACTGTGGACGACACACCTGGCCCGCTGTCACCTGTGGACGACGGCCTACGCTGCCCGGTATGCCGCACCACAACCTGCTCATCATCGGGACGGGCTCGGGGAACTCCGTCATCACCCCGGAACTCGAGGGCCTCGACATCGCGATCGTCGAGGAAGGTCGCTTCGGCGGCACCTGCCTCAACGTCGGCTGCATCCCGACGAAGATGTACGTCCTGCCGGCCGATCGGATCGTCGAGGCTCGCGAGAGCGACCGCCTCGGCGTCACCTTCCCCAAGCCGACGGTCAACTGGCCGGCCATCCGGGACCGCATCTTCGGCCGCATCGACCCCATCGCGAGCGGCGGCGAGGCCTATCGCCGCAGCCAGGACTTCGTCACCGTGTATGCCGCGACCGCCCGTTTCGTCGGTGACCGCACCGTCGCGCTGTCGACCGGCGGGCAGGTCAGCGCCGACCGGATCGTCGTCGCCGCTGGATCACGGGCCAACGGTCTCCCCGTCGACGGCCTGCGCGAGCCGGACCCGAGCCGCGGGCTGCACACCAGCGACACCATCATGCGGCTGGACACCCTGCCGAAGCGGATGGCCATCGTCGGCGGCGGCTTCGTGGGGTGCGAGTTCGCCCACGTCTTCAGCGCACTGGGCGTCGAGGTGACCCAGATCCAGCGCAGCGCAACGGTTCTCAGCAAGGAAGAGGCCGAAGTCGCCAAGCGCTACACAGCCCTCGCCGGTGAGCGCTACGACCTTCGGGTGTCGACAGGGGTGAACGCCGCGCACCGCACCGAGGCCGGCACGTGGCAGCTGGAGGTCACCGGGCCTCAGGGGCGCGCAACCATCGACGCCGACGTCGTCCTGCTGGCGACGGGGCGGGTCCCCAATGGTGACCGGCTCGACGTCACCGCCGGCGGCATCGCCCTCGACGAGGAGGGCCACGTGGTCGTCGACGCACAGCAGCGCACCAGCGTCGAGGGCGTCTGGGCGCTCGGCGACGTGTCCAGCCACTGGCAGCTCAAGCACGTCGCCAATCACGAGGCGCGCGTGGTCGCCCACAACCTGGCCGTCGCCTTCGGCCGTCTCGACGCGGCGCCTCAGGAGTCCGACCACCGCTTCGTCCCCCACGCGGTCTTCGGCCATCCGCAGGTGGCGGCCTTCGGACCGACCGCCGCCGAGCTGGAGGCGAGCGGCACGGCATACGTCACCAAGACCCAGCGCTATGGCGACATCGCCTACGGCTGGGCCCTCGAGGACGTCGGCGGCTTCCTCACCGTGCACGCGAGTCCCGTCACCCGGCGCGTTCTCGCCGCGCACTGCATCGGCCCGCAGGCCTCGACCGTCATCCAGCCCCTCATCCAGGCGGCGTCCTTCGGACAGGACGTCCACGAGGTCGCGCGGGGGCAGTACTGGATCCACCCGGCCCTGTCCGAGGTTGTGGAGAACGCACTGCTCGGACTCGAGTTCGACTGAGCGTCAGGCCAGTTCGAGCAGGAACAGGGCGAGGGCGTATGCCGTGCGCTCCAGTTCGCGCGGATCGACGCTCTCGTTGGTGGCGTGGATCCGCGACGCGGGTTCTTCGACGCCCAGGAGCATGATCTCGGCCTCGGGGTGCAACTGCGCGAGGGCGACGGCAAGGGGGATCGATCCGCCCTGACCGGTCGTGACCGGCTCGAACCCGAAGGCAGTCTGCATGGATTGCCTCATCGCGGCATACGCCGGGCCGTCGGTGCGCGCGCGGAAGCCGCGCCCGAGGGAGACGGGTTGGGTCTCCACCAATCCCCAGGGGATGTGGCGGTGCAGATGGTCGATGAGAAGTTGCTGTGCCACAGCGGGATCCATGTCGGCTGGGACGCGGAGGTTGACGACCGCACGGGCCTCGCCCTGCACTGCGGCCGTGACCTGCGCGATCGGTGGGGCGTCGATGGCGAGCACCGTGGCGGCTGGACGGGCCCAGAGGCGGTCGGCGATGGTGTCATCGCCCCCGAGCGGACCCACGCCGTCGAGGGCACCCACGTCGTGGCGGAATCGCGAGGCGTCGACGGGGGCGCCACGCCAGGTGCCGGTATGGTCCAGTCCGTCGATCGTCGTCTCACCCTCGGCATCACGCAGAGTGGCCAGGCCCATGAGCAGGGCCTGCAAGGCATCCGGAGCAGCACCGCCGAACATTCCCGAGTGCGCTGCGTGATCCATCGTGCGCACGGTCACGAGCACGCTGCCGGTCCCCCGCAGCGAGGTCGTCAGGGTCGGGAGGCCGGCCTCGACGTTGCCGGTGTCGGCCAGGACGATCGCGTCGGCGGCGACGAGCTCGGGTCGCGCCCGGGCGATGGCCTCCATGCCGCCGCTGCTTTGCTCCTCCGAACCCTCGACGACCATGGCGATCTCGATCGGCCACTCCCCCAGGACTTCTCGCACCGACCGCAGGGCGAGCAACAGGGCGAGGAAGTTGCCCTTGCAGTCGGCGGCCCCGCGCGCGAACCAGCGTCCGTCCCGTTCGGTGAGGGTCCACGGGTCGCTGTCCCAGTCACTGGGGTCACCGGCCGGCACGACATCATGGTGGGCATAGAGGAGCACTGACGGACGGCCAGCACGTGGCGAGCGGGCACAGACGGCGATCGAGCCGTCCGGCGCATCGACGGCCTCAACCTGCTCAAAACCGCTGTCGCGCACCAAGTCTTCGACCCGCCGCGCCGCCGCGACACACTCCTCGGCCGGCTCGATGGCGGGGTTGGCGACCGAACGGAAGGCGACGAGAGTGGCGAGCTCGTCACGCACCCACGGCATACGGGAGGCAACGGCCTGCCGCAGCGACTCCTGCACCGCTGAATCCACCATGGGCGTCCTCACTCGTAGACGAAGAGCTGCGGCCCCGGATGCAACCAGGACAGGCCGTCGCGCAGTTGATCGCGCCAGTTCTCCCAGTTGTGACCGTCCCGGGCCTCTGTGTACTTCACCGTCATCCCCGTCGACCGGAAGACCGGGACCATCGAGCGGTTGGGCGTGATGAGGGGCTCATAGATCCCGCAGGTCATGAAGATGCGATCCACAGGGGCGGTCGGCTTGGCGCGGTACTTGTTCATGAACTTCACGACCGGGTCGAAGGCAGGACCACCGCCGTGGTCGGTGCCGATGTCGGTGAAGACCAGTGAGGCCGACTGGAGGAAGAGGGAGCCGAAGACCCCGGGGTAGCGGACCGCCGTCGAAAGGGCCGCGATGCCGCCGAAGCTTGATCCCATGAGCGTGCGACCGGAGGGGTTGTCCTGCAGCGGAAATCGCTCGGTGAGCAGAGGCAGGAGCTCGCGCGCGATGAAGCGCGCGTGCGGCGCGTGGTTGGGGTACTCCTTGAGGCGATCACGCGGCGGCACGAAGGCCACGATCATCGGCGCGATGTCGAGCCGGTGAATGAGGTTGTCCAATACGGTTTGCATCATCGTGTAGCCGAGGTAGTCGGTGCCGTCGTGGACGATGAGGAGCGGGTAGCGAGCCGCTCGGTTGAATCGGGCGGGGAGGTAGAGCAGCACCTCCTGGTCGCGGCGCAGAGCCTTGGACCGGACCACCTCACTGACCAGTTCACCCTCGCGGGCCTCCGGATCGTGGTGCACCCACTCTGGCACGGCATACCCGATGGCGGCGCACACCGAGCTGGAGCCGAGCGGCGAGGCCGCGAGCCGCGGGTTGAGCGGGTCGTTGAAGCGCTCGTAGTGGTCTCCCCGGCGCGTTTCGAGTTGGTACTCCACCCGCGACCCGGTGGGCAGGTCACAGGTCGCGGCCCAGAGGCTCGAGGAGCCGATCCGCCGTAGTGGGAGCGGATCGGGCAGGCCGACGACACGGTGACGCACCCACACCTCGTCCGCGTCGCCGCGGTAGAGGAAGGTAGCGCGCTCCCCCTCGATGATCGGCACCTGGTGACGTGCCAGGAAGCGGTCGACGAGTTCCTCGTCGACCGGCCCCCGGTCGCGCAACTTGTTGATCTCCAGTTTCTGGGCGCGTCGGCGCAGGCCGCCCGGCGTGCGGAAGGTCTCGGCGCTCACCGGGGCTGCACCTCGTGGATGGCCCCGTCGAGGCCGAGCACCCGGGCACCGGCCGGGAGCGCCCCCTCGGCGTCGATCTCGAGAATCACTCCGTCGTCGAGCAACACGCAATGTCGCTCCATGAACCGACGGGCGAAGACCGAGCACCTCGCCTTGTCGTCCAGGAGCAGGCGCCGGCGGGCGTGCGGCAGCGCGATGAACCCCTTGATGCGGCCGAGACCGGCGTCATGGACCTCGGTCTCGGAGGCTCCCTCCGGGCCGAGGTCATGGAAGAGGACAACCCGCTCGGTGAGGGCCATGGCCCCGGCCGACCAGGCAATGACCGGCATCGCCTCGGGGATCTCGACGGCGAAGAGGCGCAGCGTCCGCAGCAGCGTCCCCACATGGCCACCTGGCATGACGAGCACCGCGCATCGGCTCAGGAGGGCTTCGATCTCACCGCGGTGCCAGCCGATGACGCCGCTGGACTCCAGGGGCGCGACCTCGCGCATGTCCTCATAGAGCACGCGCAGGGTCCGCAGGTACCACTGGTCGATCGCGCGCAGCCCCTCGATGGCGTCGTCGACGGCGCCGAAGGACCGGCCGTGGCCCGCAGCGGCCCGGCGCTGCACGGCATACACCCCATCGAGGGCGTGGTGCAGGCGGAGGCGATAGGAGGTCAGCAGGTCGTCGTGACGGTCACGGAAGGCGAGGGCCGACGCGGCGAAGGTGGGGTCTTTGGCCAGGACGTCCTCCATCCGATGGTGCAGGCGCAGGTGCACGGCCCGACCGTCGAGGGCGGCATCGAGTTCCTCGACGACGTCCTCGCGCTCCTCCCACCCGGAGTTGATGGTGGCGACCGGTCCGTCGACACCCAGCGAGCGCAGGGCCGCCGGAGCGGTCACCTGGAAGCGTTGGGGTCCGAGCAGGATGGTGCGCATGGATTCGTGGGGTGAAGCGTCGGCGTCAGTGGGCGTGGACCTTGATGGTCCGGCCGACATCATCGAGCATCCCCCGCAGGGTGTCGTAGTCGGGGTGCCGCAGGCGCACATAGGCGTTGGCCATGTAGCCGGCCTCGACGGGCTGCGTGAAGTGGCCGATCGGCGGGAAGTGGCCGTCGATGACCCACTCACCGTGACGCGCCTGGATCTCCTCGATCCCCGAGTAGCCGGAGATGTGACCGTCCCGGTCCGGACGCAGCGCAATGATGCCGGCGGAGTAGGGGCGGGTCATGGCGTGGATCGGTGAGCCGTGGGTGACGATGTTTGCCCACTCGCGGTAGACGTCGACATCGTTGCTCGCGGCATACAGGTCCCAACACCCGACACCCGGTGGGCGACAACCGATTTCGGAGAAGCGCAGGCCCTTGGGTCCGTGGAACCATTCCATGTGGGTGGCCGACGTGCCGATGTCGAGGGCCTCGATGACACGCTGGCCGAGCTCGGCGACCTCGGTGTAGAAGGAGGAGTCGGCCATCCGGTTGGTGGTGATGAACTGCGGCGAGATCCAGCGGGTGCGCATCGCCTCCAGGACGTTGGGGTAGTAGTGCGTGGTCCAGTCGTGGACGACCCGGTTGTCCTTGGCGATCGTGTCGTAGAAGCCTTCGTGCCCCTCGACGAACTCCTCGACCGCGATCGACGTGGCACCGGTGGCGGCGAGCACCGTGATCGCATGGGCGAGGTCCGTGTCGCTGTCGACCCGGACCGTGCCCTGGGCGCCGGCCCCGGCGCGAGGCTTGAGGATCAGCGGGTAGCCGATCTCCTTGGCGAAGGCCCAGATCTCGTCGGCGTGGTCGGCCGCGGTCGACGCCGCCGTGGGGACACCGGCCTGGCGTAGCGCCTCCTTCATCGACGGCTTGTCGCGGCACAGCCAGGTCGCCCGGACCGAGGTGCCGGGGATGCCGCACGCCTCGCGGACCTGCGCCGCCACCATGGTGTGCGCCTCGACCGTCGCCTCCAGCCGGTCGACCCAGCAGCGACTCTGGGCCCAGCGGACGGCGTCGGTCATTTCGCGCAGGTTGGTCACCGAGGAGACGCGGTAGTAGCCGGTGAGGGCCGAGCGCAGTTCCTCGTCGAGGGACCACTCGTCGGTCTCACCGACGCCGATGACATTGGCGCCGACGGATGCCAGGGCGAGGGCGAACCGGCGCTGGTTGGCGGGGAAGGACGGCTCGACGAAGACGATGTTCACGATCCCGACCCTAGGGGTTGACGGGGTCGGGGGCGAGGGTTCCGGTGACGACGTCGCGGTCGGTGAGGCAGTAGATCCGGCCGACCGGGTCCCGCATGACGCTCCAGCGTGGTCCGTCACCGACGTGCGTCGCACCGAGCCCCTCGTGTTGGCGTCGGGTTGCCGCCCGGTCCAGGCAGGCGAGGTCGACGTGGGCGCCAGGCGGCGATGTCGTCGCGTCCACTCGCTGGACCAGCAGCCGGACGGGTATGCCGGTGGGTCGCCGCAGGCTGCGGAACTCCCGGTGCGCTCCTCCCGCCCCGAGGTCCCAGCCGGTCAGGTCGTGCCAGAAGACGGCGTCGACGGCGAAGTCCTCCTCGGCGAGGTCGAGGCAGACCTGGTCGAGCAGGTCGGGCTCATCCTCGCGATGCTGGTGCCGCTGCTCACCTCGGTGGGTCGTGAAGCAGAAGAGTTGCCCGGCCGGTGTCGTCATCACGACGACGGTCTCGCGGTCGGGTCCGCCGTCCGGATCGGGGTCGGTGAAGGTGCCGACCTCGCGGGCCCCCAGGCCCTTGGCCTCCTCGGCCGCCACGCGCGAGTCGTCGACGTCGAGGTCGAGGTGAACGCCCCCGGTGCGGCCCACGGGCACGGTCTGCACCGCCTGGACCTTGATCCACGGGTCCCCGTGGGCAGGCAGGAAGGTCGCGAACTGGTCGCGTTCGCCCCGTGTCGGCGAGAGCGCGGAGCGGGTCACCTGGCGCCAGAACTCCCACGATGGGCCGCGGTCGGTCTCGACCGTGTCGAGGAAGAGCCAGATCCACCGGATGTCCACCATGACGGCGAGCCTGTCAGGTCAAGGGGAGGTTGGGAACAACCCGTGCGCCTGCTCCACGCGTTCCCGCCACCAGGCGACGCGGTGCGGTGGTGCGGCCCAGTGCGTCAGGAGGCCAGGGTCGGGAGTCACCCGCCGCTGTGGCAGCAGGCCTCCGACCGGGACGAGAGGGGCCGTCGTCACATCGCCGTCGAAGAGCCCCACCGTGCCGAGCCCACAGGCGTGGTCGAGGACGGGAAGGGCGGCCGCGAGCGCCACGCCCGCGGAGATCCCGACGCTGGTGTCGAGGGCGGACGACACGACGGCGGGTAGGCCACACTCGGCGACGATGCGTAGGGCATTGGCGACGCCCCCGAGGGGAGCGACCTTGATGACGACCAGGTCGGCTGCCTCGAGGTCACGGACCCGCAGGGGATCCTCGGCCTTGCGGATCGACTCGTCGGCAGCGATGGGTACATCGATCCTGTTGCGCGCCAGCGCTTTTCGCAGGTCGGCAAGTTCCTCGACGGAGGCGCAGGGTTGCTCCACATACTCCAGGTCGTATGCCGCGAGCCTCCCCACAGCGTCCGTCGCCTCGGTGAGGGACCACCCGCCATTGGCGTCGACCCGGATCCGAGCGCTTGGTCCCATCGCATCACGGACGGCCGCCACACGGCCGAGGTCGTCGGCCAACATCTGGCCGGCTTCGGCCACCTTTACTTTCGCTGTCGTGCACCCCGGGAAACGGTGCAGCACAGCGGCCACAGCATCGGGTGGGACGGCCGGGATGGTGGCGTTGACAGGGACGGAGGCGCGGAGAGGGGCCGGCCGCGCGGCATACGCACTCTCGATGGCGGAGGCGAGCCACCGGGCGGCCTCGGCCGGCGGGTACTCGAGAAAGGGGCCGAACTCGCCCCACCCCGCCGGCCCCTCGATGAGGGCGACCTCGCGGTGGGTGACGCCGCGGAAGCGCACGCGCATCGGTATGGAGACGACCCGCAGCCCGGCCAGGAGGTCGCCGAGGGGGGGTGCGGTCACCGGTCGCGCGCGGAGAGGACGCAGAACTCGTTGCCCTCGGGGTCGGCAAGCACCGTCCAGGTGACATCGTCGGACTGCCCGACGTCGGCGTGGGTGGCGCCGCGCTCGAGGAGGGCGGCCACCTCGGCATCGCGGTCCTGGCTCTTGTGGGGCGCGAGGTCGATGTGGAGTCGGTTCTTGACCGCCTTGCCCTCGGGGACGGGGACGAAGACCATGCCCGGGCCGGAGCGCAGCCACTCGGCCAGGTCCCCGATCCGGTCCTCGGCCACCCACTTGGGGATGATCGCGACCTCCTCGTCATCCTCGTAGACGATCTGCCAGTCGAGGGTCTGCGCCCACCAGCGGGAGAGGGTCGCGATGTCGTGGGCGTCGATGACGGTCGTGTACCAGCGCAGTGCCATGGGTTCACCGTATGCCGCGTGCCGGTCCCGCGTGCAGGCTCGGCCCCGCTCTGTCGCCCTCGCACCCGCCCACGCACCCCACAGCCAGCGCCTATCCGCGCCCACCCCTTCCATCCCCGCGCCCGCCCGCGCCCACCGCACGGCATACCAAGGCCCCGACGCCGCGTGGGCGCGCCGGGTGCGGGGCGGGGTCATCGTCGGTGGCGGTTCCGGTGGCGAGTCGGGCCCGGGGCACCCGTCACCGTGTCAGTCCACCTGGCGGGTTCGGGCGCCGTGTGCCAGTTGACGCCCCCGGCATCGATCGTCGCGGTCAGCTGGTCACGGTGCACGATCGTGTGGTGTCGGCCGCAGAGGAGGGTTGCGTTCGACAGGTCGGTCGGGCCGCCGTCGACCCAGTGCCGGACATGGTGCGCATCGCACCAGGCGGCAGGAGCCGAACAGCCCGGGAAGGTGCAGCCGCGGTCTCGCAGCCAGAGTGCCTTGACCTGGGCTGGCTGGAAGAGTCGTTGGGTCTCGCCCCAGTCGAGCACGCTGCTCGGACCACCGAGCACCGCCGGGATGATCTGGGCATCGCAAGCCAGACGGCGGACCGTCTCCGGCGCCAACAGCGTGTCGGCGACGGTCGAGGTCAGGACGGTCCCAGCGCCGATCCGCGCCTTGAGGTCGTCGAGGTCCATCGCGACGACCAGGGTCGCTTTGGCTCCGGCCAGCGAACCAGCGCCGGACGTCACCTGGGCCGCACGGCGCAGTGACTCGACCAATGCCCGCCCGCGCCGCTGCTCCACGGTGCGCGGGTCCGGCTCCCCGGTCACGGGATCCGGGACGGGGCGCGTGAGTGGACCGATGGCCGACTCGAGCACCGCCGCCCCTTCGGGATCGCAGGTGAACTCATAGGTCGTCATCCCGGTCTCGTCGCCACGCCCCGACGACAGTGCCACGCGCGCAGCGAGCGCGTCCTGGCTCTCCTGGAACTCACCATCGAGCCCATAACGGGCCAACAGTGCCGGTCGCAGGCGCCGGACCTCACGGGCACCGTCGCTCTCCCCGATCGCGATGAGCGCCTCACGTACGGTGGGCGCCGCCTCCTGGCACACGCGCGTCTGGAGCGCCTCCCATTCGCGGGCGCAGGCCAGACCCACCGCAGGGGACACCCGGCCGGCACGCACGGCCACATCGAAGGCGGCATGGTCTGGTTTGGCCAGCACCTCGACCGCCTTGACGACAGACCCCAGCCCGTCACCGGCAAAGCCGGGCGCACGCTCACGCACCCACTGGTGCACCGACCCTGCCTGCGACGCGGCGACCTCGCCGCGCGCCACGGCCTCGGCCACCACGGCATACCTCACGGACTCGGCACGGCGAGCCACCCGATCGGCGACCGACAAGGTCGCCACCAACCCGGCCCCGTCGGCCTGCCACAACACGGCGGGCATTCCGTCCAGAGCCTCATCGGCAGCCTCGATCACGACCAGGCGCTCCGCCCACCGCTGCGGGGTTGCGGCTCCGGGGCCTGGTCGAGGTGATCCATGTCTCCAACACCAGAGGGGACCACCGACAGCCCATCTGCGCCGAAAACCCCTGTCCCGCACTCCGTTACGTCCGGCAAGATGGTTGCTATGAGGTCCACTCGCCGGACGTAGCGAGGACGGACGTCACGCCGACGCCGGTGTCACCGCCCGCAGCCGCAGGGCAAGGTCGCGCTCGGCGATCAGGATGCGTCGGAAGTCGGAGACCAGCAGGTCCGGACTCCCCAACACGATGACGGCCGGCGTCTCACGGTGCATCCAACTCGACGGCCAATCCAGCCGCCCACCACTCACCGCGTCGGCGAAGTTGCGCGCCCGCTGGCTCGGGGAGGAACTCAACCCACACTCGGCCTGGATGTCCTTGGCCAGCACCCACTTGCCCGGGCCCACCAGATCGTTCCCCTTGCCGGCCGCGTGGATGATCGCGCCGACGTTGGCCTGGTCACGGTCGGATGTGGACAGCACCGTCGGCCGCGCGCTGACCGCGCGGACGGCGAGCCGGCGGGCGACGATCGCCCCTTCCGGCCCCAGCAGTGAGGGTGCGTACTCATCGATCCGGGCCAGGATCCGCTCCAACCGCGTGCGGACCGGCCAACTGAGCTGCGCGAGGTCAGGCTCGGCTTCAGGCACGAGCGGGGAGTCGTCAAGGACAGCGAGGGCCTCAGCCCCTCCCGCGACGGCCTCGAGCCAGGTCAGTTTCAGTTCGTGCTCCGGCGGTTGGGGCGCCATCGGAATCGGTGGCGCGGCCCGGCGCGGCAACAACCGTTGGTCGAGATGCTCGAACTTCGACCCGCGCACCGGCGGGTAGTCCACGTCGACGACCGTGCCGTGCAGGACCGTGATGCGGACCAGCCCGTTCCCCTCACGCTGCACCGATGACCAGCCAGGGCCCCAGGAGCGCCCGCCATGTGCCGCCGCCCCGCCGTCGCCGAATTCCTCCTCGCGCCAATCGTGGTGGCCGAGTTCGTCGGCCAGATCCTCGTACCACTCGTTGCCCATCGTCGCCCTCCCGCGTCACCTCCGGTCCTGACCCCATCGTGGCGCCTTCGACCGAACCGGCTCGCGGTTTTCCACAGCCCCCACCCCCAGCCCGCGGTGAGGGTATGCCGCGGGGCTGAGCCCGCGGCATACGATCGATGGCGTGAGCGCCCTCCCCGACGTCAGCTCGACCTTCGACCCGCAGGCGTGGAGCCCGGTCCCCGGCTTCGAGGACCTGACCGACATCACCTACCACCGGGCCCACGACGTCGGTGCGGTGCGGATCGCCTTCGACCGACCAGAGGTGCTCAACGCCTTCCGCCCGCACACGGTCGACGAGCTCTATCGCGCCCTCGACCACGCCCGGATGACTCCCGACGTCGGGGTGGTCCTCCTCACCGGCAACGGTCCTTCCCCTCGCGAGGGCGCGACGCCGACCACCCAGGGCTGGGCCTTCTGCACCGGCGGGGACCAGCGGATCCGCGGCCGCAGCGGCTACCAGTATGCGCAGGGCGAGACGGCCGACACCGTCGACGAGCGGCGGGTCAAGGCCGAGGGTGGGCGGCTGCACATCCTCGAGGTGCAGCGGCTGATCCGCACGATGCCCAAGGTCGTCATCGCGCTCGTCAACGGCTGGGCGGCCGGCGGTGGGCACAGCCTGCACGTCGTCTGTGACCTGACGATGGCCAGCCAGGAGCATGCCCGTTTCAAGCAGACCGACGCCGACGTGGGCAGCTTCGACGGGGGCTACGGCTCGGCCTACCTCGCCAAGATGGTCGGGCAGAAGTTCGCCCGCGAGATCTTCTTCCTCGGCCGCGCCTACACCGCCGACGACATGCACCGGATGGGCGCGGTCAACATGGTCGTCCCGCACGCCGACCTCGAGGCCGAGGCGCTCGTCGTAGCCCGCGAGATCATGGCGAAATCGCCTCAGGCACAACGGATGTTGAAGTTTGCCTTCAACCTGCTCGACGACGGACTCATGGGCCAGCAGGTGTTCGCCGGGGAGGCGACGCGGCTGGCCTACATGACCGACGAGGCCGTCGAGGGCCGCGACCAGTTCCTCGAGAAGCGCGACCCCGACTGGTCCCCCTTCCCCTGGTACTTCTGAGCGGCACACCATGACGCCACCGCCGATCCCGCCCCTGCACCTCGCGGAGGTCCACCAGATGGCCGACCTGCGCGCCGTCTCCGACCTCTTCGCGGCCGTCTGGGGTCGCGGCGACGAGGGCGTCCCGATGCCGAGTGAGGTGCTGCGCGCCATCGTCCACGCCGGTGGCCTGGTCAACGCCGCGTATGCCGCGCCCCCGACCCCCGGGTCCACGACCCACGGCAACACGGCGCCACTGCTCGGGGCCGCGGTACTCACCCCAAGCGCCGACGGCGGGGGCTACTCGATGATCGCCGCTGCCCTGCCGGGCAACAGCGACAGGGGAATCGGCTCTGCCCTCAAGGAGCACCAACGCGCGTGGGCGGCCGCGCACGGCATGCCGACGATCACCTGGACCTTCGACCCGCTCGTCGCCCGCAACGGGCACTTCAACCTCGACAAGCTCGGGGCCATCGGGGCGCACTACGAGCGGTCCTTCTACGGGACGATGGGCGACGTCATCAACGGCAACGACGAGTCTGACCGTCTCGTCGCGGTGTGGAGCACGACGGCACCGACACCGTCCCGCACCGAGTCCCCGAGTCGCGACCACAGCGCGAGCCTGCTGGCGGGCCCGGACGGACTCCCGGCATACCTCACCGGCGCGGGACGCCAGGAACGCTGGGTGCGCGTGCCGGCCGACATCGTCGCGACCCGTCGAGACGACCCCACGACGGCCACCCGTTGGCGGCAGGTCGTGCGGGAGGCGATGGAGGACGCCTTCGCCCAACGCTTCGTGGCGACCGGGGTCAGCCGCGACCACTGGTATCTCTTCACCCCTGCCCAGGCCCCCGAGGAGGCCCGATGAGGATCGCCCGGCTCGAAGTCATCTGGCTCAAGGTCCCGCTCGTCACGCCGTTCCGGACGTCCTTCGGGACCGCGCACGACAAGGACACCTTCCTCGTGCGCTTGGAGACGACCGACGGCACCGTCGGCTGGGCGGAGTGCGCCGCGGAGCTGGACCCGCTCTACAGCGCGGAGTGGCTCGACGGCTGCGAGCAGGTGCTCCGCCGCGAGTTGGTGCCGCGCCTCCTCGCCCTCGGTGACCAGCTCACCGCGGGGCGCGTCGCGACCGCCCTCGAGCCGGTGACGGGCAACTACATGGCCAAGCACGTCATCGAGACCGCAGTTCTCGACGCCGAACTCAAGGAGGCGGGCTGGTCCTTCGGGCACCATCTCGGGGCCGTCAAGGAGCGCGTCCCGGCCGGGGTCTCGGTGGGGATCATGGACTCGATCCCCGAGCTGCTCGACCATGTCGAGCGCTACCTGGACCAGGGCTACCTGCGGATCAAGCTCAAGATCGAGCCGGGCTGGGACGTCGCAGCTGTGCGTGCCGTCCGCGAACGCTTCGGGGACGAGATCCTGCTCCAGGTCGACGCCAATGCTGCCTACACCCTGGCCGACGCGGCCCAGCTCGCCCGCCTCGACCCTTTCGACCTGCTCCTCATCGAGCAGCCCCTCCCGACCGACGACATCCGCGGCCATGCTCGCCTCGCCACCTTGATCAGCACGCCGGTCTGCCTCGACGAGTCGATCGAGTCGGCGCGCGACGCCGCGACCGCGATCGCCCTCGACGCCTGCCGGGTCATCAACATCAAACCGGCGCGAGTCGGCGGCTACCTGGAGGCCCGCCGCATCCACGACATCGCGGTCGCCAACGGCATACCCGTGTGGTGTGGCGGCATGCTCGAGACCGGCGTCGGGCGGGCGCCCAATGTGGCCCTTGCCGCCCTGCCAGGTTTCGTGCTGCCCGGCGACACCTCGGCCTCCGACCGCTACTTCCGCCAGGACATCACAGCGCCCTTCGTGCTCGATCAGGGGCACGTGGCCGTCCCCACCGGCCCGGGCATCGGCGTCGACGTGCTGCCGGACGCCCTGGCCGAGGTCACCATCAGCCGCTCCGACGTCGACGTCACCGGCTGACCCTCACGTCTGGCCCCCTTGCGTCCGCGTCTTCGGTTGCCATGGCGACGGAAGACGCGGACGCATGGGATGGAGGAGTCAGCCGCTGCCGCCGATGTCGACCTCATAGGCCTCGTAGATCAGGTCCGACCCACGCTGGCGGCCCCCCCCCCCGCCACAGCAGGGCGGTCAGCTCCTCGCGGTGTTGACCCAACCCCGCCCTCGGTATGCCGTCGTCCCGCTCCTGGAGCAAGCGCTCCACTTCGTCGACGAAGAACACATGGTCAGCCAGTTGGGCGTCCACTCCGCTGGCCAGGCGCGGCGCGGTGGCACCGATGTCGGCGTAGAGGCCGCCCGGCGACTCGGTGAGCTCGACGTGCTCACGCAGGTCGTGCGCCAACTCAGTGAGCGCGGCCCGGACCCGGCGCCCCCAGACCGGGAGCCCCAGCGGGAGTGCGAGCGCGTCTTGGAGGGCGCGCATCGAATCCCCGAGTTCGGCGCGCGCGGCGCTCACGTGCTCCAGGTGCGTGCGGAAGTCCTCGTCCATTGGCGCCCTCCTGCCGTCACTCCCATGGTGGCGGTTGGACGGCCCAGAGGGAAGCGGGACCTTTCAGGGCGTCCAGCGCGGGTCGCGCCCGATGAACGCGAAGAACTTCTCGACCACCGACGCATCGGCCGGCACGTCCTGCTGCACGCCGAACTGACCGGACCCGCGGATCATGTCCGCCATGCCGGTCATCCCGGCATACGCACCCGCGATGTAGTCCTCGTCCAGTTCAGGGTCCTGGCCGCTCGCGCGCGCCAGATCCCACCCGTGGAAGACCAAGTCCGGCGTCACGTAGCCGTCAATCACCTGGGCGACCGGCGCCTGCCCGGTGTGCGGGTTGCTGTGCACCGTCACGGCCAGTTCCTCGTCGGCGAGCACCTCGCGCAAGCGCTCATCGAGCGCCCGCCAGGCCGCGACCGGATCTGCGAGCGCGCCCTCACCAGAGGGGAATTCGAGTCCCGGCCCACCCCCGATCATCCCG
Source organism: Phycicoccus elongatus Lp2 (assembly GCF_000367525.1). Taxonomy (GTDB): domain Bacteria; phylum Actinomycetota; class Actinomycetes; order Actinomycetales; family Dermatophilaceae; genus Phycicoccus_A; species Phycicoccus_A elongatus. Next base: position 809,209 of record NZ_HF570956.1, on the reverse strand, counting down.
GGCACCCAGGTGACCAGGTGTCCCACGACCTCGCGGGCGGTCCACTCCTTGACCGGCGAGGGACCATCCCAGTCGCTCACCCCGCCCACGAGACGGGTGAAATTGTCGGCCGCCGCGGCATACCGCTCCGCTGGTGACATCGCGCCCAGACCCTCCATCACCCCTCTCCCTTGGCGAGTAGTCCGTCGAGCTTCTCGTAGCCGTCGTTGACGCCGGTCTCCATGCCGGAATCCAACCACTCGGCCCGTTCCTCGAAGGACCCGACCAGCGAGACGGTGTGCAACCGGGTCCGGCCGTCCCCGAGGTCCTCGAAGGTCATCGTCTCCAGGGACACCGACTCCGGCCAGCCGTCGTAAGTGAAGGTCTGGACGATTCGCTCCGGGGTCACGTCGTGGAAGGACCCATGGAAGGAGGCGATCTCCTCGCCGTCGCGCTGGTTGCTGAACGACCAGGACCCACCGGTGCGCGCATCCCAGTGCCCGATCGTCGTGGTGACGTCATGCGGACCGCACCACTGGGCGTAGAGCTCGGGATCGGTGTGGGCACGGTGCAGTTGGGCGGGCGTAGCGGTGAAATCGCGGGTGATCCGGATCGCGGGCACGTCCGGGTCGGCCTCGATCCGCGCCGTGGTGTCCGTATGCCGCGGGGCTGAGTCGGTCATGACGTCTTTCCTTTCGTGGGGGTGGTGTTCGGGGAGGTGGGACTGTCGAGGTCCGCGAGCACGGCCTCGAGCAGGCTGAGGCGCGCCTCGGCGGCGCGTTGGTGGCGCTCGATCCAGCGGACGAGACCGGCGAGGGCGGCCGCTTCGAGGTGGACCCGACGCCGCTGGGCATCGGCAGTGACGCTGACGAGGCCGGCGACCTCGAGGACACGGATGTGCTTCGAGATCGCCTGCAGGGAGACGTCATACGGGGCAGCGAGTTCACCGACGGTGGCATCACCGAGGGTGAGTCGGGAGACGATGTCTCGTCGCGTGCCATCGGCCAGCGCCGCGAACGCCCGGTCCAACTCGTGCCCTGCCATCGATCCCCCTTGTCAACCAATCGGTTGAAAACAACGATGCCCCCCACCGAACGCTTTGTCAACCGATGAGTTGAATAGGGCCGGCGTCTCCCGACGAGCGACGGCATACCCTGACCTCGTGACGAGCAGCCCCCAGGCGATGACCGGCCGGATCGAGCCGCTGCCGCTCCCCTCGGGCCCCACCGTGCTCGCCGCCCTCCCCCGCCTCGCCGAGGCCCTGCGCGGTCACCCGATCGCGCCGTATGCCGCGACCTCCCCTCCACCGCTCCTTCCCCGGGTCGCCCCCGAGTCTCTCCCCGACGACCTCGCCGTGGTCGTCGGCACCTCCGGCTCCACCGGCGACCCCAAGCTCGCGATGCTCACCGCAAGCGCCCTCGCCGCCTCCATCGGAGCCACCCACCGGCGCCTCGGCGGCCCCGGTCAGTGGCTGCTCACCCTCCCCGCCCACCACATCGCCGGACTCCAGGTGCTGCTGCGCGGCCTGGTCGCCGGGCAGGAGCCGATCGTCACGACGACCGCCTCGGTCACCGACGTGGTGCGGGGCGCCGCGGCCATGGACCCCGACGCGCGACGCTACGTCTCGCTCGTCCCGACGCAGGTGGCGCGTCTCCTCGAGGACGACGGGGGCCGGGACGCACTGCGCTCCTTCGACGCCGTCCTCGTCGGCGGTGCGGCCCTGCCCCCACGATTGCGCTCAACGGCAGACCGGGAGGGCGTCATCCTCGTCGCCACCTATGGCATGTCCGAGACCTGCGGTGGTTGCGTCTACGACGGTCGGCCACTGGAGGGCACCCGGGTCGCCCTCGACGATGACGGCCGGGTGCACCTGGGCGGCCCGAGCCTGGCCAGCGGCTACCTCGCGGACCCAGAACGCACCGACTCCCACTTCGTCGCCGACACGGCCGGGGAACGCTGGTTCCGCACGGACGACCACGGGGAGTTCCTGCCCGACGGCCGCCTCCAGGTCCACGGGCGCCTCGACGACCTCATCACGACCGGTGGGCTCAAGGTGTCACCCCGCCTCGTCGAAGAGACCATCGTCGCCCACTGCCCCGGCGTGATCGAGGCCCTCGTCGTCGCCGTGCCTGACCCCGAGTGGGGCCAGGCCGTCGGCGCGATCGTCACCACGGCCTCGGGCACCCGCCTCACCCGCGAGGAGGTCAGGGAGGCCCTGCGCGGCATACTGCCCGGGCATGCGCTCCCCCAGCGGGTCCGGACGGTGCCAGCGATCCCCACCCGCGGTCCCGGCAAGCCCGACCGTCGCGGCGCCGCCGATTTGCTCAGCGACGGATAATGGGAGCGTGCTGCGTGTCCTGCCCGTCGTCCTGTCGCTGGCGCTGTCGGTCTACTGCGTGATCGACTGCGTCCGCACCGACGAGCACGCCGTGCGTGGGCTGCCGAAACTCGTCTGGGTGTTCGTCGTCCTGCTCTTCCCCCTCGCGGGATCCATCGCCTGGCTCGTCGCGGGCCGCCCCCAGCGACCCCCGGGCCAGCGGCCACTGCGGCCGCGCGGCCCCGACGACGACCCCGACTTCCTCCGCAAGCTGTGAGAAAACCCTAGGAACCATGGCCACGCTCGAACAATGGGTCGCCGGTGCGCGCCCCCGAACCCTCCCCGCTGCCTTCGCCCCGGTGATCGCCGGCACCGCTGCCGCCGGCCTCGGCGCACGGCCGGTCTACGGCTACGCCCTCCTGGCCCTCGTCGTCGCGCTCGCGCTGCAGGTCGGCGTCAACTACGCCAATGACTACAGCGACGGCATCCGAGGGACCGACGCCGACCGGGTCGGCCCGGTGCGGCTCGTCGGACAGCGTCTGGCCCTGGCGTCCAACGTCAAGCTCATGGCCTTCTTGTGCTTCGGCTTCGCCGGGATCGTCGGCCTCGCGCTCGTGGCCCTCTCCGGCGCGTGGCTCATGCTGCCCATCGGCGTCCTGTCGGTCATCGCTGCTTGGAAGTACACCGGTGGCGAGCGGCCCTATGGCTACAGCGGTTGGGGCGAGGTGTTCGTCTTCGTCTTCTTCGGGTTGGTCGCCACCTTGGGCACGCAGTACACCCAATTGGGGCACCTCACCTGGTTCGGGCTGTTCGCGGCCGTGGGCATCGGCGCCATCGCCTCCGCGATCCTCGTCGTCAACAACCTGCGCGACATCCCCGGGGACACCGTCGCCGGCAAGCGCACGCTGGCGGTTCGCCTCGGCGACCGGGGCACCCGACTGCTGTGGCTCGCGTTGCTGCTGGTCTCCGTGGCCGCGTGCACCGCCATGGTGATCGCCACGCCGTGGGCCCTGCTGGGGCTACTCGCCGTGCCGCTGGTCGTCCCGTCGGCGCGCACCATCCTCGGAGGGGCACAGGGGCGCGACCTCATCCCCGCGCTCGGCGCGACCGGGCTCTTCGAGGTCGTGTATGCCGTGCTCATCGCGATCGGCGTGATCGTCGCGGGCGCTCTGGCCTGACGGCGCCGCTTCCTCGCCTCGGCCGACCCACCGGTCGGCCCCGCCGTCTCGCCTCGCCCAGCCGGCCCGTGCGGCCGTCAGCGGAAGCTGTCGGATCCCTCACCCTCGCCGGTCTCGGCGTCCTCGATGTCCTCGTCCGAGGGCTTGGCCCCCCGCTCGGCTGCCTTCTGCTCGGCGCGGTGTTCCAGCTTCTCGGCGATCTGTCGGCTGTAGTCCTCCCGGAAGGGCCGCAGCACGAAGTAGCTCACGACCATAGAGATGAGGGCTGCCCCGGCGACGAGCAGGAAGAGCTGGTCCCTGCTGCGCAGTCCGGCCAGCCAGAGGATGAGCAGGCAGCCGAAGAAGACCAGGGTGCGAAGCAGGGTGTAGCGAACCATCACAGTCCCGAGTAGGAGTGCTGACCGACGAAGAAGACGTTGACGATGCCGTAGTTGACGACGATGCAGGCGAAGCCGGCGAGCGCGATGATCGCGGCATTCTGACGGCGCCAGCCGGTCGTCACCCGGGCGTGCAGATAGGCCGCGTAGACCACCCAGATGACGAAGGACCAGACCTCCTTGGGGTCCCAGTTCCAGTAGGACCCCCAGGCCTGCCGCGCCCAGATCGCACCGGCGATGACTGTGAAGGTCCACAGCGGGAAGGCGATGATGTGGAGCCCGTAGGCCAGCTTCTCGAGCTGACGCGACCCCGGCAACCGGTTCATGAACGAGCGGGCACCGAGGCGCTCGACATGGTCCTGCCACAGGTAGAGCGCGTTGACGGCGGCACCGATCCCGAAGAGCGCCATCGACAATGTCGCGATCGTCACGTGGATGACGAGCCAATAACTCTTGAGCGAGGGCATCAGTTCGGCACCGTCGACATACCAGATCGTGATGGCCAGCCCGAGGACGAGCACGGCGGGACCGGTGACGAAGAGGCCGAGCCAACGCAGATTGCGACGCAGCGACCAGCCGACATAGGCGAGCATGACGAAGGTGGAACCGGTGAGGGCGAACTCGAACATGTTGCCCAGCGGCATCCGGTGCACTTCGAGGCCGCGCATCACCGTCGACGCGGTGAGCAGCAGGGTCCCCAGGATGGTCAGCGACGAGGCGATGCCACCGGCGGATCGGGCGCGCGACGGGAGCTCCCCGTCCCCGGGCCGGTATGCCGCGGCGCTGGTTGCCGGGCCGGGCTCGGCGTCACTGACGCCGCCGGCGGCGACCAGCTCGTACTCCTCGACGTGCTCGGCGGCCTCGTCGCGAGCGGGCAGCAGCCACGCCAGGTGGGCGGCAAACGCAAGCATCGCCAGCGTGAGCACCCCCATCGCGCTGTAGAGGCTCAGCATCGAGAACTGCGCCAGGGTCTGGTCGCTCATCGGTGGTCCTTCACTCGTTCGGCGAGCCCGGCCAGCTCGTCGGTCATGCCCTCGTCGTCGTCCTTGGCGAGGGCGCCGACCCGCACCAGCGTACGTTGCCGGCCCTCGGCGTCGGGCTCGGCCTCGCTGACCCGGATGAAGACCCGGCGGCGGCGGACGGTGAGCATGGCGATCAGGCCGGCGAGGGCGAGCAGAGCGGCCCCCAGGGTCAGGCTCTTGCCCGGGTCGGTCCGCACCGACAGGCCGGCCCAGCGCTCGACACCGTCGAAGGTGATCGATCCGCGACCACCGGGCAGGTCGATGCTCTGGCCGGCCTTGATCCACAGCCGCAGTGGCTGATCCGAGCCCTCCGCGCGCAACTGAGTCATGGCGGAGTCGTCGAGTTCGTAGACCGACTGGGGGGCTCCATCGGGGAAGAGTTCGCCCTCGAAGACGGTGAGGGCGAGATAGGGGTCGAGGGGCTGGGGGAACATCGACTCCGGCCCGTGCTCGGTGATCGTGCCGGTCGGCAGGAAGAGGCCGGCAAAGCCGAGATCCTTCGGGGTGGCGCCTGGAACCTTGACGGCGCCCACCGATTTGTAGTTGTTGTCCCGAGCGAGGAAGGGCGTGGCATCGGAGTAGATCACCGTGCCCTGCGCATCCCGGACGGTGATGTGTGGGGCATAGCCGTTGCCGAGGAGGAAGACCGTGCCATTGCCGGTCTCGAGCGGTTGGTTGACCTTGATGGTCCGGTCCTCGACCGGGGCCTTGGCCGTGGGGGCGAACTCCACGTGGGCGGTGAAGTCGCGCGGCATACCCAATTGGCCCTCGCGGGTGGTGTCCTCCTCGAAAACGGCATCGAGCCGGGCGAGGGTGAGGGTCCACGGCGTGAGATCGGCGGCGTCGACCTGCGGGCCCGGACTGAAGGTGTCGTAGCGGGAGAGGGTGTTGGCGAAGGTCTGGCCCTCGGGGAGGATCACGTCACCCTTGAAGCCCCAGAGGTGGCCGACCGCGACCCCGACGATGATGCCGATGAGGGCCAGGTGGAAGGCGAGGTTGCCGGTCTCCTTGAGGTAACCCTTCTCGGCGGACAGGCTGTTGTCATCGTGACTGTCCACCCGGAAACGGGCGGCACGCAACGTCTTTCGCCAGGCGGTGAGGACCTCGTCCGGGGTGCCGTCGACGGTTTCGACAAGGCTGGCGCCGAGCCGGTCAGGGTTCTTCGGTGCTCGGGGAGGGCGCGCGCGCAACGCCTTGAGATGCTGCTTGGTGCGGGGCAGCACGCAGCCGACCAGCGAGGTGAAGAGCAGCAGGTAGATCGCGGCGAACCACGGAGAGGCGTAGACCTCGAAGAAGCCGAGGCGATCCAGGATCGGCCCGGCCGTCGGGTGGTCGGTGAGCCACTGGGCGGTGCGGGTGGCGTCGATCGAGCGCTGCGGGAAGATCGACCCCGGCACGGCGCCGACAGCGAGGACGAGCAGCAGGAGCAGGGCCGTCCGCATGCTCGTCAGTTGGCGCCAGGCCCAACGCAGCCAACCCACCAGCCCGAGCCGGGGCTGGACGACGTCGCCGCTCACAGCGGCACCACGAAGTTGTCGACGAGCTCGGTCTGCAGCCACGTCGTGAGCCAGTCCCACCAGCCGGTCACGAGAAGCAGGCCGATGGCGATGAGCAGGACACCGCCGAAGACCTGGATGCCGCGGCGGTGACGAGCGAGCCAGCGCTGCACAGGGGCGAACCGGTCGGCGGCCACGGCGGCGAGCAGGAAGGGGATGCCCAGGCCCAGGCAGTAGGCAACGGTGAGGGCCAGTCCGCGGGCGCTGGATGCTCCCTGCGTCGAGGTGGCCAGGATGAGCACCGCGGCGAGGGTCGGCCCGGTGCACGGCGCCCAGCCGAGCGCGAAGATGCCCCCGAGCACGGGAGCCCCGAGCAACCCGGCCCGAGGCCGCCAACGCAGGCGGGTGTCGCGCTGGGTGCCGATCGAGCGGCCCACTCCGAGGAAGACCAGGCCCAGGACGATGACCAGGCCGCCCCCGAGGCGCATGAGGAGGTCCTTGTGCTCCCACAGGCCGCGTCCGACGGAGGTGACGAAGAGGGCCATGAGGACGAACACGGCCGTGAAACCGGCCACGAAGAGCAGGGCACCCACCGCTGTGCGCCACCGCCGCGACGACGCGCGGTCACCGGCGGCCATTCCCGAGACGAAACCGAGGTATCCCGGCACGAGGGGCAGCACGCAGGGGCTGGCGAAGGACACCAGCCCGGCCAGCGCCGCGAGGCCCAGGGCGAGCGGCAGCGCACCCGAGACGATCGTCTGGCCGGCGTCGGTCACGAGCGACCCGCTCACGCCTCGGCCAGCACGTCGTCGATGAGGCCGGTGAGGGTCACCTCGGTGGCGGTTCCGGCGATCCGGGCGGCGATCCGCCCTTGGGGGTCCAGGACGAGGGTGGTCGGCACGGTCGGCGCCTTCCCCTGCAACTCGAGGATGAGCAGGCCGGACTCGTCGGTGAGGCTCGGATAGGTCAACCCGGCCTTGGCCGCGAAGGCCTGGCCACGCGCGGGGTCCTCGCGGAAGTCGATGCCGATGAACTGGACCGGCTTGGCGTCGGCCTGGACCGCCGTCCACACGGACTGCAGGTGGGGAGCCTCGGCCACACACGGGGCACACCACGACCCCCAGACGTTGACGACGACGACGGTCCTGCCGTCGTCGGGCATCGACCAGGTGCCCCCGTCGATCGTCGAGCCGGACAGGGTGACCGGCCCCTTCCGCTCCCCTGCCGCGATCCGCTCGATCGAGCCGTCGCCGGAGACATAACCCTTCTGGTCGCCGCGCTTGGCCTGCTCGGCGATCGAATTGGGGTCCGAAGAGCAGGCCGTCAGGGCCAGCGAGGCCGCGCCGAGCGCCACCGTGAAGGCACCGCGACGGGAGGGTCCGAAGAGCGTGGCCGCTAGGGGAGGCTCGGGGAGGAACGAGGTCACGTCAGGCACCGGCTCCGGGTTGGGCCAGGGCGAGCAGGGAGGCAGCCGGCTCGCTGTAACTCACCGAGAGCAGGTCGTCGCCCACCCAGGTGAGCGAGGTCAGGCTGGCCAGGGTGCATTCACGCTTGCGAGGGTCGTGGAGGAAGCGTCGCCCCTCGTAGGCGCAGCGGACCGTCCAGATCGGCGCCTGGTGCGACACGATGACCGCCTCGTGGCCGCGGGCCGCGGCGCGGACGTCGTCGATGGCTGCCTTCATCCGGGCGGCGAGCTCGACGTAGGGCTCCCCCCAACTCGGGCGGAAGGGGTTCCACGCCTTGACGAGCAGCGCCGGGTGCTTGAGCAGTCCCTGACCACCGGCAACCTGCAGACCCTCGAAGACGTTCTCCGCCTCGATGACACGCTCATCGAGCGTGACCGGCAGGCCGTGCATCTCCGCCACCGGTGACGCGGTCTCACGGGCCCGCTCCAGCGGACTCGACACGATGTGGGTGATGTCGTGGTCGGCCAGGTGCTTGGCCGCGAGCAGCGCCATTTGTCGACCGAGGGTCGAGAGGTGGTAGTCGGGCAGGCGTCCGTAGAGCACCCGATCGGGGTTGTGCACCTCGCCGTGGCGCAGCAGGTGCACGACCGTGCGCGGCAGGGCGGCGTGGGCCGTCGATGACTCCGACATGCCGTGATTGTCGCAAACGCTGCTGAGTGCTTCCCGACACCCTCCGGCGCCCGAACTCACCAATAGTGCACTTTCGGTATGCCG
>NZ_HF570956.1:724853-800560 GCF_000367525.1 Phycicoccus elongatus Lp2 | reverse complement strand
CCCCACCAGTCGACTGTCACCAACGTGATGGCCGGGTACATCTAGACCGGTGAGGACGTCCCCGCGCCCTACATCAGGGCCGTGGCCGAACTCGGGGCCGCGACCGAGATGCTCGTCCACCACGTCGAACGCGGCACCCCACCACCGGGGCTGCGCGCCGAGCTTCTCGAGATCGCCACACACACCGGCGCGCGGGCGCCCGGGGCAACACTCTCGGCCGAGGTGATCAGGGCCCAGGTGAGGTCGATGCTGGTGGACTACCTGATGATCATCGGCGACACCGCCGAGGAGGCCCGAGCTCAGGTGCGCAGCGTCTGCACCGACTGAGGCCCGGGCTCACCGTGGCGGCGCCAGACCGACACGTGCGACTCGCTATCGGCGGTGAAGGGCTCGCGGGACCACCCGGCATACCGGCCCTCGAGTTCCATCCCGGCGAGCTGGGCCATGAGGTCGAGCTCGCTCGGCCAGACGTAGCGGAAGTTGTGGGTCCCCCGGCGGTAGGTGCCGTCGGGCTGACGGGTGAAATGGTGCGAGATCGCCTGCTGGGTCACGACATCGTAGGTGTCGACGCCGAGGTGCGAGTCCGAGATGTCGAAGGGCACGCCAGCCTGGCCCGGTGGGAGGCGTCGCAGTGACGGCACCTCGACCTCGATGACGAAGCGCCCACCCGGCCCGAGGTGGCGAGCCGCGTTGCGGAAGCACGCGACCTGCTCCGCCTGGGTGCGGAGGTTGCCGATCGTGTTGAAGACGAGATAAACGAGCGAGAACTCGCCCGGGACAACGATCGTGGCCATGTCACCGATCGTCACGGGGAGGTCGGGGCGTTTGGCGTGGACACGGTCGACCATCGGCTGGGAGAGCTCGATCCCCGTGACGTCGACGCCGCGCTCCGCCAACGGGATCGCGACGCGACCGGTGCCGATCGCGAATTCGAGCGCGCGGCCCTCGCGGGCGAGATCGGCGAGCAGGTCCACCGTCGGGGTGAGCACGTCGGGGGCGAACATGTCGGCGACCGCCTCGTCGTAACGATCAGCGGCGTCGGCATCCCACAGGTCACTGGTCGTCATGCCCACGACTCTCGCGCAGTCGAGTCGCGGGGCGCCACTGGAATGGCAGCGGCGAGTTGCTGCTGCTCTCGGCAGGCTGCTCTGGCTCGGGCGCCGCCGCGCGGACCGGTGACGTCGCGCCCTCAGGCGGTTCGACCGAGCAGGGCGAGGGCACGCGTCTGACGGTCGGCGTTGTCGGCGACCTCGACCGGAGGGCGGCAGATGCCGTCGGCATAGAGGTGCTCGCCGAACGCGGGCACCATGGCCTCGATGATGCTCAACTCGTCGTCCGACAGCGAGTCGTCGAGGCCTGCAGCGCGGGCAACGTCCCAGCGGTGGACCAGGAGGTCGAAGCCATAGAAGGTCGCCATGGTCTGTCCCACCGTGGTGGGGCCGAAGTGGCCCGCGTAGCTCGTGTCGGCAACGGACGGAAGCACCGCACGCACGGCGGCGTCGTGCGCGGCCCAGAGGTCCCGCGGGTCGTCCGTGGCGGGCAGGGCCTGCAGGTCGGTGTGCTGGGTGAGGAAGTCGCGTTGGGTGGTGACGACGTGCTCGACGACGTCGGAGGCGGTCCAGCCCTCACAGGGGGACGGCGCGTCCCAGTCCGGGACGGCAGCGACGGTGGCGGTGAAGCGATCGGCCTGTGCGGCATACGTTGTGTCCATGGCGACGACGTTAGGGACCGCAGCGAGATGAGGAATTGATGAAACCCGACAAGGCCCGCCAGCGATTGGACGACGTCGAGCGCGCCCATCTCATCGACCCGCGTGAGTCCTTCTATGCCATCGACCGCTTCGGCGCCGCGCCCGACCTCACTGATCTCGTCCGTCGGCACTGGGTGCCGGTGTGGGACCTGCCCGAGGGCGAGTCCTCGACCCAGCAGGTGCTGCAGTATCCGGTCTGCCTGATCGTCATCTCCGACACCTATGCCCGCTTCTATGGGGTCCAGTCAGGGTTGTCACGGACGACGCTGACGGGCGCGGGTTGGGCCAGCGGAGTCATGTTGCAGCCCGCCGCGGGCCGGCTCGTCCTGGGCACGGACGTGAGCGTGGTGACCGACCGGTTCATCGAGGCCAGCGAGGTGATCGGTGGGTCGATCGTCGACGCCGTCCGGGCGGCCATGCACGACCCGACGGACCCACGCTGCCGGCGCGCGTCGGCCGACCTGCTCGAGGGCGCCCTCCGGGGCTCGCTGCCGGTGGACGAGGAAGGACTGCTGGTCAACGCCATCGTCGAGGCCGTGGAGGGCGAGCCCGGCCTGACGCACGTGGCCCAGCTGTGTGAGCGCTTCGGCGTCAGCGAGCGCAGCCTGCAGCGATTGCTCCGGCGCCGCCTCGGGCTCAGCCCCAAGTGGCTCATCCAGCGTCGTCGGCTGCACGAGGCGAGCGAGCGGTTGCGCGCGGGGCCCGGCGATCTGGCCGGCGTGGCACACGACCTGGGCTATGCGGACCAGGCGCATTTCACGCGCGACTTCCGACGTGTCACGGGGATGACGCCTGGGTCCTTCGCCCGACGGTTCAGCTGAGCAGGTCTGCCGGGGTGATCGTGACCGGGAAGGGCAGCGCCGCCGTCCACGACGAGTCCTCCTGGACGTGGGCCACCTCGACATAGCGGCCACCTCCAATGCGCTCAGGGCCGATCTGGGCCCGCGCGACGACGAGCACGTCCGGCTGCAGCACGGTGTCGTCGGCGACGGCCACGTTGGTGGTCGCGTGCAGCACGCGCAGGTGCAGCGGGCATCGCTCCTGCAGGACGCCGACCAGATTGCCGCTCATCGTTGGTGGGACGGTTTGCGCGACGGTGTCACGACCAGGGCGCCATCGATGAGCTCATGGCGGTGCCCGTCGTCAGGCAGCGCGTCGCGCTCCTCACGGGTCCACCGTCGCTGATCGAGAACCAACGTCATGGCGTCCATGGATCGCCTCTTCCCTCCATGGTGACCAGAGTCGCCGGCCGGACGAACGCGGTCGAGCGCACGCGGCATACCTGTGGATGACACACCCGGGACGCGACCGCCTGTGCACGGCCGCGCCCGGCGCGCGGAGGGTCAGACGTTGCGGCGGTACTGGCCCCCGACCTCGAAGAAGGCGTCCGTCACCTGCTGCAACGAGCAGACCCGCGCGGCATCCATGAGGACGGCAAAGACGTTGTCGCCCTTGACCGCTGCGTCCTTGAGCCGCGCCAGCGCCTCCTCGGCCTCGGTGCGGTGACCGTCGCGATAGGCGCGGACCCGCGAGAGCTGGCTCTCCTTCTCCGACTCCGACGCCCGCGCCAACTCGACGTGCTGCGGGGTGCCGTCGTCGGCGGCCGGGTTGCGGAAGGTGTTGACGCCGATGATGGGCAGCGAGCCGTCGTGCTTGCGGTGCTCGTAGAGCATCGACTCGTCCTGGATCCGGCCACGCTGGTAGCCGGTCTCCATCGCGCCGAGGACGCCCCCGCGCTCGTTGATCCGGTCGAACTCGGCGAGCACCGCGGCCTCGACGAGGTCGGTCAACTCCTCGATGATGAACGACCCCTGGAGCGGGTTCTCGTTCATCGCTAGGCCCCACTCACGGTTGATGATGAGCTGGATCGCCAGCGCACGGCGCACCGACTCGGCACTGGGTGTGGTCACGGCCTCGTCAAAAGCGTTGGTGTGCAACGAGTTCGCGTTGTCATAGATCGCGATCAGCGCCTGCAACGTGGTGCGGATGTCGTTGAAGTCCATCTCCTGCGCGTGCAGCGAGCGACCGCTCGTCTGGACGTGGTACTTCAGCTTCTGGCTGCGCTCGTTGGCGCCGTACTTCTCCTTCATCGCGATCGCCCAGATGCGGCGGGCGACGCGACCGATGACGGAGTACTCCGGGTCCATGCCGTTGGAGAAGAAGAACGACAGGTTCGGCGCGAAGTCGTCGATGTCCATGCCGCGTGCCAGATACGACTCCACATAGGTGAAACCGTTGGCGAGCGTGAACGCGAGCTGGCTGATCGGGTTCGCCCCGGCCTCGGCGATGTGATAGCCGGAGATCGACACCGAGTAGAAGTTGCGCACACCCTTCTCGATGAACCACTCCTGGATGTCGCCCATCATCCGCAGCGAGAACTCCGTGGAGAACAGGCAGGTGTTCTGGCCCTGGTCCTCCTTGAGGATGTCGGCCTGGACCGTGCCGCGCACGTTCTGCAGGGCGTATGCCGTGAGCTCCTCGCGCTCGGCGCCGCTGGGCTCCCGGCCCTCCCGGGCGACGAAGGCCTCGACCTGCTGGTCGATGACGGTGTTGAGGAAGAAGGCGAGGATGGTCGGCGCGGGGCCGTTGATCGTCATCGAGACGCTCGTCGTCGGCGCGACGAGGTCGAAGCCGTCGTAGAGGGCCTTCATGTCGTCGAGCGTCGCCACGGAAACACCCGAGGTGCCGACCTTGCCGTAGATGTCGGGGCGCGGATCGGGGTCGCGGCCGTAGAGGGTCACCGAGTCGAAGGCGGTCGACAGCCGGGTGGCGGGCTGACCCTCGGAGACGAGCTTGAAACGACGGTTCGTGCGGAAGGGATCCCCTTCGCCGGCGAACATGCGCGCCGGGTCCTCGTTGTCGCGCTTGAAGGGGAAGACCCCGGCGGTGAAGGGGAAGTAGCCGGGGAGGTTCTCGCGGCGCAGGAAGGTGAGTAGGTCACCCCGGTCGTGCATCCGCGGCAGCGCGACGCGACGAATCGGGTTGCCGGACAACGACTCCTTGACGAGCTTGGTGTGCAACTCCTTGTCGCGGATCTTGACCACGTGCTCGTCGCCCGAATACTGCTCGACGACCGACGGCCACTGGGACAGCAGTCCGCGGACGTCCTTGGGCAGGTCCTCCTCGGCCGTCGCGATCAGGCGGTCCAACTCATCGGACCCATGCTCCCCCAAGGCCTCCCGCGCGGTGGTGAGGTGCTGAGCGCGACGTGCGTGGGCGGCATACTCCTCCGTCTTGGCGTGATACCCACGGATCGTCTCGGTGATCTCGGAGAGATAGCGGACTCGTGAGGACGGGACGACCTGGCGAAGGACCGAGGAGTGGCGCACGTCGACGGCGGGCAGGACGCCCTCGGAGAGTCCAAGACCCCTGTCGGACAGCAGGGTTCGCAGCTCTTGGTAGAGCGCGGTGACACCGTCGTCGTTGAAGGTCGCGGCCGAGGTGCCGAAGACGGGCATGTCCTCGGGCTTCTTGCCGAAGGCGTTGTGGTTGCGGACGAGCTGGCGGCCGACGTCGCGCAGGGCGTCCATGGCGCCGCGGCGCTCGAACTTGTTGATCGCGACGACGTCGGCGAAGTCGAGCATGTCGATCTTCTCGAGCTGGCTGGCCGCGCCGTATTCGGGGGTCATGACATAGAGGGCGACGTCGGCGAAGTTCGTGATCGCGCCATCGCCCTGGCCGATCCCGGGGGTCTCGATGATGACGAGGTCGTAGGCCGCGGCCTTGAGGATGGTGACGACCTGGGCGAGCTCGTCGGGCACCTCGCGCCCACCGCGAGTGGCGAGCGAGCGGAAGTAGACGCGGTCGCCGTCGAGCGAGTTCATGCGGATGCGGTCACCCAGGAGGGCGCCGCCACCCTTTCGGCGGGTCGGGTCGACGGCGACGACGGCAATCCGCAACTTGTCCTGCTGGTCGACGCGGAAGCGCCGCACCAGCTCATCGGTGAGCGAGGACTTGCCCGAGCCACCAGTGCCGGTGATGCCCAGGACGGGCGTGGAATGAGTGGCCGCTGCAGCGGTGAACTCGGCCAGGTCCGCGTCGGTGAGGCGGCCGAGCTCAGCCGCCGAGATGGCTCGCGAGACGGCGGACCGATCACCGGCGAGCACGCCGTGGACGTCAACGCCCTTGACCTCGGTGACGTCGAAGTCGCAGTCCGCGACGACTTGGTTGATCATCCCGACCAGGCCGAGTTTCTGGCCGTCCTCGGGGCTGAAGATGTGGACGCCCGACTTCTTCAGGCGCTCGATCTCGTCGGCGACGATGACGCCGCCACCGCCCCCGACGACCTTGACGTGCGGCGCGCCGGCCTCACGCAAGAGCTGCACGAGGTATTCGAAGTACTCGACGTGCCCGCCCTGGTAGGACGAGACGGCCACACCCTGCGCGTCCTCCTCGATCGCCGCATCGACGACCTCCTGCACGGAGCGGTTGTGGCCCAAGTGGATCACTTCGGCGCCCTGGCTCTGCATGATCCGCCGCATGATGTTGATCGAGGCGTCGTGACCGTCGAAGAGACTGGACGCGGTGACGATGCGCACCGGGTTCGTCGGGACATGGAGTTCGGGCTTGGCCTGCTGGGTCATCGATGACTCCTCGGGATGGCTGTTCCGAAAATAGTAGGACGTCCTAGTACTTACTCGCGAGTCGCGAAGACGCTAACTCACCAATAGCCGCCAACTCACCAATAGTGCACTTTCGGTGGCACCCCGTCGCGGCCCAAGCCACATCGAAGGCTCCCCAGCCGACCGGAGTTTCAACCAAGCCGACCGAAAACTCACTATTGGTGAGATTCAGTGAGCCTGGCTCCACGCGAACGGGTCCTCCGCGGTGGCGGCCAACAGCCAGTGAGCAGGAGCATCGAGGAACTCCACATCGATGGCCTCGAGCGGCACGTCAGCCATCAGCCGGCGCCAGGACTCAGCGCGATGCAGGGCCGACATCCGCTCGGCCGCGGGGAGCAGACGCCGCAGCTCCTGTGCAGGCGCGAGGTCGGTCCACGACTCCAGGTAGGCATCGATGACCCGCTCGTACTCCGGCGCTCCGGGCGGAAAGGGCAACCGGGTGCGCATGACCCAGAGCAGGGGGCGCACCGAGGCGAAGGGGTGGCTCCACACCGCATCGCCGAGGTCGATGAACGCGATCCCACCGTCCCTGCCACGCATGGCGTTCCAAAGGTGGAGATCGTTGTGCTCCACCGATTCCGGGATGCCGCTCGCCTCCAAGCGCGCAGCATCCTCCCCGAGTCGACCCAGGCCGGCCTCGACCTGCCGGCGTCCCTCGAGGTCGAGCCGCCGTCCATCCCCCTCGGGAAGGCCAGCGAGATGGTCGGCCAGCGCCACGGCATACGAGATGGCATTCGAGTCCTCGAATGCCGGGACGCGAGCGGCCCGCATGGCGGGCTCACGACCCGGCAGCCGCCGCTGGACCTCACTCCAGGCACCCGCCACCTCCGCGACCTCAGCCGCGGCCTCGCGGTCATCAGCTGGTCGGTGCTCTCCGATCGGGTCGCCGAGGTCGGCGGTGAGCAACCAGCCCCGCGCCCGCTCCACGCCGAGCAACGGCGGGACCCGATCGGGAGCGACACGGGCGACCTCCTCCATCAGCGTCGCCTCGAAGGACTGCGAGGGTGCGTTCTCCTTGAACCAGGCCCATCCCCCGGCGACCGGCACCTTGAGGACGACCGACCAGAACCGCACCAGGTGCTCCTGGATGGGTCCGGTCACGTCGGCTTGTGCTCGAATCCAGGTGTGCGCCTCGGCGCGCCAGCTCCCCGAGCGCCACAAGGTTGGCAGGTCACGCTCAGCCGCGGCGTCCATGGACGTGAGTATGCCGCGGTGAGACCGATCGCGCAGGCGACGCAGCACCCACCATTGCCCCCGGCGGACTGCTGCCCTAGCCTGACGACCATCGCTCGATCCGGGGGGAATCCATGAGCCAGGGCAATGTTGCCGTCACCGCACCGACCATCGCCGACCAGGGCCGTCGCCGGTGGGTGATCCCCCTCGTCGCGTGCCTGGCCGTCTTCGCCTTCCCGGCCATTCTCAACGGGGCGCCCGTCACCGGAGGGGCGTTGACCGACCTGATCCCGGCGGTCCTCTTCGACCCCCTCGCGGAGTCCGTGCCGGCCCTGCTGCCGATTGCCAAACTGTTGCTGCTCAGCGTGGCGGTCGCCGGCCTGCTGGGGGTGCGCCACCATGCCCGGATCATCCTGGGGTACTACGCCGCCATCCTCGTCGTCATCGCCCTGACCCAGAACGCCGCCGACCTAGGCGATCGCGGATTCGCTCTCATCACCGGCAATGCCGTCGGCCAGCTCATCGTGGCCACAATGGCGTTCATCGGGCTGCGCTCCGCGACCGACAACTCGACCCTGAGGCGCGGGCGGCTGTGGGTCACCCCGCTCATGGCCCTGGCGTGGCTCTATCCGTTCGTGCTCGATGACGGCGTGGTCCGCCCGGGGCTCGACGTCTTCAATGGCGCCGGAGTGACCTACTGCATGGTGACGCCGGTGATCGCCGGCCTGCTCTTCCTGCGCCCCGATGGTTTCGCCCGCACCACCGGACTGGCCGTTGGTGCCCTCGGCGTGGTCTTCGGCCTGCTCAACCTCACGACGTGGTGGGTCGCGCACCCGGAGAATTGGTGGATGGGGGTACTGCACGTCCCCCTCTTCGTCGTGAGTCTGGCGCTCGCCGTCACCTCTGCTCGGCGAGCCAGGTGATCGCCTCGGCGTAGCCGTCGATGCCGCGCCCGATCACCTGATGCGCGGTCACGTCGGTGAGGTAGGAGTGGTGCCGGAAGGGTTCCCGCGCGTGGATGTCGCTGATGTGCACCTCGACGACAAGGACCCGGCACGCCGAGACGGCGTCGCGCAGGGCGACTGAGGTGTGGGTGTAGCCCCCGGCGTTCAGGACGATGCCCGCGATGCCACGACGCCCCTCCTGGACCCAGTCGATGAGGGCGCCCTCATGGTTGGACTGACGGCAGTCAGCGGTGAGCCCGAGCGCCGCGGCGGCCACCTGGCAGCCGTCCTCCAGATCGGCGAGCGTGGCGTGCCCATAGACCTCCGGCTCCCGTTCCCCCAGCAGGTTGAGGTTGGGCCCGTTGATCACCAGGACGGTGCGCTCATCCATGGCAGGAGTATGCCGGTAACCTCACCTCCCGTGACCGGCCTCATCAGAAGGCGAGCGGGTCCCGCCGGAGGCGACCACCCACTGTGCCCGCGAGCGCTTCATCGAGGAGATTCGCGGCTAGGTGGCGGGGCCCACCTCCTGACGTCGGCGGTCAGCGGTATGCCGTGGGGCAGACTCCCGTCGGCGTCCCCACCTGGGCCTGGGCACGGGCCATCCGCTCCCGGCCCATGTTCCACGAGGTCCAACTGTCGTCCGTCGACGTCGAGGTACCCGTCAGGGCGCAGGCCGCCATCTCGCGTGGGAAGTTCGCGACGATCGCGGCCGAGCCGTCCGGGGCCAACTGCGAGAGGTAGTCGACGTCGACCTTCCCGGTTGCCTCGTAACGTGCCGCATTGAGCTCGACGACACGTGCGTCGAGATTCACCAGCGGTAGGGCCACCGCGAGGGCTGAGGCGGAGAAAAGAGCCGCCCGCGCGGCCCACGCCCACGACCAGCCGGCCGCGGCCGCCCCGACGAGGATGACGACGAGGGCCAGCCAGCCCTCCGCGAGGGCCGCGGTGATGCGTGCCGTCGTGAAGCCATAGGCGTCCTGGTAGAGCCAGAGCCGGTGCAGCGCGGAACCGACGACGAGGAGGGAGAGCGCCGTCATCGTGAGCACGACGCCGCGCTTGATCGACCGGTCGGCCGCGGTCTGCTCGCTCGCGAACCAGCGGATGAGGGCGAGCACCACGGTCGTCAGGAGGGTGACCACGACGAGCTGGCCGAAGCCCTGCCGGGCGTACTCGGCATACGTCAGGCCGGTCGTGCGCAGCACGTGCTCCTTGCCGCCGAAGAGGGCGCTGGCCTGAGCGGCGAGGAAGACCACGAAGAGCACGAGCACCGCGCCGGCCGGCACGAGCCATTCGAACCGGTGCTTGGCCGGGCGCGGCGTCAGGGCCAGGTCCGGGTCCGGGTCGGCGGCCGGCGGGTTGAGGGCGACGTAGCAGGCGGTGAGGGTCAGCCCGGTGATGAAGGTCCACAGGAAAGCGCGCAGGGTGAGCTCGCTCCACTGCCAGTCCGGGACCAGCGCCTTGGCCCAGGAGCCGACGATCGCATCCGCCGAGGCGAAGAGCGCACCGAAGACGATGACGCCCAGGACGGTCAGGGCGCCGGCCCGCAGGACGGCCCAGAGGTTGCGGCGGGCGCTGAGCCGGCCGAGGGTGCGTCC
Organism: Phycicoccus elongatus Lp2; assembly: GCF_000367525.1. Lineage (GTDB taxonomy): Bacteria > Actinomycetota > Actinomycetes > Actinomycetales > Dermatophilaceae > Phycicoccus_A > Phycicoccus_A elongatus. The sequence continues at coordinate 790,473 of NZ_HF570956.1, read as the reverse complement.
GAGGAGGGGCAGTCCGCGGATCGCCGCGAGCACCCAGGCCAGGCCGGAAATCAGCAGGCCGACGATCGTGCGTGCCTTGGTGAAGGCTGACATGAACAGCGGTGTGGCGAGGACGAGTCCGAGCACGGCGAGCCCGGGCTCCGCGCGCAGGGTGAAGACGGAGACGGCAACGAGACACAGCGCCCAGACGGCCAGTGCCCAGGGCGAGCGCCAGACCCGACCGACGACGAAGGCGAGCGAGCCGCCCAGCGCCATGACGAGGGAGACGGCCAGGCCCACACCGTTCATCAGGGGCAGCAGGACCGCGCCGATGATGCCGACGCCGGCGGCCGCAGCGAGGATCGCAACCTGTGGCCCGCAGTGGCGCTCGGGCCAGAAGCGGCCCCAGAAGTCCGGGCGAGGGGCGGCGGGCGGGACCGACGGGACGGTCGGCGCGACTGCGGACGACATGGTGGACTCCTGGGTGGGGCTGGACGAGGGGGTATGCCGCCCGGTTGCGGCCTGAGCCACCACGGCCGGTGCCGCTGCGGCTCCGGGTGCGGGCGTGTCTGCGGAAGGGGCCTGCGATGGCTGGGGAGAGGGGAGCACGGGGGTGCGCGGCAGCTGCAGGGCCAGGTGCGCACCGGACTCTGCGTCGAGGGCATCGATCCGGCCGCCGTGCATCTCGACGACCCAGCGGGCGATGGCCAGGCCGAGCCCGGAGCCACCGGACGTCGGATCGGTGGACCCGAACCGCTGGAAGATACGGTGTCGCTGCTCGGGCGGGATGCCGGGACCCTCGTCGCGGACGTCGAGGACCCAGTCGCTGCCGTCGACGCGGGCGTCGACGCGGACGACGCCCCCGGCCGGACTGTGGCGGTCGGCGTTGTCGAGCAGGTTGACGATGACCTGGGTGAGACGAGCGCGATCGGCGGTGACCGACAGGCTCTCCGGCGTGACGGTGACGACATGGCGCACGTCCCGGGGCCGGAGCTCGGCCTCGGCGACGCAGGCAGACAGCAACTGGGCGACGTCGACGCGCGCGAGGGCGAGCCGACCGGCGCCGCCGTCGATGCGGGAGAGGTCGAGCAGGTCGTTGACGAGGTCGGACAGTCGCTCGGCCTGGGCGAGTGCGGTGCCGAGGGTTCGTTCGTCGGGAGCGACGACGCCGTCGGCGAGGTTCTCGAGCACGGCGCGCTGCGCGGCCAGTGGCGTGCGCAGTTCGTGTGAGACGGTGGCGATGAGGGCACGGCGTTGCTCGTCCTGGGTGGCCAGATCCTCGGCCATGGCGTTGAACGACCGGGCCAGCGTGCCGACCTCGTCGGCGGAGGTGACGTCGATGCGTTCGGACCACTGCCCGCCGGCCATGCGGGAGGCGGCACGCGTCATGTCCTGCAGCGGGGTCACCATGCCGCGGGCCAACCAGCGGGTCGCGCCGAGGGCGGCGGCGATCGTCACCGGGCCGGAGACGAGGGTGGGCACGCCGGCGCGGCGCCCGATGGCGGCGACGACGAGGACGGCGACGGTGCTCGCGACGACGAGGAGCCCGAGTTTGACGCGGATCGACGTGATCCCCGCCAGTGGCCCCCGAGCGTTGGGTTCGGCGGTCACGGTCGGGCCTCTGCGGCATACCCGACGCCGTGGACGGTGCGGATCCGGTCGGCACCGATCTTGGCGCGCAGGGCCTTGACGTGGGAGTCGAGGGTCCGCGTGCCGTAGGCATCGGCCCAGCCCCACACGTCGCGGAGCAACTGGTCGCGTTCGAAGACCCGCCCGGGGGCCTCGGCGAGGACCCGCAGGAGGTCGAATTCCAGTGGCGTCAGGTGGATCTCGCTCCCCTGGACTGTCACGCGTCGCGCGCTGGGGGTCACCGTGAGGCCGCCGACGACGAGGTCGGTCGAGGTCGGCTGCGCCGCGAGCTCGGCGGCCCGCTCGACGCGCCGGAGCAGGGCCTGGACGCGCGCGACGACCTCGCGCATGCGGAAGGGCTTGGTCACGTAGTCGTCGGCCCCTACCGCGAGCCCGACGAGGATGTCGGTCTCGTCGTCGCGGGCAGTGAGCATGAGCAATGGCACGGGCCGGATGGCCTGGATGCGGCGGCACACCTCGAGGCCGTCGAAGCCGGGAAGCATGATGTCGAGGAGGACCACGTCGGGCGGGTCCGCGGTGAACGCCTCGACGGCGCCCGGGCCGTCGAAGGCGCGTGTCACGGCATACCCCTCGGCCTCGAGGCGCAGGGTGAGCGACTCGTTGATGACCTCGTCGTCCTCGACGACGAGTAGGCGGGCGGGAGTCGCGGTCATGGCACTGACTCTAGGGAGGCGCGTGCGGGGGGCGCCCACAGGAAATGTGCGCGTCCTGTGAAGACTCAGGCTCCAGTCATCGCCGGAGCGCGGTGCTGGGAACGGTATGCCGTGGGGCTGATCCCGGTGCACGCCTGGCAGTGCTGCAAGAGCAGGGCCGCGTTGCCGAAGCCGGGCCGCGTCGCGACCTGCTCGACCGGCAGGTCGCTCTCCTCGAGCACCTCACGGGCACGGATCACACGTTGCTCGGTGAGCCACTGGTGCGGTGTCGTGCCCGTCTCGGCGACGAAGGGCCGGGCGAAGGTGCGTGGTGACATCGCGGCACGTCGGGCCAGGTCGCCGATCGGGTGTGGCTCCTCGAGCCGCTCGAGCATGTGGGACAGGACCGGGCCGGCACCGTCGGCGCTGGTGACCGGCACGGTGCGGTCGATGAACTGCTGTTGGCCACCATCCCGGTGGGCGGCGACGACCGCACCGTGGGACCACGTCGGCCCCGACGGGCGTCAGCGCCTGCGCCGCCCGATGAGATAACCCAGGGCGATCGCCAGCAGGGCCCCGATCGCATGCGGGGCATAGCTCTTGAGGAGCACCGGCAGCACCGTCGCCCCCAGGTCGATCGAGTCGTCACTTGCCGCCCGCGAGGCGGCCGGTCGGGTCGTCGCCGCCCCAGAGGTATGCCGCGGGGCCGGCGCAGGTGCGGCGGCGGCGACCGGCTGGCTCTCCCCGAGACCCTCGGCGACCTCGGCCGGTGACAGGGCCATGCCCTCGTCGTCAGCGACCTCCGCGCGAAATTGCGCGAACGACTCCCCGTGCGAGCGCCCCTCTCCCTCTGCGGCGTTGTTCCCAGTTGCCGCGGTTGTCCCGGGGTCGGCGGGCGCGCTGAACTGGCCCTCGATGCAGCCGATGAACTGCTGGAGCAGCTTGTCCGAGACGTCCTGCATGACGCCACGCCCGAACTGCGCCGGCTTGCCGGTGATCGCCAGTTCGGTCGTCACGTCGACCCGCGTGTGGGCGCCACCCTCCGCCGGGGCCAGTTGCATGGTCACCGTGGCGCCGGCCGTGCCATTGCCCCTCTTGTCCTTGCCCTTGGCCTCGATGACCGCCCGGTGCGCGGCATCGTCACGCTCGACGAAAGCGCCCGTCCCGGCATACTGCAAGGCGATCGGGCCCAGCTTGACCTTGACGGTCCCGGCAAAGGACTCGCCCGTCGCCTCGGTGACCGTGGCCCCGGGGAAACACCCGCCGACCCGCTCCAGGTCCATGAAGGTCTCCCACACCAGGTCGATGGCGGCGGGGACGACGAAATCGTGGGTCAGCTCCATGAGGTCAGCCTGCCGCAGCAGCCGCGACCGCGCGACTCGTGAGCACGGTCGCGAGGTGACGCCGATAGTCCGCGTCACCGTTGAGGTCGCTCGGCGGATTCGTCCCGTCGGCGGCCGAGGAGCACGCATCGGCGACGTCGCTGGCCGACTTTCCCGCCAACGCGGCTTCGACCGAGGCGGCCCGAAGGGGCGTCGAGCCCATGTTGGTGAGCCCGATCTTGGCCTCGCTGATCGTGCCTCCGTCGGCCTTCACGGTGGCTGCCACGCCGACGATCGACCACTGGTGCGCGACCCGCACGAACTTCTCGTAGTGCGCACCCCACCCGGTGTGCTTGGGGATCCGGATCGCGGTGAGCAGTTCCCCGTCGCCCACGGCCGTCTCGAAGAGGTCGGTGAAGAAGTCCTTGGCCGCGACCGTGCGCTCGCCGCCGGGCCCGGCAATGACCATCTCGGCGTCGAGCGCGAGCACCGGGGCTCCGAGGTCTCCCGCCGGATCGGCATGGACGATGGCGCCGCCGAGCGTGCCCCGGTGACGGATCTGCGGGTCGGCCACCTCGGCCGTGGCCTTGGCGAGCAGGGCCGCATGCTCCTTGACCAGCTCGGAGTTGGCCACCTCGTCGTGCGTCGTCATCGCGCCGATGACGATGGTGTCGCCGTCCTCCCGGATGCCGCGCAGGCCCTCCACGCGCCCGAGGTCGATGACCTTCTCGGGTGCGTTGAGCCGCATGCGCAGGACCGGCAGCAGGGACTGGCCACCGGCCAGGACCTTGCCCTCGTCACCGGCCTCGGCGAGCGCCGCGAGCGCATCCTCGACGGATGTGGGGGCGACGTATTCGAACGATGACGGGATCATGACCCGCTCCCTTCACCCGTGGTGCCGGGATCGGCGTTGTTGGCTGCTTCCTCATGGAAGTGCGGTTGGGCCTGCGCGACCTCGGCCGAGCCAGCCGACTGCAGCGCCGCCCAGACCCGTGCGGGGGTGCACGGCATCTGGATGTCGTGGATGCCCCGGTCACGGACCGCGTCGACGATCGCGTTGACCACCGCCGGCGTCGACGCGATCGTGCCCGCCTCACCGACGCCCTTGGTTCCCAAGGTGTTCGTCGTCGCCAGCGAGGTCGTGTTGTCGGTCACGAAGTTGATCGTGTCGGCCGTCGTCGGCAGCGTGTAGTCGACGAAGGACCCCGTCACCAGGGTGCCGTTGTCGTCGTAGACCGCTTCCTCCCACAGCGCTTGGGCGATCCCCTGGACGAGGCCACCGTGGACCTGACCCTCGACGATGAGCGGGTTGATGACCTGGCCGATGTCGTCGACGCAGACGTACTTGCGGATCGTCGACGCCCCCGTCTCGGTGTCGACCTCCATCGCGCACAGGTGCGTGCCGTGCGGGAAGGAGAAGTCCACCGGGTCGTAGGTCGCGTCGGCGTCGATGCCCGGCTCGAGGTGGTCCGGGTAGTTGTGCGAGGCGAAGGTTGCCAGAGCCACCTCGGTGATGCCGACCCCCTTGTCGGTGCCCTTGACGGCATACCGGCCGTCCTTGAACTCGAGGTCGTCGACGCTTGCCTCGAGCAGGTGCGCCGCAAACGGCTTGGCCTTCTCGATGACCTTGTCCGCGGCCCGGACCACGGCCTCTCCGCCCACCACGAGGCTGCGTGAGCCATAGGTGTCGAGCCCCTTGTAGGCGATCGCGGTGTCGCCATGGAGGACCTCGACGTCGTCGAAGGGCACACCGAGCCGGTCGGCCACGATCTGGCTCCACGCCGTCTCGTGACCTTGGCCGTGCGGAGACGTGCCAGTGATGACCTCGACCTTGCCGGTCGGGAGCATCCGGATCGCCGCCGATTCCCAACCCCCGGCCCCATAGGACAGCTGACCCAGCACCCGCGAGGGGGCCAGTCCGCACATCTCGGTGAAGGTGGAGACGCCGATGCCGAGCTGGACCGGGTCACCACTCTGGCGGCGCTGCTTCTGCTCGGCCCGCAACTCGTCGTAGCCGAAGAGTTCCTTGGCGCGAGCCGTCGCGGCTTCGTAGTTGCCCGAGTCGTAGGTCATCCCCGACACCGAGACGAAGGGGAACTCCTCGTGCTTGATCCAGTTCTTCTCCCGGATCTCGAGCGGGTCGACCCCGACTTCGGCGGCGAGTTCGTCCATCAGCCGCTCGATGGCGAAGGTCGCCTCAGGTCGGCCGGCGCCGCGGTAGGCGTCCACCCAGGTCGTGTTCGTCAGGACCGTCTGGCAGTTGAACTGATATGCCGGGAACTTGTAGATCGCGTGGAACATCCACGCGCCCAGGACCGGCACCCCGCCACCGACGATCGCCACATAGGCGCCGAGATTGGCGAGCAGGTCGACCTTCAGGCCGGTGACGGTGCCGTCCTTGGTCGCCGCGAGGGTGAGCATCTGGTACTGGTCACGACCATGGTGCGCGGACAGCAACGACTCGGACCGGGTCTCGGTGTACTTCGCCGGCTTGCCCAGCTTGCGGGCGACGGCGAGGGTGATGAACTCCTCCGGCGTGGTCTGGAGTTTGCCGCCGAACCCGCCGCCCACATCGGGGGCGATGACGCGGATCTTGCTCTCCGGCATACCGGTCGTGGCGGCGATGAGGAAGCGCAGGATGTGCGGGACCTGGGTCGAGGTCCACATCGTCACCTGCTCGCCGGTCGGGTCCACCACCGTGGAGCGCGGCTCCATGAAGGCGGGCACGAGGCGCTGCTGGCGGTACTCACGCTCGATGACGATGCCGTCCTCGCGGGCCTTGGCGATCGCCTCGTCCACGCTCCCACCGGTGCCGGCCTCGGCGGAGTCCAGCCGCCAGAAGGCCGACTTGTTGGTGCCCTTGTCGGGGTGGGCGAGGACCTCGTCCTTCAGCGCCTCCTTGGCGTCGAGGACGGCCGGCAACTCCTCGTAGTCCACATCGACGAGTTCGGCGGCATCACGGGCCGCCGCGGCCGATCGGGCGACGACGACGGCGACGATCTCGCCGGCGCACGCGACGTGCTCGGTCACCATGGGCAGGTGGTCGGGCGTGACCTGCTCGGGCGTGATCGGCCAGGCGTTGGCGCAGGCGCCCATGCCGTCGGGGAAGTCCGCGGCGGTGTAGACGGCGACGACATTGGTCGCGCCCTTGGCGGCCTCGGTGTCGATCGACGTCACCTTCGCGTGGGCGAAGGGGCTGCGGACCATGGCCAGGTGGAGCATGCCGGGGAGCACGATGTTGTCGGTCCACTTGGTGCGGCCGGTGATGAGGCGCTGGTCCTCCTTGCGACGGCGTGCCTTGCCGATCTCCGCACTCTCTGCGGGGCGCTCGTCCACTGCGGTCATCTCAGTCACCGACCTTGCTGCTCGAGACGGCGGCCGCACCGGGCGCCTTGGCGGCGGCAGCGACGGCCTTGACGATGTTGTGATAGCCGGTGCACCGACACAGGTTGCCCTCGAGGCCGAGGCGGATCTGCTCCTCGGTCGGGTCCGGATGGGTGTTGAGCACGTCGATGGCCTGCATGATCATTCCCGGTGTGCAGTAGCCACACTGGAGCGCGTGGTGCTCGTGGAAGGACTCCTGCATCGGGTGCAGTCCGGCCTCGGTGGCCAGCCCCTCGATCGTCGTCACCTCGTGGCCGTCGACCTGGACGGCCAAGACATTGCAGGACTTCACGGAGCGGCCGTCGAGGTGCACGGTGCAGGCGCCGCAGTTGCTCGTGTCGCACCCGACCACCGTCCCCACCTTGCCGAGGGTCTCGCGAAGGTAGTGGACCAACAAGGTCCTGGGCTCGACGTCGTCGGAGTACTTCGCTCCGTCGACGGTGACGGTGATTCGGGTCATCCTGACTCCCTTGTCGCGGATTGGTCGATGCCCATGATCCTTCCGTGACCTCGTCGCGGTGACAAGGGTCACCGCTGGGTATGCCGTGCTGCCACTCAGTCCCCGGGGTGGTGGATCGGGCCGCCGCGCTCGCCGAGTCGCTCGCCCCGTCCGCCCCAGCGCAGGGCGATGATCTCGGCGACGATCGACACGGCCGTTTCCTGTGGTGTGCGGGCCCCGAGGTCGAGGCCGATCGGGGACGACATCCGCCCGATCTCCGCTGCGGACAGTCCTGCCTCCTGCAGGCGTGCCAGGCGGTCCTCGTGCGTGCGACGGGACCCCATCGCGCCGACGTAGCCGACCTCGGGCAGTCGCAGGGCCACCTCGAGCAGTGGCACGTCGAACTTCGGGTCGTGGGTGAGGACGCAGATCACCGTCCGGGCATCGATCCGCCCGGCATCCCGCTCCTCGGTGAGGTACTTGTGGGGCCACTTGACGACGACCTCGTCGGCCTCCGGGAAACGGGTGGCGGTCGCGAAGACCGGGCGTGCGTCGCAGACGGTCACGGCATACCCGAGGAAGGACCCCTGCGCGGCAACCGCCGCCGCGAAGTCGATCGCCCCGAAGACGAGCATCCGCGGGCGGGGGGCGTGGGCCGACACGAAGACCTGCATGCCCTCGCCCCGACGCTCGCCGTCCGGACCGTAGGTGAGCGTCTTGGACTCGCCGAGGGCGAGCAGGCCGCGGGCGTCGTCGAGGACGGCAGCATCGGCGCGCTCGCTGCCGATGCTGCCCTGGGTCGGCGCCCCTTCGGGTCGCACGATGACGCGTCGTCCCACCCGGGCCGGATCCGGGTGGGTGACAACTGTCGCGACGGCGACCGGTCGCTCCGCACGGATGTCGGCCGCGACCTCCCCCAACTCGGGGAAGGTGTCTTGTGACACCGGCTCGACGTGGACGTCGAGGATGCCGCCGCACGTCAGGCCGACCCCGAGCGCGGTCTCGTCGGAGATGCCATAGCGCTGCAGCACAGGGCTTCCGGAGGCCATGACCTCCTGGGCCAACTCATACACCGCGCCCTCGACACACCCACCGGACACCGAGCCGATGGCCTCGCCGGCCTCGGTGACGAGCATCGAGGCCCCCGGTGGGCGCGGCGCCGACTGGAAGGTCGCGACCACGGTGCCCATGCCGATGGTCTGGCCCGCCTCCCAGCGGGCAAGGAGTTCGTCGAGGACCTCACGCACGGGCCACCACCTCCGTCAGCTCCTCGAAGGCGGCCAGCGAGTGGCCGGCGACGAAGTCGTCGATGTGGGGCAGGCAGGCGACGATCCCTGCCTGGATCGGTTGGTAGGCCGCGCTCCCCCGATGCGGGTTCGCCCAGACGACGCGGTGGGCCAGGGTCTGGAGGCGGCGGACCTGCTCGCCGAGGGCCTCCGGCGCATCCCGCTCCCAGCCGTCGCTGAAGATGACGACGACTGCACCGCGTGCCATGCCCTTGCGGCCCCAGCGTCGGAGGAAGACGTCGACGCCCTCGGCGAGTCTGGTCCCGCCGGACCAGTCCGGGATCGCCTCTCCCGCAGCGACAATCGCGCGGTCGGCATCGCGGTGGCGGAGTGCTCGCGTCACGTGGGTCAGTCGGGTGCCGAGGGTGAACACCTCGACCGGGGCTCCGCTCATGACGAAGCGGTGGGCCAGACGGAGCAGGGTGTCGGCATAGGCACCCATCGAGCCGGAGACGTCAACGAGCAGGACGACCCGACGGGGTCTCGGACGGCGACGGCGATGGTGGATCCTCCCGGGCTCCCCGAGCCGGGTCAGGGACTCACGCAGGGTGCGTCGAGCGTCGAGTTCGCCCCGAGCGGTCGGCGTCCGCCGATGGCCACGACGCCGTGGGGCGCGCGGGTGCACGCGAGCGAAGAGCTGGTGGAGGGCTTCCTTCTCGGCCGCATCGAGGGTCGCCACGTCGCGATGACGCAGGATCTCGGAGGCCGAGGCCTGCGCAATGAGGGTGTCGTCGTCACTGGCCTCGCCCTCGCCGGCGCCGTTGTCCAGCGGTGCCCGCGTCATCGGGCGCACCTGCGGCGCCCCACCCTTGCGCCCTCCGACCTGGCCGGAGAACCACGCGGCGAAGACCGCGGCATACCTCTCATGGTCCGTCGGCGAGCCGCAGAGGGTGGCGAGCCCGGCCCGCCACACGTGGGCGACGTCCTCCATCCCGAGGGCGGCGACCGCCTCGACGAAGGAGCGCTCGCGGTCGGCCGTCACGTCGACGCCCGCCGCACGCAGTGCTCGCGCGAAACCGAGGAGGATCTCCTCCGGCGACGCGAACCACCCCGCTGGCGTGGTCATGGGGTGAGGATCCGGTCGAGCGCCGCCGAGATCCGCTGGGCATCCTCGCGATACTTCAGGGCGACTCCGAGGGTGCGGGCAGCGGACCCGGTGTCGAGCTCCCGGGTGCCAAGGGTCTGCAGTGCCCTGGCCCAGTCCAGGGTCTCGGCGACCCCCGGCGGCTTGAGCAACTCGGTGTCGGAGCGCATGGCGTGCACGGCCCGGACCACCTGTGCCGCAAGGGCCTCCGGCACCTCGGGTGTGCGCGCGCGGACGATCGCCAACTCGCGTTCGAGCCCAGGATGCTCCACCCAGTGATAGAGACACCGCCGTTTGAGGGCGTCGTGGAGCTCACGGGTGCGATTGCTCGTGAGCACGACCACGGGTGGCGTCGCGGCGACCACGGTGCCGAGCTCGGGGATGGTCACCGACCAGGTCGAGAGCACCTCGAGGAGGAAGGCCTCGAACTCGTCGTCGGCCCGGTCGATCTCGTCGACGAGCAGCACGCAGGGCGACTCGCGCAGGGCGCGCAGCACCGGGCGGGCGAGCAGGAAGCGGTCGTCGAAGAGGCTCTCCTCCACTTCACCGACATCGCGCGGTCCTCCGGCCACCGCCTCGAGGGCGCGGACGTGCAGGATCTGGCGCGGGAAGTCCCAGTCGTAGAGGGCCTGGGTCGCGTCGATGCCCTCATAGCACTGCAAGCGGATCAGCGGCACGTCCAAGGCGTCGGCGAGGGCTTCGGCGAGCGCAGTCTTGCCCGTGCCGGGCTCGCCCTCCATGAGGAGCGGCCGCCCGAGGCGCATCGCGAGCCAGGCCACGGTGGCGAGGTCGTCGTCGGCGAGGTATCCGGTCTCGCCCACCGCCGCCGCGAGGGATGCTGGATCGGGGAAGGCGGTGGCTGGATCCATGGGGTCACCCTTGCGCACGACCCCCCGGGGTGTCCACGTCCCGACCGGAGGCGAGGTCGCCGCACTCGACCAGAAGGGGCTGGTTGGTCGCCAGATACTCACGCGCCCCCCGGTCGCCGGTCGCCGACGTGGCGACGCCGGCCCAGTGGTCGCGTCCGATGAGCACCGGGTGCCCCGGCACTCCGGCGTAGGCCGCGCGCCACAGTCCCGCAGCCAACTCGCCTCGGTGTGGGGCTTGATGGGCTGCGGAATGGATCACGCGGCGATGCACCTCGCTCGTCACGTCGGGCAGGTCCACGAGGGTGACGAGCAGGGCCTCGATCTCGGCAGGGAAGGCGTCGGCGATCGCGTCGAGCCCGGCGCGCAGCGATGCCCCCATCCCCTCCGCCCAGTCGTCCGCGTCGACGATGACGACCGAGACCGGTTCCGGGGGCGACCAGACCCGCGCCCACGCACCGGAGAGCAAAATCTCACTCACGTCGTCTGCCTCGGCCCCGACCACGACGGCGATGACTCTCACCCCGGATGCCGCGAGACGGCATACCGACCGCTCCACCCAGGTGAGGTCGTCGTCCGGGTCCCGCACGAGGGCCTTGGGCCCTCCGTAGCGACTGCCCGCCCCCGCCGCGAGGACCAGGCCGGCGACGTGGGTGACGGCGGTCGCGGGTGGCTCGGCCGGGCGTTGCGCCGTCGCCATGGACTCCAGCCAGGCGGGACGGGGGTTGACCGTGTCGCCGAGCCAGCTCAGGTCGTCCTCGGCGGCCACCGCGAAGGCTTCGAGCCGGGGATCGGCCAGGAGGACTGCGGCCACCTCCTCGGCGCAGGCGATGAGCGTGAAGTCCCAGTCGATCTCGGTGGCGATGCACCAGGAGTGGTCCGCCGGCCAGATGAGGTTTGCCGACTGGGGCCAGTGCGGGCTGAAACCCGGCCAGGCCGTCACCGGCTCCTTGGGTGCGGTGAACACGCGATAGGTGCGGTGGGGCAGCGACAGCTGATCGGGCTCGCCTCGAGCCGGCGCCTCCCACGCGCCGAATCCGTCCCACACGGCGTGGAAGACGTCGCTGCTGGCGGGGCAGTGGTCGAGCACCATGCCCAAGGTCCCCGCTGGGATCGAGCCCTCCTCGGGATCCACGTCTCTCGAGCGACCACGTCCGTCGAAGGTCTCCGAAATGCACGCCCACTGCACCAGGCCATGCATGACCCTGTCGATGGTCGCGGCCACCTCCGCCCAGGTGCGACCGTCGCCCGCCGGGTGCAGCACCCGCACGATGCGGTCGAAACGGGTTGGCACCACGGCCCCGGCGGGACATCCGTGTCGGCCCCAGGGCAGCAGTCGCGGGCGGATCCAGTCACCCGTCGAACCCTCGACGCGCAGGGGGCCAGTCATCAGCGGTCGTCCTCCATCAGACCGGCTCCAGCGGCACGTGGCCATCCGGCAGCTCGACGGTGATCACGTCACCCGGCACCACCTGGCCACCGCGCTCGACGACGGCCATGATCCCGGCCTTGCGTCGGATCGGCTGTCCGTCCCGCGAAACCGTTCCACCCGTGGGGCCGAGGTCGACATCGCTGTCGGTCGCGACGCCATCGGCCCGCTCGACGCAGATCTTGAGCAGGTCCGGCGAGAGGTCGTTGATCTGACGGCACGGATTGCGCAGGCCGGTGACACGCAGCACTGCCTCACCGAGGTGGAGTCTGGTGTCGGTCGGGAGCCCGAGCAGGTCGATTCCGGCGGTGAGGATGTTCTCCCCCAACGATCCCGGCCCGATCTCGTGCCCCGCCGCCCGGGCCTCGTCGAGCAACTCGTCGTGGATCAGGTGGACCTGACGCAGGTTCGGGGTCGTCGGATCACGCCGGACCCGGGACAGGTGTTGGACCGTGGTCCCCGAGTGCGCATCGCCGTCGACCCCGAGCCCTTCGACCAGCACGATCATGTCGACCGGCACCTTGCTGAAGCGATGCTGGTCGTCCCGGCTGACGGCGACGACACGCGGCCGCTGCGTGGTCACGACTCGAGCGCCGCGATGATCCGTGGTCGCAGGTCCCGGGCAGCGATGACCTCGTCGACCGAGCCGACCTCGACGGCGCGGTGGATCGAGTGCACGCCGTCGAATTCTGAGGCGACCTGGCCGAGGACTTCGGCGCGGACCGCCTGCCTCGTCTCGTCGAGTTGGGCGACGAGACCGGCGCGCTGCGAGCCGGCGGCATTGCGCACCTGATCCTCCAGATCGGCGACCCGCGGGTCCTTGGCGGTCCGCGCATCGACGTCCCGGGCGAAGACGACGGCGGCGGCCGGTGCCCCGCCGATCACCGACGCGAAGGACCCCTCGACCGCGAGCACGGTCATGTCGTCGTTCAGCGCTTTGGAGAAGACCACGAAGGCTCCGCCGTGGTAGCGCGAGACGACGACGAAGACGATCCGGCCCTTGAAGTTGACGATCGCGCGACCGATCTCCGCGCCGTACTCCAACTGCAGTTTGCGCATCGACTCCGGAGATCCGTCGAAGCCCGACAGGTTGGCCAGCACGACGAGCGGCCGGTTGCCGGACGCGGCGTTGATACCGCGGGCGGTCTTCTTGCTCGACTTCGGGAAGAGCGTGCCGGCGGTGTAACTGTCCGGGCCGTCCGTGGGCGGGAAGCCACGGCGCGCGACCGACTTGCTCTCGATCCCGATGAGGCACACCGGAATTCCACCGATGTGGGCGTCGGTGACCACCGAGGTCTCGGCATCGGCCATCCCTGCCCAGCGCTCGAGCATCGGGTGGTCCTGGTCGGTGACCGACCGCATGAGGGTGCGGATGTCGAAGGCCTTCTTGCGGTCGGGGTTGGTCTGCTTGCTGAAGATGTCGCCGACCGTGGTGAATCCGCTGTCCTTCGGGTCGTGGGGGTATGCCGTGACGTCACGATCCGTGGGATCGCTCGTCTGGGCGCGGCGAGGCGTGGCCTCCCCCGGCGCCACCCAGGTGTGGTCGTAGTGCTCGAGCAGGATGCCGTAGGCCTCGGCGAGGTCCTTCGCCCAGTACTGCGCCTGCCCATTGGGCCCCATGACGCGGTCGTAGCCACCGATGCCGAAGTTGTCCTCGGCCGAGACGCCACCGGAGAAGTCGAGCGACTGCTTGCCGGTGAGGACCATGGCCGAGTCGGGCGTCATGATGAGCACGCCCTTGCAGTGCATGAGCATCGTCGCTTCCGCGTTCCAATAGGGCTGGGCGCCGACATTGATCCCGGCGACGACGACGTTGATCTCGCCACCGGCCTGGGTGAAGTCGACGATCCGCCGGAGCGCTTTGGCGATCCAGTCCATGTTCTCCGTGCCCGAGTCCATCGCGATCCGGGCACCGGCCGACAGCGCGAACCACTCGACCGGCACACCCATCTCCTCGGCGAGGTCGATCGCTGCCATGATCCGGGCGCACTCGGCCTCGGCGACCGATCCCAGGCTGCGCAGCGGGTCGCCGCAGAGCAGCACGCGGGTCACGCCTTCGGGGTGCAAGCCGGTCGGGGTGGTGACGACGCCGCAGATGATGCCTGCCGTGTTCTGGCCGTAGGGCCGGTCCACGGGGACGAGGCGCCCGGACGCGTCGAGGTCGTGCTCGACGGCCGTGCCTCCACCGCCGGCCACCATCGACACCAATTCGTAGGGATAGACCAAGCCGCGCCGCCGGGCGCGGACGACCTTCTCGGCATACCCGTCGAGAGGTGCGAGGCGCTCGGTGGCGGGCTCCTCGAAGGTCGTGACGATGCCGCTGCCCGGCAGGGCGCGGAACTTGACGACGATCGGGGTGATCGAGCCGCCGGCTCCGGCCAGACGCCCCTCGATCCGGAGTTCCTCGATGCCGGCCCCGGCCGTCATCGGTGCGATCCGGCTCTCGAGGGCGGTGAGTTGGTCGAGATCGGCCGACACCGGCGGCCAGACGTGCAACCACACGTGGTTCATGTCCAGTCGGGCGCCGCCGGACCCCGCCGCAGCCCGGGCGCGACGGATCCCCTCGAGACAGTTCGCGATGGCGCGCTCGAGATGCGGGAGGGCGACAACGTTGCCGGCCTCGTCGCGGGCGACGCTGAACTGGCGCACCTGGGCCAACGCGAAGAGCCGCTGGTCGGCGGCGTTGCCCTTGGCCTGGCCCTTGAGCAGCAGGACATCGGTCGGCCCCTCGAGGCGGGTCAGGTCGAAGTCGCGCAGCCGCCAGAGGTTGAGGCGACGCCCAACCATCGGGTGGACGTTGCGGACGAGGAGGTCCTCGGTGAGCGCGCCATCCCCGGCGGGGCGGAAGGTGAAGTAGCCCACCTCGCGGGCATCGCCCGGGGCCACCCCGACGGCGATGCGGCGCACGGTGTGGGTGACCGGCAGGGCAGCCAGGGTGGCGGCCAATTGAGCCGACGCCTCGTCATCGGAGGCGGGCGCCTCTGGCCAGTGCAGGTAGAGGTCGACGACGCCCTCGACCCCTTCCTCCCGCGACTCGACCTGCGCCGTGAGGTCGGCGGTGAACTCGCTGTCGGGAGTCAACTCGTCGTGATTTGCGATGGTGCTCACCAGGTGCGAGTAGCGGCCGTCGAGGGTGTAGTCGGCGGTGGCAAAGGGTCGCCCGTGGATCTGGGTCTCGCCCACCTCGGAGATGGCGTGCTCGTGGTAGTGCCGCTTGATGAGGACAGCAAGCATCGGCTCGGTCTCGGGCAGCCCGTTCTCGAATCGTCGCCCGAGGAAGGACACGATGCGCTCGGGAATGCCGGCCAGAGCATCGAGGCGCGCACTGCGCTCGTCCCCGGTCGGCAGGCCAGCGATCGCCTCGATCTCGGGGCCGACCCTGGCCAGGACGCTCGAGCGGTCCTCATCGACGCCCGGCTGGTCGAACCAGCGGAAACGCACGCTTCGCGCGAGGTCGCCGACGACCGGGAACCGCAACTGGGTCGCCACGACCAGGCGATCGAGCACGTCGCGCGCGCGGTCGCCGAGGTCACCGGAGGGCGGCGGCTCGTCGATCCACTCCTGCAGCAGAGCCGTCGCGATGAGGACATCGGGGGTGGAGCGTTGCTGGGCCAAGAAGATCCGGAAGACCGCGGCCTCGAGCTCGGGTGACCGGTCGAGCGAACTGACGTCGTAGTGGCGGGCCACCCGCGCCAACTTGGACCGGAAGGCCTCGGGCAGGCCGCCGCGTTCGGCGTCGAGGCTCTGCAGGTAGGTGTGGAAGTGCTCGCGGGGCGAGTGCACCTGGTTCTCGGAGTGTTCGTCGTCACCGACCGGGCGATTGCGGGACAACTCGGCGAAATCGGCAAAGACCTCGAGCAGGTCGAGCTCCTCGCTCGTCAGTCCCGAGTCGCCCTGGCGGCGCTCGCGCTCGGCGAGGTAGCGCTGCAGGGTGCCACCGTCGTCCTGCGGGTCCACGTCATAGCCGAGCAGCATCGCCTCGATGTCGGCACGACCCTGCGCCAGCGCATCGCTGCCGTCGGCCGCTTCGTAGGCCAGGTCGAGGTCGACCGACTCCTCCGCGGCAGCCGGGGCGGCCTCCGCTCCCTCGTCGTCGACCACCGGGTCGATCCGCAGGAGAGGCGCGCCCGTCTCCACCTGGTGGCCGGCGGCCACGAGCACCTCCCGCACGACACCGGCGAAGGGGGCGGGCAGGACGGTCTCCATCTTCATCGACTCGAGGACGATGGCCGGGGCGCCCTCTGCCAGTTCGTCGCCGGTCGATGCGGGGGTCGCGACGACGAGTGCCGGCGCCGGAGAACGCAACACGCCACCCTCGTCACGACTCACGCGATGGGTGACCCCGTCGACCTCGACGAGCTGGGTCGGGCCGTGGGTGGCCGTGACGAGGCGGTGAGTGCGATCGCCGATGCGGATCCGGCTGGCATAGTCGTTGATCACGTCGAGATCGGCATCGACCGTGGCCGTGCCGGCGCCGGTGATGGCGACGCGGAAGCGGTGGGGCCCGATACGCAGGACGGTGACCTTGTAGGCCGCACCGCGCAACTTGAGGTCGACCGACTGGCCGACGCGGTGCTGGGCCTGCGGGCGGCCACCCCGTGCGGTCTCCAGGAGGCGAGCGCGCTCGACGGCCTCCTCATCGAGGTAGGCCTCGATGCCAGCGGCGACGAGAGCGACGCCGCTGTGCTGATGCGCGATCAGCCTGCCCTCGCCGCGCACGCGGTCGATCCAGCCGGTGTCGGCGCTGCCGTCGATGACCTCGGGCTGGGCCAGCAGGTCGAGGATGAAGGACTTGTTGGTCGAGCCGCCCTCGATGACGACGGTCGTCTCATCCATGGCGCGGCGCAGCCGGGCGAGAGCCTCGTCCCGGTCGCGTCCCCACGCGATGATCTTGGCGATCATCGAGTCGAAGTCGGCCGGGATCGAATCTCCCTCTCCGACACCGGTGTCGACGCGGATGCCCGGGCCGGCCGGGAGTTCGAGCAGGCTGATGTGGCCCGGGCTCGGCGCGAAATCGCGATCCGGGTCCTCGGCATTGAGGCGGGCCTCGACGGCGTGGCCGTTCTCGGCCGGGCGTTCGCCCTCCAGCCGCCCTCCCTGCGCGACGTGGATCTGCAGCTTGACCAGGTCCAGGCCGGTCACCTCCTCGGTGATCGGGTGCTCGACCTGGAGACGCGTGTTGACCTCGAGGAAGGCGAAGGTGCCGTCCTGGGGTTGGAAGAGGAACTCGACGGTGCCGGCACCGGCATACCCGACGGCGATGGCGAGGCGCTCGGCGCTGTCCTTGAGCAGCTGCGCCTGATCGCGCGTCATGACCGGGGACGCGGACTCCTCGATGACCTTCTGGTTGCGGCGCTGCACCGAGCAGTCGCGGACGCCGACCGCCCAGGCGGTGCCCTGCCCGTCGGCGATGACCTGCACCTCGACGTGACGGGCCCCGGTCACCAGGCTCTCGAGGAAGACCACGCCGGAGCCGAAGGCGCGCTGCGCCTCCTCCCTCGTCAATTGGTATGCCGCGGTGAGCTCGTCGTCGCTCGACACCTTGCGGATGCCTCGGCCCCCACCGCCCGCGGTCGCCTTGAGCATGAGCGGGTAGCCGAGGTCGTTCGCGACGGCGAGGGCGTCGCCGAGGGTCTCGACGCCGCCCTTGCTCCACGGGGCGACGGGAACGCCGACCTCCTCGGCGATCAGCTTGGAGCCGATCTTGTCGCCGAGTTTGCGCATCGCCTCACCGCTCGGACCGATGAACGCCACCCCGATCCGGGCGCAGAGATCGGCGAAGGCGGCGTCCTCGGCGACGAACCCCCAGCCGACCCAGGCGGCATCGGCGCGGGTCTGCGTGAGGGCGCGCTCGAGGAGGGCGTGGTCGAGATACGGGCGGTTGGCCGCGGGTCCGAGGTCGTAGGCGACATCGGCTTCGCGGACGAACATCGCCCGCTTCTCGCCCTCGGTGTGGAGGGCGATGACCTCGATCTGGTGACCACCGGTTTGTCGAGTTGCGGCGTTGAGGTCACGCACGGCGTGGATGAGGCGCATCGCGGCCTCACCTCGGTTGACGACGGCAATCCGCGAGAACGTGGTCACCCGCGTCAGACTGTCATGTGATCCGGGTAACTCGCGAGTAATCACCCTGCGTCCGGCAAAGTGGTTGCTCTGGCGTCCACTCACCGGACGCAAGAGATGGCCTGGCATCCTGCGTCCGGCACGATGGTTGGTGTGCCGTCCACTTGCCGGACGCTAGAAGTCAGACGGCGTCGCTGTCTTCGTGGCCGCCGCCGTCGCGGCGGAAGGTCACCTCGATCTCCTCGTAACCCTTGGTACGCATCGAGCGGGCCTGCGCGGCATACGTCTGCCGGTCGGCGTCGGTGAGATCCACGTCATCGGTGAACGGCGTGAGCAGCGCGCGCGGGTAGAGCCGACGCGCGCGCACGACATTGAGTTCGGCGCTCAGGACGAAGGCGACCGCGACGAGATAGACGAAGGCGAGCAGACCGAGCACGAAGCCCACGACGCCATTGGTCACCGAGGACTCCTTGACGATGCGCCCGATGTAGACGACACCGTAGGTCTGGATCAGTTGCCAGAGGGCAGCGGCGAAGAGCGCGCCCGCGATGTGCGCCGTGGGCGGCATGCGGCGCGCGACCGCCCACCGTTGGACGCCCAGCAACACGAGGGTGTTGGCGAGCAGGGTGATGGTGATCGACACCGCAGGACCGAACCACCCGACACGCAACGCGGCGAGGGTCGACAGGGTGGTCGTGCCGACGATTGCCAGTCCGGCGGTCAGGACGATCACCAGGCTGCGCAGCCGCACCGTGATCGGATTGGGTCGACTGTTGCGTGGAATCGCCCACACCGTGTTGAGGGCGTGCTGCACGGCGTTGCCGACTCCCAGTCCCCCGTAGACGGACACGAGAACGCCGACGATGACGCCGGCCGTGCCGCCGCTGAGTGCGGTCGGGTTCCCCAGTTGGTCGCCGACAACCGGGAACTGCGAGAGTGCCGACTCGATGATCTCCTCCTGGAGATCCGGTCTGCTGCTCAGGACCCAGGACAGCACCGTCGCCAGGAGCAGGAGGAGCGGAAACAGCGAGACGAAGGCGTAATAGGTGATGAGGGCCGCGAGGTAGCCACCGGAGTCATCGAAGAACTTGTAGATCACGCCCAGGGGGAAGCCGATCACCGGGTGCCGCCGCTGAAAGGCGTCGAACCGGTCCACGAGGCTCATGGGAGCATCTCATCACGCACGGCCATCGCCGATGCTGCGTTGTGAGTCAGGCCTTGGCCACGACGACCTCGAGTTCGCCGTCGGCGTACTGCTTGCGCAGCACCTTCTTGTCGAACTTGCCGACACTGGTGCGGGGCACGGCCTCGATGAAGGCCCACGCGTCGGGGAGTTGCCACTTGGCGAAGTGCTCACCGAGGAACTCTCGCAACGCTTCTGGCGTCACCCTGGCCCCCTCCCGCACCACGACAGAGGCGAGTGGGCGCTCCTGCCACTTATCGTCGGGAATGGCGACGACCGCAGCCTCGACCACATCCGGGTGGCCCATCAGGGCGGACTCCAGGTCCACCGAACTGATCCATTCACCCCCGGACTTGATGACGTCCTTGGCGCGGTCGGTCAAGGTGATGTAGGCCAACTCGTCCAGGTGCCCGACATCACCGGTGCGCAGCCAACCGTCGTGGAACTTCTCCGGGTCAGCGTCCTTGTAGTAGCCACCGGTGACCCACGGACCCCGGACCTCGAGCTCGCCGACCGACTCACGGTCGTGCGGCAGCGCCGTCCCGTCGGGACCGATGATGCGGGCCTCGACACCTGGCAGGGGGCGACCTTGGCCACCGCGATAGCGCCAGATCCTGTCCCCGTCGACGCCGGCCGGTGCCGCCGCGACCGACGCCACGGGCGAGGTCTCCGTCATCCCCCAGGCCTGACGCATCTCGATGCCGTGGCGCTCGCTCAGTGCCTTCTGCAGGCTCACCGGGACGGCCGATCCACCACAAAGGACGAGCCGGAGCGACGAGAGGTCCGCCGGTGTGCCGGCCGAGACGAGCTGGTCGAGGTGGCCCAGCACGTCGTTCCAGACCGTCGGCACGGCTCCGGAGACGGTCGGGCGCGAGGCGACCATGAAGCGCGTGATCGGCTCGGCCTGGAGCCAACGGTCGGGCATGAGGAGCGACGAGCCCGCCAGCAACGCGGCATACGGCAGGCCCCAGGCGTTGGCGTGGAACATCGGGACGATCGGCAGCACCCGGTCGTGCCAGGTGAGCCCGCCGACGTTGCCCGCGCACACGGCCATCGAGTGCAGGTGTGCCGAGCGGTGGGAGTAGACCACGCCCTTGGGTTGGCCCGTGGTCCCGCTGGTGTAGCACATGGCGGCGGCATCGTTCTCGTCGGCAACCACCCAGTCGAAGGTCGGGTCGGCGGCGGCGAGCAGATCGTCGTAGAGGTGCACCTGCTTGCCGCTCGTGCGGAGCGAATCAAGGTCTGCTGCACCAGCTTCGGGTCCTGCCACGAGGACGTGCTCGACGGTCGTGAACGTTGGGAGCAGCTTGGCCAGCAGCGGCACGAGGGAGTCGTCGACGAGGACGACCTTGTCGTCGGCGTGCTCGGCGATGTAGGTCAGTTGCTCGGGGAAGAGCCGGATGTTGAGGGTGTGCAGGACGGCACCCATGGACGGGATCGCGAGGTAGGCCTCGAGGTGCTCGGCGTTGTTCCACATGAAGGTCGCCACCCGCTGATCGCCGTCGATGCCCAGGGCGCGCAGCGCATTGGCGAGGCGGGCGGCGCGCTCGCCGAGCGCGGCATACGTCTGGCTGCGGGTGCCGTCGGCGGTCGCCGTCACGACCTCGGAGTCGTGGTGGACAGTCGTCCCGTGGAGGAGGATCGAGGTGATCGACAGGGGGACGTCCTGCATCGTGCTGCGCATCGGGTGACTCCTTCGTCATCGGTATGCCGTGGCTCGCCGTCGCCTCATCCTGCCCCTCACGATCGGCTCACGGTAGGGATCAGCGCCGCGGCCGGCCGATCTGCGTGCTGGGACCGACGTGCTCGGCGAACCAGGCGTTGATCGGCCCCAGCGCGCGCCATGCCTTCTCCACTTCGGAGCGGGCTCGTGTGGTCGAGACCCAGGCCGGCGCCCCGAAGCGCTTGAGCGCCATCAACTCCTTGTGACGCAGCAGCTCGATCCGGGGATGGTCCTTGGCGAATCCACGCGGCGTGGTGGCCACCTGCTCGCCGGCGATCTCGAAGCCCGCCGCGCGGAGGTCGATGACCAAGCGCTCGAGCTCGGCACCGGCCGGGGAGTCGACCGCCGCGCGCATCCGCTTGGTCTGGTCCGTGCCGTGGGCTCGGAAGCCGCCGCCGGCGAGCAGTCCGTTGGCATCGACTGCGAGGTAGTGGCCGGCCACCCCGACGACGGTTCCGAGGAAGGCACCTTGCTGGGTCTTGTAGGGACTCTTGTCCGCGCTGAACCGCACGTCGCGATGGGGGCGGAAGACCTTGGCCTGGCCGAACTCCGGCTCGAGTTCGTCGAGCAGTGCCGTGAGAGGACCTTTGACGGCGGTCTCGTAGATGGCCTTGTGGTCCTGCCAGTAGGCCTTGGAGTTGTCGGCCTCCAGTCCCTCATAGAACTCGAAGGCCGCATCGGGGAAGCCGGTGAAGGTCATGGTGCCGATCTTGGCAGGGGCCGCGACTCGGGTCACCCGGTGACGAGGAGATCGGCGCGTGATCGGGACACAGCGACGAGCCGGGCGTTGGGTTCGTCGACCCGCTGGACCCAGTCGATGGCGTCCTGTCGGGCCTTGCCGAACTCCACATGGCGCGCCACGAGGCGGTCCCGACGGACGGCGTCGTCGACCTCGACGAACCACGCCTGATCGAGCAGTGATCTCGCCTCTCGCCAGGGGTCGGCATCGATGAGGAGGTAGTTGCCCTCGGTGACGACCAGCCGAACGTCGGGATCGACGGCGATGGCGCCGGCGATCGGCTGCTCGAGGTCGCGTTCGAAGCCCGGCGCCCAGACCGTCGTGCGGTCGACTCGCACGCGGCGCAAGAGGGCCAGGTAGCCGTGGCCATCAAAGGTCTCGGGCGCCCCCTTGCGATCCGACAGACCAAGGCGCTGCAGGCTCGCGTCGGCGAGATGGAAGCCGTCCATCGGCACCAGAGCGGCGGCCACGCCTCGCTCCCGGGCGGCCTGCACGATCGCCGCGGCGACTGTGCTCTTGCCGGCGCCCGGCGCACCGGCGATGCCGACGATCACCCGATCCGTCCCGGTCTCGAGACCAGGCGGTCCACCAGGCTCTCAAGGTCCATGGCCACATTGTGCAATCGGGGCGGGAGGCCGCACCCCTGAGGTGCGCCCATGCGTGCGAAAGGCCCGTGACCGGCATACCTGCTGGTCACGGGCCTTTCGAGCACTGGGTGGCGGGTGAAGGATTCGAACCTTCGTAGCTTTCGCGATGGATTTACAGTCCACTCCCATTGGCCGCTCGGGCAACCCGCCTTGGTGCGCATGGAAGGATAGCAAGCCGGACCCCGCACCGATAAATCGACCCGCAAGGAGCCCTCATGGCCGACGCCAGCATGGACATCGTCAGCACCTTCGACAAGCAGGAGGTCGCCAACGCGGTCAACGCTGCCGCCAAGGAGATCCACAACCGCTACGACTTCAAGGGCGTCGGCGCGAGCGTCGAGCTGACCGGCGAGGTCATCAAGATGGAGGCCAACTCCGAGGACCGCTGCAAGGCCGTCCTCGACGTGGTCCAGACCTGGCTGGTCAAGCGCGGGGTCAGCCTCAAGCATCTCGACCTGCCCGACGGCTGGGCACCGCGCCTCTCCGGCAAGGAGTACAAGCTGGACGTGCCCCTCAAGGAGGGCATCAACCAGGAGAACGCGAAGAAGATCAACAAGATCATCCGCGACGAGGGCCCCAGGGGGGTCAAGACCCAGATCCAGGGTGACGCGATCCGCGCGACGAGCAAGTCCCGCGATGACCTCCAGGCCGTGCAGAAGCTCCTCAAGGAGTCCGACCTCGACGTCGCGGTGAACTTCACCAACTACCGCTGAGCCCAAGACAAAGGCGAGGTATGCCGGGAGATCACCTCCCGGCATACCTCGCCTTTGCTCTGCCTTTCGCACTCAGTCGGCGACGAGGCGGGCGATGACCTTGGGCGCCGGCTGGCGCAGCGAGGGCGTCGCCGGTAGCGCGGTCGCCGCGACCACGACCGCGGCCAGGGCCCCGACGACCTGCACCACGACGAGCCACGGCACGCCGACGGCGAAACCGCCCAGGACGGTCTCGAAGTGCAGGACGGGGACCACGAGCATCATCGCGACCATGACCGCGGCGAGCATGGTCGCAGTGATGGTGACGATGAGGGCCTCGAGCACGGGGATGGCCGCCCGTTGCGCGGGAGTCGCGCCGAGCACACCGTCGAGGGCCAACTCGGCCGACCGCTGCCGGGTCATCATGACGAGCGATCCGACCGCACCGGAGATCGACACGGCTAGGGGTAGGCCCAACAGGACGAGCAACGAGCCGAGGCCTTCGGAGGAGAAGTCGTCGACCGGAGCGCCACCCGCGGCCAAGGAGGCCACGAGGGTTTCGCCCATGATGAGCATGCCGATGAGGAGCCCGACGGTGAACGTGACGGGGACGACCGACTTGGCGAGCCGGTCTCCCTTGGCAACGACCGTGTTGCGGGCCAGGTGCCACGTGCCGCTGCGGACCGGGACCATCGCGGTCCAGGCCCGGGCGAGCCAGGCCACGGTGAACGGCGCCGCGGAGGACAGCAGAGCGCCGGCCAGGACGAGGTGGAGCAGGCTGACCTGGAGGACGACCTGCATCCGGTCCCTTTCGTCGATCAGGGTGGGGTCGGCGACCAACGCAAGACTCCCGGCGATGCCAGCAGCGCACAGGAGCACCTTGACAGCCACCACCCACACACGGGTCCGAGCCGGCCTCGAGGCCTCCCGCAGCGCCTCGACCGGTGGGATGCGCGAGGCGAGCAGGGACTGGCGCAGCCCGCCGAGGAGGGCGACGAGCAGGCAGCCGCCGTTGGCGAGCAGCAGCATCGACACCGACACGTGGGGCTCGATGATGATGGGGGTGGCGGGGTCGGACTGCACATACTCCAACGCCCGGTCCAGGCTGAGGATGGCCACCACGTCACCCACGATCGCCGAGGCGAGGGAGACGACCGCGAGCTGGGTCATCACGGTGCCGACGACCTGTCGTGGCGTGGCTCCCGCCAGGGCCAGCCGCGCAATGGCGCCGCGGCGCGAAGACACGACGAGTTGGGTCGCCGAGCCGATGACCGCCAGCGCGACCAGAGCCACCAGGACTGCATTGAAGCCACCGAGCGCCACGAGGGAGTCGACCTCGCTCGCCTGGTCGGGACCGACCGGGTGCGCCGCCGCGGCACTGCCGGAGACGAGGAGCGCCAGAGCGGCGGCAGCGTTCGTCACGATGAACGTCAGGGAGACAGCGGCCCACGCCAGGCGCGCTCCCCTGATCTCGGCGAGATGGAGCGGGTTCATGACCGTGAGGAGGTCGAGCCGTCGCTGAGCTCAGCCATGACGAGCGCAACATCGGCGGCGGACGGGGTGCTCAGTTGTCGCTCGAGGCGACCGTCACGCATGAACATCACGCGATCACACCGGGCGGCGACATTCGGGTCGTGGGTGACGATCAGGACGGCCCGTTGCGGGTCCGCCGCGATGGCCGCGAGTTGGTCGAGCACGACGTGGCCGGTGGTCGTGTCGAGAGCGCCGGTGGGTTCGTCGGCGAAGACGACGCGCGGTGACTGCGCCAGGACTCGGGCGAGGGCCACCCGCTGCTGTTCACCACCGGACAGCGAGATGGGCAGCGACCTGGCCAGGCTCTCGATCCCGAGGGTCGCCATCGCCTCCCGGATCGCGTCGCGAGGCGGCAGGAGACGGCGCAGACGCCAGGGCAACGCGACATTCTCGCCGACGCTGAGTGTGGGCACGAGGTTGTAGGACTGGAAGACGAAACCGACCTCCGAGCGCCGAAGGCGCGCCAACTCGCCACGGGAGACGGTGGCCAGGTTGCGACCGAGCAGGTCGATCGACCCGGTCGTCGGCTGCTCCAGACCGGCCAGGCAATAGAGCAGGGTCGACTTGCCGGAGCCGGAGGGGCCCATGACGGCGCACATCTCCCCGGCTGCGACACCGAGGGAGACGCCGTGGAGGATCTCGGCGCGACGGCGCCCCACGGCATACGACTTGGTGACCTCACGGGCCGACAGGAGGGTGGGCCCCGGGGCGGGACGGGTGAGTCGGGTCGACGTGGTGCCGACGGGTGCGGCTTGGTCGATGGTGATCGTCATGACGGTTCCCCTTGCATCGGGTGGATCGGACACCACCCATCCGAGCCCAACCGATGCGACCCGAGGAAGTGGTTGCGATGATCACTGGCCGATCGTTAATGGTGCAGCGGCCCAGAACGGGGAATTCTGGCCGAAAGTGAACGTCACGACCGAGCGGATCAGCGACTCATTCGTCCTCGGCAACCGGAGGGAGGTCATGGACATCGACGACACCGAGCTGGATCGACCGCACGAGGATCTGGGTCCGCGACGTGACCCCGAGCTTGGCGCCGATGTGCGAGAGATATTGCTTGACCGAGCCCTCGGACACGAACATTCGCGCCGCGATCGCGCCATTGCCGAGCCCATGCGCCAGCCAGCGCACCACCTCGACCTCGCGGGGAGTCAATCCCCCATCGCTCGACGGGATGCCCTCTGCCGCAACCGACCCCACCAGAGCGCGTCGCACCGACGGCGACAGTGGCATCTCCCCGGCGAGCGCCTGGGCGATGCCCTCGACGAGTCCTTCAGCACCCACGTCCTTGAGGAGGTAGCCGGCGGCGCCGGCGCGCAACGCGGGGAGGATGTAGTCCAGACCCCCGAACGTCGTCAACGCCACGACGCAGGCCTCCGGACGGCGACTGGTCAGTTCGCGGATGGCATCGATGCCGCTCATGACCGGCATCTGGAGGTCCATCAGGACCACGTCCGGACGACATTCCTCGTAGGCCGTGAGCGCCTCCTTGCCGTTGACCGCCTCGCCGACCAGGACCAGATCGGTGCGCGACCCGAAGAAGGACCTGAAGGCCTCACGGACGAGGAAGTCGTCGTCGACGACGAGCACCGTGTGCGCAGGCGCCAGTGCGTCGGTCAACTCGGCCATGGACCCACCCTAGGACCTGCTCGGAGGTTGCCGCGATGCGCCGCGTGATCGGGGAGGTCCGTCGGTGGTGGCTCGGAGCAACGTCCTTGGAGGTGCTCCGGCTGGGGCTCGCGACAGCCGTCATCCTGGCCCTCCTGGTCGATGCTGCCCAAGGAGCCGCTGGGCCCGGAGGCCTGCTCGGGCTCGCCCTGGAGGCGGTGGCGACGGCGATCGCCGTGATCGCCCTCTGGAACCCGTGGCGAGGGGCGCTCCTCGGCCTGCTGGTCATCGCTGCGGAGATCTGGTGGCCCACCAACGCGAGTTCGTTCATGGTCGCCAGCCTCACTCTTGCCCTCATGGTGACCTTTGAATCGTGGCGGCGGGTGGCCTTCGTCCTTATCGTGCAGGCCCTGCTGTGGGTGCCCGTCTTCATCTTGGATCCGGGCGGCTTCACCCCTGCATCGGCCGTGGTCATTGCGGTGCTGACCTCGCTCAGCGCCGGACTCGGGTGGCTGGCCCGGTGGCAGGTCCGCCTGCGGGAGTCCTCGCTCGATCGACTCACCACCCTCACGAGCACCCGCGCTCTGGTGCGG
Source organism: Phycicoccus elongatus Lp2 (assembly GCF_000367525.1). GTDB lineage: Bacteria > Actinomycetota > Actinomycetes > Actinomycetales > Dermatophilaceae > Phycicoccus_A > Phycicoccus_A elongatus. The sequence goes on along the minus strand of NZ_HF570956.1, from coordinate 763,615 downwards.
GACACCGAGCGCGCTCGTCTGGCCCATGATCTGCACGATGCGGTCGCTCGCGAACTGTCCCTGATCTCGCTGCAGGTGCTTGCCGTCAGCGGGAGCACGGACACGGACAGACTGCGTGACTCGCTGCGGGCGATCGACGAGGCATGTGCGAGGGCTCTCACCGCCCTGCGGCACGTCGTGGGGGTGCTGCGCAGCGATGGTGACCCGGAAGGACGCGGCCTGGTCGGACCCCTGACCGTGGACGAAGCCTTCGAGCAGTCACGGGCCACCTTGGCGGACAACGGCTTCGGAGTCGATTTCGCCCCCCGCCCCACCTCTCTCGCCCTCGAGCCCACCACCGAGCGCATGGTGGCTCGTCTGATCGACGAGATCTCGACGAATGCACTCAGGTATGCCGATCGCTCTGCCCCCGTCGAGTTGACCCTTTGGGTCGACGAGGACTGGCTGCACGTGCACACCCGGAACCAGGTCGTCGCCGGCGGGCGTTCGGACGCCCCGTCACTGCATCTGGGTCTCTCGGCGATGCGCCATCAGGTCGAGTTGATCGGCGGGGCGGTCCACCGGCACCTCACCGACAGCCAGTGGTCGCTCGCCGCGAACGTGCCGCTCCGCCCTCGTCCCACGCCGGCGCCGGTCGCGCCGCAGGACCGTGCGCACCCGTCGCGGCTCTGGCTGGCCCGAGCGCTCACCGCGGCTCTGCTCGTGGCCTGTCGCCTCCTCGCCGGCAACCTGTACTCCTTGCCCCACCCGATGGAGTCGCTGCTGTGGGTCGGTGTCTCAGCCATGATCGTATGGTCGGTCCAACCCGGGCGACTCCGGCTGGTCCTGCCGCCGGTCCTGGTCGGCACCGTCGCCCTGCTCGCCGCCGTCGGCGGGGCGAGTGGCGCCCCCTTGCAGGTCCTCCCCGCCGTCGCCATCGTGACCGTCACTGCGAGTCTCGGAGCCCGCACCGCCGCACTGCACGCGCTCGCGGTCGGTACGTTGCTCTATCCGCTGCTGCTGAGGTCCTTGTCGGCGGCTCCTGAGAGGACGCTTCTCGAGGCCTACCTGACCATGCTGGTGGTGTTCGTCGTGCTGCCCGGCGGCATCGGTCTGGCCGTCCGGCGGGCCCTCCGCCGCGCGCGGGACCGCAGCCGTCGACTGGCGGACCTGACCGCAGAGACCCGCACGATCCGCGATGACGAACGTCGCCTCCTCGCGGGTGAGGTCACGGACATCGTCGTCCACCAGGTGTCCTTGATCCGGGTCCAGATCATGGGTCATGGCGCCAGTGCGGACCCGGTCGTCCTGCGTCGCGTCCTGACCCGAGTCCAGGGCGCCGCCGGCACCGCTCTCAGCGAGTTGCGCCTTCTCGTCGGCGTCCTGCGGACTTCGGACGATGCGTTGGCCCTTCCGCATGGTGACCCCGGCCGGGACCTGACCAGGACGGTGCAGGAGGTCACGGCGCTCCTGGACAGCCATGACGTCGCCGTCCGCACCGAGGTCTCCCTCCCGGTCGAGCAGGAGACCGACCTGCCGGCCAGCACCGTGCGCACAGCCGATCGGGTGCTGCGGGAGGCAGCCACCAATGTCATCCGCCACGGCGCACGTGAGGCCGTCTGCGCGCTGGTGGTCGAACCCGTTGACGGCATGGTCCGGATCGAGGTCCGCAACGAGTTGCCCGAGCTTGCCGAAGGCGACCGGATCTCGGCTCGCCGGCACAGTCGTGGCCTTGGCCTGTCGCTGCTGGCCCTGCGCGAGCGCGTCCTCCTGGAGGGCGGCACCTTCACTGTCGAGCACACTCCCGGATTCATGGTGCGCGCCGACCTCCCCGTCCGCCCTACCGCAAATCAGGCTTGATGACCTTGCCCATGTGGTTGCGCGGCAACGATGCCCGCACATGCACCCACCGCGGCCGCTTGTGCACCGACCGCCGGCCGGCGATCCAGTCCGACAGCGCCGGCCCGTCGATGACGGCGCCCTCACGGGCCACGACATAGGCCACGATCCGCTGCCCCAGGTCCTCGTCCGGCTCCCCCACGACCGCCACCTCGACCACGTCCGGGTGGGCCAGGAGTTCGGTCTCGACCTCCCCGGCCCCGACGCGATAGCCGCCGGTCTTGATCAGGTCGACGGACTCCCTCCCGACGATCCGGTGGCAGCCGTCCGGCGCGATCGCGGCGATGTCACCGGTGACGAACCATCCGTCGTCGGTGAAGGACGCCGCATTGGCCTCGGGCCGACTCCTCGTCGGCGGCCACGCGCCCCCAGACGGTCGGGACGCCGAAGAAGAGCGTGCCCCCGGCGGCCGCACTCGCGGCATACGCAGCGGGTGTGGGGCGACCGGTGTGGATGGGGTCGCAGCCGTGATGGAGCGCACCGAGCAGGCCCAGGACGAGCCCGTGGACGTGATTGAGCGGCAGCCCGTGGACGAGGACGTCATCGGCGGTCCACGACCAGGCGTCGGCCAGACCGTCGAGGCAGGACACGATCCCGGCCGCAGAGATCGGCACGCCCTTGGGAGCACCGGTCGTGCCGGAGGTGTAGAGCATGAGCGCACCGGCCGACTCCAGTGGCGCACCGGTCGAGCGGACGCGGTCCGCCAACGCCCCGACGGCGACGGCCCCGCTGTCCCCGAGGATGTGGTCGAGCTCGCGGTCACCGAGGTCGTCCGGCACGGGGACCAGCGTCACCTCGTCCAGCGTCGCGGACACCAAGGTCGTGACGAAGTCGCGGGTCGGCTGGGCGAGCGCGGCGACCCGACCCTGACCGGCGAACGCCGGAGCCAGGGCACGCGCCGCTGCGAGGAGGTCGGCATGGGTGAGCGTGCCGTCGGGCAGCACGACCCGGGCCCCGGGATGCGCACCGCCGACGAGGGAGCGCAGCAACGTCGTCTCAGCCAAAGGTCGCCCGGCTCGTCAGGGCCTCACCGAGTTCGTGGGCCTGGTCGGTCAGCGCGCGGCGCACGCCGGGTGTGAGGTCGTAGCGGTCGAGGGCTCGCTTGGCCATCGCCGCGGTCTCGCGACTGACCAGCGCCCGGGGGAAGGCCGCCTTGACGACCCGGTCGAGCGCGTCGTCGCCCATCCAGCCCGACATTCTCACGAGGGCGTCCGGGAAGCGGTCGACGTAGCCGCCGACGAGCGTCGGATCAGGAGCCGCCCAGAAGGACCCGCCCAGCGCCAGAGCGGCATAGTTGCTGAGGTCCTGTTTGGTCGTCAGCTCGGTCCAGGCTGGACGTGGCACTCAAGGAGGGCATCAACCAGGAGAACGCGAAGAAGATCAACAAGATCATCCGCGACGAGGGCCCCAGGGGGGTCAAGACCCAGATCCAGGGCGACGCCATCCGCGCCACGAGCAAGTCGCGCGACGACCTCCAGGCCGTCCAGAAGCTGCTCAAGGACTCGGATCTCGACGTCGCGGTCAACTTCACCAACTACCGCTGACGGCTCACCGTCCAGCCCGCCGCACCAGGCGACCGGTCGAGAGGGAGCAAATCGCGGGCAACGCGTTGTCGGGCCTGCGATTTGCTCCCTCTCGACGGGGAGAGTGGTCCGGTTGACGGGGAGAGTGCTCCCTCTCGACGGGGAGAGTGGTCAGCCGAAGGTGGCGCGGCTGCGCAGCGCCTCGGCGAGTTCGTGCGCCTGGTCGCTGAGTGCTCGGCGCACCCCCGGGGTGAGGTCCTCGCGCGCCAGCGCACGCTCCCCCATGGCCGCGGTCTCCCGGCTGACAAGGTTGCGCGGGAACAAGACCCTGACCACCTGCTCGAGGGCGTCATCACCCATCCAGGTCGACATCCGCGCGACGGCATCCGGGACCCGGTCGACGTACCCACCGACGAGGGTGGGATCCGGCGCGGCCCAGAAGGACTCGGCCAGCGACCCCGCCTCGTAGTTGCTGAGGGCGCGGTTGTGGGTGAGCTCGGTCCAGGCCCACCCCTTGCTCGCGACGTCAGGGATGGCCGCCCGCGCACTCAGGGCGGCCATGCGACCCGAGAGGGTGTCATCCGAACGACGGATCTCCTCGATCCGATCCTCGTCGAGCAACCCCTGCGCGGCGAGGTTGCGCGCGACGATCCACCGGAAGTCTCGATCCTCCTCCAGCCCGGCCGGCAGGTGACGGCGGTCGAGCCAGGCCCAGAGCCGGTCCTGTTCTGTGGACGTCCGCGCAAGCAGTCGCGCCGCCGTGACCGATCGGCCCGATCCGGCCTCGGCCTCCCGCAGGACCCGGAGTGCGACCCCGGCCACCCGGCTCATGGCCGTCTCTCCCGCGGCGTGCGGCAGGAAGGACGGGATCACCCTGTCCACGAGTTGCTGGGAGACCCGGGCGAGCACGACGTCATTGGGCTCCTGCGTACCGCCCGCCGTGAAGATGTCGAGCGCAAGTCGGGGATCCACGGTGCCCCGGTAGACGCCGCTGAGCACAGCCCCCCAGGCCACGGCCCGGGCCTGGTCGTCGGGCACCGTGGCGAGCCCGCGCACGAGTGCCGACATCGTGGCCGGCGCGAGGTCGACGGTGGCCCACGTGAGGTCGCCGGCGTTCGGGATGACGATGTCGGCCGCCGGTGCGGCGGCCAAGGTGTCGTCGATGGTTCGGTCCAAGGTGATCGTCAGCGGCACCCGGAAGACCTCGGCGCCATCGCTCCACCCGGCGATGTCGAAGGTGTGTGGCCGGTTCGCCGGGAACTGCTCCGGTGTGCGGCGCAGCACCACGCCGCCGAGTTCGGTGGAGATGACGTCGGCGCCCGCCGTCTCGAGCCAGGCCCGGCTCCACGCGCTGAGGTCCCGCCCCGCCGCAGCCGACATCGCGGCCAGGAACTCGCGGAGCTCGCCGTTGCCGAACTCGTGGCCCTTCAGGTATGCCGTGACGCCGGCGACGAAGGTGTCGTCACCGATGTGGGCGATGAGTTGGCGCAGGACCGACGCGCCCTTGGCATAGGAGATCCCGTCGAAGTTCTGCAGGGCCGACATGGCGTCGGGCGCCGGGGACCCCGCGACCGGATGGGTCGACGGGGCGCGCTCCGCGGCATACCCCCAGAGCTTGCTCTCCATGGAGAACTCAACCCACGCATCGGTGAATTCGGTTGCGGCAATGAGGGTTCGATAGGCCATGTACTCGGCGAAGGACTCGTTGAGCCAGAGGTCGTCCCACCAGGTCATCGTCACCAGGTCGCCGAACCACATGTGCGCCATCTCGTGCGCGATCGTGTTGCTGCGCGCGGTGAGCTGCTCGCGCGTGTAGGCACCGCGAAAGAGGTAGGTATCCCGGAAGGTGACGCACCCGGGGTTCTCCATCGCCCCCGCGTTGAACTCCGGGACGAAGACCTGGTCGTACTTCCCGAAGGGATAGCGGATCCCGAAAAGCCCGTGGTAGTAGTCGAAACTCGCCTTGGTGATCTCGAACATCTGCGCCGCCTGCTCGCGCAGCTGGGGCTCGAGCGAGGCCCGGCCGTAGATCGCCAGCGGTATGCCGTCGTGCTCTTCGCGCTCGACCACGTAGGGACCCGCGCACACCGTGACGAAGTAGGTCGCGAGCGGCTTGGTGCTCGCCAGCGTCCAGACAGCGCCTTCGCGGGTCTCGGCGCCGTTGCCGATGACCACCCAGTCCTCGGGCGCGGTGACGGTCACGGCATACGGGGCCTTGAGGTCGGGCTGGTCGAAGCAAGCGAAGACCGAGGGCGCGGCGTCGAGGAAGAGGTGCCCGTAGACATACGCCCGCTCGTCGGCCGGATCGACACTGCGATGAAGCCCCTGGCCGTCGCGCGAGTAGGCCATGGTCGCCTCCACCACGAGGACGTTGTCGGCCGCGAGGTCGGTCAGCGGGAAGCGTCGGTCGTCGAGTTGGCCGGGATCGAGATCACGGCCGTTGAGGCGGATCGCCGCCAGCGAGACCGGGTTGACCTCGACGAAGGTCGCCGATCCCGGTTCGCGACAACCGAATCGAATCGTCGTGACAGATCCGAAATGCTCAGCTCCGGTCGTCAGGTCGAGGACAACCTCCATCGAGGTGACCTCGAGGAGACCGGCCCGGGTGATCGCCTCGTCACGAGTCAGGGACGCCATGGCGCCGATCCTCGCACGCGGGCCCGTCAGTAGGGGCGGTAGCCGGTCGCCATGCCCTCGAGGCGCGCGATCCGCTCGCTCATCGGCGGGTGGGTCGACATCAGCCGCGAGATGTCCTGTGCCCGGAAGGGGTTGGCGATCATCATGTGGCTGACGCCACTGACCTGGCGGGTGGGCGCGAGGGGGGCACGCGCCGTGCCGACCTCGAGCTTGCGTAGCGCCGAGGCCAGGGCGAGTGGGTCACCGGTGAGCTTGGCGCCGTCCTCGTCCGCGTCGTACTCGCGGGTGCGGCTGATGGCCAGTTGGATGACCATCGCCGCGAAAGGCGCCAGGATCGCCATCGCGAGCAACGCAATCGGGTTGCCACCGCCGCCCTCACGGTTGTTGCTGCCGCCGCCGAACATCATCCCGAAGGACAGCATCTGCCCGACCGTGGAAATGACGCCGGCGATCGCGGCCGCGACCGAGCCGGTGAGGATGTCGCGGTTGTAGACGTGCATGAGCTCGTGCCCCAGCACCCCCCGCAGTTCGCGCTCATCGAGCAGGCGGAGGATCCCCTCGGTGCAGCACACCGCGGCATGTTGCGGATTGCGTCCTGTCGCAAAGGCATTCGGCGCATCGGTGGGCGAGATGAAGAGCTTGGGCATCGGCTGATTGGCCTTCTCCGAGAGCTCGCGCACGATGCGATACATCTCGGGTGCCTCGGCCTCGGTGACCGGGCGGGCGTGCATGGCGCGGATCGCGATCTTGTCGGAGTTCCAGTACGACCAGAAGGTCGTGACCAGGCCGATCGCCGCGAAGAGGAGGATGAACGCATTGCTGCGCGTGTAGGACGCGACGATGGCGCCCATCCCGAGCAGCACGACCCAGATCAGCCCGAAGAGGCCGGCGGTCTTGAGGCCGTTGTGATGACTGTGCATGTCTCCTCCAACGTCGGGACGGAGCAGGGGCGTTCCCCGGTCCGGGACAACAGACCTATGACAGCAGACCGTAGAGCACCTGAGGCACGACGCTGGCGACCACGAGCAGCGCCGTGCCGAGGGACAGCACCGCCAGCGCCCCGGGCCCCACCTGCACCTCCACCCCCGTGCCGGCGTTGTTCCCGGATGCCGCGGTTGTTCGGTGCTCCGGTGCGGCCAGCAGCACCGCAATCCAGCGGACATACACCGCGATGCCGAGCACGACCGCGATCACGGCCAGCACCGCGAGTGGCCACAGCCCGGCCGCCAGCAAGGGACGAATGGCCACCACCTTGGCGACCAGGCCCAGGATCGCCGGCGGCAGTCCGGCGAGGGTGAGCAACGCAAGGATCAGCGGCCCACCAACATGGGGGTGGGACCGCGCCAGCCCTCGGTATGCCGCGAGGCCACGCTCCGATCCCGGCTCCCCTCCCGCCGTGCGCACGGCGGTCGCGACGGCGAAGGCGACGAGGCCGGCCGCGGCATACGTCAGGGCGTAGGCGACGGAGGCTCGGTGGCCGACCGTCGTGAGGGCAGCGAGCGGGAGCACCACCCAGCCGGCCTGGGCGATCGTCGACCACGCGAGAAGGCGGACGAGGTCGGTCGCGCGGAAGGCGACGACCGTGCCGACGAGCATCGACCCGATCGCGAGGGCGCCGACGACGAAGGCGAGGGCGTGCGGGTGGGGGTCGGCGAGGCCGGCGAAGGGGGCGATGAGGGCGAGCAGGGCGCCGACCGCAGCCAACTTGGACGCGGTGGCGAGCAGCGCCGAGATGGGCAGGGGCCCGCTGACGAAGGTGGGTGGGGTCCAGGCGTGGAACGGCACGAGCGACAGCTTGAAGCCGAGCCCGACGAACAGGGTCAGGATCGCGACGACGAGCACGGCGCGCTGATCCGGCTGGGCCCAGGCCGTGCGGATGGCGGTGCCGGAGAGGGAGGCGTCGCCGGTCGCCATCACCCACAGGCCGGTGCCGACGACGAGGACCGCGAAGGACAGCAGCGAGGTCATCATCAGGGTCAGGCCCCCATGGGCGGCGCGGCGGGTGCCACGCAGGACGACGAGAGCGATGACCGGCAGGGTGGCGAGTTCGAGGGCGACCAGCCAGGTGCCGAGCTCACGCGCTGCAACGACGGCGGCGCCTCCGGCAGCGGATGCGAGGATCAAGGCGACGTCGACGGCGCGGTCCCCGGGCAGGTCCCGCCACTGGTCCGAGAGCAGCAGCAGCGCGGCCAGGCTGGCCGCGAGGAGGCCGATCTGGAGGGTGCTGTCCAGCGGACCGGCGCTCCAGAGGCAGGCGCCGTCCGGGCCGCCGGGAAGGCAGAGCGTGAGCACCGGTTCGCGGGCGGGGCTCAGGGCTCCCGGCATGGCGCCGGCCGCGCCCATGAGGAGGGCCAAGGCGCCGACGACCAGGTGCGGCAGGGTGCGTCGGGGCGCGAGGGCGTCGACTAGCAACACCAACAGCGCGCCCAGGGCCGGTGCGAGGGCGGGTAGCAGGCGCAGCGCGTCGATCGAGACGGCGCCGCTTTGCGCGGTCAGTGCGCTCAGTGTGCTCAACCCGGTCAGGGCGGTCACGGTGCACCTCCCAGGACGAGCTGAACCGCGGGTCGCGCGATGTCGATGGCGAGCCACGGCAGCAGGCCCAGACCGATCACGCCCAGCGCGAGCACGAGGAGGACGACCCGCTCGACCCCGCGCGTCTCGACGTCGACAGCCGCATCGCCGGACGGTCGAGTGAGGAGAACATGCGGTGTCGAGTCAGGTGCGAGCGGCGTGTTCTCCTCACTCGACTGTCCGGGGGCGGGGGTGTCAGGCTCGTCGCCGACCCAGATCAGTCGCGCGACGCGCAGGGAGTATGCCGCGGCCAACAGTCCGCCGATCGCCGCCAGGACGGCGCACACGTGGAAGAGATCCTCGAGGCCGGGTCGGCGCGGCGCCCAGGCCGACATGATGACCAGGAACTCGCCCCAGAACCCGGCCAGTCCGGGCAGCCCAAGGGCAGCTGCGAGACCGAGGATGAGCAGGAAGCCACGGTGCGGGGCGACCTCACGAAGGGCCGGCCAGGCCCGGCCCAGGTCGACGCTCCCCCAGCGCCGCTTGAGGCCGCCGACGACGACGAAGAGCAGGGCCGAGATGACGCCGTGGGCGAGGTTGCCGTAGAGCGCAGCCTGGAGACCGACCTCGCTGCCGGTGGCCAGTCCGAGGACCACGAAGCCCATGTGCGCCACCGACGAGTAGGCGATCAGGCGCTTGAGGTCACGCTCGACGAGGCAGATCAGTCCACCCCAGAGGATCGAGATGACGGCGGCGATGGCAACGGCCGGCGCGATGATCCCGAAGCCTTCGGGCACGAGCGCGACCGGGAAGCGGACGAGGCCATAGGTGCCCATCTTGAGCAGCACGGCGGCCAGCAGCACCGAGCCGGCGGTGGGGGCGATCGTGTGCGCAGACGGCAGCCAGGTGTGCAGTGGGAAGAGGGGCACCTTGACGGCGAGCCCGACCGTGAGGAGCAGCGCGATCGTGAGTTGACGTCCGCGCGGCAGGGACGGCGCGACCTCGAGCAGTCGGCCAAGGTCGCTGGAGTGCGCCGAGGCGACGAGCAGCAGGATTCCGACCAGCATGAGGGTCGAGCCGACGGCGGTGTAGAGGACGAAGCGCCACCCGGCCTCGGCCCGCGCAGGCGGCCGATGGGGATCGCCGAACCGGGTGATGAGCACCCACATCGGGATGAGCACGAGCTCGAACGCCAGGAAGAAGAGGATCGCGTCCCGCGCGGTGAAGGTCGTGAGCGCACCACCGACCACGAGCAGCAGACAACCCAGGAAGGTTGCCGCAGAGCCGCCGTCGGGCACCTCGCCACGGGCATGCGCGACGACGAGCACCCCGATCAGTGCCGTGAGCAGCACGAGCGGGATCGAGATGCCGTCGACCGCGAAACTGCTGCGGACGCCGAGCTCGGGGAGCCAGGCCCGGTCAACGGACGGGCGCTCGATGGCGACGCCGATCGCCAGGCCGAAGGTGATGAGCGCGGCGATGCCGGCGACGTTGTGCGCGACCGGGGTCGGCACGATGCGGCCGGCTCCGATGAGGCCGACTCCCACGAGGAGTGGGATCAGGAGCATGAAGGTCAGCGCCACGCGAACACCCCCACGGCCAGCACCGCCACGAGCCCCAGCACCACGAGCCACCCACCGGTGCGCAGCCGCTCTGCCCGGTGCGCCCGCTCGGTCACCGCCCCACCGAGCCGGGCGGTGACGGCCGCGCCCCGCACGTAACCGTCGATGACCTCGGTGTCGACGAAGGCGACGATCCGCGCGAGGTGCACCACGGGCTTCGCGAGAGCCCGGTATGCCGTGTCGGCGCCGAAGCCGCCATCGAAGAGGGCCACTCGCCGACCGGCGAAACGCACGCCCGGGTCACCAGCGCGCCCGAGCGCGAAGGCCAATCCGGCACCGACGCCGATGAGCAGAACGGTGATCAGGGTCCAGACCCAGGACAGGCCGTGCAGGTCGAAGAGGTCGAGCGCGAGCGCCAGGCCGCCGATGAGGGTGAGGACGGCGAGGGTGACGAGCACTGCGTTGGCCGCGCCGCGTCCGTCGGGGTCGAGGCTCTCCGATCGCCGCTGCCGCCGCGACTCGGACATCTCGCCCACGGCCTCGACTGGTGCGGTGACGTCGATGAGTTCGGCGATGACGAGGTACGCGCGGGTGCTGTAGGACGCCGTGAGCACGACGGTCACCAGCAGGGCCAGCAGCACGAGCAGGCCGGGGCCGCCCTGGCTGGCGCCCTGGTAGGCGGTGTCGATGACGGACTCCTTGGAGAAGCCGCCGACGACGAGCGGCACGCCGGCGAGCGACAGCAGGCCGATGAGGAAGGCTGAGCGCCCCAGTCGGGTCCGCATCCCCGCTCCGCGCAGCAGGGCGGCGGTGGTGCCGCCGGCAATGACGCCGAGCAGGCCGATGGCCAGGAAGAGCAGCGACTTGAAGAGGGCATGGGACCACAGGTGGAAGAGCGCGGCGCCCGGCACGATGGCCAGGGCCGGCCCGGGTGGGACGCCGACAGCGGGGGGCTCACCGGGCTGCTGCTCGAGGATCACCGGAGCAGCAGCCAGCGCGGACAGCATGATGGCGACCTGGCTGACCGTCGACCACGCGAGCAGCCGTTTGAGGTCGCTCTGCCCCATGGCGAGCAGGGCCGCAAGCACCATGGTCACCGAGGTCGCGATGCCGAGCACCCAGCGGGCGACCTCGGCCTGGGCGAGGGCCGGGTAGAGCCCGGCAAGCACGACGGTGCCGGCGGCGACCATCGTCGCGGCGTGGATGAGCGCCGACGCCGGCGTCGGGCCCTCCATCGCGTCGGGCAACCAGTCCTGGAAGGGCACCTGGGCCGACTTGCCGAGCACTCCGACGATGATGAGGACGAGAAAGGTGTTGCGCAGCACCGGATTCGGGCCGACACAGCCGTAGGCATCGCAGACCGTCGGCTCCGCCCACAAGCGGAGCACCACGGCATACCCGGTGGAGCCGACGCTCGTGGCGAGGCCCACCACACCCAGGACGAAACCGACGTCCGCGAGCCGTGTGACGAGGAAGGCCTTGTGGGCCGCGCGCCGGGCCGACTCCTTGCGCGACCAGTGCCCGATGAGCAGGTAGGAGCACCAGCCCATGACCTCCCAGCCGACGAGGGTGAGCGCGAGATCACGGGAGTGAACGACGAGGAACATCGCCGCAGTGAAGAGGGCAACGGTGGCGGCGAAGACGGGGTAGCGCTCGTCGTCGCGCAGGTACCAGGTGCTGTAGATCTGGACGGCCGCCGAGACCAGGGCGACGACAAAGGAGATCGCGGCGAGGGGCCTCGACGTCCCCAGGTCCAGCGGCAGGAACAGGCCCCCGAGGTCGATCGACGGAAGCCACGAGATCGTCTCGGGCGCTTGGGTGCGCAGCATCGCGCCCCCGGCGAGGAGCGCGAGGAAGCCGCTGCCGGCCGGCGCAAGCGCGCGCACAACGACGGCCCAGCGCCGCGTGAGCAGGACGACCACGCCGATGACGGCGCTCACCACGATGAGCAGTAGGGCGCTCACGGCTCGCTCCCGTCATCGAGGTCGATGCGTCGGCGATGCCGGAAGAGGGTGAGGACGATCGCGAGGGCGACGACGGTCTCGGCCGCCGCGATCGTGATGACGAAGAGGGGGAGCACCGAGGCCCCGGACCAGCGGCTCCCCCCGACCAATCCGCTGGTGACGAGCAGGACCAGCCCTCCGGCGAGGATGAGTTCGATCGCGATCAGGACCATGACGGGATGGCGTCGGGTGAGCACGCCCATGATGCCCAGACCGATGAGCGCGACCGCCAGGACGACCGGGCCGACGAGGTGGATCACGAGGGCACCTCCGTCTCGTCCCGTCGAATCCGGGAGACGGCGAGTGCCGCGACGAGCGCGGCGAGCAGGAGCAGCGAGAGGATCTCGAAGGGCCAGACCCACACGCCGAAGAGGTCCTGTGCCACCGTCGTCGAGTCGACCGCGGCCCGTTTGATGGCCCCACCCGATGCGCCCCCCACGAGGGGGACGAGGACCGCCCCGAGGAGCACCGCGACGGCGGCGCCACTGAGGGCGCCACCGATCCGGCGCGGCCAACCGACGGTGTGGGCGGTGTCCGGCCCGATCGGGGCGCGGGTGACCATGAGGGCGAAGAGGACGAGCACGACGATCGCGCCGACATAGACGAGCACGAGCACGAGCGACACCAGTTCGGACCCCAGGACGAGCAGTGACCCCGCGACGCCGAGCAGCGCGACGACGAGCCAGAGGGCGGCATGGACGACGTGGCGAGTGGTGACGGCGAGCAGCCCACCGACGAGCGCGAGCAGGCCGGTGGCGCCGAACGCAAGGTCGAGCGAGGTCATCGGCCCCGCTCCGGGCGGTTGGCGGCGGTCACCTCGGCCGGGTCGGCCGCGGACTCATTGAGGGCCGGTGGCGGAGGCACCGTCGCCATCCACTCCCCCAACCGGTCCTTCTCGTGGAGCAGGTCGCGCAGGTCGTATTCGGCGTATTCGAACTGTGGGCTCCAGAAGAGGGCGTCGAAGGGGCACACCTCGACGCAGATCCCGCAGTACATGCACAGGCTGAAGTCGATGGCGAAGCGGTCGAGGACGTTGCGCTGCCGGTCCCGGCCACCCTCGGTGGTCGCCGGGATCGTCTCCTTGTGCGAGTCGATGTAGATGCACCAGTCGGGGCACTCGCGCGCACAGAGCATGCAACTCGTGCAGTTCTCCTCGAGCAGAGCGATGACGCCGCGACTACGGGGCGGGAGGGTCGGCTCGGCGTGCGGGTACTCCGCGGTGTGGGTGGGTCGCATGACCGACTTGGCGGTCGTCGCCATCCCCTTGAGCAGCCCGGGGAGTATGCCGTCGCGCCCGCGCTTGTCCTTGGGCGCGCTCACCAGCCCATCACCACCCCGACGCCGGTGAGGGCGAGTTGGAGCAGCGCCAGGGGCACCAGCCAGAGCCAGGCCAGGCGCTGCAGTTGGTCGGCGCGGACCCGCGGCCAGGCGACCCGCATCCAGATGACGAGGATCGCGACGGCGAAGCCCTTGAGCAGGGTCCACACCCAGCCGAGGTGCTCACTGAAGGGTCCGTGCCACCCACCCAGCCACAGCGCGGCGAAGAGGAGGGACAGCACGACGATCCCGGCATACTCGGCGAGCAGGAAGAAGGCGAAGCGGAGCCCGGTGTACTCCGTCCACGGCCCCATGACGAGTTCGGCATCGGCGACCGGGGTGTCGAAGGGGGGGCGCTGGAGCTCGGCGACCGCGGCGACGAGAAAGACGATCGCACCGGGCAACTGCCAGAGCAGCCAGTGCGGCTGCCACCGCTCGGTGATCGTGGGCAGCGACAGGGAGCCGCCAGCCAGGCAGACGGACGCGACGGCGAGCACGATCGGCAGCTCGTAGGAGATGAGTTGCGCGGCCGCCCGCAGGGCCCCGATCAGGGCGTACTTGTTGGCGCTCGCCCACCCGGCAATGAGCGTGCCGAGCGCGCCCACCCCGGTCGCGACGAGCACGAGGATCGCGCTCGCGGGTACGTCGAGGCCGGCCACACCCGGCGCGATCGGCACGACGGCCAGCGCCACCAGGTAGGGGATGAGCGCGATCGCCGGGGCGAGCCGGAAGAGCCGCTTGTCCGCGGCCGCGGGGACGATGTCCTCCTTCTGCACGAACTTGGCCCCGTCGGCGACCAGTTGGGCCCAGCCGTGGAAGCCCCCGGCATACATCGGCCCGAGGCGGCCCTGCATGTGCGCCATGAGTTTGTGCTCGGTCTGACCGACGAGCAGGGGCAGCACGAGGAAGGCGGCAAGCACGCTCACCGCCCGCAGGGCAACCTCCACCAGCGTCATCTCGGGCCCCACTCGGGCGGCGGGACGCCCGGGGCCTGCACCCGTCGGCGCGAGGGTGACTTGGCGGTGTCGTGGCCCTCACCCGGTTCCTTGCCGCCGGGCCACGTCTTGGATGCGCGCGCGGCCAACTGGAAGGACTTGCGCAGCGGGGTGCCCTCGAAGCCGTCCGGCAGCAGCAGGGGTCGCAGACCGAGGTCCGTGTGGTCGGCGAAGCCGTCGAAGAAGACACCGAACATCTCGAAGGTCTCGCGCTCGTGCCAGGCCGCCCCGGCGTAGAGGTCGGTGATGCTGGCGAGCGACTGACCGTCGGCCACCCGCGCCGTCAGTCGTATGCCGCGGAGCCCGGTCGCGCTGTTGACCTCCGGGAGGGCGATCAGCCGGACCACGACGTCGAATCCCGGTGTGCCGGAATCCATCCGGTCCACCGCGGTCAGCCAGTCGAACATCGCGAACCCGTCGCAGTGGGCTCGTTCGACGCGCGCGTGCCACTCGCCGACGTCAACGGTCTCCAGCTCGTCGGGGACCGCAATCATGACGGGTCACCGGGGAAGCAGTCGGTCCGGGCCGCTTCGGCCCGCTCCTGCGCGCGACCCATCACCCACTGGACAGCCGCCAGGCCGAGGCCGCACACACCGACGACGACACCCCACACGGTCCAGCCAGCCGCGACCAGGAGGCCACCGAGCACCAGTCCCAGCACGCCACAGACGCCCACCCGCGGCCGGAGGCTGATCCGCCGGGGGCTGTTCGGGGCCATGAAGACTCCCCAGAGCACGGCCGCGAGCGCCAGCACGACAACGGCGACGACAATGCCGGTGACGCCACCGCCGGCGTGGTGGTGCGCCAGTTGCCCAATGGCCGCGAAGAGCACGATCTCGGCCACGAGCGCGACCAGCCCGAGGGCCAGCGCAGAGCCGCTGAGCATGACCGGCGCGGGGCGCCCGGAGGAACGTCGATCCTCGGTCACGAGCCCTCCTCCGGCCGAGAGAGGAGTGGTCGCCCGACCTCCGCCGCGCTCACGGTGCGGTGCGCGGCATACCCGACACCCGGGGTGCGCCCCGGCTGGCGATCGGCGACGAGTGAGCCGGTGACCTTCTCGCCGGCGATCTTCTCCTGGAGCTTGACGATGCCCTGGAGGAGCGCCTCGGGGCGCGGTGGGCAGCCGGGAACATACACATCGACCGGGATGATCTGGTCGACCCCCTTGGTCACCGAGTAGGAATCCCAGTAGGGGCCACCCGAATTCGAGCAGGCGCCGAAGGAGATGACGTACTTCGGCTCCGGCATCTGGTCATACAGCCGCCGGATCGCCGGGGCCATCTTGTCGGTGACGGTGCCGGACACGACCATCAGGTCGGCCTGACGAGGCCCCGGCGCGAAGGGGATGACACCCAAACGCATGAAGTCGTGGCGCCCCATCGAGGCCGCGATGAACTCGATGGCGCAGCAGGCCAGGCCGAAGTTGAAGACCCAGAGGGAGTAGCGACGGCCCCAGTTGAGCACGACACGCATCGGCTTGGGTGCGTGAGCACCCAAGGGGCCGACCGTGGGCATCGGCAGGGGGACCGGCAAGCTCACGCTGGTCACCCTAGTCGGCCCGGTGTCGCCCGGCGCGGAACTCCCGAGCCCACCTCCGTGGTCGACCCGGGTCGGCGACCCCGTCCACGCCGGTCAGGCCAGGGGGTTGACCCACCGGATCCCGGGGAATCGGCCGAAGGCTCGCCTCAGGGATGCAGGCATCATGATGCTGAGCATCCGCCCCGAACCCGGCGGGAGGGGGTCAGGCACCCAGCTGGGGCAGGGCCGGCGAGCGCAACCAGGCGTCGAAGAGGTCGGTCAGCCGCCGTCCGGTCACCCGCGCCGCCAGGCCCTCGAAGTCCGCCGTCGTCACCGAGCCGTGCTGATGGCGCCCAGCGAAGCCCTTGAGGATCGCGAAGAAGGTGTCATCACCCACCTCGCCCCGCAGGGCGTGCAAGGTCAGCGCACCCCGCTTGTAGACCCGATCGTCGAACATGTCCTTGGGCCCCGGCGCCGCGAGCACGAGGTCCTGCGGCAGGGCAGCCAGCCGCGACCAGTTGTGCCGGGCCCGCGCGTCCGTCGACTCCGACCCCGCCACCGGTGACCACAGCCACTCCGCATAGCAGGCGAAGCCCTCGTGCAGCCAGATGTCACGCCACTGCCGCGCCGTCATCGAGTTGCCCCACCACTGGTGGGCGAGTTCATGGGCGATCAGGCGCTGGGCCTCCCAGGTCCGATTCATCAGGTTGGCGCCGAAGGTCGACAGGGTCTGGCTCTCCAGGGGGATCTCGAGGTCGTCGTCCGTGACGACCGCGGTGTAGCCCGCCGCGAAGGGATACGGCCCGAACCACTCCTGCATCGCCTCGATCATCCGTACCTGGTCGGCGAAGGCACTGTCCATCGCGGCGCGCAACCGTGCCGGCCCGACCACGTGCACCGGGATCGGCGCGTCGGGGAGCTCGCGCACGGCATACCGACCGATCTGGAGGGTGGCGAGGTAGGGGGCCATCGGCTCGGACTGGACCCACGTCCACGCGGTCTTGCGGCCCGCCTTGCGCCGCGCAGCCAGGCGCCCGTTGCCCCAGACCGTGTAGGCCGCGTCACAGGCGATTGTCACCCGATAGGCCGCCTTGTCGCTCGGCCGGTCGTTGCAGGCGAACCAACTCGGGGCGCCATGCGGTTGGCTGGCGACGATGACGCCGTCGGCGAGTTCCTCCCACCCGGCGAGGCCGTCCGGGCCGCGCATCGGCCGCGGGTGGCCCTTGGTCGCGATGGTCACGGTCAGCCGGTGCCCGGCCGGCACCGGGCGGTCGAACCGCAGGACAAGCCGTGAGCCCCGGTGGGCGTGCCGTTTGACGGTGGCGCCAGTGACCTCGACCGACATGACCCGCAGCGCCGAGGACAGGTCAA
Source organism: Phycicoccus elongatus Lp2 (assembly GCF_000367525.1). GTDB lineage: Bacteria > Actinomycetota > Actinomycetes > Actinomycetales > Dermatophilaceae > Phycicoccus_A > Phycicoccus_A elongatus. Next base: position 746,300 of record NZ_HF570956.1, on the reverse strand, counting down.
AGGCGATCTCCTCGGTTGCCTCGAGGGTGCGACAGTGCGCGACGGTGCGCCCGGCGAGGTGGTTGCCGGCGATCGTGTAGTCGAGGTCGAGGTCGTACTCCTCGACCGCGTAGCGCAGGTCGCCGTGGCCCGGAACGTAGGGGTCGGCGCTCGGTTCAGTCCGCATCAGGGTCGAGGGTATGCCGCGGGGCCGGCTCGTCGAGCCACGGTCCGACCGGGTTTCCCATCCAGCGGGTGCGATCGGGCACGGACTCGCCGCGCATGACGAGTGAGACCGGGCCGACGGTGGCCGACCGACCGATCCGGGCTGCCGGCAGGACGACCGAGTTCGGTCCGAGGGTGCCACCCTCGGCGATCGTCACGGTGTCCATCGACAGGACGCGGTCATGGAAGAGGTGGGTCTGCACGACGCACCCGGCGTTGACGGTGGCGCCGTCCCGCAGGTCGATGAGGTCGGGCTCGGGCAGCCAGTAGGTGTCGCACCAGACGCCGTGCCCGACCTTGGCTCCGAGGGTGCGGAACCACGCATTGAGGACATGCGTGCCCGTGAGGGATCGCGCGAACCACGGAGCGGCGATGACCTCGGTGAAGGTGTCGGCGAGCTCGTTGCGCCAGATGAAGGAACTCCACAGCGGATGGTTACCCGGGCGCACCTTGCCGATGAGGGTCCACTTGGCCACCGTCGCCACGGCTGCCCCGACCCCGCCGACCGCCACCAGCACGACCCCGCCGAGGAGCACAGCAAGCCAGCCGGATCGCAGCCAGAGCCACTCGAGGGTCGCGGCGGCGAGGACGACGAGGGCCAGGTGCAGCCAGACCGGCACTGCCCGCGCCAGCTCGACGAGGGCGCGCGCCACACGCAGCCGCACCGGGGGCGCGGTCGTGCGCGTGGCGTCGGTGTCCGCGGACTCACGACGCAAACGCTGCGGGGGCGATCCCAACCAGCTCGTGCCGGCCTTGGCCTTGGTGCGCTTGGGAGCGGCGGACAGCACGGCGACCAGGCCCTGCTTGGGCACCTTGCGACCCGGAGAGGCCATGCCCGAATTGCCGACGAAGGCACCCCGACCGACCCGGGCATCGGCGACGCGCAGCCACCCACCGCCCAGCTCGTAGGACGCGACGAGGGTGTCATCGGCCAGGAAGGCGCCCTCGCGGACATCGGTGAACCGCGGGATGAGGAGCACCGTGGAGGCCTCGACGTCCGGGCCGATCCGCGCGCCCAGCGCACGCAGCCACACCGGGGTCACCGTCGAGGAGTAGATCGGGAAGAGCCACGTGCGGGCCTCGTCGAGGACCCGCAACGTCGTCCAGGCCTGCCACGCCTGACGCGAGTGCACGGGGTGCGCGCCCTCGGTCAGCCCGAGTCCGAGGAGTCGGACGATGAGGAACACGAGGGCCGCGAGCACGAGGAAACCCACTGTCGCCGCGACGGGCAGCCAGAGCAGGGCGCGGCCGAGGAGAACACCCAGGGATGGCGCGTCGGCGAGCGGCCCCGCAACGGAGGCGATGCCCGCGAGCGCCGCGACAAGGGGGAGACCGGCGAGCGCGAGGGCGGTCACGGCATACCCGATCACCCAGGCGGGACGGCTCGGTGGCGCCTCGTCCGCCCACGGCCCGCGGGCCGTCCCACTTGCGGCGGCCGGCGCTCCCGACCAAGCCTCGTCGGCAGGAACATTGCCGAAAACCGCTGAACCGGGGGCGATCTCGGCACGCTTGCCGACGTCGGCCCCCGGCAGGAGCGTCGAGCGCGATCCGACGCGGGCCCCGGCGCGCACCCGGATCGGGCCGAGGATGAAGTGGGCACCGTCGATCCAGTGGCCACGCAGGTCGACTTCCGGCTCGATCGAGGCGCCGGGCCCGAGATCGAGCATGCCGGTCACAGGCGGGAGCGAGTGCAGGTCCACGTCCGCGCCGATCCGCGCCCCGAGTCCGCGGGCGTAGGCCTTGATCAGGCCGGCGCCGGAGAGATTCGTCGCGCCGAGCTCGTCGGCGATCCGCTCGGCGAGCCAGACCTTGAGGTGGACCTTGCCGCCGCGCGGGTGCGCGCCGGGCTCGACACCGCGCAGGAGAAGGCGGGCGCTGAGCGCCGCCAGCGCCATCCGCCCGGGTGGAGTGAGCAGGAGGAGCACCCCGAGGGTGAGCAGCCACCACGGAGCCCGGGGCAGCCACTGGAGACCGATCACCTCGTGGGCGAGAGCGTTGCCCAGCCCGATCCACACCAGCCAGCGCAGCGCACCGACCGAGCGGTTGACGATCGTGGCGGCCACCTGGGCGAGCTGGGTCTTGCGGGGCACGATGCCGACATCGCGGTTGAGGCGACCCTGCGGGGTGGACATGGCATCGAGCACCGGGGCGAGCGTGGCCAGGGTCGGCGTCTCGTAGATGTCGGCGACGGTCACTTCGGGGAACCGCGCGCGCAGCCGCGAGATGATCTCGGCGGCGGCCAGGCTGTCGCCGCCGACGTCGAAGAAGTCCTCGTCGCTCGAGGTCGGCGCGGTGCCCAGCACCACCTCCCAATGTTCGGCGATGAACCCCGCCGTCCCTTCGTAGGCCGCGGCGACACCGCCTGCGCCCGCCCCCAGGGCACCGCTCGGCAGCGGCCAGGGCAGGGCGTCGCGGTCGATCTTGCCGCTCGTCCGCACGGGGATGTCGTCGACGACGGCCAGTTTGGGGACCAGTGGCGCGGGCAGGTCGCGGCGGAGCAACTCGACCGATGCCTTGGCATCGAAGCTGCTCGGGTCGACCGTGACATAACCGATGAGCAGCGGGTTGCCGGCGGCGCTGCGGCGGACCGCGGCTCCCCCACCGGTGACCCCGGGCAGGCCGAGGAGGGCGGAGTCGAGTTCGCCGAGCTCGATCCGTCGGCCACCGACCTTGACCTGCTCGTCGCGTCGGCCCGCGAAGACGATCCCGACCCCGTCGAAGCGCACCCGGTCTCCCGAGCGATAGGCGCGGTCCCAGCCCAGGGTGGGCATCGCGGCATACGCCACGGCGTCCTTGTCGGGGTCCAGGTAGCGGGCGAGGCCGACACCTCCGATGATCAACTCGCCTTCCTCACCATCGGGCACCGGCTCCCCGGACTCGTCCACGACGGCCAGGTCCCAGCCGGCCAGGGGCAGGCCGATCCGCACCGGCGGCTCGCCGGTGAGCATGGCGCCGCAGGCGACCACGGTGGCCTCCGTGGGTCCGTAGGTGTTCCAGACCTCGCGCTCGGGGGTCGCCAGGCGGGCACCGATCTCAGGCGGGCAGGCCTCGCCGCCGAGGATGAGCAGGCGCACGCGGGTGAGGGCATCGGGCGGCCAGAGCTGCACGAGGGTCGGCACGGTCGACACGATGGTGATGCCGTTGGCGATGAGCCACGGACCGAGGTCGACACCGGAGCGCACCAGTGAGCGGGGGGCGGGCACGAGGCAGGCGCCGTAGCGCCAGGCGAGCCACATCTCCTCGCAACTGGCGTCGAAGGCGACCGAGAGGCCGGCCATGACCCGGTCGCCGGGTCGGATCGGCGCCGCTTGGAGGAACATCAGCGACTCGGCGTCGACGAAGGCTGCGGCGTTGCGGTGCGTGACGGCCACGCCCTTGGGCGTGCCGGTCGAGCCGGAGGTGAAGATGATCCAGGCGTCGTCGGTCAGGTCGGGGTCCTCCCGCACTCCGGAATCCGGGATGGTGCCGGCGGTGGCCCGCACGACGAGGTCCGCCGTCACGACCGCGGCGACGCCGGCCTCCCCGAAGACGACCCTGGCCCGCTCGTCAGGGTCGTCGTGGTCGACCGGCACATAGGCGCAACCGGCGGCCAGGATGCCGAGAATTGCGATGTAGAGATCGGTCGTGCCGCTGGGGATCCGCACGCCGACCCGATCGCCACGCTCGACCCCGACGGCGACGAGGGCATCCGCGATGTCATCGGCGGCGTCGGCGAGCGCGGCATACGTGAGGGTCTCGCGGCCGTTGTCGAGCGCCAGAGTGTCCGGATGGGCGGCAACGGTCGCCCGAAAGATGTCGACGAGTGTGCGCGGCTCGGGGGCCTCATCGGCGCGCAGGAGCAACGGGGAGATCGGCACGCGGGCATTCTCCCGCAGATGGGTGAACGGCAGGTGTCGTCCCGGCACCGACCGGCTCGCCCACCTCAGCCGAAGTGCGTGGCGATCTCCTGCGCGACCCGCTCCGGCACCTCGAGAACGTCGTCGGGAGGTCGCCCAGGCCGCGCGTCCGACACGCGGTCGTGGCAGGTGTGGCCACCACACGTCCGGCCCCGACCCGTGTGGTGGCGACCCCCGTGCCCAGCCGGTATGCCGCGGGGCTCAGTCCCAGCGCAGCAGGCCGCGGCGAGCGGCGTGGACCAGGCCGACAACAAGGATCGCGATGAAGACGCCGATCTCGACAAGGGAGCGCAGGCCAAGGTTCGGATGGCGGACGACGAGCGCCCACGGGAAGAGGTAGACGGCGTCGACGGCGAAGACGACGTAGAGAAAGGCGAAGCCGACGTAGCGGATCTGGCTCTGCGCCCAGCCCACGCCGACCGGGTCGACGCCGGACTCGTAGGTGGTGAGCTTGGCCGGGGTCGCGGCCCGGGGGGCGATCAGCCGACGCGCGGTCATGCCCGCGGTCACGAGGAGGATCCCCGCGAGGATCACCGCCGTGACGACGACATAGCCCGAGGTGCCGGTCATGGGCGAAGCCTAGCGATGGTCAGTCCTCGGAACGCCTACCAAGGGTGGCCTAAGCGCGGTCGTAGGATGGATTGAACGCCTCCGGCCCCGGGGGCAGCACCCCCCGCAGGTCCAGGTGATCCGTTGAGCAGCAAGACCGTCGAGTCGATCGACCGAGTCGTCATCCGTTTCGCCGGGGACTCCGGCGACGGCATGCAGTTGACCGGCGACCGCTTCACCAGCGACACCGCCGCGATGGGCAACGACCTGTCGACCCTGCCCAACTTCCCGGCCGAGATCCGCGCCCCCCAGGGCACCCTCCCCGGCGTCTCGAGTTTCCAACTGCACTTCGCCGATCACGACGTGCTCACCCCCGGGGATGCCCCCGACGTGCTCGTCGCGATGAACCCTGCCGCGCTCAAGGCCAACCTCGCCGACGTGCCCCGGGGGGCGACGATCATCGCCAACACCGACGAGTTCGGGACCCGCAACCTTGCCAAGGTCGGGTATGCCGCCAACCCCCTCGAGGACGGGTCGCTGGAGTCGTGGCACGTCCACGGCCTGCCGCTGACGTCGATGACCGTCGAGGCGTTGGCCGACTTCGACCTCACCCGTAAGGAGAAGGAGCGCGCGAAGAACATGTTCGCGCTCGGTCTGCTCTCCTGGATGTACTCCCGCCCCACCGACGCGACCGAGAACTTCCTCGCCAAGAAGTTCGGCTCCAAGCCGGAGATCCTCGCCGCCAACCTCAAGGCGCTCGCCGCCGGCGTGGCCTACGGCGAGACCACCGAGGAGTTCGTTTCCGCGTATGCCGTGGGGCCGGCTCCGATGCCGGCGGGCACCTACCGCAACATCACCGGCAATGCCGCGCTGGCGCTCGGGCTGGTCGCCGCCTCTCACCGGTCCGGCCTGCCGCTGGTGCTCGGGTCGTATCCGATCACCCCGGCCTCCGACATCCTGCACACGCTCTCGTCCCTCAAGCGCCACGGCGTGACGACGATGCAGGCCGAGGACGAGATCGCCGGCATCGGCATGGCGCTGGGCGCGAGTTTCGGTGGGGCACTTGGGGTCACGACGACTTCTGGTCCCGGTGTCGCGCTCAAGTCCGAGACGATCGGGCTGGCAGTCTCCTTGGAGCTGCCGCTCGTCATCGTCGACGTGCAGCGCGGCGGGCCCTCGACCGGGTTGCCCACCAAGACCGAGCAGGCCGACCTGCTGCAGGCGATGTTCGGGCGCAACGGCGAGTCGCCGGTGCCGATCGTCGCGCCGCAGACCCCGAGCGACTGCTTCGACGCGGCGATGGAGGCGGTGCGGATCGCGACGACTTATCGGACGCCCGTCTTCGTGCTCTCCGACGGCTACCTCGCCAATGGCTCGGAGCCGTGGCTGGTGCCCGAGGTCTCCTCGCTGCCCGCGCTCGAGGTGGAGTTCGCCACCGAGCCCAATGGGGTTGACGCACAGGGGAACCGGGTTTTCCACCCCTACCAGCGCGACGCCGAGACGCTGGCCCGTCCGTGGGCGGTCCCCGGCACGGCGGGGCTGGAGCACCGGATCGGCGGCATCGAGAAGGCCGACGTCACCGGCAACATCTCCTACGACCCCGACAACCACGACCGGATGACGCGGCTGCGCCAGGCCAAGGTCGACGGAGTGACCGTGCCCGACCTCGAGGTCGACGACCCGTCGGGGTCCGCGCGGGTGCTCATGCTCGGGTGGGGCTCGACCTACGGCCCGATCGCGGCCGCCGTCCGGGCCGCGCGCAAGGCCGGACACGCTGTTGCCCGCACCCACCTGCGCCACCTCAACCCGTTCCCGGCCAACCTCGGTGAGGTGCTCGCGGCATACGACCGGGTCATCGTCCCGGAGATGAACCTCGGCCAGCTCGCGCTGCTGCTGCGCGCGAAATACCTCGTGGACGTCCGGTCGCACACCGCTGTGCGCGGACTCCCCTTCACGACAACCGAACTCGCCGACGTCATCACCGCGGCGATCGAGGAGCTCGCATGACCATCGACCTCGGGATGCCCCAGCTGCTGGCCAACGGCCTGGCCGGGGTGCCGGCACTGGCGGCCGACGCCGCCAAGCAGACCAAGAAGGACTTCACCTCCGACCAGGAGGTGCGCTGGTGCCCGGGCTGCGGCGACTACGTCATCCTCGCCACCGTCCAGGGCTTCCTGCCCGAGCTCGGGCTCAAGCGCGAGAACGTCGTCTTCGTCTCCGGCATCGGGTGCTCCTCGCGGTTCCCGTACTACGTCGAGACCTATGGCATGCACTCGATCCACGGACGCGCGCCGGCGATCGCGACCGGCCTGGTCACCGCCCGCCCCGACCTGTCCGTGTGGGTCGTCACCGGTGACGGCGACGCCCTCTCGATCGGCGGCAACCACCTCATCCACGCCATGCGGCGCAACGTCAACCTGACGATCCTGCTCTTCAACAACCAGATCTACGGGCTGACCAAGGGCCAGTACTCCCCCACCTCCAAGGTCGGGCAGGTCACCAAGTCGACGCCGATGGGGTCGGTGGACCAACCCTTCAACCCGGTGTCGCTGGCCCTGGGTGCGGAGGCGACCTTCGTCGCGCGCGCCATGGAGTCCGACCGCGCCGAGCTGACGACCATCCTCAAGGCGGCGGCCCAGCACCGCGGCACCGCGCTCGTCGAGATCTACCAGAACTGCCCGATCTTCAATGATGGCGCCTTCGACCTGATCAAGGACCGCACCCAGCAGGAGGCCCGTCTCGTGCGGCTGCGTGCCGGTGAGCCGGTGACGGTCGGCACCGAGGAGGAGCGCAAGGTCCTGGTCCGGGGCACGGACGGCGGCCTCGTCTTCGTGCCGGAAGCGGAAGCCGACCCCGCGGCATACGTCATCCATGAGCCGGGCGCCGCCGACCCGAGCCAGGCCTTCGCCCTCTCGCGGCTGGACACGGCCGACATGACGCACGTGCCGATGGGGATCTTCCGGCAGGTCGAGCGACCGTCCTACGACGACCTCGTGCGGGCCCAGGTCGACGGGGCCCAGGATGTCGCGGGCGGACCGGCGGGCGATGCCGACCTCGACGCGCTGCTGCGCGGGAACGACTCCTGGACCGTCGCCTGACGCTGCGCCCTGCCCCATTTGTGACACCAGGTACGTCGGATGCGGCCGCTTCCCGCCGCCTGCCGCCCCATTTGTGACCCCAGGTCCGTATGCCGCGCGGACGCCTCGCGCGTGTGCCGCACCTCAGGCGTACGCTCGGCCGGTGACCCAGCCGCCTGCCGCCGCCTCGGCCGACGCGGAGCTGCGCAAGGGGACGCTCTACGGCGCCGCGGCCTACGCCATCTGGGGGACCTTCCCGCTCTACTTCCACGCCCTCAAGCCCAGCGGCCCGTGGGAGATCCTCGCCCACCGGATCGTCTGGACCTTGGCGTTCTGTGGGCTCATCCTGACCATCCGGCGCGACTGGGGGTGGATGCGGACCACCCTGCGCAACCCGCGACTCCTGGGCGGCCTCACGGTCGCCGCCCTCGTCATCGCGGTCAACTGGGTCGTCTACATCCTCGCGGTCGTGTCAGGACGCACCTATGAGGCGGCGCTCGGCTACTTCCTCAATCCGATCGTCACGGTCGGGCTCGGGGTGCTCGTCCTCGGCGAACGACTGCGCCGGCTGCAGTGGGCCGCCGTCGGCGTTGGCGCCCTCGCCGCCATCTACCTGACCGTCGCCGGTGGCGTGGTGCCGTGGATCCCGGTCGTGCTCGCGGCATCCTTCGCGACCTATGGGCTGGTCAAGAAGCGCGTGGGCGCCTCACTGGCGGCGATGCAATCACTGGCCACCGAGACGATCGTCCTGGCACCGGTCGCGGTCGGCATCCTCGCGTGGCTGGAGGTCGCGAGCACCCCGACCCTGGGACGGCACGGCGGCGTGCACACGGGGCTTGTCCTCTCGGCCGGGATCGTCACCGCCATACCGCTGCTCTTCTTCGCCGCCGCCGCCCGCCGGGTGCCGCTGGTGACCATCGGCCTGCTGCAGTTCATGACGCCGGTGCTGCAGCTCCTCTGTGGCGTGCTGCTCCTCGGTGAACATGTCGCGCCTGCCCTGTGGGTCGGGTTCGGCATCGTCTGGGTGGCGCTCGCGCTGCTCACCCTCGACTCACTGCGCTCCGCTCGCGCTGGTCGGGCCCAGGTCGCCCGGACCGACCTCGAGGACCCCGAGCCCTGAGGGCGACTCGCAACGTCCGGCAAGTGGACGGCATTTCAACCACAACGCCGGACACAACGAGAAGGCCGTGCGCAACGTCCGGCGCGGCGAGCACACACCAACCCTTTTGCCGGACGCAAGGGAAGTCGGCAGCGATCCCCCCGCGCGACCCCACGCGTGCCCTTGAATGGGAGCCATGATCCCCCACGTCCCCGAGCCGGTCACCGGCGACATCGTCCAGCTCATCCTCGACGACCACCGCCTCTTCGAGGCGCTCCTGCGTGAGCTCCGCCTCGACGTCGCCAACCGCGAGGTCCTGCGTGCCTGCTTCGCCGACGTCGTCCTCGCGCACGGCGAGGCCGAGGAGCAGCACGTCTACACCAGCCTGCAGCGCCGCCGGACGATCACGGCCCACGAGGCAGAGCACGGCGAGGAGGAGCACGCCGAGCTCAACGCCGCGATCCTCGCCCTCTGGGAGTGCAAGGGCCTGGACACCCAGAAGTTCGACGACGCCGTGGAGGAGGTCACCAAGGCGATGAGCCACCACATCGCCGAGGAGGAGCAGAGCATCCTGCGCGACGCCGACCAGGACCTGGGAGTCGAGGCCCGCGCCGACCTCGGCAAGGTCTTCTGCGCGGCGCGCTCCAAGGGGTTGGCCGACCACATCGGCGCCGAGGCCTCGCTGCGGCGCATCGTGGCTCGCGCCGAACGCGGGGGGCTACTGCCCCCGGAGGGCGAGTCAGAGGAGGAGTGACACCCGCTCCCCCCGTGCCTGAGGTTGGGGGGTTCTTGAGGTCTCACGACGTCGACACGGCTCGCCCCGACCGCCACGGATGACCGATCATTCTGCGCATGGCGATCGACACCCGCACTCCACGCACCGGCCAGCGCTGGCACCCGGCGTGGACCGTCGCCGCCGTCACCCTCGGCGCCCTCGTCGCCGCGGCCGCCTTCCGCTCCTCGACCGGGGTGCTCATCGAGCCGATCGAGTCCGAGTTCGGGTGGACCCGCGCCACGACCTCCGGCGCGGTCTCGCTCAACCTGGTGCTCTACGGCCTGGCAGCGCCCTTCGCTGCCGCGGTGATGGAGCGCTTCGGTCCGCGGCGCGTCGTCACGCTGTCCCTGCTCCTCGTGGGGCTGGCCAGCCTGGCGACCACCTTCATGACCGCCCCGTGGCAGCTCTGGCTGCTCTGGGGCTTCGTCATCGGCATCGGCACCGGCGCCATGGCCCTCGTCTTCGGCGCCATCGTCGCCAACCGGTGGTTCCACACCCACCGGGGCCTGGTCATGGGCGTCTTCTCGGCGGCCAACGCCACCGGCCAGCTGATCTTCCTGCCCGCGATCGCCTGGGCCGCCGAACACCACGGATGGCGCTCCGCGGCATACGTCACCGTCGGTCTCGCCCTGCTCATGTCCCTCCTCATCTGGCTCTTTCTCGGTGACCAGCCCGCCGACCGCGGCATGCTCCCTTACGGGGTGGCCGAGGGGTATGCCGTGGAGGCGCCGCCCGCGACCACCGAGTCCCCCGCGCGGGCCGCGATCCGCGTCCTGCGCCAGTCCTCGCGGTCGTGGGCCTTCTGGGCGCTCGTCCTGACCTTCTGGGTGTGCGGTTGGTCGACCAACGGCCTGATCCAGACGCACTTCATCCCCGCCGCCCACGACCACGGCATGGCCCAGACGACGGCCGCCGGCCTGCTCGCCCTGGTCGGCATCTTCGACGTCCTCGGCACCGTGGCCTCGGGCTGGCTCACCGACCGGATGGACTCGCGGGTGCTGCTCGCCATCTACTACGGCGGCCGCGGGCTGTCGCTGCTCGCCATCGACGCCGTCCTGGCGCCGCACGTCGAGCCGGGGATGTGGGTGTTCATCGTCTTCTATGGCCTGGACTGGGTCGCCACCGTGCCGCCGACGGTCGCCCTGTGCCGCCAGCACTTCGGCATCAAGGACTCGGGCATGGTCTTCGGCTGGGTGTTCTGCGCCCACATGGTCGGCGCCGGCATCGGCGCGAGCATCGCCGGCTGGATCCGCACGGCGTCGGGCAGCTATCACTCGGCGTGGCTGCTCGCCGCGGCACTGTGCTTCATCTCGGTGGGCCTGGCCCTCTCGATCCGCAAGCGCCCCATGACTGTCGCCACCTGACCGAACCGGGGCGGAGCCAAGCCATCCAACGCGCCATCACCCACTTGCGCGGCTCCCAGCTCGAGGCGGCCTATCTCGAGGCCATCGAGGAGTGGGAGGCGTCGCCTGATGCCGCTGCGTGGGACAAGACCTCGGGGGACGGGCTCAACGCGTGAGGCGAGGTGAGATCCGGTATGCCGACCTCGAACCGCATCGTGGATCCGAGGCCAACCAACGACGGCCGGTCGTGATCGTCAGTAACGACGGACTCAATGGCGCGGTTCGCACCCTTGGCCGCGGGGTCGTCACCGTCGTCCCGCTGACGAGCCAGACCCTGAAGGTCCACCCGTTCCAGGTCCTCCTGCCGTCCGGGGACACCGGTCTTCCGCACGACAGCAAGGCACAGGCCGAGCAGGTGCGCGCCCTCGACTCTTCCCGGTTGGGGCCACCGATCAGCAGGCTGAGCGGTGCGCTCATGGCGTCACTGGACGATGCGCTGAGGCTTCACCTCGCGCTCTGAGCGGGTCTCGTGACCCGCTCAGCCGACGCGGTCGACGACGCCGAGGGCAAGGGCCTGCAGGGCGGCCTTGGCGTCGGAGTCGGGGAGCGGGTCGAGGATCTCCTGCGCGTGCCGAGCCACGGCATAGGTTTCCTCGCGGGCCAGGTCCATCGCGCGGTGCGCCCGCAGGAGGGTGAGCGCCTCGGCCAGGTCGGCATCGTTCGAGAGGTCACCGACCAGTAGCGCCTTGAGGCGATCATCGGCCGGATCCGTGGAGGCCAGGGCGTGAATCACCGGCAGGGTGCGCTTGCCCTCGCGCAAGTCGGTGCCCGGAGTCTTGCCGGTCTCCTCGGCGTCGCTGGCGATGTCGATGAGGTCGTCGGCGAGCTGGAAGGCCATGCCCAGGTGCTCGCCGTAGACGCGCATCGTCTCGACGACCTCGGGCGGGCACCCGCCGAACATCGCGCCGTACCGCGCGGCCGTCGCGATGAGCACACCCGTCTTGTCGGCGAGCACGCCTCGGTAGTACTCGAGCGGGTCGGCATCGGCCGGCGCCGGCCGGTCGTCGCGGATCTGGCCCGCGCAGAGCCGGATGAAGGTCTGGGCCTGGATCTTGACCGCCTCCGGGCCGAGGTCCGCGACGATGTCGGAGGCCGTCCCGAAGAGGAGGTCACCGACGAGGATCGCCGTGGAGTTGTCGTATGCCGCGTTGGCGCTCGGCGCTCCACGGCGCACGTCCGCCTCGTCCATGACGTCGTCGTGGTAGAGCGAGGCGAGGTGGGTCAGTTCGACGCCGGTGGCGGCCGCGACCACCTGGTCGTTCACGCCCGAGCCGAGCTCGGACGCCAGAATCGTCAGCAGCGGCCGGAAGCGCTTACCGCCGGCGGCCGCCAAATGACCAGAGGCCTGCGCAATGAAGGGGTCAGCGTGGTCGATCCGCCTCTCCAGCAACGCATTGACTGCGGCCAGACCCTGCGTGAGGGTGACCCTCAGTTCCTCGGAGGCTCCGGGCAGCGCCAACACCGACGGTGTGCCGGACACTCGCTCGGGCGAGCCGGGCGCCACGACCTGGCTCACACTCACAGGAGGAAGGTGGAGGCGTCCTGGGCCAGCTGGAGCAGCAGGCCCGGGACGATGCCGAGCAGGAGGGTGGCGAGCACGCCCACCGTGACGACGATCGTCGTGGCGACCGACGGGGTCAATGCCACGACATCGTCCTCGGGTGCCTGCGTGAAGTACATGAGGACGATGATGCGGAAGTAGACGTATGCCGTGACCGCGCTGGCGAGCACACCGATGACGACGAGAAGCACACCCATGGTGCCGCCGCTGTGAATCGCCGGTGCGAAGACCGCGAACTTCGACGTGAAGCCCGAGGTCAGCGGGATGCCGGCGAAGGCGAGCAGGAGCAGGCCGAAGATGCCGGCGACGACGGGGTGCTTGCGACCGAGGCCGGCCCACTGCGAGAGGTGGGTTGCCTCGGACCCGCCCTGGCGGATCATCGCCACGATCGCGAACGCGGCCAGAGTGGCCAGACCGTAGGCGACGAGGTAGAACATCACGCCTGCGATGCCGTTGCCGTCGAAGGACAGCAGGCCGACGAGGATGAAGCCTGCGTGGGCGACCGAGGAGTAGGCGAGCAACCGCTTGACATCGGTCTGGGTCACCGACAACACAGCGCCGACGATCATCGTGGCGGCCGCGATGAGGCCCACCCCGACCCGCCAGTCCCAACGCGAGACCTCGAGGCCGACGTAGGCGATCCGCAGGATCGCGCCGAAGGCAGCCGCCTTCGTCGCCGCCGCCATGAAGCCGGTGATCGGTGTGGGCGCACCCTGGTAGGCGTCCGGCGTCCACGAGTGGAAGGGCACGGCGCCGACTTTGAAGAGCAGACCGATGAGCACGAGGATCGCGCCGGGGAGCAGCAGACCGTTCATCTGCGAGGAGTTCGTGGTGATGGCTCGGGCGATCAGCTTGAGGTCCGAGGACCCGGAGAAGCCGTAGAGCAGCGCGGCGCCGAAGAGGAAGAAGGCCGAGCTGAAGGCGCCGAGCAGGAAGTACTTCAGCGACGCCTCCTGCGACAACAGGCGACGACGGCGAGCCAGGCCGGTGAGGATGTAGAGCGGCAGTGAGAGAACTTCGAGGGCCACGAACATCGTGATGAGGTCGTTCGCGGCGACGAAGATGAGCATCCCGAAGAGCGAGAAGAGCGCCAGCGGGAACACCTCGGATGTCGCGAATCCCGCCCGTGTCGCGGCTGCTTCCTGCGGGGACCCGGGCGAGGACGCGCCCATCGGGGTGAACGCGTCGGCGGACTTGCCGCCGAAGCGCTCCGACATGGCGAGCACCCCGAGCAGGCCGAAGACGAGCAGGGTGGCCTGCAGGAAGAGCGCCGGACCGTCGATGGCGAGCGACTGCCCGAGCGTGACGGCCTTGTGCGGGACGGCCCAGACGAACAGCGCCACGAGGGCCGCGGCGATCGTGGCGAGGGTGAGAACCAGTTGGGCGCCGTAACGGGTCGAGCGCGGAGCGACCGCCTCCACGAGCACCCCGATCAGTGCGCCACCGACGACGACCAGCATGGGGGCGATGGCGGCGTAGTCGACCTTGACGGCCTCGAAGACGGCCGGAACCGCGGCGGACATCACTTGGCACTCCCAGCGTTGGTCGGGGCCGGGTCAGAGGCGCCGACGATGTCCATCGTCTGCTTGACCGCGGGGTTGACGAGGTCCAGGACCGGCTTCGGGTAGAACCCGAGGACGAGGAAACTCGCGATGATCGGGATGACGACGGCCTTCTCCCGCCAGGACAGGTCCAGTGGCGCCGTCCTGTCGGTGAAGTTCGGCTTGGGACCGGTGAAGATGCGCTGGTACATGAGCAGGATGTAGAGCGCCGCGAGAACGATGCCCAGGGTCGCGATCACGGCGGCCGGCTTGTTGACCTGGAAGGTGCCGGCGAGCACGAGGAACTCCGAGACGAAGCTGGACAGGCCGGGCAGTGCCAGCGACGACAGGCCGGCGACCAGGAAGGTGCCCGCCAGGACGGGCGTCACGCGCTGCCAGCCGCCGTAGTCCGGAATCCGCTTCGACCCGCGCCGGGCGATGAGGAAGCCCGCGAGCAGGAAGAGCCCGGCCGTGGAGAAGCCGTGGTTGACCATGTAGAGCGCCGAACCGGCACCAGCGGTCGAGGTGAGCGCGAAGATGCCCAGCACGATGAAGCCGAAGTGGCTGATCGAGGTGTAGGCGATCAGGCGCATCATGTCCGTCTGGCCAATGGCGAGCAGGGCACCGTAGAGCACGGAGATGACCGCCAGCACGGTGATGACCGGCGTCGCCCACGCGCTCGCCTCCGGGAAGAGCGAGAGGCAGAAGCGGATCATCCCGTAGGTGCCGACCTTGTCCAGGACACCGACGAGCAGCACGGCCGTCGCGGGTCGAGCCTCGGTCGAGGCGTCCGGCAGCCAGGTGTGGACCGGCCACATCGGGGCCTTGATGGCAAAGGCGATGAAGAAGGCGAGGAACATCCAGCGCTGCGCCTCCACGGAACCGCCGACATTGCCGATGAGCTTCTCGACGAGGAAGCCGTCGGCGCCACCGGGGCCGTGGACGTAGAGGGCGATGACGCCGACGAGCATGACCAGGCCACCGGCGAGGCTGAAGAGGATGAACTTCATCGCGGCGTACTGGCGGCGCGGGCCGCCGAACAGGCCGATGAGGAAGTACACCGGGATGAGCATGGCCTCGAAGAAGACGTAGAAGAGGAAGACGTCCGTCGCCGCGAAGACACCCACCATGAAGGGCAGGAGCGAGAGCATCAGGGCGAAATAAGTCTTCGTCCGCTTCGGGTCCTCCCCCGCACCTTCACCCAGGTCGTTCCAGGCAGCCAGGATGCAGACCGGTGCCAGCACGCAGGCCATGACGATGAGGGCCAGTGCCACGCCGTCGACGCCCACGGCATACGACACCCCGAATTGCGGGATCCACGAGTGGGTCTCGGTCAGCTGGAACTGCGGGCCGGCCGCGTCCCACTGCGCCCAGCCGACGCACGCGAGCACGAGAGTGACCAGCGAGGCCCCGAGGGCGATCGGCTTGGCCAACGCGGCGCTCGCCGCCGGGAGGGCGGCAATGACGACGGCACCGACGAGCGGCACCACCATCATCAAGGTGAGCAGGGGCAGCGTGGTCATCAGTTCATCACCCACAGGACACCGAGGACGGCGACGACACCGGTGAGCATCGTCAGGGCATAGGAGCGGACATAGCCGTTCTGGAGGCGCCGCAGGCGGGAGGAGAAACCACCGATCGTGGCGGCCAGGCCACCGGCGGTGGCGTCGACCCCCTTGGTGTCGGTGAAGACCAGAGCCCGCGTCAGGTGGATGCCGGGCCGCATGAAGAGGCCCTCGTTGATGGCGTCCTGGTAGAGGTCCGCGCGTGCGGCCTGGGTGAGCAGGTTCCCCTCAGGTGCCCGCTTGGGCACCTCCTCGCGCCAGTAGCGCCAGTAGGCCAACAGCAGGCCGGCAGCGACGACGAGCAGGGTGATCGCCATGAGCGGCCAGTTCGTGTGTTCCTCGTGCTCCTCGCCACCAAAGACCGGGTGCAGCCACTGGGCGAAGCCGGCGAAGGCGAGGATCATGCCGAGCAGACCGGACCCGATCGAGAGCACGATCATCGGGACGGTCATCGTCGCCGGCGACTCGTGCGGGTGCTGCCCGTCGGTCCAGCGCTTCTCCTTGCCATGGAAGGTCATGAAGAAGAGGCGGGACATGTAGAAAGCGGTGATGCCGGCGCCGATGAGGGTGGCCAGGCCGAGGATCCAGCCGCGCGTGCCGCCGACGGCAAAGGCGGACTCGATGATCTTGTCCTTGGACCAGAAGCCGGCGAAGGGCGGGATGCCCAGGATCGCGAGCCAGCCCAGCCCGAAGGTCACCCAGGTGACCTTCATGGCGCCGGAGAGGCGACCGAAGCGGCGCATGTCGACCTGGTCGTTCATGCCGTGCATGACCGACCCGGCCCCCAGGAACATCCCGGCCTTGAAGAAGCCGTGGGTGAGCAGGTGGAAGATCGCGAAGGCGTAGCCGATCGGGCCCAGGCCGGCGGCGAGCATCATGTAGCCGATCTGCGACATCGTCGAGGCGGCGAGCGCCTTCTTGATGTCGTCCTTGGCGCAGCCGACGATCGCGCCGTAGAGCAAGGTGATCGCACCGACGATCGCGACGGCGAGTTGGGCGTTCGGGGCGCCCTCGAAGATCGCGTGCGAGCGGACGACGAGGTAGACGCCGGCGGTGACCATGGTCGCCGCGTGGATGAGCGCGGACACCGGGGTCGGGCCGGCCATCGCGTCACCGAGCCAGGACTGCAACGGGAACTGGGCCGACTTGCCGCAGGCACCGACGAGCAGCAGCAGGCCGATCGCGGTGAGCTGGGTGGTGGAGGCGCCGTCGACGCCCGCGTTGACCGACGCGAAGTCGACCTTCCCGAAGGTCGCGAACATCATCATGATCGCGATCGAGAGCCCGAGGTCACCGACCCGGTTGACGAAGAAGGCCTTGTTGGCCGCGGTCGCATACGCCGGGTTGTGGTTCCAGAAGCCGATGAGCAGGTAGGACGCCAGACCGACACCCTCCCAACCGACGAAGAGGAGGAGGTAGGAGTCGGCCAGGACGAGCACGAGCATCGAGGCGACGAAGAGATTGAGGTAGGCGAAGAACCGGCGCTTGTCCGGGTCGTGCTCCATGTAGCCCAGCGAGTAGACGTGGATCAGCGACCCGACAAAGGTGATGAGCAGGACGAAGCTCATCGACAACTGGTCGACGAGCAGGCCGGCGCTGAGCTGGAACTGCCCGGCCGGGATCCAGTTCCACAGCTCTGCGTGCGCAGCCCGCTCCTCGGCGCCCAGGCCGAGCATGGTGACGAAGATGACCGCGCCGACGGCGAAGCTGGCCCAGGACAGGCCGGTCGCGAGGGCGGGGCCGAACTTGTTGGTGCGCTTCCCTCCGAGCAGGAGGATCGCCGCGCCGAGCGCCGGCAGGGCGATGAGCAACCAGGCGTATGCCGCGTGGCCACCTTCGGTGGCTGCGGCGCCCTCGGTCGCCAGCGACTGGATGAGTGTGTGCACGCCGTTGCTCCTCACAGCTTCAGCAGGTTCGCGTCGTCGACCGAGGCCGAGCGGCGGGCGCGGAAGATCGCCATGATGATGGCCAGCCCGACGACGACTTCGGCGGCGGCCACGACCATGACGAAGAGCGCGATGGTCTGCCCGTCGATGTTGCCGTGCATCCGCGCGAAGGTGACGAAGGCGAGGTTGGCGGCATTGAGCATCAACTCGACGCCCATGAACACGATGATCGCGTTGCGGCGGGTCAGCACCGCGGCTCCCCCGATGCAGAACAGGATCGTGGCCAGGTAGATGTAGTTGACCAGGCTCATCGTGACGAGTCCTCCTCGATCTGGCCGGCGATTCGGTCCTCTGCTTCGACGTAGCGCTCCGGCGTCGTGACCTGGTCACGAGCCGTGAGGACGCGGGACACCGACAGCGGGGTGGGCGTGCCGTCGGGGAGCAGGGCCGGGGTGTCGACCGCGTTGTGCCGGGCATAGACACCGGGGGCCGGCAGGCCGGCGACATACTCGCCGCGCAGCACCCGACGCTTGCTCCAGTCGCGCTGGTTGCGGCCCTTGCCCAGTCGCTCGCGATGGGCCAGGACCATGGCGCCGAGGGCGGCCGTGATCAGCAGGGCTGAGGTGACCTCGAAGACCCAGACGTAACGACCGAAGATCAGTTCGGCCATCGCCGAGACGTTGCCGGTCTCCTCGTTGATCGACTTGACCCCGGCCGGCTCCGGGTAGGTGACCGAGCCGAGCGCCGCGGTCAACAGACCCCCCAGACCCAGGACGAGGACCGCGGTCGCCAGACGCTGACCCTTGAGGGTCTCGAGCAGACCGTCGGAGGAGTCCACACCGACGAGCATGAGCACGAAGAGGAAGAGCATCATCACGGCGCCGGTGTAGACGAAGACCTGGATGACGCCGAGGAAGTGCGCATCCTGCGCGATGTAGAAGATGCCGAGGATGATCATCGTCAGCGCCATGCCGAGGGCGGCGTGGACTGCCTTCTTCGCGAAGATCAGGCCCAGGGACCCGAGGACGGCGAGCGGGCCGAGGATCCAGAAGAGGACGGCTTCACCGGTGCCGGGAGCATTGCTCATCGGTCGACTCCCTTTCCGCGCGTGACACCGGCGCCGGGCGCGGTGCGGTGCTTGGCCGCCGGGGCGCCCGCCGCGGCCGGGTCGTCGACGCCGTAGGTCTCGACCCACTCCTGCTGGGCGGGCGTGGCCTGGGTGACCTTGCCCAGGAAGTAGTCGCGCTCCTCCATGCCGTCGGCCATCGGGTGGGGCGGCTGGAGCATGCCCTTCTGGAGGGGGGCGAGCAGTTGGTCCTTGGTGAAGATCAACTCGGCGCGGCTGCTGTCGGCCAGTTCGTACTCGTTGGTCATCGTCAGGGCGCGTGTCGGGCAGGCCTCGATGCACAAGCCGCAGAAGATGCACCGCAAGTAGTTGATCTGGTAGACGCGCCCATAGCGTTCACCGGGGCTGTACCGCTCCCCCGTCGCGTCGTTGTTGGAGGCACCCTCGACGAGGATGGCATCGGCCGGGCAGGCCCACGCGCACAACTCACACCCGACGCACTTCTCGAGGCCGTCGGGGTGGCGGTTGAGTTGGTGCCGTCCGTGGAAACGGGGCGCGGTCGGGCGCTTGACCTCGGGATACTCCTCGGTGGCGACCTTGCGGAACATCGTCGAGAAGGTGACTCCGAAGCCAGCGATGGGGGCGAAGAGATCACCCAGGAAACTTCCGGACTTGCCCTCCCCGGTGGCGGGGGTCGGCTTGGCGTCAGCCACGGATGGCCTCCTTGTCGGTGACGGCCTCGGAACGGATCGCGGCCGCTGTCCGGGTCGGCTCGGCCAGCGTCTGGCCGGGCAGCGGCGGCACGGGATGACCACCGGCGAACGGATCGATGGATGACTGCGGGGCGTCGGCCGCAGCGGCCTCCTTGGCGGCTGCCCGGCTGTCCCACCACCAGCCGACGATGAGGGCACCGACCGCGACCACGCCGACCAGGGCGAGCGAGGCGACCGGGAAGGTCCGGCCGAAGAAGTTGACCCCGCCCTCGCCGAGCCAGCCGTTCTGGGCGCCGCGGAAGAAGGCGACGAGGACCACCCAGACGAGGGTGGCCGGGATGAGGAACTTCCACCCGAACTTCATGAACTGGTCGTAGCGGACACGAGGCAGCGAGCCGCGCAGCCAGACGAACATGAACATAAACAGCCAGAGCTTGATGGTGAACCAGAGCAGGCCCCACCAGCCCTCGTTGAACATGCCGTCGTTGATCGCAGCGATGCCAGGAGGCGCCAGCGGCCCACCGAGGAACATCGTGGTGGCCAGGGCGGCGACGGTGAACATGTTGATGTACTCGCCGAGGAAGAACATCGCGAACCGCATACCGGAGTACTCGGTGAAGTAGCCACCGACGATCTCACCCTCGCCCTCGGCGAGGTCGAAGGGCAGGCGGTTGGTCTCGCCGGTCATCGTGATGACGTAGACGAAGAAGCTGAAGAACGCCGGGACGATGAACCACAGGTTCTTCTGCGCGCCGATGATCTGCGAGGTCGACATCGAGCCGGAGTAGAGGAAGACGGCGACCAAGGAGAGCCCCATGGCGATCTCATAGGAGATCATCTGAGCGCTCGCACGCAGGCCACCGAGCAGCGGGTAGGTCGAGCCGGAGGACCAGCCGGCGAGCACGATGCCGTAGATCCCCACGCCCGCGATGGCGAGCACCAGCAGCACCGCGACCGGGGTGTCCGTGAGTTGGAGCGGAGTGCGGTGACCGAAGAGGTTGACCTCACCGCCCATCGGCATGATCGCGAAGGCGATGAAGCACATCGTCGCAGTGATGAGCGGGGCGATGGTGAAGACGAGGGCGTCGGCCGCCTTGGGGCGCACGTCCTCCTTGAGCATCGACTTCATACCGTCCGCGAGCGACTGCAGGAGGCCGAAGGGACCATTGCGGTTCGGGCCCGGACGCTGCTGCATGCGACCGATGACGCGCCGCTCGAACCAGATGACGATCAGGGTCGACACCAGCAGGTAGACGAAGATGAACAGCGCCTTGATGACAGTGATCCACAGTGGAGTGTCACTGAAGTCGGCGCTCGGGTTGTCCTTGCCCTCGGCCAAGAGGGCCGGTATGCCGTGGGCGACGGTCAGCAGGGCGCTCATGCCACCCCTCCCTTCGTGACGGTCACTCGGTCGCCGGCAGGCGCCGCCAGAGCGGCGCGTAGGTCGCAACCGCGCGAGTTGGTCGGCAACCAGATCACCCGGTCGGCCATCTCGGTGACGGACAGCGGGACGGTGACCTCGGTGCCGTCCGCGAGGCCGACGACGACCTCCTCACCGTCGACCAGTCCGAGTTCCTCGGCAGTGGTCGTGCTGATCCGGGCGGTGGCCCGGGGCGCGGTGCCTGCGAGATAGGGCTCGCCGTCCTGCAGGGACCCACGGTCAAGCAGGTGTCGCCAGGTCGCCAGCGCCAATTGACCAGCGGCGACATCGCGCACCGGCTCGGCGTCGACGGCCGGCGCCGCGGGGCGTTCGCCGCTCCAGGCACCCAGGGACTCCATCTCGGCGCGAACCTCTGCGGCCGTGCGTGCGCCGAAGAACTCGCCCATCGCGTCGGCCAGCATGTCCAGCGCGCGATAGTCCGAGACCGCGTTGGTCGGTGTCGCCGTCTCGAAGGACCGGGTCCGGCCCTCCCAGTTGGCGAACGTCCCCGCCTTCTCCGCGATCGGAGCCACCGGCAGCACGACATCGGCGTGCGCGGTCACGGCGGAGGGCCGGATCTCCAGACTCACCACGAAGGGGGTCGCGAGCGCCGCGCCGGCGTCGGCCACGCCGAGGTCGAGCGGGTCGACCCCGCCGACGACGAGGGCGTCGATCGCGCCGGCGCGGGCAGC
>NZ_HF570956.1:716521-724753 GCF_000367525.1 Phycicoccus elongatus Lp2 | reverse complement strand
GGCGGCGCCGGCCACGAAGGCGCCGGCCACAAAGGCGCCGGCGAAGAAGGCGCCGGCCAAGGCTGCCCCGGCCAAGGCTGCCCCTGCGACGAAGGCGGCGACGAAGGCGGCGCCGGCCACGAAGGCTCCCGCTAAGAAGGCGCCGGCCAAGGCTGCCCCGGCGAAGGCTGCACCTGCGACGAAGGCGGCGACGAAGGCCGCCCCGGCGAAGAAGGCTCCCGCCAAGAAGGCGCCGGCCAAGAAGGCAGCAGCGAAGAAGTGATCCCACGGGTGACCGACGGCTCGCCTTGAGCTGCCGGAAATCCGCCACAGAGGCCGGTGCGCAGAGTCACCGGCCTCTGTGCTGTTCTGGAACACTGCCCGCATGAGTCGCTCCTTGGTGCTCAACGGCGGTCGACCGCTGATCGGTGACATAGAGGTACGAGGCGCCAAGAACCTCGTCTCCAAGGCGATGGTCGCGGTCGTCCTCGCCGAAGAGCCATGCCGCCTGCGCGGCGTGCCAGAGATCTCCGACGTGCAGATCGTCGCGGGCCTGCTCGAACTCCATGGCGTGAAGATCGACTCCTCGGACCGGGACGGCGAGCTCCTGCTCGACCCCACCAACGTCGAGCAGGCGCACGTGGCCGACATCGACGCCCACGCCGGTAGTTCCCGGGTGCCGGTGCTCCTGTGCGGCCCCCTGCTCCACCGGCTCGGGGAGGCGTTCATCCCGGACCTGGGTGGTTGTCGGATCGGCGAGCGTCCGATCAACTTCCACCTGGACGTCCTGCGCACCTTCGGTGCCGTCGTCGACAAGCGTCCCGAGGGGCTGCGCCTGACCGCCCCTCATGGCCTCAAAGGGGCCGACATCCAGCTGCCCTACCCGAGCGTCGGCACGACCGAGCAGGTGCTGCTCACGGCGGTGCGCGCCGAGGGGACGACAGTGTTGCGCAACGCCGCCATCGAGCCCGAGATCATGGACCTGGTCGCGATCCTCCAGAAGATGGGGGCGATCATTTCGGTCCAGACAGACCGCAGGATCGAGATCGAGGGGGTGCCGAGGCTGGGGGGCTTCGACCACTTGGCCATCCCCGATCGGATCGAGGCCGGCTCCTGGGCCTGCGCCGCCCTGGCCACCGCGGGCGACATCTATGTGCGCGGTGCCCAGCAGCAACCGATGATGGCCTTCCTCAATGTCTTCCGACGTGTCGGTGGCTCCTTCGACATCGACGACGAGGGAATTCGCTTCTGGCACTCCGGCGGCGACATCAACTCCCTTGCCATCGAGACCGATGTGCATCCGGGCCTGATGACCGACTGGCAACAGCCCCTCGTCGTGGCGCTCACGCAGACCCGCGGGCTGTCGATCATCCACGAGACCGTCTACGAGAACCGTCTGGGATTCACGTCCGCGCTCGGGGAGATGGGCGCACAGATTCAGACCTATCGCAACTGTCTGGGTTCCTCCCCGTGCCGCTTCTCGCGCGCCAATTTCCAGCACTCGGCGGTCGTGTCCGGACCTGCCCGTCTGAGGGGAGCCGAGATCACCGTGCCGGACCTTCGTGGGGGTTTCAGTTACCTCATCGCAGCTCTCGCTGCCGAGGGCACCTCAAAGGTCCACGGCATCGACCTGATCTATCGAGGTTACGAGAACTTCTCGACGAAGTTGGACGCCGTCGGCGCCGATTACGACCTGATCTGAGGCGGGTCGCCGATCAGCTGATGACCTGCCCCGCGCCGATGCCGACGATCCACATCCGGCGTGCCCGCCGGTCTTCATCATCCAACTCGACACTGACCCGCTGACCGACCCGCAGGTGGCGCAGTCCACTGCCCGCAACCGAAGCCAGGTCCCAGTCGATCAGTGAGCCGTCGTCGAGCAAGGCCTGCCCGCCCTCGTCACCGGTGGAGTGGATCGTCGCCTGCACGATCGTCAGGGTAGCCCCCCAACGCGCGCGCCGTGTGCTGGCCCACGCCCACGGCGAGGGCCGCTTCGAGGTCGGTGACTTCGTCGACATCGAGGCGCAACCCGGGAAGGTCGAGGTCGAGGCGGGCCAGGCCTTGGGCCGCATGCCGGGCCGCACTGCCCCCTCCGAAGTTCGTCGTCGGGTCGGCATCGGCGGCGGCGAGGGCCACCATGGCGGTCCCCGTGCCCGCCGCGTCCGGCACGAAGGCACCCCGGTGCGTTGCGGCCGCGGCCAATGCGATCTCCAACTCGGTGGAGGTCAGGCTCGGGTGATCGCCGAGCAGCACCGCGACCCGGTGGAAATGCTCGGCACGCGCCCGATCGACGCCGGCGCGCGCCGCCGCGTCGAGACCGACGCCCGGGTCGGGGACCAGATCGACCACCCGGTCGCCCGGATCCAGCGCACGCACCAGGGTCGCCACCACGGGGTCGGACGTGACGACGACGACTCGCTCGACGCCCACGGTGGCG
Source organism: Phycicoccus elongatus Lp2 (assembly GCF_000367525.1). Taxonomy (GTDB): domain Bacteria; phylum Actinomycetota; class Actinomycetes; order Actinomycetales; family Dermatophilaceae; genus Phycicoccus_A; species Phycicoccus_A elongatus. Next base: position 722,337 of record NZ_HF570956.1, on the reverse strand, counting down.
AGCGCAGCCATGATGGTGTCGAGCGCGAAGGCCGTGGCCAGGGCGGGCCGGGCCGGGTCGGCAAGGCGGGACTTGGCCGACGAACCACCCTTGACAGGCACGACGACGGCCCACGGTCGGCTGGGCGCGGGCACGAGAACCTCCTGGCAGGGTCAGGTTGTGCGCGACAAGCGTAGGACGGTGCTCGACATGGGTGCTCGCGCCGACGAACATTGCGGGATGCGCGCACCAGCCGTCGAGACGAGTGATCAGTGAAGCCCAAGCGTCAGAAACGCCCAGGAGCCTTCCTCTTCGCCGTCGCTGTCCTGCGGCCCCTCCTCATGGCGCTCACCAAGCGACGTTGGTCAGGTGGCGAGAACCTCGTGCGCGACCGTGGTTGCGTCGTGGTCGCCAATCACCTCTCCTATGCCGACCCTCTCGTCGTGGCGCATTACCTCAACGACAACGGCATCGCGCCGAGCTTCCTGGGCAAGGTGGAGGTCTTCAACATCCCCGTCATCGGCAAGATCCTGCGTTCCGCCAGGCAGATCCCGGTCTATCGCGAGACGGGCCAAGCCGCCGACGCCTATCGCGCCGCGGTGGCCGCCGTCGAGCAGGGCCGGTGCATCGTGATCTATCCCGAGGCCACCTTGACGCGTGATCCCGACCTGTGGCCGATGCGCGGGAAGACGGGCGCAGCGCGGATCGCCCTCCAGACACGGTGCCCGGTCGTCCCGGTCGTCAACTGGGGGGCCCAGGCGATCATCGGTCCCTATGAGTCCAAACCCGATCTGCTGCCCATCAAGGAGGTGATCGTGCGTGCAGGAGCGCCGGTCGACCTGGCCGACCTCTATGAGCGTCCGATCACTCGCGAGGTCCTCCAGCAGGCCACGGACCGTATCATGGCGGCCCTGACCGGACTCCTCGAGGAGGTCAGGGGCGAGAAGGCACCGACGACCCGTTTCGACCCGCGCGCGGTCGGCATACCCACCAAGGGCAACCCCACGAAGGAGCAACGATGACTACGGCAGCCGTCTTCGGGACCGGCAGTTGGGGCACGGCCTACGCCATGGTGCTCGCTGACGCAGGCACCACGGTGCGGATGTGGGGGCGACGCCAGGAGATGGTCGACCAGATCAACTCCGGTTGCAACCAGGCGTACCTGCCCGGCGTCACCCTGCCGGGGCTGATCACCGCGGCCGCGGACCCGTCCGAGGTCGCGGCAGGCGCCGACATCGTCGTCCTCGCGGTCCCGAGCCAGACCCTGCGCGCCAATCTGGGGGAATGGGGATCGGCGCTGCCCACAGACGCGGCCATCGTGTCCCTCATGAAGGGGGTGGAACTCGGCACGACCAAGCGGATGAGCGAGGTCATCGAGGAGGTCGGTGAGGTCGACCCGTCGAGGATCGTCGTTGTCTCCGGCCCCAATCTGGCCAAGGAGATTGCCGTCAAGCAGCCGGCCGCCAGTGTGGTTGCCTGCCGCGACGAGGCGGCCGCCGAGCGTGTTGCGGCCGCCTGCGCGGCCCCCTACTTCCGTCCCTACACGGGGACCGACGTCGTGGGGACCGAGATCGCCGGTGCCGTGAAGAACGTCATTGCTCTCGCCGTCGGCATGGCTGAGGGACTGGGCTTCGGGGACAACTCCAAGGCCTCGCTCATCACCCGCGGGCTCGCCGAGACGATGCGCCTGGGGATGGCCATCGGCGGGGAGGCGCCGACCTTCGCCGGCCTCGCCGGAGTCGGCGACCTCATCGCGACGTGCATGTCTCCGCTGTCCCGCAACCATTCCTTCGGCGTGAAGCTGGGGCAGGGGCTCTCCGTCGACGAGGTCGTAGCACAGACCAGTCAGACCGCTGAAGGCGTGAAGTCGTGCACGTCGATTCTCGACCTCGCCCGAAAGAACGGCGTCGACGTGCCGATCATCGAGCAGGTCCACGCCATGATCGTCGAGGGCCGCACCGCCGAGGATGTCGTGCGGGCGTTGCTGTCGCGTCCGCGCAAGGCCGAGGTCGACTGACAGGCCGCTCTCAGCCCAGAGAGTCGAGAGCGCGCTGCAGATCGGTCCAGAGGTCCTCGACGTCCTCGATCCCGACGGAGAGCCGCAGCAAGTTGTCGGGCACCACATCGGGTTCGTTCGGCCAGCGCCGGCGGCGCTCGATCTGGGTCTCGACGCCACCCAGGCTCGTCGAATGCGAGATGACCTGCACGGCCGCGCAGACCGCCTCGGCGTCCTCGACGGTGGCGCCGACGTCGAAGGCCACCATCGCCCCCACCCCGGGATAGCGCACGGTGACCACCGACGGGTGGTCAGCAAGGCGGGTGGCGAGGACGGCAGCGTTGGCGCTCGCCCGCTCCAGGCGCAGGTGCAGGGTGCGTATGCCGCGCAACGCCAGCCAGGTCTCCAAGGGACCGGCGATCGCACCGTAGAGCGACCGGTGGCCGGACAGCGCGGTGAAGATCTGGTCGCCGTCCTCGCGCACCACGCAGGCGCCGAGGATCACATCGCTGTGGCCACTCAGGTACTTGGTCACCGAATGCACGACCAGGTCCGAGCCCAACTCGAGGGGTCGTTGGGCCAAGGGAGTGGCGAAGGTGTTGTCGACGACGGACAGCACACCAGCCGCGCGAGCGGCCTCGACGAGGGCCTCGAGATCGGCGACCTCGAGCAGGGGGTTGGTGGGCGACTCCAGCCAGACCAGGTCCGCGCCCGCGAGGGCGTCGACGGTTGCTGCGGTGTCGGTGAGTTCGACAGTGCGCACGGTCAGCTCGCCGCGTTTCTCCCGCTCCTTGAGCGTCGCCAGGGTGCCGTTGTAGGCCGAGTGCGGGGCCACGACGACGCCACCGATGGGCACCAACGAGAGCGCTGCGGCGACCGCGGCCATCCCGCTGCCGAAGACGAGGGCCCGGCCACCCTCGAGGGAGCCCAGCGCCTCCTCGAATGCCGACCAGGTGGGATTGCCGTTGCGCGCGTAGTTGACCGGACCGTCCGCGGCATACGTGCTCGTGAGCACCAAGGGTGAGCCGACCTGCTGACCGGGCTCACGCCCCTCGCGGCCGGCGACGACGGCGCGGGTGGCGGGACGCAACCCGGTGGTGGATTCGTCGGTGGAGGTCATGGCGGTCATCGTAGGAGGCGCCGGGCTAGGCTCATCGGCGATGAACACGGACCAGACACCTGACCGGCTCCGCGTGGCCCTCGTCTTCGGGGGCCGCTCGTCCGAACACGAGGTCTCCTGTGCCACCGCGGCCAGCGTCCTGGACGCCTTGGACCGAGACCGCTACGACGTGATCCCGGTGGGCATCGCCCGCGACGGGCACTGGGTGCTGGCCCCCGATGATGCCGAGCAGTTCCGCCTGACCAGTGGGCATCGTCCCAGCGTCGACACGCACGCGCCGAGCGTGCTCGTCCCGACCAGTGGTGAGCAGCGCGGGCTCGTCGTGCACGAGGCGGGGCAGCCGCCACGCGATCTCGGCGAGGTCGACGTCGTCTTCCCCTTGCTGCACGGGCCGTTCGGTGAGGACGGGACGGTCCAGGGCCTGCTCGACCTCGCGGACGTGCGCTACGTCGGCTCCGGGGTGGCTGCCTCCGCGACGATGATGGACAAGCACCTGATGAAGGTCGTCTTCGAGGCCGCGGGGCTGAGCGTGGGTCCCTATGTCGTCATCACCGACCGCGAATGGCTGCGCGACCCGGACGGGGCGATGGCCAAGGTCGAGGTCCTGGAGTTTCCTGTCTTCGTGAAGCCCGCGCGCGCCGGATCGAGCTTCGGGATCACCCGGGTCACGTCGGCCGGCGGCGTGCGCGCCGCGATCGAGGCCGCCCGTGAGCACGACCCGAAGGTCGTCATCGAGCAGGGCATCTTCGCGCGGGAGATCGAATGCGGAGTGCTCGACGGGCACGGCACGGACCTGCCGCGGGCCAGTGTCGTCGGGGAGTGTCGGGTCGTCGCGAACCACGAGTTCTACGACTTCGACGCCAAGTACCTCCACGCCGAGGACGTCGTCCTGCAGACCCCGGCGGAGGTGCCGGAGGAGGTTGCCGAGCGGATTCGTGAGCTGTCTGTCCGGGCCTTCCTGGCGGCCGGGTGCGAGGGCTTGGCGCGGGTCGACTTCTTCCTCACCGAGGCAGGGGACATCCTCATCAACGAGATCAACACGATGCCCGGCTTCACCCCGACATCGATGTATCCGCGGATGTGGGCCGCCTCGGGGATCGGGTATGCCGCGTTGATCGACGAGCTGATCTCGCTGGCGATGCAACGGCGGCTCGGTCTGCGCTGACCCAGCGGCGGGCGACCCTCGGGCGCTGGGACCACCCTCGTGTCGTGGGAGCCGGGCACACGGCATACGAACTGGGTTGGGAAATGGTGGGGCTGGGTGCCGGGACAAGGCCCCGACCTACGAACCGGGTTGGGAAATGGTGGGTCCGGGCCCGCGCTCTGGCCGTTCAGCGGCAGGCGAGCCCGTTGGGCGGCAGTGCCTTGGCGGCGGCACCGAAGGCGGGCAGGAGCAGCGGCTCGGGTGCATAGGCCGTGGGGACGAGCACCTCGAGTGCGGGGTCGGTGCCGAACGAGGTGAAGGCGGTGCCGTCACTGAGCTCGCGAGGAATCCAGCCGACGTCGTCGACCTCCACGCACTCGACATCCGTGGGGGCAAGCCCAGGCACCCCGCACCGGGCGATGACCGCGGGATCGCCCCAAGCCGCGGTGCCGGGGGCGGTTACGGAGTCCAGGCGCGGCATACCGGAAACAGTCGACGGGAACGCCTCGGTGGCGGACCTGCAGGCGTCGCTGCCCCCCGCGCCGGCCGCGGTGACCTCGGGACCCCCGCTGCAGCCGGCCAGGGCACAGACGAGGACGGCGGCCGCGCCGAGCGCAGCCGCCGTCCCGCGAACTCGGTTCACCCTCAGACGTGCACGACCGTGCAGGTCAGCGTGCGGGTGATGCCCTCGACGTCCTGGATCTTGGCGATGACGAGCTTGCCGAGGTCGTCGACGCTGTCGGCCTCGACGCGCGCGATGACGTCGTAGGGGCCGGTGACGTCCTCGGCCAGGGCCACGCCCTCCAGCTCACTGATCGAGTGGGCCACACTGGCCGCGCGACCGACCTCGGTCTGGATCAGGATGTAGGCCTGTACCACGGGATCACCTCGTTGTGTGCGTCTGCTGATGGGTCGGCCCGGTGGGCCGTCACGGCAGACGCTACCGTGCCGGTGGTCGGTCCGTCAGCGGCAGGGTCAAGGAGGTGGTCGGTCGTGAGCCAGCGGCTGCGTGATCTCGACGAGTCGGCGCTGCTCCGGCAGATCTTCCCGATCTTCGCGGATCTGCCCGGTAGTGGTGGGGTCAGCGTGCCGGCCGGTGACGACGCGGCCGTTGTGGCCGCCCCGTCGGGAAGCGTCATTGCGACCACTGACTCGATGGTGCGCGGCCGGGACTGGCGCGACGACTGGTCGAGCGGGCGTGACGTCGGGTGGAAGCTGGTCGCCCAGAATGTCGCCGATGTGGCTGCGATGGGTGGGGTGCCCACCGGGCTCTTGGTGTCCCTGATGGTCGATCCCGAGGTCGAGGTGGCGTGGGTGCTGGATTTTGCAGCGGGCGTCGCTGCGGCGGCGCAGGACGCGGGGTGCCCTGTTCTCGGCGGGGACCTGTCCTCGGCGCCGGCTGGCGTGGTGGTGGTGTCGATCACGGCGCTCGGCGACCTCGGCGGGCGCGCGCCGGTCCTGCGCTCGGGCGCACGGGTCGGTGACGTCGTCGCGGTCTGTGGCTCCCTCGGGTGGTCGGGCGCCGGCCTGGCCACGTATGCCGCGGGGCTGGCCGAACCCTCCCTCTCGCCGACGTC
>NZ_HF570956.1:710517-716421 GCF_000367525.1 Phycicoccus elongatus Lp2 | reverse complement strand
GGCGGCCGCCCACGAGGGGATGTGTTGGGTCTCGTCAGCCGGTGTGCCGGACGGAGTGGATTCGGACACGGGGTGCTCCTCGGGAGGGGGAAACGAAGTCATGACCCCGAGGTTCGAGGGCGCCCCTGTGCCGCGACTGTGCACAGCCCACGCGCAGGCCATGAGGCGACGCGCAGGCCAGGACATGGGGCACAGGCCATGAGACCGCGCGCAACATGGGAAGGGCATCGCCGACACGGCGCACCAGCCATGAGACGTCACGCCCGCCCACGGCATACGCTCACAGGGAGTGCACAGCCAACCCATGGGTGGTGCCGAGCGGACGGGAGTTGACTCATCCTCATGAACAGCACCAGCGCCTCCCCTCGGCTGACCCGCATCGACGGCAGCCCCGTCCGGGTCCTCGTTGTCGATGACGAGGCCAATCTCACCGAACTGCTCTCGATGGCCCTGCGCTACGAGGGTTGGGAGGTCCAGGCCGCCGGCACTGGGCTCAAGGCGGTGCGGGCCGCCAAGGAGTTCCAGCCCGACGCGGTCGTGCTCGACATGATGCTCCCGGACTTCGACGGCCTCGAGGTGATGCGCCGGATGCGCGCCGACAACTCGACCGTGCCGGTCCTCTTCCTCACCGCCAAGGATGCCGTGGAGGACCGCGTCGCCGGCCTCACCGCCGGTGGCGACGACTACGTGACCAAGCCGTTCAGTCTCGAGGAGGTCGTCGCCCGCCTGCGTGCCCTCATGCGCCGCACCGTCGAAGTGGCCGTGCAGCGACACCAAGTACATCGCGCACTTCCCCGAGACCCGCGAGATCTGGTCCTACGGTTCCGGCTACGGCGGCAACGCCCTGCTCGGCAAGAAGTGCTACGCCCTGCGCATCGCCTCCGCCATGGCCCGCGACGAGGGCTGGATGGCCGAGCACATGCTCATCCTCAAGCTCACCTCGCCGGAGGGGAAGAAGCACTACATCGCCGGCGCCTTCCCGTCGGCCTGTGGCAAGACGAACCTGGCGATGATCGACCCGACCCTCGAGGGCTGGGAGGCCGAGATGGTCGGCGACGACATCGCCTGGCTGCGCTTCGGCAAGGACGGTCGCCTGTATGCCGTGAACCCCGAGTTCGGTCTCTTCGGCGTCGCCCCCGGCACCGGCGACGCGACCAACCCCAACGCCATGCGCACCGTCGAGAAGGGCAACTCGATCTTCACCAACGTCGCGCTGACCGACGACGGTGACGTCTGGTGGGAGGGCATGACCGACGAGGCGCCCGCGCACCTCACCGACTGGAAGGGCAACTCTTGGACGCCCGACTCCGGTGTCCTGAGCTCCCACCCGAACAGCCGCTTCTGCACCCCGGCCAAGCAGTGCCCGATCACGGCCGAGGAGTACGACGAGCCCAATGGTGTCCCGATCGACGCCATCCTCTTCGGCGGTCGCCGCAAGACGACCGTGCCGCTCGTGTACGAGACCCGCGACTGGAACCACGGCGTCTTCGTCGGTGCGACCCTCTCCTCCGAGACGACCGCTGCCGCCGTCGGCCAGGTCGGTGTCGTCCGCCGCGACCCGATGGCGATGCTCCCGTTCATCGGCTACAACGCCGCGGACTACGTCGGCCACTGGCTCGAGATCGGCAAGCAGGCCGACGCGAGCAAGCTGCCGAAGATCTACCAGGTCAACTGGTTCCGTCGCGATGTCAACGAGGACGGCTCGGCCGGCAAGTTCCTGTGGCCCGGCTTCGGTGACAACGCTCGTGTCCTGAAGTGGGTCGTCGAGCGCCTCGACGGCACCGGCGAGGGCGTCGACACCCCGGTCGGCATCGTCCCGGCCCCGGGCGCCCTCGACGTCAGCGGTCTCGACCTGGACGACGAGGACATCGCCAAGGCCCTGGCCGTCAACCCGGACGAGTGGGAGACCGAGCTCGCGCTCATCCAGGAGTGGCTCGCCAAGTTCGGCGACAAGCTCCCGACCCAGATGAAGGACGAGCTGGCCACCCTCAAGGGCAACCTCGAGAACGCCTGACGGTCGCACCCAAGGTGAGCGGGCGGCATACCAAATCATTGGTATGCCGCCCGCTCACCTTTGCGTTGTGACTCACCGGAAGCGGCGACCCTCGTCGCGACGGTTGGCCCACACGGCGAGTGCGGTCAGCGCGACGGTCCAGCCGAGGAGGACGGGGAGGGTCGATCCGGGCATCTGCTCACCCGTCAGTGCCCAGATGACGATGTCGCGGGCGGCTCGCGCCGGGGTGGCCAGGGAGACGACATCGAGCCAGCCGGGGAACATCTCCGGTGGGAGCATGAGGCCACCGATGAAGGCGAGCGGGAAGTTGAGGACCTGTGCGACGGCGACGGCCGCCTTGCTGCTCAGGAGGTAGCCGATGCATAGGCCCATCGCGAGGAAGGGCGTCGCCGCGATGAGGACCATCGCGAGGGCGAACGGGATCCGGGCCCACGAGAGCTCGCCGGACGTGAAGGCCTCCGGTGCCTTGGTCAGCAGTGCGACCGCCAGCACGAGCGGCAGCAGGCTGAGGAAGGACGCGAGCGCGGCGGTCAGGAAGCGAGCGACGGTCATCGGGAACGGGCCGATCGGCAGGGTGCGCAGGTAGGTCGTCCACGGGTTGGCGCGCTCCTCGGCGACGCCGATGCCGTAGCCGAAGAGGTAGGCGGACATGACGCCGAAGACGCCGAGTTGGGCGACGACCGAGAGGGACGCCACCGCGTTGTCGGTGATCGCGCCCTGGGGCAGGACGAAGAAGAGGAAGGCCAGGGTCGGGAAGATCGTCGTCGAGATGATCGCGATCGGGGTGCGGATCAGGTCGAGGACCTGGGCGCGGGTGTGCGCGACCAGGGGGGTGAGGGGGCTGACGGTGACGGTCATGTCGAGTCCTTTCAGGCCGCGTGGGCCGGGCTCTGGTGGGTGGTCAGGGCCAGGAAGGCCTCCTCGAGGGAGGCTCCGTGGACCTGGAGGTCGCTGAAGTCGATGCCGTCGGCGACGAGGGCGCGGACGGTGGCGTCGGCGTCGCGGGTGGCGAGGACGACGTGGTGGGGGTCGGACTCGGACTCGGGGGTGACGGAGACCGTGCCGGGGAGGGCGAGCAACTGCTGCTCGGGGGCCGTCGTGCGCAGGAGGATCCGACGGAGCTGGACCTGCTCGGTGATCTGACGGACGGTGCCGTCGGCGATGACCCGGCCGTGGTCGACGACGAGCACGCGGGAGGCGAGGGCCTCGATCTCGGCGAGGTAGTGACTGGTGATGACGAGAGTGCCGCCCTCGTCGCGATAGCGACGCAGCCGCGCCCAGAGGCGGTCGCGGGACTCGACGTCGAGCCCTGTCGTCGGCTCGTCGAGGATGACGAGCTCAGGGTCACCGACGAGGGCGAGCGCAACCATGAGCCGACGCTGCTGCCCACCGGACAGTGAGCCGCACTGCTTCTCGAGCAGGTCGGCCAGGTCGAAGGACGCGGCCAGCTCGTCGAGGTGCTCCTGGGTGGTCCCGAAGTGGGCGCCGACAAAGGCGAAGACCTCACGGACCCGGAGCGTGACGGGCAGGGCGGTGGCCTGCGGGGTCACACCGAGGCGGCGACGGGAGTCAGGGCTGGTCGGGTCGCCGCCGAAGATCGTGACGGTGCCCGTGTCCGCTCGGCGGGTGCCGGTGAGCAGGCTGATCAGGGTGGACTTGCCGGCTCCGTTCGGGCCGAGCAGACCAAGGCTCTCCCCGGCATGGACCTGCATCGAGAGGTCGTCGAGCGCGACGGTGTCGCCGAAGCTCTTGGAGACCGACTCGACGCTGGCGACGACGGTGTCGGCGACGGTGTCAGTGATGGTGTCAGTGGTGGGACGGACCTGATTTTGGGTGTGCAGCATCGCGATTCCTCCATCGAGAGGGGTTTGAGGGGTCTGGTGTGGCGGGTCGGTATTGGGGTGCTCAGCCGCCGAGGAGGGCAGCCAGAGCCTTGCGATAGGTGCCGAACGCGGCACGGCCGGTGTCGGTGAGGGCGAGGTAGGTCGCGGGCGAGCGGCCCTCGATGGTCTTGGTGACCGTGATGTAACCCGCCTCCTCGAGCTTGCGGTTGTGGGTGGAGAGGTTGCCGGCGGTCATGCCGAGCAACTCCTGGAGGCGGGGGAAGGACATCTGGTCCTTGGGTCCGAGCGCCGCGAGCGTGGTCATGACGCGCAGTCTGGCCTCGGCATGGATGACCGGGTCGAGCGGGAGGGCGTCGGTCATGGTGCCGCGTCCTGGGCCAGCGCGCCGTCGGGGAGGATGCGGCGCAACGGGCGATGGAAGAGCGCGGCGAGCAGGAGCAGGCCACCGGCGCCGAGGCACATGATCCACCAGTAGGCCGGCAGGCCGACGACGAGTGCGATGAGGGTGATCAGGGCTACGCACGCCCCGATGACGAACTGCGACACGTCGAGCCAGATGACACCGCCGGCCATGAGCAGGGCCGCGACGAGGGCCATGGAGGCGCCGTTGACGATGAGGCCGGCGATCTCGGGGTCGGCGCCGGACCTGCCGATCTGGATGGAGAGGCCGGCGATGCACATGAACGAGAACCACCAGGAGAAGCCGTAGAGCATGCCGCGGCGGCTGGACTCGCCGCGCGTGCCTCGGGTGGCGCGGACACCGAGGACGACAGCGGCGACGATACCGGCGGCGATGCAGAGGCCGAAGATGGCCAGGGCGATGCCGATCGGGATCTCGACGATGGGGTCGGCGCCACGGGAGAGGGCGAGCGGCAGGTAGCCGATCAGGTAGGCCAGGCCCCAGACGAGGTACATCTTGCGGTCGGGGTTGCCGAACTGCTGGTCGACCTTGGCGTCCTGGTCCTGCATCACCCGCAGCGCCTCGGCCGGGTCGAAGCCGGCGTCGCTGCCGTCGGCAGCGGGGTCGACGACGGGCTTGTCGTTTGCGTTCATAAGTACTTTGTACTGCAAACCACTTTGCGTGTCAAGAGACAGGTGGGTTCCCGGTCGACTGCGGACGTGACGGTGCCCTTGGACGCGTCGACGCGCGTCCAAGGGCAAAGTCCGAGAGAGGCCAGGGGGGAAGAGGGTGAGATCAGGTCGCCGGGACGGGGAGGGTGTTGCCCTGCTTCGGGGTGCTGGGCGTGGTCGAACCGTTCGAGCTGCTCGAGCCGTTCGGGTCCGCCTGGCCGGTGCCGCCGTTGGGATCCATCTGTCCCTGGCCACCGTTCGGGTCGAGTTGACCCTGCTCGCCGCCGGGCGGCATCCCCCTCCATGGGTATGCCGCCCGCTCGCATTTGCCGGCGTTGTTCCCGAATGCCGCGCTTGTTTCCATGGCCGCCGGTGTATCACGGCACCCCGATCGCCCTCCTCCTTGGCAGACCGCCGGACCGCCCGGTGGCACGCACCCAAGGAGTTCCTCATGTGGACACCCGATGACTTCCCCGGCGCCGACAACGTTCCGTGGCAGCTGCTCATCCGTGCCCGGTTCGCGCACGAGATCGATGCCGTCATCGCCTCGCTCATCGTCAACCAGGTCGGCGCCAAGCTCGGCACGAAGCGCGCCGTGCAGCTGGCCCGAGCTGGCACCGTCCAGCACAGCAAGGAGGCCGCCACGAGCGAGCAGAAGGTCGCCGTGCTCGGCCTGCTGGCCGACTGGGACGGAGAGATCTGCCCGAAGAACTGGCCCTTCCGCTGGCCTCCGCGGAAGCGGGGCTTCGAGGAGCTGGACGACCCGATCACCGTCATCGGTCTGGGCCGTGGACTCGAGCTCGCCTCGCTCGGCTCCGCGGAACTCAAGGACCAACTGGGCTCGGTCCTGAATGAGATCGGTCGCGGCTGACCAACCCGGACACCCTGGGTAACGCCCGAGGGCCCATGGAGATCCATGGGCCCTCGGGCGTTGCTGGGTGACGGGCGAACTCAGCCGGCGGTGCCGGGCAGGCT
>NZ_HF570956.1:699151-710417 GCF_000367525.1 Phycicoccus elongatus Lp2 | reverse complement strand
CCCCCCCGCCGCTCTGGCGGCGTCCGGGGACCGGGTCGAGATCCGTCCGATCTCCGGTGGCCTGCTCATGCAGCTGGTCGACCGGATCGACGCCGTCGCGACCGACGAGGCCGGGACGGTCACCGGCGGCGACGACGCCGCCCACTGGCGGCTCGTGGCCGGTGCGGCCGCGGACGACGCGACGCTGGCCGACCTGCAGTTCGCGTGGCGGGCGGTGCGCGCGGTGAAGTCCAACGCGATCCTGCTCGCCCGCGACGGCGCCTCGGTCGGGATCGGGATGGGTCAGGTCAACCGGGTCGACTCGTGCCGCCTCGCGGTGTCGCGGGCCAACTCCGGGCCCGATGGGGCCGAGCGGGCACGCGGCGCAGTAGCTGCCTCGGACGCCTTCTTCCCGTTCGCCGACGGCCTGCAGATCCTGCTCGACGCGGGCGTGCGTGCGGTCGTGGCGCCCGGTGGCTCGGTGCGTGATGCCGAGGTCATCGAGGCGGCCGAGCGCGCCGGCGTGACGATGTACTTCACCGGGACGCGCCACTTCGCCCACTGACCCCTTGTGTCCGGCAAGGTGGTTGCCCTGGTGTCAACTCGCCGGACGTGACGAGGGGGGACTGCGCTACGTCCGGCAAGGTGACGGCATACCAACCACCTTGGCGGACGTAGCGGGGGGTCAGGCCTTGGCGGGCGGGCGGTAGCCGGTCGGCTCACCCTGGCCGAGGTCGACGATCGCAGCGACCGGGCCGCCGCCCTCGGGGCCCTGGTGCGCCGCCGAAACCGACACGAAGACCGCCGGGTCGCCCGTGACCGATGCCGTCACGCCGCCGACGCATGACTTGATCTGCCGGTGCCAGTGCACGTCGGAGTCGTCGAGCATCGCGTTGCGGCGACCGTGGACGGTGCCGTCCTGCGAGGCCTCGCACTTGAGGAAGACGTTGACCAGGCGCCCGTCGATATCGGACCAGTGCGCCCGCTCGGGCAGGTCGAGCCCGGCGTCCTTGATCGCGGCCCAGATGCCGTCCTGGTCGAGGGCGTCCCGCATGACCGAGTGGCCGATCCGGTAGCGCCCGCCGATGCCGCGCGCGTTGCCGACGACGACGACCTGCGCCTGGTCGAGCTCGACACCCGAGGAGCACGAGGCCACCGACGAGTAGAGCTCGCGGTTGTGCATGACGTCGGCGTCGGTCGGCATGTCGATCTCGCCGAGGGCGACGGCGATGCCCAGGCCGGTCGCGCCGTTGGACAGGTCCATCGACTCGTGGGTGTGCTCGGTCCAGACCGTCTTGCCTCGGGACTTGGCGTCGCGGATCGTGTGGATCGTGAGCAGCGGGGTCTTGGTCTGGACGTAGTGCACGTCGGCCGGGTCGGTGATGCCGGCCCGCTCCATCGCCACCTTCACGGCGGCCGCGACCTTCTCGATCATCGGCGTGTAGCCGATCTCCTCGGGCAGCAACTTCTCGCTCATCGCGAAGCCGGCCGTGAGGCGCGGCTCGTCGGTCTGCTCGGCCTCGTCCGCCGGGATCGTCGCCAAGATCGTGGCGTGCGGACTGATGACGCCATCGGTGCCTCCGGACCACACGATCGGGACGCCCTTGACCTGCTCCTCGTCGACGCCGTGCTTGCGCAGCACGTCGCGGAAGGCGGTGTCGGCGAGGATCCGGGTGTAGTCGTTGACGCCGCCATTGCCCTCGGTCTTGCCGATGATGGCGATGACGCGGCCGGCCTCCATGACCCCGGACGTGATGAGCTCGTCGAGCCCGGACGCGTCGGACACGGTCTTGATCGGTACCTTGCGGACCTCGATGGGTTCGGGCACGGTCTCTTTCCTTTCCTGGGGTGTTCGATCGGTATGCCGCGGGGCCGGCTACCGCTACGCGGATCCGGCTGCGGGGGAAGGGTTCGCGATGACCGTGCCGGCGCGCCCCTCGAGCGCTTCGCCGATCCGGTCCAAGGAGGTGATGGCGCTTCGCGGGCCACCAGCCTCCACGAAACGGAGCGCGGCCTCGACCTTGGGGCCCATCGACCCGGAGGCGAACTGTCCGTCAGCGGCGTGAGCGCGCATCTCGGCAACCGTCACCGACCTCAGGTCGCGCTGGGTGGGGGTGCCCCAGTCGACGGCGGCGTTGGCGACGTCGGTGGCGATGACCAGGACGTCGGCGTCGACCGACCGGGCGAGCAGGCACGCCGTGAGGTCCTTGTCGATCACCGCCTCGACACCGTGCAGTCGGCCGTGCTCGCCGGCCACGACCGGGATGCCCCCACCGCCTGCTGCGACGACGGCATACCCCTGGGAGAGAAGCGTTCTGACGGTGCCCGCCTCGAGGAACTCCCGCGGTTCCGGTGAGGCGACGAGCCGGCGCCACCCACGCTCGCCGCGGTCCTCCCACGTCTGGCCGTGATCGATCATGGTTCGGGCGGCCTCGGCGCTGACGTAGCGGCCGATCGGCTTGCTGGGATGGGTGAAACCCTGGTCGTCGGCGTCGACGCGGGTGCGGCTGACCAGGGCGGCGACCGGTGTCGCACAACCGCGTTCGGCGAGTGCACCTTCCAGCTCGTCAAGGATCGTGAAGCCGATCGTCCCCTGGGTCTGGGCACCGCACCAGTCCAGGGGGACCGGGGGGACGACCGCTGCGGCCAGCTCGTTCTTGACGAGGAGGTTGCCCACCTGCGGGCCGTTGCCGTGGGTGACGACGACCTCGTGCCCGGCGGCGATGAGGTCGGCTGTCGCCGCCATCGCCGTGTGGATCGCCGCGATCTGGTCCTCGGGCCGGGCGCTGCCGTCGGGCGAGGTCATGGCATTGCCGCCGAGGGCGATGACGACCCGCATGCGTCCTCCTCGACCAGTCGCGCCGGGCCGGCTGCCCGTCGTGGGGACGAGCCTAGGGAACCTGCGTCACACGCGACCTTGGCACACCTTGTCGCAAGCCCTCCGTGGCGCTTGGCACTCCTCGCCCACCCCTCACCCCAGCCCGAGGTTGCGGTAACGGCTGTGGCGGGCCGCGAGGCGCGACGCCGGCTTCATGGCGCTCAGCTCGCCGAGCTCGTGGGCGATGACCTGGGCGAGGCGCTGGCAGAAGGCTTCCGGTTCGTCGGCGGCGTCGGGGCGCTCGGCCACGATGCGGTGCACGATGCCGTCGGCGAGCAGGTCGGTCGACCGGACTCGCTGCTGGGCGGCCAGCTCGGGGGCGTGGGCGGTGTCGCGGTACAGGATCGCGCTGGCCCCCTCCGGCGGCAGGGGCGAGAGCCAGGAGTGCTGGGCGCTGATGACCCGGTCGGCGGGCATGAGGGCCAGCGCCCCACCGCCGGTCCCCTGCCCGAGCAGGACGCCGAGGGTGGGCTCCGCGAGGACGACCAGCTCGGCCAGGCAGCGGGCGATCTCACCGGCCAGACCGCCTTCCTCGGCTTCGCGGGAGAGCGCCGCTCCGCTGGTGTCGATGATCGAGACCAGCGGCAGGTCGAGCTCGGTCGCCAGGCGCATCCCACGTCGTGCCACCCGAAGACCGCTGGGGGACAGGGGTTTCTCCGGAGTTTCCCGGCGCCGATCCTGACCGAGGACCACGCACGGGACCTCGCCGAACCGGGCGAGGGCAAGGAAGAGTGACCGGTCCCATTCGCCCGCGCCGGTGCCGAAGAGGGGCAGCACGTCGTGGGCGCCATACCGGAGCAGCTCGCGCACCCCGGGCCGGTCGGGGCGACGCGAGGCAGCGATCGACGTCCACGCGTCGACCTCCTCGAGTGGCTCGATCGGCACGTCGGCGACGACCTCGGGCGAACGGGGTGCGAGCACCAGGTCGAGGAAGCGGCCCGCGACCTGGGCCAGCCCTTCGACCGGCAGGACGGCATCGAGCAGGCCGTGCTCGTAGAGGTTCTCGGCGGTCTGGACGCCCTCGGGGAAGGGCTGCCCGTAGAGCGCCTCGTAGACGCGTGCACCGAGGAAGCCGATCGTCGCCCCCGGCTCGGCCACCGTCACATGGCCCAGGGAGCCCCAGGAGGCGAACACCCCACCGGTCGTCGGGTGGCGCAGGTAGGTGATGTAGGGGAGCTTGGCCGCCTTGAACGCGGCGACGGCCGCGCTGATCTTGACCATGGTGACGAAGGCGGGCGTGCCCTCCTGCATCCGGGTGCCGCCAGAGGACGGAGCGGCGAAGAGGGGAAGGCCCTCGCGGGTCGCGCGCTCGAAGGCGAGGACCACGCGCTCGGCACTCGTGCGGCCGATCGAGCCGGCAAGGAACCGGAACTCACCGGCGATGAGGGCCACCCGGCGACCGCCGATGCGACCTTCGCCGGTGATCACCGACTCGTCGGTTCCCGCCTTCGCCGCCGCCTCGGCGAGCTCGGCGGCATACGCACTTCCGTCGGCCGCGACCGGCAGTGGCGCGTTGTCCCAGGAGCCGAAGGTGCCCTCGTCGAGGACCGCCTCGAAGAGGGCGCGTGCCCCCAGCCGTCGCGGGGGCGGCTCACTCATCGTCGGCGAGCCAGGTGCGGATGGCTTGGGAGTGCTCGCCGAGGCCGGGCGGGGGAAGGTTGTCCGCGCGGCCGCCGGCGTAGGGGTTGTCGTCGAAGCGCAGCGGTGACCCCGGGACGGTGATCTGGCCCAGCACGGGATGGTCGAGCTTCTGGAGCAGGTGCTGGCTCGCGACCTGGTCCCACGTGTAGACCTCGTCGATCGTCCGGACCTTCCCCGAGGGGACGCCGACCCGGGCGCAGGTGGCGAGGACCTCTTCGCTCGTGTGCCCGGCGAGGGCCTCGTTGACGCGGGCGACGACGGCGTCGCGGTTTTCGACCCGTTGCCGGTTCGTCTCGAATCCCGATGTCGTTGGGTCGATCCCGAAGGCCTCGGCGAACTTCACCCAGAGGCTCTCGGCCGCGCAGGCGACCTGGACCGGGCCGTCGGACGCCTGGAACAGCCCGTAGGGAGCGATCGACGGGTGGTGGTTGCCCTGGGCCCGACCGACCTTGCCGCCGACGAGGTAGTTCGTGCCGTGCATGGCGTGCGCGCCGATGACGCTGGCGAGCAGCGAGGTGCGCACGACGCGGCCCAAGCCGGTGCGCTCGCGCTCGTAGAGGGCGGTGACGACGCCGAAGGCGCCGTTCATCCCCGAGAGGAGGTCGCCGATCGGCACACCGACCCGCTGCGGGTCGTCCGGGTCGGAACCGGTGACGGACATCAGGCCCGCCTCGCCCTGGGCGATCTGGTCGTAGCCGGCCCGTCCGCCCTCGGGACCGTCGTGCCCGAAGCCGCTGATCGACAGCACGACCAGGCGTGGGTTGAGCTCGTGGAGGCGCTGGGTCGAGAAGCCGAGCCGGCCCAGGACCCCGGGGCGGAAGTTCTCGATGAGCACGTCGGCCCGCTGCGCCAACCGGGTGAGGACGTCGCGGCCGTCGTCGGACTTCAGGTCGAGGACGATCGACTCCTTGTTGCGGTTCGCGGCGAGGAAGTAGGTCGAGATGTGCGCGTCGTCGGGGCCGACGAAGGGCGGGCCCCAGCCGCGGGTGTCGTCACCGGTGTCGGACTCGACCTTGATGACGCGCGCGCCCATGTCGCCGAGCATCTGGCCGGCCTGCGGGCCGGCCAGGGCACGCGACAGGTCGATGACGAGGATGCCGTCCAGGGGTGCACTCATGGAGCCACTCTGCCAGCGGGTGCCCACCCCAGCCTTGGCACCCCTTGCCGAACGGAGTGGTATGCCGTGGGCGCAGGTCGCCAGCACGCCGCCCTCCCGCGTTTGGACCTGCCCGGGTTTGCACAGACGGTCAACGACCTGCGCAAACGCCGCGGTCAGACGTAGTCGTACTCACTGGCAGCGGAACCGCCGGCGAGCGCGGCATACCCGGGCCCCCGGTCGAAGAAGGGGGCGTCCTCGCCGCGGTCGCCCCGCAACTGCCCTCGGAGCGCGTCGGAGGCGGCGACGTCGATGACCGGCTCGTCCTTGGTGCCGCTCGCGACGACGCCGTATGCCGTGCGCGCACCCTCGAAGGACACCTTGCCCCAGCGCAGGTCGCGCTCCACCTCGTCGTAGGGGCGCTCGAGCGGGTCGCCCCAGCCGCCGCCGCCGGTCGTGCGGATCCGGACGACCTGGCCGGCGCGGATCGGCTCGGCATCGGCGAGGGCGTCGACCTCGCGCTCCTCCGGGCCGCCCGGGTCGATCGTCACCTGGAAGGGTGCGCCGGCCTTGCCGCCCTTGACGCCCCAGCAGGCGAGGATCGAGCGGTCGGCGATCGACATGAAGTGCGCGTCCTTGACCATCCGGATGTGCTTCTCGTAGCCCAGGCCACCCCGATAGCGGCCTGCGCCACCGGAATCCACCGCGAGACCCAGCCGCTCGACGATGAACGGGAAGCGCCCCTCGGTGAACTCGGTCGGCAGGTTGCGGGAGTCCGGGACGACGTGGATGGTGTCCTCGCCGTCGGCGTAGTAGCGCCCACCGGAGCCGCCGCCGAGCACCTCACGCATGAGGTAGTCGTTGCCGTCGCGGTCGTGCCCGTAGACGCCCGTGTAGCGGATCGTCTCCTGGTCGGCAGGCATCTTGCCGTCGACGGCCTTGGCGACGACGCCGGCGAGCACCCCGAGCAGCCGCAGGATGACGAAGGTGCGGGCATTGGTCGGGCCGGGGTGGATCGGGGTCAGCAGCGTGCCCTTCTCCGGGAAGCGCATCTCGATGAGTGGCACGATGCCCTCGTTGACGTCGAGCTCGGCCATCCGCTCGGGGGTGTCGGCGAGGTTGCGCAGGATCGGGGCGAGCCACTTCTTGAGGAAGTTGCCGCCGACGTAGTCGCCGCAGTGGTTGATCGGGCCCTTGGCCTGCGGCGCGGTGCCGGTGAAGTCGAGGATGAGCCGCGGCCCGGCGGGGCGACCGTGCTCGGGGTCGGCTGGCGCGTCGCTGACCTTGGTCAGGGTGATCCGCTGGGTGTGCAGCTTGGGGTCGTCGACACCGTCGTGCTCGGCGTAGTCCTCCCAGACGTAGGTGCCGTCGGGGATCTTGGAGAGGATCTCGCGCCGGTAGGTCTCCGTCGTCGCGTCGAGGATGGCGTCGAAGGCCGCCTCGATCTGGTCGCGGCCGTAGCGCGCGAAGAGCTCACCGAGGCGACGGGCGCCCATGAGGCAGGCCGAGCACTCCGCATCGAGGTCTGCGGCAAGGGAATCGGGCATCCGCGAGTTTCGGGTCATGATGCGCAGGGCGCTCTTGTTGGGCACGCCCTGGTCCCACAGCTTGATCGGCGGGACGGCCAGGCCCTCCTCGTAGACGCTCGTGGCACCCGAGGGCATCGAGCCGGGGCAGCCCCCGCCGATGTCGTCGTGGTGCCCGAAGGCCTGGACGAAGGCGACGACCTCGCCCTCGTGGAAGACCGGGACCGTGACGCAGAGGTCCGGGAGGTGGCCGATGCCGCCCTCGGACTCGTAGACGTCGTTGTGGAAGAAGACGTCGCCCTCCTTCATCTCCGCGAGGGGATAGTCGCGGGCGACGGGGTGGACGAGCGCGGAGTAGGAGCGCCCCGTGAGCTTGCGCAGCTGCCGGTCGTGGATGCCGGCGCGGAAGTCGTGGGCGTCGCGGATCATCGGGCTACGGCTGGTGCGCCCGATGGCGGTCTCGACCTCCATCTCGACACTCGCCAGAGTGCCCTGGACGATCTCGACGAGGATCGGGTCGACCGTGGTCCCCTCCGGGGTCAGCCGCCCCCCGTGCTCGTATGCCGTGGGCAGCCCGGCCGGGTTCGCCGGCGCGGCGGTGAAGTAGGCCGGGTCGACGGCGCTGCCGCCGCGGGGGTTGCCGTCGGTCAATGTCGAAGCGCTCATCGGGCGCCCTCCTTGCGGATCACGAGGTTGCCGAAGTCATCGACGCGGACGACGAAGCCGGGGTGGACGGGAATGGTCGAGCCGAACTCCTCGACGATGGCCGGGCCACTGAACTGGTCTCCCGCGCCGAGTTTCGCGCGGTCGTAGACATCGGTGGTCAGGTAGCCGTGCTCGGCGTCGAAACACACCTCACGCCGCCCGGACACGGCCTCTCTCACCGTTGCGTCCGGCACGTGGACGTCCTGGCCACCATCGTGGCGGACGTTGCGGGGGAGGCGCTGGATCTCGGGCCTGGTGATCGGGCCGATGCCGGTGACGCGCAGGTTGACCCATTCGACCTGCTGGGTCGGGTCGCCCCGGAAGTCGTAGCCGTAGAGCTGCTTGTGCTCGGTGTGGAAGCGGTCGGCGACCTTCGCGGCATACGCCTCGTCGACGATGCCATCTGGAGCGGGGACGCGGACCTCGAAGGCCTGCCCGACGTAGCGGACGTCGACGGTCCGCACGAAGCGGTGGGTGTCGGCGGCGAAGCCCTCCTTGTCGAGGGCCCGCCGGCCGCGTTCGGAGAGGTCGTCGAAGATCGCCTGCACGGCACCGAAATCGAGCCCCGACTCCTTGGTGACGTGGGTCTGGACGTAGTCGTTCTTGACGTCGACGGTGAGCAGCCCGAAGGCGCTGACATTGCCCGGGTTGGGCGGGACCACCACGCCGGCGAGGTCGAGGATGTCGACGAGCCGGCAGGCCAGCAGCGACCCGGAGCCGCCGAAGGTCGTCAGCATGAAGTCACGGACGTCGAGGCCTCGCTTGACGCTGACCTGGCGCAGGGCGTTGGCCTGGTTCCACGCGCTGATCTCGAGAATGCCTGTGGCGCACCGCTCGAAGTCGAGCCCGAGGTCGTCGGCGAGGGCCTCGATCCCGCGCCGCGCCGCCTCCACATCGAGGGGGATCTCGCCGCCAAGTAGGTGCGGGGGGATCCGGCCGAGGGTGACGTGCGCGTCGGTGATCGTCGGCTGGGTGCCGCCCTTGGCGTAGCAGAGCGGGCCGGGGTCGGCGCCGGCGGAGTGTGGGCCGACCTTGAGGGTGCCCTCGGGGGAGAGCCAGGCGATCGAGCCGCCACCGGCGCCGACGGTGACGACGTCAATCATCGGGATCTTGCTCGGGTAGGCGCCGACCGAGCCCTCCGTCGTCAGGGTGGGCTCGCCGTCGAGGACCACGGAGACGTCGGTCGAGGTGCCGCCGCCGTCGCAGGTGAGGATCTTGGGGAAGCCGGCGACCTTGGCGATGAGCGCGGCGCCCAGGGCGCCGGCGGCGGGACCGGAGAGGACGGTCGTGATCGGCTGGTGGACGACCTCGTCGGCCGACAGGACACCGCCGTTGGACTTCATGACGTAGAAGGGGATCGGGCGGCCACCGGTGAAGCCGTCGAGCCGCTCGTGGATGTTGGTCACATAGCGGCTGACGTTGGGCTTGACCGCGGCGTCGACGAGGGTGGTCATCGAGCGCTCGTATTCGCGGTATTCGCGCAGCACCTCGCTGGAGATCGAGACGACCGCTTCGGGGTGCTCGCGGCGCAGGATGTCGCGCATCCGCAGCTCGTGCTCGTCGTTGGCGTAGGCGTGCAGGAAGCAGACGCCCAGGGTCGTGATGCCCTGCTCCTTGAACCAGCGAGCGGCGGCGACGGCGCCCTCCTCGTCGAAGGGCCGCAACTCGGCGCCGGTGAAGTCGAGTCGGCCACCGACGGTCTTGACGCGGTCGGCCGGGACGATCCGGTCCGGCTTGACCCAGAAGTAGGAGTTGCCGTAGCCGTCGGGCACGGACTGCCGGGCGATCTCGAGCATGAACTCGTAGCCCTCGGTGGTGATGAAGCCGAGCGCCTCCACCTTGCCCTCGAGCAGCTTGTTGGTGGCGACCGTCGTGCCGTGGCTGACGGCGGTGATGTCGTCACCCGTCGCGCCGACGATGCCCAGGATCTTCTCGATGCCGGCGATGAACCCGTCGGCGGGATTGCCTGGGGTGCTGGGCGTCTTGGTCGTCACCAGGGTGCCGTCGCCCTCGTCGAAGGCGACGACATCGGTGAAGGTCCCACCGGTGTCGATGCCGATCCGGATGCGTCGCTGCGTCCCATCACTCATGAGGACGATCCTGCCGCTATGACGCGCGCCTTGCCTTGGCAGTCATTGCCAACCAAGGTGCACTGCTCCGGCAACCCTCGCCACCGGCATACCTCCCAGGGAACAGATCTCGCACGGGCCCACAGGTATGGGTGTGTCCCGGTGCGAGATCTGGTCGGGTGGTGTCACTCCTCGGTGGCGGGCTCGCTGAAGGAGTGGTGCTTGTGGGGGAAGGAGGTGCTGGCGGCGCGCTCGAGCTCGTCACGGTGGCCGCGGATCAGGTCGAGGTTGCGGTCACGCAGGTGGTCGAAGGCCTGGCCGATGTTGGACCCCGGCGTGAGCGATGCCAAGGCCTCCTCCGGGTCGAGCCGAGCGCTCACCCACCCCTCGTGGGTCGCCGCCTTGGCCATGATGTGGGCGACCGGAGTGACGATGTGGCTGTTGCCGAAGTAGAGCACTCCGGCCGGGTCGGCGCCCACGGCGTTGGCGCCGATGACGTAGACGTGGTTGTCATAGGCCCTCGCGCGGGAGGTGAGCTCCCAGATGTCGGCCGACCGCAGCAGCGCCGACGGCCGGCAGATGACCTCGGCGCCCTGCACCGCTTGGATGCGGGACAACTCGGGGTAGTCGCCGTCGAAGCAGATGATCATGCCGATCTTGCCCAGATCGGTCTCGCACACCGCCACCGTGTCGCCCGGGGTCACCCAGCCGCCACCGGTGACGATCTCCGAGCAGAACGGGTGGGTCTTGCGGTAGCGACCGAGGATGCTGCCGTCGGGGCCGATGAGCACCGAGGAGTTGTAGACCACTGCAGGGGAGGGCCCCCGCTCGTAGGTGCCGACGCACACGTGCACACCGAGTTCCTGCGCAGCGGAAGCGATCGGGGCGACCACCGTCCCCTCGGCCGACCCGGAGGCGGGCAGTTCCGTCATCAGCTCCCACAGTGCCTCGGCCGCGATGCCGGGCGTGAAGCCGGTCGTCGCCGACTCGGGCAGGACGACGAGCTCGGCGCCCGTCGCGGCCACACAGTCCCGGACGTATGCCGCGCACTTGGCGACGTTGGCGGCCACCGACTCCGCGGTGAGCGGCCCGGCGACCGGCGCGAGCTGGACGGCGGCGGCGGTGAAGGCCCTCATCGGCGCCGACCGAGCCGCGAGCCGATGAGCACGCCGATGCCGACGAGCAGGCCACCGACGACGGTGCCCAGGGCGAAGCCGGCAGCACCCTCCAGCGAGAGGTTGGCGTTCGCGGTCGCGGTCGCGGTGCGGCCGGCATACGACTGCCCGACGACTGCGGGCGCGCCCGCGGCAACGGGCGCGTCCCCGCCGGCCCCGCCCTCGACGGGGACCTGCTCCGGCCGCTCGCCGGCGAT
>NZ_HF570956.1:688406-699051 GCF_000367525.1 Phycicoccus elongatus Lp2 | reverse complement strand
CCCCCCCCCCCGCCATGACCGCTCCCGCGACGGCGAGGAGATAGGCGACGGCCACCACCGCGCGTAGCCAGCCACCGGCGGAGACCTCGCCGTCGAAGTAGCTGTCGTCGGCACCCCAGGCCGCCAAACCGCTGCCGAGGACCAGCGCGCCGGCCGCAGCCATGAGGTCCAGCCTGCGCTCGCGGGGGCCGCGCACGGCCGCCGTGACCGCGGCAGCCACCGCGACGACCGCTCCCCCGACCACCCAGGGCGACAGCTCGAGCCGGTCTCTCGCGTCGAAGGGGATGCTCGCGAGGAAGGCGCCGCCGAGGGTCGCAGCCGCGCCGACGGTCCCCCAGGCGAAGGTGAAGCCACCCCGCCGACGGTCCCCGGCGTGGAGGACCGCGAGTGCGGTGGCGAGGAGGCCAGCGACCAGCAGCGTGGTCGCGGCCGTGAGGAGCGACTCCCGCGCCTGCATCGCCTGGCCGAAGAACCAGGCGACGGCGACCGACGCCCCGAGGAAGGTCGGGGTCAGAGCGCTCGCGGCATAGCCGTGGACGAGGGCGCCGGCTGCCCACAGGCCGAGCCACCACACCGCGCGCCCACCCGGGTCGACGACATCGGCGAGCTGGTAGGCGACGGCCCCGAAGGCACCCGCGGCCAGCAGGCGCAGGGCACCCGCCAGGGGAGACCCGGGGTCACCGATGCGCCGTCGCTTGGCCGCGAACCACTCGGCGAGGACCAGGAGGCCACCCCAGAGCAGCACCATGAGCCCCAGCCTCCCCAGCCGTTCGAGCCGGTCGAGGTTCACCGCCACGAACCAGATGAGTCCCACCCCGACGAAGAGCGCACCCAGCACCAGGACGACGCGGGCCAAGGTGACCCGACGGATCGCGACATAGCGATTGAGGATGGTCGCCGCGCCCTCGGCGGTGACCACACCCTCGCTCTCCCAGTCCCGCAGTTGCGCTCGCAGCCACTGAAGTCGTGCCGTGCTCGTTGCGACCTTGACCATGGCCCTTCCCCGGACGTGGGCATCATTGCTGGCCCATTGTGCTCTGGGAGGATCCGCGGAGGGACACGAGTCCGGTCGAGAGGGAGCAACACGCGGGCGCGGCGTCGCCGCGCCCGCGTGTTGCTCCCTCTCGACTGAGGTCCACTCACCCCACACGGGTGAGCACGCGGCATACCGATAGAGTCCGAACATGGCCATCAGCAAAGTCCTCATCGCCAACCGAGGTGAGATCGCGGTGCGCATCGCCCGCGCCTGCAAGGACCACGGCATCGGGTCCGTGGCGGTGTATGCCGAGCCGGACCGCGACGCCCTCCACGTCAAGGTCGCGGACGAGGCCTATGCGCTGGGTGGGAGCACACCGGGCGACTCCTATCTGTTGCAGGACAAGCTCATCGAGGTTGCCAAGCAGGCCGGGGCGGACGCCGTGCACCCGGGCTACGGCTTCCTCGCCGAGAACGGCCCCTTTGCGCAGAAGGTCATCGACGCCGGACTGGTGTGGATCGGCCCGGGCCCCGAGGCGATCGACTCCCTCGGCGACAAGGTGAAGGCCCGCCACATCGCCCTCAAGGCCAACGCGCCGCTCGTGCCGGGCACCAAGGACCCCGTCGAGGGTCCTGACGAGGTCGTCGCCTTCGCCAAGGAGCACGGCCTGCCGGTGGCGATCAAGGCAGCGTATGGCGGTGGCGGGCGCGGCCTCAAGGTCGCCCGCACGCTGGAGGAGATCCCCGAGCTCTTCGACTCAGCGGTGCGCGAGGCTGTGACCGCCTTCGGGCGGGGCGAGTGCTTCGTCGAGAAGTTCCTCGACCACCCGCGGCACGTCGAGACCCAGTGCCTGGCCGACCAGCACGGCAACGTCGTTGTCGTGTCGACGCGCGACTGCTCGCTGCAGCGGCGCAACCAGAAGCTCGTCGAGGAGGCGCCGGCCCCCTTCCTCACCGACGCCCAGCACGACGAGCTGGTGCGCGCCTCCAAGGCGATCCTCAAGGAGGCCGGGTACGTCGGAGCCGGCACCTGCGAGTACCTCGTCGGCCCCGACGGGGACATCTCCTTCCTCGAGGTCAACACCCGCCTCCAGGTCGAGCACTGCGTCTCCGAGGAGGTCACCGGCATCGACCTGGTGCGTGAGCAGTTCCGCATCGCCGACGGCGAGGAGCTCGGCTACGACGACCCGGAGCCGCACGCGCACTCCATCGAGTTCCGGATCAACGGCGAGGATGCCGGGCGCAACTTCATGCCCGCGCCGGGCACCGTCACCAAGCTCGTCGTTCCCGAG
This sequence comes from Phycicoccus elongatus Lp2, assembly GCF_000367525.1. Classification (GTDB taxonomy): domain Bacteria; phylum Actinomycetota; class Actinomycetes; order Actinomycetales; family Dermatophilaceae; genus Phycicoccus_A; species Phycicoccus_A elongatus. The sequence goes on along the minus strand of NZ_HF570956.1, from coordinate 696,784 downwards.
GGCCCGGGCGTCCGGTGGGACGCGGGCATGGTCGAGGGCGACACCATCGCCGGCGCCTTCGACTCCATGGTGGCCAAGCTCATCGTCACCGGCCGGACCCGTCAGCAGGCGCTGGAGCGCTCCCGCCGCGTGCTCGACGAGCTGGTCATCGAGGGCGTCGCCACGGTCGCGCCCTTCCACGCCAAGGTGGTGCGCGACCCCGCCTTCGCCCCGGCCGACCCGAACGCCAAGTTCTCGGTGCACACGCGCTGGATCGAGACCGAGTTCGACAATGACATCCCCGCGTATGCCGGAGGGTCAGCCGACGCTCCCGAGGCCGAGGAGCGCCAGACCATCACCGTCGAGGTCGGCGGCAAGCGACTGCAGGTCTCCCTGCCCGGGGGTCTGTCCTTGGGCGGCGGCGGCGCGGCCGGTGCGGGAGCGGCGAAGAAGAAGGCTCCCCGCCGCAGCGGTGCGGCCAAGGGCGGCGCCGGGGCCTCCGGTGACTCGCTCACCGCACCCATGCAGGGCACGATCGTCAAGATCGCGGTCGAGGAGGGCCAGACCGTCGCCGAGGGTGAGCTCGTCGTCGTTCTCGAGGCGATGAAGATGGAGCAGCCCATCAACGCCCACAAGGCCGGCGTCATCACCGGTCTGTCCGCGGAGCAGGGCGCCACCGTCACCAACGGCGCGGTGCTCTGCGAGATCAAGGACGGCGCCGAGGGCTGAGCCCGCAGCCCCGTGGCCGGTCCGGCGATCCGGGGCCGGTGAGAGTGCGCAACACGCCGTGTGCCAGGTCGGCACACGGCGTGTTGTGCACTCTCGACTCAGCTGGTCTGGTCCTTCGGGTCCGGGGTGGTCTGGCCGCCGCCGGCCTTGTCGGGCACCGGCGCCGGCTCTGCCGGGGCGTCGGCGTCCAGGTCCGCCGGCGGGTTCTGTGAGACGTCGGCCGGGATACCGAACTCCTCCTCGAGGTACTCCCCGCCCTTGTCGATGACGTCGCGGAAGCGCCCCCCGGTCACCTCGTCGAGCTTGTCCTCGAGCGCGTCGATCGCGCCCTTGGCCTGCTCAGGGTGCTCCTGGGCGTACTCCTTGGCCTGGTCGAGGGCCTCGCCGCCCGTGAGGTCCTGGTGCTGGTCGGACATGGGGTCTCCTGACGTCGCTGAGGTGGGAACACCCACGCTAGGCAGGCCACCGCCCCGGGCGGGGGTTTGGATCGCTCCCGAGGAAGCCGACCCCAGCAGCACAGGCGCTGAGGAGGGCCGACAGGGCGCGCAGCGCCTCGGGCTGGATGCGGTAGTAGACGAAGGTCCCGCGGCGCTCGCAGTCGACCAGCCCCGCTTCGCGCAGGGTCTTGAGGTGGTGGGAGATGGTGCCGCTGGAGAGGTCGAACGCCGGCGTGATCTCACAGACGCAGACCTCCGGGGCGGAGGCGATCATCGAGGCCATCCGCAGCCGCACCGGGTCGCCGAGCGCCTTGAACATGCCCGCCAGGCGAGTCGCGTCGTCCTCGGTCACCGGGGTCGTCGCCAAGCCGCAACAAGTGGCGGCATCGGCGGCGGTCGGGGTCTCCAGGACGGTCATCGGTCTATCTTGACAGATTTCGAATCAATGCGCGAGAGTGGGACTTGATTCGATGACCATCGAGACAGGATCAGACATGGACCACCTCACCGACGACCAGGTGCGCGCCGCCGTCAAGGAGCGGTATGCCGCGTCGGCGCGGCTCGCGCTCGAGGAGCGCTCGACCTCCTGCTGCTCCCCCACTCCGGCGGCGACCTCGTGCTGCAGCGACGCCCCGGCCACGAACGCGTGCTCCAGTGACTCCGCGCCGACCGACGCGGAGTCGTCGAGCTGCTGCGGCGAGGGCAGCAAGCTCAAGGGAATCGACCCCATCACCTCCAACCTCTACGACGAGGCCGACACCCCGTTCGACGCCGCGCTCGCGGCCTCCCTCGGCTGCGGCAACCCCACCGCCCTCGCCGATCTGGCCCGGGGTGAGGACGTCCTCGACCTCGGCTCCGGTGGCGGCCTCGACGTCCTCCTATCGGCCCGCCGGGTGGGCCCGGACGGCATGGCCTACGGCCTCGACATGACCGAGGAGATGCTCGCCCTCGCCGAGAAGCACCGCGCCGAGGCCGGCATCGAGAACGCCCGGTTCATGCTCGGCACGATCGAGGAGGTGCCGATGCCCGATGCCTCCGTCGACGTCGTCATCTCCAACTGCGTCATCAACCTGAGCGCCGACAAGGACGCCGTCCTGCGCGAGGCCTTCCGGGTGCTCCGCCCGGGCGGCCGCTTCGCCGTCTCCGACATCGTCCTCACCCGGGAGATCCCGGCCGGGCTGCGGGGCGTCGTCGCCCTGTGGACCGGCTGCATCTCCGGGTCGCTGCGGGACGACGACTACCTCGCCAAGCTGGCCGCGGCCGGCTTCGAGGACGCCGGCATCGAGGTGACGCGCGAGTACGACCGTGACGCCCTCGAGGCGATGGGCGACATGCTCGACCCGGCCCAGCTGCCGGCCGGGATGTCGATGGACGAGGCCGTCGAGGCACTTGAAGACGCGTTCGCGAGCGCCTTCATCCGCGCCACCAAGCCGAAGGACTGACCGGGTCCATGAGCGCACCAACGAGCACCCCAGCGACGCACCACGAGAGCGTCGCCGCCAAGCTCTCCACGCTCGACCGCTGGCTCCCGGCCTGGATCATCCTCGCCATGGCGGCCGGCCTGCTGCTCGGCCGGCTCGTCCCCGGCCTGGGCGATGCCCTGTCCGCGGTCGAGGTCGACGGCATCTCACTCCCCATCGCCCTGGGGCTGCTCGTCATGATGTACCCGGTCCTGGCCAAGGTCCGCTACGACCGCCTCGACACGGTGACGCGCGACCGCCGGATGCTGCTCTCCAGCCTGGTCCTCAACTGGGTCCTCGGCCCAGCGCTCATGTTCGCGCTCGCCTGGCTCCTGCTCCCCGACCTGCCCGAGTACCGCACCGGCCTCATCATCGTCGGCCTCGCCCGCTGCATCGCCATGGTCATCATCTGGAACGACCTGGCCTGCGGTGACCGCGAGGCCGCGGCAGTGCTCGTCGCGCTCAACTCGGTCTTCCAGGTCATCGCCTTCGCCGCGCTCGGCTGGTTCTACCTCTCGGTCCTGCCCGGCTGGCTGGGCCTGGAGCAGGCCGCCCTCGACGTGTCGGCCTGGCAGATCGCCAAGAGCGTCCTCACCTTCCTCGGCATACCGCTGCTCGCCGGCTACCTTTCGCGACGGCTCGGCGAAAAGCGTTGGGGGAGAGCGGCATACGAGAAGTCCTTCCTTCCCCGCGTGGGTCCGTGGGCGCTCTACGGGCTGCTCTTCACGATCGTGGTCCTCTTCGCCCTCCAGGGTGAGCAGATCACCAACCGTCCGATCGACGTCGCCCGCATCGCGCTGCCCCTGCTGGCCTATTTCGCCATCATGTGGGGCGGGGGCTATGCCCTGGGCAAGGCGCTCGGCCTGTCCTACGAGCGGACGACGACGCTCGCCTTCACCGCCGCAGGCAACAACTTCGAGCTCGCGATCGCCGTCGCCATCGCGACCTTCGGCGTCACCTCGGGGCAGGCCCTCGCGGGTGTCGTCGGGCCCCTCATCGAGGTCCCCGTCCTCGTCGCCCTCGTCTACGTCAGCCTCGCCCTCCGGAACCGCTTCCCCCACCAGCCCACCTCGTATGCCGTGGAGTCACCATGACCAGCACCGCTCCGACCGCTGTGGCCGCGATCATCGACGACCTGTCCTATGCCTACGACGGCGTCTTCGACAAGGAGGCGGTGACCGACGCCGTGACGAGTGCGTGGGATTTGCTCTCCCCACGCTCCAGCGTGCGCACCTACCTGCCCATCCTCGTGGCCCGTCAGGCTCGCGAGCAGCTCATGGCACAGGCCCAGGCTGACGGGCGCGTCGCCAAGAAGGTGCCCGAGCTGCTCTTCGTCTGCGTCCACAATGCTGGTCGGTCCCAGCTCGCTGCCGCGCTCGTCGAGCACCTCTCGGCGCGCCGGGTCCACGTCCGGTCCGCCGGCTCGGCCCCTGTCGACGACATCAACACCGTTGTCGTCCAGGTGCTCGCCGAGCGTGGCGTCACCTTGGGCACCGCCTACCCGAAGCCGCTGTCCGACAGTGCAGTCCGCGCGGCCGATGTCATCATCACGATGGGGTGCGGAGACACCTGCCCCTACTTCCCCGGGAAGCGCTACGAGGACTGGGACGTTGCCGATCCCGCCGGGCAGCCGATCGAGGTGGTCCGTGAGATCCGCGACGACATCCAGGCCCGCGTCACCACCCTGCTGCGCGACCTCCTCCACTGAGCCCGCCACGACCCCCAAGGACACGACATGAGCAACCCCCGACCCTCCGTCCTCTATGTCTGCATCCACAACGCCGGCCGGTCCCAGATGGCTGCCGCGTACACGCGCGTGCTCTCCGGCGGGGCCGTCGAGGTGCGCTCGGCCGGGTCGGCCCCCGCCGAGTCGATCAACCCTGCCGTGCGCGAGGCACTGCTCGAGGAGGGGATCGACATCTCGGCCGAGACCCCGAAGATCCTCACGACCGAAGCCGTCGAGGCCTCCGATGTCGTCATCACCATGGGCTGTGGCGACACCTGCCCGATCTTTCCGGGGAAGCGCTACGAGGACTGGGTCCTGGAGGATCCGGCCGGTCAGGGCGTCGCCGCGGTTCGCCCGATCCGCGACGAGATCCGCCGACGCGTCAGCGTCCTGCTCCGCGACCTGGGCATCGAGCCCGCCCGGGGAGATACACCGACTGCGTGAGCGCGCGGGCCGTCAATCCGTGGAGTGCAGTCGGCGCGCGGCCTCGGCGATCGAACCGGACAGTGACGGGTAGACCGTGAAGGTGTTGGCCACCTGGTCGACATTGAGCCGGTGGGCAACCGCGAGGGTCACCGGGAAGATCAACTCCGACGCCCGCGGCGCCACGATGACTCCGCCCAGCACGGTGCCGGAACCCCTCTCCGAGAACAACTTCACGAAGCCCTCGGTGATCCCGAGCATCTTGGCGCGCGGGTTACGGGACAGCGGCAGGATGTTGGCGTCGACATTCCCCAGCCCGGAGTCGACCTCCTTCTGGGAGATCCCGACGGTGGCGATCTCCGGGTCGGTGAAGATGTTCGCCGACACAACTCGAAGGTTCAGCGGCGCCACGGCGTCGCCGAGCGCGTGGGACATGGCGATGCGGCCTTGCATGGCGGCCACCGACGCGAGGGGCAGGACGCCGGTGCAGTCGCCCGCGGCATACACCCCCCGCACCGAGGTGCGAGAGACTCGGTCGACGACGATGTGGCCCGACGGCGTGAGGTCAACGCCGACCTCGGCGAGTCCGAGATCGGCGGTCTGCGGGATGGACCCCACGGCAAGCAGCGCGTGCGAGCCGGTGATCTCGCGCCCGTCCTCCAGGCGCACGATGACCCCGTCATCGGTGCGCTCGACAGCGGCCATGCGTGATCGCCCCAGGACTTCCATCCCTCGCTTGCGGAAGACCTCCTCGATGACCGTGGCGGCATCGGGGTCCTCGCCGGGGAGCACTCGATCACGGGAGGACACCAGCACGACCTCCGCACCGAGGCCGAGATAGGCCTGGGCCAACTCCGCGCCGGTGACGCCGGATCCGACGACGATGAGCCGCTCGGGAAGCTCCTCGAGCTCATAGATCTGCTGCCAGGTGAGGATGCGCTCGCCGTCGGGACGTGCGGAGTCCATGACGCGCGGTGTGGCACCGGTCGCGACGAGGACGACATCGGCGCTCACGCTCTGCTGCGTGGTGTCGGTGGTGACGAGCACCTCCGAGGAGGACACCAAGCGACCCGTCCCCCTGATGATCTCGACCCCGACCTCGCGCACGCGCGTCTCGATGTCCTGGCTCTGAGCACGCGCGAGGGCCATGACGCGGGCATTGACCTCACCCAGGGCCGCAACGGCGTCGGTCACCTCGTGGCCATCGGCGTCCTCGAGGTGCACGCCGAGCTCTCCGGCCACCTCCAACTCGCTCAGGTAGTCGGCGGTCGCGATCAACGCCTTGCTCGGCACACAATCGGTGAGCACCGCGGCCCCGCCCAGTCCATCCCGGTCGACGACGGTCACCCGAGCGCCGAGATGGGCCGCCACCAGGGCAGCCTCATAGCCACCGGGGCCGCCCCCGAGGATCACCACGGACGTCGCCTGCGCATTCACGCTGACCATCCTTCCATCAGTCCGCTCGCGGGCCGGACAGCCGGCTGTCGCACGATTTCCCAACCCAGTTCGTCGAGACGCGGGGCGGACGGTCGTCAACGCATGTTGCCGGTGTGCCCGAGCGAGAAGGTGCCCGGCTGCGGCCAGACGAGCAGGCCGTGCGAGCCCGCCTGGGTCTTGATCCGGTGCTTGAGCCCCCCGGTCTCGGTGTCGAAGACATAGACCTCGGCGTGATAGCGACCCGACAGCCACAGTTCCTTGCCGTCAGCGGTCACGCCGCCCATGTCCGGGGAGCCCCCACCGGGAATGGTCCACTTGGCGAGGATGTCGAGAGATTCGCTGTCCAGGACCGAGATCGTGCCCTCGTCACGGTTGGCGACGAAGAGTCGCTTGGCGTCCCGGCTGGGATAGATCGAGTGGGCGCCCTTGCCGGTCTGGATGAACTTCGTGAACTCCAACGACGCGGCATCGATGACCCACACGCCGTTGCGGAGCATGTCGGCGGCCAGGAAGTACTTCCCATTGGGCGACAGCCGCACGTCCTGCGGCATGGCGGAGGCGCCCTTGCGCAGATTCGCCTTGGCGCCACCGGAGTGATACGCCTCCTGCGGGCTGGTCGCGCCGGGGGTGTCGTGACCGTTGAGATCGATCTCCTTGAGCACTTTCGTCGCGTGCGCATCGAAGACGATGAGGTGTCCGGAGAACTCGCACGAGGCCACGAAGAAGCCCCGGTCCTTGTCGGTGTCAGCGTGGTTCACGCCGGCACAGGGGACCGGAAGCGAGTGGTCGACGGCGAAGGTGTGGGGGTCGACGACATCGATGCGGTTGAACCGCTCGGCCATCACCAGCCCGAACTTGCCGTCCGGTGAGAAATAGAGGTTGTAGGGGTCGACCACCGGGATCTTGGCGCCCGGCTTGCCGGTCACCGGGTCGATCGGGATGAGGTCGTTGCCCTGGGTGTCGTTGACGTAGAGCGTCGTAAGGTCCCACCCGGGCACGACGTGGTGGGGCTCGCGGCCGGTCGGGAAGCTGTCGATCACCTGGTAGGTCGTCGGGTCGATGACCTGCACCGAGTTGCTGATCGTGTTGGGCACGTAGACCAAGGGCCGGTGCCCCTTCACCGTCTCCGACAACTTGTCGGCCGTGGCACCGGCATACACATTGAGGGCTGCAGCCGGAGTCGGGGTCGGGGACGCTTCGCTCGGGGCGTTCGTGGGGCTCGCGGACGGCGACCCGGTCGCCGAGGCCGTCACACCCATCGCCGCGTTGGCGGCACTGGTGGAGTCGGAAGGTCGGTCGAAGAGTCCGAAGGCGGAGGCGATGAGGGTGACCAGCCCGAGGACCAGTGCCCCCGCGATGATCCGGTTGCGGATGATGCGCGGCGGGGTGCGATGGCGCGATCGGGGTGCGGCGGTGCGGTGGCGGCTCACGGCGTGGGGTGTCCTGGTGAGTCGCGAAGAAGGGTGGTCAGGGTGACGGCCTTGAGGCCGCGCTCGGCCAACGTCGACAGTATGCCGGGGAGGGCAGTCACCGCTCCCGGGTGCCCCAGGTGGAGGGAGACGATCGAACCGGCCTGAGCTGCGGCCAGTGTGCGGCTGGCGACCAGGGCGGCGCCGGGATCCCGGAAGTCCTCGGGGTCGACGTCGTAGCTCACGCAGGGTCCGTACCCGAGCTCCACGGCGGCGGCGCGGATCGTCTCGTTGCTGTGGGACGTGCCCGACGGCCTGAACCACCATCCGGGGTCCCCCAGGGTGCTCGCCAGGATGTCCTGGCCCCGAGCGATCTGATCGTGGGCGGTGGCGGCGTCCAGCCCGAGCATGTCCAGGTGGTCGTACGTGTGGTTGCCGATCTCATGGCCCGCGTCGCGCAGCGCCCGCACCTGGGCCGGGTCCCTGGCGACCCAGAGGCCCACGGCGAAGATCGTGGCCTTTGCGTCGGCCGCGGCCAGGGCGTCGATGACGCCCTGCGTGATATCGGCCGACCCGGCGCCGTGGAAGGTCAAGGTCAGCTCCCCCCGCCCGATGGGCCCCGTCGTGATGTCCGGTCCCGGGGTCCGGGCGATCGCCGGCGGCCCGGTCGGCACGGTGGGCGACGGCGAGCTTGTGGCCGGTGCCGGGCCCGAGGATGCCGGACCCGAGGGGCTCGACGCGGTCGACGGCCCCGATGCGCTGGGAGCGGCCGGGGGGG
>NZ_HF570956.1:687462-688306 GCF_000367525.1 Phycicoccus elongatus Lp2 | reverse complement strand
GCATGGCGGCACGACGACGTCGACGACGATGCTGCTGGCGCACCTGCTGGCCGTCCTGGTCACCGCCCTCGTGCTCGCGCAGGCCGAGCACGTCCTCTGGCGCACCCTGCGCCGCCTGCTGCCCGTGCCGGTGCAGCCGTGGACTCCGGGGCACCTCGCTCCCCCGGCCCACGACGTCGCGTCCTTCGTCGCACGCTGCGCAGTCGCGGCGACGCGCCAGCGCGGACCGCCGTCTGCCGTGCCGGCCTGACGGCCCTCCTGACACCCTCATCCGGCCCCGCGGGCACTGCCTCGAACGCGGCCCCGGTCCTGCCCCACGGCATACCTCTCCCTCGGCGTCGGCGACCGACCCTCGGCGCGCCCGCCCCTCCACGACTCACGAAGGACAACCCATGACCATGCACCGACCCCTCGCGCTCGCCGCGGCGGCCCTGCTCTCCCTCACCGCCGCCTGCGGCAGCTCCTCCACCCCCACCTCCCCGTCGACGTCCCCGTCGGCCTCTGCCTCCACCCCCGCGCCGGCGACCGCGGGCCTGACCCTCGAGGAGGGCTGGGTCAAGGCGACCGAAGGCATGGGCGGGGGCATGGCCGAGATGACCGGCGCCTTCGGCATCCTGCGCAACGCCGGCACCCAGCCCCTCCACGTCACCGGCGGGGGGGGGCGCCGGTCGCGTCGAGCTCCACGAGACGGTCAAGAACGCCTCGGGCAGCATGCAGATGCAGAAGGCGCAGAACGGGTTCACCATCGCCCCGAAGGGTTCCTTCGAGCTCACGCCGGGAGCCAACCACATCATGCTCATCGATCTCACGGCCCCGGTGAAGGTCGGGGACACGGTCCGGATCA
>NZ_HF570956.1:686105-687362 GCF_000367525.1 Phycicoccus elongatus Lp2 | reverse complement strand
CCCCCCCCCCCCCCCGCCGAAAGGCCTCCGCGCGCGCCATCAGCCGCGGCGCCGGCCACGCGAGCACCGCGGCCAGGGTGACGAGCAACAGCGCGATCATGGGGGCAGGGGGTGTTCGTCAGCGCCGTTTGCGAGGGCGCCGCAGACCCAGGATGGAGCGACGGTCGTCGATCTCGGCGAGGGCGGAGCGCACGTCCTCGATCTCCTCTTCGGTGGCGCCGTCGAGGAAGTGCATGAGGGCGGCGCGGCGGTTGGTGACCTCCATGTCATCGAGGGTACGACGCATGGTCTGGGCCGTCAGCGCCTCCCGTGAATCCGCGGCGAGATAGCGCCACGCCCGACCGTCCCGGACCCGGGTCACGAGTTCCTTCTTCGCCAGTCGGTCGAGCACCGTCATGACGGTCGTGTACGCGATCTCCCGCTGGCCGTCGAAGCGTTCGAGCACCTCGCGGACCGTCGCGCCGTCGGGGTGCTCGGCACTGGACGCCCACAGATGCTCCATGACCGCGCGTTCGAGATCGCCGAGCCGTGGGGTGTTGCTGGGGGTCGGTGACATGGGGTCAACCTCCGAGGTGGTGGGCGGGCGTGAGGTCAATGATGTGATCGAAACCTGAGAAGCCGTCGTCCCGGTGGCTGACCATGACGACGGTGCGGTCGTGGGTGGCGCCGGTGAGGTCGGCGAGGATCGCCTCGGCGGTCGCATGGTCGAGGTGCGCGACCGGCTCGTCGAGCAGGATGATCGGCCGCCCCGACACCAGCGCCCGGGCGAGCCCCAGGCGGGCGCGCTCACCCCCGGAGATGCCGCGACCGCCGGTGCCCAGGACCGTGTCGAGCCCGTCGGGCAGCGCGGTCAGCCAGCCGCTGAGTCCGGCCTCACGCAACGCGTGGGTGACGTCGCTGTCGGTGGCGTCCGGCGACGCGACGCGCAGGTTGGCACGCAGCGTCGACGCGAAGACGTGCGGCTCGTCGTCGACGACCGCAATCAGGCGGCGCACGGCCTCCACCGCCAGGTCACTCACGTCGAAGCCGTCGAGCGTGTAGTTGCCGCTGGTCGGGTCGAGGTGGCGGGCGAGGACGGCGAGCAGGGTCGACTTGCCCGATCCGTTGGCCCCGACGATCGCCACTCGCCGACCGGGCGGCAGGTCGAGCGTGGTCGCCGGCAGGTCGGTCCGCGCACCGGTCCACGAGGCGGTGACGTCGCGGATGCGCAGGTGTGGCCGACCGTCGAGGTATGCCGCGGGCCCGCCTCTCATCGCC
>NZ_HF570956.1:683868-686005 GCF_000367525.1 Phycicoccus elongatus Lp2 | reverse complement strand
CGGCGGGCCCTCGTGGTCCGCTGGCTCAGCCTGCCCGCCGACGACCGGCCGGCCCCCGACGCGGCCGTCACCCTTGCTGCGCAGGGCACCGCCACCGTCGAGCCGTATGCCGCGCGCTTCCTCCCAGCGCTCGTCCACGCCGCCGTGGTGCCCGTGCTGGCGCTCGCAGCGCTGGTCTGGGTCGACTGGCTGAGCGCCCTCATCGTGGTGCTCACGCTGCCGCTGCTGCCCTTCTTCGCGGCGCTCATCGGCAAGACCACCCAGGCCGACACGGACCGCCGCTGGGCGGCTCTGTCGGCGCTCTCCGGCCATTTCGTCGACGTGATGCGGGGCCTGCCGACGTTGGTCACCTACGGCCGGGCCGAGCGCCAGGTCGACGTCATCGGTGAGGTCAGCCAGCGCCACCGTCGCGCGACGATGCGGACGCTGAAACTGGCCTTCCTGTCCTCGGCTGCCCTCGAGTTGCTCGCCTCGATCTCGGTCGCCATCGTGGCCGTCACGGTCGGGCTGCGCCTGACCCACGGCACCATCCCGCTGATGACCGGGCTTGTCGCGATCCTGCTCGCGCCCGAGGCCTATTGGCCGATCCGGCGCGTCGGTGCCGAGTTCCACGCCGCCGCCGACGGTGCCGAGGCCATCGCCACCCTGCTCCCCCAACTGCGCCCCCTTGACGGCGTTGTTCCCGAATACCGCGGTCGTTCCAGCGTCGACGTGCGCGCCGAAGGCCTGAGCTACACCCATCCCGGCGCGCATCGCCCGGTGCTCACCGACCTCACCCTGAGCGCCGGCCCCGGCCTGACCGTCATCACCGGCCCGTCCGGTGCCGGCAAGTCGACCCTCCTCGACCTGCTCGCCGGCATCCGCCGCCCGACGGAGGGCCAGGTGCACACCAGCCGAGCCCACCTGGTGACCCAGCGACCCTTCCTGCCGGCGGGCACGATCCGTGCAGCCCTGACGGTCGGCGGCGAGGCACCGGACGACGCGCTCTGGTCCGCCCTTCGCGCGGTCGAACTCGACGGATTCGTCGCCGCCCTGCCCTCGGCCCTGGCGACCTCGCTGGGCGACGAGGGCTTCGGGCTCTCCGCCGGCCAACGCGCCCGGTTGGCCATCGCACGCGCCATCCTCAGCGACGCCCCGATCCAGCTGCTCGACGAGCCGACAGCGCATCTCGACGCCCACGCCTGCGAGGTCGTCCACAGCGCGATCACCCAACTCGCGCAACGGCATACGGTCATCGTTGTCACCCATCGCACCGAACTCGTCGCGCTCGCCGACCACCATGTCCACCTCGACCCCGCCACCGAGAAGGTGGCGCGATGAGACGCCCCGGCCCGTCCATCCTCATCGCCGGCCTTCTCGGCGGCGCGGCCACGGCGTCCGGTATCGCGCTGACCGCCACATCGGGATGGCTCATCGTGCGTGCCTCCGAGCGGCCGGTCATCCTCACCCTGCTCATGGCCATCGTCGCGGTGCGCGCCTTCGGCATCGCGCGCCCCTACTTCCGCTACGTCGAGCGCGTCCGGTCTCACGACACCGTCCTCGACGACCTCGCCACCCGACGCACGAGCACGTATGCCGCGCTCATCCCTCTCACTCCGGCTCGCCTCGGCCGTCGGTCCCGGTCGCGGGTCCTGACCGGCGTCGTCGACGACCTCACGGACGTCGTCGAGGCGCAGGTTCGGGTCACCGTGCCAGTCGTGTCGAGTATCGTCGCAGGAGTCCTCGCGGTGTGCCTCACCGCCGCGCTCTGGCCACCGGTCGGGCTCGTCCTCGCCGGCCTGCTCGCCGTGGTCGGACTCGGCTGCCTGCTCGCATACCGGCTCGAATCGCGTTCGCAGACAGCCCTTCTCGAGGCCCGGGCCGAGGTGCAGAGGGTCAGCGAGTTGGTCGCCCGTCAGGCGGACGACCTGCAGGCCGTGGGTGGCGCTGCCCGAGCCTTGGGGTGGCTCGACGCCGCGCACGCGCAGTGGCGGGCCGCGACTCGGCGACAGTCCGCGGGGCGTGCAGCCGTGGCCGCGTTGATCCTCGCGGCGACAGGCGTGGCGACGGTCGCTGCGGCCGCGTTGGCGGCACACGCCGACGTCAGCGGCCCCGTCGCCGCCCTGCTCGTCGTCGTGCCGGTCGCCGTCGGAGATGC
>NZ_HF570956.1:683233-683768 GCF_000367525.1 Phycicoccus elongatus Lp2 | reverse complement strand
GGTGGGGCGGGGGCGGGGGCGGGGGGTTGCGGAGCCTCCGACGCCGGGGGTTGCGGAGTCTCGGACGCCGGGGGCGGTGGCTCAGGGGAGGGGGTCGGCGGAACCGGGGTCACCGAAGGCTTCGTAGGCGAGGGGAGGACGATGGGCGACGGGTCGGTGAGGGATGGGGACGCAGACACCCGGGTCGTGGCGGACGGACGCTGCGACGCCGAGCCCGGGGCCGGCCGCGCCGACGTGGTCGTCACCGGACGGGCGGCACGAGACGTGGCTGCCTGCGCACTGCTCGCCTGGGCAGGAGACAGGTGGTTGCTCGCCGCCGCCATTGCGACGGCCACGAGCAGCGCACTGCCGAAGAAGCCGCCCCGCACCGATCGCCCCTTGTCCCATGGTCATGCCGCCGGTCGCAGTCGGCCGGACACCGTCGAGCGTAGAACCGGTGTGACTGGTGGGGCGGGAGGTGCGGCGGCGTGCCGCGCTGCCGTTCCGGTCGCGCTACCTCCTGCAGCAACTCGCGAGGTGTCGAGTTGATGTCGTC
>NZ_HF570956.1:680156-683133 GCF_000367525.1 Phycicoccus elongatus Lp2 | reverse complement strand
GCCGGCCGCGGCCCGCTGACCGACCAGGAGCCCGAGCTGGCCGGCGTGCCCGCCGCCCTGACGCTGACCGTCGGCATCGGTCCACGGGTCGTCGCCGGTGTCGGCGCGCCGGCACCGGCGTGGCTGGCACCGCTGCCACCCTTCACGGTCGACCGGCTCGAGGAGCGCTGGTCCGGCACGGACCTGCTCCTGCAGGTCTGCGCGAACTCACCGACCACCGTCGCGCACGCCCAGCGACGCCTGCTCACCGGGCTCGCCCCGCTCACCACGTTGCGCTGGGTGCAGCGCGGCTTCCGTGAACCGCACGAGGGCCCGGGACTGCCGATGCGCAACCTGTTCGGCCAGGTCGACGGGACCGTGCAGCCGGACGTCCACGGGCTCGACGAGGCACTCCTGTGGTGCGGCGGGGACCAGCCGGCCTGGCTGCGCGAGGGCAGCGCGCTGGTGCTGCGCCGGATCCGGATGAACCTCGACACCTGGGACCAGGTCGACCGGTTGTCGAGGGAGAACGCCATCGGGCGGCGGCTCGACACCGGGGCGCCCGTGACCGCTCCCCCGGGTGCCGATGCGCTGGCCCCGCCGGACCTCGACGCCCAGGACTCCCTGGGGTTCCACGTCATCGACGACGGCGCCCACCTGCGACGGGCCCATGCGCAGGCCCCACACGAGCGCTTCCTGCGCCGGCCTTACTCGTATGACGACCCGCCCGCACCCGGAGAGCTGTCCGACAGCGGCCTGCTCTTCGCCGCCTTCATGGCCGACCCGGTGCGCCAGTTCGTGCCCGTGCAGCAGCGCCTGGCGGAGAAGGACCTGCTCAACATCTGGACCACCCCGGTCGGGTCGGCGGTCTTCGCCATCCTGCCCGGCGCGCGCGAGGGCGAGATCCTGGGCGAAGCGCTCCTCGCCTGATCCGCGCACCACGCGCTCAGCAGAGGAATCAGTCGGGGCCACAGGGTCTCTACCCTGTGGCCCCGACTGGAACCTGCGTCAGCAGAGGTTGCTACCTCAGGCGCGCGGCTTCTCGCGCATCTCGTAGGTGGCGATGAGGTCCCCGAGCTGCAGGTCGTTGAACGACCCGAGGTTGATGCCGCACTCGTAGCCCTCACGGACCTCGGTCACGTCATCCTTGAAGCGCCGCAGGCCGGCGATCTCGACGTTCTCGGCGATGACCACGCCGTCGCGAGTGATCCGCGCCTTCGAGCCACGCTTGATCTCGCCGCTGCGGACGATCGACCCGGCGATGTTGCCGAACTTGGACGACCGGAAGATCTCGCGGATCTCCGCCGTGCCGAGCTCGACCTCCTCGAACTCCGGCTTGAGCATGCCCTTGAGCGCCGCCTCGATCTCCTCGATCGCCTGGTAGATGACCGAGTAGTAGCGGATCTCGACACCCTCGCGCTCGGCGTAGTCGGCGTTCTGCCCCTCCGCGCGCACGTTGAAGCCGATGATGATCGCGTTGGAGGCCATCGCGAGGTTGATGTTGTTCATCGTGATGGCACCGACACCGCGGTCGATGATCCGCAGGTCGACGTCGTCGCCCACGTCGATCTGGAGCAGCGCGTCCTCGAGCGCCTCGACCGACCCGGACACGTCGCCCTTGAGGATGAGGTTGAGCGTGTCGACCTTGCCGGCCGCGAGCGCCTGGTTGAGGTCCTCGAGCGAGATCCGCTTGCGGGCCTTGGCCAGGCTGGCCTGGCGGTCCGCGGCCTCACGCTTCTCGGCGATCTGACGTGCGGTGCGGTCGTCCGGGGCCACCACGAAGGTGTCACCGGCACGCGGCACGGAAGAGAGCCCGAGCACCTGGACCGGCCGCGACGGGGTCGCCTCCGGCACCTGGTTGCCGTGCTCGTCGAGCATCGCGCGCACGCGACCGTAGGAGGAGCCGGTGACGATGGCGTCCCCGACACGCAGCGTGCCGCTCTGGATGAGCACGGTCGCCGTCGCGCCACGGCCCTTGTCGAGGTTGGCCTCGATCGCGACACCACGAGCGTCCCGGTCCGGGTTGGCCCGCAGGTCGAGCGCGGCATCCGCGGTCAGCAGGACGGCCTCGAGAAGCTCCTCGATGTTCTGGCCCTGCTTGGCCGAGACGTCGACGAACATCGTCTCGCCGCCGTACTCCTCGGCGACGAGGTTGTACTCGGTGAGCTGCTGACGGATCTTGGCCGGGTTCGCGCCCTCGACGTCGATCTTGTTGACCGCGACCACGATCGGCACGTCGGCCGCCTGGGCGTGGTTGAGCGCCTCGATGGTCTGCGGCATCACGCCGTCGTCGGCGGCGACGACGAGGATCGCGATGTCGGTGACCTTGGCACCACGGGCACGCATGGCGGTGAAGGCCTCGTGACCCGGGGTGTCGATGAAGGTGATCGGCCGGTCCACGCCCTCGTGCTCACGATGGATCTGGTAGGCGCCGATGTGCTGGGTGATGCCGCCGGCCTCGCCGGCCTGCACGTTGGCGTTGCGGATCGCGTCGAGCAATCGGGTCTTTCCGTGGTCGACGTGGCCCATGACCGTGACGACCGGGGGACGGGCCTCGAGGTCGTCCTCGTCCTCGGAGTCGACGCCGAACTCGAGGTCGATGTTGAAGGAGTCGAAGAGCTCCTTCTCCTCCTCCTCGGGCGAGACCATGCGGATGTCGTAGCCGAGCTCGGACCCGAGCACCTTGAAGGTGTCCTCGTCCAGGCTCTGCGTGGCCGTCGCCATCTCACCGAGGTGGAACAGGACCGTGACCAGCGATGCCGGGTTGGCGTTGATCTTGTCGGCGAAGTCGGTCAGGGACGCACCCTGACGAACCTGGACGATCGTGGTGCCGTCACCGCGAGGGACCTGCACACCACCGATCGTCGGGGCCTGCATCTCCTCGAACTCCTGGCGCTTCGCGCGCTTGGACTTCCGTCCCCGCTGGGGACGGCCGCCACCGCGACCGAAGGCACCCTGGGTGCCACCACGACCACCGGGGCCACCACCGGGACGACCG
>NZ_HF570956.1:639384-680056 GCF_000367525.1 Phycicoccus elongatus Lp2 | reverse complement strand
CGCCGGGCGCACCTGCCCCGGGTCGGGACCGACGGCGAGATCCACGCCCAGGACCGGCAGGACGCCCGCCGCGATCGCCGCCGTCGCGAACCGCACCGCACCATAGAGCCCGTCTCGGTCGGTGAGCGCGAGCGCTGGCTGGCCGTGCGCGGCGGCCCGCTCGACGAGGGCCTGCGGGGTGCTCGCGCCGTGCCGCAGCGAGAAGCCGGAGGCGACGTGAAGGTGGGCGAAGTCAGTCATCGGTCTCGAATCGGTATGCCGCGGGGCCAGGTCAACGGGTCAGGTCCGTGTCGCGCGTTCTCTGTTCTGCGCCACCTCAGTTCTGCGCTGCAGGCGGTCATGCTGGTCAGGCCGGTCAGGCCGGTCAGGCCGAGCGGACCGGCGCGAGCCGGGGCGTGGGATCAACCCGGGTCGGCAACCCGATGACGAGCTCGGCACGGGCGAGGAATGCCTCGGCATCGCGCAGCAGGTCGTCGGCCTCGCGGACGCTGACCCGGATCCGGCCGGACTCCACGAGCGGCATTCGACGGGTGATGACGGCGAAGTGACGGGCCCACTCGGACAACTCGGGGGTGAGTCGGCCGAGCAGGTCCCACAGGCTCACCGGGCCGAGCGAGGAGGATCGGTCGCGCCGGTCCCGCGCGGCGACGACGGCTGCCGCGGCCCGCAGCGCCGCGATCTGGGCGGCGTGGTGGCGTGCGGTGGCGGACTCCGCGGCATACCCCACCAAGAGGGAGTCGTGGGCGCGCTCGACGAGAGCCAGGGTGCTGGTGGTCATGACGATCGCCTTTCAGTCGAGGATGCCGAGGAGGACCCAGGGGTCGGTCGCGGCCGGCCCGTCCGTGCCGAGCTCGGCGATGACCGGGGTCGCGCTGCGGCCGGCCTGGGCCCGGACCCGCCAGACCTGCCGATCCCCCAGGCCCGGGCCCGGACCGCGCCACCAGGCACGCCGCTCGCTCCAGTGCCCATCGATGCCCCGGACCGCATAGACCCGACCGCGCCAGAGGAAGGCCCGCGGTGCTCCCGGTGCCTGGCCGTCGGCCGGCTCGTCCTCGACCCTGACCTCGATCGGCTCGTCGAATCTGCGCAGCACGACATGGGCTCCCTTCGAGCCGTAATGGATGGTGTGGAGACGACCTGCACATTGTCGAACGCGTGTTCGAACAATGCCCAGAGTAGCCCCACCCCGAGCACACGCGTCAAGTCCTGCGTGACAGAGTGCGGCCCGCGGACGACATCACAGCTGCGGGCGCGCAGTTCACCGTCAGCCGCGCCGATCGCGGGACCTGCCTGCCATCTTGGCCCTGCTGCACGACGACGTCCTCGGGGCCTCCGCGAGCCTGTCGACCCCACGCCCACCGACACCCACGAGCGCGCCTTCGAGGCCATCACCGCGGATCCGGCCCACCACCGGTTCTACGGCCGCCTCGGGTATGCCGCGTCCCACGAGGGCTTCAAGCGTCGCCTCTGAAGACCCCGGCCCCCTACGCTTCCGCCATGAGCGTCGAGCAGGGGCCGGACCGGGCCGATCATCCGGCGGTCAGCCGGGTCCTCGCTGTCCTGGCCGCCTTCGGACACACACCGCAGATCCGCCACCTGCCCGATGCGGTGCGCACCGCCAAGGCGGCGGCCGAGGCGTTGGGCATCACCCCGGCCGAGATCGCCAACTCCCTCGTGTTCGCTGCTGACGCGGGCGACGGAACGCCACCGGTCCCACTGCTCGTGCTCTCCTCCGGCGGACACCGGGTCGACACGATCAAGATCGCCGACACCCTCGAGTGCGCCCCGCTGCGCCAGGCGACGCCCGAGGAGGTCCGGGCGTGGACGGGCTTCGCCATCGGCGGGGTCGCCCCGGTCGGCAGCCTCAGCCCACTGCGCACCGTCGTCGACGTCAGCCTGGCCCGATTTGCCGTGGTCTGGGCGGCCGCCGGCCACTCCCACTCGGTCTTCGCGACGACCTACGACGACCTACTGACGATGACAGCCGGCACACCGGTCGAGGTGGTCTGACCGGGCGCGAGTCTCCGCGGCAGGCGCCTGCCTGGGGCGTCTGGCTCAGACGAGCGACATGTCCGAGGCCAACCCGAGGTTGCGGTGCACCTCGAGGGTCGCGGTCGACCGGTTCATCGTGATGAAGTGCAGCCCCGGCGCGCCCTCGCCGAGCATCCGCTGAGCCAACTCCGTGGCGATCTCCACACCCACTGCGCGCACCGCGGCCGCATCCTCACCGACCGCCTCGAGCCGCGACACCACGGCCGCGGGCAGGGGCGTCCCCATGAGCTGCGACATCCGCTGGATCTGCCGGAGGTTGGTCACCGGCATGAGGCCGGGAGTCACCGGCAGGTGGGGGCGGGCCGCCACGGCATCGCGCAACCGGAGGTAGGTGTCGGCGTCGAAGACCATCTGGGTCACCGCGAAACTCGCGCCGGCATCGGCTTTGCGCACGAGCACCTCGATGTCGTGATCGAGGCCAGGACTGCTCGGGTGGACGTCCGGGAAGGCCGCGACGCCGATCGTGAAGTCACCCAGGCCGCGGATCAACTCGACGAGCTCGTCGGCGTGGGAGAGCCCGCCCTCGGTGGGCAGCCATTCCCCCCCGACGTTGCCGGGCGGGTCCCCGCGGAGGGCGAGGATGTTGCGAATCCCGGCCGCGGCATACGCACCGACGACGCGACGCAATTGCGGCACCGTCGCGCCCACACACGTCAGGTGCGCCAAGGGCACCAGTGAGGTCTCGCGGGCGATCCGCTCCGTGACGCGGATCGTGCGGTCCTGGGTCGTGCCACCCGCGCCGTAGGTCACCGACACGAAGTCCGGCCGGATCCGCTCGAGATGCCGGATCGCCTCCCAGAGCTGGGCCTCGGAGCCGTCGTCCTTCGGCGGGAAGAACTCGAAGCTGATCGAGGGCCGCTCCGCACGGAGGCGATATGGGATGTGCGGGACCATGCGGCCAAGGGTAGGCGAGAGCGACGACGTAGGCTTTCGGTCATCCACGTCGCGGTCAGACCCGCGACCGCCCGTCCCGGAGGACCCCGTGCCCAGCCCGCTCGACCAGGCCGACCTGCGCCAGCGCGTCCAGGCGTGCATCGATGGCGAGTTGGTTCACCAGCGCGAGGTCCTCGCCGAGATCGGGCCCGACGTCGACGACCTCGTCGACGCGATCGGCCTGCTGCTCACCGGTGGAAAGCGCCTTCGCGCCGCCTTCCTCTATTGGGGGCACCGGGCGGCCGGTCGCCCCGACAGCGATGCAGCCGTCCGTCTGGCGACGTCGATGGAGTTCTTCCAGGGCGCGGCGTTGATCCACGACGACGTCATGGACGACAGCGACACCCGCAGGGGTATGCCGGCCGCGCACCGCGCGCTCGCCAGCCACCACACCGGGCGGGGCTGGGCCGGGGATGCCGACCGCTTCGGGATGGCCGGGGCGATTCTCGCCGGCAACCTCTGCCTGAACTGGACCGAGGAGCTGTACGCCACCAGCGGACTGGCCACCGAGGACCTGACGCGGGCACGAGGGCTCTTCGACCGGATGCGGACCCAGTTGATGGCCGGGCAGTTCCTCGACGTCGTCGAGTCGGTGCGACCGTGGGCGGGGCTCGACGACAGCGAGCGCGTCGCCCGGGCGTCCCGGGTGATCCGGTACAAGAGCGCGAAGTACACGATCGAGCACCCGCTGCTGATCGGCGCGACGACCGGTGGTCTGGGCGAGACCGACCTGACCGAGTTGTCGTCCTATGGACTCGACCTCGGGCACGCCTTCCAGCTGCGCGACGACATCCTCGGGGTCTTCGGGGACCCGGAGACGACCGGCAAACCGGCCGGGGACGACCTGAGGGAGGGCAAGCGCACCGTGCTCGTGGCGCACACCCTCACCGGTGCCTCCGCGGCCGGCCGTGGGCGGGTCGAGGAGTTGCTCGGCCGCGCCGACCTGGCCCAGGAACACGTCGAGGACCTGCGGGCGATCATCACCGAGTCCGGTGCCGTCACCGCCGTCGAGGCCGAGATCAGCCGGTTGGCCGAGCAG
The DNA here is from genome assembly GCF_000367525.1 of Phycicoccus elongatus Lp2. Taxonomy (GTDB): domain Bacteria; phylum Actinomycetota; class Actinomycetes; order Actinomycetales; family Dermatophilaceae; genus Phycicoccus_A; species Phycicoccus_A elongatus. The sequence goes on along the minus strand of NZ_HF570956.1, from coordinate 676,032 downwards.
TCCTTGGCCGCCCTGGGTCGGGCCGCGGGTGTCGCCGCCGACGCCCGGGCGGTGCTCGCCGACCTTGTCGAGATCTCGACCGCCCGCACGGCCTGACGCGCGCACTCGACCACACCCGCCCGGACCAGACCTCGCACCCGACCACACCTGTGGCTGGCGTCCGGTGCGAGATCTGTATGGAGTCGGCCCTCAGAAGGCGGCCTCCATGGCGCGACGACGCACCTCGGTCTTGTGGCCGGCCCGGATCGCGTCGATCGGGGCGCCGTCGACGGGCAACGTCGGGTCAGCCGCGAAGAGCCACGCGATGATCTCCTCATCGCTCATCCCCCCGTCGGCGAGAACCGTGAAGGTGCCCCTCAAGGCAGGGAGGGGCCCAGTCTCGTCGAGGAACTCGGCCGGCACGGCCAGCGCCTTGTGCTCACCGCGGCGTATGCCGATGAGCTCACGATCGTCGAGCCACCGGCGCACCGTCGACAGGCGTTCGCCGTAGCGCTCGACGAGATCGGGAAGGGTCAGCCACGCGCTGACGCGGTCGAGGTCACTCACGCGCACAAGCGTGCCACGGGCCCCCACGACGCGCCTCCCCGGATCCTCCGGTTCCCTCGGTTACCCTCGCGAGGAGTCACACCTGTCACATGCGCACCAGATCGCACGTTCGGAGGATCTCCCCCATGGTCTTGTTCACGGCCCCCGCCCTGCCGGCGGAGATCGTTTCCCTGCCCAGCCTGCCGGCAACGACCGCGACCGTCCGAACCAACACCACGGCGCCCAACGGTTGGACCGAGTACCAGGTCAAGGGCGGCGACACCCTGATCGGCCTGGCCGCGATCTTCAAGACCAGTCCTGGCGAGCTCGCGGCGCACAACAACCTGGCCAATCCACGCGCACTTCGCGCCGGGAGCACCATCCTCGTGCCCCGCGGCGACGCTGCATCAACGGGCCAGAGCGGCCCCGCAGCCCCGGCCGACCCCGCACCCCCGGCCACGGCATACACGGTCAAGCAGGGCGACACCTTGTGGTCGATCGCGGCCTCGCACAGCATCGGCCTTCCCAGCCTGGTGAAAGCCAACGGCCTGAACCCCCGCTCCCACATTCATCCCGGCCAGGTCCTGCAGATCACGACGATGGTGGCAGCCGCGCAGACCGCCCCCGCCAAGCCGGCGCCGGCGCCCGAGACGCCACCTGCATCCCAACAGAGCGATGGCCACGACACGGTCTTCCCCGGGGGAACGCCAGCGATGTCGAAGAACCCGGCCACGAATCGGGCGGCCTTGGCCGCCGCCACCGTCCCGAGTCGCTCTGCCACGCGCGACCTCATCGTCGCCACCGCGAGCCAGCACGGTGTCGACCCCAAGCTCGCGCTCGCGATCTCCATGCAGGAGTCCGGCTGGAACCAACGCAATGTCTCCGGCGTCAACGCGATCGGGGCGATGCAGGTCATCCCCGCCGGTGGCCAGTGGGCCGAGGCCATGATCGGGCGCGATCTCAATCTGCTCGATACCCGCGACAACGTCACGGCCGGAGTCGTCATGCTCCGCACTCTCGGGTCCATGGCCACCAGCGAGGACGAGGTCATCGCGGCCTACTACCAGGGCTTCGCCTCGGTGCGGAGCAAAGGTTGGTTCAAGGACACCCACTTCTACGTGCGCTCGGTCAAGGCCCTCAAGGACCGCGTCTGACGCTTTCTGACAGGTCGGGTACGACGAACGATGGCGGGGTGAGACAGGGTGAACGCCTACACTCGGGGGGTGTCTTCGCCTGCTGTTCCCGACCTCGTCGGTGAGGTCCTCGACGGCAGGTATGAAGTCCTCGAACACCTCGCCGACGGCGGCATGGCCATCGTCTACCGAGCTCTGGACCTGCGCCTCCATCGTGAGGTGGCCCTCAAGGTCCTCCGCCCGCACCTGGTCCACGACGACGAGTTCGTGCGTCGTTTCGAGCGCGAGGCTCGCTCGGCGGCAGGACTGCAGCACCCTCACATCGTCGGCGTGCTCGACTACGGCTCCGACAACGGGCACCTCTTCATCGCCATGGAGTACGTCGCCGGGCGCACCTTGCGGCAGGTACTCGAAGACGAGGGCTCACTGACGCCGCGCGCCGCGCTCGACATCCTCGACCCGACCCTCGACGCACTCGCCCACGCCCACCGCGCCGGGCTCATCCACCGGGACGTCAAGCCCGAGAACGTCCTGCTGCGCGACGACGGCGTCGTCAAGGTCGCTGACTTCGGTCTCGTGCGCGCCGTGACCAGCCAGACGGTCACGTCATCGAGCCAGGTCCTCCTCGGCACGGTGGCCTATGTCTCCCCCGAGCAGGTGGGCCGAGGCATCGCCGACGCCCGCTCCGATGTGTATGCCGCGGGGCTGATTCTCTTCGAGATGCTCACCGGCGAGAAGGCCTTCAGTGGCGACCTGCCGGTCAACGTCGCCTTCCAGCACGTGCACGAGGACGTCCCCAAGGTCTCGTCCAAGGTCGCCGGCACCCCCAAGGTGCTCGACGAGATCGTCTCGGCCGCTGGGGCGCGTGATCCCGACCTGCGACCCACCGATGCCGCCGAGTTCCGCTCCTTGCTCGCCGGCGCTCGCTCGCGGCTCTCGGACCAGCAACTCGACCGTCGGCTCGGCACCGCCCACACGGGCACCGACGGTAGCGGCCGCAGCGCGGCGGCGCTCTCGGCGGCGACGGCGCCATTGCCGGTCCCTTCGAGTGATGTCGCGACGACGACCCTGCCCACCGCGACCCCGCAGCCCGCCCTGCCGCCCGTGCGCACGGCATACCCGGTGAAGCGCAAGCGCAAGGCGTGGCCGTGGGTGCTCGTCGCCCTCTCGGCGGCCCTCCTGGCGGCCACGGTCTGGGTCTTCACGAAGGGCCCGCTCACGCCCACGCCGGTGCCCAAGGTCGAAGGCCTCGAGCTCGCCGCCGCGCAGAAGTTACTCACCAGCGTGGGCCTGGCGTCGAGCACCCAGCAGGCGTTCTCGGAGGACGCTGCCGCCGGCATCGTGATCTCCAGCGACCCTCGGGCGGGCACGACGATCCGCAAGTCGCAGACCGTGGGCCTGATCGTGTCCAAGGGCCCGGAGCGGTATGCCGTGCCCCCACTGGCCAACCTCTCCGTCGACCAGGCGTTGGCCGCCCTCAAGGAGGCCCGCCTCAGCTCGGGCCGGCAGAGCCAGGAGTTCTCCGAGACGGTCACCCAGGGCGCCATCATCTCCGTCGACCCGGCCGAAGGCACTCCCCTTCCACCGGGCGGTGCGGTCAACCTTGTCATCTCCAAGGGACGCCAGCCGATCGCTGTCACCAACGTCGAGGGCAAGTCGCTGGCCGACGCCAAGAGCACTCTCGAGGGTGCCGGGCTGGTCGTCGCGGTCGGCAGCGAGGAGAACAGCGACACCGTGCCCAAGGGCAACGTCATCTCGCAGACTCCCCCCGGCGGGCAACTCTTCAAGGGCGACACCGTCACGGTTGTCGTCTCCAAGGGTCCGGTGCTCGTCGCCGTCCCCGATGTCGTCGGCAATCAGGTCGGCGCGGCCACGGCGACCCTTGAGGCGGCCGGCCTCCGCGTCAAGGTGCAGAAGTTGCTGCCGGGCATCAACTTCGGCACGGTGCAGAGCACCGATCCGGCGGCCGGCACCCAGATCCCCAAGGGTTCGACAGTCACCTTGAAGACCGTCTGACGTGCGCTCGGCGACCACCGCGAGGCTGGCGGCCTTCCTCCTCATCTGCGTGACCGCGGTCTGGGGCTCGACCTTCTTCCTCATCAAGGACCTGGTCCGGACCGTGCCACCGGCGGACTTCCTCGCCGTGCGCTTCGCCATCGCGGCCGTCGCGATGCTGGCCCTCTTCCACCGTCAGGTGCGCCGCTTGAGCACCCGTGACGTGCGGCTCGGGGTCATCCTGGGAGCCCTCTACGGGGGAGCACAAGTGCTCCAGACGATGGGGCTACAGCACACGGACGCCTCCATCTCGGGCTTCATCACCGGGACGTACGTCGTGCTCACCCCCGTGTTTGCCGCCGTCCTCCTCAGGGACCGCATCTCCGGGGTGGCGTGGTTCGCGGTGGCCCTGGCCACGATCGGGTTGGCCGTGCTGTCCCTGCGCGGATTCGCCGTGGGGATCGGGGAGGCCCAGACCCTCGTGGCCGCTGCCATCTATGCCCTGCACATCATCGCGCTCGGCCGGTGGTCGACCAGCGACACGGCCGTCGGGCTGGCGACGGTCCAGGCAGGCGTCATCGCGGCGATCTGCTTCGTGGCCGCCCTGCCCGGTGGCCTCACCCTGCCGCACTCCACCGGGCAGTGGACCTCGATGCTCTACATGGCGCTCGTCGCGGGAGCCTTCGCCCTCTGGGCGCAAACCTGGGCCCAGGCCCACCTCACGGCCACCAAGGCGGCCATCGTCATGTCGCTCGAGCCCGTCATGGCCGCCTTCTTCGCGGTCCTCTTCGGCGGCGAGTCGTTGACCACACGCATGCTGATCGGCGGCGCCCTGGTCATCGGCGCCACCTACCTGGTGGAGCTGCGCCCCGGGGCTCGCGACCCGGCGGCAACAGCACTGGAGGATCCGCCGGCCGAAGCGCTGCACCACGAAGCCTGACCACGAGCCTGACACCCAACCTGCAGGATCGGGCGGGCCGCGCGACGCAGAAGTTGTCCTTCAGCGGGTGAGCAGAACCTCGCGAAAGGCCTCGATGGCGGCGTCCGTGCCGGCGTCGTCGACGTCGAGGTGCCACACCAGCCGGACGCGGTCCTTGCCGGCGGGAAAGGCGCGAACACCCTTCTCCCCCACCGCTGCTGAGATCTCAGCGGCGGAGCGGCCCGTGGAGGAGGTGTCGATCATGACGATGTTGGTCTCGACCGCCGCCGGGTCGACGACGGACACCGACTCGGCCAGCGCCGTCGCGAATCGGCGCGCCCGGGCGTGATCCTCGGCGAGCCGGTCGAGGTGGTGGTCCACGGCATATAGACCGGCAGCCGCGATGACGCCGGCCTGACGCATCCCGGCCCCGTAACGCTTGCGCCATACCCGCGCCTCGGCCATCGCGTCGGTGGAACCGACGAGCACGGAGCCGACCGGGGCTCCGAGCCCCTTGGACAGGCACACGCTCACGGTGTCGAACAGCCGGCCGTATGCCGCCAGCGCCACCCCCGTGGCCACGTGCGCGTTCCACAGCCGCGCACCGTCGAGGTGCATCGGCACCCCGAGTGGCTCCAACCCCGCCCGCAGGGCTTCGATCTCGGTGAGCGGCTGGATCGTCCCACCGCCGAAGTTGTGCGTGTTCTCGACGACGACGAGCTGGGTTTCCACCTGATAGGGCCCGACACCGGTGGTCACCATCGCCAGCGCGTCGGCCGCCACGAGGCGGCCGGCGACCGAGGACCAGGTGCGCGAGGTGATGCCCGAGAAGACCGCGGCGGCACCGAGTTCGGCGCGCACGACGTGCGCCAACGAGTCCGCGAGCATCTCTCCGCCGGGTCGCACGTGCAGGCGCAGGCCGAGTTGGTTGGCGAGGGATCCCGTCGGGCAGAAGAGTCCGGCCTCGTGGCCGAGCAGCCCGGCAACCCGCTCCTCGAGCGCCCTGACGGTCGGATCCTCGCGGAAGACGTCATCGCCCACCTCGGCCTCCGCCATCGCGTGCCGCATGGCGGCTGTGGGACGAGTGAGGGTGTCGGACAACAGGTCCGCCACGACCTCAGTCACGCGAGAGCATCTCGGCGACGAGGAAGGCGAGTTCGAGGCTCTGCTGGTGGTTGAGCCGAGGGTCGCAGAGGGACTCGTAGTTGTTCGCAAGGTCCGCGTCGAGGATCTTCTCCGAGCCACCGATGCACTCGGTGACGTCGTTGCCGGTGAGCTCGACGTGGATGCCACCTGGCACCGTGCCCAAGCCCTGGTGCACCTCGAAGAAGCCACGGACTTCGTCGACGACGTCCTCGAAATCCCTTGTCTTGTACCCAGAAGCAGACGAGAAGGTGTTGCCGTGCATCGGGTCGCACACCCACGTGACCTGGGCACCCGAGGCCGTGACCTTCTCGACGATCGACGGTAGGGCTTCACGGATCCGGCCGGCACCCATGCGCGTGATGAAGGTCAGGCGCCCCGGCTCGCGAGTCGGGTCGAGTGCGTCGATCATCCGCAGCAGGTCGTCGACATCGGCGCCGGCGGAGACCTTGACGCCGATCGGGTTGCGAATGCGCGAGACGAAGTCGATGTGCGCGCCGGCCAGGTCGCGGGTGCGCTCCCCGACCCAGAGGAAGTGCGCCGAGGTGCTGTAGAGCTCACCTGTGCGGGAGTCGGTGCGCACCAGGGGTCGCTCGTAGTCCAGCAGCAGCGCCTCGTGGGCGGCGAAGAACTCCGTGGTCTTCATCGCCTCGAAGTCGGCACCACAGGCGGCCATGAACTTCATCGCCTTGTCGATGTCGCGCGCGATCTTCTCGTAGCGGGCGTTGGCCGCGTTGGAGACAAAGCCCTTGTTCCAGTCGTGAACGTACCGAAGGTCCGCGAAGCCACCGGTGGTGAAGGCCCGCACGAGGTTGAGGGTCGCGCTGCTCGCGTGATACCCCCGCACCAAGCGCTGCGGGTCGGGCTCGCGCGAGGGCGCCGAGAAGTCGTAGTCGTTGACCATGTCGCCGCGGTAGGCCGGAAGCGTGACGCCGTCGCGGGTCTCGACGTCGCTCGAGCGCGGCTTCGCGTACTGCCCGGCCATCCGCCCCACCTTGACCACGGGCACGGACGCCCCGTAGGTGAGGACAGCCGCCATCTGGAGGATCGTCTTGACCCGGTTCTTGATGTTGTCGGCACTCGCCCCGGCGAAGGTTTCGGCGCAGTCCCCGCCCTGGAGCACGAAGGCCTCGCCGCGCGCGGCGGCCGCCATCCGGGTCTTGAGGACATCGCATTCGCCGGCGAAGACGAGCGGTGGATAGGTGGCGAGCGTGGCGACCGCCGACTGCAGGGCGGCGGCGTCCGGCCAGGTCGGCTGCTGGGCAGCCGGCAGGTCATCGGGCGCGAGGAGTCCGGCCATGGGGGCCGGATCGGTGGTGATGCTCACCGTCCAAGGATAGGTTCCCCGGCGAGCGACCTCCTCGCCCGGCCCGGATGCCGGTCAGTCAGGTCGAGGTGGTGCCCGCCTTCTTGGCCTTGAGGCTGTCCTTCATCTGCGCGGCATACATGTCGACGTACTCCTGCCCGGAGAGCTCCATGAGCGAGTACATGATCTCGTCGGTCGCGGACCGCAGGACGAAGCGGTCCTCTTCGAGGCCGGCATACCGGGAGAAGTCCAGGGGGGCGCCGAAGCGGATGCCGACGCGCTGGATCTTCGGGATCACCGTGCCGGTGGGCTGCACCTTGTCGGTGTTGATCATCGCGACCGGCACCACGGGCACCCCAGCCTCGATGGCCATCCTGGCCACCCCGGTCTTGCCCTTGTAGAGGCGCCCGTCCGGCGAACGGGTGCCCTCGGGGTAGAGGCCCAGGATGTCGCCGGCGCGCAGCACCTTGAGACCGGCGTCGAGAGCGGCGCTGCTCGCGCGACCACCGCTGCGATCCACGGGAAGCTGGCCGACCCCGGTGAAGAACATCTTGGTCAGACGTCCCTTCAGGCCGGTGCCGGTGAAGTAGTCGGCCTTGGCCAAGAAGGTCATCTTCCGAGGCACGACGAGCGGCAGGAAGATCGAATCGGAGAAGGAGAGGTGGTTGCTCGCGAAGATCACTCCCCCGGCGTCCGGAATGTGCTCCTCCCCTTCCACCCACGGGCGGAAGAGCACTTTGAGGACCGGTCCGAGGACGACCGTCTTGAGCAACCAGTACAACACCGGGCGTTTCGTCCTTCCGAGAACCGACCCGTGCAGCCTAGTCGACCGAGCCCACGCCACCGTGGGTCACAATGGATGGCGTGACCTCCCGCGACGACGGTGCCCGTGAAGATTCTTCACGGCTCCCCGACGACGTGGTCGACCGACGCTTCGAGGACATCGTGGCGCACTGGGGTGACGCGGACCCCGACGGCACGAGCGTGTCGGACACAGAAGGCACCCCACCCGATCTCACCGACGCCGAGCCTCCCGCTCCCGCTGGGAGCTCGACCCCAGAGGTCACCGTCCTGTCCTTTCCCGTCTGGCGCGGCCCGACCGGGCCGTCGATCACGGACGAGACACCCGACCTTGGTGCCGGCGAGGACGACGAGGACGACGAGGACGACGGCTTCGTACCACCAGAGGTGGCCCTGCCACCGGGTGAGGACCTGCACTATTGGGGGGCGGTGGCGGGCTTGGTGCTCGGCCCGGTCATGGTTCTCTATGTCGTCTTCGCCCGGCCGTTCCACGCCACCTGGTGGCTGCTCGCCGGCATCGCCGCGATCGTGCTCGGCTTCGGGCTGCTGGTCCTGCGCGCTCCCAGGGAACGCGATCCCTTCGACTCCGACGACGGTTCCCGCGTCTGAGTCCCTGCCGCTCGCGTCAGACCGAGCCGGGCCTCAGGTCGACCCACACCGGCCGGTGGTCCGAGGCGGCGGCGAGCACGGCATCGTCCAGCACGACGGGCGGGCCGGCCACGACCTTCAGGTGCGGCGTGGCAAAGATGACGTCGAGTGCTTTGCGCGGAGCGCGAGAGGGATACGTGGGCACTGACCCGCTGACGACGCGCAGCCCTTGGGCAAAGGCACGATGGGCCGCGCCGTCATCGAGTTCGTTGAGATCTCCGGCGACGACGAGCGCACCCGGTTGGTCGGCAAGTGCGGCGAGGATGGCCCCGGCATGACGTTGCCGTTCATCCGGCCTCAGGCTCAGGTGGAGACTGACCGCGGTCAGCGGTTGCCAGCCGTCGATCACCAGGTGCGCCACGGCATACCCACGAGTCCGGTCGAGCAACCGCACCGGCAGTCGGTGGTGACCGGCACCCGAGACGCGGATGCGCTCGGAGACGAAGATCGTCGTCCCTCCACTGCCCCGATGACGCCCCACCCACGCCATGCCGCACGCCGTCGCGAAGCGCGACACCCGCCACGCGGCGCCGAGGCGGCGCGGAACCTCCTGCAGGCAGAGCACGTCCGGATCGATGGCGCGCACGACGCTGGCTGCCGCGTCGCGGTCGTCGAGGAAGTCGCGCGTGTTGTACGACGCGACACGCACCGCCCTCACGTGGACAGGGCGTCCCGTGCGAGTTCCGCGGCCCCGATGACGCCGGCGTCGTTGCCCAGCGCCGCCGCAACGATGCGAGCCTCCGGTCGATAACCACGGCCGGTGAGGTGGCGGCGGAAGTTCTCGCGCGCCGGACCCAGCAGGAACTCGCCGGCCGCGCTCACCCCGCCGCCGATGACGAAGGTCCCCGGGTCGAGAGCTGCGGCGAGGTTGGCGATCCCGACACCGAGCCATCGGCCGACCTCGCCGATGAGTTCGATGGCGAGACGGTCACCGCGCTTGGCAGCCTCGGTGACCAACGGTCCGGAGAGGGTGTCGGCCGGGCCGACGACCTCCCGGAAGAGGTCGGTGATCATCGGCGAGGTCGACGCCATGAGCACGCGAGCCTCGCGAACCAGCGCGTTGCCGGAGGCGTACTGCTCCCAACAGCCTCGGTTGCCACACTCGCAGCGAATGCCATCGGGGACGACCTGCATGTGCGCGAATTCCCCGGCGATGCCGTAGCGACCCCGGATCACCTGCCCCTCATAGACGATGCCACCCCCGATGCCCGTGCCCAGGTTGACCATGACGAGGTGGGACTCACCGCGTCCGGCACCGAAGCGGTACTCGCCCCAGATCGAGGCGTTCGCATCGTTGTCGACGACGAGCGGCAGCCCGACGCGTTCGCCGAGCCGCTCGCGCAGGGGCTCGTTGCGCCACGACAGGTGAGGCGCGAAGACGACAGTGGAGCGGTCTGCCGAGACGAAGCCGGCGGCACCGATGCCGACGGCCGCAACGTCCGGATGGACAGCACGAAGTTCGTCGACCACCGAGAGAATCGTCTCCTCGACGACGCGAGGGCTGCGGGAGCGGTCCGGTGTCACGGTGCGCGCGGTGGCGAGCAGGGCACCCCGCGCGTCCACGACCCCACCGGCGACCTTGGTGCCGCCGATGTCGATGCCAATGGTGAGCGGGCCGTTCACGCCCCCTCCTCTCCGCGCGGGTCGGTGCCGGTCACGATGATGTCCTCCACCGGTGGGCGCGGGCGCCGTGGTGGGGGCGCCCCCTCCTCGCTCCTCGAGGATGGGGTATGCCGCGCGGCCAGGTCAGCGAAGGTGGTCGCCGCAAGGGTGGCCACGTCGGCGAGGGACCGCAAGGTCTCCGGACTCAGCCCTTTGACGAGCTCCACGCCGCGGCACAGCGGGCACCACGTGCAAGCACGGGAGTGGGTGGCCGGCGTGGTGTCGATGGTCGGCGCGGTCGCTGGGTCGGCGCGGTCGTCGGTGTTCGGTGGTCCCCCACCGAGCACGCGCAGCAGGCGTGCGGTCTCCTCGGCCACCGAACCGATGGCGGCGTCGACGTCCTCATCGGCCATGGGGCCACACCTCCTCGTCCTTGACGAACCGCACCGTGAGCATCCCACTGCCCACCGACGCATTCTCAACGACGCAACGCCGCAGCGCCGACGGCAGCGCAATGATCCGCCGGTCACCGCCCACGCTGACGATGAGGTCGTCGGCCCGGCGCTGCACCCGCACCGCGGCCGCGTCGGCCAGCCCGATCGGCTGCTCGAGGACGAATCCGTCTTCGGCCCCGGTCACCCGTGGCACCGCCACCTCGACCGGGTCGGTCAGGGCCCGCGGCGTGCCCGCCAGGACCGAGCGTTCGTCGGCGAGGGCCGCCAGGGCCGCCACACCGATCGGCTCGCCGGCCACGTGCGGGGTGACCGTCACCGGGATGCCGTCGAAGGACTCGATGATCAGCGTGAGCCCGTCGGCCTGTGCCCTGTTCCACGCGCTGCGCCATTCGTCCTCACCCGCCGGGAGCACGCGGTTCACGACGACCTCGTCCACGGCATACCCGTGGAGGGCGAAGGCGGACCGCAACCGGCGCGCCTCCGCGACGACGACACGCTCCGGGGTGAGGACGATGCGCACGCTCGCCGACGGCCCGGTGAGGACCTCACGACAGCGCGCCATCAGGCGACGCCAGGTGCCGATGACGTCGAGGACCTCGCGGTCCGGCAGCGGTATGCCGGTCGCGGCCGCCGCAGCCGGGCGCAAGGTCGTGAGGAGGCGACGTTGGGCGGGCAACAACCGATCGAGGTGCCAGCCGAGGATCTCGGGGAGGGTGAGCAGGCGCAGCGTCTCGGCGCTCGGGGCGCAGTCGACGACGACGAGATCCCAGTCGCCGGAGTCGACGGCGAGCGCCAAGGTCAGGAGGGCATGGACCTCGTCGGCTCCGGGGAGCGTGACGAGTTCGTCGGCGATGACCGGGTCCACGTCCAGGCCCTCGAGGATGCGGAGCAGGTGGTCGCGCACGACGTCCCAGTCAGCCTCGACGTCGGTGTGGTGGTCCACCGCCAGGACGGTGAGCCCGCCGGGCGACCCCGGGACACCCACCGGGACATCGGTGCCGCTGCGCCAGTGCCGGGCCGAGGGCAAATCGACGTCGAGGACGTCACCCAAGGAGTGCGCGGGATCCGTGGAGAGGACCAGGACACGATGACCGCTTGAGGCGGCAGCGACGGCCATCGACGCGGCCGTGGTCGTCTTGCCCACGCCCCCCTTGCCGGTGACGAGCAGGACTCGAGTGCTGCCGGGAGGTTCGGTCACGCCTTCATCGACTCGACGCGCTTCTTCAACTCCTTGAGCGCGGTGTCGGTGATGACCTTCTCCGCCTTGCGCTTGAGCATGCCGATCATGGGGATCTTGAGGTCGACCTCGAGGTCGTAGGTAACCTTGGTGGGTCCCTTGGCCTTCCCGGTGAGGGCGTAGGTGCCGTTGAGGGCGGTGAGTACGCCAGCGCGGACCAGACTCCACGACACCGAGCCGGTGCCATCGGCCTCGATGGCGTCCCAGTCGTACTTCAGGACATAGGTGTCCTTGATGGCGCCGGCGTCCAGGACGTACTCGACCTGGTCGGCCCAGCCGTCACCGTCCTCGGTGAGCACGGTGACCGACTTCACCTGGCCTGCCCACTGCGGATAGGCCTCGAAATCGGCGATGACGTCGAGCACCGCTGCGGGTTCTGCGGCAATCTCGATCGAGGACGTGGTGCTGTCGGCCATGACTCGAAAGGCTATCGCGCCGCCGGAGATGCCTCGGCAAGGGCTTCCTAGGATGGTGCAGTGATCCCGCGCACCCCGAGCCCTCGATGGATCGGCGTCGCCGCGGCGGCCACCTGGCTGGCGACCACGGCCGCCATGCAGTGGAGCGTCGTCCGCTTCCGGCTGCTCATCCTGCTCGTCCTGACCGCTGCGGCGGTCGTGCTCGCGGTGTCCCTGGCCCGTCGCGTGGTTCCCGATCCGGCGCAGCGTTGGGTGCCGGTCACCCTCGCCGGGAGTGCCGTCGTCACCCTGGCCGTGCCGCTGTTCACGTACCTACGCGACGGGTGGCTGACCGCCGCCGTGACGGTCACGGTGGGAGCGGCGGTGGTCACGGCCGTTCTCACGTGGCTCACCACCCTGCCTTCGGATGCCGCGGGACCCAGCCCCGCGGCATACCTCTGGGGGGCGGTGGTCGGCACGGCTGCCGTCGCCGCCATCGCGCTGTCGACAATCGCGATCATCGGTGACCCCGCGCCGCGGATCGACGTCTGGTACCTCCTCCAGCAGGCCAGCGAGGTCCTGGGTCGCGGCGGCAACTTCTACACCGCAACGTGGACCGGCTCCCCCGGCGTCAAGGACATCCACTCCTACCTGCCCTGGATGACCGTCCTCGTCGCTCCGGGGAAGTGGCTCTTCGGTGACGTGCGGTGGGCGCTGCTCCTGTGGTCGCTCGTGCTCCTCCTCGCCACCGTTGCCCTTGCTCGCCTCAGCGCCACCGACGGGCTCGGGAACCGTCGCGGCGCGGCCATCGCCGCCCTCCTGGTCGTCGTGCCGGGCACGATCACCCAGGTCGACCAGGCCTGGACCGAGCCACTGCTCGCCGCCCTGATCGTTGTCTGGGCCGTGCTCGTCGCGCGCGGCCGGGCCTGGTGGTCGATCATTCCTCTCGCTCTGGCCTGCGCGAGCAAGCAGCACTTGGCGCTGGTCGTCCCGCTCCTGCTGGTCTGGCGACCTTTCGGGTGGCGCCGGGTCCTCGCGACCGGTGCCCTGACCGCCGCCCTGATCTCCCCGTGGGTCCTCGCGGACTTCGCCGCCTTCTGGCACGACACGGTGACGGCTCTCGTGCAGTTCCACCCGATTCGCTTCGCCAACACGTGGTTTCTGTTCTTCCTCAACGAGTTCGGCATCACGCTGCCCTTCTGGGTGACCGGCCTCGTGGTGCTCGGCGCACTCGCCATCGCGATGGTGGCCGTCCATCGCCGGCAACCCGATCTCGGCGAATTGCTGCGCTGGGCGGCCCTCGTGCTCCTGGTCGCCAGTCTCGTGAACAAGCAGGCCTTTTACAACCAATTCTGGCTGTCGCTGGCGCTCGTCGCCGTCTCGCTCGTCATCCCTCTTCGGCGAGTTCCTGCAGTCGCGCCTGCCAGTCGCTGAGCAGTTGCGCTCGGGTTGTCCCGAGGACGCTGACGAGAGCACGGTCCGCTGCTGCTTCGGCGTCCGCTTGTGTCCCGGGAATCGCTGCCGCCCTGATGAATTCGCGCACCGCCTCAACGCCGTGGCGGTCGACGAGCAGGGTCACGAGCACCCAGCTGCGCTGGTAGGTGGGGCCGATCGTCGCAGCTTCGGCGTTGAAATCACCTTGGTCGGGGAGCCGGGTCGGAAGGTTGCCGGCTCTCACCGGCGCGAGCGCGTCGGCGGCGATCGTCGTCGGCGTGAGGCCGGTCGCGGCATACGCAACGTGATCGGCGAAACCCTCCGAGAGCCACAGCGGGGCCTGTCCGGCCAACTCGGCCCGGAGCCGGACGTGCACCGCCTCGTGTGCGATGACGAAGGCGCGCCCATCAGGGCTGAGCCGGGCTAGGGCGTCCGGGTTGAGCAGCACCCGATCCGCGACGGCACGGCCGGTCGCGTCGAGTGGTCCGTCGGTCACGGCAGCGACCTGGTCGGTGCCGGCGGCGGCCTTCGACCAGGCCAGGTAGTCCGTGGCGGTGGCCGGTGCGACGACGACGAGAGGCGGCATCGGGGCGCCGGAGGGCCAAGCGGCGACGGCAAGCTCGTGTGCCCGCTCCACCCATTGGGCGTATGCCGTGCGCGTCACCTCGTCGACGGTCCCGACGACCAGCCCGTGGGCTGCGTTCGTCACCCCTGCCCCTGGCGCCCACCACGGCGCCGCTGCCGTGATCGGTGCGGTGTGGTCGACGATGCGCCAGCCACCGTCGGCGCCGCCGACGAGAGTCACTGTGAAGCCTTCCTCGGCGTGGGTGTCGGCCCGCTCTCCTGCCAGCCGCCAGGTCGTCGGGACGAGCACATCGACCGTGGTCGCACCACGTGACCCAGTTCCGGATGGGGTCGCGGTCGGGGTTCTGGAGAGTCTGGGGTGGTGGTGGCGCAACTCGGCCCAGGGCACGGCGGCCAAGGTCGCGAACTGCGTGAGCAGAGCCGGGCCGCGGCCCGCCGTCGGATCGGCGAGAAGCGCGGCATACGTCTGCTCGTCGCCTGCACGGATCGCACGCTCTCGCGTCGTCAGTACCACGTCGACGGCATCGAGGAGGGCGGCCTCGGCCGCAGGGTCGAGCGTCGCGGAGGTCCGGGGAGTCGAGCGCGGAGTCGGGTCGTGACCCCCGGTCGAGCACGCGGTGAGGCTGCACGCGACGAGGAGAGAAATCGCCCACAACACGGCGCCTCCCGTGGCGCGTCGCGTCCGGCGCCTCGGTGACCTCACGGGCTCATCGTCGCACTCAGCCCGTCGCGCGCCCGCCCGGCAGGTCGCGGTGTCGCGCAACGGCCGACGACGCCGCCGCACGTGTGACAAGCCCGGCACGAGCGAACGCGTCGACAGCCGCTCGCTCGTCGGCGTCGAGCGAGAGGACTGTCTCACCGGCCATCACCGGCGGGCTCGCCAGGAAGGCCGACACCATGCAGTCGGCGCACCCGGTGTGCTGCACCGGACATCGCGCACAGTCGATCGTCATGCTCGGGCCGAGCAATGGGTGACGGGAGGTCATCGGAACTCACCCCTTTCGTTGGTGTTGTGACCACGCTAAAAGCCGCCACCGACAGCCCGCTCAAGCCCGGCCCCGAGCGGCGGGAAACCCGGTTTCCGCGTCACGCAGAAGTTGTCTCAGCGGAGCCTTTCCAGCGCGCCTGCCACCCACTGTCAGGCCGGGAACATATGTTCGAGACATGCGGATGATCCAGGGCACCCTCGAGGACCTGGGCACCCCTCTGTCCGACGTGACCTTCGTCGTCGTCGACCTCGAGACCACTGGGGGCTCGCCGCAGGAGTGCGGCATCACCGAGTTCGGCGCCGTCAAGGTGAGGGGCGGCGAGGTCCTGGGCGAGTTCCAGACCTTCGTCAACCCAGGTCACCCGATCCCCGCCTTCATCTCCGTCCTCACCGGCATCACCGATTCCATGGTGCGCGACGCGCCCCGCGTCGAGGCCGCCCTCACGGCCTTCCTCGAGTTCGCCGCCGGGTCGGTGCTCGTCGCCCACAACGCCGGGTTCGATGTCTCCTTCCTCAAAGCCGCCGCACGCCGGGCCAACCTGTCCTGGCCCAACCACCCCGTCCTCGACACCGTCCATCTCGCACGCCAGCTCGTGACCCGCGACGAGGCCCCCAACCACCGCCTCTCCTCCCTCGCCGTCCTCTTCGGCGCCACCACGACCCCCGACCACCGCGCCCTCCACGACGCCCGCGCCACCGTCGACGTCCTCCACGGCCTGATCGAGCGAGTCGGCAACCTCGGGGTGCACTCCCTCGAGGAGCTCAAGGACTACTCGGCTCGGGTCCCGGCCGCCACCCGCCGCAAGCGCCATCTCGCCGACAGCCTCCCCGACTCCCCCGGTGTGTATGTCTTCAAGGACGGTCAGGGACGCGCTCTCTACGTCGGCACCTCGGTCAACATCCGCACCCGCGTGCGCAGTTACTTCACAGCCAGCGAAGGCCGGCGTCGGATGGCCGAGATGGTCCGCATCGCCGAGACGGTGACCCCGATCGTCTGCCCCACCGCTCTCGAGGCGGAGGTGCGCGAGTTGCGCCTGATCGCCGCCCACAAGCCCCGCTACAACCGTCGATCGCGCAACCCCGAGAAGGCCCTCTGGCTCAAACTCACCATCGAGCCCTTCCCTCGCCTGTCGATCGTCAAGGCGGTGATCGGCGACGGAGCTCGGTATGCCGGCCCGTTCGCCTCCCGTTCAGCCGCCGAGGCGGCCGTCGCCGCCATCCACGAGGTGGTTCCGCTGCGCCAGTGTCTCGAGCGGCTCTCCCCCACCCGGCCGCGCTCGGCCTGCGCCCTCGCCGACATGGGGCGATGCGGCGCGCCTTGCGTCGGACGCCAAACCGTCGAGGAGTATGCCGTGGTCTCAGCCCAGGTGGCCGACCTCCTCACCGGGGACTCGCGGCAGGTGATGGCGCGTCTCCGGGAGCGGATGGCCACGCTCTCCGAGCAGGAGCGCTTCGAGGACGCGCGGACGGTGCGCGACCGCACCCTCTCGCTGGTGCGGGGCGCGGCGCGCGCCCAGCGGATGGACCCCCTGGCGCGTACGGCCGAACTCGTCGCGGCCCGACGGCATCCCCTCGCCGGAGGCTGGGAGATCGTCGTTGTCCGGCACGGTCGCCTCGCCGGGTCCTCGATCTCACCGCGAGGAGCAGACCCGATGCCCTACGTCGAGGCGGCACGTGCCACCGCCGAGGTGGTCCTGGCCCCCGATGCCCCAGCGAGTGCGGCCACCCCAGAGGAGACCGACAAGATCCTGCGGTGGCTCGAGCAGCCCGGCGTGCGGATCGTCGACATCGTCGGGCAGTGGACCTGTCCCGTGGGGGGTGCCGGGGCCGCGCGTGCCGAACTGGAAGCACTCACTCAGTCGGCCGCCGACGCCATCGGCTTCGCCCACAGCGCCTGACCTCGTCCTGCCGCTCGGCGCACGGAAGTCAGTAGGCTCACGCCTGTGATCACCGCCATCGTCCTCATCAGCGCCGACGTCGACCGAATTCCGGAGGTGGCTCAGGAGATCGCCGACCTCGATGGCGTCACGGAGGTGTATTCCGTGGCCGGTGACGCCGACCTGATCGCCTTGGTGCGCGTCCGCCAGCACGAGGATCTCGCCGACGTCATCGCCGACCGTCTCAACAAGGTCAAGGGCGTGACGGGGACGGCGACGCACATCGCCTTCCGCACCTACTCCAAGCACGACCTCGAGACGGCCTTCAGCCTCGGACTCGACTGACGTCAGGGCCGGTGCTGCTGCCCAGCCAGCCTGCGAGTGGCGGCGACCCATCCGTCGAGGGTGGCCAGGGCCGCACCCGAAGCGATCGTCTCCGCCGCCCGGCGCACCCCAACGGCAATGGCTGCCGTGATCGCCTCCGACGTCGCGTCCGCGGCGCCGGAGGCGACCGCCAAAGCAGCACCCGCATTGAGCAGGACCGCCTGCCGGGCCGCGCCCTCCTCCCCCGAGAGCACCGCCCGGACGACTGCCGCGTTCTGCACTGCATCGCCACCGCGTAGGTCGTCGAGCGGGTGTCGCCGGACCCCGACCGCCTCCGGGGTGATCTGGAGCTCGGAGACCTCTCCGTTCCGGACCCACCAGAGGTCCGAGACGTCCGAGACGGTCAACTCGTCGAGTCCGTCGCGCCCACGGAAGACCGCGGCATCGGTGCCGCGGGACGCGAAGACGCCGGCGATGATCGGCGCGTAGCGCTTGTCTGCCACTCCGACCGCCGTCCACGTCGGCTGGGCCGGATTGGTCAACGGCCCGAGCAGGTTGAAGGCCGTGGCCACTCCGAGTCCGCTTCGGGCGGGTGCGGCGTGCCTCATCGCGGGGTGGAAGGCGTTGGCGAAGCAGAAGGTGATCCCCGCCTCCAGCGCGACCTGTCGCACCTGCTCGGGCGGAAGCGTGAGGTCCACACCCAACGCCTCGAGCACATCCGCCGACCCAGAACTCGAGGAGGCCGCACGGTTGCCGTGTTTGACCAGGCGCACCCCGGAGGCCGCCATGACGATGGCTGACATCGTCGAGATGTTGACCGTGTTCTGGCGGTCGCCGCCCGTGCCGACGATGTCGATCGTGGGCCCGGGCACCTCGATGCGATGGGCGTGCGCCAGCATGACATCGGCCAACCCGCGGATCTCCGCGACCGACTCACCCTTGACCCGCAGCGCCATGAGGAAGCCGGCCAGTTGGATGGGGGTCGCCTCGCCCCTCATGACCTCGTTCATGGCCCATTGGGCCTGCTCCAGAGTGAGATCCGAGCCACCGACGAGGACCGTCAGGAGGTCGGGCCAGGTGATCCGACCCGGCTCAACGTCCACCGCGGTCAGGCGGAGCGGGCGCCGCGGGCGAGCGACGCAACCGCCTCGGCCACCTGGATGGGGTCCAGCGGGTGTGGCACGACAGCGTCGGCCAGCGACCACGCCGCCAGCCACCCGTCCTGCGGACGCCCGGTGAGGACGAGCACCGGCGGGCAGTTGTAGATCTCGTTCTTGAGTTCGCGGCAGAGACCGAGGCCGCCGGTCGGTGCGGCCTCACCGTCCAGGATGACCAGGTCGTAGCCACCAGCGTCGAGGGCCGCAGTGACGGCCGGCGCGGTTGCGCACTCATGCCACCGGATGATCTCGACGTCACGCGCGGGTCGGCGACCCGCAGCGGCGCGCACCGAGTCGCGGGTCGTGATGTCGTCGCTGTAGAGAAGGACGCTCACCTGGCGAGGGCCGGCACCGGCGGAGGCGGCCGAACCGGGCTCGATCGCGGCGGCGGAGTGGGTCGAGGAAGCCATGTCGTGATCGTACCCGTGCTCAATTCATCAACTGCGTTGCCTCAATCGGGGGGTCGGAGGAGCGCGCCGAGCGGTTTACCGACATAATGGCGCGCGTGGCGAATGCAGCGGTGATCCAGAACAAGCCTTCGGGGCCCGTCCCCAGCATCCCCGGGCATGGTCCGGCGACCCGACCCAACATGGTGGCCGTGGGCACCATGGTCTGGTTGTCGAGCGAGTTGATGTTCTTCGCTGCCCTCTTCGCCTTCTACTTCACGATCCGCGGGCACGAGCCGCAGTTGTGGGCAGAGCGCACGGCTCAACTCAACATCCCCTTCGCCGCCGCCAACACCGCCATCCTCGTCATCTCCTCGGTGTGGTGCCAGTTGGGCGTTCACCAGGCCGAACACGGCAAGGCCCATCGCTCCGGTTCGCTCTTCAACGTCAGTTCCTGGGGCATGCGTGAGTGGTACGTCCTCACCTACATCTTCGGATCGATCTTCGTGGCCGGCCAGGTGCTCGAGTACGCCCACCTCGTCGCCGATGGCGTGACCCTGTCGAGTGACGCCTACGGATCGGTCTTCTACCTCGCCACGGGGTTCCACGGCCTGCACGTCACCGGTGGCCTGATCGCCTTCCTGCTCATCATCGGTCGCACCTTCACGACCCGCCGCTACTCCCGCATGCAGGAGGCCGGTGCCGTCGTCACCTCGTACTACTGGCACTTCGTCGATGTCGTGTGGGTCGCGCTGTTCGCGATGATCTACATCCTTCGCTGACACCCTGAACCGAGCCGACCGACACCGACCCGAGACGAAAGACGCGCAACCGTGAACGCACTGGCCGCCCGCCGTCGCCACCCCGCAGCCATCGCCGTGCTGCTCCTCATCGGCCTGTTCCTCATGGGGGCCGCCTACTCCGCCGTGGCACCGCGCCCGGCCGAGGCCGGCGTGGTCAGCCAGGACGACGTGAGCGAGGGCAAGCAACTCTTCCAGGCCAACTGCGCGAGTTGTCACGGCCTCAACGCCGAGGGTCGCAAGACCGGCTCCGGTGATGCCATCGCCGGCCCCACACTCGCAGGCGTCGGTGCCGCCGCGGTCGATTTCCAGATGTCGACCGGCCGGATGCCGATGCGCGCCCCCACCGCCCAGGCTCCTCGGTCGGACACGATCAAGTTCTCGGAGGAGGACATCGCCAAGATCAGCGCCTACGTCGCGTCGCTCGCCCCGGGTCCGGCCATTCCCTCCGAAGAGATGGTCGACCCCACCAAGGGTGATCCCGCCAAGGGTGGCGAACTCTTCCGCGTCAACTGCGCGATGTGCCACAACTCCTCCGGGGCGGGCGGCGCGCTCACCCGGGGCAAGTACGCCCCCTCGCTGATGGACGTGGCCCCCAAGGACATCTACATGGCGATGGAGACGGGCCCGCAGTCGATGCCCGTCTTCAACGACACCAACCTCGACTCGACGGCCAAGCGCGACATCATCGCCTTCCTCAAGAGCGTGGAGGAGGGCGGCAACCCCGGCGGTCTCTCGCTCGGTCGCCTGGGGCCTGTGACCGAGGGCATGTTCGCCTGGATCTTCGGCCTGGGCCTCTTGGTCGGGATCGCGGTCTGGCTCGGGAAGAAGGCCGCATGACACTCGTCACCGACGCCCACATCCACCGCACATCGACAGGATCGATCAGCCGATGAACGACCAGGACATCACCGCCGCCGAGGGATTCGGCAAGGACGCCGTCCGTCTCGACGAGGGTCACGTCGTCGGTCAGGGCGGCATCCCCGACCGTTTCGAGAACCCCGGCCTGCCCCCTCACGTGCCGCGCGGAGCCGATCTCAGCGAGGCCGCGGCCAAGCGTGCCGAAAAGCAGGTCGCCGGCCTGTTCACCCTGTCGATTCTGGGCACGGTCCTCTTCGTGCTGGCCTACTTCCTCGTCGACATCCGCACCATGGCCTACCTGCCGGGCATCGGCGACATGAGCCTGCAGCACGTCCTGCTCGGGGTCGGCATGGGCCTGGCCCTGCTCGGGATCGGGCTGGGCGCGGTGCACTGGGCCAAGACCCTCATGCCCGACGAGGAAGTCGTCGAGATGCGCCACCCCATGCGCAGCTCGGACGCCGACCGGGACGAGGTCGTGCGCATCATGAAGGAAGAGGGTGGCAAGGCACAGTTGAGCCGCCGGCCGCTCCTCAAGTACACCCTCGGTGGTGCGATGAGCCTGTTCGCCCTCCCGGTCCTGCTGCCCGTCCTCGGCGGCCTGGGCCCGATGCCGCAGAAGAGCATGTCCCTCACCTTCTGGAACGGCGGTCCGTCCGGTCCCGGCGAGGAGCCCGCCTTCACCCCGATGCGCCTCATGCGTGACCCGGAGAACACCGCGATCAAGGCCTCCGACGTCACCATCGGCTCGGTCTTCCACGTCCTGCCCGAAGGCCTGCTCGACCTCGAGCACGGCGTCCTCGAGGAGAAGGCCAAGGCAGCTGTCCTCCTCATGCGCCTGGATCCCAGTGACATCAAGAGCCAGAAGGAGCTCGACTGGGGCCACCAGGGCATCGTCGCCTACTCCAAGATCTGCACCCACGTGGGCTGCCCGGTCGGCCTGTACGAACAAGGCACCCACCACCTGCTCTGCCCGTGCCACCAGTCGACCTTCGACGTCACCGACGACTGCAAGGTCATCTTCGGCCCGGCCAAGCGGCCGCTTCCCCAGTTGAAGATCACCGTCGATGACGAGGGCTACCTCGTGTCCGCCCAGCCGTTCCGTGAAGCGGTCGGCCCGAGCTTCTGGGAGCGTGGCTGATGAGCACCAGCGCCCGTCCCGCCGACGCCCTGCGCGCCGACGACAAGCCGACCCAGACGCCACCGAGCGCGGCAGCCCGCAAGATCGGCGGCGTCGCCGGCTGGGTCGACGACCGCACCGGTGCCGGCAAGGCCGTCGGCTACCTCATGAAGAAGGTCTTCCCGGACCACTGGAGCTTCATGCTCGGCGAGATCGCGATGTATTCGATGATCATCGCGCTCATCTCCGGCGCCTTCCTCACGCTCTGGTTCGTCCCGAGCATGGGCCACACGGTCTACGAGGGCTCCTACGTCCCGCTGCGGGGCGTCCACATGTCCGAGGCCTACGCCTCAACCCTGCACATCTCCTTCGACGTCCGTGGCGGCCTGATCATTCGCCAAATCCATCACTGGGCCGCCTTGATGTTCATCGTGGCGATCGTCGTCCACATGTTCCGCGTGTTCTTCACCGGCGCCTTCCGCAAGCCGCGTGAAATCAACTGGGTCATCGGTTCAGTGCTCGCCCTGCTCGCCATCGTCGAGGGCTTCTCGGGCTACTCCCTTCCCGACGACCTGCTCTCGGGCACCGGTATTCGCGCCATGCAGGGCTTCGTCCAGACCGCACCGGTCATCGGCTCCTACCTGGTCTACGGCATCTTCGGTGGACCCTTCCCCGGCGAGGCGATCATCCCCCGGCTCTACAGCGCGCACATCTTGCTGCTGCCGGCCGTGCTGATCGGGTTGTTCACGGCCCATATCGTCCTGGTCGCCCTGCAGAAGCACACCCAGTTCCCCGGCCCGGGCCGGACCAACGACAACGTCGTCGGCTTCCCCGTGATGCCGGTGTATGCCGCGAAGGCCGGCGGGTTCTTCTTCATCGTCTTCGGCGTCATCTCGCTGATGGCCGCCTTGGTCACGATCAACGCGGTCTGGGCCTACGGACCCTACGACCCCTCCCCCGTGACGGCCGGCTCGCAGCCGGACTGGTACATGGGCTTCGCCGATGGCGCCCTGCGCCTCTTGCCCGGCTGGCTGGAGTTCACCCTCGCCGGCTTCACGTTCTCGATGAACATCATGCCGGGGGCGCTCATCCTGCTCCCCTTGGTCTACATCGTCGTCGGGGTCTATCCCTTCGTCGAGCGTTGGGTGACCGGTGACAACCGCGAGCACCACCTGCTCGACCGTCCCCGCAATGCCCCGACCCGGACCGCGATCGGCATGGCCGGCATCTCGATGTATTCGGTCCTGATGTTCGCGGCCGCGAACGACATCATCGCCATCAAGTTGCACATGTCGATCAACGACATCACCCATGTGCTGCGGGCGGCCTTCTTCATCCTGCCGATCATCGTCTTCTGGTGCACCAAGCGGATCTGCCTCTCGCTGCAGCGGGCCGACCGCAACCTGGCGCTCCACCAGCGCGAGTCCGGCACGATCATCCGCACCCCCGACGGGTCCTTCTTCGAGCGGCACGACGAGCTCACCGCCGACGAGCGCTGGATCCTGGTCCAGCACGAGCCGGTCGCCCCGATCGAGATCACCGATGGAGTCGACGAGAACGGCGTGGCCAAGCCGGCCAGTCGCGGCGACAAGCTGCGGGCCAAGTTGTCGCACTTCTACTTCAAGGACGCCGTCAATCCGGTCACCCCGGCCGAGCTGGCTGCCGCCCACCACGACGGCCACGGCCACGAGGCGATCGAGGCCGCGGACGAGGACGACTCGGCCCAGCTGGGCTCAGCCGTCCCAAGCCGCGACCACTGAGGTATGCCGCGGGGCCCGGTTCCGTTCGCGGAGCCGGGCCTCACGGCGTTCGTCGCGGGTGTCGCCTGGGCCGACGTCAGGAGTCCAGGAGCGCGACCCAGCGGCGGTGACCCTCCGCGTCGTCGATGTCGACGTCGAGCACCTTGGTCCTGCTGGTCGCACGGTCACGAGCGTGACCGCGCGAGTCCGCACCTCGAAGGCCTGCGCGACCGCAGCGAGCACCGCGGCCGTCGCCGCGCCGTCGACGCGCATGCCCCCATCCTCCCTTGCGTCCTCGCTGACGACCAGACCCCACAAAGTGACCTACCAGATACCCCCAAATGGGCCAATTCGTCCACAAACCCGAGGGGAAACCACTACGCTTTGTAGTAGTGGGAACGGCCCCACAAAGCCCGCTCCCCGGACCACCATCGATGGCCGCAGGCCGTGAGGACAAGGAGCAGGAGAATGGGGACGCAGGCGGAGCCAAGAGTCAGGGTCGAGGTGGATCTGCTCGGCCAGCGAGAGGTCCCCGAGCAGGCGTACTACGGCGTGCACACCCTGCGAGCCATCGAGAACTTCCGTATCTCACACACGACCATCAACGACGTCCCCCAGATGATCCGCGGCATGGTCATGGTCAAAAAGGCCTCGGCCCTGGCCAACCGCGAGCTCGGCACCATCCAGACCGATATCGCTGACGCGATCGTCGCCGCCTGCGACGCCATCCTCGATGAGGGCCGCTGCATGGACCAGTGGCCGATCGACGTCTTCCAGGGCGGCGCCGGCACCTCCACCAATATGTGCACCAACGAGGTCGTCGCCAACCTCGCCCTGGAGCTCGTGGGGCTGCCCAAGGGTGACTACGCGGCCATCAACCCCAACGATCACGTCAACAAGAGCCAGTCGACCAATGACGCCTACCCCACCGGGTTCCGGCTCGCGGTCCACATGCTCATCGACGACCTGGTCGCCGAGGTCAAGTCCCTCACGCAGGCGTTCGCCGACAAGGGCGTCGAGTTCGCCGACGTGCTCAAGATGGGCCGCACGCAGCTCCAGGACGCGGTCCCGATGACCCTGGGCCAGGAGTTCCACGGCTACGCCACCAACATCGGCGAGGAGGTCCTGCGCCTCGAGAACGCCGCGGACCTCCTGCTCGAGGTCAACCTCGGCGCGACCGCCATCGGCACCGGCCTGAACACCCCCGACGGCTACCCCGAGGTCGCCAGCCGCAAGCTCAGCGAGGTCTCCGGCTACACCATCATCTCGGCACCGGACCTGATCGAGGCGACCTACGACAATGGCGCCTACATCGCCGTCCACTCCGCGGTGAAGCGGCTCGCGGTCAAGCTCTCCAAGGCCAGCTCGGACCTGCGGCTGCTCTCCTCCGGCCCGCGCGCCGGGCTCAACGAGATCAACCTCCCGGAGATGCAGGCCGGCAGCTCGATCATGCCGGCCAAGGTCAACCCGGTCATCCCCGAGGTGGTCAACCAGGTCTGCTTCAAGGTCATGGGCAATGACGTCACGATCACCCACGCCGCTGAGGCAGGCCAACTCCAGCTCAACGTCATGGAGCCGGCCCTGGCCCAGAGCCTGTTCGAGTCGATCCAGCTGATCACCAACGCGGCCCGCACCCTGCGCGAGAAGTGCGTCACGGGCATCACCGCCAACGTCGAGGTCTGCCGCGCCAACGTCATGAACTCGATCGGGATCGTCACCTACCTCAACGAGATCATCGGCCACCACAACGGTGACCTCGTCGGCCGCGAGTGCGCCCGCACCGGACGCACCGTGCGCGACGTCGTCGTCGACATGGGCCTGATGACCGCCGATGAGGTCGACGCCGTCCTCACCACCGAAAACTTCCTCTCCCCGCGCTACACCGGCAAGGTCTACGCCGCCGACGAGCGCGGCCTCCCCGAACGGAGTGCCCGCTGATGTTCTGGATCCACCTGCTCGTCGTCCTCGTCTTCATCTTCATCGGGGCGCGCAAGGGCGGCATCGCGATCGGCTTCGCCGGTGGTGCCGGTGTGCTCGCGCTGGCCCTGCTCGGGGCGCCCGTCGCCGTCACCAAGCACACCCCAGACGGTGACATCAGCTACCTCCCGCTCGACGTCATCGCCATCATCATGGCCGTCATCGTCGCCATCGCGGCGATGCAGGTCGCCGGCGGCATGGACGCACTCGTCGACCTCGCCGAGCGCATCCTGCGCAAGAACCCCAAGCACCTGAGCTTCCTCGCGCCCGTCGTGACCTACTTCCTGACCCTCATGGCGGGCACCGGTCACACAGCCTTCTCGATGATGCCGGTCATCACGGAAGTGGCCAAGGAGAACGACATTCGACCCTCGCGTCCGCTGTCGATCGCCGTGGTCTCCTCACAGATCGCCATCACCGCCTCCCCCATCTCGGCCGCCGTGGTCTTCCTCTCCTCGACCTTGGAGAAGGAGGGCATCGACTACCTGCAGATCCTGGCGGTCACCATTCCGACGACCTTCGTGGCCTGCATGCTGACCGCGGCGATCATGATGGCTTGGGACAAGATGCGCGGCACCACCGAGTTGCACACGCTCAAGATCTACCAGGAGCGCAAGGCTGCCGGTCTGGTCGCCCCCACCGGGCGCCAAGAGGGCCGCGAGATCACCTGGGCCGGCAAACGGTCCGTCGCGATCTTCCTCCTCGGTCTGCTGGCCGTCATGGCTTACTCCACGGCCATCAGTGACAAGGTCGGCCTCATCAAGGATCCGCCCATGACCCGCGATGCCGCGATCATCGCCATCATGCTCACCATCGGTACGGCGATCGTCCTCACCTGCGGTGTCGAGCCCGGCCGGATCCTCAACTCGTCGGTCTTCAAGTCCGGCATGAGCGCCGCGATCTGCGTGCTCGGTGTCGCCTGGCTGGGCACGACCTTCGTCAAGGCGCATGAGGACACGATCAAGGAGTACGCCGGCTCGATCCTCACCGACCACCCGTGGACGCTCGCGATCGTCCTCTTCGTCGCGGCCTCCCTGCTCTACTCGCAGGCCGCCACGACCAAAGCCCTGATCCCGACCGCCCTCGCGATCGGTGTCAGCCCCCTCGCGGCGCTGGCCTCCTTCGCCGCCGTGTCGGCGCTGTTCGTCCTCCCGACCTACCCGACGCTCCTCGCGGCGGTCGAGATCGACGACACCGGCTCCTCCAAGATCGGGCACTACATCTTCAACCACCCGTTCTTCATGCCGGGTCTGATCGCGATCGTCCTCAGCGTCGCCTTCGCCTTCGGCTTGGGAGCCATCATCATCTGACCCCGACCCCGCACGCACGCGTATGCCGTGGGCTCACCGGTGAGCCCACGGCACCGTGCGTTGTGGTCATGACAGGGTGGTCACCATGGTGGACGTGACCCCTGAGGAGTTCGAGGAGTTGGTCGCCGACGCGCTCGACGAGGTGCCGCCGGACCTGCTCGACCTGCTCGACAACGTCGTTTTCCTCGTCGAGGACGAGGCACCGGCTGACGACCCCGACCTCCTGGGGCTCTATGAGGGCATCCCGCAGACCGAGCGTGACGCCGGCTGGGGCCTGGCCAACCTCCCGGACACGATCCGGCTCTTCCGCGGCCCGTTGACACGCATGTGCGAGGACCGCGAGGACCTGCGTGAGGAGGTCGTCATCACGGTCGTGCACGAGATCGCGCACCACTTCGGGATCGACGAGCAGGCGCTGCACGATCTCGGTTGGGGCTAGACCAGCGCGCTCTGCCCCTTCCAGTCCTCGAAGGAGTACTGCCAGACCCCGATGCCCTCGGTCGGCTGGAAGGTTCGTCCTGATCCGGTCACCTGCACAACGTCGCCGGCCCGGCTGTTGTTGAACATCCACTCGGCATTGTCCGGGGCCATGTTGGTGCACCCGTGCGAGACATTCGAGGTCCCCTGCGCGTCGACCGACCACGGGGCGGAGTGAAGGAACTCACCGGTCCACGTCACCCGCAGGTTCCACTTGGTCTCGACCTTGTAGTAGCCAGGCGATCCCTCGGGGATACCGACCGTCGCCGAGTCCATGGTGATCTCGGACTGCCGCTCGATGATGACCTTGGTGCCGCTCCGCGTCTCGGTTTCGGGACCGGGGCGGCCGTTGCTGACCGGGATGGTCCGGATGACCTGACCGTTGCGGGTCACCGTCATCGTGTGGCCGGGCACGTCGACATGGCTGATCATCGCGTCACCGATGGTGAACCCACCGGACTCGTCCTTGCCGACCCACTTGGTGTCGCCGGTTTGCACGCCCGCGAGGGGCGCGGACACGGTCACCTTCGTGCCGGGTGCCCAGAAGTCCTTGGGGCGCCACATGAGTTGGCGGTTGTCGAGCCACCCCCAACTGCCCTCGACGGCGGGCTCGGTGGTGACGGTGGCGAGTCTCTCGACCTGGGCGCGCATCTCCTTGGTCTGCACGGCGGAGTCGAACTGGATGGCCACCGGCATACCCACGCCCACGGTCATGCCCGAGTAGTTGATGCCATACGTGGCGGTGACCCCCGGCTTCAGCGTGGTGAATTGCGCCTGCTGGGTACTCGGCGTGCCGTCAGGGCCTTCGGCGGACACTTCGACCGTGTAGGTCGCCGACGGCTTCATGAACCGCGACGAGGTCCAGTTGCCGGCCGCATCGATGCTGCCCGCCAGTTCCTCGCCCTGGTCATCGGTGACCTTGACGGTCCTCACCTTGCCGACCGACGCCGTGACGGTCACCGGGGTGTTGGGGAGCACGTCGGTGGCCCGGTCGGCCGGAACGATCTCCACCACGGCGGGTGTCGGGCTCGGCGTGGGCGTGGGAGCGGCACTCGTGGCGTCGTCAGTGGCCGCGTCGGCGGACTTCTTCTCCGGGCTCGTGGTGCAGGCGGCCGCAAGGAGGCCGACGGCTGCAGCCGCCGCCAGGTGGCGGCGAGAGAGGGGGCCGAGAGGGTCCTTGGTCACTGGGTGTCACGTCCGAACGATCGTTGGTTGCCGGTCCGGCCGCAGGTCGCGACCGAAAACCCATTTTAGCCGGGTGGACCGACCGCGCCCGAAAGCCGTCGGCCCCCATCCACAACAGTGGCGGGGGCCGAGGTGTTCCGTCAGGGGAACGGCGCGCGGGGCGGATCAGAGGTGGTGTGCACCCTTCCAGTACTCGAAGGTCCAGCCGATCAGGGCCGGGACGGCGAAGAAGGCGCCGATCGCAAAGACCCACCAGCCGACCGCGAGGCCGAGGAAGCAGATCGCGGCCGAGAGTCCGAGCCACAGCGGCCACCAGCTGTAGGGGCTGAAGAACCCGTAGTCACCAGAGATGTCGTCGATGTCGCCGACCGGGTTGTCCGAGGGGTCCTCTGCGTGCTTGATCCGGGTGCGCCAGAGGTAGAACGCGATCATGAAGCCGAGCAGGCCACCCATGATCAGACCGATGACGCCGACGAACTCGACGCCATTGACGGTCGAGGATGTCCAGATGCCGTACCACGCGGCGACGGCGAAGGCGAAGACACCGATGAGGGTGCCGATGCGCTCCATGGCCCTCATCGGTCAGTGCTCCTTAGTGTCGTCGACATCGGTCGGCTCCGGGATGGTCTCCGGCGCGTCCTTGAAGCCGGTGCCACCGTCCTGACCCACGGGCGCCTTGCTGGCCCCGCGCAGGTCGGCACCGCCCAGGTGCTTGTTGATTCCGCTCGGTGCGGCACCGGGGGCGGCCTCGGGGTGGTGCAGGTCGAAGGCCGGGCGCTCCGAGCGGATCCGCGGAATCGAGTCGAAGTTGTGCCGCGGCGGCGGGCACGACGTCGCCCATTCCAGCGAGGCGCCATAGCCCCACGGGTCGTCGGTCTTGACCAAGGGTGCGTTCTTCCAGGTTGTGTAGACGTTCCAGAGGAAGGGCACGAACGAGATGCCGAGGATGAAGGACCCAGCGGTGGAGATCTGGTTGCCGAGCGTGAAGCCGTCCTCGGGCAGATAGTCGGCGTACCGCCGCGGCATACCCCAGATACCCAGCAGGTGCTGCACGAGGAATGTCGTGTGGAAGCCGACGAAGAGCAGCCAGAAGTGGATCTTGCCGAGCCGCTCGTCGAGCATCCGGCCGGTCAGCTTGGGCCACCAGAAGTAGAACCCGGCGAACATCGCGAAGACGACGGTGCCGAAGACGACGTAGTGGAAGTGGGCGACGACGAAGTAGCTGTCGGACAACTGGAAGTCCAGGGCCGGGCTGGCCAGGATGACGCCGGTCAGGCCACCGAAGAGGAAGGTGGTGAGGAAGCCCAGCGCCCAGATCATCGGGGTGTCGAAGGAAAGCTTGCCGCCCCACATCGTGCCGATCCAGTTGAAGAACTTCACGCCTGTCGGCACCGCGATGAGCATCGTCATGATCGCGAAGAAGGGCAACAGGACCTGGCCCGTGACATACATGTGGTGGGCCCAGACCGCGACCGAGAGGGCGGCGATGGCGATCATCGCCGCGACGAGGGTCTTGTAACCGAAGATCGGCTTGCGGCTGAACACCGGCAGCACCTCGGAGATGATGCCGAAGAAGGGCAGGGCGATGACGTAGACCTCTGGATGGCCGAAGAACCAGAAGATGTGCTGCCACAGCATCGGCCCGCCGTTGTCCGGGTCGAAGACATGAGCCCCAAAGCGTCGATCCGCACCCAGGGCGAAGAGGGCCGCAGCCAGCGCCGGGAAGATGAGCAGCACGAGGATCGAGGTCACCAGGACCGTCCAGGTGAAGACGGGCATCCGGAACATCGTCATGCCGGGCGCCCGCATGGTCAGAATCGTCGTGATGAAGTTGACGGCGCCCAGAATCGTGCCGAAACCACCGAGCGCGAGGCCGAAGACCCAGAGGTCACCGCCGACACCGGGGCTGTAGGCCGAGTCGGAGAGGGGCGCGTAGGCGAACCAGCCGAACGCGGCAGCTCCGCCGGGGGTGAGGAAGCCGGCCGCCGCAATGACCCCACCGAAGAGGTAGAGCCAGTAGGCAAACATGTTCAGGCGCGGGAAGGAGACATCCGGCGCACCGATCTGCAGCGGCATGAGCGCATTGGCGAAGCCCGCGAAGAGCGGTGTCGCGAAGAGCAGCAGCATGATCGTGCCGTGCATCGTGAAGAGCTGGTTGAACTGGTCGGGGTTGTCGACCAGCTGCAGACCCGGCTCGAGCAACTCGGCGCGGATGACCAGGGCCATCGCGCCACCGAGCAGGAACCAGATGAACGAGGTGATGAAGTAGAGGTTGCCGATGACCTTGTGGTCGGTCGTGGTGATCCACTTGACGACGGTCGATCCCGGAGCCAGCCGGTGGGTCGCCCGGGTGGCTTCGGCGGTGCGGTGCATGGTGCCGCTGTCGACGACTGCGCTCATGGTCAACCCCTCGCGTTCTCGGGCAGGAGCTTTTCCTGGCCCTTCATCAACTGCTGACGGGAGAGCCCGTTCGGCAGGAGTCCGGTCTGGCCCTTGGCCTTGAGCTCGGCCATGTGCGCGTCGTACTCACTGCGGGACACGACCTTGACGTTGAAGAGCATGGCCGAGTGGTAGGCGCCGCAGAGTTCGGCACATTTGCCCTTGAAGGTGCCCTCCTGGGTCGGCGTCACCTGGAAGGTGTTGACCCGCCCCGGAATCATGTCCATCTTCTGCAGGAACTGCGGGACCCAGAAGGAGTGGATGACGTCACGCGCGGTCAGGTAGAACTGCACGCGCTCACCGACGGGCAGGTAGAGCGTGGGGATGGTCTCCTCGGCGCCCGGCTCACCGGTGAGGATGGCCTGCGCGCCGGTCTCGTGGACCTGCTCATCGACGTAGTTGAAGTCCCAGCTCCACTGCTTGCCCACGACGTTGATGCTCACGTCGGGCTCCTGCGCGGTGTCGAGCAGGGCGCTCTCGTCGCGGGCGGTGTAGTAGAAGAAGGTGGCGATCATGAAGATCGGCACGACCGTGTAGAGGATCTCGATCGGCACGTTGTAGCGGAGCTGGACGGGCAGCTCGTTGTCATCCTTGCGGCGCCGGTAGGCGACCATGCACCAGATGATCAGGCCCCACACCAGGAAGCCGACGCCGAAGAGGGCGACCCAGGACCAGACCCACAGGGTCGTGACCCGATCGGCTCCTTCGGTGACACCCTGCGGCAGGAAGCCGTTGACGAACTGGCCTTGCTCACACCCCGTGAGGGTGAGCGCGGCGATCACCGAGAGCACACCCACGCGCAGTGCGCGGCTCCGGGATCGGGGGACGACGTGGTCGCGCTGACGCACCGAGGCACCCTTCGACGGTTGAGGCAGTGAACGTGGCCAGACTAGTGCATCGACCGCCTTCTGGGCGGGTGGGGTCGACTAACGTGGCGGCCGTGGCGGACCCCGACTTCCAGCGTGCAGTTCTGGACGCCGCACCGGGTCCGATGCACCCAGCCGCGAGAGAGACCTTCCTCGCCGCACTCGACGCCGGATGGGCCGATCCGAGGCGCCTGCACAGTGAGGGTCGGAGGGCTGCTGCGCTGCTCGACACAGCCCGTTCGGTGCTGGCCGCGGGGCTGGACGCTCGCCCCGACGAGGTGACCCTCCACCCGACCGGCAGCCATGCGCTCCTCGCGGGTCTGCGCGGCATACGACAGGCGCGCCGGCGTGTCGGAGCGACCATCGTCACGACGGCCGTCGACCAGGCCCTGGTCCTGCGCGAACCGGATGTCGACGCGGTCGGCGTGGACTCGGAGGGCCGTCTCGACCTCGTGGCCCTCCGCGAGCGACTCGCCGCTCCCCATGTCGCCCTGTGTGTCCTCGCCGCCGCCAACCAGGAGATCGGCACCCGGCAACCCATCGCGGACGCGCTCGCCGCCAGTGCGGCGGCGGGGGTTCCGCTGCTCGTCGACCTCGCGGCCTCGTGGGGTCGGTCCCCACTGCCACCCCGCCCCGATGCGTATGCCGCGGACGCGTCCTCCGTGGGCGGCCCACCCCTTGGGGTGCTCGCCGTCCGGCCGGGCACCCGCGTGAAGCGGCAGCCCGTGTCGACGCCCGAGCGCGGGCTGGAGCCCGCTCCCCCATTCGTCCCGCTCGCCCTGGCCGCCGCCGAGGCCTGGCGCCAACAGGAGGCGGACCGCGAGGTCGAGGATCGGGCGACCTCTGCGCTGATCGACAGGATCCGTGCCGCGGCCGCGGCTCTCCCGGACGTCCAGGTCGTCGGATCGGCGACCGACCGACTGCCCCACGTCGCCACCTTCAGTGTGCTCTACGTCGACGGCGAGACACTCGTCCACGAGCTCGACCGCCGCGGCTTCGCGGTCGCCAGCGGCTCGGCGTGCACCGCGGACACCCTCGAGCCGAGCCATGTGCTCGCGGCCATCGGGGCGGTCACCCACGGGAATGTGCGGATCACGCTGCCGACGTCGGCGGTGGCTCCCCATCGAGCACAGGACGTGGACCGCTTCTGCACGGTCCTCCCCGACGCGGTCAGCACGGTCCGCGCGCAGCTCGGGACCGACCGCCTGTGAGCAGCCACCACCTCGACGCGCGCGGCCAGAAATGCCCCTTGCCCGTCATCGCTCTGGCGCGGCTGGCCGCTGACCTGCCGGCGGGTAGCCGCATCGAGGTCCTGGCCGACGACCCGGCTGCCCGAGCCGACATCCCGGCCTGGTGCCGACTCAAGGGGCACACCGTGAGCCAGACCGACGTGGGTGAGCACACGGCATACCTCGTGGTGGTGGGTCAGGCGCCCCGGAAGTCGACCGGGGGCGCCTGAAGGGCGCGACCGAGAGCGGCGAGGTAGTCCGCGCGGCCGACCTCGTTGACCCCGAGACTGGCCAGGTGATCGGTGCGCCACTGGACGTCGATGAGACGACGTTCATCGCCATCGGCCGCGATCAACTCGACCAGCCCGACGAGGGCGGCCTTGCTCGCGTCGCGCACGTTGTGGAACATCGACTCTCCCGCGAAGAGACCGCCGATCGCGACGCCGTAGAGGCCTCCCACGAGTTCACCGCCGAGCCAGGTCTCCACACTGTGCGCCCACCCGAGGTCATGGAGGCGCCGGTAGGCCGCGGTCACCTCCGGCGTGATCCAGCGACCGGTCCGCGTGGGGTCACCGCAACTGGCCATCACCTCGTCGAAGGCGGTGTCGATCCGGATCTCGAACCGCTTGAGAACCTTCCGGAGGGACTTGCGGACGCGTAGGTCCCCGGGCACCAACACGCCACGCGGGTCCGGTGACCACCAGCCGATGGGCCCTTTGCCATGCTTGCCCAACCCCATGGGGAAGAGTCCGTGGCGGTAGGCGTCCACGAGGGTGGACGGGTCGAGGTCTCCCCCGGCCGCGATGAGGTCCTCACCGGGTTCGGCAGTCGCGACGAGGGCACCGAGGTCCCAGCTGCTCGGCCCGGGGTCGAGCGGCGGGAAGGGAGGGGTCAGGGACGGGGGCACGTGAAGTGCGGGGCGACCTCGGCCGCAGCGTCGTCGCCGTAGGCCAGCGCGAAACGGTCCACGAAGGCCTTGGTGCCCGGCGCGTACTCCTGCGTCCCGACCGTCTCCAGGACGTAGGCCGCGAGCACCGACCCCAACTGCGCGCATCGCTCGTGACCCAGGCCGGCGGACAGTCCGGTGAGGAAACCGGCCCGGAAGGCATCCCCGACCCCGGTGGGGTCCACGCGCGCCACGTCGTCATCGACGCCGACGTGGATCGGTTCCTCCCCCTTGGTGTAGATGTCGGAGCCGTGCCGCCCGCGGGTGATCACCCGCGTCGTGACGCGATCCATGATCTCGTCCTGGGACCAGCCGGTCTTCTGCTCGATGATGTGCGACTCGTAGTCGTTGGTGAAGAGGTAGTCGGCTCCGTCGATGAGCCGGCGGATGAAGGGGCCGTCGGCGAAGGCGAGCTGCTGGCTGGGGTCGGCGACGAACCGGTAGCCGCGGGTGCGGCACTCCTCGGTGTGGCGCAGCATCGCGTCCGGGTCGTTGGCGCCGATGAGCACGAGGTCGAGCCCCTCCGCTCCGGCCACTGGCTGGAGTTCGATGTTGCGGGCCTCGGCCATGGCTCCGGCGTAGAAGGTGGCCATCTGGGCCATGTCGTCATCGGTCGTGCAGACGAAGCGCGCGGTGTGCTTGGTCGTCGAGATGTGCACGTGGTCGCAGTCGACCCCATGGCGAGTCAACCAACTGCGGTAGTCGGCAAAGTCCTCACCGGCCGCGCCGACGAGGATCGGCCGCTGGCCCAGGCTTGCCATCCCGAAGCAGATGTTGGGGGCCACTCCCCCGCGCCGGATGTCGAGCGAGTCGGCCAGGAAGGACACCGAGATCTTGTCGAGCTGCTCGACGACGAGACTGTCGGCAAACCGTCCGCGGAAGGTCATCAGATGGTCAGAGGCGATGGAACCGGTGACTGCGATGCGCACGGCAAGCACTCTAACTTCCCGACGTTGTTTCGAGATGCCGCGATTGTTCGGTCCTCTTTCACCTAGTACTTGACATTACCTAGTACTAGGTGAAAGATGAACCCATGAGCATCCACGACGCGCAGATGTTGAAGGGAGTCCTCGCCCTTCTGCTTCTCTCCTTGCTCGCCGACGAGGACAACTACGGCTACGGGATCGTCACGGCGCTACGCGAGGCGGGCTTCACCGACCTCGCGGAGGGCACGGTCTACCCGGCGCTCACCAGGCTCGAGGCCGCCGGTCATCTCGAGTCCTACCTCCAGCGCTCGGCCAGCGGGCCGGCGCGCAAGTACTACCGGACCACAGCGGACGGGCGCGCCGACCTCGTCGCCCGTCGCGAGTCCTGGCATGACCTGGTCGCCTCGGTCGGCAGGGTCAGTGGTCTGACACCGTCCGTCACGCACCCGAAGGAGAACTGACATGGGGATCATCGACCGGTTCCGCATCGAGAACGCCGTCCAGACCTACGATTTCTGGCTCGAGCTACGCGGTATGCGCTCGCGCCGACGCAAGGAGGCACGACGCGAGCTGCGCACCAACCTGCGTGACGCCGCCGCTGACGTCGGCGTGACCCAGGCCCTTTTCAACATCGGATCACCCAAGGAACTCGCCTACGCGATGACACCGGAGGCGGCCCAGCGGCCCCGCTGGTCCCTCGGGGCCATGTGGGCATCCCTCGCCTTCGTCGTCGTGGTCTTCGGCCTGATGTACACCGCGTCGACCTTCACCTCGGGCGTCGACGCGTCCGGGGTCGTCGGCCAGCAGGTGACCGGATTCGTCTTCCCGTGGTTCGGCGTGGACTTCATGGCCCGCATCGAGCCGAACCGTGGTGGCCTGTCCGTCGGCGCCGGCAATGCGCAGTGGTACGTCCTCGGGCTGCCGTTGCTCGCCTTCGTCCTGGTCGCCCGTCCGTGGCGAGCCTTCACCCAGAAGGCGAGCTGACGGCATACGCAAAGAAGGAAGTCTCACCCGCGTGGGGTGAGACTTCCTTCTTTCGTATGCCGTGGGCTCAGCTGAAGCTGTCGCCGCAGGCGCAGCTGCTGCCGGCGTTCGGGTTGTCGATGGTGAAGCCCTGCTTCTCGATCGTGTCCGAGAAGTCGATGGACGCACCGTCGAGGTAGGGGGCGCTCATCCGGTCGACGACGACTTCGACACCGTCGTAGTCGCGCACGAGGTCACCGTCGAGGGTGCGCTCGTCGAAGTAGAGCTGGTAGATCAGGCCGGAGCAGCCACCGGGCTGCACGCCGACGCGCAGGCGAAGGTCATCGCGGCCCTCCTGCTCGAGGAGGGACCTGACCTTGTCGGCGGCGACATCGGTCAGGAGGACGCCGTGCGCCTCGGTGGTGGTGTCCGGGGTGGCGGTGTCGAGCTGCTCGCTCATCGAATTGACTCCTGGGATCGAGGACGTGGCCGTCAAGGGGAACCATGGGAGGCCACGAAGTGTTCCCCGACAGGATACGCGCCCCCACAGAGGGTCACCGTCGCGGTGACCAGGTGCGAGCCACCCGCGCGGCACGGTCCGCCAGGGTGCCGACCGGGTCGGCCATCGCCGCGGCGACCTGCTCCGCGGTCTCGGCCACGGCATACGCACCACTGATCCCGGCGCCCATCGTCTCGCGGCGGCCGACGAGGACCTGCCCCGCGATGAGCACGACCGGCAGGGCGCGCGCGGCCGCACGTTGCGCGACCCCGACGGTGACCTTGCCGTGCAGGCTCTGCCAATCGAAGGCTCCCTCCCCGGTGACGACCACGTCGGCGCCGAGGAGCAGGTCGTCGAAGCCCACCGCGTCGAGCACGGTCTCGACGCCGGACGTGCGGCGCCCG
>NZ_HF570956.1:631818-639284 GCF_000367525.1 Phycicoccus elongatus Lp2 | reverse complement strand
CAGGCCCTCCGGTCCCTGGCCAAGATCGCCGGGGTCGACCTTCTGGATGTGACGCTGCGCAGCACCGCAGCCGGGGACGAGCTCGTCGGCGTCGACCTGCGGCCGGCCCTCACGCCCGGGATCGCCGAGGCGCTGGCCGGGCTCCTCCTGTCGCGCTCGCGCGCGACCCGCACGCTCGAGGTGGCGTCGTGATCGGCCTGCTCGGTCGCGGTGACGACCCCTGCCTCGAGCGCGTGCGCCACGCCGCCGACGACCGGGGGATCCCGCACGTCCTCATCGACGAGGACGCGCTGTCGGACGCCTCACTGCGGCTCGACCTCGGCGTCGACGGCGTGCGCGGCGTCCTCCGCACGGGCGCCGGCGTCGTCGACCTCGACCTGCTCACCGGGGTCTACGCGCGGGCGCTCGGGCCGGCCGAGCCGACCGGCGCGGCCCGCGAGGTGTCCGCCCTGCTCCACGAGTGGCTCGACGTGACCGAGGTGCTCGTCATGGGTCGGCCGGCGTCGATGTTCTCCAACAGCAGCAAGCCGCACCAGGCCCGGCTCATCGCTGCGGCGGGGCTCGCCGTGCCGACGACGCTCGTGACCAACGACCCGGAGGCGGTGCGCGCGTTCCGTTCCCGCCACGGCCGCATCGTCTTCAAGTCGATCAGCGGCATCCGCTCGATCGTCCGCGAGGTCGACGACGCGGCGCTGGCCCGGATGGACCGCATCCGGGACCTGCCCACCCAGTTCCAGGCCCGGGTCGAGGGCACGGACGTGCGCGTCCACGTCGTCGGCGAGTCCGTCTTCCCGACGCGCATCACCTCGACGGCGCTCGACTACCGGTATGCCGCCCGCGACGGCCTCGCCTGCGACCTCGAGGCGTGGGTGCTCGCGCCGGATGTCGAGCAGGCGTGCATCCGCGTTGCCTCGGCGCTCGCGCTGCCGCTGGCCGGGATCGACCTGCGCGTCGGTGAGGACGGGACGGTGACCTGTTTCGAGGTCAACCCGATGCCGGCCTTCAGCTACTACGAGTCCAACACCGGTCAGCCGATCGCCGCCGCCGTCGCGGCCTTCCTGGACCGGCCACGGACCGGTGCCGCGCGGCATACTGACGATGACGAGAGCGAGGTGGCGTGATGGTGCAGTCCGCGCCGAACGAGACCACCGTCCACGCGAAGGTGACCGGGATGGCGGCCGACCCCGAGCGGGACGGGTGGGTGCTCCTCGATGTCGCGGTCGAGGCCTCGGCCACGGTCGAGGGGGAGTCGCTGCCGGCCCTGGCGGACGGCGAGGACGTGCGGCTCGTGGCCCGCCGCTCCGACGTCGAGGGGCTGGGCCGTGGTGACCGGCTCGTCGCCCGAGTGCAGATGGCCGGCCCGGGGGACTACCTCGTGCGCGGGGTCGAGCCCGCCCTCGCCCCCGAGCCCACGGATGCGGCCGACCCCGACCCGGCCGAGGCGCCCCCGGCGAAGCGCCCCACGCGGAAGCGCCCCCGCTCCACGCGGGAGTCGCCGCTCAGCGACGACCGGTGAAGTCGTCCATCGTGTGGTAGACCCCGATGACGCGGTCGGCGATGAAGTCGCGCACCGACACCGGGAGCAGGCCCTTGAGCGCCTCGTTGAGCATCACGGTGCGCGGCAGCACGACGAACGCCTCGCCGTCGAGCATGCCCTTCCACGACTCGTCGACGACCTCGGCCGGCTCGAGGATCGGCAGCAGCGGCGCCGACTTCGCGCCGTCGAACATGCCGGTGTTGACGTAGTAGGGGCACACCGTCGTCACCTTGACGTGGTCGAAGCCGGCCTGCTTGAGCTCCAGGCGCACCGAGTCGGACCAGCCGATGACGGCCCACTTCGACGCCGCATAGGTCGCCATCCGGGGGTTGGGCGTGAGCCCGGCGGCCGAGGCGATGTTGACGAGCCGGGCTTCGCTGCTGTGCTCGATCATCGCCGGCAGGAAGGCCCGGGCGATGTGCATCGGCGCGAGGGTGTTGACGGCAATGGTGGCCTCGGTGTCACGGGCCGGGTCCGACTCCCAGAAGTAGCGGTTGCCGCGCACGATGCCGGCGTTGTTGACGAGCACGTCGACCGGCCCGGCGTCGCCGAGGATCTCGGTGGCCGTCGCCTCGACCGTCGGCCGGTCGGTCACGTCGATGGCGTATGCCGTGAGCCGGGTCTCGTGGTCGCCCGCCTCGAGCTCGGCGACCGTGGCGGCGAGGGCGGCCTCGTCGACGTCCCAGAGGATGACGCGGCGGGCGCGCTCGGCGATGGCGCGTTCGACGAAGAGGCGGCCCATGCCCATCGCCGCCCCGGTGACGAGGACGGTCTTGCCGGCGACGGACTTCATGCGGTCTCCTCCTGGGTGGTGGCTCCGGTCGGGCCGGTGCTTTCGGTGCCGTCAGACTGGCCGGCCCGGGCGGCGAGGGCGGCGGCGCGGACGCGCGCGAAGTCCTCGTCGCTGAACGGCCCGTTGATGCCCGAGATCGTCGCGAGCTTCATGCCGTGCTTGAGGCCCAGGCGATAGATCTCGCGGACCTTGCGCCACTCGATGTTGCGGCCGACGGTGAAGGTCTCGAACCGGCCTTCGAGCGCGAGGACGATGGTCTCGGCCAGGCACGCATAGGCGACGCCGGGCGGCAGGCCGATGTCGCGCATGTGGACGTCGCCGGGCAGCTCCACCTCACCGGACTCGATGACGAGCACGTCGGGACGCTTGGCGACGTCCTCGGCGCTCATGTCGAGCGGGCGGGCGACGTCGGTGATGACGCAGCCGGGCTTGACGGCCATGATGTCGAGGACCTTCGTGCCGGCGGCCGAGGTGGCGGTGACGATGAGGTCCATCTCGCCGAGCGCGTCGCCCGGGGCGGTCGCGATGTGGACGGTGGCGCGCGGGTTCTCGGCCTCGATCTCGGCCTTGATGGTGATGAGCTTGGCGGTCTCGGGGGAGACGAGCCACACCTCGTCGGCCGCGTGGGCGAGCAGGCGGGCGCAGGCCGCACCGATGGCGCCCGAGCCGCCGACGACCATGGCCTTGCCGCGCAGGCGGCCCTCGTCGTCGACCTGGGCGATGCCGAGCCGACGGATCGCCTCGTGGGCGGCCCACAGGGCGCCCGAGGCGCTGTAGCTGTTGCCGGTGGTGATCGGGATCGTCGCCCGCTTGCTCACGGTGACGCCGGCGTCGCCGACGACCTTGGTGAAGGCTCCCAGGCCCATGACCTGGGCCCCGAGCTGCTTGGCGAGGTCGGCGGCCTCGAGCAGGCGCGAGTAGGTGAACTCGGGCGGGTGGGCGAGCATCTCCTTGGGGGTGCCGCCGACGGTGATGAGCCATCCCTCGGCCTCGCTGCCGTCGGGGGAGACGATGCCGCTCACTCGGCTGTAGACGAAGGGCGGCATGTAGGCGGCCGACTTCTCGACGACCCGTCCCATGCCGGGGAGCTCGGCGAGCTGGCCGAGTGCGGGCTGCTTCTTGAAGTACTCCGTCGACAGCGGGTGGATGACGAAGGCGAAGCGGCTGCGCCGGTTGAAGCCGTTGGGCCACAGCAGGCGCGGCTCGAGCTCGGCGGCCTCGAGGAAGGTGACGAGATCGTCGGTCGTCAGCTCGTGGCCGTCGGTGATCGTGGCCGCCGCCATCGCCTCGAACATCGCGGTGACGACCATGACGTCGAAGGGCTCGGGCGTCGCGTCGATGACGAGGGAGACGCCCTTGGCCGCGAGGGCGGCGAGCCGCTCCTCGGAGACGGCGTTGGTGAGGACGGCCTTGCCGGTGAGGTCGGGCAGCCCGAAACGCACGAGGTCGGCATACGACCCGACGATGACATCGGCGAACTCGGCCGCCTGGTGGGCGAACTGGCCGCTCACCCACGCAGCCGGCCCGTGGGCGGCCTTCTTCACGACGTCGGGAGCGAGGTCCCAGGCGACCATCCCGGCGGCCGCGGCCCGCGACGTGACCGGGTTGAGGCCGACGGCGAGCGGGGTGCCGACGCGCTTGTCCGGGTCCTCGATGTCGATATTGGCCGTGAACTCGCGCAGCACCGTGAGGGTGCGCTCGCGGGTGGCGTTGCCGACGACGACGACGCGGGCGTTGGAGAAGTAGCCGGGGAGCTCGGCCTGCACCCGCCGCACCGCCCACTCCTGGAGGATGTCGGCGAGCATCGCGCCGTCGCGGACGGGGACGCGAGCGGTGGTGTCGCGCACCGCTTTCAGCTCGCTGGGGTTGCCGCTGAAGAGGCCGCGCGCCTTGGCCTCGCGGGCCCCGGTCACGGCGATGGCGTCACTGGTGAGGGACCACTGCCAGACGAGCTCCTCGGCGCGCTCGATGTCGCCGCGGGTGCCGATCCGGACGATGCGGAAGTCGTGCCCGCCGAGGGAGACCTCCTTGTCGTAGTCCCACTCCTCGCTCTGGAGGGTGATGTTGACGACGGTGAGGCGCCGACCGGTGCTGCCCTTGCGGCGCCGCGTGGTCGAGGGCTGACGTGGGGTCATCGGGCGGCTCCGGTCGCGACGAGGTCGTCCACGTGCCGGCGGACGTGGGCGGCGAGGTTGTCCGGGTCCGGGATCATGCGCCGGTCGCAGGCGAACCCGATGTTGAGCGAGTCGTTGTAGGTGAAGAGGCAGACGCCGAGGGGCTGGTCGCCGGAGGTGGGGACCCACCCGAGCATCGAGCGCACCGGCATACCGCCGAGGGTGAGCTCGACGCGGGGGCCGGGGACATTGCTCAGCTGGCCGACGGTCTTGCCGGAGAAGTAGTTCGTCACCTCGCGGGCGAAGGCTGCCGGTGCGTGGGCGATGAGCTGCTGGGTGCCGAAGGCGATGATCGGCTCGGCCGAGTTCTTCAGCCGGGTCGAGCGCTGGTGGAGCTCACGAACGAGGGCGCGGTGGTCGTCGATCCCGAGTGGCATCGAGAGCTGGACGACGCAGAAGTGGTTGCCCAGGGTCGGCGGCAGCGAGGCGTCGACCGGCTGGAGCGAGATCGGCATGAGCCAGGACAGGTCGGAGGGGGCGTCGGCGCCGCGCTCGCGCAGGTAGTCGGTGAGGCCGAGCGAGACCGCCGCGAGGAGGAGGTCGTTGAGGGTTCCGCCGAGGGTGCGGGCGGTGGCGCGCAGCCCGGCCAGCGGGTAGCCGTCGATCCACGCGACCGTCTTCTCGACGCCGGGGTGGCCGGCCCAGGCCCCGGTCTGGGACTCGTCGGCCAGGAGCATCCGCGAGACCTCGCGCCAGGAGTTGCTCGACTCGTTGTCGAGGGCCGCGTGGTCGGTCATGGCGTCGATGAGCCGCACCGGGTGGCGGGCGAGGTCGACGGCCTCCTCGACGAGGTGGGGCAGGTCGAGCGGGTTCGTGGTGGCGACGGAGACACCCGCGTGGAGGGCGGTCGAGGCGGCCTGGCGGGCGAAGTCGACGCCGTCACGCACGCTGCTCGCGGCCAGGCGCAGGACGCCGGCGAGCGGGTTGTGGTGCTCACCGTCGGTGTTGCGGCCCACCGTGCGAGGGGTGGCCCCCTCGGCCCGGTCGCAGACGCTGAGCGCGAGCTGGACCAGGCGTATGCCGTCCGCGAGGCCGTGGTGGAAGCGCGTCATCACCGCGCCGGGCCCCTTGGGGTCGGGGCCGGTGACGACCTGCACCTCCCACAGCGGGTGCTCGCGCGGGAAGGGGACGGAGAACTGGCTGCCGACGTGCTCGCGCAGCGTCTCGTGGTCGAAGGAGGCCAGCTCGACGTGGCGCACGTGCCGACCGAGGTCGAAGTGCGGGTCGTCGACCCACGACCACTCGCCGTCCTCCTCGACGGGGATCTGGCTGAGGATGCGGAACTTGAGGACGGCGCGGTCCATGAAGATGTCGGCCACGGCCTGGCGCGAGGGGGTGCGGTCGAAGAACATCAGGCCGTTGACCTGCATGAGGTTGTTGGGCCGGTCCATGAGCAGCCACGTGAGGTCCTGCGCCTTGATGGGTGTCGCCACGGGGGACCACGCGCCTCTCGCGCTCGTCGTTGA
Source organism: Phycicoccus elongatus Lp2 (assembly GCF_000367525.1). Lineage (GTDB taxonomy): Bacteria > Actinomycetota > Actinomycetes > Actinomycetales > Dermatophilaceae > Phycicoccus_A > Phycicoccus_A elongatus. The sequence goes on along the minus strand of NZ_HF570956.1, from coordinate 633,314 downwards.
ACTGGCCTCCAGCCTACTCAGTGGTAACGCGCGGGGTCGAGCCCGTGGGGGCAAGGGCTGGGAGGCGCGCGGTCAGAACCGTGACCCGGCGGCGTCCGCCCCTCCGATGCGCTGCGCCAGCCGGACGGGAAGGAGCGAGGCGAGCACCAGGACGACGGCGACGACGTTGACGACCGGGGCCGGTTGCCCACCCTGAGGACTACATGGCGCCGTTGGATGGTGTCGTGGATCGGGTCTCGGCGCGGATGCATGACGCGATCTGGTCGCCTTGGGGTTAGCGGCGCTGCTCGGGGTCGCGGCGCTGCTTCTCGTCTACTCGATGCGTGGGCAACTCTCGTCGGTGGTTTCCGCCAGTCTCTGGGCGCTCCTCGTCCTGGCCGTGCTCAGCGGGGTTGCGGCATACCCGAGTCGTGCCGCGTCCTTCTTCGACGCGGCTGTGACGACCGCGATCGGAACCGTGCAGGCGGGGAGCTCGACGCTGGCAGTGGGCGGTGCGGGGGCCGATCCCGCCCGGGCGCAAGGGGCGCTCACTGTTGACTCGATCCTCTACCAAGGGTGGTTGCGCGGCGAGCTCGGTTCGTCCGACTCTCCTGCCGCGTAGAAGTGGGGCCCGCAACTGTTCGCGGCCTCGGCGTTGACCAGAAGTGAGGCGGAGGCGAGTCGTGATCCGCAGCGTGCCAAGGAGATCGCGGACGGCAAGGCGGAGGACTGGAACCGAGTAGCGTCCGAGATCGAATCGGCTGATCCGTCCACGTATGCCGTGCTGCAGGGCAAATTCGGTGGCCGCGTGGGATCGGGTTTCCTGACCTTCGTCGGCTCGCTGGCCACGGTTGGGTTCAGGGCCCTTGCTGAAGCCTTCCTTGTGGCCGGCCTCGTAATGCTGCGCCTCATCGTCATGTTCCTGCCCGCTGCTGCGGTCGTCGGGATCATGGCCCCGATGTCGTCCGTAATCCGCAGGATGGGGAACATCGCGGCTGCGTCACTCGTGAACGTCGTCGCCCTGTCGGCGGGGTCGGTGGTCCACACGACGGCGATCTCTGCGATCTTGAGCGACACCCATGGGGCGGGCATGTCCGTGATGGCGCTGCTGCTGTGCCTGGTGCTGACAGTGGCCGCGCTGGTCCTGATGATGCCTTTCCTCTCGATGACTCGGCTGCTCGGCGGTAACGCCCGTCATGGGTTCCTGAACTCGTTGAAGCGCAATGCCCTGCGATATGTCGTGAACCGTAAGGCGAACCAAGACGGCCTTGCCGATGTGCTCGACGATCGGCGTGATTCGTCCCCGGCTCTGGTCGTGCCCGAGGGCACGCCTCGCGTCCAGGTCGCGGACCCGCCGCGTAGCGAGACCTATCGCCGGGTGGTGCCCATCTGGGATGTGACGAGCGATGGAGTGAGTCCTCGTGCGCCGGCGTCCGGTTCGGCTGGGATCGAGCCGCCGACACCGGCCCGTTCTAGGTGTACCCGGCCATCACGTTGGTGACAGTCGACTGGTGGGG
>NZ_HF570956.1:629988-631718 GCF_000367525.1 Phycicoccus elongatus Lp2 | reverse complement strand
GGCCAGTCCGTCCAGGTGGAGGGCGCGCGTGGCGAGGGCCAGCGCACCGATCGACAGCGACGCCGTGACGAGCGCGGGCAGCGCGAGCCACCGCCCGAGCAGGCACGTCGCGGCGACGAGCACGCCCAACGGGAGTGCCGCGACCGGGGCCAAGGCCATCGACCAGGCGCCGACCCGGCGCGTGGGCGGGGGGATGTGGCCGACGGGGATCATCGTGAGCGTCCCGACGGCCAGCCTCAGCCCGCCCCAGGCAGCATTCATCGCGGGGACTCCCTCAGGCCTGGGGGAGCAGGGCGGACACGGCGGGACCGATGACCGTGACGGCGGGGGCGCCGATGTCCTCGGCGGCCGCTGCGGCGGGCAACGTGGCGAGGTCGCCGCGGACCAGGCGTTGCGAGGGCATTCCCCCGTCGGCGATGGAGGCCGCCGGCGTCGCCGGGTCCAGGCCGGCCCGGAGGAGGCGTGCAGTGATCTCGGGCAGGGCCGCGACCCCCATGAGGATGACGATGGTCAGACCGAGCCGGGCCAGGGCATCCCAGTCGATGTCGCTGCGCGGGTCCTCCGGGGTGACATGGCCCGAGACGACGACGAAGCCCTGGGTGAGGCTGCGGTGGGTCAGCGGGATGCCGGCCAGGGCCGGCACGGCGATGGAGGAGGAGACTCCCGGCACCACCTCGACCGGGATGCCGGCCTCGACGCAGGCATTCCACTCCTCGCCGCCGCGACCGAAGACGAAGTTGTCACCGCCCTTGAGGCGCACGACGCGGCGCCCGGCGAGCGCGCGGTCGACGAGGATGGCGTTGATCTGCTCCTGGGGCGTGAACTCCCCGCGCGGGATCTTGCCGACGTGGACGACTTCGGCGCCGGGCTTGGCCTGCTCCAGTGCCGCCAGGGGGGCGAGCCGGTCACAGACGAGGACGTCGGCAGTGCGAACGGCCTCCAGTCCCGCGATCGTGAGCAGGCCGAGGGGGCCGGGGCCGCCGCCGACGAGGACGACCCGGCCGGTGGTTCGGTCGGTCGTCGCGGTCGCCGCGGCGCGCAGCGGGTCGCGCAGGACGATGTCATAGCGCCCGGTGTCGAGGTCGTCCTCGGTGTGCAGGGTGATGAGGCGGCGACCGGCCAGGTCGACGAGTCGGGCATCGGGTGCCGGGCTCTGGACGTCGACGCGTGCGCCCTGGTCGAGGAGCGACTGGACCGTCTCGGACGCGCGCGGACCCGGCTCCACGACCAGGACGTGGGGCGCGGAGCCATCGGGGAGGGGGAGGCGCAGGGTCATGCGGTGAGCTCTCTGCGGGGTGGAGCAGATCGGTCAGTGGGGTGGGCCGAGGCGGTCACCATGGAGGCCCCGGGGTGGCCGACCGCTGACGCACGGGCAGCAAGGTTCCCGAGGACGGGCTGCAGCTCGCGCAGGAGTCCATCGGTCGTGTGCGGATCGCGCACGGCGATGCGGACCCAGTCAGCCCCGAGGCCGGGGAAGCTGTCGCCGCGCCGCACGGCATACCCACGCTCACGCAGCACCGTGTGGATGCCGGGACCGACCCGGACGAGGACGAAGGGCGCCGCGCCCGCCACCGGGTCGAGGCCCAAGGCCTGCAGTCCGCGCACGAGATGACGTCGCCACCCGGCGGCCTCGCGCGCCAGCTCCGCCTCTTCCGCGCGGGCCGCGGGGGCGCAGACGGCGACGCTGGCCCGGGCGGCCAGCGAGGACACCGACCAGTGTGGCTGGGGGG
>NZ_HF570956.1:621177-629888 GCF_000367525.1 Phycicoccus elongatus Lp2 | reverse complement strand
GACGGAGGGGCGGCCCCACGCCAGGGCGGCCTTGTTCGCGGCGACCGCGACCCCGTTGATCTCGATGGCCTCCTCGACGGCGCTCGGCGGCAGCTTGAGGGCGCCGCACTGGATCGCGGCGCCGACGAGCATGAGGTTGGCCGCGGTGGTCGACCCCAGCAGTGCCTCGGAGGCGGCGAGCATGTCGAGCTCGTGGATCTCCCGCGTCGCCGTCCGCAGCCGGTCGAGCTGCTCGGCGATCGAGGTCTGCGCCAGCGACCGGTCATAGACCTCCGGCCCAGTGGGGGTCACCGACGTCGAGGCCACCGCGAGCGTGTGCGCGGGCGAGCCGTAGCGCAGGTTGCCCGAGTCGGCCGCCGTCAGCAGGTCGAAGGCGAGGATCGCGTCGGCGTGCCCGGGCGTGACCCGGTTCGAGGGGTCGAGCGGGCCGTCCGCGGCGAAGCGCAGGTGCCCCATGACCGGGCCGGCCTTCTGGGCCAGGCCGATCTGGTCGAGCAGTTCGACGGCATATCCGGCCCGCAGGGCGGCGGTGGCCAGCACCTGGTTGACGGTCACGATGCCGGTGCCGCCGACGCCGGTGAGGAAGACCGACTGGGTGCCCGCCGGCACCGTCCACGTGGGCTCGGGCACGCTCGGCGGCGTCGGCAGGGCGGCCTTGGCGCGCTTGGCCTGCGGGTCGACCTCGACCGTCATGAACGCCGGGCAGTCCCCCTCGAGGCAGGAGTAGTCGGTGTTGCACGACGTCTGGTCGATGCGCGTCTTCTCGCCGAACTCGGTGAGCAGCGGCTGCACGGACAGGCAGTTCGACTTCACGCCACAGTCGCCGCAGCCCTCGCAGACGTCCTCGTTGATGACGATGCGCGTCGTGCGGGTCGGCATCGTGCCGCGCTTGCGCTGGCGGCGCGCGTCGTTGGCGCAGTGCTGGTCATAGATGAGCACTGTGACACCGGGGGTATCGCGCAGCAGCCGCTGGGCCTCGTCGAGCCGCTCGCGCGGCCAGAGCAGGGTCCCCGATGCGAGGTCACCCTTGCGGTGCCGCTGTGGCTCGTCGGCAACGACGACGATCTTGGCGACCCCTTCGGCGCTCAGTTTGTGCGTGATCTCGGGTATGCCGCGGGCCCCCTCGGCGTCCTGCGCGCCGGTCATCGCGACGACGTCGTTGTGGAGCAGCTTGAAGGTGATGTTCACCCCGGCCGAGACGCACGCCTGCACGGCGAGCTGGCCGGAGTGGAAGAAGGTGCCGTCACCGAGGTTCTGGAAGATGTGGTCGGTGCCGGTGAAGGGCGCCTGCCCGATCCACTGGGCGCCCTCCCCGCCCATCTGCGTGAAGCCGGTGACAGCGGAGTCGGTGCGGCGCGACAGGGTGACGAGGGTGTGGCAGCCGATGCCGCCGCCGGCGATCGAGCCCTCCGGGACGGCCGTCGAGCGGTTGTGCGGGCAGCCCGAGCAGAAGTAGGGCGTGCGGCTGATCGGCAGCAGCGGCAGCGACGGTCGCTCGGGGTGGGCCGCGTCGATCGGCACCCAGTCGCCGAGGACCCGGCGCAGTGGCCCGATGAGCCGGCCCGGCGTGAGCTCGCCGTCGGCCGGCACGAGCGGGTTGCCGAGCCGGTCCTTCTTGCCGACGACCTTCGGACGCTCGGCGTCGGGCAGGTCGTAGAGGGCATGCCGGACCTGCGACTCCAGGAAGGAGGTCTTGTCCTCGACGACGAAGACCTCCTCGAGGCCGCGAGCGAAGTCGATGACGGCCGCCTCGTCGAGCGGGTGGATCAGCCCGATGCGCAGCGCCGCGACGCCGTGGTCGGCGAGCACCGCGTCATCGGCGCCGACGTCGAGCAGGGCCTGGGCGAGGGAGTCGTAGGCCGGGCCGGTGGCGACCAGGCCGAGCCGGGGCTTCGGGGGCATCAGGCGGACGACGTTGACGTCGTTGGCCGCGGCATACGCCTGCACCATGGCGGCCCGCGGCCCGACGAACTCGGCCTCGACGGCGACGACGCGCGCGCTGCCGACCACCGGCGGGCTCTGCGTGTAGGTCCACGGCTTGTCATCCCAGACCAGGGTTGGTGTCACCGGCTCCACCTGCGAGACGGTGTCGTCGATGACCCAGGCGCCGTCGGCGACGTCGGCGACGATCTTGAGCGCCACCGGCGTGCCACAGGCCCGCGAGAGCGCGACGGCGTGCAGGCCGAAGGTGACGACCTCTTCGGCGTTGCGGGGCAACAGGACCGGGATGCCCAGGGCCGCCAACGAGCGTTCGCTCACGGCGGGCACGGTGGAGGACTTGGCGGCCGGGTCGTCCCCGACGAGCAGCACCACTCCCCCGCGCGGGTGCACGCCATACATGGCCATGTGCCGCAGCGCGTCGGTGGCCCGGTCGACCCCGGGGCCCTTGCCGTACCAGACGCCGACGACGCCGTCGCGGCCCGTGAAGCCGCCGGGAAGCTCGATCTGGCTGCCCCAGACCGACGTGGCCGCGAGCTCCTCGTTCAGGCCGGGCTGGAAGTGGATCGCGTTCTCGCGCAGCACATCCGGCATACCGAGCAGCATCTTGTCGACGCCACCGAGCGGGCTGCCCTGGTAGCCCGAGACGAAGAATCCGACATCGCGCCCGGAGCGCTGGTCGAGGGCACGTTGCTCCACGAGGAAGCGGGCGATGGCCTGGACCCCGGTCAGCAGCGCTGGGTCGGAGCCGGTGCGGTAGCGCGCGTCGAGGTCATAGGCCGCCATGACGACACCTTAGGCCCGGTCCCGCGAGCGGCAAGAGACGAGAACACGCCGCCTGCCCGGGACGGGTGGCGGCGTGTTCTCCTCACGCATTCGGTGAGGGAGGACTCAGTCCTCGGTGTGGCCCTGGTCGCGCAGGTCCATGGATTCCTGCAGTGCCTGGCGAACGGCCTTGGCCTCTTCGCTCATGATGTGTCCTTACGTGCGTGTCCGTGATGGTCCGGTGCTCGAGCCGGGGATGATGGCGAGCCGATCAGCGTCGTCGCAGGGTCTCCGCGACGAGGAGGCTGATCCCTAACGGACCTCGTCGCGGCTGGGAAGAATGCATACCTGCCGCATACCCTCGAGATTACGAGGACGTCCTAGCAATTCCGATCCGGATTCCACATCGTGGACATTCAGGACGGCTCGTCACAGCATCAGCCCGCGTCGAGTTCGCGCTGAATCATGCAGGTGAAGTCCCGAACCGCCGCGTCGGCGGCGGCGCGGTCGCCGTCGATGAGCAGGTCGAAGACGAGTCCCTGGCCGACGGCGAGGGTGAGCCGGGCCAGCCGGCTGGCGTGCTCAGGTGTGGTTCGCTTCGCATAGAGCCGGGTGAACTCGCGCAACTGCGCGGTCACCATGACGTCGGCGAGCCGCGCGGCATACGGCTCGTGGCGCATGGCGTGGACCGCGAGTTCGAACCACAGGGCGCCGAAGGCCATGGCCCCGTCGACGGTGGAGGCCCAGTTGCGCTCGCCGGCGACCACCGGGTCGGACTCACTGTCGAAGAGGCGGCCGATCCGCTCGGCCTGCCCGCCGGCGACCGCGTCGATCACCGCGACGAGCACATCTTCGCGAGATCCGAAGTGGTAGTGCAGCATTCGTTGGCTGGTGCCGATGGCCGCGGCCAGGGAGCGCAGGCTGGTGTCTCGTATGCCGTGCTCGGCGTAGTGGAGGACAACCCTGGCCAGCAGGTCCTCACGCGGCGAGGTCACGGGGTCGGCGTGGTGACGGCCGAGAGCAGTCCCCAAAGCCGGTGGACGGTCGCCGGCGACTCGGCATACGCTGCTGGCATGTATCACATGATACATGTGGTCAACATGAAGGAGATGGGCACATGGCGACCATTCGAGCCCGGCTTGCCACCGGAGAAGTCGAGGGCGCCCACGTGGGGGCCCCCCACCGCCGTGTTCAAGGGCATCCCCTTTGCAACGATCTCAACCCGATTCGGCCCCCCGGCCCCCACTCCGGCCTGGGACGGGGTCCGGCCCGCGGTTGCCTTCGGGCCGCCCCCGCCGCAGTCCAGCGGCCTCGGCGACGGCGCGGCGACCGGGGACGAGGCCGACTGGTTGACGGCCAATGTGTGGTCGCCCGACCTCACCGGCACCCTCCCGGTCCTGGTGTGGATCCATGGCGGCGGCTACCTCTTCGGCCGCTCAGATCTGCCCGAGTATGACGGCGCCACCCTCGCCGACGACGGCGTCGTCGTCGTGACCGTCAACTACCGGGTGGGCTTCGAGGGTTTCGGCTTCCTGGACGGCAGGCCGGCCAACCGTGGCCTCCTCGACCAGGTCGCCGCGCTGGAATGGGTCCGCAACAACATCGCTGCCTTCGGCGGCGACCCCAGTCAGGTGACCGTCTTCGGCCAGTCCGCCGGCGGCGGATCGATCGCCGCGCTGCTCACGATGCCCCGTGCTGCTGGCCTTTTCCACCGGGCGATCGTCCAGAGCATGCCGGGCGCCTACCTCACGCCCGCCCTCGCGACCGACGTCACTCGCGCCTGCGCCGTCGAGATCGGCTGTCCCCCGCGCGAACTCGTCGCCATCGAACCGCCCCGGCTGGCCGCTGCCGTGGACAGGCTGCTTGCCGGTATCGAGCGGTATGCCGCTCGCTGGGGCCGGGCGGCCCACGCCGGGATCCCCTTCGCACCCGTGATCGATGGCGACGTCCTCACCACAACGCCCTGGCAGGGCGTGACCGGACACGTCGACCTGCTCGTCGGCCACACCCGGCACGAGCAGCGCCTCTTCAACGCGCTCACCGGCCGCCTCGGCCAGATCACGACCGAGGAAGCGGACGAGAGCGCGCGCATCTTCGCCCCCGACCCGGCGGCCTACGCGCGGCACTTCCCCGACCCCGAGGAGCGCTTCGAGGTGGTGCGCTCCGACTGGCTCTTCCGGATGCCGTCGCTCACACTCGCCGAGGCGCAGGTCGCCAAGGGCGGACGCTGCCATCTCTACGAGTTGACCTGGCCGGCGCCCGGGATGGGCGGCGCGCTCGGCGCCTGCCACGGGCTCGACGTCCCGCTCGTCTTCGGCAATCTCACGGACGGGCAGACCGCCCTGCTCATCGGCGAGCCGACCGATGAGGCGCATGCCGTGTCCGCCCAGATGCGCGGGGCCTGGCTGGCGTTTGCGCGCGACGGCGACCCGGGCTGGCCGGACTTCGCCACCGGCGCGACCCGGATCTTAGACGGGGTACCCAGCGTCGCGGCATACCCCGAGGGATTGTCACGCGCCATCTGGACCCGGGCGCCCGACATCCTCGATCTGCTGTGAGCCCGCCCGGCTGGCGTTCGCCACCACGTAGGCCGTGAGCTCACCCTCGACGGGGAGCCCACGGCCTACGGATCGTGGTGTGAACCTTCAGTTCTCGAGGTCGGCCACTCGCACGGTCGACGCGCCGATCTCGCGCTCGATCGCAGCGACGAGCTCGCTGGGGATGGCGTTGTCGACGGTCATCGCGACGAGCGCCTCACCGGTGTGGTCGTTGCGCGAGACCTGCATTCCCGCGATGTTGACGTTCGCGTCGCCGAGCAACTGGCCAAGGGCACCGACGACGCCCGGACGGTCCTTGTACGTGTAGAACGCCAGGTGCTGCGAGACCGGGATCTCGAGGTCGAAGCCGTTGATCCCGATGATCTTCTGGACCATCTTCGGGCCGGTGAGCGTGCCCGCCACCGACACGACCGCCCCGTCGGCCATCGTGCCGCGCAACGTCGTGACATTGCGGAAGTCCTCGGCGACGGCATTGGTCACCAGACGGGTCTGGCAGCCACGCTCCTTGGCGAGCAGTGGTGCGTTGACGTAGGTCACCGGGGTCTCGGTGACATCGGTGAAGAGGCCCTTGAGGGCAGCCAGCTCCCAGACCGAGACGTCGTGCTGGGTGATCTCACCGCGCACGTCGACGTCGAGCTGCACCGGGACGGCGCCGGCGACCGCGGTGAAGATGCGGCCGAGCTTCTCGACCAGGTCGATGCCGGGGCGGACCTCCTCGGCCACCACACCGCCGGAGACGTTGACGGCGTCGGGGACCAGATCGCCACCGAGCGCCAGGCGCACCGACTTGGCAACGGCGATGCCGGCCTTCTCCTGCGCCTCGTCGGTGGACGCGCCCAGGTGCGGGGTGACGACCACCGACTCGTGCTCGAAGAGCGGGCTCTCGGTCGTCGGCTCGGTCTTGAAGACGTCGAGGCCGGCGCCCGCGACGCGACCCTCGGCGATCGCGGCCGCGAGTGCGTCCTCGTCGAGGACTCCACCACGGGCAGCGTTCACGATGCGCACGGTGGGCTTGACCTTGGCCAGCGCCTCCTTCCCGATGAGGCCGATCGTCTCAGGGGTCTTGGGCAGGTGGATGGTGATGAAGTCCGAGCTCTCGAGCAACTCGTCGAGGCCGACGAGGCGGACGCCGAGCTGGCCGGCGCGCTGCGCATTGGCGTAGGGGTCATAGGCGATGAGCTCGACGCCGAAGCCCTTGAGCCGCTCGGCGACCAACTGCCCGATCCGGCCGAAGCCGACGATGCCGACCACCTTGTCGAGGACCTCGACACCGCCGTAGGCGCTGCGCTTCCACTTGCCGCCCTTGAGTGCCTCGTTGGCCGGGGCGATGTTGCGGGCGCTGGCGAGGAGGAGCCCGACGGCGAGCTCGGCGGCGCTGGTGATGTTGGAGGTCGGCGCATTGACGACCATGACACCAGCCTGGGTGGCGGCGGGGATGTCGACGTTGTCGAGGCCCACGCCGGCGCGGGCGATGACCTTGAGGTTCTTGGCGGCGGCGATCGCCTCGGCGTCCATCTTCGTTGCGGACCGGATGAGCACGGCGTCGACATCGGCCAGGGCGGGCAGGAGCTCGTCACGGTTGGCGCCGTCGCAGGAACGGATCTCGAAGTCGGGTCCGAGGGCGTCCACGGTGGCGGGCGAGAGCTCCTCGGCAAGGAGGACCACGGGCTTGGTCACGGAAGTTTCCCTTTGCAGCGGTGGTGGGATCCCGCCACGGGTATACCGCGCGCGGGCCTGGTGGGATCAACGCGGGCGGTGACCCCGGCACGCCGGTGTGCCGCGGACAATCCTAGGTGGGCGTTCAGCATGCGGACGCCCGCGACCGGGATACGGACAAATGATCCGTGTCACGTTGCGTCGCAGGCGCGCCTGACCGCGCCTCCATCGAGGGCGGTCCGGGAGGGATCACGCCTCGGCGCGACGGGTGATCCGGCGGGACACGACGATGAGGAGCACGACCACGGCCATACCGAGCAGCGCCCACCACCACGGCACATGACCGAGCCAGGCATCCACGACGGCGAGCCCGACCGTCGTGTAGAGCGTGGCCCAGAGCAGGGCACCGATGATGACGGCCGGTTGGAAGCGGCGTTGCGGCATGCGGAGCACCCCGGCCGAGAAGTTGATCGCGCTCTGGACGCCGACGGTGAGGAAGCCGATCGACACCAGGGGTGCGCCGACGCGCCCCACCCAGCGCTCGGCGGAGCCGACGATCGGTGCTTCGGCATACCGGCGCCAGCGGGAGCGTTCGCTGCCGACCCGGGCGCCGCGGCCCAGCCAGTACGTGACGCTGCCGCGGGCGTACGCCCCGAGGGCGAGCACCACGAAGACGGCCCAGGCCGGCCAGCCGGAGAAGAGTTCAGACACGGGCATCCACCATGTCTGCTCGGCGCCGCCGCCAGTGGACGGCCAGGCGCAGGGCAGCAACGACGGCGAGGAGCGCCACGAGGTAGGGCGCGGCCTGCGTCATGAGTGCCTCGATGAGGGCCACGCCGACGATGGTCTGAAGCACGGCCCACAGGCCAGCAAGTGGCACGAGGGCGGCGAGGAAGTGCGCGATGGGCACCCGCACAGCGCCATTGATGACCTGGGTGGCGCCGGCCAGCCCATAGACCGGCCAGGTGACGACCACCGAACGCGCGCCGAGCGCCTGGACCTTGCCCCGGGCCTCGCTCCACCGGGCATCGTGCAGTCGCGTCCCGACGAGCGCACCGACGACGTAGTAACCCAGTCCACGCAGGACCCCCACGGCCCAGAAGGCCACGAACATCTGCCATTTGGGCAGGGCTGCGAGCCAGCTGAGGAGGTCGGAGAACACCAGACCATTCTCCCTCGCCGGGACGGATGCTCCGGTCAGTCGACCATCGGGGCCGTCCGACCCATCAGCCGGTCACGGTGGCGCCAGATCAGGTATGCCGCGACCGCGCCGACCACGGCCACCCCCCATCCCGAGGTGAACGCGGCGACGAGTGCCGAGCCGATCGTGGCGTCCACCACGGCCCAGGGCAGGGCGGCGAGGGTGAGCCCGGCGGCGTAGGTGCGCAGCGGCATCCGGCCGAAGCCGGCGAGCAGTTGGGCCGTCTCGGCCAGACCGGGCACGAGGTAGGCCTTGGACAGGCCGAGGGCACCGCCGGCCAACACCCGTGCGGAGCCAGTGGTCGCATGACGCGAGAGCAACCGCCCGGCGACCCGGCCCCAGCGGCCGGTGACGCTGCGCGAGAGGCCGAGCCCCGCGGCATACAGGACCGTCGCGCGACCCACCGCCCAGACGACCGCGACGGCGTAGGCGGTGAGGAAGGTGCTCATGAGGGACAGGTTCCCGGCTGGGCCCACGGATCGCCCATGGCCTTGCTGTGCCGGACCTGTGCATGCTGGACCCATGCGAATCGTGGTGGTCGGCGGCCAGGGCGATCTCGGCGCGCGCGTCGTGGAGCGCGCGCTGGCCGCCGG
>NZ_HF570956.1:619516-621077 GCF_000367525.1 Phycicoccus elongatus Lp2 | reverse complement strand
CGGCCTTCACGCCCGCCGGCCACACGCCCTCGTCGCGGAGCTCTTCCGCGACCCGTTTCGCGGAGCCGTACACCGCCCGCGCAGACGAGAACAGCAGCATCGCCCACGCCCCGTGCTTCGGCGGGCGGCCCGGCAGGCGGTCGTCGGGGACGCGCAGGCCGAGCGCCTCGGCGCAGTCGTGCAGCCCCGCGTCCCCCGCGGCTGCGACCAGCTTCCCGAGGCTGCCCATCCTCCGCTGCCGCTTCACGTGCAGCGACTCCCCGCCCGAGGGCGACTTCCGCCGCTTCACCACGTCCAGACGGGGCGCCTCCCCCTTCGGACGCGGCGTCTCACGAGCCATCGTCGTCACCCCCACGCTCGACGGTCAGGTGCCCGGGCAGGGCATACCGCTCGTCCAACGGCCCGGACGGGGCGAGCTCCCACGCGGCCCGCCAGTCCGCGCCCGCGAGCGCCGCCGCCCGCGGCAGGTACGCCATGCCCAACCGGACCGCGACCGCGTTCACCGACCGGGTTTCCGCGTACACGGACGCGGCCACGTACGCGCGGATGCTGCGCGGCGTGTACCCGTCCCGCGCGAACAGGCCCGACCGGGCGAGCAGCTCCTTGGCGGCGTTCTGCGAACCTGTCGCGGACGCCTCCACCGCCTTGCCCTGCGGCTGCCCGTCCGTGACCACCGGCGCGGACAGGTACGCCTCGCCGTCACGCGAGTGCCGGATCCGCAACCGTTCGAGCCGGTACCCGAGAGCGGTCGCCTGCCAGTCGTCCAGCGGCACCCACCGCGGGACGGTCGCCCGCCCGGTCCCGGGCAGGAAGATCAGCCGCTCGTCCAGGCGCACGTCCCGGACCTCCACGAACGCGGCCTCCGCGACCGTCGCCCCGGCCAGCAGCACCGCCAACAGCGCGGGCGCGCGCCCGACCCGCCCCTTCAGGGTCGCGGTCCGCTTCAGCGCGGCGACCTGCTCGTCGTCCAGCGGCTTCCACCGACGCGACGACGACCCGACCGTCTTCACCTCACGGGACGGGTCCTCCCACGACAGGCCAAGATGGGCGCAGAACACGAAGAACAGCCGCAGGACCGTCTTCCGGCTCGTCTGCGTCCCGTACGCCGCGAACCCGTCCACCGCCGCCGGCAGGTGCCGTCCCCCCGCAGGTTCGGAGTACAGGAACGCCGAGCACATCCCGGTGGTGATGTCCGCGACCGTGACCGCGCCGGACGCGGTGAGGAACCGCTCGAGCATGCCGAGGTCGGAGTGGTACTTCCGCTGCGTCAGCGGCTGGTAGTTCGTGCCGAGAGTGTTCCCGAACACCGCGTCCCGCACCGCGGCGACCGCTTCCGCGATGGCGATGGCCCCGGGCGAGGAGAGACCGGGCTTGAGGACGAACTCCTCGCGGGTCAGGCGGCGCAGGCGGGCCGTGTTGAGGGTCGAGCGGATGCGGGTCGGGGCGCTCATCGGGTAGCCCCTTCCGTGCGGGGTGTCGCGGGGGACGCGGACCGCTTGTGGCCGTTCAGGCACCCCGGCGTTCGACATGTCGAACAGTGAACCGTCCGGCAATCCCCGTC
>NZ_HF570956.1:607587-619416 GCF_000367525.1 Phycicoccus elongatus Lp2 | reverse complement strand
CGGCCGCGGCCGTCGCAGTCGGGCGGCCGAGGAATCCGACGCATCCGCCGACGCGGAGCCGACCTCGGCCCAGGAGGCCGACACCGAGTCCGAGGACAGCGACATCGAGGCCGATGACTCGGCCGAGGAGTCGTCGCGTGACTCGAGCAGGCGCCGTCGTCGCCGTCGCCGCAGCGGCACCAGTTCCGAGGCAGGCGAGGACCCGCCCGGCACCGTGACGCGCGTGCGCGCCCCGCGCAGCACCCGTGACGAGCCGACGGCGGTCAAGGGCTCGACCCGGCTGGAGGCCAAGAAGCAGCGCCGCCGCGAGGGTCGCGAGGCCGGTCGCCGACGCACGATCATCACCGAGGCCGAGTTCCTGGCTCGCCGCGAGGCCGTGGACCGGGTCATGGTCGTGCGCGGGCACGAGGACCGCACCCAGATCGGTGTGCTCGAGGACGGAATTCTCGTCGAGCACTACGTCTCGCGGGAAACCGCGACGACGATGGTGGGCAACGTCTACCTCGGCCGCGTCCAGAACGTCCTGCCGTCGATGGAGGCCGCGTTCGTCGACATCGGCAAGGGCCGCAACGCCGTGCTGTACGCCGGTGAGGTCAACTGGGACGCCGCTGGCCTGGAGGTCAATCAGGCCAAGCGGATCGAGAACGCGCTGTCGTCCGGGGACACCGTGCTGGTTCAGGTGACCAAGGACCCGATCGGGCACAAGGGCGCGCGCCTGACCAGCCAGATCAGCCTGCCGGGGCGGTTCCTGGTCTATGTGCCCGAGGGGTCGATGACCGGCATCTCCCGCAAACTGCCGGACACCGAGCGGGCGCGCCTGAAGGCGATCCTCAAGGAGATCGTCCCTGACAGTGCCGGCGTCATCGTGCGGACGGCGGCCGAGGGGGCGAGCGAGGAGGAGCTGCGTGCCGACGTCGAGCGGCTGACCAAGGCCTGGGAGAAGATCAGCTCGAAAGCCGAGAAGGCGTCCGCCAAGAAGGCCGGCTCCGGCGGGGCCCCCACGCTCGTGCACGGCGAGCCCGACCTCACCGTCAGGGTCATCCGCGACATCTTCACCGAGGACTTCAGCTCCCTCGTCGTCTCGGGGGACCGCGCCTGGTCCGAGGTCAGCGACTACGTCGAGGACGTCGCGCCCGACCTCGCGCAACGGCTCTCGCACTGGACGTCCGAGGAGGACCTCTTCACCTTCCACCGGGTGCAGGAGCAGATCGCCAAGGCGATGGACCGCAAGGTGTGGCTGCCCTCCGGCGGCTCACTGGTCATCGACCGCACCGAGGCGATGACCGTCGTCGACGTCAACACCGGCAAGTTCGTCGGCTCGGGCGGCAATCTCGAGGAGACGGTCACCAAGAACAACATCGAGGCGGCCGAGGAGATCGTGCGCCAGCTGCGGCTGCGGGACATCGGCGGCATCATCGTCATCGACTTCATCGACATGGTCCTGGAGTCCAACCGTGACCTCGTCGTCCGTCGCCTCCTGGAGTGCTTGGGGCGTGACCGCACCAAGCACCAGGTCGCCGAGGTCACCTCGCTCGGCCTCGTGCAGATGACCCGCAAGCGGGTCGGCTCCGGGCTGATCGAGGTCTTCTCCGAGAGCTGCGAGCACTGCTCCGGGCGCGGGATCATCGTCCACGCCGAGCCGATCGACAAGCGCGGGGACAGCGGCCCCGTCCAGACCCCGGGCGCCGGCAGCGGCTCGCGAGGGCGTGCTCGTGGTCGGTCGGATTCGGGCGCCAACGGCAGTGGGGGAGCGGGCAGTGGCACCGCCGAAGCCGCCCGCAAGCCCAGCGGCCCGACCGCAGCCCAGATCGCGGCCGCGGCGCACGCCGCAGCCGTGATGACGGCGGCTCCGGCCCCCGTCGCCGACAGCCAGGACATCCCTGCGGAGGAGGTGCACGAGGTCGACGGGGACGAGCACGTCTCCTCGTCGATCGATGAGCAGCGTGGCAGCGTCGACGCATCCGAGGCTCTCGAGGTCACACCCGCCCTCGCTGTGGACGCAGAGCCGGCCCAGGCGTCTCCCGACGTCGTCGACACCGCCGAGGCCGTTGCCGAGGCCGTTGCCCACGACCTCGAGAAGCCGGTCGTCCGTCCCAAACGCCGTCGCGGGAGGGTCGTGGCGCCGGCCGGGCCACCTGCCGGCGATTTGGCCGCCCCCACGGCCAGCCCGTAGACTGGACAGTCGGTGCGCCCACCGTCCGACGTCCTGCTCGCAGGGTCGCTGTCTGCCGGTTTGACCAGAGCGCGCTCCAGACAAGGAAAGTGAGTTCTACCGTGTACGCGATTGTGCGCGCAGGCGGTCGCCAGGAGAAGGTCTCCGTCGGCGATGTCCTCCTCATCGACAAGGTGGGTGCAGTCGGCGACAGCATCGACCTGACCCCGCTTCTCGTGGTCGACGGTTCGACCGTCACCTCGGACGCCAAGAAGCTCGCCAAGGTGAGTGTCAAGGCCGAGGTCGTCAAGCCCGCCAAGGGCCCGAAGATCACGATCATGAAGTACAAGAACAAGACCGGGTACAAGAAGCGTCAGGGCCACCGCCAGCCGCTCACCCAGGTCAAGATCACGGCGATCGACGCCTGAGCCCCACGACTTCTCTGAGGTAGGAACCAGACATGGCACACAAGAAGGGTGCGTCCTCGACCCGCAACGGTCGTGACAGCAACGCACAGCGACTCGGCGTCAAGCGCTTCGGCGGCCAGCTCGTGGGCGCCGGCGAGATCATCGTCCGTCAGCGCGGCACGCACTTCCACCCCGGTGACGGCGTCGGCCGCGGCGGCGACGACACGCTCTTCGCGCTCGTCGCCGGCAACGTCGAGTTCGGCACCAAGCGCGGCCGCAAGGTCGTCAACGTCGTCGCGCCGGTGGCCGCTGCCGCCGAGTGACGTCAGGCCGCGGGGCTGAACGCGCCGCGGATCACGAACCACACGTGAGGGGCGGGCCACGATCGGCCCGCCCCTCACGGCATACCCACTCCTGACCTTTGCTGGTGGACAGCGAAGGTCGACCACAACCGACCAGGAGGATCGGCAGATGGCGAGCTTCGTCGACCGCGTCGTCCTCCAGGTGACGGCGGGCAATGGTGGGCACGGCGTGGCGAGCGTCAAGCGGGAGAAGTTCAAGCCGCTCGGGGGCCCCGATGGGGGCAACGGTGGCCACGGCGGGTCAGTCGTCCTTGCCGTCGACCTCAACACGACGACGCTCATCGACTACCACCACACCCCGCACCGCAAGGCCGACAACGGTCGCCCCGGCGCCGGCGACGAACGCAACGGCGGCAACGGCGAGGACCTCGTCCTCAAGGTCCCCGAGGGCACCGTCGTCAAGACGCGCGAGGGAGAGATCCTCGCCGACCTCGTCGGGGAGGGCATGACCTTCACCGTCGCCGGAGGCGGTCGCGGCGGCCTGGGCAACAAGGCACTGGCGTCCAAGCGCCGCAAGGCGCCCGGCTTCGCCCTGCTCGGCGAGCCCGGGGAGAGCCGTGAGATCATCCTCGAGCTCAAGTCCCTGGCCGATGTCGCCCTCGTCGGCTTCCCGAGCGCGGGCAAGTCCTCCCTCGTGAGCGTCGTCAGTGCGGCCAAACCGAAGATCGCCGACTACCCCTTCACGACCCTGGTCCCCAACCTCGGCGTCGTCACCGCCGGCAACCAGCGGTTCACGATCGCCGACGTGCCCGGCCTCATCCCCGGCGCGAGCGAAGGGCGTGGCCTGGGCCTGGAGTTCCTGCGCCACGTCGAGCGCTGCTCGGTGCTCGTGCATGTCGTCGACTGCGCGACCCTCGAGCCCGGACGCGACCCGATGACCGACCTCGACGTCATCGAGGCCGAGCTCGCCGCCTATGTCCCCGACGCGACGCTCGGTGGCCGCCCGCTCGCCGAGCGCACGCGCATCGTCGTCCTGAACAAGGCCGACGTCCCCGAGGCGCGTGAACTCGCCGAGTTCGTCAAACCCGACCTGGAGGCTCGCGGCCTCGAGGTGCACATCGTCTCCGCGGTCGCGCATCTCGGGTTGAAGGAACTCATCTACTCCCTCGCCCGCCACGTCGACCAGGCCCGTGCCGAGCTCGAGCGTGAGGTCCTCGAGCGGCCCCGCGTCGTCATCCGGCCCAAGGCCGTGGACGACCAGGGCTTCACGATCAAGCGCGAGGACGGCCCGGAGGGCGAGACCTTCCGGATCGTCGGGGACCGGCCGACCCGTTGGGTGCGCCAGACCGACTTCAGCAACGACGAGGCGGTCGGCTACCTTGCCGACCGGCTCGGGCGGCTCGGCGTCGAGGAGGCCCTCTTCAGGGCCGGCGCGGTGCCCGGCTCGACGGTCCTCATCGGTCCGGAGGACAACGCGGTCGTCTTCGACTGGGAGCCGACCATGACCGCCGGGGCCGAGATCCTCTCCGGCCCCCGCGGCACCGATGTCCGCCTCGAGGACTACGGCCGCGCCACCCGCCGCGAGAAGCGCGAGGAGTTCCACGCGCGCAAGGACGGCCAGACCGCGGCTCGCGAGGAACTCGCCGCCGAGCGGCGTGCCGGCCACTGGGCCACTCCCGACGAGGACTGAGCGGTATGCCGTCGCGCGCCCCCGCCCTTCGTCGCGCCTTCGCCGACGCGCGCCGCGTCGTGGTCAAGGTCGGGTCCTCGTCGCTGACGAGTTCGGCAGGTGGGGCCATCGACATGCTGGCCGTGAGCCGGCTCGTCGACCTGCTCGCCCGTCGCCGCCTCGACGGGCACCAGGTCGTCCTCGTGTCCTCGGGAGCGATCGCGGCCGGCATCGGGCCGCTGGGACTCAAGAAGCGGCCGCGCGACCTGGCGACCCAACAGGCCGCCGCGTCTGTCGGCCAGGGTGCGCTCATCGCGGCGTATCAGCACCTCTTCGGCATCTATGGCCTGACGACCGGGCAGGTCCTGCTCACGGCTGACGACGTGACCCGCCGCGCGCACTACACCAATGCCCAGCGCACGCTGGAGAAGTTGCTGGAGCTGGGCATCGTCCCGATCGTCAACGAGAACGACACTGTCGCCACCCACGAGATCCGGTTCGGCGACAACGACCGGCTCGCCGCCCTCGTCGCTGACCTCGCCGGTGCCGACGGGCTGGTCCTGCTCACCGATGTCGACGCGCTCTACGACGGGCCACCTTCCCAGGAGGGCACGCAGCCGATCCCATTCGTGGGGTCACCGGAGGACCTGGCCGGCGTGCTCATCGGCGGGACCGGATCCCATGTCGGCAGTGGCGGCATGGCCACGAAGGTGGAGGCCGCCGGCATCGCGGGTGCGGCCGGCATACCGACGGTTCTGACATCCCTACCGCAGGCACGTGGTGCGCTCGTCGGTGACGAGGTGGGCACCCTCTTCGCGCCCGTCGACGCCGCCCGGGCGTCCCGCAAGCGCTGGATCGCCTTCGCGACCACCCCCCGCGGCCGGTTGCTGCTCGACGAGGGCGCGGTCGAGGCCGTGACGGTCCGGCGCAAATCGCTGCTGCCCGCCGGCATCACCGCCGTGCAGGGACGCTTCACCGAACGTGATCCGGTCGACGTCTGCGCGCCCGATGGTCGAGTGGTGGCGCGGGGCCTGGTCAACTACTCGTCCTCCGACCTGCCCCGCCTGCTCGGGCGATCCACGAAAGACCTGGCCCGCGAGCTCGGCGGGCACTACGAGCGCGAGGTCATCCACCGCGACGATCTCGCAGTCCTCTGACCCAGATCTCCGGCGTTCGAGACTCCGAGGGGTGCGCTGTCGGCGGCCGGGCATAGGCTCGATCCACCACCTGAGGAGAGTGCATGCGCAAGGTCACCGCCCATCTGTTCAGCTCGGCCGACGGCGTCGTCGAGAGCCCGAACCTCTTCCAGTTCGACCGCTTCGGACCAGAGGGGGGCGAGGCGATGGGCAAGGCGCTTGCTCCGGTGACCGACGTCATCCTCGGGCGCACAATCTATGACGAGTGGTCCGGCTACTTCGCCGGCAACGATGAGGACTTCGGGGCCCTTCAGCGGACCTTTTCGACCTCGAACTGCATCCGCGGGTGCGCGATCTGCTCCTGGCTCTGCACGAGCTGGAGCTCGCGTCGCCCCGAGTCGAGGGTGCGCTTGACCAGGTCCCAGACCGAGGACGCCGTGCGACCCAGTGCGAGAGCCGGATCCCCGGTCTGCAGCAGGTGGGTGGTGAAGAGCGCAGCGGTCACATCTCCCGAGCCGTTGACCTTGATCGGCAGGTGCTCGGTGCGCACGATCCACGCGCCGTCGCCGTGGACGGCCAGCATCTCGATGGTGTCGGCCGGGCGGTCCGGCTGCAGCACGGAGGTGACGAGCACCGTCGAGGGACCCATTGCCGCAGCCGCGTCGACCGAGGCGAGCGTGGACTCGAGATCGCCCGGCTCGGTGTCGGTGAGAAAGCCGAGCTCGAACTGGTTGGGCGTGATGAGGTCGGCCTTGGGCACGACCCGTTCGCGCAACAGCACGGGGATGTCGGGGTGGACGAAACAGCCGGACTTGGCGTTGCCCATCACCGGGTCGCAGGCATAGATCGCGTCCGGGTTGGTGGCCTTGACCTGCTGCACGGCTCCCAGGATGACGTCGCCGATCTGGGTGCCTCCCTGGTAGCCGGAGAGCACGGCGTCGACCTCGCCGAAGGCGTCCCGCTCACCCATCCCGGTGATGACCTCGCGCACGTCCTCCGCAGCCAGGAGCGGGCCGCGCCAGGCGCCATACCCCGTGTGGTTGGAGAAGTGGACCGTGTGGACCGGCCAGACCTCGACGCCCAGTCGCTGCATCGGGAAAACGGCGGCGGAGTTGCCCACGTGGCCGTAGGCGACAGAGGACTGGATGGACAGGATCGTGGTCACCGACCAAGTATGCCGCGCCCAGCAGTCGACCCCATGCGTCCGCGTGAAGCGTTGCCATGGCAGCGCTTCACGCGGACGCAAGGGATACTGGCGCCATGACGGACCGCACGACCGACCACCCGAGCGAACGCACGGCCGGCATCGAGCATGCCGACCGGGAGCAGGTCACGACACTGACTCGCGCCGCTCGCCGAGCGTCGCTCGTCCTGGCTCAGCTCTCCCGAGCGGAGAAGGACCGCGCGCTCCGCGCGCTCGCCGATGCCCTCGAGGCGTCGACCGAGGCGATCGTCGCCGCCAACGGCGAGGACCTCGCACGCGGCGTGGCCGACGGTATGCCGCAGGGCCTGCAGGACCGTCTGCGCCTCGACGCCGATCGGGTTGCCGCCGTCGCGCAAGCTATGCGCGATGTGGCCGGCCTACCCGACCCGGTCGGTGAGGTGGTCCGCGGCTCGACCCTGGCCAACGGTCTGCAGATCCGCCAGGTGCGGGTGCCCATGGGGGTCGTGGGCATGATCTACGAGGCCCGTCCGAATGTCACCGTCGACGCCGCAGCACTGGGACTGAAGTCCGGCAATGCGGTCATCCTGCGTGGCGGGTCCGCGGCGGCGAGCACGAATGTCGCGCTGGTCGAGGTGCTGCGCAAGGGTCTGGCAGACCTCGGCCTCCCCGAGGACGCAGTGGCCCTCCTCGAGGGAGGGCACGGAGCCGTGCGCGCACTCATGACGGCCCGGGGAGAGGTCGACCTGCTCATCCCGCGCGGGGGAGCGGGCCTGATCCAGTCGGTCGTCACCGAGTCGACGGTTCCCGTCATCGAGACCGGCATCGGCATCTGTCACGTCTACGTCGACGCGGCCGCGGACCTCGACAAGGCGCTCGCCATCTCGCTGAACTCCAAGACCCACCGCCCGAGCGTCTGCAATGCCGCCGAGACCCTGCTGGTCCACGAGGACGTCGCCGGCACCTTCCTGCCCCGGGCCCTCACCGCGCTCCACGAGGCCGGGGTCACGCTCCACCTCGGGAACCGCTCCGAGGTCGTGGCGCGCGCGGTCGACATCCCCTACGCCGAGGCAACCGAGGCCGACTTCTCGACCGAGTGGCACTCCTTGGAGATGAATGTGCGGGTCGTTGACGACCTGGACGCCGCCATGGACCACATCCGCAGGCACGGGTCGGGCCACACCGAGGCAATCGTCACCGAGGATCGTGCTGCGGCTCGCCGCTTCGTCGCCGAAGTCGACGCCGCAGCGGTCATGGTCAACGCGAGCACCCGCTTCACCGACGGAGGCGAGTTCGGCTTCGGCGCCGAGATCGGGATCTCGACCCAGAAGTTGCACGCCCGCGGCCCGATGGCGCTGCCGGAACTGACGACCACCAAGTGGATCGTCGAGGGTGACGGTCAGACGCGGTCCTGAGGCGCTTGCTCCGGCTCACCGAGCGAGTCATGGGCGACGAAGTAGGTGGGCCGACCCTGCATCGCGGCATACATGCGCCCGACGTACTCGCCGAGGATGCCCAGGGCCAACAACTGGACAGCGCCCACGGCCGACACGATGACGACCGTCGACGTCCAGCCGGGGAGGGTGTGGCCGGCCAGGCGCGAGCCGAGCGCGAAGACCAGGATCGCCAGTGCGGCCAGACCACCGATCAGCCCCAGCCAGGTCGCGAAGCGCAGGGGCGTGAGCGAGAAGCCAGTGACCGAGTCGACGGAGAGTTTCAGCATGCGAGCCAAGGGGTACTTGCTCTCGCCGGCCGCCCGCTCGGCCCGTCGATAACCCACCGTTGCCGAGGGGAAACCAAGGGCAGGCACCACGAAGCGCAGGACGCGGTGGTGCTCCGGGAGGGCGTTGACGGCCTCGACGGTCGCCCGTGACATCAGTCGGTAGTCCCCGGCGTCGAGCGGGGTGTCGACACTGGAGAGTGCTCGTTGGGCTCGATAGAAGGTGCGAGCCGACCACCGTTTGAAGCCGGAGTCCGTGGTGCGATCCGTGCGCACCCCGTAGACGACGTCCACGCCCTCGGTCCGGGCGATCGTGAGCATCTCGCGGATCACCTCGGGCGGGTCCTGCAGGTCGGCGTCGAGCGTGACGACGTAGTCACCGCGCGCCCGGGCCAGTCCGGCGGAGATGGCCGCCTGGTGACCGGCATTGGCCCGCAGACGGAGCACGCGCACCTCTGGCCACGTGCGCCGCAGGCGTTGTAGGAGAACCGGCGTCGCGTCGGTGCTGCCATCGTCGACCGCCACGATTTCGTATGCCGCGCACACCCCGTCGGCCACCATCGCGTCCGCGAGCGGCCGGAGGCGGTCGGCCAGCAGCGGGAGGACGGCCTCCTCGTTGAACATCGGGATGACGATGCTCAGGTGGGGGAAGGGCATGGCAGACAGCGTAGGTGCCCGGGCTGACCCTCCACGGTGAATCAGCCGTGAACCAGGCGTGCGTGCGAGCAAGGGGTGTGGGAAGGGCCCCCGATGTATGAGATCGGGGGCCCTACGCGACGAGCGCGAGACTCGTCACCCTCGAGCCGGTCCGTCGTCGGGGGGCAAGGCCCCCGTCGATTGCCATACGACGATGGCGTCGGCCCCAAGGACCGAACTTCGACTCGGGTCGTCGGGCGCGGGCGCGACCCCGCGACGTCGCTCGCGGTTGCCACCATCCAGAGAACACTGGCGTCCACACCCGGCAGAGGGCCCTGAGAGCCGCGTGCCGGACGGGATGACGCACCCGTTTTCCGATCGACCTCGCCCGTCCCCGGTCAGGGCTCTCACCTGACATCTCGGGATGGGCTGTGGGTCTTTTGTAGTCCCAGATCCGTTGCCTTGCAAGCGGGTTGGCCGATTGTCTCAGTCCATGGTGTGGGTCCGCAGGTGGCACACACACTGTCCACAGGGCGACCTGCGGAAATGCCGGATGTCCACATGCCTGTGGATGAAATTCGTGGACAAAGAACGGGCCGGGTTGTCACATCGTGGACCGCGCGAGTCCACCGGTAGGCTGTTGGCCATGACGTCGAACGTGTTGTCCCTGATCGCCGAGGAAGCCGGCCACGACCTCCCGATGCCGGCCACCTCCTATGGTCTGCTGGCGCTGGTCTTCTTCGCGCTTCTGCTCGCGGTGACCTGGGCGTTCCGCAACAACCACCAGAAGCACGTCCCACCGTCGCAGACCCACGGCGCTGAGCACGCAGCCGACCAGGGCACGGTCGACCGCCATCACTGAGCGTCGTCGCCGCCTGGGGGTGATGGGTGGCACCTTTGACCCGATCCACCACGGCCACCTCGTCGCCGCCTCGGAGGTGCAGAGCCTCTTCGACCTCGACGAGGTCACCTTTGTCCCGACGGGTGAGCCTTGGCAGAAGGAAGGCCGCGAGGTCTCGCTGCCCGAGCATCGCTACCTCATGACGGTCGTCGCCACGGCCTCCAACCCGGGCTTCACCGTCAGTCGGGTGGACATCGAGCGTGGCGGCAAGACCTACACGATCGACACGCTGCGAGACCTGCGGGCCCAGCACCCCGACGCCGACCTTTTCTTCATTACCGGCGCGGACGCCCTCGCCCAGATCCTGTCCTGGAAGGACGCCGAGGACCTTTTCGACCTCGCCGAGTTCATCGGCGTCACCCGACCCGGGTATGAGCTCTCCGAGGACGGCCTGCCCGCTGACCGGGTCCACCTGCAGGAGGTGCCCGCCATGGCCATCTCGTCCACCGATTGCCGTGATCGGGTCGCCGCGGGAGAGCCGGTCTGGTACCTCGTCCCGGATGGCGTCGTCCAGTACATCAACAAGTACGGGCTCTATCGGCCCGAAGGAGAAGTGTGACCGCCACCGACCGCGCCCTCGACCTTGCCCGTGCCGCCGCTGCCGCGGCCGCCGACAAGTTGGCCACCACCATCGTCGGCATCGACGTCTCCGAACATCTGGCTCTCACCGACGTCTTCGTCATCGTCTCGGCCGAGTCCGAACGACAGGTCGGCGCCATCGTCGACGAGATCGAGGACGTCCTGCGCGACCTCAAGTCCAAGCCCCTTCGCCGTGAAGGCCAGCGCGAGGGTCGGTGGGTGCTCATCGACTTCGGCGACATCGTCGTCCACGTCCAGCACGACGAGGAGCGCGCCTTCTACGAACTCGAGCGGCTCTGGAAGGACTGCCCGGCGCTCGACCTCGGTGCCGTCGGCACCGAACAGGGCGGCCGGTGAGCAGCACGGCGCAGCGGCGGATCATCATCCTGCGCCACGGCGAGACCGACCACAACGCGGCCGGCATCTGGCAGGGACAACTCGACACCGAACTTTCCGAGCGGGGGCTCGCGCAGGCAGAGGCGTGCGGTCCGGCGGTCATGGCGCTCGGACCTTCGCGAATCGTCTCCTCCGACCTGCGCCGTGCGGCCGTGACGGCTCAGGCCGTGGCGCGAGCGGGCGGCATACCACTGAGCCTGGACCCTCGGTTTCGGGAGATCCACGCCGGCCAATGGCAGGGGATGGACAACACCGAGGTGAGCGCCAGGTTCCCCGAGGAGCGGGCGGCCGTCCTGCGCGGCGAAGACATCAAACGTGGTGTCGACGGCGAGTCGATGGGCGATGTCCTCGTGCGTGTGCGGGAAGGTCTCGACGACCTCGTGGCCTCGATGGCACCGGGGGAGTGCGTGGTCGTCTCGACCCATGGGGCGGCGGCTCGCGCGGTCGCGGCCGCCCTTCTCGATCTCGATCTCGCCCTCGCCTGGCGGATCCTCGGCAGCTTCGGCAATTGCCACTGGGCCGAACTCGAGCAGGGCAACCACGGCTGGCGGTTGATCACCTGGAACGTCTCGGCCGGGCTCGTCGAGACCGTCGCAGGGTCGCCGCCACCGTGACCCCGGCGGGTGCCGGGCCGATTTGGCCGGGCGCCGCTGCGTCGCATAAAGTAACGCAGTCCCCACGGGGACAACCCGATACGGGGCTGTAGCGCAGTTGGTAGCGCACCTCCATGGCATGGAGGGGGTCAGGGGTTCGAATCCCCTCAGCTCCA
>NZ_HF570956.1:495558-607487 GCF_000367525.1 Phycicoccus elongatus Lp2 | reverse complement strand
CGGCCGCCGCCGCGGCGCCTGCGCAGGCCCCGGCTGCTCCCGCGGCTCCGGCCGCTGACACGTCCGGCCTGCGCGGCACCACCCAGCCCATGTCGCGCCTGCGCAAGGTGATCGCCAAGCGGATGGTCGAGTCCCTGCAGATCTCTGCCCAGTTGACGACGGTCGTGGAGGTGGACGTCACCAAGGTGGCCCGCCTGCGCGACCGCGCCAAGGGTGACTTCGAGAAGCGTGAGGGCACCAAGCTCAGCTTCCTCCCGTTCTTCGCTCTCGCGGCGGTGGAAGCGCTCAAGGCCTACCCGACCGTCAACGCGAGCATCGACGGTGACGAGGTCACCTACCACGGCTCCGAGAACCTCGGCATCGCCGTCGACACCGAGAAGGGCTTGCTCGTCCCGGTTCTGAAGAACGCCGGGGACCTCAACATTGCCGGCCTGGCCCGCGGGATCGCTGACGTCGCGGATCGCACCCGCAACAACAAGATCACCCCGGACGACCTGGGTGGCGGAACCTTCACGATCACCAACACCGGGTCGCGTGGGGCGCTCTTCGACACCCCGATCATCAACCAGCCACAGGTCGCGATCCTGGGCACCGGCTCGGTCGTGAAGAGGCCGGTCGTGGTCAAGGACGCCGACGGTGGCGAGACGATCGCAGTCCGGTCGATGGTGTACCTCGCCCTGTCCTACGACCACCGGATCGTCGACGGTGCGGATGCCGCGCGCTTCCTCACCGCGATGAAGGCTCGTCTCGAGGACGGCAACTTCGAGGTCTGATCCGCATCACGGCACACCAGTGAGCGGCCCATCCCCCGGCAGGGATGGGCCGCTCACTGGTGTCACGCAGGCTCGGACACCGACCAGAGCTGCCACCGGCCGTCGAGCCAGCGAACCTCCAGATCGAGGGGATCCCCGGCCGTCGGCGCCACCTCCCGCGTCCCGCGGGGGCCGCTGATTCGATGTGCGGCGACGTCGATCCGGGAGCGCAGGACGAGCCGATCGGTCCCAGCACCCTCACGGATCGTGACCGTTCCTGCCGTCATGGTCAGTGCCTCGGCACGCTCCCCTGCGGCGATCAAGGCCTCGCGGTCCGCGGTGTCAGCGGTGGCAGCCGGGCTGCCGGCCGCGCTGAGGTCGTGCCACGCCTGCCCAGCCGGGTCCGACCAGGCACGGGCGCGCAGATCGGCCAGGGCCTGGACCAGACCCGTCGCGGTCGCCACATCGATGCTGCGCAGGTGCAAGGGGTCCACCATCGGCTCAGGCGCGGAATCGGCCGCGGTCGGCATGACGCGCTTGACCGATCCGGCCGATGTGCCCGCGCGTGCACCCCCACCTGCGGCGGCACGATCCGCGATCGCGCCCCAGGCGCCACCGGCCAGGACGAGCAGGCCCGCGGTGAGCACCAAGGGCACCAGCCAGACGCGCAGACCACGCACGAGCCTGGTCATGGCCGATTCGGTATCGCGGTCAGCCGACTGCTGCGCGCGGCGGCCGAGCATCGACCTCCGGGCCGCGATCAGGCGGTCGCGTCGACCAGGTGGGGTCGGCGCCGCGGCACCCTCGGCCATGGCCGCGCGGATCCGACGTGTGATCCCGTGGCCGGGGTCGGTCCCTGTCGTGGGCAGTGGTTCGGCAGTGGCTGCGGCAAACACCTGCTCTGCCAATCGATCGGCGTCAGGGCGCTCCGCCGGGTTGAGATCGGCGGCACGGGCCAGGGCTCGTCGGAGTGGCTCGCTCACCACGCCCTCCTTTCGGTCGCGACCGAACGGTGGAACGCCCAACCGCGGTTCGCGCCCGGTGAGGGCGAACCACCCCAGGGCCCCCACGGCATATACATCGGAGGCGGGGGTGGGGTCGGCCCCTCCCACGGCGACCTCGGGGGCAACGAAGCCGCCCGTGCCCCAGACTTCGCGTGCGCCCAGTCCGCGCCCGTGGGCCGCACCGAGATCGATCAACCGGGGTCGCCCGTCGGCATCGAGGAGGACGTTGTCCGGTGACACATCACCGTGGACCAGACCCAGGGCATGCAGCCGTGCCAGAGCCTGGGCCAAGGGCACGAGCAGCGAGACCGTCTCGCCCGAGGTGAGGACACCTCTGGCGTCGACCAGGCCACGCAGGGATCCTCCGTCCATCAGGTCCATGACGACCGCCACCTGACCATCGCCGAGGGTGAGTACCTCGTGGACCCGCACCATGTCCGGATTGTCGATCGAACCGCCCAACGCATCGGCGCCGCACGAGGCCACGACCTTGATGGCTCGGTCGGCGCGATCGGCCACTCGAGTGGCCCGCCAGACCGTGCCCTGCGCTCCGGTGCCGAGCGGGAGGGTCAGGACGTACCCCGGGACGACGGGTGGTTGGGGCTCGGGTGTGCTGTCCATGGCTCCACGATGACGCAGACCACAGGTGCCGCGGAGGTTGTCCACAGGCACCGGCCTGAGAGACTGACCGGCATGCCTGCAGACCAGCCCACCATCGTCGCGACCTCCGGCGGCTATCGCTATGGCGAACGCATCCGGCTCGAGTTCAACGCGCTGGTGCACCACGCGGTCGATCTCTCCGGTGTCCACGGCCGGCGGCCCCGGATGACCTTCGTGGGGACCGCGAGCGGCGACCAGGCCCACGCCAATCATTGGATTGTCCAAGCCGGTCAGCACGCCGGCATCGAGGTGACCTGTCTCGACCTCTTTCCGATGCCGAGCAGCGACGACGTCCCCGGTCTGCTGCTGGGCAGTGACGTCGTGTGGGTGCAGGGCGGCTCGGTCGCGAACCTGCTCGCGGTGTGGGCGGTGCATGACCTGGGTCCGGCAATGCGGGCGGCCTGGGAGTCCGGCGTGGTGCTCGCCGGGGTATCGGCCGGATCGATCTGCTGGTTCGTCGGGGGCTGCACGGACTCCTTCGGGCCGGAGCTGCGCCCCGTGACCAACGCCCTGGGGCTGCTCCCCTATGGCAACGGCGTGCACTACGACTCCGAGGCTTCGCGGCGCCCGACCATCCACCGCCTCGTCGGCAACGGCACCCTCCCGGTCACCCACTGCAGCGACGACGGCGTCGGCTTGGTCTACCACGGCACCGAGTTGGTCGAAGCCGTCGCCGAGGTGGACGGCAAGGGCGCCTACGTCGTCGAACGCTCAGGTGCCGAGGTCGTGGAAACGCGGATCGAGCCGCGTCGGCTCAAGAACCCCTGACGCCGAGGAGGTGTGCCGTGAGCCGCCGGCGCGGCATACCTCCCACCCGGCGCGGCTAGGTTGGTCTCATGCGTTTCGAGCACCTCGGTTTCGCCCCGAACTTCGTCGACTACGAGACGGCCTGGTCGTACCAACGCGAGGTGCACGCAGCCGTGGTCGCCGGCGACCTGCCCGACACGACCCTGCTGCTCGAGCACTCGGCGGTCTACACGGCGGGTAAGCGCACCGAGGACCGACAGCGACCGGTGGACGGGACGCCGGTCATCGAGGTCGACCGTGGCGGCCTCATCACCTGGCATGGTCCGGGCCAGCTGGTCGGCTACCCCATCGTCTTCCTCAGGGCCGTGCCGATCGATGTGGTCGCCCATGTGCGCCGGCTCGAGGAGGTCATGATCCGCACGTGCGCTGACTTCGGGGTGGCCGTCGAGCGGGTCGACGGGCGCAGCGGCGTGTGGGTGCGCGCCGACGAGGGGGGCGGTGATCGCAAGCTCGGGGCCATCGGGGTCCGCGTGAGTCGCCGGGTGACCATGCACGGTTTTGCGCTCAACTGCGATGCCGACCTCTCGTGGGCCGACAACATCATCGCCTGCGGCATCGAGGATGCCGGCGTCTCCTCCCTGACCCGCGAGGCGGGCCGGACCATCACGGTCCCCGAGGTGCTCCCCCACGCCGAGAAGCACCTCATCGACGTCCTGGGGTGAAGCCGGTCGACGTGATCCGGGGCTCGTCTCTCAGCGCGTCACCGCCGATCCTCGGGCCCCGCCGGGATGGGTCGTCGCCGCCGGATGATCGGCTGGCCCGGACCGGCGCACGACAGTGTCGGGTCGTCGGCGAGCATCGCACTCACGGTCTGCTGCTCGGGCAGCTCGTCGACGGGGTCGGTGACCGCGCCGCGACGGATGAGCGCGGCGACGGCCTCACGACGACGAGCCACCGTGCGACCTTCGGCCGTCAGTGGGGTCTGGACCACCACGCCGGAGGGTGCGGTCACGACCATCAGGGCCTGGCGACCCGACCATCGCCGGAGCAGCCAGACCGCGGGAGCCAGGATCGCCACGATCCCCATCTCGACCATCAGGAGGGCGATCGGGAAGACCGCGAGAGCCACCGCGACGAGGGGAAGCTCGTCGAAGAGGTCGTGCATGAGCCGGCGCCTGCCCAAACCAGGGACCGACGTGGATCTCCCGATGAGCCACCACCCGGGCACCCACGGCAGGACCCGGCCGCGCACGGTCCACTCCCGGCCGTCCGGATCGGTGACCGTGGACGCCTGCCATGGCCGCAACTCCCGGTCCCCCTCGATCGCACCCTCGTCCGCGCCGACCGCCGCGTCATCGGTGGTCGCCCACCCCAGAGTCAGTTCGTTGTCCATGTCGATCACGCTAGGGAAATCCCCGAAGCCGCCTCCCGGTTTTCCACAGGCTCCGGCTCCAGTCGGGCACCCTTCGGCCGGGCGTAGGCTTGGAGAACCATGACTGTCGCACCCGAGGGACGCCGCCTGCTGCGCGTCGAGGCCCGCAACTCCGACACCCCCATCGAGCGCAAGCCCGAGTGGATTCGCACGACGGCCAAGATGGGGCCCGAGTACACCGCGATCCACTCGATGGTGAAGACCGAGAAGCTCCACACGGTCTGCCAGGAAGCCGGGTGCCCGAACATCTTCGAGTGCTGGGAGGACCGCGAAGCGACCTTCCTCATCGGCGGCGACGTGTGCACCCGCCGCTGCGACTTCTGTGACATTGCGACCGGCCGACCGACTGCGCTCGATCTCGACGAGCCGCGCCGCGTCGCGGAGTCGGTGCAGCGGATGGGCCTGCGCTACGCGACCGTCACGGGTGTGGCGCGCGACGACCAACCCGACGGTGCGGCATACCTCTATGCCGAGACGATCCGGCAGATCCACGCCCTCAACCCCAACACCGGCGTCGAGATCCTCCCGCCCGACTTCGGCGCGGTGCCCGAGCTCGTCGGCCAGGTCTTCGACGCCCGCCCGGAGGTCTTCGCGCACAACCTGGAGACGGTGCCGCGGATCTTCAAGCGGATCCGCCCGGCCTTCACCTACGAGAAGTCACTGCGCGTCCTGACGATGGCGCGCGAGGCCCAACTCGTCACCAAGTCCAATCTCATCCTGGGCATGGGCGAGGAGGAGCACGAGGTCGAGCAGGCGATTCGCGACCTTCACGATGCGGGCTGCGACATCCTCACGATCACGCAGTACCTGCGCCCCTCCAAGCTGCACCACCCGATCGACCGGTGGGTCAAGCCCGAGGAGTTCGTGCACTGGAGCGACGTCGCCACCGACATCGGGTTCAAGGGCGTCATGGCCGGCCCACTGGTTCGGTCCTCCTATCGCGCCGGCCGGTTGTATGCCGCGGCGATGGCCAAGTGGGGTCGCCCTCTCCCGGCGCACCTGGCGCACCTCGGCGAGGGCAATACGGAGCCGGCCCGCCAAGAGGCCGCATCCTTGGTCGCCCGCGCGGCGCGCCCGTAAACTTGGTCCCCACCTGATCTCTCGGGGCGCACGGCCCCAACCCAGACCGCAGCAGGAGCGAGCCACCGTGGCCGACGACAAGAAGACCGGCGAGAAGCAGCCCGGCCGGATCGCGCAGATCCGCCAGAGTTATCAGGCGATCAAGAGCATCGACCCCAAGATCGGGTGGTTCATGCTGCTCGCCGCCGTCGCGACGTTCGTCGTGATCGCCGGGATCGGGTTCGTCCTGGGCGGCTTCTGGCGCTGGTACATGATCCTCGTCGCGCTCCCGGCAGCGGCGCTCGCGGCGGTCGTTGTCATGAACCGGCGCGGCAACACCGCGATGTACAACGCGCTCGACGGACAACCGGGCGCCTCCGGTGCCGCCCTCATGGGCATGGGCAAGCGCGGCTGGTTCACCTCGCAGGAGCCGGTTGCCGTCGACGCGATGCGCGGCACGAAGGTCACCGACATGACCGGCGCCGCCATGGTCTTCCGCGCGCTCGGGCGCCCGGGCATCATCCTCATCGGGGAGGGCCCCGCCGGTCGCGTGCAGAAATTGCTCAAGGCCGAGGAGAAGAAGGTCTCGCGGGTCGCTCCAGGCGTGCCGATCCACCTCTGGGTCGCCGGCGAGGGCGAGGACATGGTCTCGGTGCGCAAACTCGGCAGCAAGATGACCCGGATGCGTCCAGTGCTCACCAAGGACGAGGTCTCGGTCGTCAACAAGCGCCTCAAGTCGCTCCCGAGTGTGCGGTCAGCGATCCCCGCCGGCGTGGATCCCACCAAGGTGCGCATGAGCCGGAGTTCGCTGCGCGGCAAGTAACCCTCCCTTGCGTCCGGCAAGGTGGTTGGTATGCCGTCCACGCGCCGGACGTAGCGATCAGCGCCGGACGCAACGATCAGCGCCGGACGAGGACCGTCCCGGCGATGACGTCGTGGAAGCCACGACCGTCGCGGGACGGGACGGCGAAGACGACGAGCGCGAGCAGGAGCGTGCGCACCAGCACCTGGAGGGGGTAGAACCCGGGACGCACCTGGCGCAACTGCAGTCCGGTGACGTAGTGGCCGAAGGTCGCGGCGACGACACTCAGGCACAGCACGGTCAGGGCGATCCAGGCAAAGAGACGATAGAAGACCTCGATCCCCTCAACAGCCCCGAAGGCCTGGCGGGCAAAGAGGAAGACGACCAGGTCGGCGACCAGCCAGTCGATGAAGATGCCCAGGAGTCGCCTGCCGAACGGGGCCAGCGACCCCGGCCCGGCGGCCGGAAGCCCGAGGAGCTGACCGGCATACCCATCGGGGGCGGGCGTGGACTCGGTGGGTCGGTCAGCGGGGGGCGGGGGCACCGAACTACTCTAGGGGCACCCGCCGATGCCCAACGCATGGTCAGGGCATCTCGCATCCTGGGACACAGCGGTCTGTTACACCGCCGAAACATCCGGGTCACGGTCGAGAAATGGCCCGCTTCTAGCGTTGTGGCAACGCACCGGGCCGGCGCACGGCCCACCACCGATCAGGAGGCTCCACCTTGTTCAGCTCCGCTGACGAAGTTCTCGCCTACATCAAGGACGAGGACATCAAGTTCGTCGACATCCGTTTCTGCGACCTGCCCGGCATCATGCAGCACTTCAACGTGCCGGCGGAGTCCCTCGACGAGGACTTCTTCACGGTCGGTCAGGCCTTCGACGGCTCCTCGATCCGCGGCTTCCAGGCGATCCACGAGTCCGACATGAAGTTGCTGCCGGACGTCGCGACGGCCTACCTCGACCCGTTCCGGGCCGAGAAGACGCTCATCATGAACTTCTCCATCGTCGACCCGTTCACCGACGAGCCCTACAGCCGCGACCCGCGCAACATCGCGGCTAAGGCCGAGGCCTACCTGAAGTCGACCGGCATCGCCGACACCGCCTACTTCGGCGCCGAGGCCGAGTTCTTCGTCTTTGACGACGTGCGCTTCAAGACCAGCGCCAACGAGTCCTTCTACTTCCTCGACTCCAAGGCCGCCGTGTGGAACACCGGCAAGGTCGAGGAGGGCGGCAACCTCGGCTACAAGCCGCGCATGAAGGGCGGCTACTTCCCGGTCTCCCCCGTCGACCACTTCGCCGACCTGCGCGACACGATGTGCCTGACCCTCAAGGAGGTCGGCCTCACCGTCGAGCGTTCGCACCACGAGGTTGCCTCCGGCGGGCAGCAGGAGATCAACTACCGCTTCAACACCCTGCTCCACTCCGGCGACGACATGATGAAGTTCAAGTACGTCATCAAGAACGAGGCTTGGCGGCACGGCCAGACGGCCACCTTCATGCCGAAGCCGATCTTCGGTGACAACGGCTCGGGCATGCACACGCACCAGTCGCTGTGGAAGGACGGCGAGCCGCTGTTCTACGACGAGCGCGGCTACGGCGGCCTGTCCGACATGGCCCGCTGGTACATCGGCGGCCTGCTCAAGCACGCCCCGGCGCTGCTCGCCTTCACCAACCCGACGGTGAACTCCTACCACCGCCTGGTTCCGGGCTACGAGGCGCCGGTCAACCTCGTCTACTCCGCGCGCAACCGCTCGGCGTGCATCCGCATCCCGATCGCGGGGACCTCGCCGAAGGCCAAGCGCATCGAGTTCCGGATCCCGGACCCGTCGTGCAACCCGTACCTCGCCTTCGCCGCGCAGCTCATGGCTGGCCTGGACGGCATCAAGAACCGGATCGAGCCGCCGGAGCCGATCGACAAGGACCTCTACGAGCTGCCCCCGGAGGAGCACGCGGAGATCAAGCAGGTGCCGGGCTCGCTCCCCGAGGTGCTCAACGCGCTCGAGGAGGACCACGAGTTCCTGCTCGAGGGTGACGTCTTCACCCAGGACGTCATCGACACGTGGATCGAGTACAAGCGCAAGAACGAGATCGACCCGATCCGCTTCCGCCCGCACCCGCACGAGTTCGAGATGTACTACGACATCTGACAGACGTCGTAGACCCGAAAGGGCCCCTGACCTGCAGTGATGCAGTGTCAGGGGCCCTTCCGCTTGGCCCGATCGGGGCCAAGTACCGCAGAAATACCGCAGGAGATCCGTTGAGCTGCTGGCGACGGCTCGTGATGGCCCGCGCGGCGTCCCTTGCGTGTCGGTGTCACCAGCGACAATGGTGGGGTGACCGACCAGCCCGCGCAGCCGCCGTACCGCGGCCAGATTCGGCAGGTGATCGGTCGGCAGGCCAAGGGTGGCAAGCGAACCGGACTGCCCAAGATTCATGAGCTCGACCTTGAGCACGCCGGTGGCAAGCTGATCTCGGCGCGAGGTCACCAGCCACCGGCCGGAGATGGTGCCCGCACCGCAACCGGTGTCTGCGCGATCGAGCGTGGCCAGTTCCCGTACTGCCCGATCTGCCTTCGCGAGGATGTGCCAGCTGACACGATGGAACACGTCCCACCGACGGCATTCGGCGGGACAGTAATGGCAAACACCTGCGCCGACTGCAACAACCGCCTGGGTTCTCGCACCGAGGCCGCCCTTCAAGACTGGTACGACGACGCGATTCGCGCACACTTCACGTCGGACGCGAGCCCAGAACCATTCGGGCACGACCGGATCCTGCTCCTGAAGACCGACTCGGATGAAGTGGTTCATCCTCGCGGAGAAGTCCTCCCCCGAGGGCGCGTCGCCGTTCGACCGCCTCAGGGACCCGAACGTCGCGATTCACTACACGATCCCTCGCCCTGCCGAATACATGACCGGCCTACTCAAGAGCGCCTACCTCGCTGCATGTCTGCACTTCGGCGGCGTCGTGCACTCTCATAGCGTGATGGCCGCGCGCGACGAGCTTCTGCAGGCGAGGGATGCGAAGTCTCGTCGCCACGTTCAACTTGGACCAGTCGCGGAGGGCCTGCGAGTACATCGGACTGGTCTCGCCGCGAACGGCCCGTCGCTGGCTCTCCTCCGTTCTGACCACGACGGCACCAGCACCTATCTAATTTCGCTCGCCGGCACGATCCTCGTCGAGTGGCCGTTCGCCGACCTCGACCCCATGCTCAGCCCACGACTGCGGGCCGCCTGAGGCGACGCCAACTTCAGTCGGCGCGCAGGTCGCACCACTCCTCGTAGGAGAGTGCAAGGTCCTCGGAAGCTTGCTCCCACTCCTTGCCGGTGAGTTCCTTCAAGAACACGAAACCCGTCTCGGGGTGGCCCTCGAACTTCACAACCCGAGCGAAGGTCCCGAGCTCGTCGCAGTCGACGGAGACGACCTCTCCCACCTCGACGGTGCCGTAGACATCCTCGCGGCGCGCCCGGATGTTGCCGTCGGCGTCGGTGTCGAACGAGTCGACGTAGATCCCTGGTTCGTAGGAGCCCATCGTTCGTCCCTTTCCTGGTAGACCGCCGCGACGGCGGCGCGTGAAGTGTCGTCTCTGTCCGGCCACAAGTGGCCGTAGGTGTCGAGGGTGGTCTTCGCCGAGGCATGCCGGAGCCGGCCCTGGACGACCTTGACGTCGAGGCCCGACGCGATCAACAACGAGGCGAAGTAGTGCCGCAGGTCGTGGAATCGGAAGTCGTCGGGCAGGTCGAGCCTGTCGCGGGCATCCCTCATGGCGCGCTGGATCGTCCACGGGCTGCCGGGGTTGCCCCACTCGTCGTCGAGGAACGTCCGCCCGTTCCCCGTACGTGCCGCCTCGGCCAGGATCTGCGCCATCTCGCGCGGGATCGGGATGGCGGTGCGGGACTTGTCGCTCTTCAGCTCCTTCTCCGGCCACTGCACCGCCGGATGGATGACGCCCGCCTCCAGGTCGACGTCGGTGATCCGCAGTGCGGCGCACTCCGCCAGTCGCAACCCGGCGTGTGCCCCCATCAGGATCGCGGGCTGCACCCCAGGCGGGAACGCGTCGTAGAGCGCCCACACCTGCTCGGTCGTGGCGACGTAAGGCCGCTGCTTGCCCATCGGCGGTGATGTACGCCGCGAGCACGGATTGCGGGCGACCAGCCCGTCGTGGACGGCGTCGGTGAAAAGCTGCGAGAGCCGCGAGTGCAGGGCATAGACGTACGACGGCGCCCGGCCCTCCTTCTGGAGCTGCGCGGTCCACGCCCGCACATCCGATGGCTTCACCGCCGAGAGCGGCACGGCGCCGAAGTGCACCTTGATGATCTTCAGATGGACCTCGGCCATCCGCACACTCGACTCCCGCCGGTTGCCGTAGCCGGCCAACCAGGTGTCGCGCCACTGCCCGACCGTCACCTTCGCGTCGGCAGGCGCGACGTGGTCGCCACGCAGGAGCGAGGCGAGCTGTCCATCGAGCCACTTCTGCGCGTCGACCTTGCGCCCAAAGGACCGCTGGATCTCACGGCCGCCGTCGTCGACGTACCGGGCACGCCAACGAGTGACCTTCCCCGCAACGGCGGAGGGCACCTCGACGGTGTTCCCGTCGGCGTCCTTGACGCGCTTGCGCCAGCGGTCCTCGACGGAGCCGCGCTGATTGAGCCGCTGCTTCGGAGACACGTAGCCGTTCACGCGGCCGTCGGGTCGCCGTCGCGCTGCTCCACGAGCCACCGGAACACATCGGCCCGGACATAGCGCAGCCGCCGCCCGATGATGAACCCGCGCGGCCCGGTACCCAGCACCCGCCAGTAGCGCAGCGAAGCCACCGGCATGCGCAGCAACTCGGCGACCTCCTCGATGGTCAGCAGCGCGTCGATGCGCTCGGGGTCACGGGTGGTGTCGTCGGTCATGGTCGGCTCCAAAGGGTTGAGGTTGGTCCTACCCCCAATGGCCGAGGAGCCGAGGCGAGTGGCCACGCCTCGGAGAAGTGTCGGAGGCATCGGGCATCCTGAAGGGCTGTCCGGAAGGACCGGGCGGCGGAGGGTCGCCCATGTCCCAGCCCAAAGGCCCGGCTCTTACTAGAGTTACGCCTGTGATCACTGGTGAGCTGAAGAGCAAGATCGACCGCGTCTGGGACGCCTTCTGGTCGGGAGGCATTAGCAACCCGCTCGAGGTCATCGAGCAGATCACCTACCTGCTCTTCATCCGCCGCCTGGACGACATCCAGACGCTGGCGGAGAAGAAGGCGCGTGTGACCGGCGACCAAATCGAGAGCCCCGTGTTCCTGCCCGGCCAGGCGCACCTGCGATGGAGTCAGTTCAAGAACGCCTCCCCCGAGGTGATGCACAAGACCATTGCCGACGAGGTGTTCCCGCTCCTGCGCGGTCTGGGCGACGGCACCACCTACAGCGAACACATGAAGGACGCCAGGTACACGATCCCGACCTCGGCACTTCTGTCCAAGGTCGTCGACATGCTCGACGACATCCCGATGGCCCACCGGGACACCAACGGCGACCTCTACGAGTACCTGCTCTCCAAGATCGCCTCAGCTGGCGTCAACGGTCAGTTCCGTACGCCGCGCCACATCATCGAGCTGATGGTCAAGATGACCGCGCCCAAGCCGTCCGACGAGATCTGCGACCCGGCATGCGGCACCGCCGGCTTCCTCGTCGCAGCCAGCGAGTACGTCCGGGACACGCACGCCGACGCCCTGCTCGACTCCGCGCAGCGCAAGCACTTCCACGCTTCGATGTTCCACGGCTACGACTTCGACTCCACGATGCTCCGCATCGGCAGCATGAACATGCTGCTGCACGGTATCGAGTCCCCCGACATCCGCTACCGCGACTCACTCTCCGAGGGCGCAGCCGGGGACGCCGACAAGTACACGCTCATCCTCGCCAATCCACCCTTCGCTGGTTCACTCGACTACGAGTCCACCGCCAAGGACCTGCAGCGGATCGTGAAGACGAAGAAGACCGAGCTGCTATTCCTCGCGCTGTTCCTCAAGCTGCTCAAGCCCGGCGGACGAGCGGCCGTCATTGTGCCCGACGGTGTCCTCTTCGGTTCGAGCACCGCGCACAAGGCGTTGCGGAAGATGCTGGTCGAAGAGCAGAAGCTCGACGCCGTCGTGAAGCTGCCGTCAGGTGTCTTCCGCCCGTACGCCGGCGTCTCCACCGCGATCCTGTTCTTCACCAAGACCAACTCCGGCGGCACCGACGACGTCTGGTTCTACGACGTCCAGGCCGACGGCTTCAGTCTCGATGACAAGCGCAACCCGGTCGAAGCCAACGACCTCCCCGACGTGCTCGCCCGTTGGCAGACCCTCGGGGACGAGAAGGATCGTGCCCGCACCCAGCAGTCGTTCCTCGTGCCCAAGGACGACATCGTCGCCTATGGCTACGACCTCTCCTTGAACCGCTACAAGGAGATCGTCCACGACGAGATCGAACACCGCGATCCACTGGAGATCATCGCCGACATCGAGACGCTTGAGGACGAGATCGCCAAGGGTCTCGCCGAGCTCAAGGCGATGCTCTCGTGAAGACCGCCCCGTTGGGCGACATCGCCAAGATCGTTTCAGGAGCGACGCCGAAGACCGGTGTTGCTGAGTACTGGGACGGCGAGGTGCAGTGGGCCACGCCTGCCGACCTCAGCAAGCTCAACGGGCCGTACATCTCCGAAACCCCGAGGAAGCTGACAGCGATAGGCGTCAGGAGTTGCCCGACGACAGTCTTGCCTGCAGGTTCAGTGCTTCTGAGTTCGCGGGCGCCGATCGGCCACGTTGCGATCAACACCGTCCCGATGGCAACGAACCAGGGATTCAAGAGCCTCGTCCCGGGACCGGACCTTGATGCGAAGTACCTGTATTACTGGCTGAAGTCGAAGACCGCCTACCTTCAGTCGCTCGGCAACGGCGCCACGTTCAAGGAACTGTCGAAGAAGACGACCGAGCAGATCGCCGTCCCCCTCCCACCTCTCCCCGAGCAGCGCCGCATCGCAGCGATCCTCGACCACGCCGACGCTCTCCGCGCCAAGCGCCGCCAAGTTCTCACGAAGCTCGACGAGCTTGAACAGGCAATCTTCCTCTCGATGTTCGGCCACGACCGAGAGCTCCGATCCGTGGCCGAGCTCTGCCATCTGGTGGTCGACTGCGTCAATAGGACGGCGCCGGTGGTCGAGAACGTGACGCCGTACAAGATGCTTCGCACCACGAACATTCGAAACGGGGCTGTCGACACGACGAACGTGCGGTACGTGGATCAGGCTGTCTTCGAGAAGTGGAATCGGCGAGCCACCCCTCGCCGGGATGACGTGATCCTGACACGCGAGGCGCCAGTCGGAGAGGCTGGCGTGTTGCTCAGCGATGACAAGGTCTTTCTCGGCCAGCGGTTGATGCTCTACCGGGTGGACGCGGCGAAGATGACACCCGACTACCTGGCAGCTTGTTTCCGCAGCCCGGTGCTTCAAGAGCAGTTCAATCGGCTCGGCTCGGGCTCTACCGTCAAGCACCTTCCTCTACCCGCCTGCCGAAACTTCCAGATCCCAGTCGCGCCGATGAGCGACCAAGAGCGGTTCTCGGAGCGCATCGCGTCGATCAACGCGCTCCGCGTCAGCCTCCGCGCACAAGCAATGTCTGAGTTCGGCCTCGTTGGTGCCCTTCAATCCCGCGCCTTCCGAGGGGAGCTGTGACCGATGCCCGTTGAGATGAGGATGTGGCGCATCGACGGCAACGAGCCGAAGCCACTGACCACCTCGGTCCTGCCTGCCGAGAAGGACCTGCACGAGTTCCTCAAGCGCGACCCCTCTCTGCTCGGCGAGCGCCTGCTGGTGATCGGCAGTGAGGTGATCACGCCATACGGCCCGCGCCTCGACCTGCTCGCCATTGATGCCGACGGCAATCTCAATCTGTTGGAGCTGAAGCGCGACAAGACGCCACGCGAGGTCGTCGCCCAGGTACTCGACTACGGCTCCTGGGCCTCAACCCTGTCGCGGGACGACATCATCGACATCGCCACCAAGCATCTCGACCAGCCGTTCGAGGCCGCGTTCGAGGACGTCTTCGGAAGCGCGCCACCCGACGAGCTCAACGGCGACCTCAGCCTCACCATCGTGGCTGCCGAGCTCGACGCCAGTTCTGAGCGCATCGTCAACTACCTTCGCGACTTCGGTGTACCGGTCAACGCGGTGTT
Source organism: Phycicoccus elongatus Lp2 (assembly GCF_000367525.1). Lineage (GTDB taxonomy): Bacteria > Actinomycetota > Actinomycetes > Actinomycetales > Dermatophilaceae > Phycicoccus_A > Phycicoccus_A elongatus. The sequence continues at coordinate 592,844 of NZ_HF570956.1, read as the reverse complement.
CTTCTCCTATCTCGAGGACGACGGACGACGCTACCTGGCCCGCTCCTGGCTGACCGCGTCGGACGACGAGACGCCGACCGCGGCTACGGGAAACAAGAAGAGCAAGCGCGCCGCGTGGAACGGCAAGGACTGGTACATCTCATTCAGCGGCGGAGAGCGCGTCTGGGACGACGCGCGGCAGTTCGGCTTTGTCTCCGGCGGTGGCGGGAAGATGTGGTCGCAGGACATGCGGGCGTTGCCGACGGGTGCCCGCATCTGGGTCAACGTGCCGCCCATGCGCTACGTGGCAGTCGGGAGGGTGCTGGCTCCGGCCACGCGCTTCGAGGTCGCCGAAGTTCGAGTTGACGACGCTTGGGCTCCGCTGGCCACGCAAAACCTGGAGGGCGTCTACTCCAGCGACCCGACGAGGGACGACGATTTCGCCGAATGGGTCGTGCCGGTCGAGTGGATCGATGCTCGGCCTCTCGAGGCTGGGTTCTGGGAGAAGGGCATGTTCGCCAGCCAGCACAGCGCCTGCAAGCTCCGCCAGGAGTTCACCCTCGGGCGCCTGGCCGACCACTTCAACATCGACGACGGCGAGTGATCGACGCTCATGGGGAACTTCGACTTCGTCCGTCAGACGCTGCCGTCACTACATGGCGACTGCGCCCGGGCTGAGTCGTACCTGTCGTCCGACCCGCGATCGGCGTGCTTCTACAGTCGCCGGGTGGTCGAGGAGCTCGTCGGCTACTTGTACGACGTCCTCTCGCTGCCCCTCCCGTACCGCGACGACCTCGCGGCGAAGATCAACGACGCTGCGTTCAAGGCCAAGGTGCCGCAGGGCATCACCCAGAAGCTGACCGCGATCCGTCGCATCGCCAACACCGCGGTGCATGAGAACCGCCAGATCCGCCCGGACGTGTCGCTGGCAGTGCTGCGCGAGCTGTTCAACGTCGTCGTGTGGACGTCGTACCACCACTCCCCTACGCCGACAGTGGTGCCGCTTCAGGCCCAGTTCGATCCTGCCCTCGCCGCCAAAGCCGCGCCGCTGTCGCGGGAGGAGGTCGCCCGCCTCGCTGCGAAGTTCAAGGAGCAGGACGAGGCCCACGCCCGCGAGCTCGCCGAGAAGGACGAGCGACTGGCCGCCCACGAGGCGGAGATCGCCGAGCTGAAGACTCAGATCGCAGCCGCCCAGGCAGCAGCAGCGCCGGACACGCGGGACTACGACGAGGCCGCCGCCCGGGACCTGTTCATCGACGTCCTCCTGCATGAGGCCGGCTGGGCGCTGGATGAGGAGCGCGACCGGGAGTACCCCGTCACGGGGATGCCCAACGCTGAGGGGAGCGGCTTCGTCGACTACGTCCTCTGGGGCGCCGATGGGCTGCCCCTGGCAGTGGTCGAGGCCAAGCGCACAGCGAAGTCACCCGAGGTGGGCCAACAGCAGGCCAAGCTGTACGCCGACTGCCTGGAGCAGCAGTTCGGCCGTCGGCCGGTGATCTTCTACACCAACGGGTACGAGCACCGGATCTGGGACGACGCCGGCGGCTACCCACCCCGCGAGACCCAGGGCTTCTACACCCGCGACGAGCTGGAGCTGTTGATCCAGCGCCGCCAGACCAAGCTCCCGTTGGCGTCCGCGCAGGCGAACACCGACATCGCTGGCCGTCCGTACCAGGTGCGGGCTATCAAGGCAGTGGGCGATGGGTTCGACCGCAAGCAGCGCGAGGCCCTCCTCGTGATGGCTACCGGCTCGGGCAAAACTCGCACCACCATCGCGCTCGTCGATCTGTTGCAGAAGGCGAACTGGGTCAAGCGCGTGCTCTTCCTCGCTGACCGCACCGCCCTTGTCAACCAGGCGGCCAACGCGTTCAAGCAACACCTGCCTGGCTCGACGACGGTCAACCTCGTGACCGAGAAGGCGATCGAGGGGCGCGTCTACGTCTCGACATACCCCACGATGATGAACCTCATCAACGAGATCGACGACGGCACTCGCCGCTTCGGGTCCGGCTACTTCGACCTCATCGTGATCGACGAAGCCCACCGCTCCGTCTACGCCAAGTACGGCGCGATCTTCGACTACTTCGACTCACTTCTCATCGGCCTCACCGCGACACCCAAGGACGAGGTCGACCACAACACCTACCGGCTGTTCCACCTCGAGGACGGTGTCCCCACCGACAACTACTCCCTCGACGAAGCAGTCGACTCCGGCTACCTCGTGCCCCCGAAGGGCATCAGCGTCGGCACCCAGTTCCTGCGCTCCGGCATCAAGTACGACGACCTCACCGAGGAGGAAAAGGACCAGTGGGACGTCCTCGACTGGGGCGAGGACGGTCCGCCCGACGAGGTCGGTGCCGAGGAGATCAACCGGTTCCTCTTCAACGAGGACACCGTCGACAAGGTCCTCGAAACCCTCATGGTGCAGGGCTACAAGGTGGCCGGCGGGGACCGTGTGGGCAAGACGATCATCTTCGCCAAGTCCCAGAAGCACGCTGAGTTCATCGAGAGGCGGTTCAACCTCGCCTACCCCGAACTTGCCGGCCACTTCGCCCGCGTGATCATCCACGGCACGCCGTACGCCCAGTCGCTGATCGACGACTTCTCGATCAAGGACAAAGCGCCGCACATCGCGATCAGCGTCGACATGCTCGACACAGGCATCGACGTACCCGAGGTCGTGAACCTCGTCTTCTTCAAGATGGTGCGCTCGAAGTCGAAGTTCTGGCAGATGATCGGCCGCGGCACCCGCCTCTGCCCCGACCTGTTCGGCCCAGGCGAGGACAAGCAGGACTTCCTGGTCTTCGACTTCTGCGGCAACCTCGAGTACTTCATCCAGGACCTCCCCGGATCCCAGGGGCAGACCCAGAAGTCACTCTCCCAGCGCCTCTTCGAGGCCCGACTCGGACTTGTCACCGCACTCGGTGACACCGAACCCGATCTACGCTCGTCCGCCGTGAAGACGTTGCACGAGGTCGTCGCCGGGATGAACCTCGAGAACTTTGTCGTCCGCCCGCACCGCCGAGCCGTAGAGAAGTACGCGTCCGCAGAGGCGTGGGACCAGATCGTGCCTGATGACGCGGAGGCGCTGCTCACGCTCGCCGGACTGCCGTCCTCGGTCCGTGACGACGACGAGGACGCCAAGCGCTTCGACCTCCTCATCCTGCGTCGACAGCTCGCCCAGCTCGACGGCGACGCCGTGCTGGTCGAGCGGCTGCGCGAGTCCGTCCAAGCCATCGCCGCCGCACTGCTCGGCAAGACCACGATCCCGAGCGTCGCGGAGCAGGCCGTGCTGCTGGAGTCGGTGGCCAGCGACGAGTGGTGGATCGACGTGACGCTGCCGATGCTGGAGCTCGCCCGACTCCGCATCCGGGGTCTCGCCCGATTCATCGAGAAGACGGCACGCAACCCGATCTACACCGACTTCGAGGACACGATCGGCGAAGGCGTCGAGGTGGTGCTCCCCCGCGTCACCCCCGGCACCAACTTCGAGCGCTTCCGCGCCAAGGCCGAGGCGTACCTTCGCGAGCACCTCGACAACCTCGCCCTCCAGCGCCTCCGCCGCAACAAGCAGCTAACCACCAACGACCTCAGCGAGCTGGAGCAGATGCTTGTCGCCTCCGGCGGCCAGCAGGTCGACCTCGTCTGGGCCAACGAGCAAACCGGCGGTCTGGGCATCTTCGTCCGCAGCCTCGTCGGCCTCGACCGCTCGGCCGCGATCGAGGCGTTCGAGAGCTACCTGGACGGCGCGAAGTTCTCCGCCGATCAGGTCCGCTTCGTGAACCTCATCATCGACGAGCTGACCAAGAACGGCGTCATGGAGCCTGCACGCCTCTTTGAGTCGCCCTATACCGACCACGCCCCCACCGGCCCCGACTACTTCTTCCCCGACGCGGATGTCGAGGTCATCGTCGACACGCTGCAGCAGATCAAACGGACTGCCGTTCCGAGCGATGTGGCCTGACCAATGTGGATCGGTGACATCGATGTGCCGCAGGCCGTACTCGACGCTGCCGAGACAGGCGATCTTGTTTGGAGCCGGTGCCTCCCGCGCCCATCCGGCCGACCTTCCGGACTTCGCGCAACTGGTGCGCAAGATTGGCGCCCTCGTTGGGCGCGAACCGTCAGACGATGAGGTCCGCCACCCCGATGTCTTTCTGGGTCGACTTGAAGACAACGGCAACGACGTGCATCAGCTGGTGGCGAATGCGATTGACCTGCCTGGATCGCAGCCGAACGCCCTTCATGAAGCGATCACGGGGCTTGCAATTGCGTATCCGAGCCCGCGAATAGTCACCACCAACTACGACCGGCATCTCACCTCGTCGGCAATTGCGACGTCCGTAGACCTGGGCGTCTACGAGGCTCCGGCTCTACCTGTCGGCGATGACTTCGAGGGTGTGGTTCACCTCCACGGTTCGTTGTCTCAGCCCAGCCGCAGGCTCGTCGTTACGGACACCGACTTCGGACGCGCCTACCTCCGAGAGGCATGGGCAGCCAGGTTCCTCGAGAGGATGTTCTCGAAGTTCACGGTCGTCTTCATCGGCTACAGCCACGGCGACGTCGTGATGCAGTACTTGGCACGTTCCCTCGGGCCGGATCAAAGCCGATACGTACTCACCGACGACGAGCAGAACGCAGAGTGGCGCCGTCTCGGTCTGACGCCGATCTCGTATACGAACGATTCAGGGGACCACTCGGCCCTGCCAGAATCGCTCGAGCGATGGCAAGTCCTGGCGACGATGGGGCAAGTCGAGCATCGCGCCCGACTTGCCGAACTCGTTTCCGCGGAACCGCCCACCATCCCGGAAGAAGTCTCGTACGTCGAGGCTGCACTCGCACACCCGGAGCGGGTGAGGTACTTCACGGAGAAGGCAAAGTTCGATGACGCCGACCGCAGCCAGCGATGGTTCGCATGGCTCGAAGCCCGCCCCGCATTCCTCTCCCTGTTCTCGCAGGACGCCGCAAGCCAGCCGACAGTCCGCACCATCATGTGGTGGATTGCCGACCAGTACATCCTCTCGGAAGAAGTCTCGGGGATGGCACTACGCGCGTTCCGCGACAGGCCCTGGCCACCAGATACGTGGTACGCCATCACACGGGCGCTCTTCGCTTACAAAGGCACGTTCCCGAAGTGGCTCAACCCATGGCTCCAGCTTGTCCTTCAGAACGCCCCGACCCATCAGCAGGACCTGCTCGACATGATGCTCGTCGACAAGGACTGGTCCGCAAACTTCGATATAGCCCTCATGGTGTTCGAGGATCGGACCCGCCCACGCCTGAGGCGAGCATTCGACCTCGGCGGACCAGCAGCCCAGCCTCGGTTCGAGGTCGACCTCTGCGGTGACGAGCACTGGCTCACGGACAACTGGACGAAGATCTTCGTACCACTGCTCGACAAGCACTTCGCCCAGGTCCTCAGCCTGACAACTCAGCAGATCTCGAGTGTCTATCGAAGCCTTCGTGGCGTGAATCCTGACAGCAGCTTCGATCCGGTCTCCTTCTCGCGATCAGCCATTGAACGCCACGAGCAAGACAGTCATCGCGACTCCGTAGATGCCCTCATCGATGCGGCGCGTGACTCTATCGAGGCCGCCCTCTCCCATGCCATTCCCCTCGCAGAGGCCTATCTGGCGGTCTGGTGGTCCTCGCCCAACACGATCCTTCAACGCCTCGCCGCGCACGGCTGGCGCGTGCGCAACGACGTCGGTCCCGACGAGAAGCTGAACTGGGTTCTCAATCAGAACCGTCTGTGGGACGTTCAGCTACAGCACGAGGTGTTCCAGCTGATCCGGGACACACTCCCGACTTCGGGCGGCGACGTGGCCCGCAGGCTTGTCGACGTCGCTATCGCTGGTCCTCCTGGCGACGATGACGATGAGCACTCGCCGTACCGGAGCTATAACCTGCTCGCTTGGCTCGCAGACTCCGCACCCGATCTTCAGATCGCGACGGCTGCCTTTGAGCAGGTGCAGGAGGCGCACCCCGAGTACGCCAAGAGGGAGCATCCCGACCTCAACCGCTACGGTTCATCCGGCTTCGTCGAAGATGCACTTCCGTTCACCGCCGCGGAACTCCACGAGCTGGTGGACCAAGATCCAACTACGGCCCTCGCTCGCCTGCGACAGTTCCAGACGGAGCAAACCTCCCTGAAGGGACCGTCCTGGACCGGCGCACTTCGCTCCCTTCAGGCCTGTGTCACGGCATACCCGGCGGATGGCACACAGCTCGCTCAAGTCCTGGAGACTGAGGACAGCGACTTCCGCGCGTCGTTGATCTACGGCTGGGACCGCGCAACTCTCGAGGTGGAGTTGATCGAGAATGTGTTGACGATCATTGCTAGCTGGGATCACGACGAGATTCGGAGGCCAGCATGCGCAATGTTGTCGAACGGGGGCGGTCCGGAACACCCGACACCGTGGCACCAGCTCGAACAGGCTCACCGCCTCGCGGCTGATCTTTGGCCGTCGTCTGACATCGACGGCGCCGTCGTCAGCGGGGCCGACATCGTCATGGAAGCGATCAACCATCCCGCAGGTGACCTCGCTGAGTTCTGGACGAAGGTAGTTCAGTGGGAGTGGTCCGAGAGCGAGTCGACCTGGGACGGCCTCCCGCAGCGCGTTGCCGCACAGCTAGATCGGCTGGTGTTGGCCAACGGTCGCAACGGCCTGCTCGCTCGCGCCTTTCTCGCCTCACAGTTGCACTTTTTCTTCGGTGCAGATCGTGAGTGGTGTCAAGACCGGCTTCTCCCACTGTTTGACTGGACGAACGACGCCGAGTCCGCGGCCGCATGGCAGGGCTTCCTCACCTGGGGGCGATGGAACGACGGTCTGCTCCAATCCGGACTGCTCGACGCCTATATGACGACCACGACGCACTTCGAGGAACTTCCCAACGGCCTCCGCAGCCAGCTCGCGGGTCATCTGACGTCAATTGCGATGTTCGCCCCGGTCGACCCTGCGACCTGGTTGACACGCTTCATCGGCGCAGCGTCAGAGGACCTCAGAGTCTCCTGGGCGCAAGAAGTCGGCCGCACGCTGGCGCACCTCGAACCTGGTGACGCCCCCGGCCAGTGGGACCGATGGATCCGTGCGTACTGGTCCGGCCGCAATCAGTCTGTTCCCCTGCCGTTCACACCCACCGAGGCATCGGCGACAGCCGAATGGGTCGTCGAGCTGCCCGACGTGCGGAACCAGGCGATCGATCTCGTGCTGGGCTCCGAGGCAGGTCTCGATCAGCACGGCGGGTTCCTCTACCGCCTCAAGGACGTCGACGTTGCAGCAGAGGCAAGGGATTGGGCTCGACTATTGACCCATCTCCTCAAGAACACGACCGGCCAGCAGTGGGGTATCGGCTATCGACTGCAAGAGATCGTCCCCCGACTTCGCGAAGGCGATCCCCAGCCCGATCTCACAGGCCTGATCAACGAGGCGATGCGACTCGGCGCAACGGATGCCGCCGACTGGTAGTCCACCCTCTCTACGATTTCTCTCCATCCATCGTCACTCTCCCTTTCGCCGTCCTCGCCCTCCACCTCGTTCTTCCCCGCCTCCCCGCCTCCCGCCTCCCGTCCCTCCTCTCACTCCTCCCCCTCTCCAGACACACCTCTTTCATCCACAGCTCGTCCGGTGGCCACTCGGATCCTGCGCGCGGCCGTTTGGGATGTGACGATGACGATTCACAAGCTCTCGGCGGGGTCGGGGTATCAGTACCTGACACGGCAGGTCGCTGCGCTCGACTCGACCGAGAAGGGTGCCACTCCGCTGGCCGACTACTACTCAGCGAAGGGCGAGTCCCCCGGCCGATGGGTCGGCTCTGGGGTCTCCGGGGTCGACGGCCTGGAGGTCGGCGACGTGGTGACTGCGGAGCAGATGAAGCGCTTGTTCGGGACCGGTGTGCACCCGCTCACCGGCGACCCGCTCGGTGCGCCCTACAGGGTCTACGACAACTCTGGCATCGACGGGTTCAACGCCGAGGTCGCTCGGCGGGTGAAGGCCGGCGGAGTGTCGACAAGCGCAACCGCAGGCGAGGGCGGCTCCATCGCCGGGAGGCCGCCGTACGACGTTCTCGCCCGGGTGCGCGCGGAGGTCGCTCGTGAACGCTTCGTCGCCGACCACGGGCGCGAGCCGAAGAACGCTCGGGAGCTGTCGGATGCCCTGGCTCGCTACTCGCGGCCGCGACGGTCGGCTGTGGCCGGGTTCGACCTGACCTTCTCGCCGATGAAGTCGGTCTCGACGGTGTGGGCGATCGCGCCTCCCGAGATCGCGCGCGTGATTCAAGCGGCCCACGATGGCGCCGTCAGCGACGCGCTTGAGTTCATCGAGCAGCACGCCTTGTTCACGCGGGAGGGGCGTAACGGCGCCCGGCAGGTCGAGACCCACGGACTGGTCGCAACGGCGTTCACCCACCGGGACTCCCGGGCGGGCGACCCCGACCTCCACACGCACGTCGCCGTTGCCAACAGGGTGCAGACCGCGAATGGCAAGTGGTTGTCGATCTATGGAACGGTGCTGTTCGAGCACACCGTCGCCGCATCGGAGACCTACAACACCGCGCTGGAGCTACGACTCGTCGAGGCGCTCGGGGTAGAGTTCGCCGATCGCCCGGGGGTTTCGACGGGCTCAACCGCCAGAGATCGCAAGCGGCCGGTGCGGGAGATCGTCGGGGTGCCTGCCGAACTGTGCGAGCGGTGGTCCGAGCGACGCAAGGCGATCACCGTGCGGCAGCGGGAACTGACACAGCAGTTCAAGGCCACCCACGGGCGGTCGCCGTCGGCGGTGGAGGCGGTCGCGTTGGCGCAGCAGGCGAACCTGGAAACGCGCGAAACCAAGCACGAGCCGCGCTCCGAGGCCGAGCAACGCAAGGCGTGGAGGGCCCAGGCGGTGGAGTTGCTAGGGTCGGCCCGGGCCGTCGACGACATCCTGGTCTCGGTACGTCGCCCCACAGTCGGCAGTCGACCGCAGGTGACCTCGGCGTGGGTGCGGGAGTCAGCTGAACAGGTGATCGCTGAGGTGGAGTCGCGGCGTGCAACCTGGCAGATCCAGCACCTGCGGGCTGAGGCGCAGCGGCATGTGCGCACGGCCGTTGTACCTGCCGACCAAGTCGCTGAGATCGCCGAATGGATCGTCGATGACGCCGTCGGTCGCCTGTCAATCTACCTGACGCCGGAGCTTGACCCGATCACCGAGCCGCCCGCGCTGCGCCGCTCGGACGGCACCAGCGTCTACCAGCACACCGGCCGCGATCACTACACGAGCCCTCGAGTGCTGGAGGCCGAGCAGCGCATCGTCGAAGCTGCGGGGCGCCTCAACGGCCTCGCGTGGTCTGCCGACGAGGTGCAGTTGTCTGTCCTCGCCGCGATCCTCGACGGCGTACCGCTCAACAGCGGCCAGCAGGACATGGTGACCACGCTGGCGACCAGCGGCGCGCGCGTCCAGCTGGCCCTCGCGCCTGCCGGGTCGGGCAAGACCACTGCGATGCAGGTGCTGGCGAACGTGTGGACCGAGGGCGGGAGCAATGCGGTCGGGCTCGCGCCGTACGCTGCGGCAGCTGGAGCGCTCGCCGAGGCGACCGGAATGCGGTGCGACACGCTCGCCAAGGTCGTCCACGATCTGCGCCACGACGCCACCTCGTCCCTTGTGACAAGCATCGGGCCCGGCACTCTGGTCGTCATCGACGAGGCCGGCATGGCCGACACGCTCACTCTCGCGGCTGTGATCGAGTACGCCGTCGGGCGCGGCGCCACGGTGCGTCTCGTCGGGGACGACCGCCAGCTCGCTGCTGTGGGTGCCGGTGGTGTGCTGCGGGACATCGCCGCTACTCACGGTGCCGTGCGGCTGGACGAGCTGGTCCGGTTCGCCGATCCCGCGGAGGCCGAGGCGTCGCTGGCCATGCGCGACGGCGACCGATCCGCGCTCGGCTACTACCTCGACAACGATCGAGTTCACGTCGGCGACATCGACGGCTGCGTGCACGAAGTCCTCGAGGCCTGGCAACGCGAGCGCACTGGCGGTCGGGACTGCCTCATGCTCGCGCCGACCCGTGAACTCGTGCGGGAGCTGAACCTGCAAGCCCAAGCTGCCCGCGTCCCAGCCGGAGCATCCGCACCGCTGTCGGACGGCTGCGCGGCGCACCTCGGCGATGTAGTGATCACCCGCCGTAACGACCGACGCCTCGGAGTCAGCGCAACGGACTGGGTCAAGAACGGGGACCGCTGGAAGGTCGAGGCCGTGCGGGCAAACGGCAGCCTCTCGGTACGACACCTCGCCTCGCGACTCCATGTGGATCTGCCAGCTGGCTACGTCGCCGCCCACGTCGAGCTTGGCTACGCCTCCACGGTGCGCACCGCCCAGGGCATCACCACCGACGTACTCCACGGCATCGTCACCGGCGTGGAGGACCGGCAGTTGCTCTACACGATGCTCACCCGCGGCCGCGTCGAGAACCACGCCCACCTCGTCCTCGGCCGCGAGGAGACACACGCGCTGCCCGGCCCGGCCGACGACCGTGCGCTGACTGCGACCGAGGTGCTCGAAGGAATCCTCGCCCGTGACGGCGCCGCCGTCTCCGCCACCTCGACTCGCACCGCAGCCGCCACCCCTGAGGCCCAGCTGCACGACGCCGTGACGCGGTACGGCGACGCGGTCGCCCTCGCCGCTTCGAAGCTTCTAGCCGCCCCGGACAGAGCCGGAGCCGGCCCCCTCCCCTGGCTGGCAGGCATCCCCGAGGTTGTGGCCGACCATCCGAGCTGGGGGCCGTACGTGGCCGTGCGTTCGCGCCGAGTGAGCGCGTTGGCCGGGGAGGTGTCGCACCGAGCGGTGTTGCCGCGCTGGATCAAGCGGTACGACGACGTCCTCACGGCCGACCTGCGCCGTGAGCTTGCCGTGTGGCGGGCGGCCACCGGCGTACCCGACGGTGGACGGTCGCTCGTCGGGCCGCCGCCGAACGACGACGCCGAAGCGGCGTACCACCGCAACCTCACCAACCGGATCAACGCTCGCTACGGCGAGGCGCTGCGGGCTTGGCAGGATCGGATCGTCGCGTACGTCGGGCACCGTGACGAGCAGACCGGCCAGTTGGCGAAGTACCTCGACGGGCTGCAGCCCAAGGGCGTCGATGCCGAGCGGTTCCTCGAGCTCGCCGTCGCCCGCAAGCCACTGCCTGTCGACCACCCCACCGCTGCCCTCGCCTACCGAGTGAAGGATCTCGCTGCACGGCGAGACCGGAACGCGGGACTTGTCGACGACTTCCGCCGCGCGACGCCCTCCACTGGACCTACCTTGGGACTGTGATCTCTTATCCGTTGCTTGGAATGTATCTATTTAGGAGATACACTCCAAGCATGAGGTCGAAGGATGCTCTCCGCGTCCTAGCCGAGGTCACCGCCTACCAGTGGGGAATGGTGACGTCGGCTCAAGCCAGCATGCACGGCATCACGCGCCTCGACCTTTCCCGACTCGCCGCCGTGGGCCAGCTAGAGCGTCTCGCCCACGGGGTCTACAAGGACGCCGGCGCGCCCGCCGGCCAGCACGACGACCTGAAAGCAGCCTGGCTCAGCACGGAGCCGAAGACGATGGGCGAGGCGCGCATCAAGGACCTCGCCAACGTTGTGGTCGTGGCCGGAGAGACCGCCGCCGACCTTCACGACATCGGCGACTTCCGCGCCCTGCGGCACGAGTTCACCTCCCCCGCCCGCCGGCAGAGCCAACGCAGCACCATTCGCTACCGCCAGCGCACTCTGAACTCGCGCGACGTCACGCTCGTCGATGGCTTGCCGGTCATGACGATGGAGCGCACCATCGCCGACCTCGTCGAAGAGGTGGGTGACCTCAGCCTCGTCGCCGATGCACTGCGCGACGGCTTTCGTAAGCGGGATCTCGACCTGGAGCGGCTCCGGGCACTCCTCGCTCCCCTTGCCCACCGCAACGGGTTCAAGAAGGGCGATGGCGCCGCCCTGCTGGATCGGCTGATGGAGATCGCCGGCATCGACGTCGATTCGCTCACGCGGCTCATCGCGAGTTCACCGACGTACAGCGCTCTCGCCGAGGTGGCCAGGCTTGTCGGCAACGTCGATGCGTTCACCGGCACGAAGGGAACTGCTGCGCATGCTCGCCGATACGATGGAGTCATGGCCGAGACGGCAGCGCCGAACCGCAAGCCCCTCAGCGGCCCGACCGGACGCCGCGTCGTGGCCCTCCGCGGCGAGTTGCTTGAGGTGCTGCGCCGTCACGGTGTGACGAACCCGGAGATCTTCGGAAGTGCTGCGCGTGGTGACGACCACGAGGGCAGTGACGTCGACATGTTGGTCGACTTTCCTCCGGGGACCAGCATTATCGACATCATCGGCATCCAGCACGAACTGGAGGATCTCCTTGATGTGCCGGTGGATCTGGTCCCCCGCAGCGGGCTGAAGGAGCGCGTGCGCTCCCGGGCGGCGAAGGACCTGCTTCCACTGTGAGCCGATCCGATGCAGAGGTCCTCGAGGACATTGCGGCAGCGATCACTTCGATCCGCTCTCACCTGCAGCACGGGCCGATCAGCGTGGAGATCGTGATGGACGCTGTGGCTATGCGGCTCCTGGAGATCGGCGAGGCGGTGAAGGCTCTCGACGCCGAGACGACCAACACCGAACCGGAGATCCGGTGGCGCGCGATCGCCGGCATGCGGGACTTCCTCGCCCACCACTACTTCGCAACCAACCCCGAGGTTGTCCAGGCAGTGATCGACCAGGACCTGCAGCCCCTCGCCGACGCAGTCGAGCGCATGCGGGCCCGACTACGAGGTCCGGAGGACGGGGCGTAGTCCCGGTCCCGATGAACTTCCATGCGGCCCGGTCACATCGCCAGGCCATTCCGCCGGGCGACCTCCCCCAGTTTGTCGAGGGCCTTCGAGGCGCGGCGTCGGATCGTCCGGGCTGCGAGCGCATGATCATCACTCACCATCTGGGCGACCGACGGTGTGGTCAGCCCAGCCCGGCCACGCCGAAGGGGTGCGTCTGCGAGGTTGGCGGCGACCGCGAGGTCCAGGAGCAGGCCGCGGTCGCGGTCGGACAGTGCTCCTGAGTCGAGAGCCTGCCGCAGGAGCTGGATCAGTTGCTCTCGTGGCTCCTCAGCATCCGGTTCCTCGGCCGGCATCGTCTCGTCGTACCGCTCGATCAGGACCGAGCTCGCCCACGTGGGATCGCGACGCTTGGCCAGCTCGCCCACGCCAAGCTCGGCCATGGACTCGCACTTCACGCGCCTGAGGATGGTCGTGGCGACGTAGCTGTCGTCGGCCGGATCGTGCTCGCAGATCTGGATCCATAGTTGGCCGGCGACGACCTCCTCGATCACCTCCGTGAGCCTGCGCAGCCGGCCCGCGATCCTCGACGCGCCGGGCATCAGCAGCCAGGCAAGTGCGAGGTACGCGCGCGGATCGTTGATGGCCACCCGATTGAGACCAGCGAGGACGGCGTCCCGCTCGACCGGTTCTGCCCGCTTCAACCATCGCGGCAGCTCCCAAATGTCATCGACCACGTTGAGCGACACCTCGACCGTCTGCCATCGAGGCCACTCGGCGTGTACTTCCCTCATGTTCGGGGCGTCGAGATCGTCGACGCCCAGGCACTTCGCAACGCTCATCAGGCTGCTCCTTCCTGTCGGCCCAGGGATGGGCGACAGGAAGGCGTGCAGGCCATGCCAATCGGACGAGATTAGATCCTGCTGGATATGTACGATGCTGGTGTGGCGAACTGGAGACCTCAACCGCGAACCGTGATCGAGGAAGCCCGCCTGGCGAGCGGCCTCGGTCAATCCGAACTTGCGGCGCTTGCGGGAACGTCGCAGCCGACGCTGTCGGCGTACGAACGCGGCAAGAAGATGCCGGGGCTCGCCGTGGCCGAGCGGATCGCGAACGCCGCCGGTTGGAACATCGCGCTCCAGCCGCGGGTGAGCTTCACCGAGCATCCGGCGCCGGAGGGATTCCGCTTCCCGTTCACCGTCCCGGACCGGCTGTGGCGCCTCGAAGCCCCTGCCTGCTTCCGCACGATCACGTTCTTCGACCTGGTCGACGAGGACAACAACAAGTACTGGTGGGATCTATCGATCCGCGCCGACCGCAAGCTCGTCTACGAACGCCTGCTCACCTACGGCGACGAGGCGAGCCTGCGCCTCTACCTTGACGCCGCGCTCCTCATCGACCTGTGGCCGGAGATGGACGTGCCCGAGCCGATGCGGACGCATTGGGCGGCGGTCATCGAGGCGACGATGCAGGCACCGATCCCTTCGGAGCACGAACTTGCCCGCCGGGGCGAGGACACACGGCGCACGGCGGTCGACGTGGTCAACCACGCGACACCGTGAGGACGATCCCGACGGCTTCCCGAGTCCCAGATTCGGCATTACTTCTAAAGCTGCAGGTCATAGGGCGTTTTTGAGCGCAATCATTATTTCCTCCCTAGACTGGCGCCCCGACGTTCGCGATCAACCCAGGAGGCAACCCGATGGCCAAAGGCCACAAGTGCCCGAAGTGTGGCAAGAACACGCTCCAGCCGTACACGACCAACCAGTTGAAGTGCTCGGACTGCAGCACGATCGTGAAGAAGTAGAACCAGCCCGTGGACCTTGAAGACGTCCCGCACGGGGAGTGCGTGGACTGTGGCGCCAAGACCTACCTCTGGTGCGAGCAGCGCAACGGATGGCACTGCACCAGTTGTGACACCGACTGCCCGTGACGGCTGCACGTAGCCGCGCGTCCGCACCCAGGCACCCCCAACGAGGACTGTGATCCATGACCGACAGTGACTGGTGCAATGCGCTCTACTTCCCGTACGGCCGTCGAAAGTTGGGCGGTGTCTTCTGCCGCCTTGAGCCCGACCACGCCGGAGATCACTGGTGCGAAGCCGAGGACGAAATGGGCGAGGACCAGGACGACTGAGCGCCCACGGCCGCTCGCCAAATACCGCAGGGATACCGCAGCAGATCCGTCACGAGCCAACTTGTCGTAGTTCATCCCAATGACGACATTCAGCGTCGGTGCAGGTCAGCGGCACTATTCAGGACCGCACAACACCAGCCAATACCGCAGGGATACAACGAGATGTACTTCGACATCTGAGTTCGCCTCTCGCGCAAAGGGAGTTTGCCTCTGACCGCCTCTGGGCAGGTTCAGAGGCAAACTCCCGTTTGGGGCCACATTGCCCATCCCCTCGTATGCCGTGGCGCCGCCGGCGACGAGAGGCGCAGGCCGGAGGTGCGACCGATCCTCGCTCCACCAGCGGGCACTCGAGCAGAACGGGCTGGCAAGGCAACCGTCATCTGCCGCGGCCTCATGTGCTCGGCTTCGTCACGCAACACGATCCTCGACTCCGGTCACGATGGTCAGGTCTGCACCGACCGGACTCTCAACGCGGTGCGCCCAACCCCGACAGTCGGACCCGCGGCGGCCGAGTTTGGCTGAAGGCAGAGGCGCCCGGGCGAGGATCTCCACTCGACTTTCGTGAAACCCGGGCCGAGTCGATCGGTCAGCGCGGCTTGCCGACGGTCGCCTTGACCTCGCCGCTGGCGTCCCAGTCGTTGGCCTGCATCGCCGCCACCACGACCCCATCACGCACCCAGAAGGCCCGGAAGACGCGCGCGGCCAGGTCACCCTCGACCTCGACGTCGTCGTCGGCCGAGCCGTGGCCCCAGTACTCCATCCCCAGGTCGTACTGATCAGTGAAGAAGTAGGGCTGCCGTTCGTAGTCCTGGTCTCCGCCAAGCAGATTCGCCGCCGCGACCTTGGCCTGCTCGATGGCGGTGTCCCAGTGCTCAACCCGGATGCGCCGGCCCAGGACCGGGTGATCGTGGTTCGCCACATCCCCGATGGCGAAGATCGACGGGTCGGACGTGCGCAGACGGGCATCGACGAGGATGCCGTTGTCGACGTCGAGCCCGGCCTGCTCGGCCAGTGTCGCCTTGGGAGCGACCCCGACACCGACGACGACCAGGTCCGCGCCCCGGAGGTCCTCGGCGGTCACGGTCGCGCCCAGCCGCAGGTCCACCCCGTGCTCGCAGTGCAGGTCGGCGAAGACCTGCGCAACGGTCGGTCCCAGGACCCGCAATAGGGGCAATTCGGCACTCTCGAAGACCGTCACCTCGCTGCCGGCCTCCCGGGCCGCCGCCGCCACCTCGAGGCCGATCCAGCCGGCCCCGATCACGACGATCCTCCTTCCTTCGCCGAAGAACTCGCGGATCCGATCGCTGTCCTCGATGGTCCGCAGGTATGCCGTGTGCGCACCCGAGCCATCGGCGAGGGCCAGGTGCCGGGGCACCGCCCCGGTGGCGATCACCAACTGGTCATAGGGCTGTTCTGCCCCGTCGGTCGTGCGCACCACCTTGGCGTCCCGGTCGATCGCCACGACCTCGGTGTCGGTGCGGAGGTCGACGTCGTGCGCGGCATACCAACCCTCGTCGTGAACGTAGGCCTTCTCGATCGGCTTCTTGCCCATGAGGTAGTCCTTGGACAGCGGCGGCCGCTCGTAGGGTGCATGCGGCTCGGCGGCGAGGAGGACGATGTCGCCCTCGAAACCTCCCTCACGCAGCGAGGTGACCACGGTCCCTCCGGCCAAACCTCCACCGATGACGACGATCGTGCTCATGCCTGCCTCCTGTCCGACCGCGCCAGTTGGCGCGTGCTCGCGAGGAACTCCTCGCGCTCTTGTCCATTCTCCCCCAGGACTCCGCGCACGGCGGTCGTCACGGTGCGACTTCCGCCGGCACGGGCTCCACGCAGGGTCATACACGTGTGTTCCGCAACGACCACGACGCCGATTCCGCGCGGAGCGACGTGCTCCTCGAAGTGCTCGGCCAGCTCGTCCAAGGCCTCGTCGAGGCACACGGCTGCGACGACACCCGCGCCACCCTGACTCCCACCCCGGGAGAGTGTTGCGTCACCTGCGTTCAGTCCGACGATCTCGACTCAGGCTCCTGACCCCTGGGATCGGGCTCGGCAAGGAGCAGACCGAGCTGCACCCCCAGGGCCACCTCGTCGACGGCACCAAAAGCGTTCGCGCGCAACATCCCTGACTTGTCGATCACCAGCAACGACGGCGTGCCCTGCAGGCCATAGGTCCGCATCGTCGCCGGCATACCCGTCCCCTCGGGCCGGTCCACGGCGACCGGGAAGGTGACCCGGTACTCGTGCAGGAAAGCCGCGAGCGACACCGGAGTCATTGCCTCGTGGTGCTCGAAGACCGAGTGCAACCCGATCACCACCACCTCATCCCCGACGCTCGCGTGCACCCTTTTCGCCAGCGGTATGCCGTGGCTCACGCACCCCGGGCAGAGCATCTGGAAGGCCTCGATCACGACCACCTTGCCGCGGAGTCCGCCGAGGGTCCGGGCCGGCGGCTCCGGCCCCAGCCACTGGCTCACATCCCACTCGGGGGCAGGACCCATGACGGGCAACCGATGCATGTTGCCACGGTAGCCGCGAAGCGCTGCGAGGGGCCCACCCATGACGTCGGTGGGCCCGGTTAGGGTCAGGCCGTGACCTTGACCGTGCACCGGGCGGCGAGCACCGCGGCTCTGGCCGACGGCCTCGCCGAGTTGCTGTGCGACCCGCTCGACGATCCCTTCGCGACCGAGGTCGTCGCGGTGCCGGCCAAGGGTGTCGAGCGCTGGCTGGCCCAGCGACTCTCCCATCGTCTGGGGGCAGGCCCCGGGCGCGACGACGGCATCTGTGCCGGTGTCCGCTTCCTCAACCCGCACTCGCTCGTGGCGCTCGTGCTGGGCATCGAGCGCGACGACCCTTGGCAGCCCGAGCAACTCGCCTGGCCGGTCCTGCGTGCGCTCGATGCCTCCGTGACGGAGGGGTGGGCACACACCCTGGCGACCCATCTCGGTCACGGTGTGGCGGGCATCGAGGGCGAGCTGCGCCGCGGCCGGAGGTATGCCGTGGCTCGTCGGCTTGCGGGACTCTTCTCCGACTATGCCCTCCAGCGTCCCGGCATGATCGCGGACTGGCGCACCGGGGGGCATGGCGACGGCCTTGACGGAGAGTTGGCCGCCGATCTGTCGTGGCAGCCCCACCTGTGGAGACTGGTGCTCCAACAGGTGGGCGGCGAGCCGCCGGACGTTCGGCTGGACCGTGTCGTTGCGGCCCTCAGCGCCGACACGCACGACGCCGGTGGCCTGGACCTCCCCGGCCGTCTGTCCCTCTTCGGACACACCCGGATCGCCCGCAGCGAGATGGCCGTCATCGGGGCGCTCAGTGAGCATCGGGAGGTCCACCTCTGGTTGCCTCAATCCTCACCGGCCGCCTGGGACAGGCTGCGAAACAGCGCATCTCAGGGGCCGGTGCGGCGTCGGGACGACGACTCGGGTGTCATCGTGCAGCACTCCCTCCTTGCGTCGCTCGGCCGCGATGCCCGCGAGCTGCAGCGCACGCTCGCCCTCGCGCCGGACCGTGAGGAAAACGCACTCGGTGCCCGCGACACCGCCCCCAGGACGTCCCTTCTCGGGCTGCTGCAGGCCGACATCGCCGCCGACCACTCACCGACGGCCGCGGATCGGGCGGCCCGCGGCATACCGATCGTGGACCGGAGCCTGCAGGTCCATGCCTGCCACGGCACAGCCCGCCAGGTCGATGTGGTGCGTGATGTGCTCGTCGACCTCCTGCAGCGTGATCCGACGCTGGAGCCTCGCGACATCCTGGTCATGTGTCCGGACATCGATGCCTTCGCGCCGCTGCTGCACGCAGGCTTCGGGCTCGGCGAGTCTGTCCGCGACGCCACGGCCCACCCGGCGCACGAGTTGCGCGTCCACCTCGCGGATCGGGCACCGGTGCACACCAACCCGCTCATCGGGCTCGCGGTGCGACTGGTCGAGTTGGCCGGGGGCCGATTGACCGCCAGTGAGGTCCTCGACGTCGTCCGCACGGCACCGGTGCGCCGTCGTTTCGCGCTCAGTGAGGACGATCTCGACCGGATCAGCGACTGGGTCGCCTCCGTTGTCGTCCGCTGGGGCCTCGACGGCGAGCACCGCGGTGACTACCAACTCGCCGGCCTCTCCCAGAACACCTGGGCTGCGGGTGTCGACCGGATCCTCGTCGGTGCCGCAGTCGATGGCGTGGACGTCGACCATCTCGGCACGACTCTCGCCCTCGACGACCTCGACAGCGCCGACCTCGAGCTCGCCGGCTCGCTCGCCGAGCTCATCGACCGGCTGGGGTCCACGTTGCGCGCGTTTCGGACCGCCACCGAGGTCGACAGCTGGGTCGACGCCTTGCGCGACGGCGTCCACGGACTCGCGGACGTGCCCTTGGCCGACCGGTGGCAGGCGGCCGCCTTCGACCGCGAGTTGGCCCGAATCCGCGCGGCCGCCACAACGTCATCCGGCCTGACGACCTTGTCGCTCAGCGACATTCGCGCCATGCTCACCAGTCAGGCCGGTGGGCGTCCCACTCGCTCGAGTTTCCGCACCGGCACCCTGACGGTGTGCACGATGGTCCCGATGCGCTCGGTTCCCCATCGGGTGGTCGCGCTCATCGGAATCGACGATGGCGTCTTCCCCCGCACCACCAACCCCGACGGCGACGATGCGATGGCGCGCTCGCCGATGACCGGTGAGCGCGACCCACGGAGCGAGGACCGCCAACTCCTCCTCGATGCCGTCATGTCGGCGACCGACACGCTGGTCGTCACGTATGCCGGGTTCGACGAGCACTCGGGGCAGGTCCGCCCGCCGTCGGTGCCCCTGGGTGAACTCCTGGACGCCGTGCGGGCCACGGCATCCGGTGCGGGTGTCGATCGGCTGGTGACCGAGCACCCGCTCCAACCCTTCGACCCCCGCAATCTCGGTGCTGCACCCGATGGTGCCGCAGCCCTGCTGCCCGACGATCGACCCTTCAGTCACGACCCCGGTGCGCTCGTCGGGGCCCGCAGCGCCCTCGGCGTCCGTCAGGATCGCGTCCTGCTCGGCGGGCAGCAGCTCGCAGCCGCAGATCGCGCCGTCGTCGACCTGGCCGATCTCTGCCGATTCTTCGACAACCCGGCGAAGGCCTTCCTGCGCGACCGCCTGGCCATGACCTTGCCGTACGTCCCCGACGTCAAGGGCGAAGGGATCCCGATCGAACTCGAAAGCCTGGAGTTATGGGGGGTCGCCGACCGGATCCTGACCGCCGTTCTCGACGGCCGCGACCCCATGATGGTCATCGACGCCGAACTGTGGCGGGGCGAGTTGCCCCCGGGCATGCTCGGACAGCGCGTGCTCCAGGGCCTGCTCACCAAGGTGCAGCCGGTGGCCAACCGCGTCTGGCAGGTCACGGGCACCACGCCGGGTGCGCGGCTCGATCGCGCCAGCATCGACATCGACATCGACCTTCCGAGTGGGCGCCGCCTCACCGGCACGATCGGCGACCTCGTCGGCGGGCACGCGGTGGCGTTCAGCTACTCCGCACTCGCGGCCAAGCACCGGATCCGGTCGTGGATCCTGTCCCTCGCACTGTCGGCGGATGGCCACGGCCCGGCGACCAGTCACGCCATCGGGCGGCAGTCGATGGCCACCGCCGGCCCGCACGAGCCCAGCGCCGCCCTCGAGGTGCTCGACCGGCTGATCGACCTGCGAGATCGCGGTCTGCGCGAGGTCGTGCCGCTCCCGCCCAAGACCAGCCTGACGTGGGCGCAGACCTGGCTGCGCGGCATACCCAATGAGCCGAAGGCGGATGCGGCCGCGGACAAGGAGTGGGTCGGGGGAAACTTCCCCGGTGAGCGCGACGACGCCAGTTGGCGGCACGTGCTCGGTGACCGGGCACCACTGTCCGACCTGACCCGAGCCCGACGCGCCGACGAGGAATGGGTGCCCGATGTCGGCGGCCGGCTCGGGCAGTTCGCCCTGCGCCTGTGGACCCCGATCCTCGCCGACGGCAGGGAGCGGGTGACCCGATGACCGCACCCTTGGCGGCGACGCCCTTCTCCATCACCGATCCGCTGCCGACCGGCACCGTGCTGCTCGAGGCGAGTGCCGGCACCGGGAAGACCTGGACGATTGCGGCCCTGGTGACCCGTTGGGTGGCCGAGGGACTCGTGACCCTGCCGGAGATGCTCATCGTCACCTTCGGCCGCGCCGCCAGCCAGGAGCTCCGGGCCCGCGTGCGCGAGCGGCTCACCGAGGTCGAGCACGACCTGGGCGAGCCACCGCCGATGCACGAGCGGGACGACCTGGTCGCCCTCCTTCTCGACACGACCGACGACGAGATCGCGGTGCGACGGCGGCGCATTCGCACCGCATTGACCCAATTCGACGCGGCCACCATCGCCACGACGCACCAGTTCTGCCAGCAGGTGCTCCGCAGCTTGGGCGTGGCCGGCACGACCGATGCGTCCGCGGTCCTCGTCGAGGACCTCGACGACGTGCTCGTCGACGTCGTCGACGATCTCTACCTGCGGGCCTTCGGTCAGGCATCGGACGCCCCGTTTTTCGGGCGTTCCGAGGCCCTGACCATCGCTCGTACAGCCGTCGACGACATCCATGCGCAGTTGCGGCCCTCAGGCGCCGACCCCACGAGCGACGTGGGGCGCCGAGTGCGCTTCGCCCAAGCCGTGCGGGACGAGGTCGACGTGCGCAAACGCCGGCTCCAGGTCATGCACTACAACGACCTGCTCACCCAACTCGCGGGAGCCCTCGAAGCGCCGGATTCGCCTGCACGACAGCGCATGCGGGATCGTTGGCGAGTGGTGCTCGTCGACGAGTTCCAGGACACCGACCCGATTCAGTGGCAGGTGCTCGACCGGGCCTTCACCGGCCATGCCCTGGCCATGGTCCTCATCGGCGACCCCAAGCAGGCCATCTATGCCTTCCGGGGGGGCGACGTCGTGACCTACCTGCGTGCAGCAGCAACGGCAGGGACGGCCCAGACGCTCGCGACGAACCATCGCTCCGACGAGCCCGTCGTCAGGGCGCTGGGTGCCTTTCTCGGCGGGGCCGAACTCGGCGACCCTCGGATCGCTGTCCATCCCGTCGACGCAGCCCATCACGGCTCACGGTTGGCCGGTATGCCGTCCGGCGGCCCGGTCCGCCTGCGCCAGGTCCTGCTCGAGGACCACCTGGGTGGCAAGGCCACCGTTGGCGGCGTCCGGCACTTCATCGCCGATGACCTGGCGCGCGACATCGCCCACCTGCTCTCCTCATCGGCCACCTTCGAGGGTCGGCCTCTTCGCGCCCGCGACATTGCGGTGCTCGCCCATCGCGGCGAGGATCTCGTCGATGCCCAGCGTGCGCTCGCCCGGGTCGGGATCACGGCGGTCAGTGGCGGTGGCGCGAGCGTGCTGACCAGCGCCGCCGCCCATGACTGGTTGGCACTGCTCGAGGCCATGGCTGCGCCCCACCGCAGCCTGCTCACCCGGGGAGCCGCGCTCACCGATTTGCTGGGCCACAGCGCCACCGAGCTGGACCAAGCCGGCGAGGAGTTCGATGACCTTCTCGCGCAGCGCTGCCGCGACCTTGCCGGGACCTATTCGCGTCAGGGCGTTGCGGCCGTGCTCGAGGTGCTGACGACCGAGGGACTGCCGGAGCGCGTCCTGCGCCTGGTCGGTGGTGAGCGCACGATGACCGACCTGCGCCACGTGGCAGAGGTGCTCCATGAGGCGGCGCAACGAGACGGGCTCGGACTCAACGCCCTGCTGGAGTGGCTTCGGGCCGCCATGGCGCAGGACGCCCCCGGGACCAGTGGGGCCCGCACCCGCCGCCTCGACAGTGACGCGGCGGCCGTCCAGTTGGTGACCATCCACGGCAGCAAGGGTTTGCAGTACCCCATCGTCTATCTCCCGGCGGTCGCCAACCGTTGGATCTCCGACAGCCCCGCCATCCCGCTCTTCCACGAGCGTGATGCCGCCGGAGAGTTGGTGCGCTGCATCGACGTCGGTGGTCCACGGCCGGAGAACGACTGGGACGACGCGGTGGCCGCACACCGAGCCGAGGAGGCCGGGGAGTCGCTCCGGCTGCTCTACGTCGCGCTGACCCGGGCCCAGAGCCAGGTTGTGCTGTGGTGGTCACCCAACACGACGGTCACGAACTCCGCGCTGCACCGACTCGCCTTCGGTCGAGGACCCGGGGTCGGTCAGGTGCCGGACTCCTTCCGCAGCCAACGCGACGACGACGCAACGGTTCGCTTCACGGCGTGGGCCGATCAGGGAGCTCTGGTCCTGGAGCGGGCTGATCCGCGCACGGCCGTCGGGCTCGCCTCCCACGACCGCGTGCCCGATCTCCGCATCGCTGACTGGTCCCGCACCATCGACCGGGCGTGGACACGAACCTCCTACACCGCCCTGTCGACACCACGTGACGGTGCCGCGGCCGGCGCCCCATCCCAGCGTCCAGGTGTGGAGAGCGAGCCCGAGTTCACAGCGCGCGAGGACGAGCCGGACGGTGTCGATCCGGGAGCGGACGGCGTCGTCGCCTCGTCGGCCGGCAAGGTCGAATTCGCCGACCTGCCCTCTCCGATGGCCGACCTCCCTGTCGGTGCCACTTTCGGTTCCCTCGTCCACGCGGTCCTTGAGCACGCCGATCCCCAGGCCACCGACCTGCGCGCGGAGTTGCTCGCGACTCTCGAGGAGCAATTGCTCCAATGGCCGGTCGACCTCGACCGTGGCGACCTCGCGGACGCCCTCGTCACTGTCTGTCGGACCCCGCTCGGTCCCCTCGCCGGGAGTGTCACCCTCGCCGACATCGGGCGCTCGGACCGGCTCTGTGAACTCGACTTCGAGCTCCCCCTCGGCGGTGGTGACCTGCGACGCGACGCCCTCTCGGCCTCGACCGCGACGCTCGGTGATCTCGTTCCCCTGCTGCAGGCCCACCTCCACACCGACGATCCCGTGCTGGCCTGGGGACAGGTGCTCGCCGCCGCTCCCGATCTGGCTGCCCAGCACCTGCGGGGTTACCTCACCGGGTCGGTCGACGTCGTCCTGCGCACCGGAGGCACCTACCTCGTGGTGGACTACAAGACCAACTGGCTGGGCGCACCCGACGCTCCGCTGACCGCCGCCGATTACCGCCCGGAGCGTCTGGCGGAGGCGATGGGCCACTCCTCCTATCCCCTCCAGGCTCTCCTGTATGCCGTTGTGGCACACCGATTCCTTCGGTGGCGGCTGCGCGACTACGACCCGCAGGTCCATCTCGGCGGTGTGCTCTACCTCTACGTCCGGGGCATGTGTGGGCCGGACACTCCGAGCGTCGACGGTCACCCCTGCGGCGTCTTCTCCTGGCGCCCACCGGTCGCGCTCGTGCTGGCCGTCTCGGATCTGCTCGACGGTGACCGGACGGCCACCTCATGACCGCCTCGATGCCTCACCACGACCGCGACCGGGCGACGGCACGAAGCGCCACCGGTCTCCTGGCCACCTTCAATCAGGCCGGAGTGCTCTCTGCCGCCGATGTCCACGTCGCCACCACGCTCGCCCGGCTCGCGAGCGAACCCGACGAGCACGTCGCGCTCGCGGCCGCTCTCGCATCCCGCGCCGTCCGACACGGTTCGGTGGCCGTCGACCTTCGGACCATCGCGACGGACGCCGCCCCGCCACCGCTCGAGGACGCCGACGGCGACCTCGAACTCCTGCCCTGGCCGGACGCCGCCACGTGGACCGATGTCGTCGCCGTCAGTTCCCTGGCCCAGCAGCGCGCCCTCGTGGTCGAGCACGGGGTCGTCTACCTCCAGCGCTACCACCATCAGGAGGTGCAGGTCGTCGCGGACCTGCACGCCCGGGCCGCCCAGGTGGCGCCCCCCGTGGACGGCGACCTCTTGGATCGGGGCCTGGCCCGGGTCTTTCCCGGGGCCGGCTTTGCCGAGCAACGCGCCGCTGCCAAAAGCTCAGTGCACGCGTGGACGAGCATCATCACGGGCGGGCCGGGGACCGGGAAGACGACCACCGTCGCCGGCGTGTTGGCTCTGCTCGCCGAGCAGGCGGCCGCCTCGGGTCAGCGCCCCCTCCACGTCGGGCTGGCCGCGCCGACCGGCAAGGCCGCGGCGCGCGTCCGGGGAGCCGTGGCCGAAGCCCTGTCCGGCATCCTCAGCCGCACCCCGGAGGAGGCGACCCGTGCCGTGATTGCGCCGATCGGCGACGTGGAGGCCACCACCCTGCATCGACTCCTCGGCTGGAATCCGCACTCGCGCACGCGGTTTCGTCACCACCGGGGCAATCGCCTCCCGCACGACGTGATCCTCGTCGACGAGGCGAGCATGGTCTCCCTCACGCACATGGCCCGCCTGCTCGAGGCCGTGCGACCGACGGCAACGCTCATCCTTGTCGGCGATGCCGATCAGCTTGTGTCGGTGGACGCCGGAGCCGTTCTTGCCGACCTCGTCGCGGCCGCCGAGGACTCCTCGAACCCCCCGATCGCCCTGGCTCGGCTGCGCACTGTGCATCGCTTCGGCGCCCGGATCGGCAGACTCGCCGAGGCGCTCCGTCGTGGGGACGCCGACTTGGTGGTCGCGACCCTCCGATCCCCCGACGAGTCGGCCACCGGGGCATCCCCGTCCACGGACGCCTCCTCGGCACGTTCCCCCGGACCTGATCCGGACGGCAGTGTGCAGTGGATCGAGGAGGCCGACCCCCTGGTCCTGCGTCCGCTCCTGACCGCGCACGCACGCACTGTCCACGACGCTGCCAGTGCCGGGGATTCCGGGAGCGCCCTGGCAGCCCTGGGTGCTCACCGACTGCTGTGCGCCCACCGGGAGGGCCCATATGGCGTGCGCCGGTGGAACCAGCTGACCCAGCTCTGGCTGCAGGAAGAGACGGGCACCAGCCCCTACGAGACGATGTACCTCGGGCGGCCGGTGCTCGTCACGAAGAACGACTACGCCGTGGGCGTGCTCAACGGCGACACCGGAGTTATCGTGGCCTCACGGCGCCCCGACGGCACGCCGGTGCGGATGGCTGCCTTCGAGGGTGCTCGGGGCGAGCAGCGCTTCGCCCCGAGCCGCCTCGGAGAGATCGAGACCATGCACGCGATGACCGTGCACAAGGCGCAGGGCAGCCAGGCGGCGGAAGTCACCGTCCTGCTGCCCGACGCCGACTCGCGACTGTTGACCCGTGAGCTGCTCTACACCGCTGTCACCCGGGCCCAACAGACCGTGCGGATCGTCGGCTCCGAGGCCGTGGTGCGGGCGGCCGTCGGTCGGCGGGTCGTCCGCAGCAGCGGACTGCGCACCCGCCTGGCCGGCCCCCCTACGATGACGCCGTGAGCCCACTCGATGCCGCCATTGCCGACCTCGTCGAGGCCGGCCGCGTCGTCGTCCAGCGGGGACTGGTCCTGGCGTCCGGCGGCAACCTGTCGGCCCGTCTCGATGAGAGCCAATTCGTCGTCACGGCCTCGGGCACCTGGCTTGACCGCCTCGGGCCCGATGACTTCTCCGTCATCGACACCACCGGGCAGGTCGTTTCTGGAAACCCACGGCCCAGTGTCGAGTGGAAATTGCATCACCACACGTATGCCGCGCGCGCCGACACCGGCGCCATCGTGCACCTGCACCCCCAGCACGCGCTGCTCGTCGACATGCTCGGGCACCGGATCCGCTGCACCACCCTGGACCACGCCTACTACGTGGGGGCCGTGGCTCGCGTGCCCTTTCGGCCGGCCGGCAGCGATGAGATCGCCACTCTGGCCGCGGAGGCGGTCCGCGACGGCACGAACGCCGTCGTCCTGGCCCACCACGGCTGCTCGGCACTCGGCGACTCGACGAGCATGGCCCTGCGCCGCGCGATGAACCTGGAGGAGGCAGCGACCATGACCTATCGACTGATTCTCGCCGGGGACACCGACACCGACTTCCCTGCCGAGTTCCTGGGTCGGATCATCTCGATCTGAGGACCTGCCTCACTGGCCCGCGGTGTCGGTGATGCCCTCGTAGAGCCCGATGTGATTGCCGTCGGGGTCCTCGAAGATCGCCCACCAACTCGTGTCGGTGATCGGGGACTTCGCCATGAGGACCGTGCCTCCGCTGGCCTCGACCTTGGCGAGCGTGTCGTCGATCGAGTCCACCTCGACATAAGACCGCGGCTGCTCGAAGCCCTCGCTGCGCGGCGCGAGCCCGCCCCCACTGATCTTGTTCGGGGCCTGCCACATCGGGTAGTCCTCGAAGCCGGGAGGTGCGGCGATCTGCCAGCCGAAGAGGCCGGAGTAGAACTCCTGGGCCCGGGTCAGGTCCGCAACCGGGATGTCGATGTGGGTGATGTCGCCATGCGGCATGGTGTGTCTCCCGTGCTCGTGGCGACGCCGTCGTCGGCTTCGCCGGGTGACTCCACCATGGCATGCGGCACCGACAACCGGGGCTCTGCGTCAGTGCAGGAGCGCCAGTGATCCCAGGGCGAGCAGCCAACTCGCGAACGATCCGATGAGGAAGTACTCGGTCATCTCGTCGATGCCCAGCCCGTCAATGGCCGTGCCGTCCTTGGCCCGGGACTGCAACTCGGGGAACCGGATCAGTCCCTTGGCACCGATGACCAGGCCGGCCGCGGTCAGCTGGCCCGCCAAGCCCAGCCCGAGGATGAGCAGCCGCTCCATCGGTCCCAGGAGACGACCACCCTTGAGCCGGTCGGCCGGCTGGGTGCCGACCCTCGCCCCAGGGCGTAGGGCGCCGATCGCCACGAGCACCAGCCGCACGACGATGTTGCCGGTGGCGAGGTTGGCCAGGAGCAGGGCGGCGACGAGCAGGACGAATCGCATGCGTTCCGGCGACATCGGGCCACCGAGCAGAGGCAGGTCAGACCAGCCCAGCCACGTGCCCAGGGCGCCGCCCGGCAGGCCGGCCCAACCGGACAGGGCGAGCAGGAGAAGTCCACCTCCACCGAGGGATCCGAGCGCGAGGAGGTGGTCACGTCCGCGCGAGCCCTGGGCTCTCTCGGAGAACCACCACCACCCGGCCATCGGCGCGAGCGAGGCAGCAAGCACCAGGATGTCGGCGACCCCGATCATTCCCGTCAGGGCCGTCAGGACGACCAGCACGCCGGCCCCGAAGGCCGGCGCCAGCTCCCGTCGTCCCTCGACGACAGGGCGCACGAGGTCCATCACGGCGATCGCGAGCAGCCACAGCGCCAGCCAGCTCATGACATTCCCTTCAAGAGGTCGTGGGCGTGCAGGATCGCACCGATCCCGTGGGCGCGCACCTGCTGCGAGACCGCGGACGGACTCACTCCCTCGTCGGCGGCGATCGCCGCCTGGGTGTCACCGAGGAGCAGGCGATGCAGGATCCGCACGGGTCGTTCCGGCATCGATCCAATCACCTGGTCCTGACAGACCAGGGCGGCGTTGACGCTTGCCTCGGTCGCCGGCTCGGCCGCCCCCCGGTATGCCGTGCGCAGACTTCGCAGGCCGGCTCGCCGAGCGCTCGACTCGACACCTTCGATCGCTTCCCGGGCGGCCCACCAGCCCGGACCGTCCTGGAGTCGACCGGTGTCGTCCAGGTTCTCCACCGCGCCATACCCGATGCCGATGCGGACGTCGACCGGCGGCAACAGGTGCAGTCGGATCCGCAGGGCTGCGTCGAGGGCCGCGCCGAGGGTGCGATATCGCCCTTGGAACTCGTCACCGACCGTGACGTCGAGCCCATCGATGCCGGACACCTCGGCATTGACGGCACCAAGGGCACCCACGACGTCGCGGTGCAACCGCGACCGATCGTCCACCGCACGTGAGTTCACGATGTCACCGAGGAGTTGGTAGGAAGCCATCCCCTTGTTTGTCACACTTTGAAGCATATATCTAATGTTTAGTCATTCTCTATAGTCTGTATGAATGAAGCTCTATCCTTCCTCAATCATTCGCTGGCCGGTGGCCGGCTCGACGACCCCGCGCTCAGTGACGATCGCCGACACCATGCGTGCGGGGGTCACGTCGAATGCTGGGTTGAAGCCCTCGCTTCCAGCAGGCGCCACCCGCACTCCGGCATATGAGGTGACCTCCACACCCGAGCGCTCCTCGATCTCGATGTCCTCCCCTGACGCCGTCGCCAGATCGACGGTCGACCACGGTGCCGCCACGACGAATGGCACGCCCGCCTCGCGGCAGGCCAACGCCACAGCGACGGTGCCGATCTTGTTCGCGACATCGCCATTGGCCGCGATCCGATCCGAGCCGACAATGGCGCAGTCGACGAGGCCGCGCAGAATGGTCGACGCGGCCGCGCCGTCGACCTGCACGACATGAGGAATTCCCTCCTGCGCCAGCTCGTAGGCCGTCAGGCGCGCCCCCTGCAGCAGGGGCCGCGTCTCATCGGCATACACGAGCTCCAGGCGGTCGCGGCTGGCCAGTTCGCGAACCAACCCCAGGGCCGTGCCCCACCCTGCGGTTGCGAGCGCGCCGGCGTTGCAATGGGTAAGCACCCGCAGACGCGGCCGGTCGACGCGCGCCAGCAGCCAGTCCGCCCCCAGTCGGGACAGCTCGCGATTGGCTGCTTCGTCCTCCACAGCGACACGACGGGCGGCCTCGAGCACGGCGTCCCTGCCCTGGTCGATGAGACCGCGGACCTGGTCGACACCCCACGCGAGATTGACGGCGGTGGGCCGCGCCGCAGCGATCCGGTCGACTGCCTCCAGCACCTCGTCGGCGGACCAGCCGCGCTCGGCGCCCTCGTCCAGCGCGGTGACAACGCCCATCGCACCAGCCACGCCGAGCGCGGGAGCACCCCGCACGGCCAGGATCGCGATGGCATCCACCAATGCATCGACGGACTTGATGTCGAGGTGAACGCTCTCCCCGGGCAGTTTGGTCTGGTCGAGCAGGCGAAGCCGGTCAGTCGCAGGGTCCCACTCGATGGCGCGCACGGTCACGACGCGAACCCTACGGCCTCTGGCCTTTGTCCCGGAACGGGAGCACAGTGGAGGGAGGCGACCAAAGGAGTTCTCGTGAGCAGCGATCACAGCAAGCGACTCATCGTCGGCGTCGACGGATCACACCTGTCCAACGCGGCCGTGCGCTGGGCGGCCCGCAGCGCGCAACTTCGGGGCCTCGACCTCCACCTCGTGCACGCTCTCGCCGGAGACATGCCGCTGCTGGGTTTCGGCGCCCGCGACGACCTCGATCCCATACGGCGGCAGGCACAGGCCACCCTCGAGGCCGCCAAGGCCCAAGCGCACGCTGTGGACCCCGACCTCACCGTGACCACGAGTTGCCAGAAGGGTTTCGCGAGCAAGGCACTCGTGCGGGCCTCGACGGGCGCGGCGGGCATCGTTCTGGGCACCAATGGGCACGGGACCCTGTCGCGGGCTTCGGTGGGTGCCGTGGCGCAGCAGGTGGCGACCTACGCCAAGTGCCCCGTCGCCGTGATCCCCCGCGAGTCACCGGCCCAGGCCGAGCACGGTGTGGTGGTCGTCGGTGTGGACACCTCCACTACGGCTCGCCGCGCCCTCCAGCGCGCCTTCGACCATGCCGTGGTCCGAGGCTGCGCCCTCCAGGTGGTGCACGCCTGGAACCCGCGAGGCGCCGACAATCCCGCCCGGGGGCAGAGCGGCTCCTGGGATGCCTACGCCAAGAAGTTCGAGGCCATCGTCGACCAGACCCTGGAGTCCTCGCGTCGTGAACACCCGCGCACCGACGTGGCGGGTCGAGGTCGTCAAGGGCGACCCCCGGCGGGTGCTCGCCGATCGCAGCGCGGACGCCGACCTCGTCGTGCTCGGCGCCCGCGGGGACGGCGGCTTCCCCGGCATGCACATCGGACGGGTCGCCCTGCACCTCATGGGACATTCGGCGAGCCCGGTCATCCTCGTCCGCTGACCCTCCCGGGCTTCAGAGGGTCTCAGTCGCGCCGAGTTGGTCGAGCACGACCGACCACTCCCACGCGATCTGCTCCCACGCGGCATACCGGCCGCTGCGACCGCCGTGCCCGGCTGCCATCTCGGTGCGCAGCAGGATCGGTCGGGTCTCCGGGTCGCTTGTGACCGTCGCCCGCAGCCGCGCCACCCATTTGGCCGGCTCGGTGAAGAAGACGCGGGTGTCGTGCAGGCTCGTCGTCGCGAGGATCGCGGGATAGTCCCGCGCCGTGACGTTCTCATACGGGGTGTACGCCTTCATGCACGCATAGACCTCGGGGTCCTCGATCGGGTTGCCCCATTCCTCCCACTCGCCGATGGTCAGCGGCAGCTCGGGGCGCAGGATCGTGTTGAGGGCGTCGACGAAGGGCACCGAGGCGTGGGCCACCCGAAAGAGCTCGGGAGCCTGGTTGACGACCGCCCCGACGAGCAGGCCACCGGCCGACCCGCCTTCCAGACCCAGGCGCTTCGGATCCACCCAGCCCTCGTCGCCGAGCAACCGCGCCGCAGCAACGGTGTCGGAGAACGTGTTCGGCTTCTCGAGCAACTTGCCGTGGTCATACCAGTGCCGACCCATCTCGCCGCCACCACGCACGTGCGCCACGGCATACACCACCCCGCGGTCGAGCACGGAGAGGCGAGCCACCGAGAAGTAGGGGTCACTGGAGATCTCGTAGGCCCCGTATGCCGTGAGCAGGCCGGGCGCGCTGCCGTCCGCCGGGACGTCCGTGCGCCGGACGATCGACACCGGGACCCTGGTCCCGTCCTGTGCATTTGCCCACGCTCGGTGCTGGACATAGCGAGAGGCGTCGAAGTCTGCGAGGACGGGCTGCTGCTTGATCAGCTCACGGTCCCCGGTGGCCAGGTCGATCTCGAGGACCGAGCCGGGCGTGACGAAGGATTCATAGCCCACCAGAACCTTCGGATTGCTCGGGTCGGGGTTCACGTCCAGGCCCACCGAGTGGATCGGCTCGTCGAAGGTGAGGTCGTCGGGTGTCCCAATTCCACTGTCCGACAACGGAAATACCCGCAGCGAGGTCAGGCCGTCCTTGCGCAGGCTGAGCACGAGGTGGGCGTCGAAGGCGTCGGTTCCCAGAAATCGCTCGCCCGCGGCCGAGGCCTGCACGAGGCGCCAGTCGGCATCTGAGGTCGAGTCGACCGGAGCCCACGCGAGATCGGATTCGACGTGGTCACGGTTGTGGACGATGAACAGGCGCGAACCGTGGGGCTCGACGTCGTACTCCACGCCCTCGCGTCGAGGCGAGACGATCCGCCACTCTCCCTCCGGGTCGTCGGCAGGCAGCAGGCGCACCTCACTGGTGGTCTTGGTGCCGAGCGAGAGCGTGAGCCAACGCTCGTCGCGGCTGCTTCCCAGACCCATCCAGTACCGCTCGTCATCCTCCTGATGGACTAGCACGTCCCCGGCAGGGTCGGCGCCGACGCGGTGACGCCAGACCTGGAAGGGTCGCCAGGCGTCGTCGAGTCGGGTGTAGAAGAGCCATTGACCGTCCGTCGAGAAGACCACGCCGTAGCCGATGCCCCGGATCCGGTCGTCAAGGACCTCCCCGGTCGAGAGGTCACGAACGGTGAGATCGAATCTCTCGTCACCCGTGGTGTCGGTCGCGAAGGCGAGACGGTTGTGGTCCGGAGCGATCGCCAGGGCGCCCACCGAGAAGAACTCACTGTCTCCGGCCTCGACATTGCCGTCGAGGAGCACCTCCTCGCCCTCGATGGGCCGGTCAGCGTCCAGGTTGGGACGCTCGGCGTGAACCGCCCGCGGGGCTCGGCAGTGCAGACCATAGGACTTGCCCTCGATCGTGCGTCCGTAGTACCACCACGGACCGTCCGCAACGGGCACCGACAGGTCGGTCTCCTTTACCCGCGACTTGATCTCGGAGAAGATCGCCGCCCGCAAGGGGGCCAAGTGGGAGGTGCGCTCCTCGGCATACGCGTTCTCGGCTTCGAGGTGGGCCTGAACCCGGGGGGACTCGCCGTCCCGAAGCCACTCATAGGGGTCGAGGACCCGGTCGCCGTGGAACACCCGGACGTGGTCCTCGGTGGCCGCAACAGGCGGCTGGGGAGTTGCCTCACTCATGATCATCCTCCGGTCAGGCAGCGCGGTCCGAGGAGGACCTTGAGGTCACCGAAGAGGGCATCGGAGGCCAGCACACGGTAGTTCTCGTCGAGGCGCAGGTCGACCACCCGGCCCGGCTTGACCAAGCGGAGGTGCACGTCGGTGCTCCCGGGGTGGTTGGTGAGGATGCCCTTGAGCTCCTCGATCCGGCCGGTCGTTGCCCGCAGCGTCTCCATCGTCACCACGACCGGGCCGCGTGGCCCGTCGGTCAGCTCGGGCAGGGTGAGCTCCTGGGCGTTGATCGCGATGGAGTCCTCGCGCCGGTTGACCTTGCCGCGCACGACGGCGACGACGTCCTGATGGAGCATCGTCTGGACCGTCATGTAGGAGCTCGGGAAGAAGAGGCACTCGATCGCGCCGGCAAGGTCCTCGACCGTCGCGATGGCCCACAGATCGCCCTTCTTGGTCCGCTTGATCTGCAGACCGGTGATGAGGCCGGCCACGGTCACCATCGACCCATCGGGCTTGCCGTCCTCAGCGGTCAGCGCCGAGATCTCGGTGTCGGCGTGCTGCGCCAGGACGTGTTCGACGCCGAAGAGTGGGTGGTCGGAGACGTAGAGACCGAGCATCTCGCGCTCGAAGGTGAGGAGCGTCTGCTTGTCCCATTCCACGGCAGGCACGGGTGTCAGGCCGAGCATGTCAGTCTCCGAACCGCCCCCGTCGTCGTCGCCGAAGGAGCCGAAGAGGCTGTCCTGCCCGATCGCCTCCTGCTTCTTGATCGCGACGAAGGCGTCGACATACTCCTCGTGGATCCGCAGCAGGCCCATCCGCTTCTCGGTCAAACCGTCGAAGGCGCCCCCCTTGATGAGCGACTCGATGGTGCGCTTGTTGGCGACGACCGCGCCGCACTTGGAGAGGAAGTCCTTGAAGGACGTGAAGGCGCCCTTCTCCTCTCGGGCCCGGATGATCTCGTCGACGACGTTGTGCCCGACGTTGCGGACGGCCTGGAGGCCGAAGCGGATGTCGGCGCCAACGGCGGCGAAGCGTGCGACCGACTCGTTGACGTCCGGCGGGAGGACCTTGATGCCCATCCGCCGGCACTCCCCCAAGTAGAGGGCGGACTTGTCCTTGTCGTCGCCGACGCTGGTGAGCAGGGCCGCCATGTACTCGGCCGGGTAGTTCGCCTTGAGGTAGGCGGTCCAGTACGACACCAGCCCGTATGCCGCGGTGTGCGCCTTGTTGAACGCGTAGTCCGAGAAGGGGACGAGGACACCCCAGAGCGCCGCGACCGACGCCTCGTTGAAGCCCTTGGCCTTCATCCCTTCGGAGAAGGGGACGTACTCCTTGTCGAGCACTTCCTTCTTCTTCTTGCCCATGGCGCGTCGCAGCAGGTCGGCATTGCCCAGGGTGTAGCCCGCCAGCTTCTGGGCGATCTCCATCACCTGCTCCTGGTAGATCACCAGGCCATGGGTCATGCCGAGGATCGGCTCGAGGGCCGCCACCATCTCCGGTTGCAACTTGCCCTTGAGTTGCGGGTCGAGCGGGATGAGCTCCTGCTTGCCGTTCTTGCGCAGGGCAAAGTTAGTGTGGGCGTTGACGCCCATGGGGCCGGGTCGATAGAGGGCGAGGGCGGCCGAGATGTCCTCGAAGTTGTCCGGCTGCATGAGCCGCAGCAGCGAGCGCATGCCGCCACCGTCGAGCTGGAAGACCCCGAGGGTGTCGCCGCGCCCCAGCAACTGGTAGGTCGCCTTGTCGGTCATGTCCTTGGACAGGGCGTCGAGGTCGATGTCCTCGCCCCGGTTGGCCTTCACGTTCTCGAGTGCGTCGTCGAGGATCGTGAGGTTCCGCAGGCCGAGGAAGTCCATCTTGACCAGGCCGAGGGACTCACAGCTGGGGTAGTCGAACTGGGTGATGACCTGGCCGTCCTGCAGCCGGCGCATGATCGGGATGACATCGATGAGGGGCTCGCTCGACATGATGACGCCCGCGGCGTGCACGCCCCACTGCCGCTTCAGGCCCTCGATGCCCTTGGCCAGTTCGACGACCTCGCCGGCCGCCGGGTCCTCGGCGACCACGCCGCGGAACTCGACGCCCTCGGCATACCTCTTGGCCTCGGGGTCGTAGAGGTCGGCGAGCGAGACACCCTTGCCCATCACCACGGCCGGCATCGCCTTGGTGAGCTTCTCCCCCATCGCGAAGGGGTGACCCATGATCCGCGCGGAGTCCTTGACCGCCTGCTTGGCCATGATCGTGCCGTAGGTGACGATCTGCGCGACGCGCTCGGAGCCGTACTTCCTGGTGACGTACTGGATGACCTCGCCACGGCGGCGCTCGTCGAAGTCGACGTCGAAGTCGGGCATGGACATGCGCTCGGGATTGAGAAAACGCTCGAAGATCAGGCCGTGCGGGACGGGGTCGAGGTCGGTGATCCCCATCGCGTAGGCACACATCGAGCCGGCACCCGATCCACGGCCCGGTCCGACCCGAATTCCGTTGTCCTTGGCCCAGTTGATGAAGTCGGCGACGACGAGGAAGTAGCCGGCATACCCCTTGGAGACGATGACGTCGATCTCGAAGGTGGCCTGGGTCGCGGCATACTCCGGCACGCCCTCGGGGAAGCGCCGGCGCAGCCCGGCGTTGACCTCCTTGACGAACCAGGTCTGCTCGTCCTCTCCCTCGGGGCAGGGGAAGCGCGGCATGTAGCGCCCCTCCTGCTCGGTGAAGGACACCTCGCACCGCTCGGCGATGAGCAGGGTGTTGTCGCAGGCCTCCGGCAGCTCCCGGAAGAGATGACGCATCTCCGCGGGCGACTTGAGGTAGTAGCCCGTGCCCTCGAACTTGAACCGGCCCGGGTCGAGCAGGGTGTTGCCCGAGTTGATGCAGAGCAGTGCGTCCTGGGCCTTGTCGTCCTCGGGCTTGACGTAGTGCAGGTCATTGGTCGCCAGCAGCGGCAGACCGAGATC
Source organism: Phycicoccus elongatus Lp2 (assembly GCF_000367525.1). Classification (GTDB taxonomy): domain Bacteria; phylum Actinomycetota; class Actinomycetes; order Actinomycetales; family Dermatophilaceae; genus Phycicoccus_A; species Phycicoccus_A elongatus. The sequence continues at coordinate 557,074 of NZ_HF570956.1, read as the reverse complement.
CTTGCCGAGGCGCATGAGGTCCTCGCGGGTGCGGCGCTCGATGCTGTTGCCGTGGTCCATGAGCTCGAGGAAGTAGTTCTCGGCGCCGAAGATGTCGCGGAACTCCGCCGCTGCCTCCCGGGCCAGGTCGTACTGACCCAACCGCAGGCGTGTCTGGATCTCACCGCTGGGGCAGCCGGTCGTCGCGATCATCCCCTTGCCGTAGCGATGGAGCAGCTCACGGTCGATGCGGGGCCATTTGGCGTAGACCTGGTCCAGGCTCGCGAGCGAACTCATCGTGAAGAGGTTGGCCATCGACGCGTTGTCGGTGGCCAACATCGTCATGTGCGTGTAGGCGCCGCCCGCGGAGACGTCGTCGGACCGCGCAGTGCGCTCGTCCCCCCACAACGTGCGCGTCTTGTCGGTGCGGTGCGTCCCCGGCGTCACATAGGCCTCGACGCCGATGATCGGCTTGACGCCGGTGTCCTTGGACTTCTTCCAGAAGTCGTAGGCGCCGAAGAGGTAGCCGTGATCAGTTGTCGCGATCGCGGGCATCCCCATCTCGGCCGCGCGCTTGTAGAGGTCCCCGATCCGCGCGGCGCCGTCGAGCATGGAGTACTCGGTGTGGACGTGCAGGTGCACGAAGTTCTCGGAGGCGGGGATCGCGGACATCGCCAGCCATCCTAGGTCGCTCCCCCGACAGCCTTCACCGCCTCGCCGCGCTGTGACGGATGGGGCGACTGAGGTATGCCGCGGGGCTCAGTGGGCGGCCGCCAGTCGCTCCAGCGCCTCGTCCAGGTCGGCCGGGTAGGACGATTCGAAGGTGACCCATTCGCCGGAGCCGGGGTGCTCGAAACCCAGGGCCATGGCGTGCAACCACTGCCGTTCCAGGCCGAGCCGCCTGGCCAGATTCGGGTCGGCTCCGTAGAGCGGGTCACCCACGCACGGATGCTTGATCGCGGCCATGTGGACGCGGATCTGGTGGGTCCGCCCGGTCTCGAGTTTGACCTCGAGGAGGCTGGCGAAACGGAAGGCCTCGATCAGCTCGTAGTGCGTCACCGAGGGCTTGCCCGAGTCCATGACGGCGAACTTGAACTCAGCACCGGGTTTGCGCCCGATGGGCGCGTCGATGGTGCCCACCAGGGGATCGGGCAGGCCTTGCACGAGCGCGTGATAGGTCTTGTCGACCCGGCGCTCCTTGAAGGCCCGTTTGAGCACCGTGTAGGCCCGCTCGCTCTTGCAGACGACCATGAGGCCACTCGTGCCCACATCGAGGCGCGACACGATGCCCTGGCGCTCGCTTGCGCCACTGGTGCTGATCCGGTAACCCGCGGCCTTGAGCCCGGACAGGACGTTGGGGCCGGTCCAGTTCAGGCTGGGGTGGGCGGCCACGCCCACTGGCTTGTCGACGACGACGATCTCGTCGTCGTCGTGGACGATCCGCATGCCGGGGACCGGTTCGGCGACGATCTCGAGGGTCACACTGGGCTCGGTCCCCGGGAGGACGACCTCGAGCAGGTCCTCGGCGTGGACCCGGTGTGACTTCGAGACGGTGGAGCCGTTGACGCTCACCTCGCCGTCGGTGGCGAGGTCGGCCGCTCGTGATCTGGAGAGCCCGAAGAGGCGGGAGATCGCCGCGTCGACCCGCTCGCCGGCCAGACCATCCGGGACGAGCATGGTGCGTCGGTCAGTCATCGTCACTCCGGTATGCCGTTGGCTCACCCTTGTCCCCCGGGTGAGGGCTGCGGAAAGAGAGGATGACGACCAGGCCAGCAGCCACGACGATCGCGATGTCGGCGACATTGCCGATGAACAGACCGAAGTAGTCGAGGAAGTCCACGACGTGGCCGCGGAACAGACCCGGAGCGCGGAAGACGCGATCGACGAGGTTGCCGGCCGCCCCGCCGAGCAACAGGCCGATCGTCGCGGCCCAGGCGCCCGTCGTGATGCGCCTCAACGACGCGAGGATCGCGGCGACGATGAGCACCGACAAGATGGTGAGAACCCAGGTCATGCTGTTGCCGAGGGAGAAGGCGGCACCACTGTTGCGGATCAGGTGGAGTTGGATCCACTGGCCGATGAAGGGCTTGGCGACGCCCGGCTCAAGGGTGTCCAGCGCCCAGATCTTGCTCGCCTGATCGGCGACCAGCGTGACGAGCGCGAAGAACCCGAGCACGGCATACAGACCGGACCGGCCCCTGGCAGTTGCCGAGGCCGGTCGCGAGTCGATGGGATCGGAAGGGGTCAGCGTCGTTCCTGCTTCGTCTTGCATGGCATGCACAGCGTCGCACGAGGGAAGGCTTGGAGTCGAAGCTTGCCCACCGGCTTGCCGCACGACTCGCAGACACCGTAGGTGCCGTCGGCGATCCGCTCCAGCGCGTGTTCGTTCTGGCGCAACACCTCTCGGGCGTTGTCGGCCAGCGCGAGCTCCTGCTCACGCTCGTAGGTTTTGGCGCCCGCGTCCGCCTGGTCGTCACCGGCACCGTCGCCGGAGTCACGCATGAGGTCGACGATCTCGGACTCCGCTTGGTCGATCTCTGCCTGCAGCTCGGCGATGTGCGCCTCGATCTCGGCCCGGATGGCCTTCAGTTCGGCGGCGGTCCACGGTGTCTCGTCCTCGAGGACGACCAGAGATCTGGGTTCCGCCTTCTTCGCCGGGGCGACCTTCTTCGCCGGGGCGACCTTCTTGGCCGCGGGAGCCGCCTTCTTGGCCGGAGCCACGGGCGCCGCCTTGTTCGCGGTAGCAGCCTTCTTGGCCGGCGCGGCCTTCTTCGCCGCGGTGGCAGCCTTTTTGGCCGGCGCCGCCTGCTTGGCCGGAGCGGATGCTTTGCTCACGGCCCTGCGGGCCGACGAGACAGCCGACTTGGCCGCGGCCATGACTCGCGTGGCAACCATCCCTGGATCCTCATTTCGTCGTCGATGACGTGGTGGCGGGCAAGTGCAGTTCGGCACAAGATACGGGTCCGCCAACGCAGCCACAACGCGAACACACCAAAGTGGGACGAAGCCCACCCCGCAGACACCCGCAGGGGTGGGGCAAATGCCCCACCCCTGCGCAAGTGGCTGACGTCAGGACTGCTGTGCGTCGTCCTCCGCGTCACCCTCGGCCTGGTTCGCGGCCGGGTCGACGGCCGTGTGCTCGAGCTTTTCGAGCTGCTCGGAGATGAAGCCCTTCAGGCGTGAGCGGTAGTCCTTCTCGAAGCTGCGCAACTCCTCGATCTTGCGCTCGAGGAGGTTCTTGGCACTGGTCAGCTCGTCGAGGATGGAGGCCTTGCGCTGCTGGGCCTCGTGGACCATCCCCGTCGATCGCTCGCGAGCTTCGGTGATGAGCTCGTCATGACGCGACTGGGCGGCGGCGAGCAACTCATCGTGCTTGGTCTGGCCGGTCGACAGGAACTCGTCGTACTGCTGCTGACCGGTGGCGATGAGCTCGTCGTGTCGGCTCTGACCTTCGGAGATCAGCGTGTCGTGGCGCGTCTGCGCGGCGTTGATGAGTTCGTCACGGCGGCTTTCGCCCGCGGCAACGTGCTCGTCGTGAAGGCGCTGCGCCAGGGCCAGGACTCCGGCGGCAGAGCCAGCACCCGCAGCGCCAGCACCGACCTGGGCAGCGGCGCCCATACCCTCGCCACCCGAGGCTTGGGCAGCAGCCGCCTCTGCCGTCCGCTGGGCAGCAGCAGCGACTCGCTCTTCGGCCTCACGCTCGGCCTGCTCGGCCCGAGCGTGCGCCTCTTGAATGCGCTGCTCCGCCTCCTGCTGCGCCTCCTGGGCGCGCTCGCGCAACATGGCCACGTGCTCGTCGTGGGCTGCCTGCTGCTCGCCAGCCTGCGCGCGCTCTGCCTGCTGCTGGTCCCAGGCGGACCGCTCGTCGGCGAAGGACGCCCGCTCCTGCTCCCAGGCGGAGCGGTCGTTGTCATGCGCCTGAGTGAGGGCGGCGTAGGCCTCGCCGGACTCGCGCACCTGGCCCTCGAGCTCGGCAATCCTGGCCTCGAGCTCACCGTTGCGAGAACGCAACTCGTCGGCTTCGCCGCTGTCGACGACGGCCCCTCCGGCGGCAACCGGCTCGAGACCGTGTCCTTCGCGGCAGTCGTTGAGCTGGTTTCGGAGTTCGTCACCCTCCTTGGCGGCGCGACGCATCTCGACCACGATGTCGTCGAGGAAGTCGTCGACCTCGCGCTCGTCGTAGCCACGACGGAACTGCGTGGTGGTGAACGTCTTGTTCAGGACGTCCTCGGGTGAGAGGGCCATCTCAACTCCTCATTCAGGCCTGTTGATGTGGGTGGGCCACCATGTGACAGGTGGGGCCCGGAGAGCAAGCCTAGAGGATCGCGAGCAGAACGTAGAGCACGACCACCAACAGCAGGAATGCCAGGTCGAGGGCCACCCCCCCGATCCGCAAGGGCGGCACCACCTTGCGCAGGGCCCGCAGCGGCGGGTCCGTCAGGGTGTAGACGGTCTCGGCGACCACCAGCATCACGCCCTTGGGTCGCCAGTCGCGGGCGAAGACCCGGATCCAGTCCAGGATCAGCCGCCCGAAGACAACCAGAAGGTAGACCCAGACGATCAGGTGGAGGAGTTGGCGGACGGCATACATGTCGACAGTCTCACCAGTGGAACTGGGGATTCCCTGAGCGGGAGGCCTCAGCTCTGGTTGAAGAGCGGACGGTTGGGTGCGGCATACTCCTCCGCGTTGACCTCGAGGGTCTCCGGCGAGAGAAGGAAGACCTTGCTCGTGACCCGCTCGATCGAGCCATGCAGACCGAAGACCAAACCGGCGGCGAAGTCCACGAGACGCTTGGCGTCGGCGTCGTCCATGTCGGTGAGGTTCATGATGACCGGCACGCCCTCCCGGAAGTTCTCACCGATCGTCTTGGCCTCGTTGTAGGTGCGCGGGTGAATGGTCGTGATCCGCGAGACCCCCAGCCCGGCGTGCTGACGAACGACCGACGCGACGGGACGGTGTGAGTCGATCGAGGTCACGGGAGCAGCTGGCGCATCGTCATAGTGCTCTTCGTAGTGGCCGTCATAGTCGTAGTCATGCCGACCCTGGTCCTCGGCCAAGCCGAGGTAGACCATCGTCTTGCGGAGCGCGCCGCTCATTGGAACTCCTTCGCTTGCGGTGGCCCTTGAGTCAGCTGGCCGTCCTGTCGCGTTCGAAGTTACCCAAGTGACGGACGAGAACCGAGGATTGCGGTCCCGACACGCAGGTGTGTCGCGCCGTGCCGCACCGCCGCCTCGAGATCCCCACTCATCCCTGCGGACAACCACGTCGCCTCGGTATGCCGCTCGAGCACGCCGGCGTGGAGGTCGGCCAGGCGGGCGAACGCGACCTCGGGGTCGCCACCGAGCGGGGCCACCGCCATCAGTCCCCGAAGGCGCAGGGCAGGCTCGGCCGCCACCTCGTCGACCAGATCGTCGAGGCCGGCGGGTGCCACACCACCCCTGCCGGGCTCAGCGTCGAGGCAGACCTGGACGAGGACCTCGAGGGGGTCGACGCGATCAACCCGCGCCAACGCACGGACCAGTTTGGACCGGTCGAGGGAATGGACCACATCGGCCGCGCGCGCCACGGCCGCCGCCTTGTTGCTCTGGAGTTGTCCGATGAAGTGGACGCGAGGGTGCGCTTCGCCGTCCCACTCGGCCGCCTTGGCGCGCAGTTCCTGCTCCTTGTTCTCCCCGATGTCGGTGACCCCTAACTCACGCAGGATCGTGATGTCGCTCACCGGGAACCGCTTGGTCACGACGATCAACGAGACCGGATCGGCCCGCTCAGCGGCCGAGCGTGCCTCGTCGATCCGCTGGAGCACTCGGGCAAGGTTGTCGCGCAATTCCTGCGCGCGCGACATCACGGTGCCTTCCGCACGATGAAGCCACCGAATCTGCCGGTGACACCGTCGCGACGATGCGAGAACAGGCGAAGATCCTCGCGCGCACAACCTGCAACCCATGAGATGTCGACATGGAGGTCGTGCAACTGGGCGACAACACCGCCAGCCACGTCGATGGCTGGGGTCCCCGTCCAGCTCACGGCCCTGGACTCGGGAGTGACAGAGGCGGCCTCCTCGCGCAGCTCGAGCGGTACTTCGTAGCAGCGACTGCACACCGACGGCCCGACGACCGCACTGATGCTCTGGGCACCGAGGTCGCGCATCGTCGAAACCACCTGTCCGACAACACCTTTCATCATCCCGGGGCGGCCCGCATGGACGGCGGCCACAGCCGGCCCCGCCACATCCCAGAGCAGGACGGGCGTGCAATCGGCGACGAGGGCCGCCAGCGCCAGCCCGGGGGTGAGCGTGACAAGTGCATCGGCATCGGGGGTGCAATCCGGCACCGCCTCGATGACGGCCACGTCCGCTCCATGACACTGGTTCATGAAGGCCACGGCCGGTACTCCCAAGGCGGACGCGACCCGGTTCCGGTTCTCCGTCACATCGGCCGGGTCGTCACCAACGCGCGACCCCAGATTGAGCGAGTCATAGGGGGCAGCGCTGACTCCCCCGCTCCTGCTGGTGAAGGCACGGGTCAGCCCCTCACTGTCGTCGCGCCAATGGAACACGCCTCCACCGTAGACGCGAGGCGGGGTGGGCGATGACTCGCCCACCCCGCCTCTGGTGGATGTGTCCGATCTTGCGATCAGGTACCTGGTTTCACTTGAGGAAGTCGGGGACGTCCAGGTCGTCGCCGTCCTCGAAGGTCACGGTGCGCGGTGGGACCTGCCGCGGTTGCGCGGGTGCGCCCGGCTCCCCTGCGTGACGAGGCTGGGTCTCGGAGCTCCCGGCCGTCGGGGCAGCCGTGGACGGCGAGGACGTGGCGTTGTCGGCTGCGTCGGGTCGAGTCGCGGGCGCCGTGTTCAGTGAAGACCCGCCCTGTGTCGCCGAGGTCGGGGCCGGGGAGGTCGTGCGCGACTGGATCGAGCCGAGTGCCCGACCGTCCTCGCGGCGATTGGGTGTGCCCCCATCGAAGCCGGCGGCAATCACCGTCACGCGCACCTCGTCGCCGAGGGCGTCGTCGATGACCGCACCGAAGATGATGTTGGCCTCCGGGTGCGCCGCTTCCTGGACCAGCTTGGCGGCCTCGTTGATCTCGTAGAGACCGAGGTCGCTGCCGCCCTGGACCGAGAGCAGCACACCGTGAGCGCCGTCGATGCTCGCCTCGAGCAGGGGGCTGGAGATGGCCAATTCGGCCGCCTGGATGGCGCGGTCCTCGCCGCGGGCCGAGCCGATGCCCATGAGCGCCGAGCCCGCACCCTGCATGACCGACTTGACGTCGGCGAAGTCGAGGTTGATCAGTCCGGGCGTCGTGATCAGGTCGGTGATGCCCTGGACACCTGAGAGCAGCACCTGGTCAGCGCTCCGGAAGGCATCCATCATCGAGACGCTGCGATCGCTGATGGAGAGCAGTCGGTCGTTGGGGATGACGATGAGGGTGTCCACCTCTTCGCGCAACGCTCCGATGCCGGTCTCGGCCTGGTTGGCCCGGCGACGACCCTCGAAGGTGAAGGGGCGGGTGACCACGCCGATCGTCAGGGCGCCGAGATTCTTGGCGATCTTGGCCACAACAGGCGCGCCACCGGTCCCGGTGCCGCCACCCTCGCCGGCGGTGACGAAGACCATGTCGGCCCCCTTGAGGACCTCTTCGATCTCCTCGGCGTGGTCCTCGGCGGCCTTCTTCCCGACCTCGGGGTCAGCCCCGGCTCCGAGCCCGCGGGTGAGCTCGCGGCCCACGTCGAGCTTGACGTCGGCGTCGCTCATCAACAGAGCCTGGGCGTCGGTGTTGATCGCGATGAACTCGACGCCCTTGAGACCGACCTCGATCATGCGGTTGATGGCGTTCACACCGCCGCCGCCGACGCCGACGACCTTGATGACGGCCAAATAGTTCTGGGGTGTTGCCACGGTCGGGGCCTCTCGTTGGATATCCAAGTCTCGATCTTCACTTGACGGTAACAGTTCGGTCACGGCTCCGTCGGGATGACGCTAGGCGGCGAGCACAGGGCAAGCAACGAGGGCTACGGCGTGTCGCCAACCGATCCGAGAAATCTCGCGCTATTGCTCACCAGTTCGCCTCAACAGTCTCCCCAACCCCACCCGCCCCATCGCCCGGATCACGTCCACGGGGCAACAGCACACGCCGGAACAGATCTCGCCCGCAACCACAGGTATGGCTATGGGCGGCTGCGTGATGTGTCCCACCCGGAACAGATCTCGCCCGCAACTCAGCGGGTGACCGGGGTGTCCGGTGCGCTCACGTCGATCGCCGTCGGGCCTGTCTTGAGCAGCGCGCGCAGGATCGCGACCTTGCGGGTCGGCTGGTCCGCTCCACCCCAGACGACGTCGACCTCACCGAGCTTGAAGGTCACGAGGTTGGCGCTGCTCACGGAGATCGTCGTGATCTGGTCCGCCAGGTCAGCCGGCAGTGCACGGATCAGCGAGAGGGCAGCTTTCAGGGCGTCCTTGGAGGATCCCGCATCCGAGCTGGCGGTCACCAGCGGGACACCGGCCGGTGGTGCGCCCACCTGGTCGTAGGCCACCCCGGTGGCATCGACAACCTCTAGTTGACCCTGAGAGTTCTTGAGCACAAGAGCGGGCGTGCGAGGCCGCACCGTGATCGTGATGGTGGCCGGCCACGACCGGCTCGTTCGAGCTTCCGCGACGGTCAGTCGACCCCTGACCCGGTCGGTGATGGCTCCGGTGTCCACCTGCATCATCGGCTGCCCCAGCGGCACCTTGGCCACGTTCTCCACAGCCGCGGCCTCCTCGCCCCCGACGCCCTCGACGTGCACGTCGCGGACGACGACGTACGGGCTGAACCACAGCAGCCAGATGACCCCGGCCATGATCGCTGCGGCAAGCAGGCCGATCAGGACACGGCGCCACGGGGCTCGTCGGCGGGCCCTGGCTCGGGCTGCGAAGCGGTCGACACTGCTGGCGCGTTCGGCGTGTGCACGCACTCCTTCGCCCAGCGGGCGGGAACGAGCCTCGGTCCCCGAGGTCATCGGCGCGACCCCAATCGCTCGAGGATGTGCGGCGCAATCACTGTGATGTCACCGGCGCCGATGGTGAGGACGACGTCACCCGGCTTCGCGATGCTCGCGACCCACTCGACGGCCGCGTCCGGCGACAGGACGTCAGCTCGCCCCGCCAGCCGGTCGGCGATGAGCCGTGAGTCCACCCCGGGGATCGGCTCCTCCCGCGCGCCGTAGATGTCGAGCAGGGCGATCTCATCGGCAGGCGCCAACCCGGCGGCGAAGCCCTCGGCGAAATCCCTGGTCCGGCTGTAGAGATGGGGCTGGAAGATGGCAATCAATCGACCGCCACGGTCGTGAGCGATCTTGGTCGCGGTCGCGACCACAGCCTCCACCTTGCCGGCGTTGTGGGCATAGTCGTCGACGACCGTGATCCCACCAGCCTCACCGATCACCTCGAATCGGCGTCGTGCGCCGGCAAAGCGCGCAAGTCCCGCGATTACACCGTCGGGGTGGGCGCCAACTCCCTCCGTCGCGCAGAGGTATGCCGCGCAGGCATTGAGCACGTTGTGGGCGCCCGGCACCGCCAGGGTCATCGTGCGTTCCACTCCACCCGGGTCACGGAACGTCGTGGTGCTTCCCGTGCTCGCCAACGCCGACTCGAGGATGACCAGGTCCGCGTGCAGGGCATGACCATAGGTGAGGACCCGCCGGTCCGACACCTGCGCCGCCAGCGCATTCGATCCCTCGTCGTCTGCGCAGGCCACGACGAGCCCACCGGGGGGCACGGTCGCCGCGAACGCGGCATACGCGGCGCGGACGTTGTCGAAGGTTCCATAGAAGTCAAGGTGGTCCGGTTGCACGTTCGTGATCGCCGCCACGTGGGGGTGATAGACAAGGAAGCTGCCGTCGCTCTCGTCCGCTTCGATCACGAAGGGCGAGTCGGCGTGCCAGTCCGCATTGGTGCCTCGGTCTGCGAGTTCCCCACCCGAGGCGAACGACGGGGATGCGCCGGCCCCATCGAGGGCGGCGATCAGGAGAGAGGTCGTCGTGGTCTTGCCGTTCGCCCCCGCCACGGCGAGCCGCACCTGGTCCCAGGCCGTCGCCGCCAAGGCCTGGCTTCGGTGCATGATCCTGAGACCTTGCGATTTGGCCTGTGAGAGTTCAGGGTTCGAGTCCCTGATGGCGCTCGAGATGACAACCGTGTCGGCTCCCTCGAGGTGACGCCGGTCGTGTCCCACCCACACTCGGGCTCCCTCGGCGGCAAGGGCACGCAGCAGGGGCGAGTCCTTGGCATCGGAACCCTGCACCGGGATACCGCGGGCCATCAGCAGACGCGCCACGGCGGACATCCCCGCGCCCCCGATGGCGATGAGGTGCACGGTCCCGAGGTCCTCCACCCGCGGTGGCACACCCGAGAAATCAAAGCGGTCGTTGATCCCGTTCACGTCAGCGCCGCACCGTCCGTGCCGCGCGGTGAACGAGATCGGCGAGCAATTGGTCACCACCGCGCTCCCCCACCGAGGCCGCCGCGCTGGCCATTGCGGCCAGTCGAGTGGAATCCCGCAGCAGCAACGGAAGGTTGTCGCACACCCAATTTGCGGTCATCCTTGCGTCGTCGACGAGGATCCCGCCACCGGCCGCGACGACAGTGCTCACGTTCAAGCGCTGCTCGCCGTTGCCGATCGGGAGGGGCACATAGACCGCGGGCAGCCCAACCGCGGTGAGTTCACACACCGTGTTGGCTCCGGCGCGCCCGACGACAAGGTCGACCGCGGCATACGCCAGGTCCATCCGGTCGGCATAGGGCACGACGACGTAGGGCGGTTCGCCATCGCGGGCGGCGGAAACCTCGATCTCCTTGCCCTGACCGGTCACGTGGAGGACCTGGACGCCGGCCGCCCGCAGGGCGCTCACCGACGCTTCGAACGCGGCGTTGATCCGCGCTGCACCCAAGGACCCACCCGTGACCAGAACGGTCGGCCATTGCGGGTCGAGACCGAAGTGCGCCAAGGCCTTCGGGCGCAACCCGGGCCGGTCCAGGAGGGCGATCTCGCGGCGCAGCGGCATACCGGTGACGACCGCCCGTGGGAGGGGCGTGTCGGGGAAGGTGACCGCCACGTGGGTGGCGAAACGGGCGCCGAGGCGGTTGGCGATGCCGGGTCGCGCGTTCTGCTCGTGGACGACGATCGGTATGCCGCGGCGACGAGCAGCAAGGTAGGCGGGAGTCGAGACATACCCGCCGAACCCCACAACCACGTCGGCATCGATGTCCTCGATCGCGGTCGCTGCTGCACGAACGGCAGCCCCCAGGTTTCGGGGCAGTCGAAGCAGGTCTGCCGAAGGCTTGCGGGGTAACGGCACCTTGGGCACCAGGGCCAGGTCATAGCCACGGCCGGGCACGAGTCGAGACTCCAGACCTTCGGCCGTGCCCAGCGCCGCAATGGTCACCGTGGGGTCCTCTCGGCGCAGGCAGTCGGCCAGCGCCAGAAGTGGTGAGACGTGTCCGGCGGTTCCGCCTCCGGCGAGAAGCACCGATCGCGCCGTCATCCCGGCCGCGCTCACTCCGATCGCCGCCCGCGTGAGGTCGCGACCGTGGCGGAGCGGCGCAGGATCGAGGGGCGGCCGGCCAATTGCTTGGCACAGTCAGGTTCGTGACGCGCGAAGGCGATGAGCATCCCGAGGATGCCCATCGTCGTGATCAGGGAGGAACCGCCCGAGGACACCAGCGGCAGCGGCACCCCGATGACCGGGAGCAGGCCGATGACGGCCCCGATGTTGACCATCGCCTGAGCGACGATCCACGCCATGGCTCCCGCGGTGGCGAGGCGGACGAACATGTCCTTTGAGCGGAGCACCAGGCGGTAGCAGGCGTAGGCGAGCAGGCCGAAGAGCAGCAGGATGAGCAGGGTTCCCGGTAGGCCGAGTTCCTCACCGATGATGGCGAAGATGAAGTCGTTGTGCGGCTCGGACAGCCACTGCCATTTCTCGCGGGAGGCGCCCAGGCCGAGCCCGAACCATCCACCGTCGGCGAGGGCGAAGCGGCCTTGCATGGGCTGTCGTGCTGCCCCGAACATGTCGGTGTCCCGACCCAACCACACGTCGAAACGGCCGAGCCGGTTCGGACTCGAGATGACGAACGCGCTGGCGATCACACCGAAGACGAGGGCACTGGCGAGGAACCATCGCAAGGGGACCCCGGCTGCCCAGAGGGTGGCCGCGATGATGGCAGCGAGGATGATGCTGGTGCCCAGGTCGCCGCCGAGGAGCACCAAGGCCAGCGCGATGGCGGCCCCGGGGACGAGGTAGGGGACCACGACATGGCCGATCTGGCCGAGTTTGTCGCGTTTGGCCGTCAGGGCCAGAGCCCCGAAGAGGACCAACCCGAACTTGACCAACTCCGAGGGCTGGATCGACACCGGCCCGAAGCGGAGCCAGTTGCGGTTGCCGTTGACGGTGGTGCCGATGAAGGCCACGAGCAACTGCAGGACGAGAGCGCCCCCGAGGATGGGAAGGGCGAGCTTCTTCCACAGGGGCACGGCGATCCGGCTCGCGATGAGCAGCCCCACGGTCCCGATGCCCGCATAGAGCAACTGGCTGCGGAAGATGGTGAAGGCCGAGCCGGACTTGCTCTGTGTCAACGAGGTGATGGCGGAGGCCGACAACACCATGATCAGACCGAAGACGACCAGGATCGCGGTCGTCGCGAGCAGCAGGTAGTAGGTCGTGGTCGGCGACTCGAAGCGCCCGAACCAATGACGAACCCGTGCGAACCGTGAGCCGGACGCCCGAGCCTTGGCGGCCGTGCTCGTCATGGCTACTCCCCCGCCGCGCGGGCCAGCCTGCGCACGGCCGCCACGAAGGCATCACCACGGGCACCGTAGTTGTCGAACATGTCCATGGATGCGGCGGCCGGCGCGAGCAACACGACATCGCCCTCGTGGGCGAGGTCTGCGGCCCGGGCAACGACGAGATCCATGGCTCCAGTGTCCGTGGCGGCAAGGTCGACGACCGGGACATCGGGCGCGTGTCGGGCCAGCGCGTCGGCGATCTTGGCGCGGTCCTGGCCGATCAGCACGACCCCGCGCAAGCGATCTGCGTGCTCGCGCACGAGCTCGTCGACCTCGGCTCCCTTGAGCAGGCCACCGGCGACCCAGACGATCGACGCGAAGGCGGCCAGGCTCGCCGAGGCGGCATGCGGGTTCGTGGCCTTGGAGTCATCAATGTAGCGAACACCGCCGACGATGCCGGCCTCGGCGATCCGGTGCGGCTCGGGCCTGAAGGCCCGCAGTCCGTCACGTACCGCGATCGGCGGTATGCCGTGGGCGCGCGCGAGAGCGGCCGCGGCCAAGGCGTTGGCCACCTGATGCGGCGCCAAGGTGGGTGCTTCGCCACGGACGTCGTCCAGGGTGGCCAGTTCCGCGGCCGAGGTGCGGCGTTCCTCGACGAACGCACGATCGGCGAGGACATCATCGACGACGCCGAGCATCGACAGGTCCGGGACCCCGAGGGTGAAACCGATGGCGCGACACCCCTCCTGGACCTCCGCCTCCTCGACGAGACGCCGAGTCGTCGGGTCCTGGTCGTTGTAGATGCACGCGACCTCAGTGCGCTCGTAGACCTTGCCCTTGGCCTGGATGTAGGCCTCCAGGGACCCGTGCCAGTCGACATGGTCCGGCGCGATGTTGAGGCACACAGACGCGCGGGCGGCGATCGACTCCGACCAGTGCAATTGAAAGCTGGAGAGTTCCACCGAGAGAACGTCATACGGCGTGGGATCCATGATCGCCTCGAGGATCGGCGTGCCCACATTGCCGACACTCATCGCGCGCAGGCCAGCGGCTCGCAGCATCGAGGTGAGCATCTGGGTCGTCGTGGTCTTGCCGTTGGTCCCGGTGATGACCAGCCACGGTGCCGCGCCCTCGGCCGGGCGCAGCCGCCAGGCGAGCTCCACCTCGCCCCAGATGGGCAGGCCGGCGGCAGCCGCGGCGGCAAGTAGCGGCTGGTGGGGCGCCCAGCCCGGTGAGGTGACGACCAGGTCGAGGTCGTCGGTGGGCAGGGAGGCGACCTGCTCGGGGCCGAAACGCAGGTCGGCCCCGAGGATGTCGAGGATTCGGGCGCGCTCACCCAGAGCGATGTTCTCGCTCGGGGCTCCTGCATCCACGACGACCACGTGCGCGCCACGCTCCAGGAGGGCATCGGCGGCCGCGAAGCCACTGATCCCAAGACCCGCCACGAGCACCCGAAGGCCGCGCCAGTCGGCGTCGCGATGGGTCAGCGTGGCCGTGCGCCCGACGGCGCTCGGCGGGACGGTCATGAGCCGCCCACCACCCACTCCGCATAGAACAGGCCCAGACCGAGAGCCACGCACAGTCCGGCAATGATCCAGAACCGCACGACGATCGTCACCTCTTGCCACCCGAGCAACTCGAAGTGATGTTGCAGTGGCGCCATGCGGAAGACCCGTTTGCCCGTGGCCTTGAAGGACGCGACCTGGATGATCACGGACAGCGTGATGATGACGAAGAGCCCGCCGAGGATGATGACGAGAAGTTGGGTCCGCGACGTGATCGCCAGGCCGGCCATGAGGCCGCCCAGCGCAAGCGATCCGGTGTCCCCCATGAAGATCTTCGCGGGCGAGGTGTTCCACCACAGGAAGCCGAAGCAGGCACCCATGGCGGCCGCTGCCACGGTGGCCAGATCGTGCGGGTCACGGACCTCGTAGCACTTGAGCCCGGGGTTGAACTGGCAGTTCTGGTTGAACTCCCAGACACCGATGAGGATGTATGCCGCGAAGACCATCACCGACGCGCCCGTCGCCAGGCCGTCGAGTCCGTCGGTGAGGTTCACGGCATTCGAGGTGGCCGCGACGATGAGGTTCGCCCAGATGATGAAGAGGATGAGCCCGCCGACCGTCCCCGCGAAGGCGAGGTCCAGGTTGGTGTCGCGGACGAAGGAGACCTTGGTCGAGGCCGGGGTCCGGTTGGAGCCATTGGGGAACTGCAGCACGAGGACCGCGAAGAGCACGGCAACGAGGGTCTGGCCGGCGAGTTTCTGCTTCGAGCGCAGGCCCAGGCTGCGCTGCTTGGAGATCTTGATGTAGTCATCGAGGAACCCGACCAGGCCCAGCCCGGTCATGAGGAACAGCACGAGGATCCCGGACCAGGTGGGTTGGGTCCAGAAGGCCAGGTGCGCGGCGCCATAGGCCAGCAGGGTCGACAGGACGATGACGGCGCCACCCATCGTGGGCGTGCCGCGCTTGGTGTGGTGCGAGGTGGGGCCGTCGTCCCGGATGAACTGGCCGAAACCTCGCTTGACCAACACCTTGATGAAGGCCGGGGTCCCGAAGAGGGAGATGATGAGCGAGACGACCGCGGCCACGAGGACGGTGAGCACTCTCAGCGCCCTCCTTCCGGGTCGGGGTCTGTGGTCGCGGCTGCGACCTCTTCACCGAGCCACCGTAGTCCTGCGTCCCGGCTCGACTTGAACAACACGACGTCACCGGATCGAAGTTCTGCCTCCAGCAGTGCTCCGGCCCGGGCTGCGTCGGCGACCCAACGGACCACGGTCGCGGATCCGGTGGCACCTCCCACCATGGCGCGCGCGCCGTCGCCGACGACGAGCAGTTCGTCCACCCCGGTGTGCGCGGCATGGGCACCGATGGCCTCGTGCTCGGCCTCCGACTCCTCACCGAGCTCGAGCATCGAGCCGAGCACCGCCCACGTGCGTCGCCCGGACGCCATCGCGGCCAGTGCCTCGAGGGCCGCGCGCATGGAATCCGGGTTCGCGTTGTAGGCGTCGTTGACGACCGTCACGCCGTCAGACCGGACGGTCACCTCCATCCGCCACCGGCTGATGGGGCGGGCAGCGGCCAGCGTGTCCGCGATGTCGGCGAGCGACATGCCGACCTCGCGGGCGACCGCGGCCACGGCGAGCGCGTTGCCGACGTGGTGCCGTCCGACCAAGTCCAGGGCCACAGGCACCTGGCCCTCGGGGGTGACCAGGTCGAAGCGGGGCCTGCCTCTGTCGTCGAGGTCGACGTGCTCGGCCCGAACGACGCAGTCCGCAGCCTCACCGACGAGCACGACCTGTGCGCGCGTCCGGGCGGCCATCGCCCGAACGGCGGGGTCGTCGCCGTTGAGGACGGCGACCCCGTGAGCAGGCAGCGCCTCGACGAGCTCGGCCTTGGCGACGGCGATGGCCTCCCGCGAGCCGAACTCACCCATGTGGGCGGTGCCGACGTTGAGCACGACCCCGATTCGGGGGGGCGCGATCTGGGTGAGATAGCGGATGTGCCCCAACCCTCTGGCCCCCATCTCCACGACGAGGTTGCGGGTCTCCGGGCGCACGCGGCATACCGTCAGGGGCACGCCCACCTCGGAGTTGAACGATCCTTCGGGGGCAATCGTCGGACCGGTGAGGCGCAGGACCTCGCCGAGGAGGTCCTTGGTGCTCGTCTTTCCACTCGAGCCGGTGATCCCGACGACGAGCAGGTCCGGATGCGTGTCGATGACCCAGCGGGCGAGGCTCGCGAAGGCCGCCTGCACGTCGTCGACGACGACCTGCGGCACCTCATCCGGAGCGACGCGAGACACGAGCGCAGCGACGGCCCCGTTGGCGAGCGCCGACGGGATGAAGGCATGACCGTCAGCATGCTCGCCGATGCGGGCGACATACAGCGAGCCCGCCTGGGCCGCCCTGGAATCGGTGACGACGTCACCGGTGACCAGGACCGCGTCGGGGTCATCGGTCCCGACGACCACTCCACCGGTCAGCGCAGCGATCTGGGCCAAGGTCACGGGGATCACGCCGAAGCCTCCCCCAGTTGCGTGGCGGCGGCCTCGAGCGCACTGAGGGCTTCGGCCCGGTCGTCGAAGGGGTGGACCTCACCGCCGATCTCCTGGCCGGTTTCGTGGCCCTTGCCCATGATCGCGACCAGCGCCGTGGCCCCGGGCGCATCGCCCCCTGGCTCGACGCCGGCCGCGATGGCCACGGCCCGGGCAATCGCTTCCCGTCGATCACCCACCTCGAGAACAGTCCCGCCGCCGGTCTCGGCGCGCGCACCGCGCAGGACGGCCTCCCTGATCGAGCCCGGGTCCTCCGAGCGCGGGTTGTCGTCGGTGACTATGACGACGTCGGCGAGGGCAGCTGCCCGTCCCATCGCTGCGCGCTTGTCGCGGTCCCGGTCACCACCGGCGCCGGTCACGCACACCAGGGTTCCCGCGGTCACCGGTCGAAGGGCCTCCAGGGCGGCCCGGATCGCGTCCGGTGTGTGCGCGTAGTCCACGACAACCGCCGGCAGGTCGTCCCGACCGTCGTCCACCACCACCCGCTCCATGCGTCCCGGCACGTGCGGGTCCGCCAGGACTGCGCGTTGAGCCGCCGCGCCGTCCACTCCCAGGAGGAGGAGAGCGGCGGCGGCCATGGCGGTGTTCGTGACGTTGAAGGCGCCCGGCAGCGCGGACACCAAGTGCAGTTCGTCACCGCGCCCGCGCAGCACGAATCGGTGGGGGTCGTGGGGGTCGACGGTCACGGTCCAGTCGGCCAGTCCCCCGGGTTGCGTGGTCAGGGTGTCGATCGGGATCTCGCTCTGCCCGGCCAGTCGCAGGCCCCAGTCGTCGTCGACGCAGACCAAGCCGGACTGCGATCGTGCAGGCGTGAAGAGCGAGGCCTTCGCCGCGAAGTAGTCCTCCATGTCGTGGTGGAAGTCGAGGTGATCCTGGGAGAGGTTGGTGAAGAGCGCCAGGTCGTAGATCACTCCGTCCACCCGGTGCTGGGACAGGGCGTGGGACGACACCTCCATCACGCAGGCGTCCATCCCACGTTGCGCCATCGTGGCGAGCAGCGCGTGCAGGTCGGGAGCCTCGGGGGTGGTGCGCACGCTGCGCACCCGCTCATCCCCGATACGGGTCTCGACCGTGCCGATGAGGCCGACCTGCCGACCCAGGGCCACCAGAGCCGAGTGGATGAGGTATGCCGTGGTCGTCTTGCCGTTCGTCCCCGTGATCCCGATCAGCGGCATCTTGAGGCGGTCGGTGCCGTAGACAAGGGCACTGAGGTGTCCGAGCACCGCGCGCGGCTCCGGGTGGACCAACACGGGCAGGACCACCCCCTGCTCGGCCACGAGCTGCGCGCCGACCGGGTCGGTCAGAATCGCTGTCGCACCGGCATCCCGGGCCCCCGACGCAAAGCGGGCGCCGTGTGTCGTGGCGCCCGGCAGCGCGGCATACAGGTCACCGGACTGCACCGAACGCGAGTCGAGCGTCACCCCGGACACGACAGTGTCGGGGCCGGCCGGTGGGTCGACACTGAGGGCGTTCGCGAGCACAGCGATCGAGGTCGACCCGGCAGGGGTGGGTCGCAAGGCGGTCACGGTCTCGGACCCTACCCGCCCGAACCCTTGGGCTTGTTACGCAGCGTGGTCGGGTCGGCCTCGGCCGCTGAGGGCTCGACGTCCAGGACCAGTTGTGGCGCGGCCGTGCCGGTCGGTGGGATCTTGAGTTCCTGGAGCGCATACGTCATCACGTCATGGAACACCGGGCCCGCCGTCGACCCGCCGAAGTAGCCGTTGGTGGGCCGCTGAAGGATCACCGCGACGACGATCTGGGGGTCATCCGCGGGGGCGTAGCCGATGAAACTCGCGGTCTTGCCGCTGTAGCCGCCGACCGTGGGGTCGTAGCGGTCAGCCGTGCCGGTCTTGCCGGCGACCCGGTAGCCCGCGATCTGTGCCTGGGGGGCGGTGCCGTTGGGGCTGACGACTCCTTCGAGCATCTCGCTGACCTGCTTGGCGACCTTCTCGTCGACGACCCGGCTGCCCTTCGACGCCGGTGTCTGCTTGACGGTGCCGTCCTTGTCCGTGGTCGACTCGATGAGCCGTGGCTCGACGCGAACCCCGTTGTTGGCGATCGTCTGGAAGACACCAGCGGCCTGGATGGCCGTGACGGAAAGTCCCTGACCGAAGGCCACCGTAGCCCGTTGAGTGCCACTCCAGTCCTCTGACTTGGTCAGCAGACCGGCGGACTCCCCCGGGAAGCCGGTGCCGGACTTGGTGCCCAGTCCGAACTTCCGGAAGTACTCCTCGAGGCGCTTCGGGGTCAGGGTCTCACTGACCAGAACCGTTCCGATGTTGCTGGACTCGGCGAGAACGCCTGTAACAGTTCGATACTCGGTCGGGTGCGCGTGAGAGTCGTTGAAGACCTGGTCGTAGCGAGGGAGGGTCGGGGGGACGATGACCGGGGTGTCGGGAGTGACAGTGCCGTCCTGCATGGCCGCGGCAATCGTCATGAGCTTGGCCGTCGAGCCGGGCTCGAAGACCTCGCCAAAGGCCTTATTCGTCAGGCTGCCGTTGGCGCGGCCGATGTCATTGGGGTCGTAAGTCGGGTAGGACGCGACAGCCAGCAGGTCACCGGTCTTGGCGTTCATCGCGACGACCGTGCCGGACAGGGCGTTGGTCTGCTCCATCTTCTGGGCGAGAGCGTTCTGGGCATACCACTGCAGCCCGGAGTTGATCGTCAGTCGCACATCGGTGCCGTTGACGGCCTCCTTGCGGGTCTGGCCGGCCGCCGGGATGACTTCGCCGGTGGCCGAGGTTTCGTACTCGACCTGGCCGACGGTGCCCTGCAGCGTGGCGTCCATCAACTGCTCGACACCACCCCCCGCCTTGCCGTCGTTGGTGACGAACCCGACGAGCGAGGCGGCTGCCGGTCCGGTCGGATAGGTCCGCTGGGGCACGGACACGTCAGCGCCAGGTGTCTGGTCCTTGTAGATCCCGGGGATGCGCAGGTCGGCGATCTTGCGCCAGGTGAGGGGCGTTGCCTGCCGCTCGAGGATCCGATAGCGGGCCGTGCCGGTGAGGTTCTCGCGAAGCTTGGCCTCGTCCTGGCCCAGGAGCGGGGCCAGGGCAGCCGCTGCCTTGCCCACCGCCTCCCCCGAACTGGCGTCGTCGCATTTGTTCTTCTTGGTCTGATAGGTGCAGATGGCAGTCAGGTCGGCCACCACGGTGATCCGCTCCTGACTGGCCGCCAGAACGACCCCGTCGGAGGACAGGATCTGACCCCGAAGGGCGGGGATGGCGACGGTGGCCGTGCGCTGCTTGCGGGCCTCGGCGGCCACCGCCGAGGCGTCAAAACCCTGGATCCGGACCAGTTGAGCGGCGAAGATCGACAACACGAAGGCCACAGCGATGAGCAGCGTCCGCATCCGACGGTGTGGGGGCACCAGGCGCTGAGGTCGCCCGGGCCGCTGCGACCACCTCGAGGTGGGCCCCTTCGGTCGGCGCGGACCGCCCCCACCGGTCGCGTGAGCACGAGGAGACGGACGACCCTTGGCGGTGGTCTTGGCGGCCACGGGCCTCCTCGGCGTCGCTGCCCGCCCAGGCGCGGCCGGTCGCGGGCTCTCGGGAGTCCGTGAGCGCGACACCGGGCGAGCGGCGCGACTCTCAGTGCTGCCGCCCGTGGACCTGGCGGGTCGCCCACCTTGTCGACTGCGTGGGGTCGCCGAACCACCACGGCCAGCGCCCGGGGGCGTCCTGGGTGGGGTCACGGTCTGGCTCCGTCGAGGTCGATCAGTTGGTCGGGGCGGGTGGCGCAGGCTGCGCGGGTGTCGATTCGGGTGCGGTCGGTGTCGCGGGGATGGGCGTGCGGGAGGTGGTGCTGGTCGTGGCTCCCGTCGCACTGTCGACGCTGGTGACCGTGCTCTCCACGACATCGCCACGCACCATCGTCACGGTGGTCCGGGTCACCGTGCCCTCGGTGGTCACGGTCGTCCCCGACTCCGGGACGGGCGGTGCGGCCGGGGCCGCGGCGGTCGCCTGCTCCGCCGGTGCTGCGGGTGTTGCCGGTGATGCGGGTGCTGCTGCTCGGGCCGATCCGGCCTGAGCCACCACCGTAAAACCGGTGTCCGCTGCGGCGGGTTCCGCCACGCCGAGGACCTGGCCATCGCTGATCCGCAGGAAGGCCGCACTCGTCGACGGGACCATCCCGAGGTCGAGCGCCCGCTTGGCCAGTTCGGCAGGAGCGCTCTGGGCATCGACCGCGTGCTGCAGGGCCGTGCGGGTGTCCGAGAGCTCGTCGGCCCGGTCCTGCAGCCGGCTGACGGTGAACGCCCCGGTGGCCATGGACGTGTTGAGGAGCAACACCGCCACGAACCCCGCGGTGAGCAGCACCAGGCAGGTCGCGACCAGCCCGGCGTGGCCCGGAGGCGCCGGCGCGATGAGCCTCAGCGGCCGTGGCGCCTTGGTGGCCCCCGAGCGCGGCAGAGCGCGTGCCGTCGCCATTTGGCTCATCGCGTCGATCCCTTCGTCGTGGTGATTCGTTCGGCGGCCCGCAGCCGGACCGAGGCAGATCGGGGGTTCTCGGCGACTTCGGTGGCGTCGGCCTCCTCGGCGCCTCGGGTCAGTAGCCGCAGGTATGCCGCGTGCTCGGGCAACTCGACCGGCATCCCCTTGGGGGTGCGAGAGGTGGCCCCCGCCACGAGCGCTCGCTTGGTGATGCGGTCCTCGAGCGAGTGGTAGGACAGGACCGCGATGCGGCCGCCGACCCCGAGGGCCTCGATCGCGGCAGGAAGGGCGCGCTCCCAGACCGCGAGTTCGCCGTTGACCTCGATGCGCAGCGCTTGGAAGGTCCGCTTGGCGGGGTGGCCACCGGTGCGTTGCGAGGCTGCCGGAACGGCATCCCGAAGCAGGTCGACCAGACGCCCAGACGTGGTGAACGGCTCCTTCTCCCGCTCCCGGACGATGGCCGAGGCGATGCGTCCGGCGAACCGCTCCTCGCCGTAGTCGCGCAGGATGCGCGCGAGGTCGGCCGCGGCATACGTGTTGACGACCTCCGCCGCGGTGAGCCCCGACTGCTGGTCCATGCGCATGTCGAGGGGGGCGTCCTGGGCGTAGGCGAAGCCGCGGTCGGCCTCGTCGAGTTGCAGACTCGAGACCCCCAGGTCGAAGAGGATGCCGTCGACCTGCGGGACATCGAGGTCGACGAGCAGGTGGGCAATGTCGTCATAGACGGCGTGGACGGTGGTGAAGCGGTCACCGAATGCGGCCAGACGCTCACCGGCGAGGGCCAACGCCTCGGTGTCCCGGTCGATGCCGACCACCCGCGCGTTCGGGCAGGCCGTGAGCAGGGCCTCGCTGTGGCCGCCCATGCCGAGCGTCGCATCGACGAGGACAGCCCCCGGACGCGCCGCGGCCGGAGCGAGCAACTCCACGATGCGATCGCGCAGAACCGGAACGTGGCGCTGGGCGGCCGGTCCGCGGGTGGCGTTCATCGCGTGTTCCTTCGACGGGCTGGGTCTGGGTGGCGGTGCGTCCCCGTGCCCGGGTCCCCATCCGGTCGGGCCCGGCGCGGGGGAAGTCGCGTCGGGATCGTCCGGCTGGAGGCCGAGGAACGGGGTCGTGGGGGTCGGGCGGGCAGGCTGGGCGGGCGGCGTCAGATCAGTCCTGGCACGACCTCCTCGGAGGTGTCGGAGTAGGCCTGCTCGTGCTCGGCGAGCCAGGTCGTCCAGGCGTCGGTGTCCCAGACCTCGATACGGCTGCCCTGCCCGATGACCGTGCAGTCCTTGGTGAGTCCGGCGTACTGCCGCAAGTGAGCGGGAATCGTCACCCGCCCCTGCTTGTCGGGGACCTCGTCCGAGGCGCCGGAGAGAAAGACCCGCATGAAGTCGCGGACATTGCGATTGGTGGTGGGGGCCTCGCGCATGGCCGTCGTGACCTGCTCGAACTCGGCGATCGGGAAGACGAACAGGCAGCGCTCCTGGCCTCGGGTGACGACCAGGCCGCGCTCCAACTGGTCGCGGAACTTGGCGGGGAGGAAGAGCCGTCCTTTGTCGTCCAACCGCGGCGTGTGCGTCCCGAGGAACACCGACCCTCACCTCCCCTGACATCGACCCTTCACGACCTCTCGCCGCCCGTTTCCCCCACTTTACTCCACCTGTTACCTATTTGCGCTGGTTGAGACCAGTATTCTTCGCCTTGATTTAGTATTTCTGCAGGTCAGAGGCGGTGGTGGAAAGTGGGGCAAAATTCGCGTCGAATGGCTTCGCCTCCTCCCTCCCTTTCCGGCCAGCCGTGAGGCAAGATCGATGTCTGAGACGAGACGCCCCGACAGGGCCGTCATGGCCACCGGGGAGGGTGAGCGCGTGGGTGACTGGCAGACCGAGGCCGCGACGAGCAGGTCGGCACCCCCCGACGGCGAAGCCGCCACCCCTGACGCGCTCGGGGTGGCCTTGGATCGCGTGCTGCAGGTCACCACGGACCTGGCCCGGGCCATGGCCACGGTCATCGAGGGCAAGGACGACGTCATCAGGACGGCGCTGGTCGCGTTGCTCGCCGAGGGCCACCTCTTGGTCGAGGACGTGCCCGGTGTCGGCAAGACGATGCTCGCCAAGACCTTGGCCCGTTCTGTCGATGCCACCGTCCGGCGGGTTCAGTTCACCCCCGACCTGCTCCCAAGCGACATCACCGGAGTGAGCGTCTGGAACCAGGACCTGCGCAGTTTCGAGTTCCGGCCGGGCGCAATCTTCGCCAATGTCGTCGTCGGCGACGAGATCAATCGCGCCTCCCCCAAGACCCAGTCCGCGCTGCTGGAGTCGATGGAGGAGGCGCAGGTGACCGTCGACGGGACCACCTATGCGCTCCCACGCCCATTCATGGTGATGGCCACCCAGAACCCGATCGAGATGGAGGGGACCTATCCCCTGCCCGAGGCGCAACGCGACCGTTTCATGGCGCGCATCTCAATGGGCTATCCCAACGCACGCGCCGAACTCGCACTCCTGGACAGCCACGGAGCCGGTGACCCGCTCGCCGACCTCAAACCGGTCGTGGATGCCGCCGGGGTCGAGGCGATGGTCCACGCGGTCCGCCGCGTGCACGCGTCGCCGGCGGTGCGCCAGTACATCGTCGACCTCGCCGCAGCGACTCGGTCGACCTCCGCCCTCCGTCTGGGGATCTCGCCGCGAGCCACGCTCCACCTCCTGCGGGCGGGGCGCGCACATGCCGCTCTGAGGGGCCGCGACCACGTCCTGCCGGACGACATCAAGGCCATCGCGATCCCCGTCCTGGCCCACCGGGTGATCCTCTCTGGGGAGTCGCAACTCTCTCGCCGCTCGGCGGCTGACGTTCTGTCCGATCTCCTCGACCGCACGCGCGTCCCCGCGCAACCCCGCTGACAGTGGCCCGTCGATCGGGCCTGCTCACCCAGCGGGGGTCCGCCTTCCTGGCCTCGGGGGTGGTGCTGCTCGTCGCCGGCATGGCTCTCGGTCAACGGGACTTGACTCGGATCGGCATCCTGGTGCTGGCGCTCCTGCTCGTCTGTCGCACCCTGGCCCGGACGGGCGCACCGGTTCTCGAGGTGGCCAGAGTGGCCACGCCGGCGCGGATGGGAGTCGACGAAACGGCCCGGATCTCGCTGTCGTTGCACAACGTCGGCCAGCGCCGGACTGCCTTGGCCGTCGGTGAGGAGATCCTCGATCCCTCACTCGGCGACCGCCCCCGCTTCACCATTCCGCCCATCGGACTCGGTCAGTTCAGCGAGGTCGAGTACTCCGTACGCCCGCACGTCCGCGGTGCCCACCCCCTCGGCCCCCTCCGGGTCTGGACCCGCGACCCCTTCGGGATCACGTCCGCAGCCTCGATTGTCGAGGGCACCGGATCCATCCTCGTCACCCCACGCATCCATCCCCTCACCACCGGGCGCGCACTGGGACGCGGCGTCGGCACGGAAGGCTCGATCCCGCATCAGGTGGCCCTTCACGGTGAGGACGACCAATCGATCCGCGGCTACCGCGAAGGCGACGACCTGCGCCGCATCCACTGGCCGGCCACGGCGCGGATGGGTGAGCTCATGGTCCGCCAGGAGGATCGACCAGCCCGTCGTCGGGCCGTGATCCTCCTCGACGCCCGTGAGAGCGGCCACTCCGGGCACGGCGCCACGAGCAGCTTCGAGTGGTTCGTCACGATGGCCGCCTCTGTCATGGCCCATACCGCAGACCTCGGGTATGCCGTCCACCTGCTCACCCCCGACCTCACCAACGACGCCGGAGTTCGCAACGACGAGAGCGTGGACGCCATGCTCGAGACCCTGGCCAGGATCCGCACCGGTCCCGATGACGGTTTCCGCGCAGTGCTTCATGCCGCACACGGGTTCACCGGGTCCGGAGGGCTCCTCGTGGCGCTGACAACTGGCCTGGACGACGGGGCGACTCGAGCCCTGTCGTCCCTTCGCCAGCACGGCTCGACCGCCATCGGAATGGTGCATGCACCCCGACGCGGCGAGGAATCGTCCGCCCGGCTCGCCGGACGGACGATCGCCACCTTGGGCTCGGCGGGGTGGCTCACCGCGGAAGTATCCGGATTCGAGCCTCCGGCACGCGTCTGGTCCGAGTTGACCGGCGCGTCCTTGGTGGGGGTGCAGCGATGACTCGGCTCCGCGTGGTACCGGCCGCGCTCGCGGCGGGTGCCACCATCGGTGTTGCGCTGCCCTTCCTCCCTCTCTTCCAACCGAATTCGTGGCTGCGCGTCACCGTCCTGCTCGTCCTCATCGTCGGCGTGGCCGGCGTGGGCATGCGTCGGGTCAGTCGCTCGGCCGCGATCGTCGTCGCCGGGCAGCTCGTCATCGGGCTGGTTGCCATCTTGCTCCTGCTGCTCCGATCGACCCTCTGGTACGCCCTGCCCACCGTCGACACGGTGACCACTGTGACCGCGGCCGTCCCTGCCTTTGTGCGCTCGGTGACCGAGCAGGCCGCGCCGGTCGCCGCCACCGCCCCGGTGATCCTCGTGCTGGCTGTCGTCTTCGTCCTGCTGGCCGTGAGCGTCGACGCCCTCGCGGTGACCAAACGGATGCCGGGCGCCGCCGGGATTCCGTTGCTCACGGCATACGTGGCGGCGGCGTCCAACAGCACCGAGGGTCTGGCCTTCACCTACTTCCTCATCCCGGCCGCGGCGTGGGTCGCCCTTCTCGCCCATGAGGGGACCTCCCGGCTCGTGCGCTGGGGGGCAGTGATCGCCCGTCCTCGCGGTGGCCAGGTCCGCAACCCAGCCCCCGGCATCCTCACTTGGGCCCGTGGTGTCGCGCTCATCGCCATTGCGGCTGCGGTCGTCCTGCCGGGGGTGCTCCCCCACCTCCCACCTCGCTTCATCGCCGACGGGTTGGCTCGCGGGGATCGCGGAGGCAATGGGGTGGGATCGTCACTGCAGGACACCTTGGCGGTGGCCCAGCATCTCGGTGACCGTTCGACCCAGCCGGTCCTTCGTTACGAGACCGACGACCCCAACCCTCCACCGATGCGCGTCGACGTGCTCAACCAGTACTCCGACGGAGTCTGGCGGCCGACCAGCGGCCAACTCTTCGACACCGGGGGTGAGTTGCCCGCGACCGACGCCAGCGAGGCCATCGCGCGCCGGACCCCGACCACGCGCGTCACCGACAACCGCATGGCTGCTCCGCAATTGCCCCTGCCCGGCACCCCACTGACCATCGACGTCGCCGCCGATCGGCTGCGGGTCGACGCCAACGGGATGGTCAAACGGGTCGGGGAGATGGACTCGTATGCCGTCAACTACGAGCTGGTCGAACCCTCCCAGGCGCAACTTCGGGCCGCCGATCCGCGTGGCTCGGACCGAGCCGACGATCTGGCCATCGACGCCATGTCGGCCGACTACGTGTCCGCGATCCTCGACCAGGTGGCGCCGGCCGACCTCGACGCCGCCGAACAGGCCTGGCGGATCCAGGCATGGCTGCGCAGCGCACGGTTCACCTATTCGCTCGACCTCGCCACACCCGTGGCCTTCGACGACACGGGTCGAGCGGTGCCGCTCGACCCGCTCAGCCAGTTCCTCGCGACTCGACGTGGCTACTGCGTGCAGTTCGCCACGGCGATGGTCATGATGGCCCGGCACCGAGGGATTCCGGCTCGCGTCGCGATCGGCTTCCTGCCCGGCACGCTCAACGGCCGGGAGTGGACGGTGCGGTCGGCCGACGCGCACGCCTGGCCAGAGCTCTACTTCCCGTCGATCGGATGGGTGCGCTTCGAACCCACTCCGGGCACACACACGGGTCAGGCACCCGGCTGGACGATCGACGCCGCGCCGACCACGGGACCTTCGGCCACGACGAGTGCGCCGTCAACGAGCGCGACGGCCGAAGCAAGCGACAGCGCCGCGCCCGCGCCCACCACCTCCGAAGAGCCGGGGCTGGCAGGGGTGATCGCCGATGTCGGTGGATGGCTGCGCGCGACCTGGATCCCCTCGACGACAATCCTGCTGGTCGCGATCAGCGTCCTGATCACGCCCCTCCTGGGCTCGATTCGGCGGCGTCGCGCGCTCCGGCGCGCCCGGGACGACGCCGAACGCACCGAGGTGCTGTGGCAGTCCCTCCTCGACCGCCTCGACGACATAGAGGTGAGGGCAGGCCCCGGTGAGACGCCGCGACAGGCCCGTGACACCCTGACGCGATCGGCCTACTTGGACGGGGCGTCGACAGCGGCGCTCGACACCGTGGTCGCCACCCTCGAACGCGCCCGGTATGCCGCGCCCGGCGCTGACCTGCCCGACGTCACCGCCGACTCCGAGTTGGTCGCCAAGACCGCGAGATCACGTCGTCGATTGACGATGCGGATTCGCGCCTGGCTGTGGCCCTTGGAGGGCCGACGGGCATGGGGTGAGATGTGGAAATCGGTCGACCGACGGGGTCGGTGAGGTCCGCTCAGGCTCAGTCGAGATAGTCGCGAAGGGCCTGGCTGCGGCTGGGGTGACGCAGCTTGCTCATCGTCTTGGACTCGATCTGCCGAATCCGCTCACGGGTGACGCCGTAGACCTTGCCGATCTCGTCCAAGGTCTTCGGCTGGCCATCGCTGAGACCGAAGCGCATCGAGACGACGCCCGCCTCGCGCTCGGACAGGGTGTCCAACACCGAGTGCAACTGCTCCTGGAGCAGCGTGAAGCTCACGGCGTCGGCGGGCACCACGGCTTCGGAGTCCTCGATGAGGTCACCGAATTCGCTGTCGCCATCCTCGCCGAGAGGGGTGTGGAGGGAGATGGGCTCGCGGCCGTACTTCTGGACTTCGACGACCTTCTCGGGGGTCATGTCGAGTTCCTTGGCCAGTTCCTCCGGGGTGGGCTCTCGACCCAGGTCCTGGAGCATCTGGCGCTGCACGCGGGCGAGTTTGTTGATCACTTCGACCATGTGGACCGGGATTCGGATGGTCCGGGCCTGATCGGCCATCGCCCGCGTGATCGCCTGACGGATCCACCACGTGGCGTAGGTCGAGAACTTGTAGCCCTTGGTGTAGTCGAACTTCTCGACCGCACGGATCAAGCCCAGGTTGCCTTCTTGGATCAGGTCGAGGAAGAGCATGCCGCGCCCGGTGTAACGCTTGGCCAGCGAAACAACCAGACGAAGGTTGGCCTCGAGCAGGTGGTTCTTGGCCTTCTTGCCGTCCTGGGAGATCCACCACAGCTCGCGCTTGAGCGTCATGTCGATCTTCTCGCCGGCGTTCAACTTCTCCTCCGCGAAGAGACCGGCCTCGATCCGCTTGGCCAGCTCGACCTCTTGCTCCGCATTGAGCAGGGCGACCTTGCCGATCTGCTTCAGGTAGTCCTTGACCGGGTCGGCAGTGGCGCCAGCGGTGACCACCTGCTGCGCGGGAGCATCGTCCTCGTCGTCGTCACGAATGACGAAGGCCGCCGATGATTCGTCCTCTTCGGCTGCGGCGGGTGCCGGCTTGGCGGCACTCTCCTCGTCGGAATCGTCGTCATCCGCGGTGTCGGTGGCGTCGAGGGTCTCCTCGACCTCGACCTCCTCCAACTCGGTCTCCGCCGGTTCACCCTCGTCGGTGTCCTCGACGCTCTCCTGGTCCTCGTCGACGACCTCGGGAGTGGCCGCGGCAGGGGCCGCCTTCTTGGCGGTCGCCTTGCGTGCTGCCGCCTTCTTCGCCGGGGCCACCGGAGCTGCGGCGGCCTTCACGGCGGCCTTGGTGGTGGCGGCCTTCTTGGCAGGCGCAGCCTTCGCGGGGGCGCTCTTGGTTGCTGCCTTCGCAGCGGCGGGGGTGGCAGCAGCCTTCGCCGGCGCAGCCTTCTTCGCGGGCGCGGCCGTGGCGGCGGCCTTCGCCGGCGCAGCCTTCTTCGCCGGAGCGGCCTTCTTCGCCGACGCGGCGGCCTTCTTCACCGGTGCCTTGACAGCAGCCTTCGTGCCGGAGCGACCGGCAACCTTCTTTTCTGCGCTGGCAGTCAATGTGACCTCGATTCCCTGATCAGCGAACGCATTCATGACTACTCGACCCCGTGCGGGCTTGACGCCTGCCGTCGTGATGGCCACGGCGACGTCTTCACCCGACACCCGTCCGTCGACCCTGCCCCGCTTCACCAAGGTCTGGAGCGCAGGATGGCTGAACTCCGCGGGGAGGGCGGGTTCTTTCGACGGCACCGATGACACCAACAATCTCTGGGCGCGATCGCTTCCGGGCACGCAAAGCACCGCGAAGGCGTAAGGACGGGGCACCGCGATGGGCCCGAGCGAGTCAGTTTCGCGCGAACCCCGGTCGCAGTTCTGTGACCATTATAAAACGCACACGGCGTGGACCCCGCATGGCGGGGTCCACGGCGTCGACCGATTCAGGCCTTGACGGCCAGGACGGCACATGGCGCATCGAGCAGGATGCGCTGGGCGTTGGAGCCGAGGATGAGCTTGCCGACCGGGGTTCGGCGGCGCAGGCCGATGACGATGAGGTCGGCACCGGTCTCGTCGGCCACGGAGATCAGGTCCTCTGCGGGCTCGTTCCCTCGCACGAGTTGCCTCACCTCCATGTCGACCCCGTCGGCCGCGGCATCGGTGGCGATGCGCTCGAGCTCCGACTCGCTGCGTGCGCTGGCGTCACCGTCGAAGTCGCGTCCGCCGCGGTTCGAGTTGATGACGACAAGGTTCGTCCGACGAAGCTTGGCCTCGGCGAGGGCTCGCTGAAGCGCAGCCTGACCCTCCTTGGTGGACACATACCCGACGACGATCGTCACTGATCCTCCTCCTGGTCCAAACGGGTTCGCACCGCGCGCACCCGCCGCAGACGCTACCCCAACGGGCGTGCCCCTGTGGCGCACGGACGTGGTCCCGCCTCAGGACGACGCCAAGGCGCCTTCGATGATCGCCCCGACCTGCTCGGTTTCGATCAGGAATCCGTCATGGCCGTGCCCGGACCGGATCGTGACGCGATCGGCACCCGGCACCCGGGCGGCGATGTCGTCGGACAGCCGCGGCGGATAACACCGGTCGGAGTCGACGTCGGCGACGACCAGGGCGCCCGTGACCCGGCCCAGCGCCGCGCCGAGCCCGCCTCGGTCGCGGCCCACATCGTGGGAGTTCATGGCCTCGGTCAACACCAGGTAGCTGTTGGCGTCAAAGCGGCCGACCAACTTGCCGGCAGCGTGGTCCAGGTAACTCTCGACAGCGAAGCGCCCACCGCCGCCGAGCGGGTCCTCGGCGCCCTGGACCCTCCGACCGAAGCGGTCGGCGAGTTCGGTCTCGCTGCGATAGGTCAGGTGAGCGATTCGGCGAGCAATCCCCAGCCCACCGATCGGACCCGGGCCGCCGTAGTAGTCGCCACCGTCAAAGGCGGGATCACTGCGGATGGCGAGCAACTGTGGGTGGCTCCAGGCGATCTGGTCGGCCGAGGCCGCCGCGGTGGAGGCCAGGACGATCGCACGGGCCACACGATCGGGGTGCCCCACCGCCCATTCAAGGGCCCGCATCCCACCCATCGACCCGCCCAGGACCGCTGACCACCGCTGGATCCCGAGGCGATCGGCCACCACGCTCTCGACGGCAACTTGGTCACGGATCGTGACGAAGGGGAAGCGGGAGCCCCAAGGGCGCCCGTCGGGTGCGGCCGTGGATGGCCCGGTGGTGCCGCGACAGCCACCCAGGACGTTGGTGGCCACGACGAAGTGGCGATCGGTGTCGAGCGGGGCCCCCGTTCCGATGAGCCCCTGCCACCAGCCGGCTGTCGGGTGGCCCGGGCCGGCCTCGCCGACGACGTGGCTGTCCCCGGTCAACGCGTGCTCGACGAGCACGGCATTGTCGCCGGCCGCATTCAGGGTCCCCCAGGTCTCGTAGGCGACGGTCACGTCAGGGAGGTGGCCTCCACGCTCGAGGTCGATGGCGCCGATGTCGAGGAACTGACGCTCACCGGCTGGCTCATCCTCAGGCCATGGCGAGGCCGGCGGTGGCAGGTGATGGACCGACATGTGATGGACTCCCTGCTCGCGCTTGCCGGGGCGTGGATCCCGCCCGGCCCGGTCCTCACCCGGGGCACCCCACCGCGAGGAGGGTTGCCGGCCAGCAAGCCGGGGCTGTGCGCTGGCGCTCATGACCTGCGGCCACTATACGGCCGGGCGTGGTCGAACGTCAGCCGCTGATCCAGGGTGTGGACGGTCACCGGGACGCATGCCCAGGTCGATGGCCCGCAACCCGAGCCGGGCCAGTCGGTGCGCGGGATCGATGATGAGGGCACGCTCATGCGCGTCCCGGCCGGTCGCGCCGTTTCCCAGGTGCCAGGCGATGCAGCCCACGACTGCGCAGACGTGGGCACACACCGGTTGGTCCGACGGTGCCGATCGTGCCAGTGTCATGAGCTTGCCGAGAGCCGCGGTCTCGTCGGAGACCGGATCGGGCAGCCAGGTGCGCAGGCCGGCTCGAGCAGTGGCTGGCAGGGCCGCCAGCGGGAGCGATCCGGGCGCAACCCAGGCGATGATGGCATCCCGCCAGTGCACGTCGGCCAGCGAGGCGAGGAGCTTGGCGCGGTCATCGCCGGAGAGTGCCGCGACCTGCGCCGGCGACCCACCATCAGCCAGGAGCCGCTGCCAGAGCCGACCGGCGCGCGCGGGGCGGCGCGACCTGCGCGTGACCAGACGGGCGAGCGCGGGGCGGACCGGCTCACTGAGGGTGCTGTCCTCGTGCACCAGGGTGCGCAGGGCAGCGCGATCAGGCATCGGCGCCTGGCCGTCGACGAGCAGGTGGAGGGCGGCCGGACATGTCTCCACGGGTTGGACCGGCGATCCGCGACGATCGGCGGGATCGGACGACCAGGGCAGCCGGCGGCAGCCAGCGTGCACGACGGCAAGGCCGGCCAACTCGACGTCCATGAACTGGGCTGCGGCCTCGAGGGCTCCGACGGCGAGACCGGACTGGCCCGGAAACTCCTCGTAGGCGACCGCGTGGACCTGGTCACTTCCCTCGCGTGCCAGTGTTTTCAGTGCGCCGGACACGACGTCGAGGACCTCGTCGACGCCGAGTTCCTCGCCAGCAAGCTCGTTGGTCAGTGGGATGCGGCAGACACCCAGCAAGCGGCCCCGGGTGAGAGCCACGAGCACGAGTGATTGCGTCGGCTGGTGGCCCAGTTGGTAGGGCAACCAGGTGATGAGTTCGTCGATGGAGCGGATGCGCTGGGGCAGTGTCGTCGTCATGCCCCGACCGTTGTCGCCACCCGGGAGCGGCGCACCTGCAACAGCCACACCCTGTGGACGACACACGTCGGCGGGGGCGGCCTGTGCATGGCCGCCCCCGCCGAGCGAAGGCCGATCAGGTGTGTTCAGCGCAGGACGTGTCCTGGCACCGTCTCCGAGGTGGCGGTGATCCCGCGCTCCCAGCCGATGAAGGCTTCGGTCTCGTTGACCACCGTGGTCACCAGCCAGGACGCGATCACCGCATCGTCGACCAGCCCGAAGACGCCCAGGACCGCCTCCGGCAGGAGGTCCAGAGGTGAGACCAACCACGCGAGGGCGCCGACCATCAACAGCAGCCTGCCGGTCGTGGCGCCGACATACTCCCCGCGTGCGACCGCGCGCACGAGGCGCGGGAGGGAGGAGAGCCGCTCACCCACTGAAGGGCCGCCGGGTCGCGAGGCGAGCCGGAACGCGGCGAACAGGTTGCGAATGATGCTCAGACGGGGGCTGGCCATGGGGTCCTCCACGGGTCACGCGCCACCAGTGATCGGCGGCGTCTTCTTCCTCAACAACGGACGCTTTGCGGTCCATCCCGGTTCCGGTCGGACCATGGCGCGTCGTTGAGAGTGGGTTGAGAACCTCAGGCCGTGATCTGGGGTGCGGCGGTCACGAACTCCTCACGAGCCTTGTCCGCGATCTTGTGCAGCACCCAACCGTCGAGCCCGGCCCCCACGGCACCACCGATGAGGGGCACGTTGCGGCCGAACCGCTTGAAGATCGACTTGCCCGAGGTGGCGAGGATCCGGAAACCGATCGCCTTGTTGACGACCATCAGGGCCGGGCCGGGCAGCCGCTCGGCGGCCAGTGCCGTCAGTCGACCGGTGGGCACGACGACGCCGGCCTTGGCGAGCAGGTCGTCGGCGTCCGCGCCGACGAGGCTGAGCAGGACGGCCGAACGGATGTGCGGCTGGGTGAGGTCGTAGCCCCGGGCCTTGGCGACGGCCGCGACCATGCGGGTGGCGAGAAGGTAGAAGCCAGTGACGTTCGCGGGCAGCGCGACCGGCATCGTGATGAAGCCGCCGAGACTGGTGACGAAACCATTGGCCATCGCCAACTTGAGGTGGCTCTTGACGATGGCGTCGACCGCGCGCTCGGGGTCTGGCTCCTTGGCCAGAGCCTTCGCGGCGACCTCGGTCGCCGAGTCGAAAGGACCCCTGCCGTCGATGCCGACGTCGAGTAACTTCTCGACCATCGCCATGGCCTTGCCACCGACGAAGCCGCTCTCCTGCGGCGCCTGAGCCTGCTCGAGGGCGCTCTGGGTGGACCGAGCCTTCTTGTCGTTGCCGAACACGTGACGTCCTTCCCGTCGCCCGATCTGAGCGACTTGGATCGCCGCCAATCCTGCCAGAGTGGGCCCGCGTAACCTCCTTTGCATGCTCCCCCTTGTGACCGAAGACGACGTCGGTTCGTGGGGGTCCCCGGTCGCCGTGCTCGTCGGCGACCGCACCTTCCAGCGGTATGCCGTGGGGTCACCTTCCGCCCTCACCGTCGTCGACACGTCGAAGGGCGTCGACACGGTGCGCTCGATCGAGGGACGCCTTCGGCCACGCTGGGTCCTCTGGTCCGCCGACCCGGCCCTGCGGCCCTTCGTCGCGGCCGGCATCCGCCCAGCCCGCTCCTGGGACATCGCCGAGGCCCACCGCGTGCTCCACGGCGGATGGCGCGCCGACGCCGGGACCGCCTGGGCGGGAGCGCACGGCATACCGCTGGATCAGGTGCCGCCCCCACCCACCGGCGACCTCTTCGAGTTCGCTGCGGACACCGGCGAACGCGGTGAACTGGTCCGGGCGGACGGTCACCTCCGACCCGACGCGGTCCACGGCACCTGGCTCGAGACCGACGACCGCCTCATCGCCTGGGCACGGGCAGCGCTCGTGACCGCCCTGCGTCAGCGGGAACAGGCCGCTGCCCTCGGCCCTCGGGTGATCGGCACGATCGCCTCGGAGTCCGCGGCGGCCCTCCTGTGCGTCGACCTGGCCCACGACGGGCTGCCGCTCGACCGGCCCCGCATCGAAGCCCTGATCGAGGAGGCGGCCGGCCCGCGTCCGCAGTCGGTCGCCGACGAAGTGGCGGCGCGAGCCCACCGGGACAAGGCGGTACTCGACCTCGTGCCGGGCCGCGAGGCCACGGACCTGCGCAATCCCGCAGCGGTCAAGGCGCTGCTCCACGGAGTCGGGGTCGAGGTGCCCAACACCCGCAAGTGGGTGCTCGAGGACCAGCGTGCGGTGCACCCGGTCGTCGGCGCCCTCCTCGACTGGCGCAAGCGGGAGCGGATCGCCACCACCTATGGGCACCGTTGGTTGGCCGAGCACGTCGGCGCCGACGACCGGCTGCGCGGATCATGGACGGCCTGTGACGGTGCCGGAGGGCGGATGACCGCCGACAACGGCCTGCACAACCTGCCGGCGGCGCTGCGACCGGGTGTGGCTGCCCACTTGGGGCAGGTTCTCGTCCGCGCTGATCTCGGTCAGATCGAGCCGCGAGTCCTCGCCGTCGTGTCGGGCGACCGGACCTTTGCCGAGGCAACCCGAGCCGACGACCTCTACGCGCCGGTCGCCGCCCGCTTGGGCGTCGAGCGACCGATCGCCAAGGTGGCCGTGCTGGCCGCGATGTACGGCCAGCGATCCGGAGCCGCCGGTGAGGCCCTCGCCGGGCTGGAGCGTGCCTATCCGGTCGCGATGCGCCTCCTCGACGATGCGTATGCCGTGGGGGTGCGTGGCGGTGACCTGCGCACCTTCGGTGGTCGACTCATCCCCACCGGCCGCTTCCTGCGCGGCGTCCCGATCGGGACCGACCCGGCCCTCGATGCGGCACGGGGACGGTTCGCGCGCAACGCGATCATCCAGGGAGCAGCCGCCGAGCTCTTCAAGGCGTGGGCCGCGACGGTTCGAGCTCTCGGCGCACCCCTCGGCGCGCAGATCGTGCTCTGCCTCCATGACGAGTTGCTCGTCCATGCCCCCGCAGAGCGAGCAGCCGAGGTGGCCGCGGTCGTGGATCAGGCGCTCGCCGACGCATCTCGCCGGTGGTCCGGCGGTGCACCCGTGCGCTTCGTCGCCGACACCTCCGTCATCGAGCGGTGGTCGGACGCCAAGGGCTGACCGGTCACGCCTCCGGGTTGTTGCGCAGGAACTGCTCGAACTCGGCCCCCAGCTCCTCGGCGCTCGGCAACTCCGACGCCTCGGTCGCCAGCAGGCTCGGGCGCTCCTTGCCCTCCATGAAGGTGTCGTACTGCTGCTCCAGCGCCTGCACCAACTGGGCCGCCTCGGTGTTGTCCGAGAGCTCGCGCGCGATCTCGCGCGTGTTGGCTCCCGCCTTGGCGATGAGGTCGTCATTGGGCAGGTTCAGCCC
This sequence comes from Phycicoccus elongatus Lp2, assembly GCF_000367525.1. Lineage (GTDB taxonomy): Bacteria > Actinomycetota > Actinomycetes > Actinomycetales > Dermatophilaceae > Phycicoccus_A > Phycicoccus_A elongatus. The sequence continues at coordinate 521,297 of NZ_HF570956.1, read as the reverse complement.
GGTGTGGTCGACAACGGCGTTGAGGACGGCGAGCGCCCCCTCGGCCCATTCGGCCTGGGCCAGGTAGTGCGGCACGTGGACGGCGAAGCCGAGGGCCTCGCGACCGGCCTCACCGAGGCGGAGTTCGAGCAGCGCGGGGAGGCTGCCGGGCACCTGGACACGGCCGAAGGGCGATTGCGCCTCGCCGATGAGGCGGGGGTCGGTGGCGTGGGCGGTCATGCCGACCGGTCGCGTGTGGGGAACACCCATCGGGATACCGTGCGCGCTCACCGCCAGCGTGATGCCGAAGACATCCATCACCTGGCGCAGGGCCTCGATGAAGCGTTCCCACTGGTAGTCGGGCTCCGGGCCGGTGAGGACGTAATACGTCTGGCCGTCGCGGTCGGTGAGCCGGTGCAGGAGGATCGCGGGGTCGTCGTAGGACACCCAGCGATCGGCGTCGAAGACCATCATCGGGCGACGTCCGCGGTAATCGAGGAGCTGGTCGACGTCGAAGGACGCGACGATCTGGGGCTCGCCGGTCTCGAGCAGGTGGGAGCCCAGGGTGCGTTGGATGTTGCCGGCGTCGATGAACGCGCCGAGCAGCACGAGCAAGACGCCCGGTTGGTGCACTGCGCCGGTGCCGTCGGTCTCGAAGTGATAGAGCGAAGAGGGGTTCTGCACGGGTCAAGCCTCTCAGGAGGGAACTGCCCTGCTCAACGTGTCCGTCGGCGTGGTGATTCCTGCTCAGGGGCGTTGGGCGGCGATCGCGGCGAGGACGCGCTTGTCGGAGACCTTCTCCGCGGTGCCGAGCCCCTGGGCGAAGAGGGACACGCGCAGCTCCTCGATGAGCCACGCGAGGTCGAGCACGGCTTGGGAGCGTCGGCGCGGCTCGGGCAGGGTGTCCAGCAGGTCTGCGTATGCCGTCTCGACGCTGTCGATGGTGGCCTGCAGTTGCGCCTCGCGCGGGTTCCTCGCGGCCCGCTCCAGGCGGACCTCCATGGCGCGCAGGTAGCGGGTGAGGTGGCGCAGTCGGTCCTCGCCGGTGTCGGCGACGAAGCCCGGACGGACGAGACTCCCGAGTTGGGCACGAACGTCCGCGGTCGTCGCCGGCAGTCGCGACCCCGTGGCCTCGAGCAGATGACGGACCCGAGTGGCGGCCTCCAGGACGGGGATCACGCCGTCCACGACGGTGAGCACTCGCGTGGCGATGTGGGTGCGCACGGCGGCCAGCGCCGCGGCATACGACTCGGGGGTGCGGACCTGACCGGGCACGTGCTCGGCGACGATGGCGTCGACGGCCGCGGCCAGGCAGTCCTCGAGGAGGGCCGGGACGCTGCCGTGTGGGCTGGTGGCGAGGACGACCTTCTGCGTGTTGGTGAGGCGGGCGAGCACTCGCTTCCACGGTGGCGACGTGTTGAGGATGAGCAGTCGTCGCACCCCGCGGCGGTGGGCGGCCTCCGCCGAACCGGAATCCGCGAGGACCTTGAGGGCGACCGAGGAGCCCTCGTCGACGAGTGCGGGGAAGCCCTGGACCGTGTGGCCACCGGAGCGCCCCTCGAAGGTCTCAGGCACGGTGCCGATGGTCCAGTCGACCAAGCCACGCTTCTCCAGTCGTTCGCCCGCGGCAGCCATCCTCGACCGGACCGCACCGGCCGAGCGTTCGCGCAGAGTGGAGAGGTCCTTTCCACTGGCGACGACCCGACCACCGGGAGCCTCCACGCTGAAGGTGATGCGCAGATGATCGGGCACAGGTGTCGTGCCCCACTCCCCCGCGTCGATGCGAACACCGCTGCGCGCGAACAAGACTCGCGCCAACTCCTCGGTGAAGGAACGTCCCGATCCCGGGTCCGCGTCGGCAAGTGCCGCCATGGCGTGATTGGGGGCCGGCACGAAATGGCGACGGGTCACCTTGGGCAGCGACTTGATCAGGGCGACGGCGAGTTCCTCACGCAGGCCGGGCACCTGCCAATCGAAGCCGGTGTCCTCCACCTGGTTGAGGACGGCCGCGGGGATGTGCACCGTCACCCCGTCGGCGGCTGCGCCCGGCGAGAACTGGTAGGTCACCGGCAGGGACAGCTCCCCCTGCCGCCAGACCTTGGGATAGTCGTCGGCCGAGACCTCCGGGGCGGTGTCGCTGCGCAGCATGTCCGCGGTGAAGTCGAGCAGGTGCGGGCGCCGTTTGCGCTCACCGCGCCACCACCGGTCGAAGTGCCGTTCGCTGACGACGTCTGCCGGGATACGTGCGTCGAAGAACTCGAAGATGACGTCGTCGTGCACCGTGAGGTCACGACGCCGAGCCCGCTCCTCGAGCTCGGTCACCCGGGCGAGCGTGCGTTGGTTGTCCTTCCAGAACTGGTGGACCGGCGCCCAGTCACCCTCGACGAGCGCTCTGCGAAGGAAGATCTCACGCGCCTCTTGCGCGTTGACCCGGGCGTACTGGATCGTCCGATCAGCCACGAGCGTCACGCCATAGAGCGTCACTCGCTCGCTCGCGACGACCGCACCCTGCTTCTTGGACCAGCGCGGCTCGCTGACCGTGCGTTTCACGACGTGCCGACCGACATCCTCGGCCCACTCCGGCTCGATCCTGGCGTTGGTTCGTGCCCACAGGCGTGAGGTCTCGACCAGTTCGGCCGCCACGACGAAGTCCGGTCGAGAACGGAAGAGTGCCGAGCCGGGGCTGATCGCGAAATGGGCGCCGCGGGCACCGGCGTAGTCGCGCTTGAGTTCGTCCCGCACGCCGACATGGCTGAGGAGACCGGCGAGGAGCGCCTGGTGGACGGTGTCCCAATCGGGTTCGTGGCCGTGGGCCGCCGTCCCGACGTCGGGATCGATGCGCTGGCTCTTGCAGGCCTGACGCAGCTGCTGGTGCAGGTCCTGCCATTCACGCACTCTCAGGTAATGGAGGTACTCGGCCCTGCACAGACGCCGGAAGGCACTGTGGGACAGGGCTTTCTGTTGGTCCTTGAGGTAGCGCCACAGGTTGTGGAGGGTGGCGAAGTCGGAGTCCTTGGCCTTGAAGCGGGCGTGCTGCTGGTCGGCCTGGGCTTCCTTGTCGACGGGGCGCTCCCGCGGATCCTGGATCGACAGGGCAGCGACGATGACGAGGACCTCACGCGTGCAGCCTCGCTTGCCGGCCTCGATGAGCATCCTGCCGAGGCGAGGGTCCACGGGTAGCCGCGCCAACGTGCGCCCGACATTGGTCAGTCGGCGTCCGGAGAGTGCACCGAGTTCCTCCAGGAGTCTGACTCCGTCGGCGACCTGACGCGGGTCCGGGGCATCGACGAAGGGAAACTTCGCGACATCACCGAGTCCCAGGGCCGTCATCTGCAGGATGACGGAGGCCAGGGAGGTGCGCTGCACCTCGGGCTCGGTGAAGTCGGGGCGGGCCTCGAAGTCCTCCGTGGAGTAGAGCCGGATGCAGATGCCCTCGGCCACCCGCCCGCATCGACCAGTGCGCTGGGCAGCGCTCGCCTTGCTGATCGGCTCGATCGGCAACCGTTGCACCTTGGTCCGCTGGCTGTAGCGGGAGATGCGGGCCGTGCCGGTGTCGACGACGAAGCCGATGCCTGGCACGGTCAACGAGGTCTCCGCGACGTTCGTGGCCAGGATGATGCGGCGCTGTCCGCTGCGTCGGAAGACGCGGTGCTGCTCAGCGGCACTGAGGCGCGCGTAGAGCGGCAGCACCTCGGTGCCGGGCAGTTTCAAGGCGGTGAGCGCATCTGCCGCGTCGCGGATCTCGCGTTCCCCGGAGAAGAAGCACAGGATGTCGGTCGCGTCGGACCCCGGAGGGATCTCGGTCCACAGCTCCTCGACCGCGTCGACGACACCGGCCACCTGATCACGTTCTGCGACAACCGTCTTGCCGTCAGGGGAGAGATCGACGAGCGGCCGGTAGCGCACCTCCACCGGGTAGGTCCGGCCTGACACCTCGATGATCGGCACGTCCCGCACGACGTGGCCCTGATCGTCGGTGGCGAAGTGACGTTGGAAGCGCTCGGGGTCGATGGTGGCCGACGTCACGATGACTTTGAGGTCCGGCCGCCGCGGCAGCAGCTGTTTGAGGTAGCCCAGGATGAAGTCGATGTTGAGCGAGCGCTCGTGCGCTTCGTCGATGATGATCGTGTCGTAGCGCCGCAGGTCACGATCACGCTGCATCTCGCCGAGCAGGATGCCGTCGGTCATCACCTTCACGCGGGTGCGATCACTGCTGTGGTCGGTGAAGCGCACCTGGAAGCCGATGATCCCGGTGCCCTCCGGCCCCAGCGGCTCGCCCAGTTCCTCCGCGATCCGCTCCGCGACCGACCGCGCCGCGATCCGCCGCGGCTGCGTGTGGCCGATCTGGCCGTGGCTGCCGAAACCGAGCTCCAAGCACATCTTGGGCAACTGTGTCGTCTTCCCCGACCCGGTCTCCCCCGCGATGACGACGACCTGGTGGTCGCGCAGAGCGGCGAGCAGGTCCTCACGGCGGGCGACGACCGGCAGGTGCTCGGGATAGTTCAGGTCCGCGGCGGGAATCGGCGCGGGAGTGGACACCCGCCCAACGATAGGCCGAGCATCATCGTCGACGGTCCTCGGCGCGGAACTCATCGACTTGCTCGGTGACCTTTCCGGTGACGGTCGCGGAGACCTCGAGGGTGACGCCCGCGGCATACATCTGCTTGGCGTTGGTCCCGCCCGCGGACGCGAGTTCCCACTGGCCGAGGATCGTCTTCTCCCGGCCGGTGGCCGCCACATGCCGGGACCATTCCCGCGCCCGGTCGGGCAGGGCTGCGGCCCGAACGCGCCAGGGGACCTTCTGCCGGGCCACGAATTCTGGTGTGACGCGCGCCGATTCACCCGCCGACAGCTTGAGGAACGGCTTGCCGCTCCCACCGCGCAAGCTGTCGGTGAAGTCATCGACCTCCGCACGCACCCCGGCGCGGAGCCGATCCCGGGTCGTCATCGAGGCCCCCGTGACGGTGCTCGTGCGCTGCGCGCCACGCGTCACCGTGCGCGTGGACCCGGCCAGAGCCCCGGCCTTCAACACCTTGCCCCAGGACCCGATCCCGGCGAGGGCAATATTGACCGCCACCTTGTCCCAACCACCTTCGTCCCAGAACCCCGCGAGCATCGCGTCCGCGCCCGCGCCGACGACCCCGGCCGCCGCACCCACCGGAGGAAGGAGCAGGCCGGGCACGCTGATCAGGTCCTGGGCTCTGCCCTCGCTGGAGGCACCCAGCACCATCCGGTATGCCGCGGAGTCACCGATCGCGTCCGCCGACGCCCTCCGCAGGGCCGCGCCACAGGTGGCATCAGCGGCCTCGAAGTCGGCCACGGCGGCGCGGTGCGTGGCGAGCGCATCCGTCTGGACGGCGAGGGCGCCGCACTGTGCCTGACGCACGACGATCACCTCGGGGTCGAGTTCGGTGCGCCCCAGCGTGAGGAGGGTGTAGGCCTCCTCCTCGAGCGCGGCATACCGACGTTCGGCGACCAGATGCTGGTCCACCGCCCTGGCGATCGCTGCTTGCGCCCGGTCGAGGGCTGGGGCAAAGGCGCGCAAGGCAGCCGCACTGCCGGCACTTCGGTCGGCAGCCGCGGCCAGCAGGGGTGCGAGGGCAGCGACCTGACCACCGAACGCGGTGCCGGCCGGCCCGTCCCACACCGCCCCCGGCCCGAGACCACGCACAGCGTCGGCCGTCGCGCCCAGACGCACGGCCGAGGCCTGGAGGGCATCAGCCAGCACGAGCACGGAGTCCGGGTCGCCGGGGATCGACTCCAGCATCACTGCACCCCGCCGATCAGTGAGCGACCAACGCCCACTTCGGTGTCCACATAGACCGCTCCAGCGGTCGCGGCCGCGGCCCCGAGGGAGTCGAGGGCGCGGGCCAGTGCCAGGCGCTCGTGACGCCAATGACCCACCGCGACTTCGAAAGCGGCTGTCGCCTCACCACCACCCAGGGCCCACGAGTCGGCTCGCGCGTCCTCACCCTGCCCTGCCAGGGCCACGGCCAGGTCGGCGAGGCCAGCACCCAACGCCGCCACCTGATCGGCATCCACCCGAAACGTCGTCATGGATCGACGGTAGGCCGATCCATGACGACGCCTCGAGGTTTTCCACAGGGGCCCAAACCCACCAATAGTGCAGTTTCGGTGCCCACCGGTCCCGCCGAAACCCGCCAATAGTGCGGTTTCGGTGCCCGTGGCGGGCTCCCGGTCAGGAGACGGTCGTGGCCTCCGCCTCGGCTGGGGCCTGCGCGACGGCCTCGGCCGCGGCGGCGAAGCCGGTCGCCAGGTCGGCGAGGATGTCGTCGATCGTCTCGAGCCCGACCGCCAGGCGCACGAGCCCTGGCGTGACGCCCGCGGCCAGCCGGTCCTCGTCGCCACCCTGGCTGTGCGTCGTCGTGGCCGGGTGGATGGCCAGGGAACGCACGTCACCGATGTTGGCGACGTGACTGTGCAGTTCGAGCCCTTCGACGAAGGCGCGACCGGCATCGACCCCACCCTTGATCTCGAAGGCGAGCACCGCACCCGCGCCCTTGGGCGCGTACTTCGCGGCCCGCTCGTGGGCCGGATGACCCGGCAGCGAGGCCCAGTGCACGACCTCCACCTGCGGGTGGTCGCTGAGGAAGGCCGCGACCGCCTTGGCGTTGGCCAGGTGCCGCTCGAGGCGCAGGCTGAGCGTCTCGAGCCCCTGCGCGATGAGGAAGGCATTGAAGGGGGCCGCGGCCGGACCCAGGTCGCGCAGCAACTGCACTCGCGCCTTGAGCCCAAAGGACACATTGGCGCCGAAAGCGCCGTCCTTGCCCAGGTCACGTGCGTAGACCAGCCCGTGGTAGCTCTCGTCCGGGGTGTTCCACGTCGGGAACTTCTCCGGGTCGGCGCCGAAGTCGAAGGTCCCACCGTCGACGATGACGCCGGCGATCGACGTGCCGTGGCCGCCGATGTACTTCGTCGCCGAGTGCACGACGACGTCCGCACCGTGCGCCAGGGGGTTGAGGACGAACGGGGTCGCGATGGTGTTGTCGACGACGAGGGGCACACCGACCTCATGGGCCACCGCGGCGACGGCCTCGATGTCGAGGACGTCGGCCTTGGGGTTGGCGATGGACTCGGCGAAGAAGGCCTTGGTGTTCGGCTGCACGGCAGCCCGCCAGGCGTCCGGGTCGTTCTGGGCCTCGACGAAGGTCACCTCGACGCCCAAGCGCTTGAAGGAGTACTTCAGCAGGTTGAGGGTGCCCCCGTAGAGCGCCGACGAGGAGACGATGTGGTCGCCTGCCTCGGCGATGTTGAGCAGGGCCAAGGTCGTCGCGGCCTGGCCGCTGGCGACGAGCAGGGCACCGATGCCGCCCTCGAGCGCCGCGATCCGCTCCTCGACCACGGCCTGGGTGGGGTTCATGATCCGGGTGTAGATGTTGCCGAGCTCCTTGAGCGCGAAAAGGTTCGCGGCGTGCTCGGTGCTGTTGAAGACGTAACTCGTCGTCTGGTAGATCGGCAGGGCGCGCGCGCCGGTCGTCGGGTCGGGCTGCTGGCCGGCGTGGATCTGCCGGGTCTCGAAACCCCAGGTGGTCGGGTCGGACATGGGAGTGCTCCTCGTGAATTCGGGTGCGCCACAGGCACGGTGGCACACGGCATACCGTGAGCGGGAACCGGGGAGGTGACCCGCGCTTGCGTCCGGCGGGTGCCGAACGCCAAGTCTTCACCCGGGGCACCCCACCGCGGAGGAGGGTTGCCGCCCAGCAAGCCGGGGCTTGGTGCTGGGACTCATGACCTCCCCAGATCGTATGCCGCGGGGCCGGGTTGAGGTCAACTCCCCACCACGACGTGGGCACTTTGTCATGATGGGCCCCATGACCTTCGTGCAGAACGAGTACCAAGCTGCGCCGGGGCGCTACGGCGCCGGAATGCCCTATCGCCGAACGGGGGTCTCCGGGCTGGACCTGCCCGCGATCTCGCTCGGGCTGTGGCACAACTTCGGGGATGACGTGCCGCTGGAGCGGCAGCAGGCCGTCCTGCGGCGGGCCTTCGACCGGGGCGTGACCCACTTCGACCTCGCGAACAACTACGGCCCGCCCTACGGCAGCGCCGAGCGCAACTTCGGCACCCTCTTCGCCCGCGACTTCCGCCCCTACCGCGACGAGCTGATCATCTCGTCCAAGGCCGGTTGGGACATGTGGCCCGGCCCCTATGGCCAGGGCGGTGGGTCGCGCAAGTACGTCATCGCCTCGTGTGACCAGTCGCTGGGCCGCCTCGGACTCGACTACGTCGACATCTTCTACAGTCACCGCTTCGACGAGACCACCCCGCTCGAGGAGACGATGGGAGCGCTCGATGCGCTCGTGCGGGCAGGCAAGGCCCTCTACATCGGCATCTCGTCCTACTCCGGTGCGCGGACCCTCGAGGCCGTCGAGATCCTGCGCTCGCTCGGCACTCCCCTGCTCATCCACCAGCCGAGCTATTCGATGCTGAACCGCTGGGTGGAGGACGATGGCCTGCTCGACGTTCTCGAGGCAACCGGCACGGGCTGCATCGCCTTCTCCCCCTTGGCCCAAGGCATGCTCACCAACAAGTACCTCAAAGGTGTGCCTGCGAATTCGCGTGCAGCGCAGGGGAAATCGCTCGACAAGAACCTCCTCAGGGAGGACACGCTCAAGCACATCCGAGCCCTTGACCGACTCGCCAAGAAGCGCGGCCAGTCGCTGGCCCAGATGGCGATCGCGTGGGTGCTCCGGGACCCGCGGATCACCTCCGCCCTCATCGGCGCGAGCAGCGTCGCGCAACTCGACGACAGCCTCGACGCCGTCAGGAACCTCGAGTTCACGGCCGCGGAGCTGAAGTCCATCGACCGGCATGCGGTGGAGTCCGGAATCAATCTGTGGGCCGGATCGTCGAAGAAGTAGCAGGCAAGGCATTCGAGACAGGGGAACAGCATGAGCAATGACTACGTCCCGAGCCCGACCGATTGGGTGCGCACCCAGGTCGAGGCCATCGAGGCGTCCGGCACGACGGAGGCCGCGAGCATCCAAGGTCGGCAGGTTGTGCTGTTGACGATGACCGGCGCCCGCACAGGTGCGACGCGCAAGGTGCCCCTGATGCGGGTCGAGCACGACGGTGTGTATGCCGCCGTCGGCTCCCGGGGTGGGGCACCCACCGACCCGCAGTGGGTGCGCAACCTCGATGCCGAGCCACACCTCACCCTCCTCGACGGCACCCTGAGCAGCGATCGGGTGGCACGGCGGATCAGCGGCGACGAGTACGCCACATGGTGGAGCCGCGCCGTCGACGCCTTCCCGCCGTATGCCGACTACGTGCGCACCGCCTCGGCGGCCGGGCGCACCATCCCCCTCTTCCTGCTCGAGGAGGAGCCCGGGGACACAGCCCCGTGAACCGAGGCGTCCTGCGGCGCGTCACAGTCACATGAGCACCCCCAGCGGCACCGACGGGCCACCGACGAGCAGTCCTTACGACGACTCCTTTGCCCTCGGTGGCATCCCCGGCGGTGACGTGCTCTTCCAGCCGCCGGGCAACGCGGGCATGGAACCAGGAGGTCGAGGGCTTCGGGCAGTCCGGCGCGGTGTTGGTCACCCAGGCCTATGGCGATGGTCGGTGGACCCTCGCCTATCCCGGTGCCGAGGCGGGTGGTTGCACGATCTCCATCGATGGCGACACCGTGGCCATCCTGGACGACCCGGTGAAGTCCTCCGGGGCGTGCGTCCTCGACTCCGCCTGGTTGGACCAGGTCAACCCGTGATGTTGTCCCTGCCGTGGCGGCGCAGCCACCACAGGCCGAGGACCGGGAGCACGAGCGGCACGAAGCCGTATCCGGAACCGAAGTGGGACCAGACGGTCTTGTCCGGGAAGGCCGCGGGCACGGCATACGAGAGCGCGCCGACGGCGAGCACACCGACGAGCTCGGTCGTGATCGACACCCACGCCACCTTCGCCGAGGTGCGGCTCCCTCGCGCCAGTGCGACTGTCGCGACGATGTAGATGGCCGCCGCGAGGGCGCTGAGCAGATAGGCGACGGGAGCCCGGTCGAAGGAGAGCGCGATCTGCATGATCGATCGCCCGGTCGCGGCGAGCGCCAACACGGCATACACCGCGACGAGGATCCGGCCCGGCCCGCTCCCGAGCGTCGACTCAGCCACGGGCCACATCCCAGATCTGCTGGCAGCGGATCGTCATGACCGCCACGGCGAACGCACCGACCGCGACGGCTCCCATGGCCCAGCGCGTCTTTTCCTTGAGGGCCAGGAAGCCGGTGCCGATGGGCACGACGACGAGCGTCACGAGGTATGCCGCGAAGGTCGCCCGCTCGTCGCCGTCACCGATGGCGCCCATCCCGATCAACCCCTTGATGGTCTGGACGATGACGCCGAGCTCGATGAGCGCTGCCAGGCCGAGGACGAGGTCGTCGAGCAGGCGGTCGCGCAGGGCATAGACCCCGGCGACGATCATGAGCAGGGCGGACAGGGCGACGATCGCCCAGGTGAGGGCCGAGATCACGAAGCGGAGGCGGTGACGATCTCGCGGACGGTGTCGACGAGCAGGTCGACCTCTTCCTCCGTGATGCAGATCGGCGGTGCGAGGCGGATCGTCATGCCGTGGGTGTCCTTGGCGAGGATTCCCCTCTGCGACAAGGCCTTGCAGAGTTCGCGACCGCTGGGGCCACCGGGCTCCACGTCCAGGCCGGCCCACAGTCCGCGCACTCGCACGGCGCGCAGGCCGTGGCCGACGAGCGCGCTCAGGCCGGCTTCGAGTCGCGCCCCGAGGCGGGCGGCCCGCTCCTGGAACTCGCCCTCCAGGAGCATGAGGACGACCTCGTGCCCGATCGCTGCGGCGAGCGGGTTGCCGCCGAAGGTCGAGCCGTGCGAGCCGGGCGTGATGACGCCGAGCACGTCCCGGTCGGCGCAGACCGCGCTGACGGGGTAGAGCCCGCCGCCGAGCGCCTTGCCCAGGATGTAGAGGTCGGGCACGACGCCCTCGTGGTCACAGGCAAAGGTCTTGCCGGTGCGTCCGAGCCCGGACTGGATCTCGTCGGCGACCATGAGCACGTTCTCCTGCGTGCACAACTCGCGCAGGTCACGCAGGAAGCCCTCCGGCGGGATGACGACGCCGCCTTCGCCCTGGATCGGCTCGAAGAGAACGGCGACGGTGTGCTCGTCGACGGCAGCGCGCACCGCCTCGATGTCGCCATAGGTCACCGCACGGAAACCGGGCGTGTAGGGGCCGTAGTTGTCGTGCGCGACCTTGTCGTCGGAGAACGAGATGATCGTCGTCGTCCGGCCGTGGAAGTTGCCCTCCATGACGATGATGTTCGCCTGGTTCTCGGGGACGCCCTTGACCTGGTAGCCCCACTTCCGGCTGACCTTGAGCGCGGTCTCGACCGCCTCGGCGCCGGAGTTCATCGGCAGCATCATCTCCTTGCCCGTGAGCTCGGAGAGCGCCAGGGCGAAGGGGCCGAGTTGGTCGTTGAAGAAGGCGCGGCTGGTGAGGGTCAGGGTGCCGAGCTGCTGCTGGGCACGGGCGACCAGGCGCGGGTGGGAGTGCCCGAAGTTGAGCGCCGAATAGCCGGCCAAGCAGTCCAGGTATCGGTTGCCGTCGACGTCGGTGACCCACGCACCCTCGCCCGAGGCGAGGACGACCGGCAGCGGGTGGTAGTTGTGCGCGGCATACCTCTCGGTGATCTCGATGTGGAACTCGGTGCCTTCGACACCGGCGAGGCCGTCGGACATGCGTTTCTCCTTCGGTGAGCAGGGAACCCGGCCAGCCTACTTCTGGATTGCCGTCAGCACGGCACGGGTGCGCGTGACGAGGTCGTCGCGCTCGGCAGCAGTGAGGGCTGCAACGCCCGCGCGGGGGCGCGCGCTGGTCAGGTCGGCCAGGACGGTGGCGGCGTCGGTCGACAGCGCTCCCCTCCCAGCGGCGTCCTCGGGAAGTATGCCGTGTGCTCGCCCTTCGAGGGACACGACGTGCGCGGGGAGTGAGCAGTTCTCCTTGGGGTCATGCATCCCGCGCGCGTTCGCGGCGGCCTCGGCCTGGGCCACGTCCATCTCGGCGCGGAAGGTGTCCTGACCGCCGATCGTGACCGGGGCGGCCAACCCGGAGCGGACGATCTCGGCGCCGAGCATGCGGCCGTCCGGGAGCCAGGCTTCACCCAGGGTGCGGCCGTAACGGTCCTGCCCCGCAGTGAGGATGGTGAGTTCGGTGCCGCGAGGGGCGAGTTCGATCAAGCGGGTGGTCGCGGCCTCGGCCAGGCACTGGGGTCCGTGGTCGGCGGTGCGTCGCTCGGGTGCGTCGATGTTGAGCAGGCGCAGCCGGACCACCTGACCGTCTCGCTCGATGTCGAGGGTGTCCCCGTCGATGATCCAGCGGGCCGCCCAGCCGGTCTCACGACCCGCGTCGGGTGACGGGGTGGGGGTGTCGTCGGGCGCTGGGTGTTCCCGGCGAAGCAACCAGGCGGCGAGGCCGACGACGAGCAGGCCGGCGATCAGGACCGCCCAGCTGCGACTCCGGCGTGACCTCACCCGCGCAGTATGCCGCCGTCACTGCCAAAGGTCGGCGACCCGCTCGGCGATGCGGTCGGCCTGGTCGCGGCCGGCCATGACGCTGGCTGAGGCCTTGCTCATGTCGAGCGGGTTGAAGCCGATGAGCGCGCGGGCCCGGCGGTCGGGGGCGATGACCAGGGATCGCGCGCTCGGACCCAAGCGCTTGGTCTGGATCGCCGGCCGGTCGTAGCGGCGGACGGCCAGCGGGATCGGCGCCAGGGTGAGGACGCGTTCGTGACCGATCGCCAGGTCGGCGTTGGCGGCGCTGCGCACTCCCCCGTCGACATATTGCCGACCCCGTATCGTCACGGCGGGGAAGACTCCCGGGACGGCGCAGCTCGCCGCGACGGCCCGATCCAGCGGCACTTCGCTGTCATTGGTGAAGAGGGTGAGTTCGCCGGTCACGGCGTCCACCGTCGTGATGATGAGGCGCTTGCTCGGCCAGGGCGTGTCCCTGAGGTCGACGGCCACGACGTCGATGAACTCCTCCTCGGTCGCCGTCCTGGCCTTCAGGGCCGCCCGCCCGATGACGGCGCGGCCGTGACTGCGCCCCGGGTCGAAGGCGCCCCGCAGGAAGCGCTCGGCATCCCCCAGACCGAGCCGGCCGAGCTTGAGGGGCTCCCGACCGTGGAGGCGGGCGAAGGCGAGGTCGAGCGGTGTCTGCAGGGCGACGTGTGTGCCGACGACCGAGCCGGCCGAGGTGCCGATGACGGTGTCGGCGGTGCCCAGGTCGATCCCCTGCTCGCGCAGGCCGATGATGAGGCCCCCGAGCCAGCCGATGCCGGTGGCGCCGCCGCCACCGAGCACGAGCGCGCGGCTGGGCGTGGGCAGGGTGAGGTTGCTCGCCCAGGAGGAGCGGCCGTAGGCCGTCCACACTCGCTCGTGCACCTGCGTCACCACACTCACCTCACTCATCGGACTCACGCATGGCTGGTTTCCATGGCTCGTGTCCATGATGAACCCGTGAGACTACCGGCCAGTACCACAGGTGTTGTGATCCTGAAGACACCGGCGCCCCGTGAGGAGGTGGCTCAGGCGCTCACGCCCTCACTGGCCAGAGGGTCGGCCAGCCGCAGGACCGGGACCGGCACGGCCACCAGATCACCGCCCTCGAATCGGACCTGACACTTCGCAGCGCCGACGAGCTCGATCTCGCCGACGGCCCCGTGCCAGGTCGACGACGGCGCGACCACCTCGACGATGTCCCCGACCGCGAAGGTGCGCTCCGGCGCCCCCGCGACCACCCTGTCACCGGAGGTGCCGAGCAGCCGTCGCAACTCCGCGGCATACCGCTCGGGCATGGGCACCGAGGCGCCCTGATAGCGCCAGCGGATGAGGTTGCGCAGGTCGAAGCGACGTGAGCACCGGCTGCAGGTGGCCACCCGCTGGGGGGCTCGGTGTCGCGTCGAGGTGTGTCCGGCCGGGCAGGTGCCGACCCAGTCGCCGACCACCCGTGGCGCGTCGAGGGAGACGCACCGCTCACCCGAGGACCCGATCGCTCGCGCCTTGGCGCGCCACACGCGGTCGTGGCCGTGCTCGGGGCCGACGAGGGCGTGGGCGATCTCGTGGAGGATCGTGTCGCGCACCTCCTCCTCGGAGTGCAGCTCGGTCAGCGGACGGGAGAGCCCGATCTGCCGCTTGCCGAACCGGCAGACGCCGGCCCGGGTCTTGGCTCGATCGGCCACGACAGTCCAGCCGTGGAGCTCGTGATCGGCCATCAGTCGTCGCGCCATCGCCAACGCGTGGTCCATTCGCATCCGGCGCTCACCTCCTCTGACCTGGTGTGACCAACCCTATGGGCCGCCACCGACAGCCCCCGTGAGCCGCACGGTGTCGGCCACCAGACCGCCGGCCAGGCCGGTCTCGATGCCGACGCGGACGCGGTCACGCAAGGTCCACGGGTCGATCGTGTTGATGTGGATCTTGGTGCCACCCTCGAAGCCGGCCGGCGTGTTGATCCGCCACTTGACGATCGCCCGCAGTGGGATGCGTCCGCGGACCTCGGGGGGCCGATAGTGCCATTCCTCGTTCGTCGGGACGGCCGGGCCGGTCGCGACGTGGACCGCATGCAGGAGGTCGGACCATCCGTCGAGTTCCTCGGGCGTGAGTTCCCACGGGGTGGCATCCATCCGCTTGGCCCACACCTCGATGCTCGGGAAGAGGTGACCGATCCCGATGAAGGCCAACGCACTCTCGGTCTCGGCGACCTGCAGGCGGTGCCTGGCAACGGGCTCGAGGATCGCGTGACGGAAGAGATCGGGATCGCTGGCCAGCCGGGCGATCTCCTCCTCGCGGCGCTGCCCGAGAGCATCGATGCCGACGACCTGCTTGTGGAGGTGGTCGAAGGACGCCCCGGCCGGCCGCAGCCAGTTCTGGAAGGCCGCGACATTGCGGATGAGCGGGTTCATCTCGAACATCCACTCGATGGCCCCGACGGTGAAATCGATGTACTCGCGATGCTCGCCCGGTGTCAGCGTCCCCGACCCGGCCAATTGGTCCTCGCGCTCCGCACCGTCGACATGGTGACGACGGGCGACGACGACATCGTGGAAGCCGCCGAAGAACCCCAGTTCGGTGAGCCGCCGCCGCTGCGGTGAGCCCGCGGCATACCGAGGGTCGTTGCTCTGCGAGCGCAGGGTGAGGAGATGGTCGAGGTGGGCCCGCCCGCCGGGGGTGCTCACGTAGTGCGCCCATCGCGCGACCGCCAACTCCGAGAACTCCAGACCGTGGTTGAGCCGCCAGTAGTCCACCGAGACGATCTCGAAGAGATTGGCGATGAGCCGGAACTGCGCGACCGTGTCGAAGAGCTCCTCGGCAGTCAGTCCGGTCAGGGTGTGCCAGCCGTGGCCCTCGCGGATGAGCCGAGCCTTCTCCGGGGTGGTGTCGAGATAACGCTGCTCGCAGAACGCGCAGAAGCGGCCGTCGAGACCGTGGTCGATCGGGCGATCGCTGCCGGCCAGCGTGGGCAGCGGGCGGTCGGCGCGCCCGGGCACGGTCCACACCTGGGTGCCCGAGAGCGGATTGACCTGCTTGACCGTCCCATCGGCCATCCGGACCAGCGGTTCGCTCGGGGTCGGCTCGGGCACGAACCCAGCGTAGGCCGTGAGGTCCGCCTCAGTGGAAACGCTTACGCATCGTGTTTACGCTTGGTGGACGTGAGGACGTTCCTGGCCGAACATTCGGTCCTTCTGCTCTTCGTCATCTTGGCCATCGGCACCGTCGTGGGCCAGATCCGCGTGCGCGGCATCTCGATCGGCCCCGCCGCGGTGCTCTTCACGGCTCTCGGATTCTCGGCCTGGCACAAGGATCTTGCGCTCCCCGAAGTCCTGGGCACCTTCGGGCTGGCGCTCTTTGCGTACTGCGTGGGGCTGGTCGCCGGGCCGTCCTTCTTCTCCTCGCTGCGCTCGGGGGCCAAACCGGTGTTCATGGTCTTCGGGACCCTCGTGGGCGTGGGCGTGCTCGCCGGCGTGCTCGGGCGCGTCCTCGGCTTCGACGCCGGGACGGTCGCCGGTTTGTATGCCGGCGCCAACACCAACACCCCGGCCCTCGCCGCGGCGATCGAGCGGCTCGAGGGGGCTCCGGAGCCGACCGTGGCCTACTCGATGACCTATGTCCTGGGCGTCGCCTTCCTCCTGGCCGCGGCCGCGTGGGGCATCCGACAGCCCTCCCGTGAGAGCGATGACGAGACCGGGCCCGAGCCGATCGTCAACGCGACGATCAAGGTCACCCACGACAACCCCCTGACGGTCAGCGAACTGACCTGGACACCCCACGGCCGGGTGCTCTTCTCACGACACCAGGTGGGTGACGGGGAGATCGACATGTCACACGGGGACACGGTTCTGCGGCCCGGTGACCGCGTCCTGGCCGTCGGTCCGGCGCTGGCGGTCGAGCACGCCATCAAGCAACTCGGGAGGCGCTCGGGTCTGCGCCTGGACGAGGAGCGGCACGATGTCGATTTCCGGCGGATCGTATTGTCGGAGAAGCGGTTCTTCGGTCGGACGGTGGGCGACCTCGATCTCTGGAGCACCTTCGAGGCTCGGCCCACGCGGGTGCGAAGGGCCGACCACGACTTCCTCGCGACCGACGGTTTCGTCCTGCAGGCCGGCGACCGGATCCGCGTCGCCGCACCCCGTGAGCGGATGAACGAAGTGGCGAGCTATCTCGGTGACTCCGAGCACGGCTCCGCCGACATCAACCCCCTCGGGTTGGCGCTGGGTCTGGCCATCGGACTGGCGCTCGGGGCCCTGCCGATCCTCATCCCGGGGCTGGGCGCGATGACCCTCGGCTCGGCCGCCGGTCCCCTTGTGGTGGGTCTCGTGCTCGGACGGTTGCAGCGCACGGGTCGCGTCGTGTGGACCCTCCCCCACCAGGCCTCGGAGGTGCTGACGCAGCTCGGCCTCCTGCTCTTCCTCGCGTATGCCGGTGGCCGGGCCGGGTCGGCCTTCCTCGCCGCGGTGCAGACCCCGCTCGGGCTCAAGATCATTGCTGCGGGCGCCGTGGTCTCGGCGGTGCACGCGGCGGCCCTGCTCGTCATCTCGCGCGGCTTCCTCGGTGTCGGTGGCCCTCGACTGGCCGGCTTCATCTCCGGGTCCCAGACGCAGCCGGCGATCCTCGCCTTCGCCAACTCGACCTCGCGCTTCGACGAGCGCGTGGCCCTGGGCTATGCCCTCGTCTACCCGGTGGCCATGGTCACCAAGATCGTCATCACGCAGATCCTGACCATCGTCGCCTGACCCTGGGTCGGTCACCACGGCATACCGGAACCCGCCAATAGTGCACTTTCGGCGGTCGGGCAACACGGCATACCGGAACAAAGGGGATGGCCCCGGCTCGCGTTGCGAGCCGGGGCCACGTCAATTGCGCTGTGCGACAACCTCAGGCGGCAGCCTCATCGGGCGCGATCTGCGTGCCCTTGGTGGGGTGCGGCTTGCCGGACTTGCCGGCGCTGCGCTTGCCGTTGATCATCGACGTGTCGTAGGCCAGGGTGCCGGTCGAGAAGGCGATCGCCTTACTCATGATGCCCAGGGCCTCGGCGTTGACGTTGTTGATGTCGTCCTGCGGGGTGTGGTAGTTCGGGTCATACATGATGCCCTCGGTCCCGCCGAACTTCGCGACCTCGTCGGCGGTCTTGCTGCCGTCGGCGCCGGTGAAGAGGCCCGACGATGCGACGCCCAACTCGATGAAGGCGGCGTAGTCGGAGCGACCGGAGAACGCGGTGTCGACCCAGGGCTGACCGATGCTGTCGAAGTAGTCCGTGAGGATCTTCTCGGTCTGGATCGAGCCCTCGGGCACGTCGACCGGCGCCGTGTAGGTCGACTCGTTCGCGTCGTAGACCCCGATGATGTAGTTCGGCGAGGCGACCATGTCGTAGTTGAGGTAGGTCGCGATCTTGGCGAGTTCGGCCGGGTTGTTCTCGGCGAGGTCGTAGACGTAGTGCTCGGAGCCCAGGAGACCGAGCTCCTCTGCGCCCCACCACGCGAAACGGACCTTGTTGTTGACCTTGTTGGCCTTGCCGAGCTGGATCGCGGTCTCGAGGATCGAAGCCGTGCCGGAACCGTTGTCGTTGATGCCCGGGCCGTCGTGCACGCCGTCGAGGTGGGCGCCCATCATGACCACGTTGTTGGGGTCACCGGTCTTGGTCTCGGTGGTGATGTTGAAGGTCTGGCGGGTCTCCATCGACTTGTCGAGGACGAACTTCACCGTCACTGAGCCGTTGGCCATCTTGGCGAGCAGGGACTGGCCCGTCGCTTGCGTGACCCCTGTGGCCGGAGCGGTCGCCGGGTCGACTCCACCGAGAGTGCCGTTGAGGGCGCCAGCGGCGTTGTTGTAGACGATGACGGCGGCGGCGCCGACCTGGTGGGCCACCTGTGCCTTCTGCGCGAAGGAGCAGGTGCCACGGCTGACGAGCGCGATCTTGCCGGTGAGGTTGGCCCCACCGTAGGCAGCCGCGTCACAGCCCTGCACGTTGACGGCCGGCGAGGCGAGTTCACCCGTGACGCCGCCAGGGCCGGTGCCCTGGCTGTAGCTCATCGGGTTGTTCTCGATCGGCCCGCTGCCTGGTGCGACCTCGGTGAGGCTGGTCGCGTGGACCTCCTCGTAGAAGAAGTCGAAGTACTGACGCTGTGGGCTGTAGCCGGCCGCGCGGAGCTGCTGCTCGACGTAGGCGCCGGAGGCCTCGTAGCCGGAGGTGCCGGCGCCGCGGTTGCCGTCGTTGGCGTCGGCGATGCCCTGGAGTGTCTTGAGGTGGCGCATGACGCCCTGAGTGGTGACAGCATCGGCGAGTTTGCGCGCGCTGTTGGGGTTGCCCGCCTGGGCGGGAGCGGCCGCAATGCTGGTGGCGATCAGCCCGGTGAGGGCCAAGGCGGCGGTGGATGCTGCTGTGCGTCGTTGCACACGCATGTCGTCGTCTCCGTTTCGTCAGGGTTCCCCAGCGGTGTGCCGGGGGCCCCTCGACCCTAGGAGAGACGGGTGGGTCGCACGATCGGCGCGAACGTAAAGGAAAGTTAAAAATCTGCAGCCGTGCGATTCCGAAGGCCACTGGAGCCATGGGGCGTCTGCGTGGGCGCACTGGTCTGTCGGCGCGGTGAGCGCGGCGAGGGCGCGTGGGTGTGCCGCCAGTGAGCCGTGGGTGCGCCGCGGGGTCCCGTCAGGAGGCCGGCTCAACTTGGGTGTCGGGTTGAGGGGGTCCTGACCCCCTCAACCCGACACCCAAGATGGGGCTGGCCTTGTCAGCGGGTGACGAGTTGGGCGTGCGCCTCGAGAACCTCGAGCGGGAAGGGGTCACCTGCGACGGTGGCCTCGCCCGGCACGTCGATCCACGGCCCCCCGTCGACACTGAACTGACCCGAGTAGGTGACGTCGACCCGCACCTGGGCATTGGCCGTGGACCTGTACGTGTGCGTGACGTCGCCCGTGGGGTGAGGACCGCCCAAGCTCGTCGTGGGACCGAACGACTGGCCGTCGCCGAAGACATAGACCGCCTGCTTCAGCGCAGGCTTGATCCGAACCTGCCGCCCGATGAGCGTTGTTGTGTCGACCTCGTCTGGCTGGAAGCCGGCCTCCGGCCACTTCAGCTCGAAGTACGTCGGTAGGTTGACCAAGGTCCGCCCATTCACCGGCTGCACACTGACCGTCGGGTGCGCGAAGTTCGTGTCGTGGTACTGCTTGAGGATCATCTCCATCGTGAGCGTCGGTGCTGCACCCGGAACAGCGGCGGGGAAACACGTGAAGCCGATGTTGCTCCAGACCAGTGCGGGAATCGGGTTTGCGCTGCCATCGACGGGGTTGCCGTCTCGGTCAACCAGCGCTCGCCAGACAAAGACCGCGGGACCAAGCGCTTCAGGGCTGCTGTTCCTGGCGCACATGCTCACGGCCCGTGGACACATGTCGTCGCTTGCCGCGGGACCGGGTGGCGCATCGCTACACGGTGACGTAGCACCAAACCTGGACCACGGACCGGCGAAGTCGCCCGCCTGCGCGGCTGAGCCGACCATCTCGTCACCCAGTTCCGCCAGACGCGCCTTGCTCATGCCGACGATCTTGGTCTTGTCAGCCTCGTCATCGACTTGTGAGAACAGCTCATCATTAGGCGAGTCGGCGGTGGCCGGCCCGGCCCCGAGCAACAACAAAGCGATGGGAACCAACGCGAAGATCAGCCTCCGGAAGCTCATGGCGTGGCGATCCCGTAGATGAGCCATCCGTCGTTGCGCCAGATCACGACTGCCCGCAGCATTCCCTTTCGATCGTTGACCGTCCGGACCACAGAGCCATCGGCTGCAACTATCTCGGCGGGAAGCTGATGTAACTCGACGTCAACGAATTCCTGCCCCTCCGGGGCTCCTGCAGCAGGACTGGCGGAGATCAATGTCACCGAGTCGCCCTTGACTCGCTCACCAGCGGTCAGAAGCTCCTTGGCATGCTCACGGTTGTTTGAACATGTGCCACAGGTCGGGTCGGCCAAGCCTTCCAGACTGGAAGAATTGGGTGCCGCCCAGGCTGCATTCAGTTGGTCGTAGTAGAAGCGCACGAACGCCACGGCACCCTCGGGCGTCTGCGCCATCGCCTCGGCAGGGATGGACACCGACGCACTCGGGCTGGGGCTGCCGGAGTCAGACGGCGAAGCCGTCGGGCTGCTCACCGTCGGCGTCGGCGTGGGGCTCGGCTGGTTGTCACCCCCACCGTTGCACCCTGCCGCCAGCAGCACCGTCGCCGCGGCCGCGGCATACCAAAATCGCTGTTTCCTCACCCGAAGGCCCTTCCCCCAAAGAAACCGAACTGTCACGAGCCTAAGCAATCAAAGGTAAAGGGATGGTCAATCCACAGGGCGAGGTGGGGCAGGTGGCTACGGTGAGTCCATGACCATCGCGGTGGATCTCGACCGCTTGGAGCAGGCGCTGGCGGACTTCGGCGCCGGATATCTCCTGACCACGTCCCCGGACGGTCGAGTCAAGGCGGTGACGGTCGAACCCACGTGCGTCGACGGCATACTCCTGGTTGGCCCCTCGAAGGGGAGCGCGTCGAACCTCTCGACCAACCCGACGGCAACGGTCCTCTTCCCGCCGCGGGAGGCACAGGGTTACTCCCTCATCGTCGACGGCACCGCGGCAGCCACCGACGCCGGGATTGCCGTGACCCCACAGTCGGCAGTCCTGCATCGGCCGGCGGCCCACAGCGACGGGCCTCCCCCGCCGACCGGTTGCCAGAACGACTGCACCCGCCTCTGACTCGAGCGTGGTCGCGTTAGGCGACACGACGCAACGCCTCGGGAACCTCACGAACCGATGCCGGTGTCGCGACGAAGACGCCGAGGCAAAAACTCCCCGAGACTCACAGAGTTCGACCACCTCGTTGGCGAAGGCAAGGTCGTCGCGAGTGAACAGCGGCGATCCGGGCCTACCCACAGCGACGAAGAGCGGGCCCATGGCGACCTCCAGAGCGACCTCGAGCACCCTCTTGGTCTTGGCGCGCGTCGCCCGCCCCAACTGGTGGCAGACCATCGGCTGCACACCGATCAGGTCCTCGTCACACAACCAGATGGCGATGCTGCCGAACTCGCGGTCCTCCTCGCCGACGATGAGGTCGATGAGATCGGCACGGAGTTGAGGATCGATGAGCGGTGTCGTGCGGATGTCTGATGGCAGGTCCTCGAAGGTCATGTCCTTCACTGTGCCCGAACGCGAGCAGTGCCCTTCCGGTTATGCACAGCCCCCCAACAGGTCAGGCCTTGAGTCGGACGATCAGGTGCATCACGCCCGTGGTCGCCGACGCGATCGACTCGACGTCGTAACCGTCTTCGAGGCCTGCGAGTCCCTCCCACAGCGACACCCCTCGACCCGGGACGATCGGCACGAGCACGACCTGCATGACGTCGGCCAGTCCAACGAAAGGAACTCACGCACCGTGGTCGGCCCACCGCCGATCCGCACGTCCTTCCCGCCAGCCGCCTCACGCGCCAACGCCCGCACTTCTTCGGGCGTGCCGTCGACGACGTGGAAGGAGGTGCCATTGGCGAGAAGCTCGGCTGGGGGCAGGTCATCCGCACGCCCGAAGACCCCGCCAACCCGTCGCACGGCGCGAAGCGCGGCACGCCCACGATGGGCGGGCTCGTCTCATCGCAGGAGCAATCACCGGCTATCTCGTCGGCACGTTCACGGGCGGGTCGCCCCCCACGATCTCCGGCATCCTCGTCATCTGGATCGCGCAGCCCGATCTCGGCGTAGAAGGTGCCGTCGTCGATGCGGGTCACCTCGACGCGGTCGACGTCGGCGGGGGGTTTCGAGCATCGCCCGCATGAGGTCGTGGGCGAGCGGCCGCGGGGTGGCGGCGCCTTCGACGGCGATGAGGATCGAGGTCGCCTCCTGCGCACCGATCCAGATCGGCAGGATCCGCCCCTCCCCCGGAAGCTCGTCGATGGGCTTCAGCAGAATGACGTGCTGGCCGGACTGATCCAACGCGACGCCCGCGGCCCGCACCTGCACCATCAGCAGTCTCCGTTCCGTGTCGCGAGCCATCCGATGAGGTCGTCGGTGATGTATTCGCCGTCGTCCGTGATTCTGTCCGACAGTGCACCGACGTCGAGGCGATACACCTCGGCGACCGCGCGGGACTCGACCGGATCGAATCCGCCGGCAGCGCGGCGCATGAGGTAGCCCAGGCCCCCGCCGTCGTCGCCGACGAGCACCCATCCTGGCGCGTACTCGGCGACCTGGAAGGTCTCGTTGCGTTCCTCGATGTCCTCGGGTGCGTAGATCTGCGTGCCGTCTGCGAGCAGAACCCCGCGCGAGATCGACCACAGTTCGGCGAGCACCGGCACCGGTGGCGTGACGTCGACGGTCGGGGTTGCCTCCGGGTACGGCGGCGCCGGGACGAGCTCGGGCGCCTCGGATGCTTCCCGCAGCCAGTCCCGAAAGCGCGGCCCATCCGGGTTGAGTCGGCGTGCATATGCCGCGTCGGAGGGGTCGGGCGGCATGGTGGCGACGAGCAGCAGCACCTGCTGCCGCGCTTCGCCCGCGCCGAACACGCCCTCGATGTCGAGGAGGCGCAGCGCCTCTTCGAGGGTCGCGAGCCGCACCGCGAATTCGACGTCGAGGGCTTCGTCGTCGAGCTCGTACAGGTCGCCGCGGGCATCCCAGACATCTCTCAGGGCTTCGAAGTGCTCGTCGCCGATGAGCGCGAACTCGCTGGCGGCGAGATCCCACCGCTCGTCGCCGTCGACCGTGACGGTGAGGTATGGGCGCAGTCCGTCACCGGTCGTGACAAGCGCCACCGCGCACAGGTCGTCCGCCACGCTCCCAGGCAGCTCCGACAGCGCGGCCCGGGTTGCGTCAGCTATGGCTCGGGCGAGCTCCAGATCGGGTTCCGGGCGCACGGCCGGCGGCGCCTCGCGATCGGCGAGCAGCATGTTCCACAAGACCTGCACGTCCGTCACGGTGTCGGGCCCGGCCGCACCCTCGGGAGCGACGACGTGCACGTCGAATGCCAGCCCCGCGACAGCATCGACAACGTCCCGCAGCAGGTGCGCGAGCGGGATGCGGTCGTTCAACCACAATCCCCGGTCCAGCAGCGGCTGCGCGTCGTCGGCGCGCTTGAGCACCTCGGCAGCGCCGATGCTGAGCAGTCGATGAAGACGCATCGCGACCGCCGCGGGCGGTCGCTCCCGCAACACAATCACGACCCGCTCGGTCTCGGGTGCACTCACGGCACGGCCCCCATACGCCCAGCCTGTCACACCAGTTCAGGCCTGTCGCGGTGTGACCATGCCGTACTGCCCCGGGAACAGCCCGAAGCCGAAGTCGTCGTCTCCCCCGCCGACGACCCCGTTGTTGTTGAGGTCGAATCCGCTGGGGATGCCGGTGTTGGAGGGGGCGGTGAAGAAGTACGGGGTTCCATCGCAGATGTGAGAACCCCCGATCCAGTGCGCGGACTCAGGCAAGGGTGTCGTTCCGCCCCCTAGCCCGGGTGCTCGCTCCTTCGCTGGGGTCGCGCTGGCGGGCGCCGGATGGCTGCGTTCCGGGCGGGCCATTCCCAACGACTCAACTCACCCTGCCTCCCCGATAACCCAGATGCCAATGAAGGTGAGGCAAACGAGGCATAGCGTTGCGAGGACTGCTGGCAAGCACGAGTCGACCCGGCTGGTTCGCGGCGGCGGTGGGTGAACGGAGGTCGGTTGCGCAAGGCGCTGCCTCATCGCTGACGCGCGACGATTCCGATAGGTCCGGCCGGACCGATAGTGGATTGGCCGTCGTGGCCGGCATGGAAGGGGGTGCCGCACCCGGGCTTGCGAGCCGAGGTCAAGCCCGGAGCGGTGGTGTACGAGGTGATCGTTCGATGGTGATGTTCAGGCGCTGATGGCGCGGGCGATCAGGTCGGGGTTCACCTCCTCGGTCAGGAGGACTGTCTCGCGGTCGGCGAGGGCTGCGCGGGCTTGTTTGAGGGCCTCGAGTCCGAGGTAGCGGCGTTGTTCGGCCCATTCGTCGTGTTGCTCGGCCAGGACGGCACCGACGAGGCGGATGATCGCTTCGCGGTTGGGGAAGATGCCCACGACATCAGTGCGCCGGCGGATCTCGCGGTTCAACCGTTCGTTGGGGTTGTTGGACCAGATCTGTCGCCACAACACTTTCGGGAAGATCGTGAAGGCGAGGATGTCGGCGCGGGCGTCCTCGAGGTGCTCGGCTACTGCGGGGAGCTTGTCGTGCAGCCCCTCGAGGACGCGGTCGAACTGGGCGTGGACGGCTTGGGCGTCGGGTTGGTCGTACACCGAGTGCAGGAGGGCTTTGACCCAACCCCACTGCGATTTGGGGGTCGCGGCCATGAGGTTCGCGGCGTAGTGGGTGCGGCAGCGTTGCCAGGACGCAGCTGGCAGGGTCGCGCCGATGGCCTCGACCAAGCCGGTGTGGGCGTCACTGGTGACCAGGCCGACCGGGCCTTCTTTGGTCAGGCCGCGGGCGACGAGGTCGCGGAAGAACCCCAGCCAGCCCGCACCGGATTCGGTTGTCGCGCACTGGATACCGAGGATTTCGCGGTAGCCGTCGGCGTTGACGCCGGTGGCGACCATGACCGCGACCTTGACCACCCGCCCGTTCTCACGCACCTTCATCGTGAGCGCGTCGGCGGCCACGAACGTGTACGGCCCCTCGTCCAAGGGTCGGGTCCGGAACGCCTCGACCTGGGCGTCCAGGTCCTTGGCCATCTCGGAGACCTTTGACTTCGACAAGCCGGTGATGCCCAGCGTGCGCACCAGTTTGTCCATCCGGCGGGTGGAGACCCCAAGCAGGTAGCAGGTGGCCACGACGGTGGTCAGGGCGGCTTCAGCGCGGCGGTGCCGTTCCAGCAGCCACTCCGGGAAGAAGCTGCCTTCACGCAGCTTGGGGATCGCGATGTCGAGAGTGCCGGTGCGAGTGTCCAGGTCCCGATGCCGGTACCCGTTGCGCCGGTTCGTCCGCTCGGTTGACCGGGTCCCATAGTCGGCGCCGCACACACTGTCGGCCTGCGCCGACAACAAGGCGTTGACGAAGGTGGAGAGCAGGTCACGCATCAAGTCCGGGCTGGCCTGCGCGAGCTGCTCGTGCAAGAACACGTCAGGGTCGATACTGAGGTTCGCGGTCATCGCGATGCTCCATTCGAGAGTGCTGTGAGAGGTTCACTCGAAGGATCACGCGGTGACCGCACCTGCATCCAGCAGGGACACGCCACCGGTGTCGACGTACACCAACGCTACGGACTCAACTC
>NZ_HF570956.1:486024-495458 GCF_000367525.1 Phycicoccus elongatus Lp2 | reverse complement strand
TCGCGGGTTGCCGCCAACCCGGGCACGGCGTCATCGCCGAGCGCTCCGAGGGCTCCGCCGCCTCGTGCAAGGGCGCGCGGGTCGCCCGCACCCAGCGCGGCGAGCAGGCCGGCGCCGGCGTCGTTCGTGCCGCTGCCGCCGAGCCCCACGACGATCCGCGTGGCCCCGGCCGCGAGCGCCGCGTCGATGAGTTGTCCGACCCCGAAGGTCGACGTCAGCCGGGGGTCCCGTTCGTCGGCCCCGAGCAGGTGCAGCCCACAGGCTTGCGCCGCCTCCACGTATGCCGTGCGCGCACCTTCCTCGTCGCGCACCAGCAGGCTCGCG
The DNA here is from genome assembly GCF_000367525.1 of Phycicoccus elongatus Lp2. Lineage (GTDB taxonomy): Bacteria > Actinomycetota > Actinomycetes > Actinomycetales > Dermatophilaceae > Phycicoccus_A > Phycicoccus_A elongatus. Next base: position 495,134 of record NZ_HF570956.1, on the reverse strand, counting down.
GGCACCTCGCGACCCAGCGGGTCCGAGACCGGCACGACGACCAGGTCGCCACCCCGGGCATCGTGGAGGACATCGACGAAACCGGGCCCGCCGTCGCTGAGGGGCAGGCGGTCGATGTGGTCATCCGGTGCGGACCGATGCCAGCCTTCCGCGATGGCTCGCGCCGCCTGCTCGGCCGTGAGGGTCCCGGTGAAGCAGTCCGGGGCGATGAGGACGCGCACGCGGCCAGTCTTGCACTGTGGCGCCATCGGCGAGGGTGAGCCCCTTGCGTCCGGCAACCCGGTTGGCATGCCGTCCACTCGCCGGACGCAACGAGAGGGTGAGGGGCCGACGCCGCGGCATACGCGATTGTGTGAAGATCGGAGCGTGACCGACACGGCCAGCCGCCCCAAGCTCCCCCTGCTCGTCCTGGGCCAGGGCACCGACCTGCACACCGAGCGTGGGGTCGAGTGTCCCGGCGACCTCCCCCCGGCCTCCGACCCGGAACTGGTCGAGCGCGCGCGGGCGGCCAAGGCGGCCCTGGGTGATCGGGTCTTCGTGCTCGGCCACCACTACCAACGCGACGAGGTCATCGAGTTCGCCGACACGACGGGCGACTCCTTCAAGCTCGCCAAGGAGGCAGCAGCCCGGCCCGATGCACCGTGGATCGTCTTCTGCGGGGTCCACTTCATGGCCGAATCGGCCGACATCCTCACCAGCGACGACCAGACAGTGATCCTGCCCGACCTCGCCGCCGGCTGCTCGATGGCCGACATGGCCGCGATCGACCAGGTCGAGGACTGCTGGGACGACCTGGTCGAGGCCGGGATCGCCGACCGGGTCGTGCCCGTGACCTACATGAACTCCTCCGCCGCGATCAAGGCCTTCACCGGCCGCCACGGGGGCACCATCTGCACGTCCTCCAACGCCAGGACCGCGTTGACCTGGGCGTTGGACAAGGCCGGTGACGGAGGCAAGGTGCTCTTCCTGCCCGACCAGCACCTTGGCCGCAACACCTATGCCCGTGACCTCGGAGGACCGCTGGAGGACTGTGTCGTCTGGGACCCGCACAAGCCGATGGGCGGGCTGACCCCCGAGCAACTCGACGCAGCGACGATGATCCTGTGGCGCGGGCACTGCTCGGTGCACGGGCGCTTCTCGGTGGAGGCGGTCGAGGCGGCCCGCCGGGATATCCCGGGCGTCAAGGTGATCGTCCACCCAGAGTGCCGCCACGAGGTCGTCGAGCTCGCCGACGAGGTCGGATCCACCGAGAAGATCATCAAGACCATCGCCGCCGCACCCGCAGGCACCAAATGGGTGGTCGGCACCGAACTCAACCTCGTGCGCCGACTCGGTCAGCAGTTCCCCGAGCAGCAGATCAGCTTCCTGGAGAAAAATGTCTGCTACTGCTCGACGATGAACCGCATCGACCTGCCCCACCTCGTCTGGGCGCTGGAGTCGCTCGTCGAGGGTCGGGTCGTCAACCCGATCCGTGTTGACCCCGACGTCGCGCACCACGCGCGGATCGCCCTGGACCAGATGCTTGCGCTGCCGGGCGAGACCCACAAGGACTAGGCGGCCCCTCCCCCGCCCCCTGTCCTCCCCCGCGGGTGTCCATCAGTCGGGCGGGCGCACCACCCGCCCGCGATTTGCTCCCTCTCGACGTGTGACGGGGGCGGGGTGAAGGGACAGAGGGACCGGTGGAGAGAGGCAGGGAGGGCTGGAGGGAGAAAGTGCAGCGAGGTTAGGGCTCAGCCCCGCGGCAACGCCCCCAGCCGCGCCAGCAGCACGGCCTCGGCGACGCAGACCTTCTCGAACTCCCCCAGGTGCAACGACTCGTTGGCGCCATGGGCTCGCGCGTCCGGGTCCTCGACGCCGGTGACGAGGATGGCCGCCTGCGGGAACTTCTCGGCAAAGGCCGCCACGAACGGGATCGACCCGCCGACGCCGATGTCGACCGGCTGCACACCCCAGGCATCGGCGAAGGCCGCGCGCGCCTGGTCATAGACCGGCCCCTGGGCGTGCGCCACGAAGCCGTTGCCCCGATCGTCGAGGTGGACCTCGACCCGCGCTCCCCACGGGGCATGGTCGAGCAGGTGCTTCTTGAGCGCCTCGAAGCCGTCGAGGTCGAACTCGTCCGGGGCCAGCCGCATCGAGATCTTCGCGCTCGCCGTCGGGACCAGCGTGTTCGAGGATGTCGCCACGGTGGGGGCGTCGATGCCGATGGTCGTGATCGACGGCTTGGTCCAGGTCCGCGACAGGATCGACCCGGAGCCGATCAGGTCGACACCGTCGAGCAGGCCGGACTCGGCACGCAGTCGCGCCTCTTCGTAGTCGAGGTCGGCGGCCACACCCTCCTTGAGGCCGACCACCGCGACATTGCCGGTGTCGTCGTGCATGGTCGCCAACAGGCGCACCAAGGCCGTGATCGCGTCCGGCACCGGACCCCCGAACATGCCCGAGTGGATCCCGTGGTCGAGGGTGGTCACCGTGACCACGACACGGATCATGCCGCGCAGGGTCGTCGTGAGCGCCGGCTCACCGATGGCCCAGTTGGTCGAGTCCGCGAGCACGATCGCGTCGGCGCGCAGCTTCTCGCCATGCCGTTCGAGGATCGTGGGCAGCGAGTCGGACCCGATCTCCTCCTCACCCTCGACGAAGACCGTGACCCCGACGGGCAGCTTCCCCGTGTGCGCCCGCAGCGCCGCCAGATGGGCCATGATCCCGGCCTTGTCGTCGGCCGCGCCCCGGCCGTAGAGGCGACCATCGCGTTCGGTCGGCTCGAAGGGTGGGCTGTCCCAGAGGGCGTCGTCGCCGGGCGGCTGCACGTCGTGGTGGGCATAGAGCATGACGGTCGGGGCTCCCTCGGGCCCGTCGATGTGGGCGATGACGGCCGGTCGACCCCCCTCCCGCACGATCTCGACCGTCAGCCCCTCCGCCTCGAGCAAGGCCGCCGTCGCCTCGGCCGAGGCCTCGACCTGGGCCTGGTCGAAGGCGTCCAGGGACACACTCGGGATCCGAGCCAGTGCCTCGAGGTCGACACGCACCCGTGGCATGAGGTCGTGCACTCTGGCGCGGAGGGCGTCGACGGTGTCGGCGGACAGGATGTCGGTGGTGGGGGTGTCGCTCACCCGCCCCACCCTAGGGCGGCGCACCGGGCGACGGGAGTGCGCGGCATACACTCTGCTGGTGTTCGGACGGAAGAAGACCACCAACGAGGAGCTGGCCGACAAGGCGCTCCACCCCGAGCGTGAGGGTGCCAAGAACCGCCCCACGCCCAAGCGGCGCGACCAGGAGGCCGCCCGCAAGCAGCCGTTGGTGGTGACCGACCGCAAGAAGGCACGCGGGGTCGACAAGGCCAAGCGCCAGGAGGCCTTCGCTCGCCAGCGACAGGCCATGGTGACCGGCGACGACCGTTACCTCCCGGTCCGCGACAAGGGCCCGGAGAAGCGCTACATCCGCGACTATGTCGACGCGCGATGGAGCCTGGGCGAATTCATGCTGCCGGTGATGCTCGTGGTGCTCGCGCTCTCCTTCATCCGGCAGAGTTGGGCGATGACGATCGTCTTCGTCCTCGTCTACGGCCTGATCATCTTCGCCGTCCTGGACTGCGTCATCATGTGGCGCCGCCTCAAGAAACTGATCATCGCGAAGTTCGGCAGTTCCCCGGCCGGCGGTGGCATGTATGCCGCCTTGCGCGTCTTCCAGATGCGCCGCACGCGGATGCCACGCCCGCAGGTCGCGCGCGGCGCCTACCCGAGCTGACCTACCAGGAGCCGCCGGAGCCGCTCGCCGGCGGTTCGAGGCTCATCGGACCGTAGACCTCTGCTCCGTCCCGCTTGAGGGTCACGGCCTTGACGCCCTCGCCGAAGAGGTCGGGCCAGGTCTCCCCCAGCCAACTCTCGGCATCGGACTGCGTGGGGAACTCGGTCCCCGTCGTCGACTCTCCGTCGACCTCGCCGCCGTCGGCGTCGAGGAAGTTCCAGGTCCACTTCTCACTCATCGTCGCTCCTGCTCGCTCGGTATGCCGCGGGGTTCAGTTCGCGCGGACGCCGACCTCGACGAAGGGCGGCTTGGTCACGGTCGCCGGGATCGCGCGGCCGCGTACGTCGATCACGACCTCGTCACCCAAGCTGACCGAGCGGTCGCAGAGGGCGAGCGCGATGCCCTGCTTCAGGGTGGGGCTGAAGGTGCCGGACGTGACCTCGCCGATGACGTTGCCGTCGGCGTCCTTGACCTCGCAGTGGCTGCGCGGGATGCCGCGACCGGTGACGAGCAGGCCACGGGTCAGGCGTGTGTTCTTGGCAGCGCGCTCGGCAGCGAGCGATTCCTTCCCCCAGAAGGACTCCTTGTCCCAGCCGACCGCCCAGGCCGCGCCGGCCATGACGGGTGTGATGTCGAGCGACAGGTCATTGCCATGCAGTGGGTAACCCATCTCGGTCCGCAGGGTGTCGCGCGCACCGAGACCACACGGCATACCCCCTTGCGCGCGGACCTCGGCCAGGAGCGCGTCCCACACCGAGCCCGTGACATCCCAGGCCGGGACGATCTCGTAGCCACGTTCGCCCGTGTACCCCGTGCGACAGACGATGACCGGCAGGCCTTCCCAGTCGACCTCGACGAACGACATGTACTCATGGTCGACCGGCAGGCCCAGGGCCTCGAGCACCTCGTCGGATTTCGTGCCCTGGACGGCGATGACGCCGTAGTCGCGGTGGAGGTTCTCGACGGTGATGCCCTCCGGCGCGGCGGCCGTGAGCAACTCCACGACCTTGGTCGTGTTGGCCGCATTGGGGATGAGGAAGACGTCGTCATCGCCCCGCAGGTACTGAATCAGGTCGTCGACGACCCCACCGGTTTCGGTGCAGCACATCGTGTATTGCGCCTTGCCCGGCGCGATCCGGCCCAGGTCGTTGGTGAGGCAGGAGTTGACGAAGTCCTTGGCGCCCGGGCCCGAGACGCGAGCCTTGCCCAGGTGCGAGACGTCGAAGATGCCGACCCGCTCACGGACGGCGGTGTGCTCGGCGACGACCCCACCCCCGGGATACTCGATCGGCATGTCCCACCCGCCGAAGTCGGCCATCTTCGCGCCGAGCGCGACGTGTCGGTCATGGATCGGGGAGGTCAGTTGCGTCGCCATGTCCCGAACCTATCGCGGTCCTGCTCGCTAGAGTGCCCGGACAGGCATCCCCGGACCAAGGAGCACACACCCGTGCCGACACTGACCGTCACCACCCGCACGCCGGCCGACATCGCGGCGGACTCCGTCGTCGTGGCATCGATCGAGGGCAAGGACGGGGCCCTCCTGGCCCCGGGGCATGGTCTACCGTCGACCGCGGCCGTGCACCTGGAGGCGATGCTCGCCGACCTCGACGCCAAGGGCTCGGCCGGTGAGGTCGGTCGCTTTGCGTCGGTGCCCGGTGTCAAGGCGAGGAGTGTCACGGTCACCGGGCTCGGCAAGGAGGTCACCGGCGAAGCGCTGCGCGCCGCCGCGGCAGATGCCGTCAGGGCATTGCGCAGCAAGAAGCACGTCGTGCTCGCCCTGCCCACGGCGGACCTGACGGCACTGGCCGCGGCCGCCGACGGAGCCGCTGGCGGCGGCTATTGCTTCGCCAAGATCGGCGCCAAGGCCGACACCACGGCCGTGCAGAAGATCACCGTGGTCTCGACGCTCGGGGCGGGCAAGGGCGTCAAGGACGCGGTGGCTCGCGCCGAGGTCATCGGCCGCGCCCGTGACTGGACGCGCGACCTGGTCAACACTCCGCCCAACGTCCTCTACCCGGCGTCCTTCGAGGCCGCCGCCAAGGACCGCGCCAAGGCCAGCCCTGCCAAGGTCACCGTCACCTCACTCGACGAGAAGGCTCTGGCCAAGGGCGGTTTCGGTGGCATCGTCGGTGTCGGACAGGGATCGGCCAACCCGCCCCGCATCGTCACGATGTCGTGGAAGCCGGCCAAGGCCAAGGCGTCGATCGCGCTGGTCGGCAAGGGGATCACCTTCGACTCCGGTGGCCTCTGCATCAAACCGTCGGCCGGCATGCTGACCATGAAGTCGGACATGGCCGGTGCCGCCGCCGTGGCCGCTGCGGTCATGGCCGCCGCCGAGCTCGATCTTCCCGTGGCCGTGACCGGCTACCTCTGCCTGGCCGAGAACATGCCGAGCGGCACGGCCCAACGCCCCAGTGACGTCGTGACCATGCGCAACAGGTCGACCGTCGAGATCATCGACACCGACGCCGAGGGTCGCATGGTGCTCGGCGACGGCCTGTGCCTGGCTGCCGAGAAGAAGCCGGACGCGATCATCGACATCGCGACCCTGACCGGTGCCCAGATGGTCGCCCTGGGCAATCTCGTCGCCGGTGTCATGGCCAACGACGACTCCTTCCGCGACCGGGTCGTGCTCGCCGGAGCCACTGCGGGCGAGCCGTCATGGCCGATGCCACTGCCCGAAAGCCTCCGCAAGGGCCTGGAGTCGCAGACCGCGGACATCGCCCACAAGGCCGATCGTTGGGGCGGCATGCTGACCGCCGGTCTCTTCCTGTCGACCTTCGTGCCCGAGGGCACTCCGTGGGCCCACATCGACATCGCCGGCCCGTCGTTCAACGAGGGCGGCCCGCTCGGCATGGCACCCAAGGGCGGCACGGGCTACGGCGTCGCCTCCCTCGTCGCCCTCATCGAGCAGTACGCCTGAACGACCACGGGTCGGGGCGGACGCGCGTCCGACCCGACCCGTGGTTCGCTGGTGCCTCAGCCCGACTTGCGGCGGAACTGTTGCTGGCGCGCGCTCGTCTCGGGACCGTGGGCCTGGTCGACCTTGCCCCCGTCCCCACCTCGGGAGACATCTGCTCCCCCGTGGGCGTGCTTCTTCTCCAGCGCCTCGCGGAACTTGCGCTTGACGTCGTCACTGGCCGGGGTGTGCCCGCTGGTGCCACTCATGCGGTCCTCCTCTCCCGCCGCGCCGGCGGTCTCGCGTGGTCCCCAACCTTTCACGTATGCCGCGGGGTCGTCCACCGCTTTCCCCGCCCGTCCCACCGACATTCGATGACAAGATGCAGGCACACCCCGATTGCCCTGAGGAGACGCATGCCGGCCACCGCCGATGCCCCCGACACCTACGACCTGGTCATCCTGGGCGGTGGCAGCGGCGGCTACGCGTGCGCGCTGCGGGCTGCCCAACTCGGCCTGTCCGTCGCCCTCGTCGAGCGTGACAAGTTGGGTGGGACGTGCCTGCACCGCGGCTGCATCCCCACCAAGGCCCTGCTGCACGCCGCGGAGGTCGCCGACGAGACCCGCCATGCAGCGTCGATCGGCGTCAACGCCGTCCTCGAGGGCATCGACCTCGACAAGGTCCTGTCCTACCAACAAGGTGTCGTCGGCCGCCTCCACAAGGGACTGCAGGGACTGGTCGCCTCGGCCGCGATCACCTATGTCGAAGGCGGCGGTCGGCTCGTCGACGCTCAGACCGTGGCAGTCGGGGACCGAATCCTGACGGGCCGCCACCTGGTCCTGGCCACGGGATCCCAGCCTCGATCCCTTCCCGGCCTCGAGATCAGCGGCCGCATCGTGACGTCCGACCAGGCGCTCGGCCTGACCGAGTTGCCCGAGCGCGTCGTGGTGCTCGGCGGAGGCGTGATCGGCGTCGAGTTCGCGTCCGTCTTCGCCTCCTTCGGTGCCCAGGTCACCGTCGTCGAGGCCCTCGACCGACTCGTCCCCGCGGAGGAACCCAGCATCAGCGCCCAACTCACCCGGGCCTTCCGCAAGCGCAAGATCACCGTCCGCACCGGCGCTCGCTTCAGCGGGGCCACCCAGGGCGAGGACGGCGTCTCAGTCACCCTCGAGGACGGCACGACCATCGAGGCCGACCTGCTGCTCGTGGCCGTCGGGCGCGGTCCGGTGAGCGAGGGTCTGGGCTACGAGCAGGCCGGCATCGTCGTGGATCGCGGGTTCGTCCCCACCGACGAGCGGCTGCGCACCAATGTCGAGAACGTGTATGCCGTGGGCGACCTCGTCCCCGGCCTCCAGTTGGCCCATCGAGGCTTCGCGCACGGCATCTTCGTTGCCGAGCAGATCGCCGGCCTCTCACCGACACCGGTGGACGACACCCTCATTCCGAAGGTCACCTACTGCGATCCGGAGATCGCGTCGGTGGGGCTGACCGAGGAGCGCGCGCGCGCGGCATACGGCGACGAGGTGCAGACCTATGACTACAACCTCGGCGGCAACGGCAAGAGCCAGATCCTGGGCACCCAGGGCTTCGTGCGGCTGGTGCGACGCACCGATGGTCCCGTCGTCGGAATCCACATGATCGGGGCCAGGGTCGGGGAGCAGATCGGCGAGGCACAACTCATCGTCTCGTGGGAGGCTCACCCCGAGGATGTCGCCAGCCTGATCCATGCCCACCCGACCCAGAACGAAGCCCTGGGCGAGGCTCATCTGGCGCTCGCCGGAAAGCCGCTCCATGCCCATGCCTAGACCGACCGGCCGACAACTAGCATGGTGACCGCCGTCACCTACGAAGGAGAACCGAGCACATGTCTGAACGCGTGACCATGCCCGCCCTGGGAGAGTCCGTCACCGAAGGGACCGTCACCCGCTGGCTCAAGGCTGTGGGCGAGCGCGTCGAGGTCGATGAGCCACTCCTCGAGGTCTCGACCGACAAGGTCGACACCGAGATCCCCTCGCCGGTGGCGGGGGTGCTCGAGGAGATCTTGGTTCAGGAGGACGACACGGTCCCAGTCGGTGCCGATCTCGCGGTCATCGGTGACGGTTCCGGTGGCGGCGACCAGGAGCAGGCTCCCGCGGCCCAGGAGGAGCCCGCCGAAGCACCGGCGGACAACTCGGGCCAGAGCGGTGACGGCGACGCGATCGACGACGCCCAGGACGCGAACGAGGTCGCGCCGGCCGGGGACCAGTGCGGCCAGGAACCGGCCCAGCCCTCGACCGAGGCGGCTCCCCCGCAGCAGGCAACGGCCGACACCGGCTCCGGCGGCGGCGAGGTCAGCGGGGGCACGACGGTGACGATGCCCGCGCTCGGCGAGTCGGTCACCGAGGGCACCATCACACGGTGGCTCAAGGCCGAGGGCGACGATGTCGCCGTCGACGAGCCACTCCTTGAGGTCTCGACCGACAAGGTC
>NZ_HF570956.1:483034-485924 GCF_000367525.1 Phycicoccus elongatus Lp2 | reverse complement strand
CCCCCCCCCGCCGCGGCGGTCGTCTCCGCCCCGGCGCGGTCGCTGCGCCAGTGGACGGCGACGTCGTGGCCCGCGTGGGCGAGGGCGGCGGCGATGGCTGACCCGAGGCCGCCGCTCGCGCCGGTGACCAGGGCGGTCACGCGGTGCCGTCGGGGGGTGCGGTCTCGCGGGTGAGTGCGCGGATCTCGTTGGCGAAGGCGGGGAAGGCCGTCGTGAGTTCGTCGGCGTCGCCGAGGGTGAAGTGCTTGTCCCGGAAGGCCGGTGAGCACCAGCAGGCGACCAGGGACCACGGGCCCATCGGGGCAGCGCCCTGCCAGTCGCCGCGGCGCACGAGGATCTGGCGTTGCTTGGAGTCGAGGAGGTTGAGGACGCCGCGGCCCCCACGACGCAGGCGCAGGAGGGCGACGGGCGCGCCGTCGAGCCACTGCCAGCCCTCGTCGACCTCGAGCTTGTGCATGGCCGAGAAACCATCGGCCCGGTCGGTGAGGAGCACCGTGATCGAGGAGAGTTCCTGCGTGCGTGGGCCCGGCGCGAACCAGGCTCCTTCGCCCGGGATCGGCTGCATGCCCATCTCGTGGATCAGGTCCTCGGCCGTGCGCATCTCACGCGTCCCTTGCTGCGTCGGCAGCGACCTCCCCGCGCTCGCGGGCCCGACGGAGCAGGGCGCTGGTGTCGATCAGATTGCTCCGTCGATCGTGCACGACATGGCGGCCGTCCACAAATGCATCCGTCACATCGCCCCGTCCGGCGGCGAAGACCAACAGTGCGGGAAGGTCGTGGATCGGCGTGAGGTGCGGCGCGTCGAGGTCGAGGAGGATGAGGTCGGCGCGCTTGCCCACCTCGAGGCTGCCGATGAGGTCGCCCAGGCCGAGTGCCCGGGCCCCGTCGATGGTCGCGGCCCGAATGATGTCGACGGCGGGGGCCGCGGTCGGGTCTGCACTGGTCAGGCGGGCGAGCAGCGCGGTCTGGCGCATGGTCTGCCAGAGATCGAGGTCGTTGCTGCTCGAGCACCCGTCCGTTCCCAGGCCCAGACGGATGCCGTCGGCCGCCAAGGTGGTCCACGGCAGCGCCCCCGAGGCCAGTTTGAGGTTGGAGCCGGGGCAGTGGGCGACGCTTGCACCGGCGGCGGCGACGAGGGCACGATCCGCGGCGCTGAGGTGGACGCCGTGCCCGAGGACGCTCGGTGCCCCGTCGAGCAGGCCGGCACCGGCGAGGATCTGAGTGGGTGTGGCACCGAGGCGGGTGAGGACATCGGCGTTCTCGGCGGCGTTCTCGCTGGCGTGGACGTGGACGAGCCGACGGTCGGTGCGCTGGGAGGTGAGCACCCGGCATACCTCGGCAAGGTGGTCGGGGGAACAGGTGTAGGTCGAGTGCGGCATCGCGGCGACCGGGATCGTCGGCCCCCGCCGATGGCGCGCAGGCGCTCGGGCCAGGCCGCCAGGGCGTCGAGGCGTTGCGCCCAGGCGAGGCCGTCCGGGCCGGGTCCGTCGAAGAACACGGGCCCGCCGACGTGCCGGGCGCCCGTGGCGACGGCGCCCTCGTGAGCGGCTTCGTGGTGGAAGTACATGTCGAGCGTCGTCGTCACCCCGGCCAGCAGCGATTCCAGGGCGCCCAGCTCGGCGCCGACGCGGACCGTGTCCGGGTCCATGACCGCGCCCTCGGCCGCCCACACGATGCGCAGGAAGCCCTGGAGATCGACGCTCTCGGCGAGCCCGCGCAGCAGGGTCATCGGCAGGTGTGTATGGAGGTTGACCAGCCCCGGCATGGCCAGTTTGCCTCGCCCGTCCACCACCTGCAGATCAGCGTCTGCGTGACGCGGAAGTTGGGTTTCAGGGTGCAGGTGCGGGTGCAGGGCAGAGATGACGCCATCGGTGATCTCGATGGTCGCGTCGGCGAGGATCGTGAAGTCGTCGTCCACGGACACCACGTGGGCGAGGTTCTCGATGCGGGTGACTTCCATGGCGTATGCCGCGGGGCTCAGCTGGCGAAGGTCGCGCGGGTGTGCACGAGGTCGTCGAGGATCGCGAGGACCTTCGCCGAGGAGGCCGCCAGCACCGCAGTGATCTCGTCCATGGTGATCGGATCCTGGGCACCCACTCCGGCGGCGGGGTTCACGACGAGGCTGATCGCGGCATACCGCAGGCCGGCCTCGACGGCGAGGACCACCTCGGGCACGCCCGTCATCCCGGCCACATCGGCCCCGGCGAGGCGCGCCAGACGGATCTCCGCGGGCGTCTCGAAACGGGGCCCTTCGAAACAGGCATAGACGCCACCATCGCGAATCGCCTCTCCCACAACGGAAGCCGCATCGAGGATCTCGCGGCGCAACTCGGGGTGATAGGCCCCGACCACGTCGACGTGGACGACCCCTTCCGGCCCGCTGCCGTCGTGGAAGGTGCTCACGCGGCCCTTGGTGAAGTCGAGGAAGTCGTCGAGGCAGAGCAGGTCGCCGGGCTCCAGCTCGGGGTCGATCGACCCGGTGACGTTGACGGCGACGACGTCGCGAACCCCGGCGTCGGCGAGCGCGCGGATGTTCGCGCGGTAGTTGACCAGGTGGGGCGGCACCGAGTGGCCCGCTCCATGGCGGGTCAGGAAGACAACGGGTATGCCGTGCCACCGCCCGCGCGTGAATCTCGCCTCGCCGTAGGCGGTCTCGACCGTCTCGACCACCGGGTCCTCGAGTGCGTCGAGGTCATAGAACCCGGTGCCGGCGATGATGCCCAACGGTGTCGTCATCACACCCGAAGGCTAGCGGTGCCATCATCGGGGCCATGTCGTCTTCGCCGGAGCACGTCGCCCTCGCCGCCACCGGGCCGACCTCACTGGCCGCCGGGCGCGCGATCGCGCGCGCGGGCGGCAACGCCGTGGACGGGGGGGGGGGGGGGGGGGG
>NZ_HF570956.1:468031-482934 GCF_000367525.1 Phycicoccus elongatus Lp2 | reverse complement strand
GGATGGGCGGCGGCGTCGCGGCGCCACGTGCGCCAGGCCGCCGGCGCCGTCGACGGGGCCGCGACCAGGGTCAGCAGTCCGGCGAGCCGGGCCCCCGGAAGGTTGAGGACGTCGTCGAGTCGTGCCGCCGACCAGCCGAACCGCTCGTAGCGGGGCGACCGGTGGCCCACCATCGCATCGAGGGTGTTGGCGGCGCGGTAGGCGAGGAGCCCGGGTGTGCCCAGCAGGGCTCCCCACACCAGGGGCGCGACGACGGCGTCGGAGGTGTTCTCGGCGACCGACTCCACGACGGCGCGCGCGACCTCCGAAGGGTCGAGGCCGTTCGTTCCGCGGCCGACGAGGTGGGTCAGTCGCGTCCGGGCTGCCGGGCGGTCGTCGGCCGCGAGGTGGGCGTGGACCGCCTGGGCCTCCCGCTCGAGCGATCTCCCGCCGAGGACGGCCCACGTCGCGAGCGCAGTCACGGCCGTGCGGGTTGTGGGGGACCTGCCCCAGCGGTCCGCGAGGACGCCCACGACGGTGGCCGCTCCGACCAGGACGAGCGAGTGGGCGGCTCCACGCCTCCGCGAGTCGGCGTACAGCAGACGCTCCAAGGAGGCTGCCGCAGAGCCGAACCCGGCAACCGGGTGGAACTTCTGCGGGTCCCCGAGGAGGCGGTCAGCGGTGAATCCGAGGAGTAGCCCGACGGCCCGGTCCTTCACGAGAGCGCCACGAGCAGCCCGGCGAGGCCGAGCTCGATGCAGGCGCCGAACACGTCCCCCGTCACCCCTCCGAACCGCCGCACGGTCCGCCTCAGGACCAGCGCCACCACGGCCAGGGCCACGGCCCCGGCGAGGACACCGCGCCACCAGCCAAGCCCCGCCCAGTCGGTGGCGAGGGCCATCAGGACGAGCGCCCCGGCCCACGACGCGGCCGCTGCCCACGGCGTGACGGTCTGCGTGAACGTCCGCCCGAGACCGTCCTCGCGTGCGGCCCCCACACCTCGAACGCAGCAGACGGCGAGCGCCGCGCGGGACATGCAGACCGCGAGGCCCGCCACGACGGCACCGTGGGGCTGAGGCACGAGGGCGCTGATTGCCGCCGCCTGAAGACCCAGGACCAGGACGACCGCGACGACACCCGCGGGGCCCGCCGTCCCGCCCTTCATCACGGCGAGCGACCTGGCGGGGTCGTAGGAGGCAGTGAGCCCGTCGGCGGTGTCGGAGAGCCCGTCGAGGTGGAGGGCCCGGCTCCCCAGCGCCAGGGTCCCCACGGCCAGGACGGCCACGACGATCGCAGGCATGGTGAGGAGGCGACCGAGGGCGACGACGGCGCCGACCGCGAGCGCGAGCGGCAGCACGGCGAGCGGTGCGAGGAGCATCGCCCATCCGGCGCGTCGCCGGTCCACCGTCGTCGGAGCCCGGACGGGCAGGACCGTCAGGGTCCCGACCGCCAGCCGCCAGGCGTCCGCGAGCACGCGCCCTCCCCCGGTCAGAGCTCGCTGAGCAGCGCGACGTCACGCAGGAGGGCCGACGCGCTGCGGACCACGGGCACGGCGGCCACCGCGCCGGATCCTTCGCCGAGCCTCAGCCCGAGGTCGAGAAGCGGCTCGAGGCCCAGCTTGGACAGCGCGAGCGACTGCGCCGGCTCGGTGCTGCGGTGGCCCGCGGCGAACCAGGCTGCCGCACCGGGGTCGATCCGGTCGGCGGTGAGCGCGCAGGCCACGCTCATCAACCCGTCCAGGAGCACCGGGACGCCGGCGCGGGCCGCGGCGAGGAGGTAGCCGGTCGTCGCGGCGAGGTCGGCGCTGCCGAGCGACGTGAGCGTCTCGACGGGGTCCTCGACGCGATGTCCAGCCCTGGCCAGGGCGGCGTCGAGGACCGCGGTCTTGTGGGCGAGCACGTCGTCGTCGATCCCGGTGCCCCGCCCGACCACCTCCGATGCCGGCAGCCCCAGGGCCGCCGCCACGAGAGCCGCGGCAGGGGTCGTGTTCCCGATGCCCATGTCACCCCCGAGCAGCAGCTGCGCACCGGCAGCGATTTCCTCCCGCGCCACAGCCGCCCCGGCGTCGAGGGCTTGCCGCGTCTCAACGGCCGAGAGCGCGTCCTCGAGATGGATGGCTCCGCTGCCCCGCCGCACCTTGTACGTGGTGAGGGCGGCCCGCGTCGCCGTGTCGAGGTCGTCGAAGTCCTCGTCGACGCCGAGGTCGAGCACCCTGACCGCGACCCCGTGCGCGGTCGCGAGGGCGCTCACGCCCGCCCGACCCGCGAGGAACGTCCGCACCATGGCACCGGTGATGGCCGGCGGGAACGCCGAGACGCCGTGCGCCGCGACCCCGTGGTCGCCGGCGAAGATCACATGCGCGCGTCGTCGACCGGCACGGTCGGGACCCGGCCCTGGCAGGCAGCGAGCCAGACGCCGAGGTCGCCGAGCCTGCCGAGCGCCCCCGGGGGCGTGGCCAGGGCGCCGAGTCGCTTCGTGGCGTGCTGACGGGCGATGGGCGAGGGGGATGTCACGGACGGCACGAAGCGTCTTCCTTCGGCTGGACGGGATGGGAGACGACGAGCGCCCCGAGGGCGGCGACGAGCTGGGCCGACGCCGCAGGCGGGCGCACGGCGATGCGGACCCACGAGTCGTCGAGTCCTGGGAAGGTGTCGCACCGACGGACGGCGATACCGCTCTCCCGCAGTGCTTCCCGCACGCCTCGGCCTGGGCGGGCCAGGACGAAGGGGGCCGAGGACGTCACGTGTTCGATCCCCAGGGAGGACAGGGCGATCTCGAGGTCGACCCGCCACGACGTGAGCGCACGTGACCCGTCGGTGCGCCTCGTCGGCGGCCTCGGCGGTCGAGCAGGCCACCGTCGCGGCCATCGCCGGCGTGGAGACCGACCACGGCGGCTGGTGCGCCGCCAGATCGGCGACGACGGCGGCGTCTCCGACGACGAAGCCGGCTCGGATGCCGGGCATCGACCACAGCTTCGTCAGGCTCCGGACCACCACGAGGCCCGCCGCACGGTCGGAGACGAGCGACTCCGGCTCCCCCGGCACGGAGTCCATGAAGGCCTCGTCGACCACGACGACCCGTCCGGGTCGCAGGAGCTGCCGGATCGACCCGGCCGGGTGGAGGACGCCCGTGGGGTTGGTCGGGTTGCCGAGCACGACGAGGTCCGCGTCGTGAGGATGGCACACAGGGGCATCCCGGTCGCGACGTGGCGTCGGACGCGAGCGGCCGACAGTGGCCGAAGTCAGCGCACGAGGCGGCAGACGTCGGTCTCGCTGCCCTTGTCCTCGGTGAGGGTGCGGGTGCCGTCCGGCGCGTAGTCGATGACGTGCTTGCCGTCCATCAGGTAGTAGCCGCGGCTCAGGCCGCCGCCATCCTGCGGCCACCCGACGCCGACCGGGCCGTTGAGTGAATATGTCTGGAGTGACCCGTCGGCCCGGTAGAGCGCACCCGCCTTGCCCCCGAGGTCGATGACGACGGACTCGCCCGTGCTGAGGTTGGTGGCGCGCGTCAGCAACGGCCCCTTGTAGGCCACGGTCCGCTCGCCGCCGGTGTCCCACCGGGTCGTGACCTTCGAGACGATGTCCTGCTCCTGGGCGCTCAGCTCGAGGTCGAAGTCGCCGCAGTACCGGTCGGCCGGCAGCGTGAGGGTCCCTTCGACGTAGGGCTGCCACGCCTCGTGCACCTTGTGCCACCCGTCGTCCGCACTCGTGGCGGATGGTGTCGCCCCGGCGGCGGTGGCACCGCCGAGGACGAGGGTCGCGCCGGCCGCCACGGCCGTGCCCAGCTTCACCATGGAACGTATCACTAACCACTTCCTTTGTTTAACCGGTTATTCCGACCAAGCGGTTATGCTGCCCGCATGTCAAGGGGCGCTGCGTGAGCTGGTGGATCGAGGCCGACGGGCGGGTGCTCCCCAAGCAGCTCGCCGGACAGCCGGCGCTGGAGCTCGTGAACACCCGGTCGGGCTGGGGTGAACCCTGGGACGACCGTCAGGAGTACCTGCGCGGATACCCCTGGCTGACGACCCTCGCCCGGCTGAACGGTCTCCTGACGCCGGAGGTGGCCGGGCAGCTCGAACGCGCCGCCGCACGCCGCCCCGACGAGGCGACGCGCGAGCTGGAGCGCGCCCGCGGCATACGCCCGGACCTGTATGCCGTGATGCTCGGTGAGGCGAGCGACGCCGCCTTCGCCCGGGTCGCCCGAGCCGTCGCAGACGCCCGCGCACGGCAGCGGTTGGTCCGCGACGGGGCGGACCCCACCCGGGGCACCTGGCGGTTCGCCGGCCGCCCCACGCTCGCCGACCCGGTGGACGGGTTCCTTGTCAGCGCGGGCGACCTGCTGAGCACTCCCGCGCCCGAGCGGGTGCGCAGGTGCCCCGGGGTGGGCTGTGGCTGGCTGTTCCTCGACCCGTCCGGGCGTCGACGGTGGTGCCAGATGGCCGTGTGCGGCAACCGGGCCAAGCAGGCACGCCACACGGTCAGTGCACGGGCAGGTCGCTCGGGGCCTCGGGGAGACGGGGCGGCAGGAAGTGCGCCACGACGGCAGCCCCGAGCATGAGCGCGACCAGCACCCCGAGGGCAGCCAGCATGGCCGGACGGAAGAGGTCGACCGGCACCTGCGCACCGTGGCGCGCCTGGGCGTCGACGATCGAGAAGTAGACCGACCCCACGATGGCGATGCCGGTGGCGGCGGACAGCTGCCCGGTCGGCTGCGAGAGACCGGAGGCCGAACCGGCCTTGGTCACGGGAACGCCCGCCAGGGTGAAGACCCCGATCGGCGCCACCATCAGCCCAGATCCCGCGCCGGCCACCACGAGCCCCGGCAGGAAGGCCCACACGGAGGTCGAGCCGTCAGCTCCTGCCACGGTCACCCACAGCAGCCCGGCACCTGCCGCCCAGGTGAGCGCACCGAGCTGCAGCACGCGCCGCCCGATCCGCGGGGCCAGCACGACGACCCCGAATCCCGCCATGACGGCCGTCGTCACCGCGAAGGGAACCCCGACGAGACCGGCCTTGAGCACCGACCAGCCCAACCCGGCCTGGAGGTAGATGGTCTGGCACAGGAAGTACGCGCTCATGGCCAGGAACAGCACGGCGTTCAGGGCCGAGCCGGCGGCGAAGCCGCGCTCCCGGTAGAGGCTGAGCGCCACGAGCGGCTCGCGTCCCGAACGCTCCGCACGCCACTGGGTTCGTACGAACGCGACGAGCACCAGCAGACCCGCTGCCATCACGGCATACAGCCAGGTCGGCCATCCCAGCTCACGCCCGAGCGTGAGCGGGTAGAGGACGGCGAGCAGACCGACGGCCAGCATCACCACGCCGCGAAGGTCGATCGGGGGCCGCTGCGCGGCAACGGATTCCGGCACCCAGCGCAGCGCCGCCGCCAGGGCGAGCACCCCAACCGGGACGTTGACGAGGAAGATCGCGCGCCAGCCCAGACCGGCCAGGTCGGCTTCGGTGAGCAGGGCACCGAGCACCGGCCCGAGCACGGTCGACACACCCGCGAGGCCGGTGAACATGCCCATCGCCTTGGCCCGCTCGTCCGGCCGGTACATCACCTGCAGGCTCGAGAGGACCTGCGGGATCATCGCCGCCGCGGCCAGTCCCTGGAGCGCACGGAAGCCCACGAGCGCCTCAGCGTTCGGGGCGAAGCCGCAGGCCGCCGACATGAGGGTGAAGCCCACCAACCCACCCACGAAGACCCGCTTGCGACCGATCAGGTCGCCGAGCCGCGAGCCCGTGATCAGACCGACCGCGAAAGCCAGCGGGTAGGCCGCCACCATCCACTGGAGCTGCGCCGGCGAAGCGGCGAGACCGCGTTCGATGGTCGGCAGCGCGACGTTGACGATGGTCGTGTCCAGCAGCTCCATGGTTGAGGCGAGGAACAGGCTGAGCAATGCGATGGTGCGCGCGCGGCCGGTGGGGAGGGCCCCGTGTCGCGCCGCGCGATCCGGCGCAGAATTCGTTGGTGCGTATGCCGTGTCGCCGCCTGAGGGCGGCGTCGCGCCCTCGGCTGGCACCGTGGTCGTCGGCCGGGTGTCGACTGTCGTGGTCATGATCTCTCCGATCGGAGCGTCGTGGACTTTTCCTGGTCGTGGTCGACGCTAGAGATCCTTCCGGTCACTTTCTGACCTGATGGTGAGGCACTCTTGATCCATGGCCAACACCAGCTCCCGCGCCCTGCGACTGCTGTCGCTGCTCCAGACCCACCGGTTCTGGCCGGGCGGCGAGCTCGCCGATCGCCTCGAGGTGTCCGAGCGCACCCTGCGCCGTGACATCGACCGGTTGCGCGAGCTCGGCTACCCGGTCAACGCCACCAGGGGAGCCGACGGCGGCTACCAGCTCGGCGCCGGCGCAGCCATGCCACCGCTCACGGTCGAGGAGGACGAGGCGATCGCCATGGCGGTCGCCCTCGGCAACGCCGCCCACCAGGGAAGCGGCGCCCTGGCCGAGGCATCGCTGTCGGCGCTGTCGAAGGTCGTGCAGGTGCTGCCCGCCAAGCTCAAACGTCGCGCCGAGGCGCTGCGCAGCGTCACCGTCGACTCCCCGTTCGGCACCGCCCCGGAGGTGTCAGCGGAGGTCCTGTCGATCGTCGCCCAGACGATCCGCGACGAGGAGCGACTGCGGTTCCGCTACACCGCCCGCGGCGGGGGGGGCGGCGGCCGGCGAGGACCTCGGTCGCCACGTGGAACCCCACCAGCTGGTGACGGTCGGCCGCCGCTGGTACCTCGCGGCATACGACCTCGAACGGCAGGACTGGCGCTCGTTCCGGCTAGACCGGCTCTCCGCACCCATGGGCACGCGCGCCCGGTTCAGGCGCCGCGACATCCCCGGCGGTGACGCGGCGTCCACTGTGCGGCAAGGACTTTCGCAACGCGACCGCGGCCAGCAGGTGGTCGCCACGGTGCACGCCCCGGCTGAGGACGTCGAGCGGCGGATCGGACGCTGGGCCCAGGTCGCTGCCATCGACGCGCAGAGCTGCCGCGTCGAGATGGATGCCGGCCAGCCACAGTGGCCGCTGTTCGCCCTCGGCGTGGTGCGGGCCCCTTTTGACATCGAGACGGCCCCGGCCGAGCTCCACGCCATGCTCGACGACTGGTCCGAGCGGTTCGCGGCGGCGGCCGCCTCCCGCAGCCGCTGAACCGGGTCTGGGAGGCTGGGCGGGTGCTGACCCGCAATGACATCGCCAAGTGCGAGTCCTGGTTCGACGCGCACGGGCTGCCGTACTTCGTCGAGGAGGAGTACGAGCAGATCAGCCGGCCCCGCGCTGGACCAGGGTCCTGTCGTGGACCGGCGTGCTCGTCCTGGTCGCCGCCGCTGCGCTGCTGCTCGAACGGTGGCTCTTCGATCCCGGGTAAGACGCACTCGGGTGGTCGCTGGAGTTCCTCGGCTGGTTCGCCGTGGCCGCCGTGGCCCGCGGGCTTGTGGTCTTCCGCGTCGCGAGCATCACCCGGTGGGCGTTGCGGGAGGCGTGGGCGAGCCGGGCGCTGCTGCGGCCGATGGTGACTCGCGCC
The DNA here is from genome assembly GCF_000367525.1 of Phycicoccus elongatus Lp2. Lineage (GTDB taxonomy): Bacteria > Actinomycetota > Actinomycetes > Actinomycetales > Dermatophilaceae > Phycicoccus_A > Phycicoccus_A elongatus. The sequence continues at coordinate 475,442 of NZ_HF570956.1, read as the reverse complement.
CTGCCGTTCCTGTTGCTGTTCATCACGTTCCTGTTCATCAACACCGAGGTGTGGCAGGTCGCCTCGGCGCTGGACCGTCAGCAGCTCTGGGGCACCGTGGGGATCTTCGCCGTGCTCGCCACCGCCTTCCTCGGACCGTCGTTCTCCGCCGAGATCGACCGCGTGGGCGCCGAGGTCGAGGGCGACCTGCTCGTCCGCACGACCGAGCAGACCCCCGTGGCCTCGGCCGCGCGCGAGATCCTGGCCGAGGAGCACCTGCTGGGTGAGGTGTCCGGCATCCGACTGCCCGCGTTGCAACGACGCAACCTCATGCTGCTCTTCATCACCCAGGCCGTGCAGGTGATCGTGCTCAGCCTGATCGTCTTCGCGTTCTTCGTGCTCTTCGGGTCGCTCGCGATCCGGCCCGCCGTCATCGAGGCGTGGACGGGGTCGGCGCCGCACTACCCCGGGCCGCTGCACCTCGTCAGCCGAGAGCTCTTCTCCGTCGCGATCTTCCTCTCCGCCTTCACGGGGCTCTACTTCGCCGTCCAGGCCATCACCGACGGCACCTACCGGCGCGAGTTCTTCACCCGGATCGAGCAGGACCTGCAGCGGGCGATCGGCGTGCGCAAGGTCTACGTCGCGCTCCGGGCGCACCTGGCCCACACCGACGGGTGACGACACGCCGGACACAACATGTGGTGCCACCAATTGTCAGAGGCGCCCCATATGGTGGTTCGCAGCTGGTCCGGAGCCGTAAGCCAACGGCTTCGGGGCAAGAGGGAACCCGGTGCGATTCCGGGACTGCCCCGCAGCGGTGAGTGGAAACGAAAGCCGTCACCAAGCACTGGACGCGAGTCTGGGAAGCGACGGCCGGTAGGCGCGTGGGTCGAGACAGCACAGGTCGCGACCCGCCACGTCCACGAGTCCGAAGACCTGCCAGCGGCCACGCGCACCCGTGCGTGGTGTGGTCGTGGCCTCGAGGGCGGGTCCAGCGGCAGTGGTGCAGGAGTGATCGGCGGTATGCCGCGCGCCTGCCCCCGTGTCGTCGTCGCCTCCTCCCCTGGTCCGGCCATCCGAACCGCTCGCGAGGAGAGAGCAGATGACCCAGACCACCGACGAGTCGACCGATCCAGGTCCCGTCGCCCACCCGACGAACGACGCACCGCGGCGCACCCAGATGCAGGTGCGCAAGCGCAACGGCGACGCCGAACCTGTCGACGTCATGAAGATCGTCCGTGCCGTCGACCGGTGGTGCGACGACCTGCCCGAGGTCGACCCCATGGCCATCGCCACCCGCACGATCAGCGGGCTGTACGACGGCGCGACGACGGCCGAGCTCGACCGGCTGTCGATCCAGACGGCGGCCGAGATGACCGCCAGCGAACCGGAGTACTCCAAGCTTGCCGCGCGGTTGCTCGCCAACTACGTCGACAAGGAGGTGCGCGGCCATCAGGTCGCGTCCTTCAGCCAGGCCGTGCGGCTCGGACACCTCGAGGGCCTGATCGGTGACCGGACGGCAGCCTTCGTGGAGGCGAACGCCCGCAAGCTCGACCACGCGATCGATGCCGGGGCCGACCGCCGGTTCGAGTACTTCGGGCTGCGCACCGTCTACGACCGCTACCTGCTGCGCCACCCCGAGACCCGCGACGTCATCGAGACGCCGCAGTACTGGCTGCTGCGGGTCGCCTGCGGCCTGGCCAACACAGCGCGCGAGGCCATCGACTTCTACCGGCTGATGTCATCGCTGGCGTACCTGCCCAGCTCACCGACCCTGTTCAACTCCGGCACGCGCCACACCCAGATGTCGTCCTGCTACCTCGTGGACAGTCCCCAGGACAACCTCGACTCGATCTACGACCGCTACGCCCAGGTTGCCAAGCTGTCGAAATTCGCTGGGGGCATTGGCATCTCGTGGTCGCGGGTCCGTTCCCGTGGCGCCCTCATCCGCGGCACCAACGGTCACTCCAACGGCATCGTCCCCTGGCTGCGCACCCTCGACTCCTCGGTCGCGGCGGTCAACCAGGGCGGCCGACGCAAGGGGGCGGCCTGCGTCTACCTCGAGCCGTGGCACCCCGACATCGAGGAGTTCCTCGAGCTGCGCGACAACACCGGCGAGGACGCCCGGCGCACGCACAACCTCAACCTGGCCAACTGGATCCCCGACGAGTTCATGCGACGGGTCGAGGCGGACGAGCCGTGGTCGCTGATCGACCCGCACGCGGTGCCCGAGCTGCCGGACCTGTGGGGACCGGCCTTCGAGGAGGCGTATGCCGCCGCGGAGCGTGACGGCCGCGTCGTGCGCACCGTGAGCGCGCGCGAGCTCTACGGCAAGATGATGCGCACCCTGGCCCAGACCGGCAACGGGTGGATGACGTTCAAGGACGCCAGCAACCGCACCTGCAACCAGACCTCGGACGACCAGGTTCCGGGCGCGCCGGTCGTGCACCTGTCGAACCTGTGCACCGAGATCATCGAGGTGTCGAGCAACGAGGAGACGGCGGTCTGCAACCTCGGGTCGGTCAACCTGGCCCGGCACCTCACCCCAGGCCGTGACGGGATCGACTGGGAGACACTGCGATCGACCGTCCGCACGGCGGTGACCTACCTCGACCGGGTGGTCGACATCAACTACTACCCGAGCGAGGAGTCGGCGGCATCCAACCCCCGGTGGCGACCGGTAGGCCTCGGCATGATGGGGCTGCAGGACGTGTTCTTCGCGTTGCGCCTGCCGTTCGACTCCCCCGAGGCCCTCGAGCTGTCGACCAGCATCAGCGAGGAGGTCTACCTCTCCGCGCTGGAGCGGTCCGCGGAGCTCGCGGCCGAGCACGGCGCCCACCCGGCATACGACCAGACACGGGCAGCGCGCGGCGACCTGCAGCCGGACCTGTGGGAGGTGACCCCGACCCAGACCGAGCGGTGGGAAGCCGTGCGCAAGGCCATTGCTGCCAACGGTCTTCGCAACAGCCTGCTGATCGCCATCGCGCCCACGGCGACGATCGCCTCGATCACCGGGGCCTACGAGTGCATCGAGCCGCAGGTGAGCAACCTGTTCAAGCGCGAGACGCTGTCGGGTGAGTTCCTCCAGGTCAACACGGCCCTCGTGCGCGAGCTCAAGTCGCGCGGCCTGTGGACCCTCGAGGTGCGCGAGGCGATCAAGCGCAGCGAGGGATCGGTGCAGGGCATCCTCGACCTGCCCGCCGACGTGCGGCTGTTGTTCCGCACGGCGTGGGAGCTGCCGCAGAAGGCGCTGATCGAGCTCGCCGCCGCGCGACAGCCGTACATCGACCAGAGCCAGTCGCTCAACCTGTTCCTCGCGGCGCCGACCATCGGGAAGCTCAGCTCGATGTACCTCTACGCCTGGAAGGCCGGCCTCAAGACGACCTACTACCTGCGCTCCCGTCCCGCGACGCGCATCCAGCAGGCGACGGTCTCCGTCGCCGCGGCGACTCCTTCCGCCCCTGCCCCCACCGACCAGACCAGGTCCGATCAGGACGCGATCGCCTGCTCCCTGGAGAACCCCGAGAACTGCGAGGCCTGCGAATGACCACCGACCTGTCCACCGCCACCGACCACACCACTCCCCCCGACGGCGAGCGGATGCTGCTCGACCCGGGGATGAACCTCACCCTGCGGCCGATGCGCTACCCGCAGTTCTACGAGCGCTACCGCGACGCGATCAAGAACACCTGGACGGTCGAGGAGGTCGACCTGCACTCGGACCTGAAGGACCTCCAGCGCCTCACCGCCGCTGAGCGGCACCTGGTGTCTCGGCTGGTCGCCTTCTTCGCCACCGGCGACACGATCGTGGCCAACAACCTGGTGCTCAACCTGTACCAGCACATCAACTCCCCCGAGGGTCGCCTCTACCTCAGCCGTCAGCTGTTCGAGGAGGCGGTGCACGTGCAGTTCTACCTGACCCTGCTCGACACCTACGTCCCCGACGAGGGCGAGCGCGCGGAGGCCTTCGCGGCCGTCGACAACATTCCCTCCATCAAGCACAAGGCCGACTTCTGCTTCCGCTGGATCGACTCGGTGTTCGACCTCGATGCGCTGGAGACCCGGGAGCACCGAAAAGCCTTCCTGCTCAACCTGATCTGCTTCGCGGCGTGCATCGAAGGGCTCTTCTTCTACGGTGCCTTCGCTTACGTCTACTTCCTGCGCTCGCGGGGTCTGCTCAACGGCCTCGCCTCCGGCACCAACTGGGTATTCCGCGACGAGTCGATGCACATGTCGTTCGCGTTCGACGTCGTGGAGACCGTGCGGGCCGAGGAACCCGACCTCTTCGACGAGCAGATGGCGGCCGACGTCCGGCAGATGCTGCGTGACGCGGTGGACGCCGAGGCGCAGTTCGCCCAGGACCTGCTCGGCGGCGGTGTGGCCGGGCTGTCGACCACAGACATGCGGCTCTACCTGGAGAACGTCGCCGACCGGCGCCTCCAGCAGCTGGGGCTCGAGCCGGAGTACGGCTCGAAGAACCCGCTCGCGTTCATGGAGCTCCAGGACGTGCAGGAGCTCTCGAACTTCTTCGAGCGGCGCGTGTCGGCCTACCAGGTGGGAGTCACCGGGAGCGTCGCCTTCGACGACGACTTCTGAGCGCCCCGGACTGCTTGCGTCTGCGTGGTCGGTTGCCATGGCAGCCGACCATGCAGACGCAAGCAGCGCTGGTATGCCGCGTGGTCACCCCTCACGGCACCACGCGGCATACCAGCGCGGCGCGTGGCCGGCTCAGCGCACGTTGTAGCCGCGGGCTTCCCAGAAGGGGTTGGGGTTCGGGTTGTCGAGCACCGGGTCGTTGACGCTCTTGGCCGCCAGGGTCCTGCGGCCCAGCCGCATCTCGACGTGGGTGTGCGTCGCGCTGGCGCCACGGGACGCCTCGGTCGCGATCTGCTGGCCCTTGCTGATGCTGTCACCGGTGTCGACGCTGTCGAGCGGGTTGGTGTGCAGGTAGATGATCGTCTTGTCGTAGGTGGCGTTGTAGACCGCGATGGTGGACAAGCTGGTGCCCCCCTCGACGACGTTGGTCACCGTGCCGCCGAGCAGGGCCTTGACCCCGGCGCCGCTGGCCTTGGCGAAGTCGATGCCCTCGTGCCGCCCCGGGGTGTTCACGTACCCGTCGAAGCCCGTGGTGAGCCGACCGCCGCCACCGACGTAGAGCGCGTCGGACATGTCCACCTTGGTCGAGGTGCCGCCGCCGAGGCGGTGGGAGGCGTTCTCGTTCTTCAGGGTCGCGTTGAGGTTGCCCTTGGCGCCGGCCGCGAAGGTCTGGCTGTCACCGGCATACCCGCTGTTGTAGAAGACGGTCACGGACCCACCGGTGCGGTTCCACACCGAGGCCGCATTGTTCTTCACGCACAGACCTTGGCCGTTGCCGGCGCCCTTGAACTCGTAGCACGACGGCTGCGTGTCCCCGTAGTCCGAGATCGAGGTCGTGAAGTCGGAGACCGAACCCGCGTTGTCGCTGTTGTAGTAGAGGCAGAACTCGCCGGAGTCGCAGGTGCCGTCGCGTCCGGCAGCCTGAGCACCGCCCGGGGCGGCGAGCAGGGCGGTCCCGAGGACGGCGACCGCAGCGGCGGCCCTGGCGATCACAGAGGTCTTCACACTCGCTCCTTCAGACGGTGGGAGACCGATCCTGCTGACGCCCGGTCCCGCAGGTCACCCCGAAACGGTGGCGAATGCGTAAATTTCCCACCAAGCGCGCCGTGTCGGTGTGAACGATCCACGGGCGCCGCGGCGGTCGCCGGCTCCCCCGTCACGACCCACGTGGGTGCGCCACGTGCGGCCGGACACAGCGCGGCATACCCTGCCCGCATGCGACGACCGGCCCTGCTCATCACCGGAGGACTGCTCACGGCGATCGGTGTGCTGTGGACGCTGCAGGGGTTCGGCGTGGTGGGCGGGAGCTCCATGTCGGGCAACATCCTGTGGGCGTTCATCGGCCCCTTCGTGGCGCTGCTCGGGGTCGTCGTCGCGCTGCGCGCCCGTCGCCTGTGAAGTCGTCGCGGGCTGGGCCGGGACGGCTACCTGGGCGCGTCACGGTGCCGGTCCACCGCTACGTCAAGGACGTCTGACGCCGCCGATCGCGAAGTCCCACACGGCACCGTCGATGCCTTCCCGGACGACGTCCAGCTGTCCCGAGTGGGCCGCGTTGTCCTTGAGCAGGTGCAGGAGCACGCCCCGCACGCTGTCCTGCCGGTAGCCACCCCACGCGCCCTCCGGCCCCACCAGCCGGGGGCGGCGTCGTGGGGCGTGCCGCGGGCCGCCGCGCAAGCCCGCGCCACGTCCGACTCCACGCGCGCGATCACGTCCTGCGCGCTCGCAGCGGGGTCGTTGTCCCAGGGCTTGTCCTCGTCGAGCTCGGCCGCCGAGCCGACGACCACGTGCTCCAGCCAGAAGACCGTCGAGTCGCGCACGTGGTCCAGCAGCCCGAGCACGGTCCAGCCGGAGGTGGTCACGGGCGTACGCAGCTGGGCATCGGTCAGGCCGTCGGCGCAGGCCACCAGGTGGCGCACGGTCGCCTCGATCCAGTCGAGCAGCTCGGCCGTGACCGCTGCGGCGTCGTCGCGGGGTGCGTCGTTGTCGTTGTCTGTCATGCCCCATTGACGCACCCGAACGTCCACGATCGACAAATCGCTTGGCCATCAAGGTCGCAGTCGCCCGTGGCAACGACGGTGGCCGCACGAGAAAGGCCCCGACCGGCGTCTCCGCTGGTCAGGGCCCCATCGTCTGTCTCAACTCAGAGCGCGCCCGAAGGGATTCGAACCCCTAACCTTCTGATCCGTAGTCAGATGCTCTATCCGTTGAGCTACGGGCGCAACGAGAATCGATCGTACCCGTCGACCGGCCCGGCCACGAAATCGCCCGCCGAGGGCGCACCCGGCTTGTCCGCCGCCCCAGCATTCGCGGCCGAGCCAGCCGCCGGGGGGACCCCCGCCCGAGCGTCTGCAGTTGCGCCACATACGGGCGCATGTGACATGCGCCAAATGGTGGCGCAACTGCAGACTCTGCGGACGTACCCCCTGGCGGATGCTCAGCCGGCGGCGCCGGGGAGAGTCGGGGTCTGGCGGGACGAGGTGCCGGAGCCGCCGTTGGGCGTGGTGGTGCCGCCGTTGGGGTCGGTCTGTCCGCTTCCCCCGTTCGGGTCGGTCTGGGTCTGGCCGTCCAAACCACCAGGCGGCATGCCGCCGCGGCGACCGGGGCCGCCCTGCCAGTTGTCGCCGTCCGGATCGACCTGCCCACTTCCGGGGCCGAACTGGGAGTTCTGGCTGGTGCCGCTGCCCTGGTTGTCGTCGTGCTGGCTGAGCGCGACGGCCGTTGCGCCTCCAGCCGCTCCGACAGTGGCAATGCCCAGGGCCGCAGCTGCGACCGCAAGCGTCTTCCTCATCGACCACGAGGTGCGCGCCAACGGGACGGCACCGGCCGATACCGGCAC
>NZ_HF570956.1:466918-467931 GCF_000367525.1 Phycicoccus elongatus Lp2 | reverse complement strand
TCGTCGGCGGCCCAGGCGCGAGCCGCCTCGAGCACGGTGGGATGCACGGCCTCTCCGCTGCCACGCGAGCCCAGCGGCCCGCCCTGGACCGCCATCAGATCCTCGCCACGACCGCAGCCAGCAGTCGACCGCATCGTTCGGCGGCCTCGCGACCGGCCTCGAGAACCTCCTCGTGGTTGAGGGGGGTCTTGGAGATGCCAGCGGCCGGGTTGGTGACCAGCGAGATCCCCAGCACTTCCAGGCCACTCTGACGCGCGGCGATCGCCTCGAGTGTGGTCGACATGCCGACGAGGTCTCCGCCCAGGACCATGGCCATCCGCACCTCGGCCGGAGTCTCGTAGTGCGGCCCGCGGAACTGCACATAGACGCCCTCGTCGAGACCTGGGTCGAGCTCTCGGGCGACGGCGCGCAGGCGGGGCGAGTAGACATCGGTGAGGTCGACGAAGTTCGCGCCCTCGATGGGGGAGTGGGCCGTCAGATTGATGTGGTCGCTGATGAGGACCGGAGTCCCCGGAGCCCACTCCTCGCGCAGCCCGCCGCAGCCATTGGTGATGACGACCGTGCGGCACCCGAGGGCTGCCGCGGTGCGGATGTTGTGGACCACCGCACGCACACCCTTTCCCTCGTAGAAGTGCGTCCGCGTGCCGTAGACGAGCGCCCGCCGCCCGGTGTCCCCGATGCCCACCGAGCGCATGACGCCCGAGTGGCCCGCGACCGCGGCCTTGCCGAAGCCCGGGACGTCGGTGTTCTCGATCGTCGCGAAGGTCTCCCCGATGAGGTCGCCGGTCTGCCCCCACCCCGAGCCCAGGACGAGCGCCACATCGTGGGCGGCGCCGTCGGTGCGCTCGCGGATCACGTCGGCAGCGGCCTGCGCCACGGCGAACGGATCGGTGCTCGGGTCGGCCAGGTCGAGGGCGTGTGTCTGACTCACCCGGCCAGCATAGGGGAGTGAATGCCCCTCTCGTGTGAGACTCGTGAGCGATGAATGACACGCGCAATCAGAGCCGCCGAGC
>NZ_HF570956.1:463160-466818 GCF_000367525.1 Phycicoccus elongatus Lp2 | reverse complement strand
GGTGGCGGCCGCGGTGGCCGCCTCGACCGACGCTTCGAGTTCACGTCGGGCACGCACCGCCGCACGGATCGCCCGGAACATCAGCGGGATGAACATCGCCAAGGCCGCGAGCACCAGCGAGGAGACGATGACGCGCACGACGCCCGGCACCGGCGCCAGGCAGATGAGGAGGCCGCCGTTGACGACAACCAGTCGCCAGAGCCCCCATCGGTCGAACCATGCGGTGGCCGCCCGCACGACAGACGGGCCACCTCCGAGCACGGCCGGCACGAGATGCGAGAGCGCCCCGGTCAGGAGTTGCGCGGCAAAGCCGATCACCGCGATCGTCGTCACCCGCCCGTAGGACTCTCCGACCTCGGTCCAGGACCCCGCCGCGAGGACGGTGCCGACCACCGCCGCCAGGGCCGCCAAGCCCCACACCAGCGCCGCCGTCACCGACCAGGTGGAGGTATGCCGTGGTGGCGCCTGCCGTGCCGGGCGCCAGAGGGCGCGGCCCCACCAACCCAGCCCCGCGGCATACGCCAGGACGCCGGCGGCGGCGACCGGACGAATGCCGAGCGATGCCCCCGCGACGACGATCGTGATCCCCGCGAGCAGCACCGGCAGGGCCTGACGCGCGAGGGCTTCGGCCCGCACGTCCATGCGTGTGCGGAGCATGGTCGGCCACAGGGTGATCAGGGTGCCGGTCACGGTCAGCCCGATCCAGCCCAGGAGCATGGTCATGGTGTGCGCCAACAGGATTCGTCCGTGGAGGTCGTCGTCCAGCCCGCGCGCGAGGAATGCCCCGAAGCCCGCCCCGACGGGGAGCAGCGCGGCCGCAGCCAGGTAGTAGCGCACCGTGATGCGGAAGCGGCCCGGCAGGCTGTGGCGAAGCCGACGGTGAAGCATCACGCCGTGCCAGAGAACGGCACCGGAGACGAGGACAGCACCGACCAGGGTGACCGGCCAGGTGCTCGTCGGCACCCCGATCAGCACGAGGAGGACGCCGATGATGTTGAGCGACAACCGAATCGACTGCATCCTCCGGTCATCCAGAGTGCTCGGCGTCTTGAGGAGGGCCTGGGCGAAGTGGGTCGACCAGACGAGGGCTGAGTGGGTGAGGGCACCGAGCAGCACGAGGTGGACCATCAGCCACCGGGACCCCGGGACAAAGGGGTGGACGAGGGTCAGCAGGACGGCCAGCGCGAGCCAGACGACGGCCGGGCGGTCTCGAAGTGCCCAGGTGCCGCGGGTGGCCGGACGGGTGTCGGGGCGGGGTGGGCGAGGAGGTGAATCGACGGTCATGTGTGGACCTTCTGCGGGACGGGTGCCGGTTCTCGGCGAGAAGTGTTGGGGCCCAGCAGGACCGAGGTGATTGCCGTCACCGGCAGGAGCAGCAGGGCCGTGACGGTGCCGACCCCACCCGCCTGCCAGAGCCGATCGATGCCGCTGACGTCACCGGCGACCCGCGCGGCGAGGGCGACGTGGAGAACGACGAGCGGCAGCCACAGGAAGGCGCGATAGGGCAAGGGGCGGCGGATGACCGCCGGAAGGATCACGGGCGCATGGGCGAGGACCATCGACATCGCGAAACCGAGGAAGACCCCGTGGACGACGATGTCATAGCTTGCCCGACCGGTGGGCGGCCCGATGGCGAGCCAGGTCAGGGCCGCCACCGCGAGCCAGCCCCAGGCCGCGAGCATCGCCGCCGCCGAGAAGCGGGGCAGCCCACGCGACCGAATCGTGTGTCGCGCCACGTCATGACGGGGCAGCCAGGCGCACAACGCCACGAGGGTCAGGGCCGCCAGCCGTGAGCCGATCGCTGGGGAGAGCAGAGCGGTGGCCGAGCCCGCGGCATACACCGCGGCGAGGACGAGCAGGCGATGATCGGCGCCCCGGCCCAGGGTGAGTCGGGCGAGTTCGACACGCTCGGCGGCGATCGTCCAGACAACGAAGCCGACGAGCAGCGGCAGCAGCGCCGACACCTCCAACCGCGTCCAGAGAATCGCGGCCGCGAGCGCATGGCTGACGGCCAGCACTTCGACGGCGGTCGCGCCGTCACCCTGACGACCTCCGAGGAGGACGGCGATGGCGAGGAAGGCCACGAGGCCGTCGATGAGCAGCGCCTGGCCGAGCAGTCGTGGCCCGGCGGCCAGCATGACCCCGCCGGCGCCGAGGAGGGCGGGCGCGGCATACGCCCATGGGGAGCGGAGGGCGACCGCGCGCTCCAGGGAGATCAGGGTCCCGAGGAAGCCGAGCACCATGAGGATGCCGTGCGCTGTCGGCAGGTGGGCGGCGTCGACCGGTGCCGGGACCTCGAGCAGGAGCAGGGCGGCGTCGAGCCCGGCGAGGAGCGAGACGCCCGCCGGGAGCAGTAGCCAGGTCCTGCGGTGCACGACTCAGGCGTCCGGCGTGAGGGCCGCGACGCGTTCCCACTCGGGGCCGGCGAAGGCGACTGCGGCGGCCGGGAAGAGGGAGTTGTCCTCGCGGTCGATGTGCCCGCGCAGGAGGTGCTCGAACTCCTCGTATGCCGCGTGCCGGTTCGCGTCGTCGGCCGCCGCCACGATGGTGGCCAGGTGGGCGTCGAGTTGCTGGTGTTCGGAGCAGAGCCGGGTGACGTAGTCGGTGAACTCCGGGTCTTCGGCCATCACCGTGAAGATGCCGGCCTCCTCGGCCGCCGAGTGCGGCGCGAAGAGACGGGCGACCTCAGCGGCGGCGGCGGCGATGGCGTCCTGCGAGCCCGCGTCACAGGCTGCCCGCAGCACACCTGACGCGTTGATGATCTCGGTGTGCTCACGCATGAAGCGGCCGACGACCTCGATGTTCTCGCAGCCGCAGTAGGAGCACATCGGTGATCAGGCGCGGGTCAGCTTGAGGCGCCAGGCCTCGGGACCCTCGTCGAGGTAGGTCACGCTGATCGTGCCCTGCTCGCGGTCGGCGATCTGGGCGAGCAGCGGCTTGGGGTCGTGCGGGGCGACGAGGACCATCGACTGGCCCGGCTTGATCGCACCCAGCGCGCCGAAGACGGTCGCGTGCCGGATCGCGTGGGGGATGGCACGGACGTCGAGCTCGGGGGCGCCGTCCTCGTGGGCGCAGCCGCAGCCGCACGAGGCGCTCGACTTCTCGGTCAGGGGAATCTGCTCCATGGTGGGCCTCTCGTGGGGCGGTGGACGTGTCGCGGAGTGTCGCGACGACAGCATTTTATTACACTCTGTGGTGTGAGAAAGAACGTGGTCGACGAGCGACCCCTCGGCCCGGTCGCGACCCCGGACGCGCCGCCGACCCTGGTCGGGGTTCGGCGAGAGGTCCTGCTGACCCTGGTCCGCGCCCCGCAGGACTCCCACTCCACTGTCGACACCCTCGCCGAGCGCCTCGGGGTCCACCCGAACAGCGTGCGTGCCGCCCTCACAGCGCTGCAGGGGATCGGACTGGTCGAGGTCGCCACGGAGTCGCCATCGGGTCGGGGACGTCCCGCGCATCGGTATGCCGCGACCGTCGCCGCCCGCTCGATGCTCGCGGTCGAGGGCGCCCGGGCCGGCGTCGGGGGCGACTACCGGATGCTCGCCGAGGCCTTCGCGACCCATGTGGCCCGCCGCCGGGATGCCGCCGGGCAGGCCCGCGAGGTCGGCGCCCTGTGGGGGCTGGAGCTCATGAGGCGCCGTCCCCGCTCCCGGCGGCC
>NZ_HF570956.1:453867-463060 GCF_000367525.1 Phycicoccus elongatus Lp2 | reverse complement strand
GTGGCCCCCGCCCCGGCTCCGGCTGTGGCCCCGATCCCTCCCGCGTCCGGCGAGCGCGCCAAGCACCGGCCACGCCCGGTCGTTGCGTCCAGCCCTGCCCCCAAGGCCCGCCGTCTCTCCGGCGAACGCAAGGTCCCACGACCGAGCCCTCGGGCCAAGCGCGCCCAGGACGACCTCGTCGCGCGTCGCCTCCGCCTGGCCAACGCGCCAACCCCCGCCGGTGAGGCCGCGATCGATCCCACCCGTCGCCCGCACCCCGCGCAGACCCCGACGCCCGGGGTCACCGACCTCGTCCAGGGCATCATCACCGCCCTGCGTTTCGCGGCCGAGTCGGCCGGCATGTCCGCCGAGGACATCGAGGCCAAGTTGGCCGCAGCCATCGCCTATGTCCGGCGTCGGATCGAGGGTGACTACGCGGTCGACGAGTTCGGCTACGACCCCCACTTCACCGAGAACGTCGTCCTGCCGCTGCTCCGCCCGATCTATGAGAAGTGGTTCCGCATCGAGGTGCGCGGCATCGAGAACATCCCGGCCGAGGGTGGTGCGCTCATCGTGGCCAACCACTCCGGGACGATTGCCATCGACTCGGTGATGACCCAGGTCGCCATCCACGAGGAGCACCCCGAGCACCGGGTCATGCGTGCCCTCGGCGCCGACCTCGTCTTCCAGACACCGTTCCTGGGGACCTACGCGCGACGCACCGGCTCCACCCTCGCGGCCAACACCGACGCCGAGCGCCTCTTCGCCAAGGGCGAGCTCGTCGGTGTCTTCCCCGAAGGCTTCAAGGGAGTCGGCAAGCCCTTCAAGGAGCGCTACAAACTCCAGCGTTTCGGTCGCGGCGGCTTCGTCGCGGCGGCCCTCAAGGCCCAGGTGCCCATCATCCCGACCTCGATCGTCGGCGCCGAGGAGATCGCCCCCATCATCGGCAACATGGGCACCGTCGCCCGGCTCTTCGGCCTGCCGTATGCGCCGATCACCCCGACCTTCCCGCTGCTCGGTCCACTCGGCCTCATCCCGTTGCCCAGCAAGTGGATCATCGAGTTCGGCGCGCCGATCCCGACCGACGGTTTCGGACCGCGTGCCGACGAGGACCCGATGCTGGTCTTCGACCTGACCGATCAGGTCCGCGAGACGATCCAGCAGACGCTCTATGCCCTGCTCATGCAGCGCAAGTCGGTCTTCTTCTGAGCATGCCCGCCCGGATCGTCATCCACTCCCGGCCGGGCTGCCACCTCTGCGACGATGCGTATGCCGTGTGCGCACCGATCGCTGCCCAGCGCGGCGCTGACCTCGAGGTGCGGTCGATCCTCGATGACCCCCGGACGCTGGCCGCTTATCGCGAACTGATCCCGGTGATCGAGGTCGACGGGGCCGTCGTGGCGACCTGGCGGATCACGGCGGAGCAACTGCGCGCAGCCCTCGACCCGCCCACTCGCTGAGCACGGGAGCGAGTGTGCCGCCGCCGCGTGTACCACACGGCCAGTGAGAGATGTCTCTCGGGGGTGAGCATGACTTTGTGCATGCGTTCACAAATGCGTAGTCTGGCCGGGTCGGCGGGCCGCCCCTTCAGCCAGGAGTGCGCGCGATCCTCGGCGTGACGAGAGGACCGGCGTGAGCACCGAGGCGGCATCCCGGCGGGGTGTTCCCGACGCCACGGTCGCCCGACTCCCGGGATACCTGCGCGCGCTGACCGCCCTCGCCGACGACGGCGTCGTCTCGGTCAGCTCCGAGGAACTCTCGGCTCTCGCCGGTGTCGGCCCGGCCAAACTGCGCAAGGACCTGTCCCATCTCGGCTCCTACGGTGTGCGTGGGGTCGGCTACGACGTGACCATGCTGGCCGCCGAGATCACCGAGGTGCTCGGCCTCGCGCGCGACTGGCCGGTGGCCATCATCGGGATGGGCAACCTCGGTCGTGCGCTCGCGGCATACCGAGGGTTCGCCACGCGTGGCTTCAAGGTCGTCGCGGTCCTCGACCACGACGAACGCCTTGTGGGCCTGCGGGCTGCCGGCCTCGTCGTGCAGGCAATGGCAGACCTCCCCGCCCTGGTCCGCGAGCAGGGCCTGGCCATCGGTGTCATCGCGACCCCACCCGAGTCGGCACAGGACGTCGCCGACCAGCTCGTGGCCGCCGGCGTCCGCTCGATCCTCAACTTCGCACCCGTGGTGCTCTCGGTCCCGGGCGGGGTCGACGTCCGCAAGGTCGACCTCGGCACCGAGCTCCAGATCCTGGCCTTCCTCGCCCAGCAGCGGACCGTGCCGACCACCCGAACAGCCGAGGTGTCATGAGCCTGCTCGTCCTCGGTCTCTCGCACCACCATGCCCCGCTCGACGTGCTCGAGCGGGTCGCCTTCGACACCTCGGCCGCCTCCGAACTGGAGGCCGCCGCGCTACGCGGTGAGCACGTGCGCGAGGCTCTCGTGCTCTCCACCTGCAATCGCACCGAGGTGTATGCCGAGGCGGTCACCTTCCACGGGGCCCTTGCCGAGCTGACCGACGCCTTCGCCGAGCACACCGGCGTCGACCGCGCCCTGCTCCACCCCTACCTCTATGTCCATTACGAGGAGCGCGGCGTCGCCCACGCGTTCTCGGTGTCCTCCGGTCTGGACTCGATGGCCATCGGCGAGGCCCAGGTGCTCGGCCAACTGCGCTCCGCGCTGCGGCGCGGTCAGGCCCGCCATCACGTCGGTCCGCAGCTCAACACCGTCCTGCAGCGGGCCCTGCGCGTCGGGAAGCGGGTCCACAGCGAGACGGGGATCGACGCCGTCAGTCGCTCCCTCGTCGACGCCGCGCTCGCCGAGGCCGCCACCGAAGTCGATCTGACCACCGCGAGCGTCCTCGTGCTCGGCGCAGGCGGGATGGGGGCTCTGGCCGCGACGGCCGCGAAGGCGGCGGGGGTGCGCGAGCTGCTCATCGCCAACCGAGGCTCCGTCAGGTCGCACACGCTCGCCGAGCGATTGGGCGGCGAGGTGGTCGCCTGGGAGGATCGGCAGGCTGCGCTCGGCCGCGCCGACGTGGTGATCTCCAGCACCGGTGCACGCGGCCTCGTGGTCTCCACCGCCGACCTAGTCCAGGCCCAGCGGGGCCGTGAGAGTCGGGCCCTGGTCGTCGTCGACCTCGCCCTGCCGCGCGATGTCGAACCCGGTGCCGCGACGGTTCCCGGCGTCCGACTCCTCGACCTGGCCCACCTGGGCACCCTGCTGGGCGATGCAGGCCATCACCCGCAGGTGCAGGCCGCGACTGACCTGGTCACGGCGGAGGTCGCCGAGTACCTCACGATGCGCAGCGCCGAGACGGTCGCCCCCACGGTGAGTGCCCTGCGTCGGCGCGCCGAGGACGTCGTCGCCGCCGAACTCACCCGGCTCGCGCGGCGCCTCCCGGACCTCGACCCGGCCGAGCGTGACGAGGTCGCCAAGGCGGTCCACCGCGTCGTCGAGAAGTTGCTCCACGCCCCCACTGTGCGGGTCAAGGAGTTCGCCGAGCAGGGCCGCGGCGGCAGTTACGCGCGCGCACTGCACGAGCTCTTCGACCTCGACCCGCGCGACGTGAGCCTGGTCTCCGCTCCGGTGCCACTGGTTCTCGACCCGGAGGAGGGGCCATGAGCACCATCCGGCTGGGCACTCGGCGCTCGGCGCTGGCCACGACCCAGTCCACCTGGGTGGCCGACCGGCTGCGCGCCGCCGGCCACGACGTCGAGCTCGTGCTCGTGACGACTGACGGCGACCGCGACCAGCGCACTGCCCTGCGCCAGCTCGGGGGGACGGGCGTCTTCGTCTCCGCGCTGCGCTCGGCCCTGCACGAGGGTCGGATCGACGCGGCCGTTCACTCGCTCAAGGATCTGCCGACAGCGCCGGCGGAGGGACTCGCCCTCGGGGCCATCCCCGTGCGGGAGGACCCTCGCGATGCGCTTGTCGCGCGCGACGGGATGACCCTGGGTGAGTTGCCCCCGGGCGCCGTCATCGGGACCGGCTCGCCCCGCCGGCAGGCCCAGTTGCTCGCCCTCGGGCTCGGCCACCGGGTCAGCGACCTGCGCGGCAATGTCGACACCCGCCTCGCGGCGGTGACCGAGGGTCGGCTCGACGGAGTCGTCCTCGCCCTGGCCGGCCTGCGCCGGCTCGGGCGCGACGACCAGGTCACCGAGATCCTCGACCCGATCCAGGTGCTGCCCGCCCCCGGCCAGGGTGCTCTCGCCGTCGAGATCCGGGCTGACGACCGGACCCTGCGTGAGGCCGTGGCTGCGCTCGACGACCCCGACACCCGCGCGTGCGTGACCGCTGAGCGATCGCTGCTTGCGGCGCTGGAAGCCGGGTGCTCCGCTCCCGTGGGAGCCCTCGCCGATGTCGTCATCGGCGACGACCGGGACGAACTCAGTCTGCGCGGCGCGGTCGTCGCGGTCGACGGCAGCGACGAGATCCGCCGCTCACTGACCGGGCCCCTCGATGCTCCCGAGCGACTCGGGGCCGCCCTTGCCGCCCTGCTCCTCGAGGACGGCGCCGGTGCGCTCGTCCCCGACCTCGCACCACCGACCAGTCCCACGGGTGGCTCGACCACCCGCACCACCGCGACCCCACTCGGAGCGTGACCACCGTGACCACCACCCCCTCCCGGCCCGGGAAGACCCCCGCCACCGTCGCCTTCGTGGGCGCGGGCCCCGGTGACCCCGGCCTGCTCACCGTCCGCGCGGTCGAGCTGCTCGCCGAGGCCGATGCGGTCGTCATCGACCAGATCGCCCGCGACCAGGTCGTGGCTCGGCACTGCCGACCCGAGGTCGACGTGGTCGACGCCGGTCGCGGCGACCACGGTCAGCGCCTGACGCATGCTGCCAATGCCAAGCTCGTCGTGAGCACTGCCCGAGCCCACAAGGGTGGCCTGGTCGTGCGTCTCATGGATGGTGACCCGGCGACCTTCAACGGTCTCGCCGAGGAGGCCTTGGCCTGCGCCAAGGCCGGGGTGCCGGTCGAGGTCGTCCCGGGCGTCAGTGCGGTCTCCGCCGTCCCGGCCTACGCGGGCGTTCCGCTGACCACCGCAGAGTCCTCGGCCCTCCACGTGATCGCCCACGCCGGCGGCACCAAGGGGCGCGCGTCCACCGTCGACCCCGCCTGCCTGGATCCACGCTCCACGGTCGTCGTCCTCGGCAGCGCCGAGGCGCTCGCTGCCGGACTGGCCGCGCTCCTGGAGGCCGGCCGCGACGCGGGCACTCCTGTTGCGGTCACCGGCCACGGCACCTCCGTGCGGCAGAGCACCGCCGTCACCACCCTCGAGGACGCGACGGCAGCCGTCGAGTCGGCTCCGACGCCGGCCCTGGCGGTCGTCGGCCCGACCGTGGACCTGCGCCAGACGATCAACTGGTTCGAGTCGCGGCCGCTCTTCGGGTGGAACGTCCTGGTCCCGCGCACCAAGGAGCAGTCCGAGTCCATCGACCGGCGGCTGTCCCGCTATGGCGCGATTTCCACGGTGGTGCCCACCATCAGCGTCGAACCCCCGCGCACCCCGCAGCAGATGGAGCGCGCGATCACGGGCCTGGTCACCGGTCGTTACGAGTGGGTCGGGTTCACCTCCGTCAACGCCGTCAAGGCCGTGCGGGAGCGCTTCGAAGCTCTCGGCCTGGACGTGCGGTCCTTCGCCGGCCTCAAGGTCGCAGCGGTGGGTGGCGTCACCGCCCAGGCGTTGCGTGACTGGGGGCTCATCCCCGACCTCGTGCCGACGGGGGAGCAGTCCGCACGCGGCCTGCTCGAGGAGTGGCCGCCCTACGACGACCTGCTCGACCCGATCAACCGAATCCTGTTGCCGCGGGCTGACATTGCCACAGACACCCTCGTCGCCGGACTGGTCGAGATGGGCTGGGAGGTCGACGACGTCACGGCCTACCGCACCGTGCGTGCGGCGCCGCCGGCACCCGAGGTTCGCGACGCCATCAAGAGTGGTGCCTTCGACGCAGTCGTCTTCACGTCGAGCTCGACGGTCCGCAACCTCGTCGGGATCGCGGGCAAGCCACACACCAACACGGTGATCGCCTGCATCGGCCCGCAGACCGCGAAGACGGCCGAGGAGCACGGCCTGCGCGTCGACGTGCTGGCTGCCGAGCCGAGCGCCGAGGTGCTCATCGATGCCCTGGCCGATCACGGCGCGGCCCGCGCCCACGCCGCGCACGAGGCCGGCGAGCAGGTGCGTCGCCCCAGTGAGCGCCGCAGTGAGTCGCGTCGCCGGGCCCGTTCCTGAGGATCCGGCGATCGTGAGTTTCCCCGTCCACCGTCCTCGTCGGCTGCGGCGCTCGCCGGCGGTGCGCCGCCTTGTGGCCCAGACCCGGTTGCACCCGGCGGATCTGGTGCTCCCGGTCTTCGTGCGCGAAGGCATCGCCGAACCGGTGCCGATCTCGTCGATGCCCGGCGTGGTCCAGCACACCCTCGACTCGCTGGTCGCGGAGGCCGAGCGTGCCGTGGCGGCAGGCCTGGGGGGCTTGATGGTCTTCGGTGTGCCCGAGGCCAAGGATGGGCGTGGCTCCGGCGCCGATGACCCCGGTGGCATCCTCAACGTCGCCCTCACCCGCCTCGCCGAGGCGGTGGGGGATCGGATCGTCGTCATGGCCGACCTCTGTCTCGACGAGTTCACCGACCACGGCCACTGTGGCGTCCTCGACCACTCGGGGGCCGTCGACAACGACGCCACCCTGGAGCGGTATGCCGCGATGGCCCTCGCGCAGGCCGCCGCCGGCGCCGAGGTGCTCGGCCTCTCGGGGATGATGGACGGCCAGGTCGGGCACGTGCGGGCGACCCTCGACGCTGCCGGCTTCACCGACACCCTGATCCTCGCGTATGCCGCGAAGTACACCTCCGGTCTCTACGGCCCCTTCCGGGAGGCCGTGAAGTCCTCCCTCGTCGGCGATCGGGCGACCTACCAGCAGGACCCCACGAATGCGACCGAGGCGATCCGTGAGATCGAGCTCGACGTCGCCGAGGGCGCCGACATCATCATGGTCAAGCCCGGCCAGCCTCATCTCGACATCATCGCGGCCGCTGCCGAAATCTCGCCGGTTCCCGTTGCGGCATACCAGATCTCGGGTGAGTACTCACAGATCGTCGCGGCCGCCGACAACGGCTGGATCGACCGCGAGCGGGTGGCGACCGAGTCCCTGATCCACCTGCGTCGGGCCGGGGCTCAGATCATCCTGAGCTACTTCGCCCTGGAGTTGGCGGAGCGCTGGTGAACGCCGCTCCGGCCCGTGGCGCGTCGACGGCTCGTACCGGTGGCAGGATGCGCTCATGACGAGCGAGGACGCTGTCACCCGGTGGCTCTCCGCCGACGAGCAGCAGGCGTGGCGCGCTTACCTGCGCGGCAGCCGAGAGTTGGAGGTCGCCCTCGAGCGAGACCTGGCCGATCAGGGTGTGAGCTTGCCGGAGTACGAACTGATCTCGATGCTCTCGGAGGCCCCGGAGGGTCGGCAGCGGATGTCGGCGCTCGCCGCCTTCATCGTCCAGTCTCGCAGCCGGGTCACGCACACGGCGGCGCGACTGGAGAAGCGGGGGCTGGTGCGCCGCATCCCGGCTCCCGACGACGGCCGGGGTGTCGTGCTCTGTCTGACTGATGCGGGTTTTGCGCTGGTTGGTCAGTTGGCACGAATCCATGTCGAGAGCGTGCGCCGTCACCTCATCGACCCGCTCACCGCCGAGCAGTTCCGCGCGCTGGGCGAGGCGATGCAGACTATCCGTCGGGCCAACGCTGCGGTGGGCGCCGAGGAGACCGCCGCCCGTTGATGCGCGGCTGGCGCCGCTCGCGCGGCTGGCGCCGCTCGCGCGGCTCCCTGGTCGGCTTCGGTGCGGCCTTGAGTCCCAGGGCACAGCAGAACCCGCACCCCAGGATCGGAGCGGGCCACCTAGACTTGCCAGAGTGTCCGTGCCCTCCCAGACCCTGACCACGGCTTCCTCCCACGCACTCCTCGCGCGCGCACGCGCCGTCATCCCGGGCGGGGTGAACTCGCCGGTGAGAGCCTTTCGCGCGGTGGGAGGCACTCCGCGCTTCATCGCCTCAGCACACGGCCCGTGGCTCGTCGACGTCGACGGCAACCGGTTGGTGGACCTGCTCTGCTCCTGGGGACCGATGATCCTCGGTCACCGGCACCCCGACGTCCTTGATGCCGTGAATCATGCTGCGGCACAGGGCTTCTCCTTCGGGACGCCCAGCGAGGGCGAGGTGCTCCTCGCCGAGGAGATCGTCGCCCGGGTCGCGCCGGTCGAGCAGGTGCGACTGGTCTCCAGCGGGACCGAGGCGACGATGTCGGCGATCCGGCTGGCCCGCGGCTTCACCGGGCGGGACGTCATCGTGAAGTTCGCCGGCTGCTACCACGGGCACGTCGACGCCCTGCTGGCTGCCGCCGGATCCGGCGTCGCGACCTTCGCCCTGCCCGACTCGGCGGGCGTCCCGGCCGACATGACCGCCGAGACGATCGTGCTGCCCTACAACGACATTGCGGCGCTGGACGCGGTCTTCGCGGCGCGGGGTGGCGAGATTGCGGCTGTCATCACCGAGGCAGCGCCCGGCAACATGGGAGTCGTCCCGCCGGTCGTCGGCTTCACCGACGCGTTGCGCCGAGTGACCTCCGCGCACGGCGCGCTGCTCGTCTCGGACGAGGTGATGACCGGCTTCCGCTGCTCCCGTGCGGGCTGGCTCGGCCTCGAGGGTGTGCCCGCAGCGGGTGCCCCGGACCTGTTCACCTTCGGCAAGGTCATGGGCGGCGGCTTTCCCGCAGCCGCGTTCGGTGGACGGGCCGACATCATGGCCCACCTGGCACCGGAAGGACCGGTCTACCAAGCCGGAACGCTCTCGGGAAACCCCGTGGCCGCGGCGGCCGGGTTGGCCACCCTGCGGGGCTGCACCGAAGATCTCTACCCGCGCCTCGAGGCCACGGCGACCGTGATCGCGGATGCCGCCTCGGCCGCCCTCACCGCCGAGGGTGTGCCGCACACGGTGCAGTGGGCCGGCTCGATGTTCTCGATCTTCTTCCGCGAGGACCCCGTGCGCACCTATGCCGATGCTCGCGCCCAGGACACCGCCGCCTTCGGCCGGTTCTTCCACGCCATGCTCGACGCCGGTGTGCACCTGCCGCCGAGTGCCTTCGAGGCCTGGTTCGTCTCGGGTGCGCACGACGATGAGGCCTTGGACGTCATCACCACCGCCCTGCCGGCCGCGGCCAGAGCGGCGG
>NZ_HF570956.1:409650-453767 GCF_000367525.1 Phycicoccus elongatus Lp2 | reverse complement strand
CGCCCCACCTGCCCCCGCCCCCCCGGCACCCCCCGGATCGGTGCTGCACCTGACTTTCGACGACGGCCCGGACCCGACGTGGACGCCCCAGGTGCTCTCCGTCCTGGCCAAGCACAACGCCCACGCCACGTTCTTCGTCCTCGGCCGGGCGGCCGGCGCGCACCCGGGCCTGGTCGCCGACGAGCGCGCCGCGGGTCATTCGGTCGGCAATCACACGACCACTCACCCTGATCTCACCAAACTCTCCGTGGCCGACATCACGTCGCAGTGGCAGCGGACCGCGAACGTCATCGGGGGCACCCCGTGCGCTCGACCGCCCTATGGAGCGGTCAACGCCACCGTTCGTCAGGTCACCACGGGTCTGGGCTATCGCGTGCAACTGTGGGACATCGACACCCGCGACTGGTCGCGGCCAGGCGCTGATGTCATCACCCAACGGATCGTGGACGGTGCGCGCCCCGGGGCCGTCGTGCTGCTCCATGACGGCGGCAACGACCGCTCGCAGACCGTGGCTGCGCTCGATGCCGCCCTGACCCGACTCGATGCTGCCGGGTGGCGCTACGAGGCCATCCCCGGCTGCTGAGTCCCTCGCCCTGCTGGTGCCAGCGACTCGCTCAGACCCAGCGCTCCTCCCCAAGGACGCGCGAGATCGGGACGCCGGGTCGATAGGCGAGGTGCTCGTGACTGGGCGCTTCGAGAACACAGAGATCGGCCTTGGCTCCGACCTCGATGCGCCCGATATCGCTACGGCGCAGCGCTTTTGCTCCGCCCCGGGTCGCGGCCTGCACCGCCTCGGCCGGCGACATGCGCATCTCGCGCACGGCGAGGGCGATCATGAACGGCATCGATGACGAGTAACAGGTGCCCGGATTGCAGTCGGTGGCAATCGCGACACTCACACCCGCGTCGATGAGCTTGCGCGCGTCGGGATAGGGCGAGCGCGTCGAGAACTCGACCCCGGGCAGCAGGGTCGCAACCGTCGTGTCGGCCGCGTCGACGAGGGCCGCGACATCGTCTGCACCGAGGAAGGTGCAGTGGTCGACACTCGCCGCACCGAACTCGACCGCGAGTCGGACCCCCGGTCCCGGGCCGAGTTGATTGCCGTGCACGCGGGGCATCAGCCCGGCTTCGACACCGGCCGCCAGCACCCGACGCGACTCGGCCTCGTCGAAGGCGTGGGGTGAGTTCGGCTCGCAGAAGACGTCGATCCAGCGGGCGTGTGGCGCACAGGCGGCCAGCATGTCTCCCGCCACGAGGTCGACGTATGCCGCACGGTCACCTCGCCACTCCGGTGGCACGACATGCGCACCGAGATAGGTTGTCTCGGTGGTGAATTCGCACGCGATGCGAAGCGCCCGCGCCTCGTCAGCAACGGTGAGCCCGTAGCCGCTCTTGATCTCGACGGTGGTGGTGCCCTGACGTCGCATCTCCTCGACACGTGCTGCAACGAGCGATCGCAGCTCGTCGTCGGGGGCGCCGCGGGTCGCGGCCATCGAGGTGGCGATCCCGCCACCGTCATAGGGCACGCCGGTCATCCGTGCCGAGAACTCACCGGCCCGGTCGCCGGCGAAGACGAGGTGGGAATGCGAGTCGACGAAGCCGGGGAGCACCGCTCGCCCTTCGACGTCGATCCGGGCGTCACAAGCGGGCGCATTGCGCCGCGCCCCGACCCAGGTGAGGACACCGTCCTCGACGACCAGGGCAGCATCGTGCTGGATGCCCAACGGGCCGTCACCGTCAGGCCCATTGGTGACGAGTTCGCCGATCCCCGTGACCAGCAGGCTCATCGCGCCTCCCGCAGCAGGACCAACGCCTCCGAGACGAAGGGGTCGACCTCACCGAGCCGATGCGCACCGGCCCGGATGAGGTGCTGGCCGGCGACGACGACATCGGTGACATCCGGAGCTCCGGCCGAGAAGACGATCTGACCGGGGTCGCTGCCAGCGGTCCGCCGACTGTCCTCGCGCAGCACGACGAAGTCGGCGAGGGCTCCGACAGCCAGCTGGCCACCCTCGGCCCACCCGATGGCCCGATAGCCTTCCGTCGCGCCGATCCGGACCAACTCGGCGGGGTCGATCCGGCCCCGCTCATGGCTCATCAAGCGCTCATGCATCTCGAGGGCGCGCAACTCCTCCCAGGGATCGATGACGGCGTGTTGATCAGAGCCGACGCACAGCGGCACGCCGCGCCGACGCAGGTCGGTGGTCGGCCCGATGCCGTCGGCGAGGTCGCGCTCGGTCGTCGGGCAGATGCAGGCCCGGGCATCGGAGCGCGACAGCAGCAAGAGGTCACGCTCGGAGAGATGGGTGGCGTGGACTGCCGTGAAAGATTCGTCGAGGAGGCCGGACGAGCCCAGGATCTCGGTCGGGGTGCGCCCATAGAAAGCCTGTGCCGCAAGGTTTTCCGCTGGCTGCTCGGAGACGTGAGCGTGCAGGGTCCAGCCATCGGTGACCTCACCGAAGGCGTCCAACTCGGTCGGCGTGAGGGCTCGCACCGAGTGTGCGGCCGCCCCCACGCGGACCAGCGGATCGCCGCCGAGGGCGTCGCGGAACGGCGTCACCCGCTCGGCCCACTGGTCGACGGTGCCGTCACCGAACCGGATCTGCACCTCGTCGAGGGGCAGGTGTCCCTGCGGAGTCAGCCCGCCGTGCAGGTAGATCGTGTCGAGGAGGGTCAGCCGGATCCCCACGTCGCGTGCCGCCTGCACGAGCGCCTCACCCATGGCGTTGGGCTCGTCGTAGCCCCGCCCGCCGGGTTGGTGGTGCAGGTAGTGGAATTCGCCAACAGCCGTGTAGCCCGCCGCGAGCATATCGAGGAAGACTGCCCGCGCCAGCGCGAGGTAACTCTCGGGCTGGAGCCGCCGGGCCACGGCATACATCTCGTCGCGCCACGACCAGAAGTTGCCGCCGCCGGCGTGGGTGCGACCACGCAAGGCGCGGTGGAAGGTGTGCGAGTGGGCATTCGCGATGCCGGGGACCACGACGCCGTGCAATCGCACGTCGTCATCGGCGGGTTTCACTCGCTCCCGGACGGCGCTGATGCGCCCGTCGTCGACCGTCAGCCGCACCCCCCACTGCACCTTCGAGGGTAGGTGTGCGTGCTCGCACCAGAAGGTCGTCATGGCGTCGCCCCCGTGAGGTCGGCGAGCACCCGGGTCAGTGCGTCGACCCCGGCCAGGCAGTCGGCCTCCTCTGCGAACTCCTCGGGCGAGTGCGAGATCCCGGTCGGGTTGCGCACGAAGAGCATCGCCGCGCGAACTCCCGCGCCGGCAAGGATTCCCGCATCGTGGCCGGCTCCCGTCCCCAGCACCGGTATGCCGCCGAGCCGGCTCGCGAGGCGCCGCACCAGTGCGTCGTCGAACGCGGTCGTCGGCGTCCACGACTCCTCCCGCACGGTCGCCTCGAAGTCAGCCATCACCTCGGTGACGTCGGCGACGACCTGGTGGACGGCAGCCTCGGACTCGCCACGTGCGTCGAGCCAGCCGGTGACCTCGGAGGGGATGGCATTGACGCCGTTCGGGGTGGCGCGCACCTTGCCCACCGTGGCGACACAGCCCCGGCTCTGGGCTGCTCGCCGCGCAGCGATGACGGCGGCGGCAAAACCCAGCATGGCGTCGCGGCGGTCATCGAGCGCGGTCGTGCCTGCGTGGTTGGCTTCCCCGGGCACGTCGATCCGCCAGCGGCCGTGCGGCCAGATGTGGCTTCCCACACCCACGTTGGCATGCACATCGTCCAGGGCACGACCCTGCTCGACGTGCAGCTCGACGAACGCCCCGATCCGCGCCACGAGGTCCGGATCCGAGCCGAGGGCCAGTGGGTCGCGCCCGGCAGCGGCCAACGCGTCGGCCATTGTCGTTCCATCGGCGTCGGTCAGGGCGAGGGCCCGTTCGGGTGAGAGGGCGCCGGTGAGGATACGTGAGCCAGCGCAGGCCACCCCGAAGCGGGCACCCTCCTCGTCGACGAAGTTGACGACGGCCATCGGATGGTCGGGTCGGTGGCCCGCGGCCCGGAGGGACCGCACGGCGAGCAGCGAGGAGACGACACCGAGCGGACCGTCGAAGGCGCCTCCGGAGGGCACCGAGTCCAGGTGTGAGCCGGTGACCACCGCGGGAGCCGCGCCCGCGGCATACGGATCGCCCCACCAGGCCCACTGGTTCCCGACGCGGTCGGTCGTCAGGTCGAGTCCGAGGTCGCTCGCCTCACCGGCGAACCACTCCCGCAGGTCATGGTCTGTGCGGGTCCAGGCGAAGCGGTCGTAGCCGCCGGCGGTGTTGCGGCCGACCGACGCGAGATCTGACCACGACCTGCGGAACCCGGAGCGGACGTCGTCGACTGCCATGGCCCCATTTCACCGCACCCGCGCGGGGCATGGGGGCAGACGACACGGGGACCGTCTCGGAAGCGAGACGGTCCCCGTGGCGGGGTGAAGGATCAGCGCGCAGGAACCGGCTCGCGCTCCTCGCGCTCGTCCGGGGTGGCACCCATCGTGTCGAGCAGGTCGTGCCCGAAGTCCTCGACGTCATGGCGCTTCTGGTCCTCGTGGGCGTGCACGGTCTCGCGCAGCGGCACGTGCTTGATGAAGAGCGTGGCGATGAAGGCGACCGCGAGGATGGGCAGGCCGAGGAGGAAGACCTCGTGGAGTTGCTCGGCCAGCCCTTGGCGCACGGCGTCCGCGACGACCGGCGGCAGTGCCTTGAGCTTCTCGGGGTCCAGGACCGATCCGGCCGAGATGCCGCCACCGTTGCCGGAGGCCGCCATCTGCTGGAGCACCGCCGCCGGCAGGTGGCCCTTGATGGCGTCGGCCAGGCCACTGGTCATCACGGTCCCCAGGACGGCGATGCCGACCGTCGACCCGACGCTGCGGAAGAACTGCGTCGAGGCGGTGGCCACCCCCATGTCGCGGGCCGAGGCAGCGTTCTGCACGACGAGCGTGTAGAGCTGCATCGCCATGCCGAGGCCGATGCCGAAGACGACCATGGCGACGGTCAGCTGGGTCTGGGTGGCCGTGTGGTCCATCCGAGTGAGCAGCCAGGCGCCGGCAGCCATGATGGCCACTCCGGAGAGCATGATCGCCTTGTAACGGCCGGTGCGGGTGACGACGGCGCCGGCGATGATGCCCAGCACGATCATGCCGAGCATCATCGGCATGAGCACGAGGCCGGAGTTGGTCGCGTCGACGCCCACGACACCCTGGGCGAAGACCGGGATGTAGATCATCGCGCCGAACATCGCCATGGCGATCGCGAAGGTGGCGACGGCGCTCCAGGAGAAGACCGAGCTCGTGAAGAGGCGCAGCGGGAGCACCGGCTCCTCGGCGCGGGTCTCGACCCAGACGAAGGCGACGAGGGCGACGAAGCCGATCGCGAACAGGCCCAGAATCGTGGCCGAGGTCCACGGATGAGTCGTGCCACCCCACGAGGTCGCGAGCAGTGAGGTCGTCAGGCCGATGGTCAGCAGGACGATCCCGGCGACGTCGACCTTGGCGTCGCGGCGCTGGTGCGGCAGGTGGAGGTTGCGGACGATGAAGAAGAGGGCGGCGAGGCCGACGGGGAGGGCCACGAAGAAGAGGGCCCGCCAACCCCAGTGGTCGGTGATGAAGCCACCGGCGATCGGGCCGAGCACCGAGGAGAGGCCGAAGACCGAACCCATGATGCCTTGATACTTGCCGCGCTGCCGGGCCGGGATGAGGTCGCCGATGATGGTCTGCGACAACGGCATCAGCGTGCCCATGCCGAAGCCCTGGATGGCGCGGCCAACGATGAGCATCGCGAAGGACTGCGCGAAGCCGGCCACGATCGAGCCGACCATGAAGACGGCGAGGCCGCCGATGTAGAAGCCGCGCCGACCGTAGAGGTCGGAGAGCTTGCCGACGATCGGCGTCGTCACGGCAGCCACGAGCATGGCCGCGATCGCGACCCAGGAGTAGTGGTCCATGCCCCCCAGTTCGGCCACGATCCGCGGCATGGCCGGGCTGACGATCATCTGGCTGATGGAGGCGACGAACATGCCGAGCATGAGGCCGGCGAAGACGCGCTTGGCGTCGGGTGAGAGCGAGAAGGGCTCAGGCTTCGCGGAAACAGTCACGCATGCAGCGTAGGCCCAAACTTGCAGTGCATGCAACTTTGCATTTCAGGTAAGATTGCAGTCATGACGACCGTCATCACCCTCGACGAAGGGCTGCGCGCCCGCAAGAAGCGCGAGACCCGCCATGCGCTGCACCGCGCCGCCATCGAGTTGCTCCACGAGGGCGACTTCTGCGACGTCACGATCGAAGCGATCGCCGCGCGGGCCGGGGTGTCGCCGCGCACCTTCTTCAACTACTTCCCGGCCAAGGAGGCCGCGCTCAGCGGCACCGATCCCGACATGGTCGCGCGTGCCCGCGAGTTCATGCTCGCCCGCCCCGCCACCGAGGACACCGTCACCGCGGTGCGTGGCGCCACCCTGGAACGACTGCGCGAGTTGGTCGTGGACGCCGAGCTGTGGCAGATGCGCCGCGCCGTCTCCCAGCGCCATCCCGAGTTTGCCGCAGGGCTCGTCGGCGCGAATGCGTTGGCGGAGAAGGCAATCGCGCAGGCGGCCTGCGAGCGCCTCGGCGCCGACCCCCTCACCGATGTCACCCCCATGGCGACTGCGTATGCCGCGCTGGGTGCCATCCGGGCCGCGCTGCAGCAACACGTCTCGGCCGGCTTCGCGGGCTCGATCGAGGAGCGGATCGACGCCGCCCTAGCCGCCGTCGGGCTCTGGCCGCGGCCATGACCTCCGAGGGTGAGGCGCGCGCGGTGGGTGCGCTCACGGCATACGGGGTGGAGTTCGTGGTGACCCGCCACGGGCCCGTCGGTTCGTTGGCCGAGGCCGCCGCCCTGCGGGGCGTGAAGCCCGGCGACATCGTCAAGACCCTCGTCGTGCGACGCGGCGAGGGCGACCACCTCTTCGTGCTCGTGCCCGGCGACCGAGAGTTCTCCTGGCCCAAGCTGCGGGCCCTCCTCGGCGTCAACCGGATGAGCATGCCCGGGGCGGACGAAGCCCTGGCCGTGACCGGCTACGAACGAGGCACGATCACCCCCTTCGGCTCGCTGCGCGCCCTGCCCGTCATCGCGGACGAATCGGTCGCGGGGCGACGGATCTCGCTGGGCGCCGGCGCCCACGGGGTGGCCGTCACCCTTGGGGGCGACGACGTCATCCGCGTGCTCGACGCGACGGTCGCCGACATCAGCGACTGATCCCGGCCGGCGTTGTTTCGAGCTGCCGCGGTTGTTCCGGTCCCGTCGCATCCTTCAGCCGCGAGCCGGGCACGTATCATTGCGCGATTTCGGTCCTCCTCATCGCGGGGAAGAGAGCACACTCTCTTCAGCAAGAGAGGAAGACCCATGGCTCGCTGGGTGGGTGCGTCGCTCCGCCGACGCCTGACTGGTGCGCTCTCCGTGCCCCTGATCCGTCGCGTGATCTTCCACGTCCGCCGCATGCGCGACGACCTCGACATCCACTTCTTCCGCAGTCTCGTGACCTCACTGGCGATCATCGTGACCCTGTCGGCACTGCTGGTGACCGTTGCCGAACCCAGCAAGCGCAGCATCTCGGGGCTCGTCCGGTCGGCCTACTGGGCCATGACCATGGTCCTGGGCTCGGGCGACTCCAGTTACGTCGACGGCCCGGTCGGCTATCTCGTCGGGTGGGCCCTGGCCTTCTTCGGCGTTGCCATCGTGGCCGCCCTCACCGCCGCCGTGGCGGGTTTCGTCATCGACTTCATCCTCAAGGAGGGCCAGGGAATGGGCGCATCGGGATACATCGACCACATCGTCATCTGCGGTTGGAACCCGACCGCTCGCGAGCTCATCGAGGAACTCAAGGGCGATGAGTTCAAGGCGCGAGTCGTCATCATCCACGACGTGGAGCACAACCCGGCCGGCAGCGGCACCTACTTCGTGCGGGGCGACCCGACGTCAGGGGACGACCTGCGACGCGCGGGGATCGAGGACGCCGCGGCGGCGGTCATCTGCCCGTCGGACAGTTCGAACGACGCCGACATGCGCTCGATCCTCTCGGTGCTGGCCATCGAGACGATCGCCCCGGAAGTGCGGACCGTCGTCGAGGTCAACAACCCCAAGCACGTCGAGCACTTCGAGCGTGCCCATGCGGACGAGATCCTCGTGACGCCGCGACTGGCCTCGCGCCTGCTCGCCCGATCGGCGCTCTATCCGGGGCTGGCCTCCCTCGTCACCGACCTGGTGTCCGGCGGTCAGGGTTCCGAGCTGTATCGGGTGCGGGTGCCCGACCACCTCTTCGGTGAGACACCCGGCGCCCTGGCCACCTTGCTGCGGTCGAACCACAACTCCTCTCTCATCGCGGTCACGCGGGACGGCATCAGCCACGCGAGCCCGCCCGCCGACTTCATGTTGCGCGAGGGTGATTGCGCGATCGTCGTCGCCGAGAGCCTGACCGCGCTCGCGCCGCTCCAGGCCGAGCACGCCCTGAGCGGCGCTCGCTCCCCGGTCGCGCGCCCCGCCTGACCCGTGTCGGTGTGGGTGGGTCAGGACTCGCGCATCGGGATGCGCACGCCCTGCTCGGCGGCCACCTTGTCGGCGTGGTGATACCCCGCGTCGACGTGACGGATCACGCCCATGCCCGGGTCGTTGGTCAGCACCCGCTCGAGCTTCTCGGCAGCCAACGGGGTGCCATCGGCGAGGCAGACCTGCCCGGCGTGCATGGAGCGGCCGATGCCGACGCCCCCACCGTGGTGCAGCGACACCCAGGAGGCACCTGAGGCGGTGTTGACCAGGGCGTTGAGCAGCGGCCAGTCGGCGATCGCGTCGGAGCCGTCGAGCATCGACTCGGTCTCGCGATAGGGCGAGGCGACCGAGCCGCAGTCGAGGTGGTCGCGGCCGATGACAATCGGCGCGGAAATGTCGCCGCGCGCCACGAGGTCGTTGAAGAGTGCACCGGCCTTGTCGCGCTCGCCGTACCCGAGCCAGCAGATCCGCGCCGGCAGCCCTTGGAAGGCGATCTTCTCGCGGGCCCCGCGCATCCATTTCTGGAGACGGTCGTTGTCCGGGAAGAGCTTCATGACCGCCTGGTCAGTGACCTCGATATCCCTGGGGTCGCCCGAGAGCGCCGCCCACCGGAACGGCCCCTTGCCCTCGCAGAAGAGCGGCCGGATGTATGCCGGGACGAAGCCCGGGAACTCGAACGCCCGGTCGTAGCCCCCCAGGCGCGCCTCGTCACGGATCGAGTTGCCGTAGTCGAAGACCTCCGCCCCACGGTCCTTGAACTCCACCATCGCCTGCACGTGGGCAGCCATCGACTCACGGGCCCGGTCGGTGAACTCCTCCGGCTTCTTCTCGGCATACTCGGCCCAGTCGTCGAGCTCGATGCCGATCGGCAGGTAGGACAGCGGATCGTGGGCCGAGGTCTGGTCGGTGACGATGTCGATCGGCACCCCGCGGCGCAGCAGCTCGGGGAAGACCTCCGCGGCATTGCCCACGACACCGATCGACCAGGCGCGCTTCTCGTTCTTGGCCGTCACGGCGCGCATGATCGCCTCGTCGAGGTCGGGTGCCACCTCGTCGAGGTAGCGGTGCTCGACCCGGCGGTGCAGCCGCTCCGGGTCGACGTCGACGATGAGGCAGACGCCGCCGTTGAGTGTCACGGCCAAGGGTTGGGCGCCGCCCATCCCGCCGCAACCCCCGGTGAGGGTCAACGTCCCCGCCAGCGACCCGGCATACCTCTGCTCGGCGATCGCCGCGAAGGTCTCGTAGGTGCCTTGGACGATGCCCTGGGTGCCGATGTAGATCCACGATCCGGCCGTCATCTGTCCGTACATCGTCAGCCCGAGGTGCTCCAACCGTCGGAACTCGGGCCAATTCGCCCAGTCCGGAACGAGATTCGAGTTTGCGATGAGGACTCGCGGTGCCCACTCGTGGGTCCGCATCACCCCGACGGGCCGGCCCGACTGGACGAGCATCGTCTCGTCGGCCCGCAGGTCGGTGAGGGTGCGCACCATGGCATCGAAGGACTTCCAGTCGCGCGCGGCGCGTCCGGTGCCGCCGTAGACGACGAGGTCGTCGGGGCGCTCGGCGACCTCGGGGTCGAGGTTGTTCATGAGCATCCGCAGCGGGGCCTCGGTGGACCACTGCCGCGCCGTCAGCGTGGTTCCGCGGGGGGCGCGGACCGGTCGTGCACCTTCCATTTCCTTCTCCTTTGCTCTCGTTCCGTCCGGCATCGTGGTTGCCATGGCGTCATCGCGCCGGACGCAAGGCGTTGTTCTTCAGTTCAGGGGGCCGGTGTGGGCCTCGGCAGCGGCGCGGACCGTGCCGTCGACGACGAGTCGGTATGCCGTGTCGATCTCGGGTGCCAACCACCGGTCCGTCCCGGGCCGGCTGGCGTCCGCCGCGAGGAGCGCCTCGACGACGGCACCTGTGGCCGGGGCGGGAGTCAGGGGCGCGCGGAGCTGAAGACCGCGCGAGGCCGTGAGCACCTCGACGGCCAGCACCCTGGCCAGACCGTCGACCGAGCGGCGCAACTTGCGGGCGGCGGACCAACCCATCGAGACGTGATCCTCCTGCATCGCGCTGCTCGGAATCGAGTCGACGCTCGCGGGGCTGGCGAGCCGCTTCAGCTCCGAGACGATCGCCGCCTGGGTGTATTGCGCGATCATGTGCCCACTGTCGACCCCCGGGTCGTCGGCGAGGAAGGGTGGCAGCCCGTGGTTGCGAGCCTTGTCGAGGAAGCGGTCTGTGCGGCGTTCGGAGATCGAGGCCAGGTCCGCCGTGACGATGGCGAGGAAGTCCAGGGCATAGGCGACCGGGGCGCCGTGGAAGTTCCCATTGCTCTCCACGCGACCGTCGAGCGTGACGACCGGGTTGTCGACGGCCGAGGCCAACTCCCAGCCGGCGACGCGAGCGGCGTGGTCGACCGTGTCCCGCACCCCTCCGGCGACCTGGGGCGAGCAGCGCAGCGAATAGGCGTCCTGGACACGCGGGCACTCCTCGACATCATGAGAGGCACGAATTGCACTGTCCGTCATGATCTTTCGGATGTTCGCCGCCGAGACGGCCTGGCCCGGCTGGGGCCGCAGGGCGTGCAGGTCGGCAGCGAAGACGTCATCGGTGCCCAACAGGCCCTCGACCGACATCGCCGCCGCAATGTCGGCGACGACGAGGAGTTCGCGCAGGTCGTGGATGGCCAGACAGAGCATGCCGAGCATGCCGTCGGTGCCGTTGATGAGGGCCAGGCCCTCCTTCTCCTGCAGCTCGATGGGCGTCAACCCGGCCGCCGCCAGAGCCTCCGCCGCCTGGACGCGCTCGCCGGTCGCGTCGCGCACGAACCCCTCCCCCATGAGGGCGAGGGCACAGTGGGACAGCGGCGCCAGGTCGCCCGAGCAGCCGAGCGAACCGAACTCGTGCACGACCGGCGCGATCCCGGCATTGAGCATTCCCACGTATGCCGCGAGCGTCGCCTCCCGCACTCCCGTCCGGCCGGTGGCGAGCGTCGAGATGCGCAGCAGCATCAGGGCCCGCACCACCTCACGCTCCACCTCCGGCCCGGAGCCGGCGGCGTGCGAGCGCACCAGTGATCGCTGCAACTGGCGACGCAACTCGGTCGGGATGTGGCGCGTCGCCAGCGCCCCGAAGCCGGTCGACACGCCGTAGTGCGGTTCGATGTCGTCGGCCAGGGACTCGATGATCTCCCGGCTGCGCGCCACCTCGACGAGGGCAGCGGGGTCGAGGACCACAGCTGCGTCATGGCGGGCAACAGCGACGACCTCGTCGATCGTCAGCGGCCCGACACCGACGGTGACGGGGTGGGGGAGGGCACGAGTGGACATGCCTTCCATGGAAGCGCCCCCACGGCCTCCTCGGAAGGTGAGCGCGCGGCATACCGTCTCGGATGCCAGACGCGCCTAGGGTGGGTCCATGCACCCAGGGCGAGGAGCGAGGGCGACGACGGTCGCCGCCGTCCTGCTCGCCGCGCTCACCGCCGGTTGTGCAGCGGTCACCCCCACATGGACCCCCCGCACCGCCAGTTCCACGCCCGCTCCACCCGCGAGCCCGAGCCCGACGCCCAGCACCACACCCACTCCTTCGCCCCTGGCCATGGTGGCGGCGCGCATCCCCTACGGACCCGAGCGGCGTGAGCAGATGGCGGACTACTCACTGCGGCGCTACGGCGAACGCTCCGCTGACCTCATGCCCCACGCCATCGTCGTCCACTTCACCGAGAGCCCCGACGACCCCTGGGTGACGATCAACTTCTTCGCCGGCAACCAACCGAACGCCGGCACCCTGCCCGGCGTCTGCACCCACTTCCTCATCGACAAGGTCGGCACGATCTATGACCTCGTTGCCACCGACACCCGCTGCCGACACGCTGTCGGCCTCAACCACGTCGCCCTGGGCATCGAGGTCGTGCAGTCGACCGAGGGCCACAGCTCCCACTGGGCTGACGACCAGATCCTGGCGCGCCAGCCGCAGATGGATGCGCTCATCGCGCTCATTGGTCAACTGCAGCAGCAGTTCTCGATCCCCACCGACCGCGTCCAGGGCCACGGCACCGCCGACACGGACCCCGAGTTCAAGGACCTCACCGGCATGCGCAACGACCACACCGACATCGGGCCCGACGCGGTCGCGGAGATCCGTCGCCGCCTCGAGGCAACGCCGTGAGCGCCCCGGCACCGGCGGCCTCCGCCGCCCTCGACATTCTCGAGTTGCTCGCCAGCCGCGGGGAGCCCGTCCCGGCGACGAGCATCGCGCGCAGCCTGGGCCTGCCGCGCTCAAGCGTCTATCACCTGCTCTCGGTGCTGACTGCGCGCGGCTATGTCACCCACCTGCCCGATGAGCGCCGATACGGCCTGGGCATCGCCGCCTACGAATTGGGCTCCGCCTTCCAACGACAGGAAGGCCTGGCTCGACTCGCCAGGCTCCCCCTGGACCGCCTCGTCAGCGCGACCGGCCACAACGCGCATCTAGCGATCCTGCACGGCCGCGACGTCCTCTACGTCCTCGAGCAACGCGCCCCCGGCGGCCCCCACCTGGTCTCCGATGTCGGTGTCCGTCTGCCCGCCACGCTGACGGCCACCGGCCTCGCGCTGCTCGCCGCCCTCCCCGCCGAGCAGGTCCGCGCGCTCTTCCCCGGCGCCGGCGCCTTCGTCCAGCGCGACGGGCGCGGGGTCGCCTCGGGCGTCGCGCTCCGCTCTCAGCTCCAACAGGTCCGCGCGAGGGGGTATGCCGTGGAGCACGGTCTCGTGACCGACGGCCTGTCGTCCATCGCGGTCCCCATCCGCGACCACACCGACCATCCGCTGGCCGCCGTCGCCGTCACCTGGGCGGACCGCGCCGAGGACCCGGTCGTCGACGACGCCGTGGTCGACGCCGTGCAGCGCGCCGCTACCGAACTCACGCGACGGGTGCGTGGCCGACGATGACCGAGTCCACTGTGGCACCGGGGAATTCGTCACCCACCATCGGGGCTGTCATCCTCGCCGGTGGACGGTCTGAACGCTTTGGCCGAGACAAGATCGTCGCTCGACTCGCCGGCCGGCCGCTCATCGACCACGTGTTGGCCGCCGTGCCGGCGGACTGGGAGGTGGTCGTCGTCGGACGGCCACGATCCACTGCACGGACGGTCCGGTGGGTGCTCGAGGATCCTCCCGACGGTGGCCCGCTGGCCGGCGTCGCGGCGGGCGTGGACACGCTCGGTTCCGAGATCGTCGTCGTCATCGCGGGTGACATGCCCTGGGTCGGTCGCGCCGGCAGCGACCTGGTGGATCGTCTCCGCACGGCCGGGCCGGACGTGGCCGCGGTCGTCGCTCGCGACGAGACCGGCCACACGAACCCACTGCTCGCGGCATACCGGCGCGAGGACCTGGAGGCCCACCTGCCCCGGCCGGCCCACGGACGCCGCGCCAAGCTTCTGCTCGACCTGCCACATCTGGCGTTGGACGTGGCGGGCAACGCGGGACGCGATGTCGACCGACCGGAAGACCTGCCCTGCGAGGAGTGATCCTCAGCGCCGCAGCAGGCCGTATCCGAGCACTCGCGTCACCGAGAGGGCGAGGCGGCGAGCCTCCGAGACGGTGGGTGGTCCGTCGGTCAGTCGGCCGTCGAGGAGCAGCGTGGCCAGGCCGTGCACGGCCGCCCAGGCGGCGAGGGCGAGGTCCTGGGGATCATTGTCGGCGAAGTAGCCCGACTCCTGGCCAACCCGCATGCTGTCCATGAGGAGGTCGAAGGCAAAGCCCCGGGCCGGCTGCGCGGGGGTCGTCGTGACGTTGTCGACGAAGCTGTGCGCCCGGTTGAGCATTCGGAACCGTTGCGGGTGCTCGATTGCCCAGACGACGTAGGCGACCGCGAGGTCCGGGGAGTCGCTGCCCGATGCCGTCGCCACCGTGCTGAGGGTCTGGGCCAGATCGAGGCGGATCTGCTTGGTCATTGCCACCTCGAGAGAGGCCTTGTCCTCGAAGTGGTGATAGGGCGCCGCATGCGAGACACCGACGGCCCGGGCGACCGCTCGCAAGGTGACCGCTTCCGATCCCTCGGCCTCGAGCAACTCCAACGCAGCGTCGACCAGCGCGCCCCGCAGATCGCCGTGGTGGTAACGGTCGCGTTCGGTCACGAGGCCCGAGTCTCGGAAATGAACTTGACATTGTCAAGATTGCCCGTATCTTTTCACTGTCAAGATCTGCCGGTGGGGGCCGGCGGCGTTGACCGTTTGACGACGGGGCCGGGCGCGGCAGGGGGTGCGCCCGGCTTCCGTTGTCTGGCCCGCGTTGTCCGGACTCTGTTGTCTCCCGGCCCTGGCCGGCTGGCTACGGTGGGAGACATGCAGGCCATCACCATTCCCGTTCCCGGCGACGCCGACGCCCTGGTGCTCGACGAGTTGCCGACCCCGGATCCCGCTCCCGGTCAGGTGCGCATCGCCGTCGCTGCCGCCGGTGTCAACCGCGCGGACGTGCTGCAACGGCAGGGGCACTACGCCCCACCCCACGGCGAGTCACCCATCCCCGGCCTCGAGGTGAGCGGCACCATCGACGCCGTGGGCGAGGGCGTCACCCAGTGGCTCGTCGGGGACGAGGTCTGTGCCCTGCTCGCCGGTGGAGGGTATGCCGCGCAGGTGGTGGTCCCCGCGGGCCAGGTCCTGCCGGTGCCGAGCGGCGTCAGCGTGGTCGATGCCGCGGCGCTCCCCGAGGTGGCGGCCACCGTGTGGTCCAACCTCGTGCTCGTGGGCGGCCTCACGGCTGGCGAGACGCTGCTCGTGCACGGCGGTTCGTCGGGCATCGGCACGATGGCGATCCAGGTCGCGCGCGCGCTGGGGGTCCGCGTGGCGGTCACCGCCGGAAGCCCGGACAAGCTCGAGGCCTGCCGCGCGCTCGGCGCGGACATCCTGGTCAACTATCGCGAGCAGGACTTCGTCGACGTGGTCAGGGACGCCACCCTGGGACGCGGCGTCGACGTCATCCTCGACAACATGGGGGCCAAGTACCTGCCGCGCAATGTCGAGGCCCTCGCCACGGGCGGTCGATTGGTCATCATCGGGATGCAGGGCGGAGCCAAGGGCGAGCTCGACATCGCCACCCTGCTCCGTAAACGGGCCGCCGTCCATGCCACGTCCCTGCGCGCCCGCCCGGCCGAGGAGAAGGCAAGCATCGTCGCGTCGGTGCGCGAGCACGTGTGGCCGATGATCGCCAGCGGTCGCGTGCGCCCGATCGTCAACTCGACCCATCAACTCGCCGACGCCGCTGCGGCGCATCGCGAGCTCGAGGCGAGCGGACACGTCGGCAAGATCCTGCTCCAGCCCTGAGTGGGGCAGGATGGCTGGCATGTCCGACACTTCGAGCGATCAGCCGACCTCCGCTCCCGACGACGAGTCGACCCAGCAGCCGGTCCCCGTCGTGGGCACCGTCGCCGACGACAAGGTGGTCATCGTCACTCCGGACGGCATGGGCATCGCGAACCGCGAGTCCGAGGCTGAGGCGGGTGACGCTGGCAGTCACCACGCCGCGAAGCGCCCGACCAATCCCGCAGATCTGGTCGAAGAGCCGGCCAAGGTCATGCGGATCGGCGCGATGATCAAGCAGCTCCTCGAAGAGGTCCGCGGGGCTCCACTGGACGAGAAGGGCCGGGCCCGGCTCGCCGAGATCCACCACCGCTCGATCGATGAGCTCAAGGACGGGTTGGCCCCCGAGCTCGTTGCCGAACTCGACCGGATCGCCCTGCCCTTCAGCGAGGACGCTCCCAGCGACGCGGAGTTGCGCATCGCCCAGGCCCAGCTCGTCGGCTGGCTCGAAGGCCTCTTCCACGGCATCCAGACCGCCCTCGTGGCGCAGCAGATGGCGGCCCAGGCCCAACTGCAGCAGATGCGTGCGCTGCCCCCGGGCCACGCCCCCGGCCTTCCCCCGACCGGGCCGAGTGAGCCGGCTGCGCCCTCGGACAGCTCGCCGAAGTCACCCAACGGCGGCACCGGCCAGTACCTCTAGACGCAGACCGGCCGGTATGCCGCGGGGCAGACTCAGGCGGTCGCCTCGGCCGCCGCTCGACCCGCGACCCGCCCAGTGAAGAGGCAACCGCCGACGAAAGTGCCCTCCAGGGCGCGGTACCCATGCACGCCGCCGCCGCCGAACCCGCTGACCTCGCCCGCGGCATACAGGCCGGGGATGGGTGCGCGGTCGGCGCCCAGGACGCGGCCGGAGAGATCGGTGTGGAGGCCACCGAGTGTCTTGCGGGAGAGGACGTTGAGGCGGACGGCGACGAGGGGGCCGTGCTTGGGATCGGTGATCTTGACGAGCGGGTGGGCTCGCTTGGAGACCTTGTCGGCAACGTAGTTGCGCGCGGTGCGGATGGCCGCGATCTGCGCGTCCTTGCCGTAGTCGTTGTCGAGTTGGGCGTCGCGGGCGAGGACCTGGCGCTCGATGTCGGCTGCGTCGAGCGGGGCCTGCGGGGTGAGGGCGTTCATCTTGCCGACGAGTTCGGCGACGGTGTCGGCCCGGACGAAGTCGACGCCGTGGTCGAGGAACTTCTGGACCGCCGGGTGCACCTTGGACAGCGCCCGCGAGGCCATGACCTTGGCCAGTTGGCGCGGTCCGTTGTCGGTGAGGTCGAGGTTCTGCTCGCTGCCCGAGAGGGCGAATTCCTTGCCAGCGATGGAGGTGTTGGTGATGAACCAGGAGTGGTCAAAGCCGGTGTGCCGCAGGTGTTCCAGCGTGCCCAGCGTGTCGTAGCCGGGCAGCAGGGGCGGCGGCAGGCGGCGACCGGCTCCATCGAACCACATCGAGCTCGGGCCGGGCAGGATGCGGATCGCATGGCCCGGCCAGATCGGGTCCCAGTTCGTCACCCCTTCGACGTAATGCCACATCCGGTCGCGGTTGACGACCGCCCCACCAGCGGCCTCGGTGATGCCGATCATCCGTCCGTCGACATGTGCGGGCACGCCGGTGATGAGGGTTGCCGGGGCGGCTCCGAGTCGCTCTGGCCAGTTGGCGCGCACGAGGTCGTGGTTCCCGCCGATGCCACCGGAGGCAACGACGACGGCCTGCGCACCGAGTTCGAACTCGCCGACGACGTCGCGGCTGGAGGCGACTCCGCGGGCCGCGTCGTCGGGAGCCAACACCGAGCCGCGCACACCGGTCACCGCGCCATGGTTGACGACGAGGTCGTCCACCCGATGGCGGGTCAGGTAGGCGATGCGGCCGCCGGCGATGTGCTGCCGCGCCAGGGTGGCGAAGGGTTTGACGACACCCGTGCCCGTCCCCCACGGGATGTGGAAGCGAGGGACGGAGTTGCCGTGGCCGGTGGCGGTGCCGTCACCGCGCTCGGCCCACCCGACGATCGGGAAGAAGGCGACACCGTGGCCGGTCAGCCACTCGCGCTTCTCACCGGCAGCCCAGTGGACATAGGCCCTGGCCCACTCGCGGCCCCAGTGGTCCGGCCCGGGAGAGCCATCGGCCTCGGTCAGTCGATCCCAGCCTGCGCTGCCCTCCCAGTCCGTCCA
This sequence comes from Phycicoccus elongatus Lp2, assembly GCF_000367525.1. GTDB lineage: Bacteria > Actinomycetota > Actinomycetes > Actinomycetales > Dermatophilaceae > Phycicoccus_A > Phycicoccus_A elongatus. Next base: position 435,789 of record NZ_HF570956.1, on the reverse strand, counting down.
GGCCAGGTCGGCGGAGTCCTTGATGCCCAGCCGGCGCTGTTCGGGGCTGTCGACGAGGAAGAGCCCGCCGAAGGACCAGAAGGCCTGGCCACCGAGGTTGGCTTCGTTCTCCTGGTCGACGAGGACCACCGAGCGCCCGGCCGAGGCGATCTCGTGGGCCGCGACCAGACCGGCCAGGCCAGCTCCGACGACGATGACATCAGCGTCCATGCCGCCCGAACCTACCGTGTGGCGAGCGTGATCCGACTCTCCTCGTCGACACCGAAGGTCACGCCGTCCATGCCTCCCACGACCAGGTCGGCCAACTCCGCCAGTTGGGCGTGAGGAGTCGTGTGCAGCACGGCCAGCGTGGAGGTCACTCCGGCGGCGTGCGCCGCGCGCAGCCCGGACGTCGCGTCCTCGACGACGAGGCAGTCCCCGGGGTCCACGCCGAGTCGTTCTGCGGCCAGGAGGAAGGGGTCTGGCGCCGGCTTGCCCCGTTTCACCATCGAGGCGGTGACCACCACCGGCGGTCGGCGCAGCCCCGTCGCCGTGACCCGCGCCTCGTAGAGCGGGTCGGTGCACGAGGTGACGATCGCGACCTTGGCGCCGGCGTCGATGAGCGTCGTCAAGGCCTCCTGCGCACCGGGCAGGAGGGCGACGCCGTCGACGTCGGCCACCTCGAGGTCCTCGATCCGCTGGAAGGACGCCTGTCGCCCGGCCGTGTCGAGGTCCGGCAGGAGCGCCCCGATGACACCGAGGGCCGGCACCCCGTGGAAGCCGAGGAGCCGCTCCGGTGCGACAGAGTTCTCAGCCGCCCAGGTCAGCCAGGAGCGTTCGACCGCGGGGATGCTGTCGATGAGCGTCCCGTCCATGTCGAAGAGAACGGCCCCGAAGGTGCGTTGGTCGAGCGGCGGGGGAGCTGGCGGCATACCTCCAATTTAGGGTGGTTCCCATGCCACGCGTGACACCCCGACCACGCCTGGCGTTGGCGAGCGCGCTCGTGGCGCTGCTCGCCCACGTCAGTGGCTGGGTGTTGACCGATCGACTGCAGGCGGACCCCTTTGACGCGACGACGACCGGCCTGAGTGTTCTGGCGGCCACCGGACAGCCCCACGCGTGGCTGTTCACCACCAGCCTGCTCGTGAGCGCCGCAGCGCTGGCCGTCGTCTCCTTCACTCTGCCCGGGATCAGGGGGTGGGGTCGCGCGGTCCTCGCGCTTTCAGCGGTCTCGGTCGGCATCTTCGCCCTCAGCCCGCTCGACCTCGCACGATCCCCTTCGGCTCTCCACGTGGTCGCGGGCTGCGCAGCGCTCGTCGGTCTCTGCGCGTGGCCGTGGGCGGTCACCGCTCACCGCACGCTCCACTGGGGGTATGCCGCAGGCTCGGCGTTCGCTGTCGTTCTCCTGGCCGCGACCCTCACCGACCGGATGGACTGGCCGGAGGGGACCACCGAGCGCCTGGTGACCATGCTGCTGCTCTCCGGTCTCGCCACGAGCGCCGGACTGGCCTGGTGGAACGCAGGGCATCGGGTCGGTTCGCGGCCGGTGCGGCAGATCCTCGCGTTCGCCCTCACCGCGGTCGCCTGCGCCCTGACCGGCGTGAGTGCGACGGCGATCGCCCCGGTGCGTGCGGAGACCCGTCACTATGCGGCCTCGGTGAACCTGGACCCCGATCCCTTGGCGTCGGCTTCGCTCGTCGCGCCGACGGTCTTCGGCGACATCGACGTCGCCTTCCGGGGATTGGCCCCGGGCATTCGGGCGACCCCGCAGGTCAAGGCTTCCATCACCGAACTGCTGTCACGGCCCAACATCTCGGCCTCCTCCCTGGCGCCGGGCCCGCTTGAACTCGACAACGCGATCCGTTCTGCCGCAACGGGTCTGGCGGTCCGCTTTGCGGTGGGCTCCCTGCTCATCGTCGGGCTCGTCGTGCTGGCCGGGTCCTTGCGACGGCGGCGCTTCGCGGGTTGGGCAGCCACGGCAAGAGCCCTCGGCGCAGCGGTGCTGGCGATGGCGGTCACCGGCGCCTCGGCCGCGCTCACCTATCGTCCCGACCAGGCGTCGGGCTTCACGAGCACCGGCATTCTCAGCACCGTGCAGGCCAACTCGGGTCTCCTCGCCGATGTCGAGGCCCGCTCCAAGGAGGTCGCGCCCTACCTGACCAACCTCGTGGCCCTCACCAACGCCCTCCAGCAGCGCTACCGCCCCTACCCCGGAGACACCACCGTCGCGCTGCGGCTGCTCCTCATCTCGGACGTGCACGGCGGCAACCAGTACCCGTTGGCCAAGGAACTCATCACCGCGGAGCAGGTCGACGCCGTCGTCGACGCGGGCGACCTGCTCACCTTCGGCACGGTCGAGGAGGGTGAAGCAGCCGGAATCTTCGACGGCATCGCCTCCCTCGGGGTCCCCTACTTCTTCGTCAAGGGCAACCACGACGCCACGTCGAGCACCGATCGCGCTGTGCTCGATCGCTTGGCGAAGATCCCCAATGTCGTTCTCCTGCATACAGACGACGACCACTTCACCGAGGCGACGCTCCACGGCATACGCATCACGGGAATCAACGACACGCGTTGGTTCGGCGACGACGGCAAGCGCACCGCGGACCGGCAGCGACCGGCGATCGAGGCCTACCAATCCGCCTTCGTGGGCCGCGATGAGCCCGACCTCTTCGTCACCCACCATCCGCTCGGCGCGCGGGAGGTCACGGCCAAGGTCACCGTCAACGGGCACATGCACACGCCGTCGCTGGAGGGCAATCGCATCCAGGTCGGGACGTTCACCGGCGGGGGGCCGTTCACCCACTACGTGCAGACCGAGGACGGTGGCGAGTTGGCCGGGCAGCCCTCGGCCTTCGACCTGCTGACCTTCGGCACCGATTGTCATGTCGCCGAGCTGACCCGCTTCACCTTCCGCAACCTCATCGAGGGCCGACCGGCCTACGACCAGGTGTCGATCATCAACGGGAACCGGCTCGACACCAGCGCGGCGACGCCCGGTCGCACGTGCCCGGCCACCGGCACTCTCTCGAGGACCGGGGTGACCGTCCCCTGATCGTGCTCAGATCGCGGCGCGGGCGGTCTGGGGCAGGACGGTGTAACCGCGAGCGGACTCCGGCGACTTGCCGCACGACAGCGGAGCGGGCGCGAGGTCCTCGCGACGCACGTCCACCCACGTGCCCTCGCCGGGCCTGGCCAGCCCCACGAGTTCGACACGGGTGACGCCACCTGACTCCTCGGCCACGGACCCGACCTGCACGTCGCTCAGGGCGACGTCGGTGCTCCCGGTGCGGGTGGCAAGTTCTCGAAGGCCCCAGACGTGCGCAGCCTGCGCCGCGCCGACGAGCCCGGTCTGGCCGCGGAGCCTGTCCGGCCACACTCGCCCTTCGGCATGGGCCTTCATGACCTTGGGGGCGTCGCTCTGGTCGAGGCGGCCGTAGCAGAGGCCATCGGGGAGGGTGAGCGCCGTGCCGGCGAAGCGGTGCCCGTTGAGGTGGCTGCACTCCAGCACCTCGACGTCGGAGGACGCAAGCGCCTTCGCGACAGCTCCGGCGATCGGTCGGCCCTTGATGGCGCAGCAGGCATCGCGCACACCGTGGGTGCAGACCAGGACCATCTCGGGGCAGGGCTCGGAGAGCGGGCCCGCGCACCCGGCGAGAGCCGGAAGGAGCACCTCGAGGTCACGCTCGGTCCGCCAGAGCCCACTCAGCGAGAGTCCGGTCGCGGTGTCGACGACCCGCCACAGGCGCGCCTGCGAGTCCTCCTGACGGCCGGTGCGGCGCACGAGGAGGACCTTGGCGCCGAAGTCGGTGAGGGCCTGGTCGAGCCGCTGGCCGAGGGAACCAGCAAGCGGAGGCGTGTCCAGGGGCGCCTTGGCCCACGGCCCGGGGTGCTCGATGAGGACCCACCGGCGTGCCTCGGGGGCAGTCCCGGCGAGCGTTTCCTCGCGAAGGGCAGAGGCCACGGAGCAACGGCCGACGTCAGGCATGATCTCGATGCTATGCCGGTCCTTCGGTCTCGACCGAATCCGCCGGTCAGCCCTTGAGACCCTCGAACATGTCGTCGCGCCACTCCTGACCGTGCCGGCCCTCGACATCGGCGAGTTGCTCCTCGCGGGCCCGCAACTCGACCCGGCGAATCTTGCCCGAGATCGTCTTCGGCAACTCGAAGAACTCGATCCGGCGCACGCGCTGCCACGGCTGCAGGTGCTCGCGCGCATGGGCGAGGATCGAGCGGGCCGTGTCCGCGTCCGGCTCGTGTCCGGGCGCGAGCGCGATGTAGGCCTTCGGGACCGCCAGCCGCACCTCGTCGGGAGCGGGCACCACCGCCGCCTCGGCGACCGCCGGATGCTCGATCAGCACCGATTCCAGTTCGAACGGGCTGATCTTGTAGTCACTCGCCTTGAAGACGTCATCGGTCCGGCCGACGTACGTGATGTAGCCGTCGTCGTCCCGACTCGCGACATCACCCGTGTGGTAAAAACCGCCCTCCATGGCCTCGGCATTGCGCTTGTCGTCACCTTGGTAGCCGGTCATCAACGACAGCGGGTGCTGCGCGAGGTCCAGGCAGATCTCCCCCTCGCCGGGACCCACCACCACCTCGCCGGTCGCGGGATCGACGAGAGCGACCGGCATCCCCGGCAAGGGGCGACCCATCGAACCTGCCTTGACCACCGACCCCGGCGTGTTGCCGACCGCAGCCGTCATCTCGGTCTGGCCGTACCCATCGCGCAGGATGAGCCCCCACGCCGCGTCGACCTGCGCGATGACCTCGGGGTTGAGTGGCTCGCCGGCACCGATGACCTCGCGCAGGCTGCCCTTTCCGCCGGAGAGGTCGGCGTTGATGAGCATTCGCCAGACCGTGGGCGGCGCGCAGAAACTCGTGACCTCGCGATCGCGCAACTCGGTGAGCAGGCTCGCCGCGTCGAAGCGAGTGTAGTTGTAGAGGAAGATCGTGGCCTCGGCGATCCACGGCGCGAAGAAGCAGGACCACGCATGCTTGGCCCAGCCCGGGCTGGAGATGTTGAGGTGGACGTCGCCGGGGCGCAGGCCCAGCCAGTACATCGTCGACAGGTGTCCCACGGGATAGCTGATCTGGGTGTGCTCCACCAGTTTTGGGCGGCTGGTGGTGCCGGACGTGAAGTAGAGAAGGAGCGGATCGCCGGGCGCGGTGCCCGGGTGCGGGGTCGGGGGCACGTCGATGGCGTATGCCGCGTGCATGTCCTCCCAGCCGTCGGCCTCGCCCACGCTGATCCGGGTCAGGTCGGGCGCGATGCCGTCGAACTTCCACGTCTGGTCGGGCGTGGTGACGACCGCCGTGGCGCGGCCACGAGTGATGCGGTCCTCGAGGTCGCTCGTGCCGGCGGCGGTCGTGGTGGGCATGATGACGGCGCCGAGCTTCATGACGGCCAGCATCAGGTCCCACAGCTCGGCCTGGTTGCCGAGCATGAGGATGACGGGGTCGCCCTTGCCGACGCCGCGTTCCTTCAGCCAGGCCGCGACCCGGTCCGAGCGTGCCGCGATCGCGTCGAAGGAGAGCTCGGTGCTCGAGCCGTCCTCCTCGACGATGACCAGGGCGGGCTCGTCGTTGCCGCGCGCGATGGCGTCGAACCAGTCGATCGCCCAGTTGAACCGCTCCCCCACGTCGGGGAAGGCGAACTCGGCCACCGCGCGCTCGTGGTCCTCGCGCAGGTCGATGAGTTGGTCTCGGGCGGCGCGGAAGGCGTCAGTGGCGGTCATACCTTGTGCGTAGTCCTTCCGCGTCGGCCGCGCAACCGCCGACCCCGCCCTGGCGTCCGCGCGTTCGGTCGCCATGGGCACGGCGCGCGCGGACGCAAGGAGTCCTTAGAGTGGCTCCATGACGTCCACCGGTGAACGCACGCACGACATCGTCCTCTTCGGCGCGACCGGCTTCGTCGGTCGATTGACGGCCGGACACCTGGCCCGCAACGCCCCTGATGGCGCCCGGATCGCTCTCGCCGGACGGTCCCTGGAGCGCCTCGAGAAGGTGCGCTCGGGGCTGGACTCCAAGGCTGCCGACTGGCCGCTGCTGGTCGTCGACGCCTCGGACGAGGCCCAGGTCGCCGAATTGGCCGCGGCGACCCGGGTCGTCGCGACGACGGTCGGCCCCTACGCCAAATACGGTATGCCGCTCGTCGCGGCCTGCGCCGCCGCCGGCACCCACTACTGCGACCTCACCGGTGAGGTGCTCTTCGTCCGGGACGCGATCGACGCCTACCAGGACGAAGCGGCCGAGAGCGGCGCACGCATCGTCAACTCGTGCGGCTTCGACTCGATCCCCTCCGACCTCGGTGTCTGGGTGACGGCGCAGCAGGTCGCCGCAGACGGCGAGGGGACGCTCGGCGAGACCCTGCTCCACGTGCGCACCCTGCGCGGAGGCATCAGCGGCGGCACGATCGACTCGATGCGGCAACAGGCCATCGTCTCCTCGGCCGACCCGTCCGCCCGCCGTCGGGCCGGTGACCCCTATGGCCTGTCGCCGTCGCGAGACGAGGAGCCCTCGCACCGCAATCGGCGCCCCGCTCCACGCAACGTCCTCGAGAAGGTCTCGCGCCAGGTGCCGGTCAACCTCGACCCGGTGACCGGCCGGTGGAACGCACCCTTCTTCATGGCGTCCTACAACACCCGCATCGTGCGCCGCAGCAACGCCCTGACCAACTGGTCCTATGGCCGTGACTTCCGCTACGACGAGGTCATGGACACCGGGCGGGGCCCGGGCGGCGCCGTGAAGGCCGGCCTGACGACGGCGGTGCTCGGCGGCGTCTTCACCGGCATGTCCTTCGGGCCCTCCCGTCAGGTGCTCGACCGGGTGCTGCCCAAGCCCGGCGAAGGCCCGAGTGAAGAGCGGATGGCCGGTGGCAGGTTCGTCCTGCAGATCGAGACGACCACGACGACCGGCGCGCGCTATCGCACGACCGTCGCGGCCGACGAGGACCCCGGCTACTCGGGCACGGCGATCATGCTCGGCCAGTCCGCGCTCGCGCTCGCGTTCGACGGCGACATGCTGCCGGACGCTGCCGGCGTCCTGACGCCCGCCACCGGGATCGGCCAGCCGCTCGTCGACCGGTTGCGCGCCCACGGCTTCACCTTCGACTGCGTGCGCGTCTGACCGACCGGCGCCTCAGCGCGCGGCGACTCCGAGGACGCCGTGCTCGCCGAGCAGGGATTCAAGCGCACGCACATAGCCACTGGCGACCACGACCACGTCCGGCTGGATGCCGGCAGATGGCGCACGAGCATGCCGGTCGCCTGCGCAGGCCAGCCCAGGGTCGTCCGCTGGACGATGTGCGGCATCGTGCGGATCGCCAGGCGCACCCGTCGAGCTCCTGCCTCGACGAGGTCCACGGCGATCTCGGCGCCGGTGTTGCCCGGACCGACGACGGTTCATTTGCCATGAGGCGAAGGGTAGTGCGCATCACGCACGGGACCGGCTGCATCGGGGGAGGGCCCGGACTAGGCTGGTGGACAACGCAGCAGGAGGGTCGCCATGAGCGAGCACAGTCCGGTCAGCAACCTCACGACGGAGCAGTGCTGGGAGTTGCTGCACGCGCAGGAGTTCGGGCGGCTGGCCTTCCACCTGCTCGACGAGGTGCACATCGTGCCGCTGAACTATGCGGTGGACGCCGATCGCCGCCTCGTCTTCCGGACCGCCGAGGGCAGCAAGCTTCTCGGACTGACGATCAACGACGACGTGGCCTTCGAGATCGATGAGTTCGGCGATGAGGAGGCGCACAGCGTCGTCGTGCGCGGTCGCGCCCGGCAACTCGAGAGACACGAACTCGACGCGCTGGACCAGTTGCCGCTGCGACCGTGGGTCGACACCGCAAAATTCAACGTCATCGCCATCGACGTCGACGAGATCAACGGTCGCCGCTTCGAGCTCACGCGGCCGTGGACGCACTTGCGCCCGCCGCACGACCACGTCTGACCGGTCCCGACCCCAGCTTCTGCGTCACGCAGAAGCTGCCTTCGGTGGACGTCAGCGCTCGGAGAGCAACTCGGGCCGTTGTTCGAGGTGCGAGATCTCGCCCAGCGAGAGCAACCGCAGCCCCCGCTCACCCGAGTGGGAGAGCCGCATGATGCCTGTGTTGGGGAAGGTGCCGAAGATTCGCATCCACGTCTCGGCGCCCCCGCCGAGGACCTGGGAGGCGATGCTGTTGCCGACGCCGCCGGAGGTGACGACGACGGCCTGACCCAGGGGCGCGAGTCCTGAAACGAGCGCTCCCAGCACGTCCTCCACCCGCTGGGTGAACTCGCGATAGGACTCCAGATAGCCCGACCCTGTCTCGAACCAGCGCACCATCGCCTCGCCGAAGAGTGCGTCGAAGTCCCCGGCGGCTCCCCGCCCGGCGAAGTGCGCCAGCGCAGCGGTCATCGTCGCGTGTTCCGGAGCATGCGCCCGCACGATGTCGTCGGCGTCGAGCTCGTTCCACCGGTCGTCCTCGGCCACGGCGTGGTCCCACCCGGCGCCCTCGAGCAGCCCTGCCGCGGTCTCCCGGTGCCGACGCAGGGTCCCCGAGACCACGACATCGGGGCGTATGCCGCGGGCCGCCAGTTCGGCCCCCACCGCCCTTGCCTGGGCGTGGCCCTTGTCAGTGAGCTGGTCGTAGTCCTCTGCGTGCCAAGATGCCTCGCCGTGGCGCACCACATAGATCCGGCTCATCCGAGCAACTCCCGACAGCGGGCATCGAGCACGTGCACGACGATACCCATGAAGCGCGCCGTGGGATTGGTCGTCTGGCCGTGGAAGGCGCGGTAGTAGATCTGCTGGGCGATCCCGGCCAACCGGAACGTCCCGAAGAGCTCGTAGAACCGTCGGTCCTGCTCGGGCACGGTGATCCCGCGCCGTTCGGCATAGGCGTCCCACACCTGGACGCGCGTCCACATACCCGGGGCATCGGTGGGCTGGAGCCTGATGTTGCGGACGTCCTGCGGATCGTCGGCCTGACACCAGTAGGCCATGAGCGACCCAACGTCCATCAGGGGATCCCCGACCGTCGCGAGCTCCCAGTCAAGGACGCCGACGATGCGAGTGGGGTCCTCACGGTCGAGAACGAGGTTGTCGAAGCGGTAGTCGTTGTGGATCATCGCGTGCGGCTGCTCAGCGGGCTGGTGCGCCTCGAGCCAGGCCATGACCTCGGCGAAGTCCCCCACGTCCTCGGTACGGGCCCGGCGATACCGCTCGATCCAACCGCCGACCTGACGCTCGACGTAACCCGGACCCCGGTCAAGCTCGGCCAAACCTGAGGCATGGGGATCCACCCCGTGGAGGTCGACGAGTGCCTGAATCGCGTTGTCGCACAGACGATCCACCGTCGCGGACTCGTCGAGGCCAATGCCCACGGGGATGTCCTTGCGCAGGATCACGCCGTCGATCCGTTCCATGACGTAGAACTCGCTGCCGATCACCGCGTCGTCGAGGCAGTGCCCGACCATGCGTGGCACGAGAGGAAAGACCGGTGCCAGCGCTTGTTGGATCCGGAACTCGCGGCCCATGTCGTGAGCACCCTTGGCCTTGGTTCCCGAGGGCGGACGGCGCAGGATCAGGTTCCGACCGCTGGGGTAGGAGAGTTGATAGGTCAGGTTGGACGCGCCGCCGGTGAACTGCTTGACGATCGGCTCGTCTGCGATGCCAGAGGCATCAATTGCGTTCTCCCGAAGCCATTCCGTCACGGCCGCGACCTCAAAGGCATCTTCCTCGCGGACTGCGGCAGCGGCGTCGGCGCTCATCCGCCGAGCTCCCGACGCGCCAGGCGCGCGGCGCCGTCGCGGCCCCACACGGCATACGCCTCGGGGTCGGTGCGCTTCATCGCGACCATCGAGACCGCGATGTCGTCGGGCACGATGACCGCGTCACCCGCCTCGATGCCATGGAGGACCGCGGTCGCGATCTCGGCCGCAGTGAACGGCGCCTGCGTGATGAGGCCGATCGCGGTCGATTCCATCGCCGTGTCGGTGCCGCGCATGCTCTCGTGCAGGTTGGTCCGGAAGAACGACGGGCACACGACCGAGACCTTGATCCCCCAAGGGTCGAGCTCGAATCCGAGCGTCTCCGAGACGGCAACGACCGCGGCCTTCGTCGCGTTGTAGCTCGACATTCCCGGCCCGTGGATGAAGCCGGCCAATGAGGCAACGTTGACGATGTGACCGTCCCTCTGCCGCTTGAAGATTGGCGTGAACGTCCGACAGCCGCGCACGACACCCATCAGGTTGATGTCGAGGACGCGCTGCCAGTCCTCGGTCGTCTCGACGTCGATCCGGCCGCCGGTCGCGATGCCGGCGTTGTTGACCAGCAGGTCGAGGCGGCCCCACTCGCGGTCCACCCAGTCCCGGGCGGCTTCCCAGTCACGCTCGGAGCGCACGTCCAAGGTGAGGTATGCCGCGTCGCCCGGCACGCTCTCGGGGCGGCTCTCCGCGAGGTCACCGACGACGACGAGATCTCCCTGTGCGAGAAGGGCTTTCGTCAGCGCCAAGCCGAGACCGGAGGCGCCGCCGGTGACCAGCGCCCTCATCGCGCACCCGCCTCCGCCGCTGCGGCCGCGGCATACGGCTTGAGCAGATGCCTTGCCACGACGCCGAGGTGAACCTCATCCGGCCCATCGGCGAGGCGGAGCGAGCGCGCGCCCGCATAGGCCGTTGCGAGCGGGAAATCCGGACCCATCCCGGCGCCACCGTGGAGTTGGATGGCGAGATCGATGACGTCACAAGCCATTTGGGGCACTGCTGCCTTGATCTCGGACACCTCCGAGAGCGAGCCCGCCGTGCCATAGGTGTCGAGCTTCCACGCGGCGTGCAGGACGTGCAATCGGGCCTGGTTGATCGCGATCCGTGCCTTCGCCAGACGCTCCCGGTTGCCGCCGAGGTTGGCGATCGGCTTACCGAACGCGACGCGACGGACCGAGCGCTCACAGGCCAGTTCCAGGGCGTACTCCGCCAGGCCGATGAGGCGCATGCAGTGATGCACTCGCCCCGGCCCGAGTCGGCCCTGGGCGATCTCGAAGGCCCGCCCCGGCCCAGCGATGATCGCCTCGGCCGGGAGGCGCACGTCGGTGAGCGTCACCTCGCCGTGGCCGATCGGTTCGTCGTAGACGCCCATGGCGGTCAGCAGCCGCTCGACCTTCACGCCGGGCGCGTCGAGCGGGACGGCGACCATCGAGTGCTGTTGATGGCGGGGCGCCGACTCGTCGGTCAGGCCCATGAAGATCCCGACCTTGGCGTCGGGGTGGCCGGCGCCGGTGGACCACCACTTGCGTCCGTTGATGACGACCTCGTCGCCGTCCAGGCGCGCGGTGGCCTCCATATTGGTGGCGTCCGAGGAAGCGACGCCCGGCTCGGTCATCAGGAAGACACTGCGGATGCGACCGTCCAGCAAGGGGTCGAGCCACTGATCCTTCTGCCCCTGCGAGCCGTACTTGAGCAGCACTTCCATGTTGCCTGTGTCCGGCGCGTTGCAGTTGAACACCAACGGCGCGAGATAGCTGCGACCGGTCGCCTCGGCGACTGGCGCGTAGTCGAGGTTGGTCAGACCCGCCGCGCCATCGGTGCCGTACTTCGCGGCATACGCACCCTCGTGGCCGGCGGGGAGGAAGAGATTCCACAGGCCACCCGACCGGGCCTTCGTCTTCAACTCCTCGATGAGCGGATGCACCGTCCAGGGGTCCGCGCCGCGGGCGCGCCGGGCCAGGATGTCGGCGGTGATGACCTCTTCGGCGGGCAGCACCTCGGTGTCGACGAAGGTGCGGACACGCTCGGCAAGGTCGGCGGCGCGGGAGCTGTGGGCGAAGTCCATGGGATTGACGGTAGCGTCTTGTTGAGCAATGCTCAATAGCACTATGGTGCGCCTCACCCCCGACGAACGTCGTCGGCAACTGCTCGGCATCGGGCTGCGGATGTTCGTCGACAAGCCGGTGCAGGAGGTGTCGATCGACGCGGTGGCCGCCGAGGCCGGCATCTCGCGCGGACTGCTCTTCCACTACTTCCCGACCAAGACGGCCTACCACCAGGCCGTCGTCGCGGCGGCCGGACGACGCTTCCTGCGCAACGCCCGACCCGACGATGGCGCAACCGGCGAGGTCGCGCTGGAGCAGGTCACGCGCCGCTTCATCGAGCAGATCCGGCGACGGCGAGCCTTCTATGTCGCCCTCGTCTTCGGTCAAGGGCCGGTGTCGATCCCGACGCCGGAGGGCGAGGAGGAATTCGCGACCACCCTGCGCGCCCGCCTCGCCGACCTCGTCATCGAGCGTTGTGGGTATGCCGCGGCGGCGCGACCCGTGGTCCACGCCTGGGTCGCCTACGTCGAGGACCGGGCCATCGAGTCCTCAGCGGACGCCTCGAATGTGGAGGTCACGGCCCTGGTGGCCCACTGCACTCGAGCCCTGGAAGCGCTGCAGGAAACCCCCACCCAGCGTCCGCGTGTTCCGTTGCCATAACGACGGAAGACGCGGACGCAAGGAGTTCGGTGGGTCCGTCGGATCAGGCGGGCGGTCCGGGCGCCAAAGTCACGGGCACACCGTTGAGGACGCCGTTGGCGCTGACCTGCTCGGTGCGTGAGGGGTCGGTGAGGTCGTTGATGGACGCACCCGGCAGCGTCACCGCGTGCCGCATCCGCACACCAGCTTTGCGACCGTGCCCATAGCCGTGGGGCAGCGACACCACGCCGCGCATCATGTCCTCGCTGGCCGCGCATTCGACGACGATCTGCCCACTCGCGGATCGCACCGACACCTCGTCACCGTCCACGATCCCACGCTTCGCGAGATCGTCGGGGTGGACGAGCAACTGGTGGCGCGCTCGGCCCTTCGTCAGGCGCGGCGCGTTGTGCAGCCACGAGTTGTTGTCGCGCTGGTGGCGCCGACCGATGAGCAGCAGCTCGTCGGGCGCCAGCCGGATCGGACCCACGTCCAGGTGATCGGCCAGCTCGGCGACGGCCGACATCGGCACGTCGTGCGCCAGGTCGATCCGCTTCGTCGGCGTCTGCAGCCGGTCAGGCAGCACCGACTCCAGCGGCCCGAGATCGATCCCGCCGGGTCGCTTCGCGACCTTCTTGACCCCACCGCGCACCGGTCCGACCCGCAGGAGCCCGTCGACAATCATCCGCGGCGGCACGCGGAATCGCCCTTGGTCCACGACCGACGGCTTCTCGCCGCGGGCCCGGATGAGGGCCAGCGCCAGATCGCGCGCGACCTCCCAGTCGTGGCGGGCGTCATCCGGCTTCTCGAAGAGCGCGGGCGACCAGCGCGCCGTGTTGCGCACGGCAAGAGTGTGGAAGATCAGGTCGTAGTGCTCCCGCTCCAGCGGCCCGGTCGGCGGCAGGATCACGTCCGCGTGCCGGGTCGTCTCGTTGACATAGATGTCGATGGCGACCATGAAGTCGAGCCCGCCCAGCGCCTCGTCCAACCGGTGCCCACCGGGCGTCGACGACACTGGGTTGCCGGCGATCGACACCAAGCCTCGGATCTGCCCCTCCCCCGGGGTCAGGATCTCGTCGGCCAGTGTCGACACAGGAAGCTCGGATCCGAACTCCGGCAACCCCTTTGCCCGCGACTGCCACGCCCCGAAGTGCCCGGCCGCGACGATCTTGTGCCCGACGAGATCAATCGCCGGTGACGTGAGCATGGTCCCGCCGGGTCGGTCGAGGTTGCCGGTGAGGATGTTGATGCATTGAATCGCCCACTGGCACACCACGCCATAGGCCTGGGTCGACACCCCCATCCGGCCGTGGAGCGCAGCCGCCCGCGCCCCGTGCAGGTCCGCCGCCAACCCCCGGATCGTGGCGGCCGGCATACCGGAGAAGGACTCGGCCACCTCGGGGGTGAAGGGCTCGACCGCTCGCCGCACCGCCTCCACCCCGTCGACATATGCCGCGGGGCTGGCGCCCAGCGCCAGCACCTCGCGCAACATCGCCAAGAGCACCCAGACGTCGGTGCCGGGTCGGACGAAGTGATGCTCGTCGGCAACCTTGGCCGTCTCCGTGCGACGCGGATCCACGACGACGAATCGTCCTCCGCGAGAGGCGAGTTCGCGACGCCGGGCGGGGAAGTCCGGAACCGTCCAGATCGAGCCGTTGCTGGCCATCGGGTTGTGGCCGAAGAGCACGAGCAGGTCGGTGCGGTCGATGTCGGGCACCGGCAGGAGGAACTGGTGGCCGTAGAGGGCCCACGCCATGAGTTGGTGCGGCAACTGGTCGACCGACGTGGCGCTGAAGGTGTTCTTCGTGCCCAGGGTGCGGACGAGGTTGATGCCGTGGGTCAATGCCCCGAGCGAGTGGACGTTGGGATTCCCGAGGTAGACACCGACACCATTGCGACCGTGTTCGGCCTGGACCTGCGCGAGCCTGGTGGCGACCAGGCTGATCGCCTCGTCCCACTCCATCTCGACCCAGTCGTCGCCGGCGCGCCGCACCGGCTTGCGCAGCCGATCAGGGTCAGCATGGATGTCCTGCAGCGCAATGGCTTTCGGGCAGATGTGGCCGCGGCTCAGCGGGTCACCCTCGTGGCCGCGGATCGACTCGATCTGCTCGTCGCGCAGTTTGACCTCGAGGCCACAGCTCGCCTCGCAGAGCACGCAGGTGATGTATGCCGTCCGCTCGACGGGATCGGTCGCGCTGTCGTTCATGGGTTCAGTCCTTCCGACCGTGCTCAGGTGACGCCGCCGGGTCGATCGTGTGCCCGGCCACATGGTTTCGCAACGCAGGGAGGTCACGCTCGATCGTCGTCCACACGATCTCCCAGTCCATGGCTCGAGGCTCATGGCCAACCCGATTGCGCATGCCGCGCAACGCAGCCCAGTCCACCTCGGGGTGTCGGACGAGCAGCTCCTCAGGCAGGCCTGCGGAAACTGTCGTCCCGATCCGGTTGAGGACCGCTTCCGCAGCACGGCGGTGGATCACGCTGGCGAAGAAGGCTTCCCGACCCGCGCCGACCAGGATCGCCGCCTCGTCGCAGTAATCGAGCAGGTCCGCCAATCGCTCGGCGACCAGCACTTGGCTTGTCACGAGGCCACCGGCACCATTTCGCGCCGGACCCGCTCGCCGAAGCGGCCCTCCAGGGCGCCGATGGAGACCAGGTCGACCGGGATGCCGAGGAGGTCACTGACCTCCCGCTCCAGCCGGACGACGTCCAGCAGGGAGGTCCCCCGGGGGAACTCCACGAGCAGATCCAGATCCGACTCGGCGTGGTCGGTCCCTCTCGCGACGGAGCCGAAGACGCGGACATCGACGATCCCCTCCCGTTCGAGCAGCGCGAGGAGGTCGTCTCGGCGAGCCGCGAGGACGGTCGAGGGCCGACGGCTGGTTGCGATCCTGACCCGCTCCAGGATCTTGTCGGTCGTCGGGCGTCGACCTGCTTCGTAGGCCGCGAGATTGGGCTGCGCGATTCCGGTCGCTCGGGCGAGGTCACGCTGACTCATGCCAGCGCGCTCCCGCAGGGCCCGGACGGTCTCCACGCCTTGATGATATCGCTCGTTGATATCTCCTGTGCGGGCGAGGAGGATCAGGTCGGTCCAGAGGGACTGAGCCCAAACACCCTCATCCATCGGATCGAGTTACACGTCGTCGATTGACCCTTGAGTCAACGTGGCGTTCGTGAGCGTCCGATCAGTGCAGTCGAGGTCCATAGGGTCGCGCGTCGCCACCGAGCGAACGATGCTGCGTCACGGCCGTGTTCGCTGCCGACAGCAGCACGGACTGCTCGGCACGCTCCCGCGCGAAGGTGCGCGCGGCGTCCGCCGTCCAGGTCTCGTCGAAGAGCCGCTTGCTCGCGGCCACCGCGTCCGGGGAGCGGGTGGCGAGCTCGTCGAGCAGGGCCAGCCCCGCGGCATACGGGTCGTCGGCGAGCTCACTGGCGACGCCGAGGGCGACGGCCCGGGTCCCGTCGAAGATCTCGCCGGTCATGGCCAGCCGCTTGGCGACATCGATGCGGACCAGTTCCGAGAGTGCCTGCACTCCACTCATGTCGGGCACGAGGCCCCACTTGGCCTCCAACACCGACCACGTGGCGTCCGGGGTCGTGAAGCGGTAGTCGGCGGCGAGGGCGATCTGCAGGCCACCCCCGAGGCAGTGACCGTGCACGGCAGCGACGACCGGCACGGCAAGCCGCCGCCAGGCCCACGGTGCCTCCTGGAACAGATTCGTGCCGCGATCCGCATCGGGCGCAAAGACCGCGTTCACGCGCTCCGGCTCGGCCATGACTGTCGCGAAATCCAGCCCCGCGCAGAAGGCGCGACCCTCGCCGGAGAGCAACACCCCGCGCAGGGTCAGGTCACCGGCCAGCGACTCCGCCACGGCCTGCAACTGCTCGAGCAGGTCGAGGGTGAGCGAGTTGAGCTTGTCCGGACGGTTGAGGCGGACATCGGCCAGGCGGGCGCCCCCGCGCTCGAGGATCGTGCAGGTGACGAGTTCGGTCATGCCCGACAGGTTACCCGCCAGTATCCACCGTGACCTCGCCTGCTACGTCGCAGTAAGTGCGGCGATCGCGACATCTACTGCGACGAGCCGCGACAGACGAGGCTTGTTGGGACGAGCCGCGACAGACGAGCAGCGCCGGGACGAGCAGCGAGGAACCAGCAGCCGCGGGCCCAGCCGGTCAGGACGTGACGTCCATCGCCACCTGTTCGCGCTTGTGGAACAGGATCGACAGGCCGAAGACGACCAGCCCACCCAACGCCAACACGGCACCGACCAGGCTGGGCGCGGCATACCCATGGCCGCGGGCGATGACGATGCCGCCGAGCCAGGCACCGACCGCATTGGCGATGTTGAGCGAGGCGTGGGCGCTCGCCGCACCCAAGGTCTTGGCCGAGTTCGCCACCGTGATGAGGCGCATCATGACGCCGACCGCGAGGATCGCGGCGAACAGCGAGGCGATGAAGACAAAGAGCACCGCCGCGACGAACCACTTCGCCACCAGCGCCAGGACCACCAGCACGACCGACATGCCCACCGACGCGATGACGATGGTTCGCAGCACCGACCAGTCGGACATCCGCCCACCGATCGTGTTGCCGACGATCCCGCCGAGGCCGAAGGCGAAGAGCGCCACCGGCACGAACCGCTCGGGCTGCCCGGCAACCTCGGTGATGAGCGGCGCGACGTACGAATACATCGCGAACATGCCGCCGAAGCCGATCGACCCCGCGATGAACGTCAGTGCCACCTGCATCGACCCGAAGGCGCGCAACTCCTGCATCACCGAGTTCGCGTCGGCCTGCACGATCCGCGGCACGAAGACGGCGATCATCGCCAGCGCCCCCAGCGCCACCACGGCGACGAACCAATAGGCGCTGCGCCACCCGATCGCCTGCCCCATCCAGGTCACCAGAGGCACGCCGGCGACGTTTGCGATCGGGATGCCGAGCATCACTCGGCCCACGGCACGACCGGCCTGCCCGGCAGGTGCCAAGTCGATGGCTACCAGCGTCGCCACCCCGAAGTAGGCACCGTGCGGCAGGCCCGCGAGCACACGGGCTCCGACGAGCGAGCCATAGCCGGGGGCAAGGGCGGACAGGACGTTGCCGACGATGATCGCGACGACCAACCCCAGCAGCAGGCCCTTGCGTGGTTTGGATGCACCCCATGCGGCGAGGACGGGTGCACCGATGACGACGCCCACGGCATACGCACTGATGGCGTGACCGGCGGTCGGGATGTCCACTCGCACGCCGCCGGCGATCTGCGGGAGCAAGCCCATCGTGACGAACTCGGTGATGCCGATCGCCACGCCACCCAGGATGAGAGCAATCGTGGCGAGGCTGGAGTGCTTGGGCGTGGTCACCAAGGGTCCAACGGGCGACCCTCGCGGATATTCCGCCGGAACACCTGCTGGGCGCACACCGATCTAGGCTCAGGTCTCATGCGCGCTGCCCGGATCACCGAACTCACCGGACCGTCCTCGATCACCGCCGAGGACCTCGACGCACCTGCCCCTCCCGAGGACGGTGTCGTCATCGACGTCCGCGCCGCAGGAGTGTGCTTCCCTGATGTGCTGCTCTCGCGCGGGGAGTACCAGATGAAGCCCGACCCACCCTTCACTCCGGGGTGCGAGGTCGCCGGGGTCGTCAGTGCCGTCGGCCCCCGCAGTCGGTATGCCGTGGGCGACCGGGTCGCGGCCTTCCCCTTCCTCGGTGGGTTCGCCGAGCAGGTCGCCTGCGCCGATGTGTTGACCTTCGCCCTGCCGGACTCGGTGGGCTTCGAGGCCGGCGCGGCGCTGCCGATGAACTACTTCACCGTGCACTTCGCGCTCGTCACCCGCGGAGGGCTCCGAGCCGGTGAGAGCGTCCTCGTCCATGGGGCGGCCGGCGGGATCGGGACGGCCGCCGTCCAACTCGCCAAGGCTCTCGGCGCGACCGTGTATGCCGTGGTGTCCGACGACGCGAAGGCCGCCGTCGCGCTGGAGGCGGGCGCCGACGAGGCCATCCTCGCCGACGGCTTCCTCTCCCGGGTCAAGGAGCTCACTGGCGGCCGGGGTGTCGATGTCGTCGTCGACCCGGTCGGCGGTGACCGCTTCACCGACTCGCTGCGGTCCCTGGCGACCTTGGGGAGGCTGCTCGTCATCGGCTTCACGGCCGGGTCGATCCCCGAGGTCAAGGTCAACCGGCTCCTGCTCAACAACGTCAGCGTGGTGGGTGTCGGGTGGGGCGCCTACTGGATGAGCCGCCCGGAATTCCTCGCCCGCCAATGGGAGGACCTGCTCCCCCTGCTCAATGCCGGCGCCCTCACGCCGGTCATCGGACAGACCTTCACCCTGGAGCAGACTGCCGAGGCGATCGCCCTCCTCGAGGAGCGTCGGGCCACCGGCAAGGTCCTCGTCCTCCCCCGGACCCAGACCGTCGAGTGAGGAGAACACGCGGTGTCAGCGCCACGGCATACCGCATGTTCTCCTCACTCGACTGTCGGAAACTAGGGTGGGCGTCATGACCACGGTGCGCGAGTTCCGCAACCTCCACACCCATGGCTTCGCCCGCGTCGCCGCGTGCACGGTGCCGGTGGCGATGGCGGACCCGGCAACCAACGCGGCGCGGATCGCGGAGCAGGTGCAGGCCCTCCATGACGACGGCGTCGACGTCGCCCTCTTCCCAGAGCTCTCGCTCTCCGGCTACGCCATCGACGACCTGCTCCTCCAGGACGTCCTCCTCGATGCCGTCGACGCCGCGGTCGTCAACCTGGCAAAGGCAACGACCAAGTTGCGCCCGGTCGTCGTCGTGGGCGCCCCGATCCGCAGCGGGGCCCGCCTCTACAACTGCGCCGTCGTCCTGCACCGCGGCGAGGTCCTCGGCGTCGTGCCCAAGGTCAACCTGCCCAACTACCGCGAGTTCTACGAGAAGCGCTGGTTCGCCTCCGGTGACGACGCCCGCGGCACGATGCTCACCCGCGCGCACTGGCCCGGCGCCGACGAGGACGGGGACGTCCCCTTCGGCCCGGACCTCATCTTCCGCGCCACCGACCTGCCCGACCTGACGATCCACGTCGAGGTCTGCGAGGACATGTGGGTGCCGATCCCCCCGAGCGCCCGCGCCGCCCTCGCCGGCGCCCACGTCCTGCTCAACCTCTCGGCCTCCCCCATCACCGTCGCCCGCGCCGAGGATCGCCACCTGCTCGCGCGCTCGGCCTCCTCCCGCTGCAATGCCGCCTACCTGTATGCCGCGGCGTCGGCCGGGGAGTCCACCACCGACCTCTCGTGGGACGGCATGACAATGGCCTACGAGATGGGAGATCTGCTCGGCCAGAGCGCGCGCTTCCCGGAGGGGGCAGCCTCCACAGTTGTCGACATCGACCTGGATCGGTTGCGGCAGGAACGAATTCGTCAGGGATCGTTCGACGACAACCGACGCAGCGAATTGATCGGCACCGAAGATGGTGAGCTCTTCCGGGTCGTCGAGTTCGACCTTCAGCCCGCCGGCGGAGACCTCGGCCTGCGTCGCCCGCTCGACCGCTTCCCCTTCGTGCCCGACGACGAGGCGCGGCTCGCCCTCGACTGCTACGAGGCCTACAACATCCAGGTCAGCGGCCTCGAGCAGCGGCTGCGCGCCATCGCCGGCGGCTCGGCGGGCAAACCCCTCGACCCGCAGCGCGCGCCCAAGATCGTCATCGGCGTCTCCGGCGGCCTCGACTCCACCCACGCGCTCATCGTCGCTGCCAAGGCGTGCGACCGCCTCGGCCTGCCGCGCACCCACATCCTCGGCTTCACGATGCCCGGCTTCGCGACGAGCAAGGGCACCAAGTCCAACGCGATCACCCTCATGGAGTCCCTGGCGATCACGTGGGAGGAACTCGACATCCGCCCGGCCGCAGCTCAGATGCTCAAGGACCTGGGCCACCCCGCCGGCGAGGGCGCGGAGGTCTACGACGTCACCTTCGAGAACGTCCAGGCCGGCCTGCGCACCGACTTCCTCTTCCGCGCCGCCAACCAGCGCGGCGGCATCGTCCTTGGGACCGGCGACCTGTCCGAGCTGGCGCTCGGCTGGTGCACCTATGGCGTCGGCGACCAGATGTCGCACTACGGCGTCAACGCCGGCGTCCCCAAGACCCTCATGCAGCACCTGATCCGCTGGGTCGTCTCATCGGGACAGCTGGAGGCAGCCGATGCCAAGGGCGGCGTCAACGACGTGCTCACCGCGATCCTCACCCAGGAGATCTCCCCCGAGCTCATCCCTGCCAAGCCGGGCGAGAAGATGCAGTCCACCGAGGACTCGATCGGCCCCTACGCCCTGCACGACTTCACCCTCTTCCACGTGCTGCGACGCGGGTACCGGCCGAGCAAGATCGCCTTCCTGGCTCTGCACGCCTGGCAGGACGAGTCCTCCGGCGAGTGGCCGGCGGGTTACCCGGAGGCCGACCACACGGCATACGACCTGGCGACGATCAAGCGGTGGGAGCAGGTCTTCTTCAAGCGCTTCTTCGCCAACCAGTTCAAGCGCTCGGCCCTGCCCAACGGCCCCAAGGTCGTGAGCGGCGGGACGATGTCGCCGCGTGGCGACTGGCGGATGCCCTCGGACGCGAGCGCCAAGGCGTGGCTCGACGAGCTCGACGGAGGGGTCCCCGGGGACTGAATCACCTACTGTCCGAGGGACTCCAGCGCCCGACCGTCGAGTCGGAAGCGGGTCCACTCGTCCATCGCCTCGGCACCGATCGAGCGATAGAAACCGATCGACGGCTCGTTCCAGTCCAGCACCCACCACTCGAGTCGGTGGTAGCCGCGGTCGACACAGATCTCCGCGAGCGCCTGGAGCAGCGCCTGACCGAGCCCGAGGCCGCGCCACTGCTCCCGGACATAGAGGTCCTCGAGCCAGATCCCGTTGGTACCGGTCCAGGTCGAGAAGGACAGGAACCACAGGGCCATCCCAGCCGCCTCCCACTCCCCTCCCGCGACCCGCACCTCCGCGACATGCCCGTATGCCGTGGGCGCACCATCGGTGGGAAAGAGCACCGCCGCGAACTGCTCCGGCGTCGCGGTCGCCTCCTCCACGGCCCGTTCGTACTCGGCGAGCTCACGGACGAAGGCCAGCAGTGCGGGGATGTCGGTTGGCTCGGCCGGGCGGATACGGGTCTCCATGGCCTGATCCTTCCCCAAAGGTCTCCGGCCCAGACCCGGCGGTGCCACGTGCTCGCGGTTTGCTCGCCCTGACCGAGCAAACGGCAAGCGTCCGGCGGCACTCACCGCACGACGCTCCCGATCGGACGACGATCCGACGACCCGACAATCCGACCGACCCGACCACCCGACCAGCACCTCGGCCGCCCCGGTCGAGTTGAATGGACGGCATGTCCGACGAACGCATCTCCGCCAGCCGCGTCATCCCGGCGCCCGCAGACCGGGTCCTGGCCGTCCTGCGCGACCCCGACGGGCACGTCGCCATCGACTCCAGCGGCATGCTCCAGTCCGCCGAGGGCGAGCGGGTCGAGCAGGAGGGCGACGGCTTCCTCGTCCATATGGACCGCGAGGCGCTCGGCGACTACGACCTGGGCCGCTACGACGTCACGGTGCGCATCACGGCATACCGGCCGGACACGCAGATCGAATGGCGGATCGAGAGCCCGCGATTCGACATCGGCCACCGCTACGGCTACCGGCTGCGGGCGGTCGAGGGCGGCACCGAGGTCGAGAGCTACTGCGACTGGTCGATGATCGACGAGAAGTGGAAGCCGATCTTCCCGGTCATCGACGCCAAAGCCCTCAAGGCGACCCTGGGCATCCTCGAGCGGGCCGTCCTGCGCGGCTACCCGCGGCCACTCGCCGTCCGGTGAACAGACAGTCGAGTGTCAACAGAGGGTGGGTCCCACGGGCAAACACCCACCATCTGCTGACACGCGACCGTCTGCTCGACCCACTCGCAGCGCACATCCGGCGCACCCTCAAGGACCGCGTGTCCGGCGGTGACGCGGCGAGCCAGCAGGAGCGCGAGGACCGGATCTGGCGGGCGCCGGGCGAGCGCTGGTTCACTCCGGACGACCCGATCTGGTGGGCCCACTCTGACGCCTCGATCTTCGTCGGTGGTATCGCTGCCCTCCTCGTGCAATCCCTCCACCCACTGGCGATGGCCGGCGTCATGGGGCACAGCTCCTTCCGCGACGACCCGTGGCGGCGCCTCCACATCACCGCTGACCACGTCGCCATCACCACCTATGCGCCGGTCCCCGACGCCGAACGGCAGGTGCGCATCGTCAACGCCGTCCACAAACGCGTCGTCGGCACCGCTCCCGACGGCCGTTCGTATGCCGCGAGCGACCCCCACCTGCTCACCTGGGTCCACGTTGCCGAGACCTGGGCCTTCCTCGCCTGCTACCAGCGCTTCGGTCCGAAACCGTTGTCCCCCAGCGACGCCGACGCCTATGTGTCGAGCATGGCCGAGATCGGTGCACGCTTGGGGGTGCCCGACCCGCCGCGGACGGTGGCCGCGCTGGAGGGTGCGCTCGCGGCATACGGTCCGGAGCTGGAGGGGACGAGCGACGCCCGGGAGACCGCGAGCTTCCTCCTCGACGACCCACCGCTGAGGGGTCCCGAGCGCTGGACGTATGCCGCGTTGTCGGCGGCCGCTGTCGCCACCGTCCCAGCGTGGACGCGAGAGATGCTGGGCCGCAACGCTTCGGGGGCGCGACTGAAAGCCGGAGCAACGGCGGGACACCTCGCGGTCAAGGGACTGCGCGCGGCGATGGCACATCCGGCGCACGAGCCGCACTGGCAGGCCGAGCTAACCCGCAGCGACGCGCCGTTCAGTCCTCGCGCAGCAGCGCCTTGATGTCCTCGGCCGTGATCGCACCGGACAGTGCGCCACCGTCGTCGACGACCTGCTCGAAGAGGTCGCGCTTGCGCTCCTGTAGGGCCAGGACCTTCTCCTCGATGGTGCCGCCGGAGATCAGCCGATAGACCATGACCTTGCTCGTTTGACCGATCCGGTGCGTGCGGTCTATCGCCTGCGCCTCGGCGGCAGGGTTCCACCAGGGGTCGAGGACGAAGACATAGCTCGCCTCGGTGAGGGTCAGGCCGAAACCACCGGCCTTGAGCGAGATGAGGAAGGCGGTCTGGTCGCCCGTGCGCCAGCCGCGGATGACGTCCGGGCGGTTGGTCGTCGTGCCGTCGAGGTAGGCCGTGGGGATGCCCTCGCGATCGAGGCGCGCCTCGACCCGCCGCAGGAAGCGGGTGAACTGGCTGAAGACCAGCGCCCGGTGCCCCTCCCGACGGAGCTCGGTGAGGTGCTCGACGAGGGCGTCGATCTTGGCCGAGCCGACCTCGGCGTGCTCGTCGTCGACGAGCGCCGGGTCGAGCGAGAGCTGCCGCAGCCGGGTGAGCGAGGAGAGGATCGCGATCCGGTTCGCCTCGGGGTCGTCGAGCAGGCCGAGCACGCGCTGGCGCTCGCGCTGGAGCTGGCGTGAGTAGATGCGCTCGTGCTGCGGGTTCATGGCGATGTCGAGCACCTGCACCTGCTTCTCCGGCAGGTCGGCGGCCACCTCGGACTTGGTGCGACGCAGCATGAGCGGCCGGATGCGGGTGCGAAGCCGGTCGAGCAGCTCGGGCTCGCGGCCGGACTCGATCGGCCGGCGATAGACCGCCGAGAAGGCGTCGGCCCGCGGATAGAGACCCGGTGCGGCCAGCGCCAGGAGTGACCAGAGGTCCATGAGTGAGTTCTCGAGTGGCGTGCCGGTGACCGCCAGGACGAAGGGCGCCCGCAGGCGCCGGATCGCCGCGTGTCCCTTGGAGCGAGGGTTCTTGACGAACTGTGCCTCGTCGAGCACGACACCCGCCCACGGCACCGAGGCGATGGCGACGTCGTCGATCCGCGCCACGGCATACGAGGTGACGACGAGCTCCGCGCCCGCCACCGACTCGCTGATCGCCACCCCACGCCGGCGCTCGGTCTCCCCCAACAGCACCACGCGCAGGTCCGGCGCGAAACGCTCGGCCTCACCCCGCCAGGTCTCCAGCACCGACGTCGGCGCGACGACGAGGAAGGGCTGGCCGAGCTCGCCACGATCCTTGGCGTGCAGCACGAGCGCGAGGGCCTGCAGGGTCTTGCCCAGGCCCATGTCGTCGGCGAGCACGCCCCCCAGACGCGCCTCCCACAGGGTCGCCAGCCACTGGAAACCGCTCACCTGGTAGGGCCGCAGGGTCGCCTTGAGCCCGATCGGGATCGGCCGGTCGGCGAGGTCGAGCGAGGCGAGGGCCTCGACCCGCTCCTGCCAGGCGGCACCACCGCTCAGCTCACCGAGGTCGGCCAACTCGTCCCAGAGCGAGACCTGGAAGCGGTTGAGTCGCGCCCCGTCGCGCGGTGGCCGGTCGTCGAGCTCGCGCGCCTCCCCGATGAGGTCGCGCAGCCGGATCAGGTCGGGGTGGTCGAGCCGGAACCACGTGCCCGAGTCGAGCACCATCGCCTCGTCGCCGCGCACGAGGGCTTGGAACAGCGGCTCGAAGGGCACCTCCTGGTCGTCGACGCGCACGGTGATCCGCAGGTCCAGCCAGTCGTTGTCGCCGTCGTCGGCCCCGATCTCGATCGTCGGGGCTTCCGTCACCTCTTGGTATGCCGGGAGCTCACCGTGGATGAGGACCCGCACCTGCGGATGGGTCTCGAGGTCGGGAAGCACGTCGAGCGCGAAGCGCGCGGACTCGACCGCCCGCCGACAGGCAGTGGCGGACCTTGGCCAGCCACCAGTGCTCGTTCTGCATGCCGCGTTGCCGGCTTCCGGGGAGGGCGTCGAGCAGGTCGAGGGCGGCGAGGAGCCTGCGCTCGGCGGCTTCGTCGCGCAGGGTGCCGGCAGCGGGATCGTCGAGCCGGACGAGGACGTCGCCACCGAGGTCGTAGGCGAGGGCGAGGTCGAGGTCGAGGCCGTTGGTGGCATTGGTGCGGACGTCGACGACGAGCACCGGGGTCGCATCGCGCAGCGAGTCGACGTTGCCGTCGCCGGAACGGATCCGGATGGCGCCCCCGAGGCGGGGCAGGAAGAGTCGCCGGAAGCGCTCGGCATCCGCGGCCGGCACGTGGAGCGGGACGTGGTCGAGGGCCACGGAGCGGAGGGTGTCGGGCAGGGGGCGGTCGAAACCGCGCAGGGCGAGGCGTCGGGTGGCACCCTCGGTCCACATCGCCCACAGTCCGTGCGCCGGTGCGCCGATGAGCCCGCGCTCGGCCCGCTCGGGGAAGACATCGTCGCCGAGGTCGACGGTGACGGAGAGGTCGTCCTCGCCGGTGATGACCAGGGCGATTTGGGCGTCGTCGGGCTCGAGGGTGACCTCGAGGCCGGAGCCTCGGGGACCGACGAGCTCGACGCCGGCGCGCACCGCTCGATGGAGGATCGCCCACCCGTCGCCGCCGAGCTGGTCGAGCCGGAGCTCGGTGAGGGAGAGCTGGGAGTAGACCGGCAGGTGGGCGGAGCCGAGCCGATGCAGGGCCACCAGGGCCTCACGCTGGGCGGGAACTGCCGGGTGGCGCAGGGCGTCACCGATCTCGTTCCAGGGCAGGCGCTTGGCCCACTGCCCACCGATGAGCTGGCGGGTGGCCTGGAGGACGACGCGGCGCTCCGGGAGCCGGGCCGGTGGCGGTCCGGGCCGCGTGACGAGGTCGACGACCAGCCCGAGCGGGTGCCCTCCGAGCGGCAGGTGCTCACCGTCGGTCGCCCTGGGCCCGTCGAGCATCGGCGCGAGGACCGACTCCCAAGATC
>NZ_HF570956.1:407120-409550 GCF_000367525.1 Phycicoccus elongatus Lp2 | reverse complement strand
CGGCGCGGTGGCCCGTCGGGCACGCCCCGGGGTCCGCGCGAAGGACCGCTGCCACCGGTCGAGCTCGGCGACGTGGAGGAGCAGGTCGCGGCGGGTCAACAGGCCGTGTCGGCCCAGACCAGCACCCCGGCCACCGAGGCCGTACATCGCATCGAAACCGCCGGCGAGGACGATCCGCTCGAGCACCGGGCGGCTGATCCCGGTGCGTGCCCAGAAGTCGGCGAGGTCGGCAAAGGGTTGTCCGGCCACGATCGCGGCCACCTCGGACTCGCTGATCCCCTTGACCTCGGTGAGCGCGAGGCGGATCGCGTGCCGACGGGCATCGGGCAGATCGCGATGTGCGGGTGTCCAGTGCGGGTCCACCTCGTGCTCCTCGAGGCGCTCGACGACGAAGGTGTCCTTGGAGGCGTTGACGTCGAGGCCGAGGACGGTGATGCCCAGATTGCGGGCGTCGTCGAGGATGAGGCGTTTGGGATACATCCCCGGGTCGTGGGTGAGCACCCCGGCGAGGAAGGCCGCCGGGTGGTGGGTCTTGAGCCAGGCCGAGTGGAAGGTCGGCAGTGCGAAGGCGGCAGCATGCGCCTTGCAGAAGCCGAAACTCGCGAACGACTTGAGCACCGACCAGATCTCGTCGCGCTCGGTCGCGGTGTAACCACGCGCCTTGGCCGCCGGGCGCCACCAGGCCTCGATGTCCTCCTGGCCCTGCGGGGTGCCCATCGTGCGCCGCACCTCGTCGGCCTG
This sequence comes from Phycicoccus elongatus Lp2, assembly GCF_000367525.1. GTDB lineage: Bacteria > Actinomycetota > Actinomycetes > Actinomycetales > Dermatophilaceae > Phycicoccus_A > Phycicoccus_A elongatus. Next base: position 408,809 of record NZ_HF570956.1, on the reverse strand, counting down.
CGCCAGGGAGACCCCGGTCGTCTCGGCGACGATCTGGAGCACCTGCTCGTGGAAGACGACGACGCCCTCGGTCTCGGCGAGGGCCGGGACGAGGCTCGGGTGGAGGAATCGCGTTCTGCGCCAGCCGTGTCGGCTCTCCAGGAAGGGCGTGATCATGTCGGACTTCACCGGGCCGGGTCGGAAGAGGGAGATGTCGATGATCAGGTCGGCGAAACGCTCGGGGCCGAACTTGCCGATGAGCTCTCGCTGCCCGGGGCTCTCGATCTGGAAGCAGCCCAGGGTGTGGGTGGTGCGGATGAGGCGATAGGTCGCCTCGTCCTCGTGCGGCACCTGGGCCTCGTCGTCGAGGTCGATCTCCAGCCCGTCGACGCGGCGCACCTCGGCGATCGCGTGCGCCATCGCGGACTGCATCCGGATGCCGAGGACGTCGAGTTTGAGCAGGCCGAGGGTCTCGACGTCATCCTTGTCGAACTGGCTCATCGGGAAACCGAGCCAACTCGCCTCGACCGGGGTGCGGTCGAGCAGCCCGGCGTTGGACAGGACGACACCGCACGGGTGGAGGGCGATGTGGCGGGGCAGCCCGTCGAGTTTCTCGACGAGGTCGAAAAGATTGTCGAGGGAACGGTTGTCGAGCCCTCGGGCACGCAGCTCGGGCAGGTCGGCAAGGGCATGACGCACGTCCTTGGCCCGGATGTGCGGGAAGGCCTTGGCGATCTCGTCGACCTCGGCGGGCGGCATACCGAGAGCGGCGCCGACGTCCCGGATGGCGTGCCTGACCTTGTAGGTGTCCATCATCGACACGCACGTCACCCGCTCCCCACCGAACCGCTCGAGGATCGCCTCGTAGATCTCGGTGCGGCGCGCGGACTCGACGTCGACGTCGATGTCGGGCAGCTCGGCGCGCAGGGTCGTGCAGAAGCGCTCCATGAGCAGGTGGTGCCGGATCGGGTCGACCCCGCTGATGCCGAGCAGGTAGTTGACGAGGGAACCGGCGCCCGAGCCGCGGGCCGCGACGCGCACCCCCTTGGCCCGGATGAGGTCGGTGACCTCGGCGACAGTGAGGAAGTAGGTCGGGTAGCCGAGGGTGTCGATGACCGCGAGTTCGTCGTCGAGTCGGTCCTCGACCTCGCGCAGTCCCTCTTCGCTCGCCCCGGGGTAGCGGCGATGGATCGCGGCCCGGCATCGCTGCGCGAGAACGGATTGTGGATCGGTGTCGTCGTCGATGCCCAGGATCGAGGGCTCGGGCAGGTGGACCGAGCCCAGGCCGATGTCGGCCCGGCCGTCGAGGGCGCACTCGGCAGCCAGGGCAAGGGTGTCGGTGAGCAGGCGGTGAGCGCGGGCCCGGTCGCCGGCGACCTCGAGGGCACGAGCGGTCATGGTCCCGGTGTCGGCGAGGTGCCCGGCGTCGGTGACCCGGTCGAGGTGGCGCTGGTCGAGGACGACGAGGCGGCGGGCGGCGTCGAGGACGTCGGCGACGTCGGCATCCTCACGAAGGGCGTGACGCACCGCACCGGAGAGGATCACGACCAGCCCGGTCTCGTCGGCGAGGTCGAGCAGGGCCCGGGCCTGGCGGCGGCAGCCGGGTGTGCCGTCGGGGCCGCCGTGGAGGACGACCTCGATCGCCAGCGCGTCGGGCGGAAGCACCTGCAGCCAACCGGCCAGCGCCGCGCGCGCCCGGTCGGGCCGGCG
>NZ_HF570956.1:404102-407020 GCF_000367525.1 Phycicoccus elongatus Lp2 | reverse complement strand
CGGTCGTCTGCACGACCGACGCGGACTGGTGTTTGCGACCGCTCGAGCCGGTCTGCCAGGCGATGACGACATGCTCCTCACCGGGCACCGGAAGGTCGTGGATCGCCGCGGTCATCTCACCCAGCACCATCGGGCGTCCCGCGATCCCGGCCGACCAACCGCCGGGGCAGTCCAGTGCTGCCCACACCAGCGAGGGCGAGGCGGCGGGGGGAGTCCAGCGCGCGGCATACCGCCCCGAGCCGTCGGCCAGGGGGCCGGGCCGCAGGCAGAGCGCCTCCTCGGGATCGCGATCGGTGCCGCAGGAGAAGCAGGTGCTGAAGGGGTGGCCGGCCAGCGCCTCGTAGCGCGTTTCGGCGTCGGCGGCAGCCGCCAGGTCCACCGCGTCGGTCTTCAGCGGCGCAACGATGCCCGGCCGGGCCGTCGCGACGAGATGACCGGCGTGCGTGAGCGTCGCGACCCCGTCGGCGAGGGTCACGGTCATGGGCGCATCCAGAGGTGGGGGTGAGGACAGGCGCACCGTGACGCCGTCGCCGGCGCCGGGGGACAGGTAGGCCGCGAGCTCACCGCTGGTCCATCCCCCGTTGCCGGACTCGGGCGGGCCGCAGTGGACCCGATCGACGACGAGCGAATCGGTCGAGGTCGCATCCATGTCAGCCAAACTAGCCCCCATGCCCGCGACCGCCGACCTGCCGTTCAGTTGGCGGCGGATCGCGCTGCCGGCCTACGGCCCCAGTCTGGTCGGCTCGATCGGCCACGGGGCGATCGTGCCGGTGGTCGCGCTGACGGCTCGCGAACTCGGCGCCTCGGTGAGCGTGGCGGCGCTCTTCGTGTCGATCGTCGCGGTTGCCGAGTTCGTCGGCTCGGTGCCGGTCGGGATCTTCGTCGACCGTGTGGGGGAGCGCACCGCGCTCGTCATCGGCGGCCTGCTCGAGGTGATGGCGGGCCTCATCGGCTGGTTCGCGCCCAACCTGTGGGTCCTGGCCCTGGCCGCCGTCGTCATGGGCCCGGCCGGCGGCATCTTCATCGTCGCCCGCCAGTCCTATCTGGGCCACATCGTCCCGGCCCACCAACGAGCCCGCGCGATGTCGACGCTCGGCGGCGTTGCCCGCATCGGCTGGTTCATCGGCCCGCTCGCGGCCGCGCCGCTCATCGCCGTGCACGGCGCGCGTGCCGCCTTCCTCGTGCTCATCGCCGGGGGGCTGGGCGCGTCCGCCATCACCTGGTGGTCGATGGATCTCGTCGTCCCGAGCGCCGAGGGTGACCACCCCGGCGCGCGCCCTGTCACACCGCCCCTGCGCGAGACCGTGCGTCGGCACGCCCGAGTGCTCCTCACCCTCGGCCTCGGCATCCTGGTCATCGGCCTCGCCCGGGCGTCCCGCAATGTCGTCGTCCCGCTCTGGGCGGACCACATCGGGATGACCGCGAGCGAGGTCTCGGTGCTCTTCGGCCTGGGCATGGGCATCGAGATGCTGCTCTTCTATCCCGCCGGCTGGATCATGGACCGCTTCGGCCGGGTGTGGGTCGCCGTGCCGGTGGCCCTGGGCTTTGGTGTCACTCTCATGGCGCTGCCCTTGGCGGACACGCGAGGAGGCGTCGGGGTGGCGGTCGTGGCGATGTCGATCGCCAACGGTCTCGGCTCCGGCATCGTCATGACGCTCGGTGCGGATGCCGCGCCGCCCGTGGGTCGGGCCGCCTTCCTCGGGGTCTGGCGCCTCATCTCCCTGATCGGCGCCAACGGTGCCTCTGTGCTCGTCGCCGCGATCGCGGCCATCGCCTCGGTCGGGGCAGCGGCCGTCGTCGTCGGTGTCCTGTCCCTGCTGGGAGCTGGGTGGCTCGCCCGCTGGGTGCCGCGCTACGAGCCCGACCGGGAGCGCGCGGCATACCCGAGCACTCCGAGGCAAACGTAGGCTTACCTTCGTGACCGACCTCATCGACACCACGGAGATGTATCTCCGGACCATCTTCGAGCTCGAGGAGGAAGGAATCCCGGCGCTGCGGGCACGCATCGCGGAGCGACTCGGGCACTCCGGTCCGACGGTGTCGCAGACCGTGGCGCGGATGGAACGTGACGGACTGCTCACCCTGGCCCACGACCGGCATCTCGAGCTCACGCCGTCCGGGCAGGAGATCGCGATGCGGGTCATGCGAAAGCACCGACTCGCCGAGCGACTGCTCGCGGACGTGATCGGCCTGGAGTGGGAGTTCATCCACGATGAGGCGTGCCGGTGGGAGCACGTCATGTCCGATCGGGTGGAGCGCAAGATCGTCGCGCTCCTCGGTGACACCCTCACCGAGTCCCCCTATGGCAACCCGATTCCCGGTCTCGAGGAACTCGGCGTGGGCAAGGCCGAGGACTTCCGCGCGGGCCTGGTGCCACTGAGCGAGGTCGCCGGCGCCCAGCCGGTCACCGTGCGGGTGCGGCGGATCGGTGAGCCGGTCCAGGTCGACCACGAGGCGCTCGCCCTGCTCACCGCGGCCGGCCTGCTGCCGGGTGAACCGGCGACGGTCCGCGCGCAGGACGGACGGACGATTGCCGCCCGCGTGGGCGCCGATGAGGCCACCGGCGTCTCGCTCCCCGATGACATTGCGGTGCACGTTCTGGTGGAGCGGCTCTGAGCACCGGGCGGCATCGCGCTCGTTATGCGAATGTGACATCAAGGCCATCTGGTCGCTACCGTGGTCGCAGCCCAGACCCCCTGACAAAGGCTGCCCCTCCCGTGCACCACCGCTCAACTCCCGGCCGTCGACGTGCCCCCAAGCCGTCCTGGCGCGCCGAAATCCGCTCCTTGGTGAACCCGACCCTCGCCGTGAAGTCCCTCGTAGCTCTCGGCATCGTCGGCGCCACGACCGGAGCCGTGATCGTTCCCTCGACGTCCGGTGCCAGCACATCGCTCGCGATGGCTCCCACCGCCTCGACG
>NZ_HF570956.1:401912-404002 GCF_000367525.1 Phycicoccus elongatus Lp2 | reverse complement strand
TGGCCGGGGGCGGCGGCGTGGCCGGGGCCACATCGGAGGGCGCGGTGGGAGCGGCAGCCTGCTGCGCGGCATACCCGGGTGGAGGTGGGGGCGCCCCCGGGGGAGGCGACCCGTAGAGCCCACCCGCGCCCTGCGGACTCGTGCAGCGCAGGGGCGCCAACTGCCCTCCGGCCTCCAGGCCCTGGAGGGTGTGCAGGACCCTCTCCTTCTCGGAGGCATCGACCGGATGGCCGTGCGCCTCGCGCCAGGTGATCAGGCCGAAGTCGCGGAGCGCGGCGTCGGCGGCCCGGTTGGCACCCATGCCTCCCGGCGCTCCGGCCGGGCCGGAGATGCCGGCATTTGCCATGGCTTGGTCGGCCTTGGCGGCCATCTCGTTGGCCGCCTGCTTGGCCTTGTCGAGGAAACCCATCGAGCCCTCCGCATCGTGTCTGTCAGGGTCGGCCCCCATTGCCCACCCAATGTCCTCCGAGCGTATGACGGGAGACGGTGTGACGGCATACCTTTTGGGAAGGTCCGGCAAGGGATGCCGGCGCGCGACTCAAGGGGAATGCCATGACGATTCACGGTTCACTGTTCACCGAGTTCAAGGAGAAGGACACCCAGGATCCCTTCTCCCTGCAGAACAAGAAGCTGCTGCGCATCGATATGCGCTACGGCGAGGTGCAGGCCAAGGCAGGCTCGATGGTGGCCTACCAGGGGGATGTGCGCTTCACGAAGCAGAGCAGCGGGCTGGGGCGGATGTTCAAGTCAGCGGTCACCGGCGAGGGTGTCTCGATGATGACCTGCTCGGGGAGCGGCGAGCTCTTCGTCGCCGATGAGGCCTCGGAGGTGCAGGTCATGTATCTCGAGAACGACTCCCTGTCCGTCAACGGCAACAACGTGCTCGCCTTCAGCAACTCGATCCAGTGGGACATCCACCGGATCCAAGCGCGCGGCGCGGCGATGACCGGCGGGCTCTACAACGTGTCGCTGCGCGGCACCGGGTATGTCGCGGTGACGACCAAGGGTGATCCGATCGCCTTGGACGTCGCGTCGGCTCCCACGTTTGCCGATGCGCAGGCGGTCGTGCTCTGGACCGCGGGGGTGTCCATGAACGTGCGCGTCGACACCGGCGGCATCGGGACGATGATCCGCGGCGGCAGCGGCGAACTGCTTCAGATGGCCTTCGGCGGCCAGGGCTATGTGTTGGTGCAGCCCTCGGAGTCGGTGATGTCCGGTGGTCACCAAGGAGGTGGCCAGCAGGGGCCGGGCGGAATGCTCGGCCAGTTGCTGAACTGAGCCCCCGGGGCGCGTCCAGGGGCCGGTCCTCGGGCCCGCCCGGCTTCCGGCTGACTCCGGGTGGGCAGAGAGTCCCGCGAGGCGTGCGGGGCGGCATACCCTGCCTCATGGCCCGGCTGCGGAAGGTGACGCCACGGATGCGCGGCTGGGCGCGCAAACGGGCCGGCAAGGGCTTCACCTATGTCGACGCCGACGGACACCGGCTGCCCGCGGAAGACATCGAGCGGATCAAGTCGCTGGCGATCCCGCCCGCGTGGGAGGACGTCTGGATCTGCCCCGTGCCGAACGGCCACCTCCAAGCGGTGGGGACCGACGCAGCCGGCCGGCGGCAGTACCTCTACCACCCGGACTGGCGGATCCGGCGCGACGAGGCGAAGTTCCGTCGCGTCACGGCCGCGGCCACGCGGCTGCCCACGGCACGACGCAGGGTGGCCGCCGACCTCGGCGCACAGGGTATGCCGCTCGAGCGCGCCGCTGCGATCGCGGTGCGACTGCTCGATCTGGGCTATTTCCGGATCGGCAACGACGCCTATGCCGATGCGAACGGCTCCTTCGGGCTCACGACGCTGCAACGCCAGCACGTGCGGCGCAAGGGGTCGACGCTGGTCTTCCAGTTCGTCGGCAAGTCCGGGATCGAGCACACGATCGCGATCGAGGACGCCGACATCGTCGAGGCGGTCCGGGTGCTGCGGCAGCGGCGCTCGGCGAGCGACCGACTGCTGGCCTACCAGGTGGAGCGGGCGTGGTTCGATCTCGACGCCGCGGCGGTCAATGCCTACCTCTCGGACGTGATGGGCGGGGAGCTCACCGCC
>NZ_HF570956.1:389924-401812 GCF_000367525.1 Phycicoccus elongatus Lp2 | reverse complement strand
TGGCGGTCAAGCACGGCCAAGGAGGCCTCGGTTCCTGCCTACGTCGTCTTCACGGATGCGACCCTGACCGCCATCGCCGAGCAACAACCCACCACCCACGGCGAACTGGCCGCGATTCGAGGGGTCGGCGCGCGCAAGTTGGAGCTCTACGCCGACGAGGTTCTGACCCTGCTGCACGTCGGTGAGGACCAGTCGTCGACATCCGACGATTAATTCGTTTGCGGCCCGACGCCGACCACCTCTAGCCTGTCCACACACGGGCACGTCGTGTGCCTTTGACCGACGAGATCAGCCAAGGAGGGGACGAATGGTTCTCAACACCAAGACCCGCGGCATCACCACGCCGTCGATGGCCCCTGCCTTCCTGCCGTCCGCCCCGCTCTCCGGAGCCTTCACCGGACCGGACGCCATGGCCATCACCGATGGCGGCGCCGTTGCCCGTCCCGTCGTGACCCCGAGCCTGATCGGCCCGCCCCTCTGATACCCAGAGCCGGCGCCAGACCACAGGCCGCGGATCCCGACAGGGACCGCGGCCTTTCTCTTTGCCCGAACCGACCGACCAGGACCTCAGATGACGATCACGACGCACCGACCGACCCAGACGAGCCACCAACCGCGCCCCCACACCAGCGACAAGGAGGTGACCGCGATGGAGACCTTTGACCTCTTCGCGCTCTTGGACGCCGTGGAGCGCACCGAGATCGTCCCGTGTCGCGAGCACGACGCCGAGATCTGGTTCGCCCAGACGCCCGATGACGTGGAGTTCGCCAAGGCCCTCTGCGGCACCTGCCCGGTCGTCGAGGAGTGCCTGACGCACGCGGTCGAGACCGGCGCCATGTGGGGCATCTGGGGTGGGCAGCTCTTCGAGTGGGGCGTCCTCGTCCCCAAGAAGCGCCCCCGCGGCCGCCCGCGCAAGGAGACCGTGGCTGCCTAGGCGCCGCCCGACACTCCCACACCTGCACTGTCCGCGACACCCTCCGCCGCGGGCCGGTGCGGGCTGCCCTGATCCGCCCACGATCCATGAGAGGGGAGGCCACCATGTCCTCACACGAGGTGTGCGCGCGACTGCGCGCCTACCGTGAGCGTCGGCGCCGCGAGTTCGAGCGTCGCCTCGAACAGCATCGCGAGCACGTGTTGCTCGTCGAGCAGGTCCGCCTGCACGTGCGCTGACCTCACGACCCGGCCCCACGGCATACCACCCCTTGGGTATGCCGCGGGGCCGGCTTGCGTCGGCGCCCCCGCCTTAGACTCGGCGCCATGACGCGTATCCAGATTGCCCAGGACCCGACCGCGGACGCGGTACTCAGCGGTGATCCTTTCGCACTCGTCGTCGGCATGCTCCTGGACCAGCAGTTCCCGATGGAGCGGGCCTTCGCCGGCCCGGCCAAGGTGCTGGAGCGTTTCGGCACTCTCGACCCGGGAGCCCTGGCAGCCGCCGACCCGGAATCCTTCGCGGACCTGTGCGCGACACCTCCGGCCGTCCATCGCTATGGCCGATCGATGGCCGGTCGAATCCAGCAGCTCGCCGACGTCGTCGTGAAGGACTACGGCGGTGACGTCACGCGGGTCTGGACCGAGGCGGGGTCCGGCGCCGAGTTGCTGAAGCGTGTCAAGGGCCTGCCGGGTTTCGGCGACCAGAAGGCACGCATTCTCGTGGCACTCCTCGGCAAGCAACTGGCGGTGCGCCCCGACGGTTGGGAGGCCGCCGCCGGTGCCTACGCGGAGCCGGGGTCCTTCCGATCGGTGGCCGATGTCGTCGACCCGGAGAGCCTGCAGAAGGTGCGTGACGTCAAGAAGCAGGCCAAGATCGCGGCCAAAGCGGCAAGCGCACCATGAGCGACCGGCCCGATGCCTGCGCGTCCTGTGGCCGCGCGCCCCGCGACGACGAGGAGGCGAGCGCCCTCCTCACCTGGAGTCGGGGCACGGAGGGGTCGCGCACGGTGTGGACCTGCCCGGAATGCACCCGCACTCACGCACGGTCGATCGAAGGCAAACTCGACTCCGCGTGGTGGTGACCCGTCATCTCACGGGGCGATCGGCGGCAAGGAGGCCTCGTCGATCCCCGGCAGGTGGGCGGCCATCAACTCCCGCATCGGGATGGTCCCGCCGATCTGACTGAGCACCCCGATGCCTCCGAGCCAGACCCGATGGATGAGCAGGTAATCGGGGGGCAGGTTGAGCCTGGTGCCGACGAGGAAGTCGGGGCGGCGTGGGTCTTGGATCCTGGCCGCCTGGGACCGCAGCCAGGCGCGGTCGATGGTGAACAGCTCGTGGTGCATGGGCTCGAGGAAGGGCGTCAGGAAGGCCAGCAACTGGTCGGCATCGATCCGCACTGACGGACGGACGAAGCCTTCGGCACGCAGTCCCGCGGCCAGCCCCTCGGCGTCGCCCGCCAAGGCCCGCGAGACCAATTCACCCATGGCTGAAGGCAATCCGTGTGGCAGCCGGTCGACGGCACCGAAATCCATGACGCCCAGCCGGCCGTCCGGGGTCACCCGGAAGTTGCCGGGGTGCGGATCTGCATGGAGGAGCCGGGCGCGGTTCGGCCCGCGGAGCAGGAACTCCAGGTAGAGAGCGGCCGCCTCATCCCGCTGCGCTTGCGTGCCCTCCGCGATGATCCGCGACAGGGGTGTCCCCTCAAGCCACTCGGAGACGATGACCTGCTCGGAGTTGACGAGGACATCGGGCACCACGACGTCGGAGTCCCCGGCGAAGGCGCGGGCGAAGGCGCGCTGGTGGGCGGCCTCGATGCGATAGTCGAGTTCCTCCTCCATCCGAGCGCGAAGTTCCTCCATGACCGGACCCACATCGATGCCCGGGATCCAGGTGCCGGCAAGCCTGGCGACCCTGGCCAACTGGGTGAGGTCACTGAGCAGGGCTGGACCGGCTCCGGGGTACTGCACCTTGACGGCGACCTCGCGACCATCTCGCCACACCGCCCGGTGGACCTGCCCGATCGACGCCGAGGCGGCTGGCACATCGTCGAACTCGAGAAATTTGGCGGTCCGCCAGCGCGGCCCGAGTTCCACGGCCAGGATCGCGTGGACCGTGGCCGCTGGCATGGCCGGCGCAGCATCCTGCAGTTTGGTGAGCGTCGCCCGATAGGGAGCACTGAGTTCCTCGGGAAGGGCGGCCTCCATGACCGAGAGGGCTTGACCGAACTTCATCGCTCCGCCCTTGAGTTGGCCGAGCACGCTGAAGAGCTGGGCCGCCGTGCGTGCCTGCACCTCAGCCGCCACGGCCTCAGCCGGCGCACCACCCACCCGCTTGCCCAGGCCCACGGCCACCCGGCCCGCATGCCCCAGTGGCAGGCTGGCCAGACGAACCGATCGGGTCAGCGCGCGCCGCGGAATGTCGGACATGTCCCCATTGTCCATGACCGTCTTGATCGGGTGTCCCGCGTTCGCCTCCGGCGTCCCTCAGGAGGCCGGCACCAGGTCCCGGAGGTCGTGGGCCGCCAGCGTGCCGCAGCCACACTCGGGGTGACGGGGCCAGTGCCGATGTCGGACCTCGGGACGGCCCTCGACCACCTCACTGGAGACACCGGCAAGGTCGTGGTCCCCGAGGAGGGTGCGCCGCAGGGTGAGGGCGGCCACGGCTGCGGCCAGGTGGACGGTGGGTGGGTCAGGAGTGCCCGGCGCTGGGTGCTCGCGTGCTCCCGACCGGGCTCGAAGACGCTCGTGACAGCCGACGCAACTGCTGACCCCCGGCACGACCAGGGGCCCGATCTCGGCGCTGGCGCCGTCGAGCCGCAACGGGAGATGGACCACCCCGGCCCGCCACCATGGGGCGGCGACCGCGGCCTGCAGGGGACCCTGGCCGACGAAGACGATGGCCGCGGGGGCAGGGGGACCGGTCCAGTGGGCGGGCTCGGCGGCATACGCACCACTCACGAGGCGAGTCATCCCCACCCCACGCGCTGCTCGGTCCACGGCGTCCACGGCCGGGCCTGCACCGTCGACGATGATCGTGAGATGGGCCAGACGACGCGCGGCGGTCGCGTCGTGATCGAGCAGCATCGACATCGGGTCCCCTCACGTCCTCCGTTCCGGACAATCTGGCACACCGACACGCGACCCCGGGGGCTGTCCACAGGCGCCAACGCACGAGGGCCCCGATCCGTGCGGATCGGGGCCCTCGTCGGGCAGGTCTGCGATCAGGCCTTGCCGAGGATGCGGTTGAGGTTCGTGCCACAGACGGGGCACTGGCCCTTGGCCATGCGACGGCCGTTGTCGGACACGACAACCTTGCCCTCCGCCTCGCGCTTCGCCTTGCACTTCACGCAGTAGAACTCGCCCTTGTAGGTCTCGTCAGCCATTGACATCTCCTTGTGGGATGGTGCCGCCCGTGGCGGCCTGGACCCAAGAACCCTAAACCAGCGCGCCGATCAGGCGTGACCCGAGAACGGCGTGGCGAGCACGGCACCGTGCCTCATTGGCCGCATGAGACACATTGATCACACGGATCACACACGCAGGGCCGCGAGCGTTCTCAGGGCCACCCGCACCAGATCGGCGACGTCCCCGTGTGGCCCCTCGGGTAGGGCGTCGACCGGCCACCAGGCCACCTGCTCCGACTCCTCGGAGCACACCGGTGGCGTGCCGTCGGGGACCACGGCGAGATAGCGCACGTCGAGGTGCTCGCGGCAGCGACCGAAGTTCCCCTCGAGGGTGTGCCGGTTGAGCTCGACGATGGTCCTCGCGGGCGTCAACGCCGTGATCCCGGACTCCTCGCGGCCCTCTCGCGCGGCGGCCGCCCAGAGGCTGGCGTCGCTGGCCTCGAGGTGCCCACCGAACTGGAACCACCGTCCCGCACGGCGGTGCAGGGTCAGCAGCACGTGTCGTGCTGACTGCTCGACCACCAGGCACGATGCCGTGAGGTGGATCGGTGGCCCCGCCTTGGCGACCCCGTCCGGGTGGATGGCCAGGTGTGCGAGGTAGTCGTCGCGCAGCCGCTGCTGCGAACCATCGCTGGGTCGGTATGCCGTGAGCGCGGCCACCGCGTCGCGGCGCAGGTGCGCGTGGGTCACGGCAGGGACCGCCGGGGCGGCGTCACTCATGGTCCTGCTCCGAGCCGCCCTCCCCGCGCAGGAAGGACTCGAGTTCGGCGTCGAAGTCGTCGGCCTCCGGGGCGCTCAGGCGCTCCACGTAGCCGAGCGGGTCATCGAGGTCGGCTGCACCCGGAGCCACGTCGGGGTGACTCCACGCGCGGTCGCGCAGCGTCGCCCCGCCGGCGGCCTCGAGGGCGGCGAACAGGTTGACCGCGTCGCGCAGCCGCCTGGGGCGCAGTTCGAGGCCGACGAGGGCCCCGAAGGTCTTCTCGGCCGGCCCACCGGCGGCCCGGCGACGACGCACGATCTCGTCGAGAGCGCCGGCGTTGGGAAGGTGGCCGGCGACGGCACGCGCCGTGACGGAGTCCACCCACCCCTCGACCAGCGCCAAGGTGGCCTCGAGGCGGGTCAGGGCCTGTTGCTGGGCGGGCGTGCGGTCCGGCGGTGCGAACAGGCGACCTTCGAGGGCGGTGCTCATCGCCGCCGGATCGGAGGGGTCGATGGTGGCCAGCTGGGCCTCGATGGCGTCGGTGTCGATGACGATGCCGCGTGCGTAGTCGCGGACCACGGCGAGCAGATGCGGACCGAGCCACGGCACGGCGTGGAAGAGTCGCACCCGCGCCGCCTCCCGGGCTGCCAGATGCACCGTGAGTTCGCCGCCCTCGAGTTCGTTGTCGCGGGCGAAGGCCTCGACGTTGTGGGGCACGAGCACGACGCTGGGGCTGGCCACCAGGGGCAGGGAGGGCTCACACCCGGTGAGCACCTCGGTCGCCAGGTGCCCGATGGCCTGACCGGCCTGCGCAGAGAAGATGTTGCCGTGGAGACGGCGGAGCATGCCGTCCATCTGGCCCATCATGGCCGCGGGGTTGACGCCGGGGGGGAGCAGACCCTCGGGCAGACCGCCCTCACCCAGACGACCCAATTGCTTGCCCATGGCCGCGCCCACCGCGTGGGACACACCGTCGGCCACGGGCTCGACCAGGTCGGCCCAGCGCGGCATGGTCGCCTCGACCCACTCCGCTCGGCTCCAGGCCCGGCCGATCAACCCCGGTGCGGCGAGGTCGGTGACCTCGTCCAGCCACAGGTCGGCGGTGCGGACGGCCTCGCGAACCGTCGTGGTGGCTCGCTCGGTGACGACCGGATCGCCGGCCGCTGAGCTGACCTGACGCGCGATGGTCGTCGCACGCTCGTCGTCGAAGCCGTCCTGCCCACCCTCGTCGCTGAACATCGCCTTCATCTGCTCGGCCATGCTCGCCATGACCGTCGGGTCAAGGTCGCCCAGCCCCGAGCCGGCGAGCATCTGGCGCACCTCGGGCGGGATCTCGGCCCCACCGGTGAGGTCCTTGAAGAGTTTCTCCAACTCCGGAGGCAGACCGCCGTCGCGGTCGTCACCGGGGTCGGGCTGCGACGCACTGGTCACGGGGTGCTCCTGGGGAACTGAGAGAATGGGCCTTCGTCCACTCAAGCCAACCATGCGCGGGCCCCAATGGTTCCCGTGAAGCTGTCATCAGGAGTCCGATGCCCCCGCGGTCCGAGTCCACCTGCGCCCTGGTGGCGCTGCGTGAGGCACCCCTGTCGGTCGATGAGGTCCTCGATGCCGTCCGCGACCCCGCGAGTGGCGCCGTGGTGGTCTTCATCGGCGTGGTGCGCGACCACGACCACGGCGTCGGGGTTAATGCCCTGGATTACTCGGCCCACCCGAGCGCCCTGGACCGCCTGCAGGAGGTGTGTGCGTCCGTCGGGGCCCGCACGCCCGGGGTGCGCCTCGCGGCCGTGCACCGGATCGGGGCGCTCACCGTCGGCGATCTCGCGGTCGTCGTCGCCGCCTCGGCGCCCCATCGGGGCGAGGCCTTCGCAGCTGCGCGCGACCTCATCGACACCCTCAAGGCCGAGGTGCCCATCTGGAAGCACCAAGGCTTCGCGGACGGCAGCACGGAATGGGTGGGCCTGCCTTGAGCCTGTCTTCCTCGCCTGGCGACATTCGTGACGAGGTCGACGCACGGCATACATCGGCGAACAGGCCCAGTCGCTGGGTGGTGGTCTCGCTCGTGGCGGCCTTTCTCGTCCTGGCCGTCGCCGCGGTGCTGGCGATCGTGCCCTTGCCGTATGCCGTGATGTCGCCGGGGCCGGTCACCGACACGCTGGGCTCCCTGGGAGACCAGAAGATCATCGACGTGGCGGGGGAGGGCCAGCACCCGGAGAAGGGCAGGTTGTTCTTCACCACTGTGCGCGTCCAGGGTGGACCCGGCACGCGGGTCACGGCCTACGACCTTCTCGGCGCCGCGCTCGACGACAGTCGAGACGTCTATCCGCAGGACGAGATCTTCCCCCCGTCCTCGACCCGCGAGAGCGTCCAGCAGGAAAATGCCGCGGAGATGGAGGGTTCGCAGCAGACCGCGGCCGCCGTGGCCGAGCGCGCCCTGGGCCATGACGTGCCGGTGAGTGTCCTCGTGGCCCAGGTCCTCAAGGGCTCGCCATCGGACGGGCTGATCGAGGCCGATGACGTCCTGGTCAGCGTCGACGGCATCCCGGCCAGTTCTCCCGAGGCGGTGCGCACCGCCGTTCGGGCGCACAAGCCGGGCGACGAGGTCTCGGTGACGGTCCGCCGCGCGGGCTCCGAGGTGACGGTCGCGCCACGGGCCGCCGACACCCGAGGCGTCGCGACCATCGGGGTGGTCATGTCCGGTCGCTATCAGCTACCGATCCCGGTGACCATCCACGCCGGGGCCGTGGGTGGCCCCTCGGCCGGGCTGATGTTCTCGCTCGGCATCTACGACGTCCTCACCGAGGGGAACCTCACCGGTGGGGCCTCCATTGCCGGCACCGGCACGATCGCCGACGACGGAGCGGTGGGGCCGATCGGCGGGATCCGGCAGAAGGTGGTGGGTGCGCGCGAGGCCGGCGCTACCTGGTTCCTCACCCCGGCCGACAACTGTGCCGACCTCAAGGGGCACGTGCCCGCAGGTCTGCACCTGGTCAAGGTCGCGACCTTCAGCGACGCGAAGCAGGCGGTCGAGTCGATCGCGGCAGGCTCCACCGACACGCTCTCGTCCTGCGGCTTCTGAACGCCGGACGACTCACTCGACGAACGTCGCGAGCAGCCCGGCCACGAGACCCGGAGCAATGTTGCGGCCCTTGGCGACTCGATCGTCGCGGTCATGGTCGCGCTGACGAAGCAGGCACGACGAGCGGCCGTCACGGGTGACCGCCACGACCAGACGGACGTCTCGGCGATCCGGGTGGGCCGCGAGGGCGCTGAGGGCGGCTTCAGGGTCACTGGGGAGGTCCTGCTCGGCGGCGGGCGGGACGACGATCCGTTCGACGGCGATCGCGGCGCCGGTGACGACCTCGGGCCAGGCCAGCGCGGCGAGGGCCGACTCGAGGTCCGCGGGGACGCGGAAGTCCTCCTGCTCGACGGCCGACAGGGCCCCGGGCGCGGCGTCCTGGGGCCGTGCGGTCCCGACCAGTTCGGGGGCATCACGGGTGAGGACCGTCGTCGGCACCAGCGCGAACAGGCGCACCGCCTGGTCCCACCCTCCTCTCGCCACGTGCCGCTCGATGTCGAGGGCCACCAGGTCGAGCGGGTCGGTCGTCGGGGTCGCGTCGGGCACGAACCCAATGGTGCCGTATCGGGTGCACCCAGCCCGCACAGGTAGGTTTGGTCTCCAGCGAGGCGGCCGATGGGTCGCGCCAAGGAGCCGACGTGAGTCACCCGGACTGGTTCGACCAGAGCCCCCAGCCCGACGAGTCGGGGCAGGGGGGGCCGCCCCCGCGCCAGCCCAGGCCGGTCCCCGCCCAACCCAAGCGGCGTGGAGCACTGGGGCCGACACTGGCTGTCCTCGCGGTCCTCTTCTTCCTCGTCACGGCCATGTCGGGGCTGGTCACGGACCTCTGGTGGTTCGACTCCGTCGGCTACCGCAACGTCTTCGTCATCCAACTGGTCACCAAGGTGCTGCTCTTCGCCGTGGGCTTCGTCCTCACCGCGCTCGCGGTCTGGTCGAGCATCTCCCTGGGTCATCGACTGCGCCCGTTCGTCGTCCCCACCACGGTCGCGCAGCAGACCCTGGAGCAGTATCGGCGAGCCATCGAGCCCCTGCGCCGGCTCGGCACGATCATCATCCCGGGCATTCTCGCGGTGTTGGCCGGCGCGGCCACCCTGGGTGCCTGGCCGACCTACCTGCTGTGGCGCAACGGCAGTGATTTCGGGGTCAAGGAACCCCACTTCGGGATCGATGTCGGCTTCTTCGTCTTCGACCTGCCGTGGTGGCGTTTCGTCGTCAGTTTCCTGACCGTCGTCCTCATGCTGGCGCTGGTGGCGGCCCTGCTCACGCACTACGTCTACGGCGGCCTGCAACTGCCGGGGCGTGGGCCGTCCACCCGCGCCGCGATGGTCCACATCGGCGCCCTCGGGGCCCTCTTGGCTCTTACGCGGGCGGCGGCCTACTGGCTGGACCGTTACTCCCTCACGACCGAGGATTCCGCCCTCATCACGGGCCTGACCTACACCCGTGACCACGCGGTCCTCCCGACCCGATCGATTCTCGCAGCGGCGGCCCTGATGTGCGCCGCGTTCTTCATCGCGGCCATGTTCACCTCGAGCCTGCGTCTCCCGATCATCGGCGTCGCTCTCCTGACGGTGACCGCGGTGCTCGTCGGCACCGTCTACCCGGCGCTGGTCCAGTCGCTCAAGGTCAAGCCGTCGGAGCGCTCGCTCGAGGCCCCGTACATCACTCGCAACATCGAGGCGACCCGTGCGGCATACGGCATCGACGACATCAAGACGCAGACCTATGCCGCGGTCACCGATGCCGAGCCCGGGCAACTCCGCGAGAACGCCGAGACGATCCCAGGGATCCGCCTGGTCGATCCCAACGTCGTCTCCCGCACCTTCCAACAGTTCGAGGGCCTGCGTCAGTACTACGCCTTCCCCGACACCCTCGATGTCGACCGCTACGCCGTCGACGGCAAGACGATGGATTCCGTCGTCAGCGTTCGCGAGTTGCGCCTCTCGGGTGTCCCTGCGGCACAGCGCAATTGGGTCAACGACCACACCGTCTACACTCACGGCTTCGGGTTTGTCGCGGCCTACGGCAACCAGCGCACGGGTGAGGGTGATCCGGTCTTCTTCTCCGGTGGTCTCGGGTCGAGCAGCGACGCCTTCGGTGAGTACGAACCTCGCGTCTACTTCGGCGAGGAGTCCCCGGTCTACTCGGTGGTCGGTGGTCCCGCCGGGTCCGAGCCGCGCGAGTTCGACTTCCCGGACGACAGTGGCGCCGGCGGTCAGCAGCGGACCACGTATGCCGGCGAGGGCGGGGTCGGCGTCGGCTCCTTCATCCGCAAACTCGCGTATGCCGTGAAGTACCGCGAGCCCAAACTCATCCTCTCCGACCAGGTCACCGGGCAGTCCCGGCTCCTCGACCACCGATCGCCCAAGGAGCGCGTCGAGCGAGTGGCGCCCTGGTTGACCCTGGATGGCAACGTCTACCCCGCCGTGGTCGACGGCCGGATCCAGTGGATCGTCGACGGCTACACGACGACCGCGCGTTACCCCAACAGCCGGATCGCGGACCTGGCCGACGCCACGTCGGACTCGGTGAGTGAGCAGTCGCGTGTCGTGGGAGTGGCCAGTGGTCGGGTCAACTACATCCGCAACGCGGTCAAGGCCACCGTCGACGCCTACGACGGCACGGTCCGGCTCTACGGCTGGGATGCCGAAGACCCGCTGCTCAAGGCATGGTCGAAGGCCTTTCCCGGCTCGGTGCGTCCCGTGTCCGAGATGTCGGCCGAGTTGATGAGCCACGTGCGATACCCGCAGGACCTCTTCAAGGTGCAGCGGCAACTGCTCACCCGCTACCACGTGACCGACGCCGAGTCGTTCTACACCGGCCAGGACTTCTGGCGCGTGCCCAAGGACCCGACCCACGCGAACGGCACGCAGGACCAACCGACCTATTACCAGTCGTTGGCCATGCCCGGGCAGCAGGCGCCGACCTTCTCCCTGACGACGACCTTCATCCCGACCGGTTCCGGTCGAGAGATCCTGCGAGGCTTCCTCGCCGTCGATGCGGACGCTGGGACGCGAGCCGGCGCACCGAGCGAGGACTACGGGTCGATGCGTCTGCTCGAACTTCCGCGGGCCTCGGCCGTCGACGGCCCGGGTCAGATCCAGAACCAGATCGAGGTGTCGACCGAGCGGTCCCAGAGTCCGCGCGAGTCACTCAACCTCAGTCAGTTCATCGCGCAGAATCGGCAGTCCGGCAAGACCCTGACCTACGGGAACCTCCTCACCTTGCCGGTCGGTGGCGGACTGCTCTACGTCCAGCCGCTCTACGTCCAGGCCTCCAAGGAGGGCGGCTCCTTCCCGCAGATCAAGGCCACAGTCGCCGTCTTCGGCAAGAAGGTGGCCTGGGGCGAGACCCTCGACCAGGCGCTGGACGGCCTCTTCGGGGGCGAGTCCGGGGCGACGACAGGCGATGCCGGGCAGATGCCGGGGGAGGGCGCGCCACCGTCCAGTGGCGGCACGGCGCCGGCCACTGGTGACCTCGCGGCCGCGATCGCCGAGGTCCAGGCCGCGTATGCCGCGGGCCAGGAGGCGCTGAAGGCTGGCGACTTCACGGCATACGGCGAAGCGCAGAAGCGCCTGGAGGCCGCGATCGCCCGGGCGAGCGCCGCGGCCGCTTCCCTCCCGACTCCGGGAGGTGCGTCTGCCACGCCCAGTCCGAGCCCGACGTCGTGAAGGCGCCGATTTGGTGGGGCGTGAGAAGTCACGTAACCTCGTGGAACCGAGCAGCCGCAAGGTTGTTCACTCGACGCGGGGTGGAGCAGCTCGGTAGCTCGC
>NZ_HF570956.1:383394-389824 GCF_000367525.1 Phycicoccus elongatus Lp2 | reverse complement strand
GTGGACCCGGCGATCCGCCCACATTTGGCCGATCTGCGTCCCTTCGAGCAGGCCGCCGTGCACATCAACAGTGCCCTGGCGCACATCGGCCTGGGTGACCCCGAGCGCGGCCGGGCCGAGTTGGTGCTGGCTCGCGCCGTCGCGGCCACCCATCGGCTCCCGCTGCAGGAGACCAAGGCCACGCACAACCTGGCGTGGCTCGACTACCTCGACGGCGACCTGCCCCGGGCCCTCGTCGGCCTGCGAGCGGCCCACGTGCTGGGCAGCCCGGACGACTCCAGGGTCGCGATCGACCTGGCCCAGGTCCTGGCGGAAGCGGGGCTCATCGACGAGGCGGAGGCCACTCTCACGGCCGCCCTGACCGCGCTGGGACGCCGTCGCTCGGCCATCGACCGCGGGGACATTCTCATCGACCTCGCCCAGTGTGAACTCGTGCGTGGTGACCTGACCGCGGCCCGACGCCATGCGCGATCCGCCGCGCTCGGCCCGGCCGTGCAGGACCGTCGCGGCCGGCAGGTGGAAGCCGGCCTGATCGTCGACCTCATCGATGTGATCCGCGGCCGCCACTCCACCCGCGGCACATTTCCCGTCCCGGCGGCCGGTGACGCACTCGGCCAGTTGGCCCTGCGAGTGCGGGTCGAGCAGGCCCTGGTCGACGGCGACCCCTTCCTGGCGGCGCGGCTGGTCCGCGGCGTCGAGCCTCGATCCGGTGGTCTCGGTCCGAAGCTGCACACCATCCTGCTGAGGGCTCGGGTGGCCGATGCCCAAGGTGAGCCCCTGCAGGCCGAGCGCATGATGCGCGAGGGCGCGCGGCTCCTGGCCGGTGCCCGCGCGGCGAGCGGCAGCCTGAGCCTGCGGGCGGCGATGTCCGTCCATGCACGACGGCTGGCCGACTACGACCTCGAACGGGTCCAGGACCGCTCGCCCACGCGCCTTTTCACCGCTGCCGAACGATGGCGGGCCGGGTCGATGCGTCGCCCGGTGGAGATCGTCGAGGATCCGGAGTTCTCGGCGCTGGTGGGGCGGTTGCGTCGGGTCCGCGCTGGCGGCCCCCACACCTCGACCGCTGACGACCCATCCCTGCTGCCCAGGCTGGAGGCCGAGGTCGCCCGCCGATCGTGGGAGGCCCTGCGCGCCGACACCGACGGTGACGTCATCGCCGGCCACCGCGCCGTCGCGGCCGAACTGGCCCGGACGGGGACCATCCTGATGTCCTTCCATGTGCGCCGTCGCCGCCTTCAACGGGTCGATCTGACCTCCGATGGTGCCCGGCTGCGCGACCTCGGGTCGGTGCGGAGTGCACTCGACCTCGCGGCTCGTGCCGCCGCCGACGTCCGGGATCTGGGAGCCATGGGCAGCATCCCGGGTATCGGGGAGCGAGTGAGGGCAGGCACTCGGGCCTCAGTGGAGCGCCTCGACCGCGTCCTCCTCGCCGGTATGCCGCGGGGCCGGGCCTTCGCGATTGTCCCGACCCAGGCGCTCCTGTCGGCGCCCTGGCGGATGCTGCCCGGTCTGGCCGGTGCAGGGGTGATCGTCAGCCCTTCGGCGACGATGTGGCTGCAGCGCAGTCGCGCCGGACCGGGTGTCGAGGACCCGGTGATTGCGCTTATCGGTGGGCCGGGTTTGGGGCAGGCCGCCCGTGAGCTCGACGTGGCGCGGCGCGTGTGGCGGCGGGCCGCCCACCCCGTGAGGTTGCGGCGGACCGGTCGCAGCGACCATGTGACGACCTCACTGCGCGACGCCGACCTCGTCCACATCTGCGCGCACGGTCGACACGACGGCCAGGCCCCCCTCATGTCCTCGCTCCTGCTCGCCGACGGGCCCTTCCTCGCGCACGAACTCCCCAGCCGCCCACGAGCCTCCCACGTGGTGCTGGCGGCGTGTGCCGTCGGCCAGGCGGAGGTCGGGGTCGGAGACGAGCCTCTGGGGTTCGCTGCGGCCATGCTCGCCCGCGGCGTCGCTTCGGTTGTGGCGCCGACGGCCCCGGTCGATGATGCGCTGGCGGAGGAGGTGATGGTGGCCTACCACCGCGAACTGGCCGCCGGGGAATCGGCGTCGACTGCGCTGCAACGCGCCACGGCCGACCGTCTCGATGCCGGGGTGTTCTGCCTCTACGGAGGGGATTGGCGGATGCGCTGACCGCGCGCAGCGGTGCTCAGATGAAGAGGGCCGGCTCGCGGAAGAGCGCCTCATAGGGGTCCTCGCCGGGCAGGTCTGGGAACCGCACGTTGGCCGGCATGCCGGTGGCCACGGCTCCCGCTGGAATCGGCTTCACCACAACGGAATTGGCGCCGATCTGAGCGCCATCACCGACCTCGATGTCGCCGAGGACGCGGGCGCCGGCACCGATCGTGACACCGTCGCCGATCGTCGGGTGACGCTTGGTGCCGCGCACCAGGGAGCGCCCGCCGAGGGTGACGCCGTGATAGAGCATCACGTCGTCACCGACGACGGCGGTCTCGCCGATCACGACGCCCATCCCGTGGTCGATGAAGAAACGGCGGCCGATCTCGGCGCCCGGGTGGATCTCGACTCCGGTCACGGCGCGTGTGGCGGTCGAGATCAGACGCGCGACCGGCTTGGTTCCCGGGGACTGCCAGAGTCGGTGGGAGAGCCGATGCGCCCAAATGGCATGCAGGCCAGGGGAATTGAGGACGACGTCAGAGCGCGACGCGGCTGCGGGGTCGCGGGCGATCGCCGCATCCACGTCCTCGCGGATGCGGGCGCGCGCCCGCGACACCCAACTCATGGTTCAGTCGACCAGGCCCTCGAAGAGCACGGTGGAGAGGTATCGCTCGCCGAAGCTCGGGATGATGACGACGATCGTCTTGCCCGCGTTCTCGGGGCGGGTGGCGACCTCGTTGGCGGCGGCGAGCGCCGCGCCCGAGGAGAGCCCGACGAGCAGCCCCTCCTGGGTGGCGGCCTTGCGCGCCCACTCGACGGAGGCGTCGATGTCGACGTCGATGACCTCGTCATACACCTGCGTGTTGAGGATCTCGGGGACGAAGTTGGCGCCGATGCCCTGGATCTTGTGCGGGCCCGGCTGGCCGCCGTTGAGGATCGGGCTCTCCTTGGGCTCGACGGCGATGACCTGCACGGACGGCTTGCGCTCCTTGAGCACCTCGCCGACGCCGGTGATCGTGCCGCCGGTGCCGATGCCGGCGACGACGATGTCGACCTGGCCGTCGGTGTCACGCCAGATCTCCTCGGCCGTGGTCCGGCGGTGGATCTCGGGGTTGGCGGCGTTGGCGAACTGGCGGGCCAGCACCGCGCCCTCGCGCTCGGCGACGATCTCCTCGGCCCTGGCGACCGCGCCCTTCATCCCGGTGCTCGGGTCGGTGAGGACCAGCTCGGCCCCGAAGGCGCGCAGCAGCGCGCGCCGCTCCTTGCTCATCGACTCCGGCATGGTGAGCACGACGTGGTAGCCGCGGGCCGCGCCCACCATGGCCAGCGCGATTCCGGTGTTGCCGGAGGTGCCCTCGACGATGGTGCCGCCCGGCTTGAGGTCGCCGCTGGCCTCGGCCGCGTCGATGATCGCGACGCCGATGCGGTCCTTGACGGAGTTGGCCGGGTTGTAGAACTCGAGCTTGGCCGCGACGGTCGCCTCGCTGTCGATGATGCGGTTGATCCGCACGAGCGGGGTGTTGCCGATGAGCTGGGTGACGTCGTCGTGGATGGGCATGGCGAGTTCTCTCCTGGGCTTGCGTGCGGGGGTGTCGTCGGCGACAACCGCGATCTGGTTATGCCTATTCCAACAGATGCTTATGGATGGGCAGAAACCCGGGTCGCAGTGCGGACAGCCCGGTCGGACATGCTCGCGCTCGAGCCCCGACTGGCCGCTGCTGCCGTTGGGACGCAGGGAGCCGTGCGAGCGCCGTCACAAGGCACCCGGCCGGACCGCCCCCGTCACTAAACTCGCGCCCATGCTTGCCGAACGTGCGTCGACCCTGCCTGCCCGCATCGGCTCGGGCGTCCTCCCCATGCCGGACTCGGCCTTCGGCGGCCTCGGGCCACTTCAGATCGTCGCGTTGGTCCTCTGTTTCGTCATCCCGCTCGTCGGGTGGGCGCTGCTCTTCCGCCAGATCGGGCGTTTCGTGGCGCTCTACCGGCTCGGGCAGGCCGACGGCAGCCGCACCGGTGACCCCGGCGCGCGGACCTGGACCGTCGCCAAGGAGTTCTTCGGGCACACGCGCATGTCGCGGTTGCCGGTGGTGGCGGCGGCGCACTGGTTCACGGCGCTCTCGTTCTTCGTGCTCTTCGCGACGCTGGTCAACGCCTTCTTCCAGTTGGTGCAGCCGGACTACCGGTTGCCCGTCATCGGCCACTTCGCACCCTTTGAGTGGGTCATCGAGTTCTTCGCGTGGACCGGGCTCGTCGGCATCCTCGTGCTCATCGTCATCCGGCAGCGGAACCACCCGCGGTCCGCCGCGGGTGAGGCCGGTCGCCGGTCACGATTCTTCGGATCGACGTGGTGGCAGGCCTACTACGTGGAGTTCACGATCCTCGCGGTCTGCTTCTGCATCCTCGTGCTGCGGACCCTGGAGGCCGCCATCGTCAAGCTGCACGAACCGGCGACCTCGCTGGGGCTGCACTTCCCGCTGACGGGTTGGCTCTCGGGGATCTGGTCGGGCTTGTCTCTGCCGACACTGGCGAACTGGGTCTACTTGGTCGCGATGATCAAGATCCTCGTGTCGTTCGCGTGGATGATCACCATCTCGCTACAGCCGACGATGGGTGTCGCGTGGCACCGCTTCCTGGCCTTCCCGAACATCTGGTTCAAGCGCGAAGCCTCCGGGCGGACGGCTCTGGGTGCTCTCAAGCCGATGACCATGGGCGAGGGCAAGCCTTTCTCGCTCGAGGCCATGGAGGCCCTCGGGGAGGTCGAGGACGAGGATGCCGCGGAGCCCGTCCTCGGGGTCGGCAAGGTCGAGGACTTCACGTGGAAGGGCCTGCTCGACTTCTCGACCTGCACCGAGTGCGGTCGCTGCCAGTCGCAGTGCCCGGCGTGGAACACCGACAAGCCACTCTCCCCCAAACTCCTCATGATGACCCTTCGCGACCACGCGGAGGCCAAGACGCCCTACCTGCGTGCCCTGCGCGAGGAAGGTGGCAACAGCGAGCGGGCGCTCGAACTGGTCGGGGCCAACGCCACCGGTGACTCCGCCGATGCCGTCAACTGGGCCGAACTCAGCCTTGTGGGGGCGACCGGCTACGACCTCGCGAGCCCGCTCACGGCATACGATCCGCATGGCCCTGACGCTGTCATCGACGAGGACGTGCTCTGGTCGTGCACGACCTGTGGCGCGTGCGTCGAGCAGTGCCCCGTGGACATCGAGCATGTCGACCACATCGTCGACATGCGGCGTTACCAGACCCTGATCGAGTCAGCCTTCCCGGCGGAGCTCGGTGGGCTCTTCAAGAACCTCGAGGGCAAGGGCAACCCGTGGGGCATGGGCGCCCGTGCTCGCCTCGATTGGGCCAAGGACCTGCCCTTCCCCGTGCGTGTGCTCGGTGAGGACATCGAGAAGGCGAGCGATGTCGACTGGCTCTTCTGGGTCGGCTGCGCAGGTGCCTACGAGGACCGAGCCAAGAAGACCACCCGCGCCGTGGCCGAGCTGCTCGACACGGCGGGAGTGAGTTTTGCCGTCCTGGGCAACGGCGAGACCTGCACCGGTGACTCGGCTCGCCGTGCGGGCAACGAGGTGCTCTTCCAAACTCTGGCCGCGCAGAACATCGAGACGATGGGCGAATTCGGCGTCACCAAGGTGGTCGTGACCTGTGCGCACTGCTTCAACACGATCAAGAACGAGTACGCCCAACTCGGCGCCAAGTTCGAGGTCGTCCACCACACCCAGTTGCTCAACCGCCTGGTCCGCGACAAGAAGCTGGTGCCCGTCGCCCGCCCGGCCGATGTCCCCGGGATGTCGTCCAGCAAGAACGCGGCCTCCACCGCGGAGACGGTGACCTACCACGACCCGTGCTACCTGGGTCGGCACAACAACGTCTATGCCCCGCCGCGCGAACTCATCGGTGCCCTTCCCGGCGTCGAGCTCAAGGAGATGGAGCGCTCGAAGGAGAAGTCCTTCTGCTGCGGCGCCGGCGGCGCCCGGATGTGGATGGAGGAGAAGCTCGGGACGCGGATCAACATGAACCGCACCGAGGAGGCTCTCGCGACGGGCGCCGAGCGGATCGCCATCGGGTGCCCGTTCTGTCGCGTCATGATCTCCGACGGGCTCACGGCCAAGCAGGCCGAAGGTGTCGGCGCGGAGGTCGAGGTCGTCGATGTCGCGCAGATGCTGCTCGCCGCCGTGAAGCGCAACGTCGCGACCCCCGAGGCCGCCCAGGCACCCCCGGCCGAGGCTCCCGAGTCTCCCGCCGAGCCCGGTACGCCGTCCGCAGCCCCCGCTCCCCTCGCCGCCGGGGCCGCCGC
>NZ_HF570956.1:374217-383294 GCF_000367525.1 Phycicoccus elongatus Lp2 | reverse complement strand
GGCGACGACGCCCCCGCCGAGGGCATGCGCCCCGACGGCGAGCAGGACGCAGGCCGCGCTCGCCACGAGGGCGCGCGCTACCCAGACCCACCCGGTGCGCGGCGACATCACGGCTCGATCGTCGCAAACTGCCCCGGCCGCGCGCGCCCCGGGTCCGGCAGTGCGGAACGCACCCCTCCAGCCACATAGGCTGGGAACCAAAGGCTGCCCACTGAACGAGGAGGAACCATGGCTGACCCCGCCCGCGCCATGAAGGTCGCCGACCGGATCAAGACCGTGACCGCCGAGGGGCTCGGCCAGGTCATCAAGGACCCCGACCTGGGTTTCGTCACGATCACCGACGTCCGCGTTACCGGCGACCTCCAGCACGCCTCGATCTTCTACACCGTCTTCGGTGACGAGAAGCAGCGCGCCACCACGGCGCACCTGCTCGAGACCAACCGCGGCCGTCTCCGGTCGCTCGTCGGCAAGAACTTGGGCATCCGCCTCACGCCGACGATCGAATTCATCGCCGACGCCATCCCGGAGACCGCGGCCCATCTGGACGACCTGCTCGCCAAGGCCAAGGCCAAGGACGCGGAGGTCGCCGCCTCGGCGACCGGGGCCACGTATGCCGGTGAGTCCGATCCCTACAAGAAGCCGGCGGTCGATGACGACGAGGAGTGACGCGGCGGGCGGCCTCCTCATTGTCGACAAGCCGTCCGACTGGACCAGCCACGACGTCGTCGGTCGGTTGCGCCGCCTCGCCGGTACTCGCAAGGTCGGTCACGCCGGCACCCTCGACCCGATGGCCACCGGCGTCCTCGTCGTGGGCATCGACCGGGGCACCAAGCTCCTGACCTTTCTCGTCGGCTGCGACAAGGACTACGCCGCGACCATTCGACTCGGTCAGGCCACGCTCACCGATGACCGCGAAGGTGAGTTGACCGCCTCGGTCAAGGCGACCGGTGTCACCGATGACGAAATCGCTGCCGCCGTGCATGCGTTGACCGGCGACATCGAGCAGGTCCCGAGCGCGGTCAGCGCCATCAAGGTCAACGGTGAGCGCGCCTACGCTCGAGTCCGCGCCGGCGAGGAGGTCGCCCTCGCTGCACGTCCGGTCACGGTGTCGCGGTTCACGATCGACGCGATCCATCGTGCACCGCACGAGGCACCCGAGTGTCTCGACGTCGACGTCCGCGTCACGGTTTCCTCGGGCACGTATGTCCGGGCCCTGGCCCGCGATCTCGGTGCTGCCCTCGGCGTGGGGGGCCACCTCACCGCCCTGCGCCGCACCCGCGTCGGAGGGTATGCCGTGGGGTCGGCCCATACCCTTGACGACCTTGCCGCGGTCGCCGAGGCGGGCCGGCCGCTTCCTCTCATCCCCCTGGGCGAGGCGGCCCAGGCCGCTCTGCCGACCCGGCTCCTGACCGAAGCAGAAGCCAGGACCCTGTCCTTCGGGCAGCGGCTGCCGTCCCTCGATCCCGGGCGATCGACGCCGGTGGCGGCCCTCGACCCGAGCGGCCAACTCGTGGCCGTGCTCGACGAGTCGAGGTCCACCACGCGCAGCCTCGTCGTCTTCACACCCGCGAGTTCGTAGACTCTCCTGCGTGCATCGCTGGACCGACATCGCCGAGACACCCGAGAGCCTCAAGCCCTGTGTGGTGACCCTCGGCAATTTCGACGGGGTGCACCGTGGGCACCTGGCCGTCATCGACCAGGCGCGCCGCATCGGCGCTGCCCACGGCCTCCCGACGGTCGCGGTCACCTTCGAGCCGCACCCGATCGCGGTCCTGCGCCCGCACGAGGCGCCGGATCTCCTGACGCCCGGCCGGCTGCGCGAGGACCTGCTCGAGGCGTCGGGGATCGACGGGCTGCTCGTCCTCGACTTCACCACCGAGTTCGCCCAGCAGTCGCCCGAGGACTTCGTGCGTGACACCTTCGCTCGCGGTCTGCAGGCGGCGGCCGTCGTGGTCGGTGTCGACACGCGCTTCGGCTACCGCAATTCCGGTGACGTGAGCACGCTGCGCGACCTCGGCGATCGGCTCGGCTTCGAGGTGCATGCCATCGATGACGTCGGGGGAGAGACTCGCTGGTCCTCGACCTCGGTGCGCGCGCACCTGCGCGCCGGCGAGGTGGCCCAGGCGGCCGTCATCCTCGGTCGGCCCCACCGCGTCGTCGGCACCGTCGTCCACGGTCATCACCGCGGGCGCGAGCTCGGCTACCCGACGGCCAACCTCTCGGCGGACTCCCTCGGGCTCGTCCCGGCCGAGGGGGTGTATGCCGGGTGGTTGACCCGACTGGACCAGCCGGTGGGGACGGTGGACCGGACCATGCCGTGCGCGATTTCCATCGGCACCAACCCGACCTTCGAGACCCAGGATCGACGCACCGTGGAGGCCTACGTCCTCGACCGTGACGATCTCGACCTCTACGACGAGCGGGTCATGGTCGAGTTCGTGGACCACATCCGGCCGACCCTGAAGTTCGACTCGATCGATGCCCTGCTCGAGGCGATGGCCAAGGATGTCGAGGCGTGTCGAGCGATCCTCTCCACGATCGTCCCGGGCTGAGCCGCCTGCGGGCGGTGGCCGGGCACGACCTGGCCCTGCTCGTCGCCACGGGGGGCGTCTGCCTGGTCGGCGCGCTGCTCGTCTGGTCGGCCACCCACCGCACGGCGGGCACGGCATACCTGGTCCGACACCTGCTGAACACAGCGATCGGCTTCGCCCTGGCGATGGCCGTCACCCGCATCGGCCGCCAGCGGCTGCGGTTCGCCGGCCCCTTCGTGTATGCCGCGGGGCTGGCCGGGTTGGTCGCCGTCCTCACCCCCTTGGGCGCCACGATCAACGGATCTCGCTCATGGATCCCGCTGGCCGCGGGGTTCACCCTCCAGCCCTCGGAGTTCGCGAAGGTGGGCATCGTGCTGGCGCTGGCCGGCCTCTTCGCCGACCGCCTCGACCGGCGGCTGCCTCCGAGCAGCCGCGACCTGGTCCTCGCCTGGGTTCTCGTCCTCGTGCCGGTCGGTCTGGTCATGCTGCAACCCGACCTCGGCAGCGCCATCGTCCTCATCGCGCTCGCCTTCGTTCTCATCGCCGTCGCCGGCGCACCCTGGCCCTGGGTCGTCGGTGTCGTGGGGCTAGGGGTCGGGGGCGTGGTCGCCGTGTTGCGAAGTGGTGTGCTGAGCGGCTACCAGCAGGACCGACTGCTCGTCTTCCTCGACCCTGAGCGCGACCCGCTCGGCGCGGGCTACCAACTGGCGCAGGTGCGCCTGGCCATCGGATCCGGTGGCTGGTGGGGGGAGGGGTTCATGCAGGGTCGCCAGACCCAAGGTGGCTTCGTGCCCTACCAACTCAACGACTTCATCTTCTCGACCGCCGCCGAGGAACTCGGTTTCGTGGGTACGGTGGGGTTGTTGGGGCTGCTGGGCTTCGTGGTGCTGCGAATCCTGCTCGTCGGCGTGCGGAGCAGGGACGGTTTCGGACGCTTCATCGGGGCCGGGGTGGGTGCGTGGTTCGCGGTCCAGATCTTCCAGAACGTCGGAATGAACCTCGGGCTCATGCCGGTGACCGGTCTCCCCCTGCCGTTCGTGTCCTATGGCGGGTCGTCCATGTTCGCGGCCTGGCTCGGGGTGGGTCTGGTCAATGCGGCCTACGTGGCTCGCTCGCGCGACCCTCACCTGACGTGACTCATCGGTAACACTTTGGCCCACCGACTGTCTATACGGCGGGTGATGTGACACCATTCGGGCACACCCACCGCCCCCACCGTCGAGGACGATGCGATGCCCAGCGCCCAGCCCCAAGTCCACAGCCCCGCCGACGAGTCGATCGACGACTCGGTCTTGGCCAACCAGTCGATCAGTGCCTCGCACATGTATCGCGACCGGGTCGCCAAGACGCCGAACGGCGTCGCCTACCAGTACGCCGTGGTCGGAGCCGACGGCGACACCTGGACGTCGGTCACCTGGGCGGAGGCCAAGGACCACACGGACAAGTTGAGCGCCGGACTGATCGCCCTGGGCGTCCAGCTCGAAGAGCGCGTCGCCATCGCGTCCGCCACGCGCCTCGAGTGGGTCTACGCCGACCTGGCGATCATGACCGCCGGGGCCGCCACGACCACGATCTATCCGTCGACGATCGCCGAGGATGTTGCCTTCATCATCAGTGACTCCGACAGCAAGGTCGTCTTCGCCGAGAACGCCGCGCAGGTCGACAAACTGCGGGCGATCCGCAGCGAGATCCCGAACGTCGCCAAGGTCGTCGTCTTCGACACCGACGGTGTCGAGCTCGATGACTGGGTGATGTCCGGCGCCGACCTCGAAAGCCAGGGCGCGGCATACTTGGCCGAGCACCCGGGCGCCGTCGACGAGCGGATCGACGCCACCACCGCCGACCACCTGGCGACCCTCATCTACACCTCGGGCACCACCGGCCGCCCCAAGGGTGTGCGCCTGCAGCACTCCTCGTGGAACTTCATCGGTGCAGCGGTCGAGTCGATCAATATCCTGGGCCCGGACGACCTGCAGTACCTCTGGCTGCCGATGGCCCACGTCTTCGGCAAGATGCTCGTCGTCATCCCGATCCAGATCGGCTTCCCGACCGCCGTGGACGGCCGCATCGACAAGATCGTCGACAACCTCGCTGTCGTGAAGCCGACCTTCATGGGCGCTGCCCCCCGCATCTTCGAGAAGGCCTATGGCCGGATCAAGATGATGATGGAGGAGGAGGGCGGCGTGAAGCTCAAGCTCTTCAACTGGGCCAGCGATGTGGGCAAGCAGGTCAGCGTGCTCCGCGAGCAGGGCAAGTCCCCGAGTGCGCTGCTGTCCCTGCAGCACGGCCTGTCCGACAGGATCATCGGCGCCAAGATCCGCGACCGCTTCGGGGGACGGGTCCGCTTCTTCATCTCCGGCTCGGCCGCGCTCAACCAGGACATCTCGCGCTGGTTCGACGCCATGGGCATGCAGATCGCCGAGGGCTACGGCATGACCGAGAGCTCGGCAGCCTCGACCGTCAACCGCATCGTCGCCTACAAGAACGGCACGGTCGGGTGGCCGCTGCCCGGCATGGAGTTCCGGATCGCCGAGGACGGCGAGGTCCTCATGCGCGGCCCCGGCGTCATGGCCGGATACCACAACAACCCGGCAGCCACCGCGGAGGCGCTCGACGCCGACGGCTGGCTGCACACCGGCGACATCGGGGAGATCGACGACCGCGGCTTCCTCAAGCTCACGGACCGCAAGAAGGACCTCTTCAAGACGTCCAACGGCAAGTACGTCGCGCCGAGCAACATCGAATCGACCTTCACGGGCCTGTGCCCCTATGTTAGCCAGCTCCTCGTCCACGGCAACGACCGCAACTTCGTCTCCGCCCTGGTGACCCTCGACCCCGAGGCGATCGTCGGCTGGGCCGCCGCCAACGGTATGGAGGGCAAGAGCTACGCGGAGATCGCCGGCTCGCCGGCCGCGCGCGAGATGCTCCAGGGCTACATCGACGAACTCAACGCCGGCCTCAACCGGTGGGAGCAGATCAAGAAGTTCACCATCCTCGACCACGACCTCACCGTCGAGGCCGGCGAGATCACGCCGAGCCTGAAGCTCAAGCGCAAGGTCGTCGCGGACAAGTACAAGGACCTGCTGGACGCGCACTACGCCAGCTGAGCCCGCGGCATACGACGGAGGCCTCACCCCGAGTGGGTGGGGCCTCCTCCCGTGCCCGAGGTTTGGTATCGCGTCGGCCGGAACCTACGCTTGTCGGATGCCCGGTGAGTCGATCTTCCCCACCCTCGAGCCGTTGCTCGAGCAGGTGAGCAAGCCCATCCAGTATGTCGGCGGCGAACTCAACTCCACCGTCAAGGACTGGACGGTCGGCGGTGACCACACGGTCCGCTGGGCCCTGATGTACCCCGACGCCTACGAGGTCGGCGTCCCCAACCAGGGCTCGATGATCCTCTACGAAGTCCTCAACGAGCGCCCCGACGCGCTCGCCGAGCGCACCTACTCGGTATGGCCGGACATGGAGGCGCTCATGCGCGCCCATGCGGTGCCGCAGTTCACCGTCGACGGCCACCGCGCCCTGGGCGACTTCGACCTCTTCGGCCTCAGTTTCTCCACCGAGCTCGGCTACACCAACATGCTCACCGCGCTCGACCTCGGCGGGATCCCGCTGCACGCGATCGACCGCGACGACACCCATCCGGTCGTCATCGCCGGCGGCCACGCCGCCTTCAACCCCGAGACCATCGCCGACTTCATCGACGCCGCCATCGTCGGCGACGGCGAGGAGGCCGTCCTCATGGTCACCGATGTCGTGGCCGCTTGGAAGCGGGACGGTATGCCGGGGGGCCGGGTCGAGCTCCTCCTGCGCCTGGCCCGCACCGGCTCGGTCTACGTGCCGCGGTTCTACGACGTCTCCTACCTGCCCGACGGGCGGATCCAGCGGATCGCCCCGAACCCGGCATACCCGGGCGTGCCGTGGCGAGTGGCCAAGCACACGGTCATGGACCTCGACGCCTGGCCCTACCCGAAGCAGCCGCTCGTGCCGCTCGCCGAATCGGTGCACGAGCGGATGAGCGTCGAGATCTTCCGTGGCTGCACCCGAGGCTGCCGCTTCTGTCAGGCCGGGATGATCACCCGCCCGGTGCGCGAGCGATCGATCACCGGCATCGGCGAGATGGTCCAGCGAGGCCTGGCCGCGACCGGCTTCGAGGAGGTCGGGTTGCTCTCGCTCTCCAGCGCCGACCACACCGAGATCGGCGAGGTGACCAAGGGCTTGGCCGATCGCTACGAGAGCTCCAAGGTGGGTCTGTCTCTCCCGTCGACCCGGGTCGACGCCTTCAACATCGACCTGGCCAACGAGCTCACCCGCAACGGCCGCCGATCCGGCCTCACCTTCGCCCCCGAAGGGGGCAGTGAGCGGATCCGCAAGGTCATCAACAAGATGGTCACCGAGGACGACCTGATCAACACCGTCGCCGCGGCCTATGGCGCCGGCTGGCGGCAGGTCAAGCTCTACTTCATGTGCGGCCTCCCGACCGAGACCGACGAGGACGTCCTCCAGATCGCCGAGTTGGCCAAGAAGGTCATCGAGACCGGCCGCAAGGTCAGTGGCCGCAATGACATCCGGTGCACCGTGTCGATCGGTGGCTTCGTCCCCAAGGCGCACACCCCGTTCCAGTGGGCGCCGCAGCTCGGCGCGCAGGAGACCGACGAACGACTGGCCAAGCTGCGCGACGCGATCCGCTCCGACCGCCGGCTCGGGTCCTCGATCGGCTTCCGCTACCACGACGGCAAGCCCGGCATCGTCGAGGGCCTGCTGTCCCGTGGTGACCGCCGGGTCGGGCGCGTCATCGAGGCCGTGTGGCGCGACGGTGGCCGCTTCGACGGGTGGAGCGAGCACTTCTCCTACGAGCGCTGGATGGAGTGCGCGGCTCGCGAGTTGGCACCCTTCGGGATCGACGTCGACTGGTACACCACCCGTGGCCGCGAGGAGTCCGAGGTCCTGCCCTGGGACCACATCGACTCGGGCCTGGACAAGGAATGGCTCTGGCAGGACTGGCTCGACGCCATCGACGAGGTCGAGGTTGACGACTGCCGGTGGACGCCCTGCTTCGACTGTGGTGTCTGCCCGCAGCTCGGCACCGAGATCCAGGTCGGCCCCACCGGCAAGACCCTTCTGCCGATCACGGTCGTCGGCGGTTCGCCGCTGCGCGAGCGGACGCCCTCCCACGCGTGACCCTGCGGATCGATCGCGTCGGCGGGCCCGAAGGCGTCACGGACGCTGACCTCGCTGACCTCGTCGCGCTGCGCCTGGCGTGGAAACCCGCCGCGTCCGAGGAGGACGCGGCGGCTCTTGATCGCGACCTCCGGGCCTGGTGGGGCAGCGAAGGCGACCGGCGACGAGCCTGGCTGGCACGGCATACGCAGGGGTATGCCGTGGGGATGGCGAACGCTGCCGTCTTCACCCGCATGCCGGTGCCCGGGCGGGGGAGCGCGCGCTGGCTCTACGTGGCCAACGTGTTCGTGCGACCGGAGGCCCGGCGGGCCGGTGTCGGCCGAGCGCTGATGGAGGCGATGCTCGCGTGGGCGCGAGACGAGGGCATGGTGCGGGTCGTCCTGGCGCCGAGTGAGATGTCGATCCAGTTCTATCGTGAGTTGGGCTTCCGGGAAGCAAACGACCTGATGCGCAGGGACCTCTGACACCTACGCTTTGCGTATGCCGCCGCGCCAACGCACCCCCGAGGGACCGCCTCCTGCACCCGCGGTGCAGAAACTCCGGGTCAAGTACG
Source organism: Phycicoccus elongatus Lp2 (assembly GCF_000367525.1). Classification (GTDB taxonomy): domain Bacteria; phylum Actinomycetota; class Actinomycetes; order Actinomycetales; family Dermatophilaceae; genus Phycicoccus_A; species Phycicoccus_A elongatus. The sequence continues at coordinate 375,029 of NZ_HF570956.1, read as the reverse complement.
CACGGCGTGGCCGGCTGCGCTTCTCGAGCACGCGCGACTTCGGCCGTGCGCTGGAGCGGGCGCTGCGCCGCGCCGAGGTGCCGATGGCCTTCTCGGCGGGCTTCCACCCCCACCCGAAGATCTCCTACGCCAACGGGGCGCCGACAGGCACCGCCAGTGAGGCGGAGTACTTCGAGATCTCGGTGACCGAGCGGGTCGATGCCGATGCCGTGCGCGCCGCGCTCGACGCTGCGCTGCCCGATGGCCTCGACGTGCTCGAGGTCGTCGAGGCCGCTCCCGGCGCGCTGGCAGACCGGCTGGAGGCGAGTGCGTGGGAGGTGGTCTTCCGACAGACCGCGCTCGCCGATCTCGAGGCGGCGGTCGACGCCTATCTCGACGCCGCCGAGGCGCCGGTGAGCCGGATGTTCAAGACCGGCATGAAGACCTTCGACACGCGCTCGGCCGTCGTGACGATGTCCGCTGCCGCCGCAGCGGATCCCTCGTGTGCGATACTTCGGATGGTCGTGCGGCACACCACACCGTCCGTACGCCCCGACGACATCCTGACCGCACTGCGGGCAGTGACTGCCCTCGCGCCGCCCGTTCCACCCTTGGTGACCCGGCTGGCGCAGGGGCCACTGCACGACGCAACTGCTGGGGTGGCCGATCCACTGGCCGCCGACAAGGCTGCCGCCGGCTCCTGACCGGTGACGCGCCCCCCGCGCGAACCTCTCCGGGAGCAGACCAGGCTTCCGAGTCGGCTCCGGCCGGCTCGATCCATCGCCCACCGCGTGGGCGGACGGTCGCACGTTGCGACGGTGTGGCGGCCGCCT
>NZ_HF570956.1:368832-374117 GCF_000367525.1 Phycicoccus elongatus Lp2 | reverse complement strand
CCCCCCCCGCCATTACCGGCAGCGGCCGAGTCGCCCACCTGGCGGCCGTGCCCGACGCCGAGGCGGCCAAGACGGCGACCGTCCTCTCCGACCTCTGGGGCCAACTCGGCCGCCACGGCTTCACCCGCACCGACGCGATCGTGGCCGTGGGCGGTGGCACCGTCACCGACCTCGGCGGCTTCCTCGCCGCGAGTTGGCTCCGCGGGGTGCCCGTCGTCCAGGTCCCGACGACCCTGCTCGCGATGGTCGACGCGGCCGTCGGTGGCAAGACCGGCATCAACACCCTCGAGGGCAAGAACCTCGTCGGCGCGTTCCACGAACCCACCGCCGTCATCGTGGACCTCGACCTGCTCGCGTCCCTGCCGCAGGTCGACTTCGTCGCCGGTCTCGCCGAGGTCATCAAAGCCGGCTTCATCGTCGACACCCGCATCCTCGACCTCGTCGAGTCCGACCCGGAGGGCGCGACCCGGCGGGACGGCCCGCACACCGAGGAACTCATCGAGCGCGCCATCACCGTCAAGGCCGAGGTCGTCGCCGCCGATCTCAAGGAGTCCTTCCTGCGCGAGATCCTCAACTACGGTCACACCTTCGGCCACGCGATCGAGCAGGTCGAGCACTACCGCCGCCGCCACGGCGAGGCCGTCGCCATCGGCATGGTGTATGCCGCGGAGCTGGCCAGGTGCGCGGGTCACCTCTCCGAGGACGCCGTCTCCCGGCACCGCACCGTGCTGGCCAGCGTCGGCCTGCCCACGGCATACGAAAGCGCCGGTGAGGGTTCCTGGGAGGCCCTTCTCACGGCCATGCGACGTGACAAGAAGTCGCGTGGTGCCCAGTTGCGCTTCGTCGTCCTGGCGGACATCGCTCGGCCGGTCCGGCTGGAGGGCCCGAGCGAGGACTGCCTGCGGGCTGCCTTTGCCGCCATTCAGTCCTGACTGGTCGCCGACTCGGGAGCGCTGCCGCCCTGCGGGGCCACCGGACGCATGATGCGGGTGATCTCCTCACCGAGCTCGTCGCCGATCCGGCCCCAGCGTGGCTGGTAGCGATAGATCTTCCGCAGCGGCGTCGCCTGCCGCACGCCGAGGAGGACCTCGATGTCGTCGGCGTCGATGAGCGCCGGGTGGAGGACGCCGCAGGCCTCGGAGACCTTGAGCAGGTCGCGTCGGAGGGTGTCGAGATAGTTCGCCAGCCGCACTGACTTCAGCGTCGGGTCGAGGCCGCGGGAGAGCCAGTCGTTCTGGGTTGCCACGCCGGTGGGGCAGTGGTCGGTGTGGCACTTCTGGGCCTGGATGCAGCCGATGGACATCATCGCCTCGCGGGCGACGTTGACCATGTCCGCGCCGAGGGCGAAGGCGACGAGCGCGTTGTCGGGCAGGCCGAGCTTGCCGCTCCCGATGAAGGTGAGCTGGTCGGTGAGGCCGGCGCGCGCGAAGGTCGCGTAGACCCGCGCGAAGCCGAGCCGGAAGGGCAGGGCGACGCTGTCGCTGAAGATGAGGGGTGCGGCGCCGGTGCCGCCCTCGCCGCCGTCGATGGTGACGAAGTCGACGCCACGGTCGCCCTTGGCCATGTGGCTGACGAGCTCGTCCCAGAAGCCTTGCTCACCGACGGCGGACTTGATCCCCACGGGCAGCCCGGTGGCGTCGGCGACCAGCTCGACCCAGTCGAGCATCGAGTCGACGTCCTGGAACTCGGCGTGACGCGCCGGGCTGGCGCAGTCCTGTCCCATCGGTATGCCGCGGATGCTCGCGATCTCCTCGGAGATCTTGGCGGCCGGCAACATGCCGCCGAGGCCGGGTTTGGCACCTTGGCTGAGCTTGATCTCGATGGCCTTCACTGGCGCGGAGGCGACGACGTCCTTGAGCTTCTCGAGGTCGAACCGACCGTGCTCGTCGCGACAGCCGAAGTAGGCCGTGCCTATCTGGAGGACGAGGTCGCCGCCCTGTCGGTGGTGGCTGGAGAGGCCGCCCTCGCCGGTGTTGTGCATCGCGCCGGCCAGCTTGGCGCCCTTGTTGATGGCCTCGATGGCCGGGCCGGAGAGCGAGCCGAAGCTCATGGCGGAGATGTTGACGACCGACTTCGGCCGGAAGGCCGACCGTCGGCCACGCGGGCCGCCGAGCACCTTGGCCGAGGGCAGGACGATGCCTTCGTCGTGGTTCCCGTGGGCGACGCCGGTGGCCGGCGCGACATCGGCGAAGGTGCGGTGCTTGACGATGACATAGCCCTCGAGGTGCTCGATGTCGTTGTCGGTGCCGAAGCCCACGTAGTTGTTCTCGCGCTTGCTCGAGGCGTAGATCCAGGAGCGCTGGTCGCGGGAGAAGGGCCGTTCCTCGTCGTTGCTCGTGACGATGTACTGGCGCAGCTCCGGGCCGACGCGCTCCAGGAGGAAGCGCAGGTGGCCCACCACCGGGTAGTTGTGCAGCAGGGTGTGCTTGCGCTGCAGGACGTCGTGGGTGGCCAGGCCGGCCAGGCCGGCGGCAACAGTGCCGATCAGATGGCGTGCCCTCATGGTCGCAGTCTGCCCGTCCCGGTGGCTCGGTGTCGCTGATCGGCTCGCACAGTGGGCGCACAGGATCCCGACAGGAGCGGCACGGGGATGCTGGGCACAGTGATTCCATGACGAACCGACGCATCGTTCCCGCCGCCCTGCTCGCCCACGACGACCACGACCACGACCCCAACAGCGAGCTGGATCGTGGCCTGACCTACGACGTCAACACCCTCCTGCGTCGCCGCGGAGCCCTCGGCCTGCTCGGCGGAGCGGCGCTGACCGCGCTGGCCGGGTGCGCGACGGCCGCCACGTCCGGGGGCGGTGCGAGTGCGACCGGCTCGAGCTCCACCTCGGCCACCGCCTCGGCAACGGGATCCGCTACGGCGGCCGCCAGCTCCGCGGCATCCGCCTCCGCCGTCGACTCGGTGGTGCCCGATGAGACGGCCGGCCCCTACCCGGGCGACGGCAGCAACGGCAAGAACGTGCTCGACGACAGCGGTGTGGTCAGGAGCGACATCACGACGAGCATCGGCAGTTCCGAGAAGGTCGCCGGCGTCCCGATGACGATCAACCTCACCGTCACCGACTCCGCCAGCGGCTATGCCGCGATGGCCGGCGCAGCCGTCTACGTCTGGCACTGCGACGCCGCCGGCAACTACTCGATGTACTCGCAGGGCGCGACCGACCAGACCTGGTTGCGTGGTGTGACCGAGACCAACGCCAACGGCACGGCCACCTTCACGTCGGTCTTCCCCGGCTGCTACGCCGGGCGCTGGCCGCACATCCACTTCGAGGTCTACAAGAGCACCTCCGACGCGACGAGCAGCGGGCAGATCGTCAAGACCAGCCAGATCGCGCTGCCCCAGGCCATCTGCGAGACGGTCTACCAGAACACGTCCACGTATCCGAACAGCACGCGCAACCTTGGCCAGCTCTCCCTCAAGACCGACAACGTCTTCGGCAACGACGGGGGGATCCACCAGCTCGCCACGGTCACCGGCGACGCCTCGAGCGGGTATGTCGTCAACCTGACGATCGGCGTCTGACAGAAGACAGATTCCGCTGCGGGACAGGAATATTCGATCGATCAAACCCTTGATATCGAACAGGTGGGCGATGAGAATGAGACAGGATCTCACCACCGCTCGCACGGCCCTCAGGGAGGGATCACCTGGGCGCGCTGTCCGACCTGCAGCGCCTGTCGAACCTCATTGACGCCACCCGCACGCAGCACCTTGCCCACGCCGCCGCCATCACTGAGAGCCAGGCCGAGGACGGCACCTGGGTCCAGCCCCAGCCGCAGCCACCTAGATGTACCCGGCCATCACGTTGGTGACAGTCGACTGGTGGGGACTGTCGCGATAACGGTGTAAGAGGCCTGATCGCCCCGGCAGGGGCAGGAGGGTCGTCATGACCGAGAGCACGACACTGGTGGCTGTGAGTCCATCTACAGCACCATCCGGCGAGCGGCCGGAGAACCCGCCACCGGAGTTGACGGCGGCTGAGCAGGACGCGGTCCGGGAGCTGGTGCGTCAGGCGCGGGCGTCTGGGACGGCGTTGACCGGCCCGGGTGGGCTGCTCAAGCAGTTGACGAAGATGGTCGTTGAGGCCGCGCTCGATGAGGAGATGAGCGAGCACCTGGGGTATGACAAGGGCGACCAAGCTGGCCGCAACCGGGGCAACTCCCGCAACGGGAAACGGTCCAAGACGGTGATCACCGATAACGCCGGCCCGGTCGAGATCGAGGTCCCGCGGGACCGGGAGGGCACCTTCGAGCCGGTGATCGTGCCCAAGCGGGCCCGGCGCCTGTCGGACCTGGATGCGGTGGTGTTGTCGCTGTCGGCCAAGGGCTTGACCCATGGCGAGATCAGCGCCCACTTCGCTGACGTGTACGGCGCGAGCGTGTCCGAGGACACCGTCTCGCGGATCACCGACCGGGTCATCGAGGAGATGACCGCGTGGTGGGCTCGCCCGTTGGAGAGCGTGTACGCGGCGGTGTTCATCGACGCGGTCATGGTCAAGGTCCGCGACGGACAGGTCCGCAACAAGCCCATCTATGCCGCCATCGGGGTCGACCTGGCCGGGCACAAGGACATCCTGGGGATGTGGGCCGGAGATGGTGACGGGGAGTCGGCGAAGTTCTGGTACGCCGTCTTGACCGACCTGAAGACCCGAGGCGTCAAGGACGTCTTCTTCGTCGTCTGTGACGGTTTGAAGGGCCTGCCGGACAGCGTGAACGCCGTCTTCCCCCAAGCGATCGTGCAAACCTGCGTGATCCACCTGATCCGCGGCACCATCCGGTACGCGTCCCGGAAGTACTGGGACGAGCTGGTGCGCGATCTCAAACCGATCTATCAGGCACCCAACGAGGCCGCAGCAGCGGCGGCGTTGGACGCGCTCGAGGACAAGTGGGGCACCCGCTACCCCGCGATGATCCGCCTGTGGCGCAACGCCTGGGCCGAGTTCATCCCGTTCCTGGACTACGACGTGGAGATCCGCAGGGTCCTGTACTCGACCAATGCGATCGAGTCGCTCAACGCCCGCTTCCGGCGCGCTGTCCGAGCCAGGGGCCACTTCCCGAACGAACAATCCGCGATGAAGACGCTCTACCTGGTCGTGCGGTCACTAGACCCCAAAGGCACCGGTCAGACACGATGGGCCGTGCGGTGGAAGCCCGCCCTGAACGCCTTCGCCATCACCTTCGCCGACCGCATGCCAGCGGCCGAGAACCAGTAACAAGATGAACGCCTCTTACACCGTTAGAGCGATAGTCCCGACTGGTGGGGGGTTTTCCTCCGAG
>NZ_HF570956.1:364820-368732 GCF_000367525.1 Phycicoccus elongatus Lp2 | reverse complement strand
GGCGGTCGGCATCCAATGCGTCGACTGCGTCGCGCAGGGTGCCAAGCAGGTGAGGCAGGGGCGCACCGTCTTCGGCGGGCAGGTCGCCGTCGGGCGACCGCTCGTCACGCTCACCATCATCGGCCTGTGCGCCGCCGTCTTCCTCGGGCAGAAGGTCGTGCCCGGCCTGACCAATGACATCGCCTTCGTCCCCGCGCTGGGGAAGTCCGAGCCGTGGCGCTTCCTCACGTCCGCCTTTGCGCACAGCCCGACGATGATCCTGCACATCGCCTTCAACATGTATGCGCTGTGGATCATGGGCACCTACCTCGAGCCGCTCCTGGGTCGGGCCCGCTTCCTCGCGGTCTACCTCGTGACGGCCCTGGGTGGCTCGGTCGGCTACCTCCTGCTCGCGCCCCCGCTCACCCTCCTCCAGATCCACCTCGGCCAATCGGGCGCCTGGATCACGCCGACCGTCGGAGCCTCAGGCGCGGTGTTCGGCCTCTTCGGCGCCTTCCTCGTGCTCAATCGGCGGCTGGGGCGGTCCTCGGCCGGCATGGTCGCGATGATCGCCATCAACGCCGTGCTCGGATTCGTCATCCCCGGCATCGCCTGGCAGGCCCACCTCGGTGGCCTGGTGACCGGTGTGGCCGCCGCCGCGATCATCGGTTACACCGGCCACCGTCGCGATCCGCTCGCCGCGGCCGCCACGCGCGGAAACCAGCACGTCCACTGGCTCGGCCTGGGTTTGCTCACCCTCGCGCTCGTGCTGGCCGCGATCGCCAAGTACGCCCTGACCAACGGCTACAGCTGAGGTTTTCCACAGGGTTATCCCCGGTTGGGGACAAATGACAGCCGTGTCATTATGACCCAAACGTCAGCGCCCGGTCGTCAGCGCCACCGGGTCGTCATGAGGAAGCCGGCCATCATCAGCGCGAAACCGGCGCCGAGGTTCCAGCGGCCGATCTGGGGCACCGGATATTGGTGCACCCCCGAGATGTAGTAGGTCGCGACCCAGAGCAGGCCGAGCACCATGAGCGTGACCATGACCGGGGCGTACCACCGCGGGTTCGGCTGCTGGGTGGGCCGGTTCGCGATGCGCGGCGGGGTGTAGGTGGGCTTGTCACGTCCCTTGGACTCGGGCACGGGGGACTTCCTTTTCTCGCAACGGCATGATCTCGCCTAGCGTAGACAGTGCCGCACCGCACGACGAGCAGGGAGGACCGGTATGCCGCAGGGCGCACCTCGTCATGCCTCCCACCAGGCGCGTCGGTCCCGGGCCTTCCTCGGGATCCGCCCGACGACCTGGTCCATCCTCGTGCCCGTGGTCGCGCTCCTTGCCGGGGCGCTCTTCGCCACGAGCAGCACGGCCGCTGCCGGTGGGTCGTTGCGCTACGACAACGACTCGATCGCGGACCTCATCCGGCGCGGCACGGCCGCCAACGCCGACAACACCGTCAAACTCGACGCCCTCCAGGCGCAGGTCGACGCCCTGACCAAGTCGTCCTCGACGGGCAGCACGGACGTGGAGCGCCTCAAGGTCGAGGCTGATGCCCTCGCGTCATATGCCGGCCGCACCGAGGTCACCGGTCCTGCCGTCGAGGTGACCCTCAACGACAGTCCGCTGAAGTCGCACGAGCTCCCCACGGGCTTCAGTGTCGACGACATCGTCGTGCACCAGCAGGACGTCCAGGCCGTCGTCAATGCGCTCTGGCAGAACGGCGCCGAGGCGATGATGCTCATGGACCAGCGGGTGATCGCGACGAGCGCCGTTCGGTGTGTCGGCAACACCCTGATCCTCCAGGGTCGGGTCTACTCCCCGCCCTATGTCATCACCGCGATCGGCGACGTGCCCGCGATGCGGGCCGGGTTGGAGGGCGACAAGCAGGTCCGGATCTATCGCGAGTACGTCCAGGCGGTCGGCCTGGGCTACCAGGTCCGGACGCGCACGAAGGCCGACTTCCCGGCATACGCCGGCTCGATCACCCCGCGGTATGCCGTGGCCAAGCCCTCGTGACCATGCAGACCGGGTTGTGGCGCCTCCGCGGCCCTCGCTCGGTCAAGGCGATCCAGGCCTGGGGCTCGTCGTCGCCGTGATCGCCTTCTGCTTCCTGTGGCTCTTCCCACGGATCAGTCCGTTGATGCCCTGGGGTGACAACACGGTCGACAATGGAGCGCAGTCCCCATCCTCGACTGCTCCCATCCAGCCCGGAGGCCCGCTGTGACGCGCATCCTCGTCGTCGACAATTACGACTCCTTCGTCTTCACGATCGTCGGCTACCTCGAGCAACTCGGGGCGACCTGCGTCGTCCAGCGCAACGACGCCGTGGGCACCGACGAGGCGGCGGACTACGACGGGGTCCTGGTCTCCCCGGGGCCGGGCACGCCCGAGGAGGCCGGCGTGTCGATGGCCATGATCGAGGCCTGTGGCGAGCGGGCCCAGCCGATGCTCGGCGTTTGTCTGGGTCATCAGGCGCTCGGTGTCGTGTTCGGTGGCACGGTGGGTCGGGCCCCGGAGTTGCTGCACGGCAAGACCAGTCAGGTCCTCCACCACGGCCAGGGCGTCCTCGAGGGGCTGCCGCAGCCCTTCACCGCGACCCGCTACCACTCACTGACCATCGATCCGCCGACCCTGCCGGAGGAGTTGATCGCGACCGGGCACACCGACAGCGGCATCATCATGGCGGTCCAGCACCGCGACCTGCCCCTGCACGGTGTGCAGTTCCACCCCGAGTCGGTGCTCACCGAAGGCGGGCACCGCCTGCTCGCCAACTGGCTGGCCGTGTGTGGCGACGACGAGGCGGTCGCCCGCAGTGCGGGGCTCTCCCCCCTGCTCACCCACTGACGACCCCGGTCAGTCCACCTAACTGGGGCTCACCGACGGTGACGGCGACGCCGGGGTGGGTGTGACCGACGCTGACGGGGTGGGCGTCGCGCTCGGACTCTCCGACGGGGTGGGCGTCGGCGGGTTCGCCTGGGCGATGGTGATGAGCACGACGCTGGCCGCGTCCACGACATCTCCGGCCTTCTTGTCCTGCTCGAGCACCGTGCCCTCAGCCGCATCGGCGGTCTGCTTGTAGGCCGATTTCGGCGTCAGCCCTGCCTCGGTGAGCAGGGTGAAGGCTTCGTTCTGGGTCTTGCCGACGAGGTCGGGGACGGTCACCTGACCCGAGGACAGCTTGAGGCCGACCGCCGTTCCCGGCGCAACGGCGTCTCCGGACGCCGGTGAGCTCGACACGACCTGCCCCTTCGGCTTCTTGGTGTCGTTCTCCGGCGTGACCTCACCGACGGTCAACCCGAGGTCGCCGAGCACCTGACGGGCCTCCGCCTCGGTCTTGCCGACCAGATCGGGGATGGTGACGGCCTCCGGTCCGGCGGAGACGACGAGCTTGACCGTCCGGCCCTTGGCGACCCGCACCGCCCCCTCGGGGTCCTGCGAGATGACATGGTCGGCCGGCACGGTCTTGGAGTTCTCGGTCGTGACTTCCGGGGTCAGCCCGGCGCGCGTGATCTTTGCCTGCGCGGTCGCCCGCGGCTCACCCGTGACCGACGGCACGGTGACCATTGCGGTCTCCTGGGCCTGGTTGTCGAGGTAGGAGTTCAGGCCCCACCCGAGCAGGGCCAGCGCGATGAGGCCGGCGATGGTGAGGATCGCCCAGGTGCCCCGACGATCCGGTTGACGGTCACGTCCCTCGCGCACGGCGGGGAAGGACGAGGTGTCGCCGGGTGCTCCGGACGGCCGGGAGCCGCCGGTTGCCGCTCCCGAGCCACCCCCGCCAGGACCCCCGGCACCCGCACCGACAGCGCCCGCACCAGCTCCGCCCGCACCGGCTCCACCGGAGCCGGACCCCTGACGGGGCTGCGCGGCATACACCTCGGTGGGTTCGCTTCCGAGCCGACCGATGACCTCGGTTGCCGTCGCCCCCGCAGCCG
>NZ_HF570956.1:277107-364720 GCF_000367525.1 Phycicoccus elongatus Lp2 | reverse complement strand
TCACCGGGGCAGCGGCGGCAGTGGTCTGGGCAGCCGCGGGGATGGCCGTGACCAGCGGGCGGACGTTGATCGGCGAGGGTGCGCCGGACATCGGGTCGGCCCGGAGCGAGACTTGGGAGATCTCGTCCAGCGGCACGGCGCGGACCGCCATGGACCTGCTCTGCGGAGCCGTGCCGTCGGGCGCGGTGACCGAGGCGCCGCCGAGGATCCGGAAGCCGGCGACCTGGGCGTGCCGACCGACGACGAGGATGACGGCCGAGCTGAGGGCAGCCACCATCGCGACGACGAGGAGCCAAGTGGCTACAGCACCCACCGGTCGGCGCAGCACGACGTTCATGACCCTCCCGTCAATTGGCGTGGGTCAGCGTACCGTTTGCCTGTGGCCCACGTATTGCTGATCGAGGACGATCCGGCGATCCGCCGAGCCCTCACGCGATCCCTCACGGACAAGGGTCACGCGGTGACCAGTGCGCCCAATGGGCTCGAGGGGTTGCGGATCGCTGTCGAGGGCCAGCCGGACGTGGTTCTGCTCGACCTCGGCCTGCCCGACATCGATGGGCATTCGGTGCTCCCGATGCTGCGGGCCGTCCGGCAGGTCCCGGTCATCGTGGTGAGCGCGCGGGACGACGACCCCTCGATGGTCCGTGCCCTGGATGCCGGTGCCGACGACTATGTGGTCAAGCCCTACACGACCGAGCAACTCGAGGCCCGGATCCGTGCCGTCCTGCGGCGCGCTGTCCCGGATCGCCCCGGTCACACCGTCGTCGTCGGTGGTCTCGTGCTCGACCTCACCGCGCGGACGGCCCAGCTCGACGGCCGAGGCATGGAGCTTTCGCGCCGCGAGTTCGATCTGCTCGCCATGCTCGCCCAGCGCCCCGGCGAGGTCGTGACCAAACGCGAGATCCTCGCGACGGTGTGGCACCAGGTCTACGGCGGCGGGGAACGCACCGTCGATGTGCATCTCTCGTGGTTGCGCCGCAAGCTCGGCGAATCCGCCGCCGCCCCGGCATACCTGCACAGCGTCCGCGGGGTGGGCGTGCGACTGGCGGCGCCCGAGGCCTGATGCGGCGCCGGATCGTCCTGTTGGTCGCCGCGACGACCTCGGCCGTCGTCGTGGGGTTCCTCGTCCCGATGTGCCTGCTCATCATCAACCTGGCCAATGACCGTGCCGAGTCGCAGGCTCGCGAGCAAGCCCAGTTGGTCGCCGGTCTCATCGCCTCGGTCCCCGACGACACGACCCTCGCCGCGGCGGTGTCCTCGATCAGCCGCGCGGGACTCGTGGTGACGGTCGTGCGGGCCGACGAGGACCTGATCGGCGCCTCGAGCCTGACCGACGACACCCGGACGTCGGTCCAGCGTGCACGCAAGGACCGGCAGGCCTTCACCGCGACGATGGACCACGGTCTGGACGCCGTTGTGCCGGTGACCACGACCAACGGCGTCGACGTCGTCATCGCGACGGTCCCCAGCGGGCAGGTCAACCGGGGCGTGCCGGCCGCCATCACCACGATCTGCACGATCGGGGCGCTGCTGATCGTCGGCGCGACCCTGCTGGCGCGCCAACTCGCGCGACGCGTGACGACGCCGGTCACGGCCGTGGCGGCGACCGCCCACCGGCTGCGCGAGGGTGAGATGACGGCGCGAGCCAAGGTCGCAGGCCCACCGGAAACCGTCGAACTGGCCACCGCCCTCAACGCGCTCGCGGAGCGGATCGAGGACCTGCTCGATGCCGAACGGGAGCGGGTGGCCGACCTCGGACACCGGCTGCGCACACCGGTCACTGCCCTGCGACTGGACTCCGAACTCATCGATGACGATGAGGTGGCCGGACGGTTCCGCGAGCACGTCGACCACTTGCAGCGCAGCATCGACCACGTCGTGCGCGACGCGCGGCGCAACGTTCGTGACGACGTGAAGCGTCGCTGTGACGTGGCGGCCGTGGCCCGGGATCGGGTCGACTGGTGGCTCCCGCTCGCCGAGGACCAAGGGCGTGAGTTGCGTCTGGTCATCCATCGTGACACCGGGGGCGTGGGCGCGTGGGTGGCCGCTGACGCCGTGGACCTCACGGAGGCCTTGGACTGTCTCATCGACAACGCCTTCGCCTACACGGCCGAGGGGGTTGCCCTCCAGGTGGAAGTGCTCGTCAACGACGGCTGGGTGGTGTTGACCGTCGAGGACGGGGGGCCGGGGGCGCCCGAGGATGCCGCGGAGCGTGGACGCAGTGGATCGGGGTCCTCGGGACTCGGCCTCTCGATTGTCCGGCGCGTCGTCGAGGGGGCCGGTGGGACCCTCACCCTCGGCCGGTCCGGAGCCCTCGGTGGTCTTCGTGCGGAGGCCCGCTGCCCGGCCCTGGTCGGCATTCCTTAACCAAGTCTTGAGGTTCTCCTGACGCGGTCTTGCCGCCGGGTGACGCATTCTCGTTCTGTCCGACCCTCCCAACGGACACGCCCGTCCTGTCCGGTGCCCGCGGCCAACCCCCCTGTGGCCGCACCGCCCGGGGGATGGCGATCGCGGGACGGCGTGGTCCTTTTGGGCCTCGTCGCCGCCATCGCTGGGGCGGCCGGCGCACTACCCCCCTGCGCGCCGGCCGCCCCAGTTCGCGTTTCACCCCGCAACGGTTGTGACCGTGAGTAGCCGTGGGTCGGAGGGGATCCGAGACCTGGTGTGTGAGGGCGGTCATGTGCATACGACACGCCCGAGACTTTTTCGTGCGCACATGCGGTGGATTCCGTTTGCGCAGGTCAGGGCTTGGTATGCCGCCCAGCCGGCGGTTTCTCCACAGGTCTTTCCCCGCCCTGTGCACACACCTTCCGGGCGCGTTCCACAGGCCGTACCCATGTTGTCCACAACGCTGGGACGGGAGTTGCGTCGGGGAGTTGGAGCGCGGCATACCGGCCTCGTAGCGTGGGCCGATCGTGGTGACGGTCGGGCTGTCGGTGGGCCCTGATGTGCTCGAGTCACGAGATTCACCACACGACGGATCGAAGGGCGCGACATTGTCGATCGCTGAGCTGGGCAGCGGCTACCAGGGCGCCTCCGATGAGCGGGTGCCGCCGCAGGACATGTCGGCCGAGCAGTCGGTGCTGGGCTCGATGCTGCTCAACAAGGATGCGATCGCCGAGAGCCTGGCGCTGGTCAAGGGGCACGACTTCTATCGGCCGGCGCACGAGTCGATCTTCGAGGCGATCCTCGACCTCTTCGGGCGGGGGGAGCCCGCTGACGCGATCACGGTCGCCGATGAGCTGACCAAGCGCGGCGACCTGTCCCGCGTCGGTGGGGCCTCGTATCTGCACGAGCTCGTGCAGTCGGTGCCGACGGCGGCCAATGCCTCCTACTACGCCGAGATCGTCCACGAGCGAGCGGTGCTGCGCCGGCTCGTCGAGGCCGGCACGCGGATCGTCCAGATGGGGTATGGCCAGGGCGAGGGCGACGTCGAGGACATCGTCAACCGGGCTCAGGCCGAGGTCTACTCGGTCGCCGAGAAGCGCGGCGGCGAGGACTATGTCGTGCTCTCCGAGGTGCTCGAGCAGACGTTGACCGAGATCGAGGCGGCTGCGGGGCGGACCGACGAGATGATCGGTGTGCCCACCGGCTTCCTCGAGCTGGACGAGTTGACGCACGGGCTGCACCCCGGCCAGATGATCGTGGTGGCGGCGAGACCTGCGGTCGGGAAGGCGCTCGCGCTCGACACCCCGCTGCCGACGCCGGACGGCTGGACGACCATGGGCGCGGTGGCCGTGGGGGACCGCTTGTTGGGTGCCGATGGCCGACCGACCACCGTGGTGGCCGCGACCGACGTCCTCCGGGACCGCCCGTGCTTCGAGGTCGAGTTCTCCGATGGCACCGTGATCGTCGCGGACGCCGAGCACCAGTGGCTCACGGACACGAGGGCTTCGCGGAAGTCATTCCAGGCCGCGCGGGATCACAGGAACCGCACCAGGAACCAGCGGACTTTCGCCGCCGTGCGGACGACGCGGGAGATTGCCGACACCCTGCGCACGGCGACGCGCGAGGCTCGTCTCAATCACTCGGTCAAGCTCACCAAGCCGCTCGATCTGCCGGCGCGCGACCTACTCCTCCCGCCGTACGTGCTCGGTGCGTGGCTCGGGGATGGAACCTCGCAGGCGGCGCAGATCACGACGGCCGATGCCGAGATGGTGATGCGGCTGGAGGCCGAAGGCCTCGTGGTCACGCCGACTGCCGCGCCCATGCGCTACTCCCTCACACTGCCGGTCGAGGCGGTGTCCGGCAGGCAGTGTGTGGTCTGTGGCGAGCCGTTCACACCTCGCACGAACCAGGTGAAGACGTGCGGGCGGTCCTGCGGCGGCAAGGCCAAGGGCACGGAGCCACTCGAAGCACGTTGCGGTGACTGCGGGGCGCGCTGCACCGGTCTGGCGCGCTGCCAGTCGTGCAGGGCGGACCACGGGACGTTCAAGGCACTCCTGCGCAAGGTTGGCGTCCTGGGCAACAAGCACATCCCGGCCGACTACCAACGCGCCAGCGAGGCGCAACGCCGGGAGCTTCTCGCTGGTCTCTTGGACACCGACGGCACGGTGACGAATGGTGGGTGCGCGCAGTTCACCACGACCGATCAGCGCCTTCACGAGGACGTCTTGGAGTTGATCCACGGCCTGGGGTACCGCACGGGTGTGAGCAAGAAGGCCGTGACCGGGCGACGGCCCGAGTCCAGCGTTGCCTTCACGACAACGTTCTCGAGCGATGACGATGTGTTCTGGCTTCCGCGAAAGGTCCTGCGCCACAAGGAACTTCGCGCGCGGCAGTTCCAGCGGCGCGATTCGAGGTTCGTCGTTGCTGTGCGGCCGATCGAGCCGGTCCCGGTGCGTTGTGTCGAGGTCGACAACGACGACCACCTCTATCTGGCCAGCCGCTCGATGGTGCCCACGCACAATTCGACACTGGGTATCGACATCGCGCGCAGCGCCGCGATCAAGCACAACCTGACCACGGCGGTCTTCTCCCTCGAGATGAGCCGCACCGAGATCACCATGCGCATCCTGTCCGCTGAGGCGACCATCCAGCTGCAGGACCTGCGCAAGGGCCTCAAGGGTCAGGAGCAGTGGAACAAGCTGGCGCGAATCATGGGCAAGATCGGTGACGCGCCCCTCTTCATTGACGACTCGCCCAACATGTCGCTCATGGAGATCCGCGCCAAGGCGCGGCGGCTCAAGCAGCAGCACAACCTCAAGCTCGTCGTCATCGACTACCTCCAGCTCATGTCCAGCGGCAAGAAGGTCGAGAGCCGGCAGCAGGAGGTCGCCGAGTTCTCGCGGGCGCTGAAGCTGCTCGCCAAGGAGCTCGAGGTGCCGGTCATCGCGATCTCGCAGTTGAACCGTGGCCCCGAGCAGCGCACCGACAAGCGGCCGCAGATGTCTGACCTGCGCGAATCTGGCTGTCTCCCAGCGGAGACGCGGATCCTGCGCGCTGACACGGGCGCCGAGGTAACCATCGGTGAGCTGGCGGCATCGGGTGAGCGCGACATCACGGTGTGGGCGCTGGACGACGGGCTGCGCTACACGAAGCGAACGATGACCCACGCCTTCTCGACCGGGTTCGCGCCCGTCTTCCGGCTCACCTTGGCGTCGGGCAAGACAGTGCGGGCGACGGAGAACCACCCCTTCCTCACGTATGCCGGGTGGTCGCCTCTCGCGTCGCTGCGGACGGGCGACCGGGTGGCCGTTCCCCGTCACGTGCCTTCGCCGCTCCTGGTGGCGGACTGGGAGGACTCCAAAGTGGTGCTTCTGGCTCACCTTCTGGGGGACGGCTCGTTCGTGAAGCGCCAGCCGATACGCTATGCCTCCATCGACGAGGCGAACCTGGAGGCCGTCACGAAGGCGGCACTCGTCTTCGGCGTGGCTGCGGCGCGGGATGACTACGCGGCTGCTCGTTGCACGACCCTGCGTCTACGCGCACCGTTCCGGCTGACTCACGGTGTGCGGAACCCCATTGCTGCGTGGCTGGACGAACTGGGCCTCTTCGGTTTGCGGTCGCATGAGAAGTTCGTGCCGGGTGATGTGTTCTGCCTACCCAAGGAGCAGATCGCCCTCTTCATCCGGCACATCTGGGCCACCGATGGCTCCGTGACCGTGAACAAGAGCGGTCGCGGCGGTCGGATCTACTACGGGTCGACGTCACGCCGTCTGGTCGATGACCTGTCGAGGTTGTTGCTCCGCTTCGGCATCCAGACACGGATCAGGTCGGTGACGAAGGGCGAGTACCGGCGCAACTACACCTTGGACATCAGCGGTGTAGACAGCCAGCGCCGTTTCCTCCAGGAGATCGGCGTCCACGGCGAGCGGGGAGTGGCTGCGGAGAGGTTGCTCGAAATCGTCCGCGGTCTCACCGCGAATACCAACGTGGACACCGTCCCGAAGCAGGTGTGGGACGACGTCCGAGAGGAGATGTCCGCTCAAGGGATGACGGCCCGGCAGTTCCAGTCCGCGCTGGGCACCCAGTACTGCGGCTCGGCGCTCTATGCCTCGGCGCCGTCTCGGGCCCGGCTGTCACGCGTGGCCGAGGTGCTCGACAGTGCCGATTTGGAGCTCATGGCGACGAACGATGTGTTCTGGGACCAAGTGGTCTCGGTCGAGGCCGAGGGCATCGAAGAGGTCTATGACGCAACGGTCCTGGATTGCCACAACTTCATTGCCGAAGGCATCGCGGTCCACAACTCGATCGAACAAGATGCCGACGTCGTCATCCTGCTGCACCGGGATCGGTCCGACCCCGAGCGCGACGGGGAGGCTGACGTGATCGTCGCCAAGCACCGAAACGGTCCGACGAAGGACATCGTCCTGGCGTTCCAAGGGCACTACAGCCGGTTCAACAACATGGCCCGCGAAGGCGGCTTCTGATTTGTCGAGATGCAGCCAAGATTGGAGTAACGGCGCTTCAATACAGTATTAACGTGACGTTATGCAGCTCGGGCGTGTTGGCCAGGTCGCGTTATGGGTGCCAGTCTTGGGTCGACTAGCTATTCCCCTGCCCGTCTACGACGCGGGACGCTCAATGTGCGTATCGATGAGGAAGCCTGCGATGGCAAAGCCTGCATTCACGGCAAGCTTGGCGTGTCGAGGTGCCGGGCGGACAGCGTTCTTCCCTCGACCATGCGCGTCGCTGAGGCTGTTGCGCATCGCACCTAGACCTATGACGACCGTGGACACTCCGGACAGGATCTGCTTGAACACCTGCTCTGTGTGCTGATCGGGAGCCAGGTTCATGGCTCCCGACGCTGCCTTGTAGAGGCGGCTAAGGTCCCATGAGTTCTCGTAGGCCACCCCGCGTTCGTCGCAGATGTGCTTACAGGTGCTCTCCAACAGAGTGCGCGTGGCCGTGATGGCTCCCTCAGGGTCTGAGTGGATCTTGTCGAGGGCCTGACGCCAGGAGGTCTGTACGGACTTCCAGTCCTCCAAGGTCGCGAGTCGTTCACCAGATGCATCCGAGCCCGGCGCGCTCTCGGCCAGCAGCAGCGCGCGTAGCTTGGCGATCTGCTCGTCTGATGGCCGGCCGTGTTTGATGTAGCCGTCGTACTCGCACAGTTCGAGCAGGAAGCGCACCTGATGTTCTCGCGTGAGCAACTTGAGACCGCGTTGGAAGGTCTGCCAGCGCGACTCGGCTCCCCCGCCCCAGCCGGCATACTCGCCGAGCCCATCCGTGTACTCCGCGAAGAGCCGGTAAAGGTCTGGACCGCTGAAGCCTGTCTCCCGCGCGAACATCGTGGTCGCCAGTTCGACCACGCGAACTGGAAGACCGCTACTTGGCTCTTGCACGACTGCGCCCCTGGGTGACCGCCAGTGATAGGGGTCCTGTCACCATCTCCACGTAGCGGGAGAAGAGCGCGGTCTGACGTTCGATCTCAGTCGATGACCGAGGATTGAGGCCGAACAAGGACTCGACGATCTCATCGAGATGTTCGTGGGAGGCCTGGAGACGACTCGTCATGGATCCTGGCTCGTAGAGCTGAGCTAGCGTGAGATCCGGCGTGCTTGCACGAGCCTCGCGCACTGACATACCAGCACGAACGATGGCTTGCCGCGCCGGAGGTGTCAGTGGAGGAAGAGGGAAGGTATTCCATGTCACAGTGCTGGCGAAGCGGGGATCGTTCTTGATGCGCCCGCCAACCATCTTCTGCCAGACCATGAACATCCCTGAGGACACAATGGCGAAGAAGATCCCCGTTGGATCATCTAGGACGAAGTTGGCATCGCCCGAGATCACGTCAGGTCCGAAGTGGGCAGCCGGGAAGTGCGTGTACGACTCGGGGACGTGACGAGGAATACAAAGGTACGGGCCGGGTGGCTGCTGGACCCGGTTGAATCGGTGCGGGGTGCCAGACGCTGCCCGCACGCCAGCATCCTTCGCTTTCACAGTGCGGAAGTCGCGGACCATCTCGATTCGATGGGAGAGAAATGGCGACTTGGCGATGGATTCGGGTTGTTCGTCCGGTAACCAAATGCACCATCGCTCCGCGTTGTTGAGCAGTTCCTTGGCGCCAACGAATCTCCGAAGGTACCGGCGCGCAATAGGGTCCACGGACCGTACGTGTGCCGCCTCTGTTGCGTTCACCAGCAAACCGCCGCCATCGGCAGGCATCGAGCCGAATCGAATGTTGGTTGTCATCTCCGGCGCGAGAGCGGTCCGTCGGTCCCGCACCACGATCTCGGCTGCGTCTACGAGGTATGCGTTGATTATTGACGGCTGGAACTCGATGGGTTGCGACTTCACAGAGGCGTAGTTGAACAGCCGCCGGGGGCCCGCTGCCCTGCGGTCCATGCCGAAGATTACGCAGTGGACGGCAGCGGTTCCCGTGGCGTCTGAAGTCCACTCAAAGGTTCTGTGAGCGAACCGGATATGCCACCCACGGGATGCTATTTGTCCGAACACGGGTGCGACGACGACGCCTTGAGTAACCGAGTTCGTCGAAACGAAGGCCCAACGTCCGTCCACGTCGTTGAAGTAGTCCACTGCCTTGGCAAACCAGGAGGTGACGAAATCGGCCTCACCCGAGTAATCAGCTCCCCAAGCCCACTTCATGTCCTCTGTCTGTTCGGCGGTGCGTTCGGTCTTGCCCAAGAAGGGCGGGTTTCCCGCGACGACGACACCGGGACTGGGCGGGAGTATGTCCGCCCAGTTGACGCGAAGAGCATTGGAAACGGCCACCGTCGCCTCACGCTGGATCGGGAGGCGCTCGGGGGCATAGCCAAAACTCTCGCGAAGCTTGAGGTCGCACTGCCGGTCGATCATGAACATCGCTGTCTCGGCGATTCGGGCTGGCCATTCGTCGATCTCTATGCCGTAGAAGTGGTCGAGGGTTACCCGGATCTGCCGCACGAGGTCCCCGCCCAACGTTTCCTGACCGGCCACTTGGTTCAGGCTATGCAGGGCCTCCATGACCTGGAGCTCGATCGCACGGAGCTCGCGATAGGCCACGATGATGAAGTTGCCGCAGCCGCAGGCTGGATCCATGAATCGGGTGTCACCGAGTCGCTCCCACAGCTTGTTGAGCGAGTTGACCTTCTTTTGCGTGGTATCTCGGGCAAGAGCCGCGGTGAACTCTTCGCGCAGCTCGTCGAGGAAGAGTGGGTTGAGTGTCTTGAGGATGTTCTCCTCAGAGGTGTAGTGCTCGCCGAGGGCGCGACGGGTCTCGGCGTCACGGACGGACTGGAACATGGAGCCGAAGATGGCGGGGCTGATCCCTGACCAGTCGACGGCGCAGGCGTCGAGGATCGCCGTGCGGAAGTCCTTGCCGAGCGGGGGGAGCTCGATCGGTTCTTCGAAGATGCCGCCGTTGACGTACTTGAAGCCACCGAAGCCGGTCGGAATCTGCTGCGGGTGCGCGGTGTCGAGGAAGGCGAAGAGGTCGTTCAGCACCCGGGCAAGGTTCGAGCCGTCGGGCAAGACTTCGTGCTGGATAACGTTTCGGAAGGCGTCCGTTTCCCACATCTCGGTGTCGTCGCCGAACATGAGAAAGAGGATGCGGGCAAGCGTCACCGAGATCTCGTGGTCCCGGACCTTGGGATCGACCTTCGTGGGGTATGCCTTCTCGACCGCGGCATACATGGTGGCCATGAGCTTCGAGGCGCGCTTTGACTCGTTCTGGGCCTCGGTGTCGAAGGCCTCACGGACTTTGCCCAGCACCGCGTTGGCATCCAGCACGACGTCGAACGGCATACGGATGATGTCGAGCCGCGCGGCGAACTTCGGGTCAGCGTCGCCCTTCTTGTGTCGGTGGCTGGTCAGGCGTGAGGTGACGGAGCCGTCCTTGGCCCGACGAACCGGCCACCGCCAGACCTGCTCCTTGTCATCGTCAAAGATGACGAGCCGGTCAGTCGAGGTCTTGGCGATGAGGCGGTCGAGCTCGGCCTCAAGGACAGAACCTGGGCGTTCATCGCAGAGCCAGACACGCAACCCCTTGTAGGAGGCAATGTTCCGGGCACTGACCTTGCGGCCGTCATCGCCGGTCGCTGTGACGGACTGCTTCACGTCTGGGGCGAGCCAGTTGAGGTCCTCGATGAAGACCTCCTGGAAGTCTCCTCGATCAACCTTGGGCAGCAGGTCTTGAATCATGTGTCAGCGACTCCAATCGAACAGACGATCCGAAGCTCATCGGACTCGCTGGAGCCGATGACGAGGCGTTCCTCCCGGTAGAGGCGGTCGAGCAGGTCGAGGACGTCCTGGTCGGCGTACTTGTTGCGCAGGGCGATAGATAGTTGGTTGGTTGCATGGGTTGTTAGGGGCCGCTCGTGAAGCGCGTTGAGCGCCTCCTCCGCCTGCTCTGCGTAGAACGTGCCACCGAAGCGTTCCCAGATCCGCTTGCGGACTCCGCGGAGATTGCCGGCTGCTCGAGCCTCGATGGTCAATGGGCCGCGGACCAACTCGGCTTCCCGCTCGAAGTGATCGTCACGTAGCGGTGCGGTCGGAGTGGTGGGCTCGGCCTCGAAGATGCGTAGAGCCTCGGCTGGTGTGAGGAGTCGTTCAGTGCCGCTCGCCGACTCGCTGATTGCGAAGGCGTCGACGCCAGACTCGGTGCGAACGAAGCAGGTCACGCCGCCCGTGGCCTCGCGGGCGTATCTGCCCCGGGTTGAGTGGATGAGGTCTGGCAGGGCCAGGACCCGCTTGGTCACGGCCGGGTGGCTGTCCTGCGCGTTGCTCCACGCGAGCCATGCCTCGCTGACCGCGTCCGCTTCGCCCTCACCATCGTCATCGCTGTCTGATAGTCGGCCGTCGTAGAAGTCGTTGAGCAGTTTGACTTCGTCGTCGGTCCCGAAGAACTGTTCGTCGGACCCAAATGCCTCGGCTGCTGCGCTGAGGCGTGCGCGGATGCGCTGTCGCAGGCGGATCTGCTGTTCGAGCTTGTCGTGAGTGATCAGGTATACGTGGACCGTGTCGGATTCTTGTCCGACACGGTCGACGCGGCCGGCGCGCTGGATGAGGCGGATGATCGCCCACGGGAGGTCGTAGTTGACGATGACGTGACTGTCTTGGAGGTTCTGGCCCTCCGAGAGCACGTCCGTGGCGACCAGGACGTCGATCGGGTTGTCGGGTTCCTTCACCTCCTCGACGCTCTGGCCGGGGAGCCGGTTGGAGCGCGGCGAGAAGCGACGAGCGGCGTCGGAAGGGTCTGTGGAGTCGCCGGTAGCCAGGCCCACATTGTCGATTCCGGCGGTTTCAAGGGCCTCGGCGACGTAGTCGGCGGTGTCTTTGTACTCGCTGAAGACGAGGACCTTCTTGCCCTCGTGCTCGCCTCGGAGCAGGTCGACCAGCGCGTTGACCTTCGTGTCGCGGGTGGAGTCCCAGCTGCCGAACCGGTTCAGCATGGCCGTGATGAGTTCGTTGTCCTTGACGAGGTCGTGGCGCAGTGTCGTCTTGAAGACGGTGGAGTTGAGCCATTTGCTCTTGGCCGGCGCGTTTTGGCGAAGTTCCTCATATCGGCTCGCCAGGGACCCGCCGACTGGCTCGTCGTTCTCGAGGTCCTCATCGCTGACCAAGATCTGACGGTCCGTAAAGGTGCCCAACGGGATCTGCAGCTTCTCGTCGAGGGCGTAGATGAAGAGCTCGTTGCGGGCTCGCTGCCGCTGGAGAGACAAAATGAAGGAGTGGCCTGAGGAAGAGAGCCGCTTGAAGAGCCCGACGCGGACGAAGCCGCTCACGTTGCCACGGCCGGACCGGATGTCGTCCAGGTACTGCTTGTCCTGCGGCGTCTTGGCGGTTCTGGGGTCTTCGTAGTCGGACAGTCGGTACCTGGGCAGAGTCAGCCTCGCGATGGCATTGAGCGTGTCGTCATCCTCCATGAGTGAGGCCGGGTCGTTCTCTCCGAACTTGTGCGTCAGTGGGTGTGGGATCCGGGTGGGGAAGAAGAACTCCCTGCCATCGGCGAACTGCAAGTACTCCCGCTGCCCCGTCGTGCCGTCCGGCATGGTGACGGTCTTTTTGCGCGCCGACTTCTTGATGAAGGTCCGGGTGCGACGAACGAGATGATCTGACATGAGGCGCCGCCAGTCGTCGGCTTCCTCGGATCGTTTGAAGGCGACCAGTGTGTTCGTCTTGCCGTCGACCCTGTCGACCAGGTTCGGGTCTTTCGCCATGGCGGCTGAGGGGACAATCCCGAGGTCATCGTCGTCGTCGATGTAGAGGGCGAGCTGGTTCGCCACGTCGGCGAAGGCCAGGTTGTATGGCGTGGCCGTGAGCAGCAGAACCTTGCTGGAGTTCCGTCGTACGTATTCCCTGATGGCCTCGTGTGCCTTCGTCGAGTCATTGCGCAAGTTGTGGGACTCATCGCAGATTACGAGCTTGAAGAGCTTCAGGTCCGGCAACAGTTTGTCGGCCATCGAGTAGGGCACGACGCGTGCACCCTCGACGCCGTATGCCTCAAGGTGCTCCTTCCACATCTGCTCGAGGTTCTTCGGGCAGAGGACCAAGGTGGAGTAGTCCTCGGCCGCTTGGAGCATGAGGGCGGTAGCGATGGCCGTGAGGGTCTTGCCGAGGCCGACGACGTCGCCGAGCATGGTGCCGCCGCGGCGGACGATGCGGCGGGCCAGGGTGCGAACGGCCGTGACTTGGTAGTCGAGCAGCAGGTCTTGCATGGATTTCGGGAGGATGTACCCCAGGCCGTCGCGGGCGTCTTGTGAAAGGGCGTGGCAGACCTTGAGGTAGACCTCGAACGGGGTCGCTTGTTCCTCGCCCGACCACGACTCCTCGATGAGTTCGATGATCTCCTTGGTGATCGTCAACGAGTACTTGTCGTTCCAACGGTCCTCGAACCAGGCGGCAAGTTTCTGGTTCGGGTCTTGGTCGGCGATGTCGATATTGAGTTCCAGATTGTTGAACAGCCCGGCGCCCGTGAAGTTGGATGACCCGAGGTACGACCACAAGGGCACAGGTCCGCCCCCACCTCGAAGGATGTACGTCTTCCCGTGCAGTGGGCGACGCGTGAACACCTTGATCTGGACACGCCCCGATTCCAGCTGACGCTTCATCAGTTGCAGAGTGGTCTGACCGCTCTTCGTCGGTAGACCGCGCATCAGCTGGGTGCGTAGGTGACGCACCAGTCGCTCCTTCTGCTCAATCGCTTTGGCATTGTCATGGATCGCAGGACCCACATCGGGTTCCGCCAGCTCACTCTGAAGTGAGTTGAGGATCGCCTGCGAGTCCGATGGGGCCACCATGCCCACGAGAACTCGGGCGACAGGCTCGTCCCCTTCAGCGAAGGTCTTCTGCTCGATGACCTCGCCAAGATGAGCCCACCCCCGCAAGTCCAGATACCCCGTCGCCACGTCGACTCGACTGTAGGAATTCGCAAAGTGCTCCCTCAGAGCCCCGCCCAGTTGACGGTCGATTGCAAGGTTGTCGAAGATCGTTGGCACGAGTTGATCCTGCCCTACTGCGCCGACACAGGCGTGGGCTCGGATGCGTTGGGGGCCTCCTCGCGCGAGGAGAGGCGCCGAGCTAGTTCTTGCCAGCGGACGGCATACCTGCGTTGGTCCGCTAGCTCAACGTCGGTCGGGCTCACTGGCTGGACCTTGGTCCGGCGGCTCAGCCTACGAACGCGCATCCGAGCGTCGTACCTCAATGCTTCGTCAAGGATCTCGGGGGTGAAACCCCCACCGAGCCGTGCCATGGCTACGGCGAGGGGCATGTACTCGTCGTCGGTTGAAGATTTCGCCCCGGAGTCCTCAGCCAACGGATAGCGCACCAGCAGCCATCGAAGGCGGGCGGCCGCGGCATTGAGTGATGCCATGGACGCTGGCCGATCGATGAGGTCTGCACTCTCCTCAACCTGTTGGAGCCATCTGGCGAGCTTGATCTTCATTCGCCACGTGTCCTTGCGGCAACGAGTGGAGCAGAAGAGCGATTGTCGACCACGCGTTGTCGTTCGGTAGGTGACTTGTCGAAGGCACATGGGGTTCACGCAGCGCCCAGGCAGTTCGTCGAGCTGAACCAGCATCGCATTGAACTCGCCGTTGCTCATCCCAAAATTCGTCATGGCCGTGAACCTCTTCGCTGGCGTTTTGAACCGAGACCGCTGGTGGCGCAATTATTGCGTCCCCGCAGGTCAGCGGCGGTCTGATATCGCTGTAGCGGGGCCTCTCCGGGCGCCCTGTGGATAGAAGCGCGGACGCAATAAGCGAATGCCGTTTGGTTCTCAACGGATGGCGGTATTAGCCGGGAAGCGGTCCTAGCCTGTGCTGAGGGACCACGAGAGAGGGGCACCGTTCGGTTGCGACGAACAGTGCCCCAGTGACGGTCCCGATGAGTCCGCGAAGAACGAAGGTGCCGTCATGCAGCACTCTATTGCGAGTTTGCCTGCCCATGGGCGCTCTTGTGCCACCTCGCCGAGCGGGCCGCGATGGCACTTCAACTTTGGTGCGGGGACTACGCCCTGGGTCGGGCCAGCGCCGCCCGACCTCGCGAGAATCCGGCAGGCGCGTGGGATCCGAAGTGGAAGCCATCAATCTCATATACCTGTGTGGGCGTTCTCAATCACCGTTGGCCAGCATCTGCGCCTTGAGTCTGGGCTCGAACATGACCTCGTCCGCGACCTTGATCAGCGACCCAGCATTGTGTGGTTGGTTCCGCAGCCTGCGCGGGTTCTGTTCCAAATCGCAAAGGCCGGGAGGCTTGATTTCCATTACCCAGATCTCTTGAGCATCGATGTCGCTGGTGTCGTCACTGTGTGGGACGTTCGCCCGGTCGAACGGCAGGACGAGAAGTTCCAGTCCCACGCTGAGCTGACTCGCGAGGCGTGCGCCATTTTTGGCTGGCGCTACGAGCTCTTCTCGGGCATGAGTGCCACCCGGCGGGTCAACCTGATGTGGCTGGATGGCTACCGGCGCACGATGCCGTGGCACCGGACAGCCCTCAAGATGCTCGTTGAGAATCTGGGAACTCTTTGGACCATAGGTCAAGTGATTGACCTGGACGAGGGCGAAGGGCACCTTCTCTCGGCGGTCTGGCATGGGATCCGCAGCGGTGACCTCACGGTGGACCTTGATGAGCGATTGGGTCGCGAGACTCGGGTTTGTCTGACGGCGTCGGCGGCCGCGCGGTGACCATTGCCGGCGTTGAGCTCTCACTGGGCTCGCGGATCCTGATGCCTACGGGACCGGCTGTCGTTATGGCGATCGACCGGCACGGCCCGGCCGTGAAGGGAGCGCTGGGCGACGTTGAGCACATTCGCTGGGATCGGCTGGTCGTGCAGAAGTCGGGTGGCGGCGAGCAGGTGACTCACACCGCGCTCGAGCCCTGGTGGAGCAGCCTTGCCCAAAGCGCCCGAAACCAAGCGCTCGTTCGACTGGAAGTCGTGCTCGTAATCCTCACCTCGTATGCCGACGGCTGCCCCGAACTTGCCCGTGAAGGCGAACCGCACTACCCGTACGGAGACGGCTTTGGTTTGCCCTTGACCAAGAGGGTCGAGGCGATGGCACGCCAACTCTCGCAGGAGAACGCGGGCGACCGGGTGCTCGCGTGGCGGGTGATGTCCGGTGAGCTGAAGGACACCAACACATCTGCGACCACGTTGTGGAACTGGATCAAGGCATGGCGTCGACACGGTCTTCGTGGGTTGGTTGATCGACGTAAGACGAAGGGCAAACAGGGCTGGGAGGTGCTGGATGCGCGATTCATTCGCATCGTCGACGAGGAGTTGGCTCCCTTCGATGGGACGGTGTCGAAGGTCAACCTGATCGAGATCGAGCGCCGGATCCACGTGCGGCTGAAGCAGGACGGGATCACGGATCTCCAGCTCCCCCAACGCCTGGCGCAGCAGTATCTGTCGCAACGCTACGCCGCACTGGGCTCCACGGCGCGTGGCCACAAGGGCGTCAAGATGCGCAAGCGGCGCGGTTTCGACAGCTACCCCGACATTCACCCCGGTCACCTCGCGGTGGACGTGACCCGTGCGGACAACCTGGTCTGGGATGACGTCCATTCACGTGCGTTCTCGGTTGAGATCATCACCTTCATCTCAGTGCCCACCAGGGTGGTCGTCGCGTGCCGCGTGGTCCCTCGGTCGGCGACCGCGATCGATGTCGCGATGGCGTTGTATGACGTGATGCGCCCGTTCTCGATGGTGGTGAACGGGACCACCATCGATGACTTCCGCTGGTGCGGCATACCGGCGTCGTTGGACTTCTCACCGCACCCACTGGTGGCTCACAAGCCGGCGTTGAAGACCGACCGCTCCCTCGACGGGGTCCACGTGAAGCCGGGGGTGACACCGAAGTCGATCCGCGCCGACAACGGCGCGATCTTCATCTCCACCCATCTACGGGAGGTCCTGCGTGACCTGGGCGTCGACCTGCTGACTTCACGCGTCGGGCACCCGACGGACAACGCGCACGTCGAGCGCTGGCACGACACCCTGCAGCGGGCCTATCAGGCGATCCCGGGATTCAAGGGCCGCAACGTCCAGGAGCGCGGCCGACATGTGGGCATGACCGCCGACGAGCCGCTCCTGACCGCGCGGGAACTGGAGCAGCATCTGCACCGGTTCATTGCATTGGACTATCACCGCAACAAGCACGACGGCATCAAGATCCCCGGAGTCGAGGACGGCAAGTTCTCCCCGCTCGAGGCCTTCGACATGCTCTCGGTGGCGACCGGCAGGATCCTCGTGCCACAACACCCGGACCTGATCTATCAGTTCCTGCCGATCCGCTGGTTGAGCATCGGCAACGCCGGCGTCACCTACAAGGGCCTGACGTACGACGGGCCGGTCGTCGACGAGCTACGCGGGCTGCGACCCGGGACGTTCCGAGCCGAGGACAGCAAGATCCCCTTCTTCTATGACCCGCGGGATCGGACCCGTTTGTGGCACCGGTCCGCGATCACCAACGATCGCGTCGTGGAGCTGCGATGGCGCCACGCGGGCCTCGTCGATGCGCCGCTCACGGATGTCGTGGTCCAGCGCGCCCGGCAGTTGATCAAGGCCCGCGGCGGCAACAACGTCCTGTCCCGGCGCGGCACCATGCACGAGATCATCGACGCAATCGGCGAACTCACCACGCCACCGTCGGTCGAGGAATGGCGCACCCAACTCGGCGCAGCCGCGCTCCGTCACCAACAGGCGCTGATCGACCACTGCGAGGCTGCAGAGGCTCGGGTCTTGGTCGATGGTCAGCCGGACAGCAACGTGGTCCCCCTCCGTCCAGCACGGGCACGGATCCGCGAATCGGCAACCGTTGTCGATGTCGATGAGGTC
Source organism: Phycicoccus elongatus Lp2 (assembly GCF_000367525.1). Taxonomy (GTDB): domain Bacteria; phylum Actinomycetota; class Actinomycetes; order Actinomycetales; family Dermatophilaceae; genus Phycicoccus_A; species Phycicoccus_A elongatus. The sequence goes on along the minus strand of NZ_HF570956.1, from coordinate 347,004 downwards.
TGGCCGGACTATGACGACGTGGGCGACTGATGGATGCGCAACTCTGGCACGCCCAAGCGACCAGTCCGCCGCCAGCGTTGCCGGCGCCCCTGCCACCTGCACAGTTGGCCGCTTCGTCACCTGAGGCGCGGACCGCGTATGCCGACTCGGTCAGGATCGCCTTGCGAGGTCGACCTGTCCCTTCTCCGGTTCACGAGCGAGTCAGTGCCGATCTCACGTTCGCGTTGGAGTCGGCGATGCTGGCGCCGGCCGGCGCACGAACCGTGATTGCTGTGTCCGCGCCGTTCACGGCGGGCAAGTCCACGCTCGTCAAGGCGTGGGCCCAGTCGTTGCACCGTCATTGGCTGGGCGACGTCGCCTCTGATTCGTGTCCGCGCTGGGCTCCGGAGCCGGGGCTGATGGCCGATTGGGTGCCGGTGGTCTATCTGTCGCTGCAGTCCGAGTCGCGCAGCCGGGATCTCTATGCCCAGATCCTGGGGTTCATCGGCAACATCAAAGCCGCCGAGAGCACCGAGACCCGGATGGCGCTGCAAACCACGAAATCGTTCGGCTTGCACCAGATTCGGCTGCTCATCATCGATGACGCCCACATGCTGCGTACCAGCAGCATCACTGGCCGCGCCACCCTCAATGCGGTCAAGCATCTGAACACGACACTGGGGGAGCATGGCGGCGTCCTTGTCCTGGTTGGCGCCCACATCTCTGGTGGAGAGGCATTGTCCGACCCGCAGATCCGCGGTCGTCTCTCCGAACACACGGTCGCTCCCTACGCGATCGATACCCCAGCCGGTCGACGTGACTGGCAGCGCCTCCTGCGTGGCTTGGAGGAGATGCTGTCGCCCTATCTACCCGGCGAACCGCCCGGCTACCTCGCCCGCCATCACGCGGCATACCTCTGGTCCCGCACCCAAGGCTTCGTTGGGGACACGGCCACTGTCGTCATCGACGCCGCTACCGCGGCCCTCGCCACGGGCGAGCCGCTGGGCCGTGCCCACTTCGACGCTGTCCGGCTCAGCGGCCGCGCCCAGGACCAGACCGCGCGGGCTGAGGCGATGGCCACGGCCAGTGGGCAGTGAGGTGACCAGGGCGAAGCGGCGGCCAGATCGCCTGCCGGTCTATGTCCAGCTCCTGCCCGGGGAGTCATTGCCGGCGATGGTCCATCGGGTGGCAGAGCGGCTAGGGCTGACAGTCAAGCAACTCTGGCCGGAAGCGCCGACCAGCCTTCAGGGGCTCTATGACGACCCCTCCGTCGAGACCGTGCGGTCCCTCTCCCATGCGGTCGGGATTGGCCGAAACACGCTAAGCGCCCAGACCCTCGGCTGTCGCCTGCCCGGAGCGTTGCAGTTGCCGCGGCGTGACCCGATGACGATGGTGTGCAGCTGCTGCCGACGCAGCGGCCACCTGTGGACGCGGGTGGCATGGGTCTTGGTCTGCCCCGACTGTGGATCGCCTCTACGTCGCCGAACCGATTCTGCGCCTGACTTCACCCCGCTCGAACTGGGCGACCTCTGGATCGCCCAAAGCGAGCTCTTGGCCTTGCTCGCCCGCACTCGTGATCGCGAGGACCCGCGCCTGCAGCGGTTCCGCAGACTCACGAGGGCTTATGGCATGGCCGTCGTGCCCGACGAGGACCTGGCGACGCAGGCTCGGGTCCTGGTCGCGTCGTGGCAGTCGAGTCAGAGCCCCGCGCTCTTCCGCGCGGCACGGCTGACAGTAGCCCTCGATACCGAACTGGTCGATCGGGCCGCGAACGATCGCGACGAACAAACATTGCTCGATGCTCTCGAGGTCGCCGTGGCCCGGGCAGAACTGTGGCGGGCCATCGCCGAGGTCGGCCTGGGCCAGCAGCATGTCCCTGCAGCGCTCTCGCGCACGCCCGAGGTCTTCCTTGAGGGTCAGCAGGAGCAGGAGGCCAGTCGTAATGCGGCATTGGCGCTCCTGAGGGAGTTGGTGCTGGTTCGCGGTGGTCCTGGCGGGGAGAGTCGACGGCCACGGATGGAATCGCTCTGGTCCATCCTCGGTCTGCCGAGGAAGGACTCCACCGCCCTCGCCACCGACTTAGGCAACAGCGTCGCCGGCCTGACCTACCTGACCCACCATGTGCACCGGCTCAACCAAGAAGGGCTGACCGACTTCCATCACGCCCGCGCCGTACTGGCGGGTCTGCGGCGCGCCCCCACGTCAATCCTCCGCAGTGTCCCGGGCCTGCGGATCGACGCCGAGACTGCAAAGTTGGCTGCCGCATGGATTTGGATCCACCACACCCGGGGAACTCCGCGCGGCGGTCCCCACCCGCTCAAACAGCGCAGTCTTCGCGAGTTCAACGAATCGCTCACCGCGGAGGGCAGGCTCGTCCTCGCCGACTATGGGGCAACTCTTCTCGCCTCTGACCTGACGCTGGACACCGTCCTCGGTCAAGGCGCCGACACAAGGGTGGGTGCTTTGGCGTGACCGAACCATCAGGCTCCATGCCGGCAGGGGCCACCAGCCGTGCGACACACGTGTTGCCGGCGACGCTGACGCCCAGACCCGGGGAGTCGATCGAGTCCTGGCTGGAACACCTCGCTGAACTCAACGGTCTCAGCACCGCTGCCGTCCTCACCATGATCCGAGAATCTGGTGCCCACACGCGCTTCCTCACCATCGCGCCGGCACCGGAGACGGTCGCCACAGTGGCGGCCATCGCCCGAGTCAGCGAGAGCGAGGTGTATGCCGCAACGATGGCCACCTTCGACGGCACCGCCCTCGACCTGACCAATCTCAACCCGAACAACCGAGATTCTTACCGGCAGATCGCGGCTCCGGGATGGGCGCCCCATCGTGGAACCCAGATCTGTCCGCGTTGCCTTTCTGAAAAGGGAGTCTGGCAGAGCAGTTGGCGTTTGCCCATCGTCACCAGCTGTCGTCGCCACCAGAACCTGCTGTGCGCGGTCTGCCCGTCGTGTCAACGGCCGTTCCGAGATCAGCGCCACTCCCACTTGCGCGTCGTCGGCGCCAGCACCCGTTGCGGCAACCCGCTCGGGGCTGGACCGGCCAAAAAGTGCCGCCAAGAGCTCACCGACATCCGTGCAGTCCCAGCCACGGATGACGTACTGGCCACGCAGGCGCGCATCGACGCAGCGCTCAACGGCGCGCAGATGATCGTTCTGGGAGAGCCGGTGTCAGCCGCCTCCTACCTGCACGACCTGCGACACCTGGCCACCCTCCTTCTCCATCTGGCCGGACAAACCGGGGCCGAACGGCTCGCCTCATGGGTGACCGGCTTGACGAGTGACGCGGTCACGCGCACTCGTGCGCGCGGCCCCCGGTGGGGTCTGCGCCCGCCGGACGACCCGGGCGTCCGATCGGCAGCGTTGGCGGCCGCCGACGGCATACTCGCCGCTGCCGACCTGGACGACGCGACAGCCGCGCTGGCCACCTGGACCGAACTCACCCCCACGACCCCGGACGGGCCCCTGGGCTGGCTGGCCGACCACACCGTCATGACACCAACCCTCACCCGGCTGGTCCTCGCGGCGCGAGCCCCACACCGCCGCCTGTCCACGCTGCTCGATCACAGCGAGCCCCTCGCCCCGCTTCGCCACATTCCGCAGATGCTGCCCACCGAGCTGTTTGACCGCCATCTGGCGGACGCCTTCGACTCAGGACCGGCCACCGTCCGGCTCTTCACCACGATGTGCCTGGCCCGGACCGACCCACGCGCGAGCACCTGGAGCGCCACCGGTCACCTCCTCGGGCTCCCCGAAGACCTGGCCGTCCGCACGGCTCGCGCATGCAGCGCCAGCCTCCTGCTACCCATCCCCGTCCTCGAGGCCCGGCTGCGGTCGGTCGCCGCCGACCTACCCCACGTCGACTGGCGACAATGTGAGCGCGACCTTCGGGCTGGCTGCGATGACACGTGGTTCAAGGCCTTCGCTGCCGAACGACCGGGGACCCGCGCGTCGTCGCGACCGTATGCCGTGGCGTGGGTGTGGACGCAACTCGCCCATGGACACCTCAGCGCCACCCCCGCATGGGCGCACCCACCGACGTCGGCGGATCGGGCTGGGTTCCGAAAGTTCAGCCGCGGCCTGTCCGAGGGCGACCGGGCCCGCCTTTCCAGGATTGGCGGCGGTGATTGGGATTCGCATCGAACCTAATCAAAGGCAATTGTCCCAACAGTGTTGGGACGAAGGCGTTGACCGTGCCAAGGCTCAGGGGTGGGCGTGGCCCCCGCTGAGGCCAACCGCAGTCTGCCCGTTGACGCCAGGGCTCACCTTGCCCCTGTCGGTAGCGATGGGGATCCTGACGACATGACCTTGGACCGGACATGAACAGGGACCTGAATGCCGTGCAGCGCGAAGTCCTTCAATGGCTCGCCGGCGGGGGCAGCACTCACCCGCCGCGCGAGGAGTACAAGACTTCCGCCCGCGCCTTGGCCAACCGCGGGCTGGCCACCGTCACCCGCCGCAAGGGGGTCTGGACAGCGACGCTTACTGAGGCTGGCCGCTACTACGCAGCCAACGATGCCTACCCCGTCGAGGTCCTCGAAGCCTTGGCGACCAACTCGTCCCGAGTGCCCAAGACGAAGAAGGCTCGAACCACGACTCAGCCGGTGAATGCCGTCCCGCCTGCCCGCTCGGGCAAGTCGCCCAACAGCCACCTGACACCGGCTCAGTTCGCGATCCTCACGGCGATCGCGAACTCCGCCGAGGCAGGACGCAGTGCTGACGTCGCGAATCGCCGCACCCTGCTTGCGTTGCGGGACTGCGGACTCATTCGGCTGACCGGCAATCGGTCAGGTTGGGCCGCCACGATCACCCCAGACGGACAACGACGCGTCGACCAAGGGGCCAGGCGACTGCGGGAGAAGGCCGAACGCGAAGCCGCCGAGGCAGCCGAGAAGGAACGCCAAGCCCGTGAGGCCACCCTCGCGCAGCAACGAGCCGCCGACCTCATGGATCGAATCCTCAGTACGGGCCGCGTCGACGTCGCCCACGACTACACCGAGAACGAACTTGTCCGGATCGAACGCGAAGCGCACCGCCTCGGGACACTCCCCGACGGCGAGAAGCTCACCCACGAGCACACGCGCATGGACCCCGACCTCGGATTCACTCTCTACCTGCGACCCGACTACGAGCAGCGCATCCCAGTCCGCGCCCTGAAGGCACCCGGGCGGATGCCGAAGGCCAAGCATCCGGCGGTCACTCGTTTCCTCGAGCGGCGCGCCAACGTCTCGAGAGGCAGCATCCCCAGGGCTGGTCGATTCCTCCAAGGAATCGTTGACGGCTGCGACATTGTGGGTTGGAAGGTCGCCGACAAGGTGAGTCGCTCGTTCGGCGGGAACGACATCCACTCGGCCACGGATCTGGAGTTCCGCATCGGACCAACCACCTACGAGGTCGCGATCCGCGAAACCGATGCTCAAAACCGGCGGCGATCGCCGACACCGTACGTCCAGGAATGGGACTACTACCGCGGCCACACCTCCAAGACCGTCGCCAACAAGGCCTTCGAGCCTTCTGGCCGATTGACCGTGACGGTCACGACGGGCTGGGGTGCGACTGATCTGGTCCGGCTCAGCGACGAGCCCGGGGCGCCACTGGAAGACCAACTCGCTGTCCTCATCCGCAAGCTCGAGCTGCGTGTCGCCGAGGAGAAGTGGGAATGGCAGGAACGGGAGAGGCGCCAGAAGATCCGCCAGGAACGCGGCGAAGAGATCCGTGCGGCCGCGGTCGAGAAGGTCCGGTACGAACGCAACGCCAATCAAGCTGTCACCCAACTCAAGGACCGGCAGACGGCGACCTGGCTCCGGGACTACGCGGACGAGGTCGACGTGCGAGCCGGCCAGCTCGACGGGGAGGCAGCAGTCGCTGCCGGGGAATGGGCCAAGTGGCTTCGCGAGCATGCCGACCGCGTCGACCCGCTTAACGGCGACCTCAACATCATCCGCAGGATCCAGGCAACGCCCGACGAACTCCAGCCGCACATGAAGGGCTGGAGCCCCTACGGCTACCACTGACTCGCCGAGGCACTTCTCCCTACCTGGCCTTAACGGCCCACATGCTCTTGCCAGCGACCAAGCGGGCGCCCCCTTGGCATCGAGGATGCCGGAGTTCTGATGCCGCAGGCATAGCTCGGGGCTAACCTCGTAGGACCGAGGACGATCCAATGCGTGAGGTGTTCATCCGAGTGCGATCCCGACACCCAAGGGACCCATCGACGCATGGAGGACCGACCTCGGATCGCTGAGTTCTAGATCGAGACTGCAGTCCATGCACACCGTCGCCCGAGAGTCGCCGGACCCCAATTGCGCAGCAGCTGCTGCGCAATTGCCGTGGGGCCACGTCATGGTTCTGCTCTACCGCCTCGACGACCCCGACGTGCGTGTCTGGTACGCCGCCCGGGCGGTGGCCGCCGGGTGGAGCTGCGGTGTCCTGGAGGGCCGCATCAAAGGCCGGCTGCACGCCCGCGTCGGAGCGTGCCCTCGAACTCCACCTCCGCCGGGTCCGCGCCGCCACCGTGTGCGGGAAATCACTCGGCGCCGGCCCCACGAAGCAGTGCCTGCACGACCTCACCGCCATCCCCACCGAGCCTGCGGACAAGCGCGTCCTCGCGCCAAGCGGGGATGCCAGTATCGACCGAGCCATCGACGTTCAACACACCACCACTACGAGGTCCCTGCCCAGTCTGACCCCATCTCTAGGATGGGAGCGTGGCCGGCCGACAGTTGAAGGAGATCTTCCGCGCGTTCCATGCGCGAGACGAGTTGGCCTTCCGTCGTGCCGCGATGGAGATTATTGAGGAAGAGCAGGCCAAGCACCACAACGCGCTTGCCCGTGACCTGCAGAAGCTCCTCGTTGCCGGCGGTGGCTCGCTCGATCCCGGCTCGACGATCGTGGTCCCCGCACCCCCGAAGGACCGGGAAGGCGAGTGGGACCTAGGGGAGGTTCGCGAGCCGGAGCACCTCTTGGAAGACCTCGTCCTGCAAGATGCCGTCTCTTTGGTTTTGGAGAACGTCGTCGAAGAAGTCCGCCAGTGGCCAGCCTTGGATGCTGCCGGCCTGCCGCGACGCCAGCGCCTTCTCCTTCAGGGACCGCCCGGATGTGGCAAGACAACAGCGGCGGAGGCCATCGCAGTCGAGTTGGGGCGACCGCTTCTGATGGTCAGGCTGGATGCGGTCGTCTCCTCGTACTTGGGGGAGACTTCGAGCAATCTCCGCCGAATTTTCGAGTATGCCGACCAAGCGCCATTTGTGGTCCTGTTCGATGAGTTCGATGCGTTGGGCCGGTCGCGCGACGACGCGTCAGAGCACGGCGAGATGAAGCGAGTCGTCAGTGCTTTCCTCCAAATGACGGATCGTTACCGTGGCCCAAGCTTGCTGCTTGCCGCCACGAACCACCCAGCACTGCTCGACGAGGCGCTATGGCGGCGTTTCGATGAGGTGCTCACCTTCGGGCTGCCGACGGTGCACCAAATCCGGCAGGTCCTCAGGTTGCGCCTGAAGGGGGTCGCGCACTCGGGCCTTGAGATCAACCGATATGCCAGCGCATTGAAGGGTCGACCGCACGCGGCGGCGGAGAAGCTAGTTATCGATGCCCGGCGGAATGCGCTCTTGCGAAATTCAGCCGTCGTGATGGCCCAGGACGTGGATCGGGCGATGCCAGGCATAACCGCGCGGCCCTGGTGACGCGATGCCCGAACACCTCTTGCTGCCGAACCCTCGTCCGCTGCAGTCGCGACGTTCAAGTCCCGCAGGCGGCGGTTCGCCGAACCGTCAGCGTGGCCAGCACGGTGCGCACCTACGTCAGCAACTGCAGACTGCCCGCGCGCCGCGCCAGTTGAACGCTGGCGTGGACCCTGACCTCGTCTTCAAGATCAAGGCGGGTGCACGACCAGAGGATTCTTCGTTTGAGGGACGCGGACTGCAGGTTCTGGGTGAGACAGTCGACTACACCTACTTTGTGCTCGCGAGCGATCAGGGCTCTTCGCTGGAGCAGGCAATCGAGCGGTACGTCCGCACAGGAGAGATGCGGACCTTCTTCAACCAGATCGACGACATCGAACCTTACGGCCCCGCCGACCGCTCCGGACCCGGCATCGCCGACCTCGACGGACGCCTGAGCCAGCACACGCTCGACGTCATCATCTGGCCCAGTGGAACGTATAGCGAAGCTGAACGGCGTACCCGCAGCGTTGAGCAGATCTTGGCTCAGAATGCCGGCCGGGTCCTGCTTCGATCTGTGTCGGCGAGACGCAGCTATCTGAGGGTAAGTGTCTCTTCCACTGGGCTCGATGACCTCTTGAACACCTCGGTAGTCGAGTTGGTGCGTACACCTCCGGTCCCGTTCTTGGACTTCCGCGACTGGAGGAACCTCGACATCTCAACAACCTCTCGGTCGGAGGTAGTCAGCGAGGTGGTCGGGGTACTCGACGACTCCCCCGAGTCAGCGCACCCGCTGCTGAGTGGACTGGTTGTGTCGGACGAGTCTCTAGCGCCCCCTGCCTACCAGTGGCAGCAGCGCGGCACTCATGGCACGGAAGTGGTCGGGCGAGTTCTCCTCCCCGGCCTGCATGAAGAGCTTCGGGATGCGCTGCCGATCTCGGCTGCTGTCGGGAGTGTCCGGGTCGTTCGCATCCTTGAACCGGATCCCTCGCGTCCAGACCGCGCGCCGCGGTTCGCGACTTACGCAGCTCCCCACGATCTGGTCGAAGGCGCCATCCGTCACCTCCACGGCACTCATGGGGTGAGGATCTTCAACCTCTCCGTCGGCTACTCAGAGCCGTTCAACGACCTCCATCTCGGTCCACTCACTGAGACGATTGACGATCTGATTCGTGAGCTGGGCATCGTCGTGGTTCTTCCCACTGGGAATGCTCCTGCCGACCTTTCGGCCCGAACTCCAAGCGGGCACCATGTAATCGACGACAAGCCGGAGTTCTTTTTCGCGCCCGAGCATCGTTTGTCGGAGCCGGGTCCAGCTGCCTTGGCTGTGACCGTCGGAGCGCTCGCTCTTAGTGGGGCACCGGCTGAACTTCATGGACGTTTTGGCTGGCAGGCAGCTGCCGATGCCGACGAGGCTGCACCTTTTAGCAGGACTGGGCCTGGCCTAGGGACCAACTCGAAACGAGCCAACAAGCCGGACGTTACGCATTACGGTGGCAACCTCGTCGTGTCCGACACCGGAAACATCGTGCAGAACGACTTGGGCGCCTCGCTCATCAGCACGTCGACGAGAGGGTCCGGTGGCCAGATTTTCGCGACGGTGAATGGGACCAGCTATGCCGCCCCAGCGGTGGCCAGGGTGGCGGCCGATATCGCCTACTCCTACCCTGACGCCTCAGGAAACTTGGTCAGGGCCCTGCTCGCAGCGGGCTCGGCACAGACCCCTCCGGCGGCCAGCCTGTCCGAACTGCATCGCCGAAACCGCGTATACGGATTGGGCCTGCCGGACGTCCACAGAGCGACATCAAGCGATGCCAGACGAGTGACGATGACCTACGACGGCGCTATGCCAGTCGACACGGTTCAGATCCACCCGATGCCGATCCCCGAGGCCTTTCGGCAAGGGAGTCGGCGCGATCGCGTTATCAGCGTTGCCCTTGCATTCGACCCACCTGTTCGGCGCCAGCGGCGGGAGTATCTCGCCGGGACCATGAAGTTCAACGTGTACCGGGACATCGATCCTGATGAGCTTGCCGAGATTCTGCAGCGACAAGACCCCGACGATCCGAACGATCTGATCAACGACCGCCGAAGACTGAACCTCCGACCAGGCGTGAACACGTTCACGCACAGCACACTGCAGCTCCGCGCTTGGGTCGGGCACAACTCGTTCGTGAACGACAATGAGACCTTCCACATCGCCGTCACTCACAAGGCTCAGACCTGGGCTCGGGGTGACGCAAACTATGAGCAACAGAGCTATGCCCTCGCGGCCACGCTCGAAGACCGCGAACTCGCGACCGCTGATTTGCACCAGATCTTGCGGCAGGAACTTCGCTTGCCGACCCGCGTGCGCCTCCGCGCCTGACTGCAGCCCGAACCCGGTCGCCCTGCGCGGCTTGCCCACATGCCAACACAGGCATCCTTGCACGACCTCTCCCGGGCAGCCGCGTGTGCAGAGTGCCCCGCGCACCCTCGCGCAGTCTTGGCTGCATCTCGACAGATGTGTCGAGATGCAGCGAAGATTTCACAAACGCGGTTTGCATGAAACATAAACGTCGCGTTATGACAGGGGCGTCGGACTGGACGTCACGTTATGTGCCAATCCGGCGCCGAGATCACTTCCCGGAGGACAGTGGGCTGTCAGTTGGTCCCCATCGACGATGAAGCGCCGTTCCACTCGTAATCCCAGCCTGACGTAGGCAAACCGGCCCGCGCCGGTTGGCTGCGCCGGGGTCGTCAGGATTGCGTCAAGATCCGTCATGGACTCGTCACCTCCGACGCGCGGGCAGGCGCCGCGAGGTTGCATGGTGAGGTGATCGAAGACCTCGTGGCCGCAGTCATCGGCCTGGCCCTTCTCGGCTACCTGTTCTATGCCCTGCTCTGCCCGGAACGGTTCTGACCGATGAGCCCCCTCCTTCAAACCGTCCTCGCACTGGCGACCGTGGGTGTGATCGTCGCGGTCCTCGGGTACCCCTTGGCCACCTGGCTCCACCGCGTCTTCACCGACGAGCGGCACTGGCGGGTCGAGCGCGCGATCTACCGCATCGTCGGCGTCGACCCCAACACCGAGCAACGCTGGAGTGTCTACGCGATCTCCGTCGTCGCCTTCGGGGTTGTCTCGGTGGTCGCCCTCTGGCTCCTCATCCTCGTCCAGGGCTGGCTCCCGTGGTCCTTCGGCCGCTCCCAGACCTGGCACGGCGCGCTCAACACCGCCATCAGCTTCACGACGAACACGAACTGGCAGTCGTATGCCGGTGAGGCCGGTGCCGGTCACACCGTCCAGATGCTGGGCCTGACGGTCCAGAACTTCGTCTCCGCCGCGACCGGCCTCGCCGTCGCCATCGCCCTGGTGCGAGGTCTCGCGCGGGCCGGCGCCGACCGCGTCGGCAACTTCTGGGTCGACCTGACCCGCGGCAGCGTGCGGGTCCTGCTCCCGATCGCCACGGTGGCCGCCCTCCTGCTGATCCTCGGCGGAGTGATCCAAAACCTCAACGCTCCCTCCGTCGTCCAGACCCTCACCGGCGGCCCCCAGACCATCCCGGGCGGGCCGGTTGCCTCCCAAGAGGCGATCAAGATGCTGGGCACCAACGGTGGCGGATTCTTCAACGCCAACTCGGCCCACCCCTTCGAGAACCCCAACGCCTGGACCAACCTGCTCGAGATCGTCCTCGTCCTGCTCATCCCCTTCGCCTTGACCCGCACCTACGGACTCATGGTCGGCGACCGTCGTCAAGGCCGACTCGTCGCAGCGGTGATGGCCGTCCTCTTCGCCGGTGCAGCGCTGCTGACCACGTGGTCCGAGACTGCCGCCTCGACACTGGCTACCGGGTCGATGGAAGGAAAGGAAGAACGCTTCGGAATCGCCTGGTCAGCCCTCTTCGGCACGGCCACGACGGCGACCTCGACGGGCGCGGTCAACTCGATGCACGAGAGCTACAGCCCGCTCGGCGGAGGCATGCTCATGCTCAACATGATGCTGGGAGAGGTCTCGCCCGGAGGTGTCGGAACCGGGCTCTACGGGATGCTCGTGCTGGCGATCATCACGGTCTTCATCGCCGGGCTCATGGTGGGCCGGACCCCGGAGTTGCTCGGCAAGACCGTGGGCCGCAAGGAGATCACGTATGCCGCGTTGGCCTCCATCATCATGCCGACCCTCGTCCTCACCGGGACCGCGATCTCCCTCCTACTACCCAGCGCCCGAGCGGCGATGCTCGCGGACGGCCCGCACGGGCTGAGCGAGATGCTCTACGCCTTCTCCTCGGCAGGCAACAACAACGGCTCCGCCTTCGCGGGGCTATCCGCCGACCAGCCGTGGCTCAACCTGTCGCTCGGCGCGGTGATGTTCCTCGCCCGATTCGGGATCATCGTCCTCACCCTGGCCCTGGCCGGCGCCCTGGCCAGTCAACTCCGCCGACCGGTCACCGCGGGCACCATGCCCACGCACACGCCCATCTTCGGGGTGCTCCTCGTCGGGATCGTGCTCTTGCTGGCCGGCCTGACCTTCTTCCCGTCCTTGGCCCTCGGGCCCCTCGCGGAGGCCCTCTCATGACTGCCTTGACCGACCACGTCCCTGACAAGCACATCCACCCGGCCGCGCCGCGGAAGTCGTTGGGCACCACGGCCTGGGAGAACCTCCCGCAGGCCCTCGTCAAGCTCGACCCGCGCCACCTGGTCCGTCAGCCGGTCATCTTCGTCGTGTGGGTGGGATCGGTCCTGACGACCGTCCTCTCCGTCCTCGACTCGAGCGTCTTCTCTGTTTTGATCACGCTCTGGCTCTGGGCGACCCTGATCTTCGCCAACCTCGCCGAGGCGATCGCCGAGGGGCGCGGCAAGGCCCAGGCCGCGTCCCTGCGGCAGACCCGCGTGGACACGGCTGCGCGACGACTGCTCGCTGACGGCTCCGAGGAGCAGATCTCGGGGCAGGACCTCAAGGTCGGCGACCGCGTCGTCGTCGAGGCCGGGCAGGTCATCCCCGGCGACGGCGATGTCGTCGAGGGGGTGGCCACCGTCGACGAGTCCGCCATCACCGGCGAATCCGCGCCCGTGATCCGCGAGTCCGGTGGCGACCGCAGCGCCGTGACGGGCGGGACGACCGTGCTCTCGGACCGGATCGTCGTGCAGATCACGAGCAAGCCGGGCGAGAGCTTCATCGACAAAATGATCGCCCTCGTCGAGGGTGCGGCCCGGCAGAAGACGCCCAACGAGGTCGCCCTCTCGATCCTGCTCACCGTGCTGACGATCATCTTCCTGCTCGCCGTCATGGCGTTGCAGCCAATGGCGATCTACTCCGGCGACCGGCTCCACCTCGTGGTCCTCGTCGCGCTGCTTGTCTGCCTCATCCCCACGACCATCGGGGCACTGCTCTCGGCCATCGGCATCGCCGGGATGGACCGGCTGGTGCAACGCAACGTCCTGGCCATGTCCGGACGAGCCGTCGAGGCCGCTGGCGACGTCTCGACCCTGCTGCTCGACAAGACCGGCACGATCACATTCGGCAACCGTCAGGCGGCCGACGTCCTCCCGGTGGCCGGTGTCGATCGCACCGAACTGTTGCGCGCGGCATACCTCTCCTCCCTCGCCGACGAGACCCCCGAGGGGCGCTCCATCGTCGACTACGCGCTGGCGCAAGGTTTCACCGCCGACATCACCTCGACCCCCGAGTTGCTGCGCACCGGAGCCGAATTCGTGCCCTTCACGGCCCAGACCCGCATGTCGGGGGTCGACTTGCCCGATGGCTCGCGGGTGCGCAAGGGTGCCGGCTCGGCCGTGGCGGCATGGGTGCACGCCGAGGCGGGACACATGGCCCACGACGTCGACGAGGCCGTCGACACCGTGAGCCGGGCCGGTGGCACGCCGCTCGTGGTCGCCGTGCAAGACGTGGGTATGCCGCCGCGCCAGTTGGGGGTGATCTTCCTCAAGGATGTGGTGAAGCCCGGGATGCGCGAACGCTTCGATCAGCTGCGGGAGATGGGAATTCGCACGGTGATGATCACCGGCGACAACCCGTTGACCGCAGCCTCCATCGCCGCCGAGGCCGGAGTCGACGACTACTTGGCCGAAGCCACCCCCGAAGACAAGATGCGTCTCATCAAAGCGGAGCAGCAGGGCGGTCGCCTCGTCGCCATGGCTGGCGACGGCACCAACGACGCGCCCGCGCTGGCCCAGGCCGACGTCGGGGTCGCGATGAACACCGGCACGTCCGCGGCCAAGGAGGCCGGAAACATGGTCGATCTCGACTCCGACCCGACGAAGCTCATCGACATCGTGGGCATCGGCAAGCAGCTGCTCATCACCCGTGGGGCGCTGACGACCTTCTCGATCGCCAACGACGTCGCGAAGTACTTCGCGATCATCCCGGCGATGTTTGTCGGCATCTTCCCGGGCCTGGCCGCGCTCAACGTCATGGGTCTGTCCAGTCCGAAGTCGGCCATGCTCGCGGCCGTCATCTTCAACGCGCTCATCATCGTCGCCCTGATTCCGTTGTCGCTCAGGGGCGTTGCCTACAGGCCGCTGAGCGCCACCGCGATGTTGCGTCGCAACCTGCTCGTCTACGGGCTTGGCGGCCTGATCGCTCCCTTCGTCGGGATCAAGGTCATCGACCTCCTCGTCTCCCTGCTCCCCGGAATGGCCTGACATGTCCCTCCTGCGCCCCACCATCGCCGCCGCGAAGCTGCTCCTTGTCCTCACCGTGATCCTTGGCATCGGCTACCCGGCCGTCGTGCTCGCCATCGGGAGACTCGCGCCGGGCCGTGCCGACGGATCCCTGATCTCCGTGCAGGGAAAGGTCGTCGGCTCGGCACTGCTCGGGCAGGCGGTCACCGATCCGCGCCTGTTCCAAGGCCGTCCCTCGGCCTCCGATGCCTCCGGCGCCACGAGCGGCGGCAGCAACCTGGGCCCGGGCGACGTCCGGCTGGCGGCAGCCGTGTCCGAACGCGAGGCAACCCTTCGCGCTGCCAACCCGAACGCGACCGGGCCGATCCCAGCCGACGCACTCACCGCCTCCTCCTCCGGACTCGACCCGCACATCAGTCCGGCGTATGCCGCGTGGCAGCTTCCACGGATAGCGGCGGCGACCGCCCTGCCCATGGCCGACCTGGAGACGATGGTGGGTGAGCACACGGCATACCCCGCTCTCGGTTTCATCGGGAACGCCACGGTCAACGTGACCGAACTCAACGCCGCCCTGGCCGCGCGCCTCGATCGGTGAGAATGGCGTCATGGGTCGCGGTCGGCTGAGGATCTACCTGGGCGCTGCACCCGGTGTCGGCAAGACCGTCGCCATGCTCTCCGAGGGAGTGCGCCGCGCCAAGCGCGGCACCGACGTCGTCGTCGCGCTGTGCGAGACCCATGGCCGGCCTCACACCATGAGCATGCTCGAAGGGCTTGAGGTCATCCCCCGTCGGACCGTGGTCTACCGGGGGGCCACCTTCGAGGAGATGGACCTCGACGCCGTCCTCGCCCGAGCGCCAAAGGTCGCGCTCGTCGACGAACTCGCCCACACCAACGCACCGGGCTCACGCCACGAGAAGCGATGGCAGGACATCGAGGAGCTCCTCGATACAGGTATCGACGTCATCTCGACGGTCAACATCCAGCATCTGGAGTCGCTCAACGACGCGGTCACCGCGATCACAGGCATCGTCCAGCAGGAGACCGTGCCCGATCAGGTGGTGCGCTCGGCCGACCAGATCGAGCTCGTCGACATGTCACCGGAGTCACTGCGTCGACGGATGGCCCACGGCAACATCTACAAGGCCGAGAAGATCGATGCGGCGCTGTCCAACTACTTCCGCGTCGGCAACCTCGGCGCGCTCCGCGAACTCGCTCTCCTGTGGTTGGCCGATCGAGTCGAAGAAGCGGTCGAGGAATACCGGGAGGGCCACGGCATCACTGGCACGTGGCCGACGCGTGAACGCGTGGTCGTCGGGATCTCGGGAGGGCCAGAGAGCGCCGGCCTGCTGCGGCGCGGCGCGCGGATCGCCACCCGCGGCGCCGGAGGCGAGTTGCACGCGGTCTATGTCGCTCGACAGGACGGGCTCGCCGGTCCCTCGCTGCCCGAGGTCGCCGAGCTGCGGACGCTCACAGAGGAACTCGGGGGTACGTTCCACACCGTGACCGGCGAGGCTGCTGCACCGGCCATTCTGGACTTTGCGCGCGGTCTGAATGCCACCCAGATCGTCATCGGTGCCAGCCGCCGGCCCCCATGGCGCCGTGCCATCAGAGCAAGCATCGGCGAATCGGTCATTGCCGAAAGCGGCAGCATCGATGTCCTCGTCGTGACGCAACCTCGCACCGGCCGAGGTACCGCCCCCCGGCCTGTCGGTGCTCTCTCGGCTGACCGCGTCCGGCTGGGAGCAGTGCTCGCCCTGGTGCTGCCAGCCCTGCTGAGCGCTGTGCTGAGTTTCAGCCCGTACGACGTGGGCCTCCCCCTCATCGTGCTCGTCTACCTGTTGGCGGTCGTGGGTGTGGCCGTGGTCGGCGGAATGTGGCCAGCCATCGCCTCGGCCGTGGTGGCCTCCTTGCTGATCAACTGGTTCTTCACCCCGCCCCTACAGACCCTCACCATCGGCGACCCCGAACACGTCGTGGCGCTCTTCGTCTTCGTCGCGATCGCGGCCATTGTTTCCACCGTGGTGCATCGCAGCGCACGTCGGGCCGACGCGGCGATCGAGGCGCAACAAGAGTCCGCAGCCCTGGCCGAGCTCACCCACACCCTGCTTGGGTCCACGGATCAGATGGCGGTGCTCCTCCGTCGGGCGGTCGACATGTTCGGTGCGTCCTCGGCGGCCATCATCCGCCGGTCGACCAAGGAGCATCGCGAGCCTGAGGTCGTCGACGCGACCGAGTCGTACGCCTCGGACACGGCCTCTGCAGCACCCACAATCGAGAAGGTCAACGACGACCACGATCTGGTCCTCCTCGGGCCGCCACCTGCGGCCGACCGCCAGAGGCTGCTTGCCGCGTACGCCGCCCATGCCGCCGCCATCCTGCATCGCCGAGCCCTGCAACGCTCGGCCGGGGACGCCGAATCGCTGGCCCGCGACAACCGCGCCCGGACCGCCCTGCTTTCGGCCGTCTCTCATGATCTGCGCACGCCCTTGGCCTCGATCAAGGCGGCCATCGGCAGCTTGCGCAGCGATGAAGTGGACTTCTCGGCTGACGACGAGGCCGAGTTGGAGAGCATCATCGAGGAGTCCGCCGACCGCCTCGACGCCCTCGTCGGCAACCTGCTCGACATGTCCCGCCTGCAGGTCGGTGCACTCGTCGCGCGGCCCCGAACCATCGACCTCGCCGACGCCATCCCCCACACGGCAGCCACCCTGACCGACCCGAGGCTGGTGCTCTGGGAGATCTCGCCCACCGCGCGCTGGCTCCACGCCGACGCAGGGCTCCTCGAGCGAGTTCTGGGAAACCTCCTTGAGAATGCCCTGCGTCACTCACCCCCGGGCGCGCCGGTCCGGATCACGACCAGTGGGCTCGGCGACACCGTCGAGATCCGGGTCGTCGACTCAGGACCGGGGCTGGACGAAGGCAAGCGGGAGCAGATGTTCCAGCCCTTCCAACGGCTCGGCGACTCACCCGCAGGCGACGGTGTCGGGTTGGGTCTGGCCGTCGCTCGCGGGTTGACCGACGCGATGGGCGGCACGGTCGATGCGGAGGACACGCCTGGAGGTGGGCTGACCATGGTCGTCACCCTGCCGAGTCGGTCCCCTGCCGAGGCGCCATCCGGTTCGGGGGAGCGACCATGACCGATCGGATCCTCGTCGTCGAGGACGACCCGGCCATCCAGCGCACCCTGCGAATCAACCTTCGGGCGCGCGGCTACGAGGTGGAGACGGTGGGGTCAGGACGGGACGCTCTGGCGGCGGCCGACGAGGAGACCCCCGATCTGGTCATTCTGGACCTGGGGTTGCCCGACATCGACGGGGTGGAGGTCCTTCGCCGACTGCGTCGAAGGAGCAAAGTTCCGGTCATCGTCCTGTCCGCTCGTCAGCAGTCCGACGACAAGGTCGAGGCGCTCGACGAGGGGGCGGACGACTACGTCACCAAACCTTTTGGCGCCGACGAGCTCATGGCCCGTGTGCGAGTTGCCCTGCGCCGTGGCACCGGGGATGCGGTCGGCCCTGCGCCGGCGTTCACGTGCGACGCCTTCAGGTTGGACTTCACGACCATGAGCGCCCGTCTGACCGACGGTGACAAGCATGTGCATCTCACCCCGACCGAATGGCGGATCCTCACGACGCTGGCACGGCAGCCGGGCCGGCTGGTTCCGCACGAGGCGCTCCTCAAAGCGGTCTGGGGGCCTGGCTACGGTCGCGAATCCAACTACCTTCGCGTCTTCGCCAACCAAATCCGCCGCAAACTCGAGCCCGCCCCCGGGCGACCTCGACACCTGATCACCGAACCCGGTCTGGGCTATCGGCTCGACCCGTGAGTCCGTGCCGGACTCGAGGCGAGGGCCACGAAATGGTCATCCACGCGATGTCCGTCCGCAACAGCCCGGGAGGCCCGATTTGCCAAAGAGAGTGCGGGGCGGTCCAGCGGTCGGGTTCGATCATGCACGACCTCACCGGATAGGCCGATCTGTACCAAGTAGAACGCACGTGCCCCTGCAGTCTTCGCTGCATCTCGACAGTTGTTGTTGTCGTGTCGAGATGCAGCGAAGACTGGAGTAGTGGCGTTTTAATGCTGTATTGCCGCGATGCGATGCTCGGGCGTGCTGCCGCTACACCGTTGCAGTAGGCCGGAGCCCGTCTTCCGCCGGTCCGCTTCTCGTGCGGCATCTCGCTGTACTGCCGAGTTGAGTGCATTCGGCAACCCCAACAATCGGGCAGAGTGCGGAGAGAAGCGACCGTGTGCTTGCCTACAAAATGAAGGGCCCGGCACGATGGTCGTCATGGGCACCGAACGCGAGATTCCCGAGTACACGACTCGCCTGCTCACCGTTGAGACCTGGGATGACTTCGCTCGTCTGGTGGAAGACAACAACGGCGTCTGGGGCGGATGCTGGTGCATGGGCTTTCATCCCGAAGGTCTCTCCCGAACGAGCCGTGGCGCGAACGAGGAGGCCAAGCACGAACATGTCCGCAAGGGCACCGTCCATCAGGTCCTGGTCTATGAGGGGGACGACTGCGTCGGCTGGTGCCAATTCGGAAGTCCAGCCGAACTGCCTACGATCCAGAACGCCAAGGCGTACGCCAAGGATGCCCAGTCCCTACCAGATTGGAGAATCGGGTGCATCTTCACCGGCAGGGGCCACCGCAACCAAGGTGTTGCTCATGCCGCTGTGGCACGTGCACTCGAGGAGATCAGGGCCGCCGGCGGGGGACTCGTGGAGTCATACCCAGAACAAGTCGAGGACCGCGCTCCGCAGAGAGGCTCCTACTTTCACACCGGGCCGGAATCGCTCTATGCCGCGTTTGGGTTCAGCCGGGAACGCAAGATCGCGAAGTGGCGCTGGGTGATGCGGAAGATGGTCAGTCCTTGAGGAACACGCCCTGTGATGAGCCTGTAAGGGTACGAGGTCACACACATGCCCGACTCTGCCGCATGGAGGATTTGGGCTCTCCCGGCTGCTCGGGGCGAACTTGCACGACCCCACTGATCGGGACGATTTCTGCAAAGTACGCCGCCTGAGTTCGTGGAGTCTTCGCTGCATCTCGACATGATTGCCCCCTCCTCTTTCTAGGAGGCGGCGGCAGTGTCGAGATGCGCTCAATCTTGTAAGAACGGCAGTTGATTCTAAGAATTGCCCGAGGATATGCATCTCGGGCGCGTTGAGCGCCTTCAGTTATGAGGCTGGTTCAGCTGTCCAGATGCGGCGAGGTCGCGGCGTCGTGACTCATCGCGCGTCGGGACCACCCGGGCTGTTGGCGTCGTCCACCCGTCCCGGCTGGACGAAACCCGACTCGTAGGCGAGGACCACCGCCTGGAGCCGGTCCCGCACTCCGAGTTTGGCGAGGATCGTCGCGACGTGGGTCTTGACCGTGGCGTCGGATAGGGCGAGCGCTCGCGCGAGTTCCCGGTTGGACCGGCCCTGCGCGAGCGCTCGCAGGATCTCGCTCTCGCGGACGGTCAGTCGCCTCAGGGTCGGTGGCAGCGGGTTGCCCACGGGCGGTCGGCCGACGAAGTGCTCGATGAGGCGTTGCGTGATGGCCGGTCCGACGACGGATCCTCCGTCAGCGACGATCCGAACCGCCGCGGCCAACTGCTGTCGCGGCACGTCCTTGAGAAGGAACCCCGAGGCACCGGCGCGCAGCGCGCGATAGACGTAGACGTCGAGGTCGAATGTCGTGAGGATGAGCACCCGCGCGCTCGCCCCCGATCGCATGATCTCCTCGGTCGCGGCGATCCCATCGAGGACCGGCATCCGGATGTCCATGAGGACCACGTCCGGGCGGGTCCGCGCGACCTCCCGCAGGCATTGGCGGCCGTCACCGGCCACCGCGACGACGTCGATGTCTTCCTCGAGGTTGAGGATGAGCGAGAACCCGTCCCGCACCAAGGCCTGGTCATCGGCGATCACCACCCGGATCACGCTGTGCTCCCGCTCAGTGGAAGCGTTGCGGTGACACGGAATCCGCTGCCGTCAGGTCCGTGGACGAGCGTCCCGTCGAGGGCCTGGACCCGCTCCCGGAGCCCGATCAGGCCGAGGCCTGTCCCCGGCAGACGTCGAGGGCCCGGGGCACTGGACGCGTTGCGGACCTCGACGACGAGAGCGTCCCCGGCCACGGTCACGGATACGCTCACGGGGACCGGCCCGGCATGGCGAAGGACGTTCGAGAGGGACTCCTGGACGATCCGGAATGCCGTGAGGTCCAGTCCGGGCCGCAGGTGCGCGGGTCGTGTCGACTGGGTCAGGGCAACCCGAAGACCTGCGGCCGTGAACGAGTCGACCAGCTGGGCCAGTCCGGCCAGTCGCGGTTGTGGTTCGAGTGGGAGGCCGTCGGGCTCCGCTCGGAGGACCCCGAGCAGTTGGCGCATCTCGTCGAGGGCACCCCGCGCGCTCGATCGGACGGCTTGGACCGATGCCCGGGCCAGGGTCGGGTCGCGCTCCAGGAGGGCGTCGGCGGCCTCGGACTGGACGGCGATCACCCCGAGCGAGTGGGCGACGACGTCGTGCAGTTCTCGGGCGACCCGCAGGCGTTCCTCGGCGACGGCCAGTCGGGCCGTCTCGCTGCTCGTGGTCTCCGCGCTGAGCGCGCGCGTGGTCCAGGCGTTGAGGCCACGACCGATCAGCCAGGCACCGCCGAAGACGAGGACGATGAAGACGTAGTCCGTGCCGTGGTCAAGCCACTCCTGGAGGAAGAGCGAAACCAGGAGCAGGCCGCCCCCGGCGGCCGCGCGAGCCTCGGTGTCGTGGGTCGCGACCGACACGGTGGCCACGAGGTACACCGCCAGCGCCCACAACGCCCCCGGGGACACCGACACCAGGGCTTGCACAAGGGCCGGCACGGAGACGAGCACGGCCATGGCGAACGGGTGGATGCGGCGCAGGCTGAGGGCGCCGCACATGACCACGGCCACGGGGAGGGTGAGCAGGTCCGGCCCCTCGGGCGGTTCATGGCGTAGGGCACCGATGATCGCCACCGCACCGAGGGCCGATGCGAGGGTCAGATCGATGACGGGGACGCCACGGATGCGGCGTGAGCGCCACGAGTTCGATGACCCGTGCACCCATCGAGCGTACGCCTCACGGTCGGCGGAGCGGCTCGGCCGATGTGATGAGAGGTGTGCGCCATCGTGCGGATGACGGCCTCCCGGCCCTGGCCCAAAGGGTTGCTCGCAGGGGCCCCACTGGGCGATGTGTACTGCCACGTCGTCGCCGCACCGTGGAGGCAGCACCACCACATCACCAACGAAAGGCGTGTCATGGACACCGAAACCTCCTCCACCACGGCATCGGCGGCACGGCGCGTCGACTACCCCGGCTCGGCTGGCACCACGGCTCTCGCACTCCTCGTCGGGGCGATCGCCTTCGCTGCCGGTGACCTCGGTCGTCGACTCGTCCTCCCCGACGACGAGGTGACCGGCATCCCCGACATGGTCCGTCGCGTCCAGGCCCACTCCGGCCTGTGGCTGGCCCTCGGTCTTGCGGTCACCCTAGGGTCGCTCGCGATGCTGCCGGGCATCCTGAGGATCCTCTATCACCCCCAGGTCACGGCCTCGACCGGCGACCCGGCCACCCGCGGCCAACGCACGATCCGAGTGGGTGCCTTCCTCGTCGCCCTCGGGCTCGTGGCGTCGGTGGCCCATGCCCTGGCCTTCTATGGGATGGCGGCCATCGACGGCACGTCCGGGGCACCCATGAGCGCCGTGACCGCCATGGAGGACGCGTCCAACAGCTACCCCTTGTTCGTCCTCGTCATCATCGCCTTCATCGCCGGCATGACGTTGGGTCCGATCCTCCTCACCTGGGGATTGAGGCGCGCCCGGCTGCTCCCCATCTGGGTCCCGGTGGCAGCCGTCGTCTTCGCCGTCACCGGCACCGTGGGTGGCCTCCCCGCCGGCATCGTGGGACTGGCCTCTGCCGTCGTCACCTTCGGCATGGTCGCCCGGATGCTCACCCGGCGCTCCCCCGCGGTTCCCTAGACCGCGGCACCTCGTGCGGTCGGCCGCGAGCGGTGAGGGCAGCGGGCCGTGGCCGCGCCGGTGACTCCACGCGGGATAACGGCCCAGAGAGGGCGCACCGTGCACGAGTCGGGCGCGTACTCTCGAACGATGGCTCAGATGGTTGACCGCTGGGTTGCCCGAGCGCTCCGCAACCGAAGGCTGGTCCGCTCGCCCATCTGGCTGTACCGCCATGGGCTGGGGTGGCTGCTCGGACCTCGAGTTCTGATGCTCGAACATGTCGGTCGGAAGACCGGTGAGCCTCGGTACGTCTGTCTGGAAGTCGTTCAGCGCGAGGGGGTCGACACCTTCGTCCTGGTCAGCGGCTTTGGCGAACGTGCGCAGTGGTATAGGAACTTGGTTGCCCACCCAGACTGCTTCGTGACTTTGGGGCGAGACGGTCGACGTGCAGCACGAGCCACACCATTGAGCCAAGCGGACTCGCAGGCCGTTCTATCGCGCTACCAAGCCGAGCATCCGAGGGCATGGGACAGGCTGCGCGGAGCTATCAAGGAGGCCACGGGCACTGCGCCGGACGTGCTGCCGATGGTCCGCCTCCAACGCGAGTGACTGTTCCAAGGTGAAGCCGGAGAGAGAGTTCTCGTCACCTTTGGTGAGCCCAGCGGCTCTTGCACGACGTCTTCAAGTTCGACCGATGGTGCAGAGTACGCCGCATACGGTCGTGCAATCTTGACTGCATCTCGACAGATGTTGTCGAGATGCAGCGAAGATTTCACAAACGCGGTTTCCATGAAACATTAACGTCGTGTTATGCCTCCGCCGCATTTTCTACCCCGACATTATGGATCGATGGCCTTTGCGTGGGCAAGCCGTGACTGACTCTCCGCGGTTGCCTACGGACCCCAATTGCGCAGCAGCTGCTGCGCAATTGCCGTGGGGCCACGTCATGGTTCTGCTCTACCGCCTCGACGACCCCGACGTGCGTGTCTGGTACGCCGCCCGGGCGGAGGCAGCCGGGTGGAGATGCGGCGTCCCGGAGGGCCGCATCAAAGGCCGGCTGCACGCCCGCGTCGGAGCCGCGCCGTCGAACCTTCCCAACCGCCTCGCGCCGGGCGGACAGCGACCTGGTGCCGCTACGGGGTAGGCAGGTTGATGGTGAGCGTGCTGCCTTGGTCCGTGCCTTTGCTGGCTGCGGTGAGGCTGCCGCCGTGGGCGTTGATGATGGCCCGGCTGATCGTCAGGCCGATGCCTGAGCCGGTGCGGTCGTGCGTGCGGGCGGAGTCCGCTCGGTAGAAGCGTTCGAAGGCGTGCTGGAGTTGTTCGGGGGTCATTCCGTCTCCGTCGTCGGTGACGGTGAGAGTCGTGTGGTGAGGGCTGCTGTGACCGGTCAGCGTGACGGTCCCACCGGGCGGGGTGTGTCGTAGGGCGTTGCTCAGCAGGTTGGCGAGAACCTGGCCGATCCGGTGGCGATCGACGTGGATGTCGAGGCCGGCGGTAGTCGAGGTCTCGACGATGAGGTTGATGCCTTTGGCGGCATAGGCGTCGCGCATGCCGTCGTGGGCTGCCCAGAGCAGGTCGGTGACATGGTGGCTGCGGAGGTCGAGCGCAAGTCGGCCTTCCTCTGCGGTGGAGACTTCGTCGATGTCGTCGGCGAGACGGGCCAGCCGTTGGGTCTGTTCCTCCAGTGCGGCCCTGGACTCGGGACCGAGGCTGGTTACGCCGTCGTGGAGGCCTTCGTGGTACGCGCTGATGGTGGCGATGGGGGTGCGGAGTTCGTGGGCCAGGTCCGAGAGCATTCTGCGACGGGTGTCTTCGACGCTGTCGAGTCGGGCCGCCATGGTGTTGAAGGCTGCGGCGAGGGTTTCGAGTTCGGTGCCGGCAGCGATCGCAGGGACGCGGATGGCGTAGTGCCCCATGGTCAGTTCGCGGGCCGCGTGGGTGACTTGCTCGAGGGGGCGGCGCAGTCGGCGGGTGAGGAACCAGGTGACGGCGCCTGCGGCGAGCAGCGAGATGAGCAGACCGATCCCAACGGAGATGAGGGATGAGTCGCGGTAGGCCATCTCGATGTGCACGAGCTCGGGGGAGTTCTGCTGGTGTCCGGCTTCGAGAAGGTGCTGGTGGAAGATCGGGGGTCCGATGACGGCTGCGACCAGTCCCACGGTCAGCGCGCCGGCCACCAGGACGATGGCCTGCCCGGCCAGCAGCCTGGTCGCGAGGCCGGTCGACGAGGGACTGTGGGTGGTGGTCATCCTTGTCCCATCCGGTAGCCGATGCCTCGCACGGTCGTGACGTAGCGGCCGGTGTCGGGGTCGTCGCCGAGTTTGCGGCGCAGGTGGGCAACGTGGACATCGACGAGGTGCTCGTCCCCGACCCAGTCGGTTCCCCAGATGACGTCAATGAGCTGGCGACGGGTGAAGGCCATCGTGGGTCGTCGAGCCAGCGTGATGAGGAGGTCCCGTTCCGTCGGAGTGAGGGCCACCTCGGTGTCGGCCAGGTGGACGCGATGACCGTTGGGGTCAACACGGAGTGCCCCGACCACTCGGATCGGTTCGCTGCTCGGGGTCTCTGATGCGCTCGTGGACCCGGTCCGGGGGCGGCGCAGCACGGTCTGGACGCGGGCGAGGAGTTCGCGGACGCTGAACGGTTTGGTGACGTAGTCGTCCGCGCCCACGGACAGGCCGATGAGGGTGTCGACCTCGTCCTTGCGGGCGGTGACGACAATGACGTAGCAGTCGGAGAAGGTTCGGATCTGGCGGCATACCTCGATGCCATCCAGCCCGGGCAACCCCAGGTCGAGGATGACGACGTCGGGGGCGTGTTCGCGCACGGCCTGCACCCCGTCGGGCCCGGTGTGGACGGTCGTCGTGGCGTACCCGGCCCGGGACAGGTAGGCGGCGATCAGCCCGGCCAGCGTGGTCTCGTCCTCGATGACCAGCACCCTTGCCGGTGGTGGTGTGGGGTTCGTGCTCACCGCCTCAGTCTCCCGGCTCAAGAGCGAACCTCGTCCACTCCCGGCCTTCTCAGGGGACGATCTTCGTCAAATCTCAACGTGACCACGGCCGGGCCTTGAGGTCACCCACGGACAGTGGTCCTGTCCGCCTCTCCTCATGAGGCGGGCAGGACAGGGTCAGGAGAGCACCGATGATGTGGGGCAACGGGTACGGCATGGGCTGGTGGATGTGGCTGCTGATGGCCGCCGGAACCCTGACGTTCTGGATCGCCGTGGTCCTGGTGGTCCGCGCCCTGCTCCCGGCCCGGAATCGGCAGGGGGGCGGCATGGATCGCCCCGATCCGTTGACGCTGCTCAAGGAATCCCTGGCGCGCGGCGAGGTGAGCGTCGAGGAGTACGAGCAACGACGCCGCCTGATCGTTGATGGCCACTGACCCCACCGTGAAAGGCACCATGACCTCCCCCCTGCTCTCGCGACGCAACATCCTCCTCGGCGGATTCGGCATCGCCGCCACCGCCACCGTGGCGGCATGCACCACACCGGCGCCGGGGAAGGCAGGTATGCCGTCGCGCACCTTCGGCGCCCCGGCCCCGCTCTCCCCCTCCCCGAGCCAACGTCTCGTCGAGAAGACTTTGGTGGCCAAGCCGGTCAGTCTCGACCTCGGCGGTCGAACCGTGTCGACCTGGGCGTACGACGGGACCCTCCCCGGGCCGCTGGTCCGGGCCACTGCCGGGGACTTCCTGCGGGTGTCCCTGGACAACCAGCTCCCGGCCGACACCACGATCCACTGGCACGGGATCCGGCTGCGCAACGCCGCCGACGGCGTGCCCGGCCTGACCCAGGACCCGATCAGCTCCGGAACCAAATACGTGTACGAGTTCACCGCACCTGACCCGGGCACCTACTTCTTCCACCCCCACGTCGGGGTCCAGCTCGACCGAGGCCTGTACGCACCGATGATCATCGACGACCCGAACGAAGCCGGCGACTATGACGCCGAGTGGATCGTCGTCCTCGATGACTGGATCGACGGCACCGGCACCACACCCGATGACGTCCTCAAGAAACTCATCGCCGACGGCGGCCCCGCCTCCTCCGGCGGCATGGGCGGGATGGACCACGGGTCGATGGGCGGCATGGACCATGGGTCGATGGGCGGAATGTCGATGGGGACGCCCCCGTGGGGAGATGCCGGGGACGTGACCTACCCGTTCTTCCTGATCAACGGCAAACCACCCACCGACCCCGATGTCCTGACCGCCAAGCCGGGTCAGCGGATCCGGTTGCGCGTCATCAATGCCGCCTCTGACACCATCTTCACCGTCACGCTTGGCGGACACCGGCTGACGATCACCCACAGTGACGGCCACGCCGTCGAACCGACCGAGGTCGGCGCGTTCTACATCGGGATGGGTGAACGCTATGACGCGATCGTCACCCTCGGCGACGGCGTGTTCCCGCTCGTGGCCCGCCCGTTCGGCAAAACCAGCGGCGGCCAGGCGATCGCGGTGGTCCGCACCGGCAGCGGCAGCGCGCCCGCCGTCGACGCCGCTCCGGCGGAGCTGTCCGGGCAGGTCCTCATCGGCTCCCAGCTGCGGCCGGCGGAGTCCGCGAAACTACCGGACAGGGCCCCGGATGCCACCGTGGACCTGGCGCTGCAAGGCTCGATGAAGCCCTACCAATGGGGCATGAACGGTGCCAAGTTCGGGGAGAACGAACCACTGACCGTCAAGGCTGGCCAGCGGCTGCGGATCAACGCCACGAACCAGACGATGATGACCCACCCGCTGCACCTACACGGGCACACCTTCGCCCTGCCCTCCGGGCTGCGCAAGGACACCGTCCTCATGGCGCCGATGCAGTCCTTCGCGATCGACCTGGACGCCGACAACGCCGGCGACTGGATGATCCACTGCCACAACATCTACCACGCCGAGGCCGGCATGATGATCGCGCTGGAGTACGCGACGTGAGCACCCGCGCCCGCCGTCGGCTCCTCCTCGCCGGTAGCGCCCTCGCGACAATGGCCGTGCTGACCGCTTGTGGTTCCCCGGGCACCGCCACCCCCTCGGCACGCGGCGGGTCCCCTGCCATAGCGCCCGCCGCCACGGCCGCGGCCACGTCCCCGGCGGAGACTTCGTCGAGCCGGCCTCCCGTGGCGATCACCCACATCCACGCCGTGGCCCGCGACCCCAACTCCGGGGAACTCCTCCTGGCCACCCACGAAGGACTCTTCCGCCACGTCAACGGCGAGTTGGTTCAGAACGGCCAGGTCATCGACCTGATGGGGTTTGCCGTCGCCCCCGACGGCACCTACTACGCCTCCGGACACCCCGGCGCCGGGGTCGATCTTCCACAGCCGGTCGGACTCATCACCTCCACCGATACCGGCCGAACCTGGCGAGTGGCCTCCCGCGGCGGCCAGTCCGACTTCCACGCCCTGACCGCGGGCCCTGCCGCGGTGGTCGGCTTCGACGGTGTCCTTCGGTCGAGCACCGACGGCACGACGTGGACCACCCGCTCGATCCCGGCTCCGCCGCGCACGCTGGCTGCGGCCCCCACCTCGGGGGCCCTGCTCGCCACCACCGAAGCCGGGCTCCTGGCCAGCAGCGACACCGGCAGCACCTGGCGACCACTGTCCCCGCCCGGGACCGCCCTGCTCGTCACCTGGGCCGACGAGAAGACCATCGTCATCGCCACCACAACCGGCCAGTTGGGCGTCAGCAGCGACGCCGGAGCCACCTGGAGTCTCAACCCCACACGCATCGGCCCTGCCGAGGCGCTGCACGCGCGGCGCGGCAGCGACGGGGGCCTCGAGATCGTCGTCGTCGCCGACAGCAAGGTCTTGCGCACCCTCGATGGCGGCACCACCACCGAGAACCTCTTGCCATGATCCGGCGACGCGATCTTGACCAGACCTTCACGCCACCACGGCCCCACCTCGGCAACAGCTGCGCAGGCTGAGAACACCCAGGCACCCGCCCGGGAAGACACCCAAGGAGCGGAACGATGAACCACTCGACCCGACACCCCGACGAGTACGCCGCCTTCACCACACCGACCAACACGCCCGCCGCCGAAGACACCCAGGCCCCACACGCGCACCACGGCGCCCGCCAGCACTGGCTCATGTGGCTGATGTGCCTGCCCATGGTGCTGCTCGTCGGTGCCCTGATCGCCACCGGCCGCCTCGGCCTCGGCGGGCTCATCTACGCCGCCGGCTGCCTGCTCATGATGGGCCTGATGATGGCTTGGATGAACCACGGCAACAACCAACCCAAACACTGAGACCACCGCGCCAACGGCGAACTCACGATCATCAGCGATCTCCCGGTCGACGACGCAGACGTCATCCGCGCGGTCACCGAGGCCAGCTACTCCGCCAGCCGACGCTGACCCACACGATCCCGGCCCTGCATTTCAGGGGCATCCCGAGCGCCACGTCAGGAGCAGCGGACATGCAGCACGAACACCACCTCGCCCCACACGACAACGTGCCCACCCGACCGGGCGCGACCGACCCCGTCTGTGGGATGGACGTCGACCGCGAGAGCGTGCTGACCCTCGAGCACGACGGCACGGCATACCACTTCTGCTCCCAGAGGTGCCGCGACCGGTTCCAGCAGGACCCGTCCGCGTATGTCCAAGCCGTCGGCGCCCCAAGCGGCATCCCCCCCGCGACCTCGCCAGTGCAGGGTGAGGTCGCGGAGTGGACCTGCCCGATGCATCCCGAGATCCGCCGACTCGGCCCCGGGTCGTGCCCGATCTGTGGGATGGCCCTGGAACCGGTCACCGTGACCGCCGACACCGGGCCAAGTCCGGAACTGGCCGACATGACCCGCCGCTTCTGGGTCGCCACTTCGTTGACCATCCCTATCGTCATTCTCGAGATGGGCCGCCACTTCGTCCCGTGGCTGCACGACCTGATCCCGGCCACCGCGTCGGTGTGGGCGCAAATGCTCCTGGCCACGCCGGTCGTGCTCTGGGCGGGTTGGCCCTTCTTCGTGCGCGGCTGGGCCTCGGTCCGGACCCGTAACCTCAACATGTTCACCCTGATCGCGATGGGCACCGGCATCGCCTGGCTGTTCAGCCTCGTCGCGACACTCGCGCCGGGGATCTTCCCCACCTCTTTCCGCAGCGACGACGGCACCGTCGACGTCTACTTCGAGGCCGCCGCCGTCATCACCACTTTGGTCCTCCTCGGCCAAGTGCTCGAGCTGCGGGCCCGCGAGCAAACCTCCGGGGCGATCAAGGCACTGCTCGACCTCAGCCCCAAGACGGCCCGCCGCATCACCGACAGCGGCGACGACGAAGAGATCCCCCTGGACGCCGTCCAGCGCGGCGACCGGCTCCGCGTCCGCCCGGGCGAAGCCGTCCCCGTCGACGGGACCGTCATCGATGGCCGTTCCGCCGTCGATGAGTCCTTGGTCACCGGCGAGTCGATGCCGGTCACCAAGACCACCGGCGACCCCGTCATCGGCGGCACCATCAACGGCAGCGGCGCGCTGATGATGGAAGCCGAAAAGGTCGGCATCGACACCATGCTGGCCCGGATCGTGGCCATGGTCTCAGAAGCGCAACGCTCCCGCGCACCCATCCAGAGGATGGCCGACAAGGTCGCCGGCATCTTCGTGCCCGTCGTCATCGTCATCGCCGTCATCGCGTTCATCGTGTGGGGCCTGGTCGGACCCGACCCCAAACTGGCACACGCCCTCGTCGTTGCCGTCGCCGTGCTGATCATCGCGTGCCCCTGCGCACTCGGACTGGCCACACCCATGTCGATCATGGTCGGAGTCGGACGCGGCGCGGGACTAGGCGTGCTGATCAAGAACGCCGAGGCGCTCGAGCGGATGGAGAAGGTCGACACCCTCGTCGTCGACAAGACCGGCACCCTCACTGAAGGCCGACCCACCGTGACCGACATCGTCGCCACCGGTAGTCACTCCCAGGACGACCTGCTCCGCTTTGCCGCCGGGGTTGAACGCGCCTCCGAACACCCACTGGCCCTGGCGATCGTCGAGGCCGCCACGACCCGAAGCCTCGATGTTCCCGACGTCACCGACTTCGACTCACCCGTCGGTCGCGGCGCCCAAGGTGTCGTCGACGGGCACCGGGTTGCCCTGGGCAGCGCCACCTTCCTGGACTCACACGGCATCGACAGCACCGACGTCCGGGAGAGGGCCGACCACCTGCGCGGCGACGGCGCCACCGTCATCTACATCGGTATCGACGACCAGCTCGCCGGACTCTTCGCCATCGCCGACCCCATCAAGGCCACCACCCCCGACGCCCTCAAAACACTGCGTGCGGACGGCATCCACGTCGTCATGCTCACCGGCGACAACCGGGTGACCGGCCAAGCCGTCGCCGCGACCCTGGGGATCGAGCAGGTCGAGGCCGAAGTCCTGCCCGACCACAAGAGCGACATCGTGATCAGGCTCCGCAGCCTGGGCCACGTCGTTGCCATGGCCGGCGACGGCGTCAACGACGCCCCCGCCCTCGCCGCCGCCGACGTCGGCATCGCCATGGGCACCGGCACCGACGTCGCCATCGAAAGCGCCGGCGTCACCCTCCTCCAAGGCGACCTCACCGGCATCGTGCGAGCCCGAAACCTCTCAGCGAAAACGATGGCCAACATCCGACAGAACCTCTTCTTCGCCTTCGTCTACAACGCACTCGGCATCCCCATCGCCGCCGGCGTCCTCTACCCCGTCTTCGGGCTCCTGCTCTCACCCATCATCGCCGCGGCCGCCATGGCCCTATCCAGCGTCAGCGTCATCACCAACGCCCTACGCCTTCGCGCACAATCCATCGACTGACGCTCAGCAACCTTGAGGACTGGCGCGTCAGGCCAGAAGAACCGTTGGCGGACTGTCACCCCGGCGACTATTCGCAGGTCGTTCACGACGGCGAGTTGGCTGCGAGGAACGCACTCTTCTGCCGCGCATAGAGCGCATAGAGTACGTAGACGCTCCCCGGTTGCTCGAAGGCGATCTTGCAAGGCCCCAGCCGACGGGCCGAGTTGTGCAGAGTACCCAGCACGACATCGTGCAGTCTTAGCTGCATCTCGACAGGTATGTCCAGAGGTTGTGACAGGGCCGTCGGACTGCACATCACGTTATGTGTCTCTGTTCACCAGGTCTTGTCCACTCGTTGGCCGCCTCGGATCCAAGCAGGCTGGTCGTTCGTCGGCGTGGTCTCCCACGGTCTCGCTACGCGCGTTCGTCGCCCAGCAGTAGCGATTCGACTGCGAGTCTGGCCCCCGCCGCCATGGTCTAGCTCAGGTGAGTGAGGTGGGCGATGAAGGCGTTGAGTTCGCTGACTTGTGAATCATCTGGGTCGAGAGAGCGCGGAGCGCGGACGAGGCGATCGAGTAGCTCCCGGCTCGACTCGGCTGGGCTCGGGCCTCCTGCCCAGGGTCGGGGTCACAAGTCCGTTCAGTGCCGGGGTGCAGGCGTCCGCCCACAGCGATCATGCTTGCGACCCGGGCAGGGAGGCCGGAAGGTGGAGGACGTGAAGATCCTCTTGCTCGGTGGAACGGTGTTCTTGGGGAGTGCCATTGCGAGTCAGGCGATTGCTCGAGGCCATGACCTGACCTGCTTGGCGCGGGGTAGCGCGGAGGTGCCTGACGGGGCCGCCTTCATCTCGCGGGATCGTGAGCGCGACGATGCGCTGTCGGTGGTGTCACGGCATCGTTGGGACTCCGTGATTGATCTGACGCGGCAACCGGGCCAGGCCCGCAGAGCAGTTCGGGAGCTGGATGCGACTCACTGGGTCTTCGTTTCTTCGCTGAACGTCTACAGGGCTTTCGACCGTCTCGAGCAAGACGAGGACAGTCCCACCGTGGAGCCCTTGGGGGGCGACGTCATGGCAGACATGACGGAGTACGGGTCGGCCAAGGTGGCCTGCGAAGACGCCGTGCGTGCTCGCTATCCCAGCCACACGATCATCCGATCGGGGCTCATCGGCGGGGCCGGCGACTGGTCCGGTCGCAGCGGCTACTACCCCTGGCGATTCGCCAATCCTTCTGGTCCCGAAGTCTTCGTCCCGCCCGACCTCAGCTTCCCCGTCGCTCTCATCGATGTCGAGGATCTCGCTGCTTGGCTGCTCACCTGTGCGGAGCAGCGAACGGTTGGCACCTTCAACGCCACCGGTGTCACGACAACGCTGAGCGCTGTTCTGGCTCTTGCGCAATCCGTGGCCGGGAGCTCGGTCCCAGCCATGGCTGTTCCTGACGACGCTCTGAAGGAGGCCGGGATCTCCTCGTGGATGGGGCCTTCTTCACTTCCCCTGTGGATCGACGACCCGTCCTGGCGCTACTTCGCGACCCTTGACACCACGCGAGCACGAGCCCGAGGGCTGGACACGCGCCCGCTGGAGCAGACCCTGACAGCCGCGCTTAACTACGAGCAGGAACGAAGCGAGCCACGCCACACCGGACTTACCAGCGACGACGAGCATCGGCTCCGAAACCTGAGTGAGGCCTAACGTCGCCATGCCGGCCACCGGACGGGTGCGTGCCGGGGCGGATTCACGGATCGTGCTCAAACCCCTTCCCGCGCACGATCCGTGAATTCCTCGTGCGCACACACAACCCGCTCTTCTCTCGTCCCGCGCTCCCCTCGCCATCCCATCCGCCGCGACCTGATCCGTATGCCGCGCGGCCGGCCAGGGCCATGGCTGCCCCGTTGCGAGGGGTAGCGACCGAGGGGGGCGCGGCATCCTTGTCATGCTCGCGTAGTCCCTCCAGCCCCATGAGACGTGAACCCTTGCGTCCTGCGCAGCTCAGGGCATCCACCAGCCGGCGACGACTGCGAGGACCACGATGACGAAGAGGCTCTCCACACCGTGGACGGCGATCGACATCCACAGGCTCCGGTAGCGCCGGGCCGCCCAGACGATGCCGAATGAACTCATCACCATCGCCGGCCAGAACCAGATCTTGTGCACGTGGTAGAGCCCGAAGAGCAGCGTGTTGACGACCCAGTCCCACCGTCCGAAGGCCTTCTCCATCCGGGGCAGGAGGATCCCGCGGAAGAAGAGCTCCTCACCGAGCACGTAGTTGAAGGCGGAACTGACGAGGGCGAGACCCACGATCCACCACTGACCGACGAACTCCGGTTGCGCCAGTGCAGTGATGCTGGCCCACGCGGGCTCCTCCAGCCCGGTCAGTCGTGACCACAGGGAGACGAGTGGATCGGCGGCGAAGCCGAGAAGAACGTTGGCTGCGATGGCGGGAACGACCCACCACCACAGGCGTGCGCGTGCCTGACCGGTGCCGGGATCCCGGGGACCGTTGAGCCAGATGCGCTGTCGCACCGCCACCCAGTCCATGGGTCCTTCCCGTCGAAGGAGCATGATCGAGAGGACGCACTGCCACGCCATGCCCACGACCATGAGGATCCAGTGCAGGAGGCCGCGGTGCAGCCCGACATGCGGAGCCATCAAGGGGGCCACGACGAAGGCCAACAGCCCCATCGGTGCGGTGACGGCCGCCCACAGGCCGAGGATGCGGCCCGCCGAGTATTGAGGGATTGTCTCCGGGCGACGGTCTGCGCCCGAACTGTTCTCGCCGAGGCCAGGGGCGGCGGATGGGGACATGAAGCGTTCCTTTCCAGGTATGGGAAGGGAACGCTATGGGCGCCACGCCACGCGAGGTCGGCGATCAGCACCGAGATCCGGGTCGGATCAGGGACCGCTCAGGGTGACCCTGAGTGTTGGACAGGCGCCGTCTTCAGGTCGCGACCGGCCGCAGGCCCACGCGCGTGACGATCGGCTCGCGCTGACCGCCGACGTGCACGACATCCGCCCCGTCGACCGTCACCTGGGTCGCGTGGGCACGCAGTGCCGCCTGCACGCGCGGCAGGTGCCCCGACAGCTCGGTCCACTCCACGAGGGCCGGTCGCCGACCGCCTCCCGGTCCGGCGGGATGACCTCGACCATCCGTAGGCCGCGATGTGCGCCGCAATCAGCAAGCTGCCGTCCTCGTTGATCCGAACGATCACCTGGGACCAAGGCGCGGAGATGTCCAAGCACGCCGCGTTCACCATCGCCACAGGAATCCCGATCTACTTCTGCGATCCCCACTCGCCCTGGCAGCGGGGGAGCAACGAGAACACCAACGGCCTGCTGCGCCAGTACCTGCCCAAAGGCACCGACCTGAGCACGGTCAGCCGCGAGGAGTTGGACGCGATCCAGGACAGCCTCAACGGACGCCCCCGCAAGACGCTGGGCTATCTGACACCATCAGAGAACTCGCAGAGTTCTTTGCGCCCACCGCTTGAATCCGCCATGTGGTTGGCCCGACGCAGTTCACGGTTCTCCCGCTCCAACTCCACCAACCGCTGCGCGTCACTGGTCGTGGTGCCCGCCCGGGTGCCGCCGTCGACCTCGGCTTGCCGGACCCAGTTGCGCAACGTCTCGGGGTGCATACCGAGCTGGCCGGCTACTCGAGAAATCGCACCTGGCCTGGTCGCCGGGTCCTGCCTCAACTCCACAGCCATCCGCGTCGCGCGCTCACGCAACTCATCGCTGTACTTCTTGGGTGCTGCCATGACTCTCATCCTCCATGGATTGAGAGCCTCCACCAGACCCGGGGCGATTCAGTACGGGTATCGCTCCGCGCAGCCGACGCCAACGGCATCGACGTATGCCCGTGGCCGACATCCGGGCATCTCAGGTCAACGCAGGTCGACATCAACCTCGCCCGCAACGGCCTCGACCATGGCGATCAGGCGGCTCGTTCTGGCAGGCATGGTGTGGCGATATTGGGCGATGGTCGCGAGTCCAGGCCCGACGAAGGCCCAGGCTCGGGCTCTGACCCAGGTGGCCTCGTCCGACCCGGACGCGACGCGCAGGCGGTCACGAGCTGGTGCATCGAGCAGGCTCCACGCGTACAGCAGGTCCACGGACCGGTCGCCGATGCCGATGCCGCCGAAGTCGATCACTCCTGCTAGGCGTCCGTCGCGGTGGGTGAGGAGGTTCTCGGCGGACAGGTCGGTGTGCACCCAACACGCGGGTTGGGTGGCGGGCGGGACTCGGCGAAGCCGACGCCAGGCTTCGCGGACGCGATCCGGGTCGAAGAGGTCCGCCAGGTCCGTTGCCGCCTGCTCGGCCCAGCCGTCGATCACGTCCGTGACCGGCTCGCCACACCGGTATCCCCACGCGTCGGCGCCGTGCGG
The DNA here is from genome assembly GCF_000367525.1 of Phycicoccus elongatus Lp2. Lineage (GTDB taxonomy): Bacteria > Actinomycetota > Actinomycetes > Actinomycetales > Dermatophilaceae > Phycicoccus_A > Phycicoccus_A elongatus. The sequence continues at coordinate 311,650 of NZ_HF570956.1, read as the reverse complement.
GGCGCTGGTCGTCTCGACTGCGTGGAGGCTCTGCAGGAAGACGCCGAGGCTCTGGGCAAGTCTTGCCTGCTGCACCTGGTCCAGCGTTCCCGGCGATTTGCCGGGAATCCAGGACAGGACCGCCCAGGGGCGAGGGAACGCCCGGGTCGCGTCACCGGAGGCGATGACTTCAGGAACGGGCGCGGCCAGGTGGGGGGCGAGGTGGGGCAGCCAGCGGATCTCCTTGAGGAGGTCAGGGACGTACCGGTCCGCTCGGGGCAACCGCACGGCCATCTCGTCCCCCAGGCGAAAGACCCAGTTGCTGCTGCCTGATGCACTGCTCGCTCGGACGGGCAGGTCGGCCAGGTGCGGAGCCTGATCGGCAAGCAACTTCGTCACGACATCAGGGCCCGGCGCACCAGTGGTCGACTCGGTCGAGGTGACGTTCGCCAGCCCATGATCGTCACCTGCGGCGGCGGCGCAAACTGACTTTGCCGACGTCCGAGTGGTTGCGATCCGCTGGCGCGCCACGATGCTGAGCGTGCGGTTCACGGACGAGCGTCGGTTGGCCCCCATGCGTGGCGCCGCGGCGCGACCAGGGCCTGCGAGACTTCTGGACGTGGAGCCTGAGCCGGACCGACTGCAGCGTGCCGTCGTCCTGACCACCTCGCGCCTCGTCCTCACCTCGTGGCGCGTGGACGACGTCGAGTCCCTACGTTGCCGCAGGCCCCAGCTGATCCGCGTGGAGAAGTCCGCGGGGCGCGGGTGGGCGATGTCGATCGCGAACGCTTGGCCATAAGCCCGTATGCCGTGACTCGGCACCGTGTCGGCGGGAGAGTTGAGTGCGGCCCAGCGCCCGGTGAGGGGCAAGCCACGGCCACCGGCGGGTGGTCGTCGCGCCGCGGGGCCCGGACGAGAGACAGGGTGAGCAGGACGGCCAGCGCCGGGAGGTCGATCCAGAAGGGCACGTCCAGGACCAGGGGCGAGGACGATGCCAAGAAGGAAGAGGCGGGTACACCACCCCTGCAGGGACGCGACGGTGCGCTTGAGCGAGGACATCGTCGGGCTCCCACGATCGTCGTCAGCAGCGGGACGAGTCGCTCGGCGGGCACCTCGTGCTGTCCGCCGGCCCGGGCGCGCAGCCACCCGGCAGCCACGAGTTGGCGCAGGTGGTGATAGACCTGCCCGGTCGTGCCGAGGCCCTCGAGGTCGGCCAGGTCGCGTGCGGTGGCGCGCCCACGCAGCACCTCCTGGAGCAGGCGCAGTCGCACCGGGTGGCCGAGCGCCTGGAGTGCGTCCGCAGCCAGCTCCCACGGGTCGTCGAGGAGGTCCTCGGCGGCTGCGCCCTCCTGCCACTGGGCCTGCTGGCCGGCCGGCAGATCGATCGCCCCGAGGATCATGACGGCCCCGGCTGGTGTCGCGGAGTGCTCGGCCGTGGCATGGCGCTCGATCAATCCGTTGCGCGCCCAGAATGTCTCGGCGTCGGGCGCCAGGGGGCCGGTCCGGTGAGATGCCGGTGGCCCCACGGACCCCTCCACGCGAGCCTCGAGGCGGGCGAGTCTGCGTTCGAGGTCGGCCAGGACGTCCTTGGTCATGTGTCGATGATTACGTCATCACGTATTCACGTCAGGGCGTGCGCTCCAGACATAGGGGCCCTCACCCCCTGGCGAGGGCCCCGACGTCGGGCGGGTGCGGCGATCGAGGGCGTCAGCCGTCGAGCGCAGCGGTCTCGACCGGGCGGCCGGCCGCACGGTCGGCGCGAGCCAGCAGCGACGAGGCGACCCGATAGACCACCAGACCCAAAAGCGCGACGACGGCGACGATGACCAGGACGTTCGAGAAGCTCGGGTCGAAGCCGTCGGGCGTGCTGACGATGCCGTCGAACAGGGACGGCTTGAGGTCGAGCAACTTGGCGGTGTAGGCGATCCCGACCGAGACGGCGACGTTGATCGTGAGGTTGTAGAACCCGATGGCCACGCCGGAGCGCTCCGGCGTGATCTCGCGGATGGCCGTCGCCACCAACGGCGCGTACATCAGGGCGAACCCGGACCCGAAGACGACCATCGAGAGGACGAAGGGCACCACGGACGTCGTGACGAACACCGCCGGGATCAGCAGCGAGGCCACGATGAGCACCATCGCCAGCGTGATCGTGGACCGCACCGAGAGGCGCTCACCGATCTTGCCGCTCAAGGCACCCACGACGACGGCGCACGCATAACCCGGCACGGTCAGCAGGGAGATGTTGTCGAAGGAGATCCCGTAGAGCTCGGACACCATGAACGGGAACATGAAGATGTAGGCGAGCTGCACCGAATAGAGGATGAAGACGACGAGCAACATCGACACATACCGCCGGTCGGCGAAGAAGGCCCGGTCGACCAGGACGTTGGTGTGCGAGGAGATGTGCCACCACAGCAGCGCGATCGAGATGACGACCGGCACCATGAACCACCAGTTGAAGTTCTGCAGGAAGAGCATCACGTTGGTCGCGAGCGCCGCGATGAGCACGATGCCGAAGACGTCCAGGCGGGACCCGCTGAGCTGGTGGTCCGGCACGGTCTTCAGGACGCTGGGCACGGCGAGCACCGAGAGCAGCGGGACGAGGAAGAGCACGCTCCAGCTGATGTAGGTGGAGATGTAGCCCGTGGTCAGGATGCCGACGAGCATGGCGAGCTGGAAGGCGCTGGTGGAGAACCCGAGGTAGGTGCGGCGATCCTCCTTGGAGAGATACTTCGTCACGTAGATGACGTAGAGCGTTTCGGCGGCGGCCAGACCGGACGTCTGGATGATCCGACCAGTGAGGATCATCGACCAGTTCTCGCGGAAGGCGAAGCCGATGAGCGAGCCGGCACAGATCATGGCGATCGCCGCGAGGAGGATCTTGCGCATGCTGATCGAGTCGGCGAGGGTCGCGTAGACCACCGCACCGACGCCAATGATGATGCCCGCCAGCGTCGTCTGCAGACTGACGGTCGTGACCGAGAGGCCGAGGTCGTCGGCGATCGGCTTGGACGTGAAGCGGAAGGCCGAGTCGACGATCAGGGAGAAGACGAAGAGGCCGAGCAGCACCGGCACGGCGCGCTTCGGGTTGTCCTGGGCGGGCGCACTGGAGGCCGGCGATGCGGGCGCATCAGCGGCACCGGATGAACTGCTGTCATAGGAGGTCATGTCGGTTGTCCGTTCTGGGTGACGTGGTCGAAGGTCCGCGGGCGCTGCTCAGGCCAGCCCGGCCAGGACCTCGCGCGACCCCGAGACCCCGAGACGCGTGGCCCCGGCCTCGATCATGGCGAGCGCGTCCGCACCGGTGCGCACTCCCCCGGAGGCCTTGACGCCCAGTAGACCACCGACGGTCTTCGCCATCAACTCGACAGCGTGGACCGTGGCACCACCGGCGGGGTGGAAGCCGGTCGAGGTCTTGACGAAGTCGGCACCGGCAGCCTCGCTGGCGCGGCACGCGGCGACGATCTCGTCGTCGGTCAGGGTCGCGGACTCGATGATGACCTTGAGCACGACCGGGGCCGGGCAGGCCTCGCGGACGGCGCGGATCTCGGCCTCGGTGCCGGCGATGTCTCCGGACTTGAGCTTGGCCAGGTCGATGACCATGTCGATCTCGTCCGCGCCATCGCGCACCGACGCTGCAGCCTCGAAAGCCTTGACGTCGGCGCGGTGGGCGCCCGAGGGGAAGCCACACACGGTCGCGACCTTGAGACCGCGCGCATCGGCCAAAGGGAGGAGGTTCGGGGAGACGCACACCGAGTAGGTGCCCAGGTCGGCGGCCTCGGCGACGAGGCGCTCGATGTCGGCGGTCGTGGCGTCGGGCTTGAGGAGGGTGTGGTCGATGAGCTGGGCGACGTTGGCGTGAGCGGTCATGGCGCTTCCTTTCCTGGCCTTCGTGCAACGACGGACTTCAGCGGAACGAATGTCCATGAAGGGCTGCACGAATGTTCAATCAGCATAGGAGCGCCATAGAACAAACGTCAAATGCTAGGGTGACGAATGTTCCAGACCGGGAGGATCAGCGATGGATGCACGCGAGCAACAGGCGCTCGACGCGGCCAAGCTCTACTACGTCCGTGGCCTGTCCCAGGACGAGGTGGCCCAGCAACTCGGGGTCTCACGCCCCACCGTCTCCAAGCTGATCCAGACCGCCAAGGACCTTCGCTTCGTCACGATCGACGTCCACGATCCGCGCGAGATCGCCTCCGACCTCGGTGACCAGATCGCCCGGCGCTTCGGCCTGGCCGAGGTGCGTGTCGCGGCGGGGCCGGTCGACCCGCTCGCGCCCCTGGATGCCCTGGGCCGCGTCGGGGCCACTCTGATCGAGGGTCTCGTGCGCGATGGCGAGCACCTGGGACTCTCGTGGGGCGAGAGCATGTATGCGGTGGCGCAACACCTCGCAACGACGGCCCGCGACGGCGTCGAGATCGTCGAGCTCAAGGGCGGCGTGCCGCTGCAACCCAAGCGCACCCGTGAGTACGAAACGATGTCCCTCTTCTGCGCCGCCTTCAACGCCTATCCGCGCACCCTGCACATCCCGGTCTACCTCGAGCATGTCGAGACGGTGCGCGCCCTCGAGCAGGAGCGTCAAATCCAACTCGTCCTCGAGATGGGCAGGCAGGTCTCGACGGCGGCCTTCACGGTGGGTCACATCGCCCCGGACTCGACCCTCTTCGCCCTCGACTACTTCACCCCCGCCGAACGGGAACACCTGTCCCGCCACGCGGCCGGCGACATCTTCTCCCGGTTCTACGACGACTCCGGTCGGATCTGCCTTCCCGACCTCGATGACCGCACCGTCGCCCTGCCCCTGGCCGACCTGAGCGCCATTGAGCGGCGCGTCTGCATCGCCGGGGGGCGGGTGAAGTCCAAGGCCCTTGCCGTCGCCCTGGCCGCCGGCTTCATCACCCATCTGGCCACCGATTCCGCTGCGGCACAGGGGATCCTGGAGTACGCGCGCCGCCACGGCCTCGGCCGGGACTGAGCCGAGACCAAAGGCGAGGTATGCCGTGTGCGGACACACGGCATACCTCGCCCTTGACGGTGGGTCGGGCCGAAGGGCCCGACCGATCAGGACTCGGCGTGAGTCGTGGCGCGCACCTCGCGGCGCAGGATCTTGCCGGTCGCGCTCTTGGGGAGCGCGTCGACGATCCAGACGTGGCGGGGGTACTTGTAGGCCGCGATCCGGTCACGGACGAACTCGGTGAGCTCCTCGGGCGTGGCCTCCTTGCCCGGCTTGAGCGCGACCGCCGCAGCGACCTCCTCGCCGAGGCTGTCGTGCGGGACACCGACGACGGCGGCCTCGGCGACCGACGGGTGCTGGTGCAGCACCTCCTCGACCTCACGCGGGTAGACGTTGTAACCGCCGCGGAGGATGAGGTCCTTCTTGCGGTCGACGATCCGGTAGTAGCCCTCCTCGTCGCGGGTGGCGATGTCACCGGTGGAGAACCAACCGTCCGCGTCGATGGCCAAGGCCGTGGCATCCGGGCGACCCCAGTAGCCCTTCATGACGTTGGCGCCCCGGATCTGGATCTCGCCGGGCTCACCCTCCGCGACCGGGCGACGCTCGTCGTCGACGAGGCGCATCTCGACGCCCTCGACCGGGGTGCCGATCGAGCCGGGCTTGCGGTCGCGGTCGGGGTGGTTGAAGGAGGCGACCGGAGAGGTCTCGGACAGGCCGTAGCCCTCGAGGATGATGCAGCCGAAACGCTCCTCGAACTCCTCGAGCACGCGCACGGGCAGGGCCGATCCACCGCTGACGCAGATGCGCAGGTCGGGGATGGAGATCTCGTCGTCGCCGGCGGCGGCGAGCATGGCCGAGTACATGGTCGGCACGCCTTCGAAGACGGTGACGTTGTGCCCGGCGAGGATGTCGAGGGCGGCGCGCGGGTCGAAGCGCGGGAGCATCGTCAGGCAGGCGCCCGCACCGATGGCCGCGTTGAGCCCGGTCGTGAGTCCGAAGATGTGGAAGAGCGGCAGGCAGCCCATGACGACGTCGTCCGCGGTGAGGTTGATGAGGGTGCGGACGGTGAGCGACTGGTTGCTGTCGAGGCCGTGGTGCGTGAGCTCGGCGCCCTTGGGGTGGCCGGTCGTGCCGGAGGTGAAGAGGATGACGGCCGTGTCGTCGTCGGCGCGGTCCACGGGCGCACCGGCCGGGGTCACGCCCTCGATGACCGGGGCCAGGCCCGCGTCACCGATGAGAATGACGTCCGCGGCGGCGGCCGCAGCCCCTGCGCTGGCGTCCTGACCCATGGCCTCCCAGCCGAAGAGCAGGCCGGCGCCGGAGTCGCGCAGCATGTACTCGACCTCGCCGGACTTCAGCAGCGGGTTGAGGGGCACGGCGATCGCGCCGGCACGCAGGATGCCGTAGAAGATCGCCGGGAAGGCGAGCACGTTGGGCAGCATCATGGCGACCCGGTCACCGACGCCGACGCCACGGGAGTCCAGAACGGCAGCGACGCGCGCGGCCTGCTCCTGCAACTCGGCGAAGGTGACGATGACGTCGCCCAGGCGAAGGGCGGGCGCCTGCGGTGAGGCCGCCGCGGTGGAGGTGAGGTTGGCAGCGAGATTGCTCATGGTGGGTGGAGCCTTTCGATGCATCCGTTGCGAGAGAGGAGGGGAGGAAGCAGACGAGCAGGTGGTGCGAGTGGGTCAGGCGACCAGAGCGATGCCGGTCAGCGCGATCACGAGCACCAGCAGGGTGGACAGGAAGCCCAGGACGAGCGGGCGTGGGCCGAGGTTGCGCAGGATGGAGACACGCACCGAGATGCCAAGGGCGAACATCGCCGCGCCCAGGCACAGGCTCTGCACGCTGGAGGCCAGGTGCAGCACCCCCGCGCTCGGGCTGAAGACCGTCGCGATGACGGACGCCGCGAGGAAGCCGACGAGGAAGAGGGGGATGATCGGCGGCTTCTTGGTCGCACGCGTTGCACTGCCGCCCTGGTCGGCGACCCGGGCACGGCCGCGAGCGACGGCCCAGCCGACGGTGACGACGACCGGCGCGAGGAGCGCGACACGAGCGAGCTTGACGACGACAGCGGCTCCGACGGCATCCGGCCCGAGCAGCGATCCGATGGCGACGACCTGGGCCACCTCGTGGGTGGCGGCACCGGCGAGCAGGCCACCGCTGTGGATGTCCATCGACAGGAGCCCGACGAGCAGGGGGATCAGCGGGATCATCAGCGTCCCGAAGAGGACGACGAGGGCGATGGAGGCCGCGACGTCCTCGTCCTCGCGGTCGATGGTCCCCTCGACCGCGGCGACGGCCGCCGCGCCACAGATCGAGAAGCCGGTGGCGATGAGCAGCCGCTGAGCCATGGGCACCCGCAGGAGTCGCCCAATGGCCAGCGTGCCGAGGATCCCGCCGCCGACGACGGCCACGACGACGATCAACATGCCCGGGCCGAGGGCGGCGATCTGGGTCAGGGACAGCTGCAGACCCAGGATGACGATGCCGATCCGCAGGACTCGCCGGGCGGACATGGCCAAGCCGGGGGCGAAGGTCGCGGGGATGCGGATCAGGTTGCCCGCGAGGGCGCCGAGGATGATGCACACGAGCACCGCATTGACCATGGGGACCGCGCGGTGCAGCGCGAGGGCGGCGAGCGCCACGGCGAAGGAGAGCGCGACACCGGGCACCCAAGCCAGACGGGTCGGCAGCTTCGGACCGCGACCGGCGGGGGTCACCGCGTCCGGAGCAGTCGGGCTGATCGGAGCAGTCGCACCGCCCGAGGCGTCGGTCGTGGGAGCGGGAGCCGGCACGGTGGCCGCGCCCGTCCCGCCTTGCTCACGCGTCCACCTCGGTGAAGTACTCGCGCAGCGTGGCCTCGACGAGGGTGTCCATCGCCGGCCAGGGTCCGTGGCCCGACGCCGGGTTCGCGTGGCCGACAGCGCCGAGCTCGACGACGACGGCTCCCCAGTCAGCGGCGAGGTCGCGGACCTCGCCGGCCGGGCCGAGCGGGTCGTCATCGCTCAGCCCGACAGTGGCCGGGAACGGCAGGGCCTGCGTGGGCACCGGGAGCCAGCCGTGGTCGGCCAGCTCGGTCAGCCGCGGATAGACCGGCGGCAGTTCGGCATTGAGCGTCGGCGGTGTCACGAGGAGGGCCTCGAGGACCTTGGACGTGACGGACCGAGGGGCTCGCGCCGCCCAGTGCAGGAGCGTCAGCACTCCCGCGCTGTGAGCGATGATGATCGGCCGGTCGACCGACGTCACCGCCTCGTCCAGGTCCGCGACGCGGGCATCGAGGTCGAGGGGGCCGCGGTCGGTGCGCAGGTGGACGGCATCGGCGCGCTGGGCGAGGTGCTCCTGCCAGTGATCCGGTGCGGATCCGCGCAGACCGGGCACGAGGACGAGGGTCATCGGATCTCTCCCTTGACTCGACGGACGTCGGGGGCCAGGCCGAGCTTGGCCAGGCTCGAGTGGTGGGTGCGCCAGCCGATGACCAGCGCGGTGATCGCGAGCAGTCCCACCCACGGCACGAGACGCAGGGCGTCGGCCAGGCCGATGGAGTCGGCGATGCGACCGGTCACGATCGGACCCAGGGCCAGGCCGAGGACATTGTTGGCCAGGGCCAACGTGGCAAAGGCAGTCGCCCGGATGGAGGGGGTGGTCAGGGCCGCGACCATCGCCCCGGCCGGCCCCGCGGGACCGGAGACGAAGAAGGCGCCGACGGCGAGCAGCGTGAGCTGGAGGGCACACGGGCCAAACGAGAAGGCGGCGACGAGGAAGATCAGGCTCACAATGGAGTACACGATAGACGTGGTCCACTTGCGCACCGTGACCACCTTGCTGACCCGGTCGCTGATGATGCCGGTGCCGATCATGCCCACGCCGAGGAGGAGCAGGAAGAGCGCAGCGACCTTGCCCGCACGGTCCGGGGTCATGCCGTAGGTGCGGTTGAAGAAGCTCGGCAGCCAGGCGAGCAGGGTGCCGGTCATGAACAACTGCAGGCCACTGCCCAGGTAGGCCATGACGACGGCAGGTGTGGAGAAGAGGGTCTTGAAGCGCGCCTTGGTCATGAGCTTCTTGGTCGTCGGCTCCAATTTGGCGGCGGCGTCCGGGATGGCGTGGTCCCGGAGCTTCTTCTCGGTGATGGTGAAGGCGTAGATGACCGCGAGCACCAGGCCGATGACACCCATGACGATGAAGGCGTGGCGCCAGCCGAAGCGCATCGCGATGACGCCACCGAGGGCGACACCGATGACGGAGCCGAAGGCGCCACCACCGAGGAAGGCCCCGGAGAGGGTCGAGCGCAGGTGAGGCTTGAACACGAGGAAGACGACGGCCAGACCGATGCTGCCGTAGGCGGCCTCACCGACACCGACAATGATGCGAGCCACGAGCAGCTCGCCATAGTTCGACGCCCAGGCCGACGCCAGCGTCGCCAAGCTCCACAGGGTTGCCATGCCGACGATCGCCCGGGCCCGGCCGAAGCGGTCACCCAGGACGGACAAGGGCACAGCGAGCAGTCCGACCGCGAGGGCGACGACGCTGTTGAGCGTGCCGAGCTCGGTGTCGGTGAGACCCCACTCCGCCTTGAGGAGGGGGAAGACTGCCGCGAGCACCTGACGGGACATGTAGTCCGACAGGAGCAGCGCGAAGGTCAGGCCGAACACCAGACCGGGGAAGAATCGGGACTTCTTCCCCGGCGCCTGGTTCGGCACCGTGTCATCGGCAGCCACGGGGGCTGCCTCGGTGACCGACGTCATCACTCGTCTCCTCAGTCTGATCCCTGGATCAGGCGTGCATCAGGAAACCGAGCTGCCCCGGCTTGCGGTTGGGCGGGAAGCCGAGACGCGCCAGGGCGTCGTCGACGTCGTCGTACCAGGTGTTGAGCGATGAAGGAAGCCGTCACCTGGATCAACGACAAGGCCAACAAGGACAAGGCCATCGCCCTGCTCCAGAAGAACCTGTCCATCGACGCCAAGGTCGCCACCCAGATCTGGGAGGAGGGCCACGACTCCTTCCTCACCTCGATCGACGAGGACATGTGGAAGAAGAACATGGAGTTCTCCACCGGCAAGGCCGACTCCGTGCCGTTCTCCGTCGTCCAGAACGACTGCGGTAAGTAAGGACCCCTTCCCAAATCAAGACACAAGGCGAGGTATGCCGCGGACTCAGCTCCACGGCATACCTCGCCTTGATCGTTGGGCCGGGTCAGCGGTCGATGACGACCTCCGTGGACCGGCCTCGGCGGTGCCACAGCACCAGCACGACGACTCCGGCCACGGCATACCCGATCGCACTGGTGATCCAGATCGTCGGCGACTCGAAGGCCACCCCCATCAGCGCCCCGGCCAGGTGGGCCAAGTGCATCCCGGCGTGGATGCCGACGGCCGGCCAGATGGACCGGGTCAGCAGGACGAACGCGGCAGCGCAGAAGCCGAAGGCCGTCGGGTTGAGCAGGTAGACCACGCGCTCGCCCGCGGACTCCTGGCCGCCGGACGAGAAGTAGTGCAGGACACCGAAAATGACCGTGGAGACGGCGACGGCGACGAGCGGGCGATCACGCAGGACCTGCATCAGCCAACCGCGCATGACGAGTTCCTCAGGGAAGCCCTGCATGAAGACGCCGCGCACGACGGCCGCCAGAACGCCCACCCAGAGCGGCGACCCGATGTCCTCCACACCGCGCGCACTGCTCTGGAAGGGCAGTGCTGTTGCAAAGGTGACGGCGAAGGAGAGCGCCAGGCCGACCCCGAGGAGGCCGAACGAGGCGCGCGTCCACAGTGCGCCGGCGTCGCGAAGCGGCCGCCCCTGGAGCCGGGTCATGGCCAGCCAGACGAGAAAGAGGGCCGCGACGGTGGGGAAGGCGAGCGTGAGGAGGAGCGGGGCCGAGCCCACCGCATTGGCCGGGTCGTTGAGCCATTTGGCGGCGTCGGGGAAGAAGTAGAGCGGCGACTGCGGCAGGAGCGGAGACAACGCCGCGATGAGCATGATGAGCGGTGCCAGCAGGACGCGGGCCCAGAGAGGCCAGCGCGGGAAGCGGGTCGTGGCGGGAGCGTCGGGCTGGGTCCGGGTGTCGTTGTTGGTCATGCCTCCAGCGTCGTCGGGTCGCTGCGCGCGCCCCAGACCCCCGGGTCACGACTCCACGACCGTGACCCATGACCCTGGTCACGGGTCCGACCGGGTCCCGCGCACCTAGGCTCACAGACATGCTCAACATCTCGAAGCGCGCCCGGCTCATGCTGGACCTGCTCTTCGGCGTGAGCGCTGCCCTGGCGCTCCTCATGGCGCTCGACGTCGGCCTCGAGATGTCGTGGGGACGAGGGGTCGCCGTCGCGCTGGCGGTGCTGGCGGCCGTCGGTGCTTGGGTGACCTGGCGACGGCACGACGGTGCGGCCGACCGAGCCGTGCTCGTCCTCGTCAGTTGCGCCTTCGTGGTGGCACTCGTCGGCGACGGCCCGAGCGGGCTGCCGCTCTTCTTCGTCGCCCTCATCGTGCTCATCGTCGAACACGGGTCCCTGGCCGGTCTGGCTGCCGTGGCTGCCCTGGTCATCGGGCTGGTCCTCGTCATGGCCGTGGCCTATCGCCGCCCCCTCGAGGACATCGTGCCCCAGAGCATCGGCGTGCTGGTCCTGCTCGCACTGGGCCTGCTCATCGCCCAACTCGTGCGCGAGACCGACCAGTCTCGGCGCGAGAACGCCCGCCTGCTCGCGGAGTTGCGCGCCTCCCTCGACAGCGAGAAGGACCTCGTCCTCGCCCAGGAGCGGGCCCGCTCGGCCGGCGACCTGCACGACGGACTCGGGCACCAGCTGACCGCGATCCAAATGGGTCTCGACTTCGCCGACCGCATGCGCACCCGTGATCCGCACGCCGCGTGGGAGGAGGTCGGCCGTGCTCGCGACCTGTCCGCCGTGGCCCTGGACCGGATGCGGGTCTGGGTGCGAGCGCTGGACCCGGTCCCGGTCGGGTCCCTCACCGGCACTGCCGCCCTCGAGGCCGTCGCTGATGCCTTTCGCGGCACCGGGCTCGAGGTCAGCGTCACCACCCTCGGCGCGGAGCAACCGCTCGATCGCGAGCGCGCCCTCTTCTGCCTGCGGGTCGTGCAGGAGGGACTTACCAATGCGTTGCGGCACGGGGGAGCTCGCCGAGTCGACCTTGTCGTGGTCCACGCCGATGGGCTGACTCTGACTCTCACCGACGACGGCAGCGCCCCCGAGACAGGCGACGCCGAGGTGGCCACGGGTTATGGCCTGCGCTCCCTCACCCAGCGGGCCACGCGACTCGGCGGTGACATCGACGCCGGGTGGAGCCCGGACGGATTCCGGTTGCGCGCGCATCTGCCCAAGGAGTCGGCATGACGAAGGTCCTCGTCGTCGACGATCAGCAACTGCTGCGCCGCGGCCTGCGGATGCTGCTCAGCACCGTGGACGGCATCGAGGTCGTGGGCGAGGCCGGCGATGGTGAGGAGGCCTTGGCCGTCATCCCGCGTCTCCTCCCCGACGTGGTCGTCACCGATGCCCGTATGCCGCGCATGGACGGTCCGTCGTTGGTCGCCGCCTGCCGAGACCGGCATCCGTTGCTGCCGGTGTTGGTGCTGACGACCTTCGACGAGCCGGACGTGGTGCGGGGCTCGTTGGGTGCCGGGGCGGCCGGCTTCCTGCTCAAGGACGTCTCTCCCGAGCGCTTGGCCGAGGGCATCTGGGCGGCCGAGCGCGGTGAGCTGGTCATCGACCCACGAGTGGCTCGCGTCGCTCTCGGTGGTGCGGCGCCGTCAGCGGGGGCCGAGGATCCCCTCGCGCTGCTGACCCGGACCGAGCGGGCGGTCGCCGAGCGGGTCGCCCGCGGGATGACCAATCCGGAGATCGCCGCGGACCTCGTCGTCGCCGAAGGCACGGTGAAGAATCACCTGACCTCGCTGCTCCGCAAGCTCGACCAGCCGAATCGGACGGCGCTGGCGCTGCTGCTGCATGAGGCCTTCGTGGGCAGTCGGAGTTGAGCGCAGGGGTCATCGGGTGACGGACGCCGGGAGGCGACCCCACGGCATACCGACTCAGGAGGAGCGCAGCCCCAGGACGCGGGCCGCCTCGAGGGCGACCATCACCTCGGCCGCAGTTTGCACACCGCCGGGCGGGCTAGTTTGCACGACGGGGGCACATACGGCGAGGTGTGCAAAGCAGGTCGTCTCAGACTATGAACGCGCTCACAGAGGCATGAGCGGATGCGCCCGGTCAGGTGAGGTGGGGGACGAGGTCTTGGGGCTGCCAGAGGATGTTGTGGTCCTGGCCGGGCAGCATCGTGGTGGTGGCGGCATAGGCGTCGGCGGCAGCGTGGGCGGTGGCGTGGAACCACTGAGGGCTGTTGCTTCCGACGAGGATGACGACGCGCTTGTCCGGGGGTGCGGTGCCGGGTCGGGGCGGCGTCCAGTCGGGTCCGTGGAGGGCGAGGTCGTTGGGGAGCGTGTGCGCCAATGCCGTCAACCAGGGTGGTGTTCCGACCACCTGTTGGATCGCGGCCGGTGGGACAAGGGCGGAGTGCTGCCGATGTTGACGCGATCTGGGCGTTAGTTACGTGCGGTGAGCGGCGGGCCGACGACGCGACGCAGGTCGGCGCCGGGGACGGCCGCGAGACGTTGTGGGTCGGGAAGATGGCCAGCCGGAACTGAGGTGAGGTAGTCACGCTGACCGCGGAAGAAGTACTCGATACCGCTGGGGGTCACGACGGTGATGCAACGGCACGGTTCCTGGCTCAGGTTCGCCACGGCATGGGGCACTCGCCGGGGAAACCACAGCATCCCGCCCCAGGTCAAGGCTCCCGGTCGTGGCCTACCTGGTCGTCGAGTTCGCCTTCGATCACGATGACCACTTCGTCCTCGGACTCGTGTAGCGAGTCACTGGACGTGAGGGCGTACCCGCGTGTGAAGGTCATGATCCTGGATGCCTGCCCGCCGCCGCTGAGCGCTAGGGACTCACGCTGAGATGGACGGCCGTGCGTGCGGACCCGCGGCTTTCCGCCGGGTGCTGGCCGCCTGGGCGCAGGCGGCGAATCCCGCGGCCTTCGCCGGGGTCGTAGCTTCGCCCGCGGCGCGGTGCTGCGGAGTAGGAGGTCGTGCACGCCGCGGGTAGCGGGCACCTGGGCGAGTGGTCAGTAAGCGATGCCGATGTGCTCTCGGTGATGACGCGGGTTCTCGATCTCGTCGACGATGGCGAGAGCGAAGTCGGCACCGGAGATGTTCGAGTTCCCGTCGGCGTCGAACAAGGCGATCTCGTCGCCGACCCGGTAGGTACCGGTGCGCTCGCCCGGGGCAAACGAACCGTAGCCACCAGCGGGGCTGATGAAGAGCCAGTCGAGTTCCTCGGGCGCCTGCTCCGCGAGCATCACCCGGGTGGCCTCACCCTCCAGGGCCTCGGCCCGGTACTGCTCCGGGATCTCACCCTCGACGACCCGCGGCAGGCCCGGCCCGGGTCGCAGCGAGCTGAAGCCGCCGATCTGCAGGTAGCGCGCACCGGATTGGGCCGATAGTCGGGCCAGCTCGCCGTACACCTCGACGAGACGGCCGGCCATGTCACCGCGCGGGGAGAGCGCCGCGACGACGACATCGGCGCCCGGCACGACGCGGGCCGCGACCTCGGAGACGCTGCCGACCTCGTAGCGCACGCCATCCACGGGTTCCTGGGGCTCTGACCGGCTGACGGAGATAACGTGGTGATCTCGCGCGGCCGCCTCCCGAACAACACTGCCGCCGGTGTACCCGGTCCCGCCGAAGACAACGATGGTGGCCACGAGCATGCTCCTCTACTGGTGAATCAGTCGGACTGACTCGTCAACCACCGCCCAGGCCCAGATGTTCCAGCATCCAAGAGCGAACCGCGCACATGCAGGCGCCCCTTTCCGCCGAGAGTGCCCGACGCCTTGGGTTTGGAAGCCACCCGCTTCATGGCGAGGGGCCATCGTCACCATCCGCTGTAGGGGGCCATGTCGTCGTCGGTGACGTGTCCTACGGCGGCCCAGTCGATGGCTTCGGTGTGACACCTCCCGGCGAGTCCGGAGACCTGATCCGTTGGAAGGATGCAGGTCATGGACGTCCGTCGAAGTACTCCTTGGAGTTTCGGGAGTGTGCTGTCCGGTTGGTGCTGGAGCAGCGGGATGAGTACCCCTCCGAGTTCGAAGCGATCCGGTCGGTCGGGGCCGAGCTCGGGGTGGGTCACCCGAAACGGTGCGCAAGTGGGTGCGCCGGTCCGAGATCGATGGTGGGAGCCGGCCCGCAGCCGGATCGGCGGTGTTCGAGCAGCCCGCCGGGCTGCCGCCTTGCCTGCGCTGGACGATATTCCGGCCGACGATGTCGGCGATGGCCGCGCTGCGGATGGACGGGCTGCGGTGCCGTTCGAGGTGATCGAGCAGTGCTGAGCGTGCTGGATGAACGCCCATGCCAGCCTCCGAGTGGAACGCTCCGCCCCCTTGACACGGAGTAGGGGCATCAGTCCCGCGTCCGGCGACTGACGCCACCCTGCGAGACGTCATCGGCGTACGGGTCGGTGATCGCGCGCAACGCGAGCAACGCAGCGGTGAGTTGCTGCATCCTGCGGGCGCCGAGGTGCGCGGCCCACTCGGCCTCGATCGCCGCTTGGACGGGCGCGGCGACGGCGATGACCTCGCGGCCCCTGCTGGTGATGCGGATGAGTCGCGCCCGGGCGTCGTGAGGATCGGGGGTCCGGGCGAGGTAGCCGGCCGCTTCGAGCTCGTCGACCAGGTGTCCGGCGGTCTGTTTGGTCACCTGGGCTGACCGGGCCAGGGTGGTCAGCCTCGATCCGCCAGGGTCGACACGTTGGAAGACCCGGGCCTGGGCCAGGGTGATGGGATGCCCTGCGGCGCGTACGGCGGCGAGCACCCGGTCCTCCAGGTGACGGTAGGGAAGGAACAGCAGCACACCCAGGCCCGGACTGTCCACGAAAACCCCTTGCACGTCGTCGAATCGCACCACACACTAGTCAGATATTCTTACTACATGTGGAGGGCGAGATGGATGAGACACGCTGGCAGGACGTGGAACGCGAGCGGCTGAGCCTGGCTGATCTGCTCGACTCCCTCACCTCGGCCCAGTGGGAGACGCAGTCGCTGTGTGAGCGTTGGCGGGTCAGAGACGTCGCCGCGCACGTGGCGATGAGCCCGGTCCCGGAGCCGAGCATGTCCACCCTCGTCGCCGCCCTCGTCCGGGCGCACGGCCACCTGTGGGAGGCCGCGGCTGCGATCGCCGTCGACTACGCCCAACGACCCACCGAGGAGATCGCCGCAGGATTGCGTCGCGTCGCTGCCTCCCGGGCCGTGCCCCGAGTCACGAACCCCGACAACCTGCTCATGGACCTGCTCGTGCACGGGCAGGACATCACCATCCCGCTGGGCATCGAGCGACCCATGCCGACCGACGCCGCGGTGGCCGGCTTCCGCCGGGTCTGGTCGATGGGGTGGCCCTTCCACGCCCGCCGGCGGATGCGCGGCATGCACCTGATCGCCACCGACGCCCCGGTCGATGTCGGCGACCCCGACGGGGCGCGCGTCCAGGGCCGGTTGGGCGACCTGCTGCTGCTCATCACCGGACGCGCCGATCCCGCGCTCGACCGGCTCGACGGCGAAGGCACTGCTCGCCTTCGCTCCATCCCACGACCCTCTGGAGGCACTCGATGATCCCCACCCTGGACGGCGTCCACCATCTCAAGCTGCCCGTCACCGACCTCACGCGGTCGATCGCCTGGTACGCCTCCCGACTCGGGTATGCCGTCGCCGTCGAGTTCCACGAGGACGGTCACCTTGCGGGGGTGGTCCTGGACCGCCCCGCTGGCGGGCCCCAGCTGGGACTGCGCCTGGACCCCGACCGGGGCCCGCGCCGCCGCCGGGTTCGACTACTTCGCCATCGGCGCTGATCCGGTGGGCTCCTTGTGGCTCGACACCGACGGTCGACCTGAGACGTGCCATCGATTCGCCGACTTTCTGGAGCCTCGACTCGGCGCCATCGACGAACTCCGCATCGCCTTCACCGGCGACGGTCTGCTGTGGGCCGGTCTGGCCATGCACCGGGATCGCGGTGAGGCGCCGTTCAGTCACAGTGACCGGGATGTCCTACGCCGAATGATTCCCACCGTCGTGGATGGGTTGCGGCACAGCCTTTTCCACGGGGCTCCTGTCGAGGGCAACGACCGCTGGATCCAGGCGCCGGCCGTCATCATGGTGACCGCCTCAGGTTTCCAGGCCTCGAGCGCCGGGCTGGCCGCCATCGATGACCTCGGCGGCCTCGACCACGGGGATCTCCCGACCAGCATGTTGAGCGTCGTCGGTTCCGTGCGCAGTGGCGCTCCGGCGGCGATGGTTCGGACCAGGGACACCACGGGCCGCTGGGTGACGATTCGGGCGGCTCCGTTGTCGGACGGGGCCAGCGTCGTGCTCAGCGTCACTGCGACGAGCGCCGTCGAACTGTTCCCTCTGGCCACCGGCGCCTTCGGACTCACCCGACGCGAGCAGGAGGTCGCTGACCTCGTGCTCCAGGGAACATCGACCGCGGCGATCGCCAAGGCCCTCGTCCTGTCGCCGCACACGGTTCAGGATCACCTGAAGTCCATCTTCCGCAAGTTCGGGGTCGCGAGCCGCCGCGACCTCGTCGGCCGGTTCATCGGCACTCAGTGAGTGCCCTGCTGGGTCCCGGGGCCGCCGGTCGTCAGGCCACGCCCGAGAGGACGGTCGCCTGACCGGACCGGTGCGCCGGCCGAGTCCGCAAGAGCCGAAGGCCAATCGCCACGAGCCACACGACCCAGATGCCGAAGCCTGCCACCCCCACGAAGACGACCGGGGAGCCCTCTGCGACAGCCCCGCTCGCCACGCCCGCCACGAGCATCAGTCCACCCCCGAAGAGACCCAGGACTCGCTGCCACCCCCACGTCAACCCGCTCGCACTCGCTGCCCACGCGGCCCCAGCGAAGGTGGCCCCCAGGGCGGCAAGCGCGAATCCGAAGGCGGCGGCATGCATGCGCCAGATGACCTCGAGAGTGTCCGTCGGCGAGGTGAGATCGCGCGCGGAGAGCACGACTCCCATCCACAGGACGGCGTAGAGGACGAACCCCGAAGACGCCGTCGCGGCCGCAGCCACGGCCAGCCGCGACCCACCCAAGCCCGACCGCCCGCGGCGCGTGACCAGCCCGTGCAAGCCGGTCACGAACCCCAGGAGCAGGGGCACGTTGAGCGCCTCCAACCCGACGGCCAGCGTGACGAGACCCCGATGCTCCGAGTGGAAGGTGAGGACCTGCGTCATCGGATCGCTGTAGGTCGGCGCACCGGACGCGAGGACCACGTTCTGGATGATCACGGACACCACCAGGGCGATCGCCGTCGCGCCGACGGCTCGCTCGGCCCTCACGGCATACCGATCGGGGGCGACGCGGGCTGACGACGGGAGACCGCCGGCGAGACCGTGAGGGGCCAGGTCCAGGCCGAGCGAAGGATGAAGGCCAGCACGATGAGTTCGAGGGCGAAGCCAAGTCCGTAGTAGAAGGGCCACTGGCCACCGGTCACGTTGAACGCCATCCACGGCATGAGCAGGGTGGCCACGCCGAGGTTCGTCCGGCGGGCCGCTCGGGCCGGTAGGGCGGCCGACAGCACGAGCATCATGATCGGCACCGCTGCTGCCGTCAGAGCGGCCATGAAGAACCCTTCAGTGATGTCGAAGGTGTGCACTTGGCCCTTGAGGATGCCGGACACGGCACCGGGCGCGTAGAAACCCAGGACGTCGACGTAGATGTAGAGGCACATGAAGGCAGCCCACGCGGCAGCGAGTTTGGCCCGCACCGACATCGGCTGGTCGTCCAACGCTATGGGTGGGTGACTGACGGTCATCGTGGTCTCCTTGGGTGAGGTGGATATGTGCCGCAACGCTCGCCGACATCGGCGCCGCACGCCTCGGTCGCGTGGCCCGGATCCGCCTGGCCGATAGCACGACGTCGATCTCGTTCTTTGGGCCGATCCGCGGCCGTTCGCCGAGCCCTAGGCTCAGCCCGTGCCCACCAACCGGCGACCCCTCTGGCGCGAGCCGCGGCCGGCCGTGGTGCCACCGGCCGGTGCGCTCGACCGCCTCCTTGTGGGTGTGTATGCCGTGGCTGTCCTCGTCGAGGTTGCCTTCCGTCCGGGGCTGGCCTGGCGACCGCTGCTCGCCGTGATCGGCCTGGCCCTCGCGCCTGCCTTGCTCTGGCGGCGACAGCACCCCCTCCTGGCGACACTCGTCGGCTGGGGCCTGGCCGGTCTGCTCTCTGTCCTCGAACTGACGATGGACCCCGGTGCGCTCGACCTCTGGGCCCTGATGGCCGTCCTGGCCCTGCTCTACTCCTTGGCGCGCTGGGGCTCCGGCGGGGAGATCGCCGTCGGGACGGCATACGTCGCGATCATCACGGCACTCGGCATGTATGCGACGTCCGCGGGACGGGCGGACGTCGTTGGCGGGAGCGCCCTCCTGCTCTGCGTCGTCGCTCTCGCGGCGGCCTTCCGGTATCGCGCAGACGCGCGCGATCGCGAGCGACTCGAGATCCGCAACGAAGAGCGCGTTGCCCTGGCGCGCGACCTCCACGACACCATCGCCCACCATGTGTCCGCCATCGCGGTGCAGGCACAGGCTGGCGGTGTCGTCGCGCGGATGCAGCCCGATCGGGCCGTCGAGGTCCTCGCGGCCATCGAGGCGGAGGCCTCGCGAACCCTTGCCGAGATGCGGACCGTGGTCCGGGTCCTGCGAGACGACGAGGTCGTCGACTATGCCCCCGCGCCGGGGATCGCGGACCTCCCGGCCCTCGCCCGTGCCGATGCGACCCCCACTGTCGAGGTCACCCTCGTGGGCTCCTTGAACCCACTCTCCCGCCCGGTCGACACCGCTCTCTACCGGCTCGCGCAGGAATCCTTGACCAATGCCCTGCGGCACGCGTCGAGCCCGACACGCGTCGCGATCGACGTGCGACGGGAGGGAGCAACCATCCGGTTGCGCGTCACCGACGACGGCCTCACCCAGTCCGGCGCGACGCCCCAAGCCGGTTTCGGGCTGCTCGGCATGGCCGAACGCGCCCAACTCCTCGGCGGGTCCCTCACAGCCCGGCCTGCACCCGAGGGCGGCTGGGTCGTCGAGGCCGTGCTGCCCGTGGACGCGCTGCCATGACCATTCGCGTTGTCGTTGCCGACGACCAGGACCTCGTCCGCGCCGGGCTCGTCATGATCCTCGGCGCGTACCCGGCGCTGGAGGTGGTCGGAGAGGCGGCCGACGGCATACAAGCCCTCGACCTCACCCGCCGACTGCGTCCCGACGTCCTGCTCGTCGACATCCGGATGCCCGGGCTCGACGGCGTCGAGGTGACCCGGCGGGTGGCCGGACCGGACGTCACGGACCCCATCGCCGTCGTCGTCATCACGACGTTCGACCTCGACGAGTACGTCCTCGGGGCCCTGCGGGCGGGCGCGCGCGGCTTCCTGCTCAAGGACGCCGGGCCCGAACTCCTCGTGCAGGCCATCCACGCGGCGGCCGCCGGGGATGCGCTGATCGCCCCCAACGTCACTCGCCGGCTCCTCGCCACCTTTGCTGACCGGGCCCCCGCGGCGCCGGTTCAACCCATCGACCCGCTCACCGAGCGTGAGGAAGAGGTGCTCGTGCTCGTCGCGCGAGGCTGGACGAATGCGGAGATCGCCCGCGAGCTCTACGTGAGCCTGAGCACGGTCAAGTCCCATGTCGCCTCATTGATGGCCAAGCTCGGCGCCCGGAACCGGGTCGAGATCGCGATGTGGGCCTACGACACCAAACGCACCTGAACGTGCGTCAGGGAACGCCCGGATGCGGCCGCCCGGTATCCATGGCACGGCGGATGAGTTGAACGCCCGTGACGCGGGCGGCAAGCGTCAGCCACGATCCGGGTGTCGCCGTCGCGCCCACACAAACTCACCAATAGTGAGCTTTCGGTCACTGCCCGCCGATGCGGCCGGGCTCCTGGGCAGGCATGCTCGGCCGACGACCGGCGACCGGCGACCCGGGCTCGATCACCCGGCCAGCAGGCCAAGGGGGAGGGCCGAGATTCGCTCGCTCACGGCATACCAAGTAACGCGGTGTGGACCACGAAACCCGCAACGAATCGCTATCCGCCCGGAGCCTCGACACCCCGAGGTTCACACCTTGATGACGTCGAGTGCGCCCAACTCGCTCAGCGCGTCGAAGTCGTCGTCCTGGCTGATGACGGGAAGGTCATTGGCAATGGCGATGGCCGCGATCCACAGGTCATTGACGTTCGCTCGCCGCCCGGCGTCGCGCAACCGGACCCGCAGTTCGGCCCACACTTGGGCGGCGCGGACGTCAACGGGGAGCACCTCGGTGTCGAGTGCCACCTGCAAGGTGTCGAGCCGCCGCGAGCGCGAGATGCTGTCGCCGGCTGCGAGGACGCCGGCCTGCAACTCGGCAATGGTGATGACACTGACCACGGCTTCGTCCGGGAGGAGTTCACGAGAAATGGTGCGGCCCAGCTCGGCGGAGATCCAGACGCTCGTGTCGAGGAGCCCTCGTGTCGGAGTCGTCGTCACCCCAGGTCGCCGAGATCGTCCGTCGTGCCCTCGGAGATCCACGCCATGTCCGCCGCCAGCGCGGCATCGGGGCGTTGTCTATCGAGCAGGGCGAGCACCTCGTCCTTGGGCACAGCGGGTCGGCGCTGACTGCTGACGCGGTGCAACTCTGCCACGGGGCGCCCGTGGACCGTCACGGTGTAGACCTCGCCCCGAGCCACACCGTCAAGGACGGTGGAGGTGTGGTTGCGCAGGTCCCGCGAAGCAATGGTCGGCACGTGCGCAAATGTAGCACTTCATGCACATCTCAGCCGGCCGTCGGCAACTCGGCCAGGGCCCTCGGTGAGAACGGCGACGGCCGCGACGACGACGAGGTCGCAGAACAACTCGAGCCAGTCGTTGCGCTCACCCTCCGTTGCTGGCTCCTCGGCCGTCGCTTCGGCGTGCTCCTCCGCAGCGCTGCTCGTCATGGCGGGCATCGTAGAGGCCGACTGCCTGCCACGGTCGCCGAGCGGGTGTGACGAAATTCGGTTGCCCGGCACTGCACTTCGGGAGGACTCTGAGGCGATGAGCGATGTCCAGCCCGGCGGTCCCTTCCCGATGCGGACCGATCGACTGGTGCTGCGCTTCGTCCGGGAGGAGGACGTCGAGACGCTCACGGCATACCGAAATGATCCCGACGTCAACGCGCTGCAAGACTGGGACCTGCCCTATCCGGAGTCCCGGGCGCGGGCTCTGGTCGCGGCCCACGAGGGCCTCACCGACGTCGCGGCCGGCGGCCATCACCAGGTCGCGATCGAGCTGGACGGCGAACTCGTCGGCGATGTCTACGTCGGGATCCACGAGCAGGGTGGCATCGCCGAGATCGGCTTCACCCTGATCCCGGCCGCGCAGGGCCGCGGGATCGCCCACGAGGCGGTCGACGCGCTCCTCGCGCACCTCGTCGGCCATCACGGCATCCACCGGATCCAAGCCGAACTCTCCAAGGACAATCTCGCCAGTCAGCGCCTGATCGAGCGGCTGGGCATGACCTTCGAGTCGCTCACCCGGGATTCCTACTGGTGGCGCGGCGCGTGGGACGACAACCTCAACTACTCGATGACCGCCCAGGAGTGGCGCGATTGGCGCAGCCGGCCACGAACCCCGCCAACGCAGATCCGACTCGTCGAGATCACCGATGACAACCACCTGACCTACGCACGGGTCGCGGTGCACACGTCGCAGAACCGGTTCGTCGCGAGCGTCCACAACTCCTATGTCGACGCCCTCTTCCACGGCGATCGTCACGGCAAGCCGCTCATCCCGATCCTGCGCGGCATCGAGGCCGACGGTGAGCCGGTCGGCTTCCTCATGTACTCCGAGAACGGCCCCTACCTCTGGCGCTTCCTCGTCGACCGGCGCCACCAGCAGCGAGGCATCGGCCGACGTGTGCTCACCGAGTGGATCGAGCAGATGCGCGCGGACGGGCACGAGTGGGTCGAGACGAGTTGGGTGCCGGGGAAGGGCTCGCCCGAACCCCTTTACCGGTCCGTCGGGTTCGTGCCGACGGGCGAGATCGAGGAGGGCGAGATCGTCGCCCGCCTGCCCCTGCGGTCGGGACGGCCGAGGTGAGGGGGTATGCCGCGAAGCCGTGGCCGTTCGGGGACCCATGCTCCGCAGGGGCTCAGGTCAGGCCGTCCGCCCGCCTCGAGCGATCATCCCGGCGGCGCCCTCGGGCGGCGACGATCCCGGCGCTTCGCCGCCTCGACATCCCTTGATGGCTTTCAGGAATCCTTGATCTGCCTCGCAGGTTGTCCGAACGCGGCGCAGCCAGGATGGGCCGGGTGCAGGGCACCGTGCAGACCGGGGGTCGAGCGGGCGGGCGGATTCGCGCCCTCCTCCTCGCGGCGGTCGTCGGCGTCCTGCTCTCGGCCTGTGGTGGCAACCATCCACGTGGCGAGGTGGCCGGCCCGCCGGGAGTCGAGGTGCTCCGTGACCTCGCCTACGGCTCCGACCCCGCCCAGCGGCTCGATGTCCACCGGCCGGCTGATGCCCAGCACGCCCCGATCCTCGTCATGGTCCATGGCGGAGGTTGGCGCCGCGGTGACAAGGCCAACCCGGGTGTTGTGAAGAACAAGGTGGCGCACTATGTGCCAGCCGGCTACCTCGTCGTCTCCATCAACTACCGTCTCTCACCCGAGGTGGACCCGCTGGCCCAGGCCCACGATGTCGCGGCTGCGCTGTCGTTCGTGCAGTCCGAGGCGAGCGCTTGGGGTGGGGATCCGAGTCGGATCGTGTTGATGGGCCATTCGGCCGGTGCCCATCTGGTGTCCTTGGTGACCGCCGATCCGGGCTATCGCGAGGGGGCCGGGGCGGCGCCCTGGCTCGGCACGATCGCCCTGGACAGCGCTGCCTACGACGTGCCGCAGATCATGAACGGTCCCCATCCGGCCCTCTACGACGACGCCTTCGGCCAGGACGAGGTGCTGCAGCGCGAGGCTTCGCCGACCCTGGTCCTCTCGGGAACGCCGGAGCCAGTGCTGCTCGTCTGCGGCTCGAATCGAGCAGAGGCGTGTCCTCAGGCGGACGCCTTCGGTGCGGCTGTCCGCGCTCACGGCTCCACCGCGACGGTCCTGCCGATCGATATGTCGCATGGTGACATCGACAGCCAGGTCGGCGTCGCTGGACCCTTGACGAGCGCCGTCGACGACTTCCTCACCTCGCTCGGTCTCCCGACCTGACGCTCCGCACGCCGGGTTCACGCCGACAGCGCGGGCCGAGGGAACTCAACTCGCACCCGGCTACAGGAGTGCTTGTGGTTGCGTGCGGGATCTGTTCCAGCGACGTCAGTCCGCGCTGGAGAGCCGCGACTGAATCCCGTCGAGGACGAGGTCGAGCCCCGGCTCGAACTCGCGGGTGAACGAGTACCCCGGCACGAGGATCACCTCCTGCGTGAACCACACCATGTTGGGGTAGGACGCGAGGGCCTCACCGAAGGCGTCCTGCTCGATCATGGCGGCCGCCTCGTCGCCGCTCTCGAAGGGCAGCGTCGCCTCCTGGAGGACGAAGCCGTAGACGAACGCGTCGACGATGGCATAGGCACGTGCCACCTGCTCCGGAGTGAAACCCGCCGCGCGCAGACAGGCGATGTTCGCCTCGTGATAGGCCAGGTTCGCCGGCCCCGGGGCACGCCGGGACTCCATCAGCGGAAGCGCCCAGGGGTGGGCGTGGAGGACCTGTCGGACCGAGACCGATCGACGGCGCAACTCCGCGCGCCATTGGCCGCTGGCCTCGGGAAGGAGGATCGCGGCATACACCCGGTCGACCATGGCGTCGAGGAGGGCGTCCTTGCTCGCGAAGTGGTGGTAGAGCGACATCGCCTCGACGCCGAGCTCCCTGGCCAGCCCGCGCATGGTCAGAGCCTCGAGGCCGTGCCGGTCGGCGAGGGCGAGTGCTGTCGTGACGACGGCCTGCGGGGTGAGCTTGCGCGCTGGCACAGGGATTCCTCTCGCGATTGCCATTTCTTACGGCGTAATGCTACGGTACCAAACCTTACTTTGTATGGCTTCAGGAGGCCGTTCATGCCCCCCTCATCCCAGGAGTCCTCGGTGACCGTCGAGCCGGACCTGCCGACGACCATGCGGGCGGTTACTCGACGCGTCTACGGCGGACCGGAGGTGGTGGACATCGAGCAGGTGCCGCGCCCTGACCCCGGCCCGGGTGAAGTCCTCGTCAAGGTGGCCGCAGCCGGACTCGACCGGGCGACCCTGCACCTGCTGACCGGCCTTCCGTATGCCGCGCGGGCCGCCTTCGGCCTGCGGCGCCCTCGCCAGCCGGTTCTCGGTCAGCAGGTCGCCGGGCAGGTCGTCGCCGTCGGTGAGGGCGTGAGTGGGTATGCCGCGGGCGACCGGGTGTTCGGCACCGCGGCGGGGTCCTTGGCGGAGTTCGCGGTCGCCGACGTGGCCACCGTGGCCACCACCCCGGAGTCGGTCAGTGATGTCGAGGCGTCGACGATCGGGGTGTCGGGTCTGACCGCACTGGGCGCTGTGGTGACGCAGGGGCGCGTTCAGAAGGGCGAGCGCGTGCTCGTCCTCGGCGGGTCAGGGGCCGTGGGCAGTTTCGCGGTCCAGCTGGCTGCTCGCCACGGGGCCGAGGTGACGGCGGCCTGCAGTGGGGCCAAGACGGAGTTCGTCGCCGGCCTCGGGGCCCATCGGACGGTCGACTACCGGACGACCTCATTGGCTCAGATGGGTGACCCTTTCGACCTCATCATCGACATCGGCGGCAATCGCTCGGTGGGTCGCTTGCGCTCTGCCCTGAGGCCCGAGGGTCGGCTCGTCATCGTCGGCGGTGAAGGGGGAGGGCCGATGCTCGGCGGCATCCAACGCAACTTCTGGGCCTCCATCGCCAACCGCTTCACCCGACGTGAGCTGGGCTGGTTCTTCTCCCGCACCACTTCGCAGGGGTGCGCCCAACTCGCCGAGGAGATTTCGACGCGCACCATCGTGCCGTCCATTGATCGCATCGTCGGACTGGCCGAGGCGAGTCGTGCCCTGACCGCCATGCAGCGTGGGGAACTACGCGGTCAAGCCGTGATCTGCCCTTGAGCTGCCGGGTCAGGCCGGGAGAACCTTGGCCATCGGCTTGCCCTTGGCCAGGTCGTCGACGAGCTTGTCGAGGTAGCGGATCTGGCGCATGAGCGGGTCCTCGACCTCCTGGATCCGCACGCCACAGACCGATCCGGTGAGGAGGGCGGACTTCGGATTGAGGTCAGCGGCAGCGAAGAAGTCGGCAAAGCTCGTGCGGTCCGACAGGTGTCGCCGCAAGGTGGGCTCGTCGAAGCCGGTCAGCCATTCGACGGCCTCGGTGAGCTCGGCCTCGGTGCGCCCCTTCTTGGTCACCTTGGTGACGTAGTGCGGGTAGACGTCCGCGACGGCGGTGTTGAAGATCCGGTGCACGCGGTCAGCCTAGACGGCGTGGTATCGACCAATTGCCTCACAGCGGAGGAGGGACGCCACTAGGGTCATTCCCCACGATGAGTGCGGGGATGATCGAGGACGCCTCCACCGGGGCACCGGCCGAGCGGTTCGTCTCCGGCCTGACCCGCCACGGCCACCGGCCTGCCCTTCGTGAGGGAAACCGAACCATCACCTACGACGCGATGACCCAGTTGGTCGACCGGGCCACCGAGCAGTGGACCGCGATGGGTCCGAGTCGTCGGCTGGTGCACTTCGAGCCGGTCGCGACGATCGATGCGGTGGCCTCCTGGCTCGGGGCAGCCCGAGCCGGCCATGTTGTCGCCCTCATTCCGCCCGGCCGTGGGGCGGGGTTCCGGCAGCGCTACGACCCGGACTCGATCGCCGGTCGCACCCGAAGCGGATGGCAGGTGGAGCACCTGCGGCGGCGTTCCCGTCATGAGCTGCACCCTGATCTCGGACTGCTCATGACGACCTCCGGATCGACCAGCAGTCCGCGTCTGGTCCGCCTCTCCTTCGACAACCTGATGGCCAACACGGAGGGAATCGTCGATGCGCTCGGTATTCGTGCCGAGGACGTCGCCGTGACGACTCTGCCCCTCAGCTACTGCTATGGACTGTCGGTCCTCCACACGCATCTGGCGGTGGGTGCCAGTGTCGTCCTGACGGCGCGTTCGGTCACGGATTCCGTTCTCTGGCAGCAGATGTCGAGGGCTGGCGTGACCACCCTGAGCGCCGTGCCGCACACCTTCGACCTGTTGACGGCCGCCGGACGGTCTCCAGGACAACTCCTGGCCATGCGCCAGGTCACCCAAGCAGGTGGCCGCCTCGACCCCGCCGTCGCCCGAGAGTGGGGCACGCGTGGCCACGAGGAAGGGTGGGACCTTCGGCTCATGTATGGCCAGACCGAGGCGACGGCCCGCATCTCGGTCTCCGCCCCGCACGAAGCAGTGCGGCACCCCGATCGGGTTGGTCGCCCCATTGCCCACACCCAGGTGGAACTGCGCACCGAGGGTCGCGTGGCGCTTCCGGGCGAGGTGGGGGAGATCCATGTTTCGGGCCGAGGAGTCATGCTCGGCCATGCTCTCTCCAAGGCCGACCTGGCACTCGGGGCCGCCGTCTCCGATCTCGCCACTGGTGATCTGGCGCGACGCCACCCCGATGGCACCCTGGAGATCCTGGGTCGAGGATCGGACTTCGTGAAGATCGCCGGGCTCCGCATCGACCTGGCCTGGCTCGAGAGCAGTTTGGCCCGACGAGGGGTCACGGCCCTCGTCACCGCAGGCACCCACGATCTGCATGCCTTGGTCGAAGATCGACCGACCATCGACGTGGGGGAGACCCGTCGCGCCATCGCCGAAGTGGCCGGCCTCCCGCCGCATCGGATCCGCGTCCTCCTCGCGCCGGCGCTCCCTCGAACCGACAGCGGCAAGCCGGATCGTGTCACCGCGCGCGCCCTCTTCGATGGATCCCCGTCGCCTCCGGTGCACCACGCCGACGTGGCATCGGAGGGTTCGGGTCGCGCGGATCGCCACAGCCCTCGGTCGCGCGCGGACGCGTCCGCTTCTCGTCGGCTCAAAGCGGTCACCGAGATCTATGCCTCGTGCCTGGGTGTGGCCGACGTCAGACCAGACGCCAGCTTCGTGGCTCTGCACGGAGACTCGCTGTCCTATGTCGAAGTCTCCGTGCGACTCGAGCAGGTGCTCGGTCAGGTGCCGAAGGACTGGCAGCGCCTGAGCGTGTCCGAACTTGCCTCCGGTCGGCGGACGCGTCGGGCCTCGGGCCGGTTCGCGCAGGTGGACACGACCATCGTCCTGCGCGCGGTGGCCATTGTGCTGATCGTGCTCGAACACGCCGACGTCATCAAGATCCTGGGGGGTGCCCACATCCTCCTGGCGGTCGCCGGGTTCAACTTCGGTCGATTCCTCGCAGCCCAACCGTCCCGGAGGGAACGCGCGACGGCGGTGTTCCACAGTCTGGCTCGCCTGGTGATTCCCACTGTCGCCTGGGTGACCCTGGCGACCGTTGTCATGGATCGTTACGCGTGGCCCAATTTCGTCTTGCTCAACTGGGTGTTCGGTCCCGATGTGTGGGGCATCCGCTCCTCCCTGTGGTTCATCGAGGCGCTCTTCTGGATCACCCTTGCGGTCCTGGGCCTGCTGTCCATCCCGGCCGTCCATCGGCTCTGCACCAGGTCACCCATGCGCATCAGCCTCGCCGTGGTCATCGTCGCCCTGGCCCTGCGGTGGGGGCCCCTGGACCTGACCGACCCCACGGTGCACGAATCGGCACCGGCAGTGCTCTGGCTCTTCGCCATTGGCTGGGCCGCTGCGCTGGTCCGCCGCCGCTGGGAACGACTTCTCGTCGCGGGACTCTTCCTGGCCGGCATGGTGGGGTACTTCGCGGACCGGCACCGCGAGCTGGTCATCATTGCCGGCGTCCTGGTCCTGGTGTCCCTGCCTGCGCTCGCACTGCCCCGGCGGCTCGTGGCGCCCGCCAGTGCGCTGGCGGGCGCAAGCCTCTACATCTACATCACACACTTCGAGGTCTTCGCGTTCCTGGAATCATCGGCGGTGACGCCGTGGTCCGAGCTGGGAGACAGCGCATGGGGTCGGGCGGCCGCCGGTCTCACCTTCGGGTTGGCCCTCTGGGGGGTGCGGCGCCAGATCACTCGCGCCCGCATCGGAGCCGTGCGGCGTCACCTCAACGGTCACTGGCCGGTGCCGTCATCTCCCTCCGCACGCAGGGCAGCCGCATCGCTCGCCCAGATGGATCGAGACCGTCCCGATGAGCGAGTGCGGTCGCCGAGATGACTCCCCGCCCGGCGCTCCCAGCGCGGATCAGGGGGAGGGTCGACGGCCGGCCGCCAGGAGCAACGGGAACCGCCGCTCCTCACCCTCGACCTCTTTGACGTCGAACCCGGCGTCGCCCACGGTGACCTCGACGAGGCCCGCCGCCGTCAGCCACCGACCCAGGTCCTCGCGGCTGAAGCCATGGTGACCGCTGAAGCCGTGGACGTGCCGATGGAAGCCACCGTCGGCGTCGTGCTCCAAGTCGGCGAGCGCGGCCCAACCACCGGGTGTCAGCAACGCGGCCAGTCGCCCGATGACGCCCGGCACGTCGCCCATGTGGTGCAGCGCGAGTTGGCTCAGGACGAGGTCGAAGGTCTCGTCCGGCAGGTCATCGTGCTCGATGTCGAGCCGGCGGGCGGACCACCCGGCATACGCGGGATCCGCGAGCATCTCGCCGGCGACGTCCACCATTGCGCCCGAGACGTCCGTGACGACGGCCGTGCCGATGTCGTCGACCAAGGCGCGGCTGAGCAATCCCGTGCCGCCGCCGACCTCGAGCACACGCATCGCGGGCGACAACGGCACAGTGTCCCGGATCGCCGCCGCGATCATGTCGGCGCGCTCCCGCGCATGAGGCCGGCTGTCCCACTCCGCCGCGAGGTCGTCGAACCGGCGGTGATCGTCATGCGCTGTCATGCAGTCATCCTCACTCAGGCCGGGTGGGTCATGTCGGCGGGCACGACCCAGGCGTCGAAGTCGTCTCCGGCAACCCCGGACGCCATCGCGGCCTCGCGCAGGGTGGTTCCGTCGCGGTGGGCCTTCTTGGCGATCGCGGCCGCCGCGTCGTAACCGATGTGCGGGTTGAGCGCGGTCACGAGCATGAGGTTGGTGGCCAGGTTGTGGTCGATCCGCTCCGCATTGGCTCGTATGCCGCGGGCACAGTGCTCGTCGAAGGCGCCACACGCGTCGCCGAGCAGGCGGGCGGACTCGAGCACCGCGTGTGCCATGACCGGCTTGAAGACGTTGAGTTCGAAGTTGCCCTGGCTGCCCGCGAAGGCCACGGTCGCGTCGTTGCCGAAGACCCGCGTGCAGACCATGGTGAGGGCTTCGCTCTGGGTGGGGTTGACCTTGCCGGGCATGATCGAGGAGCCGGGTTCATTCTCGGGGATGGTGATCTCGCCGATTCCGTTGCGGGGACCGCTGGCCAGCCAACGCACGTCGTTGGCGATCTTCATCGCTGCCACCGCCAATCCGCGCAGGGCGGCGCTGACGGCGACGAGGGCGTCATGAGCCGACAGGGCTGCGAAAAGGTTCGTGGCCTGCCGGAACTCCAGGTGCGTCAGCTTCGAAAGATGCTGTGCCACAAGCGAGCCGAAGTCCCGATGCGTGTTGAGGCCAGTCCCTACGGCCGTGCCCCCGATCGCCAATTCGGCCAGACTCTCCTCGGCGTGCCGGACCCCCGCCAAGGCGGCATCCAACTGCGCCACCCAAGCGGAGATCTCCTGGCCGAGCGTGATCGGCGTCGCGTCCTGGAGGTGGGTGCGCCCCACCTTGACCAGCCCGGCATACTCCTTGGCCTTGGCATCGAGGGTGTCGCGCAGGGCCTCGACAGGGCCATAGAGCCTCTCGTGCAGTTCGAGCCGGATGGCGACGTGCATGGCCGTCGGGAAGGTGTCATTGCTCGACTGGCCCCGGTTGACGTGGTCGTTTGGGTGGATCGGGGTCTTGCTCCCCATGGTGCCGCCGAGGACCTCGATCGCCCGATTGGCGATGACCTCGTTGGCGTTCATGTTCGACTGGGTGCCACTGCCGGTCTGGAAGACGACGAGGGGGAAGTCGCCGTCACGCTCCCCGTCGACGACCTCGCGGGCGGCGCGCCGCACCGCTTCCACCTGGTCCGCGTCGAGGGAGAGCGTGCCCAGCTCCGCGTTGGCCTCCACCGCCGCCAACTTGAGCAGGCCGAGGGCGCGGATCATCGTGCGACCCCACACGAAGGTGTCCCTGCCGATCGGGAAATGCTCGATGCTGCGCTGCGTCTGCGCGCCCCAGTAGTGCTCCGCCGGAACCTCGATCGATCCCATGCTGTCGGTCTCGGTGCGTGTCGCGCTCATCTCGCCAGCGTAAGCCGGTCAGCGACCGCCCGGTGGTGGCCGGTGACCGCCGGGAGGCCGCTCAGCAGGTCGCGTCGCTGGCTCCGTCGGGGCCGTTGGTGGCCCGCGCCAGGGTTACGAGGTCGCGCAAGACGGCGTCATCGACGTCCTCGAGCCGAGGGATGTAGACGCACGCGACGCTGAGCGTGTGCCGGCCGAGCCGGTCGAGGAGGAGAAGCGCGTCGGGGCTCTCGGCCAGGCCGTAGAGGGTCAGTTCGCCGTAGCCGGCGATAGAGGGACCCCACAGGACCGGGTCAACGCCGGTGACCTCCCCGAAGAGGTCGAGCATCGCCAGCGAGACCCGTCCACCGGCCACGGCTCCGACGCGAGGGTCGACTGGTGCGGGGGAACGGGATCTCGGTCATGCTCGCCCCATTTCGGGGACCGGGGTGACCAGCGGTCGGCCAGCCAGATGAGCGTCGATGTTGTCCATGACGAGCCGGGCCATCGCCTCCCGTGTCGCCACCGTGGCGCTGGCGATGTGGGGGGTCAGCACGACGTTGTCGAGGGTCAGGAGCCGCTCCGGAACGTGGGGTTCGTCGGCGAAGACGTCGAGTCCGGCGCCGGCGATCCGGTGCTCGGCGAGGGCCTCCACGAGCGCGTCCTCGTCGACGACCGAGCCGCGAGCGACGTTGACGAGGAAGCCGTCCGGGCCGAGCGCGTCGAGGACGTCGCGGTTGACGAGGTGTCGGGTGCCGTCTCCGCCTGGTGTGAGGACGACCACGACATCACTGAGGCGGGCGAGATCGACTGGTGTCGCGGCATACGCCCAGGGGACGTCCTTCGGGGAGCGGGAGTGATAGGTGATGACGGCGCCCAGGGCGCTGAGGCGTTCGGCCGTGGCGCTGCCGATCCGACCCAGACCCAGGATTCCGACCCGGGTGCGGCCGACCTCGCGAGTCAACGGGAACCGTTCTCCGGCAGCCCATTTCCCGGATCGGACGAACCGGTCGGCCGCCGTGACTCCGCGAAGGACATCGAGGACGAGGGCGACGGTGAGGTCGGCGACAGCGTCGTCGAGGACGTCCGGGGTGTGCGAGACCACGATCCCGCGCCGAGCTGCCTCGGCGACGTCGACGTTGTCGTAGCCGACCCCATAGACGGTGATCGCTTCGAGCCCCGGGAGGGCGTCCATCTCAGTGGCGCCGATGGTGGGGCCGGGGCCGACGACCGCCACGGCCACCGCGGCAGGGTCAGGGATGTCTGCGACCGACGCCGCGGCATACCGATCGGCGAGCCAGTCCCGGAAGAAGGGCATGAGGGCGCCAACGACGGCGACTCGGTGCTCGGCTGGGCCCTCCGGCTCCATGGGACTCACTCCTTGGATGATGGGCGGTGACTACCGATGGTGTGGCCGGTCATGCGGCCCTCGGGGTCCAGCGCGTCGAGTAGGGCGGTGGTGATGGCGCCGAGTTGGGTGACCTGCTCCGGGGTGAGGACGTCGAAGATCTTCTCGCGGACGATCTCGACGTGACCGGGAGCCGAGTCGACCAGGTGGGCGAGCCCGGCCTCGGTGAGATGGGCGTTCGTGGCGCGGGCATCGGTGCTGTTGCGCGTGCGGTCGACGAAGCCGCGGTCCTCGAGGCGCCGCACGACATGAGACAGGCGCGGCAGCGTGGCGTTCGTGCGCTGGGCCAGAGCGGACATCTGGAGGGTGTGACCGGGGTCCTCGGAGAGCATGGCGAGGACCAAATACTCGAAATGGGTGAGGCTGGCGTCCCGGCGCAATTGCTGGTCCAGGGTGCTGGGAAGCAACTCGGTGACGGCCACGAGGCGCACCCAGGTCGCCAGTTCCTCGGCGTCCAGCCAGCGGGTGCTCATCGCCTGAGTGTAGCCCGTTTGTTGACCTGACAACCTTTGGTCTGCGGTGGACTGACGTCCGGTCGGCCGGGTGCTCGAGGCCACCCGGGAGGTCAGCCGCCCGTCGTGGCCCGGTCGAGAGCGTGCTCGAGGCGTTCGATGGTGCCGGAGACGTCATCGAGTTTGTCGAGCCCGAAGAGTCCGAGTCGGAAGGTGGACCACGAGTCGGGTTCGCCGCATTGGAGTGGCACGCCGGCGGCCACTTGGACGCCGACCTGCCTGAAGGCAGCGCCGGACTGGAGGGCTGGGTCGTCGGTGTGGACGACGAC
The DNA here is from genome assembly GCF_000367525.1 of Phycicoccus elongatus Lp2. GTDB lineage: Bacteria > Actinomycetota > Actinomycetes > Actinomycetales > Dermatophilaceae > Phycicoccus_A > Phycicoccus_A elongatus. The sequence continues at coordinate 278,143 of NZ_HF570956.1, read as the reverse complement.
GACGGAGGCCGCGGCATACTCCGGGGCCGCGACCGAAGCGAAGCCGCGATCGGCCAGCCTCGCCCGCACCGCCTCGCCCAACTCGAGCTGCGCCGCCTCGAGCTTGTCCAGCCCGCGTGCCACGGTCTCCTCGGCGACGGCCGCGTTGGCCAGGATCGAGTCGGTCGGCAGGGTGGCGTGATACGGGGTGCGGCCCTCGACATAGGCGTCAGCGATCCCGAGCCAGGCTTTGAGATCGAGGGCAAAGCTGCTCGAGGTCGAGGCCTCGACGGCCGCCCGTCCGTGCTCACTGAGCAGCACATAGCCCGTCGCCGGCGTGCCGCTCCAGCCCTTCTGAGGTGCCGAGATGAGCACGTCGATGTCGAGCTGCTGCATGTCGACCCACAGGGCACCGGAGGCGACGCAGTCGAGGACGAGCACGCCACCCACGGCGTGAACTGCCGCCGCGAGCCGGCGCACGTAGTCGTCCGGGAGCAACATCCCGGCGGCTGTCGCGACGTGCGGGGCGAAGACGACGCCCGGCCTCACCTGCGCGATGGTCTTCTCGACCTCGTCGATCGGGGCCGGCACCCATGCGCTGTGTGGTGAGTCATCGACGGGCTGCGCCTGGCACAGGGTGACCTCGGCCGCGATTCGGCCCGCCTCGAGGATGGCCGACCAGCGGAACGAGAAGAGGCCGTTGCGGACGACGACGACGTCCTTGCCGCCGGCGAGCTGTCGCGCGACCGCCTCCATGGCACAACTGCCACCGCCGGGGATGAGCGCGACGGCCTGCGCGGCATACGTCTCCCGCAGGGTCGACAGGAGCGACTGCATGGCCCTGGTGAAGCGGGCCGACATGTGGTTGAGGGAGCGGTCCGTGAAGACCACGGAGAACTCGAGCAGGCCATCGGGGTCGATCTCGGCGCGGGGCAGATCCATGCCAGCCAGCGTGGCACAGCCAACGCCGCCGTGGTTGCTGACCGCCGCCCGAAGGGGGTTAGGGGGTGTCGGGGCGTCTGCAGTTGCGCCACCCACGGGGGCATGTCACATGCGC
>NZ_HF570956.1:177776-277007 GCF_000367525.1 Phycicoccus elongatus Lp2 | reverse complement strand
CGCCGCGGTCCACGGCGCCGCCCCGGGGGACGCCGATGGCGCCGTGACCGGGCCGGCCGGGGTCCTGGATCGTGGCCAGCGGGCCGACGGCGACCACGCGGAGGGTCATGACCTGCCCCGGGACTCAGTTGCGTTCGCGCCTTCGGACGCTGCAGCGACAGAAGACCCAGAGGCAAGGGAGGTGAAGCGTACGAGCCGGCCCGGCGTGAGCAGGGCGGGAGACTGACGGTGGGCGTCCCACATGGCCAGGTCGGTGGTTCCGATGAGCTGCCACCCACCGGAGGACGCGCGCGGGTAGACGCCGCTCCACTCGTCGGCCAGTGCAACGGCGCCGGCCGGCACCCGGGTCCGGGGCACCGTCAGGCGGGGTACCGTGAGGCCGCCACGGTCGCCGAGCAGGTAACCGAATCCGGGTGTGAAGCCGGCGAACTCCACCCGCCACACCTGCTCCGTATGCCGCGCGACGACCTCGTCGGTCGAGACACCGAGGTGGGTGGCGACGGAGCCGAGGTCCGGCCCGTCGTAACGGACCGGGATCTCGACAACCTGGTCATCCGACGCCGCGGCCACGACCTCGGCCGACAGGTCGAGGCAGCGCAGCGCTCGCGACACCGCGACCAGGGCAGCCGGACCGGTGACGGTGACGAGCACGGTGCGAGCTGCAGGCACGTGTTCGACGATGCCGGGAATGGCTGTGCGAGAGAGGATCTCGTCCAGCCTTCTGCGCGCCGACGCATCGGGCAGCTCGACGAGGATCGCCCGGTCGCCGCAGGGCAGGAGCCTCACGGGGCGAACGCCGCCACGGTCACGCCAGCGGACTCCAAGGCCGCACGCACCGCTGCCGCCAGCCCGACCGCGCCCGGCGAGTCGCCGTGGACGCACAACGAGTCAGCCTCCACCGCAACGGATTCGCCGCTGATCGCCGTCACGGTTCCCGCCGTGACCATGCGCACGGCGCGGTCGGCGACGACGGTCGGGTCGGCCAGGACGGCCCCCGGCACCGACCTCGGCACCAGCGTCCCGTCCGCGGCATACGCTCGGTCGGCGAAGCCCTCACGGACGACCGGTAACCCGGCTGAGGAGGCGCGGGACAGCACCACCGACCCTGGCAGGCCGACGACTGGGAGCGGTGTCGCGGCATACGCGCGCACAGCCCCAACGACAGCTGCAGCCTGTTCCTCGTGGTGCACGACCGCGTTGTAGAGCGCCCCGTGCGGCTTGACATAGGCCACCCGGCCACCCACCGAGCGAGCGATGCCGTCGAGCGCGCCGAGCTGGTAGAGCACATCGGCTGCCAGGTCCTCGGGGCTGACATCGATGAACCGTCGCCCAAATCCCGCGAGGTCGCGATACCCGACCTGGGCCCCGATCGCGACGCCCCGATCCACGGCATACCGGCAGGTCCGGACCAGGGTGGCGGGGTCGCCGGCGTGGAAGCCGCACGCCACGTTCGCGGAGGTGACGACCCCGAGCGTCCCCTCGTCGTCGCCCAGCCGCCAGCGACCGAAGGACTCGCCGACGTCAGCGTTGAGGTCGATCGTCACCATGGCCGCACCCTTGCCGACCTCGGTGAGCGCGGTCAAGCACGGCCGCCGAGCCGACCTCGGGCGAGGGCCGCGCGGATGACCAGGGCCACTCCCAGCAACCCGAGGAGGGCAGCGCCCACAGTGATGTCGGGTGCCCAGCGCCACGCGACCGTCCAGCTGCCGGCGCCACTGAGGCGGGGCAGGAACAGGGCTGCACCCGCCATGAGCAGGCCGAGCAGGACGCGCAGCACCGTGCCGACCAACTGCGGCCGGCTGCTCGAGGACGCGGTCGCCCGTACCTTCGCCCACCGGTGCCGGCGGGCCGCGTCCTGAGGGCCGAGGTGGTCATCGCCACGTGCGTCGGCCCGTAGGCTTGCCCCTCATGGGCCTGTTCAACCGTGAGCGCATCGCCGGCAAGACCCTCGAGCAGCTGGCGGGCATGCGCGTCGCCGGACTCCTCGTCGGGCAGACCCTCGCGCTGCTCGCCGACACCGTGCGGCCGGGCATGACCACTCTCGAGCTCGACACCCTCGCCGAGACACACATCCGCGACCACGGCGGGGTCCCGAACTTCCAGCTCGTGCCCGGCTACCGGCACACCCTCTGCACGAGCGTCAACGACGAGATCGTGCACGGCATACCCGGCGATCGCGTCCTGCAGGAGGGTGACCTGCTCTCCATCGACTGCGGCGCCCAGGTCGGGCAGTGGAACGGCGATGCCGCCTTCTCCTGCATCGTCGGCGGCCGCGAGGCCGGCCGCCCCGAGGACCTCGCCCTCATCGACGACACCGAGGCCTCACTGTGGGCGGGCATCGCGGCGCTGCGCGTCGGCTCCCCCCTGTATGCCGTGGGGGCTGCCGTCGAGGACAGCCTCGCCGAAGCGGGGGAGCGGGCCGGGCGGGAGTACGGCATCGTCGAGGACTATGTCGGCCACGGCATCGGGACCTCGATGCACATGGACCCGCAGGTGCCGAACTACCGCGTCTCCGGCAAGGGCCCGACGGTGCCCGAGGGGCTGACGATCGCCATCGAGCCGATGGTCACCCTCGGTGCCCAGGACAACCACGTGCTTGCCGACGAGTGGACCGTGTCGACCGATGACGGCTCGCGGGCCGCGCACTGGGAGCACTCCGTGGCCGTGACATCGGCGGGCATCACCGTTCTCACTGCGCTGGACGGCGGCGAAGCCCGACTACGCGCCCTCTGCGCCCCCTTCGCCGCGCTCTGACGGCGTCCGGGGTGGCGCGGTCGGTCCGCAGCGTCAGCCCACCAGATCTGGGTGGTGGATCGCCGCCACATCGGGATGGGCGCGCAGCCGCGCCTTGAGCAGGTTGTCGCCGAAGGTGCCGGAGATGACGTTGTCCGGGTCCTGGGAGACACCTGGCGCCTGCGCCGCGAGCTCGGCCGGCAGGTCGATGTGCGGCATGGCCCGGTCGACCGAGGGGTTGAAGAAGAACGGAATCGACAGCCGCGATGCGCCGGCCGGCGGTGAGAGGACCCGGTGCCGCGTCGCCCTGAGATAACCGTCGGTGACGAACTCCATGAGCTCGCCGATGTTGACGACGAACGCTCCCGGCACGGGCGGCGCGTCGATCCAGTCGGTGCCGTGCTCGACCTGGAGACCCGCTTTCTCCGGCTCGATCATGAGCAGCGTGAGGACGCCGGGGTCCTTGTGGGCGCCCACGCCCTGCCGCTTGTCACCGTCGCGGCCCGGGTAGCGCACGAGCTTGATGAGTGTCGACGGCCGGTCGAAGGCGTCGTCGAACCGGTCCTCCGCCGCGCCAAGGGCACGCGCCCAGGCGCGCAGCAGCGTCATACCGATGATCGAGCATCGCTGCGACCAGTCGGTCAGGGTGGGGCGCAGGGACGGCAGCGCGTCCGGCCAGAGGTTGGGGCCCTCCAGCCGGTTGTATGCCGCGCCGCCGGTCACGAGGTCGCGCTCGGCGCCGACGTCGATCTGCTCGCGCCAGTCGACGCGGCCCTCGGTGAGCTCACCACCGGTGCGCGTGTAGCCGCGGAAGTGCGGGCTGCGCGTCATCTCGACGTCGAGCTTGTCGGCCTCGGGCAGGGCGAAGAAGCGCTCGGCCTCGGCGAAGAGGTGCTCCACGACGTCCTCGGGGATGCCGTGACCGACGAGGTAGAAGAACCCGACCTCATGGGTGGCCCTGAGCAGCGCCTGGTCAAAGGCCGCCACGTCCGCCCCATCGCCAGCAAGGAGGGAGAGGTCGATGATCGGCAGGGAGTCAAGACTGGTCGACATGCCCTCATGCCTAGCAGCGGATCGCGCCCCAGTCACGGGTGTCCCACCGTTCGGCGCAGCGGACGCCGCGTGTGGCGAAGGTCGCGGCCGCTCGCCTGCCATACCCGCCAGTCGGGTGCGTGAACGTCGGTAGGGTCGGGGGGACCCTTCGCTGATGCAGGAGCACGGATGAGCACGGACGCAGCAATGCCGCTCGCGGGCGACTTCCCGACACACACGCACGACGAGTGGCGCGAGCTCGCGGCCGCCGTCGTCAACAAGGCCAAGGCGGAGGACGCCAAGGTGACCGGCGCCGAGGCCGAGGCGTCGATGCGCACCACCCTCCCCGGCGGCCTCGAGGTCGACCCGCTCTACCTGCGTCCCAGCGACGGCGCACCGCTGGGTGTCCCCGGCGCCATGCCCTTCACCCGCGGTCGCGCGATGCGGCAGGCCGGCCAGCCGTGGGACGTCCGCCAGCTCCACGACCACCCCGACGCCGCCACCAGCCGGGCCGCCGTGCTCGACGATCTCGAGCACGGGGTCACGAGCGTGTGGGTGCACGTCGGGACGGACGGCATCCCGGCCGCCGCCCTCTCCGAAGTCCTCGCCGACGTCAACCTCGAGATGGCTCCGGTCGTCGTCTCCTCGTATGACGCGCAGGATGCCGCGGCTCGCGCGCTGCGGGAGGTGCTCGACCAGAACCCGGAGTCCACCGGCAACCTGGGACTCGACCCGATCGGGGCCGCCGCCCGCCTCGGTGGCTCGCCCGACCTCACCGTGCTCGAGGGCGCGCTCGACGGGCTCGATGCGCGTCGCGTCCGTGCGATCACCGTCGACGCCCGCACGTATCGCGACGCGGGGGCGACTGCCGTCGAGGAGGTCGGGTATGCCGTGGCCACGGGCCTCGCGTACGTCCGCGCGCTCGCCGACTCCGGTGTCGTCCCCTCGGACTCGTTCCCGCACATCGAGTTCCGCGTCTCCGCGAGCCAGGACCAGTTCCTCACGATCGCTGCGCTGCGGGCGCTGCGCCGCCTGTGGGCCCGCGTCGGCGAGGTGCTCGAGGTTCCGGAGGCCGACCGCGGCGCGCGCATCCACGCGGTCACCAGTTTGCGGATGTTCACCCGCGACGACCCATGGGTCAACGTCCTGCGCTCGACGTTGGCGACCTTCGCCGCCAGTGTCGGTGGCGCGGAGGCGATTTCAGTCCTTCCCTACGACACCGTCGCCGGACTGCCCGAGAAGTTCTCCCGGCGGCTGGCCCGCAACACCCAGATCGTCCTCGCGGACGAGTCGAACATCGCTCGGGTGACCGACCCGGCCGGTGGTGCGTGGGCCGTCGAGGTGCTCACCGATGAGGTCGCGACCGCCGCCTGGGCGGTCCTCCAGGAGGTGGAGGCGGCCGGGGGCATCGCTGCCGCCCTCGCCGACGGGCTCGTCGCAGGCCGGCTCGAGGCGGCACGTGGCGAGGCGGAACAGGGTCTGGCCAACCGCCGCACGCCGCTCACGGGCGTCAGCATGTTCCCCCTCGTCGGCGAGACCCCCCTGGCTCGCGAGCCGCGTGCGGCCCTGCCCACGGGTGGCCTTGCGCCGCATCGGGACTCCGAGGTGTGGGAGGGCCTGCGCGACCGCGCCACGGCGCTCGCCGGCACCGGTCCCGCTCCCACCGTCGTCGTCGCCGCGCTCGGCGAGCGTCGTGACTTCGGGGCTCGCGAGACCTTCATGGCCAACCTCCTCGCGGCGGGCGGCATCGCCTCCGTGACGGTGGAGGGCACGCCTGCCGACGTGGCCGCCGAGGCCCGCTCGCGGCATACCGACGTCGTCGTCCTCGCCTCCTCGCCCAAGGGGTATTCCGCACACGCTGCGGACGCCGTGAAGGGCTTGCGCGACAACGGAATCGAGGTGATCCTCGTCGCCGGGCGCGCCAAAGAGCTCGGCGAGACCGCCGTCGACGGCGAGGTGCGGGACGGCATGGACGTCGTCGCCTTCCTCGACGACCTGCTGACCAGACTCGGCGCCCCGGCGGAAGGAGCGCACTCATGACCATGCAGATCCCCGACTTCAGCACCGTCGACCTCGGTGACGGGAAGGCGACGGAGACAACCGTTCCCGGCGGCGAGACGTGGCTCACCCCTGAGCAGATCGAGGTCAAGCCGCTCTACACCGAGGCCGACCTCGAGGGCCTGGACTTCCTCGACACGATCCCGGGCGCGCCGCCGTTTCTGCGCGGCCCCTACGCGACGATGTACGTCAACCAGCCGTGGACGATCCGGCAGTACGCCGGCTTCTCGACGGCCGAGGAGTCGAACGCGTTCTACCGGCGCAATCTCGCTGCGGGACAGAAGGGTCTGTCGATCGCCTTCGACCTGGCGACGCACCGCGGCTACGACAGCGACCACCCGCGCGTGACCGGCGACGTCGGCATGGCCGGTGTCGCGATCGACTCGATCTACGACATGCGCACGCTCTTCGAGGGCATTCCGCTCGACCAGATGTCCGTGTCGATGACCATGAACGGCGCGGTCATCCCGATCCTCGCGCTCTATGTCGTCGCGGCCGAGGAGCAGGGCGTCGCGCCCGAGCAGCTGACCGGGACCATCCAGAATGACATCCTCAAGGAGTTCATGGTCCGCAACACCTACATCTACCCGCCCGAGCCGAGCATGCGGATCATCTCCGACATCTTCGCGTTCACGAGCGCGAAGATGCCGAGGTTCAACTCGATCTCCATCTCCGGCTACCACATGCAGGAGGCCGGGGCGACCCAGGACCTCGAGCTCGCCTACACCCTCGCCGACGGTGTCGAGTACATCCGCGCGGGCAAGGCCGTCGGCCTCGACGTCGACGTCTTCGCGCCCCGCCTGTCGTTCTTCTGGGCCATCGGGATGAACTTCTTCATGGAGGTCGCCAAGATGCGCGCGGCCCGCCTGCTCTGGGCGCGGCTGGTCAAGGAGCAGGGCGCCCGATCAGACAAGACCCTCTCGCTGCGGACGCATTCGCAGACGAGCGGCTGGTCCCTGACCGCGCAGGACGTCTTCAACAACGTCGTGCGCACGGGCATCGAGGCGATGGCCTCGACGCAGGGCCACACGCAGTCGCTGCACACCAACGCCCTCGACGAGGCGATCGCGCTCCCGACCGACTTCTCGGCCCGGATCGCCCGCAACACCCAGCTCCTCATCCAGCAGGAGTCCGGCACGACGCGCACCATCGACCCGTGGGCCGGCTCGGCGTACGTCGAGCGCCTCACCCATGACATCGCCCGGCGGGCCTGGTCGCACATCGAGGAGGTCGAGGCCGCCGGCGGCATGGCCAAGGCGATCGAGGCCGGCATACCGAAGATGCGCATCGAGGAGGCGGCCGCCCGCACCCAGGCGCGGATCGACTCGGGGCAGCAGCCGGTCATCGGCGTCAACCTCTACCCGGTCGACGGGGACGAGGAGATCGACGTCCTCAAGGTCGACAACGCCGCCGTCCGTGCGAGCCAGATCGCCAAGCTCGAGAGGCTGCGCGCGGAGCGCGACCAGGCGGAGGTCGACGCGGCCCTCGTCGCGATCACCCGGGCGTGCGCGGTCGGTGGTGGCACCGACCTGAGCACCAACCTCCTCGCGCTGGCCATCGACGCCGCCCGCGCCAAGGCGACGGTCGGTGAGATCTCGGCGGCGATGGAGCAGGCCTTCGGCCGCTACACAGCCCAGATCCGTACGATCGGGGGCGTGTACAGCGCTGAGGCCGGGGCCGACGCCACCGTCCAGGAGGCGCAGCGGCTCGTCGAGGAGTTCGAGGAGGCCGAGGGTCGGCGCCCGCGCATCCTCGTCGCCAAGATGGGCCAGGACGGCCACGACCGCGGCCAGAAGGTCATCGCGACCGCCTTCGCCGACCTCGGCTTCGACGTCGACGTGGGCCCGCTCTTCCAGACCCCCGAGGAGGTCGCGCGTCAGGCCGTCGAGGCCGACGTGCACGTCGTCGGGGTGTCCTCGCTGGCCGCGGGTCACCTCACCCTCGTGCCGGCGCTGCGGGCCGCGCTCGACGAGCTGGGCCGTCAGGACCTCATGATCGTCGTCGGCGGCGTCATCCCCAGCCAGGACTTCGCCGAGCTGCGTGAGCACGGCGCCGACGCGATCTACCCGCCCGGCACCGTCATCTCCAAGGCGGCGATCGAGCTGGTCAAGGACCTGCGTTCGCGGCTCGACGCCTGAGCGACAGCTTCTCCGTATGCCGCGCGCCCCCCTCGACGTCCCCGCGCTCGCCTCCGCCGTGCGCGCGGGCGAGCGGGGGGCGATCGCGCGGGCCATCACGCTGGTGGAGTCCCACCGCGGTGACCACCGCGAGGCCGCGGGGGAGCTGCTCGCCCTGCTCACGCCAGATACGGGAAAGGCGGTGCGGGTCGGGATCACCGGCGTGCCCGGGGCTGGGAAGTCGACCTTCATCAACGCGATGGGCAGCCGGCTGGTCGCGCGGGGCGAGAAGGTCGCGGTCGTCGCCGTCGACCCGTCGTCGCGCCGCACCGGTGGCTCGATCCTCGGTGACCGCACCCGGATGGCCGACCTCACCGCGAGCGACGCCGCCTTCGTCCGGCCCAGCCCGAGCGGCCGGCACCTCGGCGGTGTGGCGCGGGCGACCCGCGAGTCGATGCTCGTCCTCGAGGCGGCCGGCTACGGCGTGGTCATCGTGGAGACGGTCGGGGTGGGACAGAACGAGATCGCCGTCTCCGAGATGGTCGACACCTTCCTGCTGCTCACCCTGGCGCGCTCCGGGGACCAGCTCCAGGGCATCAAGCGCGGCATCCTCGAGCTCGCCGACGTCATCGCCGTCAACAAGGCCGACGGAGACGGGGCCGGCCCGGCGCGGGTCGCGGCGCGCGAGCTCGCCGGCGCGATGCGGCTCATGATGCCCGGCGACGTCCGTCGCCCGCCGGTCCTCACCTGCTCGGCGCAGACCGGCGACGGCCTTGACGAGGTCTGGGATGCCGTTCTCGCACACCGCTCCTGGCTCGAGGAGCAGGGCTCGCTGGAGGCGCGCCGTGCCCAGCAGCAGGAGGACTGGATGTGGGCCATGGTCGACGCCCACCTGCACGACGCCGTCCGTGAGCACGCCTCGGTGCTTGCCATCCGTGACCAGCTCGCGGCGCAGGTGCGTGCCGGCCAGGTGTCCGCGGTGGAGGGCACCGCGCGGATCCTCGAGGCCTTCAGCGCCGATCCGCAGCGCTGAGCGCGAGCAGCTGCACGCGCAGCGCCAGGCGTTCGTCCGCGTCGTCGAGGTTGGCGTCGAGGACCTCCACGATGCGTCCCATGCGGTGGCGCAGGGTGTTGGGGTGGATGCCGAGGGCGTCGGCGGCATCGCTCGTCGACCCGCGGTGGTCCAGCCACGCGGCCAGGGTCGCTGCGTGCGAGGTCCCCTCCTGCTGGTCGAGGGCGACGAGGGTGTCGACCGGCGTGGGGAGGATGCCCTCGCCGATCGTGCGGCCGATCCGGTCCAGGGTGATCGGCGCCCACGCCTGCTCGACGATGCAGGCCGGGCCCGGGGCCGTGCCGGCGCGCAGGACCCGGCCCACGGCCTGGGCCTGGGCCAGCGACCGAGGCAGGTCCGACGGGGTGAGGGCCGGGGCACCGGCACCCGCGACCAGGTTGCTGCCCTGCTGGGCCAGCGCGTCGACGACTCGGAGCAGCCAGGGCCAGGTCCCGGCGGGGGACTTCTGGGTGGGGCGCCCGGCCCCGTCGTCGCGCACCAGGGCGAACGCCCGGTCGGCCACCGAGGTCAGTCGTGGCTCGGGCCAGGACTGACGGCGCAGGACCGCCTCCCACTGGTCGAGGCGGCGGCCGACCTCCTGGGCCTCCTCCCGGGCATCGGTGCTCGTCAGGGCGACGACACGCCACGGCCCCTGCGGGAGCCACGCCTCGACATCCGCGCCGTCGCCGGTGAGGACGGCACGCAGCCGGTCCTGGGCGACCCGGCGTGAGAGATCGGCCTGGGACCGGAGCTGCAACAGGTGCAGGGCGACCACGGCCGCGGTCCGTTCGAGCTCGGCCACGGTGGCCGGATCGGGCTCGTGCGGCACGAGGGCCCAGATGGAGCCCAGCCATTCACCGCCGGCGTGCACGGGCACCACGTGGCGTGGCCCGACGGGCGAGTCCGGCCCGCCGTCGACGAAGAAGGACGCGGGGGAGGCGACCATCCGGCGGAAGACCCCCCGGGCGCGCAGGTGGCGGCGGACCGAGTCCGGGACCCGGCGCCCCACGATCGTCGAGACCCGGGCCGGGTCGGTGGAGTCCTGGCGGGAGGAGTACGCCAGGACCCGGGAGTGTGCGTCCTCGATGGTGATCGGCCCGCCGACGAGCTGGGCGGCGGCATCGGCGATGGCATAGAGCTCCTCCGAGGCGCTCGCCCGTGGGCCCTGCTGGCCCAGGGTGCGGTCGACCAGGCCGCGCAGGAGCCAGATCACGTGCGCCCACGAGGCGTTCTCGGCCAGCGCGACGAGGGCCACGCCGTGGTCCGTGGCGGCGGCGCGGACCTCGGGCAGGTGGGCCACCCCCGCCCGGAGCAGGACGGCGGGGACGCCGCGCCGCCCGGCTGCCGTCACCAGCCGGGCGCCGTCGACCGCCGAGTCGACCCCCACCCCGACCGTGAGGTCGCCGGGTATGCCGAGCACGTCGCGCCCCGGCTCGGCGAGGGTCAGGTCGTCGATGGCCGCGTCCTTGGCCGGCACGACGAGCTCGAGCAGCCCCGCGAGGGAGCGGACAAGGTCGGCGAGGACGATCACGCGCCTCAGCGTAGTGCGGTGACCACAACTCCTGGCCACATGAGTGTGCTCCACGCACACGAGCGGGCGCGTCCGCAGCCCCCACCATGGAAGCAACCCCGAGTTCGGACCAGGAGAGGCGCCCGATGTCGCACACCACCACCCCGCCGCAACGCATCGCCGTCATCGGCGCCGGCATGGTCGGACTGTCCACCGCCTGGTACCTCCAGGAGCAGGGGGCCGAGGTCTCGGTCATCGAGTCCACGAGCGTGGCCGCCGGGTCCTCCTGGGGCAACGCCGGCTGGCTCACCCCGGGCATCACCACCCCCCTGCCCGAGCCCGCCGTGCTGCGCACCGGCATCCGCGCCGTCCTCTCGCCGAGCTCGCCCGTCTACGTCCCGCCGAAGGTCGACGCCAACCTGGCCCGCTTCGTCGCCGGGTTCACCCGCAACTCCACCGCCGCCCGGTGGCGGCGCAACATGGCCGCCCTGGTGCCGGTCAACCGGATGGCGCTGGACGCCTTCGACGAGCTGTCAGCCGGTGGCGTGCAGGAGCCGACGCGCCAGGCGAGCTCCTTCATCGCGGCATACCAGCGGGTGGAGCAGCGTCGCACGCTGCTGGAGGAGATCGAGCACATCGGCCACGCCGGCCAGGAGATGAGCTTCGAGGCACTCACCGGTGACGAGGCCCGCGCGATCGAGCCGGTCCTCAGCGACGAGATCCGGGCCGCCATCCTCCTCAAGGACCAGCGCTTCATCGACCCCGGCGCGTATGTCGCCGCCCTCGCCGCGGCCGTGGAGGCGCGCGGGGGGCAGATCCTCACCGGGCTCGAGGTCATGGCCGTCGACGACCGCGGCGAGAGCGTCATCCTGCGCGGCACCCGGGGCTGGGCGCAGTCCTTCGACTCCGTCGTCCTCGCCACCGGGGCCTGGCTCGGGGAGCACGCCCGCCAGTTCGGCGTGCGCCAGGTCGTCCAGGCCGGCCGCGGCTACTCCTTCAGCGTCAAGGTCGACGACCTGCCGGCCGGGCCGGTCTACCTGCCCGCCGCCCGGGTCGCCTGCACGCCCATCGGCGACCGGCTGCGGGTCGCGGGGATGATGGAGTTCCGGCGGCCCGAGGAAGCCCTCGACCAGCGCCGCATCCAGGCCATCGTCGAGGCCGCACGACCCCTGCTGCGTGGCGTCGACCTCGACGACCGCACCGACGAGTGGGTGGGCTCACGCCCCTGCACGGTCGACGGGCTGCCGCTCATCGGCGCCACCCGCTCACCGCGCGTCCACGTCGCCGGCGGCCACAGCATGTGGGGCATCACTCTCGGCCCGGTCACGGGCAAGCTGCTCGCCGAGCAGATCATGACCGGGACGACCCCGGCCGAGCTCGCCCCCTTCGACCCGCTGCGCTGAGCCGCCGGGCTTGAGAGCGGCGGCTCAGCCGACGGACGGGGTGGTGCGTCCGGCAGGCGCGATGCCCCGGCGCCTGGCGAGCCACAGGATGAGGGCAGTTGCGATGGTCATGACGACCACGCTCATGGCGGCCGACACCGGTGAGCCGGTGGTCTCGGTGTCCACATAGGACTCCTCGAGGCCACCGAGGAGTATGCCCGCGAAGGTGACGGCCAGGTTGTTGACCACGTGCAGCGCGATGCCGGCCTCGATGCCGCCGGTCCGCCAGGCCAGCCAGCACGCCGCGACCGCCAAGGAGCCGATGTCGATCCAGATCCACACGTCCATCGAGCCGTGGGCGGCCACGAAGGTCGCCGCCGACACCGCCGTCGACACGGCGAGCGCGACGACGGGGCTGCGGATCCAGGCACCGACGGCCTGCACGACGAGCCCACGGAAAGCGACCTCCTCACCAGCGGCTTGCAGAGGGGTGGTGAGGAGGGTGACGACGAGCAGGCCGATCCAGGCCTCGGGGCGCGGCAGCACCTCTTGGCCGAAGACGACCCAGCTCGCCGCGAGGTAGACCACCCACAGCGGAGCCACGAGCGACATGCACTGCAGCAGCCAGCCCCAGCGCAGCCGTCCGGTCACCGAGAAGAGCCGGCCCCACGGCCGGCCGTAGGCGACCCGTGTGGCGAGCATGGCTGCCGGGATGAGTGCGGCGAGGGTGAGGTTCATCCAGAGCTGGGTCGGCACCGACAGGTCGAGCGTCTCGAAGTCGTCGGGCAGCACACCGGCCAGGCCGAAGGGCACGGTCACGACGCCCATGAAGACCATGGTGAGGACGAGGAGGAGGACGAGCGCGACGAGCGGTCGCCACCCCCGATGTCGGGGTCCACGCATCTGGTGGACGTAGGGGCGGGGCCGGGCCTCCTCGGCGGCGAGGTGCTGGCGCGCCAGGGCGGCTGCCCGAGCCGGCGCCACCCGGCGCGCCAGGTCGACGAAGGCATGCAGGATCGGGTGCACCCGACCCCACTCGATCGCGCCGATCTGGGGCTGGAAGAGGGTCAGGACGAAGAACGGATGGGGCTCGTAGCTGAGCACCTCCGCTGGCGCGTCCGGCGCGGTCGCCTCGACCACCCACCCGTGCGCCTGGAGGTCCGCCACCGTCGCGGCGGTGGGGCCGTAGGAGCTGTAGTGCATCCCCTCGAAGGGTGCCCCACCCAGGAGCGCGGCGAACCGCGTCCCCGGCACCGGGGTGACCGTGCGCTGCTGCCCGACGAGCGAACAGGCAAGGGGCGCAACGGCATTCGACTCCTGCACGCCATCGACCTCGGCATGCGTTCCCGCCGAGCCGAGCACATCGCGCACGAACTCGACCACGGCATACTGCAGCCCACCGCAGGTGCCGAGCAGCGGCATGCCGCTCTCGCGGGCATACCGGATGGCGCGCAGCACCGCGTCGTCGTCGGCATACGGGCTCCCCGGGGCGATCCACAGACCGTCGTATGCCGCCAGGTCGGCCATGGCGGGGGAGTCGGTGGGCACCCACGTCGTCTCGACATCGGGGCCGAGCAGGCCACGCGCGGCCTCGAGCTCACGGTGGCTCGGGTAGCTGGGATTGAGGTCGCCGACAATCGCGATCCGGATGGTCATGGAGCCATCCTGCCAAGGGTCACGGCTGGAGGTCAGTCGGGTGGACCGGTCGAAGTCCGGGGCCTCGACGAAACGTTGATCGGTGGTCACGATCCGGTCGAAGCTGGCCAGAATTGCCGTGGCTGCAGGAAGGCATGGCGTCCCCTGATGTTCGTGATCATCATCAGCTCGAGCCCCTGCTCGAGGACGGGGTCGTCGAACGAGTGGACGACACACCGTCACGAAGGTCTTGGACCTGCCGGATGGCGGGCAACCTCTCACCCACACCGAGTCGGTGGAAGAAGCCACCTCTCGGATGGTTTCCGCGCCGACATAAAGGAGTGAGTCACCGTCGACGGCTTGTTCGATGAGACGCCTGCAACTGGTCGTGTTTGCGTCCAGCTCGCCCAGAGCCGTCAGGAAGACACCGGAGTCGACGAACAGGCTGTGCCGCTCAGTCACCAACCATCGCCCCGATGTCGCGGGCCTTGGCCTCGAGCATGTCGTTCCACGTTTTGGGCAGGCTCGGTTCCCGGTTGAGCTGCCGAGGCCAAGAATCGCCGCCCGGTGGCTGCCCGTTTCGCTTGGTCCCGCTCCTCGTCGAAGTGCTCGTCGATGGAGCGCCGGACGACATCGACAACCGAGCGCCCGGTGCGGGCGGCTTCCTCGCCAGGCGGTCATAGCTCGCGGTCGATCATCAGGTGCAGGCGCTTCTTCAAGGTGCCCATGACCAAGAGGTGCACTTGCGCAAGCGCATGTGCAAGGTCAGAGCGACGCCAGGCAAAGTTCGACGTCACGCGATGACCGCAGCCGCAGGACTGGCGGCAGGGGCCGGGTCGGCCTCCCACGCCGCGGTCGCGCGCTTCTATGCCGTAAAGGACTGGAAGTGCCAGGCGATAATCGACTTCCTGGAGAAGACGCTCCGCAGGGACTCGACGTTCTCGCCGCAGACGGGCTCACGGGTGAGCAATCGCGTCGCCGGTGCGGCGGAGCCGCCGCCCCAGGCTCACTCGCGCGGCAGGTCGGGGCGACGACGAGCTCGGTGCGGGGGAGGGCGACGGGCCGGACCGCGGACCACGCCGAGTCCATGCACCACTCGTTGGTTGCGGCGACGGCCGTCTCCGCTCCCAGGTAGGCCTGGGGCGTCTTGACCCACCGCGGTGGCCCGGCCATCGCGTCCACGTCGATCGCCGGTATGCCGCTGCGGTCCTCGATCGCCCGGGCGTGGGTGGATTTCCCGCTCCCGGTCACGCCGATAATGAGGATCCGGCGGGCTGCCCGACACACGTCGTCGTCCATGCTCGCCAGCGCCATGCCCACAAGTCAAATGGGCAGTCGGCGCATTCGCGATGGCCGTCAGTTGGGCAAGTCTTGAACAAATCCATACCGCAACCAGGTGTCAACAAGGCGTAGGCGCCGCTAGGTTCGCCATTAGGCGCCATTAGGCGCCATTAGGCGCCATCAGGCGAGCGGGGGACTGATGCGCAAAACGATTGTCGTCGTTCTGATGGTGATGGCTGGCGTCCTCGGGGTGGCCGGCCCAAGTTCGGCATCACAGGGAGAAGATCGCTCGTGGTCACGCCTGGCCGAAAGGCCACTCGAGCCCCAAACAGTGCATGCAATGGAGGAAGCGGTTCGCGGCCATGTGGCCCCGCTCGAGCAGTTCTTGGCCGGCACTCAGGCGGAGGAGATGCGCCGCACAATCGCAGCTTGGATCGCCTCACACCCGACGGCGGACCCGGAGAGCTCACGCGTTGACCTGGGTGACAACTCCCTCGAGCGGCTGGAAGCCACAGGCGTCTACGACTACTACTGCACTGGATACAACGGCGTCACGATCGGATGGAACAACAACGTTTTCCGGGCGTGTCACGGAACCCTGCGCGGATACATCAGCGGGGCATATGCCCACAAGTACTACCCGGATGTGTTCCCGTCAGGCAGCGGGGTGACGGCGGCGTGCCGGGACTCCTACATCGACCTGGGCTGGACCGCTCTGGGTCTGCTCACCGGTGGTGCCGCAGGATTGGGCAAACTGGGCACGGCCGTCGTCGGCGGCGCCAGTGGCTGGAGCGTCCTGGGCCTGTGGATCAACTGCAAGCGGATATGACCCCTCGGACCGTCGCGTTGCTGCGCTTCGCCTTTCTCCAGATCGGATTCGGCGGGGCCGCCTCTGCGGTGCTCGCGAAAACCTCTGGCACCCTCTGGGCAGTGGCGCTGATGGCGGCGGTCTTCACGGAGGTCCTTCTCGTCCTCGATCTACGTCGAGGACTGAGGAGCAGTTCGACAGCCGATCGGCTACGCAGCTCCTGACCACGCCCTCGCCGCAGGCCGGGTGAGGCTCTTCGGCATACCGCCGATTTCGTGCTCAGGTGCCCCCGCGGGTAGCATTGAACGTCGGTCACGTGTGCCTTGCATACGCGAGGAACGCTTGGCCGATCACTCATGGGCGGACCCGACACCACGAAGGGTGTGCCCACCAACGGATTGAGAGGGTATGGCCAAGAAGGACGGCGTCATCGAGATCGAGGGCACCATCGTTGAGGCGCTCCCCAACGCGATGTTCCGCGTGGAGCTCACCAACGGGCACAAGGTGCTCGCCCACATCTCGGGGAAGATGCGTCAGCACTACATCCGGATCCTCCCCGAGGACCGCGTGGTGGTGGAGCTCAGCCCGTACGACCTCACCCGCGGCCGCATCGTCTTCCGTTACCGCTGAGCAGGACCCGGTGCGCCAACCCGCATCGGGACGATCGAGAAAAGACAGCAGAGGCAATGAAGGTTCAGCCGAGCGTCAAGAAGATCTGTGACAAGTGCAAGGTGATCCGCCGCAACGGTCGGGTCATGGTGATCTGCGAGAACCTGCGCCACAAGCAGCGCCAGGGCTGACCAGAGCACCACCGCGCACGAGCCACAGGGCTTCGAGCACACGCACAACTCCATGAAGCACGCAGCACCCGTCCCCCGCGAACAGCAGTAGATCGAGCGGGACGTCACCCGAGGCCCGGAGGCCTCGGATCGGAGCCAGATCCGAGTCGGTGTTGCACCAGACCTCCGGAAGAATGCAAAGGAACCATCACCAGATGGCACGTCTAGTTGGAGTGGACCTCCCGCGCGAGAAGCGCGTCGAGGTCGCACTGACCTACATCTTCGGTGTCGGTCGCACGAGCGCCCAGAAGGCCCTCGCTGCCACCGGTGTCAACCCGGACACGCGCGTCAAGGACCTCGTCGACGACGACCTGGTCAAGCTGCGTGACTGGATCGACGAGAACCTCAAGGTCGAGGGTGACCTCCGCCGTGAGGTGGCCGCCGACATCCGCCGCAAGGTCGAGATCGGCAGCTACGAGGGTCTTCGTCACCGTCGCGGCCTCCCGGTCCGCGGCCAGCGCACCAAGACGAACGCTCGCACCCGCAAGGGCCCGAAGCGCACCGTCGCCGGCAAGAAGAAGGCCGGTAAGTGACGTTGACCCTCACGGGTCACTCGCTCGCCGCCTCCCGAAGACTGAAGTAGGAGAGAACACACATGCCTCCCAAGGGCCGTCAGGCTGCCGCCAAGACCAAGGTGCGCCGCAAGGAGAAGAAGAACGTCGCTGTGGGCCAAGCCCACATCAAGAGCACGTTCAACAACACGATCATCTCGATCACCGACCCCACCGGTGCCGTCATTTCCTGGGCCTCCGCCGGCCAGGTCGGCTTCAAGGGTTCGCGCAAGTCCACCCCGTTCGCAGCGCAGACCGCTGCCGAGGCCGCCGCGCGCCGCGCGATGGAGCACGGCATGAAGAAGGTCGACGTCTTCGTCAAGGGCCCGGGTTCCGGTCGTGAGACCGCCATCCGTTCCCTGACCGCTGCCGGCCTCGAGGTCGGCACGATCCAGGACGTCAGCCCGTCGCCGCACAACGGTGTCCGCCCGCCCAAGCGCCGCCGCGTCTGAGCGACCGACCAGACTTCGCGAAAGAGAGATAGAGACCAATGGCCCGTTACACCGGACCCATCACGAAGAAGTCGCGTCGCCTCAAGGTCGACCTCGTCGGCGGCGACAAGAACTTCGACCTTCGCCCCTTCCCGCCCGGCCAGCACGGCCGTCGCCGGATGCAGGAGAAGGAGTACCTCACCCAGCTGCAGGAGAAGCAGAAGGCCCGCTTCACCTATGGCGTCATGGAGAAGCAGTTCCGCCGCTACTTCAAGGAAGCCGCCAACCGCCCCGGTCGGACCGGTGAGAACATCCTGACGATCCTCGAGTCCCGTCTCGACAACGTCGTCTACCGTGCCGGCCTGGCCCGCACCCGTCGCGCTGCCCGCCAGCTCGTCACGCACGGCCACTTCGAGGTCAACGGCAAGCGCGTCGACGTCCCGTCCTACCGGGTGGAGGCGTACGACATCATCACCGTGCGCAAGCAGTCGGTCGAGACGTTCCCGTTCGAGCTGGCCCGCCAGACCTTCGGTGACCGCACCCCGCCGGCCTGGATGCAGGTCGTCCCGGGCACGCTGCAGATCCTCATCCACCAGCTCCCGGTGCGTGCGCAGATCGACAGCCAGCTCACCGAGCAGCTGATCGTCGAGTTCTACAGCAAGAACTGATCAACCGGTTCGTATGCCGCCCGCTCCGGTGAGCGGGCGGCATACCGAATCGTGTGGTGCGGTCTACGGACAGAGGTATGCCGCACGGCCGGGTTCGCACCCGGCATACGTGGCCGTCATATAGCGGTCGGTCACGGGAAGGAAGAACACAGTGCTCATCGCACAGCGCCCGTTGCTCTCCGAGGAGAGCGTCAACGAGTACCGCAGCCGGTTCGTCATCGAGCCGCTGGAGCCGGGCTTCGGCTACACCCTCGGCAACTCCCTGCGTCGCACCCTGCTCTCGAGCATTCCCGGTGCGGCCGTGACCAGCATCCGCGTCGACGGCGTGCTCCACGAGTTCTCCACGATCCCCGGGGTCAAGGAGGATGTCACCGAGATCATCCTCAACATCAAGGACCTCGTCGTCTCCTCCGAGCACGACGAGCCCGTCGTGATGTACCTGCGCAAGACCGGTGCCGGCGCCATCACCGCCGCGGACATCGCGCCGCCGGCCGGCGTGGAGATCCACAACCCGGACCTCCACATCGCCACCCTCAATGACAAGGGCAGCGTCGAGATGGAGCTGACCGTCGAGCGTGGCCGTGGCTACGTGTCGGCCCAGCAGAACAAGACCGGCAACGAGGAGATCGGCCGCATCCCGGTCGACTCGATCTACAGCCCGGTGCTGGCCGTGACCTACAAGGTCGAGGCCACCCGTGTCGAGCAGCGCACCGACTTCGACCGCCTCATCGTCGACGTCGAGACCAAGAAGTCGATGGCTCCGCGCGACGCGCTCGCCTCCGCCGGCAAGACCCTCGTCGAGCTCTTCGGCCTGGCCCGTGAGCTCAATGTCGAGGCCGAGGGCATCGACATGGGCCCGAGCCCGACCGACGCCGCGCTCGCCCAGGACCTGGCCCTGCCGATCGAGGACCTCGACCTCACCGTCCGGTCCTACAACTGCCTCAAGCGCGAAGGCATCCACACCGTCGGCGAGCTCGTCTCCCGCAGCGAGGCCGACCTGCTCGACATCCGCAACTTCGGCGCGAAGTCGATCGACGAGGTCAAGGCCAAGCTCGTCGGCATGGGCCTGCAGCTCAAGGACAGCCCGCCCGGGTTCGACCCCAGCGCGATCGGCGCCTACGACGACTTCCACTTCGGCGGTGACGACGATGACCTGTCGTACGCCGAGGACGAGCAGCTCTGACCCCGCCTCCGGGCCCGTAATCCCAAGGAGTAAGCAATGCCCACCCCCACCAAGGGTCCCCGCCTCGGAGGCGGTCCGGCGCACGAGCGCCTGATCCTCGCCAACCTCGCCCAGTCGCTCTTCGAGCACGACTCGATCACGACGACCGAGGCCAAGGCCAAGCGCCTGCGCCCGCTCGCCGAGCGCCTCGTCACCTTCGCCAAGCGCGGTGACCTGCACGCCCGTCGCCGGGTCATGACGGTCATCCGTGACAAGGGTGTCGTCCACCGCCTCTTCGTCGAGATCGCGCCGGACATGGCCGACCGCCCTGGTGGCTACACCCGGATCACGAAGATCGCCGCCCGCAAGGGTGACAACGCCCCGATGGCGGTCATCGAGCTCGTCCGCGAGCCGGTCGCCAAGAAGGCCGTCGTCAAGGAGGCCGCTGCGGCCACCAAGCGCGCTGCCAAGGACGCCGAGAAGGCGCAGGCTCCGGCGAAGGTCGCCGAGATCCCGGCCGACGACGCTGCCGAGGCTCCCACCAAGGAGCTCCCGGCCGGCGCGCTCGCCGCGAACGAGGACGGTTCCAGCCCTGACGCCGACTACACGGTCAAGGGCAATGGCGACTCGGGCAAGTACCACGTCGAGGGTTCGCAGTGGTACGACGCGACCGTTGCCGAGTTCTGGTTCAAGACCGCCGAGGACGCCGAGGCCGCCGGCTTCGAGCCCGCCGGTGGCGCCGCCAAGCAGCAGGTCGAGGACGAGGCCTGATCGCCACGCCCTGACCCTCCACGAGGCCCTCTCCCGATCGGGAGGGGGCCTCGCGGCATACCCGGGGCTCCTCGACGAGGTAACGCCGCAGCGCTGCGTGGTCGGGGTGGAATCGGGTCAGGGTCTCCTTGACCTCGGCTTCGGTGTGGAGCTGGCCGATCTCGAACTCCTGGGCGAGATGGTCGACCGATCGCGTCCCCACTGGCCAACGCGACGAGCGTTGCGACGATGCCCCCGAGGGTCCAACTGCCGTGGAAGGAGGGCAGGACCGGTCGCCCGATCCGGTGCTCGAGAGCGACGGCCTGCATGTTCGTGCTCGCGTCGACGGCGCCGACGGCAAGGCCGTAGACCGCCAGACCGATGACGAACTGTGCCGCCGACCCCGAGCCTCGCGCCGACCATCCCATCAGGGCGAAGCCGAGGGCCAACCCGCACAGGGCGCTGCGGAGCCCGTGGCGCGAGCTGGCTCGCTTGGCGATGGCCTCGGCGCCGACGCTGCCCACGCCGGCCAGCAGGACCATCATGAGCATCAGCCCGGAGAGGGCGAGTTCGTCGAAGTCGAAGAGGTCCGCGAGGACCGGCAATCGGGTCGTCAGCGAGATGAAGAGCAGGCCCTGGACGCCGAAGGCCGCGGCAATGGCCAGTCGGGGCGTGCCCAGCGATCCGGTTGCGACCGGCATACCGGAGGGGGGCGTCGACGGCACGGGCTCATCATGCCCCTCGGGGTGACGTGCGAGGTTCGTCCCGGCGCGCCGAGTGGCGGCGCTACCCTGACGCCAACCGGGGTGGCTGCCCCGGCCAGCCGCGCGAGCGGCACACCCAGGTGCGGTCTCGACCGCAGGAAGGCTCGATAGGGAATGAGCAACGCCACCTCTTGGCCCGCTCCGGACCCCCACACCCGCCGTCGCATCCCTGAGACCTCGAGGCCGCTGGACCGCTCCGTCGTCGAGCGCTTGCTCGCCGCCGAGTGGGAGCGCTTCCGGGACTGGAGCGCCGGGTCCGGTCGACACAACGTGCGTGCCGGCGAAGCGCTGCCGCTCGGGGTGACGAGTTCCTTCCAGCACTGGGACCCGTGGCCGATCACGATCACGTCGGCGCGGGGTGCTCACCTGACCGATGTCGACGGCAACCGGCTGCTCGACCTCTCGATGGGCTTCGGCGCGATGCTCGTGGGGCATCTCAATCCTGTCGTCGTCGACGCGGTCAAGCACGCCTTGGACGAGATCGGGACCCTCTTCGTCACGCCGTCGTCGCAGGCGACCGACATGGCCGAGCGCTTCAAGACCCGCTTCGGTCTCGACATGTTGCGCTTCACGAACAGCGGCACCGAGTCGCTCATGTATGCGATCCGTTCGGCCCGCGCCTTCACCGGGCGCAAGGCGATCATCAAGATCGAAGGCGGCTATCACGGCGGCTACGACCCCCTGCAGGTCTCGGTGAAACCCGGGCTCGACGAGATCGGCCCGGCTGACAATCCCACTCCCGCAACGCCATTCGATGTCGAGGCCGGCACGGTGCACGTCGTGGCCTACAACGATCTCGGCCAGTTGGAGAGGGTGCTCTCGGCGCACGGCACGCAGATCGCCTGCCTCGTCGTCGAGCCGGTCATCGAGAACCTTGCGATCGTGCTGCCCGACGAGGGCTACCTGGCCGGTGTCCGCCGGCTCTGTGACGACCACGGTGTCGTGTTGATCTTCGACGAGGTCAAGACCGGGCTGACGGCCGGCCACGGAGGTGCGTCGCGGCGGCTGGGGGTCAAGCCCGACCTGGTGACCCTGGCGAAGTCGATCGGTGGCGGACTGCCGCTGGCAGCCTTCGGCGGGAAGCGCGACGTCATGGAGGTCGTCGTCGACGGTCGGATGGCGCACTTCGGCACCTATAACGGCAACGCCCTCTGCATGGCGGCGGCCGAGGCCGTGGACGAGCTCTGCACGCATGAGGCCCTGGCGGCCGCGGAGCAGGTGAATCTCGGTGCGCTGGAGGCGATTGACACGGTCATCGACGAGTACGAGCTGCCGGCCCACACCGTCGGGGTGGGGCTCAAGGGCTGCGTCACCTGGTCGACCAGCCCAGTGCGCAACTATCGCGACTACAAGGCCACCGACTTCGGTGTGGCCGAACTGTCGTGGCTCTGGGGCGTCAACCGGGGCATCCTCACGCCGCCCGGGCTCGACGAGCAGTGGCTGGTCTCGCTCGCCCACACCACCACCGACATGGACCAACTCGTGGGAGACGTCCGCGAGTTGGCCAAGGCGCTGCGCGGCTGACCCGTGCGGATCCGACTCGACCTCGCCTACGACGGCACCGACTTCTCGGGCTGGGCTGCCCAACCGGGTCTGCGGACCGTCGAGGGCGAGGTGTCGGCGGCACTGACGACCGTGGTGCGCGCGCCGGAGCCGGTGCGTCTCGTCGTGGCGGGGCGAACGGACGCGGGTGTGCACGCACGAGGGCAGGTGGTGCACGCCGATCTCGACCCCGAGGCGTATGCCGCGGTGCCCGGTCGGTCGGACCGCTCACCGGCCGCTGCGCTCGCCACCCGGCTACGTGGGCTCCTTCCGGCCGACGTCGTCGTCCGGTCAGTGCGCGAGGCGCCGGCCGGGTTCGACGCGCGCTTCTCGGCGATCTGGCGCCGCTACTCCTATCGCCTGTGCGATGACCCGGCCGCGTTGGATCCGGTGCGCCGCCGGGACACCGTCGTCGTGCGTGACCGGCTCGACGCCGACGCCATGACAGCGGCTGCCTCAACGCTGCTGGGACTGGGCGATTTCGCGCCCTTCTGCAAGAAGCGCGAGGGTGCCACCACGATCCGGACCCTGATCGACTACTCGTGGGTGCGGGGCGAGGACGGTGTCGTGGAGGGCAGGGTCGTCGCGGATGCCTTCTGCCACAGCATGGTTCGCGCCCTCGTCGGGGCGGTGGTGCCCGTCGGTGAGGGACGACGCAAGGTGGGATTTCCCGCGGAGGTGATGGCGGGCGGCATACGAGATGGGCGGGTGAAGGTGATGCCCGCCCACGGACTGTCGCTGGAGGAGGTCGGCTACCCGCCGGACGGGCAGCTCGCCGACCGCGCAGACGAGGCGCGCGCCAAGCGTTCGCTGCCCGCCCCGACGTGACCTCCCTTGCGTCCGGCGAGTGGACGGCATACCAACCACAGTGCCGGACGCAAGGGAGGGGAAACCGTTTGCTGAGCCCGCGGCATACGCCGGACAATCGCTTCTCGTGGGACACATCGACGTCAACGGCGTGAGTTTCGGCCTGCCCGATGGGCGGCCGCTGCTGCGTGATGTCCATCTGCGGGTCGGCGAGGGCGCCAAGGTCGCCCTCATCGGGCCGAACGGCACGGGCAAGACGACCTTGACTCGGATCGTCGCCGGTGATCTGACGCCCGACGAGGGAGCGGTGACGCGCAGTGGTGGTCTGGCCGTCATGCGTCAGTTCATCGGCCACGTTCGCGACGACTCGACTGTGCGCGACCTCTTGCTCTCCGTGGCCCCGGACCCGGTGCGCCTGGCCGCCAGTGCGATCGACGCCGCCGAACTCCGCATGATGGAGCGCGACAGTGAGGCCGACCAGATGGCCTATGCGCAGGCCCTGTCGGACTGGGCCGACGTCGGTGGCTACGACTGGGAGACACACGCCGACGTGTGCACGGTCGCCGCGCTGGGAATGCCGTTCGAGAAGGCGCAATGGCGCAAGGTCGCCACCTTGTCCGGCGGTGAGCAGAAGCGTGTCGTGCTCGAATCGCTGCTGCGCGGACCCGAGGAAGTGCTCCTCCTGGACGAGCCCGACAACTACCTGGACGTCCCGGCCAAACGCTGGCTGGAGGAACAACTGGTCGCCAGCCCGAAGACCGTCCTGTTCATCAGTCACGACCGCGAACTCCTGGACCGGGTCGCGACCCGGATCGCCACCTTGGAGCCGACCGGTGGCGGCAACGCGATCTGGGTGCACCCGGGGCGCTTCGCGACCTATGAGCAGGCCAGGATCGACCGCAACGACCGGCTCGACGAGCAGCGCCGACGGTGGGACGAGGAGCTGGTCAAGCTCAAGGAACTCGTGGTCACCATGCGTGTCAAGGCCAAGTTCAACGACGGCATGGCCTCCCGACTGCAGGCCGCGGAGACCCGCCTGCGCAAGTTCGAGGAGGCCGGCCCGCCGGAGGCCGTTCCGTTGCGGCAGAACGTGCGGATGCGTCTGACTGGTGGGCGCACGGCCAAGCGAGCCGTCATGGTCGAGGGTCTGGCTCTGGCGGCCGGGTCCGGGGAGGACGCGACCGCTCTGATGAAGCCCTTCGATGCCGAGATCTGGTTCGGCGAGCGCGTCGGCATCCTGGGGTCCAACGGGTCGGGCAAATCGCACTTCCTGCGCCTGCTGGCCTCGGGTGGTTCCGATCCGGATGTCGAGCACCAGCCTGTGGGTGATGTTCGTCCGGCGCCGGTCGAGCACCAGGGGCGGGTGCGGTTGGGGTCGCGAGTGCGGCCCGGGTGGTTCGCGCAGACCCATGACGTGCCGACCCTCCACGGGCGGTCCCTGCTCGAGATCCTCCACCGTGGGGACGAGCACCGGGCAGGTATGCCGCGTGACCTCGCCGCCCGCGCCCTCGACCGATACGGCCTGGCGAAGGCGAGTGAACAGGTCTTCGAGTCCCTCTCCGGCGGTCAGCAAGCGCGCCTGCAGATCCTGCTGCTCGAACTCTCCGGTGCGACCTTGCTGCTCCTCGACGAGCCGACCGACAACCTCGACCTACATTCGGCCGAGGCTTTGGAGGATGCCCTGGCGGCCTTCGAGGGGACGGTGCTCGCGGTGACTCACGACCGGTGGTTCGCCCGCTCCTGCGACCGCTTCCTGGTGTTCGGTTCCGACGGTCGCGTCGTCGCCAGTGACCAGCCGGTCTGGGACGAGGCACGCGTCACCCGCCAGCGCTGATCCGGCAGGGATCTCGTGATTCCGCCCACCAGGAGGCGCCAAGGTAAAGGTTCCCCAAACTTCTTGGCGCAATCTTCCTGAAACGGCGTTACACGCCTAGCGTCCCGAGCAACCAGCTCGCCACTGAGGAGACACCGATGTCCCGTCGCGTCCGCACCCGTCCGTATGCCGTGCTCGCGGCGCTCGCGCTCGCCGTCAGCCCGCTCGTGGTCGCCGCCACCCCGGCCGCCGCCGCGACACCCGGATCGGTCACTCTCGTGGGGTCCCTGCAGAGTGAGTTCGGCTGCGCGGGTGACTGGGACCCGGCCTGCTCCGCCACACACCTGACGCGGTCGGGCACGACGTGGACGGGCACCTGGACCCTCCCGGCCGGCAGTTACGAGTTCAAGGTCGCGATCAACGACGCTTGGACCGAGAACTACGGCGCCGGCGGAGCACCCGACGGCGCGAACATCCCGATCACGGTCGGCGGCCCGGCCAAATTGGCGTTCAGCTACGACGAGGTCAGTCACGTCACGACCTACACCCCGCTGGGGCTGGTGACGACGACGCAACCCGGCGACGCGGCATACGCGAAAGACAGCCTGCGCAGCTCACTGACCAAGGAGCGCTTCTACTTCGTCATGGCCGACCGCTTCGCCAACGGCAACACCACCAACGACAACGGCGGCCTGACCGGCGGCAAACTCACGACCGGCTTCGACCCCAGCGACAAGGCGTTCTACCACGGTGGTGACCTTGCCGGCATCACGCAGAAACTCGACTACATCAAGGGCATGGGCACGACGGCCATCTGGCTGACGCCGAGCTTCAAGAACAAGCCGGTCCAGGGCAAGCCCGGCGAGGAATCGGCGGGTTACCACGGCTACTGGATCACCGACTTCACCCAGATCGACCCGCACCTGGGCACCAACGCCGAAATGAAGACCCTCATCGACGCCGCCCACAAGAAGGGCATGAAGGTCTTCTTCGACATCATCACCAACCACACGGCAGACGTCATCGACTACCGCGAGGGCGCCTACAGCTACCGGTCGAAGAGAACTACCCCTACAAGGACAGCAGCGGCACGGCCTTCGATGACCGCGATTACGTCAACAAGACCTTCCCGGCGATGGACCCGGCGACGTCCTTCCCCTACACGCCGTTCCTGCACGCCGGCGACGAGAACGCCAAGACCCCGGCGTGGCTCAACGACGTCAACCTCTACCACAACCGCGGCGACTCGACCTTCGCCGGCGAGTCCTCGACCTATGGCGACTTCATCGGGCTCGACGACCTCTTCACCGAGCGCCCCGAGGTCGTCTCGGGCATGGGCGACATCTACAAGCAGTGGGTGGACTTCGGCATCGACGGCTTCCGGATCGACACCGTCAAGCACGTCAACCTCGAGTTCTGGCAGAAGTTCATCCCCGACATCCTCGGCGAGGCCAAGCGGATCAAGAACGACGACTTCTTCGCGTTCGGCGAGGTCTACGACGGCAACCCGGAGGCGATGTCGCAGTTCACGACCGCAGGCAAGCTCCAGGCCACCCTCGACTTCGGCTTCCAGCAGCAGGGCGTCGACTTCGCCAAGGGCAAGCCGGCCACTGTGCTCGCGGACTTCTTCAGCAAGGACGACTGGTACACCGACGCCGACTCCAACGCCTACCAACTCCCGACCTTCCTCGGGAACCACGACATGGGCCGGGTTGCGATGTTCCTCCAAGGGGCCTCGAGCACCGATGCCGAACTCATGCAGCGGGTGAAATTCGCCGATGCCCTGATGTTCACGATGCGCGGCAACCCGGTGACCTACCACGGCGACGAGCAAGGCTTCATCGGCACCGGTGGAGATCAACTGGCCCGCGAGGACATGTTCGCGAGCAAGGTCGACATCTACAACGGTGAGAAGGTCCTGGGCGGACCCTCGGGGTCGATGGACCGCTTCTCGACCGACGCGCCGCTCTACACCTGGATCCGCGACCTGTCACAGATCAGGGCCAAGCACCCTGCGCTCGCCGACGGCGCCCAGATCAACCGGTATGCCGCGGACGGCGCCGGCGTCTTCGCGGTCTCCCGCTATGACCGTGACGCCAAGGTCGAGTACATCGTCGCCGCCAACAACGCGATGACGGCCCAGACGGCGAGTTTCGCGACGTGGACCTCCGGCAACGGCCGGGTCTTCACGCCCGTCTTCGGCACGGACAAGGCGGCCAAGCCGGCCGCCGACGGCACCGTCACGGTGACCGTGCCGCCGCTCTCGGTCAGCGTCTGGAAGGCCAACAAGGCGATCACGACCGGCTCGGCCGCGCCGACCGTGGCGATCAAGCTGGCCGCCGGGTCCAGCGTGGCGGGCCGGGCCGAGGTCGGCGCTGATGTCACGGCTGGCACCTTCGCCCAGACGACCTTCCTCGTCCGCGCCCTGGGCGCGACGGACTGGAGCGTCGTCGGGACCGATGACAACGCACCCTTCCGGGTCTTCCACGACGTCTCGGGCATGCCGGTGGGCTCGGTTCTCGAGTACCGCGCCGTCACGCGCGACGCGGCCGGTCGGGTTGCCGCCAGTGGATCCTGGGCGGTCGTCGGCAAGGCCCAGGTCGGCGGCGGCGAGGTCGAGAACGGTGACCCGGTGACCCAACCGTCGTCGGTGGCCATCGCAGGCACTCTCAATGGCGAAATGGGTTGCCCGCACACGCCTTTGGGCAATGGGGACAACGACTGGGAGCCGGACTGCGATCAGGCGCAGCTGCACCTCGACGGGAACGACCAGATCTGGAAGGGGACCTGGACCCTCCCGGCCGGACCGTATGGGTACAAGGCGGCCCTCAACCGCTCGTGGACCGATAACTACGGCGCCAAGGGTGAGAAGGATGGCGGCAACATCGACTTCGAGACAACCGACGGGACCGTGAGCTTCTACTACGACCATGCGACCCACTGGGTGACCTCCGACGAGGAGGGCCCGATCATCACCGCAGCGGGAACCTTCCAGTCAGAACTCGGTTGCTCGGCCGACTGGGCCCCGGCGTGCATGCGACCGTGGTTGCAGGACAAGGACGGTGACGGTGTCTACAGCTGGTCGACGAAGCTCATCCCGGCCGGCTCGTGGAACTTCAAGATCGCGCACGGGCTGTCCTGGACCGAGAACTACGGCGACGGCGGGGTGCGCGACGGGGGCGAGATGACGGTGACCGTGCCGTCAGCCGGTTCGACCACGACCTTCCGTTACGACTCCGCCACTCACCTCACGAGCGTCACCAGCCAGTAACGTCACCAGCCGGCCCACCGAAACTCGCCAATAGTGCAGTTGCGGTCGATCGCGCCGGCCCACCGAAACTCGCCAATGGTGCGGTTTCGGTCACGAAAGCGTCGTCCCGTCGGAGATGGTGCCTCCGTCGGCATCGAGTTCGACGTCCCCGACAACGACGACGTCACGGCCGAAGTGCCAGTCGCCCAGGACGGTGAGCGAGTCTGCCGACCGCAGGCCCAGGCCGTGGGGCATCCGTGCCTCGAACTCGCCGACCCGCTCGTATGCCGGGCCCAGGGTCACGACCGGGGCGGGCTGGCGGACGGAGGGGGTGAGGGCCTGGTCCCAGGTGACGACGTCCGATCGCAGGAGGGCCAGTTCGTTCGTCGTCTTGACCGGGATGAAGCGATCGCGAGGCACGACGATCACCCGGGCCCCGTCGAAGACCTCGATGGCGGCCCCCATGGCGGACTCGAGCTGGTAGACCGCCGGTGAGGTCGGATCTGCCGGATCGACGACCTTCGCATTGCGGATGAGGGGAAGGCCAAACACGCCGCCGGTCTCGGTCAGCTTGTCCTTGAGCGCGACCAGGTCGAACCAGAGGTTGTTGGTGTGCGCGTGCGGGTGCCTCGCGGCGTCGGTGAAGAACTGCATTTCCTCCGGTGCGGTCTGAGCGGTCTCGCGCAGGATCAGTCGGCCGTCGGCCCGGCGGCGCACGATGTGGCCACCCTTGAGGTCCATCGGCGTGCGGGCGGTGACCTCTGCGGCATACGGCGCGCCACTGCGGGCAAACCAACCCGCGAGGGCCGGCGAGGGCCCACACCCAAGATTGTCCGAGTTCGACACCGACGCGTAGCGGAAGCCGGCCTCGATGAGTTGGTCGAGTATGCCGCTGTCCAACAGCGTGGGGTAGAGGTCACCGTGGCCCGGGGGGCACCATTCGAGCGCCGGGTTGTCCGGCCACTCAACCGGCGAGAGGTCCGACTGGAGCAGCCGAGGCTCCTGACTCTGCACCATGTCGACGGGGAGGTCGCCGACCGGCAACTCCGGGTAGCGGGTCAAGGCCTCCAAGCAGTCCGCGCGGGTGGCGAAGGAGTGCATGAAGAGCAGCGGCAAGGGCACGTCGTAGGCGCTCCGGGCGGCCAGCACCTGGCGCACGATGATGTCCAGGAAGCTCAGGCCGTCCCGCACCGGGAGCAGGGACTTGGCCCGGTCCATGCCCATCGAGGTGCCGAGCCCACCGTTGAGGCGGATCAACACGGTGCGCGACAGCGCCTCGAGATCGGCCGGGTCCGCGGGCCCTGGCGTCGAGGTCCCCATGGTCTCTGCGGCTGCTCCGACCGGCTCGACGTCGGCCTCGCGAATCATCCCCGTGGACCCGGCAGCCAGGGCCTCGAAATTCGCCGCGAAGATGGCGCGCGCGGAGGGCCCCACACCGGCGTCGGACATCTTGGCCAGTGCGGCGGCGAGCGCCTCCTCAGGCGTGGCAGGCATCGAGGTCAGCTTTCGATGGAGACGGATCGGGCCGGCGCCGCCGGCATGGCTTCGAGGAAGGCGGGGGCGAGGAAGCCAGCCGCGGCAAAGGCGTCACCGATGGCCGCTCGCGTCGCGGGAAGCGCGGACTCGGCCACGATGGCGATGGCCGAGCCACCGAAGCCGCCGCCGGTCATCCGAGCCCCGAGGGCGCCGTGTCGCAACGCCGTCTCCTGAGCGAGGTCGAGCTCAGCGCACGAGACCTCGAAGTCGTCGCGCAGGGAGTCGTGCGAGGCATTGAACAACGACCCGAGAGTGGCCAGGTCCCCGGTGGCCAAGGCGCGCTTGGCGCGGCGGACCCGATCGATCTCGGTCACGACGTGACGCGCCCGTTTGGCGAGAACCGGTGTGGAGAGGGTGGCTTCAGCGATCCCCAGACCACTGATGGGAAGTGCGCGCAGGGACGGGAGTGACAACTCCCGACAGGCCTGCTCGCAGTCGGCCCGCCGAGCGGCGTACTGCCCATCAGAGAGGGCGTGCTCGGCCCTGGTGTCGATGACGAGCAGGACCTGACCCGATGACTTCAGGTCGAAGGGGACGTGCTCGACCGATCCGTCTGAGCAGTCCAAGGCGAGAGCATGGCCGGCCCGGCTGCGCAGGCTCGCCGCCTGGTCCATGCCACCGGTCGGCGCCAGGGCGATGTCGTTCTCGGCGCGCTGGCACCATGCGGCGAGCGTGGAACGGCCGGCGTCGTCACCGAGGAGATCCAGGCCGAGCAGGTCACTGAGGGCGGCCGCGACCGACGCTTCGATGGCCGCCGAACTGCTCAGTCCTGCGCCGATCGGCACGTCCGAGGCGAAAGCGATGTCGAGGCCGGGCGGTTGGTGCCCGGCCTGCCGGAAGGCCCACAGCACGCCGGCGGGATAGCGGGCCCAGGTGCCCGGAGTCCCGGGCGCGATCTCGTCGACGCGGATCTCGGCGGTGCCCTCGATCCCGGCCGAGGCCAAGCGCAGCAGTCCGTCCTCGCGCAGCCGGACGGCGGCGTAGGTGGCCTGGGGGAGGGCGATGGGCAGGACGAGGCCGTTGTTGTAGTCCGTGTGCTCCCCGATCAGGTTGACCCGACCCGGGGCGGCCCACACGCCCGTCGGATCGCCGCCGAAGCGGTCGTCGAAGAGCCGGCGGGCCGAGTCGATCGGGCTGGTCATGGCTCCATCGTTGCAGCCGGCCGCGGGTCAGTTCGTGATCGTCACGCCGTCGCCGGACAACGTGGCCCGGAAGCCGGTGTCGATGACGCTGACACCGGTCAGTCGCAGGCCGTCGGGCACCCCCTGGACGGGTTGCCGGATGGTCACGAGCGCCCGGGCGGCTGCGCTGGCCACCGTGTCGAGCCAGTCCGGCCCGTCGAGGTCGACGCTTTCGGGTTCGATGACGAGTTCTCCATTGTCGGCGCGCACGGTCCCGGTGGCCTTAACGGGCACCCTCTGACCAAGGACCTCGATCGTGCGGGAGATGCCCGCCCGACCTGACCCCGCGGCATACAACTCGACGCCCTCACCAACTTGTGTGGCCGCCACCGCCCACGGAAGGGTGGCCTCAAGGTCGAGGTGCTGTGCGTGGATTCCCCTGTCGGACACCCGGATTCCCCGGCCCTTGGCCGAGACGTCGATGAAGCCGCCGCCGGACGTGACGATTTCACTGGAGTTGAGGTCGACGACGCCGAGCCAGGTGTCGTCCGCCGCGAAGTCGGTGGGGCGGCCGCTGGGCACCGGGGAGGCCATCGGGGTCGGTGCCGAGGTGGGGGAGGCCTCACCACGGACCGACAGCACCAGAGCCGTGGCGGCCAGTGCGGTCGCGAGCACCCCACTCAGGACGCCGAGGAGGAAGTTGCGCACATCGGCAACCCTCGCACCTGCACTGGCTCAGCGGAAGGCCGGCACTCCTGTCAGGGCCTGCCCGAGGACGAGGGCGTGCATCTCGGCGGTGCCCTCGTAGGTCAGGACCGATTCGAGGTTGTTCGCGTGTCGCATGATCGGGAACTCGCCGCTGATCCCGTTGGCACCCAGGATCGTGCGGGAGGTCCGGCAGATCTCGATCGCCTTGGTGATGTTGTTGAACTTGCCGACGCTGACCTGCTCGGGCCGCAGCCCGACCGAGTCCTTGAGGCGGCCCAGGTGGAGCGCGAGGAGCAGGCCGAGCTGCAGTTCGGTCGACATCGAGGCGAGCTTGGCCTGGGTGAGTTGGAAGCCGGCGAGCGGTCGCCCGAACTGGGTGCGCTCGATCGAGTAGCGCCGGGCGGCCTCGAGGCAGGTGCGGGCCGCGCCGAGCGCACCCCAGAGGATGCCGTAACGCGCCTCGGACAGGCACGAGAGCGGGCCCTTGAGGCCGGTCACGTCGGGGAAGACCGCGTCGCCGGGGAGTCGGACCCTGTCGAGGGTCAACTCGGCGGTCACCGAGGCGCGCAGCGAGAGCTTGTGGTGGATCTCGTGTGCGGCGAACCCCGGTGTGTCCGTGGGGAGGACGAAGCCGCGGATGCCGCGCCCGCCCGGCTCGTCGGTGGTGTTGGCCCAGATGACCGCGACGTCGGCGATCGAGCCGTTGGTGATCCACAGTTTGCGGCCGGTCAGGATCCAGTCGTCGCCGTCACGGCGGGCGCGGGTGGTCATCGAGGCCGGATCGGAGCCGTGGTCCGGCTCGGTCAGCCCGAAGCAGCCGATTGCCTCGCCCGCAGCCATCGACGGCAGCCACTGCTGCTTGTGCTCCTCGCTGCCGAACATGTGGATCGCGCCCATCGCGAGCGACCCCTGCACCGAGACGAGGGAGCGGATGCCCGAGTCGACCGCCTCGAGCTCGACACTGGCCAGTCCGTAGTCCACCGCAGACATGCCCGCGCACCCATAGCCGTCCAGGTGCATGCCGAGCAGCCCGGCCTTGCCGAACTCCCGCGCGAGCTCGCGGGCGGGCACCTGGCCATCTTCGTACCACTGGGCGATGTGCTCGCCACACAGGTCGGTGGCCACGCGGCGCACCATCGCCCGCACGTCCTTCTCCTCGTCGGAGAGCATGGCATCGAGGTCGATGACGTCGAGTGGATCGGCCTTGGGGGAGCGGGGCGGGGGCTTCTTCACAGGGCCGAGGCTACGCGCCGTCCGGGGTCGGTCGCAGGCGCTCGGCCCGACGGGCCGGGAGGTATGCCGCGATGCCCAGGGCCGAGACCAGCCCCACCGTGAGCATCGCCGATTGGATGGACGCGTGGTCGGCGAGGAGGCCGGCGAGCGGGCCGGCGATGCCGAAGGCGAGGAAGGCGAACATCGAGTTGATCGACAACACCGTCGAGCGGTTCTGGGCCGAGGCCTCGCGATGGAGCAGCGCCGAGTGCGGCGGGCCGTTGAGCCCGTGCATGGTGTAGGTGAACAGATAGGCCGCGACGAGTTGGGCCGGGGTGAGGGTCAGACCCATGACGACGACACCGAGCGCGTTCAGTCCGCGGCCCAGCATCGCGGCGCGCGCGACGCCCCACCGCTTCGACAGCCGCCCGGCCAGCCAGGTCCCGAGGGCGAAGATGCCCCAGCCGACGGCCGCGACCGGCCCCATCAGGGCGCCGGCGGCCTGGGCCGAGCCGAGCATCTCCTCCAGACGCAGCGGAAGCAGGGACTCGAAGGCGACCATCCCGACCGACCAGCAGATTTCGGCGCCGATCAGGCCCAGGAGCACGCGATTGCGGGCCAGCAGCAGCAGCCCGCCCCTGATGACCGCCGGCGCCTCCATGACCGAGGCCAGGGCTCGTCGTTCCCGGTCGCCGGACGAGACAGGGCGCGGTGCCTCCTTGAGCAGGGTGAGGGTGGCGATCAGGTGGATGACGTTGAGCGCCGCGAAGACGGCGACCGCGAGGTCGATCGCCGGGAAGGCCTTGATCGGGTGCCACCAGATGAGGGCTCCGCTGAGCAGCGCGCCGACGGCCATCCCGACGCCCAGCACGGTGCCCTGCCGGGACAGTTCCTGGTCGACATCGGCGCCCGGCGCGCTCTCGTGCACGGTGTCGACGAACCACGCCTCGAGCGGACCGGAGTCCAGGGCACGGAAGGCCCCCATCAGGGCGGCGGCACCGACGAACTGCCAGAAGCTCTGGGCGAAGAGATAGGCGAGGCCGGTGACGACGTTGATGCCTGCCGCCGCGACATAGACGGCTCGTCGCCCGAAGGCATCGGCGAAGCCACTGGTGGGCAGCTCGAGGGCGAAACACACGAATCCGGACACGGCAGCGGCCGTCATGGCCTGCGCGATCGAGAGCCCGCGGTTGGTCTGCAGGAGGATGAAGATGCCGACGACGAAGCCGACCGGGAACCAGCGGGTGAAGTTGAGCAGCAGGAAGACCCGGTAGGCCCGCTCGCGGGTGAGGGCCGTGGTCACCGGCGCGGCACCTGCTCCATGTCGACGGGGTAGTGGCACAGATAGGTCGCGACGCGCTTGGCCTCGGGGTTGCCCTGGCCGACCCTGCGGTAGCGACCGATCACCTCGTCGATCTCGGCCGTCATGGCGCTGAGCTGCTCGGGGGTGACGACGACCATGGTGTCGCCCATGCCGGCCGCGTCTCCCCAGGCGCGCGGCCAGGCCGGGCGCAGGTCGAGCCATCGCGCGAACTTGTCGGTGAAGTGCTGCAGCCAGTCGCGCTCCAGCCAGCCGAACGCGGCCTCTGCGTCGTCGTCGCCCTCGAAGTCGCTGGGGTCGAAGACGGTGAAGTCGGCTGAGGCCGCCCAGACCCGGCGCTTGCCATCGCCCTCACCGGTGTCGACGACCAGTCCGACCTCCTCCAGCTTGCGCAGGTGGTAACTCGTGGCCCCCGAGTTGGTCCCCAGGACGCCCGCCAGGGCGGTGGCCGTGGCGGGCCCACCATTGCGCAGGGCCCCGACCAGACGCGATCGCAGGGGGTGGGCGAGGATCTTCACGGACGCCGAGTCCAGGCGCACGTGGGAGGGCTGTTCGGCCATGGATTGCACAATACCTTTGCACAGTCTGTTTGCAAAATAGTTGTGCGTATGCCGTGGAGTCAGGCATCTGCGCAGGTCAGGACGGGTTTCGGGGGGAGCTGTCGGCGATTTGGGGGCTGGTCCGCGCCTCCCTAGACTTGAGAGGTTGTGTCGTGCGCACTGGCGAGGGTGAGCGAACCCCTCGCGGGAGCACACGGCATACGTCTCATCCGATCAACGCAAGGAAACTTTCGTGCGTACCTTCACCCCGAAGGCGAGTGACGCCACGCGTCAGTGGCATGTCATCGACGCCACCGATGTCGTGCTCGGTCGCCTCGCCAGCCAGGCTGCCACGCTGCTGCGCGGCAAGCACAAGCCGACCTTCGCCCCGCACGTCGACATGGGCGACTTCGTCATCATCATCAACGCCGAGAAGGTCGCCCTCACCGGCGCCAAGGCGGAGCAGAAGAAGGCCTACCGCCACTCCGGCTTCCCGGGTGGTCTCAAGAGCCGCTCCTACGTCGAGATGCTCGACCAGTTCCCGGAGAAGGCCGTCGAGAAGGCCATCCGCGGGATGATCCCCAAGACGACCCTCGGTCGCCAGCAGATGACCAAGCTCAAGGTCTACCGCGGCGCCGAGCACCCCCACGCCGCCCAGCAGCCCAAGCCCTTCGAGATCACCCAGGTGGCCCAGTGATGAGCGACGTGACCAACGACTTCGAGGTCGGCACCGACGCCGACGACAACGAGATCTCCTCGTACTCGACCGAGACCGACGCCAGCGTCGCCGCTGAGCCGGCCCGCCGTCCGTCTGCGTCCGCGCCCGGTGGCGCGACCGGTCGCCGCAAGCAGGCCGTGGCCCGTGTCCGCATCGTGCCGGGCACCGGCGAGTGGACGATCAACGGCCGCACCCTGGAGAACTACTTCCCCAACAAGGTGCACCAGCAGATCGTCGGCGAGCCGCTCAAGGTGCTCGAGCTCGACGGCGCCTACGACGTCCTCGTGCGCGTCCACGGTGGTGGCCCTTCCGGCCAGGCCGGTGCCGTCCGTCTCGGCGTCGCCCGCTCGCTCAACGGGGTCGACGAGGAGCTGAACCGTCCGGCGCTGAAGAAGGCCGGCTTCCTCACCCGTGACGCCCGCGTGCCCGAGCGCAAGAAGGCCGGTCTCAAGAAGGCCCGCAAGGCTCCCCAGTACAGCAAGCGCTGATCCCACCCTGTGCGTCCGCGCGATTCGTGCCCATGGCGACGGATCAGGCGCACGCAAGGGAATGCCGAAGGCGGCACCCACCTCGTGGGTGCCGCCTTCGCGCGTTCACGGTAGGTTCGTCGGCGGTCCCCCAGAAAGGTCCTTTCATGTCACGACTCTTCGGCACCGATGGTGTGCGCGGCCTGGCCAATGTCGACATCACGGCAGAGCTGGCCCTCAACTTGGCGACGGCGGCCGCGCACGTCCTGGGGCGTGATGCGCGGGCGGCGGGGCGCAAGCCCAAGGCCGTGGTCGGTCGCGATCCTCGTGCCTCCGGAGAGTTCCTGTCGGCGGCGGTCGTGGCGGGTCTGGCGTCCGCTGGCGTGGACGTGCACAACGTCGGCGTTCTGCCGACCCCAGCAGTGGCCTTCCTGACCGCGGACATGGATGCTCACTTCGGGGTCATGCTGTCGGCCTCGCACAATGCGATGCCCGACAACGGCATCAAGTTCTTCGCGGCGGGCGGGCACAAACTCCCGGATGCGGTCGAGGACGAGATCGCCGCACAGATGCACGCCACCTGGGAGCGGCCGATCGGTGCCGAGGTCGGCCGCGTGCACGAGAACCGAGCCGGTCAGGCCCGCTACGTCGCCCACCTGCTGGCCTCCCTGCCCAACCGGCTCGACAACCTCACCGTCGTGCTGGACTGCGCCCACGGAGCAGCGAGCGAGGTGTCGCCCGAGGTCTTCCGCCTGGCCGGGGCCGACGTCTTCGAGATCGGCGCCTCGCCGGACGGACTGAACATCAACGACGGCTACGGCTCGACACACCTGGACCGACTCAAGGCCGCCGTCCGCGACCGCGGTGCCGATCTGGGAATCGCCCATGACGGGGACGCCGACCGCTGCCTGGCCGTCGACGCCGACGGTGAGGAGATCGACGGCGACCAGATCATGGGGATCCTTGCCCTGGCCCTCAAAGAGCGAGGGGCGCTTGCCCAGGACACCCTTGTGGCGACGGTCATGAGCAATCTCGGTCTCCTCCAGGCCATGCAGCGAGAGGGCATCGAGGTCAGGCAGACAGGGGTCGGCGACCGATACGTGCTCGAGGCAATGCGCGCGGGCAAGTTCTCGCTCGGCGGTGAGCAGTCGGGACACGTCATCATGCTCGACCACGGCACGACCGGTGATGGGGTCCTCACCGGCCTCATGCTCGCCGCCCGGATGGCCCAGACCCGCCGGTCGATCGCCGACCTCGGCACCGTCATGACCCGCCTCCCGCAGGTGCTCGTCAACGTCAAGGGCGTCGACAAGGCCCGCGTGGAGACCGACCCTGTACTTCAGGAGGCGATCGCCGCCGAGGAGTCCGCGCTCGCCGGCTCCGGTCGCGTGCTGCTCCGCAAGTCCGGCACCGAGCCGCTCGTGCGCGTCATGGTCGAGGCGGCCACCGCTGAGCAGGCGCAGGATGTCGCCCAGCGCCTCGTGGCCGTCGTCAAGGACCGCCTGACCCTCTGAGAACCCAGCTTCTGCGTGACGCAGAAATTGTCTTCACGCACGGTAATTACCGGTCGTCAACCCACCTTCTGCGTGACGCAGAAGCTGGGTTGGGGTCAGCGCTGGGTGTCAGGGGTGTCAGGGGTGTCAGGGGTGCTCAGGTGCTGCGGCCGATCTGGCCCGGCTGACCCGGCGAGAGCGTGGAGATGTCCCCGTCGCCGTCGGCCTCGGGCTCGCTCTGGTGCCGCTCGGCATACGCCTCGTCCTCGCCACCGATCTGGCCGACGCTCGTGGGATTGAGCACGCGGTCGAGAAAGGCGCGGGTCCGCTGGTGCTGCGGGTTTCCGATGACCTCGTCCGGGTGCCCCTCCTCGACGATGTAGCCACCGTCCATGAAGATCACCCGGTCCGCGACATCGCGCGCGAAGGCCATCTCGTGGGTGACGACGAACATCGTCATGCCCTCCGAGGCGAGCTTGCGCATGACCGACAGCACATCACCGACGAGCTCGGGATCCAGGGCCGACGTCGGCTCGTCGAAGAGCATCAGTTTGGGCTCCATCGACAGCGCCCGCGCAATCGCCACGCGCTGCTGCTGGCCGCCGGAGAGCTGACCGGGGAAGGCCGCCTCCTTGTCGAGGAGCCCGACCCGCTCGAGGTTGCTGCGAGCGCGCTTCTCGGCCTCGGCCTTGTTGCTCTTGCGCACCGTCACCTGCGCGATGGTGCAGTTGTCGAGCACCGACAGGTGCGGGAAGAGGTTGAACTGCTGGAACACCATGCCCATGTCGGCGCGGACCTTGTCGATGTCGCAGTCGGGGTCGGTGACCTCGACCCCGTCGACGACGACCTTGCCCGAGGTGGGCTGCTCGAGCAGGTTGAGGCAGCGCAGGAAGGTGGACTTGCCCGAGCCGGACGGCCCGATGACACAGACGACCTCGCCGCGGTGGATCGACGTCGTGATGCCCTTGAGCACTTCGTTCTGGCCGAAGGCCTTCTTCAGGTCATCGACCGTGATGACGACCTCGCGGGAGACCTGGTGGGTCGCCATGTCAGCGCTCCTTCTTCTGGCGGGCTTCCATGCGCCGCACGACCATGGACAGGGGCAGGGTGATGAGCAGGTAGCAGAAGCCGGCGATCACCAGCGGGGTCAGGTTGGCATTCGTGTTGGCGATCGCGCGACCGTACTTGGTGAGTTCGAAGCCTTGCGCGGACAGGCCCAGGATGTAGACCAGGGAGGAGTCCTTGACGAGCAGGATCAGTTCGTTGGTCAGCGGTGGGGTGATGATCCGGAAGGCCTGCGGGAGCACGATCTTGCGCGTCGCGGTACCGGTCGGCATCCCGAGCGAACGCGCCGCCTCGACCTGGCCCTTGGGCACGGCCTGGATGCCGGCGCGAATCGTCTCGGCCATGTATGCCGCACCCACCAGTCCCAGCGCGATCCAGACGGTGCCGTACGGGTCGAACGGGATGACCAGGCCGTTGAAGGCCAGTGGCAGCAGACCGAAGGCGATGAAGACGACGATGGCGGGCAGGCCACGGAAGAACTCGATGTAGGTCGTGGCGATCCAGCGGTAGGGACCGACCGACGACAGGCGCATCAGAGCCAGCATCGTGCCCAGCACCAAGCCGAAGACGAAGGCGCCCAGGGTGTAGACGATGGTGTTCTTGAAGGCATTGGGCAGGCCCTGGGTGAGGGTCTCGTGGATCATGTCCCCGCGGAAGAAGACCGACTGGATCTGGGACCAGTTGGCCATCGAGATCGCGAGGATCGTGACGATTCCCAGCACGGCATACTGCGCCCATCGCATCCGCTGGGCTCGTTTGCGCGGTGACAGTCGGGGCTTGCTGCTCGGATCGGCCGTCACGGTGCTCATGAGGACTCCTGCTCGTCGCCGGTCAACGCCGGGTCATTCGGGTCGTGCGAAATGCGCCGGGGCGGCGGCACGGACTGAACCGTACCGCCGCCCTCGGCGAGTGAAAAGGCTTTCGCGTCACTTGGGAGCGTCGACGCCGAACCACTTCTTGTAGATGTCGTTGTAGCTGCCGTCGGCCTTCGACGCCGTGAGCACCTCGTTGGTCACCTTCGCGAGGGCGGTGCCATTGGCGTCGTCCTTCTTGAACATGAAGCCGTACTGCTCACCGGTGTTGAATTCCTTGGTCACCTCGGTGGTGGGGTTGTCCTTGGCGTAGTCGAAGACGACACCGTTGTCGTTGATGGCGGCGTCGACCCGGCCGGAGAGCACGCCGGCGAGCTGCGTGGGCAGGTCGTCGAAGACGACGACCTCGTAGCCGTTGGCGTCCTTGTTCTTCTCGGTGTAGTCGGCCCCGGTGGTGTCGGTCTGGACGCCGATCTTCTTGCCCTTGAGGCCGGAGAGGTCGGTGATGCCCGAGTCCTTCTTGACCAGCAGCGCCTGCGTGGCGTCGAAGTACGGGTCGGAGAAGAGAATGGCCTGCTTGCGCTTGTCGTTGATCGTGGTCGCCGCAGCGCCGGCGTCGCACTTCTTGGCGGCGAAGACGGCGCCCGAGGTGATCTGCGCGAAGTCGATGTCGACGATCTCCTGCGTCGCGCCGAGCTTCTTGGCCACCAGGTCCATCACGTCGACGTCGAAGCCGACGACCTTGCCGCTGTCGTCCTTGAACTGGAACGGCTTGTAGGACAGGTGGGTGCAGACCTGGAGCACGCCCGACTTGAGCAGGGTGGGGGCGCCGTCAGCAGCGGCGCTGGAGCCCGAGCCCGAGCTCGAGCTCGAGCCGCTGTCGGAGGAACCGCACGCGGCAAGCGCGAGAGCGGAAAGGGCGGCAGCAGCCGTCATGGCGACGCGCCGGCGAGAGGTGAAGGACACCGGGTAACTCCTTTTCAGTGATGGTGGGGCAACGGTCGCACCGCACCGAGCCGTAGGCAATCACATCTGCGTCACGAAGCCCGTCGAAGTCCCAAATCGTGACCAACCGGTGACAGGACCGGGATGTCGGGCCGGTCAGGACCGCCCGTGGTGGGCGGCGATAATCCGGGCGTACTCGTGCCCTGAGTCCTTGATCGTCCGCACCTGGCTGTCGTAGTCGACGTGGACGATCCCGAAGCGCTTGTCGTAGCC
Organism: Phycicoccus elongatus Lp2; assembly: GCF_000367525.1. GTDB lineage: Bacteria > Actinomycetota > Actinomycetes > Actinomycetales > Dermatophilaceae > Phycicoccus_A > Phycicoccus_A elongatus. Next base: position 236,613 of record NZ_HF570956.1, on the reverse strand, counting down.
GAAGGCCCACTCGAAGTTGTCCATCAGCGACCAGGCGAAGTAGCCCCGGATGTCGGCACCCTCGTCGATCGCCTCCCGGACCGCTTGGAGATGGGAGTGGAGGTATGCCGTGCGCTCCGGGTCGTGGACCGCGCCGTCCGCGCTCACGGTGTCGGCCCAGGCCGAGCCGTTCTCGGTGATGTAGACCGGCAGGCCGCTCTCCTGTGCCGACCGCAGCAGGATCTGGCGGTGGGCGTCCGGGTTCTGCTCCCAGCCCATGTCGGTGAGCGCGCCCTGCGGAGCCACGGCCTCGACGCCTTCGCAGCCGGCGAGCCGCGTCGGGTTCGCCCCCGGGTCGCCGGCCCGCACCCGGGTCGGGAAGTAGTTGTTGACGCCGAGGTTGTCCAAGGGGGCGCTGATGGTGGCCAGGTCACCGTCGTGGATGAACGAGCCGTCGGTCAGGTGGGCGACGTCCTCGAGCATCGAGTTCGGGTATTCGCCGTGGAAGAGCGGCGAATAGAAGACGCCGTTGTAGTTGTTGTCGGCGCGACGCACGGCATCGAGGTCGGCCGCTGTCGGGTCCTCCGGTCCGAGGACCTGTGTGGGGTTGAGGGTGATCGAGACCTCGGCGCCCGGGCAGAGGTCGCGGATGATGGGCACGGCCGTGCCATGGGCGAGCATCAGATGGTGCGCCGCGAGGAGTCCCTCCAGTTCGTCCGCGTGGCCGGGCGCGTGGTGCGCCAGCGAGTAGGACAGGAAGGACGAGCACCAGGGTTCGTTGAGCGTGGTCCAGTTGCGGACGCGGTCACCGAGTCGACCGACCACGGCCGCGGCATACTCCCCGAACCACGGTGCCGAGTCACGGCTCAACCAGCCTCCGCGGTCGTCGAGCACTTGCGGCAGGTCCCAGTGGTAAAGCGTGACGAAGGGGCGAATCCCGTTGTCCAGCAACTGATCGACGAGGCGATCGTAGAAGTCGATCCCTTCCGCGTTCACGGCCCCGACGCCGTCGGGGATGACCCGTGGCCACGCCACCGAGAAGCGATAGGCGTCGAGCCCGAGCGCCTTCATCATCACGACGTCCTGTGGCATTCGGTGGTAGTGCTCGCACGCCGGGTCCCCGGTGTCCTTGTTCGCGACATTGCCCTCGATCGCGGCGAAGGTGTCCCAGATGGAGGCCGATCGACCCCCCTCCGTCGTCGCACCCTCGATCTGGAAGGAGGCGGTCGCCGCGCCCCAGAGGAATCCGTCGGGGAAGGTGGTGTCGAAGGCCATGCCTCACGCTATCGAGACGAGGTCACCCACCGCGAGCGTTGTGGTCTGGTCATCGGCCAACTCCGGAATGAGGTGGATGCAGAACCACGTCTTCCCCTCCCACGTGCGGTGTCGTGACAGCGTGCGAATCGGCTCGGGACCGGTCCTCAGGGTCTGCGGATCGAGCAGGGTCATCGAGCACCGGTCGACGCCCGTGGCGACGCGAAAGATGGTTTCCCCGAGCGTCACCCGCGTCCACTGCTCCTCCGCGAAGGGATCGAGGTCGCCGTCGATGACGACATTCGGCCGGAACCTGTCGATCGGCAGGTCGCCGGCTCCCAGCCGCTGCAGTTCCCGCAGCGAGGCCAGACTCGCGAGGGTCACCGGATAGCCGTCGGCGTATGCCGTGGTGTCCCCTTCCTGGGAGAACTCCGGGTGGAGACGGCGTTGGTTGGGGTCGCTGCACGCCACGAGGGTGACGTCGTCCCGACCCAGGGTCGACCGGACCAGGGCCTGTGCAGCGTCGGCTGCGATGAGGCCGGGTGCCGCTGGTCTGCGGTGCACAGTCACGGCGACGGTTGCCGCGTCGGCGGCGGGACGGCATACCTCCACGACGTCGCCAACGCGCGAGGTGAGCCGAAGGCCGTTGTCCGGCAACGGTTCTGCCGTGAGCGTGAAGAGGGCTCGATCGGTCCTGGCCGTGACGCACTCGCCGTCACCGTCCACGACCATCCAGGCGCGGTCGCCGACGAGGCCGGAGCGTCTGACCCCCGAGGCGGTCAGATGCCTGATGGCTCCGCTCTTGAGTGGATGGATGCGCAGCGAGTCGACGTGCATGCCCATCATCGCAGGCCCGTCATCGGTCGTCGAGTGGTGTCTGGCCCACGTCGCCGACGACATGGGTGAGGCGGGCTTCGCCCTCGGTGAGCGCATACTGCACGCCCACGATCGCGAGCCGGCCCTGCGCGATACGGCGACTGATGAGCACCGAGCGTTCGGCGAGCAGGCCGACGGTCTGCCCGATGTGCTCGTGTTCCACCTCGTCGACCGTGGGATCGGGGTGGCGGCGCCGGGCGGCGACGAGGGAGGGCGTGACGCGTTCGACGATGTCGCGCAGGAAGCCCGGCGGCATCACCCCCGAGCGGGCGGCTGCCATGGTCGCCCCGACCGCCCCGCAGGAGTCGTGACCGAGGACGACGACGAGCGGGATGCCCAGCTCGGCGATCCCGAACTCGATCGACCCGAGGACGCTGACATCGACGACGTGCCCGGCTGTCCGCGCGACGAAGAGATCACCCAGACCCTGGTCGAAGATGATCTCGGCGCCGACACGACTGTCCGCGCATCCGAAGAGCACCGCGAAGGGGCTCTGCTTGTGCGCCAGCCGCTGACGGATCGTGGTGTCCCGGTGGGGACGGTCCCGCGCATCGGCCATGAAGCGAGCGTTGCCTGCGCGCAGGACGGCCCAGGCCTGCCCCGGTGTCGTCGGTCGCGTGCCGGGTTGCGGCCGTTGGCGGTCCACCCCCACGTGCGGCGTCAGTCGATCGTGGCGAGCAGGCCGGTGTCGACGTCGTAGACGAAGCCCCCGACGTCGGCGCGACCGCTGATGAGGGGGTGTGACCGGACCGCGGCGACGTCCTGACGCAGGGCTTGGTGCTGGTCCCGCACGACGTGGAAGCCCTGCCACGCCGCGCTGGTGCCGGCCGAGGCCGAGATCCGGTCGCGGAGCTCCTGCTCAGTGCTCGACGCCATGGCACACCGGGTGTGCGGGACGATGAGGATCCGGTCGACGTTGAGCAGGTGCACGGCCAGGACGAGCGCCTCGAGCGCATTGCCGGTGACGCGCCCCCCGGGGTTGCGGAAGATCTTGGCGTCGCCCGGCTTGAGGCCGAGCATCCCCAAGGGGTCGATCCGGCTGTCCATGCAGGTCACGACCGCGACGCCGGCGTGGGCAATGCCGTCGAACCCGAGGATGTCGTTGGTCGCTGCGTACTCGCGGTTGGCCGCGAGCAGGTCGTCAAAGGGGGTCATCGTCGTCATGATTTCAGTCCTGGTCTGGTCGAGATGGTCATCGCCATCGGTTGGGTCACGGAGGCAAAGAAATCCTCGCCCTTGTCGTCGACGACGATGAAGGCGGGGAAGTCCTCGACCTCGATCCGCCAGATCGCCTCCATGCCGAGCTCGGGGTACTCCAGGACGTCGACTGCCTTGATGCAGTCCTGCGCCAGGCGTGCGGCCGGCCCGCCGATCGAGCCGAGGTAGAACCCTCCGTGCGCCTTGCACGCGTCCGTCACCGCCTTGCTTCGATTGCCCTTGGCCAGCATGACCATCGAGCCACCGGCGGCCTGGAACTGGTCGACATAGGAGTCCATCCGACCGGCCGTCGTCGGCCCGAACGAGCCGGACGGCATCCCCTCAGGGGTCTTGGCCGGCCCGGCGTAGTAGACCGGATGGTCCTTGAGGTATGCCGGCATCTCCTCACCCGCGTCGAGGCGCTCCTTGATCTTGGCGTGGGCGATGTCGCGGGCCACGACGAGCGGACCGGTCAGCGACAGGCGGGTCTTGACCGGGTGCTTGCTGAGCTCGGCGAGGATCTCGGCCATCGGTCGGTTGAGGTCGATCGGCACGACGGCCCCCTGACCGGTCGACGAGGCCCCGACCGCCTCCTCGTGGCCCTCCACGAGAGTGGCATCGGTCTGCTCGGGCAGGAAGTGACCGGGCTCGAACTCGAGCTGCTCGATGAAGACGCCCTCGGGAGTGATCTTGGCCAGGCACTGGCGGTCGGCGCTGCACGAGACGGCGATGGCGACCGGCAGGGATGCGCCGTGACGTGGGAGCCGGATGACGCGCACGTCGTGGCAGAAGTACTTGCCGCCGAACTGTGCGCCGATGCCGAACTGGCGCGTCAACTCCAGGACCTTCTCCTCCATCTCACGGTCGCGGAAGCCGTGCCCGGTGGCCGGGTCACCGTGGTCGGGGAGGGCATCGAGATACTTCGTGCTCGCGTATTTGGCTGTCTTGAGCGCGAATTCGGCACTCGTTCCACCTATCACGATGGCCAGGTGGTAGGGCGGGCAGGCCGCCGTGCCGAGGCTGCGCAACTTCTCGTCGAGGAAGCGGATCATGGCATCGGGGTTCAGGATCGCCTTGGTCTCCTGGTAGAGGTAACTCTTGTTGGCGCTCCCGCCACCCTTGGCCATGAAGAGGAACTTGTAGGCGGTCTCATGGCCTGGCGCGGTGTCGGCGTAGAGCTCGACCTGGGCGGGGAGGTTGTTGCCGGTGTTCTTCTCCTCCCACATGGTCACCGGCGCCATCTGGCTGTAGCGCAGGTTGAGCCTGGTGTAGGCGTCGTGGACACCCCGGGACAGGGCGGCCTCGTCGTCGCCCTCGGTCAGCACGTGCTGACCGCGTTTGCCCATGACGATGGCCGTGCCGGTGTCCTGACACATCGGCAGGATGCCGCCGGCGGAGATGTTGACGTTCTTGAGCAGGTCCAGGGCGACGAACTTGTCGTTGTTGCTGGCCTCGGGGTCCTCAAGGATCGTGCGCAACTGCGCGAGGTGACCCGGACGCAGGTAGTGGGCGATGTCGTGCATGGCGGTCTCCGCGAGCAGCCGCAGTGCCTCGGGGGCGACGGACAGGAAGGTCCGCCCGTCCGGTCCCTCGACGGTCGCGACCCCCTCGGTGGTGAGCAGCCGCCACGGCGTCTCGTCGGCCCCATTGCTGCCGGCGCCGGGGAGAAGATCCTCGTAGGCAAAGTCTGGCATCGAGCTCAACCTCTTTCGGTGTGCAGTTCCTCGCGGGTCGGGGAGTAGGCCCCGGCCCTGGTGACCGTGACGCCGCTGGTGGCCAGGGCGCGGTCCACGGCGTCAGTGACCTGGTCCACGCCGGCGGCAGCCAGTGCCTCGCGTGTGTCGGGTGAACCGAGCAGGCCGGCGTCGAGCAGTCCCGAGACCAGGCCGGCCATGAACGAGTCACCAGCACCGACCGTGTCGACAACGGCGGCGTTGTCGGTGACCTGCGCGGCATACCTGATCACCTCGCCGGTGGCGGGCACGCGGAAGGCAACGCCCTCGGGTCCCAGGGTCACGAGCACCAAGGCGGCGCCGAGTGCATGCCAGTCGTCGAGCACGTCGTCGAGCCGGCGGCCGGGGTAGAGCCACGCGATGTCGTCCTCGCTCGCCTTGACGACATCGGAGAGCGCGATGATCCCCTCCATGACGGGTTTGACCGACTCCGGCTCGCCCATGATCGAGGGACGGGCGTTGGGGTCGTAGGAGATGGTGGCGCGATCGCGCGCCTCCCGCAGCGTGGTGAGGACCCGCGCGGCTCCGGGTGCCTGGGTCGCTGCGATCGAGCCGGTGTGCACGTGGCCGACGTCGCTGCGGATCGGCACGGGCGCCAGGTTCCAGTGGAGGTCGAAGCGGTAGGTCGCGGCGCCGCTGTCGTCGATGGTGGCGTCGGCGACCGACGTCGGCTCGGCCGTTCGGCTCGACGGGAGGGTGACCACGCCGCGGGTCTGCATATGATCCAGGCAGGCGTTGCCGTGGTCGTCCGTGCCGACGGTCGTCGCGAAGTCGGTGGGATGCCCCAGGCGCGCAAGCCCGGTCGCCACATTGGCGGGGGAACCACCCACGTGCTCGGTCACCGATCCGTCCGCGGTCCGGACCACGTCGATGAGCACCTCACCGACCACGAGCACACGCGTGTCCATCTGTTTCGCCTCCGAGGTTGCACCGCTGGCACTCCCGACTCTAGTGGTGGGTGGTCGGGGGCCGATTGGGTGACCAGCGCCATTGTCGGCGACGATGGGGGAGTGAGCACCCCGCAGACCACTGAGTCGACGCCACCGACGGCGCCGCGCAGCCGATACTCGATGGGATCGGCCTCCAACCTGGTGCGCTCGCTGATCGTGATCCTCGGCTTCATGGCCGTGATCATCTTCATGGTGCCCCGGGTCAACTCCCTGTCGGGCCCGCCGGTCGACATCCCCGCGCGAGCGGCCGAGGTGGCCACCCAGAGCGGCTGGCCCATCTCGATCGCTGCCGGGCTCCCCACCGGCTGGCAGCCCACCAGCGCGCGCTACGTGCGCACGGGGGACGGGGCGATGACCTGGCTCGCGGGCTACCAGGCGCCGTCAGGCAACTACGTGTCGGTCGAGCAGACCAAGGACGCGACCTCGCTGTGGATCGAGACCGAGATCAACCGGGCCGTCGCCAAGGGCACCGTCGACGTGGCGGGCCGCACGTGGGCGAAGTACGAGCGACCCTCCAAGGTGCAGAACTCCCTGGTGCACACGCCCGAGACGACCGGCGAACTGACCACCCTGGTCACCGGCACGGGCACCTTCGAGGAGTTGGAGGTGCTCATCGAGCACCTCACCGTCGTCACGCCTTGAGCTTGGCCTCGGCCGCGTCGAGCCAGCCCTCGCAGTGGGCGGCGAGCACCTCGCCACGTGCCCAGAGGGTCATCGACTCCTCCAGACCGACCTGGCCGGACTCCAGGGTGGCGACGATCGAGGTCAACTCGTCACGCGCCGCTTCATAGGAGAGGTCGGCGACATCGGCATTGGGGTCCTCGACCTCCGCCGGGGGTGCGCTCTTGTCCTTGGCCACGTCGACCACCCTATGACGCACCCCCGACGGTGCGAACCCCGAAGTCGCCGTGGGCCACGCTCACGCGCAGGAGTTCACCGCCGTCGAGTTGCTCGGGGTCACGCACGATCGTGCCGTCGACCTGCTGGACGAGCGCATAGCCCCGATCGAGTGTGGCGAGGGGGGACAGGGCCCGGCCATGGCGACAGAGCCCGGCGATCGCGTCGTGTTCGCGGTGCACGCGGGCCTCGAGGCGCCGGTGGGCCCGCTGCCGCAGGGCGCCCACGACCTCTCGTTGTCCGCGCACGTAGGCCGCAGGGTCGGCGAGCACCGGCCGCGTCCTGAGTTGGACGAGGCGCTCGCGCTCGCGTTGCAGCCGTGCCCCCAGCGTGCGACGCAGTCGGTCCTTGGCGGCCAGCACCGCGGCATACTCGGCCTGCGCGTCGGGGACGACGAGAGCCGCGGCGTCGGTCGGGGTGGACGCGCGGCGGTCGGCGACCAGGTCGAGCAGGGGGCGGTCGATGTCGTGGCCGATCGCGGACACCACCGGGGTGGTGGCGGCGGCGACGGCGCGCAGGAGGGCCTCGTTGCTGAAGGGCAGGAGGTCCTCGAGGCTCCCGCCACCGCGCGCGATGACGATGACGTCGACCTCGGCGAGGCGATCGAGCTCGGCGAGCGCCGCCATCACCTCGGTGACCGCGGTCGGTCCTTGGACGGCGACCTGGCGAATCTCGAAGACAACAGCGGGCCACCGTCGGCGGGCGTTCTCGACGACGTCATTCTCGGCGGCGCCCGCTCTCCCGGTGACCACGCCGATCCGTCGCGGAAGGAAGGGCAGCGCCCGTTTGCGGTCGCGATCGAAGAGGCCCTCGGCGGCGAGAGTCCGACCCAGTTGGTCGAGGCGGGCGAGGAGGTCACCGACACCGACCGGGCGGATCTGCCGGGCATCGAGCTGCAGGCTGCCGCTGCGCTCCCAGAACACCGGTTTGACCTGGGTGACGACCCGGGCGCCGGGGGAGAGCGGCGGCATCGCGTCGAGGGTGGTCGTGCGCACCGACACCGAGAAGGACATGTCGACGTCGGTGTCCCGCAGGGTGAGGTATGCCGTGCCCGCGCCCGGTCGGCGGTTGAGCTGGACGACCTGCCCCTCGATCCAACAGGTCGACATCTTGTCGACATACTCGCCGATCTTGGCCGACAACAGCCGCACCGGCCACGGCTGCTCGGCCGAGGTGTCGGCAGCGCGCTCGGGCAGCGGGGTCACGCGCTCATGCTACGAATCGCCACCGACGTAGGCCGCCAGGTGCGTGCCGGTGAGGGTCTTGGTCGCGGCGGCCACCAGGTCCGCGGGGGTGCCCTCGAAGACGACCGTGCCGCCGTCGTGACCAGCGCCGGGACCCATGTCGATGATCCAGTCGGCGTGCGCCATGACGGCCTGGTGGTGCTCGATGACGATGACCGACCTGCCGCTGTCCACGAGCCGATCGAGCATGGCCAGAAGGTTCTCCACATCTGCCAGGTGCAGGCCGGTCGTGGGCTCGTCGAGGACGTAGACATCTCCCTTGTCACCCATCTGGGCGGCCAGCTTGAGGCGTTGGCGCTCGCCGCCGGAGAGCGTGGTGAGGGGTTGGCCCAGCCGCAGGTAGCCCAGGCCCACGTCCTGCATGCGTTCGAGGATCTTGGCCGCAGCGGGAGTCCTGGCCGGGCCGTCGGCGAAGAAGGCCAGCGCCTCGGCGACCGGGAGGTCGAGGACCTCGGCAATGTTCTTGCCGCCGAAGGTGTAGGTGAGCACGGAGGCCGCGAACCTTTTGCCCTCGCACTCGTCGCAGGTCGTGGCCACGCCGGCCATCATCGCCAGGTCGGTGTAGATGACGCCGGCGCCATTGCAGACCGGGCAGGCGCCCTCGGAGTTGGCGCTGAAGAGCGCTGGCTTGACCGAGTTCTCTTTGGCGAAGGCCTTGCGGATCGGCTCGAGGAGGCCGGTGTAGGTCGCCGGGTTGGATCGTCGGGACCCTTTGATCGCGCCCTGGTCGATGACGACGACCTCGTCGCGCGGGGCGACCGAACCATTGATGAGGGAGGACTTGCCGGATCCGGCGACCCCGGTCAGCACGGTGAGGACGCCGAGCGGGATGTCGACGTCGACGTCCTTGAGGTTGTTCTCGGTGGCGCCGCGCACCTCGAGGTGACCCCGCGGCATACGGACGGAGGGTTTGAGACTGGCGCGGTCGTCGAGGTGGCGACCCGTGAGCGTCCCGGAGGCGCGCAGGCCGGCGATGTCACCCTCGAAGACGATTTCGCCGCCGCCGGTCCCGGCGAGGGGGCCGAGGTCGACGATGTGATCGGCGATGGCGATCGCCTCGGGCTTGTGCTCGACGACGAGCACCGTGTTGCCCTTGTCGCGCAGCTGGACCAGCAGGGTGTTCATCCGGTCGATGTCGTGCGGGTGCAGCCCGATCGTCGGCTCGTCGAAGACATAGGTGACATCGGTCAGGGCCGAGCCGAGGTGGCGGATCATCTTGGTGCGTTGGGCCTCACCGCCGGAGAGGGTGCCGGACGAGCGGTCGAGGGAGAGGTAACCCAGGCCGATCGCGACGAAGGAGTCGAGTGTCTCCTGCAGGCCCTTGAGCAGCGGTGCGACGCTCGGGTCGTCGAGGTCGCGGACCCATTGCGTCAGGTCGCTGATCTGCATCTGGCAGGCCTGAGCGATGTTGATGCCCTTGATCTTGCTGGAGCGCGCGGCGTCGTTGAGGCGGGTGCCCTCGCACTCGGGGCAGGTCTGGAAGACGACAGCGCGGTCGACGAAGGCCCGGATGTGGGGCTGCATGGCTTCGCGGTCCTTGGACAGCATCGACTTCTGGATGCGGGGGATGAGGCCCTCGTAGGTGACATTGATGTTGTCGACCTTGATCTTGGTCGGCTCCTTGTAGAGGAGCGCGGCCAACTCGCGCTTGGTGTAGTCCTTGATCGCCTTGTCGGGGTCGACGAAGCCGCTGCCCATGTAGATTCGGCCATACCACCCGTCCATCGAATAGCCCGGGATCGTGAGGGCACCCTCGCGCAGGGACAAGGTGTCGTCGTAGAGAGCGCCCAGGTCGAAGTCGGAGACCTTGCCGACGCCCTCGCACCGCGCACACATGCCGCCCTGGACGGCGAACTCGCGCCGCTCCTTGACCTCCATGCCGCCCTTGGTGACTGTCACCGCGCCGGCGCCGGAGATCGAGGCGACGTTGAAGGAGAACGCCTTCGAGGTGCCGATGTGCGGCTCGCCGAGCCGGCTGAAGAGGATGCGCAGCATGGCGTTGACATCGGTGACGGTGCCGACCGTGCTGCGGATGTTGGCGCCCATCCGCTCCTGGTCGACGATGATCGCCGTCGTCAGGCCCTCGAGGAGGTCGACGTCGGGCCGGGCCAGGCTCGGCATGAAGCCCTGAACGAAGGTCGAGTAGGTCTCATTGATCATTCGCTGGCTCTCGGCGGCGATCGTGCCGAAGACCAGGCTGGACTTGCCGGAGCCGGAGACACCCGTGAAGACGGTCAGCCGCCGCTTGGGGATCTCGACGCTGACGTCCTTGAGGTTGTTGACGCGCGAGCCCTGCACGCGAATCGTGTCGTGCAGGTCGGCAGGGAGGGTCTTGGTGGGGGCAGCGGCCATGCGGCACAGCCTCTCATCCGCCCCCGACAACTTCTGCGTGACGCGGACGGTTGGTTTGCGTGCGGCGATTTCCGGTCGACCAGACGATGTCCGCGTATCGCAGAAGTTGACCGTCAGGCGTTGCTGTGGTCGGCCGCGTCGCGCTCGGAGATCGAGCCCGAGATGTCGCGGTCGCGACGGTCGACGCCGGTCACCAGGTGGAAGGTTGCGCCAGCGATCGCGGCACCGATGATCGGGGCGAGCCAGAAGAGCCACAACTGGCCGGGGGCACCGTTGCCATTGAAGAACGCGACGGCGGTCGAGCGGGCCGGGTTGACCGAGGTGTTGCTGATCGGGATGGCGATCAGGTGGATCAGGGTCAGGCCCAGGCCGATCGCGAGCGGCGCGAAGCCGGAGGGCGCCCGATCGTGCGTGGCGCCCAGGATGATGTAGAGGAAGAACGCGGTGAGGAGAGCCTCGGCGCAGAGCACGGCCATCAGCGAGTAGCCGCCGGGGGAGTGCTCGCCGTAGCCGTTGGCGGCCATGTTGCCCACCGGGTCGAAGCCCGCCTTGCCGCGGGCGATGCCGTAGAGGGCAGCGCCGGCTGCCAGACCCGCGATCACCTGGGTGATGACGTAGCCGGGCACGTCCTTCCACTCGAAGCGCTTCGCCACCGTCAGGCCGATCGTCACCGCGGGGTTGAAATGAGCCCCCGAGATGTGGCCGACGGCATACGCCATCGTCAGGACGGTGAGACCGAAGGCGAGGGCCACGCCGACGAAGCCGATGCCGAGGTGGATGCTCTGGCCGGCGACGACGTTGGGCGCGACGAAGCCCGCGGCGAACATGGCCGAGCCGCAGCCGCCGAAGACGAGCCAGAAGGTGCCGAGGAACTCGGCGCCGAGGCGTTGGGCGAGGGTAGGTGTCTCCATGGCGCCCAGTGTGACGGGTGTGACGGGAAATGGCGGGGCGCGCCACACGTAGGATTGAGCAATGGCTGAGAACACCAGACGCGTCCTGCTGGCGGCCCCACGTGGGTACTGCGCCGGCGTCGACCGGGCGGTCGTCACGGTCGAGAAGGCCTTGGAGCTCTATGGTCCGCCGGTCTACGTCCGCAAGGAGATCGTCCACAACAAGCACGTCGTCACGACCCTGGAGAAGCGTGGCGCGATCTTCGTCGACGAGACCGACGAGGTGCCCGAGGGTGCCACCGTCATCTTCTCCGCGCATGGCGTGGCGCCCATCGTCCACGAGGAGGCAGCCGCCCGTTCGCTGAAGACGGTCGACGCCACCTGCCCCCTGGTGACCAAGGTGCATCGCGAGGCCGTCCGCTTCGCCGATGCCGACTACGACATCCTGCTCATCGGTCACGAGGGCCACGAGGAGGTCGTCGGCACCTCCGGTGAGGCGCCCGACCACATCACGATCGTCGACGGACCGGCCGATGTCGCCAATGTCGGGGTCCGCGACCCGGAGAAGGTCGTCTGGCTGTCCCAGACCACCCTGTCGGTCGACGAGACGATGGAGACCGTGCGGTTGCTTCGGGAGAAGTTCCCCTCGCTCCAGGATCCGCCGTCCGACGACATCTGCTACGCCACCCAGAACCGTCAACTGGCCGTCAAGCAGATGGCCCGGGAGTGCGACCTGATGATCGTCGTCGGCTCGCGCAACTCCTCCAATTCCGTGCGTCTGGTCGAGGTCGCCCTCGAGCACGGGTCGCGGGCCGGGCACTTGGTCGACTATGCCGCCGAGATCGACGAGGGTTGGCTCGATGGCGTGAGCACCGTTGGTGTGACGTCGGGGGCCTCGGTGCCGGAGATCCTCGTGCGCGAGGTTCTGGAGTTCCTCTCCGACCGTGGCTTCGGTGACGTCCGGCCGGTCGTTGCCGCCGAGGAGTCGCTGATGTTCGCGCTGCCCAACGAGATCCGTCGTGATCTCAAGGCTGCCGGGATGAGCGACAAGATGATCCACGACGCCGCCTCGCTCGCCGATTCAGGGTCGCTGCACTGACCCGGTCGATCGCCTTTCCCTGACCTGGTCGATCCCGACTCCTGACCCCATCGCCTGCGCCCCTGCCCCCATCCCGAAGGACCCCATATGAAGATCGCCGTCGTCGTCGGCAGCACGCGCCCGGGCCGGGTCGGCCTGTCCGTCGCCGAATGGGTGCACGAGCACGCCGCCAAGCGCTCGGATGCCGACTTCGAACTTCTCGACCTCAAGCCCTTCGGGCTCGTTCTTCTCGAAGAGGAGACCGTCCCGGGAGCGGCCAACCGTCACTACGAACGCGCCGAGACGCGCGCCTGGAGCGAGGCGGTCGACCGCTTCGACGGCTTCATCTGGGTGTCGCCCGAGTACAACCACGGCGTGCCCGCCGCCTTGAAGAATGCCTTTGACGTGCTCTACCCGGAGTGGAACCACAAGGCCTTCGGCATCGTGGGATACGGGGCGGACTGTGGCGTGCGAGCGACCGAGCACTGGCGCCAGATCATCGCCAATGCGCGCGGCGTTGTCGTGCGCGCCCAGGTGTCCCTGTCGTCCTTCCACGACTGGACCGACGGGGTCTTCACTCCGGACCAGAGGCGAGTCAAGGAACTGACCACCGTCCTGGACCAGGTGGTCCAGATGACCGAGGTCCTGGCCCCGCTGCGTCAGCCGACTTCCTGAGCCGCACTCCCCGAGTCCGGCGTCAGTCCGAGGTCCAACTCGGGTCGTGCGTCCTGGGCGACGGCGGCGTCGATCAGCTCGGCCGCGGTGAGCACGCGGGGTGTGGCGTCCAGTGGGGCCGTGTCGGGCAGCCGGGTCGACACGATGCCGAGGTCGTTCATCCGTCGGGCCGAGACCAGGACCCGTGATTCCATCGTCCCGACGAAGGCGTTGTACGCCTCGACGCTGCTCGTGAGCGACCGGCCGAGCCTGGCGGTGTGCTCGCCGAGGGTGGAGAGCCGGGCGTAGAGGTCGCGTCCCAGCCGCGACACCTCGGCAGCACTGGCCGTCACGGCATCCTGTTGCCAGGCCAGTGCGGCTGTCCGCAGGAGCGCCAGGAGGGTGGCCGGTCCCACGAGGGCGACTTTGCTGTCGAGGGCCCATTCGTGGAGGGCCGGATCGCGGGCCAGGGCCGCGGCGAGCACGGCATCGCTCGGCACGAAACACACGACGAGCTCGGGGGTGGCCTCGAAGGCCGACCAGTACTCCTTGCGCGCCAGCCCGGCCACGTGGGCCCGGAGCGCCCGCGCGTGATCGGCGAGCAGGTCGTCGCGAGCCTCCTCGTCGAGCCCGTCCGCCTGGGCGTCGAGGAAGGCCATCATCGGTGCCTTCGCGTCGACCACGAGTTGGCGGTGGCCGGGAAGTCGGACCACGACGTCGGGGCGCACCACCGCCCCGTGGATGGTGGTCGTGCTCACCTGCTCCTCGAAGTCGCAGCGCGCGAGCATGCCGGCCAACTCGAGCACCCTGCGCAACTGCACCTCACCCCACGCTCCGCGCACGGTCGAGGAGCGCAGCGACCCGACCAGATTGGCCGTGGTCCGCGACAACTCGCCCGTGCCGCTCTCGACCCGCCGCAGTGCCTGGTGGATCGACCCGAACTGCTCCGCCCGCTCCCGCTCCAGCCCGCTCACTTGGGCCTCCACCCGCCCCAACGTGTCGCGCAGCGGTGCCAGCAGGGCGGCGGCCTCCTGGTCCTGCGCCAACGCGGCCTCCAGGTCATCGACCCGCTCCCGCAGCAGTGCTGCCTCGGTGGTCGCGGCGGCGAGGCGCGCGGCATACCCCACCCGCGCGATGAGAAAGCCGACGAGCCCCGCGCAGGCGGTGAGGACCGCGACGATCGGAATCTCCATGCCCCCGACTCTGGCACCACCCACCGACAGTCCTGGTCAGGAGCGCAGCAGCACAACGGCCAGGGTGAGCATCACCAAGCCGATGAGGGTGTCGAGAACCTGCCAGGTCCGGGGGCGGGAGAGCGGTCCCGAGAGAGCGCGCGCGCCGAACCCGAGCGTGGTGAACCACGCGATCGACGCGACCCCGGCACCGGCGGCAAACCACCAGCGACCGGTGACCCCGTGCTGGTTGGCGATGTTGCCGAGCATGAGCACGGTGTCGAGGTAGACGTGCGGGTTGAGGAAGGTGAGCGCGAGCGTGGTGGTGATGACCGATCCCCGGGAGCGGCTCGGGGACTGCCCGCTGCCGAGCGCGCCCGCGTGACGTGCCGACCACAGCGAGCGGATCCCGAACCACGCGAGGTATGCCGCGCCGAGCCATTTCATGCCCGTCAGGATCGCCGGATGGTCGCCGATCAGAGCACCGAGGCCTGCGGTGCCGATGACGACGAGGAGCAGGTCGGCAAGGGCACAGATCGTGACGATCACTGCGACGTGATCGCGGGCCAGGCCCTGACGGAGGACCCAGGCGTTCTGGGCGCCGATGGCGACGATCAGGCCGAAGCCGGTCAGCAGGCCGGGGAGCAGGTGGGCGGTGAGCACGTCGCCAACGGTAAGGAGAAGGCGACCGTGGCCGGCGAAACCCTGCTGCGGCTGGCGCGCCACCAGCAGGTCCTCCTGGCCGAGGCGCGCGCAGATCTCGACGAGTCACCCGGTCGCGCGCCTTTGCCGAGCGCCACCGCGACGGCCGCGGCGTGCAGTGGGCGACACTGCCGGTGGTGCGGTTCAACGTCAAGGACGACCTGCAGGCCGCCGATCTGGCCGCCCGGGGTGTCAGCGCAGGCCGCTGGGTAATCTCGCCCCATGAGCGAGCGCCCGGACCTGTCCACCGAAGAGGGCCGCCGCTCCTTCATCGGCTACCTCAACGATCGGCTGCCCCGCAAGCGCGCCATCGCCCAGGGCGTGCTCCGCAATGCCGCTGGTGAACTGCTCCTGTGCGAACTCACCTACAAGAAGGAATGGGACCTTCCCGGCGGCGTCGTCGACCCGGGCGAGTCACCTGCCACCTGCGTCGAGCGTGAGGTTCGTGAGGAACTCGGCCTCACCCTCACTGCCGGCGCACTCCTGGCCGTCAACTGGCTGCCGCCCTACCGTGGCTGGGACGACGCCGTTCTGTTCCTCT
Source organism: Phycicoccus elongatus Lp2 (assembly GCF_000367525.1). Taxonomy (GTDB): domain Bacteria; phylum Actinomycetota; class Actinomycetes; order Actinomycetales; family Dermatophilaceae; genus Phycicoccus_A; species Phycicoccus_A elongatus. Next base: position 221,094 of record NZ_HF570956.1, on the reverse strand, counting down.
ACGACCTCGGCACCCTCCGGGACGACCTCGACCCCTCGCTCTTTCTCCGCCGCGAGATCAAGGATGCCCACTGGGTCGCCATGACCGACGTGGATTCTCACCTCGCGCCGTATGCCGCGCGGATGCTGGCCTCGGCCGCGGAAGCCGAGCACACGGCATACCTCGAGGACGGGGTGGCCCGGTGAGCAAGCGCACCTTCTGGATTGCCCTCGGCCTGGCCTTCGCGGCGCTCTTCCTGCTGCCGTCGTTCTTCGTCGGGCTGCTTGCGGTCGTCAACGGGTTGGGCACCGGCAACGGGCGGCTGGCCACCACGGGGGCGGCCTTCGCCGGCGTGGCCATGGTGCTGTCCGGTGTCATCGGGTGGCTGGTCCGGCGCTCGCGCCCACGCGACTAAACTCTTGCTCTCGTGGCACTCACCATCGGAATCGTCGGGCTCCCCAACGTCGGCAAGTCGACGATGTTCAACGCCCTCACCAAGAACAACGTCCTGGCCGCGAACTACCCGTTCGCGACGATCGAGCCCAATGTCGGTGTCGTCCCGCTGCCGGACGCACGCCTGACCCGGCTCGCGGAGATCTTCGGCTCGGAGAAGATCCTCCCCGCCACGGTGTCCTTCGTCGACATCGCCGGCATCGTCAAGGGCGCGTCCGAGGGGGAGGGGTTGGGCAACAAGTTCCTCGCCAACATCCGTGAGGCCGACGCGATCTGTCAGGTGGTGCGGGCCTTCGAGGACGGTGACGTCGTCCACGTCGACGGCCGGGTCTCGCCCGAGAGCGACATCGAGACCATCCACACCGAGCTCATCCTCGCCGACCTGCAGACCCTCGAGAAGGCCGTCGCGCGCCTCGAGAAGGAGAGCCGGATCAAGAAGGAGAGCAAGCCGGCCTACGACAATGCCGTTGCGGCACAGAAGGTTTTGGAGGAAGGCAAGACCTTGTATGCCGCGGGGTCGGCTGCCGGGGTCGACATGGAGTTGGCGTCGGGGCTGGGGCTGCTCACGACCAAACCCTTCATCTATGTGTTCAACCTCGACGAGGACCAGCTCGCGGACACGGCCCTGCACGAGCGGCTGGCGGCATCGGTCGCGCCGGCCGATGCGGTCTTCCTCAACGCCAAGCTCGAGATGGACCTCATGGACATGTCGCCCGAGGACCAACTGGAGATGCTGGAGGGCTTCGGGGCCAGCGAGTCGGGGCTGGATCAGTTGGCGCGCACCGGTTTTCACACCCTGGGGTTGCAGACCTACCTGACGGCCGGGCCCAAGGAGTCGCGGGCCTGGACGATCCGTCAGGGCTGGACGGCGCCGCAGGCGGCGGGGGTGATCCACACCGACTTCCAGAAGGGCTTCATCAAGGCCGAGGTGGTGTCCTTCGACGACCTCGACGCGGCCGGATCGATGGCTGCGGTCAAGGCCGGCGGCAAGGCGCGCCTCGAGGGCAAGGACTACGTGATGCAGGACGGCGACGTGGTCGAGTTCCGAAGCGGATTAACATCAGGCGGCAAGAAGTGACAGCCTCTGGGCTGGCCTGATTGGGACTTGTCACTGGCTCATGATGCCTGATAGGCCATGAGCGCTCGGCGGCGCACGCCGCTAACGTGGCCCTTATGTCCGTCCCCTGCCGCGGCCTCGACGCGATGACCGCGATCACCGGGTTCTCAGGTGAGGCCCTGCACGCTCTCGCGGTGGACGGCAAGTTGAAGCGTCCCGGGTTTGATGCCGCCTCTTTGTGAGTTCGAGAGGATGGAGCATGCCCAAGAAGATCAGCCCCGAGATGAAGGCTCGGGCGGTGCGGATGGTCCTGGAGCATCGGGACGACTATCCGTCGGTGAGGGCGGCCGCGCAGGCAGTGGCCAAGCAACTCGGCCTGGGCCCAGAAACGGTGCGTCGTTGGGTCGTGGACGCCGAGGTTGATGCCTGGGACCCGGCCGGGAACCACGACCGCCGAGCAGGCCGAGATCAAGGCCCTCAAGGCGAAGATCCGCCGGCTCGAGGAGGACAACCGGATCCTGCATGTCAACGGCAAGCGCATCTTGACCCCGCCCTGTGCCGCCAAGGGGTCAGTTTTCACGTGCCGTCGACACCCCGTCGGGATCACCGATGTGACTCAGGGCTGGGTGTATCGGGGCACCGCGGCCTCTCCAGCGCGTTCTTCCGTCGGTGTTGCCGCAAAACTGAGTCACGCGTCCTGAAGAACGTCGAACACCTCCCCTGCAACTGCTTCGTCGCCGGAACGGCCGTCCAGACGAGCAAGGGCGCAACACTGATCGAGAAGGTACGACCTGGCGACCAGGTGTGGGCCAAGAACCTGACCACGAGTGAGAACGAGCCCCGGCCCGTGACCGGCTTGTTCCACAAGACCGCCGCCACGCTCATGACGATCACCCTCGCCACCGGCGGCACGGTCGTGGTCACCCAGGAACACCCGTTCATGGCTTAAGGGGAAGGCTGGGTCCTCTCCGGCAACCTCCACGTCGGAGACCACCTCACCCAACGAGTCGGCGGCACCGCCACCCTGCGCGGGTGCACCGACGAGGTGTATGCCGGGTTGTCCCGGACCGCGACCACCAACGCCTCGGCCGCGTCGTCGGCGCTGTCCGCCGAAGGCGTGCCGCACCGGGTGCCGTGGGCGGGCTCGATGTTCTCGATCTTCTTCCGCGAGGGGGAGGTGCGTGACTACGACGACGCGGTCGGTGCCGTCCTGGCGGCGTTGCCGCACGCAGCCCGCGCTGCCGCACGGGCGGAGGCCTGACGTGGACGGAGAGCGGCACAGACGCGTGCGGAGCCGGTGTCCGGTCAGTCGGCCGGAACGCTCCACCAGGACAGCGGGCCGAGCGGTGGGTGCCCGGCGACGGCCCCGACGACAGCGATCGGCAGCTCCGGGGCATCGAGGGGGACGACGGTCTCGGCGCTGACCTCGACGTCCCTCATTTCTCGAGCCAGGCCGTCGCCGTCCCGCTTGACGACAGCCTCCTTCAGGCACCATCGGGTCGTGAACCAGCGCAGGCGCGTGGCCTCGGACCCCGCCTCAGTGCGGGGCAACGAGGCCAGCACCTCGGACTCCGTGGCCGACAAAACGCTCGGGGCCAGGTCGAGCAGGCTGGGTCGATCGCTGACCGTCTCGATGTCGACGCCGAGCGCACCGTCCTGACTGACGCCAACGAGCACCCATCCGCCGCTGTGGCTGACCGAGAACTGGGGAGCGCCGACCACGCCGACCCGGGGCTTGCCGTGCCGATCCGACCCGCACCGGAGGCAGTCCTGCACGATCGGGATCTCGCGCGCCGGCAACCCGGTGGCGGCAGCGACGAGCCGGCGCACGAGCGCCCGCCCGACGACGAATTCGCCGCGGGACTGCTCATGACGGAAGGCGTCGGCTCGGGCCCGCTCCGCAGTGGTCAGCAGGTGAGCCGCGCCGGGCCAGCGGTCGCCGGTGGACAGGACCAGGTGGATGCCCGGTCGACGCAGGGCGTCCGCGGAGGCGATCGGTGGGGAGGGCGCCACCCTCGTCACCTCTCGTGGCGACGGCGACCGGCGGTCAGCGCGTGCATGGCCAGGTCGGCCACGTGGTCCACCACGCGACGTCGCTGCTCGGTCACGAAGAAGTGCCCGCCCCGGAACTGGGTGACGCCCCGAAAGTCATTGGAGTATGCCGCCCAGCCCGCCATCTGATCCGCGGGCGCGACCGGGTCACTGCGGCCGGCCAAGACCGACAGTGGGAGGTCGAGGGCAACCGGGTGGTCCCGGCGATAGCGGTCGCACAGCGTGAGGTCGGCCCGCAGGGGCGGGAAGGTCAGCCTGCGCAGGTCCGCGTCCTCGATGAGCTGCTGCTCGGTGCCACCCCAGTCGACCAGGGTGGCGGCCAGTTCGTCGTCGGAGTAGTCCCGAGAGGCCCGAGCAGTGCGCACGTGTGGCGGTGGGCAGCCCGAGACGACCAGGGCGGTGGGTGGTCGACCCTGCGTGGACAGGGCCAGCGACAGTTCGTAGCCGATGAGTGCGCCCATGCTGTGACCGAACACCACGAGGGGGCGGCTATCCGTCGTGACTTCGGCGACCACCTCGTCCACCAGCCGTCCGGGGTCGACGTTGAGCGGTTCGCCCGAGCGGTGGCGGCGACCCGCGGGAGTGGCCCCCCAGACCTCGAGCGCACCGGCGAGGTCACCCGACCACGCGGCATACACATCACCGCTCGCCCCCGCATGAGGCAGACAGACCAGCCGCGTCGGCGCACCGGCTGGCCCCAAGAGGGTCAGGCAACTCATCCGTCTGCGGCCGCCGGACGATCCGATTGGGGGGTCCGAGCCTGCGGATGCCCCGTGTGCCTGCCCTCGGGATCGGGTCGGTCGTGGGCGGGCAGGAAGAGGAAGGCAGCGATGGAGGCGAGGAGGCAGGCGGCGGCCACCACATAGCAGCCGACGCGCAGGCCCTCCATGAAGGCGTCGCCGACCGCGCTGATCGCCGGGCTGGAGACCGCGGCCGGGAGCTGCTTGCTGATCGACATGGCAGCACCGACCGAATCCTTGGCAGCCCCGAGGACATCGCGGGGAACCTGCAGGGGGGTCCACAGCTCGGTCAGCCGGTCGGCGTACCACGAACTCATCACCGATCCGACCACGGCGACCCCGAGGGCGCCGCCAACTTCACGGGTGGTGTCGTTGACGGCGGAGCCCACACCGGACTTGGCGGCCGGCAGCGCGGCCAGGATGGCATCGGTCGCGGGCCCGGTGGCCAGGCCCATCCCCGCCGCCATCAAGGCCATGCACGGCACGATGAATGTCCAGTAGGGCGAGTCCGTCTGGGCCCGTGACGCGAGGAGGAAGCCTGCTGCGCTGACCGCCATCCCGCCGCCCACGAGGAGTTTGGTGCCGAGCCGCGAGGTCAGGACCATGGCCAGCGGGGACATGGCGCCCATGATCAACGCATAGGGCAGTGTCGCCAGCCCGGCCGTGAGTGCGTCCCAGCCGATGACGATCTGGAAGTACAGCGTGATCATGAAGATGAAGCCGAACAGCCCGAAGAAGGCCATCGCCGTCGTCGCAGAGGCCGCGCTGAAGCGTGGATTTCGGAAGAACCGGATCTCGAGCAGGGGTGACTGGCTGCGCACCTCCCAGACCACGAAGAGCGTCAGCAGGAGCGCGGCCCCGACGAAGCCGAGGACGCTGGTCCGGCTGGCCCAGCCGTGACCGGGGGCCTCGATGATGGTCCAGACCAGCAGCCCGATTCCCAAGGTCGAGGTGACGGCACCGACGAGGTCGAACCGGCCCGGCTCCGGATCGCGCGACTCAGGCACCAGGAGCGCCCCCGCGATCAGGGCGATCACGATGACCGGCACGTTGACCAGGAAGATCGATCCCCACCAGAAGTGCCGCAAGAGCGCACCGCCCGCGACCGGGCCGAGGGCGATCGCCAGCCCGGACACTCCCGCCCAGACCCCGATCGCGATGGCGCGCTCCTGGCGGTCGCGGAAGACCTGGGGGACGGTGGCCAGGGTCGATGGATAGACCATGGCAGCGGCCACCCCCATGACCCCACGGGCACCGATCAAGGAGTGGGCACTCCCGGCCCAGGCGGCAACGAGCGACGCGGCCGCGAAGAGCACCAGCCCGGCCTGCAGCACCCGGTGCCGCCCGATCCGATCCCCGATGTTGCCGGCCACCAGGAGCAGTCCGGCGAACACCATCGAATAGGCATCGACGATCCACTGGAGCTGGGAGGTGGTGGCGTTGAGTTCTGCCGACATCGTCGGCAGCGCAACGTTGACGATCGTGTTGTCGATGGCCACGAGCAAAACGCTGAGGCACAGGACGGCGAGCACCCACCACCGATGCGGGTGGGTCGTCTCCGGCGCGTGGGCGGTGCTCAACGTGGTCGCTCCGCGGAGAAGCCGGCGGATGCCAGGTGTCGGTCCAGGATCGGGCTCCATCCGGTGAGTTCGCGGGCCGCCTCGGCGAGCATCCGGAACTCGGTGTCCCTGGTCGAGAGCACGTGGGGCTCGAGGGCCAGCGTGCCCAACTCTCCGCGCAACTGTCGTTGCCAGTACGGCACCGAGATCAGGCGTGGCACCTGCGTGAAGATGACTTTCAGCGGGGTCGGGATGACGGGGGTGCCGAGCCGGGACAGGGCCTGGAATCCGTCGCGGACCGCGAGGACCATCTGGGACGTGGCGGCCCGATCTCGGCCCAGCGTCGTGCTGTCACCGGATCGCAGGACCGCGGCCCCGATCCCGGCGATGAACACGGCGTGGGTCGCCAGCCAGGCGACCGGGTCATCGACCGTGTCGACAGTGAATCCCGCACCGCGCAGGTCGGCGACGACCGCCTGCTCACGCCCGCCCGCGCGCCCGATCGTGGTGGGTTGCTGTTTGACCTCGTGGTAGGTGACTCCGTCGGGGCCACGGGTGCCGCCCACGCCGGAGAATCCCAGGATGGTGCGCTCCCGGCCGAGTCGGTCGGCCACCGGGCGGGCCTCACCGGCGAGATTGACGAGCGTCACGACGACCCGGGCTGGGACGCGTTCGAGGAGGGGCAGTGCGGACTCGACCTGGTCGGCCCGGACGGCGAGATAGGCGACATCCACCTCGCCGGGCAGGTCTGCTGGGTCTGCGACGATGTCGACGTCCGGCGTCGAGGTGCGTCCGTCCCGATGCAGGCGCACCCCCTCGCGCGTCAGGTCCGTCAGCGTCGCCCCGCGGGCGATGAGGTGGACCCGGTGCCCGGCCTCCGCGAGGCGGCCTGCGTAGACCTGCCCGACCACACCGGCTCCGACCACCGCCATCGACCGTTGCTGTGTCATGCGAGCAGCGCCACCTTGCCGACAGTGCCGCGGTCGGCAGGCGCCTGGTGCACGGGAGCGCCGGTGGCGTCGCGCACGATCCGCGCCGCGGAGTCGCGGCGCATAGTCCCGTCGCGGGCGTCTCTCGGGGTGAGGATCGAGTACCCGGCATACCTCGGATTGCGCAGGATGCCCTGCACCGTGCTCGGGTTCCATGGCCGCTCGGGCGGCACCGGACGCTCCGGCAAACCCTCCCTCGCCCGGGCCTCATTCCGCTCCCGCATTAGCGTCGTCCGAAAAGACGGCAAGGCGGGGACAGCGGGCACGTCCGGGCCTGTCACCCCCGACAGAGCCCGCGCGATGGACCTGAGGCTGGCACCCGCATTGAAGGCGGTGAAGATCGCGCGCACGGCCTCCGCTTCGCCCGCACGCACCGTTCCATCAAGCGAGTAGCCCAGCGCGCGCACCCCCTTCGGAGGGCGACCCATGGCTGCACGCTGCCGGTGAGCGCGACTCTGCCGGGCTGATTTTCGCTCCACCTCAGCCCGCGCGACCGCGGCCTTCACTCGCGCGAAAAGCCGTCCGCTATCGGTGCCGAGGTCCGCCTCCCCGTTGGCGGTGACGATCCGCAGCCCTCGGCTCTCGGCGCGATCTATCCAGTCCTCCAACTGGCGCGGTTGGCGCGTGAGACGGTCCAAGTCCCAGCAGACGAGGGCGTCCCATTCGCGGGCGTCGAAATCGCGGACAAGCCGGTCATACGCGGGTCGGTTCACGCTCGCATCAGTGGCGGAGATCGACTGATCGGTGTAGACATGCTCTGGCGCAACAGTCCATTTGTGCTGTGCCACAACGTTTTCGCAGTCTTCACGCTGTCGCTCGATGGCGAGGCCATCGAGTTCGCGGTCTTGGCTAATGCGCAGGTAGATGGCTGCCCGCAGGGGGGCGTCGGCAACCTCACGCATCATGTAATTCTATCGCGTAACGTGGTGGAGTTCCGTTTCAACGTCTAGCGTTATTGACGCCTTGCGGTACGTCTGACTCCGTCTGGACCGACGCCGGATGACTGACAGGCTCTACCCGCCGATCCATCCTGACGAGATCCTTCAGGAGGACTTCCTCGACGGGTTCGGGATCACTCAGCACAAGCTGGCCGTGTCCATCGGGTGCCCCCGAGGAGGAGCAACGAGATCGTCCACGGCAAGCGACGGATCTCGGCCGATACTGCACTGCGCTTGGACCACTCCTTTGCGACCGACCCGCAGTTCTGGATCAACCTGCAGGCCCGATACGACCTTGAGTTCGAGAAGGACGGGACGCTCTCGGGGACTGCTCGACAGCATTCAGCCGCTGCGGACCGCATGAGCCGACTCGTCGTGGTCTGCGGCTTTCAAGGACAGCCGTGGTGTCAGCGCTGGTTGCGCGGGTGCTGCCGAGCGGTGCGCTCGTTGCCGCGCCGGTAGTTGCCGGTCAGGCGCGCCATCAGCTCTTGGCCGTCACCCTCGCCGACGGACTCGACGAACTCCCGCGCCCGTGCCCCGCGCAGCACCGTCGCCGCGCGGCCGCGGTGCGTGATGACGACGCTGCCGTCGCCACGCCGCGCCCACTCGAAGTCGCTGGGTCTTCCCACGGGCCCATCGTCCACGCCCGCGCCTCCTGTGCGCCACCGGATTGCGGCCCTACAGTCGGCAGCGTGACGACACGCGCCCGCCTCTGGCTCGCCTTCGCGCTCGGCCTGGCCGCCACGACCATCCTGTATGCCGCGCGCCTGGGTCCGCTCGAAGCCGTCCTCTCCTCGCGTGGGCACGGAATTGTGAGCCTCGAACTTGCCTTCAGCCGGGGCCGATTCGAGCGGATCATCGCCGACTGGGGCGCTGTCGGCACGTCGGCCGCGATCGACCAGACCTGGTGGGATTTCGTCTGGATCCCCTGCTACTGCCTGGCCCTGTTCAGTGCCGTCCGTCTGGCTGCCGTCGGACCGGGTCGCTGGGTGCAGGGGGCACTGGTGGCTGTGCCGGTGGCCGGCGCCTGTGACGTGCTTGAAAATGTCGCCCTGTTGCGAGCCTTGCATGTCGGACCCTCGGGCCTGGTCGTCCCCGTCGGTTCACTGCTGGCTGCCACCAAGTTCGCGCTCCTCGTCCTGGCCCTCCTCGCGATCGTCAGGGGCCTCCTCGAGCGTCGGCGCCACCACGTGGGCAACCGATGACGGTCACTGTCATGGGCCCTGTCCATCCCCCGCTCACGAAGAGCGACCCCTCAACCCTTGCGTCCGGCGCGATGACGGCATGGCAACCATCGTGCCGGACGCAAGGGGAGGTGAGGTGGAGCCTCAGTCGCGCAGGGCCGCGCGGCGCAGGTAGGGGCGGAACTCCTCGACGTCGTCGAAGCGCTCGCGTGCATCGTCGGTCGACAGGGTCGGCGGGACGATGATCTTGTCCCCGGCCTTCCAGTCCACCGGCGTCGAGCAGGCCCCGCGGTCGGTCGTCTGCAGCGCGTCGACCGAGCGCAGGATCTCCTCGAAGTTGCGGCCCACCGACTTCGGGTAGGTCATCGTCAGCCGGATCTTTTTGGCCGGGTCGATGATGAAGACCGAGCGCACCGACGAGGTGTCGCCCTGGTTCGGGTGGATCATGTCGTAGAGCTCGGCGACCCTCTTGTCCGGGTCGGCGATGATCGGGTAGTCGACCGAGGCCGAGGCGAACTCCTCGATGTCCGGCTTCCACCGCTGGTGGTCCTCGACCGAGTCCACCGAGAGGGCGATGGGCTTGACTCCGCGGTCGGCCCACGCGGCGGCCAACTGGCCAACGCGGCCGAGTTCGGTCGTGCAGACGGGCGTGAAGTCGGCCGGGTGCGAGAAGAGCACGACCCAGGAGTCGCCGGCCCAGTCGTGGAAGGACAGCTCACCCTCGGTGGTGTCCGCAGTGAAGTCCGGGGCTTCGTCGCCGAGGTGCAGTCCCATGGTGGTCCTTTCGTGTGCGGTCTGCGCCCGCCGCGGGCGCTCGCTCACCACCCTGCCAAGGTATGCCGCGGGCGCGAGCGGTCGTCTCAGTCCTCGACCGTCCTGAGACGGCGCTGCGGTGTGACGGGTGTGAGCCATGGTGCAGATGTGTCCACCAGGTGACGCCCAGCGCCTGACCCCCACGCACGCAGAGGTATGCCGCGGGGCCCGGCCCCGCGGCACACCTCTCCTTCCGAGTGGCGTGAAGCCCTGCCACGACACGTCTTTGGCAGGATGACCCCATGTCTTCAGAGCCCTCGTCAACGTTGACCGAGTTGGCATCGGCCTTCGGGATCGCCACCGACTTCTGGGACTGGCAGGGCCAGCACACAATCGTGTCGGCGCAGAGCATCCGTCAGGTGCTCGCAGCCCTGGGAGTGGATGCCTCGACCGACGAGGCGGCCGCCCATGCGCTCGCCGATCGCCGGTTGTTGCCCTGGCGCCGGGTGCTTCCCCCCACAGTGGTGATGCGTGAAGGGTGGACCCCTTGGGTGCCCGTCCACCTGCCTCATGGCTCGGACGTCCGCCTCGACATCGCACTGGAGACCGGGGAGACCCGCGCCGTCGACCAGGTCGACCACTGGGTGGAGCCACGTGAGATCGACGGTGCCCTCATCGGTGAGGCGACCTTCGAGCTTCCCGGCGACCTGCCGACCGGTTGGCACCGGCTGCGCGCGACAGTGGGGCAGTCCGTCGTCGAGGCGACCCTCATCGTCACACCCGGGCGTCTGAGCCTTCCCGCCGGCCTGGACCAGCGTCGGGCGACCGGACTGATGGCCCAGCTCTATCAAGTGCGGTCCTCGCGCAGTTGGGGAGTCGGCGACCTCGGGGACCTCGCGACCCTGGCGACCTGGAGTGCCGAGCGACTCGGTGCGGACTTCGTCCTCATCAACCCGCTGCATGCGGCCGAGCCGATCACGCCGATGGAGCCGTCGCCCTACCTGCCGACCACCCGGCGCTTCGCCAACCCGCTCTATCTGCAGGTGGAGGACATCCCCGAGACCGCCCGCCTCGATGACGATGCGGCTGCCCGCGTGCAGGCACTGGCTGCTGCAGCGCGTCCCCTCAACGACTCTGCACTGATCGACCGCGACGGCTGTTGGACCGCCAAGCGGGAGGCCCTCGAGCTCATCCATGCTGTCGGGCTCACCGGCCGGCGGGCTGCTGACTATGAGCGCTATGTCGCGGAGGAGGGGCAGGGCCTGGCGGACTTCGCCACGTGGTGCGCGATCGTCGACGTGTACGGGCTGCCGTCGCAGGGGTGGCCGGAGGGCCTGGCCTCACCGGCCGCGCACGGCGTCGACGACTTCCGGGTCGAGCAGGCCGACCGGATCGACTTCCACTGTTGGATGCAGTGGGCGTTGGACCGTCAACTCGGTGAGGTCCAGCGGCGCGCCAAGGATGCGGGCATGGCCCTCGGGGTGATCCACGACCTCGCCGTCGGGGTGCACCCCCATGGCGCGGACGCCTGGGCGCTGCGGCATGCCCTCGCCCAAGGCGTGACCGTCGGCGCGCCACCTGACCAGTTCAACCAACTCGGGCAGAACTGGTCGCAGCCCCCCTGGCGCCCCGATGTCCTCGCCGAGCTCGGTTACGCACCTTTCCGCGACATGGTGCGAACGGTGCTGCGAGACAGTGGCGGCATCCGCGTCGACCACATCATCGGGCTCTTCCGGCTGTGGTGGATCCCCGAGGGCGGGTCACCGGGGGAGGGCACCTACGTGCGCTACGACCATGAGGCCCTCATCGGAATTCTCGCCCTTGAGGCCGAGCGCGCCGGTGCCCTCGTCATCGGGGAGGACCTCGGGGTTGTCGAGCCGGCAACCCGCACCTACCTCTTGGAGCGCGGGCTGCTCGGCACGAGCATCATGTGGTTCGAGTGGGCCGACGGTGAACCGCTGCCGCCCGAGGGCTATCGCGAGTTGTGCCTGTCGAGCGTGACGACGCATGACCTGCCGCCCACGGCCGGTTACCTCGCACTGGAGCACGTCGAGGTCCGTGAGCGACTGGGTCTGCTCACCCGGTCTGCCGAGGAGGAGCGTGCCGCCGAGGCTCGCTCGATCGCGCACGTGCGCCAGGCCCTCATCGAGCGCGGAGTGCTCGGTGCGGACAGTGACGACGCGGACATGATTGCGGCCATGCACGCCTGGTTGGCGCAGAGCCCCAGCCGGCTGCTTGCTTACTCCTTGGCTGACCTGGTCGGTGACCGCCACGCGGTCAACCAACCGGGCACCAACCGCGAGTACCCCAACTGGTGCGTCCCCCTCACCGGACCCGACGGACAGGTGCTCAGCCTCGAGGCGATCATGCACGCCCCTGGTGTCGAGCGGTATGCCGCGGCCATGCGCCCCTGAGGTCGGCGGGCATCCGCGTCGAGGCTGCCCCGTCAGGACCCAGCGTTCAGGACGTTGCGTTCAGGACCTGGCGCTCGGGATCAGGGCCAAGAATCTGTCCGCGAAGGCGGTCCACGTCGAGCGCAAGGTGGGCTCCGCGGCATACGCGCTGCTCACCTGCTCGGCCGTGGCACCCGACCACGCTGAGAAGATCGCGCCCGTGACCTCGGGGTGGAACTGCACCCCCCAGCTCAAGGGGCCGAACCGGGCTGCCTGGGTGCGCCCATCGGCCGTCCGCGCGAGAATGGTTGCCCCAGAGGGGTTCTCGAGCGCGACGTCATCGTTGTACTGGATCGCGTCGTGCCCGTCAGTCCCCGTCAGGAGCGGGTCGGCGTGGCCGCTCGGCGTCAGGCCGATGGGAGTGAGCCCGATGGCCCGCCCCGATGGGTTGCGGCCCACGACCCCGCCCATGGCGACGGTGAGCAACTGGTGGCCCAGACAGATCCCGAGCACCGGCTGCTCGCCCCGACGAGTGGTGTCGGCCAGTAGTGCCTTCGTCTGCGTCAGCCAGCCATGCTCGGCATCGTCGTTGGCACCCATGTAGCCCCCGAGGACGACGAGGGCGTCATGCTCGGGTCCCAGGTATGCCGGCTGGTCGTCGCCCAGGTAGGGCCGGCGGATGTCGAGGACGTGCCCCACCTCCTGCCATCGCTCACCGAGGATGCCGATCGGCGCCTCGTCCTCGTGCTCGATCACCAGGATGGTCATGACACCGAGGCTCCGAAGAGGCGACCGATGGCGAAGGTGATGGCCATGGCGAGCAGACCGCCGCCGACGTTGCGCAGGATTGCTCGGGCGGGCGACGCGCCACCGAGCCGAGCACTGGTCCAGCCCGTCACGGCCAGAGCGACCGCCGCCAGCATGACCGTCCCGGGAATCTTGCGATCGGTCGCCAGCAGCAGGATCGCGAGCAGGGGGACCAGCGCCCCCAGGGTGAACGAGAGCGCTGATGCCGCGGCGGCCTGCCACGGGCTGGTGAGTTCCCCGGGAACCAACTTGAGCTCGACCTCGGCATGGGCCGCGAGCGCGTCGTGGGCGGTGAGCTGCTCGGCCACCTGGACCGCAAGGTCCGGCGCGAGTCCCTTGGAGCGGTAGATCCCGGCGAGCTCGTGGAGCTCGGCCTCGGGGTCGGTCGCGAGTTCGTCGGCCTCCTTGGCGAGCAGGGCCTGCTCGGTGTCGCGTTGGGTGCTCACCGAGACGTATTCACCGACGGCCATCGACATGGCTCCGGCGCTCAGGCCGGCCAACCCAGCGGTGAGCAGAGCACCCTGTCCGGCGCCGGCGGCGGCGACCCCGATGACCAAGCCGCTCGTGGACACGATGCCGTCGTTGGCGCCCAGCACGCCGGCACGCAGCCAGTTGAGCCGTGCCGAGGTGTCGGTGTCGTGCTGCTCGTTCGGATGCGACCCCACCTGGCTCACGACGTGGTGATCCCGTGGTTGCGCGCAAGGTCGCTGATCCGGTGGGCCAACTCGATGTCCAACTGGGTCAGGCCGCCCTTGTCGTGGGTGGTGAGCAGCCACCGCGTGGTGCGCCACCGGATGTCGATGTCCGGGTGGTGGTTCATCTGCTCGGCTTCGTCAGCGGCGTCTCGCACAAGCGCGATGGCGGCGGGGAAGTCTGGGGCAGTCAGGGTGGCGACGATCGCGTCACCCTCACGCGTCCAGTCAGGAAGGTCGCCCAGTTGGCGCCCGATCTCCTCGTCGGTCAGTTGCCGCACCATCACAGGGCCTCGGTCAGGGAGGCCGGCCCCATCAGGTCGCCGCCAAGGGTGTCGGACGCTGACGGGTCGATGGCGATCGCCTTGACGGCGTGCGGCTGGAGCTCACCGGACTCGATCTGCTCGGCCCAGTGGCAGGCCACCCGATGCCCTTCGACCACACCGTCGATGGCCACGACACGCAGTTGCGGGCGCTCGTCGTCGCACCTGGTCTCCTGCCGCCACGGGCAGCGCGTGTGGAAGCGGCACCCGGAGGGGGGATTGGAGGGCGAGGGCAGGTCGCCGGTGAGCAGGATCTGCTCGCGACTGTCCTCGACATCCGGGTCCGGGATGGGCACGGCGGAGAGCAGTGCGCGGGTGTAGGGATGCAGCGGTTGGGCGTAGAGGTCGGCCGCAGCAGCCTCCTCGACGAGTGAGCCGAGGTACATCACGCCGATGCGGTCACTGATGTGCCGCACGACGGCGAGGTCGTGCGCCACGACGAGGTAGGTCAGGCCGTACTCCTCCTGGAGGTCCTCCAGGAGGTTGATGACCTGGGCCTGGACCGAGACATCGAGGGCGCTGACCGGCTCGTCGGCGACGATGAGCTTGGGGTTGACCGACAGGGCACGGGCGATGCCGATCCGCTGCCGTTGGCCTCCGGAGAACTCGTGGGGATACTTCGACAGTGCCTGCACCGGGAGGCCGACCGCCTTGAGGAGCTCCCGCAGCCGCGGCCGCGCCTCCTTGGCGTTCTTGGCCAGCCCGTGCGCCTGCATGCCCTCGACGAGCAGGGACTCCACCGACTGGCGCGGGTCCAGGCTGGAGAGCGGGTCCTGGAAGACCATCTGGATGTCCTGGCGCTTGGTGCGCAGCGCCTCACCCTTGAGGCTGGCGATGTCGACACCGTCGAAGATCACCTTGCCGTCGGTGGGGGGCTCGAGGTTGAGGATGGCGCGCCCGAGGGTGGACTTGCCACACCCGGACTCGCCGACCAGGCCATAGGTCTCGCCCTTGTGGATCGTGAGGTCGACCCCGTCGACGGCATACACATAGCCGATGACCCGGTCGAGGATCACGCCCGCCTTGATGGGGAAGTGCACCTTGACACCCTGGACGTCGACGAGCACCTCGGGTTCGGTTCCCGCGGCTCCTGGCGCCTCGTGCTCGGTCGTGGTCATCGGGCCACCTCCACTGGGTTGAAGCAGCGCAGGGCGCGCCCACCGGACTCCTCGAGCGTCGGGGTGTTCGTCGTGCACACCTCCACGGGCTGGCTGCATCGTGGGGCGAACGCGCAGGCGTGGTCCCACGGCAGGTTGTCGGCGACGGACCCCGGGATCGGCGTGAGCCGCTCCCCGACGGTGTCGAGGCGGGGGATCGAGCCGAGCAGCCCGTTGGTATAGGGATGCCGCGGCTCACGAAAGATCGGGTGGCGGTCGCCGCGCTCGACGATCCGGCCGCCGTAGAGCACGTTGACCTCGTCACAGAGGCCAGCGACGACGCCCAGGTCGTGGGTGATCATGATGAGCGCAGTGCCCGTGTCCTCGACGAGCTCCTTGAGGAGGGCGAGGATCTGGGCCTGGATCGTCACGTCGAGCGCCGTCGTCGGCTCGTCGGCGATGAGCAGCCGTGGCGCGCAGGCCAGCGCGATCGCGATCAGTGCCCGTTGCCGCATGCCGCCGGACATCTGGTGGGGGTAGTCCTTGATCCGACGGTTCGGATCCGGGATGCCCACCCGCTTGAGCAGGTCCGCGGCCATGGGCATCGCGTCCTTGCGCTTGATGCCGCGGTGGCGCTCCAGCACCTCGGTCACCTGGAGACCGACCGGGATGACCGGGTTGAGCGAGGACAGCGGGTCCTGGAAGACCATCGCGATGTCCTTGCCGCGCCGGTCCCGCATGTCGTCGTCGGACAGCGTGAGCAGGTTGGTGCCCTCGTAGTCGACGGTGCCGGTGACCTGGTTGCCGCGCTTGGGGAGCAGCCCCATGATCGCCAGCGAGGTCACCGACTTGCCGCATCCGGACTCGCCGACCAGACCGACGGTCTGTCCGGGGCGCACCGAGAAACTCACCCCGTCCACGGCCCGGAAGGGCTCCTGGCCCCTGCGCTGGAAGGTCACGGTCAGGTTGTCCACGGTCAGCAGTGGCGCAGTGTCGGAGCCTTTCCGACGATCGTTCGCGGGACTGGTCATGGAGCTCACCTCCGGCTCTTGGGGTCGAGGGCCTCGCGCAGGGACTCACCCATGAGCGTGAAACCGAGCGCGACGATGATGATGCACGCGGCCGGATAGAAGGCCAGGTGCGGGTCGTCATAGATGAACTGTTGGGCCTGCCCGAGCATCTGGCCCCATTCCGGTTGGCGGTCGTCCGGGTTGCCCAGGCCGAGGAAGGACAGGGCCGCAGCATCGATGATGGAGGTGGCCAGAACGATGGTGGCCTGGACGATGACCGGTCCGAGCGCATTGGGCACCATGTGCCGGAAGACGATCGAACTGCGCTTGATCCCCAATGCGCGCGCAGCGAGGACGTGGTCGCTGGAGCGTTGCTGCAGCATCGTGCCGCGAAGCAGCCGCGCGAAGACCGGCACCTGCACGGTGGCGATGGCGATGATGAGGGTCCACTGCGAGGGCCGAGGGGCCAGGGCCGAGATGGACAGGGCGAGCAGCAGCGAGGGGATGGAGAGCATGACGTCGACGGCCCTCATGACGAGGGAGTCCACCCAGCCAGAGGTGGCGCCGGCGAGGATGCCCAGGATCAGTCCGCCGGTCAGGCCGAACAGGGTCGCGAAGACCCCGACGATGAGGGTCTGCTGCGAGCCCACGATCAGGCGGGAGAAGAAGTCCCGTCCCACGTTGTCCGCGCCCAGGGGAAAGCCGGGCTCCGGGCCCGGGATCGGGTTGGACTGTGGGCGCACCTTGTCGAGCAGGTAGCCGATGGCCGGGTCGTGGGGGGCGATGACTCGCGCGAAGACCGCGAGGAAGATGAAAAGCGTCGTGATCGTCAGGCCGGTGAGGAAGACGGGGTTGCGGCGCAACCGACGCCAGGCACTGGCGATGAGTGAGACGCCCGGCGCCTCTTCGATCGTGCCGGCGTCGGCGACCGCGACCGAGCCGTCGGACATGGCGGCGAGCTGATCGATGCGTTCCTTGCGCGCGTCGCCGTACTTCTTGAGCGGGTTGGTCATCGCAGCCTCACCGGGTCCGGACGCGCGGGTCGATCACGGCATACGAGATGTCGACCAGCAGGTTGACGATGACGAAGACGGCGGCCGCTGCGATGATCAGCACCTGGAGCACGGCATAGTCGCGGGTGAAGAAGGAGACCGCGAGGGTGTCGCCGATCCCGCCGAAGTTGAAGACCCGCTCGGTGAGGACCGCCCCGGCAAGCAGGGCGCCGACCTGCAGACCGATCGTCGTGACCACCGGAAGCAAGGCGTTGCGCATGACGTGCCGACCGCGGATGGTCCGGTTGGCCAGGCCTTTGGCCTCGGCGGTGCGGACGTAGTCCTCGTCGAGGACGTCCAGGACGCTCGCCCGGGTGATCCGGAAGATCACGGCGAAGGGGATCGAGGCGAGGGCGACCGCGGGGAGGATCAGGTGTTTGAGGGCACTCCACGTGCAGTCGAACTCGCGCGTCAGGAGACCGTCGAGGATGAAGAAGTTCGTCACCCGGGTGCAGTTGATGCTGTCCTGTCGCCCCGACGCCGGGAGGAGCCCCCACTTGATGGCGAAGAAGTACTTCAGCAGGAAGGCGAGGAAGAAGACGGGGATCGCCACGCCGACCAGGCTGGTCACGATTCCGGCATTGTCGACCGCGCTGCCACGGCGCTTGGCCGCCACATAGCCCATCGGAATGGCGATCGCCACGGCCAGGATGATCGCGAAGGCGCTGAGCTCGATGGTGGCGGGAAAGCGCTTGAGGAAGATGTCGAAGGCGTCGGCGCCGGGCAGGACGCCGGTCGAGGCGCCGAACTGTCCCTTGAGCGCGCGGCCCATGAACTTGACGTACTGCACCCAGATGGGTTCGTCGAGCCCCAGCGCCTTGGACAGGCGCGCCCTGGTCTCCGGGGTGGCCCGCTCGCCGAGCATGGCCGAGACGGTGCCGCCGGGCAATGAGCGCAACCAGAGGAAGAGCAACAAGGACAGGGCGATCATCACCCCCACCATCTGCAACAAGCGCCTGATGATGAACCTCAACACGTCGGCATCACTCCTCCGTCGGCGACCCGCGGGTGCCGCTGGTGGCCACCGCGGAAGGGAATGGCCGCCCCAGCCTGGGCCGGGGCGGCCATCCGGTCTTGCTAGAACCTAGTCGCTTCCATCACTGCTCGACGTAGGTCCCGGCGAACTTCTCGGCCGTCAGCGGGCTCACGACCAAGCCCTTGACCTTGCTGCTGACCACCAGGGCAGGCGGCGAGTGGCTGATCGCGAGACCCGGGAGGTACTCCTCCATGATCTTCTTGTTCAGGTCCTCGTATGCCGTGGCCCGCTTGTCCGCGTCAACGATGCCGTCCGCGGCCTTGAGCTCGTCGGAGAGGGCCTGCCCGAAATCCTGGTCCTTGGTGTCGAACCGGTTGGTCTTCAGGTTGCCGAAGAAGGTCCCGATGAAGTTGTCGGCCGAGTCGTAGTCACCGGTCCAGCCGAGCAGGAAGGCGTCGTACTTGAACGCCGAGACGTCATCGAGGTAACCACCGTTCCACGGCTTGGTGCTGGTGTTGACGACTATGCCGGCGGCCTCGAGGTCGGTCTTCATCGCGTCGTACAGCTTCTGCGGGTTCGGCATGTACGGGCGGGTGACCTCGGACGGGTAGGCGAAGTTGAGCGTCATGCCCGTCGCCCCGGCCTCGGCGAGCAGGCTCTTGGCCTTGTCGACGTCATAGGCGTAGGGCTTGAGGTCCTTGTTGTAACCGCTCACCGTGTCCGGCATGAACTGCGTCGCAACCGCTGCACCCTCGGGCAGCTGGGTCTTGACCAGCTGGTCCCGGTTGAGGGCGTAGTAGAGGGCCTGGCGGACCTTGAGGTCCTTCAGCTTCGGGTTGTTCGCCGGGTTCAGGCCCAAGTAGAGGATGTTGAAGGCCGGGCGGACCTCGACGTTGAAGCCGGCGTCCTTGAGGCCCTTCCAGTCCACCGGGTTCGGGAGGTCGTAGCCGTCGATGCTGCCGGCCTGGAGCTCCTGGCGACGGGTCGCCTCGTCCGGGATGATCTTGAAGACGATCTTGGCCGACTTGGCCTTGTCACCGGCATAGTCCTCGTTGCGAACCAGGGTGACGGTCTTGTTGGCCTCGTCGTACTTGTCCAGCTTGAACGGCCCGGTGCCCACGGGGGCCTGCGAGTAGGCCGGGTAGGTGAAGCCCTCGCCCGCCTTCTGCACGTCGTTGGCCTTGCCCTTGTCCATCGCGGTCGGCGACTGCATGGAGAACGAGGTCAGCGAGAGCATCGCCGGGAACTTCGACGTCGCCCGGTTGATGTGGATGATCGCGGTCGTCTCGTCCTTGGCGTCGCAGCCCTTGTAGAGCGAGTTCGCGGCGTCGCTCTTGAAGGAGCCCATGTTGTCGCCCCAGTACTCGGCCGCGACCGCGCCGGCTTCGTTCTGGTCGAACATCCGCTCGAAGTTCTTGCAGACCGCGTCGGCATTGAAGTCCGTGCCGTCGGTGAACTTGACGCCCTTCTTGAGGGTGAAGGTCCAATCCTTGCCGTCAGCGCTGGGCTCCCACTTCTCGGCGAGACCGGGCTCGAGGGTGGCGGCACCCTCCTTGATGTCGACCAGGGTGTCGAAGATCTGGCGGCTGACGCGGAAGGTCTCACCGTCGGTCGCGTAGAAGGGGTCGAACAACTTCGGGGCGCCCGCGGCGCCGAAGGTGAAGGTGCCCGTGCCCCCGGAGGAGCTGGAACTGTCGCCCGACGAGCCGCTGTCGCGGCTCGACGTGGCGCAGGCCGACAGGGCCAGCGCCG
Source organism: Phycicoccus elongatus Lp2 (assembly GCF_000367525.1). Lineage (GTDB taxonomy): Bacteria > Actinomycetota > Actinomycetes > Actinomycetales > Dermatophilaceae > Phycicoccus_A > Phycicoccus_A elongatus. Next base: position 201,288 of record NZ_HF570956.1, on the reverse strand, counting down.
CAGCGGTCAGGGCGACGACCGGGGCCGCCTTGCGCTTGAACGTCATCAATACCTCGCTTGGGTGTGCGAACCGGCCGCCCCCTTGGGAGGCCAGGTGGATCACGCGTGCGGGGGAGTCGCCCGGGCACACATGGGAGTAAACCTAGCGAGGTTCTGCGCCGTGCCAAGAGAGCGGCGCAAGTGTTTATCGGAGTGAGACCCTTTCGCCGCACCTTCGCCGGTTCCCGCCCCCTTCGGTATGCCGCGGGGCCGGCTCCGCGGCATACCCTCGGGTCGCCGTTTTCGCGGGTGGGCACTGCGCCTGAGACAATCGTGCATATGCCGCAGACCTCTCGCTCCGACATCCGCAATGTCGCCATCGTCGCCCACGTCGACCACGGAAAGACCACCCTCGTCGACAAGATGCTCTGGCAGTCGGGTGCCTTCGGGGAGCACGACCACATCGACGAGCGCGCGATGGACTCCGGCGACCTCGAGCGCGAGAAGGGCATCACGATCCTCGCGAAGAACACCGCGGTGCACTACGCCGGTCCCGCCGCGGCCAAGGCCGGTCTCGAGGACGGCCTGACGATCAACATCATCGACACCCCCGGCCACGCCGACTTCGGCGGGGAGGTCGAGCGCGGCCTGTCCATGGTCGACGGTGTCGTGCTGCTCGTGGACGCTTCCGAGGGCCCGCTCCCGCAGACCCGTTTCGTGCTCCGCAAGGCGCTCGCCGCGCACCTGCCGGTCGTGCTCTGCATCAACAAGGTGGACCGACCGGACGCCCGCATCGAGGAGGTCGAGGACGAGGTCATGGAGTTGCTCATGGACCTCATCGAGGACTCCGAGGGCAAGGACCACTACCTCGACCTGCACACGGTGTATGCCTCGGCCAAGGCCGGGCGCGCCTCGGTCAACCGCCCCGCCGACGGAGGTCTGCCCGACGCCGACAACCTCGAGGCACTCTTCGAGGCGATCATCGAGCACATCCCCGCACCGACCTACGAGGAGGGTGCGCCGCTCCAGGCACACGTCACCAACCTCGACGCCTCCAACTTCCTGGGCCGCCTGGCGTTGCTGCGCGTGCACAACGGTGAGATCCGCAAGGGCCAGCAAGTGGCCTGGTGCCGCCACGACGGCTCGATCACCAAGGTCAAGATCACCGAGCTCCTCATGACCGAAGCGCTGGAGCGCAAGCCCGCCGAGTCGGCCGGCCCGGGCGACATCATCGCGGTCGCGGGCATTCCGGAGATCACCATCGGTGAGACCCTCGCCGACGCGGACAATCCAGTGCCGTTGCCACTGATCACCGTCGACGAACCGGCGATCTCGATGACGATCGGCACGAACACCAGCCCGATGGCCGGCCGCGTGCGCGGCGCCAAGGTGACCGCTCGACTGGTCAAGGACCGACTCGACCGCGAGCTCATCGGCAATGTGTCGATGCGCATCCTGCCCACCGAGCGCCCCGATGCCTGGGAGGTCCAGGGCCGAGGCGAGCTCGCCCTGGCGATCCTCGTCGAGCAGATGCGCCGCGAGGGGTACGAGCTGACCGTGGGCAAGCCGCAGGTGGTCACCAAGACGATCGACGGCAAGCTCCACGAGCCCGTCGAGCGGCTGACCATCGACACCCCCGAGGAGCACCTCGGCGCGATCACCCAGATCCTCGCCGCCCGCAAGGGCCGCATGGAGCAGATGACCAACCACGGCACCGGCTGGATCCGGATGGAGTTCCTCGTGCCCAGCCGCGGTCTCATCGGCTTCCGCACCCAGTTCCTCACCGAGACCCGCGGCACGGGCATCGCCCACCATGTCTTCGAGGGCTACGAGCCGTGGTTCGGCACCATCACCACCCGGATCAGCGGCTCCCTCGTCGCCGACCGCACCGGGCCGGTCACGGCCTACGCGATGGTCAACCTGCAGGAGCGCGGCATCCTCTTCGTCGAGCCGGGCACCGAGGTCTACGAGGGCATGATCGTCGGCGAGAACTCCCGGGCAGACGACATGGACGTCAACATCACCAAGGAGAAGAAGCTCACCAACGTGCGTGCTTCCTCGGCGGACAATTTCGAGAAGGTCGTGCCCGCGCGCAAGCTCTCGCTCGAGCAGTCCCTGGAGTTCTGCCGCGAGGACGAGTGCTGCGAGGTGACCCCGGAGGCCGTCCGCATCCGCAAGGTCGACCTCGACCAGGTCACCCGCGCCCGCGCCGCCGCCCGAGCCCGCAAGAGCTGATGCGTGGTCCTCGTCGGGTGATCTCCCTCGTGGCCGCGACAGCGGCCGCGGTGGGAGCTCTGGCGGCGTGCACCGCCGACGCGGTCGTCGGCAGCAAGGTCATCGAGCCGGCCGGGCGCGGCGGGACTCTCACCCTGCTGTCCGCCGCGGCGATCCCTACCCTGGATCCGCAACGGATCGGCGACCCGACGACCGGCGCCATGGTGGGCCGGACCCTGCACCGGACGCTCACGGCATACGCACCGATTGCCGGTGAGGCGACCCAGCCCAGCCTCGTCGGTGACCTGGCGACCGACACCGGCGAGCCCAGTGATGACCTCAAGACCTGGCGGTTCACCCTGCGCCCGGATCTGACCTGGCAGGACGGTTCACCGCTGGGCTGCGAGGACGTCAAGCACGGGATCGCGCGGACCTTCGCCACCGACGTCATCACCGGCGGGTCGACCGATGCGCTGTCCGCCCTGGCCATCCCGCGGACCCCCGATGGCCGCTCGACCTTCCTGGGTCCGTGGGCGCAGGGTGACCAGGCCGCGGCGGGCCAGGCATCCTTCGACCAGGCGGTGTCCTGCGCTGACCGCACGATCAGTTTCGTTCTCGCCGAGCCGGTCGCCGACTTCAACGAGATGGTCACCCTGGCCGCCTTCGCGCCGGTCAAGAAGGACGGCGATTCCGGGCCGGACTCGGGCGCCGCCAGCCTCTCCAGTGGGCCCTACCGCCTCGAAGGCACCTGGAACGCCGAGACCGGTGGTCTGTTGGTCCGCAACGAGAAGTGGCGCGCCGAGTCCGACCCGGTCCGCAAGGCCAACCCGGACCGGATCCGCATCACGACCGGGCAGGAACCCGGCGTCATCGCCGCCACCGTGCTCGCGGACGACGACACTGCCAAGGCCTCGGTGTCGCTGACCCCCGCCCCGATCGCGTTGCAGCAGCAGGTCTCCTCCGTCGAGGCGCTCCGCGACCGCTCGCTGGCCCTGCCCACGGGCGTCATCGACTACCTCGCGCCCAATGTCACCTCCCCGGTGCTCCAGTCTCGCGAGGCACGCACGGCTCTCGAACTCTCCACCCGCCGGTCGGGGTATGCCGTGGGGCTGGCCAGCCCGATCGGCGCCACTCCCACGGCCTCGCTCATTCCCGACGGCCTGCTCGCCCGGGCGACCACGGCGGTGCCGGTCGGTGAGCCGGATCCGACCAAGGCTCGACAGATCCTGCAGCAGGCCGGGGTGGCTGTCCCGGTGCCGATTCGGGTCGCCTATCGCGAGGGGCCCGCGGCCGACAAAGCCATGAGCGCCTTGGTGACGGGGTGGCGCGAAGGCGGTTTCGACCCGACCCTGGTGCCGATCAAGGACTCCTACTTCGGCACCGTCTCGGCGCCGGGCGCGACCGAGCAGTACGACGTCTTCTGGTCCAACTGGTCACCGGCGTGGGGATCGGCCTCGACCATCCTGCCCCCGCTCTTCGATGCCTCGCTCAACCTCACGGAGGCGGGGAGCGGCCGCGACTACGGCGGCTGGAGCAGTGTGGACTGGAATGCCCGGGTCGGGCAGATCGCGAGCATGCCCGACCGGGCGGCCCGTGAGAAGGCCTGGGCGGAGGCCGACGACGTGCTGCGTGAGGATGTCGCCTACATCGCGCTCGCGGCCCGGTCGGCGGTCCACCTGGCGGGCAGTGACGTCCGGGGCCTGGCGGCCCACCCCTACGGCGGGGGCGCCATCGACCTCGGCGTCGCGGGCGTCAACTGATCCCGTCGTCGGCGTGACGGGTCTCACCGTCCGCCGGATCTGCGCCCCGTCACCACCTGCTTAGGCTTGCGTCGTGCGTGTCGCGTTGCTGTCCTATCGATCCAAGCCCCATTGCGGTGGGCAGGGGATCTACCTGCGACATCTCTCCCGCGAACTCGTGGCCTTGGGCCATGAGGTGACGGTCTTCTCCGGGCAGCCCTATCCGGAACTCGACCCCGGCGTGGATCTGGTCGAGGTGCCGAGCCTGGATCTCTATCGCGAGCCCGACCCCTTCCGCGTGCCGCACCTGCGCGAGTTCCGCGATCGGGTGGACGTCGTCGAGTTCGCGACCATGTGCACCGCAGGTTTCCCCGAGCCCTGGACCTTCGGGATGCGCCTGGTGCGTGACCACCTCGACGCGTTGCGCACCTTCGATGTCATCCACGACAACCAGACGCTCGCCCATGGCATCCTCGAACTGCAGGACCTCGGATTGCCGCTCGTGACGAGCATCCACCACCCGATCACGATGGACCGCAAACTCGACCTGGCCGCCGCCCCGACCTGGCGCAAGAAACTCTCGTTGCGACGGTGGTACGGCTTCCTGCGGATGCAGGGTCGGGTCGCGCGGCGCCTGCGGCACATCGTGACCGTCTCACAGAGCTCGGCGATCGACATCGCCCGGGAGTTCGGGGTGGACCCCGGGCGGATCGACGTGGTCCCCCTGGGCGTCCAGCCCGAGGTCTTCACCGAGTATGCCGGGGAACGGGTTCCCGGTCGGATCGTCGCCATGGCGTCGGCGGACTCGCCACTCAAGGGGATCTCGACCCTGTTGGAGTCCCTGGCCAAACTGCGCACCGACCGGGACGTCACCCTCACCCTCGTCACTCGTCCCACCCCCGGTGGGGTGACCGAGCGGCTCGTCGAGCGGCTCGGGATCGGCGACATCGTGCACGTCGTCAACGGGCTGTCCGTCGAGGACCTCGCGGCGACCATGGGGTCGGCCGAGATCGTCTGCGTCCCCTCGCTCTACGAGGGATTCTCGCTTCCGACTCTCGAGGCCATGGCCTGTGGCACACCGTTGGTCGTCTCGAACGGGGGAGCGATCCCTGAAGTGGTCGGCGCGCCCGGTGTCTGTGCGGACATCGTGCCGGCCGGAGACGCCGAGGCGCTGACGGCGGCCCTGCGGGCGCTGCTCGACGACCCGGATCGGCGGGCCCGCATGGGCGCTGCGGCGAGGGCCCGGGCGCGTTCGGAGTTCTCCTGGGAGACCGTTGCACGCGCCACGGCCCGCATCTATGAGCACGTCGTCCACGAATCCCGCACCACGGCGACCACCGACTGACCCGAAGGACCCTGCCCCGATGTTGACCGTCGACTTCGACCGCTTCGGCGTGCTGCCCGGCGAGCGTGTGCTCGACATGGGCTGCGGCGCCGGCCGCCACGCCTTCGAGCTCTACCGTCGCGGTGCCGATGTCGTTGCGCTGGACCAGAACACGTCCGACCTTGCCGAGGTGGCCGTCATGTTCGAGGCCATGGCTGCCGAGGGCCAGGTGCCGACGGGGTCGAGCGCCGCGACCGTCGAGGGCGACGCCTTGGCGCTGCCTTTCGACGACGGTGAGTTCGACCGGATCATCGCGGCGGAGATCCTCGAGCACATCCCGGACGACCGGACGGCGATGGAGGAACTCTTCCGGGTCCTCAAGCCGGGTGGGGTGCTGGCCGTGACGGTGCCACGGTGGTTCGCGGAGAAGGTCAACTGGGCCCTCTCGGACGCGTACCACGAGGTCGAGGGCGGGCACGTGCGGATCTACAAGGAGAGCGAGCTGAGGGGCAGGCTCGAGCACGTCGGGTTCGTCGTCGACGGGCGCTCCTTCGCGCATGCCCTGCATTCGCCCTACTGGTGGCTCAAGTGCGCCGTGGGAGTGGACAACGACACCCATCCCCTCGTCACGGCATACCACCGAGTTCTGGTGTGGGACATCATGAAAGCACCCGCGCTGACCCGCACCGCCGACCGCCTGCTCAACCCCGTCGTGGCAAAGTCGGTCGTCGTCTACTGCCACAAGCCGGCCTGAGCATGAGCCTGGGCCTCCCCTCCTTCTCCGACGCTCGGCGGACGGCCGCCTGGCTGGCGAGCTGCCAGGAGCAGGACGGTGCGGTCGGCTGGGAGCGGCGGCGGCACGTCGATGCGTGGAACCATGTCGAGGCGGCAATGGCGCTGACCGCCTTCGATCAGGCCGAGGCGGCAGATGCGGCCTACGACTGGTTGCGGGTGTCCCAGCGGCCCGACGGCACCTGGCCGATGCGCTCGACGCGCGGTGTGGTGCAGGACGGCAGCGCCGACAGCAACCAGGTCGCCTATGTCGCCGTCGGTGTCTGGCACCACTGGCTGGTGCGAGGGGAGCGTGCCTTCGTCGAGCGAATGTGGCCCACCGTGGTGCGCGCACTCGACTGGGTCGCGGCCCGCCAGTTGGAGTGGGGCGGTATTGCCTGGAATGAGGCCGTCGACGGAAAGCTCTGGGACACAGCGCTTCTCGCCGGATCGTCGAGCATCGTGCACTCGCTCGACTGCGGCGTGCTGCTCGGTGACCTGCTCGGGGTCGACACGAGTGAGTGGCGCGGAGTGCGCCAGCGCCTTGCTGCGGCGGTGCGCGACGACGAGGCTCTGTTTCTCGACAACCAGAGGTACTCGATGGACTGGTACTACCCAGTCCTCGGAGGGGCATTGCGCGGCGATGCGGCGCGGGACCGGCTGCAGAAGCGGTGGGATGACTTCGTGGTGCCCGACCTGGGCATCAAGTGTGTGGCTGACCACGCCTGGGTGACGGGTGCCGAGACGTGTGAGCTGGCCCTGGCGCTCGATGCCATCGGCCACCGCGACGCGGCCCTGGAGCAGGTGCGCGCCATGCAGCACCTGCGTGACCGCGACGGTGCCTACTGGACCGGTTTCGTGCACACCGAGGGAGTGCGTTGGCCGGTCGAACGCTCGACCTGGACGGCGGCGGCGATGCTGCTCGCCCTCGACGCCGTCACCGATCATTCGGCAGGGGCCGCGATCTTCCGTCTCGCGTGATCCGGCCTCAGCGCATCGGGTCACCGGCCTCACCGCGGACCCGGCGCAGGACGCGCATCGAGCCGCGATGGGTGACCAGTTCCCACTCACCGCCCACGATCGCCCGGCGATAGACCCGCCACGGTGGCTGGCCACCGTCCTGCGGACGTTCGAAGACGTCGTGGATGACGAGGATGCCGCCATGCTCGACCCACCGGGCGAAGCCCTCGAAGTCGTTGGTCACGTGCTCGTCGGTGTGGCCGCCGTCGATGAAGAGGAAGGCCAGCGGTGTGCGCCAGTGTCGCGCCACGGTGGGCGCACGGCCCACGACGCCGACGACCTCCTCCTCGAGCCCGGCGCGGGCGATCGTCTTGCGAAAGAAGGGAAGGGTGTCGATGAGGTCGAACTCGGGGTCGACGAGAGTCGGATCATGCCACTCCCAGCCGGCCTGGTTCTCCTCCGATCCACGGTGGTGGTCGACGGTGAACACCACTGATCCGGCCTCGCGGGCGGCGGCACCGAGGATGACGGCGGACTTGCCGCACCACGTGCCGATCTCGAGGCCAGGGCCCTTGCGAAGCGCGTCGCGCGCGACGACGAAGAGGAGGTCCCCCTCGTCCTCTGGCATGAAACCCCTTGTGGAGCGGGCGAACTCGAGGAGGTCGTCCGTCGTCTGCGGTATGCCGCGGGGCTCCGTCGGCGGGTCCGCTGCGGTCATGGCTGCTCCAGGATGACGTTGACGTAGTCGTGGTGGGGTTCGAAGCCGATGGCGTCGTACATCGCGCGCGCCGCCCCGTTGTGGGACAGGACCTGCAGGTGCGAGGACCGAGCACCGACGTCCAGAGCAGACTCCAGCAGGGCCCGAGTCACCGATGCGCCCAGACCCTCGCGGCGCCGATCGGGGGCCACCCAGATCGAGCCCAGCCCGACCCAGCCGGGCGTGATGCCCGCCCGGCCCAGCGCCACGATGTCCCCGCTGCCGGTTGCACGCATGCGCGCGAAGCGTTGCGCGGGAGAACCCATGAGGATGGTGCGAGCCAGGTCGAACCACATGTCCCCGTCGGTTGCGCCCGCCGTGGCCCGGTCGGACTGTCGATAGCCGCGGTGTGCCGCCAGCCACTCATCGTCGACCGATTCGACCACCTCGATCTCCCCGGTGTCCCCCGCGGGCGGCAAAGCACCAGTGTTTCCCGCGCTTGTCGGCTCGCCGAGCAGGCCAGGCTGCGCGGTCGGTTTCGTTTGCCGCCCGACCGGAACCTTCAGCGCCGCCAGGACGCGTGCGCTGTCGGCGGTCATGGTGAGGCAGCGCTCGGCGACCCGGGCCCCTCTGGACAGCAACTCCACCCCGAGCGGGTCATCGTCGACCGCGAAGTCGACCGGCCCGGCGAGGGTCACGTTGAGCGGGAGGCTGCGCGCGGCATACCAGTCGAGGGCGTGGTCCACGGCGTTCGCGAGGGGCAACCCGGGGGAGCCGAGCACGGCGACCGAGTTGGCCCGCATCGTGTAGCCGCCGCCCGCGCGCAACTGCCAGCGGCCCAGCCACTCACGCTCCGTGGCGCCCCACGCGCCGAGCATGACCTCCTGCATGCCGTCGACCGACAGGGCGCGGTGAGCGGCTCCACGCCGGACCGGGCGCGGCGGCACGACCTTGACCACGACGACGTCGGCGAGAGGCACGGCCACGGTTCCCTTTCTCGTGGCCACGGTGATCTCACCGTCGTCCTGACCGACGAACTCACCCACGACATCGGTGAGGGTGTGGCCGAAGTCGTCGGGAGTGCCGAGCCGGTGACGCACGACGACGCGGTCGCCGGGGTGGACCTTGCCCACGTCAGCCTTCATGCGGCGCATAGTATGTGGGCCATGACGTACGTGATCGCTCAGCCGTGTGTGGACCTCAAGGACAAGGCCTGCATCGAGGAGTGTCCCGTCGACTGCATCTATGAGGGCGAGCGCAGCCTCTACATCCACCCCGACGAGTGCGTCGACTGCGGTGCGTGTGAGCCGGTCTGCCCGGTCGAGGCGATCTACTACGAGGACGACGTCCCCGAGCAGTGGGCGGACTACTACAAGGCCAATGTCGAGTTCTTCGACGACCTCGGCAGCCCCGGTGGCGCCGCGAAGATGGGGATGATCAACAAGGACCACCCGATCATCGCTGCTCTCCCGCCCCAGCAGCACGAGGAGTGAGTCCGGCAGGTATGCCGCGTCGCACCCTCCCCGACTTCCCGTGGGACTCGCTCGCTCCGTATCGGGAGCGGGCGAGTGCCGTTCCGGGAGGCATCGTGGACCTGTCGATCGGTACGCCGGTCGACTCGACTCCCGCTGTCCTGCAGGAGGCACTTCGCGAGGCCGCGGACGCCCCGGGCTATCCGCAGACCTACGGGACCCCCGACCTGCGTGACGCGGTCGCGTACTGGTTTGCGCGACGGCGCGGCGTGCCCGGGCTCGATCCGGCCGGTGTCATCCCGACGATCGGCTCGAAGGAGCTCGTCGCCTGGTTGCCGACCCTGCTCGACCTCGGGCCGGGCGACATCGTCGGATTCCCGCGGGTCGCCTATCCGACCTATGACGTGGGTGCTCGACTTGCGGGGGCCACTCCGTTGCCGGTTGACGCGCTCACCGCGCTCGGGCCGCTGACCCCCTCCACGACGCCGAAGCTGTTGTGGCTCAATACTCCTGGCAATCCGACTGGCAAGGTGCTGGGGGTCGAGCACCTTCGCAAGGTCGTCCAGTGGGCCCGTCAGCACGGTGTGATCGTCGCCTCGGACGAGTGCTACGCCGAGCTCGACTGGCGCGACCGGCGTGACGGCTCCATCGCGGACTGGGCGGCCGAACCGCCGACGACCCCCTCGTTGCTCGACCCTCGCGTGACCGATGGCTCGCACGAGGGGCTCCTCGTCTGCTACTCCCTGTCCAAGCAGTCGAATCTCGCCGGTTATCGCGCCGCCTTCGTCGCGGGTGATCCCGCGCTCGTCAAGAGCATCCTCGAGGTGCGCAAGCACGCGGGCTTCATGGTCCCCTGGCCGGTGCAGCGGGCGCTGGTCGCCGGGCTCTCCGAGGATGCGCACGTCGCCGCCATCAAGGACCGGTATGCCGCGCGCCGGGCCCTGTTGAAACCTGCCGTCGAGGCGTGGGGCCTGCGGGTCGACGACTCGCAGGCCGGGCTCTACCTGTGGTCGAGCGCGGGGGAGGACTCGTGGACGACGGTCGGGAGGCTCGCCGACCTCGGCATTCTCGTCGCGCCGGGTGCGTTCTACGGCGCGGCCGGGGCACAGCACGTGCGGGTCGCGCTGACCGGCACCGACGAGCGGATCGCAGCGGCGGTCACCCGGTTGGCCGCGTCACCGGCCTGATCCCGCACAATTTTCACACCAACGGGTGTGGGGCGATCGGTCGTCTGGTTCTTCGGCGACCCCGAGGTCTACATCAATCGCGTTGCCCTTCTTCGGGATCATCTCCGAGGTCATCCCCTGCTTCAGTCGCCAGCCGCTTTTCGGATACAAGACCATGGTCTTCTCGACGGTGGGCATCGCGGCCCTGTCGGCGGCGGTCTGGGCGCACCGCGGCATACCGGTGAGCGCGAAGGAACGACCGCACGCTGAACCGGGGGACACGATGGCTGCGCGCCGACGGTAGGGTCAGGACCGAGAGGCGCCGCCGCCGACCGCGTCGGCCCCCTGTTCTGAACGTGACCCGTGGAGGACCGCGCCATGACTGACAACGCCAAGCTCATCGCCGCCGGCAAGGAACTGGACCTCAAGTTCACCCCTGCCACCGAGGGCAACGGTGGCTACGACATCTCTGCCCTGCTCAAGGAGACCGGCAACGTCACCCTCGATGCCGGCTTCACCAACACCGCGAGTTGCACCAGCGCGATCACCTACATCGACGGTGACGCCGGGATCCTGCGTTACCGCGGCTACCCGATCGAGCAGCTGGCCGAGCAATCGACCTTCATCGAGACCTCGTACCTGCTGATCTACGGGCACCTGCCGAGCGCGAGCGAACTCGCTGAATTCACCGAGCGGATCCGCCAGCACACGATGCTGCACGAGGACCTCAAGGGCTTCTTCCAGGGATTTCCCCGTGATGCCCACCCGATGCCGGTCCTGTCGTCGGCCGTCTCCGCGCTGTCCACCTTCTACCAGGACAGCCTCGACCCCTTCGACAAGGAGCAGGTCGAGATCTCGACGATCCGGCTGCTGGCCAAGCTCCCGACGATCGCGGCATACGCCTACAAGAAGTCGGTCGGTCAGCCCTTCCTCTACCCGGACAACAACCTCTCGCTCGCCGAGAACTTCCTCCGGATGACCTTCGGGGTGCCGGCCACGACCTACGACCTCGACCCAGAGATGGTCAAGGCGCTCGACCTGCTCCTCATCCTGCACGCCGACCACGAGCAGAACTGCTCGACCTCGACCGTTCGCTTGGTCGGTTCCTCGCACGCCAACCTCTTCGCCTCGGTGTCCGCGGGGATCAATGCCCTCTTCGGCCCACTCCACGGCGGCGCCAACCAGGCCGTCCTGGAGATGCTCGAACGCATCAACAGCGCGGACTACGACGTCGACACCTTCATGGCCAAGGTCAAGAACAAGGAGGACGGCGTCCGTCTCATGGGCTTCGGTCACCGGGTCTACAAGAACTACGACCCGCGCGCGGCGATCATCAAGAAGACCGCCCACGAACTCCTCGACAGGATGGGCGGCAACGACGAGTTGCTCGACATCGCCATGCGTCTCGAGGAGATCGCGTTGGCCGACGACTACTTCGTCGAGCGCAAGCTCTACCCGAATGTCGACTTCTACACCGGCCTGATCTACAAGTCGATGGGCTTCCCGACCCGGATGTTCACCGTGCTCTTTGCCCTCGGCCGCCTCCCGGGCTGGATCGCCCAGTGGCGCGAGATGATCGAGGACCCGGCCACCAAGATCGGCCGCCCGCGGCAGGTCTACATCGGCGAGACCGAGCGCGACTACGTCGCCTTGTCCGACCGCTGACCCCCGCCCAAACCCAACTTCTGCGTCACGCGGACGTTGGGTTTGGGGACGGAAATAGCCGGTCGGCTTGCCAACTTCTGCGTCACGCGGAAGGTGGGTCTGGCCCGGACGCAGCCTCCGGTGACGCCAGGGCGGTCAGCGCAGGGCGATGACGACGCGGGTCGACAGCCCCGTGGAATCCGCCGAATGCCAGGTCAGTGCACTGCTGGAGCGGGACCTTGACCACTGCTGGTCACCGACGCTCACCCGCACGACCCCGGTGTCGATCGCGCGGGCCACACCCCAGGCGCCGACGGCCCAGGCCTGCTCGGAGGTCTGCGCGTCGAGGACCACGGTGTCACCCTCCACCCGGGCCGTGAGCCCGTGGTCCTGGCTGATCAGGTCGGCGACGGCGGATGCGCTGCCGGCCGTTGTCGGCGCCTCGAGGCGGCAACCGATCCCGGCGGGGGAGTAGCCGGCCAGGACCGACGCCGTGACGCGGGCCTTGCCCTCGTGTTGGGCGTATGCCGTGCCGTCGGCGCTGCGTTGCACCTCCTGGGCGGCGTGCGCGATATCGGCGTTCTGCCAGTCCGGGACCTTGATGAGGGCGTCATAGAAGGCGTTGGAGGAGTACTCGGGGTTCATGATCTGCTCGACCGTGCCCCACCCCTGCGACGGGCGCTGTTGGAACAGACCGACCGAGTCTCGATCGCCATAGGTGATGTTGCGGACCTTGGACTCCTGGATGGCCGTCGCGATGGCGATCGTCGCCGCGCGCGGCGGTAGGCCGCGACGAATCGCGATGGCCGTGATCACGGCGGTGTTGCTGGCTTGGTCGGGGGCCCAGGTGAAGGACTGACCGGACGCCCGCACCTCACACTGCGCCGGTGTGAAGGAGTCGATCGCCCGACGCACACCCACCCAGCCACCGACCCCGAGGGCAACGACGAGCAGGAGCGCCACGAGCCGGCCGATCCGACGTGCGCCGGGACCACGATCGTCCTCCGAGAGCGTGAGCGCTCCTCCTCCGGTTCGGGTCATCGACGAGATGTCAGTCGTTGCTGTGCAGGGCGGAGTTGAGCACGATCCCGTGGCCGTCGCGCGGCCGGGCCAGGACGGCCCCAGTCACCGAGTCCCGGAGGAAGAGCAGGTTGGACTGCCCCGAGAGGTCGCGTGCCTTGGTCACCGTCCCGTCCGGCAGCGTCACCTTGGTCCCGGCGGTGACATAGAGGCCGGCCTCGACGACGCAGTCGTCACCGAGGGCGATGCCCAGCCCGGACTCCGCCCCGAGCAGGCAGCGTTCGCCGATGCGCACCCGCTCGCTGCCACCCCCGGAGAGGGTGCCCATCGTCGATGCCCCACCCCCGATGTCCGAGCCGTTGCCGACGACGACGCCCTGGCTGATACGGCCCTCGACCATCGAGCTTCCCAAGGTCCCGGCGTTGTAGTTCACGAAGCCCTCGTGCATGACCGTCGTCCCCGACGCGAGGTGGGCCCCCAGGCGCACCCGGTCGGCATCGGCGATCCGCACGCCGGAGGGCACGACGTAATCCACCATGCGGGGGAACTTGTCGACGCTGAGCACCTGCACCGGTCCCCGACTGCGCAGGGCGGCCCGTGTCAGCTCGAAACCCTCGACCGCACACGGTCCTTGGGTGGTCCAGACGACGTTGGTCAGCACACCGAAGAGTCCATCGAGGTTGATCGAGTTGGGCTCGGCCAGACGGTGTGAGAGCAGGTGCAGGCGCAGGTAGGCGTCGATGGCGTCGGTCGGCGGCGAGTCGAGGTCGATCTGCGCGAGCACGACGTCGCGCCGCACCTGACGCACGTCGTCGGACCCCACGAGAGCAGTCAGCGCCTCCGGTGCAACGGCACCCTCGGGCATGTCACCCAGGTGAGGCTCCGGGAACCAGGTGTCGAGCACGGTCCCGCTGGTCGTGATGGTGGCCAGTCCATGGCTCCAGGCCGCGCGCGAAGTCATGGCGGCAAGGGTACGGCCCGAACCTTTCGTGGCCCGAACCTCCCCATAGAGTGACCGTATGCCGCGCGCCGACTCAGCTCTTGACCTCACCGACGACGTGGTCACCCTCACAGCCGCTCTCTGCGACATCGAATCGGTGAGCAAGGGTGAAGCGGCGATCGCCGACGCGATCGAGGCTGCACTGGCCGAGCTGAACCACCTGACGGTCACCCGGATCGGCAACACCCTCGTCGCGCGCACCGACCTCGGCCGCGCCGAGCGGGTCGTTCTCGCCGGACACATCGACACCGTTCCCCTGACCACCGATCCGGCCAACCTGCCCACGCGGCGGATGGATGCCGGCGGCGTCGACGTGTTGTGGGGTCGGGGCACTGTCGACATGAAGGGTGGCGTCGCCACCCAGTTGCGTGTCGCGCAGGAGGTCCGGGAGCCGATCGTCGACCTCACCTTCGTCTTCTACGAGGGAGAGGAGATCGACAGCGAGTTCAACGGTCTCCTCCACGTCCAGCAGCAGCGCCCGGACCTGATCGACGACGCCGCCTTCGCGGTCCTCCTCGAGCCGACCGACGGACTCGTCGAAGGCGGGTGCAAGGGCACCCTGCGCGCCGAGATCACCACGAAGGGCATCGCCAGCCACAGTGCGCGACCGTGGAAGGGACACAACGCGATCCACGACGCCGGCGAGATCCTGCGCCGCCTCGCGTCATACCAGCCCAGGACGGCCGTCATCGACGGCCTCGACTACATCGAGGCCCTCAACGCCGTCCTCATCTCGGGCGGCATCGCCGGCAACGTCATCCCGGACCGGTGCGTCGTCACCGTCAACTACCGCTACGCCCCCGACCTGTCACCCAGCGAGGCGGACGCTCATGTGCGCACCGTCTTCGACGGCTTCGACGTGCGCATCGTCGACAACGCGGGGGGCGCACTTCCCGGTCTGGGGCTCCCGGCGGCGCAGGCGTTCGTCGCCGCCCTCGGTGTCGAGGTCACGGGTAAGCAGGGCTGGACCGATGTGGCGCGCTTTTCGGCCATGGGTATCCCTGCCGTCAACTACGGGCCCGGCGACCCCAACCTGGCCCACATGGATGACGAGCAGTGTCCGGTGGAGCAGTTGCGCGCAGCCGAGGCGGCCATGACGCGGTGGCTGACCAGGGAGGGCGCGTGAGCGCCAAGGGGGGCAGCAGCGCTTCGGCGTGGGATCGCGAGCGCGATTATCACAAGGGTCCGGTCACGCTTCGGAGAGGTCAGGTTCCGGGGTCGACCACTGACCAGCGCCTTCTCGACAGTCACGGTGGCGCTGATTGGGTGCACACCGACCCGTGGCGGGTACTTCGCATTCAGGCCGAGTTCGTCGAGGGCTTCGGCGCGCTTGCGGAGATCGGGCCGGCGGTCAGCGTCTTCGGGTCCGCACGCACCAAGCCTGATCACCCGACCTATGCCCTCGGGGTGCGAGTGGGCGCGTCACTCGTCGAGGCAGGGTATGCCGTGATCACCGGCGGTGGGCCCGGCGCCATGGAGGCCGCGAACAAGGGGGCAGTGGCCGCCGGTGGCACCTCGGTCGGGTTGGGCATCGAAGTGCCCTTCGAGCAGGGCCTCAACGAATACGTCGACCTCGGGGTCAACTTCCGCTACTTCTTTGCCCGCAAGACCATGTTCGTCAAGTACGCCTGCGGCTTCATCGTCCTGCCCGGAGGTTTCGGCACCCTCGATGAACTCTTCGAGGCCATCACCCTGGTGCAGACCAAGAAGGTCACCTCCTTCCCGATCGTGCTCGTCGGCACCGACTACTGGGGAGGCCTGCTCGACTGGTTGCGCTCGAGCGCCCTGGAACACGGCACCATCTCACCGGCCGACCTCGACCTGGTGACGATGACGGATGACGTCGATGTCGCTGTGCGAACGATCGTGCGTGCCGACCGTGGCTCACAGCGCGAGGAGCCCACGACTCACGCCGGCCCGGAGGTCGGCGAACTGCGGTGATCTGGGTCGTCTCGGCCCTCGTGGTCATCGCCATCGGGGTGGTGTCGCGCGCCGCGCTCCGGCAGCAGGTGAGCCTTGATGCGCTCCCGAACGCGGTCGGGTCGACACCGGCGACCGGACTGCCCGAGCACCCGCAACCGTCGGACCTCGACACCATCCGCTTCGCCACGGCACTGCGCGGCTACGACCCGCTGGCGGTGGACCGGCACCTCGACGCGGTGCGTGACGCTTGGGCGGCCGGCGAGGATCGCCCGGGCACGCCTGCGCTGGAGGTCGTTCTGCGGGGCTATCGGATGGACCAGGTCGACGAGGTCCTCTCGGCCGTCGCGACGCAGGACGCCGCCGCGCCAGCGGCGAACCAAGCTCCCGCGGTGTCCTCGGGCGCGCTGGTGGCGGCGGACCCGACAGGACCGACAAACCCGACAGACCCGGCAGACCCGGCAGACCCGGCTGACTCCGGGGCGCTGCCGGGGGCGCGGCCCGAGCGCCCGGCATACCGTCCCCCGGCACCGTGGCGACGACTCGACCTGCTCGTCGTCATCGGCTACGGCCTGGTGGCCTTCTGGCTGTTGAGCAGGCTCTTCGGGGATCTTCGGGGCGGCTACCTTTCGCAGGGAGTGCAGGATCAGCAGGCCTTCGAGTGGTACTTCGGGGCGGCCGCCCACGCCTTGGCGACGGCCTCCAACCCGCTGATCTCGGACCTGCAGAACTTCCCGGCCGGCGTCAACCTGCTCGCCAACGCCAGCGTTCTCGGGCTGTCCGTCCCCCTCGCGCCGCTGACGCTGCTCGCCGGTCCGCACCTGACCTTCGCCCTCGTCGAGTGGCTCGGTTTCGCCGCGACGGCGTCCTGCTGGTATGCCCTCTTCGTCCGACGCCTGCACGTCCACCGCGCGGCCGCTGTCGTCGGTGGGGCCCTGGTGGGTTTCTCACCGGCGATGGTGTCGCACGGCAACGGGCATCCCAATTTCCTCGCCCAGTTCCTCGTGCCGGTCATCATCGACCGCCTGCTCGACCTCCAACGACCGGGCCGAAGCCGCCGGGCGACCATGCGGGCCGGCATCGTCCTGGGGCTGCTCGTCACCTGGCAGTTGTGGATGGGGGAGGAGGTCCTGCTCCTCGCCGCCGTCGGCATTGCGATCGTCGGCATTGTCGGAACTTTCCACGGACGTCTCGACGTCGTGCGGATGCTGCCCGGGGTGCTCGTCGGTGTGGCCACGACCGTGGTCCTCTTCGGCTTCCCGCTGTGGTGGCAGTTCGCAGGGCCGCAGAGCTACACCTCGATGTGGAACCCGATCGCCAACAACGACCTGGCCGCCCTCTGGGGCCGGGCGACGCGCACCTGGGGGTCCGACCCGTGGGTCTCTGCCGGCCTGTCGATGAACCGCACCGAGGAGAACGCCTTCTTCGGAATCCCGTTGTGGCTCTTCGCGATCGGCGCGACCGCAGTGCTGTGGCGGTCGGTCGTCGTGCGTGCCGCGGCGCTGCTGGTCCTGGTCACCTCGTGGCTCTCGCTGGGGTCGGAGATCACCCTTGACCACCAGTCGGTTCCGCTCCCGCCGTTGTGGCCGCTCGTCTCGAGGCTGCCACTCTTCGACTCCCTCCTGGCCACCCGGTTCACCCTCATCGCGGTCCCCGGGTTCGCCGTGCTGTTGGTCGTCGCGCTCGACCGCGCGCTCACACCACGCCGTGCGTATGCCGTCGCCGGCCGCTCGCTCCACCCGCAGCTGCACCTCGTGGTGACGGTCACGGCCGTCGCCGTCGCTCTGGCTCCGGTCGTGCCGACCCGGTTGTGGGTGGACCAGCGTCCACCCGTGCCGGTGTTCTTCACGTCGGGCAGTTGGGAGAAGTACGTCGACGATGGGTCCGTCTTCGCGGTGCCACCTCCGGACATCATCGACATGCGGGCCGTCGACTGGCAGGCGACCGCGGGGTGGAGGTTCCCGCTCGTCGAGGGCTACTTCCTCGGGCCCGATGGCAGTGGCAGCGGCACCGGGATGCGTGGGGCACCTCGGCGCGGCTTCTCGCAGTGGCTGGCCGAAATCGTCCAGCACGAAGTGGCACGACAGGCGACTTCGGAGCAGGTCAGCCACTTCCGAGATGACCTCGCGGTGTGGCAGGTCGATGTCGTTGTCCTCCCCCCGCGTGACGATCGCGCGATCCTGCAGCCGTCGGTGGCCAGTGTGCTGGGCGAGCCGACAGCGGTCGACGACGTCCTCCTCTGGGACGTCAGGGGCCTGCGCTGATGGGTGTCTCGTCAGGGGCGCGGGCCAACCCCTTGACCGGTGCCGGGCGACACCGCCTGGCCCAAGTGGCCCTCGCCCATCCGGTGCGCACGGTGATCCTGGTGCACCTCGTCTCCCGCATCGTGGCCTGGCTGGTTCTCGAGGTCGCCGCGAGGGGCTTCCAGAACCCCGCGGGAGTCGACACCCTGGATCCCACGGCGGTCGATCTGCTCCCCTTGTGGGACTCGAAGTGGTACGAACACATTGCCCGACACGGGTATCCCGTGCCCCTTCCCCTCGATCCTCAGACCGGTCGGTTCACGTACAGCGCGTGGGCGTTCTATCCGCTCTTCCCCTTGCTCATGCGCGGGCTCGACGCGATCGGCGTCCCTTTCATCGCCGGCGCCCTCGTCCTCAATGTCGTGCTCAGCACGTTGGCTGCCGTGCTGATCTGGGCCACGCTGCACCAGGGCACGCACGCCGACCCCCAGCCCCAGCGTGCTCGACTCGCCCTCGTCGCCGCGTGTCTGTGGTCCTTCTACCCGGCAACGCCCGTCATGCTCAAGCCCTACACCGAGGCCTTGGCGATGGTCCTCATCGCTGCGTCCTTGTGGGCCCTGCTGCGGCGGCGCTACCTACTCGTCGCCCTGCTCTCGGTGCCGCTCGGTTTCACCCGGGGCGTGGCTCCGGCCCTCGGACTGGCCGCCCTGGTCCACCTGGTGGTGAGGTGGCGCGAGGATCGGCGGGCCGGGCTCGACCCCCTTCGGGGAGCACGTGTGGCGGCGGTCGTCATGCTGGTCATGACCGGGCTGTCCGGAGTGGCGTGGCCCCTGGTCGCCGGGTGGGTGAGCGGCATACCCTCGGCGTTCTTCGAGGTCCAGGCGGCCTGGGGCATGCAGCCGAGCGCCGGCCCCTTCACGCTGTGGTTGCAATGGGCGTGGGACTCCAAGGGGGTTCTCGGGGTCATCGTCATCGTGGGACTCGTCGCGACCTACATCAGCCTCATCGCCGGCCGGCACGGTCGGTGGATTCCCGTCGAGGTCCGGGCGTGGGCGATCGCGTATCCGATCTATCTCTTCGCCGTGGTGCGGCCGATCACCAGCATGTGGCGCTTCCTGCTCCTCGACTTCCCGCTCGCCGCGCTCGCGGCGAGTGTCGCGATGCGGACGAGCAACGGCTCGCAGGTGGTGCCTCATTGGCGGCGACGAGTGGGCATCGTCGTCCTGCTCCTCCCCATCGGCATGCTGTGGTGGTCCTCGAGCCTGCTCACCTACACGCCGTGGGGTTCTCGCCCTCCGTGAGCCGACGATTTCGCCCACCGCGACCGGCACGGGATAATGGGGGCAACAGGTCCCCGTATGGTCCAGGTCGGTCCGTTGTCCCCGGGGGGATCGTTGACGAAGGGAAATCCCATGGCGGCAATGAAGCCCAGGACGGGCGAGGGTCCTCTCGAGGTCGTCAAGGAGGGCCGCTGCTTCGTGCTGCGCATGCCGGCGGACGGTGGCGGTCGCATCGTCATCGAGATGAATGCCGAAGAGGTCAAGGCGCTCGGCGGCGCGATCGAGAACTGCGCCGGACTCCAGTGACCTGACCCCGTCGCACCCGCCAAGGCCCCGATCGGTATGCCGGTCGGGGCCTTGGCACGTCCGGCGCCGGAGGTCCGACGTCCAGCGCCTGCGGCCCCACGCGGTGGAGGCCGGAACAACCGCGGCATCTGCGAACATCGCCGGGAGACTAGGGTCGAGGGGTGCCCGCGAAGCCACGCGCCTGTGACCTGCTGACCCCCAACGTCTCCGAGTGGAGCGTGTCCGACCGGTCGCCCGTCGACACCCTGGCCGCCGCGCGCGGCGGGGCGCATCTGGTGCTGCTCGTCGGCCCCGGGGAGCCCGCGACCGGCCTCGACGTGCTCGATGACCTCGGCCTGGACGCCCACGAGGTGGCCTCGGCGCACGAGCCGTCAGCAGAGCCCGGCAAACGCACCCCCCTGCCCCTGCCGCCGGGCCGGTATGCCGCGCGCATGGTCCATCTCGTGGGCCAGGGGTCAGGGGCGCCCGAGGACCTGCGCGCCGCCGGCGCCGAGATCGGTCGCGCCACCCGAGGAGGTGACGAGGTCGTCATCGACGCAACCGACGTCTCGGACGTCGATGCCCTGGCAGCGCTCGTGGAGGGTGCCGTGCTGGGAGCCTGGACCTCGCCGAAGTGGACCGGGGACGGGCCGACCAGTCCGACGGTGGCGGCCCGGCAGGTCACCATCGTGGCCGATCCGTCGCTGACCGAGGCGGGGGCCGTGGTCGCGTCGGCCGTCACGCGACCCAGAGCGGCACTGCTGGCCCGCCAACTCGGGATCACGCCGAGCAACATCAAGAACCCGGCGTGGATGGCCGCCCAGGCCCGCACCCTCGGCCAGCGCCAAGGGCTGGCCGTCAAGGTCTGGACGGAGCGTGACCTGGCCAAGGAGGGCTTCGGCGGGCTGCTGGCGGTCGGTGGGGGCTCGGCGACGCCGCCGCGACTGGTCCAACTCGACTACGAGCCCCCGCGGGCTGCTGGTCGCACGCCACACGTGGTGCTCGTCGGCAAGGGGATCACCTTCGACAGCGGTGGCCTCAACGTCAAACCGGCCGAGGGCATGCTCGCAATGAAGACGGACATGATGGGCTCGGCAGCAGTACTGGCCGTCCTCGCTGCGTGTCGGGACGCGGGGGTCGCCGTGAAGGTGACCGGCCTGCTCGCGCTCGCCGAGAACGCCGTGAGCGGCGCGGCATACCGACCCAGCGATGTCGTCACGCACTACGGCGGCACGACGGTCGAGATCGGCAACACCGACGCCGAGGGCCGCATCGTGCTGGCCGACGCCCTCGCCTATGCCGACAAGGTGTTGCGCCCCGACGTCATCGTCGACATCGCCACTCTCACGGGGGCGGCCCGCGTGGCGCTGGCGCGGGCCATGGCCCCGGTCTACGCCACCGACGACACCCTGCGTGATGCGCTCGTCGACGCCTCGGTGACGGTGGGTGAGACGCTGTGGCCGATGCCGCTGACCGCGGCATACCGTCGAGCATTGGACTCGGACGTCGCCGACGTGAAGCAGTTCTCGTCGGCACACGGTGGCGGATCGATCATGGCGGCGCTCTTCCTGCGGGAGTTCGTGGGGAGCACGCCATGGGCGCACCTCGACATCGCCGGACCGGGCCGCTCCGACGTCGACGCCGGCATCCTCGCCAAGGGGGCCACCGGCTTCGGCACCCGTCTGCTGCTGCGGTGGCTGGAAGGACTTCGATGAACGCCATGAACGCCGGCTACGGCCTGGCCGTGCGCTGGTCCCTCAAGGACGCCCCCGACAATGTCGCGGACTCCCTGCGTGAGTATGTGGTCGGCACCTCGATCGCCCGCTTCATGTTCCTCGACGGCCTGGCCTTCAAGGTCTGGCGCATGAAGGAGGGCGATTGGTTCGAGGGCACCTATGTCTTCGACTCCGAGCATGAGCGGTCAGTGTTCAAGCGCCAGTTCGAGGAGGGCGCCGCCGACTCGCCGGGCAGTCGCCTGATCGGGTCCTCGCCGGTGAGCATCGAGGACTACGAGGTCGTCGCGATCGCCGAGGGCCCTGCGGGCTTCCGGCGCGGGGCCGGGCCCGGCCTCGACCCGCTGGTCTGAGTCTTTCGCTCAGCGCCTGACTGCGACGAAGAGTCCGTCACTGACCGGCACGAGGGCGCTGATCAGTCGCTCGTCGTCGCGCAGGGTCTTCCCCAGGTCGCGCAGCACGGTCGTGGCCTCGTCGCGCGCTGCCGGATCGGCGACCTTGTCGTGCCACAGCATGTTGTCCAGGGCCAGGACTCCGCCGGAGCGCAGCAGCCGCACGGCGTGCTCGACGTACACGGGGTAGGCGCCCTTGTCCGCATCGATGAGCACCAGGTCGTAGGCGCCATCACTCATCCGGGGCAGCACCTCGGCCGCGCGGCCGGTGATGACCCGGGTGCGCTGGGGGGCGACACCGGCCGCGGCATACGAGGCCTTGGCGGCGCTGGCGTGCTCCGGGTCGATGTCGATCGTCGTGAGCACGCCGTCCTCGGGCATGCCGCCGAGCAGCCAGATGCCCGAGGTGCCGGCCCCGGACCCGATCTCCATGACGTGCCTGGCGCCGACGGACGCGGCGAGAACCCGCAGCAGGGCGCCGGCGCCCGTGCCGACCGGGGTCGCCGACCCGAACTCGATGCCGCGGCGGCGGGCGGCGTCCGCAGCCTCCGGCTCGGCGACGAACTCCTCGGCGTAGGTCCAGCTCGCGGGCTTCAGGGTGCTCATGGGGTTGAACCCTAGTCGTTTCGTGGTCGCGGGGAATCGTGGCCGAATCGCGATGACGTTCGCACTTCTCTCACAGGCAACATCCAGCCTCGCTGGGAACAATCGAGGCTGAAATCGCGTCTCAATGGTTCACCGTGTCACGAAGGACAATGACGATGAGCACCACGACCACACCGCCCGTCACCACGCAGGAGCAGGCACTCACCGCCAACGCCTCCGTGCCGGAGTGGACGCCGCCGAGCTGGGACGAGATCGTCCGCGAGCACACGCCACGGGTCTACCGCTTGGCCTACCGCCTCACCGGCAATGTGCACGACGCCGAGGACCTCACGCATGACGTCTTCATCCGGGTTTTCCGTTCGCTGGGCACCTACACCCCCGGCACCTTCGAGGGCTGGCTGCACCGGATCACGACCAATGTCTTTCTCGACAAGATGCGCCGCAAGCAGCGGATCCGTTTCGACGCGCTCTCCGACGAGGCGGCTGCGCGCCTGACCAGCCGCAGCGCGACCCCTGAGCAGGCCTTCGAGCAGAACCACCTGGGTGACGACGTGCAGAAGGCACTCGATGCCCTGCCGCCTCAGTTCCGTGCCGCCGTCGTCCTCTGCGACATCGAGGGACTGTCCTACGAAGAGGTGGCCGACGTCCTGGACATCAAGCTCGGCACGGTGCGGTCCCGGATCCACCGCGGCCGGGCCCAGCTGCGTGAGGCCTTGGCCCACCGCGCCCCCGCCCAGGTGACCCGAACCACCCCGAAGCGTCGGCCGTCCCTGCGGCCCGCGGCCGGACTGGTCTGAGCTCCTCCACCCCCGACGACAGGGACAATCGACACCCATGAGCGACGAACGCGACGCGACCGGCGAAGTCCGTCTCGACCGCACCCAGGAGATCGAGCTCGAGTCGGCGCCCCAGGTGCCGCGAGAGCACGAGGGGCCGCACGAGCCCACCTGGGCGGAGGCTCCGACCCCGCCGGCACCGGTGAAGCGATGGGACCCCTGGGCCACCCCCGCGGAGGCCGGCGCGTCCGCTCCGGACCTGCCGTCCCCCACCCATCCCGCCGCGGCGGG
>NZ_HF570956.1:133321-177676 GCF_000367525.1 Phycicoccus elongatus Lp2 | reverse complement strand
CCCCGAGGGCACGGCCGGTGGCGCGCGCCGAGACGCGGAGCACATCGCGGGCGATGTCCCCGTCGGCGTCGTCGGCCAGGCCGGCCGCGGCGAAACCTGCCGCGGTGACCTCCCGCCCACCCAGGGCCCGGTATGCCGCGAAGCAGCCACTGCCCGAGGCGACGGCCTCGAGGTGACCGACGCCGCCGCAGCTGCACGGCATACCGGCGGCGTCGGGGGATCCGACGTGGCCGAGATGCCCGGCCGCGCCTCGGGCTCCGTGCACGACATGCCCGTCGACGACGTGGGCACCACCGAGCCCGGTGCCCACGGCCACCATCAGCATCGATCCGTGCCCCTGTCCGGCGCCGTGGCGGGCCTCGCCGAGCGCATGGGCATGGACATCGTTGAGGCAGCGGGTGGGCGCCCCGAAGGCAGCCGCGAGGTGGTCGGCGAGCCGAGTGCCGGCCCAGCCGCGGATGAGATCCGTTGCGTGGGTGACCACGCCCTGCTCGATGTCGATGACGCCAGCGCTCGAGACGCCGACGGCGTCGATGGCGAGCTCGTCGGGCGAGGTGGAGAGTGCGGCCCGGCCGGCGGCCACGGCGGCGTCGAGAACGGCGGCAGTTCCCTCAGTGGCCGGCGTGGGGACGACGACGCGGTCGCCGGCCGAGGCCTTGCTGCTGTCCGGCGCACCCAGCGTGACGACGGCCGCAGCAGTTTTCGTGCCCCCGATGTCGAGGGTCAGGACTCTCACGTCAGGCCCACGTCCTGCAGGATCGAGCGGATCCGGGCGGCGTCCTCGTCGCCGATCGGCGACATCGGGCTCGACATGACATTGGTGCTGAAGACACCGAGCTCGCGCAGGGCGGTCTTGAAGGATCCGACACCCGCGGCGGGGCCGACCTTGCCACGGGGCTGGAAGACGATCTCGAAGAGGTCGGCCAGCCGGTCCTGCTCGACCCGGACGGTGGCCCAGTCCTCGACGCGGGCGGCGCGGTCCATGCGGACGTAGCCGGCCGGGTCGACGTTGGCCAGGCCGGGGACCGCTCCGTGGCCACCGGCCAGGTAGGACCCGTCGACGACGACCTCGTGGCCGGTGAGCAGGGAGATGCCGGAGCCGGAGCGCGCGACGTGGATGGCGAGTCGGCGGAAGGCCACGTCGTCGCCCGAGGAGTCCTTGACGCCGACGATGACACCATCGTTGCCCCACTGCACCATCTGGTCGACGGAGAGCTTGGTGTGGACGCAGATCGGCAGGTCGTAGGCCCACAGCGGCACGCTCGTCGCGGCGGCGATGGTGCGGAAGTGGGTGTCGATCTCGTCCGGACCGGTCACGGCATAGAAGGGTGCGGTCGCGACCAGTCCTGCCACACCGAGCTTCTCGGCAGCGTGCACGTGCGCCAGGACGCGGCTGGTCTGCATGTCGATGACGCCCGCGAGCACGGGCACCTGGCCGGCGACGATCCCGACGACGGTCTCGAGCACGGTCTTGCGCATCGCGTCGTCGAAGAAGGCGACCTCGCCGGACGAGCCGAGCGCGAAGAGCCCGTCGACACCGCCGTCGAGGTGACGGGCCACCAGGCGTTCCAGGCTCGGCACGTCGACGGTGCCATCGGCCGACAACGGCGTCAGCAGCGGTGGGATGACCCCGGTGAGGGCGCCGGTCGCGGTGACGGGTGCGGTGGTCATGAGCGTGCTCCTTGGGGAGTCGATGGTCTGTGGCTGGTCAGAGCAGGGAGGGGGTGGCGGACAGCAGGGTGCGGGTGTAGTCGTCCTTGGCAGAAGTGAAGATCTCCTCGGCAGTGCCGGTCTCGACGGCGCGCCCGGCGTTCATGACGATGATCCGGTCGGAGACATAGCGCACGGTGTTGATGTCGTGCGAGATGAAGACCAGGCCCAGGCCGAGTTCGGCCTTGAGGTCGGTGAGCAGGTTGAGCACCTGCGCCCGCACCGACACGTCGAGGGCGGAGGTGGGTTCGTCGGCGACGATGAGGTCCGGCTGCAGAACGAGAGCGCGTGCGATCGCGACGCGCTGGCGCTGGCCGCCGGAGATCTGCCGGGGCAGCACGTCGAGGGCCGACAGCGGGAGGCCGACCAGCTGCAGGGTCTCGCGCACCGTCGCCTCGCGTGACCGCGCGTCGCCGATGCCGTGCACCCGGAGCGGGTCGGTGAGTTGGTCCCGCACGATCATCCGTGGGTTGAGGGCGGTCGCGGGGTCCTGGAAGACGACCGAAACGGCGCGACCGAGCTCCTTGCGCGCAGCAGCGCTGTGCTGCAACGGCTTCCCGCGGAAGAGGACCTCGCCCTCCGTGGGCTTCTGCAGGCCGACCATCACGCGAGCGAGGGTGGACTTGCCACAACCGGATTCGCCGACGAGGCCGAGGACCTCTCCCTTGGCGACGGCGACGGAGACGCCGCGGACGGCGTGCACCTTGTCGGGGCGGAAGAGCTTGCCGGTGCGGGACTTGTGGACGACGTGGACGTCCTTGAGTTCGATGACGGGAGTGGCACTCATCGGTTGCCTCCTTCGGGGCCGGCCGAAGCGGCAGCAAGCGCCGTCTCGAGAGCCTGGGTCGCGGCATACCGATGGGTGGTGCCGGGAACGGTGCGCAAGGTCGGCCGCTCCTCGCTCCCGATGTCGCGATGCACCGAACGTGGCGCGAATCGGTCACCGACGACGAAGTCGCGCGGCGAGGGGACGGTGCCCTGCACCTGGTGCAGGCGGGTGGCCCGGGTCTCGATCGACAGGACGGCACCGAGCAGGCCGCGGGTGTACTCGTGGCGGGGGTCGACCAGCAGGTCCTTGGTGTCGCCCTGCTCGACGACCTGACCGGCATACATCACCGTGATGCGGTGCGCGAGCTGGGCGACCAGCGCCAGGTCATGGCTGACGAAGACGGTCGCGAAGCCGATCTCGCTGCGCAGGTCGTTGAGCAGGTCGACGACCTGCTGCTGGACGGTCACGTCAAGAGCCGTGGTCGGCTCGTCGGCGATGACCAGGCGGGGATTGCGGGTGAGCGCCATGGCGATGAGCACGCGTTGGCGCTGGCCACCGGAGAGCTCGTGCGGATAGGACTTGAGCGTGCGTTGCGGATCGAGGCCGACCAGCTCGAGCAGGTCTGCGGCAGTTCGCTTCCCACCGCGGTGGATGAGTTGCTCGAGCTGGCTCTTGATGAGCATCGAGGGGTTGAGCGAGGAGAGCGCGTCCTGGTAGATCATCGCCATGTCGTGACCGCGCAGCGCATTGCGCTCCTTGGCCGACATGGTGAGCAACTCGCGGCCGTCAAAGCGGATCGAGCCGGTGACGCGGGCGGTCGGCGGGAGCAGGCCCATGATCGCCAGGGTCGTGATCGACTTGCCGCAACCGGATTCGCCGACCAGGCCCATGGTCTCGTTGGGACGGACGTCGAAGCTCACCTTGTCGACGATGTCGACATCGCCGTGGGCGGACGGGAACCCGATCGAGAGGTCCTTGACCTCCAACAGGGGGGCCGCGTCATCGGTGAAGACCAGGCGTCGGTCGAGATCCCGCTCCTTGACGGCAAGGGTGGCGAGATTCGCCGCGAGCAGGCGCTCGGCCTCGAGTGGGTCGACCTTGCCGAGCACCTTGCCCGCCTGCGGGTCGAGCAGGCCACCGGCAACGGCCTCGTCGAGCACGCTCGCGTCGTGCTCCCCGCGCTCGCTGGGGTAGGCCACGGCGTTCTCCGTCGTCGGGGTCACGTATGCCGTGCCGCTGGCGGTCGCGCCGCCGAGGGCCCGCTGGGCGGCCTCGACCTGGGCCTCGTCGGCCTCGACGTCGGCGCGGACCTTGGCTCGGGGGCTGGCAAGGGTGTCGGTCAGCCCCTCGGAGAGGACGTTGAGGCACAGGACGGTGAGCAGGATCATCAGGCCGGGGAAGAAGGTCGGCCACCAGTAGCCCGACAGGAGGACCTGCTTGCCGTCCGCGAGGATGTTGCCCCAGGACGGGTCCGGCGGCTTCACACCGGCGTTGATGAAGGACAGTGACGCCTCGAAGACGATGGCGTCGGCGACGAGCACGGTGGCGAAGACCATGATCGGGGCAAGGCAGTTGCGCGCCACGTGCTTGACGAGGATCCAGGGGGTCCGGGCACCCATGACCCGCGAGGCGGCGACATAGTCCTCGCCGAACTGTGCGAGCACGTTGGCGCGGATGACGCGCGAGAGCTGCGGGACGTAGAGGAAGCCGATCGTGCCGATGAGCACGGGCACCGAGTTGCCGAAGACGGCGACGAAGACGGCCGCGAGCGCGATGCCCGGGAAGCTCATGACGATGTCGAGGATGCGCATGAGCACCTCGGACACGACCTTGCCCGCGGTGGCGGCGATCGAGCCGAGGACGGCCGCGGCGAGCAGGGCGCCGGCGGTGGCGCACAGGCCGATGAGCAGCGAGGTCCGGGCTCCGTGGACGACCCGGGAGAAGATGTCGCGGCCGATGGCGTCGGTGCCGAACCAGTGCGCGCCACTCGGCGGCTGCACCGGGGTGCCGGTCGCGAGCGGGGACTGGGTGGCGACCAGGGGCGCGAAAACGGCGACCAGGCCGAGCAGGAGGAGGAAGGTGAGGACGATCTTGCTGGCGATCGGCAGGTCGCGAATCGCGCCGAGGCGGGCGCCGGCCGAGCCCTCGAGGCGGCGGGTGAGTCCGGGACGCAACATCAGATGCTCCTGATCCGCGGGTTGACGATGACGTAGAGCAAGTCGACGATCACGTTGACGACGATGAAGGCGATGGCGACGGTGAGCGTGACGCCCTGCACCAGGTAGACGTCATTGCGGGTGACGCCGTCGAGGATCAACTGGCCCATCGCCTGGATGTTGAAGATGAT
This sequence comes from Phycicoccus elongatus Lp2, assembly GCF_000367525.1. GTDB lineage: Bacteria > Actinomycetota > Actinomycetes > Actinomycetales > Dermatophilaceae > Phycicoccus_A > Phycicoccus_A elongatus. Next base: position 172,850 of record NZ_HF570956.1, on the reverse strand, counting down.
CTCGATGATGACCGCGCCACCCATGAGGTAGCCCACGCGCAGGCCCAGGACCGTGATCGGCGTGATGAGGGCATTGCGCAGGACGTTGCGGGCGATGACGGTGCCGCGCGGGATGCCGCCGCCGATGGCGGTGCGGACGTAGTCCTTGTCCAACTCCTCGACCATCGCCGTGCGCACGACGCGGGTCAAGGACCCCGCGACCGGCACGGCCAGGGCCAGGGCCGGCAGGGTGAGGTTGTTGACATAGGTGGCCGGGTCGGTGAAGAACGACGTCCACGAGGTGATCAGTGCGGGGAAGACCCCCCAGGCTCCGGGGATGGTGCCGAGCCACTGGATGAGCAGGATGGCCAACCAGAAGGACGGGGTGGCCAGGGCCGCGATCGACAGGATCCGGATGGCGTGGTCAACCCAGCCATCGCGGTGGACGGCGGCGAGGACCCCGAACACCAGGGCGATGACGACGGCGATGATCAGCCCGATGAAGGTCAACTGAAGCGTGATCGGGAACGCCTTGAGGACGACATCGGTCACCGGGGTGTTGCCCGTGGTGGTGCCCAGGTCGCCCTTGAACAGGCCACCGAGGAAGGAGAAGTAGCGGGTCAGGAGCGGGTCGTTCAATCCGTGCGTCTCGCGGTAGGCCTCCAGCGCGTCGGCTGATGCCGACTCGCCGAGGGCCAGTCGGGCCGGGTCGGCCGGGGAGAACGACATGACCGCGAAGACGAGGAAGGTCACGCCCAGGACCATGATCGGGAAGGCCGCGAGCCGGCGTCCGATCAGGCGGAGCAGATTGGTCATGGTCGAGCCTTCCGCACAAACGTCATTGGGTGGGCGAACGGGGTGGAGGGGAACAGCTGGCCGAATGGCCGGACCCGGCGGGGGAGGTCAGGGATTCCCCCGCCGGGCCGAGATCACTTGGTCGAGCCGGTCTCGAGGAAGCTCAGGCCGGTCAGCGAGATCGGCTTGAAGTCCACGAGGGTGTCCTTGTCCCAGGCGGTCGGAGCCTTGCGGTGGAACAGCGGGTAGAGCGGGACCTCGTCCGAGACGATGTCGAAGATCTCGCCGGCGGTGGACTTGCGGGCGCTCTCGTCGGCCTGCTTGATGCCCTTGTCAAGCAGATCCTGCACCTGGGTGTGCGACGGGGTGCCCGCCCAGTGCATGCGCGAGTCGGTCCAGGTCTTGCCGGCGTACCACCAGCGAAGCAACAGGTCCGCGTCGTTGCCGAAGACCGAGGGGTCACCGGGGGCGATAACGACGTCGTAGGCGTCGGGCTTGCCGTCGATCGTGTTGTAGACGTCCGAGGACTTCTTCTGCTCGAACGCGACGTCGACGCCGACCGCCTTGAGGCTCTCCTGGATGATCGGCGTGCACTTCTGCACCCAGTCGTGGTCGGTGCAGAGCATCCGGAAGGAGGTCACGCCGGCCTCGGCGAAGAGCGACTTGGCCTTGGCCGCGTCGAGGGCGTAGGTCACCTTCGCCTTCTTGTATGCCGGGTGGTCCTCCTGGACGAAGCAGGTCGCCGGCGTGGCCTGGCCGAGCAGGCCGGTCTCGATGACCTTCTTCATGTCGATGGCGTAGAAGAACGCCTGGCGGGCCGCCTTGTTGGCGAACTTGTTGCCGGCCGACTGGTTGAACATCGCGAAGAGCAGGCCGAAGCCCTGGACCGACTCGACGTTCGCGACCGCCTTGAGCTGGTCGATCGAGAGGTAGGGGACCGAGTCGATGGCCTGGACCGTCTTGGACTGCAGCGCGTTGGTGCGGGTCGCCGGGTCCGGGATGATCTGCCAGGTCATCTTCGCCGCGCGGGCCTTGCGCGAGCCGTTGTAGTCGGCGAAGCGCTCGAACTGGATCGACTTCGAGGTCGCCCCGTTGTCGGTCATCTTCCAGGGGCCGCTGCCGACCGGGTTGGCGCCGAAGGCGGCCGCGTCGGCCTCGACGGCCTTCTTCGGGACGATCTTGACCACCGAGAGGCGGCGGTCGGCGAAGACGCCGGCCGGGTACTTCAGGGTGAACAGCACCGTGCTGGCGTCCTTGGCCTCGACCTTGTCGATGAAGGGGATGAAGGAGGCGTAGAGCGACTTGTTCGCCGGGTCGAGCACCCGGGTGAAGGAGAAGGCGACGTCCTCGGCGGTGACCGCGTCACCGTTGTGGAACTTCGCGCCGTCGCGCAGCTTGACCTCGACGCTGGTGCCGGTCGGCGCCTTGGGCAGCTCGGCGGCCAGCGCGGCATACGTCTCGCGGGAGGCGGGGTCGATCTCGGTCAGGCCCTCGAGGGTATGCCAGTTGACGGCGACCGTCAGGGCGGCCGTGGTCGTCATCGGGTCGTAGGCGTTGGTGCCCAGCTCGTAGGAGATGGCGCCGAGGATGGTGCCGTTCTCGTTGGCCTTGACCGTCGACGAGGGCTCGGCGGAGCTGCCCGAGGTGGAGTTCTTGTCGGCCGGGGCGCAGGCCGCGAGGGCAGTGCTGAATCCGGCGGCGAGGCCGAAGGCGCTGGCCAGGCCAACGAATCCTCGGCGGGAGGTGGTGCTTTCCAGAGCGTTCATCGTTGATCGCTGCCTTTCGGGTGGCCCGGCGGTAGGTCTCTTCAGTGTAGGACATAGGACGTCTGACGTCCGATGTGATGGACATTAGTGTGCAAGACTGTGGTCCGTCAACCGGCGGCCGCCGGTGGCGGTCTCGGCCGACACCGGATCGTGACCATGGGCCGGGTCGAGGACACGAACCGAACGCGCAAAGAGGGAGGGCGGGATGGCTACATCAATGGCACCGACACGGCGCAAGTCCGTCGTCGAGCAGATCCAGGACATGATTCTCGACCTCGAGTTGCGGCCCGGCGATCCGATGCCGACCGAGGCCACACTCTGTGAGGACCTCGGCATTTCCCGCTCGTCGGTGCGCGAGGCGATGCGCACGTTGCAATCACTCGACATCGTCGAGGTGCGCCACGGCCACGGGACCTACGTCGGGCAGTTGTCCCTGTCCCCACTGGTGACCGGGCTGATCTTCCGCAGCGTTCTCAACACCGACAACTCGTTCGCCACCCTGCGCGACGTCGTCTCGCTGCGCATCGCCCTCGACCTCGGCGTCGCCGACGAGTTGTGCGCCCAGCACGCGAGCACGACCAACCCGGAACTTCGCGGGTATGTCGAGGAGATGCGGACCCGCACCGCCGCCGGCCTGCCCTTCCCCGAGGCGGACGGCGCCTTCCACTCCCGGCTGCTCTCCCAGGTGGGCAACTCACTGGTCAGCGAATTGGCCGCAGCCTTCTGGGAGGTACACACCAAGGTCGTGCCGCTGCTCGGCTTCCCCCCGAACACCGAGATCGAGCACACGGTGGAGGCCCACGACGCCATCATCGACGCGCTGGAGGCCGGTGACACGGCCGCCTACCGGGCAGCCGTGCTCGACCACTATGCGCCCCTCACGCGGGCGATCGAGAAGGCCACTGCGGACTCGCCCGGTGCGGTGCCTACAGTGGCCCCATGATCACCGCGGTCCACACCCTCATCTACAGCGACGATCCCGCAGCGACGCGCGCGTTCTTCCGTGACGTGCTCGAACTGCCCTGGGTCAGCGACGCCGGCAGCAGTGACGAGGGTGCCGACCCCACGACCGAGCAGTCGTGGCTCATCTTCCGCACCGGTCCGAGCGAGCTCGGCGTCCACCCGACGGACACCCCGACCACTGGCGATCGGGTCCGGGCTCCTCGGCACCACCAGATGAGCCTCATGGTCGATGACATCGAGGCCACCGCTGCGACCCTTCGCGAGCGCGGCGGCGTGATCGAGTCAGGGCCGCAGGACTTCGGGTGGGGCGTCGGAGTCGAGGTCGCCGTGCCCGGCACGGACTCGATCCTGATCTACCAGCCGCGCCACGCCACGGCCTACCGAGCCTGAGCGGACCACGTCCGACAAAAGGTCCACCAAGTTCGTCGAATCAAGCCCGCACAACGGTTCTCCGGCACGCAGGCGACGAACTTGGTGGACTTTTGGCATCGGGGAGGTATGCCGCGGGGCCCAGCCCCGCGGCATACCTGCGTCACCGGCGGTGGGCGCGGTACCACTCGATGAGTGCGCGGGTTGAACCGTCCTGCGCGTCGAGGGCGCCCTGATCGCCACCGATCGCCGGAGCGATCTGCAGCGCGAGCTGCTTGCCGAGCTCGACGCCCCACTGGTCGAAGGAGTCGATCCCCCACACGACGCCCTGGACGAAGGTGATGTGCTCGTAGAGCGCGATGAGTTGACCCACGACCGACGGGGTGAGCGCCGGCGCCATGATCGAGGTCGTCGGGCGGTTGCCGGTGAAGACCTTGGCGCTGACGAGCTCCTCCTTGACCCCCTCGGCGCGCACCTCGTCGGCGGTCTTGCCGAAGGCCAGCGCCTTGGTCTGGGCGAAGAAGTTGGCGAGGAAGAGCTCGTGGACGTCCTGACCCCCATCCTTGGTCGGGTGCGCCGGGGTCGCGACAGCGATGAAGTCGGCCGGGATGAGCCGGGTGCCCTGATGGATGAGTTGGTAGAACGCGTGCTGGCCGTTGGTGCCCGGCTCGCCCCAGAAGATCTCGCCGGTTTCGGTGGTCACCGGTGAGCCGTCCATGCGGACGCCCTTGCCGTTGGACTCCATCGTGAGTTGCTGCAGGTAGGCCGCGAAGCGGTGCAGATGTTGCGCGTAGGGCAGCACGGCGTGGCTGGCCGCCTTGAAGAAGTTGACGTACCAGACGTTGAGCAGGCCCATGAGGGCCGGGACATTGCGCGCCCACGGCTCGCTCGCGAAGTGCTGGTCGACGGCGTGGAAGCCGGCGAGGAAGTCGCGGAAGTTGTCCGGGCCGATGGCGACACACACGCTGGTCCCGATGGCCGAGTCGACCGAGTAGCGACCACCGACCCAGTCCCAGAAGCCGAAGGCGTTGGCCGGGTCGATGCCGAAGGCCTCGACCTTGTCCAGCGCCGTCGACACGGCGACGAAGTGCTTGGCGACTGCGCCCGTGCGAGCCTCCTCGGTGTCCTCGATGGCACCGGCGCCGAGCAGGCTGCGCCACAGCCACTCCCGCGCCATCCGCGCGTTCGTCAAGGTCTCCAGTGTGGTGAAGGTCTTGCTCGCGACGATGAAGAGGGTGGTCTCCGGGTCGAGGTCAGCGGTCGTCTCGGCGACATCTGTCGGGTCGATGTTCGAGACGAAGCGGCACTCCAGGCCGTCCTGCACATAGGGCTTGAGGGCCTCGTAGACCATGACCGGTCCGAGATCCGAGCCGCCGATGCCGATGTTGACGATCGTGCGGATCGCCCTGCCGGACACGCCTTTCCATTCACCGGAGCGGACCTTGTCCGCGAATGCGTAGATCTTGTCGAGGGTCTCGTGCACGTCCTTGACGACGTCCTGCCCGTCAACGACGAGTTCATCGGTGCGCGGTCGACGCAGGGCGGTGTGCAGGACCGAGCGACCCTCGGTGACGTTGATCCGGTCCCCGCGCAACATCGCGTCGCGCCGCCCGGCGAGGTCGACCTCGTCGGCGAGCCGGACCAGGGCGGCGACGACGTCGGAGTCGACGAGGTTCTTCGAGAGGTCGACATGGAGATCGGCGCAGTCCAGGGTCAGGGTGCGGGCCCGCTCAGGGTCGGCGGCGAACGCGCCCCGCAGGTCCGGACGGTATGCCGCGTGCAGCCGCTCGAGGTCGGCCCAAGCTGAGGTGGTGGTCGCGTCGACGAGGCTCATGGGTCCAGACTAGGACCGCGCTAGGTTGGAGCGGTGACCGATGCGGCGACCACCCGGCATACCGCCTTCGTGCTCGGTGGCGGCGGAGTGCTGGGTGCGGTCGAGGTCGGCATGCTGCGTGCCCTGCTCGAAGCGGGCATCACGCCCGACCTCATCGTCGGGACCTCTATCGGAGCCCTCAATGGCGCCCTCCTCGCGACCGAGCCGTCCCTGGGGGTCATCGAGCGACTGGAGGGACTGTGGCGGGCCGCTGCCTCGACCCGCGAGGTCTACGGCGACAGGCCGGTCACGCAGATGCGGCGGGCTTTGCGGTCACGCACCCATGTCTTCTCGCCGCAGCCGCTGCGAGAACGACTGGAACAGGAACTCGGTGGTGCTCGATTCGAGGACCTTCCGGTGCACTTCGAGTGCTGCGCGTCGAGCATCGAGCGCGCTGCCGAGCACTGGTTCACCCGTGGCCCTGTCGCTCCGGCGGTCATGGCGTCGGCGGCAGTCCCCGGTTTCTTCCCGCCGGCGCAGATCGACGGAGAGCACTTCCTCGACGGGGGCATCGTCAATTCGGTGCCGGTGGGACGGGCCGTCGAACTCGGAGCACAGGACGTCTACGTGCTCCAGGTCGGTCGCGTCGAGCGCCCGCTCTCCGTGCCGGAGGGTCCGATCGAGGTGGCCAGGGTGTCCTTCGAGATCGCACGACGCCACCGTTTCCACCGCGAGATGGCCCGGATGCCCGAGGGGGTGCGCACCTGGGTGCTGCCGAGCGGCGCTGGATCCTCGCGCGACGACTCCTTCACGGCCTTCCGCAGTTTCGATGCCGTCGAACGCCGGATCACCGCCTCGTATGCCGCGAGCCGCGACTTTCTCGCCGGCCGACACCTCGCGGTCGATGACCATGGCTGAGCGACCACGCTTTCGGATCTGGTTGTGGTGGAGGGTCTTCGGTCTGGTCGGCGGCGCCGCCATCGTGGCGCTGACGATCGGGGCGTGGATCTGGTTGCCCTTGTGGCTGATTGTCGCGGCGTTCCTGTCCGGCCGGTTGCCCGGTCGTTGGCGTGCGCTCCGGCTGCTCTGGTTGGCGATGCTGGCCCTGACGCTGGAGTCGCTCGTCCTGGTGTCGCTCCTCGGGCTCTGGATCGGGTCCGGCTTCGGCCTGTGGATGCGCCGGCCGTTCTGGCAGTGGGCGCACTACGACTGCATGCAGTGGTACCTGCGCAACCTCTTCCGTGAGGCGACCCGTGTTCTGCGGCTGCGGATCGTGACGGTCGGGCCGACGCCCGAGGCCTTTCCCGGTGACCCGCTGCTCGTCCTGTCCCGCCACGCCGGGCCGGGCGACTCCTTCACGATCGTCAACGCGTTGATGAACACCTATGACCGGGAGCCGCGGATCGTCCTGAAGAACACGCTCATGTGGGAGCCGACGATCGGCATTCTCATGCATCGCCTACCCAATCGCTTCGTGCGACCGGACCCACGCCCCGGTCAGGACCTGCGCAGCCAGATCGCCGATCTCGCGCGCGGCCTCGACAGTGACGACGCGTTGCTGATCTTCCCCGAGGGCGGCAACTTCACACCCGGCCGTCGCACGCGGGCGATCGCACGCCTGCGCCATCTGGGTCTGGAGCAGATGGCGGTGCGGGCCGAGAAATGGACCCATGTGCTGGCACCGCGACCCGGTGGGGTCGCGGCGGCGCTCGGTGCCGCGCCCGGAGTCGACGTGCTTCTCTGCGCGCACACCGGCCTGGACCACCTCGCGACCGTCGGCGACATCTGGCGCGAACTGCCGATGGACAAGGAGCTCACCCTGCGCTGGTGGCGTGTACCCCGCGCGCACATTCCCTCGGATCCCGACGGCATCTCGGAGTGGCTCTTCGAGGAGTGGGCCCGCATCGATGCGTGGATCGGTGAGAACCAGCCGCGCACGCACCACTGAGTGGCAGGCGACGTCACCACAAGGGCCGCCCTTGGTGGCTTCCTCGGCGCTCGATCTTCTCGTGCGGTCAGAAGGGCGCCTCGGTGAGATCCCAAGAACGCGGCCGTGGGGCGTCGGTGGCCCTGGGCGGAATCAGCGATGGGTCGCAGAGGCTGGGGTCGGCTGCCGCCTCCTTGAGCAGGCGCTCGAGCCACTCGACGAGGGGGGAGTGGTCCACCATGTCGTAGGGCAGGTCCTCCGTCGAGAGATCCGGCAGCGTGGAGTGCCAGCCACGGGCTGGGATGAGCGGCCCGGGCTCTGCGGCGGACGACGGGGGCGCTGGTCTTCGTTCTGGCAGGGTGGCTCCGAGGTGATCGATCGGCCACGACGTCCGCACCCGGCCGATCGGATCAGTCCACTCCACTCTGGCGTCGGGAAGGAGCCTGACCTGCCAGCCCGGTGACTGCTTGAGTCGATGATGCCGACGACAAAGGGCCATGAGATTGCCCTGTGTCGTCAGGCCGGTCGGCCAGGGTCGAACGTGGTCGAGATCGCACTGGCGGATGGTGACCGAACAGCCGGGGAACCGGCAGTGACCATCACGCAGACTCACCAGGCGCCGAAGCTCAGCGGACGGTCGGTATGCCGCGCTCGCTGCCTGGCTCCTCTCGGTGCTCCCGGTCACACGGGGTGGTCCCTCCACCACCGGACGGGCATGAGCCACCAAGCCCTTGGGCACCCGACCCCCGATCAACGCACCGGTCACCGGGTCACAGGTCAGATCGGTGGAGCGGACGGCCTCCCCAGTGGCCACCATCTTCTGCAACCAGCTGCGCGGAACGACCGTCTCGCCGCTCACACCGAAGCCGTGCAGCACCACCGACTCGTCCGCAACATCCTGGATCGCGTTTCCGGCGAAGCCCTGACTCCCGGCGGCCGGCTCGACCGCCATCTCCGACGACGTCGCCACGTGGACGTGCAGGACGACCTTGGACTGCCCGAGAATCAACTGCACATGAGCATCGGCACGGGCCTGCGCCAGTGTCTCGGCACCCCCGGCGGCAAGGATGGCCCGCGCCCGCTCATCAACGAGAGCGAAAGCTCGCCGCGAGTCCTCCACCGGATACACCCCATCCCAGCGATCGAGCCGTGTCGACTCGACCCGACGGAACAACCCACGTCGGCGGAGCTCGAAGGCATCACGCTCGGCGATGACCGTGGAATCAACCCGCTCGAGGACGGCGGCCGTGCGACGCCGCAGTGGCCCGGCGGTCTCGACCCAACCGCCCAGCCGCGTGAACCGTGCCACGAGCAGCTCCACGACCTCGTGGGCCACCTCGGTTGAGGCATCGACCAGTTCGTCGGCAACGATGCTCGCCCGGAAGCGATCAAGTCGGCCGGCAGCCATCTCCTCCATGAGGAGTGGCGTACGCACGATGCGCGACATGTCGGTCAGCCGGCTGGCCGCCACGTGGTGCGACACCCCTATACAGGGCGCCACCAGGTCGACGGTGCCGAGATCCTGCCGCCCGAAGGGATGGCGACGCTCCTGCAGAGTGCCGTCCTCGGCCCACACGTGCTCGATCCGCGACAGCTCAGCCAGCAGCATGGTTTCCGTCGCGTCCTGAATGTTGCGGGCCTCCTGCAACCCCGTCAGCGCCTCGACCAACTCCGTCTCGCTCATGCTGGCCGCGTGAGCTCGCACAACCGCGAGATAGGCCTGGGCGGCCTCGCGAAGTGGGTGTTCGGTCATCCCTCATTCTCTCGTACATATGTTCGATAGTCAACCCTTGGGCAGCCTATTCATGTTCTCCCACAGCAGAATTGAGTCGCCCGGATCCGCTGCGCTACGACAAACGCATAGGCCTTCTGACCGTCGGGAGCGACCACTCCGGCCACTGCTCATCGATCACCGGGACACGCTGCGTCGCCAGATCGCCCAGCTTCAAGTCGCCTGAGCAAAGCCACCGACGCGGGGCAGCAGACGATCCGTCAGGCGAGCGCCAGGACGTGCCGCAAGCCCCCGGCCAGCTCCGGCTGTCGGAACTCGACGCCCCATTCCACCGCCCGGGACGCGTCCATTCGCTGACCGGCCAGCGCCAGTTCCCGTGCGCCCTCGGCGCCGAGCAACACCGCAGGGCCGACTGACGGCACCGGCAGCAGCGACGGGCGGCGCAGCACGCGAGCCAGCGTCGCGGCATACTCCCCGGCGCGGACCGGGCTGGGAGCGGCGGCGTTCACGGGACCGGACAACCCCGGAGTGAGCGCGACGTGGCCGTAGAGGCGGACGAGGTCGTCGACGGTGATCCACGGCATCCACTGTCGACCGTCGCCGAGTCGCCCTCCGAGACCGGCCTGGAAGAGCGGGAGTTGCAGGGCCAGTTGTCCGCCACCGGCCGACTGCACATAACCCGTGCGCACGTGCACCACGCGCACCCCGGCAGCACGAGCCGGATCGGCCGCCGCCTCCCAGGCCTGACAGACGAGCGCCAGGAAGTCATCGCCGGGCGCTGACACCTCGGTCAGCACCTCATCGCCGCGATCGGCGCCGTAGTAGCCCGCCGCAGAGGCCACCACGAGCGCGCGTTCGCGCCCGTCCGACGAAAGGGTCGCGAGGGCGCGCGCGAGCAGGTCGGTGGAGCGGACTCGGGAGTCGAAGACGCGCGCCTTGTGGTGTGCCGTGAAGCGTTTCCCGATCGGCTCCCCCGCGAGGTGCACGACGATGTCGACGTCTCGGAGCGCTTCCGGGTCGAGTCCATCCGAATCTTCCGGAGACCAGCGTATGTCCCTGTCCCCCAATGACTTTCCACGCACCATGCGTCGCACATCATGGCCGCCGCCGCCCAGTAGCGCCACCAGCTGCCGTCCCACCAGCCCGGTGGCGCCGGACACGGCGATCACCTTCGACTCCCGATGGCGCGCGTGGAAGTCGAGGTCGTCACGCAATTGCCGCTCTCGGAAACCGAAACTTCCGCGCAATTGAGGCTCCACCAGCCGCGCGACCACATCCGGCAGGCCGAGCGGCAGTTCGTAGTCGACGTGGTCCCGGATCAGCGTGTCGCCAGTTGCGGTGTCCGAGAAAAGATGTCGATGACGCCAGGACTTGAGGGGCCCGCGGACCATCACGTCCTCGAACCTCTCCCCCACCTCGTATGCCGTGTGCTCGGCCACCCAGGTGGGGCCCACCTTCCCCAGGGTCCCCGGCACCAGCAGGGAGAAGGTCTGACGCGTCCCCGGCTGCAAGCCCACGGCTGGTTCGGCGCCCGCGCGGATCTGCCCCGGCGCCGACAGTCGGGTGAAGGCTCCCGGACGTTCGTGCCACGCGAAGACCTCCTCGCGCGGATGCGGGTACGTGCTGTCGTGGGTGAAGGTCGCCATGGCTCAGTCCGCCGTGAACCTGGCGTGGACCGTGGCTTCGATGTCGACATCCTCGGGTGCGATCTCGATCCCCTCGCCGCCACCGCCGGCGTCCTTGGCATAGGCGCTTCGACTGGCCGCGAGCATCATCGGCTCGCCCTCGGTCCGGTGCCCGAGCATGCCGGGGTCCGAGACCTCGAGGCAGCGCACCTCGCCGGCACCGGCCGCCGTGGCGAGCACCTGCGCTCGCTCCCGGGCGACCTCGACCGCCTGGGCCAGCACGGAGCGCTCGGTCTCCTTCTGCCGGGTCTCGGTGAGGGTCCACTCGATGTGTCCCAACGTCACGCCCGGGCGTCCACCCCAGTGATCGGCAAAACCGGCCAGCGTCGGGAAGTCCCGGAACTTGACCATGATCCGGGCGTGCGCGGAGTGGCGCATGGGCACGAGTTGACCGCTGTCGGTCCACGGGCCGCCACGACCGGGTGCCGATGGGCAGGACCGCCGACCAGGTCGTCGGGGAGGGGTCGAGCTCCTTGAGGCGGCGCAGGTCCGCGCTCAGCTCGTTGACGACGCGGGTCGCCTCCGACATCGCCTCGGCCTTGTCACCGCTCTCGAAGCCGGCGGTCAGGTGCAAGGTGGCCCGCTCGGGCCGCAGCGACGAGCGGCCGGTGCCGCTGACGGTGATCTCCATGCACCGACTCTAGGCCGACCGATCCTCCCCCACCTGCCACACGGGTCCGGCCGGTGCAGCATCATGGCGTCATGGCCCTAGGCGACTGGTTGCTCATCGCTTCGGAGCGAGGCAATCCGCACGCCCGTATCGACGACGTGCGCTCGGACGGGACCGCGTGGAGCCTCGGCAACGAGGTGACCCCGCTGGTGCACGGGGCGACCTACTTCGCCGACCTCGCCGACCGGATCGCGGCGATGGGTGAGGGGGACCGGATCTACTTCGTGGACTGGCGCGGCGACCCCGACGAGCAGCTCAAAGACGCCGGCGACACCCTCGTCGACGTCCTGGTCGCGGCGCTGGGGCGCGGGGTCGACGTGCGCGGGCTGCTGTGGCGGTCCCACTGGCGCAAGTTCGGCTTCCACTCGGAGCGGGCCTTCGAGCTGGGCAAGACCTTGGAGGCGCACGGCGGGGAATGCCTGCGGGACATGCGAGTTCGCACCGGCGGTGCCCACCACCAGAAGTTCGTGGTGCTGCGGCACCGCGACGACCCGACCCGGGACGTCGCCTACGCCGGGGGCATCGACCTCTGCCACTCTCGTCGGGATGACGACACCCATGGCGGAGACCCCCAGCCGTTGCAGATTGCTCCCGAGTACGGCCCGAACCCGGCGTGGCACGACGTCCAGGTCGCCGTCCGGGGCCCCGCGGTCCACGACGTCGAGACGACCTTCCGGGAGCGCTGGGAGGACGATGCTCCGCTGACCTCCAACCCCGGGCGCAGGTTCACGTCCTGGCTGCAGGCCGAGGACCAGGATCCCGATCCCCTCGGGGAGCAGTGGCCGCCTCCTCCTCCGGTCGCGGGAGCGACGGACGTCGTCCAGATCGCGCGCACCTACCCGCCGCTCCTCCCGGTGCCCCACGACTTCGCGCCCGATGGGGAGCGATCGATCGCCCTGGGCAACGCCAAGGCGATGAGCAATGCTCGACGGCTGGTCTACGTCGAGGACCAGTACCTCTGGGGTCCCGAAGTCGGGGCTCACTTCGCTGACGCCTTGCGCGACAATCCCGACCTGCGCCTGGTCATCGTCCTGCCGGTCCTGCCCGACCTCGACGGCACCGTGTCGCGGATGACCCAATGGCACGCCCGCCGCGCCGCGCTCGACCCCATCCGCGAGGCGGGGGGCGACCGGGTGGTCGTCTTCGGGCTGACCAACGACGACGGACTGCCGATCTACGTCCACTCCAAGGTCTGCATCATCGACGACCGGTGGGCCAGTGTCGGCTCGGACAACCTCAACCGCCGGTCCTGGTCCAGCGACAGCGAGATCGCGTGTTTCGTCACGGACGAGCGCACCGAGTCCCTGGCCACCGACGCGCCGGCTCCCGACGACGTCTTCCCGCTCCGCCTGCGCCGGCTGCTCTGTGCCGAGCACCTGGGCATCGAGGAGGACGACGTCCCCGACGACCCCCACGAACTCTTCGACCTTCTGGTCGACTCGGCGACCGCCCTCGATAAGTGGTATGCCGCGGGCGCCGGTGACCAGCCCCACGGCATACGTCGGACAGTGGCGCGGGTTCACGGCCGGAGGCGGCGAACTCCGTGGTCGCGCAGGCGCGGTCGCGACCGGGCGGCGCGTGCGGCGGCGGACATTCTGGAGCGCAGCACCGGCCTCGCGCAACGGCCACCGGGCCAGCTGCGGCTGCTGACCGAGCCAGAGCTCACAGCGCCACAACGGACGATCGCCAACCTCCTGACCAACGTCGTCGACCCGGACGGGACGCTGGGCCGGCGGGAGAGCCTGCGCCGGCTGGTCACCCGGGCCCCGGCCGAGGACTGACCTGCCCCTTCGTCACTCCGGGACGAGCGCGGCCCGCAGGTCGGCCAGTGCCGTCAGGCGCGCACCGACGAGGGGGCCTCCTCCACCTCGCGCACGAGCACGTCGACGGCAAGGCCGGGTATGGCGCGGAGCCGGTCGCGGACCCCGGCGACCAGGGCGGGGTGGCGCCCCCAACCTCGCCTGATCTCTGCAGTCGAGAGGGAGCAAAACGCGGGTGCGAGAGTCCGCCGCCCGCGTTTTGCTCCCTCTCGACTGGGTGCGATCGACCGTGGCTGGGCAGTCTCGGCTCAGTCCTGGGAATAGATGAGGACCGAGTAGGCCGGGATCGCGACGTTCGCGAAGATCCCGAAGCCGGCCTCGTCGACGGCGTCGAGGTCGTATGCCGCGCCGTCGCCGAAGCGTTCGCTGTAGATTCCAGCGTCGGAGTTGAGGCGGAGCGTCCACCGCCCGGCCGCGGGCAACCGCACCGGCAGTCCTTCGACGGCCTCGTGCGAGAGGTTGATGAGCACGACGGTCGAGTCGTGCGGGCCACCGTTGGCCCAGCGGTGATAGGCCAGGGTGTTGCGCTCCTCGTCGCCGTGGAGCAACTCCGTGTGGTGACCAGTGAGACCCTTGGTCACGCCAGTGGCGTTGCGGCGCAGCATGATCAGGTCGCGATAGAGCCGCACCACGCCGTGGAACTGCTGGTTCTGCGCCCAGTCCAGCGGCACATCGTCGTGGAACCACGCGGCCTCGAGAAACTCCTGGCCCTGGAAGATCATTGGGATGCCGGGCGAGGTCAACACCAGGGCCGCCCCGACGGTGGACCGCTTCTGGGCATACCAGCCCGTGGGGTCCCCCTCGGCGATCTCCGAGGGCACCCGCGTCTGGCCGTTGGCGACCTCGTCGTGGGACTCGGTGTAGATCACCCGGTGGAAGGCATCGTCGTTGTAGCGCTGGCCGACGGCCGCGATCACCTCCGCCATCGACCGGTCGGCGTCATCCGCCGTGATCACGGCTTCACGGACGGGGTGGACGAAGGACGAGTCCCATTGGGCATGGAAGGCCGCCCCGTCGGCATCGACCTGGGTGATCCGCTCGTCACGATGCATGTCCTCGGCAATGAGCAGCTTCCCGGGGAACTCGGCACGGATCGCCTCATTGACCCACTTGAGCAACGAATACCCCTCCGGCAGGTCGTCGCCGGAGCCCGAGACAGAGCGGATGTAGGGCGTCATGTCGTAGCGCAGGCCGTCGACGCGATACTCCCGCAGCCACATCAAGGCGTTGTCGTGGATGAATTGCCGCACCTCGCCGCGCCCGTAGTCCGGTCGGGTGTCGCCCCACGGGGTCGCCGATCGCCAATCGTTGTAGAAGTAGATCCCGCCCTTGCCGTCCTCGCTCCACCCGTCGAACTGCCACGTCGCCAGATCACTGGGGCCGAAGTGGTTGTAGACGACGTCGAGGATGACAGCGATCCCTCGGCGATGAGCCTCACGCACAAAGGTCTTCAGCGCATCCGGCCCCCCATAGGAGGACTCGACGGCGAAGACATGGGCGGGGTTGTAGCCCCAGGACTGGTCACCCGCGAACTCGGCGACCGGCATGAGCTGCACGACATTGACCCCGAGGTCAACCAGGTGATCCAGCCGCTCGGCCGCGCGATACAGGTCGCCCGGCCGCCCATCGGGGTCGCGTGCGAAGGATCCGACGTGGAGTTCATAGATCACCGACTCGTTGTGGGCCGGCATCGAGAACTCGTCCCCCTGCCACTCGAAGGCCCACGGGTCGTAGATCACACCATTGCCGACCGAATTGGTGACCTGCCGCGCCTGTGGGTCCACGCGATGGAAGCGATCCTCACCCACGCGCAACAAGTACTTGTACTCCTGACCGGGGTGCGCGCCGGGCACCTCGGCATACCAATGGCCGTTGTCCTCCGACGCCATCGGCGTCGCGTCCTCGTCCCAGCCATTGAAGTCGCCGACGACGTGCACCTCGTCCGCGTGGGGTGCCCACACCCGGAAACCGATCACTCCGTCGCCGACGATGGCGCCCATTCCGTCCATCAGACCATCTTCCTGTATGCCGCGCGGCCGGCTCAGGGGGCCGGAGTCCCGACCCACGGAAGCGCACGCACCAGGAGAACGGTCAGAGCCGAGGTCGCCATCGTCGCGAGTGATCCCCAGGCCATGTCGATGGGGACGATGGAGGCCGGAAACCCCTTGAGGACAGCCAGATTCGTGAGGTTCCACGTTGCGTAGGCCACCAGGCCGAAGAGGAAGCCGCCGAGCGCGGCCTTGCCCGACGAACCCGACTCGAGCGCCGGCACCAGGACGAACCAGGTGAGCCCGAAGAGGTAGATCGCATAGAAGAGCAGTGCGGCCGGGACGTTCGGGCGCGCCGCGAGCAGGTCCCCGAGGCGGGCGTCATAGAGCGGGCGCCCCACCTTGCCCAGCCAGAGCAGGTCCAACGCCCCGAAGACGAGGCCGGCCACGACGTATGCACTGATCCACTTCATGCCCGTCACTCTATCCAACCTTTGACAAACATTCGACAGAATCCCTACGTTGAGAACCATGACGGCCTCCAGGGCAACCAGTGACCGACTCCGTCAGGTCGCCGTGACGGTGGCCGAGATCGGCTGCATCCTCGGCACCCTCGTCGGGGTCGGCGTCCTCGGCACCCGGGTCGAGGAGTCCTCCGGTGGTGCGCTCGCCGCCGACGCCACGCTTCTCGCTCCGGCCAGTCCGGCTTTCTCGATCTGGTCGGTCATCTACGTGGGTCTGGCCGCCTACACGATCTGGCAGTGGCTTCCCGCGAACACGGCCAACATCCGCGCCCGGCGCAGCGGCTGGCTGGTCGCCTTGTCGATGCTCCTCAATGCCGCGTGGCTGCTCGTCACCCAGCAGGGCTGGCTGTGGGCCAGCGTCGCGGTCATTGCTGCACTCGTCGTGACCCTCGGGGTGCTCCTGCGGCGGCTCGACGAGACGGCGGCCACCTCGCGCGCCGAGCTCGTCGTCGTCGACGGCACGATGGGTCTCTACCTGGGATGGGTCGCCGTCGCGACGTGCGCCAATGTCACGGCCGCGCTCGTCGCGAGCGGAGTCGACCCAGCCCGGCCGACTTCGACGTTCTCTGCCCTGGCGGTGCTGGCCGCCGCAGCCGGCATCGGAGTCCTGCTCGCAACACGGCTCGGCGGCCGGTATTCCGTGGCCCTCGCCATGGCGTGGGGCCTGGGTTGGATCGGCGTCGGTCGGATCACCGACCAACCCAAGTCGCCGACGGTCGGTCTGGCCGCACTCGCCGCAGCCCTCGTCGTGGTGGCTGCGGCCAGCCACCGGCATCGACCTCGGCCGATCATCGCCGTACCGTGAGGTCATGACCACGATCGCCGACCCCCGCCAGGACGAGATCGATGCCTTCTGGACCGAGGCCAGGATGCGCGCCAATCTCAACCGGCTCGAGGTGTATTGCGGTCCGACAGAGCTGGATTCGCTGCAGCCTCCGGCGTCGTCGTTCGGCGGCTCGCGGGAGGTTGCCGACAAGCTTGCCGACCTCATCGTCGCCGGCACCAAGACGGCCACCTCGAGTGCCGTTTGGGACTGGGAGGCCGACGGCGATGACCTGCCCCGGCGTGGTGATCTCGAGATCGTCCTCGATGGCTCCGGACACCCCCGCGCGCTCATCGTCACAACCGCGGTCGAGATCGTGCCCTTCGACGAGGTGGACGCCGAGCACGCTCGACTGGAGGGCGAGGGGGATCAGTCACTGGACCACTGGCGAGCGGTCCACGAGGACTTCTTCACCGAGCACGCCGCCCACGACCACGGTTTTGCGTCGGACATGCCGATCGTGTGCCAGCGCTTCGAGATCCTGCACTCACGCCAGCGTCCGGCAGATTGACGGGATATCAACCAAGTTGCCGGACGCAAGCGGAGCTCAGGTGGTCCGGCGACCGGACACGTCCATGCCCAGGGCGGTGGCCAACAGCCGCGCCCGCTCAGCCTCGTCGCGCTTCCCCGCCCGCACCAGCGAGCGGTAGAGCAGCAACGCGGCATACCCGTGGTCGGGATCCTTGGCGAGGATGTCGCGAGCCGCGTCCGCGGCCCGGTCGAGCTGGGCCGAGTGGTAGTAGAAGCGCGCGAGAAGCTCTCGGGCAGAACCGAGTTCGCTGTCCGGGGCGCGATCCATGAGGTACTCGAGTGCCTCGATCGCTGCGAGGTGATCGCGGTCGGCGAAGAGTTGCTCCGCCCACCGGTAGATGTCATAGGGCTCGCGGCCGTCCAGCATGGCCGTCACGAAGGTCGCCATCGTCATCTCCTCTCGGCGCGCTGCCGGGAGCAACGCCGGTATGCCGCGCTCAACGGTCCTCGGACCGCACCTATTCCGCAGCGGCGGGCGGCTCGGCTTGCTCGGTCTACTCGGACGGCTCGGCCAGTTCAGCCTGTCCGGGCGTCTCGTTCTCCTGCTCGATCTCGGCGATGTGGATGAGCGCGTCGCCGCGATTGACCAGCGGCGCCTCGGTGCGGCCGATGACGACACCGGCCCGATTGGCGCGCACCAGCCGCAACCGACGACCGAAGGAGTCCGAGAGGCCACCGAGGCGCTCGTCATCGGTGACGACCTGGCCCAGGTTGGCCTCCATCTGGAGAATCCCGGTGCGCCGGGCGCGCACCCAGCCGGAGCGACGACAGATCAGGCTCAGCGGAGGGGGTTCATCCTCGACCGGCTCGATCATGCCCAGGTGCGCAAGCACCCGGAGCACCCCCCGGACACCCGCCTCGATGGCCCATTCGTCGAAGCGCCAGGCCTCGCCGCCCTCGAAGAGCAGGACGCGAGCGCCCCGTTCGCGGGCGGCATACCTCAGTGAACCGTCGCGCAACTTGGCGTGGAAGATGACCGGGGCGCCGAAGGCGCGCGCCAGGTCCAGGGTGTGCGGGTCGTCGACGTCGCACCGGATCTGGGGGAGGTTGGAGCGGCGGTCCGAGCCGGTGTGCATGTCGATGCCGACCTCGCACTTGGCGACGACCTCGGTCATCAGCAGGTTGGCGATCCGGCCCGCGAGCGACCCCCGAGCCGACCCGGGAAAAGATCGGTTGAGGTCACGCCGGTCGGGTAGGTAGCGGTCGCCGTTCATGAAGCCCAGGACGTTGACGATCGGGACCGCCAGCAGCGTGCCGCGGATCGTCTTCGGCGAGACCTTGGTGAGCACCCGGCGGATCACCTCGACGCCGATGACCTCGTCGCCGTGGATGGCGGCATTGATCCAGACCGTCGGCCCGTCGTCACGGCCGTGGACGACGTGGACGGGCAGGCTGACGTCGGCGCCGGTGACCAGCCGGGTGATCGGCAGACCGACCTCGCGGGCGTGGCCGGCTCGCACCTTGACAGTGCCGATCGCGAAGGAGGCGCGGGGGCGCCGGCGGCTCATGCCCTGCCCCAGTTCTTGCGGCGGGTCGCGCGCGCCGGACGCCCACCGGCATACGAGAGTCGCGAGTCCACGAGGAAGGCCTGCTCAAGGGCCTGCCGGCCCACGAGCATCCGAAAGCCCATCTCGTCACGGTCGGTGAGGGTCACCTCGGCGGTGATCCGGCGGCGCGCCAGAGTGAGACGCATGAGGACGACGATCCGGTCCTCGGCATGGCCGGAGGACGACCGCACCGAACGTCGGTCGTGCACGGGCAGCGTGAGCCCGACGGCATCCTCGTCGGTCGCTTGCCACGGGTGGATCGTGAACGAGACGTGGTCCCGGCCAAGGTCGCCGAGGCGATCATCGAGACCCTGCACGGCACGAACCAGCAGGTGCTCATCCAGGCCTTCGTCAGGAGAGCAAGGGTCGCGACATCCGGGCGATCGTCGTCGGCGACCGTGTCGTCGCGGCGATGCGGCGGGTGGCGCAGGGCGATGAGTTCCGGTCCAATGTCCACCGCGGTGGGCGCGTGGAGCCGGTCGAGTTGGACGCGACCTATGAGGAGACGGCGGTGCGGGCCGCGCAGATCATGGGCCTGCGGGTCGCCGGCGTCGACATGCTCGAGGGCAACGACGGGCCGCTCGTCATGGAGGTCAACTCCTCGCCCGGCCTGCAGGGCATCGAGGCCGCGACCAACCTCGACGTCGCCGGCGCGATCATCGACCACATCGCGAACCAGACCGGCTTCCCCGAGATCGACGTGCGCCAACGGCTGACGGTGTCGACCGGCTACGGGGTGGCCGAGCTCGTCGTCCACCCAGGTGCCGACCTCGTCGGCAAGACCCTCGGCGAGTCCGGCCTGCGCGACCGCGACATCTCGGTGCTCACCCTGCACCGCGGGACGACCGTGATGCCCAACCCGCACAGCAACCGCAAGCTCGAGGACGGCGACCCGCCTGCTCTGCTTCGGGCGGCTCGAGGAGATGCGCGACCTCATCCCGCAGCGCAAGAAGCGCCCGACCCGGGTCCGCAAGCTGCCCAAGGTGCCGAGTCGCGAGTCCTGACCGGCGTTGTTCCCGAATGCCGCGATTGTTCCCAGCACCTGCTTCCCCAGCCACCGGCGTTGTTCCCGGATGCCGCGTTTGTTCCGGGAGAGAAGGGACAACCATGTGGGTGTCCGGCTCAGGAGTCGATGCGCAGGGCCTCGACCGGAGCCACCCGCACGGCTCGCCGCGCCGGCCCTTGCGAGGTCACCAGCACGAGGACCAGACCGGCTGCGGCGATCGCGGCCAGCGTGATCGGCGGCG
Organism: Phycicoccus elongatus Lp2; assembly: GCF_000367525.1. Classification (GTDB taxonomy): domain Bacteria; phylum Actinomycetota; class Actinomycetes; order Actinomycetales; family Dermatophilaceae; genus Phycicoccus_A; species Phycicoccus_A elongatus. The sequence goes on along the minus strand of NZ_HF570956.1, from coordinate 152,671 downwards.
CCCCCCACACCAGGCCGGTCGTCAGGCCACCGATGAGTGACTGCGCGCCGACGGTGCCGAAGAGAAGGCCGATGACGAGCCCGAGCACGACGGCGGCGGCCGACAGCGCCACGGATTCCTTGGTGATCATCGTCCGCACCTGACGCTGGGTGAAGCCGAGCGAGCGGAGCAGGCCGATCTCGCGGTGGCGCTGGATGACGGTGAGCGACATGGTGCTGACAAAACCGGCGGCGGCGATGATCGACGAGATGACGACGATGCAGATGAGGATCGTCGACGTCATCGCGAGCACCTGCTCGGCCTGGACGCGCTGCTCGGGCCCCAACTGCCACGACGCGACCGATTGGCCCAGGGCGTCCATCCCCGAGGCGATCGTCGTGACCAGGGCGACCCCGATCACCAGGCCCATGGTCGAGCGGGTCGTGCGCAGCGGGTCGAGGAGGGCGTTTCGACGGGCGACGACGCTCGCCGGGTCTCGCCCCAGCAGGCGGCACAGCATCGCGACGGCGGCCGGGATGACGAAACGCGCGCCGATGAGCAGCCCCGTGCCCGATACCAGCGCCCCGAGGAAGGCCATCGGGAAGCCGATCTGGGGCTGGGTCTCACCGAGCCAGCCGGCTCCCGCGAGGAAGAGTGCTCCACCGAGGACGCCGATCGCGGCGAGGATCGCCCGCATCACCGAGACGCGTCGACGTGGCGGGGCAGGGACTGCTGCGCCGGACATCGCGGCAGCCGGCGAGACCCCGAGGACGGGTCGCGCGCCGAGCCACCCGGCAAGGGCCGCGGCGGCCGCGATCGCGACAAAGGCCCAGACAAGGTTGGTCGTGGCGATCGGATAGACCGTGTCCGGGAGCGTCCCTTGGGACACGAGGACGAGTCGTATGCCGTGGGACAGGACGACGCCGATCGCCAACCCGAGCGCCGCACCGACCGACCCCACGACGGCCGTTCCGCGCGTCACCGCCCGGCGCAGGTCCCTCCCGCGCGATCCGAGCAGCCGAAGCAGCGCGATCTGGCGAAGCCGTCCGGCGATGACGGTGTCGACGGCGTTGATGATGACAATGACGCCGACATAGAGCGCAATGAGGACGAACACCCCGGAGACGATCGACAGCAGGACCCCGACGGTCCCACCGAACTCTCGACCTGTCGCGGCAAGCACCGTGCTCGTCGTCATGAGCACCCCGGCGTAGGCGCCACAGAGACCGGCGACGAGGCTGACCGTGCTGAGTTCGCGCAGCGAGCCGAGGACCAGGTTGGGCCGACTCATGCCGCACCGACCTCGAAGCCGATGAGCAGGTCTGAGATTTGCTGCGGGGTGAGCCGGTCGTGGTCACCGACGACCCGGCCGTCGGCAATGACCAGGACCCGGTCGGCGTACGACGCGGCGACCGGGTCGTGGCTGACCATGGCGATCGTCTGGCCGTACTCCTGGGCTGCGGTGCGCAGCAGGGTGAGGACCTCTCGGGAGGATCTCGAGTCGAGGTTGCCGGTCGGCTCGTCGGCGAAGATGATCGCCGGTCGTGAGGCGAGCGCCCGCGCGATCGCGACGCGTTGTTGCTGCCCACCGGAGAGTTCGCTGGGGCGATGGGTGATCCGGTCGGCGAGGCCGAGAGCCCCGATGAGGTGGTCGACCCACGCGGCCGTCTCGGCGTCGATCCGTCGACCGGCCAACTCGAAGGGCAGCACGATGTTCTCCCGGGCCGACAGGGTCGGCACGAGGTTGAAGGCCTGGAAGACGAAGCCGACCTGCTCGCGGCGCAACCGGGTCCGGGCGTCATCGTCCATCGCGCGCAGGTTGGCCCCGGCGAGCAGGACTTCACCGGAGGTCGCGTCGTCGAGGCCGGCAGCGACGTTCATCAGGGTCGACTTGCCTGATCCGGACGGTCCCATGATGGCGGTGAAGCGGCCACGGTGGATGTCGAGGCTGATCCCGGCGAGAGCGACGACCTGACCATAGGTGCGGGTCACGTCGCGCAGGCGGACGACGGGCTGGGCGTTGGTGATCGAAGGCATACCCATCACGCTAGGAATTCGCGCATCCCGCCACATCCGGCGCCAGGACCAACTCACGTACATCCTGCGATGTATGCCACCGTCGAGCGACCACTCAGATCAGGTCGTGCTCATAGGCGTAGACGACGAGTTGCACCCGATCACGCAACCCCATCTTGGTGAGGATGCGCGAGATGTGCGTCTTCACCGTCGCCTCGGACAGGACCTCCACCTCGGCGATCTCCGCATTCGAGAGGCCCTGCGCTGCCCGGAGCATGATCTCGCGTTCCCGCTCGGTGAGCCGGTCGTACTCCACCCCGGGTGCCGTCGTCGCTCGCTGCCGGAACCTCTCGAAAATGGCCCGGGTCGCCCCGGCTGCCACCACCTGGTTGCCGTCAGCGACGGCCCGGATCGCGGCGAGCAGGAGTTCGGGCTGAGCCTCCTTGAGAAGGAAGCCACTCGCCCCCGCCTCGATCGCGTCGGCAGCGAGCGCGTCCTGGTCTAAGGTCGTGAGCACAAGGATCCGTGGCGCCTGCTCACCCAGCCCGGCCACGATGCGACGGGTCGCGGCCACCCCGTTCAGGCGCGGCATACGCACGTCCATCAGGACGACGTCGGGACGAAGGGAGGTGACCGCTGCGACGGCCGCCTCACCGTCCTCGGCCTCGCCCACGACCTCCAGGTCGGGTTGGCTGTTGATGACCATCGAGATCCCGGCCCGGAAGAGCGCCTGGTCGTCGACGAGCACGAGGCGAAGCAATCGCTGCGGCTGGCCGCTCATGCACCGACCTCCGGGATCTCGACGTCGACAACCCACAGGTCGCCGACCCGACGCGACGTCGCGACGCCCCCTGCCAGACCGCACCGCTCGATCATCCCCAGGATGCCGTGACCAGTGCCGTGATCGCTGCGCTCACCGACGGCATTGGTCACGCGCAGACGATAGCCGCTGCGCCAATCCTGCTCCACGGCAACGGGTTTGCGGAGATCTCCATGCTTGAGTGCGTTGGTCAGCGACTCCGCGAGGAGTCGATGCGCGGTGAGGCCCACCAGGTCCGACGGGCCAGGCGACCCGTGCTCGATCACGTCGAGGGTCATTCCTGAGGCACGCATGCGGGCGAGGAGGTCCGCCTGCCGCTCCGGTCCTGCGCTCGCCAGCCCGTATGCCGTGTCGCCGGCAGCGTGGTCCGTGGCCGTCGCCGGGTCACGGAGTCGTGCGACGAGCGAACGCAAATCACCGATCGCATGACGCGCGGTGTCGGCAATGACTTCGAGCGACTGCTCCGCACGCTGCGGATCCTGCGCAAGCGCATATCTCGCACCGTCGGCCTGGGCAGCCACGACGGCCCACGAGTGCGCGACGACGTCGTGCATGTCGGTCGCGATCCGGCGGCGTTCCTGCTCGAGGTCGTACAACTGCGCGATCCGGCGCTGCTCGGCCGCCGCGAGCCGGGCGTCGATCCGGGCCTGCACCGCCTGTCGCTGCTGCCAGCGGATGAAGCCGGCCACCCAGCCGCCGACGCAGATGATCGCCGCCAGAGCAGTGGTGCCCATGAGGCTGAGGGCCAGCCCGATGGCGGTGTCCGGTGGGGCTTGTTGGCCGGCGAGGACGACGTTGGTAGCACCGGCCACGGAGGCGAGCACCGCCACCCCGAGCGCAGTCAGCCGGACCCGTCGGTCCGCCTGCCGGCCGAGGATGAAGAAGAGCGGTGCGTAGGCGAGATCGGCGACGTAGGCCGTCTGTCCGGCCAGGAGTTGGATCATCCCGGCCGCCAGGGCGAGCCCGCTCATCGCCACCCACGAACGATGCCGCACGGCGAGGGCCCCCGCGAGCACGAGCGCGGTCACGGAAGCCGCCAGGCCGACACGGAGGTGCAGCGGAACGCAGACAAGGGCGAACAGGCCCGCGTTGAGCAGGTCGAGCCGGCGCCACCGACCGGTCGGGTCGGCCCAGACGTCGCTCACGCGCTCTTGCTCGGCCACCCGCGCCACGATAGTTCGTCGCTGAGCGGCCGACGGGATCACTGGTTGTTGATCAGCGCCTGGAAGTAGCCGTTGTAGCCCTTGGCGCTGGGGTGGAACGAGCTGTTCGAGGGGTTGAACGGGTCGAGGTTGCTCTGCAGCACCTTGTCGTTGACATAGGACGCGCCGTTCTCGCCATAGCACGCACCGACGGGCAGGTCAGGAGGGCCAGGACCGAGGAGGCGATCGCGGTGGGGCGCACGGAGAGGTGAGGACGCGGTATACGGCTGAGCCTGCCGCGCCCACCCCGGTCGCACAATCGGTGGCGCTCAACGGGACAGCGTGCGCCGCCCGAAACTCGCCCCCGGAGACAGCATGGTCAGGTGCTCGATCAACGCATCGCCGGCGGCTTCGAGACCGTCGGCTCCCAGCGCACCCAGCCCGTCGAGGATGAAGACTGCCTCCGTCGTCTCCTCGGTGAGCAGGGTGCGGCGGCACTGCCGCCAGTTCCACATCCGGCACGTCACTCCGCGCTCGTCGCGCCACACCACCTCACCGGGGGCCGGGTGCTCGACGACCGCCTCGCCCGCGGCGACCGTCTCGAACGCCTCGTCACCGGAGGCGCGCACGAGAGCCGGGCTGCCGGCATACGCCGACAGATCCTCACCACCGAGCGGGAGCACATGGGCGATCGACACGGCGTTGTAGGCATCGGTGAGCCGGTTGATCCGTGGGAGACCACCGGCGACCCGGCGCAGGAGGGCGTCGACGCTGGGTCGGGTGCGTTGCGGCTTGGCGCCGAAGGCCCTGTATGCCGCGCGCCACTCCTCGACGTGCGGCAGGTGCTCGGGTGAGTTGTCTCCCAACAACTCTCGTGCGCGCTTCTCGGCCGCGGCGAGAATCGCCTCGCTGGTCTCGTCGCTCGGGCCGGGGGTCAGGCCCTCGGCCATGACGATGAGCGCGCGATAGTCAGGAACGAGGTCGTGGACCTCGGGGGCGATGGTGACTCCGGCGAGGAGGTCAGCGGTGCGTGGCGACCGGCTCATGAGCAGAGTCCATCACCTCGGGCACGATCGCGACATCCAGGCACGACGGGCGCGGGGCGCCGCCGGAGTTGGAGCACCACCGCCGCCGCGAGCACCAGCCCGGCTCCGGCCAACTGGACGGGAGTGAGCTGCTCGCCGAGCAGCGCGGCAGCCAGGCCGGCCGTGACGACCGGCTCGAAGGTCGAGAGGATGGCCGCATTGGTGGGGCCGGTGCGCTGGAGCCCCATGACGAAGAGGACCATGGCCCCGACGGTTGAGACCAGGACGATCCCAGCGATCCAGATCCACGTGATCGGGGGGAAGGCGAAGTCGATCCCCCCGGTGAGCGCGACTCGCAGGCCCGTCGTCACCGTGGCTCCGGTCATGACGACCCGGCGCTCGCGGTGCGCGACATCGCCGAGGGCGAGGTTCGGCGTCAGCTCTTCACCCTCGTCCGCTCCGGCAGCCGCTCACCGGCGCTGCGGGCAACGCTCGACGCCCTCAGCGACCAGGCAAACAGCCTCTGCAAGCCGACGTGGGACTGATCAGTCGCCCTCGGCGTGACGAGCTCGCTTGACGATCTTGTCGTCCGGCGCGAAGACGACGCTCTTGTCCTTGCCCTCGTAGTCGAACTGGTTGAGGAAGGCGCGCAGCGCGTTGATCCGGCCGCGCTTCTTGTCATTGGACTTCACCGTGATCCACGGCGCGGTCTTCTTGTCGGTGAGCTCGAACATCGCCTCCTTGGCGGCGGTGTAGGCCTCCCACCGGTCCAGGCTCTCCAGGTCCATCGGGGAGAGTTTCCACTGGCGCACGGGGTCCAGCTGGCGGATCGCGAAGCGGGTGCGCTGCTCCTGTTGGGTGACCGAGAACCACAACTTGGTGACCGTGGTGCCCGACTCGACGAGCATCCGCTCGAAGGCAGGGGCCTGCTTCATGAAGACCTGGTACTGGTCCTCGGTGCAGAAGCCCATGACCCGCTCGACGCCCGCGCGGTTGTACCAACTGCGGTCGAAGAGGACGATCTCACCGGCGGTCGGCAGGTGGCGGATGTAGCGCTGGAAGTACCACTGCCCGGCCTCGTCGGAGCTCGGCTTGTTGAGGGCGACGACGCGCGCGGCCCGCGGGTTGAGGTGCTCCATGAACCGCTTGATGGTGCCGCCCTTGCCGGCCGCGTCTCGGCCCTCGAAGACCAGCACATGCTTGTGGCCCTCGTCCTGGCTCCAGTACTGGAACTTGAGGAGCTCGACCTGGAGTTTGTACTTCTCCTCCTCGTAGACCTCCGTGTCGATCAACTCGTCATACGGATAGTCCTCGCGCCAGGTCTCCACGGCCCTGCCGTCAGGGGCGAGGAGAGTGGGGTCCTCCTCGGTGCTGCCCTGGACCGTGTAGCCCTGGTCGCGCAACGAGTCGATGTATTCACGCAGAGCCATCTTCTGGGCCATGACCACATCCTGCCGTGCCGCCACCTGCGCGCGCCATGGGGGTCCCCGGTCGCCGGTGCGGCATTGACCTCTGCCATGACACCCTCCCGTGCGTCGCAGGCTGCGGCGATCGGGAACATGACGATCCCGTGGATCGCCGAGGGGATCGCCATCGCCGTGCTCTCCAGGACGGTGAGCGCGACCGCGATGGCCAAGGTGCTGTTGTGGATGCCGATCTCGAAACCGCTCGCGAGGACAAGGAGCCCGGCGAGGCGCGGCACGGCATACCCCTACGTGAGCAGGGCGCCACGCCCTCCCCCGTCAGACCTTCGCGTAGCGGGCTCTCGCGAAGGAGTAGACGCCGTAGGCGGCCAGGCCGAGGGCGATGAGGGTGAGCAGCCACTGCCCGAAGGGCTGCTGCTGCAGGGTGCGCATCGCGCCGTCGAGGCCGCTGGCCTCGCCACTGTTCTCGTGCCAGGCCGCGAGGACGAAGAGTCCGCCCACGACCAGTAGGGCGATGCCCTTGGCGACATAGCCCCACTTGCCCGCCTGGGTCGCGAAGTTGCCCGGATGCTCGACAAGGTCCTGGAGGAACTTCTCGGTCCACCCCTTGTGGACGTGGTAGGCCGCGACGCCGATGACGCCAAGGCCGATGAGTCCCACCAGGATTCGCCCACCGGTGTGGCTCATCAACGTGGCTGTGAAGTCCTGCGACTGCTGCTTGCTCGATGTGCCCGATCCCTTGGCGAAGCCGAGCGCGGACCACGAGAGCGCGGCATAGAGGACGAGTTTGCCGACTGCCTTGGCGCGATCAGCCGCCTCACCGCCTCCCGCGATGGCCTCGGTGAGCTGCCACAGCGCCAGCCCGGCGAAACCGACGACGAGCACCCAGAGAAGGGCCTTGCCCAAGGCGTTCTGCGCGAGCAGGGCAAGCGCTCCCGACTGGTCCGCGTTCTCGCCCGAGCTGGCCCACGCCACCTTGAGCGCCACGAAGGCGAGGACGAGGTGCATGACCCCGCTCGCGGCATACCCGGTGCGCGCGAGCAACTCGACCGCACGGTTGTCCCCGACCTGTCGCGCGGTCTGCTTCACCTCGTGGGTGTCCATGCCGTGAGTATCGTCCCGCCGAACCCCGCGGCGGGGGTCTGCTCGGTGTCGGCTTTGCTCCCCCAGACCACCCACGACCGCTCTCACGGGTGTAGACACACGCCATGGCGACGACTTCGGCGACCGCCCACCGCGCCCGCAGACTCGTCCGCGCGATCGCGTCGGGTCTGGCCGTCGCGCTCCTCGTCACCCTCATCGCCTTCCTCGTCCGCGAGAAGTTCGACCCCTTGGTGCGCCTCGACGAGGGCGCGATCCGGACGGCGACCGCCTACACCCGCGAGCGCCCGGCCCTGCGCAGCGCCCTGCTCGCGTGGCAGGAGATCACCCAGCCGATCCACCTCTACATCGTCATGACGGCGGTCTGTCTGTGGGTGTGGCTGGCCCGCCGCCGCACCACCTTGGCCTGGTGGGCCTTCGTCACGATGATGCTCGGCTGGAATCTGGCTCTCGTGCTCAAGTACGTCGTCCAACGCGCCCGACCGGTGGTCGACGACCCGGTGTCACACTCCCCCGGCTACTCCTTCCCCTCCGGTCACGCAGCCAACGCCGCCATCGTGGCCACCGTCGTCGTGCTCCTCTGCTGGCCGCTCCTGCGCCGGGGCGGCCGGGTGATCCTCCTCGTCGTGGCCGCCACCTTCGTGCTCTCGGTGTGCCTCGACCGCGTCTTCCTCGGGGTCCACTACCCCTCCGACGTGACCGCCGGAGTGCTCCTGGGCTGCGGTCTGGTGCTCGCCTCCTGGCTCGGGCTGCTCGGGTGGCAACCGCCCGATCACCCGCTGCACGACTCACTCCACCCCCACCGCAAGGAGGCACCCTGATGTCCTTCCTCACCCGTTACGAGGACGACGCGAGCGCGCCGACCGTCAGGGAGGCCCTGCGGGATCTCGCCGTGCGCGTCCTGGCGCCGGGGCTCGTGCTCTTCGGGGTGGTCATCGGCCTGGGCAAGCTCATCGTTGCCTCGAAGGCCTACACCGACGCCGAGGAGAAGTTGGTCAACCGCAGTCTCGCGGCCGAGCGGGACTCGCTCTGGAACGCGATCACGAACTACTGGTCGCACATCGGCAACACCGAATACGTCATTGGCGTCTGCGTCATCGTCGCCCTCATCGTGTGGTGGCGGACCAAGCAGTGGTGGTATGCCGTGGTGCCGGTCATCGCGATCTCCCTCCAGGCGACGATCTTCGTCACTGCCACCGCGATCGTCGGTCGTCCCCGCCCACCGGTGCCCAAGCTGGACCCGGCACCGCCCACGTCGAGTTTCCCCAGCGGTCACCAGGGTGCCTCAACGGCCCTCTATGTCAGCTTCCTGCTCATGGCGACGCGGATCGAGCGCGCCTGGTTGCGCTGGCTCGTCATGATCGTGTGCGCTCTGGCCCCCCTGCTCGTCGGGTTCTCGCGGATGTATCGCGGCATGCACCATGCCAGCGATGTCGCTGCGGGCGCCGGGCTGGGGATCTGCGCGGCGCTGCTGGCGTGGCACTGGATCAGGCGTGGTCGGGGAAGGAGTGACTCGTGAGCACGGTGAGCCGGCCCGGCCCGATCGTCGTCGTGGTCAACCCGACCAAGTTCGACGGCCTCGGCGAGGTCCGGCAGGAGCTGAGCAGGTTGGGGACCGAGCACGAGGTCGAGATCCGGGTGGTCGAGACGACCGAGGACGATCCGGGCTTCGGGCAGACGCGCACAGCCCTCGACCAGGGCGCAGCGGTGGTGTGCGCCCTCGGTGGCGACGGCACGGTGCGCGCGGTGGCGCAGGAGCTCGCCGGGACCGGCGTCCCCCTCGGCCTCCTCCCCGGCGGCACCGGCAACCTCCTGGCCCGCAACCTCGACGTGCCCGTCTCCGGCATCAGCGAGGCGATGGAGGTGGTCCTGGACGGCGTGGACCGGGTCATCGACCTCGGCTGGCTCGACCTCGACGGCGACCGCCATGCCTTCACCGTCATGGCCGGTCTGGGCTTCGACGCCAAGATCATGGACGACGCCCCGGAGGGCGTGAAGGCCCGCGTCGGCTGGGCCGCATATGTCATGTCTGCCTCGAAGCACTTGGGCGACAATAGCTTTCAGGCCTCCGCCGCCATCGACGCAGGGGCGCCGGAGAGTTGCGACGCGCGCACCGTCATCGTCGGCAACTGCGGGACGCTGACCGGAGGGATCGTGCTGCTGCCCGACGCGGTCATCGACGACGGCGTGCTCGATGTCGCCATCCTCACGCCCCAGAGTCTGGCCGACTGGACCGCGCTGGCCGGCCGCGTCCTGGTCGGGAAGGAGGCCGACGGTCCCTCGATCGAACGCCGACAGGGCCGGCAGGTGGAGTTGACCGCGCAGCCGGCCCAACTCGTCGAAGTCGACGGGGACGTGCTCGAGAAGGGCACCCGGGTCACGATCAGCATCGATCCCGCCACTCTGATCGTCCGCGTTCCACGGTCCGCAACGGGGCGCCACCCCTAGGATGCGAGCACGAAGACCAGGGGGTTGGAGCATGACGACAGACGTGGGCCGGGGCGAACGAGCAGGGTCGGCGGCGACGCCGGGCAGGACGAGGGACGTGATCGTCAACAGCACCGTGGCTGCCGTGCTGGCCACTGCCGTGACGATCTTCGTCCACGAACTCGTGCACCTCGTCACCGGGATCGTGCTCGGGCACGGGGGCACGCTCTATCCCTTCGGGGCCAGCCACGACGGCTCCCTGACGGACACCGAGACGGCCCTGACCGCGATCTCGGCGCCGATCGCCAGCCTGGTCATCGGCGCCGCGGTGATCGCGGCCCTGCCCCGGCCGGCCACCTCGCGGTTCGGCCAGCTCTTCCTCTTCTGGCTCGGGGCGACGTCGTTCATGGAAGGCGCCGGCTATCTGGTCATCACGCCGATGGGTGCCGGTGACACGGCGGCAACCCTCGCCGCTCTCGACCTCCCGCTCTGGGTCGGCTTCCTCGCGGCAGCCCTCGGGGTCGCGCTGATGTTCCTCGGGGCCAGGATGCTCGCGCCCCACGTCGTCCGGATGTCGGGGCGCGATCGGACGCTCTCGTGGGCGATCGCCTTCCACCCGTGGTGGATCGGGACCTTGGTGTCGCTCGGGCTCACCGCGGCATACCTCGCCCTGTCGTCGGCCGACCTCGCCGACGGCGAAGTGATCGCCATCCTCTCCGCGAGCGGTTCCCTGTTGGTCCTCGGACCGATGTCCTTCATCTTCCAGAACAGGTCTCCCGACCAGCCGCGCACCGTGATCACGAGCGGGATCTCGGTGGCCGGCGTCGCGGCCCTGGTCGCGATGGTCGCCATGAATTTCGCCCTCGTCAGCGGGCGTCACCTCGGCTGAGTGGGCTCACGTCGGCGGCCGCTCATGCCTCACAGATGCGCGCCGCCAACGCCTCCTCGTAGGCCATGGCCCGAGCATGCCGCGTGGCTCAGACGTCGTAGTCGACCGTCACCGGGGCGTGGTCACTCACGCGAGCGTCACGAGCCGCGTCACGGTCGGTGCAGCCGGTGAGGGCGGTGCGCGCCAGGCGCGGAGTGGCCAGGTGGAGGTCGATCCGCCACCCGGTGTCCTTGGTGAAGGACTCGCCGAGCCAGGACCACCACGAATAGGGGCCCTGGGTGTCCGGGTGGAGGCGGCGGACGACATCGTGGAGCCGGCGCGGCCGGATGAGGGTGTCGAGCCAGGCGCGCTCCTCGGGGAGGAAGCCCTCGCTGCGGTGCTGGCGCTTCCAGTTGACGACGTCGAGCGGGGCGTGGGCGATGTTGAAGTCGCCCATGAGCAGGTAGTCGCGCCCGGCGGCGAGCGCCCGCCGACGGGAGGCGTCGACCTGGCGGGCGAAGCCGGTGAGGAAACGCATCTTCCGGTCGTAGCGGGCGCCTCCGTCGGGGGCCTCGCGCATCGAGCCGGGCTTCTGCAGGTGTGCGGGCAGGCCTCCCTTGGGCAGGTAGAGCGAGGCGACGGTGACCGGCCGATCGGCCAGATCGACCTCGACATAGCGGCCCTCGGCGGTGAACTCCCTGAGGGGTCGCGCCAGCGGCTCGAGCCCGGTGCTCGCGTCCTCGATCATGCCGTCGGGCGCGAGGAGATGGGTGGTCGGGCCCCAGGCGCGCACGGCGGCAGGTGGAACCCGGGTCAGGACGGCGACGCCGTTGCGGCCGGCCAGCGTCCCCGGGTCGTAGGCCGCATGCATCCCCGCGAAGGCGCCCTCGGGCAGGGCGCCGAGGGGGCACCGCACCTCCTGAAGGGCGATCACGTCCGGTGAGCGCGCGGCATACCACTCGAGGAAGCCGCGGCGATGAGCGGCGCGGATCCCGTTGACGTTGAAGGTCGAGATCCGCAGCACCCCAACACTTTACGTGCCACAGAAGGTGACGTATGCCGCGGTGAAGGACGCCGGGGCGGGCGCGGCATACCGGTCGAGGCCGGGGCGCACGGTGAAGGGATCGCGCAGGACGTCGAGCAGCGCCTCGGTGGGAGCGAGGTCCCCGGTCGCCGCCGCCGCGAGGGCCTCCTCGACGAGGTGGTTTCGGGCGAGGTAGGCGGGGTTGACGCGGTCCATGGCATCGGCGGTCGACTGGGGATCGGTGGTGATGTCCGCCAGCCAGCGGGACTGCCAGTCGAGCCAGCGGACGCTGTCGTCGACGAGATCGGCGACAGCGCGGTCGGCCCCGCGCAGGACGGTGGCCAGGAGCCGGAAGGTGTGGGTGTGGTCGAGTCGCTCGGCGATCATGATGGCGAGCAGGTCGTCGGTCAGGGCAGCAGTTGCGCTGTCGGACAACGCATCCGGCAGCCCGAGCTTGCCCCGGTGGAGGCGGAGCCAGTGCCCACGGAAGCGCGTCTCGAAGGCGCGGATCCGCTCGGTCGCTGCCTCGATGAGGTCGCTCTCGGTGGACGGATCGGGGGCCAGGAGCGGCAGGAGGGTCTCGGCGTAGCGGGCGAGATTCCACTGGGCGATCGAGGGTTGGGCGCCGAAGCGATAGCGGCCCATCGTGTCGATCGAGCTGAAGACGGCGTTCGGGTCATGGGCTTCGAGGAAGGCGCAGGGGCCGTAGTCGATGGTCTCTCCGGAGAGGGTCATGTTGTCGGTGTTCATGACGCCGTGGATGAAGCCGACGGACATCCACCGGGCGATGAGGGCGGCCTGGGCCTCGACGACGGCATCGATCAGGCCGAGGTGGTCCCCTTCAGCGACCTGCGGGTGGTGACGGCGACGGACGTAATCGGCGAAGGCGAGTTGCTGGGCATCACTGGCGCGCATCCGGACGAGCTCGGCCGTGCCGACGCGCAGGTGGGAGGCCGCAACCCTTGTGAGCACGGCTCCGGGGGTGGGTCCGTCGGCGCGCAGGATCTGCTCGCCGGTCGCGACCGCCGCGAGCACGCGGGTGGTGGGGATGCCAAGGGCGTGCATGGCCTCGCTGACGATGAGTTCGCGGAGCACCGGCCCCAAGGCCGCGCGCCCGTCACCGCCCCGAGAGAAGGGAGTGCGCCCCGAGCCCTTGAGCCCGAGGTCGCGCCGAGCCCCATGCGCGTCGACGACCTCGCCGAGCAGGTGGGCCCGGCCGTCCCCGAGCAGCGGCGAGAACTGCCCGAACTGGTGGCCCGCATAGGCCTGGGCCCGCGGTTGCGCACCCTCGGGCACGGCATTGCCGGCGAGGTGGGCCACGCCGTCCGTCGACGCGAGCCAGTGCGGGTCAAGGCCGAGCTCGAGCGCGAGGGAGTCGTTGACGGTGAGCAGGGTGGGCGCGGCGACGGGCACGGGATCGATGGGCGCGCCGAGCCAGTCGAGCTCCCGGGCGAAGGTGTTGTCGAAGCCCCAGTCCATGCCGTGCATCAACGCCGCTTCACGAGCGGGTCTTCCCCGCCTTCAGCATCTCGAGCGCCTGACCGACCCGTCGCTCACGGGTCCCCTCGCGCTTGGCCTCGGCGACCCACACGGCATACTCCTTGCGGTAGGTGAATGCGAGCTTCGCGAACGCCTGTGCCGCAGTGGGGCGCGCTTGCCGGCGCCGAGGGCGGCAACCTGGTCGTCGGTGAGGATGATCGCTGTGGCCGGGCCGAAGGGCTCAAGGGTCGTCGTGATCGTCAGGTCGCCCATCACCTCAGCCTAGAGGCCCTACGCTTCCGGCATGCTCGTCGTCATCGCTCTCGTCCTCGCCGCGCTCGCGGCCGCGCTGCATGTCTACATCTGGTGGCTGGAGTCGATGGCGTGGACGACGCCGGCGGCGCGCAAGGTCTTCGGCACGACGCCGGAGGAAGCCGAGGCCACCAAGTTCCTTGCCTTCAACCAGGGCTACTACAACCTCTTCCTCGCAATCACGACGATCGCCGGCATCGTCGGGTTTGCCGCGGGCTCCCACGTCGTCGGCCTCACCCTGGTCATCGTGGGGACGGCGTCGATGCTGGCCGCTGCCCTGGTGTTGGCCTCGGCCTCGGCGGCACACCGGTCTGCCGCGCTGCGGCAGGGCCTGTTCCCCGCGCTGGCCGTGATCGCCAGCGCCATCCACCTGCTGACCTGAGTCAGCGGGGGCGAACCGTCGTCGTCTGGCCGAGCGCACCCAGCGGGCCGTGGGCGTCGTGCAGGATGCACGTGGTCATCCCGACGCCGTCACGATCGACCATGACGCTGTTGTCGAAGCCGAACCACTCTCCTGCGGGTTCGCGGGTGAATCTGGCGCAGAGGTCGAGGTTGGGGAAGAGCACCTCGCGCGGGTCGAGGCGGACCGTCATCCCGTTGGCGATGTCGAAGAGTCCCGCGAGGCGGGCGAGTGCCGACACCGGCTCACCGCCCAGCAGGGGGGTGTTGGTGCGGGCCCAGAAGCAGCCACGGCCCGGCTCGGCCAGGTCGCGGCGAATCTCGACGGAGCCGATGAAGTCACCGGGCCAGTCCTCGCCGGGCACCCATGGGGTCAGGTCCTGCGGTCTGGGGATCGGCGCCAGCGAATGCCCTGCGAGAGCCGTCGTGTCGCGGGTCGCGAGCAGCCACGCCCGCAGGACCAATGCCGCTCGGCCATCGTGCGAGAGGGTCGCCTCGACGAGTTCGACGGTGCGCCCGGGTCGCAGCACGCGCACCTCGGTCTCGCAGGTGTCGACCGGCAACGTGCCGAGGATGTCATAGGACAGTCTGGCCGGGAGCAGGGCAACATCCGGTCGCCGATGGTCACGATCACGCTCCACCAGGTGCGCGAGAAGCCCCATGGCCGGCGCGATGTGCTGCTCCTGGATGTTCCACGCGCCGCTGGTCAGGTGGGTGGCACGGAAGGCGGTCTCGGACAGTCGCTCCCAGTACGGCATACCGGCCAATTTATCGGCCCCACAGAGCGTCGGGCGTCGGCCCGGCAGACAGTCGAGAATCACCAAAGGGTCGCCTCCCGGGATGGGAAGCGACCCTTGGTGACTCTCGAACTGTCTCAGTTCTTGAGGTCGAAGCGGTCGTTGTCCATGACCTTGGCCCAGGCGGCCACGAAGTCGTGGACGAATTTCTCGGCGGCGTCGTCCGCGGCATACACCTCGGCGATCGAGCGCAGCTCGGAGTTGGACGCGAAGACGAGGTCAGCGCGCGTGCCGGTCCAGGACTGACCGTTGGCGCCCGTGCCCTCGAAGGTGTCGGCACCCTCGGCGCCCGACCACGTGGTGCCCAGGTCGAGGAGGTTGACGAACCAGTCGGTGGACAGGGTGCCGATGCGGTCGGTGAGCTGGCCGGCCGTGGAGCCGCCGGCGTTGGCGCCCAGGGACCGCAGGCCACCGACGAGGACGGTCATCTCCGGCGCGGTGACGCCGAGGAGGTTGGCGCGGTCGATGAGGGCGTACTCGGCCGGGAGGCTGTTGTCCGTCCGGTCGTAGTTGCGGAAGCCGTCGGCCTTCGGCTCGAGCCACGAGAAGGACTCGACATCGGTCTGCTCCTGGGTCGAGTCACCGCGGCCCGGTGTGAAGGGGACCGTCACGTTGACACCGGCGGCCTTGGCGGCCTGCTCCACACCGACGTTGCCGGCGAGGACGACGAGGTCGGCGAAGGAGATGTTGAGTCCCTGCTGCAGGCCCTCGAGGGTGTCGATGACGCCCGTGAGCTCGCTCGGGTCGTTGACCGCCCAGGACCGCTGCGGCTCGAGGCGGATGCGGCCGCCGTTGGCGCCGCCCCGCTTGTCGCTGCCGCGGAAGGAGGAGGCGGCCGCCCAGGCGGTCTTGACGAGCTGCTGGACGGTCAGGCCGGAGTCCGCGATGGCCTGCTTGGCGGCGGCGATGTCCGCCTCGGACGTGCCTCGGTCGTTGGCCGGGATCGGGTCCTGCCAGAGCAGCTCCTCCTGCGGGACCTCGGCGCCGACGTATCGCGAGCGCGGTCCCATGTCGCGGTGGGTGAGCTTGAACCAGGCGCGGGCGAAGGCGTCCGCGAACTGGTCGGGGTTCTCCATGAAGCGGCGCGAGATCTTCTCGTAGGCCGGGTCCATGCGCATCGCCATGTCGGCCGCCGTCATCATCGGCGACTGGGTGAGCTCCCCGGTGGTGGCGTCTGGCACGGTGTTGTCACCGGCGCCGCCCTTGGGCTTCCACTGGTTGGCGCCGGCGGGGCTCTTGGTGACCTCCCACTCGTACTTGAAGAGGGTCTCGAAGAAGGAGTTGTCCCACGTCGTCGGCGTCGGGGTCCACGCGCCCTCGAGGCCGGAGGTCGTCATGTCCGTGGCCTTGCCGGTGCCGTAGGTCTGCTTCCAGCCCAGGCCGGCCTGCTCGATGGGCGCGGCCTCGGGCTCGACGCCGACGTAGTCGGCCGGGTTCGCGGCACCGTGCGCCTTGCCGAAGGTGTGCCCACCGGCGGTGAGGGCGACGGTCTCCTCGTCGTTCATCGCCATCCGCTTGAAGGTCTCGCGGACGTCGCGGCCGGAGCCGATCGGGTCGGGCTGACCCTCCGGGCCCTCGGGGTTGACGTAGATCAGGCCCATTTGGACGGCGGCCAGAGGGTTGTCGAGGTCACGCTCACCCCGGTAGCGCTTCTTGCCGCCCTCGGCGCCACCGAGCCACTCGGTCTCCGGGCCCCAGTAGACGTCGTCGTCCGGCTCCCACGCGTCGACCCGACCGCCGGCGAAGCCGAAGGTCTTGAAGCCCATGGACTCCAGGGCGACGTTGCCGGTGAGGATGATCAGGTCGGCCCACGAGAGCGACTTGCCGTACTTCTTCTTGACCGGCCAGAGCAGGCGGCGCGCCTTGTCGAGGTTGCCGTTGTCGGGCCAGGAGTTCAGCGGCGCGAAGCGCTGCTGGCCGGTGCCGCCACCGCCACGGCCATCCATCACGCGGTAGGTACCGGCACTGTGCCACGCCATGCGAATCATCAAGGGGCCGTAGTGCCCGAAGTCGGCCGGCCACCAGTCCTGGGAGGTGGTGAGGACGGACTCGATGTCGCGCTTGACCTCGGCGAGGTCGAGGGCAGCGAAGGCGGCGGCATAGTCGAAGTCGGCGCCGTAGGGGTTCTTCTCCGGGGTGTTCTTGGCCAGGATGCGCAGGTTCAGCCGGTTCGGCCACCACTGCTGGTTGGCGTCACCCCGGGTCGGCGGCACGAGGTCGTGCATGACCGGGCAGCCACCGGTCTCGCCGGGGCCGGGCTCGTTCATCTCCTTGACCTGGGCGTCGTCGGTCTCCTGCTTGGGCTGGGTCTGGTCGACCGTGTCGTCGTGGACGGACATGCGCGTTGCCTTTCGTTGGAGGTTTCAGTCGGTCTTGATCTGACACTGAGGGCACAGCCCCCAGAAGTTCACTTCGGCTTCGTCAATGGCGAATCCGTGGTCGACGCCGGTGTCCAGGCAGGGCGCCGACCCCGTGGCGCACTCGACGTCGACGACGCGGCCGCACCCGCGGCATACCAAATGGTGGTGGTTGTCGCCGACGCGCAACTCGTAGCGCGCGGTCGAACCGGCCGGCTGGATGCGGCGGACGAGCCCGGCGTCGGTGAGCGCATTGAGGCAGTCGTAAACGGCCTGGCTGGAGACGCTCGGCAGGTCGGAGCGCACGTGCGTGATGACGCCGCTCGCATCCGCGTGCGGATGCTGCGCGAGCACTCCCAGGACGGCCAGCCGTGGACGCGTCACCCGCAGCGCGACCTCGCGCAACTGCTGGGGGAAGTCCGTCGTCGGCATGACTCGACCCTACCGCTTTTCTGGAATCTGTCCAGAGAGTGACTCCCTCTAAGCCTCGATCCACCGATGGGCAGGGTGGTAGTGGGCTGAGGAGGCGTGTCGGGACATGAGAATGCCCCTGTGTGGCAACAGAATTGGAGTTCTTCACGCTTCAGTTCGTCACACACGCAAGGGGCATCTCGTAGGTGAAACTCTCTCACACCCTCCCAGCGACCTCGGCGGTCTTCGACGACCCGAATCTTGTGTCGGCCGCCGGGTTGGTTCCGGTCTTGGCCCTGGCTGATCGGGCGGGGCTGCGACGCCTTGCGGATGAGCATCTGAGCGTGCCGGGTGACAAGGGCGCCAACGCCGGGTTGAAGGTCGCCTCGCTGGTCGCGGGGATGGTCGCTGGCGCCGACAGCATCGACGACATGGCGCTGCTGCGGCACGGTGGGATGGGCCGGGTCTTCGCCCGGGCGTACGCGCCGTCGACGTTGGGGTCGTTCCTGCGCTCGTTCACGTTCGGTCACGTCCGCCAGCTCGACGCGCTCGCCTCGAGGTTCCTCACACGCCTGGCAGCTCAAGGCGAGCGAGCCGCGCAGGTCGTCGGCGACGGCACCGGTGGCCGGGTGTTGGTCGATATCGACGACACGATCATTCAGGTGCACGGCCACGCCAAACAGGGAGCCGGGTTCGGCTACTCCGGGGTCCGCGGGCTGAACGCGTTGCTGGCCACGGTCACCACCACTGGGTCGGCACCGGTGGTCGTGGCGCAGCGGCTACGGAAAGGCTCGTGCGGGTCCCCGCGCGGAGCCAAACGGTTGGTCGCCGACGCGCTCAAGACCGTGCGCACGCTGCACCCCGGTCAGGGCAAGCCGTTGCTGCGGGCGGACTCGGCGTTCTACGGGGCGCCCACCGTCGGTGCCGCGGTCCGCGCCGGGGCGCAGGTGTCGGTCACCGTACGCCTGGACCCCAAGGTCAAGGCCGCGATCACCACCATCAGCGAACACGCGTGGACCCCGATCGAGTACACCGACGCCATCTACGACGAGGCCAGCGGCACCTGGGTGTCGCGGGCTGAGGTCGCCGAGGTGCCCTTCACCGCGTTCTCCTCCAAGAAGGCGGCCGATCAGGTTCCCGGGCGCCTGGTGGTGCGCCGCATCCCCGACGTCAACGCTGACAAGAAGAACGCAACCGGGCAGGGCACCCTGTTCGACACCTGGCGCTTCCACGCCTTCTTCACCACCACCGACCCCACCGACCTGGACACCGTCGCCGCGGATAAGACCCACCGCGGACACGCGATCATCGAGCAGGTCCACGCCGACCTCAAGAACTCCGCCCTGGCGCACCTGCCCTCAGGCAAATTCACCGCCAACGCCGCCTGGCTCGTGCTGGCCGTCATCGCGTTCAACCTCACCCGCACCGCAGCCACCATCGCCAGCGCCGACCTCGCCAGAGCCACCACCGCCACCATCCGCCGCAAGCTGATCACCGTCCCCGCCCGGGTGGCGTCCTCGGCCCGACGGGTCACCCTGCACCTACCGACCGCCTGGCCCTGGCAGGAAGCGTGGACCCGCCTGTTCACCCAGAACTGCGGCCCACCAGAACCGGTCAATCCCTGACCACCCAGCCGCCCCGGCCCGACCGAACAACCGACGTGGAACACCCTGACAGCCAGGTCAGGACAACAGCCACGCCCTCAAGCCGGAGCCGCGGCCCAGAGCGAAATCAGCTCACCCCACCCAGGACGTCGGTGGATCGAGGCT
>NZ_HF570956.1:128980-133221 GCF_000367525.1 Phycicoccus elongatus Lp2 | reverse complement strand
GCCGTCGCGACCACGGTCGCGCCCTTGGCCTTGAGCATCTGGACGAGGAGCTGGCCGACCCCGCCGGCCGCGGCGTGCACGAGGGCGACGGTGCCCGGTCGCACGGGATAGGTGTCGGTCGTGAGGAACTGCGCGGTCATCCCCTGGAGCATCGCGGCAGCGGCCGCCACGGGGTCGACCCCCTCGGGCACGGGGACGACGACGCGAGCCGGCAGCACGGCATACGAGGCGGCCGAGCCTGTCGTCATGGCCCAGGCGACGATGTCGCCCACGGCGACGTCCTCCACCCCAGGGCCAGTCTCGAGGACCCGGCCTGCACCCTCCATGCCGAGGGTGAACGGCGTCGCCAGGGGATAGACGCCCTCGCGTTGGTAGACGTCGATGAAGTTCACCCCGCTCGCGGCGACCTCGACGAGGACCTCGCCCTCGCCCGGGGTGGGCCGCTTCTGCGGCTGCACCTCGAGGACGTCGCGCCCTCCGTGACGGGTGACGACCAGTGCGTGTGCCATGCCTCGATCTTGCCCGATCGCAGGGTCAGTTGAGTGGGATGACCTTGAAGGCCTCGCCCAACCGGCCCTCGGGCAGGCCCATCCGTTGCGCCATCAGCCCGGTCATCCGCCGAAGGAAGGCCTGGAGCTCCTCGCCCCGGTGGGCCGTCTGCGAGGCGTGGGCCTGCAGCGCCGCCACCTTGCGGGCGAAGGTGTCGGTGATGTCGACGACGTGGTCCGGGGCGGGGTGGGCCATGAGCCAGATCTCGCCGACGTGCCAGAAGGGCAGCCCCTCCTCGGAGTGCAGCTCGGGCCAGGCGAAGGGGTTCTCGGCCGCGGGGTAGCAGGCGCGCACCGTCGCCTCACCGGCCGCCAGGTGGTCGGGATGGCTCGCCTGGAGGCGGTCGTAGTTGCGCTCCGGGCTCTGGCAGACCACCCGCTGCGGCCGCACCGCGCGAATCACCCGCACGATCTCGCGCTGCAGCTCGAAGGTCGGTTCCACCCAGCCGTCGCGGAAACCCGCCAGCCAACGCACGTCGCTCACGCCGTATGCCGCGCACGCCGCCTCTTGCTCGGCCTCCCGCAGGGCCGGGATCGTCGTGATGTCGGTGTCCGGCCGGGCGCCCTGCTCGCCGTGCGTGACGCAGAGCAGGGTGACCTCGATGCCCGCGTCCACCCAGGTCGCCATCGTCCCGGCGAGGCCGAAGTCGGCGTCGTCAGGGTGGGCGGCGACGACGAGGATGCGTTCGATCTCGGTATCAGGACGGGGTTGGGCCACCTCCTCAGCCTAGGCACCGCGTCCGGCCGCCGGGCACGTGTCCCACGCGGGAGGCGGGCCGGCGCGGCATACTCCCCAAGAGTGAGAGGTGAGAGAGCGATGAGTCCGGACAACCCGTACGTCCTCAAGAGCTATCGCTACCTGCGCCTGGTCATGGTCGGGCTCGTCGTGCTCCTCGCTGCCTCGGTGCTCATCGAGCTGCAGCAGACGGGGTTCGGGTGCTGGCGGACGTCGATCAGCTCCTACTACTGGACTCCGGTGCGCGGTATCTTCGTCGGTGCGCTCGTCGCGATCGGCACCTGCCTCATCGTCCTCAAGGGCAACACGCCGGTCGAGGACGTGCTGCTCAACGTCGCGGGGGCCCTCGCGCCGATCGTCGCCTTCGTGCCGATCCTCGATCCCAAGGAGTGCCAGTCGACCCCGTGGGCGGCCTCCGCCGACGGTCGGGCGAACATCTTCAACAATGTCGGGGCGTTCCTGCTCGCCGGGCTGGTCGCCGTCGCGGTCGCCTGGTGGGTGGCGCGTCGCGAGGGGCGCGGCCGGCTCTCGCGCGCCGACCTCATCGGTCTGCTGGTGACCATCGCCCTGGTGCTGGCGGGGATTGCGTTGTTCCTGTGGGCGCGGGAGTTCTTCGACCGGTGGGCGCACTATCTCGCGGCCATCCCGCTCTTCCTCGTGCTCGTCGCCGTCATGGTCGTCAACGCGGTGTCCTATGCCCGCACCGAGGCCGCCCAGAAGGGCCGTGAGATGGGCCGCGCCGAGCTGGCCAACCGCTACCTCGCGATCGCCGCCCTCACCGTGGCGCTCGTCGTCACCCTCGGTCTCGTGACCTGGCTCGGGCACTGGCGGCACGGGACGTTCTGGCTCGAGGTGGTCGTCATCGCGGCGTTCGCGGTCTTCTGGGCCGTGCAGACAGCCGAGCTGTGGGGGGAGGACGAGGGACTGCGCCCCGACCCCGAGGGCGTCCTCGCTCCTCAGTCGAAGGCCGGCGAGGTCGGCACCCAGTAGCGCCGCTTGAGGACGCCACCTGGTCCGAGTCGGGTGTCCTCGAGCACCCCGCCGTTGGCCTCGATGACGGCGGCGGACCCGACATTGGTGTCGTCACAGGTGACGAGGACCTCGGGGAGCCCGAGGTCTCGGGCCACCGGGAGCATGAGGCGCAGGGCCTCTCTCGCGATGCCACGCCGGCGGGCGCTGGGCCGCACCGAGTACCCGATGTGCCCGCCCACCTCGCGCAGGAAGTCGTTGAGCTCGTGCCGCAGCGAGATCGACCCGAGATAGGTGTCGGGCGCAGCCGCGTCGGCGATCCACAAGAAGGTGCACGGCACCCACCCCGCAGGCCGTGGGCTGGACGGGCGGGCATCGCCGATGCGAAAGGCGCAGAGCGCCGCGAACTCGGTCGGGTCCTCGAGGGAGTCCCGGGTGAAGGAGACCCCGCCGAAGCCGTCATCGGCAGGGAGGACGAGCTCGCCGTCGCCGTCGCGGTGCTCACCGGCGAACTCCTCGAGCGCGCACAGGTAGGACCGCTGGAAGCGAGGGTGGGGCTCGACGAGGGTGATCATGGACGGGACCGTAGCGACTGCAGGACCTCGTCGAGCATCGCGGGGGTCAGTCGCTTGGTGAAGGTGTTGTGGGGGCTCACGTGGTAGCAGCCGACGAGGCGCACGGCCACCCCGTCGGGACGGACGAGCTCGACCTCCTGCGCGTGCGCAAACTTCGGCTTCGGTTGCGGCACAGCCCAGTCGAGCGCCCTGGCGGCCCCGAGGACGCCGTCCCAGCCGATGCCGCCGAGCGTCATGATCGTGTGGACCTGGGGTGACAGCTCGAGGTCGCGACGGAGCCAGGGCAGGCAGCTCGCCTTCTCCTGGGCGGTCGGCGCGTTGGCGGGCGGGGCGCATCGCACGGTCGCGACGATGCGGATCCCGTTGAGGCGCAGGCCATCTCCCGCGCCGATCGAGGTCGGCTGGTTGGCGAAACCGGTGCGGTGCAGCGCGGCATACAGGAAATCACCCGAGGAGTCGCCGGTGAACATACGCCCCGTGCGATTGGTGCCATTGGCTGCGGGCGCCAGCCCGACGATGAGGATCTCGGCCATCGGGTCACCGAAGGAGGGACCGGGGCGGCCCCAGTAGGGCTGGTCGGCGAAGGACGCACGCCGGCCC
The DNA here is from genome assembly GCF_000367525.1 of Phycicoccus elongatus Lp2. Lineage (GTDB taxonomy): Bacteria > Actinomycetota > Actinomycetes > Actinomycetales > Dermatophilaceae > Phycicoccus_A > Phycicoccus_A elongatus. The sequence goes on along the minus strand of NZ_HF570956.1, from coordinate 129,793 downwards.
TCGCGAGCGACGCTCTCACGCCAGGCCACCAGGCGGGGACAGGCTCGGCACACCGAGATTCGGGCCTGGAGCTCGGCCAGGTCGACGGCCGAAGCGGCGAGGCGGCGCACCTGCCCCGAGGTTCGCGCGACCGGGGTGTCCGGCGATGCCGGGTCGCCCGGCCACCCCGTGCCCGGGAGCACGGGGGAGTCGAACAGCTCACCTGTGACGGGATGGGGGTCGCGCGTGGACACCGACCCACCGTAGGTCCTGTCCATCGCCGGTGGGTTCAGTCTGCACTGGGCGCTCGGGGGGACCTGGCTCGTCGACACGCTCGGCCAGACCGGGGACCGTCTCGACGATGGCGGGTGGGGCGTGGCGCTCGGCCTGCTCGCGGTCGCGGCGGTCAAGGGCGCCGTCGCCTGGGGACCGGTGATCTCGCGCCGGTGGATCGGGTTCGCCGGAGGCATCGCCCGCCGGCTGTCGATCTTTGCCGGCCTGGTCCTCGCGATCTACGGGGTCGTCCTCACGGCCGTCGGCCTCGTGGCGCTCACCGGCGTGCTGGGTGACCCGAGCGACCCGGCCTCGCTGACCGGTCACGCGCTGCTCTGGGACCCGCTCTTCGCCATGTGGGGCGTCCTGCTCCTTCTCGGTCTCGGTCGGTCGACGCCTCGGCGCCCGGTGCGCGGCGCCGAGCCCCGTCAGGCGTCGGGTGCGGGGCGTGAGCGGGAAGCCTTGGTCTCAGCGCGCTGACGCTTTGCGCTCAGGCGCCGTTCCTGGGAGCCGCGCGTGGGCTTGGTCGCCCGGCGCGCCGGTGGCGGGGGCGCGAGGGCG
>NZ_HF570956.1:116904-128880 GCF_000367525.1 Phycicoccus elongatus Lp2 | reverse complement strand
GTCTTCGTCGGCGGCGGCCTGACGAGCGACCTCGCCGACCTGGCCTGGGCCCGGCTGCGCCCCGGAGGACGCCTCGTCGCCCACGCCGTCACGCTCTCGGCCGAGGCCGTCCTCGTCGCGGCCCACCAGCGCCACGGTGGGCACCTGACACGGATGACCGTCGAGCATGCAGCGCCCCTTGGGCCCCACCTGTCCTGGACACCGGCCCGCGCGATCGTCCAATGGAGCGCTCAGAAGCCCCCCGAGCAAGGATCCCCATGACCGTCCACTTCATCGGCGCCGGCCCCGGAGCCGCCGACCTGCTCACCCTGCGGGCCGTCCGCCTGCTGCAGGAGAGCCCGGTGTGCCTCTACGCCGGCACCTATGTCGACGACGAGGTCCTCGCCCACTGCCAGCCGGGCACCCAACTCGTCGACACGGCATACCTCAATCTCGACGCGATCACGAAGACCCTCGTCGCGGCCCACGAAGCCGGCCACGACGTCGCCCGGCTCTGCTCGGGGGACCCCTCGATCTATTCGGCGATCGCCGAGCAGACGCGGCGTCTCGACGCCGCCGGCGTGCCCTGGGACCTCACCCCGGGGGTGCCCGCGTATGCCGCGACCGCGGCCCTCATCGGTCGCGAGCTGACCGTGCCCGAGGTCGCCCAGTCCGTCGTGCTCACCCGCGCGCAGAAGGACTCGACGAAGATGCCCCCGGGGGAGACGCTCGCGGCCTTCGCCGCGACCAATGCGACCCTCGTCCTCCACCTGGCCATCCGCCACACCCGACGACTGGCCGACGAGCTGAGCGCGCACTACGGGCCCAACTGCCCGGTCGTCGTCGGCTCCCAGGTGACCCAGCCCGGCGAGCTCGTCCTGCGGGGCACCCTGGCCGACATCGCCGACCAGGTCGAGGCCGCGGGCCTGACCCAGGCCGCGGTCATCATCGTCGGGTGGGCGCTGTCGGCCGAGGACTTCGTGGAGTCGCACCTCTACTCGAGCAGGCCCGCGCGGCCTGCGGCGTCAGAGGGCCGGGCCGTCCCGGTGGTGTAGCCTGCCGAGCACCATCTGCGTGAGGAACCCGGTGCAAATCCGGGACGGTCGCGCCACTGTGAGCCGAGCCATCGGCGAGTCAGGAACTCCTGTGGATGTCGCGTGCCGCCGATCGGCGCCGCGCGTCACGTCTGATCGGGCGCGTCATCCCGAGGAAGGTGCAGCAATGCACATTGCAGAGGGCTTCCTGCCCCCACTTCATGCGGCCGCGTGGACGGCCGTCGCGGCCCCCTTCGTCATCCATGGCACCCGGGCGATCAGCCGCACCATCAAGGAGCACCCCGAGGCCACGTTGTTGCTCGGTGCCGCGGGGGCCTTCACCTTCGTCCTCTCCGCGATCAAGTTGCCCTCGGTGACGGGCTCATCGTCCCACCCGACGGGCACCGGACTGGGGGCGGTGATCTTCCGGCCCCCGGTGATGGCGGCCCTGGGGACGATCGTCCTGCTCTTCCAAGCCCTCCTGCTCGCCCATGGCGGTCTGACCACCCTCGGGGCCAATGTCTTCTCGATGGCGGTCGTCGGCCCGTGGGTCGGGTATGCCGCGTTCCGCCTGCTCGGTCGCGCTCCCTTCTCGGTCCGCATCTTCGCGGCCATGGCGTTGGCCAACCTCGCGACCTACGTCATGACCGCCACCCAACTCGCGCTGGCCTTCCCCGGCCAGAACGGCTTCGTAGGCGCGTGGTCGGTCTTCCTCGGCATCTTCGCGATCACCCAAGTGCCGTTGGCCATCATTGAAGGCCTCGTCGGCGTCCTCATCTTCAAGGCCCTGCGCAGTTGGGCCGGCCCAGAACTCTCCGCTCTCGGGGTGTTCTCGCGCCGCCCGGACCACGCCGGCACCAAGGTCGAGGAGGCCATCCATGCGTAAGCACGCGAGCACCCTGGCCATCCTCCTGGCGATCGTCGCCCTCTTCACGGTCGCGATGGTCCTCGGCACCCGCCAGAGCACCGGCGACGGCGAGACCTTCATCGGCACCGACTCGGCGGCCACCACCCACATCGAGGAGAACCACCCCGGCTACACCCCGTGGTTCCAGCCGATCTTCGAGCCCTCGAGCGGCGAGGTCGAGTCCGGACTGTTCGCGCTGCAGGCAGCACTCGGCGCAGGAGCCCTCGGGTTCGTTCTCGGCACGATGCGCGAGCGGCGTCGCCAGCGCCGGTCGGCTGCCGACGATTCGAGCCGCCCGCTGAGCGACCCGGAGCCGGCCTGTGATGCGGCCGAGCCGCAGTCGAGGGGCTGACCTTGGCGCGATTCGCCCTCGACGAGGCGGCCTGGTCCGGGCCGTGGCGTCTGCGGTCCACCGGTGAGAAGGCCCTGCTGTCACTGGGTCTGCTCACGGTGGCCGCGACCTCGCGCTCCCTCTGGGTCTCCCTCGTCGTGCTGGCCGTCGCCGTCTCCACCGCCTTGTTCGCCGCCCGCGTCCCGAAGCGCACCTATGCCCTGGCGGTGGTCGGCCCGATGACCTTCGTCGCCGTCGGTGCCATCCCCATCGCGCTGACCTTCGGCGGCCAACCCACCGACGTCCTGGCCTCACTCGGCCCGGTGTCGCTCACGTCCACCGGCCTGTATGCCGCGGCGGCGGTCGCCGTGCGGTCGGCGGCCGCGATGGCGGCCATGACCCTCCTGGCGGCCACGACTCCGATGGTCGACCTGCTCGCGGGGCTGCGGCGACTGCGGGTGCCCGAGGTGCTCGTCGACATCGCCGGCCTGGTCTATCGGATGCTCTTCACCCTGATGGACTCCGTCCTTGCCGTCCGCGAGGCGCAGGCGGCCCGCCTCGGCTTCGTCGACGGCCGGACCGCTCGTCGGTCGATGGGCCTGATGGCGGGCTCGGTCCTCGGGCGCGCCTGGCAACGGTCGCGGCGCCTCGAGGAGGGCCTGCGCGGACGAGGGTATGCCGGGTCGCTGCGGACCCTGCCCAGGGAGACGGTCGTGTCGGTGCCCTTCATGGCGGTCAGCGGTCTGATCGTGACCGCACTGGCCGCGACGTCGATCCTGTTCGCGCTGCGAGGTGTCGCATGACTCATCGCACCGGCACGTGGGAGCCCACTGTCGGGGCGGTGCTCGTGGGCGAGGGCCTTCACGCGGGCTACCCGGGGCGAGGCGACGTCCTCGACTGCGCCCATGTGTCCGTGACGGGGCGCAGCCGGCTGGCCCTGCTCGGTGAGAACGGCTCCGGCAAGACGACTCTGCTGCGCTGCCTCTCGGGTGCTCATGTGCCCGACGCGGGGAGCGTGGCCGTCGATGGCATCACGCTCCGCCACGACAACGCCGGTCTGCGCGACCATCGGCAGCGGGTGCAGCTCGTGCTGCAGGACCCGGACGACCAGCTCTTCTCGGCCGATGTGCGCGCCGACGTCTCCTTCGGCCCGATCAACCTGGGGCTCGACGACGCCGAGGTCCGCGTGCGTGTGGCGGAGGCGCTCGAGTTGCTCGATGTCACCGAGCTCGCCGACCGTCCGGTCCACCAGCTCTCCTACGGTCAGCGCAAGCGCGTGGCCATTGCCGGCGCGGTGGCGATGCGGCCGCAGGTCCTCCTGCTCGACGAGCCCACGGCCGGGCTGGATCCTCGGGCGGTCACGACCCTGCGCGCGGCGCTGTCGAATCTCGAGGCCCGGGGCACGACCGTCGTCGTGTCCACGCACGACATCGACTTCGCGTGGGAGTGGGCCGACGAGGTGGGCGTCGTCGTCGACGGCATCGTCCACCAGGGCAGCACCGTCAAGATCATGACCGACGAGGCGCTGCTCGGTCGGGCCCATCTCGGCGTCCCCTGGCCCGTGCGGCTGCTGCGTTCGCTCGGCCACGAGATCGACGTCGTCGCCCCGCCTCGGACAGTCAGCGACGTGGCGCGCCTCCTGGGCTGAGGCCGTGCTCGGGCCGGCTCAGTCGACGTAGCGCGGCGTCCAGACCCGGCCGGTGCTCGTGACGCGGGTGCTCGCCGCGCCGACCATGACCAAGCAGCCCATGTCGACAGTCTCGGGGTCGAATTCCCCGAGGGTCGTCACGGAAAGGGACTCCTGCTCCCGCCCGACGTGCCGGGCCACGACGACGACCCGGTCCGCGGGGATGACCTCGAGCAGGACATTCTTGGCCAGACCGAGTTGGTCGGGTCGTGAGGCCGATCGCGGGTTGTAGAACGCCATCGCGAGATCCGCCTGAGCACAGGCCCGAAGGCGCTCGACGACCACGTCCCACGGCTTGAGCCGGTCGGAGAGCGAGATGAGGGCGTGGTCGGCACCGAGCACGGCCCCGGCGAGCGCCGAGGCGGCGTGGGCGGCGGTGACGCCGGGCACGACGTGGATCGGCACCGCGGCATACGCGGGGTCGGACTCGGCGGCCTCGAAGACGGCAGCGGCCATCCCGAAGACGCCGGCATCGCCACCGGAGACGACGGCGACCTCGTGACCGGCCCGCGCGAGGGCGAGCGCCTGACGGCCGCGATCGACCTCGACGGTGTTGCCGGAGGGCAGCCGGGTCAGGCCTTCGCGCTGGGGGACTCGCGCGACATAGGGGGCATAGCCGATGACGTGGTCCACGTGACCCAGGACGTCGCTCGCCTCCGGGGTCAGCCAGGCGTCCGGTCCGGGGCCCAGCCCGACGACATGGACGGTCCCGTATGCCGTGGAGCCGGCATAGTTGCCGGCCTCCGCACCGAGCGTGGCTGCAGCAGAATCTGATTCGTCCTGTGACTCACGCTCACCCACGTGCTGGGTCGTATCCACTGCCCCGGTCGCGCGACCGGCCGCATCGGCGCGCAATCCCTCGCCCGGGACGACGACGAGCGACATGTAGGGCACGGTGTCGGCGTCGACGTCGGCGAGGGGGAGGACGCGTTGCCGCTTGCCAGAGGCACGCTCGACATAGACGGCGCGATCGAGCAGACCAGCCTGGCGGACGGCTTCGACGACGCCCGGGAAGGTCTGGCCGAGCTTCATGACGATGGCGGCATCGGTGTCGGCCAGCCGTCGTGCGAGTTCGGGCACCGGCAGGGTCCCGGGCAGGATCGTCAGGGTGTCCTCGTGACGACACAGGCCGGTCGCGACGGCCGCCGTGGCAGCGCTCACCGAGGTCACGCCTGGCACGACCGCCGTGGGATAGAGGGGGGAGAGCCGGTCATGGACATACATGAAGGAGCCGAAGAAGAGCGGGTCACCCACGGCGAGGACGACGACGGTGCACCCTTGCCTCAAGTGGGTCTCGAGCCGGTCGGCGCAGTCGTCGTAGAACGCCCCGAGCGCGGCGTAGTAGCCGCCCGGGTCGTCGGCGAAGCCGGTCGTCACCGGGTAGCGCAGCTCCTCCTCGATCACCCCGGGAGGGAGCAGGTCGGCCACGATCGAGCGGGCCATGGACTGCTTGCCGCTGCCGGCGTGGAAGGCGATGACGTCGGCCCCGCGGATGAGTTCCGCGGCCCGAAGGGTCACCAGTCCGGGGTCGCCCGGGCCCACGCCCACGCCGAAGAGTCGGCCTGTGTGAGAGGAGCGAATGTCGTTGTTGCTCATGCCAGTTCCGATGCATTCGCCAAGGCGTTCAGGGCTGAGGCTGCCATGGCGGAGCCGCCGCGACGACCGTGGACGACCAGCCAGGGGATCTGTCCGCCCTCGGGCAAGCCGTGCTCGGACAGGGCGAGCTTGGACTCGGCGGAGCCGATGAATCCGACGGGCATCCCGACGATGGCTGCAGGTCGCGGGCCACCGTCCAGGATGATCTCGAGCAGGTGGAAGAGCGCGGTCGGGGCATTGCCGATGGCGACGACAGCACCCTCGAGGCGAGGGCCCCACAGCGAGACCGCTGCCGCGGCTCGGGTCGTGCCCCATTGCGTGGCGAGGTCGGGCACCGCCGGATCGCGCAGGGTGCAGATCACCTCGTTGTCGGCCGGCAGGCGCCGGCGCGTCACGCCCGAGGCGAGCATGTGGGAGTCGGTGAAGATCGGGGCTCCGGCCTCGAGAGCAGCGCGAGCGCGGCTGACCAGGTCGTCGGTGGCCGCGAGGGCCGAGACGATGTCGACATCGCCCGCGCCGTGGACGATCCGCGTCGCAACCGTCACCAGGTCGGGGGCGAAGTCACGGAAGTCTGCTTCATCGCGGATCATCCCGAACGACCGGCGATAGATCTCCAGCCCATCGGTGACGTAGTCGTAGCGGCGGGTGGGGGGCACCAGCGTCATCGGTCGGAGACTCCATCGGCAGTGACGACGTCGTCGACCGAGCGCGGGTCGACGACGAGGACGTGGTCGAGGGTGGGTGCGCCACAGGCGCGTTCGCATCCGACGAGGTGGATGCGGGGTCCGCTCGGGCGCAGCGAAGGGGCAGCCGCCAGGGCGAGCTCCATGGTCGGGGATGACGTGCGCGCGCACCAGGGCGCGCCCGAGCACGCAGAGAGTCGGGCCCACGGGTCGGTGGCCGTGACGCTGAAGCCCGCGTCACCGAGCTCCTGCGCGAAGCGCGCACCGCCAGGGATGACGACCGACCGCCACGGCGTGATGACCACCGCGTTCGTCACCCGGGCGAGCGCGGTCAGGTGGTCGGCCCGCAGCATCGCGAGCGGGATGCCCGCGACCAGGTCGTCGCCGATCGGCCCCGGCACGAGGGGCGCCGCCGCGTCGACCGGCATCGGCTCCAGTCCGCGCAGGACGGGGGAGTCGGCCGGCAGGTCGCGGATGTTCCAGACGCGTGGCCCGGCCCGATGTTGCAGGAAGAGTCGGGCACGCTCCAGCAGGTGGGCGACGGCGTCGGCGCGGGCACACGGCATACCCAGTCCGCCCACTCGGAGCACCCCGGTGGTGGGAGTCAATGCCTGGTAGGCCACATCGAAGGGTTCGGTGAGGACCGACCCCGTCGCGTCGGAGACGGCAAAGAGGAAGCGGCCCGGCAGGTCCGCGAGCACCGGGTCGGCGCAGAGGGCGGCATCGAGTTCGGCAACGAGCGGGCCCAGCTCGGGAGCACGGGGCGCGGCGAGGATGTTCCGGGCGCGTTCATGGGTCGACGAGGGCAGAAGCCCGGTCGCCTCCGCGCGGACCATGACCTCCTGGGGGAGCGGGTCGGGCAGGCCGCGGACCTGGAGATTGGTGCGGGAGGTCACGGCCAGCATCGGCGCGCCGAAGTCCGTGCCGATCGCCAGCAGTTCCGCAAGGGTCGACACGTGCACCCGCCCGCCGGGGATGCGGAGGCGGATGATCGCCCCGTCCTGGGCGACGAACGGCGTGAGCAGACCGGGGCAGCGGTCGGCGCCGAGGCGGGTGGAGGTCACGCCGGGGAGCATACGCGCGCGTTCTCTCGGCTCCCCGTCTGCCGTAGGCTGCCAAGCGGTTGTCGTCGACGGAACCCGGTGCAAGACCGGGACGGTCCCGCCACTGTGACGCCCCGTTCACCCGGGCGAAGTCAGGAACGTCGCGACGACCTGCTCCGGCCTCCTGCCGGGCATCCTTCGACCCGGGGCGCGGACCCCAAGGGAGTTGCACTCGATGCCACGCATTGCCCTGCTGTCCACGAGCGACACCGACCTGCTGAGCGCGCGCGCGAGCGGCGCGGACTTCGTCTGGGCCAATCCGGCGCGACCGACCCACCAGGACCTCGGAGCAGCGCTCGAGGGTGCCGACATCGTGGTCGCCCGCATCCTCGGGGGGCCGCAGGACCTGTGCTCGGGCTTCCGGCGGATCGCCGCGACCGGGACGCGGATGGTCGTCCTCGGCGGCGAGCAGGCCCCCAATGCCGCGCTCATGGAGCTCTCGACGGTGCCCGCCGGTGTGGTCGCCGAGGCCCATCGTTATCTCGCGCAGGGCGGCCCGGACAACCTGCGCAACCTGCACGCCTTCCTCTCCGACACCCTGCTCCTCACCGGTGAGGGCTTCGAGCCGCCCGCCGAGCTGCCGACCTGGGGTGTGCTCGACCGGCCCGAGGTCCCCGCTCGCGAGGACGGTGCCCCGCGACCGCGGGTTGGTGTGCTCTTCTATCGCGCCCAGCAGGCCGCCGGGAACACCGCCTACGCGCACGCCCTGTGCGACGCCATCGACGAGGCCGGTGGCGTCGGTGTGCCGATCCATGCCGCGTCGCTGCGGGATGCCCCGGACGACCTGATCGCCCACCTGGGCACGCTCGACGCCCTGGTGGCGACGGTGCTCGCTGCCGGCGGCACCAAGCCGGCCACCGCGAGCGCGGGGGAGGACGACGAGGCGTGGGACGTGCGAGCCCTCGCCGAGCTCGACATCCCGATCCTCCAGGGGCTCTGCCTGACGTGGAGCCGGGCCGAGTGGGAGGACTCCGACGACGGCATGTCGCCTCTCGACGTGGCGACCCAGGTCGCCGTCCCGGAGTTCGACGGTCGCCTCATCACCGTCGCCTTCTCCTTCAAGGAGACCGACGCCGACGGCCTGCCGCACTATGTCGCCGACCCCGAGCGCTGCGCCCGCGTCGCGCGGATCGCGGTCAACCACGCCCGCCTGCGCCACACCCCGCCGGAGCAGCGCAAGATCGCGGTCGTGCTGTCGGCGTATCCGACCAAGCACTCCCGCATCGGCAACGCCGTCGGTCTGGACACGCCCGTCTCCACGGTCCGCCTGCTGCGGGCCATGCGCGACGCGGGCTACGACCTCGGCCCCAACGGCGGCGCGGACGGCATCCCCGGTCTGGGCGATCTCGCCCCGGTCGAGGGTGAGGCGGCGGACACGACCGCGGGCAACGCGCTCATCCACGCCCTCATCGCCGCCGGGGGGCAGGACCCGGAGTGGCTCACCCAGGAGCAGGTGAGCGGGGCCCAGGTCCGCATCCCGGCGAGCACGTATGCCGCGTGGTTCGCCGCGCTGCCGGCTGACCTTCGCGAGGCGATGACCGAGCACTGGGGGGAGGCGCCCGGCGAGCTCTTCGTCGACCGGTCACGCGACCCCGAGGGCGAGATCGTCTGTGCCGCAATTCAATCGGGCAATGTCGTGCTCCTCGTGCAGCCGCCTCGTGGCTTCGGGGAAAACCCCATCGCGATCTATCACGACCCCGACCTGCCGCTGACCCATCACTACCTCGCGACCTATCGGTGGATCGAGGAGGAGTTCGGCGCGCACGCGATCGTCCATGTCGGCAAGCACGGCAACCTCGAGTGGCTGCCGGGCAAGAACCTCGCGATGTCGGCCTCGTGCGGCCCCGATGCCGCCTTGGGCTCCCTGCCGCTGATCTATCCCTTCCTCGTCAACGACCCCGGTGAGGGCACCCAGGCCAAGCGGCGGGCGCATGCCACGATCGTCGACCACCTCGTGCCGCCGATGGCCCGCGCCGAGTCCTATGGCGACATCGCCAGGCTGGAGCAGTTGCTCGACGAATACGGCAATGTCTCGGCGATGGACCCGGCCAAAGCGCCCGCCCTGCAGGGCGAGATCTGGACCCTGCTGCGGGCGGCGAAGATGGACCAGGACCTCGGGTTGACCGAGAACCCCGACAACTATGCCTTCGACGAGCTCGTCGGCCAGATCGACTACCACCTGTGCGCGATCAAGGACGTCCAGATCCGCGACGGACTGCACGTCCTGAGCGAGGCGCCGACCGGCGACGGCCTGGTCAACCTCGTCCTCGCGATCCTGCGGGCCGGCCAGGTCTTCGGGGGCCGCTCCGACGGCATCCCGGGGCTGCGGACCGCCTTGGGGCATGTCGAACACGAGAGCCGCAGTGCTGAGACGGACCGTTTCGAGGCGACCGCGCGGGCCCTCGTCACGCGGTGCGCGGACTCGGATTGGGATGCAGCCGCCGTCGACGGGATCGTGGTGGACGTCCTCGGTGCGGCCAACCCTGGCGTCTCGGCCTCGTTGACCTTCGCCTGCCGGGAGGTCGTGCCTCGCCTGCGCGAGACGACCCGCGAGATCCCCATGGTCCTGCACGCCCTCGACGGCGGCTATGTGCCGGCCGGGCCTTCCGGCTCGCCACTGCGCGGATTGGTCAACGTCCTGCCGACCGGGCGCAACTTCTACTCGGTCGACCCCAAGGCGATCCCCTCGCGGTTGGCCTACCAGACCGGCGCGGCCATGGCCGAGTCCCTCCTCGCGCGCTATCGCGAGGAGACCGGAGAGCTGCCCCAGTCGGTCGGCCTTTCCGTCTGGGGGACGTCGGCGATGCGGACCTCCGGTGACGACATCGGCGAGGTGCTCGCCCTGCTCGGCGTCATGCCGATCTGGGACGAGCAGTCCCGCAGGGTCGTCGGTCTCGAGCCGCTGTCGTTGGAGGAGCTCGGCCGGCCCCGGATCGACGTGACGGTGCGGATCTCCGGCTTCTTCCGTGACGCGTTCCCGCACGTCATCGCGCTGCTCGACGACGCCGTGGCGCTGGTCGCCGGGCTGGATGAGCCGGACGAGCTGAACTTCGTGCGGGCCCACGCCCGGGCGGACGAGGCGGCCCACGGTGACGAGCGACGCTCCCGCACACGGATCTTCGGGTCCAAGCCCGGGTCCTATGGCGCTGGCATCCTGCAGGTCGTCGAGTCGGGCAACTGGCGTGACGACGCCGACCTCGCGGAGGTCTACACACAGTGGGGCGGCTTCGCCTACGGGCGGGGACTGGACGGCATACCGGCTCGGGAGGACATGGAGCGCAACTATCGGCGGATCCAGGTCGCGGCCAAGAACATCGACAACCGCGAGTCCGACATCCTCGACTCCGACGACTACTTCCAGTACCACGGCGGCATGGTCGCGACGGTGCGTGCGCTCACCGGAGCCGAGCCGAAGGCCTTCGTGGGTGACTCGACCTCGCCGGACGCGGTGCGCACGCGGACCTTGCAGGAGGAGACGAACCGGATCTTCCGGGCCCGTGTGGTCAATCCGCGCTGGATCACCGCGATGCAGCGACATGGGTACAAGGGTGCCTTCGAGCTGGCCGCCACGGTCGACTACCTCTTCGGGTTCGACGCGACGGCGGGGGTGATCCCGGACTGGATGTACGAGAAGCTCGCGCAGGAGTACGTCCTGGACGAGACGAACCAGGCCTTCATGCGGCACGCGAACCCGTGGGCGCTGCGCGGCATCGTCGAGAAGCTGGCCGAGGCCGCCGAGCGCGGGTTGTGGGAGCACCCCGACCCGGCGCTCATGGCAGCGATGCAGCACGTGTATCTCGAGGTGGAGGGTGAGTTGGAGGAGTGACGATGGCGCGAGGATTCAGTGAGGGAGGCGCAGGCGGGGACCAGTCGTGGGCACGGCCCGTGCCGGTCATCGGTGACGCGACGAGTGCCCGCACCCGGCGGGAGGACCCGGCGGGCTGGGCGATGGGCGAGTCCGTGGTCGAGGCCTTGGAGTCCGTTGTCGGCGCGCGCCGCGACATCCGCCGCTTCCGGCCGGATCCGGTGCCGACCGAGCTGCTCGAGGCCGTCCTGGAGGCCGGTCACCGAGCCCCCAGCGTGGGGCACTCCCAGCCGTGGCGCTTCATCGTCGTCTCCGACCAGGCGACTCGCGACAAGGCTGCTCATCTGGCCGATGCAGCTCGGCTCGCCCAGGCCGACCACCTCACCGAGGATCGTGCCGCCCGCCTGCTCGACCTCAAACTGGAGGGCCTGCGGGAGGCGCCGCTGGGCATCGTCGTCGCCTGTGACCGTCGCACACCGGCCCTGGGCGTGCTCGGTCGCGCAACCTTCCCGGATGCCGACCTCTGGTCGTGTGCCACGGCGATCGAGAACATGTGGCTCACCGCTCGCGCCCACGGCCTGGGCATGGGGTGGGTCACCTTGTTCGACCCCGCCGACCTGGCCGACCTCTTCGGGCTGCCCGAAGGCGTCGTCACCCTCGGCTGGCTCTGCCTGGGCTGGCCCGACGAGCGACCTCCTGAGCCCGGCCTGCAACGGGCCGGCTGGTCGACCAGGACCCCGTTGGCCGACGTCGTCCTGCGGGAGCGGTGGAGCGAGAGGGCCCCGGCCCAGCCGGTCTCGCACCTGCGTGGCCCCGACGAGCACCGTCTCGTGGCGGCGACCGACGACGCC
>NZ_HF570956.1:115903-116804 GCF_000367525.1 Phycicoccus elongatus Lp2 | reverse complement strand
GCGGGAGCGGTCATGGCGGTCGCCTCGGTCCACGACGACCTCGTGCGAACGGTGCTCGCCACGGTGGCGATCCTGATCGGGATGACCTTCCAGGCGGCTGCCGTCTTCGCCCCGATCCTCTCGGGCGGCCTGCTCTTCATCGTCGTCGGCGCGGTGCTCATCACGGCCGGCGTCCTCGCCGACCGGGGGCGACGCCGGCTCCGACGCCGCCTCGCGCCCGACGCCGACCACGAGGGCCGTGGCGCGTGATCACACGGGGAGGCGGCCGACGAACTCCCTGAGCTGCTTGGCGTTGGCGCACTCGTGCATGTCGACGACCTCGCCATAGAGGTGGGCCACCGAGTCGCCGGTGCCCCACTGCCGCGGCGGTTCCGGGTTGAGGAAGACCACCTGTCGGGCGCGCTCGACGACCACGCGTAGGGCCTCGACGTGCGGGTCGGTGTTGTTGGAGCGGGCGTCACCGAGGATCAGCACGGTCGTGCGGGGCCCCACCGCCTCGAGATAGCGGTCGGTGAAGTCGAGCAGCGCCGACCCGTAGTCGCTGTTCCGGTGCCATCGCGTCATCCGCGCCGTGTCGTCGAAGGCGGACGACAGGTCCGAGCCCGGCGGTGCGGACAGGACCGTGTCGGTGAGCTCGTCGCACACGTTGACGAACCCGAAGACGCGGACCCTGCGGAACTGCCCCGCCATGGCCTGCATGAGCAGGATGGTGAAGCGCGAGAAGCCCGCGACCGAGCTCGACAGGTCACAGAGCAGCACGAGGTCGGGACGGTGCGGGGCGCGGCTCTTGAGGGCGGGGCGCACGGGCACCCCGCCGGTCGACATCGAGCGCCGCAGGGTCTTGCGGATGTCGATCTCGCCGCGGCGGGCCCGGCGCCGGCGGGCGGCCATGCGCGACGCC
>NZ_HF570956.1:113177-115803 GCF_000367525.1 Phycicoccus elongatus Lp2 | reverse complement strand
CGACCGTGGTCGCGACGGCCGGGTCGCAGGCCAAGTGCGAGACCGCCCGCGCGCGGGGGGCCGACCACGTCATCGACTACTCGCAGGCGGACGACCTCGCCGCCGCGGTGCGCGCCTTCACGCCGGACGGGCGTGGCGTCGACGTCGCCTACGACGGGGTCGGCGCGTCCACCTTCGACGCCTCGCTCGCGTCGCTGCGTCCTCGGGGGACGCTCGCGATCTTCGGGGCGGCGTCGGGGGCGGTGCCGCCCGTCGACGTGCAGCGCCTCAATGCCGGCGGGTCGCTCTTCCTCACGCGACCGTCGTTGGCGCACCACGTCGCCGACCGAGGTGAGCTGCTCGCGCGCGCCGGCGAGGTGCTGGGCGCCGTCGCGGACGGCTCGCTCGAGGTGGCCATCGGCGGGAGGTACCCGCTGACCGACGCCGGTGCGGCATACGAGGCCCTGGAGGGTCGGGCGACGGAAGGCAAGCTCGTCCTCATCCCCTGACGTCCCCGGCCGGGTGGATCAGTGCCAGAGGACGGCGACCAGGACGTTGAGCACGGTCAGGCCGGCAGCGGCATCGACCAGGGCCGGCTTGGGCTCACCCTTGCGGGCCCGCGCGGCGGCGATCTCGGCGCAGGCGGCGACCGCGATCGCGACGAGGAGCTTGACGGCGACCTTGGCGTGGATGAGGGACTCGTCGTTCATCTCGTTGAGGCCGACGAGGAGCAGGCCGGTCACGACCTGCGCCCTCGCACCCCACACGAGCGGCGCGAACGAGGTCGAGCCGGCACGCGCGGCAATCCAGCCCCCGAGGATGGCGGCCATGCCGAGCAGGTGGAGGACGACGAACAGGCGAATGACGAGTTCCATGCGACCATGCTAGACAGCGGCCCCGGAGGCGGCACCGGCCCTCGATCCACCAAAGGGTGGAGCCGCCGGGCCCACCGGGCGGCAAAGCCGCACCGGTGCCGGTGTGGTGAGCACGCGGCATACCCGCTCGGTGCTTCAATCGGGACGTATGCCGCCCGGCCGGCCCGCGGGAGGCGGGCGACCGCCGGCCTCCCGGACCGCTCAGATGAGCTTGCGCCCCATCGCCCACGTCGTGAGCTCGTGCCGCGACGAGAGCTGGAGCTTGCGAAGCACCGAAGAGACATGCGTCTCGACCGTCTTGATCGAGATGAAGAGCTCCTTGGCGACTTCCTTGTATTGGTACCCCCGGGCGATGAGCCGCATGACCTCGCGCTCGCGCGCGGAGAGCCGGTCGAGCTCCTCGTCGACCTCGGCAATCTCCCCCGCCGCCGCCCCGAACGCATCGAGCACGAACCCGGCCAGGCGCGGCGAGAAGACCGCGTCGCCCTCCGCGACCCGCCGGATCGCCGTCGCCAGGTCCGTCGAGTTGATCGTCTTGGTCACATAGCCGCGCGCCCCGGCACGGATGACGGCGATGACGTCCTCGGCCGCATCGGAGACCGACAGCGCGAGGAAGCGGATCGGCTCGCCTCGCTGCGACTCCTGCGCCACGCAGCCGCGGAGCACGTCGACCCCGCCATGACCAAGGCCACCGGGCAGGTGGACGTCGAGGAGCACGACATCGGGCTGCTCGGCCTTGATGACGCTGACCGCGGTCTCGACGTCGGGAGCCTCCCCGACGATTTCGATCCCGTCGGCCGCCTCCTCGGCGAGTTCGCTGCGGACTCCGCTGCGAAACATCCGGTGGTCGTCGACGAGGACGACGCGAATCGGCTGGCTCATGCGTGTGCTCCTTCCAGGGCGGGCAGAGTGAGTTCGACCTCGGTGCCGTCCTCGCGGCGACGCACCCGGGCGGAGCCACCATGGCGCTCCATCCGGCCCAGGATGGACTGGCGCACGCCGAGCCGGTCCTCGGGCACCGCGTCCAGGTCGAAGCCGGTGCCGCGGTCGCGGACGAAGGCCTCCACCCCGCCCGGCCCGATCTCCACGTAGGCCGTGACCGGAGGTTGCCCGTGTCGCGTCGCGTTGAGCAGGGCCTCCCGCAGGGCACGGGCCAGCGCGATCCCGTGCTCCTCCATCGGCCGGTCGCCGGTCACGACCAGCTCGACCGGGACGCTGGTCAGGTCCTCCACCTCGTGGCTGACCGAGGCGATGGCGGCCGCGAGGGTCTCATCGTGTCCCACGCTCGCGCCGTAGAGCCAGGACCGCAGCTCGCGCTCCTGGCTGCGTGCCAGGGTCGTCACGGCCGCCGGGTCCGACGCCCGTCGTTGGATGAGGGCCAGGGTTTGCAGGACCGAGTCATGCAGGTGCGCCGCGATGTCGGCGCGTTCGTTGGCCCGCGCCGCGGCCTCCTGCTCCTGACGGGCATTCGTCCACAGGCGCAGCGCCCACGGCGCCGCGATGATGATCAGGCCGAGCAGCACCGCCAGCGACGCCAGGAGGCTGTCGACGACGACCGACGGCGAACTGCCTCGGGTGGCGATGACCGTGAGCCCGATGATCGCCAGGGTCACTCCCAGCCCGATGCGCAGCCACACGATGCCGCGCTGTCCGCTGCCTGCACCGTCCAGGGCGCGGGCCCGGCCTGCCGCGTCGAGGTCACTCCACACGACGACCGCACCGGCGGCGACGAGCAGGAGCGGCACGAGCAGGCTGGCCCGAACGTCGAGACC
>NZ_HF570956.1:104548-113077 GCF_000367525.1 Phycicoccus elongatus Lp2 | reverse complement strand
GGACGGTATGCCGCCGGCCTCCGCCGCCGGCACGCTGGGTCGGCCGTCCCAAGCGCGTGCCCGAGCCTCTGCCCGGGCTTCCTCGTCGACGGCGCGCTGGGCCTGCTCCGGAGTCAGTCCGCGCGCAATGGCGGCCGCGAGCGCCGCCTCGCGTTCGGCCTTGATGCGGGCCCGCCGGGCCCGTGCGGACTCCGGGGCATCTGATCCCGTGCCTGCGGTGGCCATCGCCGCCTCGCCCCTGTCGTCGATCGGTCTGATCAGTGCACGACGTCCCGCGGACGTCGTCGTCAGTGCTTGCCGCCGAGGAGCAGACTCATCGCCTCGGAGCGGGTGGCGGGGTCGCGCAACTGCCCGCGGACGGCGGAGGTGATGGTGCGTGCCCCCGGCTTGCGCACCCCGCGCATCGTCATGCACAAGTGCTCGGCCTCGATGACGACGATGACACCGCGGGCCCGCAGGTGCTCGACGAGCGCGTCGGCGATCTGGGTGGTGATCCGCTCCTGCACCTGGGGGCGGCGGGCGAAGACCTCGACGAGGCGGGCCAACTTCGAGAGCCCGGTGACCACGCCGCTCTCATTGGGGATGTAGCCGACGTGGGCGACCCCGTGGAAGGGCAGGAGGTGGTGCTCACAGGTGGAGAAGAGCTCGATGTCGCGCACGATGATCATCTCTTCGTGGTCGATCGAGAAGGTCGTTGCGAGCACCTTCGCCGCGTCCTGGTGCAACCCGGCGAACAACTCGGCATACGCCCGGGCGACGCGAGCGGGAGTCTCAAGCAACCCGTCACGGTCCGGATCCTCGCCGACGGCGCGGAGCAGCTCCCGCACCGCCGCCTCCGCCCGGGCCTGGTCGACCCCGCTCGCCACGGGCTCAGGCACGGTCATCGGTCTCGACCGGCTGACCCTCGGGGACCTCGATCACCTGGGTGACGTTCTCGTCGGCCTCCGCCAGCGGGTTGGCTCCTGCGCGGGCGGCCTCGTCGATGGCGGCCTGCACGCCCGGCGCGGACTGCGTGGTCGCGGTCTGCGAAGGGGGCGCCACCGCGATCGTGCCGTCCACCGCGTGCCTGCCCGAGCCGTTGAGGGCTGCCGCCTCGGCCGGCGTCAGGACCGGCGGCTGGTCGCTCACCGTGCGGTGCTCGCTGGAGAGCCACTGCTCACGCAGCGGTCGCTTGCGGATGTCCTTGAAGATCGTGGCGACCTCGGCCTGGTTGAGCGTCTCCTTCTCGAGCAACTCGAGCACGAGGTTGTCCAGGATGTGCCGGTTGTCGTTGATGACGTGCCAGGCCTCGTCGTGCGCCGATTCGATGAACCGTCGCACCTCCTCGTCGACCACGCGAGCGACCTCCTCGGAGTAGTCGCGCTGGTGCCCCATGTCGCGGCCCAGGAAGACCTCGCCCTGACTCTGGCCGAGCTTGACCGCGCCGACGCGCTCGCTCATCCCGAACTCGGTGACCATCTTGCGGGCCATCGCGGTGGCCTTCTCGATGTCGTTGGAGGCGCCGGTCGTGGGGTCGTGGAAGATCATCTCCTCCGCGACCCGGCCGCCCAGGGCGTAGGCCAATTGGTCGAGGATCTCGTTGCGGGTCGTGGAGTACTTGTCGTCGATCGGCATGACCATCGTGTAACCCAGTGCCCGGCCACGCGGCAGGATCGTCACCTTGGTCACGGGGTCGGTGTGGTTCATCGCGGCGGCGACGATCGCGTGCCCACCCTCGTGGTAGGCCGTCATCTTGCGCTCGTGGGCCGACATGATCCGCGTGCGCTTCTGCGGCCCGGCGATCACGCGGTCGATGGCCTCGTCGAGGACCTCGTCATCGATGAGCTTCTTGTCCGAGCGGGCGGTGAGCAACGCGGCCTCGTTGAGCACGTTGGCCAGGTCGGCGCCGGTGAAGCCCGGGGTGCGCCGGGCGACGGCGAGCAGGTCGACGCCGGCCGCCATCGGCTTGCCCTGGGCGTGGACCTCGAGGATGCGGTGGCGGCCGATCATGTCCGGGGCCTCGACGGCGATCTGTCGGTCGAAGCGGCCGGGGCGCAGCAGTGCCGGGTCGAGGATGTCGGGGCGGTTGGTCGCGGCGATGAGGATGACATTGGTCTTGACGTCGAAGCCGTCCATCTCGACGAGCAACTGGTTGAGGGTCTGCTCCCGCTCGTCGTGGCCGCCGCCCAGGCCGGCGCCACGGTGGCGGCCGACGGCGTCGATCTCGTCGACGAAGACGATGGCCGGGGCATTGGCCTTGGCCTGTTCGAAGAGGTCACGAACCCGCGAGGCACCGACACCGACGAACATCTCGACGAAGTCCGAGCCGGAGATCGAGTAGAAGGGGACGCCTGCCTCACCGGCCACTGCCCTCGCGAGCAGGGTCTTGCCGGTGCCGGGCGGGCCGTAGAGCAGGACGCCCTTGGGGATCTTGGCCCCGACCGCGAGGAACTTGGCGGGGTCGGCGAGGAACTCCTTGATCTCGTGCAGCTCCTCGACGGCCTCGTCGGCGCCGGCCACGTCGGCGAAGGTCACCGAGGGCGTGTCCTTGCTGGCCAACTTGGCGCGGGACTTGCCGAACTGCATGACCCGGTTCCCGCCACCTTGGGCCTGGCTCATCATGAACCAGAAGAGACCGACGAGAAGCAGCACCGGGAAGATCGAGATGAGGAAGGTCCACAGGAAGCTCTCCGACTTCATCTCGTCGTTGAAGTTGTCCGGGACCTTCTCGTTGACCAGCGTCACCAGGGACTCGGCTCGGGCGTCGATGAACTCGGCGCGCACCTTGGAGGCACCGCTGATCCCCGCCGACTTGTCGGTGAAGCTCTCGCCGGACTTCAGGTCCAGGTTGAGGACGTTGTCGCTGGTGAAGAGGGCCTTGTCGACCTTGCCGTCGGAGATCAGCTGCTCGGCCTGGGCCGTCGTGATCTTGCTGTAGCCACCGTTGCTGTCGAAGGAGAACATCAGCACGGTGATGGCGATGACGGCGAGCACCCAGAACAGCGGTGCCCGGAAGACGCGCTTGAGATCCATGTAGTTGGCCGGGCCCGCCTTGGGCCCTCCTCCTGATCGGTCGTGAAGGTCGTGTGATGGGCGAGGGCCCGCTCGACGGGTACACGCTACCCGCCGCGGGAGGTCAGGCCCCCGGCATACCGATCAGGAGAACGTCGCCGAGAGCCGCTGCGTTCCCGACGTCAGCTGTAGACGTGGGGTGCGAGGGTGCCGACCTGTCGGAGCCCTCGGTACTGCTCGGCGTAGTCGAGGCCGTAGCCGACGACGAACTCGTTGGGGATGTCGAAGCCGACCCACTTGACGTCGACCTCGACCTTGGCGGCGTCGGGCTTGCGCAGCAGGGTGCAGATCTCGACCGAGGCCGGGCTGCGTGACGCGAGGTTGGCGCGAATCCACGACAGCGTCAGGCCCGAGTCGACGATGTCCTCGACGATGAGCACGTGCTTGCCGGTGATGTCGACGTCGAGGTCCTTGAGGATGCGGACCACACCCGAGGACTTGGTGCCCGAACCGTAGGACGAGACGGCCATCCAGTCCACCGGCGCGGAGATCGGCAGCGCACGCATGAGGTCGGCCATGACCATGACCGCCCCCTTGAGGACGCCGACGAGCAGAAGGTCCTTGCCCGCGTATTCGGTGGCGATCTCGCCGGCCAACTCCTCCAGTTTGGCGTGGATCTGCTCCTCGGTGATCAGGACTTTCTCGAGGTCCTTGCCCATGTCGGCAGCGTCCACTGCACGGCTCCTCACGGTTCGCGTTGGCGGTGCCGCCCAGCCTAGCCGGGTGCGAGGACGATCCGACCCCCGGATCGGGACACTCTCAGGTCGCCGGGGACGTGGATCGGGCCCTGCCCGTGCCAGTCGGTGAGGAGTCGATCGCAGTCGTCGGTATGCCGGGCGCTCACCTGGCCGGCCGGCGCACCGGCCGCGATGAGGAGCCGTCGCCAGACACGGGTGCGCACGGCCCGCGGCAGCTCGGCCAACCCACCGGTCGAGAGGGAGCAAATCGCGGGTGAGGGGTTGTCGTCGCCTGCGATTTGCTCCCTCTCGACTGGGTGGAGTGGTGGCGTATGCCGCGTCGGCGAGGGCGTCCAGGTGATCGGCGTCCTCACGGAGCTGGTCGGCGGTGCGAGCCAACGCCTCCCTGATGCCCGGCCCGAGGTCCCCCTCGAGGTCCGCGAGCGCCCGGCGGGCCTTCACCCGCAGGTATGCCGGGTCGTCGTTCATCGGGTCGTCCCACCAGGGCAGGTTGGCGGCCTCGCACAAGGACCGTGTGTCGCCCCTGGTGACACCCAGGAGCGGGCGGCGGAAGATCCCTCGGACGGACGGCATACCGGCCAGGGAGCGGGCGCCGGAGCCCCGGGCCAGGCCGAGCAGGACCTGCTCGGCCTGGTCGTCACGGGTGTGACCGAGCAGGACGAGGGAGGCGCCGAGCCGCTCGGCGACACCCGACAACGCGGCATACCTGGCGTCGCGGGCGGCGGCCTCCACCCCGCGACCGGTCGGATCGACGGTGACCGACACGATCTCGACCGGGTCCAGGCCGAGTCCCGCAGCCCGTCCGGCGGTAGTCCGGGCGAGCTCGGAGGAATCGGTGAGCAGGCCGTGATCGACGATGACAGCGCCCGCCCGCAGGCCCAGGACCGGCGCCTCCGCGGCGAGCGCTGCAGCCAGGGCCATCGAATCGGCTCCGCCGCTCAGGGCGACCAGGACGAGGTCATCGGTGGCCCGGTCCGCGAGCGCCGAGCGCACGGCATACCGGATCGCCGCGGTCGGACGATGGCGAGGGCCACCCATGGCGCCCATCCTCTCCCCTGCCCTTGTGTCCGCGTGAACCGTTCCCATGGCGACGCCTCACGCGCACGCAAGGGTCACTCGTGGACGCGTCGCACCCACGCCTGGGGGTCGGTGATCTCGGCCGCCAACGGCAGGGTCTCCGGCGAGGTCCACACCGCGTTGAAGCCCTCGACCCCGACCGACTCCTGCACGCCGCGCACGAAAACGGCGCCGTCGCGGTACTGCCGCATCTTGGCCTCGAGCCCGAGCAGCCGCCGCAGCAGGCGGGCGGTCGGCGGCTCCTGCACCCTTGCGACGTTCGTTGAAGCGCGCACGGATCGTCGCGACCGAGGGAATGTGGGCCGGGCCCACGTCGTCCATGACGACATCGGCGTGGCCCTCGAGGAGGGACATGACAGCCGTGAGGTTGGCGACCTGGGCACGCTGCTCCGGGGTCGTGAAGAGATCGGCGATGCCCGTGCCGCCTTCACCGAAGACCTCCGGCAATCGCTGCACGACGTCGCGCGCGAGCTCGGTCACCCGATCGGGGTCGGGCGCGAGGTCGACGACGAGGCGCCGCGCCTCACTGACGAGGTGGTCGCGCAGCCAGGGCACGGCCGTGAACTGCACGCGGTGGGTCTCCTCGTGCATGCACACCCAGGCCCGGAAGTCGGCTGCGTCGACGTCGAGTTCGCGCTGGACCTGCACCAAATTGGGCGCCACGAGCATGAGCTGAGGGGTTCCTCCGGGCGCAAGGTCATACTGCCCCAGCACTTTTCCTGCCATGAAGGCCAGCAGGCCACCGACCTCGGCGCCCGTGACCTTGCCACCGATGGCCGCCACCAGGGCGTTGGGTTCGCTGTGCCCCTTGGCCGCGATCATGTCGTCGATGGCAGGGTCGAGCAGCGCCTGCATCGAGTCGGCGTTCATCGAGATCCACGTCGGCCGGTCGACGACGATCGCCTCCGGGGAGTCAGGTGGCGTCGGGAGGCGTGAGGTCTCCGCCACCGGCCCGTATGCCGCGCGCGCCGCCTCCCGGATCGCCTCCACTTCGGCCGCGGCCTCGTCGGGGCCGATCGCCGGTCCTGCGGGCACGAGTGTGCGTCCGGTCGTCTTGGCGAACTCCCAGTCGACGTATCCGGCCATGGCTTCCTCCTGCTGGCAGGTCGATCAGTGACAGCCACAACGAGTCAGTGCGGCCGCGAATCGGTCCAACGTCGCACGTGCGGCCAGCGTTCCCTCGTAGCTCTCGGGCACATGGTCGGCGACGACGACGAAGGACAGGAGACGTCCATCCGCGTCGGTCGTCAGGCCCGCGAGCGCGGAGATGCCACGCAGCGTGCCCGTCTTGGCCCGCGGCACCCCGGCCACGGCCGCGGTGTCAGGCTGGTTGAAGCGGGTCGCCAAGGTGCCGGTCAGGCCGGAGGTCGGGAGCTCGGCGAGGACTCGCCGCATCCCCGGGTGTTTCCCTCCGAGTCCGGTGGCCAGCACGTGATCGACGGTCGTGAGCGGGACGAGTTGACCAGGTCCCAGGCCGCTGGCGTCGTGGATCGTCGTGCCCGAGGTGTCGATTCCGGCTTTGGCCAGCCCCGCGAGCACGAAGGGCCCGGTGTTGCCGTCGGCGGGGACGGTGCCGCCGGAGGCGACGATCGCCTGGCGGGAGAGGTTCTCGAGGATGGCGTTGTCACTCTCGTCCATGCCGTGACCCAGCACCTCGGCGATGGGTGCGGAGGTGACCGAGCCCAGGACCATGGCATCCTTGGCCGGAGCCGGACCGGGCGGCAAAGCGGTGGCCTCGCGGCCGTGGGCCACCAGCGCGGCCACGAATGCCTCGAGGCTGTCGTCAACCGACTCCTGCCGGGGCACCAGGCCGTGCTGCGGGCGATTGTCGGCCAGCCCGATCATCGTGACCCGGCGCGTGTAACCGGCGCTCACATCGGCGGGGTTCCACGAGGACGGGATCGGTGGGCCCGCGGCATACGAGGCGTCGAGACGGACGGTGAGCGGACCAGCGGGTGCGGCCGCAGCGACCTGAGCGGCGAGGTCACCGAGACCGGCACGGCCCACGACGGCGGTCGGGTCCCCGGGCCCGGTCGCCAGCAGGGTGTCACCCCCGGCCACGAGCACGACCTCGCCAGGAGCGCCCGCAACAACGGTGGTCTTCATCGTGGACTCGGCGTCGAGGACATCGGTGATGGCCAGCGCCGAAAGGATCTTCTGGGTGGAGGCGATGGTCCGTGGGCGCTCGGCGTCGGTGGACACCAGGACCTCGCCCGACGTGATGTCCCGGACCACGGCTCCCGCGCCGCCACCCAGGGACGGGTCGGCGAGCAGAGCGCCGATGGCGGCAGCGGTCCCTTCTCTGGTGGGCGCGGGGCCGAGTGCGGCGCTGGGCTCGGGCGAGGTCGTCGGCAGTGGGGTGAGCCCGGTCGGAACCGGCTCGGGGAGCGTGAGGATGCCGGGGACGAGGTCATTGGCGTCGGCCACGGCATACCCGCCACCGGCGAGCAGGGCGAGGGCGATGAGACCTCCGACGACCTTCTTGGCGTGTCCCACGGCACCTCCCCACGACATCGCACCCGGCATGCGCGACACTTGGCCAGCAGCCTAGGTGACTCAAGGAAAGAGGCAGACGTGGAGTTCGACGTCACGATCGAGATCCCCAAGGGAGCTCGCAACAAGTACGAAGTCGATCATGAGACCGGGCGGATCCGGCTGGACCGGATGCTCTTCACGTCGATGGCCTACCCGAGCGACTACGGCTATGTCGAGGACAGCCTCGGCGAGGACGGCGACCCGCTCGACGCCCTGGTGCTCCTCGACGAGCCGACCTGGCCGGGATGCCTGGTGCGCGCTCGCCCGATCGGCATGTTCCACATGCGTGACGAGGCCGGCGGCGACGACAAGATCCTCTGCATCCCCGCCGGGGACCCACGCAAGACCCACATCAAGGAACTCGAGGACATCAACGAGTTCGATCGGCTCGAGATCCAGCACTTCTTCGAGACCTACAAGGACCTCGAGCCGGGCAAGTCCGTCGAGGGCGCCCACTGGACCGGTCGCGTCGAGGCCGAGGAGACCGTGCGGCAGGCCGTGCAACGAGCCAAGGACGCAGGGCTGTCGACGGCGCGCTGGCGGACCCCGGAGATGGGCAACAAGGCCATTGCCGAGTTCCAGAGCAAGGTCCGGCACAGCGAGGCCGAGTTGCAGGCGGCGATCCAGAAGGCCGTGCGCGAGCTGGCCACGAAGGACAATCCGCTCAGCGACGACTGAGAGGCCTTCTGCGCCAACGACAAAGGTGCCGCGCCCCTTCCCCGGGGCACGGCACCTTTGTCGTTGCCGTCGGCTCAGTAGCGTGCGACGGTCTGGATGAGATCACCTGAGTAGTAGATCGACGAGATCTTGACGACCGTGCGGCTGTTGGGGGCGTGGATCATCTGCCCGTTGCCGATGTAGATGCCGACGTGGTGGTTCGTCGGGCCACTGTTCCCGAAGAAGACGAGGTCGCCGGGCTGGGCCTGGGACAGGGGGATCTTCGTGCCGTTGTTGTACTGCCATTGGCTTCCGTGCGCCATGTAGACGCCGATCTGCTTGTAGGCCATGAGGGTGAGGCCGGAGCAGTCATAGCCGACCGGCCCCTCGCCGCCCCAGATGTAGGGCTTGCCGAGCTGCGCGTAGGCGTAGTCGAGCACCTTCTGCTTGTTGCCGCTCACCGCCGGCTTGGTCGGTGCGGGTGGCGTCGTGGGTGCCGTCGGCGCGGTAG
>NZ_HF570956.1:98579-104448 GCF_000367525.1 Phycicoccus elongatus Lp2 | reverse complement strand
CGCCCCGGCCGCGGGCCCTGGGACCGGCACGGGTGGCACCACCGAGGCCCCCCCGACGGACGCTGCTCCCCCGGCGAGCCCACCAGCGAGTCCCCCGGCCGCCCCCTCGCCCCAGAACACCAGCCCCGGCAAGTCCACGACTGCCTCCCCCAACGCGGGCACCAACGGCAAGCCCAACACCAACGGCCAACCCGCGAACCCGGGTCAGCCCAAGAGCAACACCCCACCGAAGTCCGACAAGGCGACGACGAGTCAGGGCACGAGCACCGCCCCGGACGTGGTCACCGACGCCCCGGCCTCCAGCAGCGTTCAGGCCGTCCCGTAACGCACCGCTGCCCGCGCCTTGGCCCGCGCAGCCTCGACCTCGCGATCCTTGGGTGGCGCCTGCGTCGTCAGGTGGTCGAGCAGTCGCTGGGTGGCCTCGGCCACCTCACGCACGGCGAGCGCGAACGCCTCCTCGTTGACCTTGCTGGGGCGCGTCGAACCGCTCACCTTGCGCACGTACTGCAAGGCGGCCGCGGACACCTCGTCGCGGGTGGCCGGCGGTTCGAAGTTGTGGAGCTGGCGGATGTTTCGGCACATCCCCCCACGGTATGCCGTGTGCGCACCCACCGTCGTGCGCTCGCCTGCTCCCCAGCCCACCCCCCGCCCCATCCCCCCGCCCCCACGCGAGGTGAGGCGACCCTGAGCGGCGGCACCCGGCATACGGGACCACACTGGGGTCATGAGGATCGTCAGCGTCGATGAACTCACCAGGCACCTGTCGGGCCTGACGTTGAGCGCCCAGACCCACGAGAACCCGAACGCCCACCTCGACCACGACCCCGGGCCGCGCGTCGTCGTCTCCGGCAACATGGCGGTGGCGTGGGAGGGATTGGAGTGCGTCGACCGGGCCTTGGAGCGCTACATCCTCCACGCCCTCAACGCGCCGCCGGGCATCCCGACTCGTGAGGGGGTTACCGCGGAGACCTGCTTCGTCGGCGCGGGCATGCGCAAGCACCCGGCCCTGTCCTATGTGCCCAGCCGGCTCTCGCTGGTGCCGGTGCTGCTCGAGCGAGTGATTCCCGCTGACCTGGTCCTGCTGCACTGCGCGCCGCCACGCGACGGGATGCTCAGTCTGGGCATCGAGGTCAACATCCTGCCGGCGGCGATCGAGGGCTGCCGACGGCGTTCGGGCCGGATCATCGCGGTCATCAACGACCAGATGCCCTACACCTACGGCGACGCCCAGATCCCCGAGTCGATCATCGACCTCGCCATCGAGGTCTCCCGGCCGTTGCCGACGCATGCGCCGTTGACCCCCGACGAGGACTCGATGACGATCGGCCAGCGCGTTGCCGCGCGGGTCGCCGACGGGTCGACGCTGCAGATGGGGATCGGTGGGGTGCCGGACGCGACCCTCGCGGCCCTGACGGGGCGCACGGGGCTGCGGGTGTGGACCGAGATGTTCTCCGA
This sequence comes from Phycicoccus elongatus Lp2, assembly GCF_000367525.1. Lineage (GTDB taxonomy): Bacteria > Actinomycetota > Actinomycetes > Actinomycetales > Dermatophilaceae > Phycicoccus_A > Phycicoccus_A elongatus. Next base: position 102,993 of record NZ_HF570956.1, on the reverse strand, counting down.
CGGCGTCCTGGACCTGGACCGGATCGGCGCACTCGACCCCCATCACCCGCTGACGACGTCCTTCCTCTTCGGCAGCCAGGAGCTCTACGACTGGGTCGACGGCAATCACCGAGTGCGGATGATGCGCACCGAGCACACCAACGACCCGGGCCTGATCGCCCAGCAGCGGCTCATGGTGTCGGTCAACACCGCGCTCGAGGTGGACCTCTTCGGCCAGGCCAACGCCTCGCGGATCAATGCCCGCATCTTCAGTGGCTTCGGCGGCCAGACCGACTTCATCGTCGGCGCGATCCACTGCCCCGGTGGACAGTCCTTCATCGCGCTGCGGTCATGGCACCCCAAGGCGGACGTGTCGACGATCGTCCCCCTGCTCGACGAGCCGGTCACGTCCTTCCAGCAGAGCGCGATCGTCACCGAGCAGGGCGTGGCCGAGCTCTTCGGCTATTCACAGCAGGCGCAGGCGCGTCACCTCATCCGGGACGCCGCGCACCCGCGGGTCAAGGACGAACTCTGGGAAGAGGCGCGCGAGCTCGGGCTCGCGTGAAACACCCCTCCTTGCGTCCGCGAGAATCGTCGCCATGACGACGGATCCCTCGGACGCAAGGGACTTTGCCGTCGAGGTATGCCGCGCGCTCGCCCTCGCCGGCGACCCCGAGCGAGCCGCTGGGCAACAGGCCTACATGAAGTCGCAGTTGCCCTTCCACGGGGTCACGTCAGCGCAACTCAAGGCCCTCCTGGGCCCACTGCTCGCCGACGACGCGCTCCGGCCCGCGACTCGCGAGGCATGGGAGGCCACCGTCCGCGATCTGTGGGACAACGCCACCCATCGCGAACAGCGGTATGCCGCAACCGCCCTGCTCGCACACCGCTCGGCACGCAGGTGGCACGACCCCGACCTGCTGCCCCTGCTCCGTCACCTCATCGTCACCGGCGCGTGGTGGGATCACGTCGACGACATCGCGACCCATCACGTCGCGCCAATCCTGCTGCGGCACAGGAAGAATGTCACACCCACGATGCTGTCCTGGGCGCGTGGTGGCGACCCGCTCGGCGACGACCTGTGGCTGCGCCGCACGGCGATCATCTGCCAGCTCCCGCACAAGGGAGCCACCGATGTCGCACTCCTCAGCGCGGCGATCGACGCGAACCTGGAGACGGACGCTCGAGGTGAGCGCACGGCATACGGGGAGAGCTTCTGGATCCGCAAGGCGATCGGTTGGGCGCTGCGCCAACAGGCTCGCACCGACCCGCAATGGACCCTCGACTTCGTGGCGGACCACCGGGATCGGATGGCCGGACTCTCGATCCGCGAGGCGCTCAAGCACCTGGCTTGAGTGACTCCCGCGAACACCCGTGACCACGACAAACACAAGCGATGGCCGCCGGGTCAGGGGGGAACTCCGACGGCCACCGCGGTCTGTGGGAGTACCCAGATCAACGCGTCACCATCGCATCGTGTTCCGCGCCCCCGATCGTGGCGCGGACGTCGGGTGCCGAGGGCCCGGCTCAGCGCTAGCGTCGAGCCGGTGAGCGACGACAGCGTGGGTGGCGACCTGGTGAGCCCGGAGGCGGGCGGCGAGGAGACCTCCCCGTCGCAGCACCGCGAGATCCTGCGCCTGGCAGTGCCGGCCTTCCTCACCCTCATCGCGGAGCCCCTCTTCCTGCTCGCCGACACCGCGATCGTCGGCCACCTGGGCACGGCGTCCCTCGCGGGGCTCGGCGTGGCCAGCGCCGTGCTGCTCACGACGGCAGGGATCTTCGTCTTCCTGGCCTATGGCACCACGGCTCTCGTCGCCCGCCAGGTCGGCGCCGGATCGCGCGCTGGGGCGGTCGCCGCCGGCATCGACGGGACCTGGCTGGCCATCGCGCTCGGGGTGCTCAGCGGCTTGGTCATCGCCGTCTTCGCCACCCCCCTGTGCCGGGCGTTCGGTGCCTCGCCGGCGGCCCTCGACGAAGCCGTCACCTATCTGCGCATCTCCGCCGCCGGGCTGCCCGGCATGCTCGTCATCCTCGCCACGACCGGGGTCCTGCGCGGCCTGCAGGACACGCGGACCCCGTTGGTCGCCAGCGTCCTCGGCTTTGCGTCCAATGTGGCCCTCAACGTGCTGTTCGTCTACGGCCTCGGCATGGGTATCGCCGGCTCGGCCCTGGGCACCGTCATCGCACAGACCGGCATGGCCGCCGCTCTGGTCACCGTCCTCATCCGGTATGCCGCGCAGGTGCACCTCCCCCTGCGCGCCCACCCCGGTCGGGTGCTGGGAGCCGGGCGCCACGGCATACCTCTCCTCGTGCGCACTCTCGCGCTGCGCGCGGTGCTGGTCACGACGGTGTGGGTGGCGGCGGGCTTGGGCGACGTGCCGCTGGCCGCCCACCAGGTGACGGCGACGCTGTGGAGCTTCCTCGCGTTCGCCCTCGACGCGCTCGCGATCGCGGCCCAGGCGCTGACCGGCAAGTCGCTCGGCGCCGGGGACGTCGACGGCGTGCGGTCGGCGACCACGCTGATGATTCGGTGGGGTGTCGCGCTCGGCGTCGTGCTCGGCGCGCTCGTCGTGGGGTTGCGTTTCGTGCTGCCGCACCTCTTCACCTCCGACCCGCAGGTGCAGGCCGCCATCGCCGCCGGACTGCTCGTCGTCGGTCTCTCCCAGCCACTTTCGGGCTATGTGTTCGTCATCGACGGAGTGCTCATCGGTGCCGACGACGGGCGGTGGCTGGCCGTGGCGTCGGTCATTGTCTATGTCCTCTACCTGCCGGTGATCCTGCTCGTGCACCGCGCCGGCAGTCGGCTGCTCGAGGGTTCGGACCTGTGGAGTGGGCCGCAACTCGCGGTGCTCGCGCTGTGGGTCGCCATGACCGGATTCATGGCGATCCGGGCCGTCACCTTGTGGTTGCGGGTGCGCACGACGCACTGGATGGTGACCGGCACCCGCTGAGCCGGAGTGGTGACGCGGAGGCGGGAGCTCAGGGCAGGAGTGCCACTTCGGCCGCACGGCGAGGATCACCGGCAGCCTCGAGGCGGCCGTCAGCGGCCCGGTAGGCCGCACCGACGCCTCCGAAGTACATCGACATCGGGCCGTGGTCGGTGCTCGCCAGCCCGAGGGAGCGCGCGGCGAGCTCGATCGCCGGGTCGCTCTCGTGCTCAACGCGCGCGGTGCCGTCCGGCGCGAACGAGACGTGCACCCGCGGCGCCTCGATCGCCGACTGGAGGTCGGCATCGCGAAGGCAGCCCTGGACGAGCACCTGCATGAGGGCGGTCGTGATCCGATCAGCACCCGGGGAGCCGATCGCGAGGACCCGACCGTCCGTGGTGCGGCCGGTCGTCGGAGCCATGTTGGAGGCCAAGCGGGTGCCCGGCGCCAGTTGGTGCAGGCCGAGGCGGTTGAGCTCGGGCTCGCCGAGGGCATTGTTGAGGATCATCCCGGTGCCCGGAATGGTGATGCCGGCGCCGTAGCCGCTCGACACGGTGATGGCGCAGGACAGGCCGTCGCTGTCGACCGCGCTGACGTTGGCCGTCGACGCCGACGTCGGGAGGCCGGCCAGACCGTGCCGGTCGACCGACAGCAGGAGTTCGTGGCCCTGGGCCTCCAGATCGCGCGCCACATCGTGGACCGCGAGCCGATAGGACAGGACCGCGCGCTGCACCTCGATGATGTCGGCCCAGTCACGCGGCGCGCGCCCGTCGGGGGTGCGCTTGGCCATCTCGCCGAGCATGACGGCAAGCATCGGTCCGCCGACACTGGGGGGCGGGTTGATCGCGAACTCCCAGTCGCCGATCCGCCGACGCACGGGCACACGCACGGCCGGGTCGTACTCGGCGAGGTCACGGGCGGTGATGAGTCCGTCGTGGGCGGCCATGTCGGCGACCAGGGCCCGGCCGACCTCACCGATGGTCATCACGGACGAGCCGTCGCGGGCGACGAGGTCGAGTACCTCGGCGAGCGGATGGTTGGTGCTGATGTCGCCTGCCTGCAGGGGTGTGCAGTCGGGGCGCGTGACGATCGCGAGCGCCTCCGGGTCGAGGCCGAAGAGGGGTTGGGCGGTGTGCCCGAGATAGGTCGCGGCGGCGCCACCGATCGGGTAGCCCGCTCGGCAGGCGGCGGCACTGGGCGCGACGACATCGGCCCAGCCCGCGAGGCCGCGTTGCTCGATGGCCTGCTGGCATGCGGGCAGGGCGCCCGGTGTGGCGACTGAGCCGTGGCCGCCGTACATCGTCACGCCGCCGCCGTAGGCGAAGGTCACCTCGGCGACACCGCGTCCGAAGCGGTCGGGATCCAAGCCCCGACCGGGCATCTCGACGTTGCCGTCGATGACGACCGGTTCCTGGCCCTCGCCCCAGATCGAGATGAAGGCGCCCGCCCCGAGAGAGACGATCCCCGGCTCGCAACTCATCGCGGCGAGCGCGGCGGCGACCGCCACG
>NZ_HF570956.1:73618-98479 GCF_000367525.1 Phycicoccus elongatus Lp2 | reverse complement strand
GGACCACGAGGGCCCGCCGTAGGGCGCTCGTCACCTCGACCCCGGCCCGCGCGGCAACGCGTTCGGCGACCCAGGCCAGCCCGGCGCGAACGACGAAGAGTGCCGCCGTCCACGACCCGGGCCGACCGAGGTCGCCGTGCCCGACGACCGCCACCGCCAGCGCCGACAGGGCGAAGGCGAGGGCGATCGTCGCGAACCCTTGGAGCACGCCCACGGCCGCCAGGACGGCGATCGGCGCTCGGGCCGTCGGCGCCGCCTGGAGCAGTCGTGGGTCGAAGGGTTTCATCGGGTATGCCGTGTGCCTCAGTGGACCGCGACAGCCTTGGGAATCTGGTGGGTCGAGATCCGCTTCCGGAAGGCCCAATAGGACCAGGCGGTGTAGATGAGCGCGATCGGCGTGAAGACGACGGCGGCCCACGTCATGATCTTGAGGGTGAGCGGGCTGCTCGCGGCGTTCTCGATCGTCAGCGAGGTGCCACCGTCCAGGGTGGACGGCATGACATTCGGGAAGAGCACCAGGAAGTAGGTCGCGACTGCCGTGGCGAAGGTCACGGCCGTTCCGAGGAAGGCCCAGCCCTCACGGTCCTTGGTGTTCATGTAGATCGCGGCCAGCAGGGCCACGGCCGCGAGCACGGTCGTGATCCAGCTCCACATGGTGCCCTTGGTGAAGCCGACCCACAGCAGCAGGACGACCGCGAGGCCGGCCGTGAGGAGCCCGACCTTGGTGGCCAGGGCGCGGGCGTCACGACGGATCTCACCGTCGGTCTTGAGGGCGATGAAGAGCGCGCCGTGGGTCAGGCAGAGGCCGAGGACGACGATGCCGCCGAGGAGGGACATCGGGTTGAGCAGGGTGAAGAAGTTGCCCGCGAACTCCATGTCCGCGTCGATCGGGAGGCCGCGCACCAGGTTGGTGAGCGCGACGCCGATGAGCAGCGGGGCGACGATCGAGCCGACGGTGATGCACAGGTCCCAGTTGCGCCGCCAGGCGTCGTCGTTGCGCTTGCCGCGGTACTCCAGGCCCATGGCGCGCACGATGAGCGCGACGAGGACGAGCAGGAGCGGGAGGTACATCGCCGAGAACATCGTCGCGTACCAGTGCGGGAAGGCCGCGAAGGTCGCGCCACCGGCGGTGAGCAGCCACACCTCGTTGCCGTCCCAGTGCGGGCCGATGGTGGTCAGCATGAGCCGGCGGCGCTTGTCGGAATCGCTCGCGTCGCGACCCTTGCCCAAGGTCGGCAGCAGCGCGCCGACGCCGAAGTCGAAGCCCTCGAGGACGAGGAAGCCCGCCCACAGGACGCCGATGATGAGGAACCAGAACTCGTTGAGTGTCATGTCAGTGATCCTTTGCGTGCCTCAGTAGGCAAACTGGAGCGGAGCGTCCTCGTCCGCCTCGTCGTGGGCGGTCAGCTCGACGAAGGGGTCGGCGCCACGCTTGACGTAGGTGAGGAAGAGCTTGACCTCGATGACCGCGAGGACGGCATACACGAGGGTGTAGACGACCATGGAGGTCAGCACCTCGAAGGCCGAGACCTTGGGCGAGACACCGGTTGCGGTGGTCATCAGGCCGTAGACGATCCACGGCTGGCGGCCGACCTCGGTGAAGATCCAGCCGAAGCTGATCGCGAAGACCGGGAGCAGGGGGTTCCAGATGGCGGCCTGCTTCCAGAACCAGCCGGTCGGTGTGCGCCCCTTGCGCGTTCCCCAGAGCGCCATCAGCGACAGGAAGGTCGAGACGAAGCCCAGGCCCATCATCAGGCGGAAGGACCAGTAGGTCAGCGGGACGACCGGGGTGTAGGTGTCGTCCAGGGCGAGCGCGCCGACCTCGGGGCCGTACTGCGCGGTGACCTTGGCAGCCAGGGCCTTCTCGCCCTCCCGGGCGTCGTTGATGCCCATGACCTCGCCCTGGAAGTCGCCGGTCGCGAGGAAGGAGAGCAGTCCGGGAACCTCGATGATGCGGGTCGCCGAGGTGCCGTCGAGGCTGCCGACGGACAGGACGGAGAAGGGTGCATTGGTCTGGGTCTCGTAGATCGCCTCTGCCGCAGCCATTTTCATCGGCTGGACCTCGGTCATGATCTTGCCCTGGATGTCGCCGGTGATGATGACCAGGACGCTGGCAACGAGGGACACCCAGGCGCCGATGCGGGTGGCGCGGCGATACATGTCGGCGTCGGCCGAGTCGCGGTGCTTCATGAGCAGCCAGAGCGCCACGCCCATGACGACGGCTCCACCGGTCATGTAGGACGCGGTGATGACGTGCGGGAAGGTGACGAGTTGCACCTTGTTGGTCAGGACGGCGAGGAAGTCGGCCATCTCGGCGCGGCCGGTGGCCGGGTTGAAGCGGAAGCCGACGGGGTTCTGCATGAAGGAGTTGGCCGCGAGGATGAAGTAGGCCGAGAGCACGGTGCCGATGTGGACCAGCCACATGCAGCCCATGTGGAGTTTCTCGGGGATCCGGCCCCAGCCGAAGATCCAGATGCCGAGGAAGGTCGACTCCATGAAGAAGGCGAGAAGGGCCTCGAAGGCCAGGGGCGCGCCGAAGATGTCACCGACGAAGCGGCTGTAGTCCGACCAGTTCATCCCGAACTGGAACTCTTGGACGATGCCGGTCACCAGGCCGAGCGCGAAGTTGATCATGAAGAGCTTGCCGAAGAACTTGGTCAGTCGCAGCCACTCCGGCTTGTGCGTGCGCACCCACATGAGGTGGAAGCAGGCGACGATGAAGGACATGCCGATCGTGATCGGCACGAAGAGGAAGTGATAGACGGTCGTGATGGCGAACTGCCATCTGGCCAGGTCGAGGGCGTCCACCCGGGGCCTCCTGGAGATCTCTACTATCGGACGTAGTAAACCCTACGACGTGTAGTAGACGCCGGTGACCACGGATTGGAGTATTTCGCCGGGTGGGCGTGTGAGGTGGGCCACGTGTGGGCCGCGGCCCGCCCGCGGCTCAGGTCAGCGGCGGGAAGAGCGCGGCCGGCGTGACCGTCGAGGCGCGCAGCACATCCGCCCGGTCGACACCGGCGACGCCGGTCGCCCACGCGACACAGTCGGCCACGGTCGCCGTCGAGCCCGCGATCGAGCCGGGTATGCCGTCCGCCCCCGTCAGGCGCGCCGTTCCCTCCCGCACGTCGACGGCGAGCTCGCCGATCCGGTAGGCGCCATCACCCAGCCCGGTCGCCGCCATGGCATCGGAGATGAGCGTGATCCGGTCAGGACCCACCGTCTCGAAGACCATGCGCACGACCTCGGGTCCCACGTGCACGCCGTCGGTGATGAGTTCGACGATGGCGTCACCCCGCGCCGCAGCGGCGAGGGCGGCGGCCACCGGCCCACCCGAACGGTGGTGCAAGGGCGGCATCCCGTTGAAGAGGTGGGTGACGACGGCCGGGCGACCGGTGGCGTCGGCGATCCGGCCGATGGCGCGGGTGACGAGGGCGGCATCGGCGTCGGTGTGCCCGACGGCCGGAGTCACACCCAACTCGGCACAGGCCGCGATGAACTCGTCCGCGCCGTCGCGCTCGGGCGCAAAGGTCACCATCCGGATCGCGTCGGGTGCCCCGAGGTCGGCACAGCGGTCGGCGAGCCGCGACAGGAAATCCGCGTCCGGATCACGCAGCAGCGTCGGATCGTGGGCCCCGCACCGTGCCGCCGACAGGTAGGGACCCTCGAGGTGGATCCCGAGCACGGTGCCGTCGGCGACCAGCGGGGCGAGCACCCCCACCTGCGCCCAGAGGTCGTCGTCGGTGGCCGTCACCAAGGAGGCCATGATGGCCGACGTCCCGCAGGCGCGGTGATGGGCAGCCGCAGCCCGACTCCCTTCCTCGCCGTGCCCGAACTGCGCGCCGACCGCTCCGTGACTGTGGATGTCGACCAGCCGCGGCGCCGCGTCACCGGCCGGTGTCCCGGTGAACGTGATCATGCGTCGGGGTAACCGGTGGGGTTCTGCGACTGCCACCGCCACGTGTCCGCGCACATCTGGTCCAGCGTCCGATCGGCCCGCCAGTCCAACTCGATCTCCGCCAAGTGGGGGTCGGCATACGACGTGGGGACGTCCCCGGGTCGCCTGGCCATCACGCGGTAAGGCAGGTCACGCCCCACGGCCGCGGAGAAGGCGGCGAGCACCTGCAGGACGGAGGCCGGCTTGCCTGTGCCCAGATTCCACATGTTCACCGGTCGCCCGATCTCGTCGAGCTTCTCCAGGGCGGCCACGTGACCAGCGGCCAGGTCCATGACGTGGATGTAATCGCGCTCGCCGGTGCCGTCGGCCGTGGGGTAGTCGTTACCCCACACATTGAGGAACTCGCGGCGGCCCACGGCGACCTGGGCGATGTAGGGGACGAGGTTGTTGGGGATGCCCTGCGGGTCCTCGCCGATGTCACCCGAGGGGTGGGCACCGATCGGGTTGAAGTAGCGCAGCAGGGCGATCCGCCAGGAGTTGTCGGCCGCGGCGACGTCCCGCAGCACCTGCTCGATCATCACCTTGGTCCAGCCGTAGGGATTGGTCGCCGACGTCGGCAACTTCTCCATCAGCGGCGGCTGCGCGGCATCCCCGTAGACGGTGGCTGAACTGGAGAAGACCAGTCGACGCACGCCGTGCGCACCCATCGCCCGGACCAGGCTGATCGTCGAGTTCAGGTTGTTGTCATAGTAGTCCAGGGGTCGTTCCACGCTCTCACCGACGGCCTTGAGGCCGGCGAAGTGAATGACCGCGTCGTAGTTGCCCGCGGCGACGAGGGCATCGGTGGCCTCTCGATCGCAGAGGTCGAGGACGTGCAGCGGGATGGTCGTGCCGGCCAGCTGCTCGATCCGGGGCAGCACCGTCGGCTTGGCGTTGACCAGGTTGTCGACGATCTCCACCTCATGGCCGGCCCCCGCCAGCAGGACTGCCGTGTGCGAGCCGATGTAGCCGGCCCCGCCGGAGATGAGCACGCGCACCTGTTCCTCCTCTGCCGGGCCCGAACGTCAGGCCGAAGCAACCCTACGAGCGAGCAGGGCCTCGACCAGAATCCGCTCGATGTCCTGCGGCGTGTTGGCGATGTAGGAGGTGCCGCCCGTGGCCGCGGAGATCTGCTGCAGGGCGCTGGGGTCGGCTTCGCCCATGCCGATGGTGATGATCCGCACGGGTCGCGAAGGATCCTTGGCCGAGTCGAGCTCGCTCAGCAACTGGTCGAGGCTGAGCCCGCCGCGCGGGTTGTCGTTGCGGCCGTCGGTCATCACGACGACGGAGTTGATGAAGCCGGCGTTGTACGACGAGGTCATCGTCGTGAAGGCCGCGAGCGTCGTGTCATAGAGCGCGGTGTCACCGCTCAATTGACCCTCGATCGTCGGGAGGGCGTCGAGGAGCACCTGGCGGTGGGTCCTGCCGGCCGTGACGGCATCGAGACGTTCGACCGGGGACAGTTCGAGCCAGTCCTGACTCGGACCTCCCTTGAGGGTCGAGAACAACCAGGCGCCGATCTGGGCGCCGTCGGGGAGGACCTGCAGGGCGTTGGTGCACGCCTGCTCCATGACCTGCCACCGGGGGAGCGTGGTGCCGGGCGCGCGTTCCTTCATCGATCCGGAGACGTCGAGCACCGCGAGCATGCGCATGTCGGTGCGGAGCACCTCCCACTGCTCGAGGGCTGCGGTGCGCTCGGTGATCGTCCCGAGCGCGAGGTCGGTGTACTCGGGTGCCACGATGCCCTCGATGGTCGGGCCACCGGACCGGTCGGGTGCACGGAAGCCCGCGCTGCCCATGGCCTCCCGGGCCTTCGTGGTGGTCAGCGCAGAGAAGGCGGCGCTGACCAACTGTTTGCGGGAGGCGGCGAGGTCGCTCCGGGCGAGAAGTGGGACGTCGAGGGTGGCGCTGCCCGCGGTCGGCATGAGGGGGCGCAGCACGCCGGGATGATCGCGCGTCCATGCCGCGAGGGTTTGCTCGGAGACCGGGAAGCCACCCTTGGTGGCGGTGTCCGCGGCCGTCGCGAAGAGGTCGCCGACGGTTGCGGCGGCGAACCGGGAGGTCAGCACGAGGTGGCTCGCGGACGCCGCGTCGAGGGTTGGGGCCTGGCCGACGCGGGCTGCGTAGTACGCGGTGCGGCTCGCCGCATCGACCGCGGGGTTCGTGACGCGGAAGAGACCCTTGTCGGTGAAGATGCCGGCCCAGGATTCAGGTGCCGTGGCGGCGCCCTGTAGTGGCGCCGCGAGCACGACCGGCGAGGACGCCACCGAGCCGGCGGACGCGTACGTCGTCCGTGAGTCGGCGGGCAGCAGATCCAGCCAGGTCGACGAGTCGGTCAGCCACGCCTCCGGGGCCTGCCCGGCACCGATGTTGGCCAGGACCGTGTCATCGGACTGGGCAGACACGGCATACCGCTGGCACGGGGTGGCGGCCGTGGCGGCTGCCAAGGCGTCGCGCGCCACCGATTCGAGCGCCGGGGTCACGACCACGGTGAGCGGGTCGCCGCCGCAGGCCCCGGCGGACGGGTTGGTCCCGGCGGTCGGGGAGCCGGCGGTGTGCGTGACGCGATAGGCGGCGACCCCGACGAGCAGCCCGAGCACCAGGGCGATGGAGACCAGCGATCGGGCCCCACCGAGGCGCCACTTGCGGGGGGGCGCAGCGTGCGCTCCGCCACTGCCGCGGACCATCGTCGGGGACTCAGTCCTTGTCGTCGCCGTCGGGCAGGATGACCGACAGCACCCACGAGACGAGCGTGATGACCACGGCAGCGAAGACCGCATTCCAGAAGAACTTGTCGATCGTGAACGCCAGGCCGAGCGGATCGCTGATCCACTCGGTCACCTGGAGCAGGAAGGCGTTGACGACAAAGGTGAACAGGCCCAAGGTGAGCACTCGCGCCGGGAACGAGAGGAACCGCGCGATCGGCCCGAGGATCGCGTTGACCAGGCCGAAGAGGAGGGCCACGAGCACGATCGTGACGAGCTTCGACGTCCACGGCTTGCCATCGGCACCCAAGTGGATTCCGCTGACCACGAAGGCCGCGACCCACAGAGCGACGGCGTTGATCGCCGTCTTGAGCACGAAGTTCTTCATGGGTGGGAGCCTACAGTGGCCCTCATGACGGGCTCCGGTTTCGAGGCAACCACCAGGGTGCACCTGCGCACCGCACTCGAGGCGGTCCCCGCCTACACCCCCGGAAAGCCCGCCGCTGCGCCCCCCGGCGTCACGGCATACAAGATCTCCTCCAACGAGAACCCCTACCCCCCGCTGCCCAGCGTCCTCGGCGCGGTGACGGCCGCGGCCGCGACGATCAACCGCTACCCCGACATGGCAGTGACGGCGCTGACCGAGCGGCTGGCCCGTGGGCTCGATGTCCCAGCCTCCCGGATCGTGACGGGGCCGGGCAGTGTCGGCGTCCTCGGCCAGATCGTGCAGGCGACCTGCGAGGCCGGCGACGAGGTCGTCTTCGCATGGCGGTCCTTCGAGGCCTACCCGATCCTCGTCCAACTCTCCGGCGCGTCACCGGTCATGGTGCCCTTGACCGCTGACGGCGGGCACGACCTCGACGCGATGGCTGCGGCGATCACCGACCGCACCCGCCTGGTGCTCGTCTGCACCCCCAACAACCCGACCGGACCGACCGTCGGCGCCGACGCGCTGGCCGCCTTCCTGGACCGCGTTCCCGACGACGTGCTCGTCGTCCTCGACGAGGCCTACCTCGAGTTCGTCACCGCCCCGGACGCGCCGGACTGTCTGGCTCTCCATCGGGAGCGTCCGAATGTCGTTGTCCTGCGCACCTTCTCGAAGGCCTATGGCCTTGCGGGCCTGCGGGTGGGGTATGCCGTGGCGCACGATCCGATCGCGGCTGCCCTGCGCAAGACGGCGATCCCCTTCGCGGTGAACTCGCTGGCCCAAGTGGCGGCGATCGCCAGCCTGGACGCCTTCGACGAGCTCGAGGTCCGCGTCAAGGAGTTGGTGTCCGAGCGGGAGCGCATCCTCGCCGCCCTGCGGGCACAGGGCTGGGACCTTCCGGACAGTCAGGCGAACTTCGTGTGGTTCCCGATGGGGGAGCGGACCGCGGACTTCGCGGCGGCGTGTCAGGAAGCCGGGCTCACGGTGCGCCCCTATGGCACCGACGGTGTGCGGGCCACGATCGCCGAGACCGAGGCCAATGAGCGCCTGCTCGAGGTGGCGGGCCCGTGGCGGGACCGCGGCTGAGCGGTCAGCTCGCCGTGGGCCGAATGCCGTGACGCCGAGTTGGTGGCGGGGCCGCGTCCGCCGGTAGGTTTGGGTGCACGCAAGGTGACACCCGCCACATCACGGCGGGAGTCCTCTCGCCGACCGGACCTGCTGCCGCACCAGGCGTGTGGTCCGCGAGGCCGAACGGTTCGGTGTCCCGTCACCCTCGGGCACCCGCAGACGTACGAGGAGTGCCATGAGCGACGACGTTGTCGCAGACGTGACCCGCGGCCAACTGGCCGGCGGGGTCGACCATCACGAGTCCACCTTGCGGAGCCGCTCGCGCGGCCCCTTCGACGGTGGCCCGGACATGATCCAGCTGCTGGACCCCGAGGGGCAGCGAGTCCTCCACGGCGGCGCGCAGGAGTATGCCCACCACATCGACGCCCTCACCGACGAGGACCTGCGCGGCTTCTATCGTGACCTGGTCCTGATCCGACGCTTCGACCTCGAGGCGACGGCCCTGCAGCGGCAGGGTGAACTCGGCCTGTGGGTCTCGCTCCTCGGGCAGGAGGCCTCGCAGATCGGCTGCGGGCGGGCGTTGCGGCCCCAGGACCATGCCTTCCCGGGCTATCGCGAGCACGGCATCGCCTGGTGCCGCGGCCTGGACCCGATGCGGCTGATCGCCATGTATCGCGGCGTCGACCGTTGCGCGTGGGATCCCAAGGAGTTCGGCTTCCACACCTACACGATCGTCATCGGCAACCAGGTGCTGCTCGGCACCGGCTATGCCATGGGTGTGCAGCGCGACGGCGATGTCGGCACCGGTGACCCCGACCGAGACACGGCCGTCATCGCCTTCATGGGTGATGGCGCGACCGCGCAGGGCGATGTCAACGAGGGCTTCGTCTTCGCCGGTGTCAACGACTCCCCGATCGTCTTCTTCTGCCAGAACAACCAATGGGCCATCTCCGAACCCAATGAGCGGCAGATGCGCTCGCCGATCTACAAGCGGGCCGACGGCTTCGGCTTCCCCGGGGTGCGGGTCGACGGCAACGACGTCTTGGCGACGTATGCCGTGACCAAGGAGATGCTCGACCGCGCCCGGTCCGGGCAGGGGCCGAGCCTGATCGAGGCCTACACGTATCGGATGGCGGCACACACGACGTCCGATGACCCGACGAAGTACCGCTTCTCGGCCGAGGTCGAGATGTGGAAGTTGCGGGACCCGATCGCGCGCTTCAAGACCTGGCTCGGCCACGAGGGCATCGCCGACCATGACTTCTTCGTCGCGGTCGACGCCGAGGCCGATGAACTCGCGTCGAATGTGCGCGAGGCGACGGTGACGATGGGCGACCCGGAGGTGGCGGACATCTTCGACAACGTCTACGTCGAGCCCCACCGACAGGTCGAGGACGACCGCGCCGTCCAGGCCGCATATGCCGCGTCCTTCGACGACGAGGGGGTGGCGTGATGGCTGTGCAGAAGATGACGATCGCCAAGGCGCTCAATGCCGGCCTGCGCGCCGCGATGGAGAAGGACCCCAAGGTCCTCATCCAGGGAGAGGACGTGGGCAAACTCGGTGGGGTTTTCCGGATCACCGAACACCTGCAGAAGGACTTCGGCGAGGACCGGGTCATCGACACGCCCTTGGCCGAGTCGGGGATCCTGGGCACGGCGATCGGGATGGCGCTGCGGGGCTATCGTCCCGTGGTCGAGATCCAGTTCGACGGCTTCGTCTACCCGGCCTTCGACCAGATCGTGTCGCAGCTGGCCAAGCTCCACTCCCGCTCGCGGGGTGCGATCAAGGTGCCGGTGGTCGTGCGCATCCCGATGGGTGGCGGCATCGGCGCCGTCGAGCACCACAGTGAGTCCAATGAGGCCTACTTTGCCCACACCCTCGGCCTCAAGGTCGTCTTCTGCTCGAACCCCACGGATGCCTACTGGATGATCCAGCAGGCGATCGAGACCGACGACCCGGTGATCTTCTATGAGCCCAAACGGCGCTATCACGAGAAGGGTGAGATCGACGTCGATGTCCCGCCCGCGCGAGACCTGTTCTCCGCCAATGTAGTTCGTCAGGGCACCGATGCCACGGTTGCGTGCTACGGACCCATGGTCCGCACCTGCCTCGATGCCGCGAAGGTCGCCGAGGAGGAAGGTAGCTCGCTCGAGGTCATCGACCTCCGCTCGGTGAGCCCCCTCGACATCGACACACTGACCACGTCGGTCACCAAGACCGGGCGACTCGTCGTGGTGACCGAGGCGCACAGTTTCGTGGGCCTGAGCGCGGAGATCGCGGCGGCCGTGACCGAGCGCTGCTTCTACAGCCTGGAGGCGCCGGTCATCCGGGTCACCGGCTGGAACGCGCCCTACCCGCCGTCCAAGATCGAGGAGCATTTCCTGCCGGACCTCGACCGGGTGCTCGACGGCGTCGACCGTGCCCTGGCCCACTGAGGAGGCAGCCCCATGACCACGCGTGAGTTCAAATTGCCCGACCCGGGTGAGGGCCTGCTCGAGGCCGAGATCGTTGAGTGGAAGGTCGCCGTCGGCGACGCCGTCAAGGTCAACGACATCGTCGTCGAGGTCGAGACCGCCAAGTCGCTCGTCGAGTTGCCGATCCCGTGGGCCGGCACCGTGACCGGCATCCACGTCGCTGTCGGTGACGAGGTCGAGGTCGGCACCGTGATCATCACCATTGATGACGGCGCCGAGGGGGCAGCCCCTGCCGACAGCATGCCCGCTGCCGAGTCTCCGGCGCCCGACACCGCTGCGGACGGCGCTGACGAGGAGCCGGTCAAGACCCTTGTCGGTTACGGTCCCAAGGCCAGCGGGACGACCCGACGAGCCCGCAGGACCCCCGCTGCGCCAACGGCGAACGCTGCGCCAGCGGCGCCGACGCCAGTCGGTGGCGCTGACGCGGAGGCCGGCGAGGCGCCCCGGCCGTCGGCCGCCGAAACCCGTGCCCTCGCCAAGCCGCCGGTGAGAAAACTCGCCAAGGAACTCGGCATCGACCTCGGGGCCGTGCCGCCCACCGGCGAGCGCGGCATCGTCACCCGCGCCGATGTGGAGTCGTATGCCGCCGGGCGGGCGAACCCCTCCGCAGCGTCTGCAGTTGCGCCACCCACAGAGGCATGTGACATGCCCCCCCAGAAGGCGCAACTGCAGATCGCGCGCGCGGGGTACGGGGGCGCGCGGCGGACGTCGGGGTGGGCCGCTGGCGATGACAGGGAGGTGCGGATCCCGATCAAGGGGGTGCGCAAGGTGACCGCGCAGGCGATGGTGGGCAGCGCGTTCACGGCGCCGCATGTGACCGAGTGGGTCCAGGTCGACGTCACGGCGACGATGGAACTCGTCGCGCGTCTGAAGGCAGACAGGGAGTTCAAGGACGTCAAGGTCACGCCGCTGACGATCCTCGCCAAGGCGATCTGCCTGGCCGTGCGGAGAAACCCGGGCGTCAACGCGACATGGGACGAGGCCGCGCAGGAGATCGTCGAGAAGCACTACGTCAACCTCGGCATCGCCGCGGCGACCCCCCGCGGGCTCATCGTGCCCAACGTCAAGGACGCCGACACGATGACCCTCCTCGAGTTGGCGGGAGCCATCAATCAGCTCACCGCGACGGCACGCGAAGGCCGCACCACGCCCCTCGATCAGGCCGGCGGCACCCTCACGATCACCAACGTCGGCGTCTTCGGCGTCGACGGCGGTACGCCCATCCTCAATCCGGGCGAGGCGGCGATCCTCGCCTTTGGCCAGGTCCGACGGATGCCGTGGGTCGTCGGGTCGGGCGCTGACGAGCGGATCGAGCCACGGTCGGTCACGACCTTGGCCCTCTCCTTCGATCACCGCCTCGTCGATGGTGAGCTCGGGAGCAAGTTCCTCGCCGATGTCGCGGCGATCATGGCCGACCCGACGCGCGCCCTGATCTGGGGCTGAGCGATGGCCGGACCCGACCGAGACCAGCGGGGCATCACCTTCCCGGCCGGAGCCGACGGTCGCCGCTCGACGTCGGCCTTCGGTCGCACTGTTGTCGCGGACGCCCTCGCCGGGATCGATCCGGTCGGCGCGGCAGCGGCCAACCGCGAGACCAACTGGCGGCAGGGCTATCTCGAGCACTTCCGTCGGTTGGTCGAGGCGGGTCTGCCGTCGGCCGACGCCGCCCTGCGGATTGCCACCGACGGACTGGGGTCCATCCACCGCAATCTCGAGGTCGACACCGGCCCGCCCGATCAGCCCTTGGTCACCGAGGTCATCGCGGGCACCGGCGACCCCGACAACGCCCTCACCCTCCCGTATCGCGGCTCGCGCCTGGCCGGTGACGACCTCCGTCGACGCGTGGATCTCTGGGTCGAAGGCGGGGTCGTCGAGCCGACCGTGCGCGACGCGGTCGAGCAAGTGCTCCACACCCGCGGCAGTCTCGACCCGCACGGGCGCACCTTCGTCGTCCTCGGCGCCGGTGCCGAGATGGGCCCTCTGCGAGCCCTCCTGCGCTGGGGCGCAACGGTCGCCGCGATCGACCTGCCGCGCCCTGACATCTGGCGCCGCCTCGTCGACGAGGCACAGGCCTCCCCCGGCCGCCTGCTCGTGCCCGCCCGACCCGGCGAAGAACCCTTGGAGCAGCGCGCCGGCGTCAACCTCATCGAGGAGGTCGGTCGCGCGGCCGACTGGGTCGCCGACCTCCCCGGCCCGATCGTCATCGGCAACTACGTCTACGCGGACGGCGCCACCAATGTCCGCGTCAGCGCTGCCGTCGACCTGCTCACCCAACGGGTCCGTGGGCAGCGGCCGACTGACGACGTCGCGCTCGCCTTCCTCGCCACCCCGACCGACGTCTTCGCCGTCCCCGGGGAGGCAGTCGCCGCGTCGGTCCGCAACTATGCCGAGCGCCGCACCTCCAAACTGCTGCGGGTACCGCTCCGCACGCTCACCGGCGGGCGCCTCCTCCAACGCAACTACCGCCCCGGCGAGGACCCCGGCATCAACGACTCCGTGGTCCTCCAGCAGGGCCCGAACTACCTTCTCGCCAAGCGACTCCAGCGCTGGCGTGCCGCCACGGCGCGCGCCGAGGGCACCCTCGTCTCCTTCAAGGTCGCGCCCCCGACCCGCACCCGATCGGTGGTCAAGAACCGGGCGCTCGCTGCGGCCTACGCCGGGGCTCATCGCTTCGGTATCGAGGTCTTCGAGCCGGGGACGTCCAACACGCTGATGGCTGCCCTTCTCATGCACGACCTGTCGACCGGCTCACCCACGCGCGGCCACACCTGGCAGGACGAGGCGTATGCCGCGGTGCACGGCGGCCTGTGGCGCGCGGCCTACGACCCGCGCAGCGCTCTTGGCCTGGCGGCGATCCTGGGGTTCGGTTCCGCGCGCTGACGCCGGTCGGGCACCATGTGCGGGATGCTCTCCGCCTATCGACCCCTGTTTGCCGTGCCCGGCGCCCCGCGGTTCATCCTCGGGGCGCTCATCTCGCGCGTCGGCGGGGCGATGTTCGGCGTCGCGGTCATCGTCACGGTCTCGAGCCGTCGTGACTCGTACGCCATCGCCGGGGCGATCTCCGCGGTCGGAGTGCTC
Source organism: Phycicoccus elongatus Lp2 (assembly GCF_000367525.1). GTDB lineage: Bacteria > Actinomycetota > Actinomycetes > Actinomycetales > Dermatophilaceae > Phycicoccus_A > Phycicoccus_A elongatus. The sequence continues at coordinate 84,789 of NZ_HF570956.1, read as the reverse complement.
GTCCTGGCCATCGCCGCTCCCGTCCTGGGTCGGCTCATCGACAAGCACGGCCAGCGCCGGATCGCCCTGCCCGCGATCCTGCTCACGTCGGTGGCCCTCTTCACCACTACCTGGCTCTCAGCGGTCGGTGCTCCCCTGTGGACCCTCTTCGTCGCGTATGCCGTGTCCGCCCTCCTCCCCGAGGTCGGCCCCATGTCGCGCGCGCGATGGGCGCACATCATGCGCGATGACCCCAAGGGCATGCACACGGCTTTTGCCTTCGAGCAGGTGGTCGAGGAGTTCGCGTTCGTCGTCGGGCCCGTGCTCGGCGTGCTGGCCGCGACCACCATCGCGCCCGAGGCGGGCCTGGTCCTCGCCCAGATCCTCTTCGCCGGGGGAGCCATCCTCTTCCTCGCGGCACGGAGCACCGAGCCACCGGTCGTGCCCCACGAGGACCGACCCCCCGGGCTGGCCATCAATCGGCCGGGGATGGTCATCGTCCCGCTCGTCCTCTTCATGGTCGGCGTCCTCTTCGGGGCCAACGAGGTGGTCGCCGTCGCGGTCTCCGACGAGCAGGGCCGCAAGGCCTTCAGTTCGACGATCCTGGCGGCCTTCGCCCTGGGCTCGGCGATCTCGGGGATCGTCGTCGGCACGCGCGACTTCACCACCTCCGTCATCAAGCGCTTCGTCCTGCTCGCCGCGGCCATGTGCGTCCTTCAGGCGCCGGTGCTGCTCAGCGACAACCTGTGGGCCCTGGTCGGCATCATGTTCGTCGCCGGGTCGGCCACGGCGCCGATGCTCATCACCTCGCTCGGCCTCGTCCAGCGCCTCGTGCCGCATGCACTGGTCACCGAGGGCATGGCGGTCGCGGTCACCGGCGTCCTCATCGGCATCTCCGCCGGCACCGCTGTCGGCGGGTGGCTCGTGGAGGGGCTCGGTGCGCACCCGGCATACGTGCTGCCCGTGGGCCCGCCGTTGCGGCGGTCATCGCCTATCTGGGGCGGGGTCGCGTGCGACAGGGTCTCCAGGGCGACGTCAGGGCGTGACGACCATCGCCTCGAGCACCTGAGCGGCCAACGAGGCGTCCCCGCTGATCTCGGCACCCAGTTGATCGACCGGCCACCGGCCGGCGATCCGCCGCATGAAGGCCCTGGTGTCGAGGGTCACCCGAGCGGCAGTCCCGTCGTCGGCACCCGCCGAGGCCTTCCCGATCGCCTTGCCGGCCTCGTTGGTCGCCACCGAGACGGTGAACGTGGTGGCGACCGGCCCGGTCACCTCAATGACCACGCGGCGCCCGTCGGCGAGCAGGCCGGCCTGGGCGATCTTGCGCGGCAGGCCCATCAGCCCGCGCGAGACCGACAGGGCGGCGGCGGCCGTGTCGAGTCCGCCCGGCACCCCGAGGGCTTCCCGGAGGTCCTGCTCGTGGCACCAGATGTCGAAGACCCGCATCGGCAGCACGTCGCCGTGCGTGGCCGGGCCGAAGGGGCTCGCCGAGGGTGATTCCAGGGTCTGGTCGGGCGCACCGAGATCGGCGAGCCGACGCTCGCGCACTTCGGTGAGTTCCTCGACGACGTCCTGCAGCGATCGGGCCCGTCGCCCCTCGAGGTACTTCTCGATGATCACGCCGAAGTCGTTGCGGACGTGCGCGTGCGAGGACACATCGTGGTCAGGAACCGGCTCGCCGAGGATCAGCGCCTCGATGCTCGCGACATGCCGTACCTGGTCCAGGACGGTCCACCCCGGGCACTCGGTCGCCAGCCCGGCCTGCGATTCGTCGAGCCCACCGGCCAGGTCGAGCACGGCACCGGTCGTCTGTGCGAAGGCCTCGACCAGACCGGACAGGTCGGTGGGCGGAGGCGGAGTGATGGTCATGTTCGGACACTACCTACGCTGGGGACATGCCGTCCCGAGGATCAGCGACCCGAGTCACGCTGGTGCTCGTGGCGATCGTGGCTCTCGCCGTCGCGATCCTGACGGCCTCCTTCACCGGAGCGACCGATCCGATCCTCGCCGCGGATGCCGGCGCCGTCGTGCGCTGGGCGCTCCCACCAGCAACCCTGCTCACCCACTTGGGGTCGGCCCTCACCGTGGGCCTCCTTCTCGTGGCCGCCTTCCTCACACCCGAGCGGGGCACCACGGATCGACGCCGCACCGCGTGCCGGTATGCTGTGGTCGCCGCCACACTCTGGGCGGCCAGTGCCGCTGCGGTCACGGTGCTGACCTTTGCCGACCTCGCCGGGTTGTCGCTGTCCGAGCCGGCGTTGTGGGCTCAACTCGGCGACTACCTCTTCAGCCTCGAGGTCACTCGCATCCTTGCCCTCCAGGTCATCGCCGCGACCGTGGTCGCGGTCATCGCCGCCCTCGCCCGGGGGCAGGCAGCGATGGCGTGGGGTGCGCTCGTCGCGCTCGTCGGCATTCTCGTCGGGGCACTGACCTCCCACTCCGGCGGATCGGCCGCCCACGAGGACGTCGTCAACTCGATGGGTGTGCACCTGCTCGGGGTCGCGGTCTGGGTCGGCGGGCTGGCTGCCCTCGCGTTGATGTGGCGCACGCTCGGGCGTGACCTGTCGGTGACCGTCGCTCGCTACTCGGTCCTCGCCGGGTGGGCCTACGCGCTGGTGGCCATTTCCGGTGTGCAACAGGCCATCCTACGGGTGGGGTCGTGGTCAGCAGTCACCTCGGCCTATGGCCTGCTCGTCGCGGGCAAGGCGATCCTGCTCGTCCTGCTCGGCCTGCTGGGCTGGCAGCAGCGACGGCGAATCGTGGCCCGCGTTGCCGAGTGGCCCGAGCGGACGCGGGCCGCTTTCGCGCGCCTCGCGATCGTCGAGCTCGTCCTCATGGGGTCTGCGACCGGCATGGGGGTCGCGCTCTCCCGCAGCCAGCCGCCAGTGCCCGACAGCCTGCCCCAGCCGTCGACCGTCCTCACACTCACCGGGTACCCCGACCCGGGACCGATGCTCGCCGGTGACTGGTTCACTGCCTGGCGCATCAACTGGCTGTTCCTGGGCATCGCGATCCTCGCCGTCGGGCTCTACGTCGCCGGCGTGATCCGCCTCCGCCGACGTGGGGATGCATGGCCCTGGTGGCGCACGGCACTCTGGGTGGCCGGTTGGCTCGTGTGGGTCTACTTCACCTGCGGCGCGCCGGACATCTGGGGCCGAGTGCTCTTCTCGACGCACATGCTGATGCACATGGGCGTGGCCATGATCATGCCGCTGCTTCTCGTGCCCGCCGCCCCGATCACCTTGACCCTTCGCGCGCTGCCCGCCCGCACCGACAAGACCTGGGGCCCGCGCGAACTCGTGCTGCACCTCGTTCACTCGCGGGCCCTCAAACTGCTGGCCAACCCGATCGTCGCCGCGACGCTCTTCTTCGTATCGCTCGCGATCTTCTACTGGTCACCGGCCTTCGAGCTGGCCCTCACGACCCACACCGGCCACCTGCTGATGCTTGCCCACTTCGTGCTCACCGGCTACCTCTTCGTCTGGGTCCTCGTCGGCACCGATCCCGGCCCGCCGCGCTGGGGCCCGCTCATGCTGCTCGTCATCCTCTTCGCGACGATCTCCTTCCATGCCTTCTTCGGGGTCGCCCTCACCGACAGTCGGACCCTGCTCGCCCCCGGCTTCTTCGAGCGGATCAACCTGCCGTGGGGCCCGGACCCGCTCGCCGACCAGCACACGGCCGGCATGATCGCCTGGGGAATCGGCGAAGTGCCCACGCTCGTCCTGGCCGTGCTCGTCGCAGCACGCTGGGTGACCATTGACCGCATCGAGAGCAAGCGGCAGGACCGCAAGGCCGACCGGGACGGCGACGCTGACCTCGCGGCATACAACGCCTATCTCGCGAGCCTGCGAGGACGAGGAGAGGACTGACATGGCGACCTTCACCGTGGCCGCGATCCAAGTGGCCTATGACGACGTCGAATCGATCGCCGACCGCATCACCCGCGTGAGTGATCTCGTGCGCGCCGCCGCAGCCGAGCACGCCGGCCTCGACCTCATCGTGCTGCCCGAGCTGTGGGCGCCGACCGGCTTCGACTACGAGCGCTGGAAGAGCGCCGCCGAGCCGCTCGGCGGCCCTTTCACGCAGACGATGTCTGCCCTGGCCACCGAGATCGGGGTGACACTGCACGCCGGATCCTTCGTGGAACGGCTGCCGGAGCCGGGCGCGGAGGCCAAGTCTCTCGCCAACACCTCCCTCGTGCTCGGAGCCGACGGCCAGGTTCTCGCGACCTATCGCAAGGTGCACCGCTTCGGATTCGGGTCCGGTGAGCCGAAACTCATGGAGGCAGGACGAGGCCGAGTGGTCCTCCCCCTGCCCTTGCAGGCCGGTGGATCGGTGATGGTCGGCCTGGCCACCTGCTATGACCTGCGCTTCCCGGAGCTCTTCCGGCTGCTGGGTGAGGCCGGGGCAGAGGCCTTCGTCGTCCCAGCGGCCTGGCCGCTGCCGCGCGTCGCGCACTGGACCCTCCTCGGCCAGGCCCGCGCGATCGAGAACCAGTGCGCCATTATCCAGGTCAACACCGGTGGGACACACCACAACACGGTCATGGGCGGGAACTCGCAGGTCGTCGCTGCCCAGGGCGAAGTCCTCGGCACCATCGACGGCAATGGTGAAGCCGTGCTCGTCGCCACGATCGACCTGGCCGCCCTCGCGGACTACCGCGAGACCTTCCCGGTGCTCGCCGACCGCCGACTCTGACGACCTCGGGGGAGTGCTCCCCATCGACGGATCGACGTGCCCTTGGTTGAGTAGTTGTCACCGGAGGGGACGAGGCCACCGGGACCGGCCGATCAGGGGACGCGCCGGACCCAGGAGCCGGGGGCGCTCGCGTTGGGGGACGCGAGCGCCCCGCCCTTTCCACCCGCCATCCTGCGCGGTGGAAGACCCCCGCTGTCTAAGGTTTGTCGATACCGTGACCGGGTCAGGCCCTTCGACCCCCAGCACGATTCGACCCCCAGGAGGTCCCACGTGTACATCGGTCTCGGCATCGCACTCCTCGTCATCGGTGCGATCCTCTACTTCGCCGTCACCGCATCGATCGGTGGCATCAGCATCTCGATGATCGGTGTGATCCTGATGATCGGCGGTGTCCTCGCGATCGTCCTCTCCTTCCTCCAGCAGGCAGGCAACCGGAGCCGTGGCATCACGACGACTCGCGAAACGTCCGTGGACCCGGGCAGCGGCTCGCGCATCGAGCGCACCGACGTCGACCCCCACTGAGGCTGTCGCACCCCACGGAGACTGTCGGCCCACACGCGACGGCGCCCCCACCCGGATCGCGGGTGGGGGCGCCGTGGTCTGTGTGACCGACTTCAGAACGCCGACTCGGGCACGTCCATGAGGCTGTTGTCGGTCGCCTCGGCGATGGTGCGCTCGGCGGACAGGCGGGGCAGGACGTTGCGAGCGAAGAACTGTGCCGCCGCGACCTTGCCGGTGTAGAAGTCCTTGTCCTTGCCGTCGGCACCGGCCTCGAGGGCCGCGAGGGCCACCTCGGCCTGACGCAGGAGCAACCAGCCGACGACGAGGTCGCCGGCGGCGAGCAGGAAGCGCGTGGTGTTCTGCCCGACCTTGTAGAGGTTGGTGACGTCCCCGCCCTCGGCGCGTGGGTCGGACTTCATCAACTCACCGACCATGGCGCCCAAGATGCCCTGCACGTCGTCGAGGCCCTGGGCGAGCAACTCGCGGTCCTTGTCGATGGCCCCGTGGTGGGCGCCGAGGTCCTTGGCGAACTCCTGGATCTGCGCGGCGATCGTGCCCAGGCTCTCGGCCTGGTCCTTGATGATCTTGCGGAAGAAGAAGTCCTGTCCCTGGATCGCCGTCGTGCCCTCGTAGAGGGTGTCGATCTTGGCGTCCCGGACGTACTGCTCGATCGGGTACTCCTGGAGGAAGCCGGAGCCGCCGAAGGTCTGGAGGGACTCGGTCCCGAGGAGCACCCAGGCCCGCTCCGAACCCAGGCCCTTGACGATCGGGAGCATGAGGTCGTTGAGCCGGCTGGCCTTCTCACCGGCCGTGCCCTTCTCGAGCGACTCCTGACCGGTGCGCAGTTGCTCCTGGTCGACGGTGTCCTGAAGGGAGGCGGTGTAGAGCACGAGCGCGCGCAACCCCTCGGCATACGCCTTCTGGAGCATGAGCGAGCGGCGCACGTCCGGGTGGTGGGTGATCGTCACGCGGGGCGCGTTCTTGTCGGCGGCCTGGGTCAGGTCCGGGCCCTGGACCCGCTGCTTGGCGTACTCGAGGGCGTTGAGGTAGCCGCTGGAGAGGGTCGCGATGGCCTTGGTCCCGACGAGCATGCGGGCGTGCTCGATGACCCGGAACATCTGGGCGATGCCGTCGTGGACATCGCCGAGCAGGGTGCCGACGGCCGGGGTCTTCTCGCCGAAGGTGAGCTCGCAGGTGGTGGAGACCTTGAGGCCCATCTTCTTCTCGACGTTGGTCACCTCGACACCGTTGCGCTCGCCGAGCTCACCGGTCTCGAGGTCGACGTGGAACTTCGGGACGATGAAGAGCGAGAGGCCCTTGGTGCCGGCGCTCGCGCCCTCGGGGCGGGCCAGGACGAAGTGGATGACGTTGTCGACCATGTCGGACTCGGCGCTGGTGATGAAGCGCTTGGTGCCGGTGATGTTCCAGGTGCCGTCCTCGTTCTGGACGGCCTTGGTGCGGCCGGCGCCGACGTCGGAGCCGGCGTCGGGCTCGGTGAGGACCATCGTGCAGTGCCAGCCGCGCTCGATGATGTGGGGCGCGAGGCGCTTCTGGTCCTCGGTGCCCAGGATGTGGAGGAGGCGCGCGAAGGCGTAGGACGCGGCGAACATCGCAATGGCCGGGTTGGCCCCCAGGACCATCTCGTTCATGCCCCACTTCAGGGACGGCGGGGCGACCGTGCCGCCCAGCTCCTCGTTCACGTCGACGCTCCAGAAGCCGCTGTCCTGGTAGGCCTTGTAGGACTTCTTGAAGGATTCCGGCATCGTCACGGCCTGCGTCGGCGGGTCGTAGACGGGCGGGTTGCGGTCGGCGTCGACGAAACTCTCGGCGAGTTCGTTCTCGGCCAGGCGCGCGACCTCCTTGAGCATCTCGCGAGCGGTGTCTTCGTCGAGGTCGGCGTAGGGGCCGTGACCGAGGACGTCGCCGCGACCGAGCACCTCGAAGAGGTTGAACTCGATGTCGCGCAGGTTGGACTTGTAGTGGCCCATGAGAGGGGTCCTTTCGGTGCGTCAGCAACGTTGCCTACTCACCAGTATCACTACCGGTCAGTAACAAATGCAAGACCCAGCCTGTGGGCTGGACCACAGGGCGTCCGCGTTGCACCGGGTGCGTGGTCGGTGCGTTGTGGTTCGATGCAGGCATGGTCTCCACAGGTGGTGAGGACGCTCTCAAGCGCGCGCGCACGGCGCTGGCCTCCGGGCGCCTGACCCTGGCCAGGGACATCCTCGAGGACCATGTCCACCTCCATCGGGACGCCGAGGCCTTCAAGATGCTCGGCGAGATCCGGCATCGGATCGGTGACCTTCCGGGGGCCGGTGCGGCCTGGTTCGCGACCTCGGCCAAGGGACCGATCGTCGACGAGGCGGTCGGCGCCTGGCGCACCAAGCACGACGACGACTTCGCGGCCATGTGGGCCACCATCCCTGCCTCCGCCCGACGCGGGGAGTTGACGCCGAAACTTGCCGCCCTCAAGGCGCGAGCCGAGGCGGCAGCGCCATCGCCAGAGCCATCCCCATCCCCATCCCCATCCCCATCGCCTGCTCCGGCGTCGACGGCGCGCGCGAAGGCCCCGAAGAAGGTCGCCCCCGAGCCCGCCGCGACGGCGCCCCCCGTTGCCGTGCCCCAGGCCAGGGCAGCCGATCCCGTGCGCGCTCCACGCACGGACGAGGCAGCTGCCGACCGCAGCGTCCCCGAGGCCCAGAGCGGATTCGACGCGGCCAAGGTCATCGCCTGGGTGCTCGCGGCCCTCTTCGTCGTGTGTGCCGTTGTCGGTCTGATCACGATCCTGCAATGGCTGGTCCCGGGGACCTGACGCCGGTCCGCCCACCCGCGGGGCCGGGTCGGGCTGCCCGCATCCGGCATGCCCTGCCTCTGGCTGCCCTCCCGGTTGCGCCGCTCCAAGGCGCCTGGGTGACTCGCCGGGTGCCCCGCTTCGCCGACGCCGATGGACGCACGGGCGTGGTCGGCTCCGGAGATCGCACGCTGCGGCTCGTCGTCCTCGGGGACAGCGTCGCGGCGGGGTATGCCGTGCCCCACCACCGCTCCACCGTCACCGGCGCGCTCGCCACCCGCCTCTCCGAACGGTATGCCGCGGTCGTCGAATGGTCGGTCGTCGCCACCACGGGGTTCACGGCCGGCGAGGCGACCGGCCTGGTTCGCGACCCGGCGGCAGCGGCCACCTTCGCCGAGGCCGATGTCGTCTTCCTCTCGATCGGCGTCAACGACACCAAGAACCTGCACTCGGCGGCCCGCTTCCGCCGAGAACTGGGCGGCCTGCTCGACGCGGTGCTGGACCAAGCACCCCGCGCCGAGGTGCTCGTGCTCGGCATACCACCGCTCGATCAATTGCCGGCCGTGCCGCGGCCCCTCGCCGACGCCCTCGGCTGGCGTGGGCGGATCTTCGATCGGATCAGTGCGCAGGAGTGCGAGCGCCGCGATCGAGTGCACCGCCTGTGGCCGGCGAACGTGCTGATGCGCGAGATGTTCGCGGGCGACGGCTTCCATCCCTCGGAGTTGTTGCACGCGATGTTCGCCGATGCCGCGATCGACGCGTTGACCCCCTGACCGAAGCGGCACGTATCAACCGGGTCGCCCAATCCTCTGTCCGGTGTCATCACCCACACCAACTCAGGGGGAACAGCAATGCACAAGCACATCGACGATCCGTGTTTCGTCGCCCCGGCGCCGGAGTTGCGCGACAAGCTCGACGCTGAGCTGACCCGGCTGCGCAAGCGCAAGACCGGTGTCGCCGACGCCCTCGGCACCTCCAAGGAGCCGCGAGCCCTCGGCCTCAACGACGGCCTGATCATGCCGCCGGACTCGTTCCCGTTCGGGACGCCCGAGACGGTCATGCGGGCCAGCGCTCTCGAGCGGGCACCATTGCGGGGAGCGGTGCGGGTCATCGTCGTCCTCGCCGACACGTCCGACAAGCCGATGACGCGCACGGCACAGTCCTTCCGCGACCTCTTCTTCTCGACCGGCGTGGTCCCGACGGGGAGTGTCCGGGAGTACTTCCGTGAGGTCAGCAACGGCCTGGTCGACGTCGTCGGCGAGGTCGTCGGGCCCTACCGCCTCCCGCAGACCATGGCTTGGTATGCCAACGGCAACTTCGGCATCGGCCGTCCCTCGGGCACCACCCGCGCCCGCGACATGGCCGCCCACGCGCTCGCGCTCGCCGACCCGCACGTGAGCTTCGGACCCTACGACAACGACGGCAACGGCTATGTCGACGCCTTCATCGTCGTCCACTCCGGCCGCGGCGGTGAGGAGACCGGCAACAGCGGCGACATCTGGTCGCACAAGTGGGTCCTGCCCAGCCAGGTGACGACCGACACCACGAAGGTCTACGGCTACCTCACCATCCCCGAGGACGCCAAGCTCGGGGTCTCCGCCCACGAGCTGGGCCACCTCCTCTTCGGTTTCCCGGACCTCTACGACACCGACAACACGTCCGAGGGCGTGGGCAACTGGTGCCTCATGGGCGGCGGCTCGTGGAACGGTGGGGGCAACACCCCGGCCCACCCGTCGGCGTGGTGCAAGGCCAACCAGGGCTGGGTCACCGTCAACAACATCACCGCCAACGGGACGATCAGCATCCCGGACGTCAAGTCCTCGCACCAGGTGCACCGACTCTGGAAGGACGGCGCCGCCGGCCCCGAGTACTTCCTCCTCGAGAACCGGCAGAAGACCGGCTTCGACGCCCAGCTCCCGGGCGGTGGCCTGCTCCTCTGGCACGTCGACGAGAACAAGCCGACGAACACCGACGAGAACCACTACAAGGTGGGGCTGCTCCAGGCCGACGGCCTGCGCCAGCTGGAGACCGCGGCCAACCGCGGCGACGCCGGCGACCCCTTCCCGGGGAGCCGCAACGTCACGAGTTGCTCCGGGACGACGACGCCCAACACCAACTCCTTCACCGGTCAGGCGACCGAGGTCTCGGTCACGGCGATCTCGCCGTCGGCCGCGACGATGACCGCGAACGTCACCGTCCGCGCCGGCAAGGGCATCGTCAAGGAGATCGCGAAGGAGATCCGCAAGGAGATCGCCAAGGAGGGCGCCAAGGACACCAAGGACCTCGGCGACACCAAGGTCGCGGTCAAGGACGCCAAGGACATCAAGGAGATCCGCAAGGAGATCGCCAAGGACATCCGCAAGGACGTCAAGGAGAACGTCAAGGAGCTCAAGGACCAGCGCAAGGACATCCGCGAGAAGATCCTTGACAACCGGTGGGACTGGGGCCGGTTCGGCACGACGGACGACGCCGGGTATGCCGCGGGCGACCCCGTGGCCATGGCCGTCGGTCTCCTCGAGCAGGCGATCGCCCTCCTCACCGGGGGCGGCGAGGGTGGCGAGCCCGGTGCCGGTGCGGCATACGGTGCAGCAGAGCCGTTCATCGACGCCACGCTCCGCCCCGACCTCGTCGGCAGCCCGACCTACGAGGACGCCAGCAAGGGGATGGCCGAGGGTGACGCCGCGGCCAAGCGGCACTACGACGCGGCGCCGCAGGGCTGACCGATGTCGCTCGTCGTCATCCTGCCCGGCCCCGAGGACCTCGGGGCCGGGCAGGTCGCGTCCGCGATTCGGCGCGGCGGCGCCGAGGTCCTCGTCGTCCCGGGACCGGTCCTCGAGGCCGCCCACTGGGAGCACCGGGTTGCCGACGGCCAGTCGCGCACCCTCGTGCGGTTGCCGGACGGCACCGTCCTCGACGACGCCTCGGTCGGGGCGGTGCTCAACCGGCTCCCCGGCGCCTCGGTCCGCCGCTTCGCGCACAGCCCGGAGCGGGACCGGTCGTATGCCGCGGCCGAGTGGGAGGCCCTCCTCCTCGCCTGGCTGAGCGCCATGGGGGAGCGGGTCATCGGGTGCCCGACGCCCGCCGTCATCAGCCTCGGGCCCTCCGCGCCGGGTGCCGAGCTCCGCTGGCTGGCGTGGGGTCGGCGGTGCGGGCTGCTCGGGCCGCGCGCCCTCGTGGCGCCCCACCCGGTCTGGCGGGG
>NZ_HF570956.1:59780-73518 GCF_000367525.1 Phycicoccus elongatus Lp2 | reverse complement strand
CGAACCCTCCCTCTCGCCGACGTCGCCGGTCGCGGATCGAGACCTGTCGCTGCTGCGGTGGTACCACCGCGTGCCGCGGCCGCCCTACGAGGCCGGGCCGGTCGCCGCCGCAGCCGGGGCGAGCGCGATGCTCGACATCTCGGACGGACTCGTGCGCGACGGTCGGCGGATCGCCGCCGCGAGCGGCGTGAGTCTGGAGTTGTCGCGCGAGGCGCTCGCCGGGCAGTTCGTCGGGCCGGTGGCGGCGGTGCTCGGTGAGGCGCAGGCGTGGGAACAGGTGCTCGGTGGGGGAGAGGAGCACTCCTTGCTCGCGACCTTCGCGGCCGGATCGGTGCCCGATGACGAGCGCGCACCGTGGTGGGTCATCGGAACGTGCGTGGCACCGGGGCCCGAGGGGCCCACGGTGCTGCTCGACGGCATACCGGCCTCGGCGCGCGGTTGGGACCACTTCCACCCCTGACCACAAACCCAACTTCTGCGTGACGCGGAAGTTTGCCCGTCGGCCGGCTATTTCTGCGTGCGGAGCGATCTTCTGCGTGACGCGGAAGGTGTCGTGGACTCGGCATCAACGACAAGGGCCGGTCGCCCCGAGGGGAGACCGGCCCTTGACTTTGAGGCGGGGGAACTCAGCGCTTGACCTTGCCGGCCTTGAGGCAGGAGGTGCAGACGTTGAGACGCTTCGGGGTCACACCCGCGTCACCGACGAGGGCCTTGACGCGCTGGATGTTCGGGTTCCAGCGACGCTTGGTGCGGCGGTGCGAGTGCGAGATGCTGTGGCCGAAGCCCGGTCCCTTGCCGCAGACATCGCAGTTGGCAGCCACGGGTGATCTCCTTGATTCTGGTGAAAAAGTCTTGTCGCGCGGGCCGACCGAGAGGTCCGTGCCCGAGGCGCAACCGCACAAGCGTATCCGAGGCCATGCCCACACACCAAAACGATGCCGCCGCACACATGGGCCGCCACTGCGGGCCGACACCTTGGGCCGATAGCCTGCGGACCGTGCACCTGACGTTCACGGCCGACCACGCCCGCCAGTGGGCCGTGCTCACGCGTGCCGCGCTCGCCGCTCGGCGCACCGAACTCGATGCCCTCAATGTCTACCCCGTCCCCGACGGTGACACGGGGACGAACCTCTACCTGACGCTCGACGGCGCCATCGAGCAGGTCGTCGAAGCCCACACCCGACTCGGCATCCTCGGCGCCGCCACGCTCGTCCAGGAATGCACCAGTCTGGGTCGTGCCACCCTGCTGTCGGCGCGTGGCAACTCGGGAGTCATCCTCAGCCAAATCCTGCGCGGGCTGACGCAGGTCGTCGTCGAGCGCGACCTCGAGGAGGTCGATGCTCCAGCAATGGCCGACTGCTTCGAACGTGGCGCAGTCCTTGCCCGCAAGGCTGTCGCCCACCCGCAGGAGGGAACGATCCTGTCGGTCGCCGACGCCGCCGCGCGAGCCGGACGGGTCGCCGCCGATGCCGGGGCCTCGATCGTCGAGGTGGCGGAGGCGGCCCGCGATGCCGCCTCCGCCGCCCTGCTCCGAACGCCAGAACAACTGCCCGCACTGGCCGCCGCCGGAGTGGTCGACGCCGGCGGGGCCGGGTGCGTGCTGCTCCTGGAGGCGCTGTGCCGCATCCTCACGGGCGACTGGTCCGAGACCGACCTGCTCGGTGTCACGAAGGGGCCCGCCCGCCGCGAGGAGTGGCGACCGACGGTCCACGGCGTCCCCGGGCCGATCGACCCCGGCGCCGACGCCCTGCTCGGCGACGGTGCACTGGCCATCTCGTCCCATCCCGAGGGGGACCTGGTCGGCCCGGGCTTCGAGGTGATGTACCTCGTCGAGGACAGCGACGAGACGAGTATCGACGCCCTGACCGCGACCCTCGACCGCTTGGGGGACTCGCTCATCGTCAGCGGCGGCCCCGACCTGTGGAGCGTCCACGTCCATGTCGACGACGTGGGGGCGGCCATCGAGGCGGGCATCGACGCTGGTCGACTGCGCCGCATCCTGGTGACCAACTTCGCCGACCAGATCGCCCGTCGCCGCGAACGCCAGGCCCTGGGGATCGTCGCCTGCGCGGCGGGGCCGGGCATCGCCTCCATCCTCCGGGAGGGCGGCGCAGTCGTCGTCGACTCGGTCCCCGGCGCCCGAGCCTCCGCCGGACAACTCCTCGATGCCGCCCGGGCCACCGGCGCCCACGCCGTCCTCATCCTCCCCAACGACAAGGACACCGTGCTCGCGGCCGAGGCGGCCGTGACCGCGGCCGCCCACGAGGGCCTCTCTGCTCACGTCATCCCCTCCCGCACCGCGGTGCAGGGCCTGGCCGCGATGGCCGTGCTCGACCCGGCCGCCTCCGTCCAGGACAACGTCGTCGCGATGGCGGGGGCGGCGAGGGCGACCCGGCACGGCGCCGTGACGATTGCCGTCAAGGAGGCGTTGACTTCGGGTGGGCACTGCCGACCCGGCGACGCCCTCGGCATCGTCGACGGTGACATCGTGCTGGTCGGGGACGACCTGTCCACCATCGCTGTACAGGTGCTCGAGCGCCTCCTCGGGGCCGGTGGCGAACTCGTCACCCTGCTCACCGGCTCCGACATCGACGCCGAGTTGCTCAACGGTGTCCAGCGTTGGCTCCACGACGAGGTTCCCCACGCCGAGGTGACCGTCCTGGCCGGGGGACAGGCGGCATACCCCCTGCTCATCGGGGTGGAGTGACGCGTGCTCGACGAAGCCACCAAACTCTCCCGGCTCCTGCCCAAGAAGGAGGCCGACTACTTCGCCAAGGATCGACGGATCGAGACCGTGGCCGACCTGCTCGCCTTCTGGCCGCGCCGCTACAAGACCTACGAGAGCGACCTGGGGCGTTTCCGGGTCGGGCAGTACGTCACCGTGGTCGCGACCGTGAAGTCGGCGACCAGCCGACCCCAGCCGCGTGCCCCGCGGCGCAAGATGCTCAAGGTCGTCCTCACCGACGGCCGACAGGAACTCGACGTGACCTTCTTCAGCGCCTGGACGCCCGAGAAGGAACTCCGGCCGGGAGTGCGCGCGATCTTTGCCGGAGAGATCGGCATGTACAACCAGCGCTGGCAGCTCACCCACCCGGGCTATTCGGTGCTCGATGACGACGACTCCGGCGAGCGCAAAGCGCTCATCCCCTTCTACCGCAAGGTCGGTCGCCTCTCTCCGTGGACCGTGGCGGAAGCGGTGCGCACCGTGCTCGACGTCATCGACGTCGCGCCCGAGGTGGTGCCCGAGGACATACTCGACGCCCGCGACCTGCTCGGCCGACTCGATGCCCTGCGCGCGATCCACACCCCGGATTCGCGCGCCGAGGTCGAGGCCGGACAGCGACGGATGCGCTACGAGGAGGCCTTCGTCCTCCAACTCGTGCTCGCACGGCGACGCGCCGAGCAGCAGGCCCTCACCACGCGCGGCCGATCCGCCATCACCGGCGGCATCCTCGACGCCTTCGACGCGCGACTGCCCTTCACGCTCACCGCTGGCCAGGAGCGGATCGGCGGCGAGATCGCCGACGACCTCGCCCGAGAGACGCCGATGCACCGTCTCCTGCAGGGAGAGGTCGGCTCCGGCAAGACGCTCGTCGCCCTCCGAGCGATGCTCGCCGTCGTCGACTCGGGAGGCCAGGCGGCACTGCTCGCTCCGACCGAGGTCCTGGCCCAACAGCATCACCGCTCGATCACTCGCATGCTCGGCGACCTCGCCGCCGGCGGCCTCCTCGGCGGCGCCGACCAAGGCACGCGGGTGGCCCTGCTGACCGGCAGCATGTCGACCGCAGAGCGGCGCGCCGCCCTGCTCGAGATCGCCAGTGGTCAGGCCGGGATCGTCATCGGCACCCATGCGCTTCTCCAGGACAATGTGCAATTCGCCGACCTCGCCCTCGTGGTCGTCGACGAGCAGCACCGCTTCGGTGTGGAACAGCGCGATGCGCTGCGCGCCAAGGGGACCCAGCCGCCGCACGTCCTGGTCATGACCGCCACACCCATCCCCCGCACGGTGGCGATGACCGTCTTCGGAGACCTCGAGACCTCGACCCTGCGTGAGCTCCCGGCGGGCCGAGCACCCATCACCAGTCACGTCGTTCCCGAATGGAAGGACTGGTTCCCGCGCACCTGGGAGCGCGTCGCCGAAGAGGTGCGGCTCGGCCGGCAGGTCTATGTCGTCTGTCCACGGATCGGGGGCGATGCCGACGGCAGCGACGACCTCGACGGGGCCGACATCGTCGTGCCCGACCGTCCATCACGCGTCGCCGGTCCCGACGGCCACGCGGGGTCCGATGCCGACGACGGGCACGGTGAGGGCCCCTCCGGCGAGGGCGATGACCTCGAACCACCCGGCGACATCGAGGTGGAGGAGGACCGACTGCCGCGACCGCTCCACGGTGTCGTCGAGACTCTGGCGCAGCTGCAGGCCGAGCCCGCGCTCGCCGGGGTGCGGATGGCGATGCTCCACGGCCGGATGCCGTCGGAGGACAAGGACTCAACGATGCTGGCCTTCGCGGCCGGCGAGGTCGATGTGCTCGTCTCGACCACGGTCATCGAGGTCGGCGTCGACGTGCACAACGCAAGCATGATGGTGATCCTCGATGCCGATCGCTTCGGCGTCTCCCAGTTGCACCAACTCCGTGGCCGCGTCGGTCGTGGCGGGCTGCCCGGGCTGTGCCTGCTGGTCAGCGGCACCCCGAACGACCAGACCGGCCAACGCCTCGAATCGGTCGCGGCAACCCTGGACGGCTTCGAGTTGGCCCGGCTCGACCTCTCCCAACGGCGCGAAGGTGACATCCTGGGCGCCGCCCAGCACGGCAGTCGCACCCAACTCGAGTTCCTCCACGTGCTCGAGCACGAGGACTGCATCGAGGCCGCCCGCGAGGACGCCTTCGCCCTTGTCGCGGCGGATCCGACCTTGGCCGCACATCCCGATCTCAAAAAGGCGGTCGACGCCCGGGTCGACGCCGAGCAGGCGGCGTACCTGGAGCGCGGCTGATGACCCGGATCATCGCCGGACGTGCCGGCGGACGCACCCTGCGCACCCCACCGGGCGCCGGCACCCGCCCGACGAGTGACCGGGTCCGCGAGGCGCTCTTCTCCGCGCTCGACGCACGAGGGGTCGTCGCGGGCGCCGCCGTGCTTGACCTGTATGCCGGGAGCGGGGCTCTCGGTCTCGAGGCAGCCAGCCGTGGGGCGAGGTCGGTCGACCTGGTCGAATCGGATCGCCGGGCGGCGTCGGTGATCTCGGCCAACGCCGAGGGACTCGGACTCCCGGACGTGCGCCTGCGGGTCCGCGCGATGACGGTGACCCACCACTTGGCCGGCAGCGACACGGCATACGACCTGGTCTTCGTCGACCCGCCCTACGACCTGTCCGAGGCCGCCCTCGCCGATGTGCTCACCGCCCTCGGCGCACCGGGGCGCCTGACCGACCGGGCTCTTGTCGTCGTCGAGCGCTCCAGCCGCTCACCGGAGCCGAGTTGGCCGCCGGACTGGACCGCGGACAGGGCGCGAAAGTACGGCGAGACGACGCTGTGGTTCGCATCGTTGCTAGGTTTCGACACGTGAGTGAGCGCGTGATCCGCCGGGCCGTCGTGCCGGGTTCCTACGACCCGGTGACCAATGGGCACGTCGACGTCATCGCGCGCGCGGCGGTGCTCTATGACGAGGTGGTCGTGGCCATCCTGCACAACCCGGCCAAGGAGGGGACCTTCGCCGTCGCCGAGCGGATCGGCTTCCTCGAGGACGTCGTCGCCGGTCTGCCAACTGGTGCCGACAATGTCCGGGTCGAGGCCTTCGCCGGGCGCCTGCTCGTGGACGTGTGCCGCGACCTGGAGGCCCAGGTCGTCGTCAAGGGGCTGCGCGGTGGCACCGACTTCGCCTATGAGGTCCCGATGGCTCTGATGAATCGCCATCTGACCGGCCTCGAAACCCTCTTCCTGCCCGGCGACCCGAGCCTCGAGCACGTGTCGAGTTCGCTGGTCAAGGAGGTCGTCCGCTACGGCGGTGACGTCCGCGGGCTCGTCCCCGACACCGTGCTCGGCGCGCTCCTGGCGCGGCTGCCTGGCGACTGAGCCCAGCACCGCGGGCGGTTTCCGCCCCGACATCGAGGGACTGCGTGCCGTCGCCGTCCTGCTCGTCATGGTCTTCCACGCCGGGCTGCCCCTACGTGGTGGCTTCCTCGGGGTCGACGTCTTCTTCGTCCTCTCTGGCTTCCTCATCACCGGCCTCCTCGTGCGCGAGCTGGGGGAGACCGGCACCGTCTCGTGGCCCCGATTCCTCGCGCGACGTGCCCGTCGCCTGCTGCCAGCCGCGATCCTCGTCCTCGTCGTCACCGCGGCGGGTGCCGACCTCCAGCTTCGTCGGCTTCACCGACGCCATCTGTCCCGGCACCACCTGTCCGCTCGTGATCGGGCACGTCGTCGTGCACCGCGCCGGCGACCACCTCACGGCCACGTATGCCGCGACCCTCGGCGATCGGGTCATCGCCGAGGTCAATCGGGTGCTGGACCGCGAGTCATGAGCAGGCGGCCGCGGTTTGGGACGTTGCCCCTGCTCCGGTAGTCTGGTGCGTCGGCCCATGTCCGTTCGGACGGGTCGAACCACATCACGACTGAGCAAGGGCAACGCGTCATGAGCCGGCTGGACCCGCGGTCCTCCTGGGTGCTGGACACCAAGGAGGTCGGCCGCCGACCTGGATCGATGACCGAGTTGACCCGCGAGGTCGCGGCACCAGCCGAATTCGGCACCGATGTCATGGCCGTCGCCGAGGGAGACCCGATCTCGCTCGATCTGCGGCTGGAGTCGGTCGTCGAGGGCGTCCTGGTGACTGGTTCGGCACGTGCGATCGCGACCGGCGCATGCGTGCGGTGCCTGGATCCGGTGACCGAAGAGGTCGACGCCCGGTTCCAGGAGCTGTTCGCGTATGCCGATCGAGCGGCCCACCACCTCGAGGTGGGGGACGAGGACGCGGCCGAGGAGTATGTGATCGAGGACGGCCTGATCGACCTCGAGACCCTGCTCCGGGACACGGTGGTGCCGACACTGCCGTTCCAGCCGGTGTGCCGGGAGGACTGCCCGGGGTTGTGCGACCAATGCGGTGCACGCCTCGCCGAGGACCCGGACCACCAGCACGATGTGATCGACCCCCGGTGGGCGGCACTGCAGGGCGTGAGCGCCCAGCCGGCCACCGCAGACGAAGAGAAGAGGACCTGACGTGGCCGTTCCGAAGCGGAAGATGTCGCGCTCCAACACCCGCTCGCGCCGCGCCAACTGGAAGGCGACGGTGGTCGGCGTGACCACCTGCCCCCAGTGCAAGGCCCCGACGCAGCCGCACATGGCGTGCCCCTCCTGCGGCACCTACAAGGGCCGTCGCTACGAGGCCGCCGAGCGCACCGAGCACCAGGGCTGATCCCCCCGCCGGTATGCCGCGCGCGGCCGCCTCGTCGGCGCCCGAGCCGCCTCGGCCCCTCACGGACCTGCTGGATTACCTCACCGAGGTGACCGGTGGTCCGGTGGACGCCGAGGAGCTCGGCCATGCCCTGACACATCGCTCCTATGCCTATGAGGCCGGAGGCCTGCCGCACAACGAACGCCTCGAGTTCCTCGGGGATTCGGTGCTCGGCGTCGTCGTGACGCACACCCTCTTCACGAGGCATCCGGACCTGCCCGAGGGGCAGTTGGCGAAACTGCGGGCCGCCGTGGTCAACATGCGAGCCCTGGCGGAGGTGGGGCGGACCATCGGTCTGGGGGACCACCTCTACCTGGGGCGCGGTGAGGAGACGACCGGCGGGCGCGACAAGGACTCGATTCTCGCCGACGCCGTCGAGGCCGTCATCGGCGCCGTCTACATCACCCAGGGAATGGGGGCGGCGGCTGCGCTCGTGCACCACCTGATCGATCCGCTCATCGCGGCGTCGGCCCTGCGCGGGGCCGGACTGGACTGGAAGACCTCGCTGCAGGAACTGTTGTCCCAGCACGACCTGGGCAATCCGACCTATCAGGTCGACGAGAGCGGACCGGAGCACGCCAAGGAGTTCGCCGCTCGGGTGCTCGTCGCGGGCGCTGTCGAGGGCACCGGTGAGGGGCGGACCAAGAAGGACGCCGAACAGCGGGCTGCGGCGGCCGCCTGGGAGACGCTCGGCACCCGATATGCCGGAACTGCCTGAGGTCGAGGTCGTCCGGCGCGGGCTGGCGGACCATGTCGCGGGGCGTCGGATCGCCTCGGTCGAGCTGCGCGGGACGCGGGTGGCGCGCCGCCATGTCGCGGGGCATGAAGACCTGATCGGGCTCCTGACCGGTCGCGTCATCGGACGCGCACGCCGCCGCGGGAAGTACCTGTGGTTGGAGTTGGCCGATGCCGCCGATGCCGCCAGTGGCCCGGTCGAGGACGCCCTGCTGCTGCACCTGGGCATGAGCGGTCAGTTGCTCGTCGAGGTGGCTGCTGCGCCCGACGAGAAGCACCTGCACGCCCGTTTCCGCTTCCACGACAGCGGTCCCGAACTGAGGTTCGTCGACCAGCGCACCTTCGGAGGACTCGCGTGGAGCGCCACCGGTGCGGACGGCATACCCCTCACGATTGCCCACATCGCGCCCGATCCCTTTGAACCGGCCTACGACCCGAACGCCGTGGTGCGTCGGATCAAGGCCAAGGACAGCGAGATCAAGCGGGTGCTGCTCGACCAGACTGTCGTGTCCGGCATCGGCAACATCTACGCCGACGAAGCACTGTGGCGGGCGCAGGTCCATGGCCGACGCATGGCGTCGACCCTGACGAAGCCGTCGATCGCGCGCGTCCTCGGACACGCTCGGGATGTCATGACGGAGGCGCTGGGGGAGGGTGGCACGAGTTTCGACGCGCTCTATGTCAACGTCAATGGCGCGTCCGGGTACTTCGACCGATCGCTGGCCGCCTACGGGCAGGTCGGGCGCCCCTGCCGGCGCTGCGGGACGCTCATCATGCGCGAGCACTTCATGAACCGGTCGTCCTTCTTCTGCCCGCGTTGCCAAGTCGCACCCCGACGACCCCGCTGACCCCGCGCCCCGCCACGCTGCGGCGTGGCCGGGGGCGACCCAGGGGGCTCCGAGCCTCTGCAGTTGCCTCACATGGTGGCGCAAGTTACATGCGCCACATATGGGCGCATGTGACATGCCCCGGTGGGTGGCGCAACTGCAGACGCGCCGACACACCCCATGTCGGCCCCAGGGATCACGGGATGGGCAACTCAGGAAGGGTCGGAGTGACGCCGGTGTGTCGGGTCGTCAACTCGGCGAGGGCGGTGCGGATGGTCTTGGCGAAGAGGTGCTGGCCGATGCGGGAGGGGTGGATCCCGTCGGACTGCAGCTGGCCGGTCGTGCCTTGGAGCGCGGCGTCCCAGTCGGCCAGGGCCACGTTGGGATGGGTAGCAGCGATCTCACGCAGGGTGGCGTTGTCGGACTCGACGCGACTGAAGCCTCCGTGCTCGGTGACCAGGACCACCATTCGCCGGGGGCCGAGGTCGGCGAGGATCTGCTCGATCGCCGGGCGGTCGACCCCGGCATTCGTGCCGAAGGCGAGGACGACGGCACGACGGTTCAGGTCGCCGCGCTTGGTCACGGCGGCCAGGCCATCGCTCCAGTGTCGGTTGGACTTGCCGTCCTGCCGGACTCCGGGGAAGTAGTAGCGCATGGCCGGCAGCGACCCGACGAGCATCGAGTCACCGTAGGCGTCGATCTCGTCACCGGAGGGCATCGCGAAAACCGTGGCCAGCTCGGCGGGGCCCGGCGGTGTCCTGGGGATCGCGGGTGAGGTGGTCGTCGTGGCCACTTCCTGCACATTCACCTCGCCTGTCGCGGACGTGGGTTCGCTGGTGGTGTCGGGTGCGGACGACGTGTTGGCGGTCAACTCGGCCTGGGTCGCCGTGGTCGTCGGAGCGCTGGCGAGCACCGCGGCATACGCGAAAGTGGCGACGACGCCGGTGGCAGTGACCAGGCGTAGGGCGCGCGGCGTGAGGCCCTCGAGCCGGTGGCGCGCCGTCAGGATGCAGGCCCGGAAGCCCAGTCGACGGACCGGCTGCTCGACCCAGCGATAGGAGGCGCCGGCGAGGACGAGCGTGAGCGCGACGCAGAGCAGGCGTGAGATCACGTATGCCGCACCGCCAGGTGCGATGGGCCAGGCGGCACCCACGAGGAGGACCACAGGCCAGTGCCACAAATAGATCCCGTAGGAACGCTCACCGATCCATCGCAGCGGCACGGTCTCAGCGAGGTCGCGCAGCCGTGTGGGTGCTGAGATGAGGGCGAGCACGAGGACGGCGGTGGCGAGCGAAGCCAGCGGGATGCCGAGGTGGAAGGTGAGGACGAGGTCGTCACGGGCCGTGACGAAGACGGCCAGCAGCACCACGAGGGCCCAGGCGGTGAGCGGCCGACGGAGATGCTGCCAGGCGCCGGTGCGGGTCCACGCCCGGTGAGGGGCCGCCCACGCGAAGGCCAGAGCGGCGCCGATCATGAGCCCGATCAGGTGCGTGTCCGTGCCGTAGTACGCCCGGGTCACCGAGGACGGATCAACGAGGATCGCCATCGCCGCCGCGGAAGCCACACCGATCGCGACGGGGATCAGGGGACGGCGACGGCGACGGTGGATCAGGGTGACGATGGCGACGACGGCGAAGGGCCACAGCAGATAGAACTGCTCCTCCACAGCCAAGGACCAGAACGTCATGAACAATTGCGGGCTGGTGGCGTGGAAGTAATCCGTGCCGGCGCTGATCTCGAGCCAGTTGGTCGTGAACGTGAGGGCGCCGAGGGTCTGGCGCCCGATGCCGACGAGCAGGTCGGGCTCGAGGAATCGGGCCAGGACGGTCGAGGTGACGACCACGAGGACTAGAGCCGGCACCAGCCGCCGGGCCCGTCGCCGCCAGAAACGCGGAAGGTCCAGGCGCCCGGTGCGCGCTCGCTCACGGAGCAGGAGGGTCGTGATGAGGAAGCCGGAGATGACGAAGAAGACATCAACCCCGAGGAAACCTCCGGGCAGCCAGGTGGCCCTCAGGTGAAAGACCAGGACGGCGCCTACGGCGAGCGCGCGCAGGCCATCGAGGCCCGGCAGCCGGTCGGAGGTCACCCGTCAAGGCTAGGGACGGGTGGGATCCCTGTTTCGACAGACACGCACGGTGCAGGGCAACTCCTGAGCGCGGCGAGTGGGGAAAGTGAAGAAAGTGATTGATGAGGCTGATGTGACTCAGGTGCGATCGCTCGCTCGGCTCGGCGTCGGCTCGGCGTCGACCGGCGTCGCCACGGCCCTCGTGGGCGACGGTGCTCAGTCGGCGAGGAAGGGCGCGACGCGGTCCTTGGGGCGACCGATGATCGCGCGGTCACCCTTGACGAGCACCGGGCGCTGCATGAGCCGTGGGTGCTCGACGAGGAGCGCGATGACCTGGTCCTCGCTCTGGACGTCGGCGTCGCTCAGGCCCAGACTCTTGAAGTAGGGGTCGCGCCGGACCAGGTCGGTCACCGGGTCCTCGAGCTTGCCGATGAGCTCGCGCAGTTGCTCCGCCGAGAGGGGCTGCTTGAGGTAGTCGTGGATCTCCACGTCGACGCCCACGTCACTGGCCGTCTCGAGGGCGGCGCGGGAGGTCGAGCAGGCCTTGTTGTGCAGCACTGTGGTCATGGCTTGATCCTGCCAGTCCCCGTGGGTGAAGGTGGGGGCCATGAAGGAGGCGAGGTCGGAGTCGGTCGGTGACCAACCGGTCCGGGTGACCGTCTTCGTGCGCGGCCAGGTGCAAGGTGTCGGGTTCCGCTGGTGGACCCGGGCGCGCGCGCTCGAACTCGGTCTGGCCGGGCACGCGCGCAACACCGACGACGGGCGGGTCGAGGTCGTGGCCCAGGGCTCGCGTCTGGCGGTGGCCCGACTCGTCAGCCTGCTCGGCGAGCAGCCGTCCACAACGCGCCGGCCCGGGCACGTCTCGGGCCTCTCGACGCCCCTCGAGGGATCGCTGCGGGACGACCTCAGCGGATTCCTCGAGCGCTGAGCCCTGCCAGCCGCCCCACCTCATGTCATCCGCAGCACCATGACGTCAGGCGAGCAGGATGCCGTCCTGTGGACCGCCGTCGGGATGTACCCAGTCGTACTGAACGCACAGGCCGAAGCCACCTGCTGCCGGCACGACGACGCCTGCCGCCGGGCGGTCCACGAGTGCGTCCGTGGGCATCAACCGGAAGGCATTGGTGCCCTCGAGGTCCTGCGCTTCCACATCGGTCCACGTCCCTGTGGTCATCTCGTCCTCCTCGTCCGCCACGGGTCAGTCAACCACCGGGTCGGTCTCGCGGCATACGGCCCGGGTGGTGGACGCCGGGCGAGGCCCGCCAGCTCCCCTCCTAGGATGGCGCGGGTGAGCGACGCCCCGGCCGAATTGGCCCGCCTGCGCGGCAGCATCGACAACATCGATGCCGCGCTCGTGCACCTGCTCGCCGAGCGCTTCAAGTGCACCCAGGCGGTGGGCCGCCTCAAGGCCGATGCCGGTATGCCGCCCGCTGACCCCGCCCGCGAGGAGCGGCAAATCGCCCGGCTGCGGGCGCTTGCCGACGATGCCGGGCTCGACCCGGAATTCGCAGAGAAGTTCATCAACTTCGTCATCGCCGAGGTGATCCGCCACCACGAGGCGATTGCCTCCGAGTGACCCCTCGGGTCCGACACCCCGGGTCGACCTGACGCGCCTCGGGTGGCCCACCGTCGGCCCCACGGAACCCCACAGGTCACAGCAGATCCCAAGAGTCACAGGCAACACCGGGCGAGCGCACGTGGCCGATCGCCGGCAGGCCCGCAGGTAGGGTGAGCGGTCGATCGGCTCGCACCAGGCAAGGACATCCGTGTACGTCAAGACACTGACCCTCAAGGGCTTCAAGTCCTTCGCGTCGGCGACGACGATGCGCCTCGAGCCGGGCATCACCTGCATCGTCGGCCCCAACGGCTCCGGCAAGTCCAATGTCGTCGATGCCCTCGCCTGGGTCATGGGGGAGCAGGGCGCCAAGAGCCTGCGCGGCGGCAAGATGGAGGACGTCATCTTCGCGGGCACGGCAGGCCGTGCGCCCCTCGGTCGCGCGGAGGTCAGCCTGACCATCGACAACACCGATGGTGCGCTGCCGATCGACTACACCGAGGTGACGATCACCCGGACCATGTTCCGCAACGGCGGCTCCGACTACGCGATCAACGGAACGCCCAGCCGACTCCTCGACATCCAGGAACTGTTGTCCGACAGCGGTATCGGCCGCGAGATGCACGTCATCGTCGGTCAGGGCCAACTCGACACGATCCTGCGCGCAACCCCTGAGGAGCGCCGCGGCTTCATCGAGGAGGCGGCGGGCGTTCTCAAGCACCGCAAGCGCAAGGAACGCGCACTGCGCAAACTCGAGGCGATGGAGGCCAACCTCACCCGCGTCGCCGACCTCACCGGTGAGATCCGGCGCCAGCTCGGCCCGCTCGGGCGCCAGGCTGAGGCCGCGCGCAAGGCCGCGGTCATCCAGGCCGAGGCGCGCGACGCCCGCCTGCGCCTGCTCGCCGACGACCTCGTCCAGCTCACCTCCACGCTCGAGCAGGAGGTCGCCGACGAGACCGCCCTCATCGCGCGGCGCTCGACCTTGGAGCAGACCCTCACCGACCTCCGGTCGCGGCTGACCCTCCTCGAGGACGAGTCCGCTGCAGCCGCACCGCTGCTCGCCCAGGCACACGACCGCTGGGGCCGCTTCCAGTCGCTGCGCGACCGCA
>NZ_HF570956.1:45046-59680 GCF_000367525.1 Phycicoccus elongatus Lp2 | reverse complement strand
CGGCGGCCAACTCGTCCCGCAGGGCAACTGCTCGGGCCCGACGATCGGCAGGGTCGCGCGGTGTCGTCAGGTCCGCGTCCAGCCCTGTGCGGGTCCCCATGGCGACCGGAAACCAGAGGTCGAAGAGGTCGTCATAGACCTGTCGTTGCCCGCTGCGCCGCAGGAGTGCTGCGGCGAGCCCCTCGCGCAGTCGGCCCCGGTCGGCCATCCCCAGCACTTGGATGACGGCACCGGCGTCGACGAGATCGGATGTCCCGGCGACCACACCGTGGCGGCGCAGGGCGGTGGCGAAGCCCACGAGGCGGGGCTCCAGGGTGCTCACAGGTTGAGGGTCTTGGTGGCGCGGAGGATGTCGTCCTGGTGCTTGAGCAGGACGCCCAGATTGTCGCGGATGACCGCCTCGTCGAGTTCGGTGGCGCCGAGGGCGATCAGGGTGCGGGCCCAGTCCACGGTCTCGGCGACCGAAGGCGACTTGCGCAGGCGTAGGTCGCGCAGCCGCCCGACGAGGCGCACCACCGACTCCGCGAGGGTCGCGTCGAGGTCGGGCACGTGCTGCCTGATGATCTGCTGCTCCAGGTCGGCGTCCGGATAGTCGATGTGCAGGAAGAGGCAGCGCCTCCGCAGGGCCTCGGAGAGTTCGCGCGTGGCGTTGGACGTGAGCACCACGAACGGTCGTTGGGTCGCGCTGATCGTGCCGAGCTCGGGCACCGTCACCTGGAAGTCACCGAGGATCTCCAGGAGCAGGCCCTCGATCTCGACGTCGGCCTTGTCGAGTTCGTCGACCAGGAGGACCACGGGGTCAGTGCTGCGCACCGCCTGCAGCAGGGGTCGGGCCAGGAGGAACTCTTCGCTGAAGATGTCGTGCCGCAGGGCGTCCCACTGCCCGTCCCCGTCGCCTTGGGCGGTGATTCGCAGCAGCTGCTTGGCGTGGTTCCACTCATAGAGCGCGCGCGCCTCGTCCACGCCTTCGTAGCACTGCAGGCGGATCAGGCGGGACCCAGTGGCGGGGGGGGGGGCCTTGGCCAACTCGGTCTTGCCGACGCCGGCCGGCCCCTCGACGAGCAGCGGCTTGCCGAGCCGGTCGGCGAGAAAGGCGGTCGTGGCGATGGCATCGGAGGCGAGGTAGCCGACATCGGCGAGCGCGCGGCATACCTCATCGACGGACGTGAAGCGGGTCGAGGCGGTGGAGGTCACCCGCCGATTGTCCGACACGGCATACTCCCCAGCGAGAGAGGAAGAGGTGACATGAACGACAACATCCGCGAGCTTGAGGCAGGCATCGAGTCCGACTTCACCGAGCAGTTGTCCTACGGTGCCTACCTGGACCTGCCGAGGCTGCTCTCGGCGCAGCATCCGCGCAGCGTCCCGCTGCTCCACGACGAGATGCTCTTCATCATCCAGCACCAGGTGGCCGAGCTCTGGCTCAAACTCCTCCTGCACGAGTTGCACTCGGCGCGGGACCTGTTGGCCACCGATGACCTGTCGCCGGCGCTCAAGCGGCTGGCGCGGGTCAAGCACGTGCTCAAGCAACTGGTCGAGCAGTGGGACGTCCTGGCCACGCTGACGCCCAGTGAGTATGCCGAGATCCGGCCCTTCCTGGCGACGAGCTCGGGCTTCCAGAGCTGGCAGTACCGCTCTGTCGAGTTCCTCCTCGGCAACAAGAACGCCGACATGCTGCGCGTCTTCGACCACGACGGGGAGGTTCGTGACGGGCTGGCGCAGTTGCTGGCCGAGCCGACGCTGTATGACGAGTTCGTGCGTTACCTCTCCCGGCGGGGGTATGCCGTGCCCGCTGCGGTCCTCGACCGCGACGTCACGCAGGCGTATCGGGAGGTGCCGGAGCTCGTCACGCTCTTCGCCCAGGTGTATGCCGCGCCGGCCGAGCACTGGGGCGTCTACGAGGCGTGTGAGGAGTTCGTCGACATCGAGGACCTCTTCCAGCAGTGGCGCTTCCGCCACCTGCAGGTCGTGCTGCGCACGATCGGGCACAAGAGCGGGACCGGTGGCTCGTCGGGAGTGGACTTCCTGAGGCGAGCGCTCGACCTCACCTTCTTCCCCGAGCTCTACAGCGTGCGGTCGACGGTCACCTGAAAACCCGCCCCGACGTTATGGGCCGGTTCTCGGGTGTTCAGGCCCGGGAGATCCGGCCCACAAGTAGGAGGGCGCCGTAGGTTGGGATCGTGCACCGACTGATCCACACCGCGCAGGCGCTCGTCGACGAGGTCGCCGAGGTCCCGAACCTGCCGGCGCGGGGTCAGAACGTCATGGCGACCGCCGTGACCCGGTATGCCGCGTCAGCCGTCAACATCCTCGTTGCCGCCGCTCGCTCCGGGGCAACCGCAGTCCATGCTGGTGCCGTCGGGACCGGGCCCAACGCCGACCTCATCCGGGAGACCTTGGCGGCCGAGCACGTGGCGATCGTGAGCCCCCCGGTGGAAGACCTCGACACGGGGATCTGTTTCGTCATGGTCGAGCCGTCGGCCGAACGCACCTTCGTCACGACCCTGGGCGCCGAGCGCCACATCAGCCTCGAATCGCTGATGACGAGCCAGCCAGCGGCGGGTGACCTGGTCTGTGTCTCGGGCTACTCGCTTGTCGGGTCGACGCGCGATCCGTTGTTTGCTTTTCTGGAGGCCCTCCCGGAGGGTGTCGAGGTGGTCCTGGACCCGGGCGCGATCTTCGCCGGGCTGCCGGCCCCCGTGCGCGACCGGATGCTCGCCCTGACGGCGACGTGGACCTCCAACGCCGAAGAGGCCACCCAACTCACGGGCTGGACAGGCATGGACGAGACTTCGGCTGCCGTGGCCCAGCGGGTGGGCGGCGCCGTCGTGATCGTCCGCGACGGACCCAAGGGGTGCTTCGTGCGCGACGGTGACTCCGCGGCATACGTCAGTGGATACCCGCAGACTCCGGTGGACACCAATGGCGCCGGCGACTGCCACACCGGCATCCTGCTCGCCGGCCGGCTCGGCGGCCTGTCGTGGCACGAGGCGGCGGTCCGCGCCAACGCCGGGGCTGCGATCAAGGTGACCCGTCGGGGCCCGAACACCGCACCGAGTGCTTCCGAGATCGACGACTTCCTCGCGTCGATGGCTGGCGACGGGTGAGCCGTGGGCCTGATGTCGCAGCGCGCAGTCCCGCTCGGGCAGCAATGCCCGGTGGGCAACGGCCCGCGCGTGCTCACTGGGGCTTGATCGGGTGGTTCGTTGCGGCCATTGCCGCCCGGGCGGCACGCCCGTCAGCGCTGCTTGGACTCCCAGGCCAGCTCGAGCAGGGCTGCCAAGTCGTCGGGGCTGATCGAGTCCAGGTGGGCCAGGACCGCGTTGGAGCGGGCGAAGTGCGGGATGGTGAAGACGTGCGGGGTGAAGCTCGCCAGCGCCTCCTCGCGGGCCTCCGGCGTGGCGGTCTGCACGACGACGAGGTCGGTGAAGGGTTCGCCGGTCGCGGGGTCGAACGTCCCCTCGTCGCGCCGGGGGGAGCGGTGGTGGGCCAGGCCGCGTCCGCCGCGCAGGCCACGTCCCTCCATCAGGTAGGCCGCGGGGTCGTCCCAGTACTTGCCCACACTCACGCCGGGCAGTGCGCGGGCGATCGTGTCCAGGTCCGCCGGGGTGGCCATCAGCTCGGGTGACCCTCGGCCTCGTCGAGGTCCTCGCGCTCCAGGGCCTCGATCGCCTCGCGCTGGGCACTGGCCCGGCGCTTGTCGAGCAGCGCCTTCCCGATGCCGCCGGCCACGAGGACGCCCACCGCGCCCGACATGATCCAGGCGAAGGCTGAGTGCTCGTCCGATCGGTCCATGGCGGTCCCCCTCTCGTCGGCCCCGTCACGTGATTCGGGCGAGGTCCTCCCGACAACGGTCCTCGAAACGGTCCAGTTCGGTCAAGGCATCGTCGAGATCGCGGCGTCGCTGCTCGAGGTCGGTGCGTCGGTCGTCGATCTGGTCCAGGACGTACTGCAACTGGCTGCGTTTGCCCCGCGGTGCGTCGTAGAGGTCGATGATCGTGCGGATCTGGTCGAGGGGGAAGCCGAGCCGCTTGCCGCGCAGGATCAGTTGCAAGCGGGTGCGGTCACGCCGGCGATAGAGGCGCTTGGTGCCGTGTCGCTCAGGGGAGATCAGGCCGAGGTCCTCGTAGTGCCGCACCGTCCGGTGCGTGATGCCGAACTCCTCGGCCACCTGGGCGATGGTCCAGGTCTGCTCGTCGGCGCGGGTTGGCATACCCGTGAGTATTGCTTTACGTTTACGTCAACGTCAAGGAGGACCTCCTGGCGCGACCAGTACCCCACCACCAATAGAGGTATGCCGTGTTCGAGCTCAGCCAGGACCACCAGGACTTCCGTGCCCTCGTCAGGCAGTTCGCCGCGGAGGAAGTCGAACCGCACGTCGCGCAGTGGGACCGGGACAGCCACTTTCCGACCGACCTGGTGCCGAGGATGGGCGACCTCGGACTCTTCGGGCTCGTCGTGCCGGAGGCCTTCGGCGGCTCGCTCGAGGACTCCGACGGCGGGTCCTTCACCAATCTGTGCATCGCCATCGAAGAACTCGGCTACGTCGACCAGTCGATCGGCATCACCCTCTCGGCCGGCGTCGGCCTGGGCATCAACCCGATCCTCACCTATGGCACGGCCGAGCAGAAGCAGCGCTTCCTGCCTGACCTGGTCGCCGGGCGGGCACTCGCCGGCTTCGGCCTGACCGAGCCGGACGCCGGCTCGGACGCGGGCGCGACGCGCACGCGCGCCACTCTCGACGGCGCCGAGTGGACGGTCAACGGCGCCAAGGCCTTCATCACCAACTCCGGCACCGACATCACCTCGGTCGTCACCGTCACGGCCCGCACCGGCGAGGGCGCCGACGGCCGACCCGAGATCTCGGCGATCATGATCCCTTCCGGCACACCGGGATTCACCGTCGAAGCCCCCTACCACAAGCTCGGGTGGCACATCTCGGACACCCACGGCCTGACCTTCGACAACTGCCGCGTCCCGCAGGAGAACCTCCTCGGCGAGCGCGGGGCCGGCTTCAAGCAGTTCCTCAAGACCCTCGACGACGGCCGGATCGCCATCTCCGCGCTCGCGCTCGGCATGATCCGCCGGATGCTCGACGAGTCGGTCGCCTACAGCAAGACCCGCACCGCCTTCGGCAAGCCGATCGGCATCAACCAGGGGGTCGCCTTCCCGATCGCCGACCTCGCCGTGATGGCCGAGACCGCCACCGTGCTGACCTACAAGGCCGCCTGGCTCAAGGACGAGCAGGAGGCTGGGCGCCGCTCGGTCGCCGAGGTCAAGAAGGCGGCCGCGATCGCCAAGCTCTACACCTCGGAGGCCGCGGTCACCGCGACGCGTATCGCGACGCAGGTCTTCGGCGGCAACGGCTTCATGGAGGAGTACCCGATCGCCCGGTTCTACCGCGACGCCAAGATCCTCGAGATCGGCGAGGGCACCAGCGAGGTCCAGCGGATGGTCATCGGTCGCCACCTCGGTCTGCCCCAGGGCTGACAAGATGGCCGGTATGCCGTCCGCTGACGTCCCCGCCCCGGTCACCTCCCCCTCGGGAGACTCCGGTGACCCCCGAGTCGCCGACGTGCGTGCTCGTCTCGACGCGGCATACCAGGCCTCGGCGACGGCACCCGAGAAGGCCGCCGCCAAGCTCGCCCAGCAGGGCAAGCTCTACGTCCGCGACCGCATCGCGCTCCTGCTCGACGAGGGGAGTTTCGTCGAGGACGGGCGCTACGCGAACTCCACGACTCCCGGCCTGCCGGCGGACGGGGTCGTGACCGGGCGGGGCGCCATTGACGACCGACCGGTTGTCGTCATCGCCAACGACCCCACGGTCAAGGCGGGCTCATGGGGCAGCCGGACCGTCGAGAAGATCGTGCGCGCCACGGAGATCGCCCTGCGCGAGGAACTGCCGGTCTTCTGGCTCGTCGACTCGGCAGGAGCCCGGATCACCGACCAGGTCGAGATGTTCCCCGGCCGGCGGGGCGCCGGCCGGATCTTCCACAACCAGGTTGCGCTGTCCGGCAAGGTGCCGCAGATCTGCTGCCTCTTCGGGCCGTCGGCCGCCGGTGGTGCCTACATCCCGAGCTTCTGCGACCTCATCATCATGGTTGAGGGCAATGCGTCTATGTATCTGGGCAGCCCCCGGATGGCGGAAATGGTTGTGGGGGAGAAGGTTTCGCTCGAGGACATGGGTGGTGCGCGGATGCACTGCACCGTCTCCGGCGTGGGTGACCTGCTCGCGCAGGACGACGCGGAGGCCATCGAGCTCGCCAAGCTCTACTTCTCCTATGTTCCGGTCAACTGGCAGTCGCCGCTGCCGACCTACCACCCGGAGCAGCCGGCTGGACCACTGACCTCCGCGTCCGTGCCGCAGCGGGAGAGTCAGCCCTTCGATGTCCACGACGTCATCGAGGGCCTCGTCGACGAGGACTCCTTCTTCGAGATCAAGCCGCTCTTCGCCCCCGAGCTCGTCATCGGCTTCGGGCGGATGGCGGGCAGCACGGTCGGCATCGTGGCCAACAACTCGGCGGTCAAGGGCGGGGTACTGTTCACCGACAGCGCCGACAAGGCTGCCCGTTTCATCTGGCTGTGTGATGCCTATTCGATCCCGCTGATCTATCTCGCCGACGTGCCGGGCTTCATGATCGGCTCGGAGGTGGAGCGCGGAGGCATCATCCGGCACGGCGCCAAGATGGTCTCGGCGGTGTCCTCGGCGACGGTGCCGCAGTTCTGTGTCGTCGTCCGCAAGGCCTATGGCGCTGGGCTCTATGCCATGGGCGGTCCGGGCTTCGGGCCGGACGCGACGATCGCCCTGCCGACGGCGCGGATCGCCGTCATGGGTCCTGAAGCGGCGGTGAATGCGGTGTACGCCAACAAGATCGCCGAGGTCGAGGCCGCCGAAGGTGCCGGGGCCCGAGACGCCTTCGTCGCTGCTCGACGGGCGGAGTACCTCGAGGACGTCGACCTCGAGCGGCTCGCGGCCGACCTGGTCATCGACCAGGTCGTCGAGGCCGACCAGTTGCGCGACGAGCTGCTCCTGAGGCTGCGCTACGCCGCGAACCGGGACCGCCACTTCGCGACCAAGCGCCGCGGCATACCACCGGTGTGACAGGGCAGCCTTCGCCCGCTCGCCTCGCCCACTTCTCACCAATAGTGAGCTTTCGGTATGCCGCGGGGCGTCGGCCCACGGCTCCTTCTGACCAATAGTGAGCTTTCGGTATGCCGCTCAGGCGGCCGGAGCGTGGGTCGGGCATCGGAAGTGTCGGCGCCAGTCGTCGAGCGGTGCGCGCGGCAGGGCAATGCCGTGGTCCGCAAGGGTCTCGATGATCCGTCGGAGGAGGCCCGCGGTGTCGCCATAAAGGTCGTCGGCGGTCACGATCAAGAACGTCCATCCCTCCAGGCCCAAATCGTGGCGCCGGACCTCGTCGAGCTGCCGTTGCTCATCGGTGTGGTGCCAACGGCCGTCGTACTCGATGGCGAGCCTTGTTTCCCGGAAGCCCAGGTCAAGGCGATAACGGAGTCGTCCGTCGGCGTCAGTGAGGTGGATGTCGACCTCGGGTTCGGGCAGGCCGGCGAAGGTGAAGAGGAGGCGAAGAGCGGTCTCGGGTGCGGAGTCGACACCTTCCCTCACCAGTCGGGCCGCGAGTTGCGCTTCGCGCCGGCACTGGTGCTCCCATGCGTCGGCGAATGCCACCAGTTCTGGTGGACTGAAGCGGTTCTTGCGTACCAGCGAGTCACCGAGGGCGACGAGCTGAACAGTCGTCGCGATACGGGCCAGGTGTCCGAAGGTTTGGAGTGGTGCCGTGACGGGCAAGCCATGCCGCTTGACCGCGTGAAGTTGGTGGCGGTGCCGGTGCAGTCGGATTCCGGGAATGCGCATCTGGTGATCGCGCTCCAACGCCAGGTGCAGTTCTGGATCGTCGGGGGTCGTTCCTCCCCACAGCCGCCCGGCAGACCAGTGGCTGACCACGGCGCCGCGCGGAGCCAGCAGCAGCGCCGCTCTACTTCGGACGACGACGGTGTCAGGAACCTCGGAGTGAACTCCGACGCCGCGGAAGATGCGCCGATAGCGAGGGCTGCGAAGGTCGCTGGGCCTGATTCCGAGATCGGGCGCGTCTCGGATGAGGAACGGATGGTGGGTTTCAAGGGAATCGGCCATGAGGTGAGTCTTGCGGTCGGCGTCGGCCCGCAATCTCGATTTCCACAGGGAGCCGCCGGCGGGCTGACCGAAAGCTCACTATTGGTGAGAATGGGTTGACCCGGCGATCTCCCGGAGTGCGGCGACATGCATCGTCAGGGCCGCGCGCCCCTTGCCCGTCAGGGACAACCCGGTGCGGGGCCGCTTGCCGACGTAGCCCTTCTTGACCCTGACATAGCCAGCCGCCTCCAACGTGCTGACCTGCTTGGAGAGCACCGAGGCAGTCACTTCGTCAGGTCGAACCATCCGATGCCCAGTTCGCGCACCAGGTCCCGCAGCAAGGGCAGGGAGAGGCCGACGACGTTGTGGTGATCGCCCTCGATGGCCCTGACGAAGGCACCGCCGAGACCGTCGATTGTGAAGGCCCCCGCCACCCGCAGCGGCTCACCGGTTGCGACATAGGCCTCGATCTCGGCATCGTCGAGGTCGGCGAAGTGCACCACCGTCGAGGCCGTCCCGCCGACCATCCCGCCGGTGCCACCATGGCTCGACTCCCTCTCGTCGACCAGCCAGTGCCCGGTGTGCAGGGTCCCGGTCCGACCGCGCATTCGCCGCCAGCGGGCGATGGCTTCCGCGTCATCGCCGGGCTTGCCGTGCACCTCCCCGTCGAGTTCGAGCACCGAATCGCACCCGAGCACCACGCAGGGTTGGTATGCCGCGGGGCCGCCCCCGCGGCATACGTCCTCGGCCTTGGCGCGGGCGAGGAGCAGCGCGACGTCGGAAGCGGCGAGCGGCCCGTGGAGCGCCTCGGCTGCGGCGACGGCGGCCTCCTCGTCGACGTCGCTGACGATGACGGTGGGATCGATTCCGGCGGCGCGCAGGGTCGCGAGTCGCGCGGGCGAGGCCGAGGCGAGGACGAGGTGCACCAGGCTCATCCGAGGACCTCGTCGACGAAGCACCAACGCCACGACTCGCCCGGCTCGAGGCTTCGCATGACCGGGTGGGCGCTCTCGTGGAAGTGGGCGCTGGCGTGCCTGCCCTGTGAGGAGTCGCAGCAGCCCACGTGGCCGCACGTGGTGCACAGTCGCAGGTGCACCCAGGTCATCCCGAGAGCGCGGCACTCCTCGCAGCCCTCGGGAGTCGTCGGCACGGCGAACCCTTGATCTTCGCGCAGGTGGTCACAGTTCCCCGCGACCTGGCTGGGTGTGGTGAGGACCTCGTCGCGAAGGCGTTCGTGTCGGGAGACCCGATAGGCGAGCGCCGCCTCCTCGGCGTCGAGTTGCTGGAGCACCGTGCGGAGCACGGCCTGATCGACGCTGTCCTCGTCCCGAATGCGCAGGAGTTCGGTGCGCTCGGCCGCCAGCATCTCCAGTCGGATTCGCTGGTAGGTCTCGCTCGGGGTTTCCTCATCGTCCCGTCCGCTGCCGAGGCGCTCCCACACCCGGTTGACGCGCGCCGTCGCCTGGCGCTGGATGAGTTCGAAGGTCGAGGTGTCGACCTCCGTCCGGGACTCGATGGCACGCAGGCCGGCCGCGGTCGTCGCCTGCACGACGGTCGCCTCTTGGAGGGCGTCCTCGCGGGCGTCCGGTCCCCGCACGCCGAGGCGCCGGGCGACGGTGGGCAACGTGAGTCCCTGCAGCACAAGGGTTCCCACCGTGACCATCAGGGCGACCAGGATGAACACGGGCCGATGGGGAGTGTTCTGGGGGAGGGTGAGGGCGGCTGCGAGCGTGACCACGCCGCGCATCCCGGCCCACGAGACGACGAGGGTCGACGTGTTGTCGGCGGCCTGCTCGTCGCGACCGACAACCCGACGCAGCCAGGTCATCGGGAGCAGCCAGAGGGGGCGGGCGATCATGGCCGCGACGAGGACGGCCAGGCCCAGCAGGAAGGCGTTGCCGAGGGCGACGTCGTCCTCCCGGACAGCGGTGATGATCGCCTTCACCTGCAAGCCGATGAGGAGGAAGACGAGGTTCTCGAGGATGAAGGTGATGCTGGCCCAGTTGATCCGCTCGGACAGTCGTGAGGAGGCCGTCTGCAGCAGCGGTGCCTTGTGGGCCAGGAGCAGCCCCGCGGTCACGACCGCGAGCACGCCGCTCGCCCCGATCTCCTCGGCGGGCAGATAGGCCGCGAAGGGCGCGACGAAGGACAGGGCGGTGTCGGCCGCGCTCTCGTGCACGCGCCGGCGCAACCAGCCGACGAGCAGGAACACGACGACCCCGACGGCCACGCCGCCGACCACGGCGACGGCGAAGGACTGGGCCACATCAGCAGGGCCGACCGGCTCGGGGTGGGTGGCCGCGCCCTCACCGTGCGCGACGGCCAACCCGGCGGCGGCCAGGGCAGTGCGCAAGGTGACCAGCGAGGTGGCGTCATTGAGCAGCGACTCGCCCTCGAGGATCGTCGTCACCCGTCGGGGCAGCCCGACCCGGCGGGCCACGGCGGTGGCTGCGACGGCATCTGGGGGAGCGACGATCGCGCCGAGTGCGATGGCGACGCCCCAGTGGACATCGAGCACGTAATGCGTGATCGCCCCGACGATCAGCGCCGTGAAGAGCACGAGCCCGAAGGCCAGGCTGAGGATCGAGCCCAGGTTGGCGCGGATGTCGACCAACGACGTGGAGAGCGCCGCGGCATACAACAGGGGTGGGAGGAGGCCGAGGAGCACGACCTCGGGCGACAACTCGATGACCGGGACCCCCGGGACGAGGCAGGCGATGACGCCCACTCCGAGGAGGAAGAGTGGCGGCTGGATGCCGAGGCGTTCGGCGAGCTGGGCCGCGACGATGACGACGGCGACGAGCACGACGACGGTGAGGGCGATGGTCACGCGCTGCATCCTCGCATTGACGTGTGCGCTCCGTCGTATGCCGCGACGTCGGTGCAGGTCACTGCGCCAGGAGGGCATCCCGGAGCACGTCGAGCCCCACAGATCCGAGGTCGAGGGCTCGCGCGTGGAAGTCCTTGAGCGAGAACGCATTCCCCTCACGGGCGCGCACCTCGTCGCGCAGCTGCAGCCACAGCCGCTCGCCGATCTTGTAGCTCGGCGCCTGTCCCGGCCAGGTGAGATAGCGGTCGAGCTCGAAGCGCAGCATCCCCTCGGACTCGAACGCATGGGCGGTGAGGAAGGCCCACGCCTTGTCGTAGTCCCACTCGCCACCACCGACCTCGGCCGGGGCCTCGAAGCCGCAGTGCACGCCGATGTCGAGCACGACGCGCGCCGCCCGGAGTGACTGCATGCAGAGCATGCCCATCCGGTTGCCGGGGTCGTCCATGTGGCCGAACTCGGCCATCAGCCGCTCGGCGTACAGCGCCCAGCCCTCGCCGTGACCGGACGTCCAGCACATCATCCGACGCCACTTGTTGAGCAGCTTTCGCTGGAAGACCGCCTGGGCCACCTGGAGGTGATGCCCGGGCACACCCTCGTGGTAGACCGTCGACAGCTCGCTCCACGTGCCGAACTCGGTCTCGCCCTTGGGCACCGACCACCACATCCGCCCCGGGCGCGAGAAGTCGTCCGACGGACCGGTGTAGTAGATCCCACCGGTCTGGGTCGGCGCGATGAGGCACTCGATCCGGTGCGCCGGCTCGGGGATGTCGAAGTGCGTGCCGTGGAGCATCGCGATCGCCTCGTCGGCCTTGCCCTGCATCCACGCCTTGAGCTCGTCCGTGCCGTGCAGCTGGTAGGCCGGGTCGGCCTTCAGGTGGGCGATCGCCTCGGCGACCGTGGCACCTGGCCGGATCCGCTGCGCCGTCGCCTCCATGTCGGCGGTGATCCTCGCCAGCTCCTCCTGACCCCATTGGTAGGTCTCCTCGAGGTCGACGGTGGCGCCGAGGAAGTCCCGACTGGCCAGGGCATAGCGCTCGCGACCGGCGGCATCCGCGGCCGGGGCGTGGGGGAGGACCCGCTCCTCGAGCCACTCACCCAACGATTGGTATGCCGCGGCCGCGGCTTCCACGTTGGTGCGGAGGTCGGCCGCGACCTCCTCCGGGAGAGGAGAGCCGTCCGAGAGCTTCGCACCCGCGAGCAGGCCGGCGTAGTAGCCGTCGGGGCTGGTGAACTCGGCACACTGGTCGATGCACGCCTGCACCCCGCGCCGCGAGGAGACGACGCCGCGGTCGGTGCTCTCGGCCAGCGTCACCTTGAGCTGCTCCAGCGCGGCCGGCACCTTGCCCATCCGGGTGGCGATGGTGGCCCATTGCTCGGCGGTGTCGGTGGGCATCAGGTCGAAGATGTCGCGGCAGCCCTGCACGGGGGAGGCGAGGTTGTTGAGGGCGGCGCGGTCCCAGCCCGCGCCGGCCGTCTCGAGCTGCAGGCCGAGGCGCTCGCGCATGGCGGCGATCGTCACCTCGTCGATGGCATCAGTCGGCTCGACCTCCGACAGTCGCTCCAGCGTCCGGCGGGCCAAGTCGACGTGCGCGTCGAAGCCGGCGGGCGACAGGTCGTCGATGTCCTCGTCGTGCCCGGGGATGCCCAGGTAGGTCGCGAGGTTGGGGGAGAGGGCGATGGCGGCGTCGAAGTACTCGTCGGCGATCGCGTCGACGGCGGTGGGCTGGCGGGTCGGTGCGGTCTCAACAGTCACCCGGGCGACGCTACCCGGGGAGGTGGGCGCGCGGCATACCCTGTGCCTCATGGGGTTCGTGCGCAGCGTCAACGTGGGTCGGCTCACGGCCTCCACCCACGCGAGCCCCCGGCGCGGGACGGCCATCGACAAGCAGCCGGTCGATGCGATCGAGGTGCGGGCCCCGGGACCCAAGCGCGGTGGCCTGGGCAGTGGGGTCGTCGGTGACGCGATCGGCGACCCGCGTCACCACGGCGGCGATGGGCAGGCCGTGTATGCCGTGGCGCGCGAGGAGCTCGACTGGTGGGGTCGCGAGCTGGGCCGGGACCTGCGGGACGGGATGTTCGGGGAGAACCTCACCACCGAGGGCCTCGATGTCGATGCCGCCGTCATCGGCACGACGTGGGCGATCGGATCGGCGGTCCTCCACGTGGAGGGGCCGCGGATCCCGTGCCGGACGTTCGCCGGGCACATGGGTGAGCAGCGATGGGTCAAGCGCTTCAGCGAGCGCGGCCGGACCGGCGCCTACCTGGCGGTGATCGAGCCCGGCCGGATCAGCGCCGGGGACGAGATCCGGGTGCTGGAGGTGCCTGCGCACGGGGTCACCGTGCCGCAATCGTTCCGAGCGCTCATGGGCGACCGCGACCTGGCCGGGCAGATCCTCGCCTCAGGAGCGGGGTCGGAGACGCTTCGCGCCGAACTGGAGGGCCGACAGTAGGGGAGTGCGGGGATCAGCCGGCGCGGCGGGCGCGGGCGTTGCGGCGCTTGAGCGCGCGGCGCTCGTCTTCGGAGAGGCCACCCCAGACTCCGGCATCCTGGCCGGACTCGATGGCCCACTTCAGGCAGGTGTCGACGACCTCACAGCGGCGGCACACGGCCTTCGCATCCTCGATCTGCTGGATCGCCGGGCCGGTGTTCCCGATCGGGAAGAACAGCTCGGGGTCCTCGTCGAGGCAGGCAGCGCGGTCGCGCCAATCCATGGGGGGTTACTCCTTGTCGGTGGAGGTGAGAGCTCCTGAAGGGGTCCTGCAGTCGGGTCGCGATGCAGGCAGAAAGCCAGCGTGCATCGTTGCACCACGGATGCAGGCACACACGCATCCAACACAGGATCTTACCCCTGACGTCCCAAACACACCAGAGGTTGTGGTCCGGTGCACCCGTTTGCCGTGATCTGTCCGTCCATGCGCAACGTCGGACTGTGCAGGCAGGTTCCCGCCTGCAGATCCTGGGCCTGTCCGGGCGGCCGGGGTGATATAGTTGTATCATCAATTAAAGCGTCTGGAGTGCAGTATGGCCCGGCCGGAACCGAAGTGCCCGATTCGCGTGGGCGACCCGTGCTCCCTGTGCTTCCCCGGGGCCAGCGGACCGCAGGACTGCGGGCTGGTCTACCTGGTCCAGTCCGACCCCGAGTTGCGCGAGCAGCTGGCGGCCAAGCGCGGCGAGGCCCGACAGGCCCTGGCCGGCTGACGGCCGATCGGGGGAGGTCATACCCTCGTGGGCATGTCGGCGAATGAGACTCCCGTGACTCCTGCATGGGCCCGCCCGCTGGCGGCCCTGGTCTGTGGGATTCAAGGCGTGGTGCTGCTGGGCTTCTGCGCTTTCTACCTCTACGAACTCGTCATCGGCGAGGGTGACGATGCCGCGCGCGTGGTGATGTCGATCGCCCTGATGGCGCTCACCGGAGTGGCGCTCCTGGCCATGGCCAGGGCCTGGCGGTCCGGCGGCACCTGGCCGCGGACCCCGACGATCCTGTGGAACCTGCTGATGCTGCCGGTTGCATGGAGTATGCACGGCGGCGGCTTCTGGGGGGCCTGGCCGCTTGCTGTCGCGGCGATTCTGGCGATCGTCGCTGCCCTGATGAGTGGTCGCCACGAGAGCGACGCCGTCGTCTGACCTCATCTCGCTGCCGACTACAGGTATGGGTGTGTCGCGGTGCGAGAT
>NZ_HF570956.1:26225-44946 GCF_000367525.1 Phycicoccus elongatus Lp2 | reverse complement strand
CGCCGCCGTCGCCGCGCTCGTCGCCCAGCTCGACACCCGCGGCCTGTCCCTGCGCGCCGCAGCCGAGCTGACGGGCATCCCCGCCACCACGCTCCTGGGCGTCCTGCGCGGCGACCACTGGCCCGACGCGCTCACCATCGCCAAAGCGGAGACCGCGCTCGACGCGACCCTCTGGCCGCGCCGCGACTGACCCGCGACGCCCTATCTGCTGTCCGTATCCGTTCATGCGACGGACCGTGTCAAGCAGGGTGGACACCCTGTTGACGTCAACAGGTTGACCCGCCCGGGCGCGGACCTGTAGGCAAGCCCTCGTGCAACACGTCCCGCCCGCCGCCGCGTGGACATGCATCGACTGCGCCGCACCCGTCACCGGGCGACGACATCGCTGCGACGAGAATTGGGCCGCCCACCGGCGAGACCAGTTCAAACGCGGAAGCGCCGACTACCGCAACCGCAAGAAGGCCCTCGACAACCCCGTTGACGTGGACGAGCTGAAAGACCTTCTGTCCGCCGCGCGAGGCGCGATCGAGGAGGCAGGCGACGAGCGCCGCGACATCTACGTGGCCCTCGTTGAAGTCGATGAGTTCCTCGTCCAGATGTACCGGATCCTCTACGCCGACGACTGAGACCGCGGGCACGGTTGCACCGTTCCCGCGCCCCTGGCTACGTTCTGCCCTCGTGGACACGCGACGACCGTAGGCCCCGACCCCGGGGCCGCCCCGACCCCGGAAGGCCATCGTCGTGCGTCCCGTTCCCGCACCCTCCTGCACCCACACCTGCTGCGCCCACATTCCCGCCTGGACCGCCCGCGCCGGCCAACCGTGGCGCCCCCTCCCGCACGCCCCGTGGAACCTCTACAACGCCCTCTGGCGCGCCCAGCACGCCTACCTGACGCGGCGGGAACGCAAGGCCCGCTCGTGACCGCGTGGAGGCCGCGCGGCCAACGCAAGGGGATCACGGGCATGCCGGTCATCCCGCCCCCCGACGGGGACTTCACGGCCGCGCATGTCGTCGTGACCGTCACCTGGCCGGGCGGGTCGAAGACGGGCTGGATCGAATGCCCGCTCTGCTGCGCGGCCCCCGTCGCGGTGACCCGGTTCGAGGACATGGCCTACTACGACTTCGGCGGGTTCGGCAGGGTCGCGATCCCCCTCACGCCCGCCGGGTTCGAGGAGCAGTGGCTCGCCTGCTTCCCCAGCGATACGGACGAGCGTTGGCTCGAAATGCTGCACGCGTTCCGCGAGCAGGGGTACGCCGTCGTGCGTGACGAGATTGCCTGCCCGTTGGAGGACTGAGTCAGTCGCCTCCCACCACCTTCGTCAGGGTGGGGTTGTCCCATCCGGTAACCGCGCCGACGGTGTTGAGGAGGACGTCCGCGATCTCGTTGGCGCGTGCGGGCTGATCTTCG
This sequence comes from Phycicoccus elongatus Lp2, assembly GCF_000367525.1. GTDB lineage: Bacteria > Actinomycetota > Actinomycetes > Actinomycetales > Dermatophilaceae > Phycicoccus_A > Phycicoccus_A elongatus. The sequence goes on along the minus strand of NZ_HF570956.1, from coordinate 43,538 downwards.
CGGGCTCGGACCATCGCGAGTAGCTGCGCCCCCGTGACGAGGCAATGGTCGCGGGCCGTCGAGTAGGCCAGCATCTGCGACGGGAACGCCGGCTGGTCACGCTGATCGGGTGGGGTGTCCTTCCACGCGTTGACGACAAGTACGCCCTTCACGTCCGCGCCGGAAGTCTTCTCCTCTGATACCCACTTCTCCAGTTGCGCCGCGTGCTTCTCTGCCGCGCTACCTTTCACTCCTTTCACCTCCGCGACGAGCCTGCGCCCGTCACGCGCCGCTCGCACGTCCGCGCGACCCCGGATTGGCGGCTCGAGGGTGAACCCGAGCAGGGTCAGCGCCTCCCGGACCTGATGCTCAAGCGGCTCGCCCGTGCCGGCGACGAGAAGTTTCCACGCGTCTTCCTGCGCTTGCTCCTCAGCGAGCGCGTCAACGGTGCGCTGATGCCGTTCCACCAGGGCCTGCGCCTTCCGAATCTTCTCGTCGCGGGCCTCCTGCCCCTCGAATACAAAGTCCTTCGTCCAGGAGGCGGTTTCGATCGCGGACTTCCGCGCCAGGGACGCAATCCATTCAAGGACGGATTCGTCAGCGGTTCGTTCCCGATCAGTCCAGTCCTTCGCGGTCAGCTCGTCGTCACTGCCGTGACCAACCCTGTCTTCGTCCTCCTCGTCCTCCTCGTCTTCGTCATTCGAGTCTTCCGTCGGTCGCCAGAACGACGGGAGCAGGACGAGCAGCCCGTCGCCCACTTCGGCGTAGCCTGCGACGGGCTTGTCCGTTCCCTTGACGCGCATGAGGACCTGCAACCCGTCCGCGTTGTCCAGCGTCCGTCGGTACGCCCAGAAATCGCTCGTCTCCCGATATAGAGGCGCGACCGTCCCGTCGACCGGCTCGATATCTAGCCCGGACGTGGAGAGACCTCCGCACGAAACGGTCAGACAGTCCAGCAGATCGAAGGTACCCAGAATGTCTGTCGTCTGACGGTTCCGGCCCGTGCCTGAGTGTTCCTGCTCGCCCGTGTAGACGTTAACGGCCATGTCCCCGGGGAGATAGACCACCAACGTGCGGCCCAAGTTCAGGAACTCGCGAATCTCACGACCGCGCCGTTCCGCGTCGCGCATGGCGGCCGCGGACGTTCCGCGGTTCAATGAGCGGCGACCGTCGAAGGTGTTGTAGTCGAAGCTGTACGTGTCCAGGGAGCGTGCCGGGTCCCAGAACACAATGTCGTAGTCGAAGAGCGACACGGCACCCTTGAACTGATACTCGTCGGCAGTGATCTTCACGCAGGCGTCCAGGGACAGGACACGCAGGCCGCTGGCGTGAGGGTCACCCCAGGCCACAGAATCCTCCCGTCAGGGTGTTGACGAGCGACCGGGTCAGCAACTCACTCGCCCTCACGCGTCGGGCGCGGCGGCGGGTCCTGACCCTTCTTAATCGTGTCGAACTCGGACACGGTCGTCTCAATACGGGCCGGGGGTTGCGGGGGCGGAGGTGGTTGTTCCTCGTCCGAGTTCACTCGGGCCCGTCCTCTCGGATCGGTTGTGGACCCCGATTGAACACGGTCGGGTCCTTGGATTCCTTGACACGGTCATACTCCGGCTCGTCCGTGACCATTCTCTGGATCTCCGGGCTTGGGGCAGCGTCCGGCTGCGCGGCGTCCTCGTCGGACATGATTCGGTTCCTTCCGTTGCTCAGTCATGCGGATATCGCAAACGCTGCGACCATCGTTAGTGCGAACATTAGGGCGAACGCGAAGTACGCACGGGTAAGCCACTCCATCCGCTCGTTCGCGTCTTTGGCTGCGTGGTCCAGCGGCGAGGAAGCGTTGAGATCCTTCGCGTTCAGCATGTCGACCGCGAACTGGCTCGGTGGCAAAGGGACACACTGTGCGTCGTCGTGGCGCTTCGCGAACTTGCGGAGCGCGGCAATGGACGGCATTCCCTTCTCTCGCTCACGCGGCTTGAGGACCACAACGCACAGGACCACCGTCACGAGGCCCGCGGTAAGGACCAGGCCGAGCAGGACTGCCTCCCACGTCCCGTGCCGCGCAGGGAGTGCCTTCGGCGCGAAGGACACGACCGCACCGGTTGCCGCGATCACTGTCGCGGCGGCCTTTTGCGCGGAGTCGGTCCGCTTCTCGTGCTGTTCGAACAGCCAGCGAGCTTGCGACAGGATCTCGGCCGAGGTCTGCCAATCGACTTCCCGGTCATAGGGAGCCTGTTGCGGCTTACCCGCAGCGGCGGAGTCGCCCATCAGTAGTTCCCGGCCTTCTGGGAGTCGTAGAGCGCGCGCGCGTCTTTGGCTGTGGCGACGGCGTTGCGGACGGTCTCGTCTTTCAAGTCGAGGACACGCGACTGCCCGTCGGTTACGGAGATGGCTTCGATGCGGTGGAACTCGTTGCCGTATTCGGCGGCGAACGCTGCGAGGCCGCGGAGTTTGGGGAGCGCGTCGGACAGGTGGTGCCCGTGGGGGTCCACGATGGATACGCGTACGTTCCCGCCCGACCCGGCGCGGTCGAAGAACACGAAGTCGGGTCGCATGGTCCGCCATTCGTCGGACGCGTCCTTGTACGCGATACCGAGGGAGTCCTGGGAGGAGCGGGCGGGGTTGCGGTACCAGGCGAGCGCCCGGGCGCGTTTCATCTCCTTGTCGAGGACGCGCGTTTCGAGGTCGTTCAGTTCCCCGACCGGGTACAGGCCGTCCTCGTTCGAGAGGAGGTGCCGGTCTCGGGTGGGCATCTTTACGGGTTCGGCGCCTTCGCTCGCGGGCGGGTACGCGGTTTCCACGAGAGTGTTCTTCGGTCGGGTCAGGGCCATGCGTTGCGGGTGCGCGGACATGGCCTTGATGTCGTTGTAGACCGCCTGCCGCTCGTCGGTCAGGTCCTTGAACGCGACCCGGTACTGGTCGAACCATTTCGCGGCGAGCTTGGCCGCGGCCGTGTCGAGGTCCTCACGGACCTCGGGGACGAGCGCGAGGGCGGCGACTTTCACGTACGCGTCGCGGAGCCCGTCGTCGTCCGTGTTCTCGTCGTCGGGTCCGGCGAGCCGGTCCGCGTACGTCCCGGCAAGGTCGGGCGAGAGGACCCGGCCGGCCTGCCGGAACGCGTCGCGGATGGAGCGGTCGTCCGCGGTTTCCGCGAACCGCTCATACGTGAGTTCCTGGCCGGCGGAGCCGGTGACGGACTCGCCGTGCACGGTCCAGATCTCCTTGACCGCGTCCGCGAGCTCGGTCGCGTACCGGGCTGCGCACCCGTCCAGGACGGCGTGGAGCTCCTGGTGTGCGTCCGCTCCCGCGTCGGGTCGGAGCCCGTCCTGGGCGAGGGCGTGAGCGAGGGCGGTGAGCCTCTTGACGGGTTTGGCGGTCCTCCGCGGTAGTGACTGGGACGGGAGCGCCTCGAGCGCGTCCCAGACGGCCTCCTCGATCGCGCTGTTCGGGGTCATCGTCTGCGGGTCGATGAGGACGCGCCGGCCGCCGCCCCCGTCGGGGAAGTCGTCCAGCGCGCCGGTGAGGATCTGCACGACCGTGGCCGCGGTCTTCCGGTCGAAGAACGGCAGGATGCATTCGACGGAGTTGAGCGCGTCGTTGCCGGGGATCCGCATCGCCAGCGGGGTGCGGACCATCCGGCCGAGGAGCTGGGTGATGTGGGTCGCGTCCTTCGCCGGCCGGAACGACATGAGCACTTCCGCGCGGGGGCAGTCCCACCCCGTGCTGATCCCGTCCTTCGCGATCAGGACCCGCACGCTCGTGTCGTCCTGCACCCGCTCCGGGGAGACGTACCGGACGGAGTACGGCCCGTACGTCGCGGTGGTGTGGTCCCCGAGGACGTGCGCGACCGCGTCCCCGGTCAACGCGGGCCATTCCGCGAACACGACATCCAACGCCCGCGCGATCGTGTCCGGGTCGGGGGTGTTCGGGACCTGCAGCACCATGAGCGGGACGACCGGGCCGGTGCCGCTGCCCTCGCCCGTCTCCCCGCCCTGAGTGGCGGCGTACTCGGCCCAGTCGGCCGTGGACTGCCTGATCTTGCGGGTCGCGCGGGTGAGCAGGACCGTGTCGAACACTCCGGTCTCGGCGGGAATGTCGAGAACGATCGTGTCCTTCAGCAGCCCGGACGCCTGCACCAGCACCGGGTCCACGAGGACCTTGTCGAGCTCGCGCCGGGACGTGGCGACGTGCGCGTCCTTCATCGCCTCCTCGAACCGGGCGACGGTCGCGGAGATGCCCCACACGACCGGGATCGCGGGCACGTCCGCGTGACCGTTCACGAGCCGCCGCACGATCGTCGGCTTGTCCGACGACGCGCGTGTCCCGAACCCGCGGTGCGCCTCGTCCAGGACCAGGTACAGGGTCCGGTTCGGGTCCGCGATCGTGTTCGCGATCGTGTCCCAGATCGTGTACCCCTGCAGGTCTGGCCGGGCCGACGCGCGCAGCTCGGGCAGCCGCGCCTCATCCTCGTCCTTGTCGTCTTCCCCGTCATGGCCGCGGGTCAGCAAAGACGACCGCGTGAGCTTGCCCGTGTTCAGGAAGTACACCCGACCGGGCGCGAGCTTCTCCTCACTGAACGGGTGCGCAATCGTTCGTAGCCGCGAGTGGGTGAGCTGATCGGACGCGGCCATCAGACGGAACCGGGTCTGCTCGTTCAGGTTCGGGTCGTCGGAGAACCAGAGCACGACCGCGGTCTCGTCCGCGGGGAAGTCGAACTCGTCATCCCCGAAGAACAGCGCCTCGATCGCGGCCGCGGCCATGACCGTCTTTCCCGCCCCGGTCGTCGCCGTCAACGCGAACTGCGACGTCTTCCTCAACCTCGGGTTGTGGAACAGTTCGCGTGCCTCCGCGAGGTTCGCGAGCACTTCGCGGACCGCGTCGGCCTGGTAGTCCTTCAGCGTGTACCGCACGGCTCACTCCCTGCCCGTGTTGATCTCGAAGTTCCTCAGGTACGACTCGTACAGCCGTACCGGCTCAACCCGTTCGGGCAGGCCCGCGCACACCATCTGGAACCGCCGGTCATCGTCGGTCACGACGAACACGGTCCATACCGACTCGCTGTGCGTGACCGCTGCGAGGAACCCCTTTGCCCGGTCGAGATTCGCCAGCACCCCGTACGTGTCCGCAACATCCCAGCCGGCCTCCGGTAGGACGTCGATGCGCCGACCCTGCGAGCCAGCCCGCATCCACAGCAAGGGCGCGACCGCGGCGAAGTCACGGTTCCGAGCGACACGCCACGGCGTCTCGTACGTGAGCGTGAAGAACTCTACGTTCTCCTCGAACCCCTCGCTCATCGGGAACTCGTCCGTGAACTTGTAGTCACCCTTCACAGCATCGCCGTCGGGAGTGACCCCGGTGACCGCCGCCCGGATGCGCGGCTTGGTGATGAAGTCGCAGATGCCCTGAGACTCCCACTCTCCGTCACCTGGTCGCAGCCTCTCTCGTCGCAGATCGACTTGCTGTTCCGCGTCGACTTCATTGTTTGTGACGCTGACAGATCTGCGCGTTCCGCCATCCTGTCGGTTGAGTCGCATGACCGCGTGGGCTGTCGTGCCACTCCCTGCGAAGAAGTCAGCGATGACCGCACGAGGCTTGTCTTGAACGAAGAATCGCAACGCGTCTTCGATTGCGTAGAGACTCTTCGGGAACGTGAAGGATCGTCCCGGAATCAAGAGACGGTTGATGCGAGAGCCGCTTTGATCAGCGTCATGGGATGGCATGGACCAGTGCGTCTTAGCGTTCACGGCAGCGCGGATATCGTCACTCCAAACGAGGTCCGCGTAGCCGGCTGTGGTGCTCCCCCGAGAAACGATTGCGCCCTCGTCAATCTTGCGAATCTCGGACTCCCGGAGGTACTGGACGGTTCCCGTTCCTCGATGCTCGGCATAACGGAGGTAGCCGAGGCGCAGCAACTCCCGGGAACGCTCGGGATTGCACTCGTACCTTCCCTGACTCCCATCCTGCCGAATGGGGTATGTGGGTTGAGCACCAGTGATGGCAGGCTCGTCACCTGGGTTCTCATCGCTGGAGAGAGCGTCACCGATGTGGACAATGGCTCCATCGCTGTTGACGTAGACAGGATAGAAGCAACCTGGGCGGTCGCTCCGGGAGTTTCCTACTCCGCGTCGACGGAGGCTGTTCCAGATCGCGCGTCTTTTCACAGGCGCATCTGCCGAACGCGTCATGTCCGTTATCCAGCGTCCGGGCGACGCGGATCCGATCATCACGAAGTAGACGTACTCGTCGGTCCGCCAGAACATGTTGCGGCGCTGGGCGCCGCTGGGATTGATGACGCTAGAGATCATCTGAACACGAGCGTCAGGGAACGTCTGCTGGAGCAGGAGTCCGAGTCGGTGCACTTCCTTCTCGTCAATCGTGACGATGAGGACGGAGTCCTCGGGATTCAGTAAGTCCTTCGCGAGCTGGAGTCGGCGTTCCATGAACGCGAGCCATTTCGAGTGACGGTAGAGGTCCTCACCGTCCACGTAGTCGTTGTTGTACTTCCAGTCCTTCGCGCCCGTGTTGTAGGGCGGGTCGATGTAGATGCAGTCGACCTTCCCGCGGTGGGTGTAGAGCAGGGTTTGGAGGGCGTGGTAGTTCTCGGCGTTGATGACCGTGTGGAACGGCTTGTCGCCGCCGCGTTCGACCCGTCCGGTGGAGCGCAGCCCGGGGTAGATCGGGTCGCGGAACTCCGCGACGACGACCAGGTCGTCCACGAGCGCGGTCGCGGTCTCGCCGGCGTCCGCTGCCGCCAGTTCAAGGCGGGCGACGCGTTCCCCGTCGACGGCCTCGATCCGTGCGACCCGCCACAACCGCTGGTCCCCGCGACAGGTCTCGCCTCGCGGCGGGAGAACCCGCACCTTGTCGCCCTTACGGACGGGACGACCAGGCAGCTCGACCGCTTCCGGCTGGTGCCGCTCAAAGTTCAGGCCGAACGGGCGCCGCTCCTGCAACACCCGAATCTCCGCCTCAAGGTCAGCGCCGAGCGTCGGGTCATTCGCTTTCGCTTGCGCGATCAAATCGGTCAGGCGCGACACGTCGTCGTGGTCCTCTTCTGGGCGGCAGGGCGGGCAGGGTCTTGCTCGGGAGTCTAGGTAGGCGCACCGACGGGTATCGGCCGACGTGCCCGACATAAGGCGGGACTACCCAGATGAGGCTGAAGCATCTGCCGCCATCAGGACGCCACGACCACCACGCAGCACACCCCACCTCGGTCGCCGACACCCGTCCTGACCAGCGCAAACACGTCCGCAACCTGTCGAAAACCCTGCCCCCCGCGGCGACCCGCGCGGCCGGAATCACGACTTCAGGTCACACAGACCCAAAGTCCTGACCAGCCAGAACGCCTGGACAGACCACGCCGCGCCCGACCCCCGCCTTGTTGCGAAAACCGCCCAATCCTGTTGCAACGCCCCAAACCCCACAGCCGCCGACCTGCAGCTTCACGGTTTCAGACACCTCCTACAGGCCCTCGTCGGCGGCGGCGCCGACGACGGCGTCATTGTGTCAGGCGGTGCTGTGTCAAGCAGTCCGGTGTCAGGCAGTCCCGCCGGGGTCGGCCACCGTGGCCATGACTCGGCGATACGCGTCGAAGTCGCGGCGCTCACCGGGTCCGTTGACCAGGGCCCAACGGATGACCCGGTCCGCGTCGACCAAGAAAGTCCCCCGCACGGCAAAACCCCGCTCGTGCAGGATCCCCAGGCTGGCGGCGACCCCACCGTGCGGCCAGAAGTCGGAGAGCAGCGGGAAGAAGTAGCCCTCCTTGTCCGCCCAGGCCAGCAGCGAGGGCGTCGGGTCGCAGGAGATCGCCCAGACCTGGACCCCGTCGTTATCGAAGGCTCCGAGGTCGTCGCGGATCTCGCTCAGCTCGCCGGTGCAGATGCCGCTGAACGCGAAGGGGTAGAAGACGAGGAGCACCGGCCGCTCGGCCACGGCCTCCGACAGGGTGCGTTGCGTGCCGTTGTGATCCGGGAGGGTGAAGTCGGGCACGACATCGCCGACCCCGAGCGGGTGGACGTGGTGAACGGGCGCCTCGGGCATGCCGAGAGTCTGTCACGCCCGTGGAGTTGCGCCCGCGACCGATCAGCGCCGGACGGAGCCCCGAGGGGGCGCAAGCTTCACACCGCGCCAGTCATCGGAGAGGTTGAACGGTCCTCCCGGATGGAGCCCGGCGGTGCGTGCTGCCTCCTCGATCTCACTGGCCTCCACGGCGTCAGCGGTATGCCGCGGGGTCAACAGGGCGACGTAGCCCCCGTCGTCGAGCAGGCCGACCAGGTCGACGAGCGCATCGGTGAGGTCTCCGTCACCGCCGCGCCACCACAGCAGGGCCGCATCGATCTCGCCGGTGTACCCGTCGTCCTCCATCGGTGCGCCCAGTCGCTCTTCCACCGCCGCCCGGAAGTCGTGGTCCACGTCGTCGTCGTAGCCGAGTTCCTGGACAATCCGGTCGGGCGCCAGGCCCAGCCGATCGAGCACGCCACGAAGGTCGCCGCTCGGGGCGGGTGTGGAGGCGTTCACGGTCGGTGGCCGTCGGTCAGGGCGATGTCCACGGATGACAGTCCATCCCCTGGCGCGGGGTTCGCGCAAGGTGTTCCCTCGGATCGGCGGGCGGCGCTGGTCCGCTGCGACTCCTCATCCAGGAAGGCCTCGGCGTCGTGGAGCGACAGGTGAGGGATGACGATGCCGATCGGTCCGGGCGTGCTCACCAGGCTGACGGCCGCCAGGTCGCGGCGGGCGTCCCACGGGCCTTGCATAACCTTCATCGACTGGACGCGCGCGTGGGGCACGGCGGCGGCGCGGCGACTGTAGCGCCCCCTCCGCACCAGCACTCCGTGCCCGGACACCGTGTAGCCGCTGCGACGCCACGACAGCGGATCGAAGAGCCGCGCGCTAGGCGAGGCCGTCACCCAGTTGGCCTCTCCCCCGTCGCCCAGGGCCGCTGTGCGCAGGTGGTCCGGCGACAGGGCCGGGTCGACGAGGGTGAGGACGGTCAGTGCCTCATCCAGGGTGCCGACGGGAAGTAGGACCGTCTCGTTGGTCAGCTCGGAGTCGTCGCCGTGGATGCCCGCGACGTTGACCCGGGCCCGCCACCACCCCATCGGCCGCCACATCATCGGCTGGACGATCTCGAGGGCCTGGACACGCCGCAGCGGCACCGTCGTCGTGCGATGGTCGGTGAGGCCGTGGAGGATCCGCACGGAGCGACCCTGATCGGTCAGGCGGAAATTGCCGTGTTTGAGGACTTCACGCACGCGCGTGGAGAGCAGACCGAAGAGCATCGGCACCAGCCCCGGGAGCGCGACGACGATCCCGCCGAAGGGGCCCCACTCGTCCGGGATGACGGTGAGTGCCGCGATGCCCCACGCGAGCCCGGCCAGGACGAGGAAGACCACTCCCGGGTGGCAGAGGCTGGCCAGCACGAGCCGCAGGTTGGGCACCTGCACGACCAGGCGCCCGGTGTCCGGAGCCAGGCCCAGCAGGTCACCGGGCAGCGAGCCGTACGGTCCCTCGGTGCCCCCGGGGGCGGACCGCACCACGCCGGTCGGGGCGCCCCCCTCGTCGGCCGGCCCCGCGGCATACCCCTCGAGGCGGGAAGCGGCGCGCTGGATGCGGTCGCGCACGTCGTGCGCCCGCGGGAGCGGCAGGTAAGCGAGGGTGACGTTGGAGTCCTTGCCTCCGGCCGATTGCACGACGACCTTGGCCAGTCCGAGGAGTTGGGCCACGAGCGGTCGGGAGATCTCGACGGCCTGGACGCGATCGAGGGGCACCTGACGCTGCTGCCGGAAGATCCAGCCCTGACGCAGTTCGACCTGGTGCTCGGCCACCCGGAAACGCGTGAAGCGCCAGCTCATCCACGCCGCCCCGATCGCTGCGACGATCACCAACGCCAGGATTCCCAGCGAGACCCACGGATGGGACAGGATTCCCTCGACCTCGTCGGGTTGGCCGCTTGAGTCACGCCACCTCCCGGGGCTGACGAAGTTGCCGACCCGGCTCACCAGTTGGGCACCCATCCAGCTGACGACAGCGAGCAGGACGACCCCACCACGCAGGATCAGCGAGAGGGGCGAGAGTTGCTCCCACCCCTGCTCGGCGACCTCGTCGGAGCCCGGTTCGGTCACAGCCCGGCCCGCTGGGTCTCACCACGCGCCGACAGTCGGGCGCGCAGGTCCTCGGCGATCGGGACCTCGAGGCCCGAGATCGTGGCCGACGTGGCGGGATTGGCCGTGTGGAGCTGCAGCGTGGAGAGACCGAAAGCGCGCATGAGCGGCCCGGACTGGACATCGACGAACTGCAACCGCCCGTAGGGGACGCTGACCAGCGAACGGATCAGCCGACCCTTGCGGATCACCAACTCCTCCTCCAGCTCGATCCAGCTGATGGCGCTGACCTGCCGCACGATGACCCACGCGATGATCGCGGCGGCGACCATGAGGGCGAGGGTGCCGAGCCAGACCCACGGCGTGACGAGCACCGCCAGGACGATCGTGGCCACCAGCGGCACCACCAACGACACGGCCAGGGTGATCAGTCGGACCTTGACGAGAGCGGGTGAGACCGAGCGCCAGCCCAGGTCGCCACCACGCAGGGTCACTCGGGGCGCTGGGTCGGCGTCGAGGTCACTCATGGGACAAGCCTTGCACGGCTATGGTGCGGCCATGGGCCGGGTCACGACGCGAGTCCCCCGCTTGCGGGTCGACGTGGGCAGCGGGGTCGAGTCCTCCCGCCCGGACACAGTCCTGGTCGAGGAACCGCTCGAGGTGCGTGTCGAGGGCGAGGCGCTCGCCACGACGATGCGCACGCCGGGCGACGACTTCGACTACGCGATCGGGCACCTGCTCACCGAGGGGCTCATCCACTCGGCCCACGAGGTGGCCGCGATGATGCACTGCACGGATGTCGACGCCTCGGGGGTCGCGACCTTCAACGTCGTCGACGTGACCCTGCGCCCCGGTGGCCACCTCCGGGCCCGCCCCAGGGCACGCACCGAGACCATGACGAGCGCCTGCGGCGTGTGTGGGTCCCAATCGGTCGACGACGTCCGCTCCGCTCTTCGGTATGCCGCGGAGCCCGGTCGCGCTCGGATCTCCCCCGCGGTGGTGGCGGGCCTCCCGGACACCTTGAGGTCCGCCCAGAAGACCTTCGAGCGCACCGGTGGAGCCCATGCCGCGGCCCTCGTCGACACCGCCGGAGACCTGCGGGTGGTGCGGGAGGACGTCGGCCGGCACAACGCCGTCGACAAGGTGATCGGGGCGCTGGCCCGTGACACGGACCCACCCTTTGGCGACCTCGTGCTCGTCGTGTCGGCCCGCGCCAGTTTCGAATTGGTCCAGAAGGCGGCGATGGTCGGCCTGCCGGCCCTGGTCGCCGTCGGTGCGCCCTCGTCCCTGGCGATCAGTCTGGCCCAGGAGGTCGGGATGACGCTGGTGGCCTTCGCGCGAGGCACGACCTTCTCGGTGTATGCGCACCCGGAACGTCTCGTGGCCGGACCGGATGTGACGCAAAACATCTGAGGGAGCAAGATGGGATCCACTGCTGCCCCTAACGACGACCCAGGAAGGTTCGACGTGGTCAACCGCGAAGACGCCAGCCCGATCCTCAACGGCATCCCCTCCCACCTGCCGGACATCGACCCGGCCGAGACGTCCGAGTGGCTGGAGAGCTTGGACGCGGTCATCGATGGTCCCGGTCGGCAGCGTGCCCGATATCTCATGCTGCGCCTGTTGGAGCGCGCGCGCGAGATGCAGGTCGGGGTGCCGTCGCTGACGACGACGGATTACATCAACACGATCTCGCCGGAGCAGGAGCCGTGGTACCCGGGCGACGAGGCAGCCGAGCGCCGCTTCCGCGCCTACCTGCGCTGGAATGCGGCGATGATCGTGCACCGGGCCCAGCGGCCCGGCATCGGGGTCGGTGGCCACATCTCGAGCTATGCCTCGGCGGCCACCCTCTACGAGGTGGGCATGAACCACTTCTTCCGGGGCAAGGACCACCCCGGTGGTGGCGACCACATCTTCTTCCAGGGCCATGCCTCCCCCGGCATGTATGCCCGGGCCTTCCTCGAGGGCCGGATCAGCAGCGATCGCCTCGACGGCTTCCGCCAGGAGCACAGCCACCTCGTCGACGGCAAGCCGTTCGGGCTGCCCTCCTACCCGCACCCACGCCTGATGTCGGACTTCTGGGAGTTCCCGACGGTGTCCATGGGTCTTGGGCCGATGAACGCGATCTACCAGGCACAGTTCGACAAGTACCTCCACAACCGGGGCCTCAAGGACACCAGCCAGCAGCACACGTGGGCGTTCCTCGGCGACGGGGAGATGGACGAGGTCGAGTCGCGCGGCGCGCTGCAGTGGGCTGCGGGCGAAGAACTCGACAACCTCACCTTCGTCGTCAACTGCAACCTGCAGCGCCTCGACGGTCCGGTGCGCGGCAACGGCAAGATCATCCAGGAGCTCGAGGCCTACTTCCGCGGTGCCGGCTGGAATGTCATCAAGGTCGTCTGGGGCCGCGGCTGGGACCCGCTGCTGGCCGCCGATGGCGACGGCGCCCTGGTCCACCTCATGAATGCCACGTCCGACGGGGACTACCAGACCTTCCGCGCCAATGACGGCAAGTACGTCCGCGACTTCTTCTTCGCGCGCGACCCGCGCACGCGGCGCATGGTGGAGAACTGGTCCGACGAGGACGTCTGGTGGAAGCTCAAGCGCGGCGGTCACGACTACCACAAGGTCTACGCGGCCTACAAGGCAGCGACCGAGCACACCGGGCAGCCCACGGTCATCCTCGCCAAGACGATCAAGGGCTACGGCCTGGGCACGAGCTTCGCCGGCCGCAACGCGACCCACCAGATGAAGAAGCTCACCCTGGCCGACCTCAAGAGCTTCCGCGACAGCCTGAAGATCCCGATCTCGGACGAGGTGCTCGAGGCCAACCCCTACCTGCCGCCGTACTACAACCCCGGCGCCGAGGACGAGGCCGTCGCCTACGCCCTCGAGCGGCGCGGGAAGCTCGGCGGCGGCCTGCCGAGTCGGCGCACGACGCACATCCCGCTCCACCTGCCCGACGACAGCGCCTACGCCCAGGTCAAGAAGGGCTCGGGCAAGCAGAACGTCGCGACGACGATGGCCTTCGTGCGGCTGCTCAAGGACCTCATGCGCGACAAGGAGTTCGGCCCTCGCATCGTGCCGATCATCCCCGACGAGGCGCGGACCTTCGGGATGGACTCCTTCTTCCCGACGATCAAGATCTACAACCCCCACGGTCAGCGCTACACCTCGGTCGACGCCGACCTGATGCTCGCCTACAAGGAGTCCAAGGAGGGCCAGATCCTCCACCTCGGCATCAACGAGGCGGGCTCGACGGCGGCCTTCACCGCCGTCGGCACGTCGTACGCGACGCACGAGACGCCGATGATCCCGATCTACATCTTCTACTCGATGTTCGGGTTCCAGCGGACCGCCGACTCGATCTGGGCGGCCGCCGACCAGATGACGCGCGGATTCCTCATCGGCGCGACCGCCGGCCGCACGACGCTCACGGGCGAGGGCCTGCAGCACGCCGACGGCCACAGCCACCTGCTCGCGGCCACCAACCCGGCCGTGCGCGCCTACGACCCGGCCTTCGCCTACGAGATCGCGCACATCATGCAGGACGGTTTGCACCGGATGTACGGCGGCGGCGACTTCACCCCCGACGAGCGCAACGTCATCTACTACCTCACCGTGTACAACGAGCCGATGCCGCAGCCTGCCGAGCCGGCGGACGTCGACCGGGAGGGGATCCTGCGCGGGATGTACCTCTACGCCCCGGCCATCACCGACGGCCTGCCAGGCGACGCGCCCCGTGTGCAGTTGCTCGCGTCGGGAGTCGGTATGCCGTGGGCCCTGGAGGCACAGGAACTGCTGCGTGACGATTGGGGCGTGGCCGCCGATGTCTGGTCGGTCACCTCGTGGAACGAGCTGCGACGTGATGGTCTGGCGTGTGACCAGCAGGCCTACCTGCACCCCGACGCCGAGCAGCGGGTGCCGTGGGTGACCCAGAAGCTGCAGGGGACGCAGGGACCCGTCGTGGCCGTCTCGGACTGGATGCGGGCCGTTCAGGACCAGATCCGTGAGTGGGTGCCCGGTGACTACGGCTCACTCGGGGCCGATGGCTTCGGCTTCTCCGACACCCGACCGGCGGCGCGCCGGGTCTTCCACATCGATGGACCGTCGATGGCCGCGAAGGCGCTGCAGATGCTCGCCGACCAGGGCAAGGTCCCGGCCGACGCCCTCGCCCGGGCGATCGAGAAGTACAAGTTGCACGATGTCACGGCCGGCACGTCGGGGAACTCGGGCGGCGACGCCTGACCTGCACCAGCCGTGCCCCTCACGGATGCCGCGGGCCCACCTCAGTGGTGGGCCCGCGGCATACGTCATGGGTGGGGGTCGAGGGCGGGCAGCTCAGACCGAGCGGACCTTGATCATCGCTCGCTCGGGGCGACGAGTTGAGGCCGGCCTCGCGGGCACGCTCGATGACATCGTCGGGGATGGAGACATTCACGCGGGCCAAGCACACCGATTACACACGACCGTCGCGACCCACCACAGATTTGTGGCTATGCAGACCTCCGTATACTCTTGCATCGTGTCCAAGGTCCTGACTTCCCTGCCCGTCGGCGAGCGCGTCGGCATCGCCTTCTCCGGAGGTCTCGACACCTCCGTCGCCGTCGCCTGGATGCGCGAGAAGGGGGCGATCCCCTGCACCTACACCGCCGACCTCGGGCAGTACGACGAGCCCGAGATCGACAAGGTGCCGGGGCGCGCCTTCGCCTACGGCGCCGAGCTCGCCCGCGCCGTCGACTGCCGCGCGGCCCTGGTCCAGGAGGGCCTGGTCGCGATGAGTTGCGGCGCCTTCCACATCCGCAGCGGTGGTCGCGCCTACTTCAACACCACTCCCTTGGGCCGGGCCGTCACCGGCACCCTGCTCGTGCGCGCGATGCACGAGGACGGCGTCGACATCTGGGGCGACGGCTCGACCTACAAGGGCAACGACATCGAGCGGTTCTACCGCTACGGCCTGATCGCCAACCCTGCGCTCCGGATCTACAAGCCGTGGCTCGACGTCGACTTCGTCCAGGAGCTCGGCGGCCGGCACGAGATGAGTGCCTGGCTCACCGAGCGGGGGCTGCCCTACCGCGACTCCCAGGAGAAGGCCTACTCCACCGACGCCAACATCTGGGGCGCGACCCACGAGGCCAAGACCCTCGAGCACCTCGACGTCTCGCTCGAGACCGTCGAGCCCATCATGGGCGTGAAGTTCTGGGACCCGAGTGTGGCGATCGAGACCGAGGACGTGACCATCCGCTTCGAGCGTGGCCGCCCGGTCGCGATCAACGGCCAGACCTTCCCCGACGACGTGGCCCTCGTCCTCGAGGCCAACACGATCGGTGGCCGCCACGGTCTGGGCATGTCCGACCAGATCGAGAACCGGATCATCGAGGCCAAGTCCCGCGGCATCTACGAGGCCCCGGGCATGGCGCTGCTGTGGCTCGCCTACGAGCGCCTCCTCAACGCGATCCACAACGAGGACACGATCGCCAACTACCACCTCGAGGGGCGCCGCCTGGGCCGTCTCCTCTACGAAGGCCGCTGGCTCGACCCACAAGCCCTCATGATGCGCGAGTCCATCCAGCGCTGGATCGCCTCCGTCGTCACCGGCGAGGTCACGATTCGCCTGCGCCGCGGCGAGGACTACTCGATCATCAACACCGCCGGACCCGCCTTCTCCTACCAGCCTGAGCGGCTCTCGATGGAGCGCACCGAGAGCGCCGCCTTCGGCCCGAGCGACCGGATCGGGCAGCTCACCATGCGCAACCTCGACATCGCCGACACCCGCGACAAGCTCGAGCTCTACGCGCAGCAGCCGGTCAACGAGGGGCAAGTGCTCGTCGAGCACGGCATCCTCCTGGGCGCCCTCCCCCCGGGCGGACGCGACCAGATCATCGAGGGCTCCGACGAGGAGACCGAGCAGGAGCGGGCCGTCGTCTTCGTCGACGGAGCCCTGGGCCACGACTGACCCTCGGGCGGGCACCACCTCCCCATCGGACTCGCCTAGGGTGGTCGATGCACACGTTGTCGCATCAGGGGGTCGACCGATGAGCCAAGCGCATTCCGCGCCCACACCCGAGCAACCGTTCGAGGGCGAGGACCCACCCAAGGGGTCGGTGCCGCCCCCGCAACGCTACGAGGCGCCGGCGCCCCCCGAGCGGGCCGAGGTCCCCGCGGATGAACCCGGCTCGTCGGCGCTCTCCTCGACAGAGAAGCGCGTCCTGGCCGTCGCGGGGCCGATCTCGTTCATCCTCTTCATGCTGTGCGGTCTCGCCTTCGGCGGCTGGTACTGGTCGTGGATCTTCTTCATGATCCCCGGCGTGCTCTACAGGTGGTTCCACGCCAACGACGAGAACTGACTCGTCGCCGCTGACTTTGTGCGCGGCATACAAATAGGCTGGTGGCATGCCCGCCGCCCGCCATGGCCTGTCGCGCTCGACGGTCCGCGCGATCCGGGACGAGGCAGGTGCCCTGGGGGCGGCCTCGGTCGCCCGACTCTCCGCCACCCATGAGTGGTTCCGGGCGCTGCCCGCGGACCAGAGTTCCTGGGTGGCCCTGGTCGCGCACAGCGGGATCGGCGGCTTCACGGCCTGGCTCGATTCCGCCGACGAGGGGCTCGACGTCACGGCCGACGTCTTCGGCACGGCGCCGCGCGAGCTGACCCGCTCCATCAGTCTGGCGCAGACACTCGACCTGCTCCGCACGGTCGTCGACGTCGTCGAGGAGGAGACCGAGGCTCTGGCACCGGTCCGCGAGCGCGCCAAGGTCCGCGAGGCGGTGCTGCGCTACAGCCGCGAGGTGGCCTTCGGCGCGGCGACCGTGTACGCACAGGCCGCCGAGTCCCGCGGCGCGTGGGACGCGCGGCTCGAGTCGGTCGTCGTCGACGCGGTGCTGCGCGGTGAGGCCGACCAGTCCATGCAGTCGCGTGCGGCCGCACTGGGATGGGGTCAGGTCCACGACGTCGCCGTCATGGTCGCGGCCGCCCCACCGGGAGAGGCACAAGCGGTCGTCTCGGCACTCCACCGGGCGGCACATCGGGTCGGCGTCCAACTGCTCGCTGCCGTCCAGGGGGGTCGCGTGGTCGTGATCCTCGGCGGTGTGCCAGATCCGCTCACGGCCGCGACGGGTCTGGTGCCCACGCTCGGCGAGGGCCCGGTGGTCGTCGGCCCTCGCGTTCCGCACCTGTTCGCAGCCGGCCGCAGCGCGCGCGCCGCACAGTCCGGGTATGCCGCGGCGCCGGCGCGCGCCGGCG
>NZ_HF570956.1:0-26125 GCF_000367525.1 Phycicoccus elongatus Lp2 | reverse complement strand
CGGTGCGGGCCACCGGCCGCGTGGCCCATCTGGTCCAGCGCGACCTCGCCGTCACCGAGGCCGCCCATCTCGATCATCTCGTCGCCGACCTCCTCGACGACGCGACGACCGCGCTCGGCCCACTCGACGTCGTCGTCGTCAACGCCTGGCCCCAGGACGTCACCGCCTGGGCCGACCTCGACACCGCGGCCTGGGACGCGATGCTGAACGGCGGCCTGCGGCCGGCCCAGGCGTTGATCGCTCAGGCCCCCGACCACATGACCCATGACGGCGTCATCGTCACGATCGGCTCGATCGAGGGCTTGCGCGCAGCCTCCGGCCATTCCTCGTATGCCGCGAGCAAGGCCGCGCTCCATCACCTCACCGCGGCCGCGGCATACGAATTGGGGCCGGTGGGCCTGCGCGTGGTCGGTGTCGCCCCCGGGCTCGTCGACCGCCCCGGGCTGGCGCAGGACTGGCCGGACGGGCACGGGCGGTGGTGCCGTGCGAGCGCCCTCGGGAGGCCGGTGGCGCCCGAGGAGGTGGCAGCCGTCGTGGCCTTCCTGGCATCCCCCGCCGCCGGTGCAGTCACCGGGGTCACCGTCCCGGTGGACGCCGGATGGAGCGCGTCACCCGGCTGGTGAGGCTGCTGTGACCCCATCCGTCACGGCAGCCCCGGCAACCCCAGCGGGTCAACTCCCGAGTAACGACCCTGCAACAGCAGGCGCGACGCGATGGGGGCATGTGTTGGGCGGACGTAGCATTGCGCCACCCAGCCTCTTCCCCAAGGAGAACCCTCAATGAAGGCCAAGCGTTACCTGGTCGCCGGTGCGGCGACAGCTCTCGCCCTCGGGCTGACCGCCTGTGGCGGCAGCACCGGTTCCACCGGCTCCGGCTCCAGCGCTTCGGGCGCGGCGAGCGACGACAGCAACTGCGCCGACGCGGCCGTCTTCTGCATCGGCCTGGTCACCGACACCGGCAAGGTCGACGACAAGTCCTTCAACCAGGCTTCGCACGAAGGTGCCAAGGCTGCGGCGGCCGCCGACGGTGGCTTCTACAAGTACGTCGAGACCCAGGACGCCAAGGACTACGCCGCCAACATGGCGCAGTTCACCAACAAGAAGTACGACGTCGTCGTGACGGTCGGCTTCCTCATGACCGACGCCACGGCCGAGGCCGCCGCCGGTTCGCCCGACACCAAGTTCATCGGTGTCGACCAGTTCTTCGACCCGGCCACGGTCACCGCCAAGAACCTCACCGGCATCCAGTACCCCGAGGACCAGGCCGGCTACGGCGCGGGCTACCTCGCGGGTCTGATGACCAAGACCAACAAGATCGGCCAGGTCCTCGGCCTCGAGATCCCGCCGGTCCAGAAGTTCGCCAAGGGCTACGAGGCCGGCGCCAAGGCCGCCAACCCGGCTGTCCAGGTCACGACTGTCTACCACCCGGCCGGCGACAACGCCTTCAACGACCCGACGTGGGGCGCCGCCGAGGCCAAGAAGCAGCTCGACCAGGGCGCCGACTTCATCTTCGGCGCGGGCGGCAACACCGGCAACGGTGCGCTCCAGGAGGTCGCCAAGGCCACCGGCGCCGGCGACACGGTCTTCTGCATCGGTGTCGACACCGACCAGTGGGACACCGTCCCGGCTGCTCAGAAGTGCCTCATCACCTCCGCCACCAAGGAGCTGAGCAAGAGCGTCACCGACACCATCGCGGTGGCCAACAAGGGTGACTTCGAGGGCCTGACCACGATGGGCAGCGCGGGCCTCGCGCCGTTCCACGACTTCGACAGCAAGATCCCGGCCGACGTCAAGACCAAGGTCGAGAAGGTCGTCAGCGACCTCAAGTCGGGCGCCCTCGAGACCGGCGTCACGCTCTGATCGAACTGATCACCCCGATCAGGGCCACAGCGAATCGGCACTGATCACGCACAGAGGGGCGAGTCCCGGGACTTCCGGGACTCGCCCCCCTACGCTGTACCGCACATGTTCGGGCGCAGCCCGGCCACACGGAGATGGAGTGCCACGTGAGCGTGACCCCTGAGCCCCCGCCGACCACGGCGCCGACGAAGGCACCGAACCCGCCGGAGGAGCCCAGCGGCGCCGGCCTGTTCAGCCTGATCCTGCGTCGGCAGAGCATCGTCGTCATCCTCGTGGCCCTGCTGGGCTCCGCCCTCATCGGCGCCGCGCTGATCCGCTACCAGGGCGTCAGCCCGTGGTACGCCTACCAGACGATCTTTAAGGAGGCGCTGCTCGTCGACGGTGGGCTGACACGCACCCTGCTCAAGACGGCTCCGCTCATCCTCACCGGTCTCGCGGTCGTCATCCCGTTGCGCGTGGGCCTGTTCAACATCGGTGGCCAGGGCCAGTTCGTCATCTCCGCGGCCGTGGCCGGTGTCACCGCGTATGCCGCGCGCGGGGCCGGTTTCGGCGCCCTGATCATCGGTCTCCTCGTCGGTGTGCTCGTCGGCGCCATGTGGGCCTCCATCGCCGCCCTCCTCAAGACCTGGCGCGGTGTGCACGAGGTGATCACGACGATCATGCTCAACAACATCGCCGCCGGAATCATCTGGTGGATGGTCACCACTGGTCCGGGGGCCTTCAAGAACACCAGCCAGATCCCGATGACCGGCCCGATCGACAAGGCGGCCTGGATGCCGACGATCGCCGGCATCCCCCTCGGCTTCGTCATCGCCGCCGCGCTCGCGATCCTCTGTGGCTGGATGCTCAGCCGCACGACGATGGGTTTCCGCTTCGACACGGTCGGGAAGAACAAGTTCGCCGCCGGGTATGCCGGCATCCCGATCAACCGGGTCATCCTCCTCTCGATGGTGCTCGCCGGAGGGCTCGCGGGCCTGGCCGGCGCCATGGAGGTGCACGGGGTCATGCACCACTTCGAGCCGGCCATCGGTGGCACCTTGGGCTTCGACGGCATCACCATCGCCCTGCTCGCCCGGTCCAACCCGATCTGGACGATCCCGGCCGCCTTCCTGGTCGGCATCCTGCGCACCGGCGCCGCCGGCCTGCAGTTCGCCACCGGCATCGCGCCCGAGATCGTCGACCTGATCCTCGCGATCACCCTGCTGCTCGTGTCGATCCCGGTCCTGGGTCGGTGGATCTTCCGGAGCAGGGCCGACAAGGTCCAAGCCGCCGCGACGAGCTGGGGGAACTGACATGGCCGCGTGGATCCAGCGCAACAAGTTCTCGGTCATCCTGGGCGTCGTCGTCCTCGTCCTGGCCTACATCTACTACTTCTCCGACAAGACGACCGCCCTGTCGATGTACCGCTACGCGTGGACCTATGCCGTCCCGCTCGTGCTCTGCGCCCTCGTCGGTGTCATCGGCGAGCGCAGCGGGGTCGTCAACATCGGCATCGAGGGCCAGCTGCTCGTCTCCGCCTTCGCCGGCTTCTTCGGCGCGGCCTACAGCGGCTCCCTCATCGTCGGCATCCTCTCCGGCGTGGGGTGCGGCCTCATCCTCGGTGGCTTCCTCGCCTGGACGACAGTCAAGTGGCGGATGGACCAGATCATCGCCGGTGTCGTCCTCAACATCGTGGCGACCGGCATCACGTCCTTCTACTACAAGCCCGGGCAGTTGCTGCCCGCCCTGATGCCGCACTGGTCGATCCCCGGCCTGTCGAGCATCCCCCTCATCGGGGAGGTCTTCTTCAAGGGCACCGGCGTCATCGCGCTCATCGCGATCATCGCCGTCTTCGGCATCCACTTCGGGCTCTTCAAGACCACCTGGGGCCTGCGCACCCGGGCCATCGGTGAGTACCCGTCGGCCGCCGACACCGCCGGCATCAACGTCATCACGATGCGGCTGGTCAATGTCACCCTCGCCGGCGCCCTGGCCGGCCTGGCCGGCGTCTTCTTGTCGATGGACTCCACGAGCTCCTTCGAACGCGGCATGAGCGCCGGACGAGGCTTCCTCGCCCTGGCCATCATGATCTTCGGCGCGTGGCGACCCCTCCGGGCGGCGGCAGCGGCGCTGTTCTTCGGTTTCGTGACCGCCGCGGCCAGCCAGTTGCAGGCTGACCAGGTCATCAACGTCCCGCCGCAACTGGTCGGCACCCTCCCCTATGTCCTCACCCTCGTCGTGCTGGCGGTGGCCGCCGGTCGGGTGCGAGCACCCGGCGCGGTCGGTCAACCCTTCGTCAAGGAAGGCAAGTGATGAGCACTCCCGCCAACGACGGCACCCAGCCCCGCGGCATACCCACCGAAGGCACGCCGACCGAGTACGACCCCACGGTCCCTGAGGTCGACACCTCGGAGGAGCACCTGGCGGCGATCGTCACCAACGAGGAGATCCTCGCGCTGCCGGCCGAGGTCTCCGGTTTCGGCGCCGGCAACGTCGGTGAGGTCATCCTCGACGTGAAGAACCTCTCGAAGTCCTTCGGCAGCGTGCACGCCAACAAGGACATCACCCTGCAGGTGCGGCGCGGCGAGATCGTCGCCCTGCTCGGGGAGAACGGCGCCGGCAAGTCGACCCTGATGAACCAGATCTTCGGGCTCATCACCCCCGACACCGGCGAGGTGACGATCAAGGGCGACAAGACCCCGATCAAGGACCCCAGAGACGCGATCTCGCGCGGGATCGGGATGGTGCACCAGCACTTCCAGCTCGTGCCGGTCATGACCGTCGCCGAGAACGTCATGCTCGGTCACGAGACCACCAAGGGCGGCGTGCTCGACCTCGACACGGCGCGACAGATGGTGCGTGAGCTCTCCGAGAAGCACAATCTCGCCGTCGACCCGGACGCCGACGTCGAGGACCTGCCCGTCGGCACCCAGCAGCGGGTCGAGATCGTCAAGGCGCTCTCGCGCAAGGTCGACCTGCTCATCCTCGACGAGCCGACCGCGGTGCTCACCCCGCAGGAGACCGACGAGTTGCTCGGGGTCATGCGTGACCTCGCCAACGGTGGCACCTCGATCGTCTTCATCACGCACAAGTTGCGCGAGGTGCTGGCCGTCGCCGATCACGTTTATGTGCTGCGGCACGGCGCCGTGGTGGGCGAGGTCACCGACATCGCCAACACGACGACGACGGACCTGGCCACGATGATGGTCGGCCGCTCGGTCGTGCTCAATGTCGAGAAGGACGCGGCGACCCCGGGCGAGGTCGTCCTCCAGATCGAGAACCTCCACGTCAAGGACGATCGCAACCTGGGCGCCGTCAATGGCTTCGACCTGCAGGTGCGGGCCGGTGAGATCGTCGGCGTCGCCGGTGTCGAGGGCAATGGTCAGCGCGAGCTCGTCGAGGCCCTCGCCGGCATGCGCAAGGTGGTCTCGGGCACGATGCGCCTTGGGGATCTGGACCTGACCAAGGCCAACCCCTACCAGACCCATCACGCCGGGGTGGGGCACATCCCCGAGGATCGCGAGAAGCACGGACTGGTCGGCGCCTACTCGATCGCCGACAACCTGGTGCTCAACGAGTACGACCAGGAGCCCTTCGCCAAGAGCGGCGTCCGTCAGTTCGACAAGATCCGCGCGTATGCCGAGAAGTTGCGTGAGGAGTTCGACATCCGTTCCAGCGGGGTCGGGCAGTCGGCGGGGTCACTGTCGGGTGGCAACAAGCAGAAGGTCGTCGTCGCGCGCGAACTGACCTTCGGACCCAAGCTGCTCATGGCCGCCCAGCCGACCCGTGGCGTGGACGTCGGGTCGATCGAGTTCATCCACAAGCGGATCGTCGCCGCCCGCGACGGTGGCGCCGGGGTGCTGCTGGTGTCCGCCGAACTCGACGAGATCCTCTCGCTCGCCGACCGGATCGCCGTCGTGCACGGTGGCCAGGTCGTCAAGGAGATGCCCGCCGAGGGTGCCGACCGGGCCGAGATCGGCCGCCTCATGGCCGGCGACCACTGAGGCCCGTCCGAACCCTCCACATTTCTCAACCCAGTTCGTCGACCTGCGCACCGACCAGCCCACGCCGTCCCCATTTCCCAACCCAGTTCGTCGATCTGGGCACTGACCAGCCCAGGTCGTCCCCATTTCTCAACCCAGTTCGTCTATCCCCGGCCGACCAGCCAACATGGCCGTGATCAGGCCGGCAGCCAGGTGGGCCACCAGAGCGGGTGGTTGCGCGGGCAGGTGTCGACGCTGCGACTCATCCCAACCTACGTTTTCGTAACCTACGGTTCCGTAGGTTACGCTGAGACCGTGACCCTGACATCGCCGCGCCCCACCGCGCCCGCCAGCCGACCGCGCGTCGGCGACGTCGTGCGCCGCGTCGCCGGTGCCTTGGCGAGCCCACTGGTTCCGGCCGACTATCTGGATCTCTTCGACCCGCTGCGCTCGGGCGCCGACCTGCGCGGTCGGGTTGTCTCGGTGACGCCCGAGGGTGCCGATGCCGTCACGACAACCATTCGCCCGGGGAAGGGATGGCGGGGCCACATCCCCGGCCAGTACATCCGGATCGGGGTCGACATCGACGGCGTCCGCCAGTGGCGCGCCTACTCGCTCACCCACGACGCGCGCCGCACCGACGGGCTCATCACGATCACCACCAAGGCCATCCCGGACGGCAAGGTCAGCGGCTTCCTCGCCGCCGGCGGCCTCACCCCCGGCACGCTCGTCCACCTCGACCAGGCGACCGGGGACTTCACGCTCCCGCGGGTTGCGCCCACCAAGGTCCTCTTCGTCACCGCCGGCTCGGGCATCACCCCGGTCCTGGGAATGCTGCGCAACCACCTCGCCGACCTCCCGGACGTCACCCACGTCCACATCTCCCCGTCGGCAAGCACCGCGCTCTTCGCCACCGAACTCCAGTCGTATGCCGCGCGCTCGGCCGAGCGCCCGGCATACCGCCTCGTGGAGCGCCACGACGACACCGACGGCTTCACCGACCTGACCCGCGACCTCGACGCCCTCGTGCCCGACTGGCGCGAGCGCGAGGCCTGGGTGTGCGGTCCGACGGGCCTGCTCGACTCTGCCGAATCCCTCTGGGAGACAGCCGAACTCACCCATCAGCTCCACGTCGAGCGCTTTCGCCCGACCATCATCGAGGGCGGTGAGGGTGGCGAGATCACCTTCCTGCGCACTGACGTGTCCGTCGATGCGGACGGCACCACCCCGATCCTCGACGCCGGCGAGGAGGCCGGCGTCCTCATGCCGAGCGGCTGCCGCATGGGCATCTGTTTCGGCTGCGTCGTGACGATGCGTGAGGGCGCCGTGCGCGACCTGCGCACCGGGGAGGTCACGATCGCCGAGCCCGGTGACGAGCTCCCCATCCAGACCTGCATCAACGCCGTCGCCGGCACCTGCGACCTCGACCTCTGACCTCCACCCAACCGAAAGTTCACTATTGGTGACTTTCGGTTGGAACCAAGACCACTCGCCAGAACCCACCAATAGTGAGCTTTCTGCACAGGGAAGGAACCCTCCGCATGACCCTCGCTCCGGAACGTCCCACGATCGCCCCCACGGAGCCGCACCACGTCGGCAGCACGCATGCGAGCACGCGGCACCACAGCGGCTCCAGCCGCCTGCGCAACGAGGCACCGGCGGCGGCGCCGGCGGCATACCGCAAGGGTGGGCGACCCAACCCGATCGCCCACCTGACCCCCGCGCAGATCGAGGCCATCGGTGTCGAGCTGGACGCGATCCAGAAGGAGGTCATGGACTCCCGTGGCGCCAAGGACGCGGCCTACATCCGGCGCGTCATCAAGGTCCAGCGCTCCCTGGAGCTCGGCAGCCGCGCGGTCCTGCTCTTCTCCGGCGTCAAGGTCAAGGGGATCCGCCCGGCCTGGTGGATCGGCACCGCCGGTCTGGGCCTGGCCAAGATCCTCGAGAACATGGAGATCGGGCACAACGTCATGCACGGCCAGTGGGACTGGATGCGTGACCCGAAGATCCACAGCACCGCGTGGGAGTGGGACAACGCCTCCCCGAGCAGCCAGTGGAAGCGCACCCACAACCAGATGCACCACACCTTCACCAACGTCATCGGGCGCGACAACGACCTCGGCTACGGGATCATGCGCGTCGACGAGGACCAGCGGTGGAGCCTGTTCCACCTCTTCCAGCCGATCTGGCACGTGGGCAATGCGCTCCTCTTCGAGTACGGCATCGCTGCCTATGACCTCGAGCTCGGCGGGTACATGGCAAAGCGCAAGCGGATGACCCCCGAGGCGAAGGCCGAATGGCGCGCCGAGGCGATGAAGACGGTGCACAAGATCCGCGCCCAGATGACCAAGGACTATGTCGTGCACCCGACGATGGCGCTGCCCTTCGGCGGCCCGGCCAATGCCGTGCACACCCTCACCGCCAATGTCGTCGCCAACCTGATGCGCAACCTGTGGACCAACACGGTCATCATCTGCGGGCACTTCCCCAAGGGGATCGAGACCTTCGAGGTCGCGGGGATCGACAACGAGACCCGGGGCGAGTGGTACCTGCGGCAGATGCTCGGCTCGGGCAACATCTCCGGCTCCAAGGCGATGCACGTCATGACCGGCAACCTCTCGCACCAGATCGAGCACCACCTCTGGCCGGACATGCCGAGCAACAGGTATGCCGAGGTCGCGCCCAAGGTGCGCGAGCTCATGGAGCGCCACGGCCTGAAGTACGTCTCCGGCCCGCTGCTCACCCAGGCCGCGTCGGTCTATGTCAAGGTCGTCGAGCTCTCGCTGCCCAACAAGGTGCCCGGTCGTCGGCGCCGCGACATGATCAGGCTTGCCGCCAAGAAGGCCTGGCGGACCCGGAGCCTGGGCCGCTTCAGCTGACGCAATCTCGCGGTGCCTCACGTCCAGAAGTTGTCCAACTTCTTCGAGCGTCGCGTGTCGGCCTACCAGGTGGGGGTGGGTGGCTCGGTGGGCTTCGACGAGGACTTCTGAGTCCCGACCGAACGCAAAGGCGAGGTATGCCGTTGCCGCTGGCTCCACGGCATACCTCGCTTTGACCGCTGGGCACGCTGGGAAACAGGATCGTGACCGTCCCGCGAAACCGATGAGTAATCGTGACGAGCAAACGTTGCTTGTTCGGCCTAGGTTGTTCATCGTGAGTTCACTGGCGAGCACTGCGGACGGGGCAGATTCCGGACCCGTGACGACTTCCGTCGGCGACCGCCGCGACCAGAAGCGTGACCCTCGGGTGCCGTTCGGGCCACCGCCGCTTCGTCGGGCGGGCCGCAAGGGTGAATGGCTGCTCGCCGCTGGCCTGCTGATCCCGAACCTCGCGCTCCTCTTCGTCTTCGTCTACCGGCCGCTGCTCGACAACATCCGGCTGTCCTTCACGGACTGGAACATCAGCAGCCCGCAGGCCAACTACATCGGCTTTGCGAACTACGTCGAGTGGTTCGGCCGGGACGACACCAAGACGGTCTTCTTCAACACGGCCGTCTTCACGATCGCCACGGTCGTGCTGTCGATGGCGCTCGGCCTGGCGCTTGCCCTCCTGCTCGACCAGAAGCTCAAGGGCCGCAACCTCGTGCGCTCGGTCGTCTTCGCGCCCTTCGTCATCTCGGGTGCGGCCATCGGCGTGGCCTTCCAGTTCGTCTTCGACCCCAGCTTCGGCCTGATCCAGGACCTGCTCGCCAAGATCGGCGTCGCGAGCCCGGACTTCTACCAGAAGCCCGGCTGGGCCCTCTTCATGGTCACGGCGACTTATATCTGGAAGAACCTCGGCTACTCCTTCGTCATCTACCTCGCGGCCCTGCAGGCCCGACGCGGGGACCTCGACGAGGCGGCCGAGATCGACGGTGCCAGCAAGTGGACCCACTTCCGCAAGGTCCTGCTCCCCCAGTTGCGCCCGACGACCTTCTTCCTGTCGATCACCGTGCTGCTCTCCAGCGTCCAGGTCTTCGACATCATCTATGCGATGACTCGCGGTGGGCCCATCGGCAACGGCACGATGACGCTGGTCTTTCAGGTCTACCACGAGACCTTCGTGAACCAACGGGCCGGTTACGGTGCGACGGTGGCGACCGTCATGTTCCTCATCCTGCTCGTCGTGACCGCAGTGCAGGTCCGCTTCATGGACAGGGAGCAGCGCGCATGAGCGGGCAGGCAGAGTCGGCCATCCAGGGCCAGGGCCGCGTCGGCAAGGTCTTCGGGTATGCCGCGATGGTTGCCGTCCTGGCCGTGATCGCCGTGCCGCTCTTCTGGATCGTCGTCACGAGCTTCAAGGCGCACGACCACATCTACGTCCGGCCGGCGGAATACCTGCCGATCCCCTTCACCCCGGAGAACTACTCCGACGTGACGACGCGGATCCCCTTCTTCGCCTACTTCCGGAACTCGGTGATCATCACTTTCTTCACGGCCGGCATCAAGATCGTGCTCGGGGTGCTCTCGGCGTATGCGCTGTCGCTGCTCCGCTTCCCGGGTCGGGGCATCCTCTTCGTCGTGATCCTCGCGGCGCTCATGGTGCCCAACCAGATCACGATCATCAGCAACTTCGCCCTCGTCGCCCAACTCGGCTGGAAGAACACCTTCCAGGGCATCATCATCCCGCTCGCCGGCGTCGCCTTCGGCACCTTCCTCATGCGCAACCAGTTCCTGTCGTTGCCTCACGAGATCATCGAGGCGGCGCGCATGGATGGTGCCGGTCCCTTCAAGCTGCTCTGGCGCGTGGTCATGCCGCTGTCCTGGCCGACGCTCGTCGCCTTCTCGCTGATCACCATCGTCAACGAGTGGAACGAATACCTCTGGCCCTTCCTCATGTCCGACGACGAACGCACTGCGCCCTTGCAGGTCGGCCTGACCATGCTGCAGAACAACGACGGGGTGACCAACTGGGGGCCCGTCATGGCCGGGACGGTGTTGACCATCCTCCCGGTGCTCATCCTCTTCCTCGTCCTGCAACGCCAGATGATCAAGGGCCTGACCTCCGGGGCCGTCAAGAGCTGAACCGTCAAACCAGAGCTGAACCGTCCAACGAGCACCACTCCCGCAAGAGAAAGCGACACCATGAACACCTTCTCCCGTCGAGGCTTCCTCGGCTTGGCCGGCGTCGCCGGCACCACCATCGGGCTGAGCGCCTGTGCCGGCACCGGTGGCGGCAGCTCCACCAGCTCGTCGAGCGCCTCGGCCTCGGCGATGCCCAAGAACACCGGCCCGGCCACCGGCACGATCGAGTTCTGGTCCAACCACCCCGGCACCTCCAAGGACACCGAGCTCGCGATCATCGCCGAGTTCGAGAAGGCCAACGCCGGTGCCAAGGTCAACCTGGTCGATGCGGGCAAGAACTACGAAGAGGTCGCGCAGAAGTTCAATGCCGCCCTCGCCGGTGGCCAGCTGCCCGACGTCGTCGTCGTCTCCGACGTGACGTGGTTCAACTTCGCCCTCAACAAGCAGCTCGCCCCGATCGACGACCTCGCCAAGACGATCGACGTCGACACCAGCGACTACGTCGACGCGCTCCTGGGTGACTACAAGTTCGAGAACGGTCACTACGCGCTGCCCTACTCGCGCTCGACGCCGCTCTTCTACTACAACAAGGACCTCTGGTCCAAGGCCGGTCTGGAGGACCGCGGCCCCAAGGACTGGACCGAGATGAAGGACTGGATGGTCAAGCTCAAGGCCGTCGTCCCGGACGGCGGCGGCGTCATGGGTTCGGCCGACGGCTCCAACTACCTCGCCTGGGTCTTCCAGAACCTGCTGTGGGAGTTCGGTGGCGGCTACTCCAAGGACTGGAAGCCGACCTTCACCGACGCCAAGACCCTCGAGGGTGTCACCTTCTTCCAGGACCTCGTCAAGCAGGGCTACTACAAGTTCGGCAAGGCCCCCGACGCCGACTTCGGCGCCGGCCTGACCGCCTGCGCGATCATGTCCACCGGGTCGCTCGGTGGCGTGACGAAGAACGCGAAGTTCCCCTTCGGCACCGCCTTCCTGCCCGGCAAGGACAACTGCCCGACCGGTGGCGCCGGCGTCGGTATCCCCGCCGGCCTGGATGACGCACGCAAGGTGAACGCGATGAAGTTTGCCGCCTTCCTCACCAACGCCAAGTCGACCGTGACCTTCACCCAGGCCACCGGCTACATGCCGGTCCGCAAGTCGGCCCTCCAGGAAGAGGCGGAGAAGGACTTCCTGGCCAAGAACCCCAACGCCCAGACCGCCGTCGAGCAGCTGCCGCACACGCGCAGCCAGGACAATGCGCGCGTCCTCGTCCCCGGCGGGGACGCCAAGATCGGCAAGGCGCTCGACCAGATCGTCGCCGGCGAGGACCCCAAGACCGTGATGGAGGCCCTCCAGAAGGACATCCAGACCGTCATCGACAGCCAGATCACCCCCAAGCTCCCCAAGAGCTGACCCCTTCGGTATGCCGCAGGCTCGCCTCCCCTCGCCGGCCACGTCCCGGCTGTGCCATCGCGAGCAACATCGCGTGCTACGTCGCAGTAAGTGTCGCTGAAGCAGCACCTACTGCGACGTAGCCGGCAACCTGGCTGGCGAGCCCGCGGCATACCGTCCATTGACCACCACCACCGAGGAGACCGATGGCCACCGTCCTGTTCGACGAGGCGACCCGCAAGTACCCCAAGACCGAGGTGCCGGCCGTCGACAAGGTCACACTCGAGATCCCCGACGGCGAGTTCCTCGTGCTCGTCGGGCCGTCGGGCTGCGGCAAGTCGACGACGCTGCGGATGCTCGCCGGGCTGGAGCCGGTGGACGGCGGACGCATCCTCATCGACGGGCACGACCAGGCCGGGGTGCGACCGCGCGACCGTGACATCGCCATGGTCTTCCAGAGCTATGCGCTCTACCCGAACATGACTGCCTTCGAGAACATGGCCTTCGCCCTGCGTAACGCCAAGGTCGAGAAGGCCGAGGTGGAGCAGCGCGTCACCGAGGCCGCCAAGATCCTCGAGCTCGAGGGCCTGCTCACCAAGAAGCCGGGCCAGATGTCCGGCGGCCAGCGCCAACGCGTTGCCATGGGGCGTGCGATCGTGCGCCAGCCCAAGGTCTTCTGCATGGACGAGCCGCTCTCCAACCTCGACGCCAAGCTGCGCGTCTCGACCCGCTCCCAGATCGCCCAGTTGCAGCGCCGGCTCGGGGTGACGACGGTCTATGTCACCCACGACCAGGTCGAGGCGATGACCATGGGCCATCGCGTGGCGGTCCTCAAGGACGGCAAGCTCCAGCAGAGCGACACCCCGGCCAAGCTCTATGACGAGCCGGTCAACACCTTCGTCGCCTCCTTCATCGGCAGCCCGGCCATCACGATGACCCGCTCCGCGGTCCGCGAGGGTGAGGTCACGATCCACGGCCTGCCCGTCAGTCTCGACCGTTCGACGCTGAGCGCCGCCCGTGGGGACGTGGTGGTCGGTTTCCGGCCGGAGGCGTGGCAGGTCGTCGGCGCAGGCGAGCCCGGGATCGACGTCGCCGTCGACCTGGTCGAGTCGCTCGGCTCGGAGGCCTTCGTCCACGGCGAGCCGGCGCGCTCCCACGACGACGCGACGGTGGCCATTGGCGCTGACCGGGTGACCTTCAAGGTCATCGGCAAGACCGACCTCGACGTCGGCGACACCGTGCGGATCGCGCCGATCGCCGAGCAGGCCCACGTCTTCGACGCCGAGTCGGGGATGCGCCTGCGATGAGCGCCTGGCCGCACGTCCCCCTCGACCTCCAAGGGCATCGCGGGGCACGCGGTCTGGCCCCGGAGTCGACGATCGCGAGTTTCGACGCCGCGATCGCGCACGGGGTGACCGGGATCGAGTTCGACGTCCGACTCACCGGTGACGGTGAGGTCGTCGTCTGGCATGACCCCACCCTCGAGGCCGCCAAGTGCGTCTTCGAGGGGGAGGACCTCACCGAGGCCCTGGTCGCGGACCTCACCCTGGCCCAGTTGCGCAGCGTCGACGTCGGGAGCCGAACGCTCGCGGCATACCCACATCAGGTGGCGGCACCCGGGTCACGGATCCTCACCCTCGCCGAACTCTTCGATCGGTATGCCGCGGCTCACCCCACGCTGTGGTGGACCGTCGAGGTCAAGGTCGACCCGACCGACCCGCGCGAGGTGGCGACGCGAGAAGAGTTGACGCGCAGGGTGATTGACGCGATCAAGGACGCCGGCGTCGAAGGGCGCAGCTTCGTGCACTCCTTCGACTGGGCCGTGCTGGAGCTGGCCCGCGACATCGACCAGTCGTTGATCCTGTCGGCGCTGATGGTGCCGGGCATGCCGGTCGAGGATGTTCGGCCGTGGACCGGTTCACTGGACCCGGCCGACTTCCCCGATGAAGTCGCGGCAGCGGCTGCATTGGGGGCGTC
This sequence comes from Phycicoccus elongatus Lp2, assembly GCF_000367525.1. Lineage (GTDB taxonomy): Bacteria > Actinomycetota > Actinomycetes > Actinomycetales > Dermatophilaceae > Phycicoccus_A > Phycicoccus_A elongatus. Next base: position 11,944 of record NZ_HF570956.1, on the reverse strand, counting down.
GGTGTTCTCGCCCTACTGGACCTGGTGCACGCCGGACAACGTCGCGCGCGCCCACGAGCTTGGTCTGGCCGTGCTGCCTTGGACGGTCAATGAGGTCGCTGATCTCGAGGCGATGAAGGCAGCTGGGGTGGACGGTCTGGTCACCGACTACCCCGACCGCTGGACCGCTGTCTGAAGCTCCTCGACAGGCCATGCTCCCGCGCGAGATGAGCCGCGGCATACGCCGTTGATGCTGGCAGGCTGAGCGCATGGTCGAGATCGCGCTCATGGTGGTCGCGGCGCTCATCATCGGCTACAGCAAGACCGCCCTGGGCGGCCTGGCCGTCATCTCGGTCGCGATCTTCGCGACGATCATGCCCGCCAAGGAGTCGACCGCCGCGATCCTCGCCGTCCTCATGGTGGGCGACCTCATCGCGTGTTGGCACTACCGTCGCGATGCCGACTGGTCCCTGATCCGCCGGTTGCTCCCGGCCGTGCTGCCGGGGCTGGTGCTCGGCACGCTCTTCCTTCGCGTCGTCGACGACACCGTGCTCAAGCGATCGATCGGCGGCGTGCTGCTCGTGCTCGTGCTCCTCCAATTGTGGCTCAAGACACGGGGAAGCGGCGCGACAGCGAGCGCCACGCACGAGCGACCGGCCGCCGCGTGGAGTGCCGGCACGGCCGCCGGTTTCGCGACGATGACGGCCAATGCTGCCGGCGCCGTGATGACGCTCTACCTCTCGGCGTCGGGCATCGACAAGCGTCGCTTCGTCGGCACCAATGCGTGGTTCTTCCTCATCGTCAACGCGACCAAGGTGCCCTTCTCCGTGGGCCTCGGGCTGATGCACTGGAGTGATGCGGGCCGTGCGCTCGCCCTCGCGCCGGCCGTGCTGCTCGGTGGTCTGCTCGGCTACGCGACGATCAAGCGCATCAGCCAGGCCCGCTTCGACGTCGCGGTGCTGGCAGCGAGCGCCGTGGCCGCCGCCGCGCTGCTCGTCCGCTGATCTGCACCCTCACGCCCCAAGTCGAGTGGACAGAAATCGTCGCCTGAGCGCCCAATGAGCCGACGATCTCTGTCCACTCGATCGGCCGTGGGATCAGACGCGAGCCTCGAACCAGCCCGGCACCCCGCCACCCGCCACTCAACGCAGGCGGGTCGGGATGTTGTGCGGAGTGACGACCTGCACCTCAGCCGCGACCGACGTCGGGGCCCCGGGCAGCAAGCGGTGGGCCCGCAGCAGTTGTCGCCCGGCCCGCGCGAGATCGGCCCGCATGTCGTGGTGCAGCACCGCCTGCAGCACCCCGGTCCGCAGGAGTGCCGGGTTGTCGGCGTCGAGGTCGTGCCCGAGATACAGCCGTGGAGGCGCCCCTGCTCAGGGTCCTCGTCCGCGCCGACACGCGCAACGGGCTGAGTCGCAACTCCTCCGTGATGGTGGACAAGGTGACCACCATCCGACGGAGCAACGCGCAGTCGACCCTCGGCCACTTGGACACGCCCTCGCTGGTCGAGGTCGAGCGGCGGCTGTGGTGCTCCTCGGTGTCGTTCGCTGCACGCCTCGCGACGACGTCAGAAGCCGAGGTTGCGGGCCGAGGCCCGGATCGCGTCGGCACTGGCGGTGAGGCGCGCGAGCTCGCCGTCGTCGAGAGGCACCTCGAGCCGCTGCCCGGCGCCACGCGCATTGACCAGGGTGGGCACCGACATGCAGACGTCGGTGATGCCGTGCCAGTCCTGCAGCAGCGTCGAGATGGGGAGCACGCGGTTCTCGTCGCGGCGGATGGACTCCACGATGCGAGCGACGGCCAGCCCCACGGCATAGTTGGTCGCGCCCTTGCCCGCGATCACCTCGTAGGCGGCGTTGACCACTTGATGCGCGATCTCGTCACGGCGCGCCGGCCCGAGCCGACCGGTCTGCTGCTCCCAGCTCGTGAGCGGCACGCCACCGATCGCGGCCGAGGACCACAGCGGCACCTCGGTGTCACCGTGCTCGCCCGCCATGTAGGCGTGGACATTGCCGACGGCCACCTCGCACGCCTCGGAGACGAGCCAGCGCAGCCGGGACGAGTCGAGGACGGTGCCCGAGCCGAAGATGCGGTCCGGCGGCAGGTCGGTGATCTTCAGCGACGCGTAGGTGACGACGTCGACGGGGTTGGTCACGAGGACATAGATGGCGTCGGGAGCCACCGCCTGCACCGCCGGCAGGACCTTCTTCATGAGGTCGACGGTCGCGCCGGCGAGGTCCATGCGCGTCTGGCCCGGCTTCTGCTTGGCGCCGGCCGTCACGACGACCACGTCGGAGCCACCGCAGATCTCGACGTCGTCCGATCCGTCGATCTCGGCCTCGGGGACGAACATCGCCCCGTGCCCGAGGTCGAGCACCTCGGCCCGCACCTTGGCGGCGTTGATGTCGTGCAGCACGACCCGTCGGGCCGCTCCGCGCACGAGCATCGCGTAGGCCGAGGTGGCCCCGACCGCCCCGGCGCCGACCACGGCCACCTGGAATCGCTCTCCGCGCATGCCGCCAGCCTATTGCCGCGATGCGGCGTCCGGCCAAGGGTGAAGGCTCGTCGGGAGGCGATTCAGGAGTTCTGGGGGAAGCCCAGGTTGATGCCGGCGTGGCTCGGGTCGAGCCAGCGGGAGGTGATGACCTTGCCGCGGGTGTAGAAGTGGACACCCTCCATGCCGTAGGCGTGGCTGTCGCCGAAGAGCGAGGCCTTCCAGCCGCCGAAGGAGAAGAAGGAGACGGGGACGGGGATCGGCACGTTGATGCCGACCATGCCGACCTCCACCTCGTTCTGGAAGCGGCGGGCGGCGCCACCGTCGTTGGTGAAGATCGCGGTTCCGTTGCCGTAGGGGTTGTCGTTGATGAGCTTGAGGCCCTCGTCGTAGGAGCCGACGCGCACGACCGACAGAACCGGGCCGAAGATCTCGTCGTCATAGATCGGCATGCCCGGCGCGACCTTGTCGAAGAGCGTCGGGCGCAGGAAGAAGCCCTCGCCGTCGGCGTCGATGTCGCCCTCGCGACCGTCGACGATCAGCTCGGCACCGGCCTCGACGCCGAGGTCGAGGTAGGACGCGACCCTGTCGCGGTGGACCTTGGTGACGAGCGGACCCATGTCGGGGTTGCGGGTGCCGTCGCCGGTCCGCAGCTTGGCCATCCGCTCCTTGATCTTGTCGATCAGCTCGTCCGCGATGGGCTCGACCGCGATCAGTGCCGAGATCGCCATGCAGCGCTCACCGGCCGAGCCGAAGCCGGCGTTGATGGCGGCGTCGGCGGCCAGGTCGAGGTCGGCGTCGGGGAGGACGAGCATGTGGTTCTTGGCGCCACCGAGAGCCTGGACGCGCTTGCCGTTGGCGGTGGCGGTCTCGTAGACGTACTTCGCAATCGGGGTGGAGCCGACGAAGGAGACGGCCTTGACGTCGTCGTGCTCGAGCAGTGCGTCGACGGCTTCCTTGTCGCCGTGGACGACGTTCATGACGCCCTCGGGAAGACCGGCCTCCTGCCAGAGCTTGGCGACGGCGTTGACGGCCGACGGGTCCTTCTCGGACGGCTTGATGACGACGGCGTTGCCGCAGGCGATGGCGATCGGCACGAACCACAGCGGGACCATGGCGGGGAAGTTGAACGGGCTGATGATCGCGACCACACCGAGCGACTGGCGGATCGAGAAGACGTCGACGCCGGTCGAGACGTTCTCGGAATAGCCACCCTTGAGCAGATGCGAGATGCCACAGGCGAACTCGGCGACCTCGAGGCCACGCATGACCTCACCGAGGGCGTCGGAGGTCACCTTGCCGTGCTCGGCGGTGATGAGCTCGGCGATCTCGTCCTTGCGCTCGTTGAGCAGCTCGCGGAACTTGAAGAGGATCTGCGTGCGCTTGGTCAACGTCGAGTGCTGCCACTCGTTCTCCCACGCGACCTTCGCCCCGCGCACGACCTCGTCGACCAGCTGCGGCGTGGCCAGGTCGAGCACACCGGTCTGCTCGCCGGTGGCGGGGTTGTAGACCGGCGAGGTGCGCTCGGCCGGTCCATCCCACTCGGCTCCGGCGATGAGGTGGGTGATGCGGGTCGGGCTCATGGCACTCACGCTTTCGTGGTCGATCGAGATTTGTTAGGACAAACTAGCATGAGGACGGTGTCACGCGGAAGGGTGCCCGGGGTCCAGCCACCTACTGATCTCGTCCCAGCACAGACCATCCCTCGTCCGGCGCATCGGGAGACGGCATGATCGAGCCATGACCTCCGCAGACATCGCCGCCGCTGACACTTCCCGGGTCTTCCACTCCTGGTCGGCCCAAGGCTCGCTTGCCCCGCTCGCCATCGCCGGCGGTGAGGGCAGCACCGTCTGGGACCACGACGGCAAGCGCTACCTCGACTTCTCCAGCCAGCTCGTCTTCACCAACCTCGGGCACCAGCACCCCAAGGTCGTCGCCGGCATCGTCGAGCAGGTGCAGCAGTTGGCGACCATCGCTCCGGCGCACGCCAATGAGGCTCGGGCCAAGGCAGCCGAGTTGATCCTCGACCGCGCGCCCGAGGGCTTCGACAAGGTGTTCCTCACCAATGGCGGCGCCGACGCCAACGAGAACGCCATCCGGATGGCGCGCCTGGTCACCGGACGCGACAAGGTCATCTCCCGGTATCGCAGCTATCACGGCAACACCGGAGCGGCGATCGTCGCCACCGGGGACTGGCGCCGGGTGCCCAACGAATTTGCTCGTGGCCACGTCCACGTCTTCGGCCCCTACCTCTATCGATCGGAGTTCTGGGCAACGACGCCGGAGGAGGAGTCAGCCCGCGCGCTGCACCACCTCGAGCGCGTCATCCAGGCCGAGGGACCCCAGTCAGTCGCGGCCATCCTGCTCGAGACCATCCCGGGCACGGCCGGCGTGCTCATGCCGCCGCCGGGCTATCTCGCGGGCGTGCGCGAGATCGCTGACCGCTATGGCGTCATCCTCATCCTCGACGAGGTCATGGCCGGCTTCGCCCGCACCGGTGAGTGGTTCGCGCTCGATGCCTTCGACGTGCGGCCGGACCTGATCACCTTCGCCAAGGGCGTCAACTCCGGCTATGTGCCCGTCGGCGGCGTCATCATCTCCGAGCCGATCTCGGCGGCCTTCGACGAGCGCGTCTTCCCCGGGGGCCTGACCTATTCGGGCCACCCCCTGGCCGCGGCCAGCATCGTCGCCAACCTCACGGCCATGGCGGAGGAGGGCGTCGTCGAGCACGCCCGACAGATCGGGACCGACGTGCTCGGCCCTGGCCTCGAGGCACTCGCGGACAAGCACGACGTCATCGGTGAGGTGCGCGGGACCGGAGTGTTCTGGGCGGTGGAGTTGGTGGCGGACCGGGGTTCACGCGAGCCCTTGGCGGCGGCCGACATGGGTCGCCTCAAGGGTGACCTGACCCAGGCCGGTCTGCTCCCCTTCATCGCCGACAACCGGCTGCACGTCGTGCCGCCGGCGGTCGTCACCGCGGATGAGGTCGCCCAAGGTCTGGAGATCATCGACGGCGCGTTGTCGCGGCTCTGACGCAGCGCACCCCCCGGCGCTGAGACCGAGTCGCCGGTCACTTGGGGGCCAGAGCGTGGCCGCTGGCGCACGCATGGGGTCGAACGCCGTCAGCTCGGCCCGGTAGGCCGGCTCGAAGCGCTCCATGAAGGACCACTTCTGCGGCCCGGGCGGGAAGGTCACGCCGGGCTCGGCGGACGTGAACGCATAGGAGTCGTCCAGCCCGACCGAGAGCGACCCGTCGGAGCCGTGGACCTCCATGCGCACGTCGTGCCCGCCACCTTTGTAGCGCGTCGCCGTCACGACGACGAGGGTGTCGTCCTCCATCGTCAGCACCGCCGCCGCGGTGTCGACGTCACCACCGTCGGTGAAGAACTTGTCGCCCTTGTTGGCGCCCACGGCATACACGCTCTTGACCTCTTGGCCGGTCACGAACCGCAGGATGTCGAAGTCGTGGACCGAGCAGTCGCGGAAGAGGCCGCCGGAGGTGGGGATGTATGCCGCGTGCGGCGGACTCTGGTCATGGGTCGCCGCGCGGATCGTGTGGATGAAGCCCAGCTCGCCGGCTTGCACGGCCTCGCGCAGGCGGCGATAACCGTTGTCGAAGCGGCGCTGGAAGCCGATGTGGACCGGCACGTCCGACTGAGCAGCCAACTGCGCCAACTCGATCGAGCCCTCCAGGTCACCGGCGACCGGCTTCTCGCAGAAGGTCGGCACGCCCGCGGCGATCGCGGCCTTGAGCAGGTCGGCGTGGGTGTGGGTGCCGGTGGTGATGACGAAGCCGTCGATGCCGGAGGCGAGCAACTCCTCGATGCTGCCCACCGTCGTGGCGCCGACCTCATCGGCCACCCGGGCAGCTGACTCGGGCACCACGTCGAAGAGGACGAGCTCGTCCACCTCGGGCAGCCCGACGAGGATCTTGGCGTGGAAGGCGCCGATCCGGCCGGTGCCGGCGAGGCCGATCTTCATGAGGGTCTCCAGTGGGTCGAAAGTTGCTGCGGGACAGCGGTTCTCGAGGTCTTTTCAGGCAAGTCGAGGGTCGACCGGCAGGTCCGGCCACGACTCGCGCACCCAGGCATGAGCAGGGTCGTCACAGATCAGCCAGGCCCGTTCGGGTCCGGGGCCGGCCATGACGTTCAGGTAGTACAGGTCGGCGTCCGGGGAGATCAGCGCACTCGCATGGCCGTACTGCGACGCGGCCACGGTGACATTGCCCGCGCTGCCACCGAGGAACTTGGCAAAGCTCTCGACGCCCTCGAGCCCGACGCCGGACTGCATCGGATAGAGGTCGACCCCCACGCGCCCGATGGCCAGGACGTCGAAGGGCTTGAGGTGCATCGGTGCCCTTTCCACCCGTCCAGGAGGGCGCAGCGGCCGCGGCGCCTGAGGAGCCGCTGATCGACCCGGTGCCAGCATGGCGAGGAATGTCATTTGTTAGAACATTCTTTTCTCTCTTTGTTCTGAGAGCAGGACATACACTCGATTTGTGCTGCAGATCCCCGTCACCATCGACCGCTCCTCGCCGGTCCCGCTCTATCACCAGCTCTATGAGCAACTCTCGGCCGCCATCGAGACGGGGCGACTCAAGCCCGGCGACGCCTTCGAGAACGAGTTGGCCCTTGCCGACCGCCTCCAGTTGTCGCGGCCGACCGTGCGGCGGGCCATCGCTGAACTCGTCTCGCGCGGGCTCCTCGTCCGTCGCCGCGGCGTCGGCACCACCGTCGCCAGCCAGGTCATCCACCGCCGGGACGAGCTGACCAGTCTCTTCGACGACATCTCGCGCCGCGGCCAGAAACCGACGACCGAAGTGCTCGACTTCGTGCCCGACCTCGAGAACCCGGTCGCCGCCGAGGCCCTCGGCCTGCCCGCCGACACCCCGCTGCTCTTCATCGAGCGCCTCCGCCTGGCCGGCGACGTGCCGACCGCCGTCATGCAGAACTGGATCCCTCCCCGCTTCGCCGATCTCACCGAGAGCGAGGTCGCCAAGGGATCTTTGTATGCCGCGTTGCGGGCTCGCGGGGCCCGCCCGGCTGTCGCTCACCAGACGATCGGGGCACGGCGTCCGAGCGCCAAGGAGCGTCGCCTCCTCGCCCTGGCGGCCGGCGACCCCCTCCTGACGATGAGCCGGCGCGCCTATGACGGGGACGGCTCGGCGGTCGAGTTCGGCGACCACTGCTACCGCTACGACCAGTACACCTTTGACGTCACGGTCCACGAGAGCTGACCCGCACCCCGCCTTGACACCTTGGTGCCCGCGTGAGTCTTCGCCGTGGCGAGCACTCACGCGGACGCAAGGCCGTCCCTCGACTGCCCGGGCTCGCCGTGGATCGGCTCGATCGACCCGCGCGACCACCCCGACGTCGCGGCCGCGGTCGCGGCCCTTGGTGACGAGGTCATCTCGCCGTACTACCTGTGGTGCCTGCAGGACGGCTTCGTGGCGCGGGCCCACGAGGAGGCCCTGGGAGTCCTGCCGTGGACGGTCAACGAACCGTCCGACCTGGACGCCGCCCGGGAGGCCGGCGTTGACGGCCTGGTGACCGACTATCCCGACCGGGTGGCACTGCCCCGACCCGCCTGACCGCGATCGAGGAGCGCGCCGCCGGCCACCCCGAGCGCAGCACAGACCATCGCCGCCACGAACGGGTACTCGAAGCCGAGCAGCGCCATGGACCACGGGTCCGGCGCGGGCAGGAAGCTCGCGGGGTCCTGGCCGACGGTCGGCACGTCCTGCAGGCGGCGCGCCGAAATGAACTCGGATACCCCGTTGAACAGCCCGAGCAGGAGCGCCATCATCCCCCACGTCCACAGGGCCGGCCAGCCGTGGCGCCGCCCGTCGCGGAAGGACCAGAGGAGGATCACCAGGCCCCCGACAGCGAAGGCGAAGAGCCCGGCACCGATGTTGGCGCCGCCGCTGTCGTCCCCCCGCGTGGTGACCCAGTCGAAGCCCTTCCCGGCCAACCACCCCACGGCGAGCACGACGGCCAGACGGAGCACAGCCCCCGCGGCATACCTCATGTGGTCATCCTGCGCCGACAGGAGCCCGAGGCTCGCATCCCGCCACTCGCGCTTCCAGGCGGCCCGTGCCGTGCCCACCACCTCGGCGACGAGCTCGGCCGAGGTGAGATCGAGGACACCGGTCTCTCAGAAGGGGTCGTCGATGACGTGACGGAGGTACTGGCGGGGGGCGGAGAGGAAGCGTCGGTAGTGGTCGACGACCTCGAGGTCCTCCCACCGGCTCTCCCGTATGCCGTGTCCGCCCAACTCCAGCACCCGCGCCCCGGGGATGGCCGCGATGAGGGGCGAGTGCGTGGCGACGAGCACCTGCGCGCGCGGCCGGCGAGCCATGTCGGCGAGCTCGGCGACCAGGTGCAGCTGGGCCTGGAAGGACAGGCCCGCCTCCGGCTCGTCCATGACGAAGAAGCCGTCCTTGGCGAACCGGCTCGAGCCCAACAGGGCGACGAAGGACTCGCCGTGCGAGAGCGTGTGGAACTCCGGGTCGCGACTCCACGGGCTCTCGGACCGATTGGCGGACAGATAGGAGAAGAGCCCGTGCATGGTCTCGGCACGCACGAAGTAGCCCCACTTGCTCGCCCCCGCGCCACGCACGAGGGTCAGCCACTCGTGGAGCGGTGACTCGCTGGCAAAGGTCTGGTGACGCGCACCCGTCGATCCGCCCTCGACTCCCAATCCGTATGCCGCGGCGATCGCCTCCACGATCGTCGACTTCCCCGAGCCGTTCTCACCGAGAAGGATCGTGCAGTCGGCCAGGTCGAGCCCGTTCTCGAGAAGTTGCACGACGGCCGGGACCGTGAGCGGCCAGACCGGTGTCGGCGGTCGATCCCCAGCCGCTGGCTCGGGGGCGTCGGGCTCCTCACCGGGCAGCACGGCATACGAGGCCCCCTCGACGCGACGGACCGGAAGCCGGCTGAACTCCACGCCCAAACGCTAGCCGCCGCCACCGACGGCGACCCCCTCCCCGGCAGGTACAGGGGGCTCCCAGCGCACGTCCAGCGCGGCGGCATACCCTTGACCCTTGTGACCGACACGCCCGCCGCTCCCGAGGAGTCCCTGCCCGAGCAGATGCGGATCCGTCGCGAGAAGCGTGATCGCCTCCTCGCCGCCGGCACCGCGCCCTATGTCTTCGACGCGCACCGGACGCACACGCTGGCGCAGGTCCGCGAGCAGTGGGGGCACCTCGAGACCGGCGAGGAGACCCAGGACGTCGTCACCGTCGCCGGGCGGGTGGTCTTCATCCGCAACACCGGCAAACTCGCGTTCGCGACCCTGCAGGAGGGCATCGGCACCCGCCTGCAGGTCATGCTCAGCCTGGCCGAGGTCGGCGAGGATGCACTGGCCGCATGGAAGTCCGATGTCGACCTCGGTGACCACGTCGCCGTCACCGGCCGCGTCATCTCCAGCCGCCGCGGCGAACTCTCGGTGATGGCCACGTCGTGGATCCTGGCGAGCAAGGCGCTGCGCCCGATGCCGGTGCTGCACAAGGAACTCTCCGAGGAGAGCAGGGTCCGTCAGCGCTATGCCGACCTCATCGTGCGCCAGGAAGCCCGCGACATGGTCCGCACCAAGGCCCGCATCATGTCGGCCATTCGTCGCGAAATGGAGAAGCAGGGCTATGTCGAGGTCGAAACCCCGATCCTGCAACTGATCCACGGTGGCGCGGCGGCGCGACCGTTCACGACGCACATGAACGCGTTCGACCAGGAAATGACCCTGCGCATCGCCCTCGAACTCAATCTCAAGAAGGCGATCGTCGGGGGTGTCGACCGGGTCTACGAAATGGGTCGAATCTTCCGCAACGAAGGCGTCGACGCCACGCATTCACCCGAATTCACGATGCTCGAGGCCTATCAGGCCTACGGCGATCAGCAGACCATCGGCGCCCTCATCCGCGACCTCTACCTGGCGGCCGCCGATGCCTACGGGTCCCGCCAGATCGAGACCGATCAGGGCACCATCGACCTCGACGGTGAGTGGCGGTGGGTCTCGGTCTATCCGGCCGTGAGCGCCAAGGTCGGCGAGCGGGTCACCGTGGACACCCCGGTCGAGACCCTTCGGGGGTATGCCGCGGCGCACGACATCGCAGTCGACCCCGCCTGGGACAAGGACAAGGTCTTCCTCGAGCTGGTCGCCGAGCTCGTCGAGCCCGATTGTGTCCAGCCGACGTTCCTGTGCGACTACCCGGCCATCGCGCAACCGTTGGCGCGAGCCCACCGCAGCGAGCCCGGCCTGATCGAGGCTTGGGACCTGATGATCGGCGGGGTCGAGCGAGGCACCGGCTTCTCCGAGCTGATCGACCCCGTCGTCCAGCGCGAGGTCCTCACCGCCCAGTCGATCAAGGCGGCTGGTGGCGACCCCGAGGCGATGCAGCTGGACGAGGACTTCCTGCGCGCCCTGGAGTACGGCGCGCCCCCCATGGGTGGTCTCGGGCTGGGCATCGACCGGCTCGTCATGCTCTTCACCGGCGCCAACATCCGCGAAACGATCCTCTTCCCCCATCTCAAGGCCGAGGGCTGATTCCCGTGCCTAACTGGTGGTCCGACATCTGGCCCTATCTGGCCGCAATCCTGCCGACGATCTGTGTCAGCATCCTTTTCTACTTCATCATCAAGGCGATGATCGAGGCAGATCGCCGAGAGCGCATTGCGCAGGCAAAATGGGAAAAGGAGCACCAGCCCAAGGATTCTTCGCCCCCGAAATAGCGCTCACGTCCATTTATGGATTATTGTGGCCGCAACAATTCACATTTTGGAAGGCGGCATCATGGCCAAGAAGGTCACCATCACCCTCGTCGACGACATCGACGGCACCTCGAGCGCCGACGAGACGGTGTCCTTCTCGCTCGATGGGGTGAGCTACGAGATCGACCTGTCCTCGGACAATGCCGGCAAGCTGCGCGACGCCCTGGCCATCTATGTCGCCAACGCAGAGCGCATCGGTGGCCGCAAGTCGACGGGCCGCGCGGCCAGTGGCAACAGCCGCAAGCAGGTCGGTGATATCCGGGAGTGGGCTCGCGCCAACGGTCACACCGTCAACGACCGCGGCCGCATCCCCGCCGACATCCAGGCCGCCTACGACAAGGCGCACGCCTGAGCCTGGCCGAGGCGCTCACCCGCGAGCATCCCTGGCTGACCTTCTGCGACGCCGACGAGCCCGGGGACTGGCTGAGCCTGACCCTCGATCCGATTCCGTGGCAGCAGGCGCTCGTCGCGCAGAACGCACGGTGGTACGCCGGCGTCGACGCCCCCCAGGTCGCCGCCGCCTTTGTCCTGCAGTACCTCCTCCAGATCCCCGCCCACACCCTCGGGTATGCCGCGGGGCTGGCCGACCCTCCCCCCGAGCCTGAGGCGAGGGCGCACGGCTGGGCCGCCCAGCTGAGCTTCACCCTCGGGCCGAACCACGTTCCGGATCGCGTTCGGCTGCCCAGGCTGGCCCGACCGCCCA